>NZ_CP134870.1:0-2335000 GCF_047497105.1 Hyphomicrobium sp. DY-1 | reverse complement strand
GCCGGCTGGCAGCCGAAAGCCTCGACGACGGACAACTTAAACACGACCGACATCTACAAATCGGCGGAGGCCCCCGATGAGCCGACCGACGACTTCGAAGGCGGCAAAGTCATCGTTGTTTCTGTCGGCCCCAAAGATACCTTGGCCAAAATTCTCACCAAGGCCGGCGCGCCAGAATGGGACGTTCACAGCATGATCGAGGCCGGACACAGCATTTTCTCCGAAAACGCTTTGGTTCCCGGCCAAGAAGTCCGCATCACGCTGGTTCCTTCGCTCTCCGATCCCAACAAGATGGAGCCGGCGCGGTATTCGATCTTTTCCGACGGCCACGATCATCTCGTGACCGTCAGCCGCAGCGCTGCCGGCGAATTCGTCGGCTCGTCGAAGCCGCCCTTCGACGAAGAGCTTCAGCACGCCGCCAACGGCGACGACGATCCTCAGAGCGCGACGCTCTACGCCGCCGTCTACAATGCGGCGCGCAAGCAGAATATTCCGCAGGCGACCATTCAGAAGATCTTGAGCATCAACGCCTTCGACACCGACTTCCGCCGCCGCGTCCGTCCGGGTGACACCCTCGAGATGTTTTTCGACATGAAAGACGATCAATCCCCCGATGGGCCGCCAGGCGAGTTGCTCTATACGGCGCTGTCGAGCGGCGGGACGGTCTATAAATTCTACCGCTTTCGTTCGTCAGACGGCGTGGTCGATTACTACGACGACACCGGCAACGACTCGAAAAAATTCCTCATCCGCAAGCCCGTCCGCGGTGAAGACGTGCGCCTCACGTCCGGTTTCGGCATCCGCTTCCACCCGCTGCTGAACACACGGAAGATGCACACGGGCGTCGACTGGGCCTGCGCCATCGGCACCCCCATCATCGCCGCCGGCAACGGCACGATCGAAGAGGAAGGACGCAAAGGCTACTACGGCAATTACATCCGCATCCGTCACGCCAACGGCTACCAGACGGCCTACGCACATATGAGCCGGTTCGGAAAATTCCATGTGGGCGACAAAGTCCGGCAAGGCCAAGTCATTGGCTTCGTCGGCTCGACGGGCCTGTCGACCGGCGCCCACGTGCACTTCGAGGTGCTCGTCAACAATCGCTTCGTCGATCCGATGTCGATCCAGGTGCCGCGCGAGCGCAAGCTCGAAGGCAAGGACCTCGCCGAATTCCAGAAAGAGCGCGCCCGCGTCGAAGAACTGATGCGCCTCGCCCCCGTTATGACGGCCAACAAATAGCGCCTTGCGAAACCACAGATCGCTCGCGCAGGCGAGCGAAGCTGGCTTGCCAGAGCCCGCCGCGCGTCCAATTAAACTCTATCAAAATTCTCGCCTATCGACGCGTCTAACGAACGCGAGCGCCCGCCGGGAAAATGAAAGCGGCATGCCATCGTGCGGCAGAGCGCTCGGCTAAAGACACGATGACATGGATCGCACGATAGAAATTCGCATTTCGGCATCGAATTCCCGGCGTATTTTCTCATTCGCACTTTCATGTCGCTTCCGCCGCTTGCCGGGATGCCGAAATTCCTCCAGGTCTCAGCCCGCCCTTCCCTTTTCCCAGTGAGAGGATCACGCCATGTTAGAGACAGTCACCACCAAGGACGGTGTAACCATTTACTTCAAAGATTGGGGCCCGAAAGACGCTCAGCCCATCGTGTTCCATCATGGCTGGCCGCTATCCGCCGATGACTGGGACGCGCAGATGCTGTTCTTCTTATCGAAAGGCTATCGCGTCATTGCTCACGACCGCCGCGGCCACGGCCGCTCGTCGCAGGTCAGCGAAGGCCATGACATGGACCACTACGCCGCAGACGCTGCAGCCGTCACTCAACACCTCGACCTCAGAAACGCCGTCCATATCGGCCATTCGACCGGCGGCGGCGAGGTTGCTCGCTACGTCGCGAAATACGGTGAGCCGCAAGGCCGTGTCGCCAAAGCTGTTCTCGTCAGCGCCGTTCCGCCACTGATGGTCAAAACGGACGCCAACCCCGGCGGAACGCCGATCGAAGTCTTTGACGGATTCCGCTCCGCGCTCGCTGCCAACCGCGCACAATTTTTTCTCGATGTGGCGTCAGGTCCCTTCTACGGCTTTAACCGCAGCGGCGCGAAAATCTCGCAAGCCGTGATCGAGAACTGGTGGCGCCAGGGCATGATGGGCAGCGCCAAGGCTCACTATGAAGGCATCAAGGCGTTTTCTGAAACCGATCAGACTGAAGATCTGAAGGCGATCACCGTCCCCACACTCATCCTTCAGGGCGACGATGATCAGGTTGTCCCATACGCCGATGCGAGCCTCCTGCAGGCGAAGCTGCTGAAGAACAACACGCTCAAGATCTATCCGGGCTTTCCGCACGGCATGCTGACCACACACGCCGACGTCATCAATCCGGACCTGCTCGCGTTCGTGAAGAGCTGAGCACAAGCATTGTCAGCGATCGGCAACAGGGCGTTGTCGATCGCTGCATTCATGCGGAACCATTTGTGCACGTTCTGGATTCTCATTACGTAGCGCGCGATCAAAGCCCGAATCGCAAATGATGCTATAGATTGGGAATCAATACCGTCCGCGGGGGACGACAACGAGGGAGCAGATCATGAAGACGTTTGCAGGATGTCTTGTCCTTGCCGCCGGCATCATCGTCGCGCCGGTTGCCGCCAGCGCCCATGAACGCGTAACGGACGCCGCGCTTGGGGGTCTTGCCGGTGCAGTTGTTTTCGGACCGGTCGGCCTCGTGGCAGGCGGCGTCATCGGCTACACTGCAGGCCCAAAGATCGCCTGCAAGATCGGCGCGAAACGCTGCTATCGCCATCGCGCGCGCTACCGCCGGGACCGCGCGCGCAACTAGCCGAATAATCTTCTCGAACAGATCCGGGAAAAAAGATGGGAGACTTAATTGCCGCCCGTCTTTTTCTTTGTGTCGCTCGCCAAAAACTTAATGATCAGCGCACGTTGTTTCTTGTCGGACAGGCCGCTGAAGATTGCGCCCATATTGTTGCCGGGAACGACCGCATTCGGATTGGTAATCCACTGGTCGAGATTTTGCACGTTCCAAGTGATGCCCGAGTCTTTGAGAGATTCCGAATAGTCAAAACCTGGAACGGTGCCGGCCTTGCGGCCTACGACACCATAGAGTGTGGGACCGATACGATTGTCGCCCTTATCGAAGGCGTGACATTCGCGGCAATGTCCATTGAAAGCAAGTTCGGGATCGTCATCGTCGGCATGAGCGACGACCGACGCTGTTGTGCCGACCAGACCGATACCCAAGGCTAAAGCCGAAAGAAGGATGGCGGAGTGAAGCGAGCGGGGGAGAAGCGGAATTTTTTTCATGTCCGTAAAAACTCGTCCTTGAAAGTTTCGGTTCCGGCTTGTCGCCTTACAAATTGGACAGCCCACAGCGTAATGCGAAGACTACCGGCGTTCGACAACGCCCAAGCGACAGACGACATTCAAAATAGATATGAATGAAAATTCCGGTTCCCAATTCGCACGAGTTCCACAAATCATGAAATATCGTTTAGATCATCGCCGCACGGCATCGCCCCTAGGGACACAGCGCAATTCAGTTCCGACTTCGACATTGAGGAAATCGTATCCGATGGACATCCGGCGAAACGGCTCGCGACCGAACAATCGCGGTTCCTCAGAGTACTTCACCGGCGACGTCCACATCGAACCTCTTGTGCAGGCCACGGCGCCCGCTCGTGTTGCATGCGCCATCGTCACATTCTCGCCAGGCGCCCGAACAGCATGGCACACCCATCCGCTTGGACAGACCCTTATCGTCACCGCAGGTCGCGGCTGGGTGCAGCGCGACGGCGAACCACCCGCAGACATTCATCCCGGCGATGTCGTCTGGTTTCCGCCCGGTGAGAAGCACTGGCACGGCGCCGCGGCCACCAGCAGCATGGTGCACATCGCCATTCAAGAGTCAGTGGACGGTAAAACCGTCGATTGGCTTGAACAGGTCGGCGACGATCAATATCCCCCCGGTTGAATTGCCCTTTTTAAATATTTCCGCAGAAACGGCATTTACTTTCGACAATTGAATTGACGAACAAGGAAAATTGGCACCCAAAATTAACGCTGGGATGAGACCACCCATGGGGAGATCATCGCCGCATCCTAAAGTGACAGGCGACGGGGGAAATCAGACGCGCAACCTTGGAGACACGCAGATGTCGTTTCGATTTTTTGCCTACCCATTTCTGGCGTTGATGCTCGCCGCAACCGGCGTTGCAGAGGGACAAACGAGCGACGCTGCGCAGGCCGCGTTCAAAAAGCTTGACGATTACCTGCAAAACAATCCTATGGATTTCGAGACGAAATTCAACGCCACCTCCGACGGCAACGAGCTTTATCACGGCACTGGCCATTTTATCCTTCGTCAGCCGACCGCATTGCGCGCCGACATCTCGCTCAACGCCAACACCTACGTCGTCATTTCAGACGGCACCGTGCTGACGATCTACGATCCCCAACAGAAGAAATATTCGCAGAACGCCGCTCCGGGCTCGCTTTCAGCGGCGTTCGGGTTCTTCGCCGGCGAGCTCGGCATCGACTCTCAAGTCCTCAATTTCATGGGCGTCGTGCATGACGCCGTCAGCGGCAACGACGGCACGACGATCAAGGCTGCCGGCAACGAGTCCGTCGACGGCAAGTCTTGCGACAAGTTTACGGTCACCGGAGCATCCGGAGACGACACTTGGCAGGTCTGGATGGAGCAAGGCGACAAGCCGCTTTTCTGCAAGCTCGTCTATCACAGTGTCGACGGCCCGGCGCAAACGAACATGTTCCACTGGAACGCCGCTCCGAAGATTTCACCTGACACCTTCACATTCACGGCTCCGGCCGGCAGCACGAAGGTCGATGTCGGCGATCTCAACATGGTCTCGCCGTAACGACGGCAAATCAGCGGCCGGCGCTGCGCGCCGCCGGCCGCCCTGCAAATTCAATTCCCATTCCAGTACTCACATGGCGTTGCGCAATTCGACCCGCCGGTCGAGCTGCATCAGGTCATCGCGCGAAAACTTTGAGCGGTCGATGCCCATGAATGGCTGCGTCGCGCCCTCTGGGATCAGTTTCAGCTCTCCGTCGTAGCCGCCGTTGCGCAAGTACGCCGCAACCGTATCGAGCCGCTTGCGTGACAGATCCATGTTGTATTCGGCCGTCCCGCGCTCATCCGCGTGCCCAGTGAGCGAAATGGATTTGAACTTCTTCAGCTGCACATAATCGAGCAGAAGTTTTGCTGTCTTCTCGCCGTCGGACGTCAGCGTCGCTTCGTCGAAAACGAACGTCATTGGAACAGGTATCGTCGCCGACTGCGGGTGCTCGGAACTTGCGACCTCGGGCGGCGTCGACGCCAATGCTTGAACCTCCGGCACCGCGCCGCTGTTCTGCGATGCCGGAGGAGGCGCGGTCGCCGTCGCCGTCACCGAGCTTCCAGTCTGCGCTTGCGCAGCAGCCTCCTCGCGCGCCGATGCGACGACGTTCTCGAAATTCTTAAGCAGAGCGAGCGATGGTGACGTCCCGCGCTGAGCGGCATCGCTCACGGCTGTCTGAGAGGGCAGCGCCGCCGCCGGTTTGGCGTGAGAGCCGTTATCCTCGGCCGACGTTTCGCTTGCGATCTTGAATGTGCCACTCCGCAAGCTGAACTTCGGATCGGGGCCAGCAAACTTGTGATCCGTTGCAAGCGACCAGTCGCCGTTGTCATTAGCCTTGGCTGTCGCCACCGCGACATCGCCTTCAAACACCGTGACTGAGCTACCCGGAGCGGCACGTCCCGCAAAAACCGAAGTCGCACCCGACGTCGAGACCTCGGCAAGATCAAGCTTCACGCCATCGCCGGCTGATCCTTCGATGCTCTTCTCTTTTCTGTCCGGTTCGTTGCCAGCCTGCCCCGAAGCTGACGAGCCGGCATCGGCATCGGCCTTTGATCCAGCTGCCGGAGCATTGGCGACCGAAACAGGTGCCGCCGCCTCGGAAGCCGATTTGTGAGCCTCGAAAACCTCGTCACCAGGTAACCGGAAATGGAAGACTTGCGCCAGGGCGAAAGCTCCCGCGGACAAACACAGAAAAACGATCAATAAAACCCATCGGCGCATTGCAGGCCTCTCACAACGCGAAAGCGCGCATTTTCATACTCTATTAGGGCCTTTGCAAGGATCTGACGACATTACGCGGCAATCCTTCCCTCGCCGCTTTGGCCGAGCCCTAGTAACAAACGTCGCGCATTCACCGAAGTTGGCAGGACTTCCGACAGTCACGGTGCGTTTGCTCATCCAAGACTAGGAACTATGGCTCCAACGAGGAGAGATTGATGAAACCCAAAATACGTTCCGTAGCCCTCTCATCGTTCATCACCGTCACGGCTCTTTTGTCCTCTCATATCGCCATCGCCGACAACAGCAAGAACTTCGTCTGGACGGACGGGCCGACCACACGCCTTGAGGCTCTGGCGTTGCTCGAAACACTCAATTCCGAACTTCTGAGCCACGATAGCGCCACGCTCACTCTGGATCGTTGGTGCGAAGATCACAGGCTTGCATCACCCCCGGCGCGTATCATCGCCGAGTTCGTCCACGGTGCCGAAAAGCCCCTCTCCGCCGAACAACGCCAAATACTTGGTGTCAGTCCTACGGAGCCAATCCGATATCGCCAAGTCCGTCTGAGTTGCGGAGGCCATGTGCTTTCCGAAGCGGACAACTGGTACGTGCCAAGCCGCCTCACTCCGGAGATCAATCATATGCTCGAGACGAGCGACATCGCATTCGGTCGCGCTGCGCAGTCGCTCAAGTTTCGACGGCACACACTTTCCGCAAAGCTTCTCTGGTCGCCCTTGCCCCACAATTGGGAGATGGCCGGCACCCTAACGAAACCGCACGACGGAGTTCCACTCGTTGTTCCACACCATGTGCTTCAGCACGTGGCCGTGCTGACGCTTCCCGATGGCCGACCGATCAGCCAGGTTGTCGAAACCTACACCGAGGAAGTGCTCGACTTCCCGCAACCAATCGCAAAACCCTGATCAACCTGGAACAGCTCGGAGAGAGCAATGCGAGCAAAGCATCACATTTCCTCTCTTCTGTTCGACGTGAGACTTTGCCGCGTTTTATCAAAACTTGTTTCACATCGAAACGAATGCAGCGATCACATGCACCCCCGCACGCACGGGAGATGAATCGCCGCATTCGCATCGCTGTCTAATGCCTGTCTAATCCGAGTGCGATGCGCACGCCGCGCGAAACGCCGGCTCTTGAACACGCGATGGCTCATTAGACATCGAGCTGCAAATTTCGTGCGGCTGCTCTGCGAGCAATTTAACAGCGGGGGTTGTTTCGGATTTGAAAAAAGCCCTTCCCAACGAGCAATCTGATGCGAGAGGGGACGCACCCTCGACATCGCGTCCCATTCGCCACGCAAACAACTTTCAAGCGTTGCGCTGGCTCGCCGCAACATCTGTCATCTTGGCTCACTCATATGGGCTGCGTGATCTTCAGGGCGTCTACACGCACCTCACAGGCCTGGACCTCGGATGGTCTGCAGTCGTGATGTTCTTCACAATAAGCGGCTATCTAATCAGCGCGTCTGCGCAACGGCGGTCCGCTCTAGAATTCTGGCAAGCACGTTTTTTGCGGATCTTTCCGGGTCTGATTGTCTGCACGCTGGTAACGGCGCTCGTCATATCGGCGTTTTCGACGCTGAGTTTCAGCCAATTCATCACCGACCGGCAGACGCTTCGCTACATCTTCGGTTCAGGCACATTGCTCTCGACTGAATATTCGCTTCCCGGAGCATTCCAGAATCACGCCGTCACATATGCAAACGGTTCGCTGTGGACGCTGCGATATGAGGTTGCGAGCTACTTCCTCGTTTTCGTGCTCTTCGTTTTATCATATCGGACCGGCATAATTTTCGCGGGAGCGATCATATCCACCGGCTTCGCGTGTGCTCTTGGCTATGGAGTGCCTACCGCGCTCGGTCACACGATCCCGGTGCAGGCCACCAATTTCCTCACCCTGTTCGTCCCGTTTGCCATCGGCGGGTGGTTTCAGGCGAGCAAACGAAGCGGCCCCAAACTGCTTTGGGTGGTGATCGCGATCGCGCTTGCGGCAGCGTTGATGCGCACGCCGACAAACACGATCTTTGCAGCAGCCGCGATTTCGCTGCTCACGTTGTGGCTCGCTTTCCGCCCTGCACGCGTGCTGACAAGACTGGATGCGCTTCCCGACTACTCGTACGGAATTTACATTTACGCCTATCCTATTCAGCAAATGACCATCCAGCTCCTTCCTGGTTGGCATCCCTTGGCGCAAGCGCTCGTCGCGTTTCTTGCCACCCTCGTGCCGGCTTCACTGTCATGGCACTTCATCGAGAAGCCTGCCATGGCGCTGAAGTCCATCCGGCTTTTTCCAGTCGCGAGAGATACCGTCTCATGATGTTTCCGATTCAGAAAATCTGGCGCGCTGCGCTCGTAGCCATCGCCTGCCTTTCGGCTTCGCCTGCAATTGCAGACAGCAAAGCGGCGTGGATGACCGGCGTCAACCTGTCGGGTGCGGAACTCAACGCGAAGAAGAGCCGGATAAATTTCGACTACGTTTTCCCGACGATCAAAGAGATCGAATATTTCCGCGACAAGGGTTTTCGCTATTTCCGGCTCCCGGTGCTGATGCAGAGACTGTTCCAATTCGAAGGCGGCGTTCCGGACCCGACGCCGACGGCCGACTGGAAGCAGTTTGTCGCCTTGATCGACAAGGCCGCCAACATCGACGCGATTATCATCGTCGACTTTCATCAGTTCGGCCGAACGCAATCCGGCCTCATCGGACGCGACGCGGCGGCGACGCAAGAGTTCGTCGCGGCATGGTCGGAAACCGCGAAGCGGCTCAAAGATAAGCCCAACGTTATCTTCAATCTCATGAACGAGCCGCACGAGCAGACGGCGGAGGAGTGGCTGCCGGCCGCGAACGCCGCGATTGCCGCCATCCGCCAGGCCGGCGCCAAGCAACTGCTGCTGGTGCCGGGCTCCTACTGGACCGGCGCGCATTCGTGGACCACAACCCCGAACGCGCGCGTCATGACCGGCGTCGTCGATCCGGAGAACAACTTCGCCTATGACGTTCATCAATATCTCGACTCCAACAGTTCCGGCACATCGCCGGACGCCGTCCCGGGATCGGGAAGCGAACGGCTCAAGGCCTTCACCGAATGGGCCCGTCAAAATCACGCGCGCGGCTTTCTTGGCGAGTTCGGTTTTTCGTCCGCCGAGCCAGCCCTTCGCGAAGGCGCCGCGCTGATAAAGTATATGTCCGACAACCGGGACGTCTGGATCGGATGGACGTATTGGGCGGCTGGGCCCTGGTGGGGCGATTATATGTATTCGGTCGAACCCAAGAACGGGACCGACCGCCCTCAGCTTGATGTTCTCGTGCAGGGGAACAAATAATCCGTTTCTCTGGCTGCATCGTTGGCGGACATTCACGTCTCAACTCGCGTCAATTCGACTGAACGGCATTAATCCCGAGTTCAGGATAACAGCGGGAAACTGGCGATGACGTGCGCAAAATAATCAATATCGCACGTCCCAACGGAGACTTTGCCATGATGAAGCTTTTCGCGCCTCTACTCGGTCTTGCTGCACTTATCGCCATCGATCTGTCATATGCCGCCACACCCGCTGCCGCCCTTGGTGGCTGCGGCCCGAACCGCCATCGCAGCAGCGTCACCGGCCGCTGCATCTGGGGCGGGCAAAATCAGGGATGGTGCAAACGGCATACCGGCTTTAGGGCCGTCCGCACGCCCAGCGGCAGAATGGTCTGCGTAAGACGTTAATCTGCGACCAGTTCGGATTAAGAACGTCACCATCCGGACGTGATGCCTCGCGCATCGCGTCCGAAATTTTTGACCAACGCGATCGGCGGCCGGCGAAACAGCAAACGTCCACGGCGGCCGGCTCCGCGCAGCGGAGTCGCCGTGGACGATCAAACAACGCGCAACCGGCCGGCTCCACGAAGTGGAGTCGGTTGCGCCAATCAACAAAGAGGCGGGACGGCAGGGCCTCGCGCTTTGGATATTTTGATTGGGGATGCGGACCATTGCCGCCCCACGCATACCAACTCTCTGCCTCGTCCCCGGCCCATATGTCCGGAGCCTCTCGTATGAGTGCGGATCGCTTCTGAACGATCCCTGAGTCGTCGGACCCGCCATCCGCCCCGCATCCCTTTATGCAAGAAGCGTTTCACCGCGCCGAGCACCCGATCGTGCTTGTCGCGCGGCAGACAGAGAACCCGCGGCTTGACCGTTCTCCGCGCGACCCCGCATGCTCTTCCCACTCACGTCTCGCGGCACGAGCTCATGCCCTTTGTCCTTCGTGAGAAGATGCGAGGAAGTATGCGGGAGGTTTTGAGAGCGGGGATAAGTTTTTTGCAGCGATTTCTATCGCCGTTAAAACCACACTCTCTCTGATCCGTCATCCCGGCGCAGGCCGGGATCCAGCCTAGCCAAAAACATGCGAGATGCTGAAGGAATTTACCCGACACGACCACTACAGCTGCGGCAGGCTCTTTCTGGCGCACTAGAGGATAGGTTTGAAAGTCGCCGAACGAAAACTACATATCATGACAGTTTCCTGCACCTTATTGCTGGGCAGTTCGCGGCGCGCGACGCCACCGAAAGCGATCTCACGTCGGCCGATATGAAAGTTCCCTCTCCCTGCATCGATGTCTGCAAATTCAAGCACGCCGGACATTGCATCGGCTGCGGCATGACCAAAAAGCAGAAAAAGAAATTCAATCGTCTCGACGGTCGAAAGGCAAAGCTCGCGTTCGTAGAAGCTTTGCGCCTGAGACAGATCGAGATCGGTCTCAAGACCAATTGGGAACGCGCCTATCGTCGCCGCTGCACAAAGAAGGGCATCGCGTGTCCGCTCGACCGGGTCCCATCGCTGCCCTCCAATGATCTGGACGACGGAATGTCATCCTCGGGCTTGTCCCGAGGATCCATCGATCAGCGGTCGGAGCAGCAAGATAGATCCTCGGCATAAAGCCGACGATGACACCAGGCAAAGACCTAAGTTCCTCACCGAGTGTGGCGAAGCAGCCGTCTTGAACACACGTCGACTGCTTCTTCTTATTTCAGATTAAACGCTGAATCAGCCGCGCGTTGCGAGATCGGTCAACGCCTGCTGCACAGAGCTAGACGCACGACTAGCAGTAGTGGACGGCTTATAATCTCCGTCAGCGTCTTTGACACTTGAACGGTCTGGCCCCTTCGTCAGGTAGTCGCCGTCTGCGGCGCGTGTATTTTTAGACTGCGCCGGAGATGTTTTTTGTAGAGAGTTTGCGGCCGTCGAGTTGACTGAAGTGATGTTCACGATTTTTGCTTCCTCGAAAATATGTTGTCGCGAGATTGATCACCGCCCGGCAAAGCACGCTTCAAACATTCGCTTGGCAGGAACCGACTCAACATATTTCGCCGCCGTTAGTTTTCTCTTATGCGCGAAGTGAAAAGCGCAGCTCGATTTCACTCGGCCTGTTACAGCTTTGTATGATTCACGTTGCTCGGCTCAGCGGCCGCTTTCAATCATACAAATCTGTGAGTAACGGACCACGTGACGCGTTCGAAATTCCTATGAGAGCGCCATACAATTTTGTGACTAAGGCGAGCACGTCATATAAATCGCGACACCGCGCTGCTCAGGTTGCGCTTCAGCTTTTGGCGACTGCAGCGAAGCGTCGACAATCTCCACAAGTCTCATCATGCAACGAAGAATGTGCGCATCAACGCTCTTCCCACTCACGTCTCGCGGCACGAGCTCATGCCCTTTGTCTTTCGTGAGAAGATGCGAGGAAGTATGCGGGAGGTTTCGAGAGCGGGGATAAGTTTTTTAGCAGGGATGTAGAGTGAGGTTAAAGGCCGAGACCACCGAACAAGCTGGAGAGCAAGATGGGCGATCAAGAAACGCGAGCCGCGCTCGACCGGCACTGGGCTGCGTCCGACGCCGGAGACGACGATGCTGAGGATGAGATCTATCACGACGACGTCGTGCTGGAGTATCCGCAGTCCGGCGAGCGTATCAGAGGACGGCTCGCCATCCGCACGACACGTGGACTGCTACCCAACAAGCACTTCACCATCCGGCGCGTGATCGGAAGCGGTGATCTTTGGACGACCGAGTACATCATCAGTTATGACGGCAAACCATCCTACGTCGTCAGCATCATGGAATTTCATGACGGCAAGGTCTTCCGCGAAACGCAGTACTTCGGTGATCCCTTCGCACCCTGGCCCGGCCGCGCGCAGTGGGTGGAGATGATGGGAGGCAGGGAATAGCGGAATACGGATCTGTCGCGGATGGCCGCCTGCGCGGCCATGACATCAGCAGAGTTGGTTCTCATCTCTCCAACACCGTCATCCCGGCGCAGGCCGGGATCCAACCAAGCCTACACACGCGAGATGATGACGCTTGCCTGGGTGCCGACCTCCGTCGGCATGACGAGAAGTGCTTATCGTTGTTGCGAAAATGCGAGGGATTATGTGGGAGGTTTGCGAACGGGGATAAGTTTTTTTTAGCTGCGTTTGAAAAACAGTTCGTCCAGCCAAGCCGCGGCTCTACGAATTTCTGTCAGCCCATTATCATCAGACGAAAGTTCTTTAGCTTTTTGGCGGAGACTTGCAAGGATCGAAAGCAATTTCTGTAAAGAGAAATTTTTATCCGATCATCCTTGGATTGCGTTCGCATGTTTACGCACGTCGCCCAGTGTTTTTGGCTGCTCTAAGGAACCATCGAGAATACTGGCTATGATCGATCTAGATCCCATCGAAGGCGTAGTTTTTGCTGTCATTCTGCCCTTAATTCGATCCATGAGTCTTCCGCGGGCAGAAGGGGATGCCCCTTCCTCAACCTTAACTGCACTCACAATCTCGGCCTCGGACAGCCCCGCGGATGACAGGTAATAAAATATCGGGAGCCAATGCTTATTTGAATGGCATGAATGCAAAACGTATTCAGCCGGAAACTTGACCTCAGCCTGCTCGATAAAATTCCGAAGCACATCACTATCTTTTATCGCAGTTCGGACAATCCGTTCTCGAATAAGATTCTCCGACGAGCCTTGCGCAACTTCGACATCCCCAACCAGACGCAGGGTCGCCGCACCCTCCTTCTGAACGAACTTACCCTCGCGAACTAGATGTAATTTACTCAGCAGGTCGGGGCTCATGTAAATTGGTCCAGCGCGATTATCGATGCGGCCATTTTTAAGATCCAAAACGGCCGCATCGCCGCCAAGTTCGATTACTTTTTTCGCGAGATTCGCCGCTTCATGTCGGGCACGTTGGTCGCGCGCAGCAAGCATTCGGCGAAAGTCCGCCGGATGAATTGCGCGACTTTCACCTGGATATCTGTAGTAGACTACCCCAGCTTTAAAGCTGTCTTCGTCTCTCGTTGCAATAACAGGTCCATCAAGCTCCGCGTGAACGTACACGGCTCCCATAGTAACGCCATTTAGCGCCACCTCCCCGAGTTCAAATCTCGGGCAAGGCTCCATCGCAGATTTGAATGCCTGAGCGAACTTGCTAGGATCGTTGTTCGAAAACCTATCGTCTTTCAAACCCTTTAAAAGACCCGTGTGATCCTCGACACCGAACAGCACGTAGCCTCCGCGATTATTGGCCAGCGCCGCAACAGCCCTCAACAATCTGTCATTACCGGGCCTCTGAAACGTAAGTTTGCATTCGACCTCATCCGTTTCTACGCCTCGGAGGACGTGAGAACCGTTCTCAATTTCGAAAAGCGCCTCAAGGCGTTTCGGATGAACGGCAGAAAGAGAGGCAAAATCCAACAGCGTTTCGGCTAAGTTCTGTGGGACGAAGTCTTCCCTTGTGCGCCACTCACTCAAAAACTTGTCTAGCTCTTCGTCTCCCGCAGAAATAATGTCGGGTCCATAGTCTCCCTGTTCGATGTTGGTTATTCGCCCATAATTTACAGGCCGATCAGGGTGCGTGAAATATGCTTGAATGGTTGTCTTTTCCATTCCTCGCTTCAACATTGCTTTGATCAACGAAATTTCTTGGTCAGAAATGCTTCTTCGCGCTTTCTTTGCGTCGTTTCCGACCATTGCCCAGCCTGTTCATAGATCAAAAATGAAATCTGTCGGCAGGAGCACACGTCGTCCTACCAAGTATCGCAAAGATAGAAAAAGAGGCGCTGTGCTCTAGCACAACGCCTCGAAGTTTCTCAACTATGAAAGATGATTTGATGCCGTCCCCGGCGGCCGGCTGCGCTGAGCGCAGTCGCCGGGGACAATCAATCAAGCCGCAGCTTTGATCGGCCAGCCATTGATCGTCAGCGCGCCGTCGCGCACCGAGACCGTCACCGTGTCGCCGTCCTTTACGCCGCCCGCGAGGATCTGCTCGGCGAGCGGGTCCTGCACGTTGCGCTGGATGACGCGCTTCAAAGGCCGCGCGCCATACGCCGGATCGTAGCCGCGGTTCGCAAGCCACGCCTTCGCCTGGTCATCAAGCTCGATCGTGATCTTGCGATCCGCCAACAGCTTCTGCAGACGGGAGATCTGGATATCGACGATCTTCGTCATGTCCGCGCGCTGCAAGCGGTGGAACAGGATGATGTCGTCGAGACGGTTGAGGAACTCCGGCCGGAAGCGCGAACGCACTTCGGCCATGACTTCCTCGCGCACGGCTTCCGTCTCCTCGCCTTCCTTCTGCTCGACGAGGTACTGCGCGCCGATGTTCGACGTCAGCACAATCAACGTGTTCTTGAAGTCGACCGTGCGGCCCTGACCGTCGGTCAGGCGACCATCGTCCAAGACTTGCAGCAGGACGTTGAACACATCCGGATGCGCCTTTTCGATCTCATCGAACAGGATGATCTGATACGGACGCCGCCGCACCGCTTCCGTCAGCACGCCGCCTTCCTCGTAGCCGACATAGCCCGGAGGCGCGCCGATGAGACGGGCGACCGAGTGCTTCTCCATGAACTCCGACATGTCGATGCGCACGAGCGCCGTGTCGTCGTCGAACAGATAGCCGGCGAGCGCCTTCGTCAGCTCGGTCTTGCCGACGCCGGTCGGGCCTAGGAACATGAACGAGCCGATCGGACGGTTCGGATCCTGAAGGCCTGCGCGCGCACGGCGAACGGCCGTCGAAACCGCGATGACGGCTTCCTTCTGACCGATGACGCGCTTGCCCAGCGCATCTTCCATCTTCAGAAGCTTGTCGCGTTCGCCCTCGAGCATCTTGTCGACCGGCACGCCCGTCCAGCGCGACACGACGGCCGCGATCTGATCCGGCGTGACGGCTTCTTCGACGAGCGCACCCTTGCCTTCTTGGCTTTCGACGTCCGCAAGCTTCTTCTCAAGCTCGGGGATCTTGCCGTAGCGAAGCTCACCCGCACGCGCGAGGTCGCCCTTGCGCTGCGCCTGCTCGAGTTCGTTACGCAGACCGTCGAGTGTTTCCTTCAGCTTCTGGGCCGAGCCGAGCTTTTGCTTCTCGGCCTGCCAGCGCGCCGTCATCGCCTCGGATTTCTCCTGCAGATCTGCGATGGACTTCTCGAGCCGCGCGAGACGATCCTTCGACGCGGCGTCGGTTTCCTTTTTCAAGGCTTCGCGCTCGATCATCATCTGCATGAGATCGCGGTCGATGGCGTCGAGTTCTTCCGGCTTGGAATCGACCTGCATGCGCAGCCGCGATGCCGCCTCGTCGACAAGGTCGATGGCCTTGTCAGGCAGGAATCGGTCGGTGATGTAGCGGTTCGAAAGCGTCGCCGCCGAGACGAGCGCGCTATCGGTGATGCGCACGCCATGATGCAGCTCGTACTTCTCTTTCAAGCCGCGCAGGATCGAGATCGTGTCTTCGACCGTCGGCTCGGAGACGAAGATCGGCTGGAAGCGACGAGCGAGCGCCGCGTCCTTCTCGATGTGCTTGCGATACTCATCGAGCGTGGTCGCGCCGACGCAGTGCAGCTCACCGCGCGCCAGCGCCGGCTTCAGCAGGTTGCCAGCATCCATCGAGCCTTCGGTCTTGCCGGCGCCGACGATGGTGTGCAGCTCGTCGATGAAAAGGATGATGTCGCCCTCGGCCTCGACCTCGGACAGCACGGCTTTCAAACGCTCCTCGAACTCGCCGCGATACTTCGCGCCCGCGATGAGCGCGCCCATATCGAGCGACAGAAGCTTCTTGTGCTTCAGGCTTTCGGGCACGTCGCCCTTGACGATGCGCAGTGCAAGGCCTTCCGCAATCGCCGTCTTGCCGACGCCGGGTTCACCGATCAGCACGGGATTGTTCTTCGTGCGCCGCGACAGCACCTGAATGGTGCGGCGGATTTCTTCATCGCGGCCGATGACCGGATCGAGCTTGCCGCTGCCGGCGGCTTCCGTCAGATCGCGGGCATAGCGCTTCAGCGCGTCATACGCCTGCTCGGCGTTGGCGCTGTCGGCCGTGCGGCCTTTGCGAATGTCGTTGATGGCAGCGTTGATCTTGTCGGGCGTGACGCCCGCGTCGCGCAGGATCTTGCCTGCGTCGGTCGCCGTATCGAGCGCCAAGGCGACGAGCAGCCGTTCCGCGGTGACGAACTTATCGCTCGCCTTGTCGGCCAGCTTTTCGACGGCGTCGAACACGCGCGCGAGTTCCGACGAGACGTAAACCTGTCCCGAGCCGCCCGTGACTTTGGGCTTCTTCGCGAGGTTCGCCTCGACCGCGCGCAATGCTGCGCGTGAATCTCCGCCCGCCTTCTGGATCAGCCCGCTCGCCAGACCCTCAGGGTCATCGAGCAGAATTTTCAGAAGGTGTTCGGGAGTGACTTGTTGATTGTTTTCTCTCAGTGCCAGCGATTGGGCCGATTGGATAAAGCCCTTGGCGCGGTCCGTGTAGCGTTCGAAGTTCATGTCGCGTCCTCCAGCACATTCCTCACGTCCTTAAGGCCCGGAAAGAATGCCATGCGAATTGATTTTTATCATCCAAGCGCGGCCAAAGACCCGATGGCCGGCATCCCCGCGCACCCGTACGATGCTTCGGATATAGGATCGGGCGCCGCCCGAAAAAGAGGCATCGACCACAAAATCTGAGGGATATTCGCGACATGGCCACTTCCGGGACCGCTAAGATCGAAGCCCTTTATCGCTATCCGGTTAAAGGTTTGACGCCGGAACCGCTCGAAAGCGTCGAATTGCGCCCGATGCAGACCCTGCCCTTCGACCGGGCGTACGCCATCGAGAACGGCCCCGGCCCCTTCGACCCGGCAAACCCTCAGCACCTCCAGAAGATCCACTTCGTCATGCTGATGCGGAACGAAGAATTGGCGACCGTCCGCTCGCTATTCGACGACAGCACCGAGACCCTCGTCATCTCGAAAGGCGGTGCCGAGATCGCCCGCGGCGACCTCCGCACGGAAGCGGGCCGCGCCGCCATCGAAGACGCCATCACCCGCATCGTGACCTCGGGCCTGCGCGGACGCCCCAAGGTCGTCGTCAGCCCCGGCCACAGCTTTTCCGACGTCGCACCCAAATGCGTCCACCTCGTCAACCGCCAGAGCTTAACCGCACTCGAAGGCCTGCTCGGCGCGCCCGTCGATGCCCGGCGCTTCCGCCCGAACCTCGTTCTCGACGGCTTGGAACCCTGGCAGGAACTGGACCTCGTCGGCAAAAAGTTGCGGACCGGCGGCATCACGCTCGAAGTCTTCAAGCGCACCGAGCGCTGCGCTGCGACCAACGTCGACCCCGAGACGGGCAGCCGCGATCTCAAAATCCCATCGTTTCTTTCGAAGACGCTCGGCCATACCGACTTTGGCGTCTACGCCCGAATTGTCGACGGCGGCCGCATTCGCGTCGGCGATACGCTTGAAGTAACGGATTGATGGGGCGCGGTCGCCGTAATGTTTGACGGAAGGCTGGGCGAGCTGGGGACCGAACTGCCCCAGGGCGACCTATTTTACCCCCTCATACCGAATCGGGAGCTAGCCTATGCTGGGCATTGGCTAACAGTTTACGCGGTGGAGGCAGCGGCCGTGAAGCTTGTCGATCAATTTCCGATTTTCGAACTCGGCGGCGCTTTGAAACATCTCTCTGATGTTTCGGAGCGCGATGCCAGCGACCCCTTCGTACAGCTTTTCGCTCTTTGGGCTGCAGATGCCGCGCTCTCCAAGGTTTTAAACGGTGACCAGACGCTATCGTTTTGCAGAGGCGCAGCACTCGACCTGCTACACGAGATGCAGCGACTTCAGGCCAATTTTGCCCCCTCCGCCGATGGCAAGCCTATGACCCCCTTGCCGGCATGGGAGATGACCCGAACGAAATCGAAGATTGAGATCTTCGAGCATCAACTCAGCGCAGAGTTGAAAAGAACCGCAAGTTACGCAGTCCCACTGCGAGGTATATTCAACATCGAATTGCTCGCCGAGCACGCGGATCGACACATCCACGAGACCATTCGGCACCATCTCTCGGAGTTCGCCGTATCGGAGTATCGCGAAGCCGGAAGGTGTCTTGCGTTCGGCCTTTACTCGGCCTCGGGATTTCATTCGGCACGCGCGGTCGAAGACGTCCTGAGGGTTTACTACGAGCGCTTTATTGGGCCGCCGCCAGACAAGTCGATGGGCCTTCTAGCGAGCAACTTAAATGATCTTCTCAGCAAGGCGGACGCAAAGATCCGGCCACGAGAAAACACGGTACGTCACATCAGAGACGTAACCAATTTCGATCGTAATCCGCTCATGCATCGTAATGTTAAATTGGAAGAGATCGACGCTACGACGCTTTTCAACAGCGCGTTGGGAGTGATCGTCGAGATGGTGAAGGAACTGATTTCCTTAGACGATGAAGACTTGCAAGCGCCGCTACCCCTTCACGGTGCTGCGGCGATCGATTTGGGCCTCGCGTCACCTCCGCCCCGTCGGAGATTAGCTGCTGCCTCACCAAAGCAGATCCCGGACATTTCGAAGTCGTCTACTTCGCCAAAGACGTGACGCCCGCTCAGCTTCTTAGCCAGTTTTGTCTACCCAATGCACCCTTAGATTTACTGAAACCCGTTTGAACCGCATTTGGGATGCGGCCGTCGCTCGCGTCAAACAAAAAAGAGCCCCGAAATCGAGGCTCCTTTCTAATTCGCTTTATTCGCTGTCTTCGTTCGCGGCTGGCGGCACGGCCGGAGCTTCGGCCGGCTCTTCGCGACGCGGCCGGCGAACCGGACGGCGCAGGAAGGCGGGCTGCTCCTGCTGCTCGATGGAAGCCGCAGCCTGCGGCGCTGAACGTTCTGCACGTTCCGAACGCTCAGGGCGTTCTGACCGCTCTGGCCGTTCTGACCGCTCTGACCGTTCCGCCCGCTCGGGACGTTCACGTTCAGCAGCCGGTGCCGGAGCTGATGCAGCCGACGGCTGGAAACTTCCGCCGTTTGCCGGCTCGCGCTCGGCGCCGTTCGGAGCCCCATTCGGGGCCTGATAGCGCTCGCGACGGCGGAAACCGCCTTCACCCTGATGCGATTCACCGTTGTGCTGTGGGCGCCGATCCTCACGGAAACGACCCTCGCCGCCTTGGCCGTTGCGCTGCTCGTACCGGTCACCGCGGTCGCCGCGGAACTCCTGCCGATCGTTGCGATCACCACGATCGTGGCGATTGTTGTTGAACCGCTCGTGGCGCGGCTGGCGATTGTCGTAACGGTTTTGATTATCGAAATTGCGCTGCTGCTGCGGGAAAGGCGGCTGCACATCCGGCTGGTTGCCCTGACCGGGGAGAGCCTGTTGGCCGCCGCCGAACTCGTCACCATCCTCATCGCCGAACTCGTCGCTGTCGGCGCCTTCAGGCCCGGCAAGCGAATGCGTCCGCGCGGCGCCGTTCCCCATCGGGTCCACGCCACCCTGCTGCGCCATCTGCTCGCGATAGCCCAGGATGATGCGGTTATAATGCTCGGCGTGCTGGAGATAGTTCTCAGCAAGCACCGGATCGCCCGACGACAGCGCATCGCGCGCCAGGCTGATGTACTTCTCGGCGATATGCGACGGCGTACCGCGAATCTTCACGTCGGGCCCCGAGCTCTCGAAGCTGCGCATCAGAGGATTTTGCGATTTGCGGTTATTATTATTGTTGTTGTTTCGTCCGCGACCGCGACGGTTCTGTTGACCTTGCCTCATGGGCTCCCGTTCATGCTTGTTGGTATTGCCATCTGCGCACGCCAATTTCGCGGGGCGACGCCCTGGATCCTTCGATCCAATTCAAAAAAGCTGTCTCTTAACGTCACCACAGTCCTATGGATCGTGCCCCATGGATCCGATCAAGACGGATCACACCAAGGATCGCAGCCCAAGCTCTCGCCCCCACGGCCTCGGGCAAAATCGCAGTCATCCCAATCATCACGCCAGCAAAGATACTAGAGCCGCCTCAAAGGAGCTTGCCCAGCACATATGCCGAGAAGGATAAGCCCGACACTCGCCAATCAACGGACAGAGGGGTCCGCGAAAGTTTGTGCTGATGATCTGAGATGGGAAGGCCGGCTCGGTAACCGCTCTAGCGGTATATTGGCCAGGCACATCCGATCAAACTCTTCGGCCCGGATATTACCCCGGAAACGTAATTCCGCAAATAGAAATGATCGCTTGGGTTAGAGATGTATCTCCAGCGCAACAGCGCGCGTATGGCCACCCAAATCCTGACGTCGCCCAATGGGTTGCGCCCCGGATTTTGAGAAAATGTCTTCAACCGCTTCGGCCTGTGTCGCGCCGATTTCCAGAACCATCAGGCAAGACGCCTGCAATTCCATGATATTCCGGGCGATATCACGGTAAACGCGAAGCCCGTCGTCGCCGCCATCGAGAGCCAGGACGGGATCGAAGTCCTTCACATCCGGCTCGAGACCAGCGATCTCTTCTGTGGATATATAGGGCGGATTCGAAATCACAAGGTCGAACGGCCCCGAACAACCGTCGAGACCAGTTGTCGCAACAAACTGAATTCGATCCGCAACGCCGAGGGCTTCCGCATTCCGGCGGGCGACCGCCAGAGCGGCGGGGCTGATATCCGTTGCCAGCCCGCGCGCATTCGCCAGCTCGGTCAGCAGCGTGACGATCAAAATGCCGGAGCCCGTCCCGATGTCTGCGATCGACAGCGGCGCTTCCGCCAACCCACGGCCCTTGATCAGATCGAGCGCCAGCTCGACGACGACTTCGGTATCGGGTCGCGGATCGAGAACGTCCGGCGTCACGATGAAATCCCGCCCGTAAAAAGCCCGGCGTCCGAGAATGCGCGAGACCGGTTCATGCGCTGCCCGCCGGGCTGCTGCATCGCTGAGGAGGCTAGCGGCGTCCCCAAGCGGGCGCCCCGATCCCGACAGCAATTGAGCGCCATCGAGCCCGAGCAGCCCTTGCATCAGAAAGCGCGCATCCCGCTGCGGCGTATCGAGCCCGGCCTCGATCAGCGTTCGCGTTAGGAAGCTCAACGCCTCGGCGAGGCTCATCTCGGGCCGGAAGCCGGACGCCGCCCCGTTATCGGTGCGCGCAGCCGGCATCGTCATGCTGCGCTCAATTCGGCGAGCATCGTCGCCTGATGATCGGTTATCAACGCATCGATCAGCTCGTCGAGCCCGTTGCCCGTCATCACTTCATCGAGATTGTAGAGCGTAAGGTTGATGCGATGGTCGGTAACCCGCCCCTGCGGAAAGTTGTAGGTCCGGATGCGCTGTGAGCGATCGCCCGATCCGACCTGCGATTTACGCGCATCCGAGCGTTCGGTCGCCGCGCGCTCGCGCTCCATCTCGTAGATGCGCGATTTCAGAACCGCCATCGCAAGACGCCGGTTTTGATGCTGCGATTTTTCTGCGGAAACAACGACGATTCCGGTCGGAATATGCGTCATGCGCACGGCGCTGTCCGTTTTGTTGACGTGCTGGCCACCGGCGCCGCCAGCACGCATCGTATCGATGCGGATGTCTTCGGGTCGGATGTCGACGTCGAGTTCCTCGGCCTCCGGAAGCACCGCCACCGTAGCAGCCGATGTGTGGATACGACCGCTGGCTTCCGTCGCCGGAACGCGCTGCACGCGATGCACGCCGGACTCGAACTTCAAGCGCGCGAAAACGCCCGAGCCCGTGATCGACGCGATGATTTCCTTGTAGCCGCCAAGATCGTTTTCGGACGCCGAGATGATCTCGGTCTTCCAGCCGTGCAGATCGGCATAGCGCGTGTACATGCGGAAAAGATCGGCCGCGAACAGCGCCGCTTCATCACCACCCGTTCCGGCGCGGACTTCCAGGATGGCGCTCTTTTCGTCGGCCGCGTCCTTCGGCAGCAACGCGATGCGCAGCTGTTGCTCGAGCTCCGTGATCCGCTCGGCAAGCGACGCCCGCTCCGCATAGGCGAGATCGACCATTTCCTTGTCGGCCGACGGATCGTTGATCATCTGTTCGAGATCGGCGCTCTCGGCCTCGGCTTTACGCAACGCATCGATCTGCGCGACGACCGGGCCGAGTTCGGAAAACTCTTTCGAGAGCTTCACGAATTCCGCCTGCGGGACGCCGTGGTTCATCAGATCCTGGATGGCCATATAGCGTTCGGATAGGCGGTCGAGTTTATCGCGCGGCAGAGCTGACATTGAGTCCGATGTTTTTATGAATAGCGAGCCGCGAATAAAGCGGCCGAAAGAGGTGGCGACGGCGATTGAGCCCATCGCCACGCCTCAGGCACGGGTATCTACTACGAACCGCTGCCGATCTGCAATTTATCCGCCCGGCGCGTTTCCGGATCGTCAACTTCAATATAGCGCATGCCGTCCCGGATCGGCCCGTAGTGCTGCTGCATGTAGCCGCTGACCCACTGCACGGCCACGGAAAACGGCGCCGAAATCGTCGCAAATATCGACGAATGCATCATGAGCAGCAGTAGGCCGAGTGGCAGCGAAAGGGCGTAAACGGCCCGCTGGGGACGCTCCCGGACCCGGTACAGCGCCTCCTGCGGCAGACGCCGTGCCCCGCTCGCAATGACAGATCCCGCCCGTAACAGGTTCCGGCTCGAAACCGCGAGCCCTGACCGGGCGATATCCGGCTCCCGATCGGAAATGTGCACCGGCTGCTGCGGCCTTGGCCGAGGTGGGAAGCCACCATGGTTCTGGGGCATCGAACCCTGCTGAGGGATCGAGCTTTGCTGCGGCATTGACCCCTGTAGCGGCGAATACCCATGTGGCGGTTCGTACGGCTCGTGCCGACTGTCATCGTACGGCTGCTGAGGAGCCGCATATGCCTGCGGCTGAGCCGCCGGCTGTTGGAAAAACGGCTGCTGCTGAAAATGAGACGTCGGCTCGCGGAAATGCCCGTCTGGCGTGGGCGCGGGAAGCTGATTTGCAGTCGGCGCCGCGCGGACGGAAAGCTGCGTGAACAGTGTCCCGATGGCATTCAGAACCGGCCGTCCGTTGACGCCCGCCATCGACGTATAAGTCATGATGATGGCCGACGTTTCCTGCCACTGCGGCAGATACTCAACCTGCCCCGTCTCCAGCGCTTCGACAACTTCCGGTCGAACCGCGAGATAATGAGCTGCCTGCGGCACCGTCAGCCGCAGCGCCTGCCGCAAATCGATAAAAAATCGCGCAATTAGCGCTCGGCTTTCCGCCTGAGCCTGCACCGACGCCGTTGGCACTGGTGCTTCGAAACGGCTATGCCCCTGCCGCTCGTACTCATGACTTCCAACCGAAACGTTCCGCCCAACGCTTCGACGCATACCCTCTACCCGGCAAAACGCGCCGGTCCCCGATGTTAAGGATATTGTCGGCTAAAAATCCTTATTTGTCAAAGCCTCCGTGCGTCGTTGGGGAGGAGCTGTTAACCGTCGAGCGCGACGTGTTCCGTTTCTGCGAACTGCTGCAAGGACATGCGCACGTCCTTCGCACCCTCTTTCAAAAGATCGTCGAGGAAAGCGGTCACCTTCGCTGCGTCGAGCGACAGTATCATCGACTTGATCGGGCCGATGGAGGCCGGCGCCATCGACAGCGACCGGAAACCGAGACCGATCAGCGTCAGGGCTTCGAGCGGGCTTCCTGCCATCTCGCCGCATAGCGTCACCGGCACGTTGTGTGTGCTGGCAGCCGTCATGAGCGACTTCAGCGCGCGGAGCGGTGCTGGCGCCAGCACATCGAAGCGGCTCGCCACCCGCGCATTGGTGCGGTCTGCGGCAAACAGGAACTGCATCAGATCGTTCGAGCCGACCGACACGAAATCGACCCGCGACAGAAACGCATCGAGTTCGAACAGAAGTGCAGGCACTTCGAACATCGCCCCGACGAGAATGATCTGCGGCAGGGGATGGCCGTGCTCCGTCAGAAATGCTTTCTCACGCTCGATCAGCGCACGGATAGCCCCCAGCTCATACGTCGCCGAAACCATCGGGATCATCACCCGCAGCTCACGTCCCGCCGCAGCCTTGAGCAAGGCCCGGACCTGCAGCCGGAACAATTCCGGCCGGTCGAGCGCCATGCGGATCGCCCGCCATCCCATCGACGGATTTTCTTCCTTCGGCTGACGAAGGTAGGGAAGCACCTTGTCCCCGCCGATATCGAGCGTGCGAAAGACCACGGGCTTGCCGCGGGCTTCGTCCATCACCGACTTGTAGAGCTGCGTCTGCCGGTCGAGGCGCGGAAACGACTCCGACAGCATGAACTGCAATTCGGTGCGATAGAGCCCGATGCCGTCCGCACCGGCTTCGTCCAGATGCGGCAGGTCGACGAGCAGACCCGCATTCATCATCAGCGCAATCGGCACGCCGTCTTTGGTAATCGCGGGGCGATCGCGCAGCGACTGATAGCGCTTCTGCCGGCGCGCCCGAAACCGAACTTTGTCGGAATAGGCCGAGATCACTTCGGCCGTCGGCCGCAGATGCACTTCACCCGCCACTGCATCGACGATCGCCGCATCGCCCGCCGACACGCGATCGACGATTCCCGCCGCCTGCCCGATTGCGGCAATGCCAAGCGCCTTCGCGACAACCGCCACATGGCTTTGGCTCGACCCGTCTTCGACGACGAGCCCTCTGAGCCTGCTGCGGTCGTAATCGAGCAGTTCTGCCGGTCCCATAGTTCGCGCAACAAGGATCGTATCGGGCGGCAGGCCGCCGTCATCTTCCGAACTCTTGAGCCGCCCCGCGAGCACGCGCAGCAGCCGGTCGGAAAGATCGTCGAGATCGCGCTGTCGTTCCCGCCAATAAGTATCGTGCTGGCGCAGCATGCGCGTGCGCATCGCATTCTGAACGCGTTCGACGGCCGCCTCAGCCGTCAGCCCGCCTTCGACGGCTTCGCGCAGTCGCCGGTGCCAGCCCTTGTCATGCGCGAACATGCGATAGGCTTCGAGCACATCGCGATGTTCGCCGATGTTCGACAAATGCTCGTGATCAAACATCTCGTCGATGTTCAACTGCAGCTTCTCGAGTGCGAGCGAGAGCCGCTCCAATTCGAGCGCCGGATTCTCCGCCATCAACTGCGTCACGACGATGCGGGGCTCGTGCAGCACAACATGACCGAGCGCGATACCGTCCGAGATGGGTTCGCCTTCGATGACGAGCGATTGCGAGCGCGAGGCTTCGATGGCTGCGACCGTCCCCGCCACGGCGCCCGAGACGAGATTTTCCGCGATCACCATCGCGGTCGCCTGCATCACCTCAACATCTTCGTCGGAATATTCACGCGGCGTCCGGTTCTGGATGACGAGCACGCCAAGCACCTGCCCCGACCGCGCGATCGGCACGGCGAGCAGGGAATGGTAGATCTCTTCGCCGGTTTCTGGCCGGTAAGAGAACGCCGGATGGCTCGACGCTTCCGGTTCGTTGACGGTCACGCCAAGCTCGGCCGCGCGTCCCACAAGCCCCTCGCCGCGCTTCAATCGCGTCGTATGCACCGCACTCGGATTGAGGCCTTCGGTCGCGAAAAGTTCGAGTGAGCCGTCTTGCCGCTTCAGATAGATCGAGCAAACCTCGGCAACCATGACGCCGGAAATCTGCCGCACGATACGATCGAGCTTTTCCTGGCCCTCGCCGCCATCGGCCATGATCTCGCGCAGATGGCGCATGATGACCCGAAGCGAGGTCTCGCTTGGTAAAGGTCTCGGATCGTCGCGCCGCACCATCTTGCCTTGCCCATTCGTCTCGCCGGCAAAACTCTCCGGCAAATGCACCTTAGTCACAAAGAGACGGGGCTGGTAAGAGCGCCCGGCCTCTAGTCGTTGTCGAGCCCGTAGGCCGAGTGCAACGCACGAACCGCGAGTTCGGCGTAGGCTGCATCGATCAGAACGCTGACCTTGATCTCGGACGTCGAGATCGCGTGAATGTTGATGCCCTTTTCCGAGAGTGTCTTGAACATCTGCGCTGCAACACCCGCGTGGCTGCGCATGCCGACGCCGATGACCGAAATCTTCACGACGTCTGCCGAGCTTTTGACGTCGACGTGGCCGATGTCGGTCTTCGCCTGTTTCAAGACTTCAAGCGTGCGCGGCAGCTCGGCCGCCTGCACGGTAAACGTCATATCCGTATGCTTGCCGTCCGGCGTGATGTTCTGCACGATCATATCGACGTTGATATTCGCATCTGCGAGCGGCCCAAAGATGCGCGCGGCGATGCCCGGTTTGTCGTCGACATTCAGAAGCGTAACTTTCGCTTCGTCTTTCGCATAGGCGATGCCGCTTACGACCTGCTGTTCCACGATCTCATCCTCGTCGCATACGATGGTGCCGATATTCTCGATATTATCGGCTCTGAAGGGTTGCATGGCGTCCGGCGCTACGAAGCTCGACAGTACCCGAGTCTTGACCTTGTAGACCATTGCCAGCTCGACAGACCGCGTCTGCAGGACCTTCGAGCCGAGGGACGCCATTTCGAGCATCTCTTCGTAGGAAATTTTCGCAAGCCGTTTCGCTTTGGAAACGATGCGCGGGTCCGTTGTGTAAACGCCGTCAACGTCGGTGTAGATATCGCAAACGTCGGCTTCGAGCGCGACGGCGATCGCAACCGCGCTCGTGTCAGAACCGCCCCGGCCGAGCGTTGCGATCCTGTTCTCGGTGGGCTCAATGCCCTGAAAGCCGGTGACGACGGCAATTTCGCCGCCTTCGATCCGCGATTTGATCTCGGCGCCTGGGATATCGAGAATTCGCGCCGCACCATGCGCCGTATCGGTCTTCACCGGAACCTGCCAGCCGGTCCACGACCGCGCGCGCAGGCCCATCGCCTGCAACGTGATGGCGAGAAGCCCCGCCGTCACCTGCTCGCCGGTGGCGACGACGGCATCGTATTCCCGCGCATCATAAAGCGGAGAGGCTTCCTTGACCCAGGCAACGAGCTGGTTCGTCACCCCAGCCATGGCTGAGACGACGACTGCGACCTTGTTGCCGGCGTCGACCTCGCGCTTCACGTGACGTGCGACGTTCTGGATGCGCTCGATGTTGGCGACCGACGTGCCGCCAAATTTCATGACTACGGTCGCCATTCTCGAAGCGCTTCCCTTGGCCTGTGCATGCCCGCACGGCCCCTGGCATGGGTCTGACGAGCATTAAGATTTGGATTGAGTCCGGCGCTTATTAGCGGCTCGCGAGCCCCCCGGCAACAACCGAAAATTGACCCATCCGGGACAATAGCTTGACAAGATGACCGCCGGGTTGACGTGTATGGCGGAAGACGGAGACGACAATGACCGCAACGCAGCAATCCGACGCCGGTAAACGCACCCTCGATACCGAAGAGGTCGAGCGCTTTTCCCGCATGGCCACCGAATGGTGGGACCCACGTGGCAAATTCCGCCCCTTACACCAGATCGGGCCGCCGCGGCTGTCGTTCATCCGCGATAGCGCCGTCGAACGCTTCGGCCGCGATCCCAAGGCGCTCCGGCCCCTCACCGGCTTGACGGCAGTCGATATCGGCTGCGGCGGTGGCCTCGTCGCGGAACCTTTGGCACGCATGGGCGCAACCGTCACTGCCATCGACCCATCGGAAAAGAACATCGCCATCGCGAAATCGCACGCCGAAGGTCAGGGCATCGCCATCGACTATCGTGCCGTGCGCGTCGAAGACCTCGTCGCCGAAGGCCGCACGTTCGACATCGTCGCCTGCCTCGAAGTTGTAGAGCACGTGCCAGACCCGGCGAAATTCATCGGCGAATGCGTGAGCCTCGTCGCACCCGGCGGCCTCGGCGTGTTCTCGACGCTGAACCGCACGTTCAAGGCCTGGGCGCTCGCCATCGTCGGCGCCGAGTATGTGCTCGGCTGGCTACCGCGCGGAACCCACCAGTGGGACCGCTTTATCACCCCGGATGAGCTGGCTTGTTACGTCAAAGCCGCGGGGCTCGACGACGTCCGGTTCGAAGGCATCACCTATAATCCTCTGCAGGATTCTTGGTCGCGCAATCCGGACACGGACGTGAACTATCTGATGTCGGCACGGAAACCGAAACCATCGTGACGGCGTTCGCCCGCTCGGCGGCGCATTGAGAGGGGGAAGGTGCGATGTTTCCAATCGGGGACGATGACTCGCAGGTCCGCATTTCGCCCATCGTTACGACGGCGCTTATCGTCGTCAACGTGCTTTTCTTCCTGATCGAGCTGAACGGCGGCAACGAGTTCATTCAGCGCTGGTCGTTCATCCCGAGCCGCTTCGCCGAAGATCCCGCGTCGAACTGGCCGACCATCTTCACCGCCATGTTCATGCACGGCGGCTGGATGCACCTGTTCGGCAACATGCTCTATCTCTACATCTTCGGCGACAACGTCGAAGAAAACTTCGGACATGTAAAGTATCTGGCGTTCTACCTGATCGCCGGTATCGCAGCGACATTCGCTCAATTCTATTTCAATCCGCACTCGAACATTCCCAACGTCGGCGCTTCAGGCGCAATAGCCGGTGTGCTTGGCGCTTACCTGCTTCTATTCCCGCAGGCTCGCGTCGATGTGCTTGTCGCGCGGGCCGTCATGTCGATGCCGGCGCTGATCGTGATCGGCTTCTGGTTCGTGCTTCAGCTCTTCAGCGGCGTCGGCTCCATTGCCCATACCGACGAAACCGCCGACGCTGGCGGCGTCGCTTACATGGCGCATGTCGGCGGCTTCGTTGCCGGTCTCGCGATTGCGCTGCTCTTCAGGGGCCGCGGCGGCCCGCCGAGAACCGCCTGAGCACCACCCCTAAAAAAGCAAAAAAGGGCCGGAACAGAGTTCCGACCCTCCTAAAAACTGTACCCAAAAGCGAGCTGTTAGATGCTCCGCGCCATCCGCTGACGCATCGGGCGTAGAACGGCGAGCGCGAGAATTGCCGCGAGAATGTTCATGCCAGCCGCCGTATAGAACACGGCATGCCAATTGCCCGTCGCCTGCGTCAGCAGACTGGAAAACGGCACGAGCAGCGACGCGGTGCCCTTCGCAGTGTAGAGCAGGCCCGCATTCGTCGTTGCGAACTTCGAGCCGAAGGTATCGCCACACGTTGCCGGGAAAAGGCTGTAGATCTCACCCCACGCAAAGAACACCAGCCCTGTCAGCACCACGAACAGGATCGGATCGTGTCCCATGCGCGCCAGCGCAAGCAGGCCGACGCCCTCAATGCCGAACGCGATGAACATTGTCGTTTCGCGGCCGATCTTGTCCGACACCCAGCCGAAGAACGGACGCGTGACGCCGTTGAGAACGCGGTCGAGCGACAGCGCGAACGTGAGCGCGGGAAGCGTAATGCCGACGAGGGACACCGGAACATCTGCAACCTTGAAGTCCTTCGCGATAGGCGCAAGCTGCGCCGTCGCCATCAGGCCGCCCGCCGCCATCATCACGAACATCAAATACATGATCCAGAAGACCGGCGTCTTCAGCATCTCAGTCGGCGCGAACGACCGCTTGGCCGAAAGCAGTTCGACGCGCGCACCGAACTGGTCTTTTGACGGCGACCGCAATAGGAACGACACGAGAATGATGACGATGCCCTGCAGCAGCCCGAAATAAAGAAACGCCGCTTCGTATCCCTGCGATGCGATCACGATCGAGATTGGAATAATCGTCAGAGCCGAGCCCATGCCGAAGCCGGCTGCCGTCACACCGGCCGCCAAGCCGCGACGATCCGGAAACCACTTGAGCGCATTGCCGACGCACGTACCGTAAACACAGCCTGCGCCGATACCCCCGATGGCCTGCGCGACATAGAGCATCGCCAGTGAGTCCGCCTGCGAGTTCAAAAGCCACGACAGACCGATCATGATGCCGCCAACCAGGACGAGCGGCCGCGGCCCGAGGCGATCTTCAAGATAGCCTTCGAAGGGAATGAGCCAAGTCTCGGTCAGAATGAAGATGGTGAACGCCCACTGGATCGCCGCCATCTCCCAACCGAACTTGGCGTGAAGCGGATTGACGAAGAGCGTCCAACCATATTGCAGGTTGGCGATCATCGTCATGCACAGCACCCCCAGCGCGAGCTGCATCCACCGTCCGGTGGTTGATGTCGCAATGCCAGAAGCCGGAGCGCGCGACTCCGTTTGAATAGTCATCCTTGGCAGTCCCCTCGGGCTTGTAATTCTTTTTCATTTCGCACTAAAAGCGCCGAAACATAAAACGTGAAAAATCTCGTTCGACAAGTGCAGCATTAAAGCTAAGCGCCAACAAAGTTTTTTGCTGCACCGCCACACAGAAATCGAGGGACGAAGTTAGATGAAAATTTGCGTCGTCGGCGCAGGCGGAATCGGTGGCTTGCTTGCCGCGCGACTTGCCCAATCGGGCGAAGACGTAACGGTGATCGCCCGCGGCCCGCACCTTGCGGCGATCCGCGCCAATGGCCTCAGACTGATCGAAGAGGACGGTAGCGAGAGCGTTTCTCGCGTTGCTGCGACCGATAAGATCGCGGACGTTTCCGAACAGGATCTTGTTATCCTCGGGATGAAGGCACATCAGGTCGCAGCCGTCGTGCGCGATCTTCCCGCGATGTATGGTCGCGACACGGCCGTGCTCACTGCCCAGAACGGCATTCCGTGGTGGTACTTCATGCGCGTCAGCGGGCCGCACGAAAACCATCGCTTGGAAAGCGTCGATCCCGGCGGCGTGGTCGCAGATAATCTGCCTGCTGATCGTGTTCTTGGCAGTGTGGTATATCCCGCAGCCGAAATCGCAGAGCCGGGGGTGATTAAGCATATCGAAGGCAACCGGTTCTCGATTGCCGAAATCGATAATTCCAAAACCGAGCGCGTCACGCGCGTTTCGGAGGCGTTGCAGAAAGCCGGTTTCAAAGCCCCGGTCGTCTCCGACATTCGCGCCGAGATCTGGACGAAACTCTGGGGCAACCTGAGCTTCAATCCAATCAGCGCACTGACGCATGCGACGCTGGAAGATATCTGCAAATATCAGCCGACCCGCGATGCCGCTGCCCGCATGATGAGGGAAGCCCAAGCCGTCGGCGAAGCACTCGGCATTCGTTTCCGCATCCCGCTCGAAAAACGCATTGCAGGCGCCGAAGCCGTCGGGCCACACAAGACGTCGATGCTGCAGGACATCGAAGCCGGTCGCGGCATCGAAGCCGACGCACTGATCGGCTCGGTGATCGAGCTCGGTCAGGTCGCAAACGTTCCGACGCCACAGATCGAAACGATCTATGCCTGCGTGAAATTGCTTTCCGCGACCTTATCGCGCGAAGGCGGACGATTGAGAGTTGAAAAGGCCTGACAACGCCGCCGACGGCACAGGCACCGGAGATATGAGAACGACGATGGCAATACCCACGACACTACATGAGCTTCTGAATGCCGGAGACGGCCGAGCGCCGGCCATCCGGGCGTCCGGCATCGAAGCGCTGACCTACGCCGGCTTTCGCGACCTTGTGACGCGAACCATCGACAGCCTGAATGCACTTGGCATCGGCCGCGGCGACCGCGTTGCGATCGTGCTGCCGAACGGCCCCGAGATGGCGACATCCTTCGTTGCAACGGCATCGGCCGCGACGGCCGCGCCGCTCAATCCCTCCTACCGTCACGACGAGTTCGACTTCTACATGTCGGACATCAACACCAAGGCGCTCATCGTCGAGGAAGGCAGCACTTCACCCGCAGTCGCCGTTGCGAAAGAGCGCGGCATCATGCTCATCACGCTGAAGCCCGATCCTGCGAGCGGCGCCGGCGCATTCACGCTGTCGGCTGAAACGCCTGCCGAGAAACCAGCTCAGAGTGGCCCGGCGCAGAGCGACGACACCGCATTGATCTTGCATACGTCGGGCACGACGTCGCGTCCGAAGATCGTGCCTCTCAGCCATAAGAACGTTGCGGCCTCCGCCGGCAATATCGCCACCGCATTGCAGCTTTCGGCCGGTGACCGCGCCTTGAACATCATGCCGCTGTTTCACATCCACGGTCTGATTGCGGGCGTGCTGGCCCCGCTGTCGCGCGGTGGCTCGATCTTCTGCACGCCGGGCTTCAATGCGCTGAAGTTCTTCCACGCCATGGAAGAGGCGGCGCCGACCTGGTATACCGGCGTCCCGACCATGCATCAGGCAATCCTCTCGCGCGCCAGCCACAACGCCGAGACGATCGCGCGCCACAAGCTGCGCTTCATCCGCTCCTCGTCATCGTCGCTCCCGCCGCAGGTCCTGAGCGAACTCGAAGCGACCTTCGGTGCCCCCGTCGTCGAAGCCTACGGCATGACGGAAGCCTCGCATCAGATGGCGTCGAACCCCATCGGCACCGCCCGCAAGCCCGGCACGGTCGGCCTGGCCGCCGGACCCGAGGTCGCCATCATGGATACCGAAGGCAATCTCTTGCAGCCCGGCGAAGTCGGCGAAATCGTCATTCGCGGCGACAACGTCACGAGCGGTTACGAAAACAACGCCAAGGCCAACGGCGAAGCCTTCACCAACGGCTGGTTCCGCACCGGCGACCAGGGCACCATCGACGCCGACGGCTACATCACGATCACCGGCCGTCTGAAGGAGATCATCAATCGCGGCGGCGAGAAGGTCTCCCCGCGCGAAGTCGATGAAGTCCTGATGGATCATCCCGCCGTTTTGCAGGTCGTGACGTTTGCCGTCCCGCACGACAAGCTCGGCGAAGATGTCGCCGCCGCCGTCGTGCTGCGCGAAGGCCAGGAAGCGACCGAGCGCGAGCTTCGCGACTTCGCGAACGAACACCTCGCCCACTACAAGGTGCCGCGCAAGATCCTGCTGCTGCCGGAGATCCCGAAGGGCGCGACAGGCAAGCTGCAGCGTATCGGCCTGGCCCAGAAGCTTGGCCTCGCCTGACGCGCTAGGGCGATGAAGACAAAGAAAAACGCCCGGCATCACCGGGCGTTTTTTATTGTCCGAAGCTGAAGCGGCAGGCGCTTAGCGATCGCCCGACTCGAGCTGGCGGCTCATCGCGAGCGCCATCAGCGTGCAGACCGCACCGGAGAGCAGATAGCCGCCCGCCGCCATCAGGCCGAAGTGGCTCGACAGCCAAAGCGCAACGAACGGCGCGAACCCAGCGCCGACCAGCCACGCCAAGTCGGTCGTCAACGCCGAGCCGGTATAGCGGTAGATCTTGGCGAAGTTCGAGGCGACGGCGCCCGACGCCTGTCCGAACGACAGACCGAGCAGCGTGAAGCCCAGCACCATGAACACGATCTCGCCGACGTCACCGCCGTTGAGGAGCTGCGGAGCGAAACCGCTGAACACCGCGATTACCGCCGCCGTGGCCGAGAGCAGGTTGCGACGGCCGACCCGGTCCGCAACGAACCCTGACGCCACGATCGCGAACAGACCGACGATGGCGCCGATGATCTCGATGATGAGGAAGCGCGACGGGCTCTGGGTCGTAAAGAGGAATACCCACGACAGCGGGAACACCGTCACCATGTGAAACAGCGCGAAGCTCGCCAGCGGCGCAAAGGCACCGATGATAACATGGCGGCCTTCCTTCTGCAGCGTCTCGCCGATCGGCATCGGCTCAAGCTCCTGCTGCTCGAAGTGCTCGATGTATTCCGGTGTATCGACCATGCGCAGACGCGCAAACAGCGCCACGACGTTGATCGCGAAGGCAACGAAGAACGGGTAGCGCCAGCCCCAATCCAGGAAATCTTCGCTCGACAGGTTGGCTGCGAAGTAAGCGAACAGCGCGGCCGCGACCATCAGGCCGAGCGGCGCGCCAAGCTGCGGGATCATGGCGTACCAGCCGCGACGATTCTCCGGCGCGTTCATCGCCAGCAGCGACGGCAGACCGTCCCATTCGCCGCCGAGCGCCAAGCCCTGGCCGATGCGGAAGATCGCCAGCAGAACGGCGGACGCCAGACCGATCTGTTCGTAACCTGGCAAAAAGGCAATCGCGACCGTACAGGTTCCGAGCAGGAACAGCGTGATCGTCAGCTTCACCGCGCGCCCGTAGTTGCGGTCGAGAGCCATGAACATGACCGTACCGACCGGACGGGCAATGAACGCCAGCGCGAAGATCGCGAACGAATAGAGCGTTCCGGTCAGGGCATCGAGATGCGGAAAGATAAGCTTCGGAAAAACGATGACCGATGCGATGGCATAAACGAAAAAGTCGAAAAATTCCGAAGTTCGGCCAATGATGACGCCAATGGCGATTTCGCCAGGGCTGACATCGCCGTGCCCGCCATCCGCAGATGCTGTGTTCCGCTCGAACGTGGCTGTGGCTCCACTCATCGGCCGCTCATGCTCCTTGAACCATGCTCTGGCTCTGCGCGCAAAAATATTCGCGAGCCACTCAACGTAGCTTCTGTCCCGGGTTCCCGCGCGAGGGCATTAGGCAAATTGTCCAATGTGCCAATGACGCAGAAAACGGCTTTTCAAAGCTTTTGCCTTGATCCTCGGGGTTTTGCCAAGCCACTTCGGGCGCCTGAGGACGCTATAACGTGTGTTTTAGAGGGGAGCGGAGGCCGGTCGAGCGCATCCCTACCCCCGAGAGGCCGTCAGGATTGAACGCTCAAGACTGCGAACCGGATGCGGGCTTGGTCGCGCCAGTGCTGCGACCCGCGAACCAGCGATGGCGCGGATGCCGCAGCTTGTGAATCCACAGACGCAAGCGAGCCCCTAACGAGGGTGTGATCTCGATCAGGATGCGACGGCGCTTGCTATAAGCATCTGCGAATGACATGACCCCTCCGAAAATTTCGGATTTGAGCATAGCCCTCGCGCCGTTAAACCAGGGTTCCCCAGATGGCCGGGATTTTATGCATTGGACACACCGCACCGCCCCGATGTTGCATCAGCAGCCGTGAAGCGAGGCCCGGCGTCCCCGCGCTCTACTTGTTCGTATTGTTGTGCTTAGGAGCCTGCGGTTCTGGCGGAGGAAGCGCCTCATATCCGCCCGCGCCACCATCGCCGCCTTCGCCGCCATCCTTCAAATCGCGGTGGTGCGCGTTGCCCCGTTCGATCGGAACGACGGGGGCGGACTCATAGGCCTTCTCGGCCTTTTCCTGAATGCGAATGCTTTCCGGAACGGAATCGGCAAACGCGAGGCTCCCGATCGCCGGGATTGCCGATGCGCCGACCGTCAGCAGCAGGCAACCGCGGCGAAGTTTGCGATAACGCTGCATCTTATGCTCCTTGGCCTTTTGCGGCCCCTTTCGCCCTGCGCCAAAAATAAACGTGTTACCCCAACTTTTCACCCAAATTCCCCAACGGATCGGTCACTTTCACACGTTATTTTGGATGACGAACGATCATGTACTCTTTGATTTTGCGCAATTTACCGTTCGTGAACCAGCGAATAAGGTTCTGCAATCGTATCGCTGAAAAATCGGCTAAAGTTTCTTTCATTCTCGCCTTAAATCTATTTCGAATTTGATCCGCCCAATGGCAACTCCCGATCCTTCCGACAACCGCGGCCGGCCTCCAGCCAACTCACCCGTCATGCTGACGGTCCTGTGCGCTATTCTGGTTGCAATAGCGACCTGGACGATCTTTTTGGTCCGCTAAGGGTTGTATCCAAGAAGGCCCAACGCACCCGTGTCGGCCGGACGGCTGCTTGCAGCCGGCCCCCGGCACCCTATGTCTCAGGCAGGCTATGTCTCAGGCGGGATAGACGCGGTCTCGTGGCTAAACGGTAGGAGCGTCACAATGAGAACGGGAATATTGGCGGCAGCCCTGGTTCTGGGAAGCGCCGTCCAGGCTCACGCGCAGCAAAGCGTCAGTCCGGCGCCGACGGGTGGAACTGAATCGATCATTCGAACCCCATCGAGCAGCAATAATGGCAGCAGCTACGGGACATCCGGAAATGTCGGCGCGCCGACATCGATGTATCCGCAGCGACTGCAGAATTATAACAACCCCGCTGCGAGCTATGGCCGATTCGGAAATCCCGTCACCGGCAATACCCGCATGCGGAGCAATCGCCGTTAGGCGGATTGCCAATTGGCACTCCTCGATTTCCGATTGGCACGATAAACGCGTCCGGCATACGCGGTTGGGCGTCTTGTCTACTTCGCAACACGCATCGGCTTTTCTAATTGACAGTCCACAGCGGACTGCTCGTCATCGCTTATGGCGCTTGTCCTCCAGACATATGCGCCCGTCAGACCGTTGCTGAAGAACCCGTATTAAGTCACCGTCGCATCCGTTCTTTCTATTCGGCGACGAATGGCTCAACATAGGCAAGGCGATCGGTTCGGCATCGCGTCGAATGCGGGGTCGTGTCACGACGAGATGCCGAGGCGCAAATGATAACGACCGTATCCGCTTTGAGTGCGTTTGAGCTCGCCCGCATCCAGTTTGGGTTCACCGTCTCCTTCCACATTATCTTTCCCGCCATCACCATTGGCCTCGGAACGTATCTCGTCGTCCTCGAAGGGATGTGGCTGCTAACGAAGGATGCGACCTACCGCGATCTCTATCATTTCTGGTCGAAGGTCTTCGCTATCAACTTCGGCATGGGCGTCGTCTCCGGCCTCGTCATGGCCTACCAGTTCGGCACAAACTGGAGCGGCTTCACGGCTTTCGCAGGCGGCGTCACCGGCCCGCTTCTGACGTACGAAGTTCTGACGGCCTTTTTCCTCGAAGCCGGCTTTCTTGGTGTCATGCTGTTCGGCTGGAATAAGGTCGGTCCCGGCCTCCACTTCTTCGCGACGATCATGGTGTCACTCGGAACGCTGCTGTCGGCCGCTTGGATTCTGGCGTCCAATAGCTGGATGCAGACGCCCGCAGGCTTCGAGGTCATCGACGGCCGCGTCGTTCCCGTCGATTGGCTGAAAGTCATTTTCAATCCGTCGTTCCCTTATCGCCTCGCGCACATGGTCGTTGCATCCGAGCTTGCCGTTGGCTTGTTCGTCGGCGCTTCCGCCGCGTGGCACCTGCTTAAGGGCCGTTCATCGCCCGCGATCCGCACCATGTTCTCGATGGCGATGTGGCTGATCCTGATCCTTGCGCCGATCCAGATTCTCGTCGGCGATCAGCACGGCCTGAACACACTGAAATACCAGCCCGCCAAGATCGCGGCCATCGAAGGCCACTGGCAAAACGAGCCGGGTCAAAGCGTCCCGCTCATTCTTTTCGGCTGGCCCGACATGAAGGCCGAGACGACGCGCTATGCGCTTGAAATCCCCGAACTCGGCTCGCTCGTGCTGACGCACAGTCTCACGGGCCACATTCCAGGCCTTAAGGAATTCCCGCCGCAAGATCGTCCGAACTCCACGATTATCTTCTGGACGTTCCGCATCATGGTCGGGCTCGGCTTGCTCATGGTGGCACTCGGCGTCTGGAGCCTGTGGCTGCGCTGGAAGGAACGGCTCTATTCGTCGGACTACTTCCTCCGCTTCGCATTGCTGATGGGTCCGGCGGGGCTGATTGCCATTCTCGCCGGTTGGCTGACGACGGAGATCGGCCGCCAGCCCTGGGTCGTCTATGGGCAATTGCGGACCGCCGACGCCGTCTCGAACCATTCGGTCCTTGCGCTGTCGATCACGCTCTGCGCTTTCGTCGTTGTCTATTTCGCAGTGTTCGGCACAGGTGTCGGCTACATGCTGAAGGTCGTCGATCAAGGCCCCGACGAAAGCGGCGGACCGCAACCCGATGCGGACAAAGATCCGCACCTGCGTCCTGCGCGCCCGCTCTCTGCGGTCGAAGACAAAATCGACAATCCGGCCATTTGAGGAGACGCGAACCATGGACATCGGTATCGACCTCCCGCTTCTCTGGGCCGTGATCATCGGCTTCGGCCTGATGATGTACGTCATCATGGATGGCTTCGACCTCGGGATCGGCATTCTCTTTCCCTTCGTCAAAGACCGCACCGACCGCGATACGATGGTGAATACCGTCGCTCCGGTCTGGGACGGCAATGAGACGTGGCTGGTGCTTGGCGGCGCCGGTCTTCTTGCGGCCTTCCCGATCGCCTATTCCATCGTTCTCTCGGCCATGTATTTGCCGATCATCGCCATGCTGCTCGGATTGATCTTGCGCGGCGTCGCATTCGAATTCCGCTTCAAAGCCGACGAGGCACACAAACCGGTCTGGGATAAGGCGTTCGCCGGCGGATCGTACATCGCCACATTCTCGCAAGGCATCGTGCTTGGCTCGTTCATCAACGGCTTCCAGGTCGAAAATCACGTCTATTCGGGCGGTGCCTTCGACTGGCTGACGCCCTTCGCAATTTTTTCCGGACTGGGCTTGATCGTCGCCTACGCGCTGCTTGGCGCGACGTGGCTGATCCTGAAGACCGAGGGGGCTTTGCTCGAACGCATGCGCGAACTGGCAAAGCCGATCGTCTTGGCCTTGCTCGCGACCATCGCCATCGTCAGCTTATGGACGCCGCTGAGCCACCCTGAGATTGCCACGCGTTGGTTCTCCTTCCCCAACATCGTGTTTTTCTCGCCGGTGCCGATCCTCGTTGTCATCGCGGCAGTGGCGTTGCTGTGGGCCATCGCACGCGACACGCACGCAATGCCGTTCCTGCTCGCGTTGGGTCTCGTTTTTCTGGGCTACAGCGGGCTCGTCATCAGCCTGTGGCCGAACATCGTGCCGCCGTCGATCTCGATCTGGGACGCAGCCTCGCCGCCGCAAAGCTTAGGCTTCACGCTCGTTGGCGCGTTGTTCACGATCCCGTTCATTCTCTTCTACACCGCGTGGGCCTACCACGTGTTCCGTGGCAAGGTGAAAGCGGGAGAGGGGTATCACTGATGCCGGGCAACGCCGAAACGAAGCCCCCATCCTTGGCGCGTCGCGTCGGCTGGCTCGTGCTGATTTGGACGTTGAGCGTGCTGGCGCTCGGCGCGTTCGCCGGCCTGATGCGCCTTCTCATGACGCAAGCTGGCCTGACCGTCTGAACTGTCCGTCTGGACCCACAAGCCCGCGAAACTTTAGTCTTCCGCAGACGGCTAAGTCGCAGGATGCGCCAGATAGGCGAAGTCGGTCGTAACCCGCTCGTAAATCCCGCGCTTGAACGGCACGATCAGTTCGGGAAGGGTTTCCATCGGCGCCCAGCGCCACATATCGAACTCGGCTTTGGTTTCCGCCTTCGCCGCAATGTCGATATCGCTGTCCTCACCGAGGAAGCGCATCGCAAACCATTTCTGCCGCTGGCCGCGATAACGGCCCTTCAGCGCCACGCCGAGAAGGTGAGGCGGCAGTTCATACGACAGCCATTCCGGATGCTCGGCCAGCATCTCGACATGCGTCACGCCAGTTTCTTCGCGAAGCTCCCTCAACGCGGCGATCCGCGGCGCTTCGAACTTCTCGATTCCGCCCTGCGGCATCTGCCAGATATGCGCTTGGCCGTCGCCGGCCCACTTCGGACGCCGCCGGCCAACCCAGACGAGACCGTCGCGATTGATGAGCATGATGCCGACGCCGGTCCGGAAAGGCAGAGCATTCGGAGACAAGCTGGCTGGTGTCGGCAACACTGTCATTCCTGGTTGCAACCCTCGCATTTGTGAGTTGATTGATGGCGCATCCTGATTCTGCAGAAAAACGTAGCAGCCGTATGACATTAGACTGTCATATAAACAGGAAGCGAGGACAAGTCGCTTTTTTAATCAGAATCTGAAGCAAAAATGCAGCGTTAGGGCGACGCTAGCCACGCGTCGGGCGCGCTAACGGCGCGAACTCCATCAGAACCTCGCGATAGACCGCGCGCTTGAATGGAACGATAAGGTCGAGAAGGTCATGCGCGCTAGTCCAACGCCATTCCACGAACTCAGGTTCCAGCCCTTCGCCGGGCGTGATGTTGATTTCGCTGTCCGTTCCCAGGAAGCGATAGGCAAACCACATCTGCTTCTGCCCGCGATAGCGACCGCCCCAGGCGACGCCGATCAATTCAGGCGGCAAGTCGTAAGTGACCCAGCGCGATAGCTCCCCGATTTGTTCGACGGAAACCATCGCCGTTTCCTCAAACAGTTCGCGCCTCGCTGCTTTGACGGGCTCTTCGCCAGCATCGATGCCGCCCTGCGGCATCTGCCACCAGGTCCCGCGCCCTTCCGCATCGCCCGGAATGTCGGCGCGACGGCCTACCCAAACCAGCCCTTCGGCGTTGATGACCATCTGCCCCACGCACGGCCGATAAGGCAGATCCTCGGGATTGATATGCGGTTTCCCTGACTTACTCATGTGCGATTGCCTCGTCCCTTGTTCCGGCCGCTCCATAACACAAAGGGCGCCGTTTCCAGCGCCCTTTGAATGCCTTGAGTTCAGACGGTGGCCTTAGTTCGGCGTCACCTTCTTGTCGTCGTCGGACGACGGTGCGGCCGGGGCCTTCTTGTCGTCAGCGTCGGTCGACGGCTTGGCGGCCGGCGTGTCCGAAGGAGACGGCGCCGCGCTGGACGTCTCTGGTCCCTTCGCCTTGCCGTCGAGGAACGAGATTGCGTACTGCAACTGCGTATCCTTCGCCGCGTCCTTGTTCACGTAGGACGGCGAGCCCGAGGGTTCCGCCAGATCGTCGTCTTTCGTCTGGTCCGGATTGCTCGGGTTCTTCAGATGGCCGCGAAGGCTCGCTTCACCGCGCGGCTTTTCAGCAGCGATCTTGTCCTTCAGGTCATCCGGCACAGCCTCGGCAACGTTGATATCCGGATCGATACCCTTAGCCTGGATCGACCGGTTCGACGGCGTGTAGTAGCGCGCCGTCGTCAGACGGATCGCACCGTTGGCGCCGAGCGGAATGATCGTCTGCACCGAACCCTTGCCGAATGAGCGGGTGCCGATGACCGTCGCACGCTTGTGATCCTGCAAAGCACCAGCAACGATTTCAGACGCCGAAGCCGAACCGCCGTTGATCAGCACGACGATCTTCTTGCCGTCGCTGATATCGCCGGGACGCGCGTTCGCACGCTGCGTCTCTTCGTTGTTGCGGCCCTTGGTCAGCACGATCGCGCCCTGCTCCAGGAAGTCGTCGGACACCGCGATCGCCTGATCGAGAAGACCGCCCGGATTGTTGCGCAGGTCGATGATGTAGCCCTTGATGTTCGGACCAATTTCCTTGTCGAGCGTCTCGACGGCCTTCACGAGATTGGCGTGCGTCTGCTCGTTGAAGGTCGAGATCTTGATGTAGCCGACATCGCCTTCGACATGCGACTTAACCGGGTTGATGCGGATCACGTCGCGCACGACCTTGACGTCGAACGGCTCATCTTTGCCCTTGCGGACGATCGTCAGCGTAATGGGCGTATTGACCGGACCGCGCATCTTCTCGACTGCCTGCTCGAGCGTCAGGCCCGAGATGGCTTCGTTGTCGAGATGCGTGATGAGGTCGTTGGCCATCAGGCCGGCCTTGGATGCAGGCGTATCGTCGATCGGCGAAACGACTTTGATAACGCCGTTCTCCATCGTCACTTCGATGCCGAGACCACCGAACTCGCCGCGCGTCTGGACTTGCATATCCCGGAAATTCTTCGGGCTCATATAAGACGAGTGCGGATCGAGCGACGACAGCATGCCGTTGATCGCCGATTCGATAAGCTGCGTATCGTCGGGCTTGTCGACGTAATCGGAGCGAACGCGCTCAAGAACGTCGCCGAAAAGATCGAGCTGCTTATAGAGTTCGGAATTCTGCGATGACGTCGCCGAGTACGTCTGGGTGACATTCAGGAGCGTTGTCGCTCCGGCCAAACCCGTCATCAGCAGGAATGTCCAGAATGCATAGTCTGTCTTGCGCATTAGCCTTGTACCTTCTGCTGACCTGATGCCCACCAGGGATCGGGATCGATAGGACGTCCATCTTTACGAAGTTCAACGTATAATACGGGTCCGCTTACTGGTGTCGCGGACGACGAATTCTTTTGACCACCACTCATTGTACCGACGGGCTCTGCGGTCAGTACGAACTGTCCCGGCTGAACATCGATCTGCGATAGGCCCGCGAGCAGAACATGATAGCCGTCGCCTGCATTAATGATCAAGAGTTGCCCATAGCTGCGAAATTCGCCAGCGTAGACAACCCAGCCATCGCATGGCGACGTAACTTGGGCGGAATACCGCGTCTCGATGACAATCCCCTTGGATTGTCCGCCAAATTGCGTTTTCTCGCCGAATCCAAGGGCCCGCCGCCCCTGGGCCGGTAACGGCAGTTTGCCGCGCGCATCCGAAAACGGGATGGCCGGTTTGATGCGGCCCGGGCTACCGGGAATGAGCGACGCTCCCCCCGGCTCAAGCTCAACCATCGCAACCTTCTGGCCGTTGGGGGCAGTGGCGGCAGACGCCGGCTGCGTGCCTTGAGCCACAACCTTCGACGCCGCGGCGGCCGTTGCCGCTTTCGCTGCTGTTGCAGGCGGAGGCGCAGGCTGCACTGACGGCGTCGCCTCGGCGACCTTGGCAGTTTTGACCGCAGCGTCGTCCGCCGGTGGCGGCTTGATGATCTGCGGTCCCGATGCCGGAGCAGCCAACGCCACCTGCTGGCCCTGCGACCGCTGACGCGCTTTCAGCTCTTCATCGTACGTGCCGAGTCCGGTCTTTTCAGAAACGGCCGTGTCGAGCTTGTTGATGAGATCGGAAAGGCTTGTGACACTCTTGGAAATGTCCGAGGTCGCGGTGCGCACCGACGCAAGCTGCGATTTCCGGTCCTGCAACGTCAGCTTCTTGGCTTCCATCAAACTCGCGAGCCGAGTGCGAGCTTCATTGAGCCGGTCCGTCTCGGCCTGAAGTCGCGCGCCTTCGGTGCGAATGTTGCCCATTACGCGCTGCAGATCGGCGAGCTGCGTCCCAAGCGCCACCGCCTGGTCTCTGAGCCCCGGAAACGCCGACGACAACAGCATGGCGCTGCGAACCATCTTGAGCGCATCCTCGCGTCGCGTCACGAGAACCGGCGGCGGGTTGCGCCCCATGCGTTGAAGCGCACTGAGCAGCGCCGCGATCTCGACATGCCGCTGCGCCAGCGAGCCGCGAACGATCCGCTCCTGCTCTTCGAGTTCCGACAACCGGCCTTCGATCGCGGTCATCTTGCCTTCGCTGCGCTGAATGAGAGCAGCCGTATCGATAAGCCGGCCATTCAACTGCTCGCGTTCCGCATCGAGCTGCGCGACGTCCGATTGGATCGTCAGCTCCTTGGCCGCGTTAACGTCGAGCTCGTGCTTCTTTTCCTGCAGGACGCGCTTAGCCGTCTCGGCATCGGTCGGCAGCGGATCCTCGGCGAACAGCGGCGACGGCAGCAGCGCGAACGACAGCGCCAGCACGCCGGCAAAACCCACGCGTCCGCTCACGTCGCCGATGCGAGGCCGAAACGTCCGCAACGCAGGTTGGTTCTTTGACACGAGGCCTCAGGTTGATGGGCGCATAGGACCGGTAAGGACGGATCTCGCCCGCCTTGAAACCGGTTGTGCGAATGATGCGGCTGAAAAATTAAGGGATTTGCAGCGGAGAGCAAATTTCAAATGCGTAATGCTATGCGGACGGACAGTCTTCGACGCCTTGGCCACTTGCAGATTGCCCTGCCCCTCCGGAAGGCTTAAGCACATCGTTCGATTTCGCTGCGGACAGGCTGAATGCAATATTTTCTCTATCATGCCACTACGGTTGCCGTTTTTGCCGTTCTGATCGTCCTGCTCTTGGGCTTGTGGAACATGATGCGCGGCAGCAGCCCCAACCTGAGCCAGAAGCTGATGCGATGGCGCGTCGGGCTCCAGTTCGTCGCGATTCTCATTATTCTTGCCTACGTCATTGTGACCCACTAATGGCCGAAGTGCCCTTCGGGGCGTCACCGCCGATTTTTGGCGAAACAAGATAAACCGGATTTGAGACGATGGTCGTACTCAATCGCATCTATACCAAGACCGGCGATGCCGGCACGACGGCACTAGGAACGGGCGAGCGCGTCCCGAAAACGTCCCCGAGAATAGCGGCTTACGGCACCGTGGACGAAACAAACGCGGCCGTCGGCGTCGCTCGTACCCACCTCGCCGGGAGCGAACCTGACGTCGACGCCATGCTCCTTCGCATCCAGAACGACCTGTTCGATCTCGGCGCCGATCTCTGCGTTCCTGACAAGGATGAAAAGCTGGCATACGAGCCACTTCGTGTTGCCGATGCCCAGGTGACGCGCCTCGAAGCCGAGATCGATCAGATGAATGCCGAGCTGACGCCTCTGCGCTCCTTCATTCTTCCCGGTGGCACGCCCGCCGGCGCCGCCTTGCACGTAGCGCGCACCGTCTCGCGCCGCGCCGAGCGGATGATGGTCGAACTGGCCGCCGTGCCCGGCGAAGCGGTCAGCGCGCCGGCCCTGAAATACATCAACCGTCTTTCCGACTTCCTCTTTGTCGCAAGCCGCTACGTCAACGACCGCGGCAAGGGCGATATCCTGTGGGTTCCGGGGAAAAATCGCTGACGCCAAAGCCCTGCACGCATGGGCAAATCGGCACAATCCCAAGCTTCGCAATATTCTAAGAGATGACGCGCGCCATTAGGCGAAAGACTTATCCAAGGCTGGCCTTGTTAACCTCCGCCGCGACGCAAGCGACGATTGACTTGAACCCAACCCAACCTTAGCTTTCGCTCTTCGCAGTTGCGAAAATCGCGCTTTTTTGCTGGAACTTGAACCCCGCGGGCGCGTCCCGCTCGACCCGCGAGCGGAAATGCACTGTGGAGAAACCCGCGTTCGTCCGAAGCGCGGGAAACAACAAACAGGGGAGCGCCAGAGGATCTGGCGGAAGGCATGAAGATCGTAGTGCCGGTCAAACGCGTCGTTGACTACAACGTTAAAATTCGCGTCAAGCCGGACGGCTCTGGAATCGACCTGGCGAACGTCAAGATGTCGATGAACCCGTTCGATGAAATCGCCGTCGAAGAGGCTGTGCGCCTTAAGGAAAAAAGCGGCGCCAAAGAGGTCGTTGCCGTCTCGATCGGATCGGCCAAATCTCAGGAAACGCTGCGCACCGCGCTTGCCATCGGCGCCGACCGCGCCATTCTGATCGAAACGCCTGAAGGCGCCGTCGTCGAACCGCTCGCCGTCGCCAAGCTGTTGAAAGCGCTGGTCGAAGCCGAAAAGCCCGATCTCGTCATCCTGGGCAAGCAGGCGATTGACGACGACAGCAATCAGACGGGCCAGATGCTCGCAAGCTTGCTCGACTGGCCGCAAGGCACGTTTGCCTCGAAAGTCGTGCCGGAAGCAGGCTCCATCACTGTCACGCGCGAAGTCGATGGCGGCTTGGAAACGATCAAGCTCAACCTGCCGGCGATCGTCACGACTGATCTGCGGCTCAACGAGCCGCGTTATCCGTCGCTGCCGAATATCATGAAGGCCAAGAAGAAGCCGCTCGATGTCAAGAAGCCGGAAGACTTCGGCGTCGACATCGCACCGCGGCTCAAAGTTTTGAAGACTGCCGAACCGGCGACGCGCAAAGCAGGCGTCAAGGTCGGCAGCGTTGCAGAGCTGGTCGAGAAGCTGAAAAGCGAAGCGGGAGTTCTCTAATCATGACGACACTTCTCCTCGCCGAACTTTCCGGCAAGACACTCGCACCTGCCACTGCCAAAGCGCTTTCCGCGGCGAAGGACCTTGGCGGAGACGTCCACATCCTGGTTGCTGGCTCCGACGTTGGTAGCGCCGCCGAGACCGCAACCAAGCTCGCAGGCGTTTCGAAGGTTCTCGTCGCGGACGCCCCTCAGCTCGCCAATGGATTGGCGGAAGAGGTGGCCGCGGTCATCCTGTCGATTGCGAAGGATTATTCCGCCATCGTCGCCGCCGCGACGGCGTTCGGCAAAAACGTTTTGCCGCGCGTCGCAGCCAAACTCGACGTGATGCAGATCTCCGACATCACCAAGGTCGTCTCGCCCGACACGTTCGAGCGTCCGATCTATGCCGGCAACGCCATCCAGACCGTGCAGTCGGCCGAACCGGTGAAAGTCATCACCGTCCGCACCGCTGCGTTCGCGGCCGCGCCCGAAAGTGGCTCTGCCGCCGTCGAGACGATTTCGGCCCCGGCTGCCGTGGGCATCTCGACCTTCGAGAAGGCCGAGTTGTCGAAGTCGGATCGCCCGGAGTTGACGTCCGCCAAGATCATTATTTCCGGCGGCCGCGGCATGGGCAACGGCGAGAACTTCACGAAGTATATCGAGCCGATTGCCGATAAGCTCGGCGCCGCGATGGGTGCTTCGCGTGCTGCCGTCGATGCCGGTTTCGTGCCGAACGATTGGCAGGTCGGCCAGACCGGCAAGGTTGTCGCTCCCGATCTCTATATTGCGGTCGGCATCTCCGGCGCCATCCAGCATCTCGCCGGCATGAAAGACTCCAAAGTCATCGTTGCGATCAACAAGGACGGCGATGCGCCGATCTTCCAGGTCGCCGACTACGGGCTCGTCGCGGACCTGTTCCAGGCGCTGCCCGAGCTTGATGCCGAACTGCAGAAAGCCAAGGCCTGAGATAAACGCGCTAGACAACATCGAAACCCGCGAGGACCCGACTTCATGTCGCAAGCTCAGAAGCTGATGGAAAAAGGCAAGGTCAGCGTCCAGCCTGCCCGGACGATCAGCAAGGTCGGCGTCATCGGCGCCGGCCAGATGGGCAGCGGCATCGCCCACGTCGTGGCCCTCTCGGGGTATTCGGTCGCGATCAACGACCTCAAGAAAGAGTCCTACGACAAGGGCATTGAGGTCGTCACAAAGAACATGGCGCGCCAGGTCTCCAAGGGCCTTATCAGCGAGGAAGCCCGCGATCAGGCGCTTGAACGCATCTCGTTTGCGCCGACGCTCGAAGCCTTCGGCGACTGCGATCTCGTCATCGAAGCGGCCACCGAAGACGAAAGCCTGAAACACAAGATCTTCGCCGCGCTCTGTCCGCACCTGAAGCCGACGGCGATGCTGGCGTCCAACACGTCGTCGATTTCGATTACGCGTCTGGCGTCCGGCACCGACCGCCCGGAAGACTTCATCGGCATGCACTTCATGAACCCAGTGCCGCTGATGGAACTCGTCGAATTGATCCGCGGCATCGCGACGGAAGACGAGACGTTTGCTACAGCCAAGACCTTCGTCGAAAGCCTCGGCAAGAAGACGGCCGTATCGGAAGATTTTCCGGCCTTCATCGTCAACCGCATTCTGCTGCCGATGATCAACGAGGCCGTCTACACGCTATATGAAGGCGTGGGCACCGTCGAAGCCATCGACAAGGCGATGAAGCTTGGCGCCCACCATCCAATGGGCCCGCTCGAACTCGCCGACTTTATCGGCCTCGACACCTGCCTGAGCGTCATGCAGGTGCTTTATGAAGGCCTGTCGGATTCGAAATACCGCCCCTGCCCGCTTCTCGTGAAATACGTTGAAGCCGGCTGGCTCGGTCGCAAGACCAAGCGCGGCTTCTACGATTACCGCGGCGAGAAGCCCGTCCCGACGCGCTAAAACATCAACTTCCGAAAAGCCCGCTGACTGCGCCAGCAACGCCGCCGCGTTCGATCAGCGCCCCCAGCCCCGGATAGACGACCAGCCACGACAGCGCCGCGATCGAAATCGTAACGGCAATCGCGATCGGCCATGCCATCCCCCAGAACCGCCGATGGCTTTCGGTGACGAACACCAGGATGGCAATCAGCGTCAGCACCGCCAACCCTTGCCATAGCGTTCCGAGATCGACGGCAGTTCCATTTTTCAGCAAGCCGACCGCGAGCAAAAAGAAAAAGATCGCGACAAAGCTCGACAGCAGCGCGCCATAGCTGACGCTCAAAACGCAAAGCTTCACATATGACATCGGCGACCGTTTCCGCGTCCCGAGCCACCGGCAAACGTAATATTGGATCGGCGTCAGGATCGCCATGCCGACGTATTGCACGATCTCGTTCGTGATGACCGCCGAACTGTTCGCCGTGTTGGGCACATGAAACAGCGCCGCAAAGGCGCGCGGCAGCAACACATAGATGAGGGTCATCTGCGCACCGACCGTGGCCGTCAGAAAACCCCACTGCGAGCGATAGGTCGGATCGTCCGTCAACCGGATGATGGTATCGACAGGATGGCGCAGAAACGACAGCGCGACGGAGAGAATACCGTTGCGACCATGCGAGCTGAAAAATTCCGATGACAGGCTGCCCCAGCCTTCGGAGCTTGGCGCCGGCGCTGACGCCGCGGCCGCTTGCGTCCCGCAGGAAGTGCAGAATTTTCCCTGCAGAGCCGTCCCGCAATTGGCGCAAAAACGCACGCTTGCCATTCCCGCCTCGGTCATGATCGTGCCCCCACGCACCGCTCAGGTCCGGCGCACCTTTAGCATGGCCGCCCGACGCCAGAAACTGGCGCCCGTGAACATTCCACGCTATGCAGCGCCAACGCCGTCGGGATGGAATGAAAACATGGTTCATACGAAGCGCGTCGCTTTGGTGACGGGGGCCGGCTCCGGCATTGGCCGCGCGGTGGCCCTGAAACTTCAGGCCAACGGCTTCGACGTCGCGCTGCTTGGCCGTCGCGTCGATGAGCTGCAAAAAACTGCAGACCTCGCAACGCCCGCTGGTGCCGAATGCCTCATCGCGCCTGCTGACGTCGCGGATGAAACGGCGGTTGCAAAAGCCTTCAACGCAACCCGCGAAACGTTCGGCCGCCTCGATCTTCTCTTCAACAACGCCGGCACCTTCACCCAAGGCGTCCCGATCGACGAACTGCAGCTCAGCGAATGGAAACGCGTCGTCGATGTGAATTTGACGGGATGTTTCCTCTGCGCGCGCGAAGCCGTTCGCATTATGAAGGCGCAAGATCCCAAAGGCGGCCGCATCATCAACAACGGCTCGATTTCGGCTCAAGTCCCGCGTCCGTTATCGCTCGCGTACACGGCAACCAAGCATGCCATCACTGGGCTGACGAAATCGCTGTCTCTCGATGGCCGCGCCGACAACATCGCCTGCTCGCAGATCGATATCGGCAACGCCGCAACTGACCTGACCTCAAAGATGGGCAGCGGCATTTTGCAAGCAACCGGCGCAACCATGGTCGAGCCGCGCATGGACGTTTCGCATGTGGCGGATGCCGTGCTCTACATCGCCAATCTGCCCCTCGACGCCAACGTTCAGTCCATGACGCTGATGGCGACCAACATGCCCTTCATCGGCCGCGGTTGAGTAACCATTGCCGCTTCAGCGAGAGAGCTTCGGCTTCGCTTCCGTCGTCAAAAACCCCGTCAAATCCCGCGTCAGGTAATGCACGTGCTCGGGAAGCTCTCGCCACTCGCGCACTTTCAATTGCGCCGGATGGTCGATGTAGTCGGAATGGACGAGCACCGTCGTCATGCCGAGACTCGACGCCGGTTCCAGATTGTGCGGCATGTCTTCAAACATCGCAGCACGCGCGCCGGAAACGGCGTGAAGCTTCAGCATTCTGTCGAACGCTTCGCGCTCCGGCTTCGGAACATAATCCAGCGCCGCGATATCGCAGATATCCTCAAACAGATGCAGCACGCCGAGCTTCTGCGCCACGTTCTCGGCATGCCGCCGTGAGCCGTTGGTGAAAATCAACCGCCGCCCCGGCAGCGCAGCGATCGCCGCGGCAAGATCAGGCAACTCCGGCACCACCGACAAATCGATGTCGTGCACATATTCGAGAAACGGGCCCGGCTGTAGTTTATGCACCTTCATCAGCCCGGCGAGTGTCGTGCCGAACTGCCGGTAATACGCCTTCTGCAAATGCCGTGCATGCTCGCGCGGAACGCCGAGTGTCTTTGCGATAAACGCGCTCATGCGCTGATCGACTTGCGCGAACAGATCGCACGACGCCGGATAGAGCGTGTTGTCGAGATCGAAGATCCACGTCTCGACGTGATCGAAACCAGGTCGCGTCATGGCTGCAGCCGGCAAGCCTGCCTGTCCTGCCGGAGCTGCCATTAGCTGCGGCCCTTCTTGCGCTCGGCCCGTTTGACGAGTGTGCCGACGCCATGCTCGGTGAAGAGTTCGAGCAGCACGCAATGCGGCACCCGCCCGTCGATCACGACGACGCCCTCGACGCCCGCTTCGACGACTTCGATGCAGCCTTCGATCTTCGGGATCATGCCGCCGGAGATCGCGCCTTTCTTGATCATCGCTTTCGCTTCGTCGATCGTCAGGCTCGGAATGAGCTGCTTGTTCTCGTCGAGGACACCCGTGACGTCGGTCAGCAGCAAGAGGCGCTTGGCTTGCATGCGCGCCGCAAGCGCCGAAGCGAACGTATCGGCGTTGACGTTCAGCGTCTCGCCTTCGCGGCTGATCGCAACCGGCGCGATGACCGGAATGAGATCGGACTTCGAAATCACTTCAACGATATGCGGATTAACTTCCAGCGGATCACCGACGTACCCGATATCGACATGCTTCATGATGTTCGACTGCGGATCGGGCATCTCCGTGATCTTTTTCGCGATCATCAGATTGGCATCTTTGCCCGAGATGCCGACGGCCTTGCCGCCCTGCCGGTTGATCGCCGACACGATCTCTTTGTTGATCTTGCCCGCGAGCACCATCTCGACGACTTCGACGGTCGGCTTGTCGGTCACCCGTAGCCCGTGGACGAAATCGGATTTGATCGCGAGCTTCTGCAGCATATTGCCGATCTGCGGCCCGCCGCCGTGCACGACGATCGGGTTGATGCCCGATTGCTTCAGATAGACGATATCCTGCGCGAACGCCTTGAACAGCGCCTCATCGCCCATGGCGTTACCGCCGAATTTGATGACGACGTTCTTTTCGTCGTAATCAATGAGATGCGGAATCGCTTCCGCGAGAATGCGCGCCTGCTGATGCGCTGTCAGCGGACTTTCGGCCGACGACGCGGCTTGAGTTGCGGCAACTTTTTCCGAGAGAGGTTTCGCTGACGTCACGAGTTTCCCCCTATGGCCAAAATGCACCGCCTGGCGGGGAGCCGGGCGCGTTGTCGCGGTCTTATAGCGGCTCGGTGGCGGGTCTCAATGGATTTCCAGGCGTTGCTGCCCTGCGGGCGGTCCTGACGCAGGTAAACGCCCGCCATCTGGGGACGAAAACCATTCTCGGCCTGCCAACGCGCGTGCCATTGCTATAACCTTGCCATCAGCGTGTGTTTTCGACACGCTATCGCAACGAGTCTTGGCCAGTCTGCCCGTCTTGGCCTTCGTTTCAGGAGATGTCGTGGGCGTGACGGCACCAGATATTACCCAAATCCCGATGTCGTCTGAACTGGCGGCAACGCTGGCGCGCGGCGCCGAGTTTGCCGGCGCGACGGGGGCGTCAGAGGTGTCGCTTGAGCATTTGCTCGCGGCCCTTTGTGACGATCCCGATGCCGTTGCGGTGCTCGACGCGAGCCATATCAGCGGTGAACGGATCAAAGGCGACGTCATTTCCCGCGTGCTCGAAGGCACTCCGAGCGGCGCTCCGCCGCAGGATTCGCTCGGCGTCTCGGCCGAGGTTCGCCGCATTCTCGAAGCCGCGGCGGCCGCCGCGCGTGGCAGCCGCAGGCGTGACATCAACGGCGCCATCGTGCTTGCAGCCATCGTCGGCGATGCCCGAAGCGTCGCCGCTGAAATCCTCGAAGCGCACGGTTTGACCTTCGAAAACGCCATTCGTGCGCTTCAAGCTGCGCTCAATCCGCCGCGTGAAGCACCGGCGCCGCCACAACCGCCCCAGCCGCCCGTCGCCGACGACGTCCTGGCCCGCGCCCGCGAACGCGTGCAGTCGCGCTCCGCGCCGTCTCTGCGCGACATCATGAAGGACATGCCGCGGCATCCGTTATCCGAGCGCTCCGATCCGCTGCCCGCCGCTCCGCCGTCGGCGCACGATCCCTCTCCGCAAGCGGCGTTTCCGGAGCAGTCCCAACACCCAGATCCCATCCCAGCGCCGCCATTTCCTCAGACCCCCGCATTCGACGGGCCATTTGGCCGGGAAGCGTCCAGCGGGGAGCAGGACGAGCCGATCGGTCCGCCGGCACCGCATTCGTTCGACGCCGGCCCCGGTGCAGAGCCGCACCAAGCCGAACCTTTGAGGCCGTCTCCGGCTGCAGCCGAGCCTGCGCCCATGCCGTCGCGGCCGTTTTCCGCACCGTCACCCGCCTCTCAGGAACCGCGTCTGCCGACCGGCATCAGCGAGCCGAGGCCAGAACCGCGGCATGAACCATCGTTCGGGGGGCCCACTCCTGCCTCGGATCATGGCCCCGGCCAGGGTGCGGGACCACGCCCGGGTCCCGGCATGACGCCGTCCGGGCCAGGCCAAATTACTGCCCCGGCGCCGTATCCGCGCGAGCCATCCCTACCGCTGCCCTCACGGCAACAACCTGGTTCCGGTGCGCCGCCGCAGGGCCCACAAGCTTTTCCGTCGCCCTATCAGCCGGCCGGAGGCCAGCAATCGGCAACTCCTGGACCGACTGGAAATCCAGGCGCCGCCCCTCCACACCAGCGCGGCATGTTCGATCTGCCGCCGCGCCCACAGCCCTCGTCCGTCCAGCCGCCGCCCATTCCAGCGCCGGGCTTAGGTGGTCCGGCATCGGGCCGGACGCGTCCGGAAGGACCAGCCCCAATGCAAGGCGGATCGCCGCAATTCGGGCCGCCCGGACCGAGCCTGTCGCCAACAGGCCCGATGGGCGCGCATCCAATGAGCGCTCCGGGCGCCGCGCCTGCACCCATCCAGGGTCAGCGACCGAATCTCGGGCAGGACACAGTCTTTCGTCCCGGCGCACCGATCGGCGCGCCTACAGCGCCGCAGTCGCCGGCACCGCCGCAAGCCCAGCGCCGCGCTCCCGCACCGAAGCGTGGCAAAGGCGCGAACGTCGAAACCGGTCAGCTTGCTGAAAACATTCCGCGCTCGATGCGCGTCGGCAAAACCGTTCGCGCCGAGATCCGCATCGCGAAATCGTCCGTGAAGGCGCTCACGGAAGGTCTCGACGGCGGCGGTCAGGTCTGGCAGCACACCGTCGCCGTGACGAAGGCGATGTCGGTCCGCATCCGCGCGCCCGATGGCGGCTTCTATATCGAATCGACCTCGCCTGAGACGCAGTGGATCGAGAGCAATCTCGGCTATTCGAGCGATGATTTCGCGAGTTGGCGCTTCAACATCACGCCGCAGTATCGCGGCTGGTCGGATCTCCAGATCATCGTCTCGGCACGCTCGATCGGCGCTGACGGCGTTGCCGCTGAAACGGCGCTTCCCGATCAGATCGTCGAAGTGAAAGTTCGCGCCAACATCGGCCGCACCGTCGTTCGCATTTTCAGCTGGACGGTCGCAGCCGTGATCGGCGGCGCGCTCGCGACGTTCGGCGAGTCAGGCATGGCGATCGTGACGACGTTAATGAAGAAGTTCGGCCACTGAGCCTTAGCTGCCGTGGGATGCAAGCAGCTGCGCGATCGTTCCGCGCAGCTCTTCGAAGCCGAGAGCTTTTTCCGACGACGTCAGAATGAGCTGAGGAAACGCCGCCGGGTGTTTCGCGAGCGCCTTCTGCGTCCGCTCGGCGACTTTTTCGAGATCGGTCTTGCTGATCTTGTCGACCTTCGTCAGCACCACCTGATAGGACACCGCGGCGCCATCAAGCAGCGCCATGATCTCATCATCGACCGGCTTCAGCCCGTGCCGCGCATCGACCAGCAGGAACACGCGCAGAAGCGTCCGCCGCCCAGCGAGATAGGCGCGCAGCACCTTATTCCACGCCGCAACCTTGTCCTTTGGCGCTTCCGCGAAGCCATAGCCCGGCATATCGACGAGATAGAGCTCGTCATTGGGCTCGGTGAAAAAGTTGAGGTCCTGCGTGCGGCCCGGGGTGTTCGAGGCGCGCGCCAATCGAAGCTGTCCGACAAGCGCATTAATCAAGCTCGACTTGCCGACATTCGACCGGCCTGCGAACGCGATTTCCGGCCGGTCGTCGGGCGGGAGATGATCGAGATCGGGCGTGCCGCGCGAGAACGTCCACGCGCGCGTGAAAAGCCGCCGTCCATTCTCGATCTCATCTGCCGATAGGGTATCTGTTTCAGCCATGACCAGGCTCCAATTGCAAAGGCCCGGAACGAGCCGGGCCTTTGAGAAAAGCTACTTGCCGGAGCCGCCGGTACCACTGCCGCTCGCCCCGAATAGTCGTAACAATGGTGCGAACGCGCGCTTAAGATTCCCGAACAAATGAATCTCCGCGCCGCTCCTCTTGTTGATCAGGAGCTGCTGGCAGATCGACAGCGTGTTGCTCCACGCCCAGTAAATCACCAGACCGGCCGGGAAACTTGCCAGCAGGAAGGTGAACATCACCGGCATGAACTGGAAGATCTGCTGCTGGATCGGATCGGGCTGCGGCGGGTTGAGCTGCATCTGAACCCACATCGTGATGCCCATGACGAGCGGCCACGCACCAATGTGCAGGAACGTCGGCACATCATATGGCAGCAGACCGAAGAGGTTGAACACGGTCGTCGGATCCGGCGCCGACAGATCGTGAATCCACCCGAAGAACGGCGCGTGACGCATGTCGATGGTGACGAACAGCACCTTATAGAGCGCGAAGAACACCGGGATCTGCAAGAGGATCGGCCAGCATCCCGCCAGCGGATTGATCTTCTGCGTGCGGTAGAGATCGAAGATCTCTTTCTGCTGACGCTGCGTATCGTCTTTATACTGCTCTTTGATCCGCTGCATTTCCGGCTGCATCTTCTTCATGCGCGCCATGCTCTCGTACTGCTTGCTCGCGAGCGGATAGAACGCCGCCTTCACGATCACGGTCAGCACGAGAATGGTGATGCCGAAGTTGTGCACCACACCGTTGATCATCTCCATCAGGCTGAAGAGCGGCCGCGTGATGAAATAGAACCAGCCCCAGTCGATCAGCCGGTCGAAGCGCAGAATGTTGAGCGCCTTTTCGTACCCGTCGATCAGCGACACTTGTTTGGCGCCGGCAAAAAGATGGCCTTCGACGCCCTTGCGCTCGCCGGGCGGAACCGTTACCGCGCCGAGCAGATAGTCGGTCTGGAAAGCATCGCGGCCTGCCGGATCGCGCGCCGGAAGCGCTGAATACATGGCGCGATAGGGCGCCGTTTGATTGGGAACGAGCGCCGTCGCCCAATACTTGTCGGTGATGCCGAGCCAACCACCGACGACGTTTTCGAACGTGCGCGGCACGCCTTCCTTGACGGCGTTGGCGTAGGTGTCCTCGATCAGGCCGTGATCGCCCGAAACGCCGACAAGACCTTCGTGCAGAACATAATAAGCGTGATCGGGCGGATGGCCGCTACGATGCACGCGCGCATACGGCAGCAGAGAAATATCGCTGCTCGTCTTGTTCTCGACCTCGTCGACGATCTTGAACATGTAGTCTTTGTCGATCGAAATCGTGCGATGGAAGATGACGCCCTGGCCGTTGTCCCATTCGAGGGTAACGGGCGTCTCCGGCGTCAGCTTCGCGCCGCTTTCGACTTTCCAGACGGTATCGCGATCCGGCACCCTGATCGTCGAACCGACCTGCGGCACCCAGCCGAACTCCGCAAAATAGGGATCGAACGACCCCGCAGGCGACAGCAGCGTTACCATCGGGCTGTTGGGATCGACCGTCTCGTGATATTTCCGGAGCACGAGGTCATCGATGCGGCCGGTCTTGAGATCGATCGAGCCTTCAAGCGACGGCGTCGAGATCGGTACGCGCGGCGTTTCCTTCAAAATTTCTTCGCGTGATTTAACCGGCAGACCAGTCGTCGGCTGGCCGTTCGCCGGTACGCTCGCAGACGGTCCCGCGATCGGAGCGTTCGCAACGTTCGGCGGGCTTTCCGATGTCGCCGTGCCTTTGTTCTGCGCGTCGAGCTGCTTGTTATAGGCCTGCTTCGCCTGCTCGTGCTTGATCTGCGGAGCTGCAAAAAAATACTGCCAACCGATCAACACAAGGATCGACAGCACTACGGCGATGATCAGGTTGTTCTGGTCTTTTGGATCGCTAGGCGTGCTCATCAAATCCTCGAACTGGAGCGGGCTTCTTCAGGCCTTTTGTTGCCCGGAAGCGATGGAGGAAACTGGTCATAAAGGGAAGAAGACACCCAGTCACGCTGACCCTTTTTTGTCAGTTCGGTCGGCGTGGCGCGACTTAACACTGTGCAATGCGGCGAGCGCCCGATTGACGTCGCCGAGCAGTAGATCGAACGGCCGGTCAAGCGCGGCATGCCGAGCGACCACGACATAATCGCAGGCGCCCAGGCTCTTCGCCTTGGTTTCAGCGGCGAATGCCGCTTTGAGACGCCTGCGGATACGGTTCCGCGTAACGGCATTACCGATTTTCTTGGTGATCGTGAAACCGAAGCGCGGCCCCGCAGAATCGCCAAAGCCGCCGCCACGCGTGGTGGCAGCGGAGCGTTCGCGCATTTCGATCAGGAATGCCGGCGTAGACTGACGCCGACCGCCGCGGACAGCGAGAAATTCGGATCGCGCCTTGAGCGTTGGCAAAATAGGAATGACAGCCTCCAGAGCCGCAAGACGCGGGCAGCGGGGCCTAGGCGTTAGACCCGATTAGGCCGAAAGACGCTTGCGGCCTTTCGCGCGACGGCGTGCCAGAACCTTCTGACCGCCTGCCGTCAGCATGCGTTTGCGAAATCCGTGGCGGCGCTTGCGGACAAGGCGGCTCGGTTGATATGTGCGCTTCACGGAAGTCTCCGTCCAAGTCTCTCAAAGCCACCGGTCCAGGCGCTTACCGCGCCGGCCCAAGCAGCATAATTGCTATTATTTTTCCGATGTTTACAAAAACGCGTCGCCTGGGCAAAAACCCCAGCCGATTGCGCATGTCTCCGGAATTCGGGCTCTTATAGTGGGGCTGCGCGGGCAAGTCAACGCAGGCCGTGCGCGCGCAAACGATAGAAAACGCCGCCCGCTTGCATTTGCACATCGTCGAAATTGGCCGACATCTGCTCGTATCCCCCATTTCCGGCAGGGGATAGGCCCGATCTCCAGCGTGAAAAGTCGCGCCGCCGTATTAATCTAATCGCTATGACCCCGCGATGACCGGATACCTCTCTCCATGCCCAAGGATACTGTCGAACCCAATCCCGAGATGCACACCGTCAATGCTGACTTCTGCGTCATCGGCGCGGGCGCGGGTGGCGTCGCCGTCGCGACGACGGCAGCTGCGTTCGGACAGCGTGTCGTGCTCATTGAAAAACACAAGATGGGCGGAGATGGCCTCAACTACGGCAGCATTCCCGCCAACGCTCTTTTGGCCGCCGCCAAGCGCGCCCAAGATATGCGGACCGCATCGCCCTTCGGTATTCGCGGTGTCGAACCGCTGATCGATCATGCGGCAGTCAACCGCTACGTCACCGACGTCATCGCCCGCATTGCGCCGAACACGACGGTCGAGCGCTTCGGCGGCATGGGCATCCAGGTGATTTCCGCCGCCGCCAAATTCCTGAACCCGACCACAGTTGCCGCCGGTGAATATCGCATCTCCGCGCGCCGCTTCGTCATCGCAACGGGGTCTTCGCCAATCATCCCGCTAATTCCGGGCTTGGCCGACGTTCCCTATTTCACCAACGAGACGATCTTCGATAACAACGCGCCCATTCCGCATCTCATCGTCATAGGCGCCGGGACGACAGGCATCGAACTGGCGCAGGCCCATCGGCGCCTCGGCTCCCGCGTCACCGTCATCGACGCTGCCCACGCGCTTGGCGATGAAGATTCTGAATTGGCCGTCGTGTTGCTGACGCAGCTTGCCGCGGAAGGCATCGTATTCCTCGAAGGCGTCCGCATCACGCGCGTCTCCGGCACGGTCGGCAATGTCGCCGTCGAGATCGCAGGCAACGAAAGCGAAACGGAACGGATCGAAGGCTCAGCCATTCTCGTCGCCGCAGGCCGCAAAGCCAACGTCGCCGACCTCGGCCTCGACAACGCCCGCATCAAAGTCGCCGGCAACGCGATCAAAGTTAACGAAAGCTTGATGACCACAAACAAGCGCGTCTATGCCATAGGCGATGCCGCAGGCGGCCTTCGCTTCGCACACGTTGCCGCCGAGCAGGCCGACGTCGTGCTTCGCCGCTCCCTGTTTCGTCAGTCGGCAAAAACGGTTGGCCGTTCCGCGCCGCGCGTCGTCTTCACCGAACCGCAATTCGCGTGCGTCGGCTTGAGCGAGGAGGAGGCCAGCACTAAATACGGCCGCGTCAATGTTCTGCGCTGGCCCTATCACGAAAATGACCGCGCTCAGATCGAGCGTAAGACAGAGGGCCACATTAAAGTCATCACGACGAAGCGCGGCCAAATTCTCGGCGCGGCCGTCGTCGGCGCCGAAGCCGGAGAAATCATTCAGATGTGGTCGCTCGCCATTTCCCAGCGCCTCAACATCAAAGCGATGACGCAATGGATCTCGCCCTATCCGACGTTTTCCGAGATCAGCAAAAAAGCGGCGATCCGTTACTTTGCAACAGTGCCGAGTAACCCCTTTTTGCGTAAAGTCATCGCGTTGCTCGCGAAGCTCGGTTAATGATCTCCGCGTAGGAGATGCTCGGTCCAGTGCAGCGCGCAATTTTCAACGGCGACGATAAAAACAACAAGGACGCCAAGGGAGCGGCTTCCGTCTTCATGGCGCCGTGGCGTGCCGTGGCGCGCTTCTGGGAAAGCCGTGGCCTCCCGACCAAACTCATTCTGCTGACGGCCATCTTCGTTTTGGTCGCCGAAGCCCTGATCTTCTTGCCATCGATATCGAGCTATCGCGTGACCTGGCTGCAGGAACGCCTGACGGCCGCCCAGCTTGCAGCACTGGCATCGGATGCGTTCCCAGGAGGTCAAATCCCTTCGGCTCTGCGCGCCGACCTTCTCCGAACTGCACAAGTGAAGGCGATCGCCTCGCGCACCGTCAACGAACGCCGTCTTGTCTATCCGCCCGACGGCGACCTTTCGATCGACTACGTTTATTACCTGCCGCCCGAATCCAATTCCTTCTGGCAAAGCCTGTCGACGCACATCGAGCAGGCGCGCGACGCCGTGACGACCCTGCTATCGAACGATCGCACCATCCGCGTCATCGGCCACAGCGGCCCCGACAACAATAGCCTGATCGAGATCGTCATTCCCGAAGCGCCGCTGAAAGCCGCGATGATCCGCTACGGCATGAACATCCTGTGGCTCTCGATTATCCTTTCGCTGCTGACGGCCGTCGTCGTCTATTTCGCGCTGAGCCGCCTGTTCGTGAAGCCGCTGACGCAGATCACGACCAACATGCTGCACTTTTCGGAGAACCCCGAAGACCAAAGCCGCATCATGCCCGACACCGGCCGCCGCGATGAAATCGGGGTTGCCGAGCGCGAACTCGCAAGCATGCAGCGCCAGCTTTCGAGCTTGCTCGTACAAAAGAACCGCCTCGCGCAACTCGGCATGGCCGTCTCGAAGATCAACCACGATCTCCGCAATATGCTGGCAAACGCGCAGCTGATCTCCGATCGCCTCGTCGCCATTCCCGATCCGACCGTGCAGCGCTTCGTGCCGAAGCTGATCGCCTCGCTCGACCGCGCCATTCAGTTCTGCAATTCGTCGCTCAAGTTCGGCGGCGTATCGGAGGCCGCGCCCCGGCGCGAACTGATGCCGCTGAAACCGCTCATCGACGAGGTAGCCGACAGCCAGGGTCTGCCGCGGGAAGGCACCGTCGCTTTCACGACCGATATCGACCCTGCACTCCTGATTGATGCGGACCACGAGCACCTGTTCCGCGTCCTCTCGAACCTCATCCGCAACGCTGTGCAGGCCATCGAGAGCATCGATGGCAAAACGGACGGCGAGGTGCGCGTCATCGCCCACCGCGAGAGCCGCAAGGTCATTATCGATGTGATGGATAACGGCGCAGGCGTGCCGCAGAAGGCACGCGAGAACCTTTTCAAGGCCTTTCAGGCTTCGACGAAGAAGGGCGGCACCGGCCTCGGGCTCGCCATCGCGGCGGAGCTTGTACAGGCCCACGGCGGCAGCCTGACGCTCGTCGACAGCGAAATCGGCGCCCGCTTTCGCATCGAGTTGCCGGACCGACCTGTCGACTGAGCAAGCCGGAGATCAGCCCTTCACGCGCAAGCGCGGCGAGACGTCACGATGCTTGTGAAAGAGGGGTCTTGCGCTCGCCGCCGTGAGCCACTAGAGAGGGTTCCTTCGTCGCCCGGCCTTACGGCCGGATGGGCATCCGGCCCCAATCGCAACGAAAAAAGCGCCCGTAGCTCAGCTGGATAGAGCACCAGACTACGAATCTGGGGGTCAGAGGTTCGAATCCTTTCGGGCGCGCCATTTCAAAAACAAAAAAGATCCGTGCCTTCCATCGTGCCCGGCTGCGGCCAACAATGAAGCGGCTAGCCCCTATAGCGAGCGCGCATTTGTGAACGACACGACAGCCATGAACAATCGATCTTACCTGACGAATTTAAAACCGATATAGCTGTTCCCGTCCCCCCGGTGACGAGGGAGCAAATTTATAGCGCACCGTCACGCCAGCCGGGATGATCTTCCCCTTGAAGTTAACCGCGAGCGGACGAAATTCGTGCAACAACCTCCTGATCATAAAGACGCAGCCTCCCAAGATCATTTGAGCGTCGTTTTAGGCTTTACGGGAATGCTCTCTGGCGGAGGCAGCGCCGACGAAGTGGCACGCTTTGCGACCGATCATGGCTGGCTCGACGCGAACGGCCAGCTCACCGGCGCCGGAGAACAGCTTGCCCACGCGCTCCTGCAACAGAGCGGAACGCGAACGGTATTTCGTATTTAGTGAGCGGATCTCAGGATCCAGGTTCGCGTTCAAGATAGCCGGATCGCTCACTCAGCCCCGAGCCGCCCCTAGGCGTTACAGCGGAGCAGACCACCACTGACATCCGAAATCTCTGCTTAAAATTCCATTGCGCGCGCCAGCCAAGACCCCGCACGCACTTTGGCCATGCTTAGCAGCTTTATCGATGCCGGACTCAAAAATCCGAACGCAGAAGCGCGCGCTACGAGCGACGATCTTGCGCGCGCAACAGATGAACGTCTTGCGTCAACGGGAGTGCCGGAAAGCGTGATCGTCACACGCGCGCGGATCGTCGTGGCCGCCAGCGAGAGCCAAGCTGCCTGCGATCGCGGAAAAGACGACCGATAGGAAAAGGCATCTGAGAAAAGTCGACTTACGGAACCTCCCTGACTGAAATACAGTCTCATGAGCGGCTGCAGGTTTTGCAAACACTCAGAGCCAAACTTCGGAAGGTTCACGCGGGATGTTTCACGCCCGACATAAAATTTCGAGATGACACCAAGCCCTCCCCCACGAGGCAAGCATATCGAAGCCAATCACTCCGCCGGCTTCGGCAGTGTCCTACGGATTTTTTGCTTCGCTCGGTTGCCGCAAGCACTCATGCTGCACCACCGTCTCTTGCCGCCATGTTTCCGATCGAGAAAAAGCAGCGTGCATTCTTTTGCCTCGCACACCTTAACTTTTGCCAAGTCATCTTTACACAGCATGTTGTCGCGCCCACTGCTGATCAGCGTTTCGGCCAGGAGTGACGAGTTCCGCGCGATCATTCGGATCACAATGCGCCAGCTCGCCTCTTGCACGCATCCTATGCGATGGGAAATTCGGCCTGCTTCCAATTAGGCTTAGGCACATAACTGTGCCCGGCCGGTAACTCGTCGGCGGCTATCGCCTCGACAAGGAGTTGAGCCAAACACGCCTGCCAGTTAGGCTAGACGGCGCTGCGAACCAAAGCGGCGATTACTCCTCGCTCAGCAAGGCTGCAAATGAACATCCGAGGGGATGTTAGACGATCGGACACGATGCGCCAATGGCTTAGCCACTTGGTGCTTTTTGTGTTTGTTCTTCGCTCGCTCATCCCCGTCGGCTTCATGCCGGACTTCAGCGGCACTTCGATCGGCGCCTTCCGCATTGTTATTTGCACAGGCTTCGGACAACAAACCGTCGACCTTGACGCCAATGGCCATAAGCTTCCCGCCAAGCCAGGCAGCTCAAAGCATCAGCCTTGTGCATTTTCCATTTCTGCAGTCCCGGACCTGCCGCTGACGGCGATCGCAATTATTCAAAGCGCCCTCGCGACTATCATTTCGCGGGGTCAAATATTCGAGGCCTTGCCGCCCGCGCGGGCAGGACCGGCCCTGGGCTCGCGCGCACCGCCTCAAAGCTCCTGAACCTGTTTGCGACAGCACGCCGTTGATGCCGTGCGCGTCGTAGTCAGCAGGATCAGTCATGCCCATCGCGCCGACATTCGATGTCACCGTGCCTCTGAGACGCCACAATACGTCTCCTCCAACCAAATTCAATGTAACGAAAGTTCATCCCCCATGACTTCGCGCTGGTATAATGCTGTTTGGCGCTGGCACTTTTATGCCGGTCTCTTTTGCATGCCGTTCGTCATCTGGCTCTCCTGCACCGGCGCGCTTTACTTGTGGCGTCCACAGATCGAAGCGTGGCTCGACCGGCCCTACGACAACCTCTCAGTCAACGGCGCACCTGCTTCTCCCGACGCTCGAGTCTCCGCCGCACTTAACGCCGTCCCTGGATCACAGCTGCGAAAATACTATCTTCCGCAATCACCGACTGACGCGACGCGAATTCTCGTCGGCAAACACGGCGCAATGTCTCGCGTCTATGTCGATCCCTATACGCTCCACGTACTCCACGTCGCCGACGAGGAGAGCCGCCCATTCAGAGTGATCTTCCACCTTCACGGCGAACTGCTTGCCGGCGCATTGGGAAGCTATCTGGTCGAGATCGCGGCCTGCTGGACAATCGTGATGCTGATAACCGGCATGTACCTCTGGTGGCCGCGCGGACGCGGGCTGGCCGGCGTCCTCTATCCGCGCCTGTCGCGCGGCGGCCGCGGCTTATGGCGCGATCTGCACGCGACCGCAGGCTTCTGGATTTCGTTCTTCGCTCTCTTCCTGATCGTAACGGGGTTGCCCTGGGCGAAAGGCTGGGGAACCTACCTGACCGAGATTCGCGAACTCACCGGCACCGCGCGTGGTCCGGTCGATTGGACCATTGGCGGCAAGCCCCCCAAAGCCGCCGCAATGACACCCGAGCACCATGGGCACATGTCGGCTGGAAACATGGCATCCGTCGTTCGTCCCGGCGAACTCGAACGGGTCATTGCCACGGTCCGGCCATTGAACCTCGCACAACCCGTATCAATCAAACCGCCTGCGGCGGCGGGAGCACCGTGGCTCGCTGCATCCGAAGCCGCCAATCGGCCGCTGCGAAGTAACTTGACCATCGACGGCGCGACAGGCCGCGTTATCGAGCGAACTGACTTCGCCGAGCGGCACTGGATCGATCAGACGATCGGCTACGGCGTTGCCGCGCACGAAGGCCAGTTGTTCGGTATCGCAAACCAGATCCTCGGAACGCTAACCGCGCTTTTCCTCGTCGGCCTGTCTGTGTCAGGCGTCGTCATGTGGTGGAAGCGGCGTCCGGCTGGAACTTTGGGTGCGCCGATCGCGCTTGCGCGGCCGAAAGTCGGCGCCGCTCTCATCGTGTCGATCCTGCTGCTCGCAGTCTATATGCCGATGTTTGGCCTGACGCTTGCGCTCGTGCTTCTTATCGACGCTCTCGTATTGAGACGATTGGAATCCATCCGAAAATGGCTTGGTTTACGAGGTGACGCGCATCAGTCGGCGTGATTGCAATCGCTCGGCGCGGTTTTGCCCGCGAAGCGGTCTGCCATCCAATCGACTGACGGCTTTGCAGCGTCGCGGCTGATCATTCCATGGCCGACGCCGGGATAGGACAACATCGCGACGCGGCTTCCCGCGGAGCAGAGCGACTTCGCATATGCAGCCGTCACCGGTGGATCGACGACGACATCAGCCGCCCCTTGCGCGATCAGAACAGGGACGCTCGGCGGCAGCGTGCCGATCGTATTTTCAGCCAACAGACGCTTCCAAGGCTCCATGGCGGTCGGATCTTTGACCTTTAAAAACTGTTGCGTCAGCTCCTTGCCGACTATCTGTCGCGGCCGAATATCGATGATGGATTCGAGACAGATGTTCGCCAATCTGTCGACGTCCGGGACTGCTTCCGGAACGACGATCTCGCTTATTGGCGCGCCAAAGACTCTGTCCCACGACCATAATGTCATCGCGAGTAGGTTCTTGCCCCCCGCCGTCGCGATGTCGTCGCGCATCAGTGCGCTGAGTTCCGTTGCCGGTGCCGCCGCGACCACACCTAGAACCGTCAGATCGGGAGAATAGAGAGCCGCCAATTTTGCCGCGAAAAGCACGGCTTGCCCACCTTGCGAATGCCCCCATAGAACAGATCGCATGCTGATATTCGCGCCCGGAACCTCATGCGCCGCCCGGATCGAATCCAGAACCGCGCGCCCCTCGCTGTCTCCAACCAGATAAGGATGCGGACCCGGCGCTCCCAACCCCGGATAATCCGTCGCCGCGATGGCAAAGCCATGCTCCAGCATCATGCGGAGACCTGGAATCTGCTGAAAGAAAAAGATCGCGAGCGTCGGTGCGCAACGCGGAACGATCCCCGTCGTCGGATGTGCCCAACCGACCACAGGCCAACCGCCCGGCGGCGGCGTTCCTCCAGGAACGATCACCGCGCCCGATACGGCGATCGGCTCGCCTTTGAGACCTGTCGAACGATAAAGCACGCGCAGGGTTCGCGCGCCGAACCAGCTGTCGCCCATCGGCTCCGTTCGGATGATCGAACCGGGCTGACCGGCGATCTCAGCCGGCGACGCTTGATAGAAAGCAGACTGAGCCGCCGCCGGATGAGCGCCGCCCACCCTAATGAGCATCGCACCCGTGACAAAGGAAACCAAAATAAGGCTTATGGAACGCATGCTAAAAATTCCGATTGGTCCGCAATATCACACGCGTGCGCACAATCGGACTTACTTTGAAATTGCGCTAGAGCAAAAAAAAAAAAGCGCCGCGTTCCTTCGGACATAAAAAAAGTCCGGGCACAGCAAGCTGTGTCCGGACCAGTCTTGGGGGTCTAGTGATTACTGTGCCGCGTTACCGGTGTCCTTATCGATGTTCGCGCGGTGAATGACGTAGGCTCGAATCGCAGCCGCATCGTCATGATTGAGGACCTTGGCGAATGACGCCATACCCGCATTCTGCAAACCACCCTTGAGCAGGATGTCGAACCAGGCATCATCCTTCAGGAAGCGCGAGGCACGCAGATCGGGATTGACGCGGCCGCTGACCACACCGCCGCCATGGCAAACCGCACAGAACTGATCGAACAGCCCCTCGCCCTTGGCAACCGTTTCCGCGCTTGCGGTTTCCGGCGGCGGGTTAAGGACGAACTTCGATTCCGGTGGAAGCGGAGGCAGTTTCGCCGTGCCACCGACCTTGAACACCATCAGCCGACTGATGTTGCGGAGATTGCCGGACGCATTGGAGTTCACGCCTTCCATCAGCGGATAGGCGCCGCCCCAGCCAACGAGAACCGCAACGTACTGCACTCCATCAACCGCATAAGTCATCGGCGGCGCGATTACGGCCGACTGCGAATCGAACAGCCAGAGCTGCTGCCCGTTGTCGGCGCGATAGGCGTTGATGTCACCCGCCGCGGTGCCTTGGAACACGAGGTTACCCGCGGTCGCCAGAGTGCCGCCATTCCACGGCCCCCTATGCGGAACGCGCCAGGCTTCCTTCTGCTTCACCGGATCCCACGCTTGGAGATAACCCTTCACCGGCTGGTCGGGAGAAGCGCCGGAGGCCGTCGCCAAGTTCCAGCCCTGGACTTGTGTCTTGTAGTTCTTATCCGGACCGTAGAACCAAGGAATTTCCTGCGTCGGGATGTAAACGAAGCCCGTCTTCGGACTGTACGACATCGCCTGCCAGCTATGGCCGCCGAGCGGTCCCGGCAGGATCGTCACCTGCTTGCCGGTTTGATCGTAGCGAACTTCCGGGTTCTCGATCGGACGGCCGGTCCGCATGTCGATCCCCTTCGCCCAAGTCTGGGGAATGAAGTTGTTTGCGGAAATCAGCTTACCGGTCTTGCGGTCCAGAACGTAGAAGAAGCCGTTCTTGTTAGCCTGCATCAGAACCTTGCGAGTCCGGCCATGAATCTTGAGGTCGGCTTGCATCAGCTGCTGGACGGCGTCGTAATCCCATTCCTCGCCGGGCGTCACCTGATAATGCCAAACGTATTCACCCGTGTCGGCTTTCAGAGCGATGATCGAAGACACGAACAGATTGTCGCCTTCGCCGCGACTACGAACGGCATGGTTCCATTCGAGACCATTGCCGGTGCCGAAATAAACATAATTGAGTTCCGGATCGTAAGAGATCGCGTCCCAAACCGAGCCGCCGCCGCCGACTTTCCACCACTCGCCGTCCCAGGTCTTCGCCGCCATTTCCATGGCTTTGTTTTCGAACGGCTTCGAGGGATCGCCGGGGATCGTGTAGAAGCGCCAATCGAGCTTGCCCGTCTCGGCGTCATAAGCCGAGATGTAACCACGGATGTGATATTCCGCGCCGCTCACGCCGAGGAACACGCGACCATTCGCGACGCGCGGAGCCTGTGTCAGCGTCATAGGCGCTTTGGGATCGACCGTCAGCACGCTCCAGACCGGCTTGCCGGTTTTTTCGTCGAGCGCAATCAGACGGCCATCGAAGGTCGCGATATAGATCTTTCCGTTCCAGGCAGCGACACCACGGTTAACGAAATCGCAGCACCCATCGACACCCTTCGCTCGCGGCACCAGTGGATCGTATGACCAGAGCAGTGCACCTGTCTTGCCGTCATAGGCTTTGACGATGCTCCACGCCGTCGAAACGAAAAGCTTGCCGTCGATTGCGAGCGGCGTCCCTTCCTGGCCACGATTGGTCTCAAGGTTCGCGTACCAGGCAAGACCGAGGTCTTTGGCGTTTTTGTCGTTGATGCCCTTGAGCGGGCTGAAGCGCTGCTCACTGTAGGTACGACCATAAGTCAGCCAGTCGCCCGGAGTTTTGTCGGCGTGGACGATGCGCGTCGTATTGACTTCTCCAGCCTGGACGTGTGCCGTCCATGGCAAAACCAGCGCTGACGCGCCGCATGCGGCCAAGACGGCGAGTGAGTGAAGGTTCTTGCGTGGCATCTGAAGCGCAACAGAAGCCGAGGATTGTTTCTCTGGCATTTAAGATCTCTCCTGCGCAGGCGTGAATACCGGCGCGGTAAGTCCCGAATTCTGGGACGATGTGAAATTCCGACTGGGTGTGAAGGATCGGCGTTTACGCGCGATCAAGGCTGGTTCGTGCCCAGATACGCTGCGATGGCGCGAAAATCCTCCGGCGTCATGGAGCCGACGATGCCGCGCATCTGCCCATCGAGATCGTTGTGCCTCATACCGGAGGCGAACTCGACGAGCTGCTGCTGGATGTAGGGGGCCTGCTGGCCTGCGAGCTGCGGAGCGCCCGTCGATTGTCCATCCGGACCGTGACACGACGCGCACGCCGGGATCCCTTTGTCCGCATTGCCCTGATTGTAGAGCTTGGCGCCTGGACTGTTCGCGTCGCCTGATGGCGGCGTACCCAAACCCGGCTGCGCCGACCAATAGAAGGCAAGGTCCGCCATGTCCTGCGTGGAAAGCAGACGCGATATCTGGATCATGTCCCGCCAAGGCCGATCGTCGTTCTTGAAATCCTGAAGCTGCTTGTAGATGGTCAGCGGATTCATGCCGGCAAGCGTCGGCATCAATCCAGCGTTGCTCAGTCCGGCGTGGCCGTGACACGCCTTGCATTGAACCGCGAGAACAGCACCGCGCGTTGCATCCCCGCTCTTGATAATGGCCAGCGTCTTGTCATCGAATGTAACAGTCGATGCCGGTTTATCGGCGGCATACGCCACACTGAAAACGACCGGCGTCGACACCGTAATGACGATCGCCGCCAACGCGGCCAGCCGCCTGAACTTGTGCCGGCCGGCATTGCCGTTCACAGGTTCCTGTTCGCACGTCATGATTGCTCCTACCTGCTCAATATTCGCGGCGCAGATGGATTTCGCTCTTCGAACGCTCCGATTTCGATGCAGCAAACTTTGGGATGACGGCGGCACGAGCAAGCGACCTCAAATGCCAAAATCCCTTCATGGTCAGCTGAACAGAAAACTCGGCACAACTCGCCGCACGAAAGCCCGAAATGCTTCCCTGAGATCCACCAGCGGGCCGAACGGTGCGAAGGTTCTGCCGAAGAACTTTAGAAGGCGGTCTCACAGCCTGGGAGCTTCCGGAATGTCCGCTCCGTGGCCACGAGCTTAAGGTTCACTAGAGCACTGGACACGGATCAATCCGACTAAAGTCCATGACCCACATCCGGTATCGCGAGGGCGTGAACTTGCGGTGCTTAATATCGCCTACACTGTGAGACCCCACATTCCCTGCTGCCTGATTTTCGGCTTCCCGGCCTGTCGTTTCATCAGAACAAGTCGCACAGAAGCACGAGATAGACGACAAAGCTCATCGCTCCGACACGGGGCGAACGATTGCGACGCGCGATCGGATTGCGTTTATCCCAGCGCGATCCGTCTCACAGATAAACTGCGATAGAATATCGATGCAGCATTTCGATCCGGAACTCGAAAGACGCCTCCGGACCTTTGAAACCACGCCCGACAACGACGCGACTTCCAAACCGCGCGATTGGTTTCTGCTCATCGCTCTTGGTATTGTATTTCCCGCAGCACTGCGCATCTGGGGATGGCAGCGGTAACGGCGCCCGCAATTTCACTCTCCTGCCGAGACAGAAATGCGAACTCACTTGAAGAGGCGCATGGCCTCATTCGCCAGCACACCGCCCGCAATATCGATCGGTGCGAACGGCGCTTTCGACGCCACGTATTCTGACGAAATGTCGATCTGTTCGAGCTTGCTCGCAATCTGTTCGACGGATGCCGCGTAGACGAGGCGCCCGATCCCGCACCAGATGATCGCCCCCATGCACATGCAGCACGGTTCGCCCGATGTATAAAGGGTACTGCCCTTCAATTCCTCCGGTCCATGCGTCGTAAGAAAGGTCCGAATGGTAACCATTTCCCCATGCGCCGTCGGATCATGATCGATGCCTGTTCGGTTGTGACCGCGGGCCAGGACCTCTCCATTTTTGACGATGACAGCGCCGAACGGGAAGGCAGCCTCGGCAGCTTCCTGCAGCGCAATCTTCATGAATGTCTCATCCTGCGGCAGGACGGGGGCCATGCGCGCGCCCGCCTCACGCGAGAGCGCGATCGTCGAAGCGACGAGCGTTACCCCGCCTTTGAGAACCGTTCGCCGATGCATCGGACCACCTTCGAGATTTGAAATAGGGATATCGTACCCATTCTGCCCATTGAAGCTTGCGCGTCGATGACCTTCGCAGCGTAGAGCAAACGGAACGTGAACTTCTTACGCCGGAAGAATTCAAGGCTATCTCGGAAATCGGACATATCGAAGCGAACACCAAATTGGTTTTGGCTTCCCGTCTCGATCTCGCTATGCGTCGGCTCCAGACATGGACGAGCACATGGATCGCTAGCGACGATGCTGACCAATCTCAAAATCAACGCACGACGGTTGTGGGACAGCTTGATGGACACCGCCACGTTCGGCGGCACGGAAAAAGGCGGCCTCAAGCGGCTAACGCTCACCGACGAGGACAAGCTTGTCCGTGACTGGTTCAAGACCCAGTGCGAAGCGATAGGTTGTACGGTCAGCATCGACGAGGTCGGCAACATGTTTGCGACCCGCAGCGGACGCGACGACAGCCTTCCCCCGATCGCTATGGGATCGCACCTAGACACCCAACCGACCGGCGGCAAATTCGATGGCATTCTCGGCGTTCTCGCCGCACTCGAAGTCATGCGCACGCTGCACGAGCAGGATTACGAAACGAACGCCCCAATCGAGATCGTCAACTGGACGAACGAGGAAGGCTCGCGCTTTCCGCCAGCCATGCTCGCATCAGGTGTTTTTGCCGGCGTGTTCCCCACCGCGTACGCTTACGAACAAGTCGATCGCAATGGCGTGACGTTCCTGGAAGAGTTGGAGCGGATCGGCTACCGCGGCTCGATGAAAGCCGGCGACCACAAGCTGTCGGCTATGTTCGAGCTTCATATCGAACAGGGCCCGATCCTCGAAGCCGAAAGGAAAATGATCGGCATCGTCACCGGCGTGCAGGGCATGCGCTGGTACGAAGTCAACGTACACGGCCAGGATGCGCACACGGGCGCCACGCCGATGTATCTTCGAAAGAACGCACTGCTCGGGGCCGCCCGTATCGTCGAAGCCGTCGACGCCATCGGCCAGAAGCATCAGCCTGGCGTTGCGACCGTCGGATTGATCGAGAACAAGCCCAACAGTCGCAACGTCGTACCCGGCGAAGTCTTCCTGACAGTCGACATGCGCCACCCCGATGAAAATGCACTCGATGCGATGGAAGCGGATTTTAGAGCCGCACTTGAAACGGCCATTCCGGCGCTCGGACTAACCTACGAAGAAAAGAAGATCTGGTCGTCATCCGCCGTGAAGTTTGCACCTGAGCTGATCGACTGTGTCCGTAGCGCGGCTGCGAAATCGAACTTTGGTATGCGCGACATGGTCTCCGGCGCCGGCCACGACGCCGCCTACATCGCCCGCATCGCGCCAACCACGATGATTTTTGTGCCCTGCGAGGGCGGCATCAGTCACAATGAAGCTGAAGCAACAAGCCCGGAAGAATGCGCGGCAGGCGCCCAGGTTCTACTCGACGCCGTGCTCGCATACGACCAGACGCTCGCAAAATGATCGGACCCTATTTGCCGGCCGAGGGATGGTTGCTCAGATAATCGACGATGGGTGCAACGTCCGCATCAGGGACAGGCGCCTTATACACGTTGATCATCTTCTTCACGATTCCTTCCCACGTCGCCTTCGATAGACGCGGCTGGACCGTGACCATCCCGGCCGAATGACAGGTTAAACAGTTATTGTTGACGGGGTCCGCACCGGGACCTGTAAACATCCGCTCTCCCGTCGGCAAATCGAAGCTCTCTGACTTGAAGTCGAAGCTGTCTTTGGCCTGTGCTGTCGCGCCAAGCATCATGACCGCACAGAGAACACCAAAAGTCTGCGCAAAGCGTTGCATGTCATTCTCCTCAAGCCGCAACGAGATCGACGGTCTCGATGACGTTGCGCATAAAGCCCGACGGATTCCAGTTGGGCTTGTCCGGCTGTACCTCTCCATCGGTGTTGGTGCAGCGAACCATGACGCTCAGCCGCTTACCGGCATCGATTGACGCGATATTGGCGTTCCACTTTCGGAAGCCGTACTTGCCTTCGTCCGCGCCAAGTTGAGCCGCTTGCCAGCTGTGGCCGCCATCGACGGACGTTTCGACTTTGGCAACACCACAATCTCCTCCAAAGGCGATGCCGCGAACAGCATTCGGCGCAGATGCTTTGACGTTGGCGACCGGCGCGACATTGGTGAAAAACGATCGCGGCACCATGCGATTGATCGGAATCATCTTCACGTCCTTCTCACCCGGCTTGATGTTCGCACCGGGCGTATCAGGGATGAGATAGGCTTTCTTCGTCCAAAAATTCTCGTCGGGCGTGTCGAGAATTTCGATGTCCGCCAGCATCTTCATCCAATAGGTCGCATACCATCCGGGCACGATGAGCCTCAGCGGAAATCCGTTGAGGAACGGCAGCGGTTCTCCATTCATGGCATAGGCCACCATGACATCGTCATCACGCGCATGATCGACCGATAGCGACTTCTTGAAATGCGGGCCGCCATCGATAACCGGGGTCTCAAGTCCGGCAAAGCGCACCTGTACGCTCCCAGCCTTCACCCCCGCCGAGTCGAGGAGATCCTTGAGACGGAAACCCGTCCATTTCGCATTGCCCATCGCGCCATTCGCCCATTGGGCGCCCGGCACACGCGGATCGAAGAGGCCGCGGGAGTTTCCGGAACACTGATTGACGGCGGCAAGCTCGACGCGAGGCAGTTTGCGAACGAGTTCGGATAGCGAAAGCGATAACTCGCGCTCGACGTTGCCATGCACTTTAAGACGGAACGTATCGACATCGACGCTTTCGGGGATGCCCGCCCAATGCCAGCGCACATAGAACTGATCGTTGGGAGTGAAGACGCCCTTATCGAATGTTTCCCACGGCGTCTCCAAAAGTGTCGGCCGCGTCCGCTGCAAGATCATCTTTCCCTTCTGCGGAAACGCAGTCGTCATCTCGCGCTCGCCGCCGCCACCGTAAAGCGGCAGATCAATCGCACCGGCCCACGCAGGCGCCGCCATCAAAGCGGCACCTGCCGTGCCAGCGCCGCGCAAAAGCGCCCGCCGCGTCAGCGCGTGTTGATCAAAATCGAAGGACGACATGGACGATCTCCAACAAGAAAAACCGATTGCATTTCTCGTTGCTTGATGAAGACGAGATCGATCGTTTTCGTCCAACAGATCTCTTTGATCGGTTCAATCGCGGTGGCTTTTTGAAGCCGCAAAAGACGGCGCCGATGCCCCCTCTTTGCACGGCACAAAAAGGCCAATTCTGCGCCACATCAGCTCTATTGCGGCCATAGGCTGAAGCTATTGAAGTTGCGACATTTATCCAAATTTTCTATCGCCGGAAGATGCTTATATTGCATCGCGAAAGTTTCGCTTTCGCTGCAACCCACGACCAGGACAACAGATGTCTCTTATCAACACTGCGATCAAACCGTTCAAAGCCCAAGCGTACAAACAGGGCAAATTCATCGAAGTCTCCGATGCCGACACCAAAGGCAAATGGGCTGTCTTCTTCTTCTATCCAGCCGACTTCACCTTCGTTTGCCCAACCGAACTCGGCGACCTCGCCGACCACTACGCCGAGTTGCAGAAGCTGGGCGTCGAAGTCTTCTCGGTTTCGACCGACACGCACTTCACGCATAAGGCTTGGCACGACAGCTCCGACACGATCGGCAAGATCAAGTACGCGATGATCGGCGACCCGACGGGTGCGATCACCCGCAACTTCGAAGTCATGCGCGAAGGCCAAGGCCTCGCCGACCGCGGCACCTTTATCGTCGATCCGAAGGGCATCATCCAGGCGATGGAAGTGACGGCCGAAGGTATCGGCCGCAACGCCGCCGACCTGCTCCGCAAGGTCAAGGCCGCTCAGTACGTCGCTGCGCATCCAGGCGAGGTTTGCCCCGCGAAGTGGGAAGAGGGCCAGAAGACGCTGGCGCCTTCGCTCGAACTCGTCGGCAAGATTTAAGACGACCACGCCTGATGGCCTTCCCACTCCGGGAAGGCCATCGCGGCAGCTCTATGCGCGCACGAACTCAGTTCCGGACGACGAACAGGATAACGCCATGCTCGACGACGCACTCAAATCCCAGCTCAAAGGCTATTTGGAAAAGGTCGTTCGACCGATCGAGATTCGCGCCGCAGTCGACGCCAGCGCCAAATCCGTCGAGATGGTCAGCCTGTTGACCGACATCACCAACCTCTCCGACAAGATCACGCTGGTCGAAGAGCAGAACAGTCCCGATAGAACGCCATCGTTCGCGCTAACGACTCCTGGCCAGGAGATCAGCCTTCGTTTCGCAGGCATTCCGCTCGGACACGAATTCACATCGCTCGTATTGGCGCTGCTCCAGGTCGGCGGCCACCCGCCCCGCGTCGAGCAGGCCGTCATCGACCAAATCCGTGCGCTCGACGGCGACTTCAGTTTCGAGACCTACTTCTCGCTCTCGTGCCAGAACTGTCCCGATGTCGTTCAGGCACTGAACCTGATGGCCGTCCTCAATCCGCGCATCAAGCATGTCGCGATCGACGGCGGCATCTTTCCTGAAGAAGTCGAAGCCCGCCAGATCATGTCGGTCCCAACCGTCTATCTGAACGGCGATGTATTCGGCCAGGGCCGCATGGACGCCGAACAGATCCTCGCCAAGCTCGACACTGGCGCAGCCGCGCGCAATGCCGAGAAGATCAAGGCACAGGAGCCGTTCGAGGTTCTGGTCGTCGGTGGCGGCCCGGCTGGCGCGGCCGCCGCTATTTACGCTGCCCGCAAGGGCATTCGCACCGGCATCGCCACCGAACGCTTTGGCGGTCAGGTTCTCGACACCGCTACCATCGAGAACTTTATTTCCGTCCGTCACACCGAAGGCCCGCACCTTGCCGCCGCGCTCGAAGAGCACGTCAAGGAATACGACGTCGAGATCATGAATCTTCAGCGCGCTGAAAAGATTGTCCGCAAAGGCGAGTATCTTGAGGTCGAACTGGCGAACGGCGCAGCGCTGAAATCGAAATCCGTCATCCTCGCGACCGGCGCGCGTTGGCGGCAACTCGGCGTTCCGGGCGAAATGGAATACCGCAACAAGGGCGTCACCTACTGCCCGCACTGCGACGGTCCGCTGTTCAAAGGCAAGCGCGTCGCCGTGATCGGCGGCGGCAACTCGGGTGTCGAGGCGGCAATCGACCTCGCAGGCATCGTCGACCACGTCACGCTGCTCGAACTGGACTTTAAGCTTCGCGCCGACGAGGTCCTGCAGCGCAAGCTCCGCAGCCTGCCGAACGTCGACATCATCACCGGAGCCAAGACGGCAAAAGTCGAAGGAGATGGCCAGAAGGTCGTCGGCATCGCCTACGAAAGCCGTTCGACGTCCGACAAGCGCGTACTGCCGGTCGACGGCATCTTCATTCAGATCGGCCTGTTGCCGAACACGGAATGGCTGAAAGGCGCACTCGAACTGACGCCGCACGGCGAAATCGTCGTCGACTCGCACAATCGCACCTCGATGCCCGGCGTATTCGCCGCCGGCGACTGCACCACGACACCCTACAAGCAGATCGTCATCGCCCTCGGCGAAGGTGCCAAAGCCTCGCTTGCGGCCTTTGACCACCTTATCCGCATTTCGGCGCCGGACGAAAAAGAGGTCAAAGCCGCTTAAGCTGATCAAGGCCCTGAACAGAGTATGACACTTCGCGAGCTCGAATATCTGGTCGCACTCGCGAAGTATCGTCATTTCGGGCGTGCCGCCGAGGCGTGCCAGGTCAGCCAGCCGACGCTCTCAGCACAAATCAAAAAGCTCGAGGATGAACTGGGCGTCGCTCTCGTCGAGCGCGATTCCCGCGGCGTCATCCTGACGTCCTATGGCCATGAAACCGCAACGAGGGCGCGGCAGATTTTAGTTGAAATCCAGCAGCTTAAGGAAAGCGTTCGGCAGAATCAGAACCCCGAGGCTGGCACCGTCCGCCTCGGCATCTTTCCCACGCTCGGCCCCTACCTGCTCCCTTATCTGGTGCCGCCCACTCGCAGGCGCTTCCCCGATCTGGAACTGCTCCTGATCGAGGAAAAAAGCTCTAACCTGCTCTCGCGCCTGCGTGACGGTGAAATCGATGCCGCCATTCTCGCTTTGCCGATCAACGACAGCCAGCTGCGCACCGAGTTTCTGTTCGAGGAGCGTTTTCTGCTCGCGGTCTCAACCAGTCATCCGTTGGCGCGGCGAACCTCAATCGGTATCGAGGAACTCGTCGATCACGACCTGATGCTGCTGGAGGACGGCCATTGCCTCCGCGATCACGCCCTTGAGGTTTGCCAATTTTCGGGCGCCAACGAGCGATCGTCGTTTCAAGCAACGAGCCTTGAGACACTCCGACAAATGGTGAGCGCCGACGTCGGCATCACGCTCCTGCCGGAACTGGCGACTCTGAACCAGAGTACACTCTCAAACAGTATCCATCTGTTGACGTTCAGTGATTCCGAGCCGAGCCGCCAGATCGCCATGTGCTGGCGCAAAAGCTCAGCACGCGAACCACTCTTCCTGAGCCTCGCCGAGCTGTTCAAGACCTGCGCCAATCAAGTATTGCAGCGACCGGCCGCCTCACAGACACGCAGCCAATCGCGCCCCGCAGCCCGTCGGAAAATCGCATCCTGACTTCGGCAGCGCTGCCGTGCTTCGCTGCAACAGTCCCACACTTTTCACGGATCCAACCTATCCCGGCGATTCCGGCAGCGGCGAATTCGCACTAGTGTTGTCATCGACAACTCAGTCTGGGGGAGATCTGCTGATGATAGATTGGGCCAACAGAGAATTGTCCACCCTTGAAGGTCAGCTTGCGTTCTGGAAAGGCGGCGTGGCGCGCGTTTTCAACGGTCCGGCTTCCGATGACGAGATCACCGAAGCCGTTATCGCAACGCTCGAAAAACACGTCGCCGATTGGCGCGCCCTGATGAGCGAGCATAACATTCCCGTCCAGAAGCTGATCGATACGAACGCTTGACGCGGCGCCATCCCCTTCACGGGAAAACACCACCGCGTCTGCTTCATTTTGTGCTGGGCGCTTAGACTTGCCGCCAGGTCGGCTTGGTCGGGTCTGCAAGTTGGATCTTGACCGGCCCCGTGCCGAAAACCGCGACGACGACGGGCTCTTTGATGCCTGCAGGAACGCCGTCGTAATGCATGGTTCTGGCTGTCCGCTTGACGAAACCGCCAGCCGGAACCTGGACGCAGTCCTCTGGTGCAAAATCCGAACCGCTGTTCACCCACCATGTCCCTGATAGAACCATCTGAATGCGGTCCGTTGCGTAGCTATGCGGTGCGCTGAACCAGCCCGGGTTCCACTTCATCAGAACAAGATACGGCCCCGCTTCGTTGAAGTCGCCGTAGAGCTTGGCCATTTCACCGCTTCCCGGCGGCAGCCCGGTCCAAGGTTCGAATTTGATGTCGCCGTGCTGCAAGACGAACGTCTGCTTCGGATCGATCGGCGCGGCATTCGCAGCTCCCGACGCAAGAGCCAAAGCCGATGACAGAAGAAAAGTGCGGCGTTCCAAAATCATGTCTCCGAATTTCACGTGCATCCCAGCCGCGATGAAGACCGGCATATGTGAAATATAAATTGCGCACCGCGATATCCCAGTCCGGACGGCGATCGGGCCCCGCGCAAAAGGCTTATTTCACTGACGCCGCAAACGGATACGGGGCCCGGCTTGGGGGGTAAGCCGAGCCCCGACTATTGAAGCGGCGCTTGTGGGTGGGGTGAGGGACGGCGCACGCCTCTTGACAAAGCGGACCTGCCTAACGTGAGAGACCATGCCGATAGAGCCACCGATCCGCTTGGCAAATGTATGTGTGCGCCTCTTGAATTGGCGAGGCCACTCAGCCCGCCGAACTAAGTCAATGCAACGAAATAGGCCGAATAGCCTATTCTATTGCGTAAAACCTATGCCGTCCGCTGTGCGGTAACACGTCCCTGTCCAGACTTTAAGAAATCCGGCCTTGATATCCTTCTGGATTAAGTTTGAGGGTACTTTCCGCTGTCGCGGAACGAGCGAGATCCGATGCGCCGTGTATCGTTGAAAGTATTGATTGCAGCCGCGATTTCGGTCGTTTCGCTTTTGCTGACGATTGCCGTGTCCTATGTCATCGGCCACGACGCAGTGAGCCGCCTGGAGCAGGAAATCGGCCAATCTCTGGCGCTGCTCGCCGACGAAATGCAGGACAAGCTCGACCGTGCGATGTTCGAGCGTTTGCAATCTCTCGACAACATGGCGGCGCTCGGCCGTATCCTGCAAAAAACCGACTCACCGGATTCGCTGCGCACGTCTCTCGAAAGATTTCAAAGCGCCTATTCTGATTATTCCTGGATCGGCTTTGCCGATCCCAACGGTAAAATCCTGAGCGCGACGGGCGGCGAATACGAGGGTCATAACGTCAAGAAGCAGCTTTGGTTCAGGCGCGGACTAAAAGATGCCTACGTCGGCGACGTCAAACTGCCCAACGCCGCCACCACACAGCGCATTCCCCACGAAGGACGCGGTGCATCCGATTTTATCGACCTTGCAGTTCCGGTTTCAGACGACAAGAAAATTATCGGCGTGCTCGGCGCAACGTTAAGCGCAGACTGGGCCGAGGAAGTCCGCGACACGCTTCTTGGCAGCATGAAAGATGCAATCCCCGCAGATGTGATCGTTCTGAACGAAGAGCGCCAAGTTCTGTTCGGGCCCGACGACATCACCGGAAAAACACTCGATTTGCCGAGCATTCGCGCCGCCCGTCCAGGTCATGCCGGCTTTGCCGTCGAACGCTGGCCGGACAACCGTGCTTACGTCACCGGTTTTTCGAAAAGCGACGGCTATCGCTCGTATACGGGTTTGAACTGGATCGTCCTGGTACGCGAGAACCAGCGGCAGGCCTTTGCCCCCGTCCGCAGCCTCCAGCGCACGATTGCCATCTCCGGAACGATCTTTGCGCTTCTTGCAGCGGCGCTCGCCTGGGTCCTGGCCAGCAAACTATCACAACCATTGCTGCAGTTGGCCGACGTTGCCGAACGCCTGAGACGCGGCCAGAAACTCGAATTCCCGCAGGTCTCAGGCTATCAGGAAGCCCGCGTCCTCTCGCAATCGCTGCGATCCCTCGTGAAGGAATTGGACGCCCAGAGATCATCTCTCGCGGCCGCCAACCAATCGCTGGAAAGTCAGGTACGAGAACGCACACAGCGGCTCGCTGAGCAGAACATAGGTCTTGAACGAGCGAAGGCCGCCGCCGAAAGCGCGACCGAAGCCAAATCCCGCTTCCTCGCCGCTGCCAGCCATGACTTGCGCCAGCCCCTCCACGCCCTGACATTGTTCGCACGCGCCCTTTCTCGCCGTGTCAGCGGCAACGAGGCGACGACACTCGTGGCGCAAATGGAAGAAGGCCTGCGCGGGCTAAAAGGCATGTTCGATGCGCTGCTGAACGTATCCCGCCTTGACGCGAAACTCATCGAGCCTACGAAAACGCCAGTTTCCATGAGCGAGCTCATCGAACGCATCTCCGTCGGATCGCGCGTCGAAGCTGAGCAAAACGGCTTGAAATTCCTGAGCCGTGGTCGCGATTGGGTAATCGAGACCGACGCTGCCCTGCTCGAAACGATTATCCGCAATCTCGTCTCGAATGCGCTGAAATTTACCAAACACGGCGGCGTCATTCTGGCTGCCCGCTGCCGAGACGGACAGCGCGTCATCGATGTCTACGATACCGGCCCCGGCCTGTCGGATGATCGCCGAGAACAGATCTTCGAAGAATTCTCGCGTGCGGCCCATCGCGCTTACGGCGCAAACGACGGTCTTGGCCTGGGACTGTCCATCGCGCGCCGCTACGCTGAGCTGCTCGATATGCGAATCGCCGTCACTTCAAGACCCGGATACGGCTCGCGTTTCTCCATTGTTTTACCAAAAAACGCCGTCGAACATGTGCAGCGCCCGCCGGCCCTCACAGCGCTCGAGCCCAGCATCAGCGGCATGCGGATTTTGATATTGGACGACGACCCCCTGATCGTCGCTGCACTGACGAAAGACTTGGAAGACCGCGGCAACGTTGCTTTCGGCTACCAACGCAACACCGACGCCGAGGCCGCGCTCGACAACGGCCTCGTCATTGACGCTGCCGTGCTTGACTTTGATTTGCGCGGCGCTGAAACCGGACTTGAATTCATCAGACGAATGGCAAAAAAAACGGGCGAAGAGATTCCAAGCATCCTGTTATCGGGAGGCACCGATTCTGCGACGCTGGCGATCCTTGCCAAAGCTGGGCTTCCGTGGCTAACGAAACCAGCCGATCCTGAGCTTATCGCAGCGACCCTCGGCGCTATCTTGAAAGCTCAAACGAATTCAAAGAACGGCTTTGATTCTGAGTTCGGAGCGGAAATGAATGTCGGTTAATCCAGAGAAACTCATGACAAACAATCAGCATGATACGGTTTTGGTCGCCGACGATCACGGACTCTACCGTTCGGGTTTCGGCTTCCTGCTTCGCGATCGCATGGGCTTTCGCTCGGTTATCGAAGCAGCAACCTTCGATGCCGCTTTGGATCGCCTGGCGGAAACACCGAACGTCGAGCTTGCTCTTTTCGATCTCGCGATGCCGGGAATTTCCGGCCCTGAGGGCTTGAGCGTCGTCAAAGAGACCTATCCCGGCATTCGCGTCGCCATCGTCTCGGGATCGGAAGAACGCAACGACGTCGTCAAAGCCGTCGCTATGGGCTTGAACGGCTACGTGCCAAAGTCGCTCGCCGATGACGAAATCGTCGGTGCACTGCAGGATATCCTGGACGGTCGCGTGTTCGTGCCGCGCTTCATGACATCGGGCGCCGCAGCGGCCGCGATTTCGTCCGCAAAACAGCAGATGCGCTCTGAATCGGCCGGAACCGGAAAGGTGGGGGACCCCGGCGGTGGAGCCACCTACAAATCCATCTCACCGCGCCAACGCGATGTGCTGGACTGCGTCCGCCGGGGCCTTTCGAACAAAGAGATCGCACGCGAGTTGGACATTGCCGAAGGTACGGTGAAGATCCATCTCGCGGCTCTCTTCTCGCATTACGGTGCCCGCAATCGCACCGAACTCGCGACGCGCAGCTAACCGCGCCGCGAAACACATCAGCATCGCCCACGCTCAACTCATTGCAGAGCCGACGCGATGCATCAGCCACCGATGCAGAATATCAGGATCGAATGGCTTCCGGATGACCGGAAAGGGCGAGGCGACGGCGGCGTAATCGGCATGCCCGGTCGTGATGATCGTCGGAACGGCATGGCCAATCGTAGCTGCGATCGCCTGCGCGTCACGAATGCCGCGCATCTGTCCGTCTATCTCGATATCCGTGATGATTGCCGCCACTTTGCCCAGCCGATGGCCGAGTGTCCGCACAGCCTCGCGCGAAGATCGTGCAGCTACGCAAGAATACCCCCAATCGTCGATCAGCATCGTCAGTGCCATGGACGACCGGTAATCGTCTTCTATGACGACGACCAACGGCCGCGCGCAAACATCAGATGTCAGCGAAGCACAATCGACTGCCATCTCCCGCATGGGGGTGGTCATCGAAGAGCCTCCTCGTTTTTTGCCTATCCTACAGTGTAATGTGAGGCTCTTTGCCAAGGCGTCGCCATTCAGCGTGAGGCTATAGGCCGCTCGACATAGCCGAGCAGGAGGGAAATTTTCAATGCGTAGAAAACGTTGGTAGTTCCCAGTCAGCTCCATGGTGGCCGTCGCAAAACATGTTTAAATCGCGCCTCCAGAGTAAGACCTGAACGACATATGAGCGTGAGCGCGAGACATGGCTAACACATTAAAAGCCGGCCCACTGCCGAAGCCGACACGTCGCACTCGCTGGTACAATCCACGTTCGATCGGCCGCTCGATCGTTTTACGACCGCGCGTCGTGATCGGCGCCCTCGTAACAGTTACAGCGCTGCTTCTACTGCCGTCGTCTTTCCGTGGCTCGGTGCGCGAAGCGCTCGCCTGGTGTGCTGGCGGCAGCGCCTATCTCGCCATGGCTTTCTATGTCATGCAGGGGTGTCACTCTGACAAAATCCGCACACGGGCCGCGCGTCAGGACGACAGCGGCGTCGTTATCTTGGTCGTCGTACTGATGGCCATGTTCTCAAGCTTCGCGGCGATCTTCGGATTGCTCGTCGAGGCCAAAGCAGCATCCAACGAAGGTAAGCTATTCTTTGCAGCCCTCGCCGCGGCGACCATCGTCATCTCATGGCTCGTGACGCAGGTCTCCTTCACGATGCATTATGCGCATGAGTATTATGCGCCGGACCACTTCATCGATAAGTCAGACGCCGAGAACTCCCTGACGTTTCCGGGGGACACAAGACCTGACTATTGGGACTTCTTCTATTTTGCGACCTCATTCGGCGCCGCATCGCAGACGTCGGATGTCGTCATCAACAGCAAGTCCATGCGCCGCCTGACGACGCTGCACGCCATCGTCTCGTTCTTTTTCAATACGATGGTTCTCGCCCTGACAATCAATCTCGCCGCGAGTCTGGCTTGATCGAAAGCGCCGCACTTACCGCTTGCGAACGAACACGGTCCCTGCGGAATAACCGGCGCCGAACGAGCAGATCAACCCCGTCTCGCCCACCGCGAAGTCACCGTTCGCTTTATGGAAGGCGATGATGGAGCCAGCCGAGCTGGTATTCGCAAACTCATCCAGAATGATGACGTTCTCTTGCGGTGTGGGCACGCGATCCAGAACTTTCCGGCCGATCATATCGTTCATATTGATGTTGGCCTGATGCAGCCATAGCCGCTTCAGTCCTTTCGGATCGACACCCAGATCCGCAGCATGCGCGATGATCATATCGATCACCATCGGCACGACTTCGCGAAAAACTTTGCGACCTTCCTGCACGAACAATTTGTCGGCGGCGCCGATGCCTTCCGGCGCACAGCGATTGAGAAAGCCGAAATTGTTTCGGATATTATTCGAAAACTGCGTCTTGAGACGCGTGCCGAGAATGGACCAGCCGCCGTCTGCCAGCGTTTCGTCGGTTACAACGATGGCTGTAGCCACGTCGCCGAAGATGAAATGGCTGTCTCGGTCGCAAAAATTGAGATGCCCCGAGCAGATTTCCGGATTGACGACGAGCACAGCCTTTGCCGAACCGCTGGATATAAAGTCAGCTGCCGTCTTGATGCCGAACGTCGCCGACGAGCACGCGACATTCATGTCGAAGGCAAAGCCCGACACGCCAAGCGCACTCTGCACTTCGATCGCGATGGCCGGATATGGCCTCTGCATATTCGAAGCCGCACAAATGACCGCCCCGATATCGCGGACATCGCCGCCCCAGCGAGCCAACGCATCCCGGGCGGCCAGGACGGCCATCTCGGCAAGCACGGAAAGCTCGTCATTCGAGCGCTCAGGAATCGCCGGGCGCATCACCTTAGGATCGAGAATACCAATCTTGTCGACGACGTGTCTCGATTTAATGCCAGAGGCTTTCTCGATAAAATCAGCCGACGACGGAAGCAGCGGCGTGAGCTTGCCAGCCGCGATGTCGGCCGCATGGTCCGCGTTGAAAGCTGCGACATAATCATTGAAGGCGGCCACGAGTTCATTGTTCGAAATGCTGTCCGGCGGCACATGAAGGCCCGTCGCAGCGATGACTGGTTGGCTCACGTTCGTTTCCAATGGCACTCCAGGACGCACGTTGATCCGCACGCCTCTTATAAGTTATGGCGCGCTCGGTGCTGGCAACCGAGCGTCAGCTTGCGAGCGCTTCCCATAGCGCAGCTTGATGCGCTCGCCAATCTCGGCCACGAACTCCCCTCGGCCCGAATGTTCCGCAGGGAACTCAGCGAACAAAATCAAGGCTTAGCACCCATGCGCCTGTTGCAGACGGAACAGCCGTCTGGCATCAGCGAACCTAAAGCTCGTCTCCAGTCCAACGGGAGACGACGCCATGTCCGCAGCCATCTCACCACTTACGACGACGCCACTCCACGAAACAACCCCGACAAAAACCACGTTTCGGATCGCAGGCGGCCGCACGGGCGTACTGCTGATTCACGGCCTCTGTGGTACCCCCGCTGAAATGCGCTTCGTCGCCCTTGGTCTTGCCCGCGCCGGCTACACCGTACACTGCCCGACACTCGCCGGACACGGCGGCACGCGCGCCGATATCGTCGCAACGACGTGGCGCGATTGGCTTCGCAGCGCCGAATCCGCCCTCGAAGAGCTGCGCCGGGAATGCGAGACTGTCATCGTTGGAGGGCTCTGCCTTGGCAGCATCATTGCGCTACATCTGGCGGCAGACCATCCGGAAAAAGTGCAAGGCGTCGCGCTTTTCTCGCCGACGTTTCGGGTGAACGGGTGGGCAATGCCCTGGTACAGCCGATTGTTCTCGCTCGTGCGCAGCCGCCGCATCGCCAGCATGATGCAATTTCCCGACGCAGAGTCTCTCGGCATCAAATGCCCCCGCGTTCGCGATTTCGTCCGCGCAGCTCTTGCAGCGTCCGACGGCTCAGCCCTCGGCACCATTGGAACGCCGGGAGCCGCGCTCTACGAACACCGCCGCCTCGTATCGGCTGTGAAAAAACGAATTGGAAAAATTTGTCAGCCTGCGTTGATCGTGCATTCCCGCGAAGACGACTACGCCGATCTCAAAAATGCGACGTACCTTCAGGCGGCTCTGCATGGCGCCCCCGAACTTCTCGTCCTCGACGATAGCTACCACATGGTCACGCTCGACCGGCAGCGTCATATCGTGGTGGAAAAGACACGCGCCTTCATCGCACGCATCATTGCCGATCAAGCAGCCGTCGCAGGTGAAAGCAACTCAGTTCCTCTGCCCACCAAAGCCGCATAGTAAAATGACGCAAGACGCCAGCAAAACGCGAAACTATCGCTGCGCTGACATCACGACAAATACATCGCGGCCACGCACCGGACATATCGAACTCGAAGGAGCCCGTGCCATCCGCTCAGCGTAGCCGCGTGGGAAACTCCGAATACGCGAAACCTCATTCCGGAGCCCTTATCACCGTAGACGGAAATGGTTGCCATAATGCAAACATCGACAATTATCGTAAAAACGCGCTCCGATCTTAACGCCCGTTTAAGGTATCGGGACGGCGCAACAGACAATACATCATCGGCACGGTGAGCATGTGAGGCAGAAGCCTCAACGCCACGTAGAAAAACAGATTGGGAATTCCCGGCACGATGACGCGGTTGCCCCACATGAAACCGCGATACGCACTGCGCGCCACGCCTTCAGGTGACATCGGTGGCAGGACATATCGATAAAGCGATCTCTCGGCACCCATCTCTTCATGAAACGCCGTATTCACCGGCCCCGGCAGCAGCGCGCTCATACGCACGCCCTGCCCGGCGATTTCACTCGCGATCGCTTCCGTCAGCGAAACGACATAGGCTTTGCTGGCATAATAAGCAGCTTGGTTGGGACCTGGAATGCTCGCCCCGAGCGAAGCGATATTCAGCACGCCTCCTTGCCCCCGCGCCAGCATGTCGGGAAGCGCCGAGCGCGTCAGTCGCGTCACGGTCTCAACATTGAGAGCGACGAGCTTCGATAGTTCTGCTTCCGACTGATCGACGAATGGCCCCGCGAGGCCTAAGCCTGCATTGTTCACCAAAACATCGAGATAGAAACCGGAACGAGCGAGCGTGGACGAAATCACGTTCATCGCGCTGGCTTCGCTGACGTCGCACAAGATCGCCACGACATCCGCACCCGTCGCGGCTTTAAGCGCGGCGGAGGCTTCCTCCAGGCCAACTGCATTCCGCGCCACAATCGCTGTGTTGTGTCCGGCCTCGAGAAACCGCTGCGCGAGAGCAAGACCGATGCCGCGCGATCCCCCCGTAACGACGACAGCGGGCTCAAGGCCCGCCACCTCTTCTCGTGATTTGAGCATCTCCGCCCGTCTGCGCGAATGACGCCACGGCAACAGCCGCGTGTACCAGGGGGGCGACGTGTTGTGCATAGTCTGGATACGCTCCGCTGACGGCTCTCCCGACGCCAGCGAAACTACGGAATGGCCCGGCGCCTCGCAAGACCGCGAGCCGCAGGACGCCTTCAGGTTGTTCGCACCGACGGCGACAGCACGTCGCGATCGTCCTTCGGTTGTAGCCTCTGCAAGAGATAGTCGAGAGAGATCGGTCCCGGCCCCGCAACGGCAAGCCAGCCGAACAGAGCCATGTAAGACATCTCTTCAAACCCGGCGAGCGTTTCGAAGGAATCGACCTGATCCAATTTGGCGCTGATGATCGCGACGATCATGACGACCACGAGCGGCACGGCAGCGATCCGCGTAAAGAGCCCGAGCAGAAGAAAGAGGCCGCCGAAAAATTCCACGCCCGAAACGAATGGCGTCATGATCTCCGGAAACGGAATTCCCCATGACGCAAAATTTGCCGTTATTTGCGGCAGCGCATGCAGCTTCTCCCAGCCGCTCCACATGAAGACCCATCCCACCACGATGCGCGCAAAGAGCGGCGGCAACCATAAGAAGACCCGAGAGAGCTTCTCGGGAACGTCTATCAACCAGTGCGTGAGAAATTTCATCGGTTTTGCCTTCAGTTGGAGGACGAGGCGGGATTTCCCGCGCAACTGAAAGGCACTTACGAGCCACCTCGCTTGCTGGTTACAGCCAATCCGGAATAATTTGGCGCGTCGCTAGTCCACCCATTGTCATGCGCAAGGACGGGGGCCTCAATTTTTTTTCCAAATCCGGAAACATCCCTAGCAGGGCAGCCGTAACCACCCTCGTGACCAGGTTTCGGCCCGGCACGAACGACAGCGTGGAAACACAATACCTTCCAAAGGGAAAACACCATGAAGATCAGTGCAAAGTCTGGTTCGGCGCTCGCAGCCGCAGCAGCATCTCTCATGCTCGCGAATGCCGTTGTCTCGACGGTTGCGTACGCCGATGAAGCGATGGGCCACTGCGTCGGCGCCAACGCCTGCAAGGGTCAGAGCGCCTGCAAGAGCGCAACGAACGCTTGCAAAGGCCAGAACGCCTGCAAGGGTCAGGGCTTCACCGAGACGACCAAGGAAGGCTGCACGACCGGCCATTTCGAACCGGCGAAGTAAGCACGCGAAGGTAAAAAACGCCGCCTCCAGCGCGGCGTTTTTTATCCCGCCGAGACGATCCTCCAAACCACATGACTATGAGAACGAGGCCGATAGATGTCGCTCAGATATATTGCGCAGGCTGCCTTGGCGCTGGCTATGATGACGCTGACCGCAGCCGGCGCGGCAGCAGCCGAGCGCAAGACGTTCGATGAAAAAGATTTCGCCGCCGCACAGGCACTGGGCAAGCCGATCCTCATCGATATCTCGGCGACATGGTGCCCGACATGTCAGGCGCAAAAGCCCATCATCCAAAAGCTGTCCGCCGAGCCGCAATACGAGAACCTCACAATTTTCGATGTCGATTTCGACACCCGCAAGGACGTTTTGCGAAAGTTCGGCGCCCAGGTTCAAAGCACGCTGATCGTTTTCAAGGGTAACAAGGAAACGGGCCGCTCCGTCGGCGCCACCAGTGAAAGCGCGATTGACGGCTTGATGCGCAAGGCTCTCTGAGGACCGTTCCAATGCTGGTATCCTTCGCCTTGGCCTTCGTCGCCGGAATTCTATCCGTCCTGTCGCCGTGCGTTCTGCCCCTCGTCCCGATCGTGATGGCGACAGCGGCCTCGGCCCATCGCCATGGGCCGTTCGCATTGGCAGCAGGCGTTGCGATTTCCTTCGTCGCGATCAGCCTGTTCGTCGCGACGGTCGGTTTTGCGATCGGCCTGGACGGCACCTTCTTCCGTTTCATCGCCGCTTCGCTTCTGATCGTGATCGGCGCCGTTCTGGTGATCCCCGTCCTGCAGCAACGGTTCGCCGTTGCCGCCGGACCGATCTCAAACTGGGCCGACCAGACACTTGGCGGCTACGCCGGTCCCGGCATTCTTGGTCAGTTCGGCGTGGGTCTCGTTCTCGGCGCCGTCTGGAGCCCATGCGTCGGCCCGACGCTCGGCGCCGCCTCGCTGCTCGCGGCTCAGGGCAAGGATCTTGGCCAGGTCACCATCACGATGCTCGCATTCGGCTTTGGCGCGGTCGTCCCGCTACTCGTCTTGGGCGCGTTGTCGCGTGAGATCCTCAACCGCTGGCGGGACACGCTGGCCTCCGCGGGCTCAGGCGGGAAATATGTTCTGGGCGGCGTCCTCATTCTAACTGGCCTCGCCATTCTGACGGGCTTTGATAAGACACTCGAAGCCCAGATCGTCGCTGCGTCCCCGGCCTGGCTGACGGCGCTGACCACCAAGTTCTAGGACAAAAGGATTTTTGTCATGCTCGGTGCAACGAAAGCAAAAGCCGCTGCCGATCTAAGGCCCGCGCCCGAGGGAAAGCCACGATACCTTGGCTACGGTCTTGGGCTGCGGTCCCAGCACTATGCCGACATCCTGAACGGCGACCCCGACCTCGACTGGTTCGAGGTAATTTCGGAAAACTACATGGTGCCGGGCGGCCAACCGCTAAAAATTCTCGATCAAATCCGCGCTCGCTATCCGATCGTCATGCACGGCGTTTCGCTGTCGATCGCATCCACTGCGTTGTTCGACCCCAACTACCTGAAGCAGCTCAAAGCCCTCGCCGATCGTACCGAGCCGGTATTCGTCTCCGATCATCTCTGCTGGACGGGCGTACACGGCGTGAACCTGCATGACCTGCTACCGTTTCCGTATACGCGCGAAGCCCTCGACCACGTCGTCGCACGCATTCAGCACGTGCAGGACTATCTCAAACGGCCGCTGGCGCTTGAGAACGTCTCGTCCTACGTCCAGTTTCGAAACTCCGAGATGCCTGAATGGGAATTCATCGCCGAGATGACGAAACGGACCGGCTGCTGGCTCGTCTTCGACGTCAACAACGTCTACGTCAGCGCTTTTAATCACGAATACGATCCGTATGAGTTCATGGCCGGAATTCCCGCCGATCGCGTCGTGCAGTTTCATCTGGCGGGTCATGAGCACAACATGACCCACATTATCGACACCCACGATGCGCTCGTGTGCGACGAGGTTTGGACACTCTATAAGGCGGCACTCGAGCGTTTCGGCCCCGTCTCGACGATCATCGAACGCGATGACGACATTCCCCCACTCGACGTAATGCTGGAAGAACTCGGCAAGGCGCGCCTTCTTGCCGAAGACGTATTCTCTGCATAGCGGGAGCGATCGACATCCTCATGCCGCCAACCATTGCTCCAGAGAAACAAACCGAACCTGTTGAGCACGCACCTGCGCCGACGCTCAGCGAAATGCAGGCCGCATTCCAGCGCGCGGTCATGCACGGCGACGACACGGTGCTCAACGAGCTCCTGGATAATTCGCGCACGAACCGCAACGTCCTGTTCGGCGTCTATCGCCACGCTTACGCTGCACGTCTTATTGAAGTGCTCCGCAACGATCATCCGCTATTGCACGCCTATCTGGGCGATGAGGCCTTCATCGAGGTCGCAAAGGCCTACGTGGCGGCCTGCCCCTCACAAAACCAGAATGCGCGCTGGTTTTCTCATCGCCTGCCAGAGTTTCTTTCGGAAGCGCACCCTGATGCTCCCCAGCTCGGAGAACTCGCGGCTCTCGAACGTGCGCTGAACGATGCGTTCGATGCTCTCGACACTGAGCCTCTCGCGCTATCGGATCTCGCCGCAGTCCCGCCCGAACAGTGGTCGGACCTCGTCTTCAGCGCCCACCCTTCCGCCTGTCGCCTCGCCTTGTTCAGCAATGCGCACGCTCTGTGGATAGCGCTGAAAAATGACGAGACACCACCTCCGGTTGAGCTTCGCATGCGGCCAGAAAGCGTCATCGTCTGGCGTCACGAGACGACGCCCAAAGTCCGCCGCTTGCCCGACGAAGAAGCCATGATGTGGACGGAAGCGATGAATGGCGTTCCGTTCGGCGGCTTGTGCGAACTCGTCGCCGTCTACGACGACCCTGACACCGCGCCCTTGCGGGCCGCCCAGCATCTTCAGGGCTGGATCCTATCCGGGCTTCTCGCGAAATCTCCGCGCGAAGATTAATTTCACCGGAATACGGCAAACAACCCTGAAGCCGCCTAATCCAAACCAAATTCTTTCGTTCTCTGGCCGGGACTTATAAAGGTCTCACGGGCACGAAACGTTTGAAATGCAGGGAGCCGGACGTCCGGAAGATATCCGGATGTTCCGATCTTATAAAATTGGGGTGGGCGACGTGACATTTGCGGGGTTGGGACTTTACGTGCGCGCATTGGGGCAGCGGCCACTGCAGCGCCTGGCTGGCATCATCGCACTATTGCTTGTTCTGTGCGTCGGTCCCAGCACCGCGCCGGCAGCAGTGCAGGCCATCGATGACGCCGACGCCGCCCAGCGACCGCCGGTTGCCGTGCCGATTTTCTTTTCATCGAACACTGACGATTGCTACAGCAGCGGCATCGTCACCGCGATCAAACGCATAGCAACGCTCGCGCAGAACTATATCAACCGTACCGGCGGCATCGCCGGACGAAAGCTCATCGTCTCCCTTTACGACGACAAAGGCGACACGCAGCGCGCCACCGCAAATCTTGCCGAAGCCATCTCTGATCCTCAAACCGTCGGCATGGTTGGCATGACGAACGCAACGCGCGCCAAGGCAGCGCTCGGCGCCGACGGAAAGGCTCTGAGCGCCAGCGGCATTCCGTTTTTGTCGGACATCTCGGTCACAAGCCTTATCGCCAATTACCCCTCCGTCTTCACGACCCGTCCGTCGGAAGACGAAGAGCGGATGCCGATCATCACTGCCTTCATTAAGGAGATGAAATACACGAAGGTCGCGTTCGTCGGTCTCGACGGGAACGTCTTCAGTGCCAACCTCGGGGATTCGGTGAAGAAGTTTCTTGGCGATGATGCTGTCGTTTCGGATCGCCGCCTCAAGCTCACCGATGACAAGCTCAACCCAGCCGATATCGCCGCAACAGTCGAAGAGCTGAAGGCCAAAGGCCCGGAGCTGGTTTTCCTTTCGGTCGGCGGCAAACGCCTGAAAGATGTTTTCAGCCAACTCAAGGCCGCCGGTTACACGCCGCCCCTCTTCGTCACCGGACGCGCCGACATGCTGACAGCCAAAGGCAACGGCAGCTATCCCAACGACATCTATTTGATGGCGTTCGATGGATTTCCCGACGTCTATAGTGAACGCCTCCGCGACCTGCTGTTGACGTCGATCCATCCTGAGTATTGGGTCTTCGAAGGCGCAAAGAACGACGCTGCGCCCGGTTGGAAGGACGGCACCTGCAAAGTTCGCGACGACGACCTCCCGCCCAATCCGCTTGAAGATGACAACATACGCGCCCTGCAAACAGCGATGCGCTACGCCGACATGATCCGGCTCATCGCCGAGGCTGCGCGCTCAGCGCCTGCGGCGGCCAACGTCTCCGATCTCCGCGAATTTATCGTCAATGAACTCGGCACGACGTATGCTGCCGGTAAGGGCGTTTTCAAAGGCAGGTTTGGCAACTGGTCGTTTAGGCCGGCATCGCGGGCTGCAGCGCGCGCGCCTCTCATCGTCATGTTGCCGCGCGGTCTTGGGCATGCCCAACTGGCCCCGTTCCAATTTCTGCGTCTGCGGAACAACACGATGAAGCGGATCGACACGCTGTACGCCGACATCGACCTTATTCACGCGGACCAGATCGACGACAACAATCAGACGTTCCTCGCCGATTTCTATATTTCGATGAATGACCGCAACGGCGCTTCGATCGACCAGATCGAATTTTCGAACGCCTATCTCGATCCGGGCTCGAACAATCGTGAGATCACGATTCAGCCCATTCATGACGGCGGCAAAAGCGACGCCTACCCGGACCACATGAAAATCTATCAGGTGACGGGCAAGTTCCTCTACTCGCCAAACTTGCGCAACTACCCGTTCGACACCCAGCGCTTTTCAATCGATATTCAGCCCAAGCACGGAAACGCCGCGTTCATCGTCCAGCCGCCACCAGCGAGCCTGCGTGACAAGTCGGTTACCGTCGACGGCTGGGACCCGAAAGATAACTATGTCGGCTATGACGAGGACTTTGTCCGCACCGTCGACGCGCAGACGTTGGAACCGAGCGTCGTGCCTTTCTACAAGGCGAGCTTCGTCTGGCTGATGAAACGGCAAACGACCGACTATGTTCTCCGCGTCGTCGTTCCGCTGGGCTTCATTCTGTTCATCGCCTATCTGTCGATCTTCATTTCGACGCACCACTTCGAGGCGATCGTGACAATCCAGGTGACAGCACTTCTTTCGGCCGTCGCGCTTTATCTGGCGTTGCCGAAACTTGACGCCAATATAGAAACCCTCTCCGACCGTTTGTTCCTATTCACGTACCTCGTGTTAAGCGTCATCATCGCCATCACCATCGCGCGGGTGAACAGACGCATCGAACCAATCGGCTGGCTCAAGAAAGGCTTAGCATTCCTGCACATCACCCTTATCCCGGTGATGACGGCAGCCATGGCCTACTATGTGTATCAGGCGAGCATCGCCTGATGCTCAGGCCGCGATGGCGTCTGAGCGAATTTTTTCGACGAGCTTTGTAAAAGCGGCGACGGCCGGGTTGCGCGTCTGCGCAGCCCCTGCCCGCCCGCTGCATGCCGCGACGAGATCCCAGGCTATATGGGGCTTTTTCAAAGTCGCGACGCCAAGCTTCGGCGACTTCGCCGCCGCGATGCGCGCACAAGCAAACGTCTTGGGAACCAAGGCGATCCCAAAACCATACGCGACAAGATCGAGCAGCACCTGGATATCGCCGACTTCAAGCACCGACCTGCGTGAAACGTTGGTGCTCGCAAACGCCCGATCGACGATCTTGCGCGTCCCCTTGTCCGGCTGAAAATCGACGAATGTTTCCTCCGCCAGACTTTCGAGCGGCACGTTCTCACGCCCCGCGATCGGGTGCCCCATCGGGTGAACAACAACCAGATGATCCGACGCAATCGGGATGGTGACGATCTCGCGACTCTTCTCGTAGAGCGGAAAAAATCCGATATCGACGCTGCCGTCCTTGACCGACTCCATCAGCTTGGTCGCCGTGCCGTGGCAAAGCTTGATTTCGACGCTCGGATGCAGGGCATGAAATTCGCCGAGGAGCTGCGGCAGATCGAAGAAGGCATGAAGACTGCCGCACGTCCCGACGCTGAGCGTTCCCCGCTCCAGGCCATTGATCGCGGCAACGGCCCGCCGCGCCTCCTTGATCCCGGCAATGATCTCCTGCGCCTTCGCGTAAAGCACGCGGCCCGCGACGGTCAGCTCAACCTTGCGGGTGGTCCGCACAAACAACGGCGCCCCCATCTCCTGTTCCAGCGCGCGGATCGACGCAGACAAACCAGATTGAACAATGTTCACTTTACGTGCAGCGCGCGTAAAATGCTGTTCGTCCGCGGCTGCCACGAAATGTTCGAGCTGTCTGAGGTCCATGGTTCAGCACCATTCACGATTAATCGCTATCAAGAAATAATAGCATCCCAACATACTATTGGACAGATTGCTGGCAATCCCCCAAATCTTAAACTCGGCGTTTGATCGGGCGTCGCCGTGGGGGAGTGGAGTGGCGTCCCGAAGAAAGCGATCCAACCGCGTGACGTGCGGTTTCGTCGCGAGCAGATTTTGCGATCTTACAGACGGAAGCCGTCCAGTCCGACAGTTAAAAGCCGGGGCGACAGCTGGGCTCCACCGGTCAGAGCCAGCGATGTGGAGAATTCGGAACTATGGCTGCACTCGTACGAATCGCGTTGCGGTTGCCGTACACGTTCGTGGTGCTCGCACTGCTCATTCTTCTGACGGGCGGGCTGGCCGCGCTCCGCACGCCGATCGACATCTTTCCGGATATTCGCATCCCGGTCATTGCCACGGTGTGGCAGTATACGGGTCTGCCGCCGGATCAATTGTCCGGACGCATGGTGACGCCCTTCCAGCGCGCGCTCACGACGACCGTCAACGACATCGATCACATCGAGGCGAATTCCTATAACGGCATCGGCGTCGTCAAAATCTTCTTCCACCCATCGGTCGATATCAGCGTCGCGAATGCGCAGGTGACGGCGATCTCGCAGACGATGCTGCGCCAGATGCCGCCGGGCACCAACCCGCCGCTCATCCTGAACTACAGCGCTTCGACAGTGCCGATCGTGCAGCTTGCGCTTGGCGGCGACGGCCTGACCGAGCAGCGCCTTTTCGATCTCGGCATGAACCAGGTCCGCATCCGTCTGGTGACGGTGCCGGGCGCCGCCATCCCGTTTCCCTACGGCGGCAAGACGCGCCAGATTCAAATCGACCTCGATAACGCGCTACTGCATGCGAAGGGCCTATCGGCGCAAGACGTGCAAGCTGCTCTGGCCGCGCAAAACCTGATCAATCCGGCCGGCACTCAGAAAATCGGCGCAACCGAATACGTGATGCAGCTCAATAACGCGCCGTCCGCACTTAAAGATTTGGGCGACCTACCGATCAAAACCGTCAACGGCGCGATGGTCTACATCCGTGATGTCGCCCACATCCGCGACGGCAACCCGCCGCAACAAAATATCGTGCACGTCGACGGCAATCGCTCAGTGTTGCTGACCGTTTTGAAGAACGGCGCGATTTCCACGCTCGATATTATCCAGGGCATCAAGGACAAGGTGAATGAAATCAAGCCGGGCCTGCCCGATGCTCTGACCTTTTCCTACCTTGGTGATCAATCGGTGTTCGTGCGCGGCGCCGTCACAAACGTTATCCACGAAGGCGTTCTTGCCGCCGTTTTGACGAGCATCATGATCCTGCTGTTTCTCGGCAGTATCCGATCCACGATCATCATCGCGACGTCCATTCCGCTCGCTGTCCTTTCGTCCATCGCCATGCTGTCCGCGCTTGGCGAAACGTTGAACATCATGACGCTCGGCGGCCTCGCACTCGCCGTCGGCATTCTGGTCGACGAAGCGACCGTGACGATCGAAAACATCAACTATCATCTGGAACAGGGAAAAGACGTCGAAACGGCCATTCTCGACGGCGCCGATCAGATCGCTACACCCGCTTTCGTGTCGATGCTTTGTATCTGTATCGTCTTCGTGCCGATGTTCTTCCTCGAAGGCATCGCGCGATTCCTGTTCGTCCCGATGGCCGAAGCGGTCATGTTCGCAATGGTCTCGTCTTTCATTCTATCGCGAACACTTGTGCCGACGATGGCCAAGTACCTCCTCAAACCGCATGATCACAACGCGCACGAAAGGCCGACGCGCAATCCATTCGTCCTCATTCAGCGCGGCTTCGAACATGGCTTCGAGAAATTCCGCGGGGCCTATCACGGCCTTTTGGAGGGCGCGCTCGCACATCGCGTGATCGTTCTGATCTTTTCGTTCGGCTTCATTGGGTCGTCATTCTTGCTGGCCCCGTATTTGGGCAGGAATTTCTTCCCGGCGGTCGATGCCGGCCAGATCCTGATGCATGTGCGCCTCCCGATCGGAACGCGTGTCGAGGAAAGCGCCCATGAATTCGCAAAAATCCAGGACGCCATTCGCGACATCATCCCCCAAGATCAGATCGAGGTGATGGTCGACAACATCGGCATGCCCATCAGCGGCATCAATACGACCTATAACAACACCGGCATGATCGGCGCTCAGGACGGTGACATCCAGATCGCGCTGAAGGAGGGCCACGAGCCGACGGCCGAATACGTGAAACAGCTCCGCAGCCAGCTGCCGAAAGAGTTTCCCGGCGCCACGTTCTCATTCCTGCCGGCTGACATCGTTAGCCAAATTCTGAACTTCGGTGCGCCCACGCCGATCGATCTTCAGATCCGAGGCAAGGATCTCGACGGCGCGTTTGACTATGCGCAAAAAATCTTAAGGCAAATTAAGATGATCCCAGGCGTCGCCGACGCCCGAATTCAGCAGTCGCGCCGCAATCCGGGCTTCGACATCGACGTCGATCGCTCCCGCGCGCAATATGTCGGTGTGACCGAGCGCGACGTGACTGAGAGCCTCGGCGCGAGCCTTGCCGGAACGGGACAGGAAAATCCCGCCTACTGGCTCAACCCGAAAAATGGCGTCCAGTATCCGATCGTCATTCAGACCCCGCAGTACAAGCTTGATACGCTGACGTCGCTGCAAAATCTGCCGATCACCTCATCAAATGACAACGCCGCGCCCCAGATCCTGGGCGCCGTGGCAAATTTCAAACGCTCTGTCATGAATGCGGTCGTATCGCAGTACGACATCCAGCCCATGGTTCAGATTTTAACGACAACGGAGGGCCGTGACCTGGGAGCCGTCGCGAGCGACATCCAGAAAGTTCTCGACGCCACCAAGAGCGAGCTGCCCAAGGGCGCAAGCGCGGTCATGCTGGGGCAGGTTAAGACGATGAATAGCGCCTATGCCGGAATGTTGTTCGGCCTACTGGGCGCCATCGTGCTTATATACCTGTTGATCGTGGTCAACTTCCAATCGTGGGGCGACCCGTTGGTGATCATTATGGCGCTTCCCGCTGCTCTGGTCGGCATCATCTGGATGTTGTTCCTCACTGGAACGACTCTGTCGGTGCCTGCCCTCACCGGCGCGATCATGTGTATGGGCGTCGCGACCGCGAACGCCGTGCTTGTCGTGAGCTTTGCCCGAGAACGGTTGGCCGACCATGGCGATCCGATCCTCGCCGCCCTCGAATCCGGCTTCGTCCGTATCCGTCCCGTCTTGATGACCGCGCTCGCGATGGTCATCGGCATGGCGCCGATGGCGCTCGGACTGGGCGAAGGCGGCGAACAGAATGCGCCGCTCGGCCGCGCCGTCATCGGCGGCCTGATCTTCGCGACGGCCGCGACCCTCTTCATCGTACCGATCATATTTAGCCTGATGCACAAACGCCGGACGTCAAACGCGTCATCGCCGCAAGGCGCCATCCCTGGAGAATTCCATGCTGCCTGAAACGCCCGCGGAGCCGCGCCAGCGCTCACGCTGGAAGATGCCCTTGGCGGCGGTCATCTTCATTGGGGGCGCGGCGTTTCTCGCCTTCACAGGAATTGAGAGTCGCGAACAAAGCGTCGCGCAGCTGACAACCAAAGCCGCCGAACGCGCCGTACCGACGGTCGCTGCCGCCACGCCCGCGGTCGAGCAGAGTGTTGGCGTCCTCGATCTTCCGGGCCGTCTCGACGCCTATTACCAAGCTGCCCTCTTCGCACGCGTCAACGGCTACGTCGCCAGCCGCAACGCCGATATCGGCACGCGCGTGAAGACTGGCGACGTCCTTGCGACGATCGATGCTCCCGATCTCGATCAACAGCTGTCGCAGGCTGAATCCGATCTGGTCAACGCCAAAGCCAACGCCGCGCTGGCTAAAGTCACGAATGGGCGATACCAGGCGCTTCTGCCGAGCAACTACGTCACGCATCAGGCGGCGGACGAAAAGAAGGCCGACCTCGACGCCAAGAACGCGCTCGTGAAGTCGGAGCAGGCAAACGTCGATCGGCTCAAGGCCCTAACGGAATATAAGCGCATCGTCGCTCCGTTTGACGGTATCGTGACGGTGCGCAACACCGATGTCGGCAACCTCATCAACACCGGCAGCGCCACGGGCTCAGAGATGTTCGTCGTCGCCGATGTGCACAAGCTGCGCCTCTACGTCAACGTACCCCAGGCTTACGTCCCGATGATCCCAACCGGGACCGTCGGCAGCCTGAGCGTGCCCGAGCGCCCCGGCAAAACGTACGAGGCCAAGGTCGAAGCCTCGTCCGGCGCCGTCGATGCGGCTTCCGGCACGACCCGCATGCAGCTCATCGTCGATAACGCGGCGGGAGAATTGATGCCGGGCGCCTACGCAAACGTCCGCCTGAAGGTCGGCAGCAAGCACAACGTCCTGGTCGTTCCATCAAGCGCCATCATCTTCGACAAGGAGGGTCTGCGCGTCGCAACAATCGGAACCGACGACAAGGTGAACCTGAAGTCCATCACCATCGGTCGCGACCGCGGCGCCACCGTCGAGATTGCGTCCGGCCTCGCGCCTGAAGACCGTGTGATCGAAAGTCCGCCGGACGGCATCGACGACGGCGATAAAGTCAACGTCAAGGAAAAGCCCAATCCGGCGAACGCGCCCTCGACGTCGAACACCTCCGCACCATCGAACAAAAAAGGCTGACGCTTAAAGCTCCGACGATCCTTGGGAACACCTTCGTTGCGCCATGCGTTTGACGCGCATGGAACAGCGGAAGGAAAATATATCCATGAGCACGAAACTTCTCATGGCCGCCGCGATCGCGGCGGCCGCACTCGGAAGTTCGCTGCCGGCCTTCGCAGATGCAGCCAGCAATAGCGCACCGAACGCCGCAAAAGCGATCGAGCCCGGCAAAGTCGGCCCCGGCAGCGAAAATAACGCCGTCGTATCGCCCACCTCTCCCGACGTGCCGATCAACAAACAGCCCCCGCCAGAGATCAGCTTGCCAGCTAATTCAGGCTCGGGCAGCAGCACGGGTGAAAAAGGCAGCGGACCGGAAGCGACGACACCGCCCCACAATCCAACGGCACCGGGGCTGCAATAGCCCCGGCTCCTATTCGCCGATCAGCTTGCAGCTTATCTCGACCTGTCCGGCTTGCGCCGCTGCACCTTGATAGATGCCGCAATCGAGCAGGTTGTCGGGAAACACCTTGCGGCTGGTGTAGACGTTGATCAGCAGCATCGGTTGGCCTTCGGATGCCTTGCGAACGTCTGCTTCGGCAATGGAAATCCCGCCGAGGTTGACCGCCGTCGTTCCGCTCGGCAGATCGACAGCTTCGTTCGCGAGCGCGATTTCGCCGTCGTTATCAGCGGAATGTTTCATCGCACTGCCATAGTAGAAAGCTGCAACCCGCACCGTTTCGCCGGATTGCGCGAGTTTGTTTTGGGCCGCTCGCGATAGCGTCAGTTGGACGACGTATTTCGGAACGACTCGGACACCACCGGGCGCGGGTCCCATGGCTGCGCCCATGATCCCGGACGGTATTGCGGCGCACCGCTGATGCGCCTCAACATCCTTGATCCGCTGAACATCGGCTTCTTCCGCGCGCGTAAGCTTGCCGTACGGCGGAAAGCAACCCTTTCCAAATGCAGCTTGTCCTTCGGGACTTTCGAAGCAATAGCCCTTATTGGCGAAAATGGCATTGCGCGCCCGCCAGAGCGCCTCGCAGACGTCGGCGGCTTTCGCGGCGCCGATCCGTGCGAACGCCGTAAGCGAAACGGCCATCGCCGTAGCAAACGCTCCTCGCCCGCCAAGGATATAGCGCATCTCAGGACCTCGGAAAAACGCCTCTGCTCGTGACTCAAAAAAGGACACTGCCCCCTGTTTGTCAGGGAAATTTCACGATGTGATTAAAAACGTTCGCATTCACCGACACGGAATTTGCCAAAGCGGCAGTTCCCGATTGCGTTCCCGCGGCAGACGCGCGACTGAACGGCAGGCAACAAATCGAGAGGCTGCAAATGTTGAAGTTTGTAGGCGTCGCAGGCATCGCCTTGGGGCTCACGGCGCTGGCGCCCGCCGCCGAGGCACACCACTGGCATCATCGCCATGACGGATACTTCCGGCTCGGCTACCATCGCGCCGGTCCGCCCCACGGCTACCGCTTCGGCTTCTGGACGTATGCCGGCGACCCATTCGCCCGCGACGACTATTTCGACGGACGCCGCTGCTACTACCTACACCGCCGCGACTTCTGTCGTGGACCGCGGGCGTGGGGTTGGATCCGCTAAGCGATAAAAAGAGACAAGGGGCCGAGATGGATCGGCCCCTTAATCGTTTCAAGGTGATGCGTAGTCGGCGGCTGCCGCTCACCACGCCGGAGCCGGAGTGCAAACCGTACGCGGGCGCATGTCGTAACCGTTGTCGTAATAGCAGTATGACGACGGATATGCCGGGTAAGCCGGATAAATGGGCGGGGGCACCGCATAGACGGGATAGGCTGGCGGCGGCAGCGCATAATAGCTGCCTGCCGGATAGAACCCGTAAGCCGGATAAAAACCCCAGCCTTGGCGATAGGCGCGGCGGGCCGCACGCCGGACCGCCTTCGGACATCCACGCCAGCTCGGCGGATGATAGCCGTAGGGGTCGTAGCCGCAGCCACGATAAAATGTTGCATCAGCCTCTGACGAGAGTGCAACGAAACTCAATGCTGCGGCCAGAGCGCCGACAACGACCTTCAAACCCGACATGGGACGTCTCCCAAATGCATTCCCTGCCCTCGCGGGCAGGGTCACACTAGGGGACAAATCTTAAATTCGAGCATACCGCGCGAAGTTAGGGTTATCAAAGATTTGCTGGAGCCACTGGCTCCAACCCGTTATTTCGGCAGCTTCGGCGTCAGATTGATTTTTGTTGCAAGCGCCTGCATCTGAGCCAGCGCTTGTTCGTCGATCTCGATGAGCTTTGGCAGCCGCTTCGACATTTTATCCTTGAGGTCGGCCGGACATCCCGCCGGCAAGCTCGCCAGAGTTTTGTCGACCTCCGCTTTGGCCTTCGTCTCGACGTCGACGCGGTCCACCGTGGTGTCGACGCACTCGTAGAGGCTGATGACGTAAGGCGTCGTCTGGCTATAGAATTTTTCGAGCTTATCGGCCTCGGCATTGAACCCGCAGCGCCGCGCCAGCGCGATCTGCTGGAATTGGTCAGCGACCTGCTCTTTCATCAGCAACGACGTACAGCCGAAGCCGGTGGCTATGCCCGGCTGCTGACGACAGACGCCGATGCGGGTGTTCGGCTTTTCAATCTCGTTCATCGTGCACTCGGCATTTGCCTCCGAGGCGGCGACGGTGAGACCCACGGCCAACAGAAATGAGATCAGTCGCGCATTCACGGCGTTTGGCTCCCCCAAATAACGATTGGTGCTCGGACCGTAGCAAAGAGAATGTGGCAGACCGAGTTCTGGAATAGCCAATGTGACTTTATGCGCGCTGAATCGGCGCCCCGAAGCCGCCACGAGCATTTTTTTGTGCGAAGTGTTACGCTGCAGTCACGTTTACTTTCCGCGCCCAATGCTAGCCTCAATCCGAGTCTGTGGTTGGCGCGTAACGCGAGGAAACCGCACAAGAAAAACAGGCGGCATTGCGCACCGCCTTTCCCCGCGATTCAGCACATTGGGATGTGCGCAAACGGGAGCAACGCTTGAGGGCTTTTCTCATGGGGAGAAGCCAACATGGCGAAATTCAAAGTCGTTGTTTGGTGTGATCATTGCCGAAACGATGCCGAAGGCTGCTTCGGCGGCGGCGTGGAAACCATCGGCAGTTCCTACGAGACGTGGGAAGATGCCCAGAAGGCCGCCGAGGAATATTGCGGCCACTTGCCTTACGGCTATCGCGTCGAAGAAGAAGACGACTACTAGACAACGCAGCGAAAACAACGCGAAGGCGTTTTTGTTACGCGCTGTGACACGCTTTGTGAATTGTTCATGACAGCAGCATTAGCTATCGCTGCTGATCTCAGCGGGAAGTGCATCGCTGCCAATCAGGTCGGACGAGCGGGACCGAAACCGGTGGGCGCGAGGGCGGTGCGAATCCTGTAGGCCCTGCCAGTCACATGGCGGGGCCTTCCTGTTTTTCACTCACGCATTCATTCCAACACTCGCCGCTCCAAAGGTTGACTTCAGTTTATTTTCTATACGCAATCATACTAAAACGTATGCTGACCGACGTCGAAGCGAATGGCAGTGTGCAAACTGTTCGCTGGCCAAATAACGACGTGGTTTCGTGCAGAAATTTCAAACCCGCATTGCGTTTGTCGAGGCATTACGCTGGTCGCCGAACGCCGATTTTCACCACTTGAACTTGGCCCAGAACATCATCGTGCAACGAGACACCCGCACGTTCGTCATGACTCCGGAAGGTCAGCGGGAAATTCGTACGGGCGACTGGTTGATCAAGGATTCGGCTGGTGCGTTCAGGCCCATGAGCAATGAAATGTTCAGGCAAAAATACGAGCCAATGAAACTGCCCTCCCCCGCAGTATGACAGCCCCAACGCCCAGTCAGTCTTTTCGAGCGCGTTTTCCAAACGTCGCCTGTGGCCGCACGGGATGACCGAAACGCGTCGATTGTCCGTCGATGTATTCAACCCCTACCCGATTGGGCGCGGTCCAGGCTTTGCGCACTTCACGCCGCGCATCGGAGGCCATGTCAACGACATGAAAAATATTCGGCAGCGCATCGCCGTCCGGAAAAATCAGCAGCGCACCGCCCTGTGAGAGATTGGCGATCCGCGCCGAAAAGATATTCCCGTCCTCAAGCTCAATCCGCGCCGGATGGCTGACGGCCTGTCGCTCGGATTGTCTGCGCTCTTTTCCCATGCGCGGACCCTGAGGCTGCAGAATCTAACAGCAGGTTACTTCCGCTCATGCAATTGCGGCCTTTGCAAACTCGGCCGCAGCCCTCATCAAAACGCGTTCGACGCCGACAACCGCGCGCTGGTCAGCGAAGCTCCGTTGACCAAGCAGCCAGCAACAAAAAAACACCGTGCAACCGCGCGCGCGGCATCTATTGATGGATCAAGCCGAAAGAGCTGAATACGAAAGACAAGCCCAAATATGGCCTGACAAAGACAGAATATAAATTAGGGGTGTTTTTTTGCAGTCCCGGCGATACCCCCATATCTGACAGTGTATCTAGTGTAGGGTAAAAAGGTAATTTCCCTATAAAAGGGCCTCTCGGAAAAGTTTACTGTTTATCATACACTAGATACACCAAATGGAACATAACATCAAAAACACGTCATATTTTGCATCTGCGGCCCAATTGAAATCAGACCTTCTCATTTTTGGGTTTTTTAGGATCAGGCATTTCCACAACCACAGTATCCGTCATTTCTTCCAAATTTACCCACGAGACTGTTAGCTGTACGAGACCCTTCAGATATTTAATATCTTTGTCTTCCCATTTTCTCACAAAATGAGTTTCGTCGTTCCCCAGCCAAGTTGCTCTGGACGCTACTTTCTTGACGTTTTCGTTCTGCACAAAATTCGCTATGCAGTTTGCCAGCAACGCGTCTTTGATAGATTGCTCTTTTTCGGGCAACCTCTTTATGAGGTAGGTCTTGATGAGGAACTCTAAAGCCTTCCTGTATCCTGGACCGCAAACGTCTAACAACCCGTACTGCTCAGCTGCATGAGCCTGATTGTAGATGTCTGCGAAACGCGGGTAATTCTTTTCGATCTCGCCAGGAAATTTATGATCCTCTATGTTCACAGGTAACAAATACTTCAGCTGATAATACGGGGTCCCGAAGGTGGTGAGAGGGCCAATATAGCGCCCTATAATAAGTCGGCTACACTTGGGATTGGTGCACTTGAAAGCTAGTTCGATGGCTATGCCATCTAGCTTCGACCGCCGCGTTATTCCGTCAATGAACTCTGGAACGATGTTGTGGTGACATACACAGCATTCGCTTGGAAAAGCGTCTACTTTGGCAGCCACATTATCTGTTGCTATATCGCGCATAAATTAGGTTCTTTGAAGATAGGGGCACCATTGCTGGCACCCCTTGGCATTATTTGGTCTGTATAGAGACGTGCAGTACGAATCTAAACTTGATACGCTTCAGAAGCTTTCGCATCATCAGTACCGAAGTTGGGAAATGAGCATCGAACGCGTTCCCCAACGCTAGTTTGTCCTCAGCTCAGTTCCTAGGCTGGTACCCGAATAGCTGATTCATCTTGTGTCTTAAAATCACGGAATTTCTACGCGATATTTTTTGTCTGTGATTCTCTACCGCCTAACCCCGCCCCCCACATTGACCTTGTCTCGCCTCGGTCTGAGAGAGTGGACGCCGTTAGTCCCTTGCCGCTTTAGCTCAGCCGGTAGTCACCGAAGCGAGCAACGCGAGCGGAAGGGACGAGGAACGAGCGTAGCGAGTGACGGGGGCACGTCACATTCGCAGACCTCGGGGGAGTTGGTGGTATCAAAATCTAGCAGTTGCCAATCAATCGCAACTGAAACAGAGCTAAGCTATTGAGCGATATGGTGCCGCTTGTGTGACTCGAACACACGACCCCGTCATTACGAATGCGCTTGGCGTGAAAGGAAATTATCATGCTGTTTCCGATACTTAAGCTGCGTTCTTTGTCTTGGTCTGGGATTTTTTCTGGGACTTTGCGTTTTCCTCCAACGCGTCGGCAACCTCTTCATCGAGAATGTGGGCATAGCGCGCGGTGGTAGCGATGTTCGCGTGGCTCAACACTTTCTGCACCATGGGTAGCTTTCCGGTCCGGCGCAAAACCTTGGTTGCAACATCGTGCCTGATGTCATGGAAGCGGAAATCAGTAACTCCCGAGCGTTTGCTTAATCGACGCCACTCAGTCTTCGCGCCTTCCGGCGTAATTGGGTAGCGCGCTCCCTTCTTCTGATCTCCTTTAGGTCGCTTACAGATGTAGGTGAAAACAAACTCGGGGTGATGCCCCCGGCACCGATCAAGGATCGACTTGACCGTCGGCGTGATTGGTGTGACGACCTTTCGGTCGCGCTTGCCGATGGTCACAATCTGCCTGCCGATCTCGTTGACGTTAGACCATCGCAACAGAGTCTCGTTGCGGCGAAGACCGGTGACACGGGCGAACTCAAACCAATCCGCATAATCGCTGCGCACACTACCATCTAAGGCTTCCGCTTCCATAGGCTGAAGCTCGCGGACCCGTTCCTCCGGCATCTTCTGCCAATGGTCCTTCCAGTTCGGCTCCTTCGGTAACGGCACTTTCCAAGTACGGCGTGCTCGAACCAGGACGGCTTTCAACGGAACGACGGCAGTTCTATTGATGGTAGAGTTGGAAGCGAAGCGAGTTAGCGCCTCCTTCTTAGCCTTCTTGCGTGGCCGCACGATCTGTTGCTGCCGACGCGCAGCTATTAGGGCAGCGACTTCGCCATCGCTGATTTCGTCAATACGCTTATCCGGCCCAATGAACTCGGTGATCATCCTCAGATGCCGCCAAGTATCTTTGCTGTTTCGGTGAAGCTGACCGACTTCTTGCCAATACCTCCCGCACGCTACGCGAAGCGTCATGGGGCCATGCCCAAACCGCTTCTCTTGCTCAATATCGGCCTTCGCCCGCTCCTTTAGGTCACGCTCGACTTGTTTGGCTTCAGGCTTGTTCCGGGCTTTGGTACTGCCATGAAATCTATGACCGTCGATTTGAAAGTCGTATTGGTAGAAAGGCGAATTTCTGAGCCTGTAGATGGACACGCTGGTACCTCACGCACTTTCTGACGCTCGATAAACGATTGAATGTTTTTTGAAGTGAACATGCGGCGGGGGCGCTTAGTCCCACCGCCTTTTTTTACGTAGCGGATACGGCCCATGCGGGCGTGCTCATTCAACGTCTTTACGGCCATGCCAAGAATTTTGGCTGCTTCTTTTGACGAGTGGAGTGGTTCAGGCGGCATCGAACTGACCCTCTCAAATGCGTGCGCTAAACGTGGCGCTGCGCCGGGTCGGTTTAGGAGTATCTTGCCTAAAGGCTATCGCGGGATAACCTGTGCCGCACAGCTTAGAGACGAATTTAGCGAATGCTTTGCCGGGGTCATTGCTGGCTTTCAATTGCCGACGAAGACGTTTTGAGACAGCCAGCGGGACCCCTATCATCACACCCGACGTTCTAGATAGCGCTACTTCAAGCGCACTAAATCCTTGACAGATATTATCGTGGAAACAAATTTCGAGGCCGTTTCGCTTTCTCGAGGGGAACTTCTTTTTGTGTCGGGTTACGTTGGGTTGAATGCTCATTTACTGTTCCTTACAGAGACCCATGGCTTCATGCAGCCTGGTACACATGTGTACCCTAAAAGGTTCATGTTCCTTTATGGGAACAGATTGGTTCCATGGTAAACAATGAGCGAAGACCTTCACACACGCGTGCGAATGCCCCAGGCTTTGCACGACAAAATCGAGGCGGTGCGCAGAGATACCGGACGATCATTCACGGCCGAAGTGGTCGCCCGGCTAGAGCGAACCTTCACCGAAGACGCGGTTAAGGGCAGCGAATTAGACGCGCTTCGCGCGAGCCTTCGCTGGTTGGAGGGGCGACTGTTAACCCTAGAAAGCAAGGTCAACGGACTGGAAAACCCCCTGTCCAATGCGGAGCGCCTGCTCAAGCTCTAACTCTGCAATCAATCGCAAAACGGCTTGCGCGGCCGACACAACCGCTGCAGATCATCGCCGCGGAGCAACACCAAATGTTGCTCATCTAGGTAGTGGGTCAGTTTGAAACTAAAGGAAGTGCGAGCAATATCCCTTGGCATGCGACAGCGATCGCCGCAGCTATTGCGGCTTTTGAATTTAGGGACGCTTGCCGATCTATTCGGTCCTTAATCTCCGGGGGAGGTCCGCTCGGGTACGCTGCCGGATAGGCTGGAGGGACCTTGGATGAAGCGACCCAATAATATGCAGAAACCGCCGCTGAGATCGTACCGGCGATTGAGACAAAGATACTCAGGGTCACGCCACTAATTCCTTTTTCTTGTAAGGGCCGCGCACCTTCGTTGCCTCAGCGGCTCAACGGAAGATGGCGAAACATGATTTAGCCGTCCCGCCCGCTTCGAAGTCATGTGAATTTGCACAAGGCGCTGAATGACGCAATTTATCCGGAGATCGTAAACGGCGGCCCGTCATGGTGTGTCGTAGTAATCGACCATATCGACCGCACCGCTATGTACGCCGATGAGCATCGGTTCGAAGTCTTGCCACCAAGCTTCCATGCGACTCGTTCCGAGCGTAGCTCTGAGGCGGCCCGTTATCGGCTTGCAAGCTTGCTCGGCGGCCTCGATCAATTTCTGAATGTCGTCGGAGGTCCGGTACGGCTTATTCGTCTCTCGCATGAAGCACGCCGATGCTTCGCGTTGCAGCGGCAGGGCTTCTGCCTTTTGCTCCGGTGTCATCGGGTCGAACTCTTGCGCAAATGCTGGTGAGGCAAATGCAATTGACAGAGCGGCTATTAGAACTGTCGAGTGTTCTTTCATCAAATCACACGTTAGTAAGCTTTTGTGGCCCTAGCGGCATTAGCCCGGTTTGAACTTACTGCTACGTAAAAATATGAACTATATACTTTAGCCCTTAACGTCTTGCAGCCTGCAGCGCAGATTGGTGGATGTGGGCGCCTTTTGCGTGTCAGTCTATCTGAATATGTCCGGTAGTTTTTGCCGACCATCTCGGGCTTTGACCACAGCCGTCGATTTGATTGCCACGGCCGCGGATGCCGTTCTCGGGAACGATGATGTTGGTCATGTTGCATGGAGAATGGTTATAGCCGAACGAAACTGGTCCGCCCGCCGCAAATTTCATTCCTCACATCCGAGAGATTAGGCGAGCAACGTGGGCTCGTTCAACTCTTTCAAAGAAGCCCCTCGGCCGCATTCTGGATGAAAAACGCGTCGGTTCTAATGTAGCGGGCGACACCTTGGTCAGTTGTATGGCGTGTCTGCTTGCGAATTTTCCAAATCGGCGCACCGCTTATCGCAGCGCTAGTTACGAAGCCCGCCCGCAGTGAATGGCCGGAAAAGCCGGTAGGATCAAATCCTGCTGCAGCGAGCCTACGCTTGACGATTAGTGAAACAGCTTCTGACGACAGCCTCCTGTCCAGAATGGCTCCGTGTCTGTTCATCGGCCGGAAAACCGCTCCGTCTTGGATGCCCGAAACTTTCAACCAATCGCTTAATGCTCGCACGGGGCAATGACGTTCGCGACCGAATGGAACGCCAATTTTCTGTCCAGTGTTGAGCTGATCGGTTTTGGAATGCCTCAGCGTGATGACGACGCCATCGCCCGTCTGAGTCAGATCGGCGAAGTCTAGACCGACGACCTCGGAGCGTCTCAGAGCGCCAGCAAACCCGATCAGTAAGAGGGCGCGATCTCTAAGATCGCTCGCCGACGTGCCAATTGCGTCAAGCACGGAAAAGAGATTGTCCCGCAAGAGCGGTTTGGCCGCTCCCGCGGGTCGTGCACGGGTCCGAGCTATGCCGCGCAGAGTTGCTTTGACGAGTTCAGTTGCAACGGGATTTACCTTCGAATGTGTTCGGTGTGCATGGGAGATCGCAGTAAGGCGTCGGCGCAAAGTGGCGACCGAAAGCACGTCAGCATGGGCAGCGAGATAAGCCGCAACAAGTTCGGGTGACGCGGGAAGCGCGCCGCCCCAATCGCAAAACTGGGCCAAATCGGAAGCGTAAGCCAGTCGGCTGTTCGGCGCGCGGCTGTCGCGGATGAACTCGTTAACTTTCGTCGCGAGGCCGGGCTCATCGATGTTGCTCGCTGTTGCTGCCGCTTTAGTCTTGGAGTCTCGATGGCGAGAGACCTACCGAACTTTGCAATCGATTGCAAAATGACCGACGAAGAGTTCATCATCGGTGTTAGCCGGGAAGCTAGGTCGCGATAATGAATGTTATCGGAGGTAAAAAGTTGAAGAATGACGGCCTATGGCGGACATCAAACACAGGGTCGTACGCTATCAGCGGCAAGCTAAAACTCTGCTGAAAGCGGTCGATACCAGTCGGCGCATGCTTCATTTGATGTGTACATTAGGGATCAGAAGTGTGGGGGCGCCGGACCAAGACACCCGCAGTGTTTTTTTCGCGCGCGTGGCAGCGACGTGCAGGAGCGATCGATACTGATCGACTATGTCCGTCCGGTCTGCTTGATCCACCGCCGCGTTTAGCGCGCCGGCCGGTGGAAACGCAGATTCCGACAGCAACGGGATGGCCACGGAAAAGAACTCAAGCCCCTTGGCCCGGTGCATAGTGGTCACTCGAACTCCGGGGGCGGAACGATCATCTGTGCTTCCGGCCTGCAGCTCAATGGTCTCAATCCCCGCCGATGAGAGCGCTCGTCGCACCCGCGCTACATCAGCCCGCCGACCACATAACACTCCTAAGTCCGCGAGTCCGATCTGGTCCGCAAGCTGCACTCGTGTCCAATCGACCAATCCCTTCAACTCCTCCGTCTCAGACCGGTACGAAACGAGCTCAGGCGGCGCACCGCGCAGGACGCTGACGTAACCACGTAACGAGTCGGTTCCTTGATCGAGGTCATCGACGCTGACTCCCTCAAGGATAGACACGGCCCAGGTGCGGATCTCTTGGGTAGTTCGATAGTTGAGCCGAAGCTGCCGCGAGCGGCCGCGCACGTTGATCCCGCAGACGGACATGCTTGCGCGGCGCGCGTAGATGCGTTGATGCGCATCTCCCACGACAAAAATCGAATTTTGGTCTCCAGACGAGGCTTCCGGCACGATCGCGCGAACCAGTCGAAACGCCTGTTCCCCCATGTCCTGTGCTTCGTCTACGATGACGGCCGCGTAGGGGAGGTTCGGCGCCTGCGCCAACAGGATCTCTATCGCTTCCCGATAGGCGTCATCCGGCTCTGCCAGCCCCTCGCTGATCATTCGCGCACGGTAATCCGAAAAAACTTCCCAGAGCGCGGCCCGTTTGCGTCGGTCAAGCGGTGTCCCACGTCCCGCACGCGACGCCTTCAAATAGGAGCGTTGCTCGGTCAAGCCAGTTGCTTGGACGATCTGCGCCCATTCAGCCTTCACGAACGCTTCGGAAAGTCCATCAGGCAGCACATGATCGAGAAACACATCACGCCAGATCTCCTCAAGTCGGTCGCGAGCTTCCCCGAAATACGCAACCTTCCGCTCGAAGTTTTTACGCTTTAGGAACTGAGAGACCCAGCGGTCAAGGTTGATCACCTCGATGCGGGGCGGCTGCGCATCGAGATGCTCCGGACAGAGGGTCCGAAGATTCGCTTCGATGTCCTGCGCGAGACTGGTTGTAAAGGTAGTAAACAGGACTCGTTGACCCGCGCGCGTAGGGTCCGACATGATCTGATCGGCTAGATACTTCGCGCGGTGCATCGCGACTACAGTCTTTCCGGTTCCGGCGCCCCCACGAGCCATCGCTGGGCCGTTGTAATCACGGTAGGCAATCTTGCGTTGCTCGGGGTGCAGGAAGATCCGCCAACCCTCGAGTCCCTCCTCGAACACGCGCCGAAGCTCTGCTTCCGACTCCGGAATGAAAATCGTCTGACGGCTTTCCTCCGTTTCGATCAGCGCGCCAAAATTCAGCTCGGCCTTTGGAGACTCCGCCTCTGACTGGGCACCGATGCCCGTCAGCGCATGGACCTCCTCGTCGTTGTAACCAGCGGCGAGGGCGTAGAGGATTTGGTAGGTGAGCGGGTCAAACCGCTCCTCGGCCGCCTCGAACGCTTCAAGGGTGGTGAGCAGGCGCACTGCCGGAAGCTCCTCCTCCGGAACCCCAAGAGCACCAAGCCTCTTATCGGACAATTTGGAGAAGAGGCGGGGCTCGGACGGGGCCGGGGCACTCTCTGTTCCCGCGTCGACCTCTTCGATCACCCGGATTCGGTTGGTGTCCGGGTCGAGCTTGACTCTCCGTCCCACAGCCCACCGATATGCCTTGTCATGTTCGTTGACGTGAACAAACATAATGTCCCGGCCCACCTCAAAGGCGATCGCGCGGTAACCCTGATCCACGCGGAGGGATTTAATCGCGTTGTCCCGCGCCCCCTGGACCGTCTCGAGGTTCAGCCCGTTTCCGGACGGGTCAGTCATGTAGCGAGTCATCATATCCATGAACCGGACGATGACCTTGTCCGGCAATTTCCTCAGACTCTTCATGCAGCCGATGTCGTAGGAGACCCGTTTTGTGATCGCGACCGTCATGGGTATGCTCCCGCAAGCGCCTGAAGAATTCTGGTGACGGTCTCACCGACCGGATCCGTCTTCGGATCGAATATGACGAGGGTCCAACCAGTGCCACCGTATCCTTCCTCCGACACGGCGATGTTGGCCTTTGACCAGCCAAATTCTATCATCCCGACAACCCGCCCTCCTGCGAGGAGGTCGTCCCCGAACCGGTCAGGTGCAGGGGTTTCTGCCGAGATCAGCGCGTCGATGAGCGGGGAAAATGCTTCGTCGCACAACGCCCGCGCTTCGGCCCAGGCTCGGGCCTCTGCGTCCCCATCCAACGCGTCGGACGGGGCGGTCATGTCAGGGGGAGATAGGACATCGAGCCCGTCGATCTCGACGTGGAATCCGCGCAGTTCCTGAAATAAGTTCACGATGCGCCATAACCCTCGCCAAGCGTCAGTATAGGACGTTCTGGCGGCCGGCATATTACCCGGCCCCGGGAGCGCGGCCCGAAGCAGAATCCGAAGGTCCCCATCTGTCGCCCGCCACTCTGTTGGGGAAATCTGCTTGCAGGCCAAATAAAGGTCGAGCACTCCGAGCCCGACGTGCTCGGTGAGTCCAGGCGTTAAGAGAAATGCGCGTCCCTCTCCAGAAAGGGCGGCCACCCTTGGCAGCTGGTCCAATGGCTTTCCCATCGCGACCAGACCCCGGATTAAAATGGACCGAGCTGAACCAGAAACAGTCTCGTCTGTCTCTCCATCCAGAAGCCGCCGAAGTGCGCGCAGGGCGGTGTCGTTCTGAATAGCCCTCACCGAATCGGCGAGCGGGGAGAAAGCCGTATGGGCCAAAACGCGGCCGAGGCGTCCGATCTTATCAGTGTCGAGGACTGCTTCTGCGAGCGGGTTTTGTGGTGAAGCGGCGTTGGCGTCGAGATCTTTCCAAGCAAGCGTCCACACTCGCACTTCCCCAGAGCGGATCATTGTAATGCGGTCGAGCAGGTCCTTCGCGACGGTCGCGGCATGATACTCGACTCCGTCCATCTCAATCACGATCGGTCGGGTCCCGACGCGACCGATAGGGGTGAGCAGAAAGTCTATCCGCTTCTTCGGGAAGTCACGATATCGCACGTCAATCTGCACCTGCGGCTCGATAGTCCAGAGCCGAGGCGCGCCCGGGCGCCCCGCCCGCAGCACGAAGCCTCGGCGTCCTCCGGAAAGTACCTGTGGGGTCAACGCTCCCTCTCCGTAGATCTCGGAGAGAGCTCGAAGGAGCTGCTTCTCAAGCACGCTCTCGACGAGCGCACCCCGGATGGAGTCGTCGATCCCCGTCTCCGTTCGAGAGAGACTGTCCCATTTCTGCAGGATCGACTCCATCAGCTCGCGCGCCCGATCCCGATCGGGTTCTCCGGGCCCGAACTGCGCCCGGTAAGGTTTAACGCAGCGATAGCACCCATTCCGATCCGGCTGCTGATTGCAGGGGCAGTCCCGAAGCGCCTCCAGCGCTCTTAAAATGACCGCTCGCATCGTCTCCGGATGCTCGCCGATCTGGCGCAGATATCCGGACCCGCCGGGCACGGAGTCGTATAGGTAGAGGCTGCGGACTGTCGTCATCCCATCAAGTTGCGCCTCGAAGACGGTCGAGCGGATATGGTCCACCTTGCCTGCGAAATGCCGGCGCATGCCCAAGTTAATCGCGGCGACAAAGCTCTTTAGATCGTCATCATCGGCCTCACCGAAGACGGGAACCACGATCCGGATCGCCTCCGTCGAGAACCTTCGCATCAGGAAGACCCCGGTCTCCCATGCGTCACGTGCGAGATCCTGTTCCCGGGAGGCGCGGCAGTTCGGCGGATGCGTGCCCCGGTCTCCGTCCTCACGAGGGGGCTTTTGTAGCGTGCCGCAGTGGCGACAAATCCGGAACGGTTGCGCCGGACGACGTTCCCCGGCGATCTTCGGCCCTGTCGAGGCCGAGGTCTTCCGGCCAAAATTGAAGTCACGAAAGGAGCACCTTGGAATGAACTCGAACCCGAAGGGTGCTCCTGTCTCGCGACACGTGAACCAGGACGCAGTGATGTCGCCTGGCTCATGGAACGGCATCAGGGCCCGATCGAAACGGCGCTGATCACGCTGATCAAGATCCCGGATGACCGCTTTATCTTCGCTGTCGACCGAGATCACGGACCTGAGCTGCACCACATCATGGTGCGATCCGGAATCCGACCACATCTCGTCTCCGCATCGAGGGCAGGTTCGGCTCTCCGCCCCCTCTATTCGCCCCGCGACATGAGAACAGGAGGGGCAGAAGGTCCATGCGGCCAAGTCTTCCTTGCCGATTTCAATCCGTTCTATCTCGACCTGACGTCCATTGGCGTAGAAGAACTGGCCCGGCGCAAACTCGGACAGCGCAGAACTTGCGGGACGGGAATACTCGAGATAGAGGAGCCCATCCTCGTCGCGAGCATGGTCGTTCCGCCGAGACAGGATCGAGGTGAGTTTCACCCCCTCCTCCGGGAAAGCGTAGTTCGGTAAGATCCCCTTGTCGGTCAGGAATTTTATGACCGGGACGTCATCGATCCCGCTCCGGATGAGCCGGTTGATCGCGGTCCGATCCCGAGAGATCTCCGCCTCACGCTTTTCGTATTCCTCCTCTGTCAGTTCCGCCCGTCGCCGCCGTAACCGTTCCAATTCCCGTGTGGCCTCCTCGCGCTTCTGCAGCAAGCGCGCTCGCTCCTCGGCCGCCTCGTCGAAGGTGGCCCCGATCCGCCATCCGATCGATAGGGTATCCGTCCCCGTAAGATAGATGCGGATCCGTTCCGCGAGATCTGCACGCTCCCGGACCTCTTGGGGAAGCCCAGACAGGAAGGCGCTCGCGAGTTCCGTACCACGTTCCCCAACGAGCTCCAGCCACTCGACCGGGAACCCCTGCATCACCCCGTCCGCACGGCGTTTTAGGACCTCGCGCACCTTCCCATAATCCCCAGCCTCAGCGGTTGCGGCGACGTAAGCATCAAGGGTGAAGGCGGTTACCTGGCGGAGGAGCACCTCCTCTGCGGCAAGAAACACCCCGGGCGGGCGCACCTGGCCGGAGAGCATCGCAGTCGGGTCCTCCCAGAACTCAAGGTCATGTGGCCGTGCATTGGCGAGGACCATATTCAGAGCGTTTCCGTCTCGACGGCCGCTCCGGCCCATCCGTTGCACGTAATTCGCCTCCTCCGGCGGGACCGAGCTGAGCAGCAGGGTCGAGAGATCGCCGATATCAATTCCCATCTCGAGGGTCGGGGTAGCCGAGATCAGGTTGGGTGCCCAGCGGGCTTCCTCCTTGATGAACCCGGTCTCCACCCGAAGCCGGTCACCTGCTTCGAGGATTCCCGTATGCTCACGTGCCACCACCCGGTGATTCCGGTCGGAGAGGAGCGAGCGTCGCAGGGCCGGTCTCGGCGGCAGGACTGAGGACTTAAGCCGTCCCTCACAGCCGATCCGCGTACAGGGAGAATCAATCGCATGGTCCGCATTCTCCGCGAGCACCGTCTCTCGCCGTCTGCATTGATCGCAAACGAGGCCCAGCGTTGCGGTCGAGACGGTAACCTGCGCCGGCTCTAGAAGCCAGGCGTGGCGGTTCTGCCCGTCAGGCCCGTTCACTCTCGTAACAAACGCATCCGCCTCCAGCCGGCTTAGAACCATCGGGTAGACGCTGTCCGGATCGGTCCCGAGCCGGAGATCAACGGGCCCAAGCGTACGGAAAAGCCAGTCGCGATACCAGTTCGAGATCTGATTCCGAGTGATCCGCTCGAACCCGACCGGGCTGTTCTGGAGCGTGATTGGGATGGGAGCGAGCGCGTTGCGGGGATTGGGGCTAGGCAGTGTTCCAGTCTTGCCGAGACCGAGTTGTGCCCCAGCAGCAAACCAGTTCAAGCCTCGGCTCCCCTTGCTCGTCGCTACCGCCCTCGCGATATACGGATGAGCAACGGACCCTTGTCGCCGCATCCTCTGCAACACCCCGGATAGAAACCGAGCCAGGGTGACAGGGTCAATCTCAGGTAAGCGGGGGAACTGATTCCGAAGCTGTTGGGCGAGCTTTTCGGCTGAGGCGCGCGTTTGCGACGAGGGGATGTCCGCGACCGCAATTCCGTTCACCTCGAGTGTGTGACTGAAATGCGCCCGATAGCTCAGGTCGACTAAATACTCCCAGCCGAGCCGGATCCGCATCTGCTCGAGAAAGACGGGGTCGGTGATAGAAACGCCGTCGCGGATCAGGTTCTGGTAGCGGCCGCGCCAGGTCTGCTCCTTCGAGATGAAGAGCGCAGTGAAATCGTCTGGCCCCAACGCATCGAGGTGGCGTGCTGGAACATCCTCGATCACCTCCCGCAAAGACAGTCCGTTGGTCTCGGCGCTCGTCAGGGCGGCAAATAGCGACTTCTGGTAAACGGAGAGCGCGTTCCGAGTCTCGGCGATAGCCGCACGATGGGCAGCATCCTGAATTGAGTCTGAGAATATCAAGAACCGCGGTTTGGCGGCGATGCGCTCCTCGTTCTGTTCGGAGGTGTAGAGCGTTCCGATCACCCCAGTTGTGAGGCGCGCAGCACGCATCCCGAATAGCAGGAGTCCTCTCGCCTGTCCGCATGCAGGGCAGGTACGATCGATCCGACCTTGGGCGTCAGAGGGATTGTACATCCAGACGGGCGAGTCGGGGCCTGGCTCGAGCCCATCATGCTCCGAGGGGTGGAACTCCATAGACTCCGAATTGAGGAGTCCCTTCACGATCTGGCCAGCCCCCTCGCTCGCGTTCACCTTCCGGTCGATTGAGTCATGATAGAGCAGCCGGATCCGGTCGCCCCCGTTCTCATCGAAGAATTCTTCATGGAGCTGATCGAGCGGAGCCCAGAGGGATCTCGATCCGCCGTTCAGACGACCTATGTGGGCGGTGGCGCCGCACCGATTGCAGTTCACCACCGGTAACACACCCTGGAGCGCGTGACGGTCGAGGTCGAGCGCGTGGAGCAAATGGATTTCGGAGCGCCTGCCGCCCGCCTCGATGCGCGGCAGGCTCGTGACCATTCGGGACATCTCTCGGACCCAGAGCTGCAGGCGAACGTTGAAGAGCGGGCGCGGACTCTCCGGGGAGCCGGAACGGGCCCAGGCGACAAGAGCAACCACCAGTTCTGCAAGAGCGCGATGATCCGCGGGCGCCCAATCTCGGAGAACCTTCGCTTGGGAAAGCCCTGTGGCTATTGCATCATAGGAGGCAGGACCGGGCTGTTCAGCGATGAGCCTGAGCGCCCTTTGGCAGAGGTGATGCTGGAGAAGCCGATCCCCGAGCGCGATCCGCCAAGTCTGGTCAGCTGGATCGCCATCACGCAAGAAGATCAGGTCGGAGTCAGCAGTATCCGGAAAGAGGCAAGCCGCCAGCCGCTGCGCAGCGCCGGGCTGATCCAGATCCTCCGCGTCTTTTAGAGCGGCGTGGATCGCCGCCGGAGCAGGCCGGTCGAGGTATTCTGGGTCCCTGAATACCTCGTTAGGAGTTTTCCGAATCTCGCGGATGACCGCGCCCGTTTCAAATGGCTCCCCAAAAATCGTCTCTGCGTAGCGTCGCAGCTCGGTCGCTGCCTCGTCGCCGGAACCGAGCGTTGCCGAGGAGCCGACGCAGATAAGATGTCGCTCAGGCGTTCCCAGCCTGTACTTTAGCCGCCGCAAGAGAAGCGCTAAGTCCGCCCCTTGCGCTCCGTCAAACGTGTGCATCTCATCGACCACGAGGAATTGCAGGGTCTTCGGGTCGTTCTTCTCCCAAAGCGGTCGGTCGCGACCGCGCAAGAGGAGATAGTCGAGCATTTTGTAGTTCGTGAGCAGGATGTCGGGCGGATTGCGCCGCATCGTCTCGCGATGGGTGATGATGCTGTCCGCCGTCACCTCGTGGGTCGCGTTCTGCGGCTCCGCGTCCGCATAGATCCCTGCTCGAACTCCATGCAGAGCTGAGATGGAGGTTAGCGCAGAAGCGATTCGACGCGCCTGGTCGGTGGCCAGCGCGTTCATCGGATAGATCAGGATCGCTTTGATCCCCGGCTTCCCCTTGTTCTGCCGACAATGCTCGAAGATCGGCCATAGGTAGGACTCCGTCTTGCCCGACCCTGTCCCCGTCGCAACGAGGGTCGAGCGCATTGCCATGCCGCTCAGTCGCACGAACGCGTCCATCTGGTGCTGATAGGGGGCGAAGCGGAGTGGGACCTCGGAGAACGGCTGGATCCAGGTGCCATCCACTGCTCCATCAATTTGACGGAACGGCATGTCGACCGAGATCCATGGTCCCTTGATGAAGTTCCCAGGGTCAGCAAGGAACCGATCCACCATGCCGTCGAAGGCATGGCTCGAAGTGTTGAGTGTCGTGTGAACGAGTTCGCGCAGGCTCTCCTGAACATGTCGTGCGAGAAGGATGGGGTTCATCTCACGCGGCCTCTTCTGACTTCAGTCGCTCGAAATGCGCCCAGGCGCGCTCGTAATCCTCGATCCGGTCGCAGAGTGTGAAGGGTCCAACGAAGTGGCGGGTCATCTTGCGCGGCCCGCCAGGCAACGTGTCATCGATGGCGATACAGGTCAGCTCGGAGGGGTTCTCCGCGAGAATCTTCTCCCACGCCGCGCGACCGGGACTTTTGCTACGCTCGTCGAGCCAGCCGACGCCGGGCAGACCTTTAGAGCAAGTCCAGACGATGCGACCGTACTGATCGTACCAAGTGCCCGCCTCGTTTTCCTGCATGACAGGGAAATATATGCGGTAGATCTCGATCAGCTGGTCGAGCGTCAAACCAAGCGCCTGAGCGACTAGAACGTCGATTTCTACCAGTGCCATGCGGCGTGCGAATTCGGTGCGCAGGGCGGCGGTCCGATCCCAAGTAGCGGGGCCTTGGACCGGGCCTTCGCGGTGCAGACGCGGATCCGGGGAAGACCATGGGAGCACATAGAGGCTATGAGCGCTTCTGTTCCAGAGATCGGCATAAGCAGAAGTGAGGCATGCAAGGCGAAGAGAACGGTGTTGGGCTGTTGGGCCGGGATCAACCCAAGGCAAACCTTTTGCATCCTTATCATGAAAGTTCTGTTTTCCCGTTGCCTTCAGGTAGAAGTCGATCGGCAACGAAATGAACAGAGACGTCGCGGCCAAAAGATCTGAGTCGCGGCCAAACGCTATGCTCTGTACACTGTTAACATGTGCGCCGCCTCGAGGGATTAGGGCGTTGATAAGGCTGCGTTCGCCATTAAGCGCAATCATTGCGCGGAACGCCACGCGATAGAAATCGGCGTGGCTTTTTGTAGAGTCCCAACGGCAGCGAGTCATGCGGCGGCGGTATTCGCCCATCTCCAGCGCAGGGCCATAATTCGTGCGCGGCAGATAATCGTCGGGCAAAGTAGTCAAGTCGATGGGGTCGTAAGCCTTGTTCGAATTGCATACCGGACGCGGCGTTTTATAAAGCGGATTACCGACATGAAACAGTGGCCCCTGCAAGATCATCTGATCAGTCTCGCGGAATGCCGTTTCGCGCCGAATCGTACCGTCTTTTTGGGATCCGGTCTCGTGCCAATGCGCTGACATCTGCCATAGAGGAATCTCTACTCTGCGTTCCCCGGCTGCGGTGGTGATCGTCCGCTTGATTGTTGATATCGAAGCGTCCAGCTTTGGAAACCGCGCCATCTCGCGGAACACGTCGAGTGTCCTAACGGAATAGGGCTGGATGAAGCGGGCTTCCTCGACCGGCACGTTCTCGTCTTCGGATAGCGCATGGATGACAGCCAGTGCTACGCGATCCATCCGCATCACTCGGTCGCGGTGGCCCTTTGCATTCCATTCGCCTTCTGCGGTCTTAATTCCCTCAACTGACCCAACACCATCGTGTGCGTACGAGTCTTCTACTTGCGTCGGGAGAAATGCATGGGAGACTTGGTCGAACGATGGATCAGCAGCATCGCCTCGATACACGTTCAGCGAGAAGTCGGTTTCATTATGAACTTCCGCGAACATCTTCCGCTTCATTTCGTTTCTGAAGTGGAAGTGCTTCGCGATCCTCGCATACCAGTGCCGCCTGAATTGCCCCGACTTTGGATCACCGAGGTGCCCATCTTGATGAATCAGCGCCGCGCAGCCCTGCGGCGCAACGAGCCGGAAAGACAGATCTATGAAGCAACGATACAGGTTGTTCGAACCACCGCCGGCGAAGGGGTTCATTACCTCAGATGAGGTGACTTCCATCGCACCACGGATGGAGACGAAATCCTGCAGGAACGCCTCTTGCGCGGAAACCAGTTTGCCCTCTCGCCTAACGGCAGAAGATTTTTCTAGGGCCTCGCGGAGCACTAATTTTGCTTCAGAGGCCGATAGACCGGCATAGAGTGGATCAATATCGGCAAGCACCAGCCCCTCGTTCCACGCCGGCTTCGCCCAAGGCGGATTGCCGACGATGACGTCAAACCCGCCGCGCGCCTTCATGATGTCGGCGAAAATCAAGTCGAAATGCACGAAGCGCTCGCGCTCGGCCACTTCCATGGCAACTCCCAGCCAGTCGAACGTCTCGATCAGCGCTTCGACATTGGTCTCTCGGAAGAGACTGTCTTGGTTCTTGGTCTGCCGTTTGGCAGCAGCCTTGAACAGGTCGCGAGCGGGTGCGTCGAGCTCGAGCTGGTCGAAAAAATCTGGGGTCGATTCAGCGAACTCTGCAGCGCTCGGCGCTGCGAGTGCGCCATCGGCAGTGAACCCACCTTCGAGGATCATCGCCATACCCTGCAAGAACTCCGCCCGGCTGGGCAGAAGCTCCGCCTTATCGAGCGGCCAAAGCCAGAGCGCACACCATGCGTCCATCGCCGTCTTCAGTCGCTTGTAGGGTAGCGTATTCGTGGCGTGATCTGCGCCGGTGAGGCGGTCGTTACGTAGCGCCTTTTCGCGGAAATCCATCCGTTTGTTGCCCGCCATAACTTTGTCGGGCCAGATCGTGATCTCGTCGTTAGTTTCGGAGCGGGAGCGCGCGAGATCTTCGGCAACTTGGGCGAACAAAGCCTCGGCAATGCGGCTTAGCTTCTGGACCAGCTTGATTTCATGTAGTTCCAGCTTCTTGAAGAAACCATCCTTGCGCCACGTCTTGATGTGTTCCTGGGCCTCCTTGGCGAAGAGCGCAATCGACTTATCCTTGTCGAAGTTCGCCATATCCTTTGCGGGTAGGAGCCACTGCCAGACGTGTCCATCGATAAGGCGCTTCCGCCAGCCGATTTCCTCGGGCTTGGCATTGAACCAGAGGTCCTGCTGTTTCTTCGCTGTTAGGAGCTCCGGCGAGTAGGACGCTCGTCGGGCGCCAATCAGCGAGTTACCGGCGTGGAGCTGGTCGCCGAACCACGGCGAGAAGTCGCTCGCATGCAGACTGTTGAGCCAGAGTGAGATCGCCCCGAGTTCGACCGCAATCGGGTTGAGGTCAACACCGAAACAATTGTGGTCAGCGATGTAGGCGCGAACCTTCTGCTTTTCGATGCCGACATGGTCTTGAGGGATAGTGCGTCCGCTCTCCTTCTGCTTGCGCTCGAGATAAAGGTCGGCGAGTTGATTGGTCGTCTCAACGAGGAAGGCCGCCGATCCCATGGCGGGCTCGAGGATCTTGAGATCGAGGAGTTCGTCGGCTGTCAAATCTTTGCAGCGCTCGATCAGCGCATGCTTGACGAGGAGGCGCGCGAGTGGTTCTGGAGTGTAGTAGGAGGCGGATTTTTCTCGATCTCGCCCTGCAAGGCGGTAGATGAAGCTGCCTTTCGGATAAAGCCGCGCCTCCGGGCCGTCAAAGACGATCTCATCGCGAGCGAACTCACTTATCCTGCTACGCGGAACGAACCAGCTTGGCGCGAGTAAGTCCACCTTATCGCGGCGGAACGCCTCGTCCTGCTGATCTTCGTCATCCGTCTCCTCCTCCTCCTCGTCGGCGTTCTCGGGCTCCTCTCCGGTTTCCTCATCGGCGTCACCCTCGAGGGACCTGCCCCTACGCGGTTTCAGCTCGATCAGATCCGTCTTCGCTACAACACCGGTAAAAGAGATAAGGGTCTCATAGACCGCGCCCAACTGGCCGATTCCGAGCTTGGCGTAGGAGATGCGACCGGTGCTCTTGCCGTTGGAGCGCAGTGACAGCAGGCGTACAACCTTCTGTACTGCCTCGTTCCTAAGTCTTAGCGCGTTGAGGAGAGGTGTGCTCTGCGGGTCAAGCAGCGACACCTTGACTGATGGAAGCCGCAGTCCGGTCCCCTTCTCCTCATCGATGAGATCCAATCCCGTGTTGAGGAGTTGGAAAGTCCGTTGGAGGCTCTCCCAGAGGAAGGTGCCCTCGCGATCCGCCGTCGTTCGGAGCGGAACTGATTCGAGCTCGCGCAGCGCTTCCAACGAATATCCAGTCGCGTAAATTGGGTCCTTGAGGTCAAGAAGATTTAGGCGCGGGTTCGCTTCCGCATAGAACAGGAACAGGAGACGGTACATGTAGCGCAAGCATTCCCGCGACAGTTCCGGTCCGTCGATCCAGACGCCACGACGCCACGATTCCGGGAAGGTCGAAGGATATTTTCCGCCAGTGACGTCGAGCACCTCCTGGCCCAGGATCTCGATTGCGTCGCGCACCGTCTGCTTCAAAGAAGTGGTGACCGCATTGGCGTTCCGCTGCGCCTCTTCCTCGAGACGGTCCGATATCGGCACCCCCTGCTCAGGAACGCGGGCTTCGCGTGAGATCAGGCAGGCCATGACAGTCAGCGTGTCGCGGTCCGATCGAGTGAAGATCTCCTGAAGGTCGAACCGAAGCACCGACCTCGCGGGCCACTTCCGTTTGTCGACGAGGACGAGTTGGGAAAGACCCAGAACCAGTACGTGCCGCGGCCCGTCAGGGAGCTCGAACACCGCCTCGGCGAGTAAATCCTCGATCGTCCGATCGAGGAGCGCCGCCTCGCGCGACTCCACTGGGAACTGGTCCGTCGTGAAACATGCGCCGAGCGGGTCGGCGGCCTCATCACCAACGTCCGCAATCGCCGCCTCGATGATCCAAAGCGCATCTCGGCCGGAAGCGTCGGCAATCTGAGCGACGAGGGGGATGACTGGGTGACCGTTCAGCGCTGTCAGCGCGGTCTCCCGCTTCCAGACGTAGCCGAGCGCGGAGAGGAGCCCGCGATGCGCCTCCCGGATCAGCTCCTCCCTGCGTACCTGATCGGACTCGTTTCTGATTTGCCGCAGCGCCTCCACAGTCGGCGCCGCTATGCGGACGAGCCGCTCCACCGGATGTGAATTCCGGTCAAGCCCGGCCCAACGAGACGTGATGTCCTGCAGTTCGTACTTTAGGACGTCCGATAAAGTCCCCGATGGGAAAAATTCGGCTTCGTTCTCGATCCCAATCAAGTCCATCCGCTCAACCCCACAAACACTGCCTTGACGTCGACATGGGGGTTCGGGTCCGCCATCATGCGGCGGGTCCTCTCGAACCATTCTGTCCAGTCCTTGAAGAGGCGCTCGATTTGTTGCTCCTTCGCCTGTCTTACGGCTACGCGTCTCTTCTCGGCCGCGCTGATTGCTCCATGCACCTCCGGTGGCGCGTCAAGGTTCAGGGAAAGCTGAGCCTTGAATCGAGTTTCAAGAGCCGTCAGCCGGTCCAGAACCGCATCCAGATCACGTTCGATCTCCGCCTCACGTGCGCGTCTAAGATCGACGAGATGCGTCTGGAACCTATCGACCGCCTGCGGCACGACTGCGCGTATCGCCTCAAGATCGTCCAGCGCACGACTGGGTGTATCCTCGGAGAGGCGTGTCCGACTCAGGAAGTTCGGGACCTCCTCGATCCGGAGTGCTCCATCCGGTGCGCTGATTACCACGGCCCACCGATCAACGACTGGTGCGCCGTTCGCGTTTGGGATTGCCCCGTGGAGGATCACGGCGACCTCGCCTGGGGCGAGGTGCCCGCTAAGCGGTGCGACCGGAGCCGTATGCTCCGGGAAGAACGTGCTGGCGCGGTCCGCGAACCAATCCAAGATCGGGTGACCATCCCAGAAGTACTGGACAGTCGGCCAAGATCGGTCCTGCATCTTTGCTGCTTCTATCGCCCGGTTGATAAGCTGTGCGTCATCAGTGAGTTCGATCCGATCGCCCGGACCGACCGCCTCCTCGGGCATATATCTGCCGTCGACTGCGCCCTCGCTCGCGTACCCAAAACCGTCCCGTGCCCTCATATCGTCCGGTAGCGTCATGCGGATCAGACGCTCCTGGGCCGAGATGGACGGCGCGACGGGGAAGACGCGCTCCTCGGGACGGGACAGTCGCGCGAGCATGGCCGTCGCATAGCTGAACGTGTCAGGAAAGAGACGAGGCGGCGCCGTTTCTTCGATGCCGTGATCCGCCGGGAGGGTCGTTGTCGGGGCCGCGTAGTCCCCGAAGAGGGCGGCGAATTCTTCATCGAGGCTTCGGCGCGAGGTTGCCTCGGCGGCACGCGCATCCATTTGCGCCTCGAAGGCTTCAGGGCCAATCCCATTGGCAACGGCCTCGGCGACAATTACCTCTTCCTGGTCAGCATCGCCGGCGCCGAGGAAGACCGCCGGGTCACCGACTCCCTTTTGTGCGGCGATGTCTTTGACCACCAGCTTTTCGAGAACCCACATCTGGCGAATCTTCGGGTGAGAGCTCTCCGCGACGAAATAGGTGATCTGCGGGGCGCGGTCCTGGCCATACCGATCGATCCGACCATTACGTTGCTGAAATCGGAGCAGCGACCAGGGAAGGTCGAAGTGGATGAGCCTGTGGCACTGGAAGTGCAGGTTCAGTCCCTCGGATGCCATATCGGAGGCAATGAGGATTCGTATAGGCGAGCGCTCTTGACCGAACGCCTCGATCACCTGTTGGGTGCGCACGTCCGCCTCGACACTGCCGCCGTCGACGCGTGCAACCTGATCTTCAGTGAGGGCGAGATCCTCCCTCAGCCGTTGGGAGAGCCAAGCGACGGTGGCGATCCGTTCGGAGAAGATCACGAGCCGATCGCGAGAGTCCCGGCCGGTCCATCGCAGGTCACGAAGCAGCGTGAGGAGGTCCTGGTACTTGTTGAACGCGCTCGTATCGATCGCAGCGACTTCGTCCGCTAGGGCCCGAAGCCGATCCCGATCCGACGGGGTGCCACGGGCGGTTCCGTTCTCGATACCCCTGATTCTCCGCTCCAGGGTTTCGAGACAGGCGGCCGGGCTCGAGAAGATCGCCTTGGCGAGCGTGGTCCGGAACAGGTCGATCGCGCGGCCCCGCGGCGTCTCTGCGTCAAGGTCCAGATGCAGGGCCGCGACGGACTGATAGGCAGTCTCCTCCTCCCGGCTGAGCGGGAAGGCGCGTCGGAACAGCTCCCGTTTAGGCACGACTTGGCCCAGATCGGCCACCACCTCGGGGGAAGACCTGAAGCGGCGCACCACGAGGTCCTCGATGTCACTCCGATGAAGGCGAGACGGGTCCGGTACGCGGGTTGGGTCGAGCATCTCGATCAGGCTCGAGAAGCTCTCCTGTGACCCGTCATGTGGGGTGGCGGTCAGTAGCAGGAGCGAGTCGGTTCGGCGAGACAGAAGCCGCGCGAGGTTGGCCCGTTGGGAATTGGTCCCGGTGGTGCCCTTTCGAATCGCGGCGTTATGCGCCTCGTCAATGATGATCAGATCCCAATACGAGTTCCCGATCGCGTCTCGGACCTGCGCGTCCCGCTTCAGCGTGTCGATTGAGACAATGGATCGGTCAAACTGGTCGAACACGTTATAGTGGGCCGGGATCCGGTTCCTCATGCGCCGGATCGCGGCGCTGTCGAGCCGCGCAAGTGGGATCGAGAACCGAGTCCAGAACTCCTTTTGAAACTGGGTCAGCATGGACCGAGTGGTGACCACCAGGATCCGGTCAGCTCGGCCGCGCAGGGCCAGCTCCGAGGTGATGAGGCCCGCTTCAAGCGTCTTTCCCAGTCCCACATCGTCCGCAATCAGAAGCCGGACACGGTCCTGTGCCAGAGCCTTCTCGACTGGCAGGTGCTGAAAGGTGAGATCGACGATTGCTGCCCGGCCAAGCGCCAGGGGGCGACGGCTCGTCGTCGGAGTGCGCCGAAACGCCGCCTCAATATGAAGTTTCGTATCCATGAGGCCTGGAGACCTGTCTGGGACGAGGTCGATCGCAGCGGGGTCAAGAACACGCGCATCCTTCTCGAGGTCCCAAATGAATTGAGCCTCCTTATCTCGGACGATCCCCGAGAGCCCTCGACATTGCACTGCCCGGTACCCGCGCTTGAGTGTGGCAGTGCCGAGCACCTTCCACGTGGCGGACCGGAGCTTGATCAATGATCCGGGTATAGGAGTAGAGTTCATATTTCACCTGCGCTTCCGACAGCGCGGGGCGCGAGCTTATCATCCTGCGTGATCTCGATATTCCAGTCGCGTACTTCGCCTGCCGAGATCCCCCTTTCGTAGGCAGCGCAGGCGACCCGGTAAAACATGAAGTCTTTTAAGCGCGCGTTGGTGAGCCGAACACCTGTCGCGCGTTGAAAGCCAAAGCTGGCGAACGTCATCCCCTCTCCTGATAAGACCGCCCCCGAAATCAGTTTTTTCAGGAAAGTGAGGGAATGTCTAATTTTGTATCACCATTGGTCCCCCGCATATGCACAGGTGTGAGCAAGTTCAGGGCATAACCGGTCATTTTATGTCTTGGCGCGTCAGGCGCTCGATGCGCGTACACGCAGGCAGCATTCTGTTGCCATGCCATCCCTTTCTGCCGAGGGGATCGCGCCGGTGTCATATTCAGATCTCGGAGCTACCCTTTGTGCGGCCGGGGCGCACGTGCCACGGAGCGCGGAAGTTCCCGACGCGCTTCCCTAAGCAGAGGCCGTTATAGAACGTCGGCTGCAGCATTCTGCTTGAACATACCGTTGGGCCGGATGTAGCGCGCCACGCCCTTGTTAGTCGCATGTCGCGTCTGCATCCGGATTTTCCAGAGCGGTGTCCCTGCTATCGCGGCGCTCGTTGCAAAACCACTTCGTAACGAATGCGCCGAGTAGCCGATTGGATTAATGTCTGCTGCCGCAAGGCGCTTCTTGATGATATTCGACACGGCGGCGGCCGACAGGCGCTCGTTCGAGATTGCGCCATGCCGGTTGATGGGGCGAAACAGGGCTCCTGTATCCGTAGCCAACATTTGAAGCCAGCACTGCAACGCCTGCACCGGGCAATGTGTCGTGCTGCCATAGGGGATGGCCACCTGCTGTCCGGCGCTCCGTTGATCGGTTTTGGAGTGTCGCACTGTTGCAATAACGCCTTGAGACGCAAACTCGAGGTCGGCAACGTCGAGACCGATGAGTTCCGAGCGGCGAAACCATCCGGCAAAGCCGGTCAAGAGAAGGGCGCGGTCGCGGCTGTTTTTGGCCGAAGCGTTGGCGAACCGATCAAGGACCTTGAACAGATCGTCGCGCAGCAGCGGTGTCGCTGCCTGGGCCGGCCGTCCACGTGTTCGAGCGATGCCCCGCAACGTTGCTCGAACGAGGCCTGCCGTAACCGGGTTCGAGAGTTGATGCGACTGGTGTGCGCTGGAGATCGCGGCAAGGCGGCGCTTCAATGTCGCAACAGAAAGCGTGTCCGCGTGTTCGGCCAAGTATGCTGCGACCATCAGAGGGGTAGCGGGCAGCGTTCCGCCCCACGCCTGAAACGCAGCTAGATCGCCTTTGTAGGCGAGATGCGTATTTGTTGATCGGCTGGCCCGGGCAAACGCCTCGATCCGGTTCAGCAGTGTTGTGCAATTAATTGCACAAGTCCCGCCGTCAGGGCGGGGGTGTGCCGCGCCGGTCTCGAAGTTGAGGCTCGATAATGGAAAATTATCGGAGGTTAGGCCGTCGCTCGTCATAGCGACGCCCTCAGATGCCGAAGCAGTAGCCGTTCCCGGACGTCATTAAGGTGATCGAGATTGCTTGTGACGGCCGCCGTCAACGGCTCGGCTGCTTCCAAAGGAACGCCGACGTGGAAAAGGTCAGCTTGGTGACCGAGCTTCTCGATCCGCTCGCTGTCTGGCCAAACCAATCGCCGCGAGACCGGCGCGCCATCGGCGTAGAACGCCGCCATGCAGGCCGCGCCCGGACGTTGGTTCTTCGCGACACAAGTTTCCAGTACGCGACGGACGTCGGAATTTTCACGTGCGAAACGCTGAACGGCGAGCTTTCCAAGCCGGGTATGCTTGTCGAAAGCGTAGAGCGGTACGCCACAGACAACTTTGGTTTCGGGCACTGCATTAGTGACGACAGTCTTAGGTCGCTCAGAACGCAGAGCCAGCCACAGAAGCGGTAGGACGATCGTCAACGGCTCTCTTTCCAGCCATGCCGCGCAACGGACGACGTCGATGAACTGAGCGGGAACGCCGAGGTCTTTAAAAGTGGTCAGCGCCTCATCAAGATGGGTTCTCCAAGACCTGCCATGGGGTTCGATGAGTCCCGAAGCGTAAAGCGTCGCGGCTCCGCGCTCGTGCAGTGAAGCTGAGCTGTCGGCGATCAGGGCGAGACGCTCACGCTGTTTCATATTTTTGACCCGTGTTCGAGCGTCACCGAACGCCGGGTGTCTATTGATGGCCGATATTAAGAAATCGGCGGAGCGATCGCTTGGCGCGGCGGCAAGCAGGCGCGACAACGACACTGCGCCGGTTGCAATGTCTTGGTCCCGAAACAACGGGGGCTGGCGACATGCGTCAACAACTGAGGAAACCGTCTCGATCGACGCCATGCCGATGTCTTCAAACGCGACGATTAGAAGACGGCGCAGCGCATTCGCGCCGCGGAAGCGGTGGAGATGCGAGGCAGCCTGTTCAGCTAGTTCGAGGTCGCCGCGACGGATAGCTTTTTGCAGCCAAGATGCTGCTATCCAGTGGTCGATCGCACGGGGGTCAAAAGCAATCGATGAGCGATCAAGAAGTTCGGAGCTTGTGGGTCGGCGGTCCATTTGTCGTCCCGATACACGCAAGGGCGACAGCGAACTCTAACTCCGAGATCAGACTAGTAAATTGTTTTGTCTATGAATTTGTCTTAATCCGATTGTGCTCGGTTATTGCTACCTGTCACGGTTCATGACTCGGCACCAATTCAGCTCAAAGAGCGTGTGTAGATGAAGTTGTTCCACTAGGGGAAGAGCATTTGAACACGATCGAAAAGATGTACGGTCTCGGTCGGCAATGCAGACGATGCCGTCCACTTCCGCTCAGGGCCAAGAACAGTCGGCACGCAACTTGAGCTATCTAGCTTCGCGAATGTCGTTAAATCCCAATAGCGGTGATCATGGTCACGGCTACAGTACGGGATACAAAATGCGCAGCCGATCGGGCCCGGTTTTAGGTGCGTGCGTCGGTATCAGAAGTCGACCTCTCCGTGACCCGGCGAGCTTCGATTGAGCGTACCGTCAACTTCGCAAATTAGTCAGTTCGAACACCTTTGTGATTAGTTCCTCGAAGCTACGACGACGGGTTCCAAATTGCTCCATGAGCAGCCGGCCGGCCGACATGTCTTTAAGAACGCTGTCCTTCATGTAGTGATTTTCTAACGCTTCGAATTCTTTGGCTTTAGCAGCCCAGCCGGAAGCCGCACGCCGAAAGTGTTCGACGACCATCTCAGCTGTGGTGCCTGACATCGGATTTGCGGTCGCATGCGCTATCGCATCGTCAAGCCAGTCTCGAAGGAGTTTGAACTCGGCGCTATTGTCAAGAAACATCGATCCGGCGTTTATCTCGCTTTCTATTAGATCGTTGAGACCTTTAAGGGCTCGTCCCTGAAGCTCCTCTGCGCCGATGAGAACTTCTTGCAGATTGGCCGGGCTGGTTTTCCCTGCGCTCTCGAAGTGGTGAATCGCTTTGGAGGTAAAGCTCCGCGCCAGGATGGCATCCCGATGCGGCAACGATTTCCGGTCTTTGTATTTCCTCGTGAGTGCGCCCGCGGAATCGAACAGTTGTTCGGCGTCGATGAGTTCGAGCGTGTGCTTCCTGAGTCCCTTCCCGCGTGGCAACATATTCGGTGTGATGACATGGTGATGCAGATCGAAGAGCGGCGCACCCGCTTCCTGATAAGCTCTTGCCACGACCTGCGAGCAGAACAGGCGCTTAGACTTGCTCTGGCGACTGCGACGGCTGGGTAGTTTCGACAGTGCTGCGCCCAAGTGCCCGTACCGCCGCTGAGCGAGGCTCTGCGCATTCACGGCGGCTCGTGCCGCCAGAGCTTCATCGTCGTGGCGGAGAAGGATGTACCTAGAAGAATCTGTGATCGGCTTTCGCGTAAATGCGAACACCCGCACGCCCATGGTCACATCGGCCTCGACCAGGAGGATCGGTCCCAGCCACATTATGGCATGGCTGAACGGCCCGCCGTCGAACCCGCGAATCAGGGCCGATAAAGGGCTCGTTCCGGACTCGAGGATGATATCGCCCGGCTTCATGAAGTCCGGATTAAGCAAGCGGACCGGTCGCGAGGCTTTGCTGCGCGCGTATTGACCAATCCATGGTACTCCGGTCACTTCACCCTCCGCTCGATGCGCAAAATATAAGCTTCCAAAGTCGAAAGCGTAGAAGGGCGAAGCATTTCACCGACCTCGGCGTCTTAGCGGTCGAGAACTTACCCTGGTGCTCGACACGACCAGAGTAGCGCAGCGCGTGATCGACACCCGCCTCAATTATCTTGATCAAGGGGTAAGGACCGTATCCCACATCACGATGCTCTTTGGCGTGGCGATTCTTTTGCCGGGATACCAAGTGCTCGCAAGACCTCGCCCAGTAATATGGTTGACAAATTGAATGTGGCTGGATCAACCGACAAAAGCCATTGCCGGACGTCTTCGACAGCCTCTAAGTTCGGCGGCATTGAAGGGAGGATTTTTGAGGCTGCTATTCTCGACAACCCAACCGCCATCAGGGAGACGGCCTGCTTTCTGCACTCGCCCATTTCCAGGTAGAGAGGAATATTTGGGATGGTCGCCACAAGATCCGCGCGCCCGATTTCGCTCAGAACCTCCGCCAACACAGCAATGTAGCACGTCATCAGCCGAACATAGGTGAATCTAATCCCATGTTCGATGTCGTGCAGCACACCGCGAATATGGCTCTCCATCTTCTTTTCCGGCGCATATTTGCGACCCGCATCGATGATGGTTGGAAGCGGCTCACCGCGCATCCACTGGAGGGCAATAGCGGCAAAGCGCGTGTGCCGCTTGTCCTTTGCAGGGTACCCAAGTAGCTCCGAATGGCAAATTTTGAAAATATCCGAGTACGATTTGTACGCGGCTGAACCGACACGTGGATGCTCGGGGATATAGCTGATGAAGACGTTTGTTGGCCCCGTCGCCATCCTTTGCTTGAGATACGCGTACAATCTCTGCTGCCGGTGCGCGGAGATCGTTGGAGACTGCTGAAGAACCGAGACAGGGAGAGAGATGACCGAGTCCGCGTGGATCAGCGCGGCTTCGACATCTTCCAACCCTCCGGCCGGCGACAACCGGGCCAGCGATTGCTCGATGCGCCCCTGCTTCAGGTCGATGAGGAGTTGGGTGAAGATCCCTTCGAGCCCATCCGTTTTTGGACGTTCTTGTTGTGGGTTCGTCTCCCAGATGCAGTCCAGCAGTTCAGCCTTTCGGCTGTCGACGTGCCGCACAGCCGCAGGTTCGATCTGAATAGCGCGACTGGCGTCCAGTGGTTTTGCTTTCCACGTTTCATAGTCGATAAGAAAAACGTTGCCTTGGAATTCCTTGCCGAGCCGGCCCGCACGGCCTGCCAAGTTCCAGAAGTCCACCGCCAACATCGCATTGGTGTCTCCCTGGCGTGGGTCACAAATAAACAGGTTCTTGGCTGGAAAGTTGACGCCTTGCAGCAATGTACTTGTCGTTACGAGATACTTCAGGCTGCCGTTGCTGAACGCGATCTCGACCGCCTTGCGGACCGGGGCGGGGATGCGCCCGTAGTGGAAACCGACGCGGTGCCGTATCGCAGGCGCGAGCGCATACTCGGCATGGACGGCTTCCTCGATGAAGTCTGCCAGCTCTGTAAGAGCTTCATCCTCTTTCCCTTGCGGCAGGCCATTGGCCAGGCCGGCGGCGATCTTCTCCGCAACATCAGGCCCGTTTGCGTAAACCAGTGAAGGAGCGCCGCCACCGAGGGCAAGAGAGACCGAGATTAACTTGGCCGAAGTCGTCGTCGGACGCTGGGCAAGCTCTACCTGAGCAACCGTCGTTCCCCGCTCGGATCTCGGTGAGCGGATGCTCACAAGCTTCTTGCGAGCGGACGGCGAGTCGACGAACAGGATATTCTGCGCGACCGCTTTGGCAGTCGTTGTCCGTGCTCTGAACCCCTGCAATCCGAAATACGATCCATACACCTCCGTGTTGGCCACGTTCGGGCTTGCGAAGAGGACCTGGGCATTCGGGCTGCGCCGCAGCGCCTCATCCAGAGCGCTTGCCAGCAAGATGCCGCGCGGCGCTTCTGCTAAAGCATGCGCCTCATCAACTACGATCAGATCAAAGCTCAGCGTCGGATGGTTGATCTGCGTCAGATGCAGGCGCTCTTGCGTGAACACAAAAATCGATCTGTCCGGCAACGGCATATCGGCGGAAAGAGGCATCGTCAGCAACGCGACGGGGTTCTCCGCCAGACGCAGAGACCAAGTCGAAATGTCGTCCGTAATCTGCGTGATGAGCGCCCTCGAAGGAACCAGAAAGACCGCTCGAAAAGCGCCGCCAATTTTCGCTCGCTCTTCCAAATGCGCCAACACAACAAATGACTTGCCCGCCGAGGTCGGGGCCGATATGCCCACAGAAGCTCCCGACTTCAGGTCGCGCCACAGCTCCCGCTGAAAATCCGTGAGCGTGGTCGTCTTGCCGGAAACCAGCACCTCATTCTTGGCGCGACGGTTCTCCTCCTCTGCCAGCAGGGACAACGGCGTGAAGGCCGACGCATCGCCCATGCCGTTGACGAGATGGACGGCCGGAAAGTTTCCCAGTCGGCCGAGGATGACATTGGCTATAGCTGACGCCCCCGGATGGGTCATCCGCCGCAGGTCGAACGACGAGGCTGCGATGCGATACGCCGCATCACGCCGGTCGTCGTCGCTGGAAAGCGACAGCACGGCGGCTGCGCGCAACAACCGGATCAGCGCCGCATCTGACAGCGCCGACGTCGGCGCTGTCTTGAGTTCTCTCTGAAGCCATTCCGTGTGCAGCTCTTCGCACTCGCGATGGAACGCAGTGTTCTTCCAGATCCTATCACCTAGCTCATTGATCATTCAGGCCATCCAATTAGTTTCTGGAAGGCCCTCCTGAAGTCGTCGACCGATGGCACCGGCAGGAAGAAGAGCTCGACATTGTGCTGATCAAGCCCTGCGGAGGTCGCCACCGCGTCAAACTCGGCAATCGCCGCCCCGATGGACGCAAGCAACGTCGCGCGGAACGCCGTCTCGCGGTTCTCTGGCGCGTGCTGCTCGAGCGCCGCATCGAAGTCGAACATGATCAGGCATGTTGAAATGTCTTTGCGAGAGTTCGATTTCTCCGAGTAAGGGTCAAGGTGGCTAAGTGGGGCTTCACGCGCCTCGCTCGACAGATCCGCCATATGATGGTGAGCCTTTACCAGTACGATCTCTGCGGCCAGTTGATCGCGGAAAAACGCCGCCATGGACGTCGCCGCCGCACCGATAGCCTTTTTGATCGACTGATGGACCTTGGCCTCTCCCCAGAACAGCAACAACGTCTGCTCCGCCTCATCATAGCGGATGTGAATGCCATCGGAGCCATGCACTGGCATCTGCGAATTCGTCTTCAGGCTCATCTTAGCAATGAGCTGCGGCGCGGCCAGGATCCACTCGGTTAGCAGATAGAGCAGCAGTTCACCGGCTTCTCCGCTGCGACCAGTCGCAATCCTCGTTTTGATGAAGAGACGCCGCGCCCGTCCGGCAAGTGCGCTGATTCGTTCCAACACTTGCTGTCGGGTCAACGTGTCGATCTGGCCGAGCGTATCGTTGATTTCGGCGCGCGGTAGGCAGAAGCCGACCAGTTTCGGTTCAAGCGCCTCGACCAGCTCATCCAGCGTCGGCTTTCCGTCCCTGAACGCGAGATAGTGGACGCGAATGTGGGTGCGCGCGTGGCCGCTCCTATTCGTATTCTCCAAAGTTCGGATCCGCGCCGCCAGCCCCGAATGATCTCCCAACATCGCGGCGATCGCAGATTTCAGCGCGTCCCCGCCGTCGGGCAATGCAGCGCCCGGCGTTATCGTAAAGGCCTGGTCATCAGAAGGATTGGGCGAATCCATTCAATCGCAATCCGTTCCGCAGCAAACGCAGCACTACTTCCAGTTGGAGCTATTGACAGCCTTAGCGGAAGGGAACGATTCGCACGAGCCGTCGTGGGATAATATTGCTAGAACTCGGCAAGAGTCGGGGGATAGCGACGTGCACCACCTAGCGGTCGACGTCAGCATGTTTCCCGACGAACACTTGTCCCTATTCCGCTGTTGGAAGTCGAGCTGCCACACCGCGGAGCAAGTCGCTATCCGGATGACTGCAAAACCCTCGCCGTCGTTCGAGACTTGTTCAATGCGGATTTTAACGAGGTTACGCCCTCGCAACCCAAACTGCCTACGAGAAAACCCGTCCGACTAATCAAGTAGTTGGAACGGGCGCTATCTCTAAAGGCGTAGGTCATCGCGGTCGACTGTTATTCCGAAGTCTGAGTTTCATCGAAGGTTTCAAGCTGCTGGCGTAACGCTTCGAGGGCGAGTCGGATGCCTGAGCTGTTGTCCAGAAGGTCCCAAACCGTAAGCAGAGAACCGTTCGCTTTCTTGGCGAAAACCGACTTCTCTGTTTCCTTCGCAACGGTCCCAGGAACTGCGGCGACGACTTTTTCGACGAAGGCGCGATAGAAGGTTTTCATGCCCGGCGCATAGCCCATATCAACCAGACCGTCGGGATTTATTACGAATACAGTGATGCGAGCGGCGTCTGACGTCATTCGAACGACGAAGTGTTTGACGACTTCCCAATGAACATTGAGATCATCGCAGCTCGCTAGAAATGCGATCAGTTGCTCGGTCGTTCCTGGGCGCTTCCGGTCAAGAGCCTCGAATAGGCTCTCTTCGCTAAGGGTCGACGGCGTTTCCGATTTGACGGAACGAGGTGGGGCGGCAATAGCGACGGCTCCAGACTCAAATTGTACGATGCCTCGGACGATCGTTTCAGTACGGAGTGGAACGCTGGGAACGACGAGCCATTTTCCACCTTCCGGCATCTCATGAACCGCGAGTTCAACCATTGCCAAGGAGAAATGTAATCCGGCGTGCTGCTGCAAAAACTCGGTTAGACCCCGAGCGTTTTCTGTGATGCCGTCACCCACGATGAGAAGCAAAAATCGTCCGCGGCGCAAATTTCGGGATACGGTGTCGACGAACTTTTGCTCTTCGAGCCGACCACCCTCGTCTACGGTGTCCGACGCAGAAGCATGTAGATTGAACTTCGGCTCCTTCCGTGCCTTGCGAATGGCATCTTGAAAATCTTCGAAGCTGAGTGCCTGGAGGTCCTTGGCATAATCGATGATTTGAGCGATCACTTCGCGCCGGGCTTCGCCGTTCCGCCACAGCTTGCATTCGACCGCGATAATGTCACCCGTGGGAGTGATCAACAGATTATCCAGGTAGCCGGATGCGAGCGGCAACTCGATGCAAACTGGTGCCACTGGGAAGAACGACGGCTCGATGTCGATTATGGGCAAAACGGAAGGGGCTTTATGCACCAGCTCCTGCACCCATCTTTCGTTATAGCCAGCCTCGCCCTTCTTTTTTAAATCGCATCGCGACAGGCCGTTGACTGAGACACCCTTCTCCATCGTGCCACTTACAAGAAGTGGCATTCCTCGCCCCTGCATTTCCCAATCATCCCCGACTCAAAATCTTGACGGGAGGAACATAACTAATGCGCTTCGTTTGGGCCGGATAGTTGATCAGTTTTTCGCGTAATCCAAAAGAAAGATCACAGCTGTGCCCGGGCCATACAACATATTGTTTTGACCGATTATTTTCGCATCGGATCGAGCAGCGAAAGAGACGAAGGCTGAACCGGATGTAGCCTTCCAAGCTCTGTCCCTCTGGCTAGCCAAACCACCTCCATTGGCCAGCGTATACCCCGCTCCCCGCTCAGAGATTACTTCAAATAAACAGCGTTCCGTAATGCGATGATGTTTGCACGCAGATCATCTGAGTACGTATAGTCTTTAGACTGCATACGTATTCTGCGCGCTCGGGGGATCGGCTATGGCGCATCAGCAGGTCAAGGAACCGGAAGAAGATACTTGGTCCAAGCTAGGATCAGCAGCGGTGGACCGTGGAGATTTCAAAGCTGCAAAAACCTACTTCCAAAGTGCTGTCGATTTAGCTCCTCGCTCGGCGCTGGGGCGTTACCATTTAGCACTCGTCATGGAAGCGCTTGGCGATTTTGGTGGCGCAGGAGAGCAACTCACTGAGGCGTTGCGATTGCAGCCTGCCATGATAGAGGCCGCTCGACACCTCGGCGCACTTGTGACGCGGCGATCACTGCCCGGCACTGTGAAACTCAACAGGTTCGGAGTGCAGGCCGCTTTGAAATTCGATCTCGTCAACCGAGATCAGATCGCGGAAGCATTCATCTACTCGATGGCGCGCGGCGATCCTTTGAAACCAAGCCTCGATCTTGGACGATCGCAAGGATGGCTCGTCGCGGCTCGCGACTTATGTTTAAAGCGTACAAGTCCACTACTGGCCGATAATCTTTTTCGTACGGCTCTTCGCGACAACATTATCCGCATGCCCGAACTCGAGTGCTTGCTTATCGCATTGAGGCGGACCCTATTACTTGAAGTGCCGGAAAGTCGCTTTCAGGATCGCACGCTCTCCTCATTTGTCATTACGTTGGCGGAGCAGTGCTGGATCAACGAATACGTTTGGGCGACGAGTGACGACGAGGAATGTGCGCTGAGAGAACGATTTTCCGGAATTGACTTTACGAGTGGTGATGTCAGCTCCGGGATCAAATTAGGCATCGCCGCAACCTACGCACCCGTCTCTACGTGGCTGGGCGAAGGGATTGACGAGGTTTCGGTTCGAAGAGTGAAACCGAATATTGTCCGCGACTTTGCTCTCGATCGGTTGCGCGAGGATAAGCTTGAACGCTCACACTCCGCGAATGTGCCGAAGATCGCTGCGGTTGCGAATGCGAATGCGAATGCGACCTCGCAGGCGGTCAGAGACCAATATGAAAGTGCGCCATATCCGCGCTGGACGAGCCTTGGGGTGTTGACCAACAAGGCCGAGTGGCAGGGAACGTTGCGTCAATTCTTTGACCGCGACCGCCTTAAATTCCTCGATGAACCTTTCGAATTGCTGATCGCGGGATGCGGAACAGGATTACAAGCGTTAGCCGCCGCTACCGTCTATGGGCCGAATGCGAGGGTGACCGCGATTGACATTTCAAGAGCGAGCCTCGGTTACGCTTCCCGCATGGCCGAGAGGCTCTCGATCCCAAATGTTCAATTTTTGCAGGCAGACATCTTAGACTTAGAAAATACGGCCGAATTCAAAGAACGGTTCGATGTGATCGAATGTGTCGGCGTGCTTCACCACATGCAAGACCCGTTTCGCGGGTGGACAATTCTAAAGACCTGCCTCTCAAGTAGCGGTATCATGCTGATCGGTTTGTACAGTAGAATTGCTCGTCGCTATTTGGCGGAGCTGAAAAACGCCGAAGACTATCCGGGACCAAATTGCTCCAATCGAGAGCTGCGAAATTATCGGCAGTCTTTGGTAAAGCGGCCGGACGGCAAACTGCGAGACGAATACTTTGGTATCCGCGACCTTTACAGCACGAGCGCATTCCGGGACTTATTCCTCCATGTGAGTGAACGAAACCATTCTCTTCCAGAGATCGCGACATTTATGAGTAGTAATGGCCTCAATTTTCGAGGCTTCATGAATGTGCAGGACTTCGTGAAGCTCAAAGAAGTGCTGCCGTTGGTCGAGTGGCCCGGAAAACTTAAACAATGGGCAGAGCTGGAGAAGCGCAATCCAAATCTCTTCGGCGACATGTACCGATTTTGGTGTGACAAGAGCAGCACCCACGCCGCTTAGCGTGGCACGTCTTAGCGCAATAGAGGGCGAACTTTGCAATTGATTGCAAAGCCGATCTAACGCATCCGCGCTTTGCGTTGTTCGTTTTCCGCCTGGATAATTGGATATTCATCGGCCCCCATTATCAATAGTTCACCCAATCTGGTATCGGCTCTGCCGTACCTAATCGAGATCGACTCTCCGAGACTCGCTGTTGGGTCCGATGGGCGCGATACGTCGATCAGTTTTTCGCTTGGGCCGAAGAAATAGCGCCGCCGCGCCAGGGGGCAGCAACATATTGTTTTTCTTGTCGATTTCCACGTCCGATTGAGCAGCGAAAGAGACGAAGGCTGAACCGGATGTAGCCTTCCATGCTCTGTCCCTCTGGCTAGCCAATTCGCTTCAATTGGCTACGACCAATACAGCGTCGCGAAGTACTTTATTTGCCTTTGGGACCTAATCTGCTTCGCCCTTGTCCCGCACGGCGGCCACAGCATGGAAGCGCTTCTAACCACCGGCAATCCGTTCGATCGGTCTCTTGGCCTCTGGCTATTGTTTCTCGCAATAGCGGGATTGGTGTACCTTGGCCCATTTCGCAGTTTACGACGCCCGCGCATACGAAGATTGCCGACGTTAGCGTCAGACAATCACGTTGCCGATCCCAAGAAACAGTTGGAATTCGTTTCGCGAGTGCAATTTGAGACTCAGCCGCTGCTTAACAAAGGTGAGTTCCAGGTCCTGCTGGTGCTTGAGGCGGTGGTTCGAGACTTGAATTCGGGGTTTCGAGTGATGGCGCAGACCAGCCTCGGCGAAATCCTTAAGCCAAAGCGTCAGCTCTGGAGTGAGACGGCTTCCGATCTCGCCTACCGCTCTATCAACAGCAAGCGTGCGGACTTCGTCATCGTCAATGCAACAGGACACGCTGTACTTGCGGTCGAATATCAGGGCAATGGTCATTACCAAGGGACGGCGCTGATGCGCGATGCAGTCAAACGAGAAGCATTCCGCACGGCCGGAGTTGCACTCGTCGAAGTGCCTGCCCGTTTCGAGAAAGCAGATGTTGCGATGCAGGTCCGTCAAATTCTGCAACGCCACACCCGAAGAGCATCAGTTGGGTTTCATTGATAACCTCAGAACTGCTCTTCTGAGCTTTCGATTTTCAGCACTCTCCGAAGCTGGCACAAGCAGCCCGGCTTTCGCTAATGCGGGGAACGTTGCTGGCAGGAATTTCGGACGTCGCAAGTTGGGCTTAACCATCCGTCATCGCTCGAGGCTATGCAACGGAGCTGGGCGGAGCGGCGCGATCATGGTCATCGCTTTGGGACTACTTACCTCTAACCTTCCCTGGCCACCGTGGTCTGTCTTCAACAGCAATCATTTCGCCGCCAAACCGTGCGATAAACTTCAGCGCATGTTCCTCTTCAGCGAAGCACCAAACATTGATCCACTGATTGTCACGAAAGAACGTATGGCCACGCGGGCAAAGCGATAGGTCTTTGCAAAACGCACGCACTACATCGTGAGCTTTTCCCGAAGTCACGTTAGCGGGCAGCGCCACCTGATGCGGCCACCCGATATCGACGTCGCGATTGCGCATTTCGCCCTTGCGTCTGACCATCTCTCATGCGTAGAACAAAAAGAGAACATGGTCAACGAGGGAGGAAACGATGTCACCAGCTCGCAAGCAGATCGAAGGTGCTCAACACGACGAAGCGACGACGGCGATGTTGCTAGAAATTCGGAAGCACATTGTCGAAGAGACTGTCTCGATGAACCCAGCATTTGATTTTGAAGGGCTGGACGAGGAAGTGGCGCAAGCGCTCGTGGACCTGTCGCATTACGGCGAACGAAGCAGGGAGCACTTGACTAGGTATGCGAGACAGAGAGCTAACCAGTTTGTGTGGCTGCGGGCGTCGAATGCTCAATATGCAAAGCAGCATTCAAATCTTTTGACAGCCGAAGTGGATTGAAGGATCGTCAGAGTGCGCTGGACGGGGCCGGACAATGTCTGGAGTGTCTCATGCGTAAAGTGATCTTCGCATCGACTTCAATAGCTGCTGCATTGTCAGCTGTCGTCTATGTTGTTCCGGTCAGTTCGGCCGCAGCTGCGAATTTTGTATCGCCGCTACCGAAGAAGCCGAGCGCGGTCGTTGAGGTCAACCACCGCCGCTATTGGTATCCCGGCCCTTACCCGTACTATGCGCCATATCCTGCTTACGGTGCTTACTACTACGGACCACCGGTTGCAGCATATCCGCCGCCGGTCGTCTATTACCCTGGACCTCGTTATTATCCGGGCCCGGCCGTGTATGGCCCTGACGGTTTCTATGTCGTCAGGCGTACTTACCGCGCATACGATGCTGACTGGTAGGGGAAGCGCCCGATAGTTCGCAGCGCAGCAACTATTTTTTCTCTTCCAAGTGAATTTTTGGGAGTTTGAATGATCAGTGTAGTGTATAAAAATTTTAGCACCCAATCCCTCAGGTGCGTTTGACTGGATCAGCACTTCCCCCGTGCCACCAGTTCAGGGCGTCGGCTAATCCCCCCGGCTGACGCCCATCACTTTTTGTTTTTGAGGTAAGCCTCGACCTTCTTGGCGTTGTTCGAACCTGTGGCGCGAACTGCACCTGCCAATGCTTGGCCGGTCACCCCAAACTTCTTCTTCCAATAGGCGACTTCATATGGCTCGCCCATAGCGATGCGAGTACGATCCTGAGCGCCTTTCTTCTTTTTGTCGTCCGCCATTTGTCAGTCCTCAATCACTTGTTATTGTGCTGTCCAATACGCTGGACCTCTCGACACTATATAACCGGAGGCGGTGTCAGCAAGGTTCGCTTGAATGTGCGGTAAGTTCACTCAAATGTCGTCATGGCGCGATGTGCACGCGTTCTCTCAGCCACTCGCAGAGACGGATAGTGAAGTCGTTTCCACGCCAATGCGCTTCGCCAACATCATTCGGCTGAACGACGCTGGCGAACGTGAAGTCGTGCCGATGCGTTGGGGCTTCGCTGCTAAGGGTGACAAGAACCCGTCTCGCCCGAAGCACATGCACGCGCGATCCGAGACAATCGATAGACTGCCGACATTTGCAAATGCCTTCATGCACGGTCGCGGTATCCTCGTGGTGCACACGTTCAACGAAGGCGAAGAGCTGCCAAACGGCAAAACCAAGCAATGGGTAATCACGCCGAAGGACGGAAAGCCGATTGCAATTGCTGTGATCTGCGAAAAGTGGACGAACGGCGACGAGGCGCTAGACACGTTCATTCAAGTGACGACGTCTGCCAACACGCTGATATCTAAGATTACCGACAGGATGCCAGCCATCCTTCGGCCAGAGGATTGGGAAGTTTGGCTGGGCGAGCGCGAAGGCGGACCTGCTGATGTGAAGATGGTTCTTCGGACTTTCGAAGACGGCGGCAACTGGACGATGACCGAGCAGGCACATACGAAGAAGGCCAAGACTGCGAAGAAAGACGAGGGGCAGTCGGACCTTCTTTAACCGGAAACGCGCAGACCTGTTGATGCGGACTGCAACGTAAGAGATAATCTCAAATAGGGGTTATCTCATGTTAAAGAAATTTTTGATTGTCGTCGCGTGCGGCCTAGCTTTTCACACTGCTGCATTGCGAGCTGACAGCTTGCCGCCGCAGACCGAGACAGCTCCGAAAAACTCGACTACCAAGGAAGTGCTCACGGACGCTGCGATAGCCGCCTTAATCATTGCAGGTTCTATCGCGCTCTATAAAGCAACAGGCCATCCCTGCGCTTGCCCCAGCGACACTATGCGGAACGGCAAAGCGTGCGGGCGCAGAAGCGCATGGAGCAAACCAGGTGGCGCGCGACCGCTCTGCTTTCCGACAGACATAACGCCTGAGATGATTTCTGCTTATCGGGCTTCCGAAGCCATTCCACCTGTTTGGTGATGATATGAAGGGCACTAAGCGCCCGGGAACGCTCAGACGCTAGCGAGGCAATCAACACCGGATTGCTAGGGGAGTTAGAGGTTGAAGCGGCTTTAGTTCGCCGTGGTTGGCACCCGGTGCGCCTTGATCGAATGCAGGTAAGCGCTAACGTCGACATCATTGCGGTCAAGGGTCAGCAAAAAGTAGCCATCCAGGTTAAGGCAGGAAGAGGGTGGGGCCATAGCCACGCCAAGTATCTGCATTTAGGGCGCGCCCTGTCCTACCTCAGAGACGGAAAAGGCGTCTTCAATAGTAAGGTAAGCCCCCTCAGAGCCGACGTCGTAATCGCCGTAGTGTGTGGCAAGGAGTCGGGAAGTCGCTTCGTCGTGATGCCCGTTGCGTTTGCGGAGACGATAGCGCGCGCTCACGCAGACTATTGGTATCGCGTGGCCACTCGAACAGAGAGCGGGCAAAGAACAGACCGCTTTCCGATTTATGTAAACTTGTTTGCGGAACCGAAGGCTCATGGCAAACACCACATGAGGATGGCCAGGAACGCGGCCCGCTTCGAAGACCGCTGGGATATTCTCGAACAGCCCATTGACCGTCTGCATAAAACTGCCGCGTGGCCTTTGGACGAATGACGCCGAAATCAAGGCAGGAGGCAGATGTGCCAGTCGATCCCACTCGAATTCTTTCAGTCATCCGAGAACTGGAACAGACGTCGCCGAATGCTTTGAAGGAAACGGACCGCGAGCTGCTGCTGTCGATCAAGAAGACACTTCAGGACCACAAACGGGAAGTCGATAAGATGCTTCTGCGCTTGGAGTTCATTGACGGGCAGCAGTTAAACTAGTGGAACCACGCTCGCAGCTGCCAAATAATTACGACCACAACAACTGCCGCCACTATCCACCAAATGTATTCTTTACCGCTCGGTTCGGGGCCACCGTAGTCGGGGGAATTTTCGTAGCCGGAGGGCATCACGAGCCTACACGAGATTTAGTGAGCCAGCGCAAATAGGCGGCCCTGCGCGCCAACGCGGGGAACCCCCGCTGGCAGGCGTATCGAGCAGCCTAAGTGTGACGATCCTGCCGCCACAGAGCAAGTGCGTATGCTGCCCATGCACAAATAGTCGGGTAGAGAGCTATCGGCAAAAGCATCCTAAACAAGCCGATTGGGTCCGGTGGAGGTCGCCGGAGCGACCAAATCATTAGCGCAATCGCGAGCGTCACGACCGAGATCGCCGTGAATGCTAGCAGCCTTGCGTAAAGCTGATCGACCTTGCTTGTTGCTATCTGAGCGAGGATCAGGGCTGTAACGACGGTGCCGCCGATTGTGATCGTGTAGACAATGGTGAACCCTATGGCGGTAGCCGACGTGTTGCCATGACCAATGGTCCAGAACAACGCGGCTGCGAATACGATCAGCGAAGCCGAGGCAGGCAAACTCGCGCGCATAGACTGCTCACTTCCTAGTTGAGTTCGATTTTTCCTTACACAGAAACTTCTACCGTCGCGCTAACGTGCTGAGTTAACGCCGCGCTCCGTTGCCTTTGCAATCAATTGCAACAATTGAGCGCCTCGGATCGTCCTATTTTCGATGGGAACAGATAGCGGGGTTAGGCGAGCTCTTCTCTTGAGCGCCGAACGTGGGAGCGCGAACGTATGTGAGCGAACATCATGAGGGAGAGCTACCTTCGTAACCGTGTTCTCGGTGGGCGGCGATAGTAGGAGTGTACGAAAGTTCCATTCCGCCTGTAATACGACCTCACGTGTACCGTTTTTTGCGGCCATCGTAGGCGCTCGGCGAATAGGTATAAGGAGCGCGCTTTTCAGGGGGAAAGCCGACTGCCGTGATCGGCGAACCGCACAGATGGTGACTCCAACCGTCTTCCGGACCGTTGGGCGGCGATTTAAGTTTGCAATTGATTGCAAAGTGTAGCTCGGTACTTCTCTACCATTTTGGCCCGGTACCTCACAGGCCGTCTCGTTGATTGCCAGAATAATTTACCGACCGGCCGGTCCCGCCGGAAAGCTTGGCTCGTTCTTTCTCAGCCACGATAATTGGACGTTCATCGTACTCCATAATTAATAGTTCACCCAATCTGGTATCGGCTCTGCCGTACCTGTGAATGAAAAATGCACAACTGGGGTCTTTTGAGGCTCACCCGAGTTAAGTCGCGCCGAAAGAGCAACTTGGAGTGTGAAAGGGATAGGGTTGTTGCGACTCGATGGGAATTCGATCGTACCGGTCTCGAGCTTGATCTGTGGAATGTCGCGCTCTGCATTATGCGACAAGTACCAAACTCCGTTGACCGAAAGGTCAACGTTGAAGCGGCTGAGCACGTACCGGGCCTCCTGCCAAATCCACACTATTTGGACGGTGAGAAAGTCTCTGAGTATCGTCTCGATAGTTTCAGGCGCTTCAATGGAATTCGGGGGTCCGAAGGTGCAGCTCAGTAAGATGCTATCGGGTTGAATGCTCGGATCGGATGCGAACCGTGATTTCCCGATATCGCGCCAGACACAGATGCGGCGTGTCTGGGGAGTTTTAACGTGCATCCACGGATACGATCGGTTCGTCACTCCCTCGGGCCATCCGGTTTTTTCACTCGGAACTGCGGGAAACGATGACCAAGTGTAGTCGCCTTGAAAGTCAAATTTCGCCGTCGCTATTGGACCGGGCGCAGCGCGGCTGAGGGACGGCATAAGCGACGCCAACACGACGGTAAAGGCCGACAGTAAATTCATGGGCACAGACATAAATCGAGTACCGGCTCAAAAAGCGCTCAATTAACCCTTTCTAGATACTCGATTTTTACGCTGGCAACGCTAGACCTTGCCGTCATACTTAAGAGTCGATTATCGAGTCGGCACCAGCAAAGTCCTGCCGTTGGATAAGTCGGCAATCGGAACATCAAGCGGCTCATTTCAGCTCGCCGTCTTATGGATTGGCACTCTCCAAATGAGAACGACTTGAACAAATCCATCGCTGTCGGCGCGGCTGTCGCCGTCATTCTCTTTGGATTGATTTTACCGCCTGGACTCGCATGGCTTTCGGACATGACATTCAATCCCGAGAGCGTCCGCTGCTATCCCGTAACGGGAACCAAGTCTAAGGTGCCAGCCACTTATGCGGATGTTGTGATCAACTCGTCGCCGCAGGTTGTTGCGACTGCCAATATTCGCGCTTCTAGTGATCGAGCCCGCATCAAACATGGCTTCCGGCCACTTGCCAGGGCGATGGAGCAATGTGGCCGTTCGGTATGCTCAGCCGAGTCTCTGAGAGCCGTCCGCTCCGCGCTCCGCAAGTACCTCGATGCGCGCGTAAGCGTGGCCACGCGCGTGCTCGTAGCCCAACCCGAATTGAACGGATACGAAAAGATAATCGACTACTTAGGAACGCCAGAGCAAGTTAAATTGGCCACACGCCTTCGGTCGCTTGTCAATGCGCGCGTGCTTTCCCTCAATTCTCTCGGCCATATTCGCGAAGCGGCCGCGCTATATATTTTTCGGCCGGTCGAAGATTTCTTGCCCTGCGCTAGCTCTTGATATGGCCCGCGGAACCTACTCTGTTTCAGACAACAATGAGATCATTAGCAAGCAGTTTAGCGGGTGCAGTTCAGGAGCGGCTCCAGCTGACACGAGGATCGCCGCTGGCGGGAATTTCGGAGGTTGCCGGTGGGGTTGTAGCCATCGTTGCATCTCTCGGCGCTACGCATGTTCTTATGATGATCGCGGACGTCGTCCGACGCAGAGCCCGACGACGCGACAAGCATAGAAGGAGCGGTGGTGACTGCGCAATGAATTGCAAACTGCACATGCTGGCGGACTCTTCTGAAGTGCTTCGTATCCCGGATAAGAGCCTCAATGAGTTTATCACTCCTCCGGGAACAAGATGCGAGCGTAAGCGAGCACTTCACTTGAACAATGCAAGGAAGGTTCGCGAACGTATGTGAGCGTAACTTTTGAGAACTGAGAAGCGAGTAAGGAGAAGTGAAGTGATTAGGTTCCGCCAAGCATTCCGCCAAACGATCCGCCAGTTGATCCGTCATTAGCGCCGCCAATTGGGTGAAAATGGCGGAATGCCTGGCGGAATAGTCCGCGTCCATCAATCTTCTAGTGAGTCAATATACTCATCGGTGCAAACGTCTATCTCGCTCTTTTGAGACGATGATGATTTCACGGAATTGCTCTTGGTCGCCTGTACCTTAAGGGAGTTCATGTAGACGTTGATGAATACGTTTACATGCTTTTTGAAGAACGCTGTCGAGGGTGTCGGTGAGTGAGTGAACTCCTCTGTCACGTATTTGACGTGACCTCCAAACCAGTTCCAGCGCTCAACGCTGTACTCGATGATACTTGATACGTGTTCTGGCGGCATCGCATCTACCGCCTCTTTGAGCTGGTAGCGCGCACTTTTGGTCAGCTTGCAGTAGGCAGCATCTGTGTGTTTGACAACGGCGCATTCCCAAGCATCGACGTAAGCTACCGGATCAGTGACCTTCTTCGACTTGCTATTCTCGAATTTAGAAGTCTTCGACTTAGGAGTTTTTTGGAACTGATAATGCGCCAATGCACGCCTTGTCGGTCGGATAAACGTATGCAGCGTGTTTCCGGCGAACGGCCCTCGTTCGCGTCGAATAAGGCCGTGAACCTCCAGAAATGCGAGATACCGTTCTAAGGTGCGCAGTTTTAGTCCAGTCCACTGGCACCATACCCGAAGTGGATACGCAGCCCATACGTGCGGGTCGTCCCGTAGCTTTGCCTTCGAAGTTTTCCAACTTCGAATGACAGAAGCCAATAGAGCCGCTGCTTTCGGATAGTGCACACACCACGCTTTAAATTCAGCCGGGTCTTCAAGATTGTATCCAGATGCTACCACCGACATGCGACCCGTCCTGAGTTTGCGGCGCATGTGCCATCGGTGTGCACTACCGCTGGTGCTATAAACTCTCCGGCGGCATCGCGCTTTTTGTAGACTGATATTTTTCTCAGATATTCGACCACATGCAGCATCTGCACAGCGGTGAACTCGGTAAAATATTCAACCCAATTTTGGGGACCGACCCTGCCTCGCTTGAAATTGGTTGCAATCGATTTGGCGCTAGAAACACCGAGCGAACAAAGTCTGGGAAAGAGTCTGGGACTTTTGACGGTGAGTCTGGGATTTTTAGGGACATCGGCTCCCTTTCGTTCCCTTTTACTAAATAAAAGGAACTTCGGAAGTCTCTGATTTTTATGAGATATCGTGGTGCCGCTTGTGTGACTCGAACACACGACCCCGTCATTACGAATGACGTGCTCTACCGGCTGAGCTAAAGCGGCTTTTGTTCCGGCGGAGGGGCGTTCCCCCCGAGAAGGCGCGAGGGATACTCTGGGCGGCCGGGAATTGCAAGGGTCGTTGCTTCAAAAGTCATTCCTGCCACAGAGGCCCGCGCAAACCCAGCGCGAGCCAAGACCCTCAACCCGATCAGCGCCTTAGTTGACCGACCGGAAAGTCCGGCGTGCGACGGGCTGCTCAAGCTCCGGCTCCGGCGGCTCCGTGCCCGGATCGTCCGGTGCGCGCGGCGTGATGAAGACGGCCGAATCCCCCCGCCCGGACGGCGAGCGCTCCTGCGACAACGCCTTGACTGTCGTTGCAACCTCATCGCCGCGTCCCACCGCCGCTGGATGCGCGGCCCCATTGGCGGCACTTGCCGCCGATGCCTTCGGGGCGCTGTCGGAATTCGGCGTCACCGGAACGGTGACTGGCTCGGCGGTCACGACCTCAGGTTCGGCAGCCGCCGTCGCCGTCACGGGCTGGCTTTCGGCAGGGACGGGCGTTGCAGCTTCGGCCTTGCGACCCGGAGCCGCTGGCGCTTCAGCCTTGATTTCCGTCGTCGCCGGGGCGATGGCGATCAACTCGTCGATCTTGGTCGCCAGAATTTCGCCGCCAGCACTATCACTTGTTTCAACCGGCACGCGCCATTGGAAGGCATCGAGACGGCCATCGACCGGCGAGATCGGCTCCCAGTGATCGGAGATGACACCGTCGGCCATCCACACCGGATCGCGCGCAGCGTTCATCGCCCGCGCCAGCCATTCACGCACCCGGCCCTTTTCACCGTTCTCGCCGGCTTCTATCCGCGCCATCAACAGCGCAACGCGTTGCGTCAAGCGATCGGCGAGCAGCGGCTCCAGTGCCCGGCGGGCTTCCTCGTACAGTCGGGCCTCCGCCGCGGTCGTCGCCACCGCGATCGGGCTTTCGATCGAATGCGGATTGAGAGCCGCGAGCTGGCGGACGCGGTCGAGCCGGTCTCGCGTGCTGTCACCGACACGCGCATGCGCGTAAACCGTCGCGAGATCGGGATGCGGCGCCTTCGTCCAAGTCTTCTGGATGATCTTTGCCGCCTTTGAGGTGTTGCCGCGCGATGCCAGAATGCGACCCGCAACGACGGCAGCCGGCACGAGATCCGGCGCCAAGGCGTGCGCTTCGAGCGCCCAGGCGAGCGCCTTGTCGGGCGTATCGTCCTCGGCTGGGATCGCCTTTGCCGCCAACAGCACGGCGCGTTTGCGATCGGCAGCGGCTTTTGGAATGTGACCGCTCTTGCGCGCGTGTTCGAGCGTCGCCAGCGCCGCCGTCCAGTCCTTCTGCTTGCATTGCTGCTCAAAGAGCGCCGTCGACGACCAACCGAGTTTCGGATTGGCCTTGAGCGCCCGCGCTGCAAACTGCCGCGCAGCTTCGCCCGCGCCTTCCCGCTGCGCTTCGAGGAACAGCCCGCGAAGCCCCAGCTGTTCGGTCTCGGGAGACGCCAACATCGCGTCATAAATGCGCCGCGCCGACGCGCGGTCGCCGGAAAGCTCCGCCGATTGCGCGCGCAACAGTTGCGTAAGCGGTTCATGCGGCAGACTCTTGCGTGCCTGCAGCGCATAGCGCGCCGCAAGCGAACTATCGCCCGCACCGATGGCGATCATGCCCCCGGAAAGCGCATCAAGCCCTTTGCGCTCGCGATGCCGCATCAGCCGGCTGCCGATTATCGCCGGGCTGTTCCACAGTGTCTTGAAGACCGACCACAGAAAGATCAGCGAAGCGACCAGCGCCGCCAGGATGACGACGGCACGAAACACCGAGGTCTCGATGTCGTAGCCCTGCCAGACGATTTGCAGCGTGCCGGGCCTGTCGGCAAGCCAGGCAAGGCCGGAGGCGATGAGGGCGATCGTGAGCAGATAAACGACGAGGCGCACCATGACGCAGACCCTTTATCGATTATGGCGACGGCTGTGCCGATTGCTGGGAGACGCCCGCAATGGAAGACTTCAGTTGTGAATTGAGGTTCTGAAGCGCGGTCTCGACGCTGACCCGCGCCGCAACCTTGTCGAGGAAGGGGCGCATCGCATCCTGCGCCTTCGGTGACAATTCCTTGCCCTGGTCGATGACCTCTCCGAGACGACCGTCTGCCAGCGCAACCTGCATGCGCCCGACGACGGCTTCCGTGCTCTTGTCATCGGATTTGAGATCGATCCGGCGAACGCGCACAACCGATTTCGCACCAGCCCAAAGCCGATCGACGACGCTCGCGTCCTGCGGCTCTGAATCGGCGTCGATTGCACGGTCTGCCGCCGTGCGGAATTCCTTGGTCAGCTCGGGCAACGTCGGCACACCCGTGTCCTGAAGCTTCTCCAGCGCTGACAGATCGAACGTCGGCCCCGCAACCTTCTTCACGTCGGCAAGCTGAGCCGAGAAACTCTGCCCGCTGTCGAGCGTGCGCTGCAGGTTCTGCAGTTCAAGCGCGAGGACAACGCGCTTCGCGCTTTCCTTGCGCGCCGCATCGCCTTCGACGACCGCCTGCACGCTTTTATCAAGCGCCGCGATCTTCTGGTCGATCGGCTGCACGGCGGCTGAAATGTCGGCAGGTTTCGCCGCAGCCGCACGCAAACCATCGAGCGCCGTCTTGAGACTTCCGAGCTGATCCTGCGTAACTTTGAGATCGGCGGCGACGTGATCGGTCGTCGACTTCAACGCCGCGATCTCTTCTTCCATCCGCACACCGTCGGTCTTGAGACCGGCGACATCCTTGTCGATACGCTGCGTGCCCGCGCGTGCCGTCTCGGCGGCTTCGGTCGCCGATTGAATGCGGCTCTCGACATCCTTCGTCACGTTCGTCCGCAGCGCGGTCAGCTGCGTCGCAAGGCTCGTTTCGAGATCGGACACTTTGCCCGTCAGCCCCGCGATTTGCTCGATACGCGTCGCATTGGGATCGTTGACGCCCGCATCCGCCATCGCCTTCAGCCGATCCTCGATCTTGCCGATGCGCTCGATAAGTTGCGGCTGCCCAGCGTCGGAGGCGGCCGAGGCCAGCGCCGCTTTCGTCTCGGCGACGAGGCGCGTCTGCCCTTCGATCAGCGACGGAATTTTCTGTGTCGCATTTTCGAGGCCTGCGATCTTCGCTTGAATTCCGCTGAGATCCGGTGGCGGCGGTGCTGCGCTTTCGTTCTTCTCGATCGTCGCGAGACGTTGCGAAAGATCGGCGATCTTTGCATCCGCGCCGTTCTGCATTTCAAGCTGAGGCAAGGCCCACAGCACGGCAGCGAACGCCAGCCCGCCGCCGGCAATCCCGGCCGCCAGATGACTGAAAACGCCGCCGCGTTTTTGCACGATGACGCTCGGTTCTTCGGACTTAGCCGCACGGGCGGCAGAGGCCGCCGACGACGCAGATGCGCCGGGTTTGTCGTAGCTGGGCTTATCGTATTTGCCGGCGCCGAACGTCGCCTTGGCGTCGCTCTTCTTCGGCTCCTCAGCATAAGATCCAGCAGCAGCCGGACGCGGAACTTCGCTGCCCGCCGCGCTCTGAGCCGCGGCGCTCGATTTGCCCGGCGACACCTTCACCTCGGTCGCTTTCAGGTCGAGCGTCGCATAGGGCTTCTTCCCCGCTCCACCGCTTGATCCTGCACCCGATTTCTCATCTGCCATCGGAGCCTAAGCCTCCTTACGAAACTCGCATATGCCGTCCGGTCCCGGTTCGGAATCCAGGTGTTCCGGAAAAATCTGTCTATTGAGAGGGCTCAATTGCCGGGGCGACCAGCCGGCCTGTTTTTACGCCTTGTTACTCCGCTTTCGAGCTTGCCGCGAGACGTTTTACGAGCGCAATCATTTCTTCGATGTTAGGTTGCGAAGAAACGAGAGTCATATCGATTTTTGCAATCGGCCCCAAGGCTTCACCTACGCGCTCGGACAGACACAAATACGTTATGCCGGAAAGTTGTACCGGCGGCGACAGCGCGGCAACCAACCGTGACCAGATCCGCGCCGTCCGCGGCGACATCAGCGTTACCGCATCGATGCCGCCCGTTTGGAGCGCTTTGATGACATCCGGCGGCAACGCTTCCGCTTCGACTGACCGATACGCCAGCACCGGCACAACGTTAACGCCACTTTCGGCCAACGCGCTTTCAAGATCGAACGCGACGACGTCGCCTCTGAGATAGATCAAACGTTCGCCCGCGGCCCGCGCCCTGAGCATCGGTGCAAGATCTTCGGCCCGTCCGGGCCCTTCCACGATCCGCGCAAAACCGATGTCCCTCGCCGCAGCTGCGGTTGCCGGCCCGACGACGTACAGCGGCAGCGGCGTCAGCGTGGCAAGTACAGGCGAAGCGGCAAGCGCCGTCAAAGCGTTACGGCTGGTCGCAACGATTGCCGTCGCATTGGCAAACGCGTCCGCCGGAACATCGTTCGCAACGGTTTCCATAAGTGGCGCCAGCATTACCTCGCACCCAAGCTCTTCGATGCGCGTTTTCAGCGGTTCGGCATCTTGAATTGGGCGCGTAATGATGACGTTCATCAGACGTTCGGCCGGACAAGCAACGCGGCATCCGCCTGGTTTAAAATTTCATCGGCCGCGGACAATCCGAGGTCGTGGGCATCTTTGACATTTCCGATACGAGAAACGTCATAGCATTTCTCGCCATCCGGCGAGAGCAGTTGCCCGCGAAAGCGCACTTCATCACCTGCGACGATGCCATGCCCGGCGATCGGCGTCCGGCATGACCCTTCGAGCCGCGCCAGGAACGCCCGCTCGGCCGCGACCGCCCAAGCCGTTGTCTCATCATTCAATGCTGCAACGATCGGCGTCACGAGTTCATCGCCATCGCGAATTTCAAGCCCGATCACGCCCTGCGCCACGGCCGGCAGCATATGCTCCATCGATACTGGCGATGTGATCCGCTCCGTCATTCCCAGCCTCTTGAGACCGGCGACCGCCAGAAAGGTTGCTTCCGCCACACTGTCTTCCAGCTTGCGCAACCGTGTCTGCACGTTGCCGCGGAAATCGACGACGCGCAGATCGGGGCGCGCATGCAGCACCTGCGCCTTCCGCCGAAGCGACGATGTCCCGACGACCGCATTCTGCGGCAGCTTCGAGAACGATTCATGCCGCAAAGAAATGAATGCGTCGCGCGGATCTTCTCGCGGCAGCACCGCGCCGATCACCAGCCCGTCGGGCAGTACGGTCTGCATATCCTTCATCGAATGGACGGCAACATCGATCTCGTTGGTCAACAGCGCTTCTTCGATCTCTTTCGTAAAGAGACCCTTGCCGCCGATCTCCGACAGCGGCCGGTCGAGCACGCGGTCGCCCGTCGTCTTGATGACCTGAATGGTGACGGCCTCATCGGCCAGACCATGGGCGGCGATGATCCTATCTTTGACTTCGTGCGCCTGGGCGAGGGCCAAAGGCGAGCCTCGGGTCCCGATGCGGATGCGGGTCGCTTGCAAAAAGGTTTCTCCGGATGCTAGGCGGGGCGTTCGGGCCCAAATGCCGATAGATGAATGCCGGTAATTCGGGCGACAGGTATGCTCCAAAGAGGCGCGGATTCCAACCACGCGCCTGCAAGTTCTAAGTTAAGTTCCTGAACAGATGTCTGAGCCTTCCGATACTGCGCCTTCTGCCGCCCTTGTTCTCGGCATTGAGACGAGCTGCGACGAGACGGCCGCCGCCATTGTATCCCGCAACGCCGCGGGAGAAGGGCGAATTCTGTCCAACATCGTTCTGTCGCAGTTCGACAAGCACGCGATCTACGGCGGCGTCGTACCGGAAATTGCCGCCCGCGCCCATGCCGAAAGCCTCGATCTTTTGGTCAAGACCGCTCTCGATAAAGCGGGCGTAACGCTCGGCGACCTGACCGGAATTGCAGCGGCCACCGGCCCGGGACTGATCGGCGGCCTCGTCGTCGGCGCCACCACGGGCAAGGCGCTGGCCCTCGCGACCGGCCGCCCGTTTGTTGCGATCAATCATCTGGAAGCGCACGCCCTGACGGTCGGCCTGACCGATCGGGTCCGGCCGCCTTATCTGATGCTGCTGGTCTCCGGTGGCCATACGCAACTGCTGCTCGTTGAAGGCGTCGGCCAGTATCGCCGGCTTGCGACGACTATCGACGACGCCTTGGGCGAAGCCTTCGACAAAACGGCAAAGCTCCTCGGCCTGCCGATGCCCGGCGGCCCCGCCGTCGAAAAAGCCGCAGCGAACGGTAACGGCACGCGTTTCGACCTTCCGCGCCCAATGAAAGGCCGGAGCGACCCGCACTTTTCATTCGCCGGTTTGAAAACGGCGGTCAGACATGCGGCCATGCAAAGCGCGCCGCTATCCGAGCAAGATATCGCCGATCTCTGCGCCTCCTTTCAGGCGGCCGTGTGCGAGAGCGTCGCTGATCGCGTGCGGCTCGCGATGCGTACGGGCGCATCGCATTTTCCGGACGCCGGGCAGCGGCCATTCGTCGTCGCCGGTGGCGTCGCCGCCAACAAGGCGCTGCGTGCCACCCTTGTAGATGTCGCCCGAGCGCACGACTTCTCGTTCCACGCACCGCCGTTCGAACTTTGCGGCGACAATGGTGCCATGATTGCCTGGGCAGGCGCCGAACGCTTGGCCCGTGATCTTGCCGACCCGCTCGACGCGCCGGCAAGACCGCGCTGGCCGCTTGACGCCGAAGCGCCCAAAGCCATCGGCGCCGGTGTCAAAGCTTAAGCTCATTACGGCTTAAGCCGCCGAAGGCTAGTCTGAATGTGCCATTTGCATTCCAATCGAAGTGCCGTGCTAAGTTGAACGAATGACAGTCCCGGGGGCGGTTTTGCAGATACGTTCGATCAGTGTTGTCGGCGGCGGCGCCTGGGGCACAGCCCTCGCGCAGACGCTATCGCACGGCGGCACGGCGGTGACGCTTTGGGCGCGCGAGCCCGAGGTCGTCGACGACATCAACGCCCGCCATGTCAATCGCACGTTTTTGCCGGGCGTCGATCTCAATCCGGCAATCCGCGCGACCGGCGATCTCATGAGCGTTGCGCATGCTGATGCCATTCTCGCTGTCGTCCCGGCACAGCACCTGCGCGGCGTGATGGCGAAACTCGCGACGCAGATTGCACCCGATACCCCTGTCATCCTTTGTGCCAAAGGCATCGAGCAATCGACCGGCCGCTTCATGGGCGATGTTCTGGAAGAGGTCGCGCCGCGCTTGCTTCGCGTTGTGCTTTCCGGACCGAGCTTTGCCGCTGACGTGGCCCGCGGCTTGCCATCGGCGCTGACGCTCGCCTGTCGCAATGAAGCCGTCGGCCGCGCGCTCGCCGCAACGTTGTCTTCGCGCCAGATGCGCCTCTATTGGTCGAGCGACGTACTCGGAGCCGAGCTCGGCGGCGCCGTCAAAAATGTTCTCGCCATCGCGGCTGGCATCGTCGCCGGACGCGGCCTCGGCGCCAGCGCGCATGCGGCCCTCGTGACACGCGGCTTTGCGGAGTTGCGCCGGTTCGGCGACGCCTTGGGCGCGCGTCCCGAAACACTTCTCGGACTATCCGGCCTGGGCGATCTCATCCTGACGTGTGGCAGTCCGCAGTCGCGAAACATGTCGCTTGGCCGCGCCCTCGGCGAGGGCCGCACGCTAGCCGAGATTCTTGGCGCCCGTGCCGCCGTCACGGAAGGCATCTATACCTGCAAGGCGCTTGTCCGCTTGGCGCACGAGCATGGCATCGACATGCCGATCGCCGAAGCCGTCAACGATATCATCGAAGGCCGCCTGATGGTCGATGAGGCGATCACGGCGTTGATGCAGCGGCCTTTAAAAGCTGAAGATTGAGCGCCGCGCGATCGACCTTCCAGACGTGGTAGATCGCGTGCGGATCAGATAGCGCCACCGGCACCAGGAAACGCGGCGCCTTGCCACTCACAAGATCGACCTTCAGCGTTCCCTTCCAGTCCGGACTCGATGCAAGCGGCTTATCAAGACCATCGCAGATCGCAACGTAATCGACATCCTCCTGCTTCAACAGCGCAGCCGCAGTCTTGGCATCGTGCGCTGAAAAAATCAGATGATTGGCGATGATCGCATTCGCAATCCGATGATAGGGCGCCGAGAGCACGCGATGATGCGTTTCGGCGGCGATAAAAGCGCCAACGTCGATATGCGCAGCAACAAGCCCCGCAGGCAGGTCGGCCAATTCGCGGATCGCTTCGGGCTTGGAGCAGGCATCCGCGTCGGCGCGTACCTGTTCCGTCATGGCAGGCGGAGCACCGACCGCCGCATCGACACCACCCGATGCCCACAGCAGCACTGTCTGATTGAACAGCACGATCGCGCCCAATCGTATTGTCGACGCGCCGATATCTCCGACCGGACCCAGGCGGCTGACGACGAGCGCCATCGGCACGATCGAGATAAACGATGCGTAAGAAACATACTTGTATTGCCAGCAGGCTAAACCGATCAACGACACAACCGCGGCAAGCAAAAAGAGGTCAGCCGCGCTGCGCGTCTCTTTCAGTCGATGAACTTGCGCCCAGAGCGCAATGCCATAGAACGCAAGCAGACCGAACGACTGACTGAAATGGCGATGGAAGAAATCCGCGACAATGCTGTTGTTTTCGGCGACCTTGTCCAGCCAGATCTTGATTGCAAGCGGCGGCAGCTGTCCTAAGGGGCCCCCGAGACACTTCGGCTCAAGCCATCCATAGGCTGCAATGCCAACGCCCGCACAGGCCGCAATCGGGGCGATACGCGCATAAAGCTTCCACTCCCGGCCCGGCACAAGAGCGACCAGAACCCCCACGACCCCCGATGCGACCAGCACGACCATGTTGAGCGAAATGGCATCGCATTTGATATCCATCCAGCGCGACGGCGGAATGGTCGCGAAGAAAGCTGCTGCGAACGTCAGCGCCAGCGCAATCGAAAACGCCGCCGCACCTTTCTCGACGCGCCGGTCGAAAAGCCCCCACGCAGCAACGAACGTTCCCAGCACAACCGCCGGAGCCAACGCCTCATAGCCAACGGCGAGCGCCAGGCCAACCAGCGCGCCAGCAAAGCGCCAAGCGGCCGTGCGCTGCGGATAGGCCCACATCAATAGGGTGGCGGAAACCGTACAGGCGATCATCACATTATGATGGTCGATGCGGCCAACAGCGAATTGATACCACCCAAGCGGCGTCAGCGCCGCAAATAGCAGTGTCAGACGGCCGATCATATCGCCGCCGACCTTCGCTGTGGTTTTGAACATGACCCACGTGAGGAACCCCAGCGTCAACAGCGGCCACGCAGCATGGGTCAAACGCTCCGCATCTTCGATGGGAAGGAAGAGATTGAAACCCGCGATTAGCGCTGCAATCGGTAGATCGACAAGGCGAGACCAATGCGACAGCATCCCGGCATCGCCGCCGAACTTTATCGTCGTCGTATCGAACCAGTGCCAGGAAACCATCAGCTCCCGGACCTGAACAAGGCGCGTCGCGTCGTCCGGATCGCCAAAGAAACCGTAAATCCCGACGCCGGTGACATGCCAACTTCGAGCGCCGACGAATGCGAGCGCAATCAGCCACCAACCCCAATTCGGAACATCCCGTAAGCAGGCCCTAATCCCCTGCTCGACCGATACCTTCGATGTAGCGGAATGCATACGCTGGTCCCCGGAAAGGCCGCGAGCCTATCGGACGCCCATTAGGGGACCGTAAACTTCGGCCAGCCGCAGATAAAAAAGGCCTGAAATTTTATATTCGGGCTTGCTTCGAATTCTTTGCAAATATCAGCCTTTGTTTACCCATCCTCCCTAGTCTTCCGCTCAAGCATATCCGGCTCCCGGTCGCGAGCTGCTGCCCAAAGCCGTTCTGTTCATGCGTAGGCGCGTTTCATGTCCCATAGCGAAGTGTTCGTCATCGGCGCGGGTCCGGCCGGTCTCACGGCGTCGTATCTTCTGACCAAGCAAGGTATTTCGACGACCGTCATCGAGGCCGATCCGCACTACGTTGGCGGCATCAGCAGAACCGTCAACTACAAGGATTTCCTGTTCGACATTGGCGGCCATCGCTTCTTTTCGAAGTCGAAAGAAGTCGTCGATTTGTGGAAGGAAATCCTGCCGCAGGATTTCATCAGCCGTCCGCGCATGAGCCGCATCTACTACGACGGCAAGTACTATTCTTACCCGCTGAAAGCCTTCGAAGCGCTCGGCAACCTCGGCGTCGTCGAAAGCGCCATGTGCGTGCTCTCGTTCATGTACAAACAAGCCTTCCCGAACGAAAAGCCGGAAACCTTTCACGACTGGGTCGCCAATCAGTTCGGCGAGCGCCTGTTCTCGATCTTCTTCAAGACCTACACGGAAAAAGTGTGGGGCATGAGTTGCGATGAAATCTCGGCCGATTGGGCTGCCCAGCGCATCAAAGGCCTCGATCTCTGGTCGGCGATGGCCAACGCGCTGCGCAACTCCGTCAAGCCGAAGGGCGTCAAGGACGGCACGGGCGCACACGACGGCGAAGTCATCAAGACGCTGATCGAAAGCTTCCAGTATCCGCGCAAGGGCCCCGGCATGATGTGGGATGCGGCAGCGGCCAAGACCCGCGCCCAAGGTGGCAAGATCCACATGGGCACCGAGCTGTCGACCCTCAGATACGACGCTCGCCAGAACCTCTGGACCATTAAGGCCCGCACACCATCGGGCGATCTCGCAACCTTCACCTCGCGCCACGTCATTTCATCGGCCCCGATCCGCGAACTGATGCACGCTTTCGCCGAGGCCCCGAACGCGCTGGCCGCCGCCGACAATCTGCGCTACCGCGACTTCATCACGGTCGCCCTCGTCGTGAATAAGCCGGACCTCTTCCCCGACAACTGGATCTATATCCATGAACCGAGCGTAAAGGTCGGCCGCATCCAAAACTTCCGTTCGTGGTCGCCGGAAATGGTGCCCGACAGCAAACTCGCCTGCCTTGGCCTCGAATACTTCTGCTTCGAGGGCGATGGTCTCTGGGCAGCAGAAGATAAAGACTTGCTGGCGCTCGCCCGCAAAGAGCTTGCGACGATCGGCCTGGCCACCGAAGACGAATGCGTCGACGGCTGCGTCGTCCGTCAGAAGAAGGCCTATCCGGTCTACGATGATGGCTACAAGCGCAACGTCGAAGCCATCCGCTCTGAGCTTGCCGAAAAATACCCGACGCTGCACCTCGTCGGCCGCAACGGCATGCACAAGTACAACAACCAAGACCACGCGATGATGACCTCGATGCTGACGGTCAAAAACATCGCTGCCGGCGAAATGCTCTACGACATCTGGAACGTCAACGAGGACGCCGAATATCACGAAGCCGGCGGCTCAGGCGCGGAAGAAGCGCTAAAGAGCGTCCGCATGGTTCCCGCTAAGCTGCGCAAGGCAGGCTGATCGCATGGCGCTCGCACCGGCTGATGACGTGACGATGCCCGAGAGCGGTCGCGGAGCGAGTCACACCGCCGCGGTCGTTCCGCAGCTATCGCGCTATTCCGTTGTCAGCGTCGCCGCGCTGGCGACCGATGTCGCCATCTACATGTCGCTCTGCGCGCTCGCCATTAACGCTCCGGTAGCAGGTGTCGTCGGATATGGAGTGGGCATGATCGCTCATTACGCATTATCGACCGCCTTCGTCTTCGACGTCGCCCACGCCCGAAAATCGGCGCCGCGACGCCTTGCGGAATTCGCGGCCTCCGGATTGCTCGGCTTGATGCTTACCGGCCTCGTCATTGCGGTGATGACTGACTACTTTGCCGCATCCGCTATTGCGGCCAAAGCCGTCGCGACGATCGCCAGCTTTCTCGTGGTCTTTCTCGTTCGCCGCTGCATCGTCTTCGCGCCGGCCGCCGACAAAAATATCTGGGACGCAAACCTCGTTTACTCAAAATCAGGGTCTTGCGACTAGGTTCAGTCGAACACGTCGTAAGCTGTACCTCCGGCAGCCCGGCGAATTGATTTTCAAGTAGTGTCGCGTCTGAACCTCCGCACTTCGGTGCGGAGGTTCTGTTTTTTCAGCCCTTGAGATCGATCTCGTTCCACGCTAGGCACGCTTATCTCGTGGAACGCGCTATCTCATGCAAACCTGGCTATTCAAATCCGAGCCCGACGTTTTTTCCTGGAGCGACTTAATCGCGCGTGGGACTAAAGGCGAAGCCTGGGACGGCGTCCGCAATTATCAGGCCCGCAACAATATGCGCGCTATGAAGATTGGCGATCTCGGGTTCTTCTACCATTCCAACGAAGGGAAGGAGATCGTCGGCATTGTGCGTGTCATCGCGTCCGCACATCCCGAAGCAAAAGACGAAACCGGCAAATGGGAATGCGTCGACGTCGCAGCTATGGTGCCGGTCCCCTCGCCCGTTGGCCTCGACGCGGTTAAGGCCAATCCGAAACTGTCCGGTATGGTTCTCGTTAACAATTCCCGGCTGTCGGTCCAGCCGGTCGCCGCCGACGAATGGAAAGAAATCTGCAAGATGGGCGGCGTCGACTTGAAGAAGCTTAAGGGATCATGACCGGCGGCAAACTCGATCTCACCGATCCGCGCGACGCCGAGCGTTTCATCCTTGAAAATACCAGACCGATCGCCCCGCCTCTGGTTCCCGAAATCACGCTGCGGCTCGCCGAAGAATCTTTGCCGATCTGGCAGAAGACCGAGGACGAACTGGGCGAATTGAACGTTCCGCCGCCCTATTGGGCGTTCGCGTGGGCCGGCGGCCAGGCCGTCAGCCGGTACCTTCTCGACAATCAGGACGTCTGCCGCGGTTTGCCCGTGCTCGATCTCGGTAGCGGGTCAGGCATCTCGGCGATCGCTGCCGCCAAAGCCGGGGCATCCCACGTCGTGGCAGCAGACATCGACCTGCTCGCGCTCGCGGCATGCGCCGTCAATGCCGCCGCCAATGCGGTGACGCTTTCTACCACCGATCGCGACATGCTGTCGGCGGCGCCGCCCAGAGAAAGCATCGTCATTGTCGGCGATCTTTTCTACGAGCGCGAACTGGCCAGCCGCGTACTGCGCTTCATCGATGACGCCAAGAACGAGGGATGCTCCGTCTACATCGGCGACCCTCGCCGCAGTTACTTTCCGGAAGGAAAGTTTACGCCGCTCGCCGAATACCAGGTACCGGTGACCCGCGAGCTTGAAGACTTCGAAATCAAACGGACCACCGTCTGGCGTGCTTAAGAAAATCATGTCGCGGTGCGAGATTGATTTCGATCATTTTGGTTGCGAACCCCCTTCCCCCACCATCGAGCATGTTGTGGAGCGGGGCTCGTCGCCGCATAATGGCAGTAAATGGCCGCAACTCAGATGGCCAAACGGAGGTGCGCTCTAATGTCGGATAAAGTTTATGCCGTCCCCCAGGCGTGGGCGGAGCGGGCTTACGTCAATGAACAGTCTTATGACGCGATGTATCAGCGGTCGATCAGCGACCCTGAGGGCTTCTGGTCAGAAGCCGGTAAGCGGTTGCACTGGATCGCACCCTATACGCGCGCCAAGAACACGAGCTTCGCGCCGGGCAACGTTGACATCCGCTGGTTCGAAGACGGGACGCTGAACGTCTCAGCGAACTGCATCGACCGTCACGTTGAATCGCGCGGCGATAAGGTTGCCATCATCTGGGAAGGCGACAACCCAAACGAGAGCGAGCAAATCACCTACCGCCAGCTCCACGAGCGGGTTCAGCGTTTCGCCAACGTTCTAAAGAAGCTCGGCGTCAAGAAAGGCGACCGCGTCACCATCTACCTGCCGATGATCCCTGAAGCAGCCTATGCCATGCTCGCCTGCACGCGGATCGGCGCCATCCATTCAATCGTGTTCGGCGGCTTCTCGCCCGACAGCCTTCAGAACCGGGTCGAAGACGCAGAATCGAAGCTCATCATCACGGCCGACGAAGGCCTCCGCGGTGGCAAGTCCGTTCCGCTCAAAAAGAATTGCGATGCCGCGCTGGCGAAATGCAAAGGTGACGAGAAAGTTCTCGTTGTCCGCCGCACCGGCAATCCCGTGCCTTGGACGCCGGGCCGCGATTTCTGGCTGCACGAAGAACTCATCACCGTCCCAGCCGAGTGCGAGCCGGAGGAAATGCGCGCCGAGGATCCGCTGTTCGTGCTTTACACATCGGGCTCGACGGGTAAGCCGAAGGGCGTCGTCCACACGACGGGCGGCTATCTCGTCTACGCTTCGATGACGCATCAATATGTGTTCGATTGCCGCGACGACGACGTTTACTGGTGCACCGCCGACGTCGGCTGGGTCACCGGCCATAGCTACATCGTCTACGGCCCGCTCGCCAACGGCGCCACAACGCTGATGTTTGAAGGCATCCCGACCTACCCCTCGGCTTCCCGCTTCTGGGACGTTGTCGACAAGTGGAAGGTCTCGATCTTCTACACCGCGCCAACCGCTATTCGCTCGCTGATGGGCGCGGGCAACGATCTTGTAAACAAATCGAGCCGTGCCTCGCTGCGTCTGCTGGGATCGGTCGGCGAGCCTATCAACCCGGAAGCTTGGGAATGGTATCATAACGTCGTCGGCGAAGGCCGCTGCCCGATCGTCGATACGTGGTGGCAAACGGAAACCGGCGGCATTTTGATTGCGCCGCTTCCCGGCGCAACGCCGCTAAAACCTGGCTCCGCCACGAAGCCGTTCTTTGGTGTGAAACCGGCGCTTGTCGATGACAAAGGCAAGATCCTCGACGGCGACACGCAAGGAAACCTCGTCATCCTCGATAGCTGGCCGGGCCAATCGCGCACCGTCTACGGCGATCACGATCGCTTCGTGCAGACCTACTTCTCGGCTTATCCTGGCATGTACTTCACAGGCGACGGCTGTCGCCGCGACGCCGACGGCTATTATTGGATTACCGGCCGCGTCGACGACGTCATCAACGTGTCGGGCCATCGCATGGGCACGGCCGAAGTCGAAAGCGCACTCGTTTCGCATCCAAAGGTCGCCGAGGCGGCCGTCGTGGGCTACCCGCACGACCTCAAGGGCCAGGGCATCTACTGCTATGTCACGCTCAACACGGGCGAAAATGGCGATGACGCTTTGAAAAAGGATCTGGTCGCTCACGTTCGCCGGGAAATCGGCCCGATCGCATCGCCCGATCTCATCCAGTTCTCACCTGGTCTGCCGAAGACGCGCTCGGGCAAGATCATGCGGCGGATCCTCCGCAAGATCGCCGAAGACGATTACGGTAGCCTGGGAGACACATCGACCCTCGCCGATCCAGCCGTGGTCGACGACCTCATCACAAACCGTCAGAACCGGCGCATGATCTGACCGCGAACGTTAACCCTATCGTCCTGGGCTTCGGCGCTTTCCGGCGCCCAGGATGTTGTCGCGTTTGCCGGCACCTCGATTTCACTGACGCCGAACAAGCGGCTGACAGTCATCGCGACCGTCCCTTTCGCGCCCACGGTAACTGTATGAGCTTCACGGTCGATCCGGATGGTGGGCGGATCGATTGTCCCAACATGACGAGCGAACGTCACGTCCTTGTCGAAATGGGACAACGCCATTGTCTCGATCTGGACATCCTTCGGCGTGCCATCGCGCACCGCTCCGGCGCCTGCTTCGGACGCAGCCCGGACTGCCCCTTCGACACCTTCCCGCATGTTCGCAACCCGCGCGTAGTCAAGCGCAGCACCTGCTGCCAAGACCAGGGCGACGATCATCGATACGAAGATGACAATTGCTGAATATTGTTCACCGCGGTCGAACGGTAGAACGGCCGCGGTTCGTCGCTTGAGCATCTGTCCCTCCTTGAAACACCCCTTCCCGATTACGAGTGCGGTCATGCAACTCGGATGCCGGAATAAAGGCGTTCCGTGGGCGGACAGTTCGATCAACACGTAATTTAAAAACGCACCGCCCGGAACGGCGGTAGGGCCAGGGAAATCGCGCTCAGAAATCGGACGTAATGCCGCCCTTCTCCCAGTCGCCGAAACGCGTCGGTTCCGGCCCCTCGCGACCGCCGACTTCGGCAGGGCGTGCCTGCGCAGCCTCGCGCCCCTTTCGACGCGCCTCGGCCTCGGCAAGCGCCCGCTGTGCCTCCGGCGTCAGGACGCGCGGAAGAGGCTCGTTGTCGGTCACAGTGTCATCTTTGGCGGTCATCGCACGTCGGGGCTCCGGGAGGGCAATCGCTACCTTTTTCGGCGCGTCACCTTTATGAATGGTTGGGATACCATATATACGCGGCTGTAAGGTTGCAGACCAGTTGATGGACCACGTGTCGCGAGTAACCCCATGCCCATGAACTACCTCAAGACCGCAATGCTGCTTGCATTGCTGACCGGCATCTTCCTTGTGCTCGGTGCGCTTGTTGGCGGCAAGACCGGCCTCGTGTTCGCGTTTTTCATCGCGCTTGCGACGAACGCGTTCAGCCTCTGGAAGTCCGACAGCGTCGTCTTGCATATGTTCGGCGCGCAGGAAGTGACTGACGCCACTGCGCCCGAACTCGTCGGCATCGTCCGCGATTTGGCACTCCGGGCCGAACTACCGATGCCCCGCGTCTACATCATGAACAATCCGCAGCCGAACGCCTTTGCGACCGGCCGCAGCCCATCGCACGCCGCCGTCTGCGCCTCGACTGGCCTGCTGGAATCTCTCGACCGGCGAGAATTGTCCGGCGTCATCGCGCACGAACTCTCGCACATCAAAAATCGTGACACGCTGACGATGGCGGTTGCAGCGACCATCGGCGGCGCTGTTTCGATGTTTGCGCAATACATGCAGTTCGGCATGATTTTCGGTGGCAATCGCGATGGCGACCGCGGCGGTCTCGGCATGATCGGCACGCTTGCAGCGATCATCATCGCGCCGATGGCCGCAGGCCTCGTGCAGATGGCAATCAGCCGTTCACGCGAATATCAGGCCGACCACATGGGCGCGATGATCTGCGGTAATCCGCTTTGGCTTGCATCTGCGCTTCGTCGGATTGATGGTGCCGCCCGCCGCATTCCGAACGAAGAAGCGGAAGCGATACCGGCCGCGGCTCATATGTTTATCATCAATCCGTTGAACGGCCACGGCGTCGATAACCTGTTCTCGACCCATCCGAACGTCGAAAACCGCATCGCGGCGCTTGAAGCGCTGGCGCGCGAGATGGGTGTCAGTAGCGGAAATTCCGGTATGACGAGTGCGCCGGATCCCGCACCGCGTGGCGGCGCGACAGGAGAAGTCTGGATAGGCGGCAAAAACTATACTAAGCCTCCGAGCCCCTGGGGCTAACGTGCAAGATCATACAAAATCCAAAAATTCCGCGCCGCGACCGTCTCGTGCGCGCGCCGGCGGCCCGTCGTCTCCCCGAGGCGGCGCATCCCGTCCACGACCGGCGCAAAGCCCGGACGGGCTGAAAACGCGCGACGTCGCCGTCTCCGCGCTCTACACTGTGCTTGTCGAGCGGCGCCCGTTTGACGACGCCTTTGCGAGAGCCGCCGCCGCGCGCGATCTCCCGGGCCGCGACCGCGCTTTCGCGCGTCTCATCGCCACCACGGCGCTCCGGCATCGCGGATCGCTGCAAGCCGTCCTCAACACCTATCTCGCCAAGCCGCTGCCCGAACGCATGGGCCGCCTCGACGAGATTTTGCTCGCAGCCGTGGCGCAGCTTCTGCTGCTGCAGACGCCGCCGCACGCCGCAATCTCGCTCGCCGTCGATCAATGCCGTGCCGACAGCTCCGGCAAGCGCTTCGCCAGCCTCGCCAACGCCGTTCTGCGCCGCGTTAGCGAAAGCGGACACGGCCGCTTGGCCGACCTCGATAATATCGCGCTGACCTTTCCCGATTGGCTGCTGGCGCGTTGGAGCGACGCCTATGGCGCGGCCGCCGCCCGCCAGATCGCCCGCGCGTCCCTCGCTGAGCCCGCCCTCGACCTGACGGTCAAATCCGATCCCGAACGGTGGGCAAAAGAGATTGGTGCCGTTGTCCTGCCGACCGGCTCGATCCGTTGCGCGCAGGCCGGACGCATCGAAGAGCTGCCCGGCTATCTCGACGGCGCCTGGTGGGTGCAGGACGCCGCCGCCGCGCTCCCCGTCAAGCTGATGGGCGACGTCGCCGGATTGTCGGTGCTCGATCTCTGCGCCGCGCCCGGAGGCAAAACGGCCCAGCTTGCGACCGCCGGGGCCAATATCACCGCCGTCGATAAATCCGCGGGCCGTCTCGGCCGCTTGAGCGAAAATCTTACACGCCTCGGGCTGACCGCGACCACCGCCGTTTCCGACGCCTTGACCTTCAGCGCCGACCGGCAGTTCGACGCCGTCCTTCTCGATGCCCCCTGCACGGCGACCGGCACGATCCGTCGTCATCCCGATATTCTCTATCTGAAACGGCCCGAGGATGTCGGTGCCCTGGCAGCCCTCCAGAAACGGCTCCTCGACCACGCGGCTAGCCTTGTGAAACCCGGCGGCATACTCGTCTACTGCACTTGCTCGCTCGAACCGGAAGAGGGCGAAATGCAGGTCGAAGCCTTCCTCGAGAGCCACCCCGATTTCGCGCGTCGCCCGATTGCCCTCGACACCGACACGATCCCGATGACGTGGCGCACGCCCGCCGGCGACCTGCGGACGCTGCCGACGCAATTTGCCGATTTACCGGAAGGACTTCAGGGCCTTGACGGATTTTTCGCGGCATCTCTGGTGAAGACCTGTTGAGCGCTAGTGCGTGTGACGCCTGTCCGCCTTGTTTTGACTGAGGTCGGGGGCTAGTCCATTCTGAGGTGGTAAGACCATCTCTGGACGGGGAGCCAGACTTTGAGTCTCAATGTTTCGGAACGGCTGAAAATTCGCTCGCTCTCGGTGGAGCGATTGCGCCGTCGCGCCGTGACTTTGACGCTCTCATCCCCATTCCTGCGGTGGCGATACGCCGGCAACGGCGCCGATCAGATCCTGATCGTGCCCCAGGAACTGCGCGCTGCCGATCCAAGCTTCTGGACCGAGGTTTCACACGGTTACTTCGGACTTGCCGCCGAGATCGCCGATCTCAAAGGCGCATCCGTCTTTCGCATCACGCCGCCCAGCGTCGCTTGGGAACGTGAACTGCATGGCTTCGGCTGGCTTCGTCACCTCGCCGCAACCGAAGAGGACGAAGCCGCAGCCGCCTCACGTGAGCTCGTCCTCGAATGGATCGCCCTCAAGCGCATCTCTCACGGCGTCGCCTACGAGCCCGAGGTCGTCGCTCGCCGTCTGATCTCCTGGATCTCGCAAGCGAACATGCTGCTCGAAGACCTCGACGCGCGCGCTTACACCCAGATCATGTCCAGCATCGGCCAGCAGATCGGCGCGCTGCGGACGACGTGGCGCAATGCACCCGACGGCGTACCGCGCATGGTCTGCCTGATCGCGCTGGTGCTGACAGGTCTCGCCGTCTCCGGTCACGACAAACAGTTGAAGGATGCCGAGGCCGCGCTCATCGTCGAGTTGAAGCGGCAAATCCTCGATGACGGCGGCCACATCAGTCGCAGCGCCAGCGTGCTCGAAGATGTCGTTCTCGATCTGCTGCCGCTCGGTCAGTGCTTCGGCTCGCGAGCCCTCGTCGCGCCGGATGAGATCAACGCAGCGGTGCGAAAATCGCTGCGTTTCTTGCGTTTCATGCGTCTTGGAGACGGCATGCTGGCCCGCTTCAACGGCGTCAGCACGGGTTCACCGGCCGCCCTCGCTACCGTGCTGGGCTACGCCAGCGATGGCGATTTCGATATCATGCCGGTGGCCCGCGCCTCCGGTTACGCCCGCCTCGACCGCGGCACCACGATCGTTATGACTGATGTCGGCTCGCCGCCACCGCTCGAACTTTCAACGGAAGCGCAGGCAGGCGCGCTGTCTTTTGAAATGACGTCACGCCAGTACCTGATCTTTGCCAACGGTGGTTTTCCCGGTCCAGCCGATCACGACTGGGATTCGGTCGCCCGCGCCACCGCCAGCCACAACACACTCTGCCTCACCGAGACGTCATCCTCGCGCCTGATCCGCCACGAGCAATTGGAATCGATGGTCGCCGGCCTGCCGATCCGCGGCCCTGACACCGTTTCATTCGAATTCCACGACGGCCCGACGCAAGCAGAAATCAACGCGACGCACGACGGCTATCTGAAACGCTTCGGCTTGATCCACGGCCGACGCTTGGCGCTTGCGCCCAAAGGCGACAAACTCGAAGGCGTCGATACGCTCGAACCGCCCAAGGGAACGCTGCGACTGAAGCAGGACCTCCCCTACGCCATCCATTTTCATCTGCATCCTGATTGTCGTTGTCAGTCCGCGGGCCACGGTCAATGCCGCCTCACCCTTCCCGACGGCGAGGTCTGGATTTTTGCCGCCGACGAGACGGCACAGATGTCGATTGAGGAAAGCCTTTACTTTGTCGACAGCGCCGGACCGCGTCCAAGCCTGCAAATCGTGCTGCGCGGCACGACATTCGGCGAGACGTCTGTTCACTGGTCCGTGCGAGCCGAAGCGGCTGAGTCCGCTCCGAATTCGTAAATAACAAATCTTGCGCGTCACAATCGCGCGCTCGTCCTGACGCGGGATGGCCACGCCCGGCGCGCCGTGATAACGGCCAAACCGAAAAAAGCTGGGGTGAACATGGCTGACCAACGCATACGCCGAGCGCTTCTCTCGGTCTCCGACAAAACCGGGCTCATCGACTTCGCCGCCGCGCTGAAAGGCCGTGGCATTGAACTCGTCTCGACCGGCGGCACCGCTGCGGCGCTGAAAGCCGCAGGCCTCTCGGTGATGGACGTCTCGGAACTGACCGGCTTCCCCGAAATGATGGACGGCCGTGTGAAAACGCTGCATCCAAAAGTCCACGGCGGGCTCCTCGCCATTCGCGGCAACGCGGTCCACGACAAGGCGGCAAGCGAGCACTGCATCCTGCCCATCGATCTGCTGGTCGTGAACCTCTACCCCTTCGAAGCAACCGTCGCCAAAGGCGCAACGTATGACGATTGCGTCGAAAACATCGACGTCGGCGGCCCGGCGATGATCCGCGGCGCTGCGAAAAACCACGACAGCGTCACGGTGGTCGTCGAGCCTTCGGATTACGAACGTGTGCTGAGCGAAATTGCAGCTAACGATGGCGCAACGAAGCTCGCGACCCGCAAAGCGCTTGCCGCCAAGGCGTTCGCCCGCACCGCCGCTTACGATGCCGCAATCAGCAACTGGTTTGCCCGCGAGCTTGACAGCAATGCTCCGGAATGGCGCGCCTTCGGCGGCCACCTGGGGCAAGCGCTGCGCTATGGCGAAAACGCCCACCAGACGGCGGCGCTTTACCTCTCAGCGGACACGCGCGTCGGCGTCGCGACAGCGAAACAGCTTCAGGGCAAGGAATTGTCCTATAACAACATCAACGACACCGACGCCGCTTTCGAGCTTGTCTCAGAATTCGATCCGAAGACGCCCGCGGTCGCCATCATCAAGCACGCCAATCCGTGCGGCGTCGCAGTGAATGCCTCTCTCGCCGAAGCCTACCGCCAGGCGCTCGCCTGCGATCCGGTCAGCGCCTTCGGCGGCATCATCGCGTTGAACAAAACGATCGACGCCGCGACCGCCGAGGAAATGACGAAGATCTTCACTGAGGTCGTCATTGCGCCCGACGCAACCGATGAAGCCAAAGCCGTCTTCGCCGCGAAGAAAAACCTGCGCCTGCTTCTGACGGGCGGGCTTGCCGATTCACGCGCACCGGGCCTCAACTTCAAATCCGTGGCGGGCGGCTTTCTCGTCCAGTCGCGCGACGCCAGCAACGCCGACGATCTCGATCTGAAAGTCGTCACCAAGCGCGCCCCGAGCGAACAGGAACTGAAAGACCTGCGCTTTGCGTTCAAGGTCGCAAAGCACGTCAAGTCGAACGCCATCGTTTATGCCAAGAATGAATCAACCGTCGGCGTCGGCGCCGGCCAGATGAGCCGCGTGGAATCTTCGCGGATTGCGGCATGGAAAGCTGCCGAAGCCGCCAAAGCGCTTGGCCTCGACAAGTCGCTGACGATCGGTTCTGTCGTCGCCTCCGACGCCTTCTTCCCGTTTGCCGACGGCTTGATTACGGCGGCGGAAGCAGGCGTTACGGCGGTCATTCAGCCGGGCGGTTCGATGCGCGACGACGAGGTCATCAAAGCCGCTGACGAACGCGGCCTCGCGATGGTCTTCACCGGCGTCCGCCACTTCCGCCACTGAGGCAGCCACCCGTCAGCGAGCCGGACGCGTCCGCACGAACATCATCATCACGACGCCGATAGCAAGGAAGGCGAGAACGGCGGCCATGCCGACCCGCTGGCTGCCGGTCTCCTGCGTGATGATCGCGACGCAGAACGGCGCCAGGAATGCCGTCACTTTGCCCGAAAAGGCAAACAGCCCGAAGAACTGCGTGATCTTGTCGGCAGGCGCGATGCGCGCCAGCAGCGACCGGCTGGCGGCCTGAACCGGGGCCGACACGACGCCGACCAAAATCGCAAACGCTAAAAATACCTGCTCGCCCGGCGCTGAGAACGGCTTCGACCCGACAATCTTTCCCGCCACCTCGGTCGTGAAAAAGATGTGCGTCTTGTCGACAGAAAGAATACCGAGCGCGCCGACAATCAAAGCCAGAAGCGCCAGGATGATCACCGCTTTCGGGCCGATGGCGTCGTCAAGCCAGCCGCCGAACAGCGCACCAAACGCGCCGACCAGAGTCAGGATGATGCCGAACATGCCGAGTTCGAGCGGCCCCCATCCGAACACCGATGCGCCGTAGATACCACCGAACGCGAAAATCGCCGACAACCCGTCCGTAAACAGCATTCGCGCGACGAGAAAGATCAACAGGCTCGGCATCGAAGGTAGCGACTTGATCGTCTCCCAAAGTTCCACCGCCGCGGATCGCTCCGGGTGTGCCGTCGATGCGCGGTGCCGGTCCGGCACGAACAGGAAGAACGGAATAATGAAGATCGCAAACCAGATCGCCGCAAACGGCCCGGTGATGCGATCGCTCTGATGCGTCGCGCCGTCGAGATGCAGAAGCGGCTCAAGCCCCAGCAGAGTTTTTGGGTCACCCGGCATCGGCACCAATAGTCCCGCGACCACCGCCAAGCTGACAAGGCCGCCGAAATAGCCGACGGCCCATCCGGTGCCGGAAAGCCGCCCAAGTTCCTCCTTTGGCGCCAGACCCGTCATGATGGCGTTCGAGAAGACGCTCATCAATTCTGCGGCGAGCGTCGCACCGACGAACCCAGCAAGCACGATGAGGATCGTCGTCATGTTGGCATCGGGAACGCCGAGCCACAGGCTCGAAAGGCTTGCGAGAAAGAGCAGCGACAGCATCGCCATCCACGGCTTGCGCGATCCGCGTCCGTCGGCCGCCGCGCCAAGTAGCGGACTGATGATCGCAATCAGAAGGCCCGCCACCGCAGCCGCATAGCCCCACAGAGCCTGCCCGCAGGCTGCTTTCTCACTTCCGACAGCAAGTCCGCAAACCGAATTCTGGACGACGGCGTTGGCGAAGTAGGGTCCGAACAGAAAGGTCTGCACCAGCGTGTAGTGCGGCTGCACCGACCAGTCGAACAGCATCCACGAGACGCGAGCGCGGAGCGGCGCGCGCTTGACGGCGCCGTCGGTCGCCATCGCGGCTTGCTCGGCCCCCTCGCCGATGTCCAAGGTCGACATGCCTTCCCCCTTTTCGTGTGACCGTCTCGTCGCTCGCGCGAGATAATCAGCTTCGCAAGACGATAAGATGATCGGGCAATTCGTTGGGATCGACAGCGCCCGGCGGGAAGTGCTGCGCGAGCAAATCCCCGATCCGCGCAATCGCCCGCTCGAAACCGTCCGCCACTCGCCCCGCGCCGATATCGGCCGTAAAATCGTTGACGATCTTCTGCCAGACGCCTTTTTCAACGAGCGCGTCGATGCCGCTGTCGGCGATGATCTCGACGCGCTTTTCCGCAACGGAGACGAAAATCAACACGCCCGTTCGCCCGGTTGTCGTATGTAAATTCTGCGCAAGAAATTGCTCGCTGGCACGCCGCCGCGTGTTGGCATGAAGGATCGACTTCGGAACGAGAGACAGTCGCACCTTCGGATGCCAGGCGAGCGCCAACAGCCCGAGGAAGACCAAAAGCTGGATGAGAAAGATCCACTGCACTTTCATCCACGTGAAGTGGATGAGCGGCCACGGAATGACCAGCGCCAGCAATGCCGCCCACATAAACGGAATGTGCTGATACCGGCTGCTCTGATCGGCGACGACGGCCACGATCTCGCCTGAGGTATTGCGCTCGGCCTTCGTGATCGCCGCCGAAATCCGTTCGGCGTCCTTGGCGCTGATGAAGCTCATCGTTGCGTGCTGCCTGCTTGCGTTGATCTCGACATTGCTACCACCCTCCCGATGCGCCACCGCCGCCGAAGTCCCCGCCGCCGCCCGACCAGCCTCCGCCGCCGCTATCGCCGCCACCACCGGACCACCCACCGCCCCAGTCGCCCGATCCGCCTGGAATAACTACGATGCCACCCCGGCGTCGCGGCGCACCCGGCATGCCGGCCCGCATCGCCTGCGCGTTGCGATAATTGACCCAGATGATGAAGGCCACGATCGCGAGAAACAGAATGATGTGAAAGATCACCGTCGGATCGTTTTCCGGCGTGCGCGGCCCGGCAGCGCGCCGCTTCACCTCCTCGGCATCACCAAGCACCACCGACTTGATATCGCGGACGCCATCCTTGATGCCGCCCGCATAATCGCCGCGCCGAAACTTCGGCAGAATGGCATTCTGAATGATGAGCGCCGCCATCGTGTCGGTCATGAACGGCTCAAGCCGACGCCCGACTTCGATGCGCACCTTGCGATCGTTCGGCGCAACGATCAGCAGAATGCCGTTGTCCTTGCCCTTCTGACCGATGCCCCACTTGCGCGCGAGGCCGATGCCGTAATCCTCAATGGAATAGCCCTGCAGCGACTTGACGGTCACGACCGCAAGCTGATCGGTCGATGTCTGCTCAAGCGAGGCAAGGTCGGCTTCGATGTCAGTCTTCTCGGTAGGCGTTAGCAGTCCCGCTTCATCCGTGACGCGGCCGGCCAATTCCGGATAGACGGGATCTGCAAAAGCTACCGAGAAATGCGCCGACAGCACAAGAACGAGCGCCGCCAGCAAGCCCGGCAGCGCCTGCACCATGCCACGCCATGGCGAAACCCGAGCGGCGTTGATGACGCCAGCCATTTCAAAGGCTCCCGGCCAAAAGCGATGCGCGCCGCGGTTCAAGGCTTGCTGAAATCGACTTTCGGCACCTTCTGCTCTTCAGGCGAAATGTCGAACGTCGCCATGTCTTTGGCCTGCGGATAAAGCACCATCTTCCAAAGCCGGCCAGGGAAGGTGTTGATCTCGGTATTATACGACTGCACCGCCGTGATGTAGTCGCGCCGCGCAATGGCGATGCGGTTCTCGGTGCCCGCAAGCTCACTTTGCAGCGCCAGGAAGTTCTGCCCGGACTTGATATCGGGATACCGCTCGACGACCGCCATCAACCGCCCGAGCGCGCCCGAAAGCGTCGCCTGCGCATCCTGGAATTTCTTCATCGCATCGGGGTTCGTCAGAATATCGGGCGGCAGTTGAATGTTCGTCGTCTGCTCGCGGGCTTTCGTAACTTCCGTCAGCACGCTTTTCTCCTGATCGGCAAAACCCTTCACCGTCTCGACGAGATTGGGAATGAGATCGGAGCGGCGTTTGTACTGGTTCAGCACCTCGCTCCAAGCGGCTTTCGCCTGCTGCTCCTTCGTCGGAATTGTATTGACGCCACAGCCCGCCATCGACAGGGCAGCGACGACGATCGCAAGAAATGCGATCGGGCGAACAATGAGAGTTTGCATGCTGGCGGTCATGGCGCTGGCGATCCTCATGTCTGGTCCGTAAGCGGTGCAGGATTGGAAAGCGAAGAGAGAGGCCTCAGAAATCGGACGTCTGTGGTATGATTTTCATCTGTGACGTTCAAGCGACGCCTTCGCCGTTCGTCGCAATTCGGGTGGCCAACCAACCGCGATCTCATGGCTGATCGATTTCGATCAGAGGAATTGCCGGCCGGAATTTTTCCGCGCGAAATGGAATTGTTGTGAAGAGATAAACGCCTCATTCACCTAGCGTTCATCTTGTCGGCAAGTGTTAAAAATTTCCGACTGCGAATTTGGTTTGCGCCACGCATACAAACGTATCGAATCCGTTCGTATTCGTACTTACGATCTGACGCAAAACGTCCTTCTAAAGACCAAATCCCAGCGGCTCTTGCTTGCAAAATGCCCGGGCGAAAGCTCCCGAGTGCATAAAAATCCCATGAAATGCGGTCGTTTTTGAAAGACGGCCCACCGCTTCGCGATCAGTGTTTGCACCGCACACGCGGCCAACCAAGCGACGGCAAAAGGGCTCGGGCCTGCCATGCGCAATTGGCAGGATGACATTGGAAACGATGTTTAGTGACACCACGTTATAGCCACCGGCGGTCGCGCAGAGAGACGCGATTTTGTTTCGTATGGAGCACAAAATGCACAATTGGAAAAAAGCGGTGGTGGGCGCTCTCGCAGCCTTAGCCGTGGGCGGCTTCTCCGCAGCCGCTGAAGCTCATGGCGGCGGCGGCTTTCATGGTGGTGGCGGCTTCCACGGAGGCGGCTTCCACGGTGGTGGTTTTCATGGTGGCTTTGGTGGTGGCGGCTTCCGCGGCGGTCACTGGGGTGGAGGCCACTTTGCGGGCGGTCACTGGGGTGGTCGCGGATGGCACGGCGGCGGATGGCATGGCCACGGTCGTCACTGGCGCGGCGGCGGCTACGGATGGGGCTGGGGTCCCGGCTTCTACTACGGCGGCCCGTACTATGATGATTACTACGCCTACGACGACGGCTACCTCTGCAACGACTATTGGTATCGCCGCCATCATCCCTATTGCTACTACTGACAAATGACCTGACACCGGCCCCGTGAGGGGCCGGCTTCGTTTTAAGATCACGGCAGGAGCGGTGCGGCCGTGCTGTCCGCATGCTGCGGCCCGGCTAGCAGACGGTCCGGATGAGAGAACGAAATGCCGAGGTGGATTGGCGTCGAAGCCATGACAACCGGAATGCTGAAGATCAGAGCTACCAGGATTGTGCAGGCAAGTGCCGCCTGAAGAAACTGCACGAAGCGTTTCAAGTGAGTTGCACCCTTTCAAAGTCCCAGCCGGGTGCAATTATTTTCCCTCCCGATGGCAGCATCGAGTCTGAAGCGCGGCGGCGCTGAGTCAAATGCCGCAGAATGTGATACGGCGCCGCTTGGGCGCCGTAAGACACTTCACCACCAGCGGCAGAAGCGATGGCCGTGCCGCCACCAGCAATGGCGGTGACGATGATGCCAACGGCGCCAATAAACGTCCTGTGCTGCTGACGAATGAGCCGTAAGCAACTTCAGCGCATGCACGTCGCTGCTGACCGTTGCGGCGTTTGCGAAGCCAGCGCCGAGAACCACCGCCGCAGCGGCGATGGCCACTCTCAATGTCGTTTTCATGAGGTCTCCCCCCTTGCTTGTGAGAACAAAAGTCACGCCAAGTGAGGGCACACCTATAATCGGGGCTAATCGGGCGCCGTCCATACCATTTCGTAAAGACTGGGGTCCACGCCATATAGGCGCGTCGAGTGTTGCGGAGAATCCGCCGCGGCACCGATCTTAAGAAGAAATGGCCAGCCCGCCGAAGCGGCTTTTGGCCGAGACGATTTCAGGAGGTAACTGAAATCCGATTGGTGCCTGGAGCGGGCGAAGGGATTCGAACCCTCGACCCCGACCTTGGCAAGGTCGTGCTCTACCCCTGAGCTACACCCGCATGTCCAGAAAGCTTACGCCGCCTTGCGGCGGCGGAAGACCCGCCTTATGGCGCAAGTGATCGCCCAATGCAAGCCCCTCAATCACAGCGGCGAAAATGTCCAATCGCCCTTATATATCAGGGGCGGCCAGGGTATGGATGCGCCGCCCCCGACAGGAAAGCCGGAGAAAAGCCTCGACCGATGCCCGTAACGCGCCAACAGCTCTTTCAGACCCTCGCCGATCTAGGAATTGAGACGGAAACGATCGACCATCCGGCTGTTTTTACCGTCGCGGAAAGCGACAAGGTCGAAATTGCCCTGCCGGGCGCCCACACCAAGAATTTGTTCGTAAAGGACGACAAGGGCGCGCTTTTCCTCGTCATCGCCAACACCGAAACCCGCGTCGATCTCAAAGCCTTGTCGAAACGCCTTGGCGCCGGGCGATTTTCCTTCGGCAAGCCCGAGTTGCTGATGGAAACACTCAGCGTGACGCCGGGCTCCGTCACGGCCTTTGCAACGATCAACGATACGGGCAATCGCGTGAAGATCATCTTCGACGAGGCTCTGATGGCCGCCCCCTCGGTCAACTGTCATCCGCTTGAAAACACAGCAACAACAAACATTGCACGCGACGACCTTTTGCGGTTCATTCGGTCCACCGGCCATGAGCCTCAGGTCATGGTATTGACCGCATCTTGAGGTTCGAGCGGCGAGGAGATTGGTTCAATGGAATTTGGCGCTAAAGGCACGGAGTTCGGTGCACCCGGTGCCGCCCACATGATCAAGGATGCGACCACCGCATCGTTCAAGGCTGACGTTCTGGATGCCTCGAAGACGGTTCCTGTCGTCGTCGATTTCTGGGCGGCTTGGTGCGGCCCCTGCAAGCAGCTCACGCCCGTTATCGAAAAGGTCGTGCGCAGCTACAGCGGCAAGGTCCGCCTGGTGAAGGTCAACGTCGACGAGAACCAGGCGATTTCGGCGCAGCTTCGCATCCAGTCGCTGCCGACCGTCTACGCCTTCCGCGACGGCCAGCCGATCGACGGTTTCGTCGGCGTGCAGCCCGAAAGCGCGATCAAAGCTTTCGTTGATCGCCTCGTGGCCGACGATGCTGAGATGGGCATCGCCGAAGTTCTCAAAACCGGCGAAGAACTGCTGGAGCAGGACGACCTGCAAGGAGCAGCCGAAGTTTTCGCGAGCATCCTCCAGGAAGATCCGGCCAACGCCGAAGCCATCGCCGGTCTGACATCCTGTTACATGAAGAGCGGTGACATCGCCCGCGCCAAGCAGACACTGGCGCTCGTGCCGCCGGATAAGCGCGAGCTTGCTGCCGTCAAAAGCCTCGAAGCAGCGATCGAGCTTGCGGAAAAAGGCGCTGACACTGGCGAACTCGATGCGCTCCAAAAACGCGTCGCCGAAAACCCTCAGGATTTTCAAGCTCGTCTCGATCTCGCCGTCGGCCTCGGCGCGACCGGCGACCGGCAGGAGGCGCTCGAGCTTCTCCTCGATCTCATCAGGGCGGACCGCAAATGGAACGACGAAGCCGCACGCAAGCAGCTTCTGCAGTTCTTCGACGCCTGGGGCCCCAAGGAACCCCTGGTGGCCGAAGGGCGCCGGAGGCTATCATCCATCTTGTTCAGCTAATCCAGAAACGTTCCTTAGCGGAGATTTTTTTTGATACTCACGGAGCGCTATCGACGCCCGGCCGATTTGCCCCCGAGGATTCCCGTTTTTCCTCTTCGCGGCGCGATTCTCTTGCCGCGCGCCACATTGCCCCTGAACATCTTCGAACCTCGCTATCTCGAAATGATCGATCATGCGATGTCAGGCGCGCGCATCATCGGCATTTTGCAACCTGTCGTATCGGGCGATGACGATCAGGAAAGCCCGATCGAAAAAACGGCTGAGTTGCGCTCCGTAGGCTGTGCCGGGCGCATCACATCATACCAGGAACTGGACGACGGCCGATTGATCATCACGTTGACGGGAGTCACGCGCTTCGAGTGCGTCGGCGAAGCCGAAACTGAGATGCCTTACCGCATCATGACTGTGAGCTACGACAAATTCGCCAGCGATCTGACCGAAGGTCTCGGCGAAGAGCTGGTCGATCGGCAAAATCTCTTGCGCGTCTTGAAAACCTATCTCGAAGCCAACCGCCTGAAAACCGATTGGTCGACAATCCAGCGCGCATCGAACGAATTTCTCATCAATGCTCTGTCGGTGATGTGTCCTTACGGACCGGAAGAAAAGCAGGCACTGCTCGAGGCCAAGGATCTGCGGTCGCGCGCCGAAGTTCTCGTTGCGCTCGCCGAAATCGATCTGGCGTCGAACGGCAGCAGCGGCACGACACTTCAGTAATATCGGAAAAAGCCATGACCGATGACGCTGACGATAGCTCTCCAGACGACGCCAACGCCGTCGATCCGAAGTTGCTTGAGCTGCTCGTCTGTCCTTTCACCAAGACACGTCTGGTCTACGATGCGAGCAATCGCGAATTGTTGAGCAAAGCTGCAGGCTTGGCATTTCCGATCCGCAATGGCGTACCGTTGATGATCGAAGATGCAGCTCGAAAGCTGACCGACGAAGACCTACGCCGGCTGTAATGAACATCTGAGCGGCCTGCTATTGCGACAGCAGATTTGATCGACGCCGCTGTGCGCTTAACCACGTCTCTTTAGACTCTGTAAAAGTGCACTGGCCGACTGTGCCCCGGCATTTAGGGGCCAAAGAAATTGTTTCGAAAACTGATTTACTCGCGACCTGTCGGGGAGCGTATGGACATGCAGCCATCGCCCGGCGACAACAGGCGAGCGACTTGGACATGGCGCGTGTGCGCGTCAACGGCGGCTATCATCGGCACGCTTTTGCTTGTCCTTGGCCTTGTCTCGAGCGCCGTGACATTCGATAGCGGCCTCACTGCCGCTTTTGTTGGCGTCGCGGTGCTGACCGCGGCCACGATCTTTTGCGTCACGCCGCCCTGGAAATTGTGGCGTCAGAAAACGCCCGTCGCTCAACGTGATGCAAGGCGTGCTGACGATGACATCGAAGACCTCAAGGATGCGCATTGGCGCCTATCCGACAACGCCGTCCGCTATCGCCAATTTTTGGATTCGCAGCGCGACTTCATCGTCCGCCGCGCGAAAGACGGTCGTCTTGTCTTTGCGAATACGGCATTCCTTGAAGCCTTCGGGGTGCGAAGCGAGGACATTCTCGGCTCGCGCTTCCGGCCGCATATCCTGCGCAGCGAATCCACGGTCGGCATGTCGGCCACCAACTTGCGAACGATTGAGCTTCTGCCGACGCGGCGCGGCAAACGCTGGATCGCCTGGGACGAAACGGAAGTCTTAACCCAGGACGGCGCCATCGAAATCCAGAGCGTCGGCCGCGACATCACCGTCGAGCGTGAAATCGAAGAGCGGCTGCGCGGCGCCCGCGATCGCGCCGAGACGGCCAACCGCGAGAAATCCCGCTTTCTCGCCGCCATGAGCCACGAAATCCGCACACCGATGAACGGCATCATCGGTATGATCAGTCTACTGCGCGATACTCAGCTTGATCCGGAGCAGAGAACCTATGCGCGCGTTGCGGAAGATTCCGCTCGCGCCCTTCTCGGTCTGATCGACGGCATTCTCGATCTCTCCAAAATAGAGGCGGGAAAATTCGAACTGGCGAACGAGATCTTTTCGCTCCGGAACTGCATGACCCAGATGATGCAGCTCATGGCGCCCGATGCTGCCGCCAAAAAGTTGACGTTGAATTTGGCGATATCTGACGCAGTGCCTGAGTGGGTTCGGGGGGACGAAATCCGTCTGCGCCAGATCATCCTCAACCTGTTGTCGAACGCCATAAAGTTTACCGACACGGGCGGCATCTCCGTCAGCATCTCCATCGCGAATGATCCCCCTGCCAATCCCGACGCCGTGCGCATCGCTATCGAAGTCGCCGATTCCGGCATCGGTTTCTCGCCCGACGCGGCCCGCCGCCTTTTCAACGAGTTCGAGCAAGACGCAAGCGCGATGAACCGCAATCCGGCAGGCACCGGCCTCGGCCTCGCGATTTCAAAACGCATCGCCCAGGCCATGTCCGGCGACATCGTCGCTTCGGCCGGCCCCGACAAGGGCGCCGTCTTCACCGCTCGGGTGGAACTCCATGCTGCCGGCGCGCCGCCGCTCACGGCCGGTTCGCTCGTGCCAGAGGAAAGCGGACGAGACGGCTCCGAAACTGCCCTCCGCCGCGCCCCTTGCCCGCCGTTTCGCGTTCTGGTCGCCGAGGACAACCAGATCAATGCCCTCCTCGCCTGCAAAATCATCGAACGCGCCGGCGGCACGGCGACCGTGGTCGAGGACGGACGTTCCGCAATCACGGTGATGTGGGAAGTGCTGGAGCGCAAACGTCCTGCGTTCGACCTCGTGCTGATGGACGTCCTGATGCCCGAGATCGACGGCATCATGGCCACCAAATCGATCAAAGCGCTCTATCGGGAACGCAAGGACGCGGCCCTCTCCTGTCCGCCGATCATCGCGCTGACCGCGAACGCCTTCGCCGAGGACCGCGACCGTTGCCACGCCGCCGGAATGGACGACTACCTCGCCAAACCCTTCGACGCCCGCAATCTCCATGACCTGCTTCTCAGGTGGGCACCCCAGCCCCTTCGCGCCGCCCCACCTGCGGCTTGATCAGCGGACGTTTCGATCTAAAAACTGTCACGGAATCGTGCTAGCGGCGTGTGCTAGAGCACCGTAGGGATTTCCATCCGATGTGGCAGGCAATTGCAGACCGAAGCAAACGTAAGCCCGGCCGTCTCGGAAAGCTCCCGGCGGGCCTTGCCGCCATTGAAGCGCTGAGCGCTCCCGCCCGCCGCCTCAAGGGCTTCACCCGCGACATCGAGCCAAAGGTGTACGGCCGCGTCGGCAATCTGGAAGTGCGGTTGGCCCGCACCTGGACCGAGATCAAGCTTGCGCAACGTCTGCGCTATCAGGTCTTTTTCGAAGAAATGTCGGCGGTGCCGAGCCGCCTCGCGCAATTTCGACGTCGCGATGAGGACGCCTACGACGCGCTCTGCGATCATCTTCTTGTCGTCGATCTCGATAAGACGATGCCCGGACGCGCCGGTCGTCCTGAACGTCCGAAAGTCGTCGGCACTTACCGCATTCTTCGCCAGGAAATCGCCGAGCAAGGCCCCGGCTTTTATTCCGCCGGCGAATACGACATCGCCCCTCTTCTCAAAAGCAAGGCGGCGACCCACCGCTTCATGGAGCTTGGCCGCTCGTGCGTGCTCGCCCCCTATCGCAGCAAACGATCGGTCGAACTGCTGTGGCACGGCCTTTGGACTTACGTCCGCGAAAATCGCATCGACGTGATGATCGGCTGCGCCAGCTTCGAAGGCATCGACCTCGAAGACCACAAGATGGCGCTGAGCTACTTGCATCACAAAGCCCTGGCGCCGCTCGAATGGCGCGCCAGTGCCCGCGATCCGCTCGGCGTCTCGATGAACCTGATGCCGATGGCGGACGTCGATCAGAAGGCAGCGCTGAAAGCCATGCCGCCGCTGATCAAGGCTTATCTGCGCTTAGGGGCCTATTTCGGGGACGGCGCCGTGATCGACCGGCAGTTCGGCACGACTGACGTGCTCGTCATCATGCCGGTCGCAAAAATCGATCCGCGCTACTTCGACCACTACGGCGCCCCGGCCGAAACCAAGAGCCGCATTGCCGTCGACGCCTGATCGCCTCCGACCTGAAAATTCCCTCGCCCTGTTGGGAGAGGATCAGTGTGAGCGGCCAGAAATAGCCCGCTATTCCTTCCCCGCACCATACGCGGCCAGCGCCGCCATGTTGACGATGTCCGCGTCCGTCGCACCGAACGTGCAGATCTGCACCGAATGCGACAGCCCGGTAACAATCGGCCCAATCAGCGTTGCACCCGCAAGCTCCTTGATCATCTTCGTCGAGATCGACGCGGCGTGGAACGCCGGCATCACCAGAACGTTTGCAGTGTCCGACAACCGGCAGAACGGATAGTGCTCCATCAGGCTGCGATTGAGCGCGACGTCGGCCGCCATGTCGCCGTCGTACTCGAAATCAACGAGACGCTCGTCGAGAAGCCGCACGGCTTGGCGCACCTGCTCCGAACGCTCGCTTTTCGGCTGCCCGAAGGTTGAGTAGGCAAGCAACGCCACTCGCGGCTCGATGCCGAAATAACGCGCAGCCCGCGCCGCTTCGACGGCGATATCTGCAATCTGCTCGCCTGTCGGCAAATCGTGAATGCTCGTGTCGGCGATGAGCACGGCGCGGCCGCGGATCAGCACCAGCGACACGCCGATCACATGGCGGCCGGGCTTCTCGTCCATGACCCGGTGGATGTCGGCATAGACGCTTGTCCAGTTGCGGGTCACGCCGGACACCAGCGCATCGGCATGCCCGTGCACGACCATCAGCGCGGCGAAAATATTTCGCTCATTGGTGACCAGACGCTCGCAGTCGCGCTTCAAATACCCGCGCCGCTGCAATCGCGCATAAAGAAACTCGGTAAACTCATCGAGGAACGGCGACTCGCTCGTGTCGATCAACTCGAATTCCCGGCGAAGCGGAATGCCGAGTTCGCGGAAGCGATCGGTGACGACTTTCTTCCGCCCGATCAGGATAGGCTGTCCATAGCCCTGCTGGAAGAACGTATGCGCCGCACGGATAACGGCAGGCTCCTCGCCTTCGGCAAACACCACGCGCTTGGGATCGTTACGAACTGCGTCGAACGTTGATTGCAACCAGCCCTGCACCGGATCGAGCCGCGCATTGAGGCGTGCAACGTAGCCTTCCATATCGACGATCGGATTGCGCGCAACGCCCGAATCCATTGCCGCTTTCGCGACAGCGGCGGAGACGTGCGGCAGCAGGCGCGGATCGAACGGCGCCGGAATGATGTATCCAGGACCGAACGTCGGGCGCTCGCCAAGAAACGCCGCCGCAACCTGATCGGGAACCTCGGCCCGCGCCAGCGCCGCAATCGCTTCGGCAGCCGCGATCTTCATCGCGTCGTTGATCGTCGTCGCATGCACGTCGAGCGCGCCGCGGAAGATGAATGGAAAGCACAGAACGTTATTGATCTGGTTCGGGTAGTCCGAACGGCCGGTCGCCATGATGGCATCGGTACGTACCGACCTCACCTCTTCCGGCGTGATCTCAGGATCCGGGTTGGCCATCGCAAAGATGAGCGGCTTTGGCCCCATCTGCGTAACCATCTCTCGCGACAGCACGCCGGCCGCCGACAGTCCGAGGAAAATATCGGAGCCGCCGATGACGTCACTCAACGTCCGAGCGTTCGTCTTCTGAGCGAAAGGCGCCTTATAGGGGTCCATCAGCTCCTTGCGACCCTCGTAGACGAGACCTTTGATATCGCAGACGTAGATGTTCTCGCGCTTGAGACCTATCTTCACGAGCAAATTGAGACAGGCGAGCGCCGCAGCACCCGCGCCCGCGCACACGAGCTTCACGTCGCCGATATCCTTTTCGACGACGCGCAATCCGTTCAGTACGCCTGCTGCAACGACGATGGCCGTCCCGTGCTGATCGTCATGAAAAACGGGAATATCGAGCAGCTCTTTGAGCTTCTCTTCAATCACGAAGCAATCGGGCGACTTGATATCTTCGAGGTTCATGCCGCCGAACGACGGCCCGAGATAACGCACCGAATTGATGAATGCATCCGGATCGGGCGTATCGACGAGCAGGTCGATGGAATCGATGTCAGCAAATCGCTTAAACAGCGCCGCCTTGCCTTCCATCACCGGCTTCGCTGCCAGCGCCCCGAGATTTCCAAGCCCCAGAATGGCGGTGCCATTCGACACCACGGCAACGAAATTGCCCTTGCTCGTGTAGGCGTAGGCATCGCGCGGATTTTCGGCGATGGCCTGAACGGGAATGGCAACGCCCGGAGAATATGCCAAAGACAAATCGCGCTGCGTCGCCAACGGCTTCGTTGGCGTAATTTCGAGCTTGCCGGGCTTGCCGTTGGCATGGAATGCAAGCGCTTCTTGAGCCGTCACGTGGGCTGCGCGGTGAAGGGAGGGCATGATGTTGACCGTTCAGGATTTCGTGCGCCAGGGCAGTGTTGCCCAAACACACATCAGGGGATAAGGGCCGGCACGATAGGTTGCGGGAGCCGGGACGGCAACCTATGCATATCCAGCGCTTGGATGGGGCGGCGAGACGTTCCTTTTCGCGCCTTTCGTAAAGCCGAACAGGGCAATTTGAAACGTAATCTCTTGATGTCCAGAACCGACGAGCCGCGCAAGAGCAGGCGGCCAGAATCGGCGCCGTCGGCGCCTGCCGAAGTGTCGCAGAGCAGCACTACGCCCGCGACGCCCGAGGCCACGCCCTCCATGGCCCAATACCTAGAAATCAAAGCGGCCAATCCCGATAGTCTCCTTTGGTATCGGATGGGCGATTTTTATGAGCTTTTCTTTGACGATGCGGTCATCGCCTCCGAGGCGCTTTCGATTGTTCTGACCAAGCGCGGCAAACATCGGGGCGAGGACATCCCAATGTGCGGCGTCCCCGTGCACCGCGCCGACGAATATCTGCAAAGGTTGATCAAGCAAGGGCACCGCGTCGCGGTTTGCGAGCAGCTCGAAGACCCAGCCGAGGCGCGGAAACGCGGCGCCAAGGCCGTCGTCAAACGTGACGTCGTCCGCCTCGTAACCCCCGGCACGCTGACCGAGGAAGCCCTGCTCGACGCCAAGGCGCGCAATTACCTGACGGCCGTTTTCCTCGCCACCCCGGCTGAGTTGGGTCTCGCATTCCCGGACGCCCGCGTCGCGCTCGCCTCGATCGATATTTCGACCGGCGAATTCGAGGTCTCGGAAGTGTCAGGCGTCGATCTTTCCGGTGAACTGATCCGCCTGGCATCGAGCGAAGTTCTGGCTGCCGACACGCTCATCGGCATGGAAGCCTTCGCACGGACGGTCGATTATTCCGGCGGCAAGATGACGCCCATTCCATCCGCCTATTTCGACGGCGCTTCCGGCGCACGCGATCTCAAAGAATGCCTTGGCGTCGCCGATCTCGCCGGTTTCGGTTCGTTTTCACGCAGCGAACTCGCCGCCGTCGGCGCTGTTCTGAAATACGTCGACCTGACGCAGATGGGGCGAAAGCCGCTGCTGCAAGCGCCGCGCCGGTCGGGGAGTGCGGCCCTCTTCATCGATGCTGCCAGCCGCGCCAGCCTCGAACTCGTGAAATCGACGTCGAGCGACAAATCCTCGACCTTGCTTGCCGCGATGGACCGCACCATTACCGGCGGCGGCGCACGCGAACTGCAGGCACGAGTTGCGAGCCCCCTGATCGCGCCGATCACGATCGAAGCCCGGCTCGACGCTGTGTCCTTTCTCGTCGACAACCGGCGTCTCATGGACGACCTTCGTGACTGTCTGCGCGGCACGCCCGATCTCGCGCGTGCCCTGCCGCGACTGACGTTCGGCCGTGGCGGCCCTCGCGACCTTGCCGCCGTGCGCGATGCCATAGACGCGGCATCCAACGCCGCAAATATGCTGAACCGCGCCGCAACGCCGCTCTCGTTGCCGCCCGAGCTGCAATCCATCTGTACGCGTCTTGAGGCCGTTCCGGCAGCCCTTGCGCACGCATTGACGAATGCCCTTGTCGACGATCCGCCGCTGCTTCGCCGAGACGGCGGTTTCATCCGCGAAGGCTACAATTCAGATCTCGACGCGGCACGCGCTCTGCGCAACGACAGCCGCCGCGTCATGGCTGAGCTTGAGACCCGCTACATCGAAGAAACGGGCATCAAGACGCTCCGTGTGCGCCACAACAACATTCTCGGCTTCTACATTGAGGTCACACAACTAAACGCCAAGCCCCTGATGTCGCCGCCGCTGTCCGAACGCTTTCGTCACCGCCAGACGATGGCGAATGCGGTACGCTTTGCGACCTCCGAACTGCTCGAAACCGAAGGCCAGATCGCATCCGCGAGCGAACGCGCACTCAATCTTGAGCAGGAAATCTTCACGTCGCTGACTGAAGACATCTCATCCGCAACGGACGCGCTCGGCGCAGCGGCCGCCGCGCTTGCCGAACTCGACGTTTACGCGTCTCTGGCATCGCTCGCGCTGGAACAGGGCTATGTGCGCCCATCCATCGACGAAACGTCCGCCTTCGAAATTCGCGGCGGCCGCCATCCCGTCGTCCAGCAGGCACTGGCGAAACAGGGCGGGACCGCCTTCATCGAGAATGATTGCATTCTCGGCCGCAGCGGCACCCCCGAGGCCCATCCCGCCGAAAACCAGCTTCCCGATGCCCGCATCTGGCTCGTCACCGGTCCGAACATGGCCGGCAAATCGACGTTCCTGCGCCAGAACGCGCTCATCACCGTGATGGCCCAAATGGGCTCTTACGTGCCCGCACGCTCTGCTCACATCGGGGTCGTCGACCGGCTGTTCTCGCGCGTCGGCGCCTCCGACGATCTGGCGCGCGGCCGATCGACGTTCATGGTCGAAATGGTCGAAACGGCTGCGATACTCAATCAGGCGACGAAACGCTCGCTCATCATCCTGGACGAGATCGGCCGCGGCACCGCAACCTTCGATGGGCTTTCGATTGCGTGGGCGACAGTCGAATATCTCCACGGCGTAACGAAGGTCCGCGCCCTCTTCGCCACACACTACCATGAGCTGACCGCACTCGCCCGCCGTCTCGACGACATCGCCAACGTCACGATGGACGTCGCCGAATGGCACGACACCATCGTTTTCCTGCACAAAGTGAAGCCCGGCGCCGCCGACCGCTCCTACGGCATCCAGGTGGCAAAGCTCGCAGGCCTTCCCGATCCTGTCGTCGCCAGAGCGCGCCAAGTGCTCGCCCGCCTTGAAAAAGCCGACCGCCGGCCCAAAGCCGGGGACGAAAGCATCGATGATCTGCCGCTATTCTCCGTGGCGCGGCCCAAAGGCGCATCAGGCGGCGCGTCGGCCAATGATGAGCCTTCTGCCGTTGAAAAGCTGCTCTTGAACATGCATCCTGACGATCTCTCGCCCAAAGCGGCGCTCGAGAAGCTCTATGAACTCAAGGCTCTGGCCGAAAATTTGAAGAAGACGAAGCCTTGACCGACGATACCGTGAACGTCCTTACCCCGCCGCCCTATTTTGACCGGCTCGCCGCCCGCCGCGAGTTGACGGGGCATTTCAATGCCAGCAACGCCTCGCACGCGGAAGCGCGCCCCAAGGTGCTGGAAAGCCTCAAAGGCCTCGTCAAGAATGCGCGCGAATCTGCCCGCACGGCGCTTGAAGCCGACGGCAACGGTCGCCGCTGCGCCGCGGGCCTGAGCTTGTTTCAGGACGAGTTGCTGCGCCTCATTTACGATTACACGGTGACGCATGTTTATCGCGCCACCAATCCCTCCGACGCCGAACGTATGGCGATCGTGGCGACAGGCGGCTACGGCCGCGGACTGCTGGCGCCGGGCTCCGACATCGACCTGCTGTTTCTGCTTCCTTACAAGCAGACGCCGTGGGGCGAGAGTGTCGTCGAATACATGCTCCTGATGCTCTGGGATCTGGGCTTCAAGGTGGGGCATGCGACGCGTACGGTCGATCAATGCCTGAAGCTCAGCCAGGCCGACATTACCATCCGCACTGCACTGCTCGATTCCCGATTGATCCTCGGCGACACGCAACTCTTTGCCGAATTCGAGGATCGCTTCCGCGCCGAAGTCGTGAAAGGCACCGCGCGCCAATTCATCGACGCCAAGATGGCCGAGCGCGATGAGCGCACGCGCCGGGCCGGCGAAAGCCGCTACAAGGTCGAACCCAACATCAAGGACGGCAAGGGCGGCTTGCGCGATCTCCACACGCTGCAATGGCTGTCGAAATACATCTTCAACCAAGAAGTCGGCGCCGCCGCCGTCGAAGCTGGCATTTTCACGCCGGAAGAAGTCCAGACGTTTCGCCGCTGCGAAGATTTTCTGTGGCGCGTGCGCTGCTTTCTGCATTTCCTCACCGGCCGCGCCGAAGAGGTTTTGTCGTTCGAAGTTCAGCCCGCGATGGCGAAGAACCTCGGCTATACGTCGCGTGAAGGTCTCCGCGCTGTCGAACGCTTCATGAAGCATTACTTTCTGATCGCAAAGGACGTCGGTGACTTGACGACGATTCTATGCGGTGCGCTGGAAATGCAGCAGCTGAAAACATCGCCCGGCTACAAGCGCCTGTTGAGCCCGCTAAGCTGGAAAACGCGCCGCGAAGTCCGCGAAAAAACCGATTTCCGCATCGACAACGATCGGCTCAACGTCACCGACCGCGAGGTTTTCGCGCGCGATCCGGTCAATCTCATTCGCTTCTTTGCGCAGGCCGCGAACACCGGCGCGTATCTTCATCCCGACGCCATCCGGCTGCTGCGTAGCTCGCTGCGCCTGATCGACGACAAGCTGCGCCACGACCCCGAGGCCAACGCCATTTTCCTTTCGCTGCTGACGGCGAAGGGTAATCCCGAAGCCTCGCTCCGGCACATGAATGACGCTGGCGTCCTCGGCCGCTTCCTGCCGGAATTCGGTCGCATCGTCGCAATGATGCAGTTCAACATGTATCATCACTACACGGTCGATGAACATCTGCTGCGCACGCTCGGCAACATCGTTGCTATCGAGCGCGGAGAGCTTGCATCCGAACTGCCGCTTTGCACGGCCATCTTCTCGTCGATCCAAAACCGCCGCGCCTTGCTTGTCGCCGCGTTCATCCACGACATCGGCAAGGGCCGGAAGGAAAGCCACTCGATCGTCGGCGCCCGCATCGCGCGCAAGCTATGCCCGCGTCTCGGACTAACGGCAGCCGAAACCGATCTCGTCGCCTGGCTGCTCGAAGAGCATCTGACGATGAGCAACTTTGCGCACTCACGCGACATTTCAGATCCCGACACCATCCGCGCGTTCGCCGACATCGTACAAAGCCCGGAGCGCCTGAAGCTTCTTCTGCTGCTGACCTGCGCCGACATTCGCGCCGTCGGCCCCGGCGTCTGGAACGGCTGGAAAGGCCAGCTTTTACGCACACTTTATCATGAAACCGAGCCGCTCGTGGCGGGCGGCCACACCCAGATTCCGCGCGACGAACGCATCGACAAAGCGCAGGCGGCACTCCGTCAAGCGCTCGTCGATTGGCCAGCAGACGTCGTCGACGACTTTATCGACCGGCATTATCCGAACTATTGGCTTCGCACCGATCTTTCGACGCAGATCGCGCATGCGAATGTCCTGCGCGATGCCATGCAATCGCGCGGTAAGTTCGCGACCAACATCAAGACCGATGCCTTCACTGCCATCACCGAGCTGACGGTCTTCGCGCCAAACCATCCCCGTCTTCTCTCGCTGTTTGCAGGTGCATGCGCCGCGGCGGGCGCCAACATCGCCGGCGCTCACATTACGACCACCCGCGACGGCTACGCGCTCGATACCTTCCTGCTCAATCGCGAGTTCCAGGACGACGAGGATGAGCTGCGCCGATCTCGCCGCATCATCAACACCATCGAAAGCCTGCTCAACGGCAAAGAACGGCTATCGACGCTGCTCAAGAAAAAACGTATCGGCACGCGCGGCGTCGAAGCCTTCACGGTAGAACCCGAAGTCGTCATCAACAACGCGCTCTCGGATCGCCTGACCGTGCTCGAAGTGTCCGGGCGCGACCGCCCCGGCCTTCTCTATGAGTTGACTTCGGCTCTGTCGGACCTTTCGCTCGACATTTCCTCCGCACACGTGACGACGTTCGGCGAAAAAGCTGTCGACGTCTTCTACGTCACTGACCTCCTCGGCAAGCAGGTCGTCAACGAGACCAGGCAGGCCACATTGCGGGCGCGCCTCCGATCAATCCTCGATCCGGCCCGCCCGAAAAGCGCGACCGAGCCCGCCAGAGTTTGATGCTTGTGCCGGCGCGTGACTTCACGGCCACGGCCCACAAGGCAGCCGCCGGGCCATCAAATTGCCGGATGTCTACGGCCTGAAGCCGGTTTAAGAGGGCAAATCTGCTTTGTGGCACAACGCGAACCTTTTCGATGAATCTTTATAAATCGTTTGCCACCGTCGGCGGCTTGACGCTGCTAAGCCGCGTTTTTGGCTTCATGCGCGATATCCTGATCGCCGCCACACTTGGATCGGGCTGGGTCGCGGACGCCTTCGTCGTCGCCTTTCGCTTCCCCAATCTCTTTCGCCGCCTCTTCGGCGAGGGCGCATTCAATTCGGCGTTCGTGCCGATCTTCGCCAAAAAACTCGAAGGCGACGGCCCCGAAGCTGCCCGACGCTTCGCCGAAGACGCGATGGCGGGCCTCCTTTTCGTGCTGCTGATCGTCACCATTGTCGCTGAAATTGCGATGCCGTTTCTGATGTACGGGTTGGCGCCCGGCTTCGACGCCCGGCCAGAGAAATTCGATCTCTCCGTGCTGCTGACCCGCATCACGATGCCGTACCTTCTCTGCATGTCGCTCGTCGCGCTGATGTCGGGCGCATTGAACTCGGTCGGCCGCTTCGTCGAAAGCGCATCCGTCTCAATCGTGCTCAACGGCGTGATGATGGTCGCGACGCTGATCTCGATGTGGATGGGCTACAAGGCCGAACCGGAAGCCGGCGTCATCCAGGCTTGGGCCGTCTTCGTCGCCGGTTTCCTGCAGCTCGCCGTGCTGATATGGGGCATGCACCGGGCTGGCATGCGTCTCGGCATCCGCCGGCCGCGACTGACAAACGACGTTCGCCACCTTGTCCGGCTCGGCATCCCAGGCGTCATTTCCGGCGGCGTAACCCAGCTCAACATCGCCATCGGAACGGTCATCGCGTCGCTTCAGCCGGGCGCCGTCTCCCACCTCTATTACGCCGATCGCATCTATGAATTGCCGCTCGCAATTGTCGGCATTGCGGTCGGCATCGTGCTGCTGCCCGACGTCGCGCGCCAGCTCAGAGCCGGCAACACGGCGGCCGTAATGGACAGCCAAAACCGCTCGCTCGAATTCGCACTGCTGCTGACGGTCCCCGCAGCATTTGCGCTCGCCGCGATCCCGACCGACATCGTCCGTGTACTGTTCGAGCGCGGCGCTTTCGGCCCGAAAGATACCCACGTCACGGCGTCTGTGCTGGCGATGTTTGCGCTCGGCCTGCCCGCATTCGTGATGATCAAAGTTTTTTCACCGGCCTATTACGCTCGCGAAGACACCAAGACGCCGATGCGCTACGCCGTGATCAGTCTCACGGCAAATACTATCGGCTCGATCGGACTGTTTTTCCTGTTCCGCCATCTCGGCATGCTGCCGCAGCTCGGCATCGCCATTGCAACGGCAATAGGTGGCTGGCTCAACGCCTATCTGCTGTGGGCCACACTGAGCCGCCACAGCGATTTCGTCGCCGACAGCCGCATCAAGCGCAACATCCCCCTGATCCTGTTGGCCAGCGCGGTCATGGTCGCGGCCCTCCTCGCCATCAGCCACTGGCTGTCGCCCCATTACGGGCACGATACAGGGTTTTTGGTAAAAGCCTCGATTCTCGGGATCGAGATCGGCGCCGGCCTGATCATTTACGCCCTAATCATCTTGGCAACCGGCGTCATGACGCTCGGCCAGCTCGGCCGTCTGGCGCGCAAGCAACGTTAGGCAACAACGTTAGACAATGAGCAAGACTTGCGCGGCGGCCGCATGCACGCGATAAGGCCGCCAAATCATTTCAACACCGGTACGGATCCCATGAAAATCACGCCGCGCGTCTTCTCGGGCATGCAGCCGACAGGCAGCCTGCATCTCGGCAACTATCTCGGCGCGATGGTCAACTGGATCAAAATGCAGGACACGCACGAGTGCATCTATTGCGTCGTCGATCTGCACGCGATCACAGTAGCGCAGGACCCGGCCGAGCTTCGCACCGCCATCCGTCAGGTCACGGCCGCCTACATCGCCGCCGGTCTCGATCCGAAGAAGAGCATCCTCTTCAACCAGTCGCAGGTCTCCGCCCACGCCGAACTCGCCTGGATCTTCAATTGCGTCGCCCGCTTGGGTTGGCTCAACCGCATGACGCAGTTCAAGGAGAAGGCCGGCAAGGATCGCGAGCAGGCCTCCGTCGGCCTGTATGCCTATCCCAACCTGATGGCCGCCGATATTCTCGCCTATCGGGCGACGCACGTTCCCGTCGGCGAAGACCAGAAGCAGCATTTGGAACTCGCTCGCGATATCGCACAAAAGTTCAACAACGACTATTCGGCTTCGATCATCGAGAACGGCTTCGCCGACGGCATTTTCTTCCCCCAGCCGGAGCCCGTCATCACCGGGTCGTCGACGCGCGTCATGAGCCTGCGCGACGGCACGAAAAAAATGTCGAAGTCCGACCCATCCGACCTCTCGCGCATCAACATAACGGATGACGCCGATACGATCGCGAAAAAGGTCCAGAAAGCCAAAACCGATCCCGAACCGCTGCCAAGCGACGAGACAGGTTTCGCAGGCCGCCCGGAAGCCGAAAACCTGATCGGCATCTACGCGACGCTTGTCGATAAGCCCGTTGATGCCGTTCTCGCCGAGTTCGGCGGTCAGCAGTTCTCGTCGTTCAAGAAGGTCCTGGCGGACGTGCTCGTCGCCCGCATCGAACCCATTGCTATCGAGATCAAGCGGCTGTCAGCCGATCCTGCCGAGATCGACCGCGTCCTGGGTAACGGCTCGGCGCGCGCCCGCGAAATCGCGTCGCCGATCATGGACAAGGTCAAGGATATCGTCGGCTTCATCCGCAGCTGATCGCTTACCCACACGTTCCCTGAAGTTGCATATGGCGGCAGCACTTGCCGCCATTGCGGCCGCAGGGCGGGAGTGGCAGCATCCGGACCATGAAACCGCGTCGCTCATTCGAAGAAGGCCATCGCCGCAAGTTCCTGATCGTCGTCGACGAGAGCCAGGAAGTCGAAAGCGCGCTCTATTACGCTGCGAGCCGCGTCCAGCGCTCTTCGGGCATGATCATCATGCTCTACGTCATCGAGCCGAGCGAGCTGCAGAACTGGGCGGGCGTCCGTCAGATGCAGATCGACGAAGAGACGACGAAAGCCAAGGCCCTGTTCCGCCTCTTCCGCCGCAAACTCGCCCACGCCGGTTTCGAGGCTGTCGAAACCGAAGATGTGATCCGCGAAGGCCGCACGCCCGAAGAGGTCAACAAGCTCATCGCCGAAGACGAAGACATCGCGATCCTGGTGCTCGGCGCGTCTATCGACGCTAAAGGCCCCGGACCCCTTGTCGCATCCCTGGCGGCAGGCCGTGCGGGCGGCGGATTTGCGGTTCCCGTAACGGTCGTGCCGGGCCAACTTTCACTCGCGGAAATCAAGGCATTGGCCTAAATTGGCCACAAATCCGAGCCGGGCGATAACCTCGACACGGCGATTTGGCGTACCTATATTAGAAGCGTTCCAATCACCCGCCGGCGGGCGATGCTCATTCGGCATCGGACACGAAGTGAGGCCAGCATGTTTATTCAGACCGAAGCGACGCCAAACCCGGCAACGCTGAAGTTCATCCCCGGCCGTGACGTCCTCGCTGACGGCACCGCCGATTTCCGCTCGAAAGGCGACGCTGTAGCCTCACCGCTTGCGGCCCGGCTTTTCGCGATCGACGGCGTCAACGGCGTGTTCCTTGGCTCAGACTTCATCTCGGTGACCAAAGGCAACATCGAGTGGCAGCACCTGAAGCCGATGGTCCTCGGCGCGATTATGGAACACTACATGTCCGGCGCCGCGGCAACGGACGAGGAAGACGCCAACGACAGCAGCGCCGAAAACTACGATCCGCAGGACGAATCGATCGTCGCCACGATCAAGGAGCTGCTTGAAACTCGTGTGCGCCCCGCTGTCGCACAGGACGGCGGCGACATCACCTTCTCAGGCTTCCGCGACGGTGTCGTCTACCTGCACATGCGCGGCGCCTGCTCGGGCTGTCCCAGCTCGACCGCGACGCTGCGGCACGGCATCGAAAATCTCCTGAAGCATTTCTTGCCGGAAGTGCAGGCCGTAGAACCGGTCTAAACTGAGAATTTCTTCCTTTGAACCCCGCCTCGGCGGGGTTCTTCGTTTCTGGACCTAAAAACAACCACGGAAATGGAAATGACCACACCACTCGATCATGCCGCATTCGATCAATTGTTTGATAAGGCACGCACAAACAATAAATGGCAGCCGCGCGACGTGCCTGACGATCTATTGAAGCAGATTGTCGAGCATATGAGATGGGGTCCGACGAGCGCCAACTGTTCGCCCGCTCGAATTGTTTTCGTGAAATCGCCAGAAGCGAAAGAGCGTCTAAAACCGCACCTCAGCCCTGGAAATGTCGATAAAACAATGGCCGCACCCGCGACCGCGATTATCGCCTACGACTTGAAATTCTACGAATATCTGCCGCGCCTCTATCCGCCGGCAGACGCCAAAAGCTGGTTTGTCGGCAAAAAAGAGCACGCCGATACGACGGCATTTCGAAATGGCAGCCTGCAAGGCGGCTATTTTATTCTGGCAGCCCGCGCGCTTGGCTTGGATTGCGGGCCAATGTCAGGCTTTAACAATGCCGCCGTCGACGCCGAGTTCTTCGCTGGAACCGACATAAAGGCGAATTTCCTATGTAATCTGGGATATGGCGACCCGGCGGGTGTTTATCCACGTTCGCCACGATTTAGCTTCGACGAAATGGCATCAATCGTATAAAAAGCCGCCCGGAATGAATATTCTTTCGCTCGATACCTGTTTTGATGCCTGCTCCGTCGCGGCGGGCCGGGGGCTTCGTTCGCTCACCCCCGGCATTTCGTTCGCATTCGAGGGTATGCAGCGCGGCCATTCCGAGCGATTGATGCCCATGATCGAAATGGTCATGGCCGAAGCATGCCTGAAATTCAAATCGCTCGACCGCATTGCGGTCACGTTTGGACCGGGCACATTTACAGGCACGCGCATTTGCGTTTCTGCAGCGCGCGCGCTTGCTCTCGCGACGGACGCTCAATTCGTCGCGATTTCGAGCCTCAAGCTTATGGCGATGAGTCCGAGAATACCCGCAGCACCGACTCGCTATGTCGCTATCGCGACCGACGCTCGGCGTGACGAAGTTTATATTGAGGTTTTCGATCGCCATTCGCTGCAAAGCCTTGCCGCTCCGCAATGCCTTGCAATCACCGACGCGGTAAAAGCCTTAGGGACAGCGCCCATCGTCGTCGCCGGTTCCGGTGCTGAAGCGCTTGCCGCAGCCGCCAACCGCGAAGGCATCGAAGCAACGGCGATCCTGCCGGACCTGCTGCCCGATGCCCTCGATCTGCTGTTTCCGGCCTGCGAGATGCCGGTAACGGATAGCCTCCGTCCGCTTTATCTCCGCCCGCCCGATGCCAAGCCGCCTGCCCCAAGCCCGTTCCTCGGAGCCGGTGCATGACGAACGTCACGCCGTTTCGGAACGTGAAACACGCAAGCATGCTTTGGGCGTCGCCGGATCGAGCGGAGGAAATCGCGGCGCTGCACGCTAAACTTTTCAATCCGGCCTGGGACACCGATGCGATCAAGGGCCTGCTCGAACACCCCGCCGCCACCTCGTTGATCGCCGTCGCCGGCGGCCAGAAAAAATCCGTCATTGCCTTTGTCATCGGCCAGCTCGCCGCCGATGAAGCCGAAATCCTTTCCATTGGCGTCTCGCCCGATTGGCAGCGGGTCGGCCTTGCCACCGGTCTGCTGGAGGGCTTGAGCCGGGCCGCCCGCCGTGGCGGCGCCAAACGCATCTTCCTTGAAGTTGCAGAGGACAACGAAGGCGGCATCGCGCTTTATCGCAAACTCGGCTTTACCGAAGCCGGACGCCGCAAGCGTTATTACGAACGCCCCGGCAGCACAGCCGTCGATGCTTTGACGCTCGTTCTCGATCTCGACGCCGCGAAAGCCTAGCGTCGATATAGACGCGAAGCCTTGCCACAGCCTATATGGCCGCCATACTCGGGCGATGAGGAATCGTCTTCAGCCAAAGCTTGATCGTCATGACCGCACCTTCGGCGAAGTCCGAGACATCCATCGAAAAACGATGCACGGAGTATGGCCTGCGCATGACCGGCCAGCGGCGCGTCATCGCCCAGGTCTTATCGGCAGCAACTGATCATCCCGACGTCGAGGAGGTGCACCGGCGGGTCGTCGCCGTCGACGCACGCATTTCGCTTTCGACGGTCTACCGCACGCTGAAGCTTTTCTCGGAAAAGGGCATCCTGGAACGCCACGACTTCGGTCATGGCCGCGGCCGCTACGAACCGGCGCCCAGAGAGCACCACGACCATCTGGTCGATATCGAAACCGGCCGCGTGATCGAATTTTCCAACTCGGCGATAGAGGCGCTACAGGAGCGCGTCGCGCGTGAGCTGGGCTTCGAGCTTGTCGGCCATCGACTGGAGCTCTACGGCGTGCCGCTCGGAAAAAAGAAGTCGTCCGCCCGGAGAGGCTAGGCCAGATGGCACAGGGATCGCTCCGCGCATCGGCAGTTCTGACAGGCTTCTTCGGCTTCACGCTGCCGCTGATGCCGGTGCAGGCGTTGCTGCTTAAGGTTTCACCCGCCGCCGCCCGCCGCTTTCCCAATTGGTATCATCGCAACGTCTGTCGGATTCTCGGCGTCAAACTGAAAATCGAAGGACAGGTCGTTGACGACAAGCCGGTGCTGCTCGTCTGCAATCACACCTCCTGGCTCGATATTCCGGTGCTCTCTGCCGTCGCGCCGGTATCGTTCGTCGCCAAGCTCGAAGTCGGAAGCTGGCCGTTCGTTTCGGCGCTCGCGCGGCTTCAGCGCTCCGTCTTCGTCGATCGCACGCGACGACAAGCAACCGGCGACGCCGCAACCGAAATCATGAAAAGGCTGAAGCTCGGCGATACGATCGTGCTGTTCGCCGAGGGCACATCGAGCGACGGCAATCGCGTACTGCCGTTCAAGACATCCCTGTTCGGCGCAGTCTCAGGTCAAGGCGCAACGGGCAACGGCGACGTCGTCGTACAGACCGCAGCCGTCGTCTATACCCATCTCCGCGGCGTCCCCCTGACCCGCGCCGACCGCCCGCGCATCGGTTGGTACGGTGACATGGAAATGACCTCGCATGCCTGGGGGGTGCTCAAATCCGGGCCGATCACGGCAACGATCAAGATCAGCCCACCCGCCCCGCTTTCGGAATTCAAGGATCGCAAGGACCTGGCGCTCAAAACCGAACGCGCCGTCCGTTCCGCAGTCCTCGGCATTCTGCGCGGCCGCCCCGATGACCCGGCTCTCATCCCCGTCGAGCCGAGCCAGGAAATCCGCCGTCAGAAACTGGGCTTGCCTGCGGCCCGCAGCGAGAAATGGACATAACCGGACTATTCTGTGCTATGCGCTTGCCTCTCAGGAAGCCTGAGGCAAAACCCCAATCTTAATTGGCCTATCGACGTGCAGCGCCCGAACACCAAAAGCTATTTTCTGAAGACCTTCGGTTGCCAGATGAACGTCTACGACAGCGAGCGTATGACGGAGGCGCTGGCGCGCGACGGCTATGCCGCAACGGACGACATAGCTAGCGCCGATCTCGTCATCCTCAATACCTGCCACATCCGCGAGAAAGCCGCTGAGAAAGTCTATTCCGATCTCGGCCGCATTCGTGACATGAAGGATGCGCGAAAGCGCGACGGCAAGGAAACCGTGATCGCCGTGGCAGGCTGCGTGGCGCAAGCCGAAGGCCGCGAGATCACAACCCGTCAGCCTGCGGTTGATCTCGTCATCGGTCCGCAAAGCTATCATCGTTTGCCCGAACTGATCGAACGCACAGCTAATACCCGCGAGCACATCGTCGAAACCGAATTTCCCGGCGACGAAAAGTTCGAGCGCATGAAAGCGCCGCGCCGCGTGTCGTCGCCATCCGCATTTCTGACCGTGCAGGAAGGCTGCGATAAGTTCTGCACCTTCTGCGTCGTACCCTACACACGCGGCGCTGAGTTTTCGCGCTCTCTCGTAAAGCTCGAAGCCGAAGCCCGCGAGCTGATCGCGGCAGGAGCCAAAGAGCTTGTGCTGCTTGGCCAGAACGTCAACGCCTATCACGGCGAAGGCCCTGGCGGCCGCACGATCGGCCTCGCCGAATTGATCCGCAGGCTGGCGGATATCGAAGGCATCGAACGCATCCGCTACACCACAAGCCACCCGCGCGACATGGACGCCGATCTGATCGCCGCCCATGCCGAAGTTCCCCAGTTGATGCCGTTCCTGCACTTGCCCGTGCAGTCTGGCTCCGACCGCATGCTGGCTGCCATGAACCGCAAGCATCGCGCCGAGGAATATTTGGACCTCATCGGCCGCCTGCGCTCCGCCCGCCCCGACCTGGCCCTGTCGAGCGATTTCATCGTCGGCTTTCCCGGCGAAACCGACCAGGATGCCGAGGACACCCTTTCGCTCATCAGGGCAGTCGGTTTTGCTCAGGCCTTTTCTTTCAAATACAGCCCCCGCCCCGGAACCCCGGCTTCAACCCACGAGGATCAGGTCCCCGAAGAGGTCAAATCCGAACGTCTCCAGCGCCTTCAGGCGTTGCTGGACGACCAGCAGGCCGACTTCAACGCCCAGGCCCTCGGCACGATTGTTCCGGTGCTGTTTGAACGCCGTGGCCGCCAGCCGGGTGAATTTGTCGGCCGGACACCCTATCTACAGCTCGTTCACGTGGCCGCCGAGGGCGACCTCGTGGGGTCCACGGCAAACGTGGCCGTGACCGATGTTCGCCGCGTCAGCCTGTCGGGTGTCATCGCGGCAGCATAATCGGAAGATAGGGGTGAACCGCGCTTGTTGTGCGTTAACCACACCTCGCTGTGCCGAAGGCATATTCCGCATGCTAACGTTGCTTCTACGGTCGATTCGATTTTGACTTCTGCGCGTAGAAAAATCGCAACCAAAGGAGAGTCAGGATTGGCAGCATTCCGCGGGTCCTCCGCGTCAGCATCGAGACGGCCCAGCCCCGCCGGCAAGGCCGAACTTGAAACTGCTCGCGTCGTTGTACCCTTTGAAGACAACCGGCTGCTCACGCAGCTGCTTGGGGAATACGATAGCCACCTGGCCCTTATTGAAGATCGATTAGGCATTGATGCCCACGCTCACGGCAACGTCGTCATCCTGACTGGCCCGGCCGCCGCCTGTGATATCGCCCGAAACGTTCTGGAACGCCTCTACGCCCGCATCCGCAAAGGCGAGACGGTCGGCGCCGGCGATATTGACGGACTGATCCGCCACGCTCGGACCGAAGGCTCTGAAACCGACGGGCAGGCCCAGATCGCGACGCGCCGCAAGGTCGTCAAAGCCCGCACCCCGACGCAAAGCGAATACATGCGCGCGATCCAGAAGAAGGATCTCGTGTTCGGCGTCGGCCCCGCCGGTACCGGCAAAACCTATATCGCCGTCGCATTCGCCGCCCATTGCCTTGAGCGCGGCCTCGTCGAACGCATCATCCTATCGCGGCCCGCCGTTGAAGCCGGCGAACGCTTAGGCTTCCTGCCCGGCGACATGCGCGACAAGGTCGACCCCTATCTTCGCCCGCTTTACGACGCCCTGTACGACGTCCTGCCGCCTGAAAAGGTCGAACGCGACATCGAAACCGGCGTCATCGAAGTGGCGCCTCTCGCCTTCATGCGCGGCCGTACGCTGTCGAATGCCTTCGTCATCCTCGATGAAGCGCAGAATACGACCAGCATGCAGATGAAGATGTTCCTGACCCGTATCGGCGAGGGCTCGAAAATGATCGTGACGGGCGACCCGTCCCAGGTCGACCTGCCGTTCGGCACCAAGTCCGGCCTCGTCGAAGCTGTCGAGCTGCTCGCAGGAGTTGACGATATTTCCATCATCAACTTCATGGCTGGCGACATCGTCCGCCGCGACCTCGTCGCCAAGATCGTCGACGCCTACGAAAAGCCGAAGTGAACCAATGCCTGCGTCACCAAATGCGGCTAAGCCCGTCTTCGAGGTCGAAATCGTTGAGGACGACGGGGACTGGTCGCAGATTTCTGATCTCGATCATTTGATCGAGACCGCTGCCCAAGCTGCCGTTGCGGCAGCCGAGGGACAAATACCGGGTTTTGTTTCCGTCGCCCTGTCTTCCGACGCGATCGTCACCGACCTCAACGGCCGCTTCCGCGGCAAGCCTAAACCCACGAATGTCTTATCTTTTCCGGCTGGGGACGGGGCGCCCGACGGTCAGATTGGCGACATAATCCTCGGGCTTGAAACGGTCGAGCGAGAAGCCGCCGAGCAAGGCGTCCCAATCGCGCATCATCTGCAGCATTTGGTCGTCCATGGCGTGCTGCATCTTTTAGGCTATGATCACGAAACCACGGCAGATGCGGAACGCATGGAAGCCATTGAAACAGATATACTTTCTAAATTAGGCATCGCAAATCCCTACACGGGCGAGCTGGAAACCGGTACAAGTGAGTGACCGGGTTTCAACCCATGACCATGACTGACAACACACAAGATAAGCCTCTGTCCGATAGTTTAGCCGATGAGGCGCGGGCATTCGGTTCCCTGGGCTGGCTTCACCTGCTGCGGTCGAAGCTGGGCTTGGTGGTCCCGCAGAACGTTCGCGACGCGCTCGAAGGCGCGTTGAAGACCGGCGGCACCGACAATTTCACGGAAGCCGAACGCAAGATGTTGGAGCGGCTGCTCCAGTTCGGCTCAAGCCGCGTCGCTTCACTGATGGTGCCGCGCGCCGACATCACGGCGCTCGATGAGAACGAGCCGATATCGGAGCTGCTGCAGACCTTCAACGAGGCAGGTGTCTCGCGCATCCCGCTGTTCCGCGAAACGCTCGACGATCCGCGCGGCATGATCCACATCAAGGATGTGCTGCGCTGGCTGATGGCCGAAGCAACCGGCCAGTCGTCAAAAAACGGCAAAGTCGATCCCGACGCTCCGGCGCCGGTGAACCTGTTCGATCTGCGAGCGATCGACCTCAACAAGCCGATCACGACGGTGAAGATCCGTCGGCAGATCCTCTACGTGCCGCCCTCGATGCCGGCCGTGGATCTTCTCATCCGCATGCAGTCGACACGCATCCACATGGCGCTTGTCGTCGACGAATACGGTGGCACCGATGGCCTCGTCACCATTGAGGACCTAGTCGAGCAGGTCGTCGGCAATATCGAAGATGAACATGACGACGACGACGAAACCAACATCGTCGTCGATCCGAAACTCGGCATCGTCGCCGTCGCCCGCACGCCCATCGAAGAGCTCGAGAAGCATCTCGGCGTGAAGCTTGTGCCGGACGACGAAGAAACCGACGTCGATACGATTGGCGGCCTCATCTTCTCGATGCTCGGCCGCGTGCCGGCGCGCGGTGAGCTGATCCGCCACCCGACCGGCGTCGAGTTCGAAGTTCTCGACGCCGACCCGCGTCGCGTCAAAAAACTGAAAATCCATCCGCCGCGTCCGCCTCTGACCAACACCAAGTCGTTGCCCGAAGCGCCGAAGGCGTGATGGACGCTGTCCCAGCCATCGCGCCGGAACAACCGCCGCTGATCGCGCGTATGCGCGAGAAAATCATGGCGCTCCGCGGCTGGCGGCGCGTGCTACTTGCAATAGCGGCAGGCGGCCTTTCGGCCTTGGCGTTCGCGCCGATGTTCGTAACGCCGATTCTCTTTCTGACGCTTCCCGTCTTCATCTGGCTGATCGACGGCAGCGCGAATTGGCGACGTGCCTTTGGCGCCGGCTGGCTGTTCGGCTTCGGATATTTCTTCTGCAATCTCTTTTGGATTGGAGAAGCGTTCCTCGTCGAAGCCGATAAGTTTGCGTGGCTCTTGCCCTTCGCGATTACGCTCCTGCCTGCCGGGCTTGCGCTGTTCTGGGGCATTGGCGGTGCAGCGGCGCGACTGTTTTGGAGCGACGGCCTTTCGCGTGTTTTCGTCTTTGCCATCGCACTCTCAATCGTCGAATGGCTGCGCGGACATATCCTGACAGGCTTCCCCTGGGACCTGCCGGGCTACGCGCTGACCTATCCGTTGCCGCTGATGCAGGGCGCGGCACTGTTTGGCGCCTATGGATTGACGGCGATTGCGTTGTTTGTCTTTCCCGCCCCGCTCGTCGCCCTGAGCGACAAGCGCAAACGCCCGCCCCTGCGTACCGTCTCAACCGCCTTGCTTCTCGCCGTCGGGCCGATCGGCCTGCTGTGGGCTTACGGTGTCTGGCGTCTGCAATCGCCGCAAGAGTTCGTCCCGAATGTAAAAATGCGCATCGTACAGCCGAGCGTTCCCCAGCGCGAAAAATGGATGGCGGAGTACCAGCGCCGCATCTTCGATGATCACGTCGCGCTGTCGCTGACGAACCCCTCCGGCAAAATGGATTCGCTTCAGGGCATCACACACGTCATTTGGCCCGAAGCGGCGATGCCGTTCTTCCCCCTTGAAGCCCCTGTCGCGCTCGACATTCTCGCGAATATCCTGCCTCCCGGCACGACGCTGATCACCGGTGCGCTCCGTCACGATCCGACGCTGCCTCCCGGTTCGCCAATCACGCCTGAGACGCGCACGCTCAACAGCATTCTGGTGCTGAACGAGAAGGCCCAGCCGATTGCGACCTACGACAAAACCCATTTGGTGCCGTTCGGCGAGTACCTGCCCTATGAGAAAACGCTCTCCGCCATCGGCATCGAAAAACTGACGCAGGGCCGCGGCTCCTTCGCCACCGGCCCCGAACCGCGCCCGCTGATGCACATTCCCGGCCTGCCCCCGGTATTAGGCCTCGTTTGCTATGAAGCGCTCTTTCCCGGGAATGTCGTTCAGGGCCACGAGCATCCCGGCGTCATGATCAACGTGACCAACGACGGCTGGTTCGGCGAGACGACGGGACCGTATCAGCATTTCCATCAGGCCCGCGTCCGAGCCGTCGAAGAAGGCGCTCCGCTCGTCAGGGCCGCCAATAATGGGATATCGGGCGTCGTCGATCCCTTCGGCCGTGTCCTGGCGTCCCTTGGCCTCGATGTCCGTGGCCAGATCGACAGCACCCTGCCCAAAGCCGTGCCGCTACCCCCCTATGCGCGCCTCGGTGACTGGCTCCTTGCCGCCATTCTCGCGCTTTTTGCCGTCTTGGCTGCCGGGCTCAGGAAAAAAGGCCGTTAATCAAAGTCTTGAAGTCAACTTGTCGCGGAAGCGCTCGGTCATTGACGCCTTGCGCCCGTGCACCTACGAAGTGCAAAGCCTTTGCCTTTGGAACTGCTGGCTGTACGAGTGATGGTGGATCAAATCTCTATCGAAGACGATTCGAGCGAAGAGGCCCCGAAGGGATCTCGCCGCGCTAACCCCATGGATGTCCATGTTGGATCACGCGTCAGGTTGCGGCGCATGCTTCTCGGCATGAGCCAGGAAAAGCTTGGCGAGCATCTGGGACTGACGTTCCAGCAGGTCCAGAAATACGAAAAGGGCGTCAATCGTATCGGCGCCAGCCGCCTCTTCGACCTCGCCAAGGTCTTGGGAGTCCCGGTTCAATTCTTCTACGACGAAGCCCCTTCCGGCGCCCAAAGCGCCGGCGCTGCGACGCCGGGCTTCGCCGAGCAACCCGACGAAAGCTACGTCGTCGATTTTCTCGGCACCCGCGAAGGCCTCGAGTTGAACAAGGCTTTTGCCCGTGTCACAGATCCGAAAGTTCGCCGTTCGATTGTCGAACTCGTTCGCGCGCTTGCTGGCGAGGAAAGCTGAAGCCTTGCTGTTTTGTGACGGATTGGCTCGCCTCCGATAAAACGGAAGGGCGCTAGGTCGCGGCCCATTTCGCGTCTCTCGGCGCACCTCGGCTTGACCGGGCGCAACAAGATTGCGACAACCCGGCGCCTTTCGTCGGTTTGAAATCCGCACAGTGTTGCGGCGTTCGTCCCGCAAATCTTCAAAACATGGGGGCCAAAGTGGCGCGCAAGTCCTTCCTTTTCACAAGCGAATCCGTCTCCGAAGGCCATCCCGATAAAGTCTGCGATCGTATTTCCGATGAGGTCGTCGATGCGTTCTATCGCGAAGGCGCGAAGGAAGGGCTCGATCCCTGGACGATCCGCGCCGCTTGCGAAACGCTGGCAACGACCAACCGCGTCGTGATCGCCGGTGAATCGCGCGGCCCCAAGGGCATCACTGTCGCAGCCATCGAAGACCTGACCCGCAACGCGATCAAGGATATCGGCTACGAGCAGGACGGCTTCCACTGGGCCAACTGTAACATCGAAGTTCTGCTGCACTCGCAGTCGGCAGATATCGCAGCCGGCGTCGATGCCCAGCAGCCGACGAACCAGGAAGAAGGTGCGGGCGACCAGGGCATCATGTTCGGTTATGCCTGCAACGAGACGCCGGAACTGATGCCGGCGCCGATCTACTACGCGCACAAGATCCTGTTCGATCTTGCGGCCGCACGTAAAGGCAAGGTCGGCGACGCCGCAAAGCTCGGCCCCGACGCCAAGAGCCAGGTCACCGTCCGCTACGAAAACGGCAAGCCGGTCGGCGTGACGCAGATCGTCGTCTCACATCAGCACATCGTCGAAGACCTGAGCTCCCGCCAGGTTCGCGAGATCATCGAGCCCTACGTCCGCAAGGCACTTCCTGAGGGCTGGATCGGCAAAGACTGCATCTGGCACATCAACCCGACGGGTAAGTTCTTCATCGGCGGCCCTGACGGCGACACCGGTCTCACCGGCCGCAAGATCATCGTCGATACCTACGGCGGCGCGGCTCCCCACGGCGGCGGCGCGTTCTCCGGCAAGGACCCGACCAAGGTTGACCGCTCAGCAGCTTACGCAGCCCGCTATCTCGCCAAAAACGTTGTGGCGTCCGGCATTGCCGATCGTTGCACGATCCAGCTCTCTTACGCCATCGGCGTCGCCAAGCCCTTGTCGATCTACGTCGACACCTACGGCACCGGCAAAGTCGATGAAGCCGTCATCGAGAAGGCTCTCGGCGAGGTCATGGATCTGACGCCGCGCGGCATCCGCAATCAGCTCGACCTCAACAGGCCGATCTACGCGCGCACTGCGGCTTACGGTCATTTCGGCCGCCACGCCGAAGCGGACGGCGGCTTCTCGTGGGAGCGCACCGACCTCGCCGATAAGATCGCGAAGGCCGTCGGCTAAAGCCGCACGCACGAATTGAGTTTCGGAAAACGGCTGCGAAAGCGGCCGTTTTCTTTTACCGGATTTTGTTTCAACTAGCGCCGCATCGGCGCGTGGAATGCGTATCGCCAATGCCGACGCAAAAGCCTGCAAAAACCGCTATTTTCTTCTGGTAACGCATCATGTCTGACGGCGAACACGAGCTGAGATCGTTTGGACGGCGCCGCAGCCGCAAACCGAGCGCGCGTCAATCGGCACTGCTTCTCCATGATCTTCCGCGCCTCGAGTTCGATCCTGCAGCCCCGCCCGAAGGCTTCGCGCAAACATGGCTCGAAATCGGCTTCGGCGGCGGCGAGCACCTACTCTGGCAGGCGCGGCACAATCCGGGTGTTGCGCTGATCGGCTGCGAACCATTCGAAGACGGCATGATCAAAGTCCTGACGGCCGTCACCGAAGAGAATTTGAAAAATATTCGCCTGCACATGGACGACGTGCGCGACATCCTGCGCGCCGCTCAGTCAAACAGCATAGATCGCGCCTTTATCCTGTTTCCGGACCCTTGGCCGAAACGAAAGCACCGGAAGCGCCGCTTGGTTAATGCTTCGTTACTGGCGCTGCTCGCGAACGTGATGCGCCCCGGCGCTGAGCTGCGCATCGGCACGGACATTGGCGACTATGCCCGCACGATGCTTGAAGCTTTCGCCCACGAACCGCGCTTTCTCTGGCAGGCCGCAAGCCCCGGAGACTGGCGCATTCGCCCCGCCGACTGGCCCGAGACACGTTACGAAGCAAAGGCCGTTCGCGAAGGCCGCAAACGCTATTATTTCCGATTTCTGCGGGCCTGACGCCGCCGAAGCCTTGCGCAAAAGGCCAAAGTCGCCTATTTAGCTGCTATTCCAATAACACGACGCACTGATTGGAGAGTGGACCGCAGGGCCCGCTCCGAACGGACTTTAAACTCAGGAACGCCATTGCAAGACACGGTTGCCAACGATCAGGATCAGGCTTCGCCTGCAGAAAACGCCGATACGACGCGTTTTTTGCGCGAGACCGGCATTGCGGCTGAAATTGCTGCCATTGTCGAGCCGGTGCTTGCCGATCTCGGCTTTCGCTTGGTGCGCGTGAAAATTCAGGGCGACGGCCGCGACCGCATCGTGCAGTTGATGGCGGAACGGCCAGACGGCTCGATCACGGTCGATGATTGCGAGGCGATCTCCAAGGGCGTTTCTCCGGTCCTCGACGTCGCCGACCCAATCTCCGGCGCCTACCGGCTCGAAGTCTCCTCGCCCGGCATCGACCGTCCGCTGGTCCGCCCGAGCGACTTTGAAGACTGGTCCGGCCACGAAGCCAAGATCGAGCTGAAAGAAGCCGTTGACGGCCGCAAGCGTTTCAAGGGCATCCTTGAAGGCTTCGAAGACGGTGAGGTCCGCATCAAAGCCGATACCGGCGAACAGGGCATTCAGCACTTAGGGCTGCCCGTTCATCTCATTTCGGATGCCAAGCTCGTTTTAACCGACGAATTGATCCGCGAAGCGCTGCAACGCGCCAAAGAGCGCCATTCAACCCGGCCCGGCGACGGCGCCGAACTCGACGAAGACGATCTGGAGGATTGATCCCATGGCCATGGCAGGCATCAGTGCCAACCGCCTTGAGCTTCTGCAAATTGCAGACGCCGTCGCCCGCGAAAAGACGATCGACAAAAAGATCGTTATCGAGGCGATGGAAGACGCCATCCAGAAAGCCGCGAAGTCGCGTTATGGCGCGGAAAACGACATCCGCTGCGAAATCGATCCGAAGACCGGCGAAGCCAAGCTCACGCGCGTGCTCGCCGTCGTCGATGAAGTCGAGAACGACGCCACACAGATTACCGTCGAAGACGCCAAGAAGCGCAACCCCGATGCCAAAGCCGGCGACATGATCGCCGAAACGCTGCCGCCTCTCGAATTCGGCCGCGTTGCCGCTCAGAACGCCAAGCAGGTTATTGTCCAGAAGGTGCGTGAAGCTGAGCGCGACCGCCAGTTCTCCGAATTTAAGGACCGCACCGGCGACGTCATCAACGGCACCGTGAAGCGCGTCGAATACGGCAACGTCATCGTCGATCTGGGCCGCGCCGAGGGCATCATCCGCCGCGATGAGATGATCCCGCGCGAAAACGTCCGCCTCGGCGATCGCATCCGCGCCTACATCTACGAAGTCCGCCGCGAACAGCGCGGACCGCAGATTTTCTTAACGCGCGCCCGCCCCGAGTTCATGTCGATGCTGTTCCGCTCGGAAGTTCCCGAAATCTACGACGGCGTCGTCGAGATCAAATCGGTTGCCCGCGACCCTGGCTCCAGAGCGAAAATCGCCGTCATATCCAAGGATTCCTCGATTGATCCGGTCGGCGCCTGCGTCGGTATGCGTGGCGCTCGCGTCCAGGCTGTCGTCAACGAATTGCAGGGCGAGAAGGTCGACATCATCCAGTGGAACCCGGATGCTGCGAGCTTCATCGTCAACGCGCTTGCTCCGGCCGAAGTCACCAAGGTCGTGCTTGACGAAGATTCAAATCGCATTGAAGTCGTCGTTCCCGAAGCCCAGCTTTCGCTCGCGATCGGCCGTCGCGGCCAGAACGTGCGGCTGGCCTCTCAACTCACCGGCTGGGATATCGACATCCTGACCGAGCAGGAAGAAAGCGAACGCCGCCAGAAGGAATTCGCCGAGCGCACACAGCTTCTCATGGATTCGCTCGACGTCGACGAGGTCATCGCACAGCTTCTCGTCACCGAAGGCTTCGCGACGATCGAAGAAGTTGCCTACGTCGACATCGCGGAAATCGCGCACATCGAAGGCTTCGACGAGAACACCGCCGAGCAGATCCAGAGCCGCGCCCGCGAATACCTCGAACAGCAGGAAGCCGAACGCGATGCCAAGCGCCGCGAGTTGGGCGTTGCCGACGACATGGCCGAGATTCCGGGCATCACGACCGCGATGATGGTTGCGCTCGGCGAGAACGGCGTCAGAACCGTCGAAGACTTTGCCGACTGCGCGACCGACGAACTGATCGGCTGGACCGAGCGCAAGAAGGAAAAAGATTCGGAGCCGGTTCGCCACAAGGGTTATCTCGACGGCTTCGAGCTGTCGCGGACCGACGTCGAAAGCATGATCATGGCGGCGCGCGTGCACGCGGGCTGGATCAAGGCCGAAGATCTCGAACAGCCTGCTGAGGCTGAAGGCGAAGCTGAAGCTGCTGATGCCTCCGGCGTCAGCGCCGAAGGCTAATAGGAATGACCGGAAGGACGACAAACGCGCGTGATGGCGAAGCGACAACAACGGTCGATGCTGGACGACACGGAACAGGGTTCCGGCGTTGGTCCCGAGCGCCTGTGCGCCGTCACGCGGGAAAGCCGTGATTCGAGCGAACTGATCCGGTTTGTCTTGTCGCCGGAAGGCATTGTCGTTCCTGATCTCGACCGGCGGTTACCCGGACGTGGCGTCTGGATCGGTTGCGACAGAAAGTTGGTGGAAAAGGCCATCTCGACGCAGGCCTTTTCAAAAAGCCTTAAAACGAAGGCCGAAGCACCCAAGGATCTTGCAGATCTCGTTGACGCTCTTATCCTTAAGCGCGTGGCGGGAACGCTGTCGCTGGCCAATAAGGCCGGTCTCGCAGTCGCCGGTTTCGAAAAGGTTTTTGCGGCTCTCGAGAAAGGGCCGGTCCGCGTCATCCTGCATGGCGCCGATGCTGCCGCCGACGGCTGCTCGAAAATTGATCGAAAATACAAGGCTATTCAGGCAGATCGTGGCCAACCGGCTGCCATCGTCAATGTTCTGACGATCGCGCAAATGAGCTTGGCCATTGGGCGCGGAAGTGTGGTACATGCTGCGCTCATACCCGGAGGACTGTCGGATCGGTTTCTGGAGGAAGCGGAGCGGCTTACCCGCTACCGGCGCTCCACGATTGAAGCCGCCCCCGAAACCGCCCCTGGGGCGGCCGATGATATTTCTGAACTTTCTAGTGAAGGCTGAACGGACAACGCATGACGGATTCGAACGACCAGACCGATAAGACCATCCGGGTCGGAGCGCGAAAGCCGCTATCGCTGCAGCGAACGGTCGAGTCTGGCCACGTGCGGCAGAACTTCAGCCACGGGCGATCCAAGTCCGTTGTGGTCGAGAAAAAGAAGACCAGGCGATTGGGATCCGAGGGAGAGGGCGCTGCGCCCCCTGCTCCGAGCGCCGTAACGATCGAGAAATCGCAGGCACCGCATCGCGTGCCCCCGGCACCGCCGAGCCAATCGTCTGGCGACCGTTCCGCTGGCCGCGTCCTTTCGAATGAGGAACGCGCCGCTCGCGAACGCGCGCTTGCTGCAGCCCGCGCCGAGGATACGAACCGTGCGCCGGAAGTCGAACCGGTTCGCTTCGAGCCTGTCGCTCGACCGCCCGAGCCGCAGCCGCGCGCTGAAGAACGGCCGCAGCCGACGGCAACGGAGCCTGCAGTTGCCGCAAGCGCTGCTCCCGCTGCGCAACCGCCCGAGCAAGCAGCGCCGCAGGCCTCGGCTCCGGCATCCGCTCAGCCTTCGTCTGCTCCGACACCGCCGCCTGCCGGACGTGGAAACGCCCCGCAGCGTGAGCCGCGCCACGAAGGACGCCATGAAGGCCGCCGTGATGGCGGTCGCGACGCCGGTCATGCGCCGCGCGGCGATGGCGGCCGTCCGCAATTCAACCGCGGTCCACGTCCGTCGGGCAACACTGCATTCATGCCGCGTGAAGCCGGTCGCCCGCGCGAGATCGAGCTGCCGATCCCGGCCCGCCGTGGCGCGTCCGCAGGACCGGCCGATGCGACGACGATTGAAAAGCCGTCCCGCCCGGTGCGTCCCCCGGTCGTTCGCGAGCAGGTCGAAGAGGATGATGCTCGCAAGCGCGGCCCCGGCGGCGTCAAGGTTCCGCGCCCGGCCGTCAAAACCAACGATGATGGCCGCCAGCGCCAGAAGCTGACGATCACGAACTTCGATCGTGAAGCTCAGGTCCGCTCGCTCGCATCCTTGAAGCGCAAGCGCGAGAAAGAAAAGCTGAAAGCCATGGGCATTCAGCAGACGCGCGAAAAGATCGCCCGCGAGGTCGTCATTCCTGAAGCCATCACGATTCAGGAACTCTCCAACCGTATGGCCGAGCGCGCCGTCGACCTCATCAAATACCTGATGCAGCAAGGCGCGATGCATAAGATCACCGACGTGCTCGACGCCGACACGGCTGAGCTGATCGTCCAGGAATTCGGCCACACATCGAAGCGCGTTTCTGAATCGGACGTCGAAATCGGTTTCGTCGGCGAGAAAGACGTTGACGATTCCTCGCTCGAATCGCGCGCGCCGGTTGTCACGATCATGGGTCACGTCGACCACGGCAAAACGTCTTTGCTCGACGCCATCCGGCAGGCCAACGTCGTCTCGGGCGAAGCTGGTGGCATCACCCAGCATATCGGCGCCTACCAGGTGACTGCGCCCGACGGCGACAAGATCACGTTCATCGATACGCCAGGCCACGAAGCGTTCACCGCCATGCGTGCACGCGGTGCCAAGGTGACAGATATCGTCGTGTTGGTCGTTGCAGCTGACGACGGCGTCATGCCGCAAACGGTTGAAGCCATCAATCACGCCAAGGCTGCGAACGTGCCGATCATTGTTGCCATCAACAAGATCGACAAGCCGCAGGCCGATCCTAACCGCGTCCGCACCGAGCTTTTGTCCTACGAGATCGTGGTCGAAAGCATGGGCGGTGAAACGCTCGAAGTGCCGGTCTCGGCGCTGAAGCACACCAACCTCGATAAGCTGCTCGAAGCGATCCGCCTTCAGGCCGAAATTCTCGACCTCAAGGCCAACCCGAACCGCACGGCCGATGGCGTCGTCATCGAAGCCAAGCTCGAGCGCGGCCGTGGTCCGGTCGGCACCGTCCTTGTTCAGCGCGGTACGCTGCACGTCGGCGATATCATCGTCGCCGGTACGGCCTGGGGTCGCGTCCGTGCACTCCTCAACGATCACGGCGCCAACATCCAGGCGGCTGGTCCCTCGGTTCCCGCCGAGGTCCTGGGCTTTGACTCTGCACCGGAAGCTGGCGATCAGTTTGCGGTCGTGGAAAACGAAGCCCGCGCACGTGAGCTGACGGATTACCGCGTCCGCAAACGCCGCGAGACGCTTGGCTCTGCTGGCACCAAGAGCACGCTTGAGCAAATGATGCAGCAGCTCAAGGATGCTGGCCGCAAAGAATTCCCGCTCGTCGTCAAAGGCGACGTGCAGGGTTCTGTCGAAGCCATCGCTGGTGCGCTGAAAAAGGTTGGCAACGACGAAGTCGAAGCCCGTCTCGTGCACTCGGGCGTCGGTGGCATCACCGAGTCTGATATCGCGCTGGCAGCTGCCGCCAAGGCCGTCGTCATCGGCTTCAACGTCCGCGCCAACGCGCAGGCGAAACAGGCTGCCGACACCGCGGGCGTCGAAATCCGCTATTACAACATCATCTACGATCTCGTAGACGAAGTGAAAGCGGCGATGTCGGGTCTTCTGGCTCCGACCCGGCGCGAGATCTTCCTCGGCTACGCCACGATCAAGCAGGTCTTCAATATTTCGAAGTCAGGCAAAGTTGCCGGTTGTATTGTTACCGAAGGCAAGGTCGAACGCGGCGCCAAGGTCCGTCTGCTCCGCGACAACGTCGTTATTCACGAAGGCACGCTTGCGATCCTCAAGCGCTTCAAGGATGACGTCAAAGAAGTTGTCTCAGGTCAGGAATGCGGCATGTCTTTCGCCAACTACCAGGACATCCGTGAAGGCGACCAGATCGAGTGCTTCCAGGTCGAGACGATTGCTCGATCGCTCTAAGCATTTAAACCAAGCGATCCCGCGCGAATATTCATCGCGCGGGCTTGCGCGGATGTGAGACGATCCGCTACTCCCTCGACCCAGTAACCTATTTCTATCAAGAGGCCGCGCGCGGTCCCATCCCGCGGCGGATAACAAATGGCAAAGAAACCAGCCCCATCGGGCGCCAAAGGCCCGTCGCAACGCATGTTGCGCGTTGGCGAACTGATCCGTCACAAACTTTCCGAACTGCTGTCTCGCGGAGAAATCCACGACGACGTGCTGGCTTCCCACGTCATCACCATTCCGGAAGTGCGTCTCTCGCCGGACCTGAAGCTCGCAACGGTCTACGTCATGCCGCTTGGCGGCAACGATGTGAAACCCGTCATCGAAGCCCTCACGCGGAACAAGAAATACATCCGCGCCGAAGTCGCGCACACGCTGAACCTGCGTTATGCGCCCGACCTTCGCTTTCGCGAGGACGAAACCTTCGAAGAAGCGACCCGCATTGACCGTCTTCTCGATAGCGAGCGCGTTCAGCGCGACATCAAGAAATAACGAACATGGCACGACGCAAAAAAGGCAACGCCGTTCACGGCTGGCTCATTCTCGACAAGCCGATCAACATGACCTCGACGCAGGCTGTTGGTGCGGTTCGCCGCGCCTTCAACGCGCAAAAGGCCGGACATTCCGGCACGCTCGATCCGCTCGCAACAGGCATCCTCCCGATCGCGCTCGGCGAAGCGACGAAGACCGTATCGTTCGCGGTCGATGGCGAAAAAGCCTATCGCTTCGCCGTGCGTTGGGGTGCTGAGACCGAGACGGACGACACCGAAGGCGCCGTCTCAAAAACGAGCGACAAGCGACCCGAGCGCTCGGAGATCGAAGCTCTGCTGCCGCGCTTTCACGGCGAGATCATGCAGGTGCCACCCGCCTATTCGGCGATCAAGATCGACGGCAATCGCGCCTACGATCTGGCACGCGACGGCGAAACGGTCGTCCTTGAACCGCGCCCCGTCGTGATCGAGAGCCTGAAGCTTGTCGACATGCCGGATGACGCGACAAGCGTATTCGAAGCCCGCTGCGGCAAGGGCACCTACGTCCGCGCACTGGCCCGCGATCTCGGCCGGCTGATGGGCTGCTATGGCCACGTCATCGCGCTCCGGCGTACCGAAGTCGGCCCCTTCGACGAAGCTCGCGCCATCAGCATGGACACGCTCCTCGCGGCCGCGCAGTCGGAAGATCCGGGAGAGATCGCCAAGTTGCTGCTGCCCGTTGAGGCGGCCCTCGCCGATCTCCCCGAGTTGCTCGTCTCCCAAAGCGACGCCGCCACGCTGGCGCGCGGCCAAACGGTAATCATTCGCGGCCGTGACGCGCCGATCATGACCGGCCCCGCCTACGCGACCTCGAAGGGTCGCCTAATCGCGCTCGGCGAGCTTGCCAAGGGCGCGCTGCACCCGACGCGCGTCTTCAATCTCGGCTAATTTTCGTTAATTCATTGAAGAAAATCACGAAATTTCCCACGAAATCCGCCTCGCCTTTGGCTGAGGTTCGTGTATAAGTAGCGCACCCGCGCGGGCCTCGTTCCCGCGCGGCTTTCGTTTGCGACCCCGCTGGACGACATCCCGGCCGTGGCCGCTCATCTCAAACTCCCAATTTCGAAAGGAGCATTCGATGTCGCAGATCGCACCTCACCGCCGTGAGGCCAAGACGGCTATCATCAAGGACAACGCCACGAAGGCCAACGACACCGGCTCGCCAGAAGTCCAGATCGCCGTCCTGACGCATCGCATCAACGAGTTGACCGAGCACTTCAAGGCGCACAAGAAAGACAACCATTCGCGCCGTGGCCTGCTCAAGATGGTCAGCCAGCGCCGCCAGCTCCTTGACTACGTCAAGGCCAAGGACAACGCCCGCTATCAGAAGATCATCGAGAAAAACGGCATCCGCCGCTAATTGCGCGCTCGCAAGAGCGTCCAAGACAGGACGGGCCCCGATGGCCAGTCACGCGATCTACTGAACAAGAAGAACGTCGGCGCCGCGATCGGTGCCGGCGCGATACGCGCTCTACCGGCATGAGGCCGTTTGAGCTGACCGACCGAACAGAAAAAGCGAAAACGAAAGATCAAACATGTTTGACATCCATCGCGTCGAAATCGACTGGGGTGGCCGCAAGCTGAAGCTTGAAACTGGCCATTATGCCCGCCAGGCGGACGCCGCCGTCATGGCGCAATATGGCGACACCACGGTGCTCGCAACCGTCGTCGGCGCCCGCTCCGCCAAGCCCGGCATCGATTTCTTCCCCCTGACCGTGAACTATCAGGAACGCACGTACGCAGCCGGCAAGATCCCCGGCGGCTATTTCAAGCGCGAAGGCCGCCCGAGCGAAAAGGAAACGCTCGTCTCGCGCCTGATCGACCGTCCGATCCGTCCGCTCTTTGTTGATGGTTTCAAGAACGAAACCCAGGTCGTCGTGACGGTCATGTCGCACGATCTCGAAAACGATCCCGACATTTTGGGCATGGTTGCAGCGTCCGCGGCGCTGACGCTCTCTGGCCTGCCGTTCCTTGGTCCGATCGGCGCTGCCCGCGTCGGCCTGATCGGCGGTGAATTCGTGCTCAATCCGATGATCGACGAGATGGCGGAAACCGCTCTCGACCTCGTCGTCGCTGGCACGACCGACGCCGTGATGATGGTTGAATCGGAAGCCAAAGAACTTCCGGAATCCCAGATGCTCGAAGCCGTCATGTTCGGCCACAAGCACATGCAGCCCGTGATCCAGGCGATTATCAAGCTGGCAGAAAAAGCCGCGAAAGAGCCGTGGGACATCAAGATCGCCGACAAGGCGAAATACGCTGCCGACGTCAAGAAGATTGCCGAAGCGAAGCTGAAGGAAGCCTTCTCCACCAAGGAAAAGGGCAAGCGTCAGGACCTCGTTTCGGAAGCCAAGAAGGCGATCACCGAAGGCATCGCCATTCCGGCAGACGACCCGAACGAGAAAGTCCTTCTCGGCGACGCGTTCAAGTCGCTCGAAATGGACATCATGCGTGGTGACGTCCTGAAGACGAAGCGGCGCATCGACGGCCGCGATCTGAAGACGGTTCGACCGATACTCTCGGAAGTCCACGTTCTGCCGCGCACGCACGGTTCGGCGCTCTTCACGCGCGGTGAGACGCAGGCGCTGGTCGTCGCAACCCTCGGCACCGGGGAAGACGAGCAATTCATCGACAGCCTCGAAGGCACGAAGAAAGAGCGCTTCCTGCTGCACTATAACTTCCCGCCATACTCGGTCGGCGAAGTCGGCCGCATGGGTTCTCCTGGCCGCCGCGAAATCGGCCACGGCAAGCTCGCATGGCGCGCCATCCATCCCATGCTGCCGAGCCAGGAAGAGTTCCCCTATACGCTCCGCGTTGTGTCCGAAATCACCGAATCGAACGGCTCCTCGTCGATGGCGACGGTCTGCGGTTCATCTCTCGCTCTGATGGACGCCGGCGTGCCGCTGAAGTCTCCGGTGGCTGGTATCGCGATGGGCCTGATCAAGGAAGGCGATGACTTCGTCGTCCTCTCCGACATCCTTGGCGACGAAGATCACCTCGGCGACATGGACTTCAAGGTGGCCGGCACCGACAAGGGTGTTACGTCGCTGCAGATGGACATCAAGATCACCGGCATCACTGAGGAAATTATGCGCGTCGCTCTCGAGCAGGCGCATGAAGGCCGTATCCACATCCTCGGCGAAATGTCGAAGGCGATCACGGGTGCGCGTTCCGAACTCGGTGAGTTCGCCCCGCGCATCGAGACGATCAAGATCCCGGTTGACAAGATCCGCGAAGTCATCGGCTCGGGCGGTTCGGTCATCCGTGAAATCGTCGCGGAATCCGGCGCTAAGATCGACATCGAAGACGATGGCACCGTGAAGATCGCTTCCGCCAACCGTGAATCGATCGAGAAAGCCCTCGACCGCATTCGCGGCATCACGTCGGAGCCCGAGGTCGGCCACATCTACAAGGGCAAGGTCGTGAAGGTCATGGAGTTCGGCGCGTTCGTGAACTTCTTCGGCGCGAAGGACGGCCTGGTCCACATCTCGCAGCTCGCGCAGGGCCGTCCAGAGACGGTCGGCGAAGTCGTGAAGGAAGGCCAGGAAGTCTACGTGAAGCTTCTGGGCTTCGACGATCGCGGCAAGACGCGTCTGTCGATGAAGGTCGTCGATCAGGCGACCGGCCAGGAAATCCCGCGCGCTGAAGGCGAGCCGGAAGAAGTCTTCGAGAGCCGTCCGCCGCGCCGCGAAGGTGGCCGTGGCGGTCGCGGTCCGCGCCGTGAGCGCGGCTGAGCCCTCGCCTGACTGCTGAAATGACGAAAGCCGCCGGAACCCGCAGTCCGGCGGCTTTTTTTACCCCGCCTGATCTCTCAAACGGCCATCCTGGTGACGCCGCTTGCGGGCCTAGAACTCGTAGGAGAAGCCTCTTCCCCGCTGTATCGAGCTCCCGCTCGTGACACCTCGTCCGGGATGACAACTGCGCCGGATCAATACCAGCGGCAGCGGCGAATACCCCAGCTATTGCGCCAGCATTTGCGCGCCGTGCATTGCACGCGTCCGACGCCCGGCACCCACTTGTGATAGCCGCCGATGCCCCATCGGCAGCGATTCCAGTAGCCCACTTTTTGAACTGTAGTCCCCTGAGCAGCAGCCACGGTCTTCAGGCTGCCGACGGCGACGCTCGTATTCGCAATGCTTGGTCCGCTTGCAAACATCAGCCCCGCAGCGATCACCATGGCAGCGAACGAAAACTTTGTTGTCATCGGGCCTATCCCTCTCCCCTATGCCTTCGGCACCCCGCCGGAGTTGTAGACACCATGACGTCTACCAGCGGGGAACTCTTCCGCCAACGGATCAATGACAAATAACCAGCGAAAATGTCGCAGCGTTGCACGGACGCTTCAGGCCTTGGCGAAGGCAGGGACGTCGGGCCAGAAAACCCGGGCTTTCTCGCTGACGTCCTGAGGGTCGCCTGTTGTCAACAGCGTGAGCTTTCCCCGTTCATTGCCGCTGAGGTAATTCGACCGCCGCGCCAAGTAATCCTCGAAACTGTCGGTCACGACCTCGGGCTGAGAAAGAATGCGCGTAAACGGCGGCAGGTATTTCCGGAACAGATGCTCAACGAGCGGAAAATGCGTGCAGCCGAGAATGGCGCGATGTGGCGGCATGTTGCCGTTGCTAGCAAGCATCGCCTCGACGCCCTCGCGAACGAGCGCATCAAGCTCCGCTTCCGGCCGCTTCTGCTCGATGGCGCCCGCAAGCTCCGAGCAGATCTGCTGCACGACCGTGACCTTCGGACAGCGCTTGCGGATCTCTTCCGGATAGACGCCCGACGTGATCGTCCGCGTCGTGCCGAAAACGGCAATCGTGTCGGTGTTGTACTTCTGTGGATATTGCGGCGACGTCACCGCCCACGGCGTCTGCGTTGCGCCTTCGACTGTTGGCGCGACGATGCCGAGCACATTGTGTCCGCCGGCCCAGCGACTACCCGGCAGCCACTCCTGCTGCAATCGCCGAAGCGCCACCGCCGTCGCCGTGTTGCAGCCCAGAAGCGCGAGCTTGGCGCCGCGCGCAAACAGCTCTTCGACACAGTCGCGCGTATAGCCGACGATGGCTTCAGACGCCTGATTGCCATAGGGGACGTGGGCGTGATCGGCGAGATAGACGAAATCGACCGTGTCGAAACGCGCAACAAGCGCGCGAAGCACCGTCAGTCCACCCAGCCCTGAATCAAACACCCCGATCATGGCCGGAGTGTTTGCGACGGCGAATTGTGGACGTCAACCGGGCTAGACGATCGCCCGACGCCAGACAGGCCTGATTTTACTCCGCCGCAGCCGACGGCGATGCGCTGGCGGGCTTGGCTTCCGCGTCCTGCTCTTTCAGGCTCTGCAGCGACGGCATCGACACGGTGTTATAGCCGCAATCGACGAAGTGAACTTCGCCCGTCACTGCGCCCGACAGCGGCGACAGCAAATAAAGCGCCGACCCCGCCACTTCATCGAGCGTCGGCGTACGCTGCAACGGCGAGTTATCGCGCTGGAAATTGAAGATCACGCGCGCATCCGAAACGCCAGCGCCCGAGAGCGTGCGCATCGGACCGGCCGAGAGCGCATTGACGCGAACGCCCTGCGGTCCAAGATCGGCTGCGAGATAGCGCACCGAAGCCTCAAGCGCGGCCTTCGCAACACCCATGACGTTGTAGGACGGCACCCAGCGCGTCGCACCGCCATAGGACAGCGTAATGAGCGAGCCCCCGTTCGGCATCAGCGCCGACGCGCGTTTCGCGATCTCAGTGAACGAGAAGCACGAGATCACCATCGAGTTGATGAAGTTTTCGCGCGTCGTGTCGGCGTAGCGGCCGGCAAGCTCTTTAGGATCGGAATAGGCCAGCGCATGCACGACGAAGTCGATGCTGCCCCACTCGTCCTTGATGCGATTGAAAACGCGATCGACGCTTTCGAGATCGAGAACGTTGCATTCCTCAATGATCTTCGAGCCGATCGACTGCGCCAGCGGCACAGCGCGGCGGCCGAATGCACCACCTTGATAGGTGAATGCCAGCTCGGCGCCTTGACCGTGAAGGACACGGGCGATGCCCCACGCGATCGAACGGTCGTTGGCAACACCCATGATGAGGCCACGCTTGCCGGCCATGATGGGGCCGGGCTTAGCGATATCGATGTCGGTCATAGGAAGCCTCGTTTTGTCACCAAAGGTACGCCCGCGTACGTCAAACCAGCCTGAACCACGCTTATATACTCTCATCGCTCTCAACCGTTCGCCGCTGAGCAGTCCTAGCGGCGACCAGGAAAGCATCGGTTAATCAGGCATCATGCCGGCAGAAAATGAGAGTGGCATTGGTGCCGCCAAAACCGAAGCTGTTCGACATCACACAGTTAAGGCTGGCGTTGTCGATACGACTGCGAGCGATTGGCACATCAGCGAACGCCGGGTCAAGCTCGTCGATATTTGCACTTTCGGCGATGAAGCCATTGTTCATCATCAGCAGTGAGAAAATCGCCTCTTGCACACCAATAGCGCCGAGCGAGTGCCCCGTTAACGACTTGGTAGCCGAGATCGGCGGGATTTTATCGCCGAAGACGGCCCGGATGGCGTCGATTTCCTTGGCGTCGCCGACCGGTGTGCCGGTTCCGTGCGGATTAATATAATCGATCGTGGGCAAGCCCTTACCGTCGAACCCTTTCATGGCCAAACGCATGCAGCGCTCCGCACCTTCGCCGGACGGTGCGACCATGTCATAGCCGTCGGATGTTGCGGCGTAGCCCTTGAGTTCGCCGTAAATCTTGGCTCCGCGAGCCTTGGCTCGTTCGAGCTCTTCAAGCACGACGACGCCTGCGCCGCCCGCGATCACGAAGCCGTCCCTGTTCTTGTCGAACGGCCGGCTGGCCCGCTCCGGCGTGGCGTTGAAGCCGGTCGACATCGCACCCATGGCGTCGAACAGGTCCGACAGCGTCCAATCGAGTTCCTCGCAGCCGCCTGCGAACATGATGTCCTGCTTGCCCCACTGGATCATTTCGGCAGCATTGCCGATGCAGTGCGAGCTTGTCGCGCACGCCGACGCGATCGAATAGTTAACGCCCTTGATCTGGAAGGCGGTCGCAAGCGCGGCCGACGGCCCCGAGCACATGCCTTTGGGCACCTCGAACGGGCCGATCTTCTTCGGACTGCCGGTCCGGAGCGTCGTCTCCGCCGCCTCGACGATGGCCTTCGTAGAAGGTCCGCCCGAGCCCAGAATGACGCCCGTGCGCTCATTCACCACATCCGACGGCTCAAGGCCCGCATCGCGAATGGCCTGATCCATCGCAATCCAGTTCCAGCCGACGCCCGCGCCCATGAAACGCTTCGGCTTGCGCGGCACCATGCTTTCCCAGTCGATATGGGGCGCGCCATGGACCTGACACTTGAAGCCAAGCTCAGCGTATTTCTCGGCGCGAGAAATGCCGGACTTCGCCTCTCTCAGCGAAGCAAGAACTTCCTGGGTGTTGTTCCCAATCGAGGACACAACACCCATCCCAGTCACAACTACGCGCCGCATGCGCTCCTTCACTCCTGCGGTTCCTGCTGCCGCCCACCCTGGCAACCGGGCCCTAGGCCCACGCTTAAGGGCCTTCGCTCGACTTGAGTAGGACCCTCAGGTCCTTGGCTGTGTATATCACTTCGCCGTCGGCTTTCAGGACCCCATCAGCCTCGGCGAGCTTCAGCTTTCGAGCAATAACCCGCTTGATGTCTATGATATATTCAAGCTGCTTCACGTCCGGCGTCACTTCTCGCGTGAACTTCACCTCGCCGACGCCCGATGCCCGGCCCTGCCCCGTAAGTCCGAGCCAGCCCAGAAAAAATCCGGTCAATTGCCACAGTGCATCGAGGCCGAGACAGCCCGGCATGACCGGATCGCCCTTGAAGTGGCAGGCAAATAACCAGTCCAGACGCTCGTTTCCGGCGACTTTGAGTTCGGCAACGATCTGGCCCTTGCCATGTGCGCCGCCCGTCTCCGAAATCGACGCGATCCGGTCGACCATCAGCATTGGCGGCAGCGGCAATTGGGCATTTCCCGGCCCGAACAGCTCCCCACGGCCGCAAGCGAGCAGATCATCGAATTCGTAGCTAGAACGGCGTTCTGCCATGTATCCCCTCGTTTCATGGCCGATAGTGTCGTGTAAGTGCACAATATGCTCCGGCCGTTCAAGATCAGCGGGTCCTAACACACGCTTGGCCGAGCGCCTAGCATGACCAGCCGGTGCGTGTAACAGGCCAAATCCCCGCCTCAAAGCCGTTTTGACCGCAAGTTGCGGGTTTTCCGGCAAGTGACTATACTCAGATCTTCGAAGCACGTTGCATCACGGGCGATTCTTGCGATCGAACGTGGTGACGCCAACACGGTTCTGCAAACGGAAATGTCCGAGAAATCTCCGCTCGATATGGAAACCGGGATGCCGGCAAACACCTCCGACCTCCTCCGAAAGGCGGGTCTGCGGCCAACGCGCCAGCGCATGACGCTCGGCCGTTTGCTGTTCGAAGGCGGTGACCGCCACGTGACGGCAGAACAGCTTCATGCCGAGGTTGCAGGTCTCGGAGAGCATGTCTCGCTCGCGACCGTGTATAATACCCTGCATCAGTTCAAGCGCGCGGGTCTACTGCGCGAGTTGGCGATCGAAGGCTCGAAAGCCTACTTCGACACCAACATCTCCAATCACAATCACTTCCTGCTCGAACCCAATGGCGAGCTGATGGATATTCCCGGCGACGCGATTTCGGTCGAAGGCCTGCCCGAACCGCCGGAAGGCATGAAGATCACGCACGTCGACGTCGTCGTGCGCCTCGCGAAAATCTAACTGCGACGAATAGCCTGCAAAGCCCAACCGCGCTGGCGGAGCTTGGGCTTTTGCATCAGCGCGTCCTTTATTTGAAGGTCTCGCCCTCGTAGACGCCCCAGAGCTTCTTTTGCTCTATGTAGCCGCTGTACTGATCGACGGTCACGCGGCACCAGCGGCCGTCGCAGGAATGCAGATCGGCGATCACGCCGGCTTCCACCTTGGCGACGACGCCCGACCGTGAGCTGTCGCTGGCCATGATCGGCACGAGCGGCGACGATCCGGATTTTCGCTCCCAAGGCAGCACGAGCCCGGTTCTCCGACCCGACAGCAGCGACTGCAGCACCCAGCCCGTGACGCCGTCCGAATCACGAACCTCGCGCCACGTCTCGAATTCCTTGATCACTTCGACCGGCAGCCCGGCCCGGCGATAGACCCAGCCAGTGGGATAGTCCGTCCCTGGGCCGTTCCTGAGGTTTACGCGATCCGATTTCAAACTGACGAAACGCGGAACCGGCAGGCCGCTGCCGGTCACAGGCGGCGAATCATCGGCCTTTGCCGGTACGACGGCCGACATTGCCGCAATCGCCACGGATATGGCCGCAACGACGAACCTAACCCACGAGACCGCAAGCAAAATTCTTCCGCGCGTCGGATTTGTGATGGCGAATTCAGTCATTTGGAATAGCTCGTAGCCCCCGCGTTCGAGCATGGATCGATGCATGCCCGGCAGTGGGGCGTCTGCTATTTGATTTCAGGACTTTGTCTTAGCAAAGGCCATCTGATAGACACGGGGCCGCACTTTCTCAAGCGGCCGAGTCATCTCGTCCAAAGCCGCATTTTTCAAGCAATGGGAAACGAATGCCGACGTCCCCCAAGAAACCTGTTGTCGTTGTTACGCGAAAACTCCCCGATGTCGTCGAGACACGGATGTGTGAATTGTTCGATACGCGCTTGAATGTCGACGACAAGCCGATGAGCCATGCTCAACTCGTCGAAGCTGTAAAAACCGCCGACGTTCTCGTCCCGACCGTCACCGACCGCATCGACCGCTCGGTTCTGACCCAGGCCGGACCAAAATTGCGCCTGATCGCAAACTTCGGCACCGGCGTCGACAATGTCGATCTCGACACCGCGCGCAACCGGGGCATCCTGGTTACGAACACCCCGGGCGTGCTGACCGAAGACACGGCCGACATGACGATGGCCCTGATCCTCACGGTTCCCCGCCGTCTCGCGGAAGGCGCTGCCTACATGCGCGATCCCGCAACGACATGGACGGGCTGGTCGCCGACCTGGATGCTCGGACACCGCATTTATGGCAAGCGCCTCGGCATCATCGGCATGGGCCGCATTGGTCAGGCGGTCGCCCGCCGCGCCAAGGCGTTCGGCTTGCAGATCCACTATCACAACCGCCGCCGTGTCATGGAAGAGGTCGAGGAAGAACTTGAGGCCACCTACTGGGAAAGCCTCGATCAGATGCTGACACGAATGGACATCATCTCGATCAATTGCCCGCACACGCCTGCGACGTACCATCTGCTTTCGGCGCGCCGTCTGAAGTTGATGAAACCATCGGCTTATCTCGTGAACACCGCGCGCGGCGAAGTCGTGGACGAGAACGAGCTGGTCCGCCTGCTCGAATCGGGCGCCATCGCAGGCGCCGGTCTCGACGTGTTCGAGCATGAACCGGCCGTCAATCCGCGTCTGCTCGCATCGAACCGCGTCGTCGCGCTTCCGCATATGAGTTCGGCAACGATCGAGGGCCGCATCGACATGGGCGAGAAGGTCATCATCAATATCAAGGCCTACTCCGACGGCCACGCACCGCCCGACCGCGTCCATCCGGCGATGCTCTGACGCAATCCCTGTCTCGCGGGCGGCTTCAAGAACCGCCCGCGACGAGCGGCGTATTCCAGATGCGCTCCGCCACACCGATGTAAAAAAGTAATGTCGCGCCGTAGCCGCAGACGAGCCACGCCATCTCCCGGCGTGTCAGTGGCATCACCTGGTTGAGCGCATACGTCTGCTTCGACAAAACGCCGGGCGCAATCAGCAGAATGAGCGCCATCAAAAGGTAGTCGCCGAACCAGGCGGCAAGTCCGACACCGACGAGCAGCAGTGCGCCATGAATGGCACGTGCCCCGCGCGGCGACAGGCGCGACGTCAACGCCTGCAATATCCGGCCGCCGTCGAGCGGCAGGATTGGCAGCAGGTTCAAGCCGTTCACCACCGCACTCAACAACACCAGGTCTGCAAGAAACGGATCGTCGTTCTGCAACGACAGCCAGAAGAAAATCCCCGTCGTCAGCATGCTGCCCGCCGGTCCCATCAGCGCCACGAAACCGCGCACCGCTTCGCTTTTGCCGAAACCCTCGCCGACCGCCACACCACCGAAAAACGGAATGAAATAAATTCCGCGCACGGGAATGCCGACCCAGCGCATGGCCAGCACATGCCCAAGCTCATGCAGCAACACCACGAGCAGCAAAATCACGGCGGTCGACATATCGAAAAGCGCTGAGAAGCTCGCAAACGTCAGCGCCCCGGTAATAACCGCGCTCGTCAGTTGATCGCCAAAATTGCGCCCGCGCCGTCCCGCGCGAGCCTCCGCAGTTCGCTTCAGGCTGTAGAGACTGCGCAAGACCGTCAGCGGCATTAACAGCCGCGTCGAAATCCTGGTGTGCGTCAGCTCGCAACATTCCGTGATGACCGATTGCCGGTCGTCGCCCGCAACGGCGACAGCGCCGATGTAATCGTCGCCGACCTGGTAGATCGGATCGCATTCATCCGCCAGCAGACGCAACGTCATCGCTTCGCCCGGTGTCTCCGCCAGGATCTGGTAAGCGAATTTGAGCCGCTTGTCGTTGTACTGACAGGTTCCCGTAAACACGCCCGGACGCGCTGGATCGGGCTCGGTATCGAGCTCCATCGGCGGCGGCCCTTCGAGCTTGATCTTGTGCGCCGAGACGACGTTCCACGCCACTGTCTTCGGCGCATCCACAAAGCGCGAAACCTCATAGATCCGCCGCTTCGTGCCGACGACAAGATCGAACGGCACCCTGAGCAGTTCTATGATCAGGAAGAGAAGATTCTGCAGAAGAGGCAACACGCGGCGACCTCGCAATTGACGCCGGTTCTTTTATCGCGAGCCACGCCGGGTACGCAAACGATAGGAAAAGACGTCCCTTGATTGCGCGCGACAGTGGTCAGCATAGAGACGGGGTCACTCGGCTGCGCAGGCCGAATTCTGCGACGCCCGGTGCGAAGACAGATCGACAATCGTCGGCTGCTTGCCTGACAGAGGATTGTCCGGATCCCAGGCGATGGTGACGACCTCGAAGCGCGCCGCGAGCGCGTCATAGATCAGCAGTCGCCCTGCCAGACTTTCACCGAGACCAAGAATTTCCTTCACCACTTCCGTCGCCTGCAGCGTGCCGACGACGCCGGCAACCGGCCCGAGTACGCCCACTTCTTCGCAGTTGGCGACAAGCCCTTGCGGCGGTGCCTCTGGAAAGAGACAGCGCAGTGTCGGATAAGGCTCGCCCTCGGCGTTCCGCTCATACGGCTTGAACGTCGAGACATAACCGTCGAACGACCCGAGCGTCGCATAGACGAGCGGCCGCTTGGCAAAATAACACGCGTCCGCCACGAGGTAGCGTGTCGCGAAGTTGTCCGAGCCGTCAGCAACGATGTCGTAGTTGGAAATCAGCGCAATCGCATTATCGGCATTGATGCGCTCCGCATGCGTCTCGACCGTGATGAGTGGATTAAGACGCAGCATCGTATCGCGTGCGCTCTCGACTTTCAGTCGCCCGGCGTCATCGGTGCGATGCGCGATCTGACGCTGCAGGTTGTCGATCGAAACGGTGTCGTCGTCGACGATGCCGATGGTGCCGACTCCCGCCGCCGCAAGATAGGTGACGACCGGCGAACCAAGTCCGCCGGCACCAACTACGAGTACACGCGCGCCCTTCAGCTTCTGCTGCCCAGGCGCACCGACATCACGCAGCACAAGGTGACGCTTGTAACGCTGCACCTCTTCGGACGTGAGTGTCGCCATAAGAACCTCTTGCGCGTTTAGCTCCGCGGCTGCGGATCGACGAACAGCTCGCTGGAATAATACCGCTCCGCCGACGACGGCGCGAATGTCACGATCGTTTTGCCTGCGAATTCCGGCCGCTCGGCAACCGTGATCGCGGCGGCAACGTTGGCACCCGTCGAGATGCCGCCCGGAATGCCTTCCACCTTCGCGACCATGCGCGACACATCGAATGCCGTCTCGCTCGAAACCGTCACAACTTCGTCAATCAGGCCTTTATCGAGAATGCTCGGAATGAAACCGGCGCCGATGCCCTGGATCTTGTGCGGACCGCGCGGCTGCCCCGACAGTATCGCACTCGTCGACGGCTCGACGGCAATGACCTTGAGGCCTGGAATGCGCTTCTTCAGCGCCCGGCCGACACCGGTCAGCGTGCCGCCTGTGCCGACGCCAACCACGAGCGCGTCGACCTTGCCGTTGGTGTCGTTATAGATTTCTTCCGCCGTCGTCTTTTCGTGAACGAGCGGATTCGCCGGATTATCGAATTGACCCGGAATGACAGCGTCCGGCAGCGTCTTCGCAAGCTCTTCCGCGCGCGTGACCGCCGCCGGCATGCCGCCCGGTCCAGGCGTCAATTCAAGCTCGGCACCGAGATGTGCCAGAATTTTTCTGCGCTCGATCGACATCGTCTCTGGCATGACGAGGATGAGGCGATATCCGCGCGCCGCTGCAACGAACGCAAGACCAATACCCGTGTTGCCCGACGTCGGCTCGATCAGAACGGTCTTACCCGGCTTGATGCGGCCTTCCGCTTCGAGCACGTCGATCATCGCCACGCCGATACGATCCTTGACCGACGACAGCGGATTGAAAAATTCGAGCTTCAGCAGAATGTCTGCCTTGAGCTTCGCAGCCTCTTGGATTTTCGAAAGGCGCACGAGCGGCGTATGACCGATGGTCTCGGTGATGCTGTCATAGACGCGGCCGCGCCCCCAGCTCTTTGTGGCGTCCAGTGTCTTGATCTCAAGCGTCTCTGTCATGGCCTGTCTCGGTTTGAGAAGTCTCGGGTTGCGTTGGCGCGTGTCTGCACCAGATACATCTGAATGTAGGGTCGTTTCTCGCAGGTTCGAGCACCGCTCTCAAGAGGCGATGCACAGCCGTAGGCGTCGATAAGCATTGCATTTTTTGTGCTTACGACGAGTGTCCCCGCTTTTGAGAGCCGGATTTTGTTTGCGCCGCCTCCCCCTCGCCGGAAACGGATTTCTCCTTGCGGGACTTCGGTTGGGATGTCGCCTCACCTACGCCCGTCGAGCCGAAACCGCCGGCGCCTCTTTTCGTCTTCGAAAGTTTTTTGACCTCGCGCAATTTTACGCGGGCAACGGGCGCGATAACCATTTGCGCGATGCGCTCGCCCCTAGTCACGACGAACGGCTCTTTGCCGAGATTGATCAAAATGACTGCGACTTCGCCGCGATAGTCGGCGTCGATCGTACCGGGACTATTGAGAACCGTCACGCCATGCTTGATGGCAAGACCGGAGCGCGGTCTCACCTGAGCTTCCATCTTCTTCGGAATCTCGAAGATTAACCCCGTCGGAATGAGCACGCGGGCGCCCGGCAGGATCGTCACTGTCGTATCGGGAGCGACCGCCGCCACAAGATCGAAACCGGCCGCGTCGGGTGTTTGATAATCGGGAAGCGGAAGACCGTCGGCGTGCGGCAGCCGCTTGATTTTCACTTTCATTCTGCAGCCGTCCGCTTGCTGTGAAGCTCTCCGGCCGCACGCTCCATGAGCTTTCGCGCCACCTTGGCTTTGCTCATCTCCGGCCAACTCTCGACGCCGCTCGCCGTTATCACGTGCACAGTATTGTTCTCTCCTCCCATCACGCCGGACGACGGCGAAACATCATTCGCAACGATCCAGTCCGCGCGCTTTGTCTTCAGTTTCTTTTGCCCGTACGCCAGCACGTCCTGCGTCTCGGCCGCAAAGCCAATGACGAGCGATGGCCGCATCTGACCGGATTGAGCAATCGTTTTCAGAATGTCGGGGTTTTCCGACAGCGTCAGCATCGGCGCGCTTTTGCCTTCGGCCTTTTTGATCTTTTCCGTTTGCGGCCGGTCGACACGCCAATCGGCAACGGCTGCCGCAAACACGGCGATATCGGCGGGAAGCGCCGCGCGCACCGCCGCAAGCATTTCATCAGCCGTCTTGACCCGCACGACCGTGACATCGCGCGGCTCAGGCAAGGACACGGGCCCGGTAATCAGCGTTACGCGGGCGCCAAGTTCGCGCGCGGCCGCCGCGAGTTCAAAACCCTGCTTGCCGGATGACCGGTTCGCCAGATAGCGGATCGGATCGATAGGCTCGTGCGTCGGCCCGCTTGTAATAACGACATGCCGCCCTGCGAGCGGACCAACGGCATCCGTGTTCAGTTCCAGCACACTCTCAATCGCTTCAATGAGCTGCGGAACCTCGACGAGACGGCCAGGGCCAGCTTCACCGCGCTCCGCCATCTCGCCAACAGCCGGTCCGACGAAGCGAATGCCGTCTTCTTTGAGTTGCGCCACGTTTCGTCGCGTCGCCGGATTGAGCCACATCGCCGGGTTCATCGCTGGCGCGACCAGCACCGGCCTGTCGGTTGCCAGTAGCACCGCCGTCGCGAGGTCATCCGCATGCCCGCCTGCCATCCGCGCCATCAGATCCGCTGTCGCGGGCGCGACGACGATCACGTCACTATCGCGCGCCAGCCGGATGTGGCCGATCTCGCGCTCCTCGTCGAGATCGAAGAGATTCGTTAGTACGCGCTCATTCGTCAGCGCTCCAACCGATAGCGGCGTCACGAAGTGATGCGCGGCCTTGGTCATCACCGCCCGGACGCTGTGGCCGCGCTCCTTGAGCCGGCGGATCAGTTCTAGGCATTTGTAGGCCGCGATACCGCCGCCGATGATCAATAAAATGCGTTTAGCCGATGCCACAGCGTTCAATCCATTTCCTGGCCAGTTGCTGGCCGATCGAAACCAAGTTTAGCACGTCCTGGCGTGCGGGGCGTTAAACGGCTCTGAATACCGGTCAGTCAGACACTCTTGGCGTCCCAGGAAGCCAGGTGCGGCATAAGTTGCACAGGCTCGACGGCACCTCACGATGGCGATTTCCACGCTCTGAGGGCAGGCGAAACCCGCCTGCTGCTGCGGCACGCATTTCCTCCCGCCAATTCGCCATAATCGAGCAATAACCGAGCGCGGTGCACCCCTCCGAGGCAACAAAATTGACCATCGATTAGGCAGTCACAAAATCGAAATTATTTATGTCGCGCGGTGACTTGACGCAGAAGACACAATGGTACATGGTGCGCCCACTCAGCGATGGTTGGGACCGGTCGCAGGGATAAAAACGAATAAAGGTCCAAGTCTAGGGACGAAACTATTGGGGTGGTTCGCCAGTCGAGCCGCCCCAATTCAATTCAGGCATTCGAACGAGCGAAACAACGTTCGTTCTGGCCCGCCATTCCGCCGCCACCGGCATTTTTCTGATCTTAGTTCAGAAGCTCTCATCGGTAATGTTCCCCGCCTTGATCGGAACGCCTTTCTGACGCCAATAGCGCGCGTTCGATGCTAAGCGGGGATGGGAAGAGGTTTTCAGAATGAGTTTGGGGGATATCGCAGGCGCCAGCCGGCCGTCGGGCCGCCTTTTGCTCGCAAGCTTGATGCTATGGCTGATCTTGGCTGTGGCTCTGCCGCTGTGCGCGCTGACGCTCAATCTCTTCCACTTCGCCGGCTTCCCGCTCGGCTTCTGGATCGCAGCCCAGGGCGCCATCATCGGGCTCGTTACACTCGTCGCATTTTACGCTTGGCGCGCGGGCGGCACGTCGGCGCGCGAAGGCATCGGTCCGGCGCTCGTCTTTGCCGGTGAATGCGTCGGCGCGGTCGCGCTGTTGGGCTTCACCGGTTATATCGCGGCCATGGGATATGACGGCTTGGCGCTGCCTCTTGGTATGGTCGCCGGCATCGCGCTTCTCGCCATTCTCGTCGCGCCGCGCTTCGTGCTCTATCCGGTACAATCGATCAGCGGCTTTTTCGCCATCCGCTACGGCAGCAATGTCGTGCGCCGTCTCGCATTCCTGATTGCCTTCGTCGGCTGCGTGCTTTTGCTGGCAGCCGATATCCGCGCCGGATCGCTGGCCTTTCAAAGCTTGTCGAACCTGCCGCTGCCGCAGGCGATCCCCGTTCTTACCCTCGCGATCACAACCATCTGGTTGGCCAGCTCTCTGCTGCCCGGCAAGAAGATCAACGGCATCGGCTTTATCATCATCTGCGGCGGCTTGCTCGCAACGCTAATTGGCCTTGCGCTTTACGCCGACGGGTCGGCCATACCCCATCTAACACTCGGGGCAGCACTGCAAAGTCATGCGAGCATCAGCCAGAAACTGATCATCAATCGCCTCTCGGACTTCCAATCGCTGAAGCCGATGGCGTCGCCATTCCTGCAGCTGTCGATGAAAAACTTCGCCGGCCTGCTACTGGCAGTCGCGTTCGGCATTGTCGTCGCGCCGCATCTTCTCGGCCGCCACGTCTCGCAATCCTCCGTTGCACCAGGCTCTGCCGTAAAGCGCACCGCCGCTGCACTTTTCGCGGTTGCCATCATCATCGCGAGCTTGCCGCCGCTCGCCGTCTATAGCCGCCTCGGCTTCGAACAGGCGATGTCGAAAGGCATCGAGATTGCCGCCATTCCGCAATCGCTGGCGGAGGCCAGCGCGCTCGGCTGGGTGAAGGTCTGCGATCGCAATTCCGAAGCGCCAACCGAACTGACGGCGGCCTGCCAGAAGGCCTCAGGCCAGCGCGGCTTCGTCCGGCTGCAAGACCTCGCGTTTACGACGGACGGTTTCGTCGTCGCCGCACCGAAGATCTCGGGCCTCGATCCTTGGCTGCAATACCCGCTGCTGATCGGCGCCGTGCTGGCCTCGATCCTTATGGGCAACGCGCTCATCTCCGGCATCGTCGTCGCGGATGGCGAAATCCGCGCGAACCGCGACGCCAACGAGGTCGTAAACCTCGATTTCCGAGCCGTGACAGTCGGCGGCACAATGCTTGTCGCAGGTGCGCTCGGCGCACTTTATACGGCGATGAGCACGGGCCTGCTCGCCGCTGAAGGATTTGCGATCCTGGCCGCAGGGCTCTTCCCCGCACTCGTTTTAGGCTTGCATTGGCGGCACATGAACAAGGTCGGCGCCATCGCCGCGATGTTCGTCGGCATTGCCATCACCGGCATCTACCTTCTCGGCGTCCACCTCTGGCCGGTGGAACTGTTCGGCCTGAGCGGCAGCCTGTCGAACGCCATGCCCGAAGCCGCCGACCGTTTCGCAGAGTTGCAAGCCGCACTTGCTGCAGCGACGACACCGGAAGCTCAAGCTGCCGCGCGCGCCGCGCTCGTCGCCCATGTCACGACCATCGCCAACTGGGGCGGACTGCAACCGGCGGCCATCACGCTGGTTTCGGTACCCGTGGGCTTCATCGCCGGATTGGTTTTCAGCCTGCTGTTCCGCAGCCGCAAAGCCGGCGGCCCGACAAAAAGCTGATCCTTCGCGCTTCTGAGCGAGTCGCCTAGAATCCCGCAACGACCAACGTCGCGGAGCGGGTTCCCCATGGGTTTTGCATGACCGATGAAGTCTACGACTTGCTCGTGATCGGCGGCGGCATCAACGGTGCCGGGATCGCCGCCGACGCCGCGTCACGCGGCCTGTCGGTTCTGTTAGCCGAAGCCGAAGACTTGGCAGGCGCAACGTCGTCAGCAAGCTCCAAGCTGATCCACGGCGGCCTCCGCTACCTCGAACACTTCGAATTTCGCCTTGTCCGAGAAGCGCTCGCCGAGCGAGAAGTCCTACTGGCGAAAGCCCCGCACATCGTCCGTCCGCTGCGTTTCGTGCTGCCGCAAGTCGAAGGCATGCGACCGGCTCTGATGATGCGCGCCGGACTTTTCCTTTACGACCACCTCGCCACGCGCCAATCGCTCGGCGCCTCGCACGCGATTGATCTGCGGCGCGAACTGGCGGGCAAACCGCTTCAGCCAGAGATCGCGTCTGGCTTCACGTATTGGGATTGCGCCGTCGACGATGCCCGCCTTGTCGTTCTGAATGCGCTCGCCGCGCGCAATGCCGGAGCCCGCATCCTGACGCGCACCGCCGTCACGGCGCTCACAACTGAAAATGATCTATGGATCGCTTCGCTCGGACGCGATGGCCAACGCTGCGCTGCCCGCGCCATCGTCAATGCGGCTGGTCCTTGGGTCGCTGATGTCGCGAAGCTGGCGACGACGACACAACCGCCGGCAAACGCGATTGCCATTCGCCTCGTCAAAGGCAGTCACATCGTCGTCCCGCGCATCGCCGGCGCTGATGACGCTTACACGTTCCAGAACAGCGACGGCCGCGTCGTGTTTGCAATACCGTTCGAAGATGATTTCACGCTGATCGGCACGACGGAAGAAAAACTGTCGGGCGATCCACGCAATGCCACGCCGACCCGCGTTGAAGAAACATATCTGCTCGACGCCGCGCGCCGCTTTTTTCGGAATGCTCCAAAACATAGCGACATCGTCTGGAGTTTCGCAGGCGTGCGCCCGCTCGATGACGATGGCGCGCAAAGCGCATCCGCCGTCAGCCGCGATTACCGGCTCGACTTGGAAGCCAAGCAATCGCCGCCAATCCTTCACGTCATCGGCGGCAAGATCACCACCTATCGCAAGCTCGCCGAAGCCGCTCTTAGCGCGCTCCATCCCTACTTCCCGGACATGTCCCGCGGAACGACCGCGACGACGCCATTGCCGGGAGGCGACCTTGGTGGACAATCGTTCGAACAGTGGTTGGCAGACTTCGTTCGAGCGAACAGCGGTTTTGCGCCAACTCGTCTCCGCCGTCTCGCTCGCCGCTATGGCGTGCGCGCGCAAGACCTCATCGCCGGAGCGCGATCGGAACAAGACCTTGGCGAAGACTTAGGCGGCGGTCTAACAGCCCGCGAAATCGCCTATCTCAAATCGGAGGAATGGGCCGTGACCGCGGACGATATTCTTTGGCGGCGCACGAAAGTAGGCCTGCACTTGGCGCTCGGCGAGCGCGCGATGGCCGCCGAACGCATTCAGAACGATCTCGATAAAGCGTAGGCCGCTGTGATTACATCAACCGCCGGCGCGACGCGCGAAGACCGCACGTGGCCGGGCAGATCGAATCCGCATCGAGCATCTGGTTGGTCTTGCGCAACGCCGCTGCCAGCGCCTGCGCACCGTTAAGCGTATCGCCGATATCGCCCGAACCGATCAGCGCTTCAGCCGCAGCCGTCAGCGCCTGACGCTCATCATGCTGACACGCAGCGATAATCGAGATCGCGAGGCACTCGTCGCGGCAGAAGCTACGGCAGCCCGCCGGCGAAATCTCGATGTCGCGCTGCGCGTTGGCTTTGACGGCGCGAACGAACTTCGAAAGGTCGAGCAACAACGCCTTGGCATTGTCCGGGCCGAGCATGCCCGAAAACGTGTTCCACGCGTCTTCCCAGCATTTGATATCGCCGGTCGACAATCCGGCGAGCCAGCAGCGGAAGCCGACGGCAACCAGCCGCTCAGGTGCACGCGCCGGCAAGGGTACGACCTTCGCCGAACGCGTCGATTGTCCGAGAGAGGAATTGGATGCCGAATTAGCCATTGTGCGAACCCTCCGACGAAAGGCTCACGAGCGCGGCGACGACGCCGGAGTCGAGACCTGATGAAACGAGTGCTGATGATTGAGAAAGTGCGCAATGAATAGCGCTGGAGAAAAAGTCCATTGTCCGCTCCAATAATCGAGGTTCAAGGCCCCGGTATCGGTTGACGCCAGCAACTGACGAGTGACTGACGCGCGATGTCGCCGATGACATCGTCATCTGAGCTAACGCGACGATAGCGACTCGGTCAACACTTACTAAGTCGCATCGCTCACATTAGAATTTTTATAATTTTCAACTAGCTATGGCGTGCTTCCGACGCCCTCACCGGATCACTTGAAACGGCGTGCGAAGTCGCCGAACAGGATCGTCGCCGCCGTCCCTTTCTGAGGTGCGCTCTCGATTTCCATCTCCGCCCCCATGTCGCGCACCAGCGATTCGACGAGCGGCAGTCCGATGCCGTTGCTGCGTGCCCACGCGGGCTTCAATTCGCTGGCCGATATCGATCCCGCCGCCGCACCGACGCCGCTCATCCCACCGCCGGTATCACGGACCGTGAGAAACACGCGACCGTCGTCCAGGTGTCCGGTCGCGACGTGGACATCTCCGCCCCGCGGGGTGAATTTGATCGCGTTGGTCAGCAGATTGAGCAGGATCTGCCGCAGCGCCGTCGGATTGGCGACGACATGCGGCGTGCTTCCATCGGAGTCGAATGAAAGGTTCAATCCACACGATTCCGCCAGCGCCTTCACGCTCGAAACCGTGCGGTCAACGATGGCATTGAGATCGATTGCGATGAGACGCGACGCGGCCGTCGCGGGCTTGGCGCGTTCTGCGAGCAGCGACGTGATGACGTCGAGGGCGTGCGTTGCGCTTTCGTGAATGTCCGCAGCGTAGCTCAAGTAGCGCTGGTTCTTCATCTCGCCGAGCCGTTCGTCGCGCATGATCTCGGCAGCAGCCGCAATCGCCGTCAGCGGCGTCTTGAGCTCGTGCGCGAGCTTGGCGATGGTATCAACGTCGAGACTGGCGGCTATAGACGCCGCGACCGGCTGGGCTGCGACCGGTGCGCTCGCCGGCGCGTCCGGCAGCTTTTCGACCGCGCCGGCCGAAGTGCCCGCGCGGCGGGACGGCGGATAGCTATCGTCCGGAGCCTCGACCATCTCGATGTGAAGCAGCAAAACCTTCGAACCCTTGCCGCCGCGTTGCGCAACCTTGCATTTCACGCGTTTCAGCCGACCGCTGTTCCAGAACAGCAAGGTCTCAGGCGTCCCCTTGCCGAGGTTCGTCGCCGCCGCAATCTGCCGAAGGCGCGCAACGGCAGGCATCGCCGGATCAAGCGCGATCGGAAAGGTTGCATAAGGGAAAAGCCCGAGCGAAGACCGCCCGCGCGCGTTCGCGGCGAGAATTTCCGCAGCCTCAGTGTCGATGACGACAGTGGGTTGCGCGTCCTGCTCGGCATCGAGCGGCGCTGCATCGTCACGGCCATTCGGGAGTACGGGTTTAGCCGCGACAGCCATCGTGAAAGTTCGCCCGTTCCAAAGGCTTATTCGCAACGCACCACGTCAACGTACGTGATTTGCGGACACCTAGAACGGCGAAACGCACGATTTTCCACTGCCAACCGCGGGACGGGCGCGATCGCCTCGCTGCACCGCGGGTGGAACCACATCAACCGATTGAACGAAAACGCAGAATGACAATCTAGGCGCGCACCGACCTCGTCGGTTTACGCAGCCTTGGTCAGAATGGCCTCGCGGAGCTTCTCCGGGTCGCGTTCGCCGCGATCGGCCAGGTCGTAGAGTTTCTCGATAATGTCCTCATCTGGAATATTGAGCGACATCTGGTGTGCTTCGTCGATGATGCTTTTTAGCAATTGCTGAAGCTCATCGAGCTCTTCCGAGCTGTAATGACAAAGGGTCATGATTTTCCGTTTTCCCCCGAAAACAGTCCCTACGGTTTCCCCACTAGCGCACTATACTCCCGTCCGGGGACCGAGTTCCATGCGTTCATGCAAAGTTAATATTCAATCGTGTAGGCCCCCCGAAAATTCGGGGCTGACAGCGCAAAGAGCGATAAGTCGCCCTTGACCCTCGCCCCAGGCTGTGATGGAACCAGCGCTCGCCGAGCGCACCTTCGGGGCCGCTCGACAATCGGGGATCTCCGGCGCGACGGATGAGGCGTTTGCAGATGCACTGCGCCAGCCAAACGCGCTAAAGTTACCCTGAAAACGGCTTGTGCCGCCTTAGCTCAGTTGGTTAGAGCGCTAGATTGTGGATCTAGAGGTCCCCGGTTCAACTCTGGGAGGCGGTACCATTTCCAAATCAATAGGTTAGCTGTTTCCTAGCACCTTTGATTTCGCTTTCTTTCCCCCAATTCCTAGCACGTTCCTAGCATCTTTGCGGTCTTTGCGCTCTGTTCGAGCTTCGCTCTCACCGCATCGCTTCGCTCTGCTAACCAACTGAGCTAAGGCGGCACAGGAGAGGGATAGAAAGAGAAGGGTGGCTTCCACCTTCGCTGTTGGCGACTCCGGAAGGCAGCATGTCGTCCACACCCCTTAGAGGGGGGCCGGGGTAGTGGCGTGGCTTAGGGAATGATCCTTAGAAAGTTACGCTACAATTTTTCATCCTAATTTGCTTGAAAAAACCGAGTAATAACAATATAATAAACAATCAATATTACGATAGGACAACAAAATGAAAGATATGTCGTTACCTATGAGCCCAGAAAAAGCACTTAACACCTTTCGGGACCTCACCAACGGCGAAAGATCCCTTGAGAAACCTGTAGATATACTGTTCGCCATCAAGGATGCATTCGAGCAAGAGCTATCGTCCGACTTCGATGAATGATTTCTCCAAGTTGTACGGGCGAATCTGATAGTAGTCTCGCATTTTGAGGCTACGCCATGCTCCAACCAGCTAGCAAAAAGCATATGGATGCTATCGGGCTGTATGGGCAGCTCATGGAGGAAGTTAAGGTTCGCATCGCTGCAATCCAGCACATCTCGGAAGGTAAGACTGGATTGCCCGGGCCGATTGCCCAAGAGATTTTTTATCTTCAGCTCAGACTGATTATCGAGCTTATCGCTCTTGGCGCGCTAGTAGCTCACGGTGACATCGCGGAGGCTTCACGCCTTAAGAAGGAGTGGAAGGCAAACGAGATATTGGAGCGCCTGGAGGAACTGCATCCGTCCTTTTTTCCCCAACCCGCGAAACAGCTAACGATAGGAGGTAAAGCTCACATCGAACGTGTGGATGGTGGCATGTCAAAAGAGGAAATGATCAAACTGTATTGCCGTTCTGGAGACTACCTTCACAAAGGCAATCTGAAAAAACTACTTAAGGCAAAACAACCGTCTCAAATTCTCTTTCCTATACTGATGAGGCACGTTACCGGCATCATCAAGCTGCTCAACTTTCACGTCATTTCTCTTGTAGGAGATGAGCAAATGATCGCGTGCGGAATGCAAACGGTGGAAAAGAACAATTGCGTTTCCGTGAGTATATTCCAGAAGCTTACTAACCCGAACGTCATTGCAGCAGCCGAACGAGCGAGTGATCCCAATCTACTCGTCTATCCCAACGAATAACGCGACAGCAAAGTCTGATACACAGACGGAGACTGACTTCCATGGCAGCAATAAAACTATTCAAGCCTGTCGATCTTACGACTATCAAAGGGCACGCTGTCCACATCGAAGCGATCGAAATGAATAACCCCCTCCTGGTGTTTATTGGAACGTTGGAAATCGGTGTCCATGTCCTTGAGGCCGCATGGACCAAAGGCGGCAATGTGGAACTGTTGACGTTCAATGATAAAGTTCGCCCGGAACTTGCCGACTTAGCGATAGCCCCAGAGGAACTGTCAGACCTCTCAGAGACCGCACTGAGGCTCGATGCCGGAGGCATGAAGTAAGCCCCACATTTCAGGACACCAGTAAACTAGGGAATCCATCCGTTGGAGTAACCCAATCGGAGCTTGCGGTAGCCTCGGCCCCTCAAGGGCCGGAGGTGGTACTCTGTAAGATCAGTTTTGAGGGCTCCCTGGACAAGTCAATATGGGAGCATCAGCGCGAGAACTAGCATGACCTCCGACAACACGCCCGAGCCGAAACCCAAGCATGACCTGACCTCGCGCCGCGCGTGGCTGCTCGCCATCTATATTTTCGTACTCGTCGTCCTTGTGCGGCTCTACTGGCCGGGCTGGCCATTTCCCGACAAGCCGAATCCCGCGCCGCAGGCTCCCGTCTCCGGCCCGCAAATCCCGCAGAACTAAACGCCCGCTACGAAGGCCCCGCTTCAGTCCTGGCTCGGCGCTTCGCTTGGCAGCGGAAGATTGGAGTCCGGATCGGCGCTCGGCCCGGTGAGCACATTGACGTTATCGTCCACCGTCATGCCGTCGGCCTGATCCTGTTCGTCATCGGATTGCTGATCGCTCTGCGCGTCGTCCGCCGGTAGGGCCATCGGATCTTCATGCTTCGTCGCATACGCCTGACAGCCCGCAATGAAGTCCGCGGAATTTCCTCCGCATTCCGAGGGATCGTCGATGCCGAGTTCCTTGCCCCAGGCATAACCGGCGTCGCGGCTCACACAATCGACATCGCACGGCGGCGTTCGATGCGCTTCTTTCGTTTCTGCAAAGCCGACAGCAATAAGCAGCGTCAATCCCATCACTCCGACAAACGTCGTCGACTGATGAATGGAAACCGAACCGCTGCGCATGATGCAAAACCCCTCCGCTTGCTGACGTTAAGCTAGCAGAACAGGATCGCCGCGGCAGCTATTTTACGCGGCGCTTTTCAAGCTTCCGCGCCAGCGTCCGGCGGTGCATGCCAAGCCTCCGCGCCGCCTCGGAAATATTGAAATTCGTCTCAACCAGGATCTGGTGAATGTGCTCCCACTCGACGGTCTTGATCGACGTCGGGCGTTCCGTGAGCGCAACACCGGGGTCGCCTTGGGCGCGCTCGAAGGCATCCTCAATATCGTCCGTGCTCGACGGTTTCACGAGGTAATGCCGCGCGCCGAGCTTGATCGCTTCAACCGCGGTGGCGATGCTCGCAAAGCCCGTGAGCACGACAATCACGGTCGAGGGATCATGCGCATGCAGGGCTTCGACGCATGTCAAACCGGAAGCGCCAGCAAGCTTCAGATCGACGACCGCAAAGCCCGGCGTGCGGACCTGCAGGATGTCGTGGAGTTGCTCGGGGCCTTCGGCGTGATCGACCTTGTACCCGCGCCGCTCGAACGAACGCTTGAGCGTCGCGGCGAAAGACGCATCGTCTTCGACGATCACCAGCGTTGGGTTGGCATCATCCATGTCTAGCGGGCTCCAAGGGCAAGGGCCGAAAGCGGCAGCTTGAGCGTCACGGACGCACCGCCTTCGGGACGGTTGGCCGCTATGACGCTGCCGCCGAGTTTGCGGACCACATTCACAACCAAAAACAATCCAAGCCCGCCGCCCGGCTTCCCCTTGCTCGATTGATAGGGCTTTCCGAATTGCGCGAGCATTTGCGGCGCAAATCCCGGACCGCGGTCCAGCACGCGCAGAATAAGCATATCGCCATCACGCGAAATCGAAACGCCGACCCAGTCGGGCGATGAATCGTAAGCATTGTCCAGCACGTTGAAGATGATCTGCTTCAGCGTCGAATCGGAAACGATCGACAGATCGGCACCGAACGCGTTGCTATAATCGAGATAGTTTGGAGTTCGCGCTTCCCGCCACTCGTTGATCAGAGCGTTAAAGAAGGTCGTCACCGTGGTCACGCTCGGGGCTTCGCCGCGTGCCTCTCCGGCCGACAGCAGCACGCCCGTCAGGATCGATTTGCAGCGCTTCACGGCTGCTTGCATTTCATCGACTTCCTGCAACAGCTCGGGATTGCCTGTGATGACCGGAATCCGACGCCAATCGCCGAGAATGACCGACAGCGATGCCAATGGCGTGCCAAGTTCATGCGCAGCACCCGATGCCAAAAGCCCCATGCGCACGATATGATCCTCTTCGGCGGCATGCTGCTTCAGCGCTGCAAGGCGCGCATCGCGCTCCCTGAGATTGCGCGTGATGCGCGTGACAAACACGAACAGCAAGGCCGCATCGACCACGAAACAGACCAGCATGCCGATAACATGCAGGGTAAAGAGGTCGATCTCTCCGGCCGGAATTTCAAGTGGACGATAAAACCGCGTAAGCAAAAGGAAGCTCGCGCACGTCGCGGCCAACACCACCGACGTCAGCCGTACATTGAGCAGCACCGCTGCCAGCGTGACCTGAAGGAGATAAAGGAAGGCAAACGGGTTCATCGCCCCGCCGCTGAGATAGAGCTGTGCCGTCAGACCGGCAACGTCGAGCAGCAGCGCGATGAGCAAGCCCACAGCGCTGACGTCACGGCCGCGCCGCAGCCACCAGAGGCTCGCGAGATTGAGAACCACCAACGACGCCGCAACGAGACCCATCGGCACGAGCGGAAGATTGACCCCCAGGACGGTCCAGACGAACACAATCGTCGCCACCTGGCCCGCAACCGCGATCCAGCGAAGCTGGACCAGCAGCAGCATGTTTTCCACGCCAATGGCATCGGCTCCATTGGCAGGCGATGCCGCGAGTTCGTCGCTCTGAAAAGGGAACTGGTGGTCACTGAACTTCGACATACCGGGCGCACAGACTAGCGATCGGAGGACCTCAATCCGGAGCCACACCGCCGGCCCCCTGCGGCGTTTGCCGGATGCGAATCTCTTCGCGCAGGAACCGGACGAAGGCAGCCGCGAGCATCAGCGCCAGCGCAAACCACGTCAACGCGTAAACGAGGTGATTGTTCGGGAATTTGATCACCGTCAGACCACCGACCGGATAGCCGCCAGGATTGGGCGTTGCATCGGCGTCGATGAAGTAAGGCGCATAATTGTCGAGCCCGCGCTTGATCGCGATGGCGTCAACGTCGCGGGAATACCAGCGATCGGCCGAGATATCGTTGCCGCGCAGAAAAGCGCCCTTCGGCTCCGTCATGCGCAGTAGACCCGTAACGGTTACGTTGCCGTCGATCTCTCCCGCAAGCCGCGTCTCACGCTCCTTCTTTTCGGTCGGTACGAAACCGCGATTGACGAGCACTTCAAAACCCGTCGCGGTCTTGAGCGGCGTCATCACCCAATAGCCACCGCCCTCGTCGGTGACGGCCATGACGAGCGTCTCGCGATCATGAAGAAAGTGGCCGGAAACCGTGACGCGTCGATACTCGTCGTTATTGGCGGTGATCGAAGGCCAATCGGTCGGACCGGGCGCGGGCACCGGAGTTGCGTGAACCCGGCTCTCGACGCGGGAAATCAAATCGAGCTTCCAAGCCCGCCGCTCAACCTGCCAAATGCCAAGCCACATGAGACCGGCAATGCCGAACAACGCCACGAGGCTGATGACTGCCAGAGAAGACAGCGAACGAGGTGTGCGCGCCGGATCGCGACCCGGCGCATCCGCATCGAACTCCGTTGCGCCCGATGGCGCCGCTTCTTGTCCCCCGCGCCCGCCGGCGTCGGATGTCACGGCAGTTGGCTCGGATCCATCGGCATCATGTTGGTCGTCAGGTGATACATCACCCACAGCGAGCCGGTCAGCGTGATCACGACCATAACAACCGTGAAGATCAGCGCCATCAGCGTCCAACCGCCCTCCGAACTCGGCGACATGTGCAGGAAGTAGATCATGTGGACGACGATCTGGACCGCACCGATAGCCAGGATCGAGATAGCCGTCGCTTCCTTGCTTCCGAGCGCGCCAGACATCACGAGCCAGAACGGAATGGCCGTCAGGATGACGGAAAGAACGAAGCCCGTCAGATAGCCGCCGAGCGTCGACTCGGGATGGCCGCTGCCATGCCCGTGATCGTCATGACCGCCGCCAGGAGCAATATGCCCATGCGCGGCATGTCCGTGATTGGCGTGCGCGTCCGTGCTCATCGCAGCACTCCCATAAGATAAACGAAGGTGAAAACGCCGATCCAGACGACGTCAAGGAAGTGCCAGAACATGCTGAGGCACAGGATACGACGCTTGTTCGGCTCATTCAGGCCGAACCTCGTCACCTGAACCATCAGCGTGATCATCCAGATGATGCCGAACGTCACGTGCAGGCCGTGCGTGCCGACGAGCGTGAAGAACGACGACAGGAACGCGCTTCTCTGAGGCGTCGCGCCTTCGAGGATCATGTGCGTGAATTCAAACAGCTCGATGCCGATGAACGCGGCGCCGAACGCCATCGTGATCGCCAGCCACATCAGCATACCCTGCTTGCGGTTCTTCTGCATCTCAAGCACGGCGAAGCCGTACGTGATCGATGAGAACAACAGCATCGACGTGTTGACCGCCACCAGAGGCAGGTCGAACAAATCCTTCGGCGACGGCCCGGCCGCAAAGTTGCCGCCAAGCACGCCGTACGTCGCAAACAGCACCGCGAAGATGAGACAGTCGCTCATCAGGTAGAGCCAGAAGCCGAGTTGGGTGCTGCCACCCTCCCCGTGCTCGTGCTCATCGGCCACGTAGAAGACCGGCGTCTCTTTCGCCTCTCCGGCCTCGGACGCCGACGCGCTCGCAGTCATTGTCGTCATCGCTCAGGCCCCCGCCGATTGTAGAAGCTGTGTGCGCTCGCGTTCGGTTTCCACGATCTCCTGCGTCGGAATGTTGAAGCTCCGATTGTAATTGAATGTGTGACCGATCGCAGTCGCCAGCAGGGAAACGAACCCAAGGGCAGCGAGCCACCAGATATACCAGATCAAGGCAAATCCGGTGATGAAGCTGAGACCGGCGAGAATGACGCCGGCGCCGGTGTTCTTCGGCATATGAATGGGCTTGAAGCCTCCCATCGGCCGCTTATAGCCGTGCTCCTTCATGTCCCACCACGCATCATGATCATAGACCACCGGCGTAAAGGCGAAGTTGTAGACCGGCGGCGGCGATGACGTCGACCACTCGAGCGTGCGTGCATTCCACGGATCGCCGGTGAGGTCGCGCAGCTTCTCGCGGTTTTTGATGCTGACGGCGATCTGGATCAGGAACGAACCGATGCCGAGCGCGATCAGGAACGCACCGAACGCGGCCACGACGAAATAGATCTGCAGCGACGGGTCATCGAACACGCGCAAGCGGCGCGTCACGCCCATCAAGCCGAGAACGTAGAGCGGCATGAACGCGAGGTAGAAACCCGAGACCCAGAACCAGAACGACATCTTGCCCCAGAACGGATCGAGCCTGAAGCCGGTGACCTTCGGGAACCAGTAGGCAATGCCGGCAAAGCAGCCGAACACGACGCCGCCGATGATCACGTTGTGGAAATGGGCGATGAGGAAGAGGCTGTTGTGAAGCACGAAGTCCGCCGGCGGAACGGCGAGCAGCACGCCCGTCATGCCGCCGATTACGAACGTCAGCATGAACGCGACAGTCCACATCATCGGCAGCTCGAAACGGATCCGGCCCCGATACATCGTGAACAGCCAGTTGAAGAGCTTCGCACCCGTCGGGATCGAGATGATCATCGTCGTGATGCCGAAGAATGAGTTGACGCTGGCACCCGAGCCCATCGTGAAGAAGTGGTGCAGCCAGACGAGGTACGACAGGATCGTGATACAGACCGTGGCGTAAACCATCGACGTGTAGCCGAACAGTCTCTTGCCGGAGAACGTCGCCGTCACCTCGGAGAACACGCCGAACACGGGCAGCACGAGGATGTAGACTTCCGGGTGGCCCCAGATCCAGATGAGATTCACGTACATCATCGGGTTGCCGCCGAAATCGTTCGTGAAGAAGTTCGTACCGACGTAGCGATCGAGAGAAAGCAGAGCCAGCACACCCGTCAGAACGGGGAAGGCCGCAACGATCAGAACGTTGGTGCAGAGCGCGGTCCAGGTGAAGATCGGCATCTTCATCATCGACATGCCGGGGCAACGCATCTTCACGATCGTCGCGATCAGGTTGACGCCCGATAAAAGCGTTCCGACGCCGGCGATCTGCAGCGCCCAAATGTAGTAATCGACCCCGACATCTGGACTGTATGCGTAGTTAGACAGCGGCGGATAGGCCAGCCACCCGGTCCGCGCGAACTCACCGACAAACAGCGATGCCATGACAAGAATCGCACCCGAAACCGTCATCCAGAAGCTGAAGTTGTTGAGGAACGGGAAAGCGACGTCGCGCGCGCCGATCTGCAGCGGCACGACATAGTTCATCAACCCCGTGACTAGCGGCATCGCCACGAAGAAGATCATGATCACGCCATGCGCCGTGAAGATCTGGTCGAAGTGATGCGCCGGCAGATAGCCCTCGTTGCCGTTGAAGGCGATGGCCTGCTGCGCGCGCATCATGATGGCGTCGGCGAAGCCGCGAAGCAGCATCACGAGGCCGAGCACGATGTACATGACGCCGATCCGCTTGTGATCAACGCTCGTGAACCATTCATGCCAGAGGTAGCCCCACAGCCTGTAGTAGGTGATGGCGCCCAGAACCACCGCGCCGCCGATGGCGACGCCGATGAACGTCATCACCAAAATCGGCTCGTGATAGGGAATAGATTCGAGCGTCAACCGCCCGAATATCGCTTTCTGAAGGTCAAAGTTTTCGAACATCTCTGGAAACTATCCCGGTCAGGAGCCTGACGGCTCAGGAATTTGATGGCTTTCGCGCAAACGATTGGAACATGCCCGGCTGCGGCAGTCCGGCCCCGACGAGCGGCGTCGAACTGACAGGCGTGACTGCGGCAGCAGCCTGCGCATCCATGCCCATCGGCGCCGTCTTCGTGCACACGCTTGCGACGTACGACTTCTTCACGACCGGCCCATCACCGCGACGTGCATACTTGTCGTACTCAAGAGACTGCACGATGTTGTTGCCCGCGAGCCCAAGCCCACCCTTGGCGTCGATGGCTGCCATTTCGTGCATACACATTTTGCCGGGCTGGACACACATGTTTACGATTAGATCGAAGAGCTGCGGATCGACGCTCGAGAATTTCTTGACGGGCACAGCTTCGCTGGGACGCTCAAGATCAAGATACTCGGTCCGGCCAAGATTGCCGGTCTGCGATGCCTTGACGCCCGACACCCACTTGTCGAAGCCGGCATCGTCCATTGCCAGAAAGTCGAACCGCATTTCCGAAAAGCCGTTGCCGCTATAGTTCGAAGAGAAGCCCTTATAGGTGCCCGCTTTGTTGATTACCGCGTGCAGCTGGGTCTGCATGCCCGGCATCGCGTAAATCATGCCGGCGAGCGCCGGAACGTAGAACGCGTTCATCACCGACGAAGCAGAAATTTTGAAATTAAGCGGCCGGTCGACGGGAGCCGCCATTTCATTCACAGTAGCGATGCCCTGTTCGGGATAGATGAACAGCCACTTCCAATCGAGCGCGACGACCTGAACGGTAAGCGGTTTCGCAGTGGCCGCAACTTCCTTGTCCGGGCCGGTGCGGTTAAGCGGGCGCCACGGATCAAGCATGTGCGTCGCCATCCACGTCACGGCGCCAAGGCAGATGATGATCAGAAGCGGTGCCGACCAGATGATCAGCTCAAGATGGGTCGAATGCGACCAGTTCGGCTCGTATCGCGCGTTCGTGTTCGAAGCTCGATAGTGCCAGGCAAACCAAGCCGTGAGTGCCATGACCGGAACGATGATCAAGAGCATCAGAACGGTCGAGATAATCACGAGATCGCGCTGCTGGATGGCAATATCGCCGGCAGGATTGAGCACGATTGCGTTGCAGCCGCCCAGGAGGGCAAGAACCGGCAACAGAGCGAATATATAAAAACGTTTCAAGGCAGGTCGCGTCCTATCGACAGAGCTTCCCCTGATCTCCCGCTAAACGCGCACAGGTTGAAGCAAAATTGGACAATTTGCCCAACGCCAGTTGGCCGCAGGACATCCCCGGCCTGGGTAACACACCTAGATATAGCTTTCAGTGACGATCGAACCGGTGTTGAGAACTCCGAAAAACTACACCTGATTTGAACGAAATTTGCCATCCAATTTGTCGCTCGGAGGCGCCGTGCCTAAAAATGCCGAACCTCGCCACCCCCGTGCGAGAGGCGCGAGGACGCTCCGATCGCACAGCGCCACTTGCGTCCGGGCGTTCCGATGACGATCCCTTTGGCCCCCAAAACCGCGCAAGGCCTGATGAAGGCTGCGATGCGTCAGAAGCATGCTCCGGGAAAATACGATGTCTTCGCCTGGCAGGTCGGCGCGGACCTGCATGCAATTCCGGTCGCCTGGAAGTCCTTCACCAAGAGGTCCGTTGCGCTTGAGGCCATGACGCTGAGCGATGGCAACGAAATTCAAACCAACGCCGCGCCTTTGCCAAATGGCGTCGGCAGCAAGGCAGCCCGCTATGTCGGCTCGTTCCGGATCGACAAACGGACAGGAGAGGACGAACCCTGACGGGAAACAACCGACGGACTGCGCCGCCTGATGGCCTGGCTCGTCGGAACGACGGCGCACCGGTCGGCGATCTAAGATATGACAAAGCGCTCCTCGCAAGGCTGAGATCGTCCCAGCCTGCAAGAAGCGCTTTGAGTTTCAGTTATAGATCGTGTCTGAGCGCGCCGCTTAAGCCTGCGGCGAAAGCCGCTTCAGTTCACCGACGAGCGTATCGGCCATGCGCTTCGCATCATCGTCCTTTGCGGCGGCAAGTTCCGCTTCCGCAGTCTTGAGCTCCGCCGCAATCGTTGCCGCCGACATCTCGTCGACGTCGTAGGCTTTCTCAGCCAGAACCGTCAGGCGCGCCGGATCGACTTCCGCGAAGCCTGACTTGACGAAGAGCCGCTTGTGCACGCTGCCGGCCGTAACATCGAGAACGCCCGGAACAAGCGTCGAGATGACCGGCACATGACCGGCGAGAACCGTGAACTCTCCGTCTGTGCCAGGCACGACCACCTGCTCGGCGTCGACCGACATCAACACCCGCTCGGGAGAGACGAGTTCAAACCTGAATGTGCCTGCCATGGTGATTTCCGACCCTTCGAAGGCGTTCGACCTGTTTAATGCCGTCGTTTTTTATTTTGGCGCCATCAAGCCTGACGCGGCTCTTCTTCGCCGTCGTCTTCGGCGCCGGCTTTGGCTCTCACCTCTTCCGGCGTCTGCAGCTTGGTGCCACAGAACGGGCAGAAGAAAAGCGGATGATCGACCAGACCCGGCTCTTCTTCTTCGAGATCGACGAGCCCGACAGTCATGTAGATGACCTCATCGGGCCCGACCGTGATCAAGGGCTCAAAGTCGCCGCCTTCAAGAGCTTCTTTCAGCTCTTCGCAGCAGCTTCCAAACGTCTTTCCGGCTTCCGCCATGAACTCTTTCTCCTGGCGGCGCCTTCGGACGGGTCCTCCGCTCGAAAACGCTCAGCCTTTTTGTTATGCCGCTTCCGCGAGCTTCTCTGCCTTCGCGATCGCTTCGTCGATCGAACCGACCATATAGAACGCCGGCTCGGGAAGGTGATCGTACTCACCGTCGCAGAGGCCCTTGAACGCCTTGATGGTATCGGCGAGCGGAACGAGCTTGCCGGGCGAGCCGGTGAACACTTCCGCGACGTGGAACGGCTGCGACATGAAACGCTCGATCTTACGAGCGCGGGCAACCGTGAGCTTATCCTCTTCGGAAAGCTCGTCCATGCCGAGGATCGCGATGATGTCCTGCAGCGACTTGTACTTCTGCAGGATCGCCTGAACCTTACGGGCAACGGCGTAGTGCTCTTCGCCGACGATGCGCGGATCGAGCATGCGCGACGTCGAGTCGAGCGGATCAACCGCCGGATAGATGCCCTTTTCAGCAATCGAGCGCGAAAGAACGGTCGTCGCATCAAGGTGAGCGAACGAGGTTGCCGGCGCCGGGTCGGTCAAGTCGTCGGCCGGAACGTAAATGGCCTGCACCGACGTGATCGAACCCTTCTGCGTCGTGGTGATGCGCTCCTGCAGGGCGCCCATGTCGGTCGCCAGCGTCGGCTGATACCCAACCGCCGAAGGAATGCGGCCGAGCAGCGCCGACACTTCCGAACCCGCCTGCGTGAAGCGGAAGATGTTGTCGACGAAGAACAGCACGTCCTGGCCCTGGTCACGGAAGTGCTCGGCGACTGTCAGACCCGAAAGAGCGACGCGAGCACGCGCACCCGGCGGTTCGTTCATCTGACCGTAAACCAGAGCGCACTTCGAACCGGCAGCCGACCCGTTGTTCTTCTTCGGGTCCTTGTTCACGTTGGACTCGATCATTTCGTAATAAAGATCGTTGCCCTCACGCGTACGCTCGCCGACGCCCGCGAAAACCGAGTAGCCGCCGTGGGCCTTAGCGACGTTATTGATCAACTCCATGATCAAAACCGTCTTGCCGACGCCTGCGCCGCCGAACAGGCCGATCTTGCCGCCCTTCGCATAAGGAGCGAGCAGGTCGACGACCTTGATGCCCGTGACGAGGATCTGTGCTTCCGTTGCCTGATCTTCAAACGTCGGCGCCGGTTGGTGGATAGCACGCACCGAGCTGCTGTTGATCGGACCGGCTTCATCAACCGGCTCGCCGATAACGTTCATGATCCGCCCGAGCGTCTCGTCGCCAACGGGAACCGAGATCGGAGCGCCCATGTCGGTGACTTCCTGACCGCGGACCAAGCCTTCGGTCGAGTCCATCGCGATCGTGCGCACGGTGTTTTCACCAAGGTGCTGCGCGACTTCGAGAACCAGACGATTGCCGTTGTTGGTGGTCTCAAGCGCGTTCAGAATTTCCGGCAGCTTGTCGGCGAAATGCACGTCAACGACGGCACCCGTCACCTGGTGAATCTTCCCTACGTTTTTAGCCATTTTTATCTCCAGCGGAATTGTTTCAGGCGACCGAGAGCGTCACCGGGATATTGTTGCGTGTCGCTTTGGAATACGGGCAGATCTGATGCGCTTCTTCGATCAGCGCCTGCAGCTTGTCCTTATCGGCGCCAGGAATCGCGAGCGTCAGATGCGCCTTGAGGGCGAAGCTCGTCGCGTCCTTGTCGAGTTCAACTTCGCACGTAACCTTGGCGGCCTGACCGTCGAGTCCGTGCTTCTTGGCCAGCAGCAGAACCGCCTGACCGAAGCAAGACGACCACCCGAGCGCAAACAGCTGCTCGGGGTTGTGGCCTTCACCCGATCCACCGAGATCCTTCGGCAGCGCCATCGCAAGAGCGAGCTTGCCCTCTTCGAGAACTGCGCGGCCGTCCCGGCCGCCCTTCGTCGTTGCACGCGTTACATAGGCCATGATCTATCTACCTCGCCCTAGACCGCTTCCGCTCCGGAGATGATCTCGATCAATTCCTTGGTGATGTTCGCCTGACGCTGACGGTTGTAGGCGATCGTCAACTTATTGATCATGTCACCCGCGTTGCGCGTCGCGTTGTCCATCGCGGTCATCTGCGCACCATAGAACGATGCCGAGTTCTCGAGCAGACCGCGGAAGATCTGCGTCGAGATATTGCGCGACAGCAGGAAGCCCAAGACTTCTTCTTCGCTCGGCTCGTACTCGTGAATGGCGCCTGCGCCCTTCGCAGCGTCCGGCGCCGCCTCAGGCACGGTTGCCGGAATGAGCTGCAGCGCCGTCGGCTTTTGTGAGATGATCGACTTGAACTCTGAGAAGTAGACCGTGGCGACGTCAAACTCGCCGGCTTCGAACATCTCAAGCACACGCTTCGCGAGGCCCTCGGCATGCCCGAACGTCAGCTGACGCACACCCTGAAAGTCTTTGCGCTCGACAATATTGCGGCCGAGATCGCGACGCAGGTTGTCGGCGCCCTTGCGGCCGACCGTCATGATCTTCACCGTCTTACCCGCGGCGATCAAACGGTTCGCATCTGAACGCGCTAGCTTGGCGATGTTCGAATTGAAACCGCCGCATAGACCACGTTCCGCCGTCATGACAATCAGCAGATGCACCTGATCCTTGCCGGTGCCGACGAGAAGTGGCGAAGCGCCGTTCTTATCCGCAACTTTCGAAGCCAGGCTACCGAGCACGGTTGCCATCCGCTCGGCGTAAGGCCGGGCGGCAGTCGCAGCTTCCTGCGCGCGGCGCAGCTTCGCCGCCGCAACCATCTGCATGGCTTTCGTGATTTTCCGCGTCGCCTTCACCGAGGCGATGCGGTTGCGCATATCTTTTAAGCTCGCCATCGGGCGTTCTCCTCAAGGAACCCGACTAAGCTGCGAAACCTTTGGCAAACTTGTCGAGGAACTCGACCAGCTTCTTCTCGGAATCTGCCGACAGAGCCTTCTCTTTCGCGATCGTTTCGAGAAGCGTCTTTTCAGAGCGAAGCCCGGCGAGAACGCCTTCTTCGAACTTGCCAACGGCCGAGACCGGAATGGCGTCGAGATAGCCGCGCGTACCCGCAAAGATCACCGCAACCTGCTCTTCCATCTTGAGCGGCGAGAACTGCGGCTGCTTCAGAAGCTCCGTCAGACGTGCGCCGCGTGCGAGCAGCTTTTGCGTAGCTGCGTCGAGATCGGAGCCGAACTGCGCGAAGGCAGCCATTTCACGATACTGAGCAAGTTCGCCTTTGATCTTGCCGGCGACCTGCTTCATCGCCTTCGTCTGAGCCGACGAACCGACGCGCGAAACCGAAAGACCGACGTTCACGGCCGGACGGATACCCTGATAGAACAGATCCGATTCAAGGAAGATCTGGCCGTCGGTGATCGAAATCACGTTCGTCGGAATGAACGCCGACACGTCGTTGCCCTGCGTTTCGATAACCGGAAGCGCCGTCAGCGAACCTTTGCCGGCTGCGTCGCCCATCTTCGCGGCGCGCTCGAGCAGACGAGAATGGAGATAGAAAACGTCGCCCGGATAAGCTTCGCGGCCCGGCGGACGACGCAGCAACAGCGACATCTGGCGGTAAGCGACAGCCTGTTTCGAGAGATCGTCATAGGCGATCACGGCGTGCATGCCGTTGTCGCGGAAGTATTCGCCCATCGTGCAGCCGGTGAACGGCGCGAGGTACTGCATCGGCGCCGGATCGGAAGCGGTGGCAGCGACGACGATCGAATATTCAAGCGCACCGCGCTCTTCGAGAACCTTCACGAACTGCGCTACCGTCGAGCGCTTCTGGCCAACGGCGACGTAAACGCAATAAAGCTTCGCGCTTTCGTCGTTGCCCGCGTTGAGCGGCTTCTGGTTGAGGAAGGTATCGAGCACGACGGCCGTCTTGCCCGTCTGACGGTCGCCGATGACCAACTCGCGCTGGCCACGGCCGATCGGGATAAGCGCGTCGATAGCCTTGAGACCCGTCGCCATCGGCTCGTGCACCGACTTGCGCGGCAGGATGCCCGGCGCCTTGACGTCGACGCGCATCTTTTTCTCGAACTGGATCGGGCCCTTGCCGTCGATCGGGTTACCGAGACCGTCGACGACGCGACCGAGAAGCCCCTTGCCGACCGGAACTTCGACGATGGCGCCGGTCCGCTTGACGGTGTCGCCTTCCTTGATCGTGCGATCGTCGCCGAAAATAACGACGCCGACGTTATCGGCTTCGAGGTTCAGCGCCATGCCGCGGATGCCGCCGGGGAACTCGACCATCTCGCCCGCCTGGACGTTGTCGAGACCATAGACGCGTGCGATGCCGTCGCCGACCGACAGCACCTGGCCGATTTCGGAAACCTCGGCTTCCTTGCCGAAGTTTTTGATCTGATCCTTCAGGATCGAAGAAATTTCTGCGGCCCGGATTTCCATTGAGACCTCTTCCCTGGTCGTTTCCATTTACGGAGCCTGGTCCGGCCCCTTATGCCAATTTGTTAAGTGCAAACCTTGCCGTGATACCGCCAGCCTCGCAGCCAGCAGCGAAACTGTCAGGCCTTAAGCCCCGGCTCCGTTCAGCGCCGTCTTCATGTTCTGAAGCTTGGTCTTGAGCGAGGAGTCGATCATGCGGCTGCCAACCTTGACGATCAGGCCGCCGAGAATGCTCGGATCGACGCGCGACTGCAGCGTCACATCCTTGCCGACAGAAGCTTTGAGCGTTTCTTTAAGAGCCGAGATCTGCTCGTCGTTGAGCGCAAACGCGCTGGTGACCTCAGCCGTGATTTCGCCGCGCGCCTTGGCGGCGAGCGAGCGATAAACTTTGATCATGTCCTGAATGACGAACAGGCGCCGATTGGCGGTCACGAGCTTCAGGAAGTTCGCGGTCAAGCCGCCGATGCCTGCCCTGTCGAGAATGGCGGCCATCGCCTTCTCTTGATCGTCGGCGGCGATCACCGGGCTGCGCACAAGGCGCACCAGATCCGGGCTTTCATCGAGCAACGATTGGAAATTTACGAGATCGCTTTCGATCCCCTCGATGTTCGAGCTTTCCTTAGCCAGCTCGAACAAGGCCGACGCATACCGTCCGGCCACTCCGTCCACGCTTGTTTCGTCCGTCGCCACGTCGCTCTCACCTCGCGCCTTCGGGCGCATAGAGGGCGGGGCACGAAAAGGCCCGAAATTGCGCCCGCTCCAAGGAAAGGCCTTTGACAAAAAAAGAGCGCCGGGGCCGGAACCCACCAGCAGCCCCCTTCCAAAGCCGGGCTGTCCTTAACATGCACTCTGCAAGGCTTCAACAGTGCGCCAAGAGGGCGCGTTGCCGCATTACATTTTCGCAAGGAGCCTGAATTTCGGGCGTTTCGCGGCCCGGCCGGCTTCCGGAGGGATGAACAAAGGGATCGAGCGCCGTTCAAACTACGTTCAGGCTCGACCAGCTAAACGTTCATCAACATGCAGCGCAAATCTATCGCGCTCGCGCGTTCCTAGACGATGACGGTCCCTGCACTTCACGTTCAATCACTTAAAGACCCGCTTCGGCGGGTCTTTTTTTGTCTCAAAGTGCATCCCGCATGATGATCGGAAAGCGCCAGGGCAGCACGAACACCAGGTCGAAACCGACGTCGTGCTCGCGGTATTGCGGGTTGCGCGCCAGCCAGAGGTCGGCCGCGCGGCGCACCCGGCGGCGCATCGTCAGCGTAATGGCGTCTTCGGCTTCTTCGGTTGTTTGCCGCCGTTTGACCTCGATGAAAGCCACCCGGTTCTTCCTGATCGCGATCAGGTCGATTTCCCCGACCGGGGTCTTGAACCGGCGGCCCAAAATGCGATGCCCGGTCGCCATATAGACCGCCGCAACGATCGTCTCGGCTCTGACGCCACTGTGATGCCGCCGCTTGCGCTCAAGCCGCTGCCGAAGCTCATCATTGACGTTCGAACTCATCGTCCCACGTCCTTCGCCTTTAGTTCTTCTTTCGCCTTGATCCCAAGCCCATAAACCCGCGCTTTCGGAACCCCAAACTCGTCGGCCAGGGCTTTGGCGGCATCCTTGAGGCTCATAACCTCAAGAACCCCCGCCAGCCGCGCCGTCAACGTCTCGTCACTGACGGCCTGAGCCTGCTCCGGCCCGACGACAATGACAACCTCGCCCTTGAGGCCCTCCATTGGAGTTGCTTCAGCAAGCTCCGCCAGAGTGCCGCGCCGAACATCCTCGTGCAGCTTCGTCAGTTCGCGGGCGATGACGGCGTCCCGGCTACCGAGCAAACGCGCCATATCCGGAATCGTCTCCGCGACACGGTGAGGCGCTTCATAAAAGATGAGACTGCCAGGAATGGCCGATAATTCCGCAAGCCGCGCCCGCCGGGCCGCCTGCTTCGGCGGCAAAAAGCCCGCGAAGAAGAATGCATCGGTCGGCAGACCACTGGTCGTCAGCGCTGGTAGCAGCGCCGACGCGCCGGGAATAGCGACGACTGGAATGTCTTCCGCCGCCGCAGCGCGCACAAGTTTGAATCCCGGATCCGAAAGCAGCGGTGTCCCGGCGTCCGATATGATCGCAATGCGCCTATCGGCTTTGAGTTCGTCAATAACGCGCGCGCTTTCGCGCTCTTCATTATGGTCGTGAAATGGCCGCGTCCGCGTGGCAATGCCATAATGCTGCAAAAGCTTCGCGGAATGACGCGTATCTTCGCAATAAATGATATCGGCCCGCGCCAGCACCGACAGTGCACGCAGCGTGATATCCCCGAGATTGCCGATTGGCGTCGCGACCAGATAAAGCCCAGCCGCCAACGGCTCCGACAAAAGCCCCGCAATCACGCCCTGCGCACGCGCCGCCGGTCCAAGATTTGGCGTTGCTATTGCTGAAAGAGATGAGCGGTCATCGGCCACGGAGATTGTCTCGATCCTGGAATGCGGGCAGTCGAACTACCCATATCAACCCAGGACCAACGCCGAAAGCCGTCTTGCGTGAAGCGTTTAAGCAGCGATTGCGCCGCCGATGGGCCGCAGCGCCGGCATCGGCGCCACACCCAGCACATGCACCGTCGCGCGACGGCGGACCCGATCGCCCATATCCATGACGGACGACAATTCATCAATCAAAGACGACAAAGCATATTGCGCCAGATCGATCTGCTGGGTTGCAGAGACATGGCAGCCCGTCGCTGTTTCAGCTTGCTGCGCCGCCCCGATCACGATGTCGGACAGCCGGCTCCATTGATCGGCAAGCGATAGCCGGCGCGGCTCGACCGGCCTGCGAACTTCAACCGTTTCCGGGACGTCGGCAAAGGCCCAAATGACGAATTGACGGACGATTGCAAGTCCGTGCGCAATTGCGACGGATAATCTGGCACCGACAATTTTCGATGTTTCTGCCATAAATGCGAGAATCCGGTGGATAGATTAGAGAACGATTAAAATTGAAGTGATTTGGCCAAAGTTACAAGGAGGGGCCAATTTGCTTTTCGATTATTTTTGAATCTTAAGAGTAATAAGGGAAATATCGCGCACGAATCCGGCGCGGAATACGACCGGGAAACGCGGCAATGAAATATGGCACCGGCGCCGAATCAAAAAAGTTGGCGCCGTAGGGAATTTAATTCCGCTCCAGAGCGCGCTTCGCCATATCGCAATGGCCACAAAAACGTTCCCGCGCGATCAGACTTCGAAAATGACCCGCCGGATATCGTCCGCTGTCGCCCCTTCGTCGCGTAGCACCCGGAGACCCATATCCTGATTGGACTTCGAAAGCTTTTGTCCGTTGGCCCATCGGATCACCCGATGATGCGAATAGACCGGCTGCGGCAGATCCAATAACTCTTGCAGCAGACGCTGCAGATCGGTCGCCGCCAGCAAATCCTGTCCGCGCGTAACATGCGTCACGCCTTGCCGCGCATCGTCGACGACGACCGAAAGATGATAGCTCGCAGGCACTTCCTTGCGCACGATCACGGCATCGCCCCAGCGCGCCGGATCTGCCACAACGGTCCGCTGCGAACCGTCATCCTCAACCTCGACGAACGTCAACGGCTCATCGCCGCGTTTCGATTTCAGAACCTGCAACGCGCCTTCCATGTTGAGACGAAGCGCCGGCGTCTCTCCCGCAGCCATCCGCTCACCAACTATTTCGGCGGAAGCACCACGCCAAATTCCCGGATAAAGCGGAACGCCATCGGGATCGGTTTTTGTCGGATCCGCCGCAACGACAATTTCCTTGCGCGTCGCAAAACACGGATAGAGCAAGCCCATCGCAATCAGCCGATCGGCAGCCGCAAGATATTCGGAGAAATGCTCCGACTGCACCAGCACCGGCTCTTCCCACGTCAGCCCAAGCCAATTGAGATCTTCGAAGATCGCCGTGACGAATTCGGGCCGCCGGCGTTCGAGATCGATATCCTCGATGCGCAGCAAAAAGCGTCCGCCGTTCCGCCGTGCCGTGTCATGCGCGATGATGGCAGAGAGCGCGTGCCCGACGTGCAAAAGACCGTTGGGTGATGGCGCGAAACGCGTAACCGAGGCCATCACGCGCTTCGGCTCACAAAACGCGCGTCAACGACACAATGACCGGCCTTCCACTCAGCAAACTGATAAATCATGACCTCAACTACGATCCAAACTGTTGAACTTACCCTCAGAGAACGCGACACTTATTATGCCAAAGCAATTTCACCGGCACACGATCTAATGCACCGAAAAGGCGGGCGGAGATCAGGGAAGTTTTGAAAATCTTCGATAGACGGATGGTCACCTTTTGCGGAAAGATCGGCACGCTTGCAATTGCCATGCACGTCTTACGTCGGCGCCATACTCACTGATCTGAGATGCCTCCGTGTGTCATTCCAAAACTTGTCGAACTTCGCCATGGCGAAAGCGTGACGCCTCAGAATCGCATTGCCGCACTGTCTGAAATCAGCAAAGCGATAAAGAGCGCCGCAAATAGAATTCCAGCAATCCGTGTCATTTTCCACGTCCTCTTTTCGCCGGCTCCGCATTGCGCGATAAGATCGCCCGCGAATTGAATGAGGCAAATCCTTCCCGGAACAACGCGTTTGACCCCTCGCCGCCATGCGACCGTAACGACCGAACGCCAACTCAAGACAGCGGCGATTATGCTCGCCGCTCAATGCAAGGTCATGTCGCGCATATTGAAACGCACCGGCCTTCCACCGCCACGGGATTTTCCCGCCGATTTCTCCGGACTGGCAAAAATCGTCGTCGGGCAACAGCTTTCAACCCAGAGCGCCGCTGCCATCTGGACACGCGTCGCGGAAGCGCTTTTCCCGTTCACGCCTGATGCAATCCAGGCGGCGAGCGACAGCGATCTGAAACGGCTCGGACTTTCGGACGGCAAGATCCGCACGCTGCGCGCCCTGACGCGCGCTGTCCTCGACGAAGGCCTCGACTTCGAAGCCCTCAACGCCGCCAATGATCTCGTCATCGTCGAACGTTTGACCGCAATCCATGGCATCGGCCCCTGGACCGCCGACATCTATATTCTTTTTGCTTTGGGCCGCCGCGACGCATTCGCGCCGGGCGATCTCGCCTTGCAGCTCGCCGCGCAACACCACTTCAAGCTTGAAAACCGCCCCACGGCCGAGGAACTGGAACGAATCGCCGAGCGCTGGCGCCCCGCACGCGCTGTCGCCGCCAGGCTGTTATGGGCCGATTACGCCTTTGCGCGCCGCGCTCTCCTGGGGAAAGCCCAACAGACGATCAGGACAAAAACAAATAAATTACTGAAATAGAACGAAAAAATCATTTCCGCGACAGATGGGCTCGAATGCTTCACAGAACTGATACGCGCGGCTAGTATCCCGGCGTCCGAGTGGGGCCAAGACGCGATTCGACGGATCGAAAAACCGCGAGGTTTGCGCGACTGTGAATGCTCACGTGACAATACCGGACAATTGTCCGGCTCTTGTGCTGAACGCCGACTTCCGGCCGCTCAGTTACTACCCGCTGTCCTTGTGGAGCTGGCAGGACACGGTGAAGGCGGTCTTTTTGGACCGCGTAAATATCGTCTCGGAATACGAACGCTATGTCCGAAGCCCGTCATTCGAGCTGAAGCTGCCGAGTGTCGTTTCGCTGAAGACCTACGTGAAGCCGGCGCTTTATCCGGCATTCACGCGTTTCAATGTTTTCCTGCGCGATCGCTTCACCTGCCAGTACTGCGGCGACAGGAATGATCTGACGTTCGATCATCTCATTCCGCGCTCGCGTGGCGGTCAGACGCGATGGGACAACGTCGTCACCGCTTGCGCACCCTGCAATTTGAAGAAAGGCGGATTGATGCCGCGCGCTGCAGGCATGTTCCCAGCGCACGAGCCATATCGGCCAACCGTCTTCGAACTGCATCGCAACGGCAGGCTTTTTCCGCCGAACTATCTGCACGAAAGCTGGCTCGACTATCTCTACTGGGATACCGAACTCGAGCCGTAGCCGCGCACTCTATTCAATGGCCGGGCAAAACCCGGCCATCATCTTCCGAGCGCAGCAAGGGCCTGATCTTAAGCGGCCCGCGCCATCGGATGCGCACACAGCTCGGACGCAACGAGATCGACCACGCGCTCCCAGTCTGCACCTTCCTCGCACTTTAGGCCGAACGCGACCAGAGCGTCGCGAGGCGCACCGCCATCGCGAAAGATTCTGGCGCACTGCTCACGGCTCACTGCGACGGCCTGATGCCACTGAATGGGGCTGACGTGTTCCGGAACCGAGGGGGTCATTGTCTTCGCACTCCGCTAAACCGAAAATCGTGGAACGATTCCCGAAGCTTCTGAGTTTCAAACGATGGCGGCAGACACACAGAGCGCTGTGACATCACTACGCGAGACCGTGTCACATGATGTCTCGATTGAGGGCTAACTCCAATCACGCTCCGTGCGTCTGCCAGCTCGTTGGAAAGCCAGCGCTCTCCGAAATCCTTTTTCCCAACTCTTAAAACTCGACGCATACGCGACCGGACACTCAACGCTCGACTTAGGGGTTCACTTCGCCTTTGCGAGAGCCGCAGCGACCATGGCGTTTCGCACCACATCGCCCGCGACGTCTCCAACTGGACGCCATCCCCAATCGGGTGAACGCGCACTTGCCTCAAAACCGTTGGAGGTCCGCTCCGGGAAAGAGCGATCTCCGCGAGGAGTGCGGGCGAACCGCGAGGACATACGCTTTGACGAGTTTGTCGAAGCAGTTCGCCTAAATTTTGCAAACGTCTCGGACAGAACGTCTTTCGGGCTCGGTCCGTACACAGACACCACGCTACGCAACGAACGCCTACGAAACGCAACAACGCCACTCGTACTCAAAGATGGTGCGGACTGGGCCTCGGACAATGGATTGCTGTCACTCGTCCCAAGCATTGCACTCGACAAACTCAACGCAGACGCCACCACGAACGCTCCCAACGCTGGTACGATATCCACACAATCCACATGGGCCGGCTCGGGTTTCGTTCCGTGCCCCGCGAACGAAGCAAGAATAGCCGTCACATTCGGGCAACGCGAAGGCGCGATCACGGCTTACCGGTGATATTCACCGCGACATTGCCTTGACAGTATTAGGTCAGCAACAAAATCAACGTTTTCATGGATTTTGAGAATTGTGGACAAGCGTCAGAACGTTGGGAACGCTGCCGCGCCTCAGATGTTACGGCGCGTCCAAGCCGCCGAGGCCGCACCGAACGCAACCACCATCAGCAGCACCGAAGCGACGACGTTCCAGCCAGCAAAAGAGATGCCGAGGAAGCGCAACGCCGCTTCATCGCACTTGATGACTTTGATGTGCTGGATGTCGTTCAGAAGATTTCCGGCGGACGACGTGAGGGATTCCCCGCCGCCGCAGGCGCTCGGGCCAGGCCAGAACTTCCACTCCGCTCCGGCGTGATAGATGCCAAGCCCCGTATTCGCCAGAAACGCCAAAGCGACCAACACGAAGAGCAGCGCGGCCATCCGCCGATAGCCGCCCGCCGTCAGCACCAACGCGATGAAAAGAACCGGAATTCCCGCGTAATAGGCGTAGCGTTCGATCAGGCACAGCATACACGGCACGTAGCCGCCGATGTATTGAAACCCGAGCGCCGTCAGGATCGTCGCAATCGCTCCAAATAGCGCCAGCGCGCCGAGCTGATAATCCGCACCCCGACCCGACCGTTCTGCAAACGCCATGGCTTCAACCCAACTTAGAAGATGTATTTGACGGCCACGAACCCGCCGACCAGCAGCACGAGAAACACCGTCATCACCATTCCGAGCCGCTTCTCGATGAACGCGCGGATCGGCTCGCCGAAGAAATATAGGAGACCGGCGACCAGATAGAAACGCATGGCCCGCGCGACGATGCTCGCGCCGATAAACGCCCAGATATTCATCTGGCCAACGCCAGCCGCAATCGTCACAACCTTGTAAGGGATCGGCGTCGCGCCCTTGATGATGACCGCTTCGACGCCATACTCCTGTACGAACGCCATGAAGCTATCGAGCGCATGCTCGCGGCCGTAGAACTTCAGGATGGGCAGTCCGACCGCCTCAAAGAAATAGTACCCGATGGCGTACCCGAGAATGCCGCCGATTACGGAGGCGACGGTCGCCACCGTCGCATACCACCACGCTTTCCGCCGGTCGCTCAGGACCATCGGGATCAGCATGATGTCGGGCGGTATCGGAAAAAACGAACTCTCGGCGAACGAAACGGCGGCGAGCGCCCACGGCGCCCGTTTACTGGCCGCCATTCGCATCGTCCAATCGTAAAGTCCCCTCAGCATGAGCGCTGCTTAAACGGCGCTTCTGAGCTTGTCCATGCGGTCCGTCAGCTGAAAGCTGTTTGAGAGTTTGGCGACAACGGCGTTAAGCACGAGCCGGCCATGCGGCGTCACCCGGATGCGCACGCCAGACAGCGGTTGCGTCTCGGGAGCAAGTCCTGGACTTGAGCACATGACGATCTCGTCAAGCTCATTCCGCCGCCAGTCGCCACCGGCCGGGGAGGCGCGCAAGGACGCAGGCAGCGTCTCCAGAAGCCCGAGTTCCGCCAGCTCGTCGATGGTCGTCTTGCTCGGCCGCACGCCGCCGATCTTCGCAAGCTGCGCCAGATCGACCCCTTCGGAAAGCCGCAGGCCCATCAGCAGCATCTCGTCCGCCTGCTCGGCGTCAGACAATGCGATCCGCTCAATGAAACCATGACCGTTGCCTTCGACGTGTTCGACCCACGCCTCAGGATTGCGCTCGGCAATCGTCGCTTCACGCCGGCCATCGACCACAATCCGGCCATGCGCCCCCGGCCCGATCCCTGCATACTCGCCGTAGCGCCAATAAAGGAGATTGTGCCGGCTTTCCGACCCGTCGCGCGCGTAGTTTGAAACCTCATAAGCCGCGAGCCCGCGCGCCGCCGTCATCTCCTCGGTGATCTCGTAAAGCGCCCCCGCATCGTAGTCGTCCGGAATGACGAGCTTACCGGCAGCGTGAAGTGCGGCGTAAGGCGTATCAGGCTCGATGGTCAGCTGATAAAGCGATAGGTGATCGCCTGCCAGCTCGAGCGCCTCGCCAAGCTCGCGACGCCATGCGTCTGTGGTCTGACCGGGACGTGCATAAATCAGATCGAACGAAAACCGCTCGAACGTGCCGCGCGCTACATCGAGCGCCGCCTTGGCTTCCGCCACGCTGTGAATGCGCCCAAGCTTGCGCAGTTCGTCATCTCGCAGCGATTGCACGCCGATCGAAACGCGGTTGATGCCCGCGTCGCGAAAACCGCGAAAGCGCGCGGCTTCCACGCTGCCCGGATTGGCCTCAAGCGTGATCTCGGCGTTGTCCGCAATGCCCCAGCGTTTCGCAATGTGATCGAGGATGCCCGCAACCGTCTCGGGCTGCATCAGCGATGGCGTGCCGCCGCCGAAGAACACGCTCATCGCAACGCGTGCTCCGATGCGATCCGCCACCCAGTCGATCTCGCGCTTATAGGCCGAAAGAAACCGCGCCTCGTCCCAGCCTTTATGGCGAACGTGACTGTTGAAGTCGCAGTACGGACACTTCTGCGCGCAGAACGGCCAGTGCACGTAGACGCCGAATGTCGTGTCGCGATCAGTCATCGCTCGCAGCCAGCATTGCTTTTGTGATTTGCCGCCACGCCGGTTCATCCTTCGAAGGCGCACGCTCTAACTCTCGGGCAAGTGCACCAAGAAAACTTTCGAGCGTCGTGTTGTTCCATTCGGCGCCGTGCGTGATGAGATCGTCTTTCAAACGTGCAACGAACGCCGCAGCCTCGACCCGCGTCGAAAGACTCGCGGCTGCTGCTGCAAACGCATCGACGTCGCGGCCCCTACGCACCTTCGCGGCGGTCGGCGCAATACCATCGAGCATCGCCGCCTTGAAGGCCGCAAAGGCCCGTGTCCGATGCGAAATCGCATACTTCTCTTTCGGCTCCATCTCGCCGAACGTGCGGGTGTCGCCGTCCGGCACGAACATCGGATCGTAGCCGAAGCCGTTGCCGCCACGTGCCGGCCAGACGAGATGGCCAAACACCTTGCCCTCGAATAGCTCCACCTCGCCGCCTGGCCACGCAAGACACAAGACCGAAATGAAATTGGCGCGCGGGCCTTCAGCCGTCCAGCCGTGACACGCGCTGATCTCGTCTGCGACTTTCTTCATAGCGACGCCGAAGTCTTTTGCCGGACCGGCCCAGCGCGCCGAATAGATCCCCGGCGCGCCATCCAGGCATTCGACTTCAAGTCCGGAGTCATCGGCAAGCGCCAGCAACCCAGAACCCTCAGCCGCTGCGACAGCCTTCAGCCGCGCGTTGCCAGCAAACGTCGTCTCCGTCTCTTCGGGTTCCGAAAGCCCAAGCTCGCCCGCCGAAACGGCATCGAGTCCATATGGCTGGATGAGCTGGTTGATCTCCCAGACCTTGCCAGGGTTGTGGCTCGCCACGACGAGCTTCATGCCCTTCGAAAGAGTCTTCATTGCAGTCCCCAGATGCGCGGCTCGGCAAATTCGAGGCAATTGCCCGCCGGATCGCGAAAGTAGATTGAGCGGCCGCCGCGCGGCCATTCGAATTCGGCTTCGATCGGAATGTGGAGGCTCTCAAGTCGATGCCTCCAACGCACGAGGTCGTCGCGCGTGGCGCGAAAGCAGACATGCCCCTCGCCACGCATGCCGTGAGGCGGCACTGGCAGCGCATCGTGCGCGGGCGGAATACGCGATGTTTCCGGATTGAAGATTAAAAGCATCTGCGTACCTAAGCGGTAAAAGAGGTGGCGGCCGGCAACGGCTTGAAATGGTCGAATGCCAAAGACCCGACGATAAAAGTCTTCGATCGGCACGAGATCGCGCGCGTAAAGCACCGTTTCGAGAACACCAGGCAGTGCCGGCGGTATGTTTAAATCGACGCCCATAGGAAAAGCCCCAGGCTGAAGGCGCCAAGCACGCTGCGCACGCCGTGCAGCATGCCCCAGCGCTCGATCAGCACCCGTGTCTCTTCGTTGGCCCGTTCGAACGGGGTCTCTTCAAGGATCTTATTGACCGGCATGATCGCGAAGATCGTAAACGGCCAATTGGCGAGTAGCGCCGCGCCGCCGGCAAGCCAGATCACCTTGCCGGTGACCAGCCACTCGAGCGTACCCAGAATGAAGCCGATGACGGCAAGCGATGCCTGCATCTGAAATCCGCGCCGGTAGGCGGGTTTCCATTCCGCAAGCATCGCAGCATCGTCGAGAGAAAGCCGCGCCGGTTGCTCTGCCCAGTTGATATATATCGCCGCGCCTGTGAACAGCGCCGCGACCGTCAGGGCAAAAGGTCCGAACATGGCCTCGCTCCGTTGTCTGGTCTTAAGCGACCGTCAGCTTCTGCAGCTGAACGAGTTCGCCGATCCCCTTCTTGGCGAGCCCCATCAGCTCGGTGAACTTATCTTCTGTGAAGGGCGTCGTCTCGGCCGTGCCTTGGATTTCGACGATGCCGCCCGAGCCGGTCATCACGAAATTGGAATCGGCATCCGCGTTGCTGTCCTCGGCATAGTCGAGATCGAGCACCGGCTCACCTTTATAGAGACCGCACGACACGGCAGCCACGTGATCGCGCAGCACGGCGTCCTTCACCATGTCGCGCATTTTCATCCACTGGATGCAATCGTGCAGAGCCACCCACGCGCCGGTGATCGACGCCGTGCGCGTGCCGCCATCGGCCTGGATGACGTCGCAGTCGACCGTGATCTGCCGTTCGCCAAGCTTCGTCAGATCTACGACCGCACGAAGCGCCCGGCCAACGAGACGCTGAATTTCCTGCGTCCGCCCCGACGGATGGCCGCTCGTCACCTCGCGCCGCGTCCGGTCGTGCGTCGACCGCGGCAGCATCGAGTATTCCGCCGTCACCCAGCCACGGCCCTGACCTTTCAGCCACTGCGGGAGGCGCTCTTCCAAGCTCGCCGTGCAAAGAACATGGGTGTCGCCGAATTTGATGAGGCAGGAGCCTTCGGCATATTTGGAAACGGCCCGCTCGATTGAAACACGGCGCAACTCGTCTGGCTTGCGTTTGGAAGGTCGCATGAGTTCCCTGAATTGTTGGTATTGCGGCCGCGACCCTAATGAAGGCCCCCCCGGCCTTCAACCGGAAACCTTATCGGTTGAAAGAAGGGTGCAGATACCCAGAAAACACCGCAGGATTTGACGTAGGCCCCTGTCATTCATAGATTTTGACGGTGAACACGGAAGATCAAATCGTGGCAGCACCCATCCTGGACGGCAAAACGCAGCTGCAAAAGCTTAACGAGCGCTCGCGGACGATCCTGCGGCGCATCGTCGAAAGCTATCTGGCGACGGGTGAGCCGGTCGGCTCTCGCAATCTGTCACGCGCCTTGCCGATTGCCCTCTCGCCCGCCTCGATCCGCAACGTCATGTCGGACTTGGAGCAGCTCGGCCTCATTATCGCGCCGCACACGTCTGCGGGGCGCCTGCCCACCCAGCTCGGCTTGCGTCTGTTCGTCGACGGCCTTCTTGAAGTCGGCGACATCACCCCGGACGAGCGCCGCCAGATCGAAGCCCAGATCGCCGTCCGGCGCGAAAAATCGGTCGATCAGCTTTTGAGCGAAGCGGGCGAACTGATGTCCGGTCTGTCCCACTGCGCGGGCGTCGTGCTCGCCGAAAAACAGGTCGCCCGCCTGCGCCACATCGAATTCGTGCCGCTCGAACCCGGACGCGGCCTCGTCATCCTGGTCGACGAAGACCAGAACGTTGAGAACCGCATCATCAACCTTCCTGATGGCTTGCCGCCGTCTGCCTTGCAGGAAGCTTCGAACTATCTCAACACCCACTTGCGCGGCCTGACGCTCGCCGAAGCCAGGGCAGAACTCGAAAAGTCGTTGAACGCCGCCAAGGCAGAACTCGACGTATTGACCCAAAAGGTCATCAAGGCCGGGCTCGCCGAATGGTCAGGTGTCGCCGATGATCGCAAGAGCCTCATCGTCCGCGGTCAGAGTAACCTCCTGAAAGACGTGACCGCCGCCGAAGACCTGGAACGCATCCGCCAGCTCTTTGACGCCTTCGAATCCAAGCAGGACATCGTCGAGCTGCTCGGCGCCTCCGAAACGGCCGAAGGCGTCCGCATTTTCATTGGCTCGGAAAACAAGCTGTTTTCGCTTTCGGGCTCATCGTTGATTGTTGCCCCATTTCGGGATGAGACCCGCCACGTCGTCGGCGTGCTGGGCGTTATCGGCCCGACTCGGCTCAATTATGCCCGCATCATCCCGATGGTGGATTATACAGCCAAGCTGATGAGCCGCTTGATGGGCTGAGGCATCGAGACCTATTTGACCCGCTTCTGACGCACCCCAACTTGAACTGCCTTGATTTTTACGGCCTAGCGGCCGATACCCCGGCACCGGAATTTTTGCAGTGCTATTCCAGCGAAGAGAAAAATGAGCGACGACAAAAAGCCCATAGACGAGACCGTGCAACCGTCCGCGGCAACGCCCCCCGAAATGGGAGATGTGAGCGTCGAGCAGCTCAAGGCGATGATCGCCGCCCTTCAGGCCGATCTCGAAAAGAAGTCCGCCGAAGCTGCTGGCAAGCAGGATCAGTACCTGCGCGCCGTTGCTGAAACGGAGAACGTCCGCCGCCGCCTCGAAAAGGAAAAGGAAGAGACGGCGAAGTATGCAATCACCAAGTTTGCCAAGGATATCTTGACAGTCGGCGACAACTTCCAGCGCGCTATCGCCGCCGTGCCGAAGGATGCCGTCGAGAGCGATCCGGCCCTGAAAACCTTGCTCGATGGGGTCATTCTCGCCGAGCGTGATTATAAGACGGCCCTTGAGCGTCACGGTGTCCGCGCCATCGACCCGGCCGGCCAGCCCTTCAATCCGCACCACCACCAAGCCGTGATGGAGCAGGAGAACGCAAACGTCCCAGCTGGCACCGTGCTGCAGGTCTATCAGGTCGGCTACATGATCGATGACCGAAACCTGCGTCCGGCGATGGTCGTCGTCTCCCGCGGCGGCCCGAAAGTCGCCAAGGCCGACGACGCTGCACCTGCCTCATCGGAACCGCCCGCCGATGCTTGATGCGGCTGCGACGTCGCGACCAGCATCGCAACAGAACAAACGTTGAGCAAAATCAAGGCGCCTCCTCCTCTCCAGGGATGCGCTTCAACCGCAGAAAAAAGCTTGCAAACTGAAGCATTGCGTCACGGCGGGTAGTTCCGTTTTGACGCAATCAAAAGGCGATAAAGTTGATCTATGGAGGGGATAAGAAGCGTTGCACGCTGAAATCAGGCCCCTATATAACCGTCGGATATAGCAATTGAAAAAATAAATTAAATTATTTGCTATTAATTTCAGGAACTTAGGACGCGTTGTCAAATCGTCCATTCGGCGTTGGTCGCACATTGGTCGCAACTCCCGCGCCAAACGACCTCTCGTGACCCGCCGTTATTTAATTAGAGCCCTGACATGCTTCGCGACCGCTCGTAAAACCCGCAAGTCGCAACCCGGTGTGGACAAGATCGCTTCTTCGACCTGTGCGGCGGATATGCCACGCTTGCCGTTAAGTTCCGCCTCCAACACATCCGACATGGCGTAAAGGATCGAGCCGCCCGGCGTTTTAAAAAACGGGATGCCGCGGCCGGCGTAGCGCTGGTTCGCTAGCGTCTCGACCGTCGTGTGCCAGCGCTTCGCTAGCCACTCGGGCTCAACGTATGCCTCGGCGAGCTGGTCTGCCATGTTGGCTTTCGTAATCGTCATGTCGTAACCCTAGGCGGCTTTTATCCACAGGACCGGCGACGCGGAGCATTCATCGCCTTCGAACGGCTCCCTGCCCGGCGCGAAGGGTAGCACCCGCATCCGGCCCCGAGACGTGCCTTTTGTCACGGACCCTAACATCTGCGGGCGCTTGCCCTTGCTATCCACAACAGCGAGCCGGCCGACGTCCTCGGCGGCGATCGACGTCCGCGGCAACACGAACGCTATACTTTGGTCCCATAAGGCGAGCGGGCTTCCGACCGTGTCAAAAACGTAAGCTTGAAGCCCTGACGGCGCATCCGGTGGCGCCCTCAAGATTTCATTCTTACGGGGCGTTGCGGCGTGCACCTCGCCGTCGGCGGTTATCCGGCCGACGATAGGCACCTCGACGCTTGCCACCGGGAAGCCGACGCGCGCCAAGACTTCGTCGGGCGGCACCCGGAGCAAGCGCGCCAGCCCGGCCAGCTCATGAACCTGCATGCGGCGGGTGCCTTTAAGCGTCCTGTTGAACGACGAGGGGTCTAGGCCGAGTTCTCGGGCCACGGCGCGCAGGGAAAGCCCTTCGTCTTTCGTTCGGGCCTGAAACCAAGCCCGGTCGACCGGATAGAAAATCGGGTGCTCGGCGACAGCCGGCTTTTTCTTTTTTCTGGGGGCCAAGTTATTTCTCGTGATGTTTCGTGATTCGCTTTTCGTGGGCAGCATATCACCACTTTCTTTCGGTGTGGAGATAAAAAGCAACGTGGTTACGACGGGGCGTTGACAAGTCGCGCTGTGTGTTGATATAGCGTCAACATCGAAGCGACGAGCAGGCTACCATGTCCACAGCATCATTCATCGGAATTGACCCCGGAACAAAAGGGGCCGTGAGCGTCGTCTACGATAACGACCGCGTCGAGTGCTTCGACGTGCCGACGGTCAAATACAAGATCGGCAAGACGACTAAGCTGCGGCTCGACGTTCCCGCTTTCATCGACCTAATGTCGGCGCTCGCTATGACGTTCGATCCGCAGCTCGTCGTAATCGAGGAAGTCGGGGGGCTGCCGAAGCAATCGGCGCCCAACGCGTTTACGTTCGGTAAAACCACCGGGGCGATGGTCGCTGCGCTCTACGCGGCGAAGCTACCTTTCGTTGAGGTGCCGCCGAGCGTTTGGAAAAGGCGCTACCGGCTGTCGAGCGACAAAGACAAGTGCCGCATGGTCGCCGGGCAGCTTTTGCCCGCAGGCCGCACGCTGTGGTCGAAGAAAACGCAAGACGGCCGGGCCGAGGCCGCGTTGCTCGCGCTCTACGCTCGTGACACGGCCCCCGCGCCGCGCAAGCCGAAAGCGGCACCGCGCCGCAAGCGTCGGTGACGCCGCTCCTACCCTATCAGATTATCGGCGCGCGGTGGCTAGCGGAAGGGCCGCGCGTTCGTGGCTTGGCCGACGACATGGGCGTAGGCAAGACCGCGCAGGCCATCGCCGCATGTGACTTAATCAACGCCAAAAATATAACCGTCGTCGTGCCGGCTATCATGCGGCAAGCGTGGGCGCGTGAGTTCCGACGGTTCTCTAACCAGCCTCGGGTTTGCACGATCATCGGTAGTGCCGAGCAGCCTATGCCCGACAAGGGCGTCGTTATCGTGGCGTTCGAAGCTGCGACCGCTCCGACCATCCGCAATGCGTTGCGCAAGCGCGATTGCGACGTGCTTATCGTCGACGAAGCGCATTACCTGAAAGAGCGGGGTAGTGCCCGAACGATCGCTATTTATGGGCCGCAGTGCGATGGCAAGCTCGGCGTCGCCGAGTTTGCGCGGCGCATTTGGCCCCTGTCGGGCTCGCTCGCGCCAAACCATCCTGGCGAGACATACCCGCACTTGCGAATAGCTGGCACTTGGCGGCAGGGCTATTGGGATTTCATGCGGGCTTTCACTCGCGGCAAGTCTGGTCCTTATGGCTATATCGTGACCGGAAACAAAGACGCGCCGCGTTTACGAGAATTAATCAAACAGGTCTTTTTGCGCCGCGAGCGCGAGGAAGTTTTAAAAGACTTGCCGTCGCTGGTCGTCGATCAATTGCCGATCGAGCCGTGCGAAGTCCACCCCGACAAACCGATATTAGATAGGCTCCAAGAATTAAAGCCGCAATTCGAGGCCGTCGTAAAAGAAGCGATGGACACGGGCGACTGGTCATTAACGAAAGTCAAGCACATTGCTGTAGTGCGCCGTCTAATTGGCATGGCGAAAGTGCGCAACGTCGCGGAATACGTGCGAGGCGTCATGACCGACGATCCATCCGCCAAAATGATACTGTTTGCGATCCATCGCGACGTTATCAATTTCTTGCAGCAATATCTGATCGGCTACCATCCACGAATTATTTACGGCGGGACGCCCGACGAGAAAAAGCAGAATATAATTGACCAGTTTCAGACCAACCATAACCGCCGCCTTATCATATGCCAGATAAAGACGGCCGGCCTAGGCATTACGCTCACCGCAGCGCACCGCGTTTTAATTGTAGAGCCGAGTTGGTCGCCCGCTGATAATTGGCAGGCTATTTGTCGAGCCCACCGCATGGGCCAAAAGCGGCCGGTGCTCGCGCAATTGGTTTCTCTTTCCGGCTCAATTGACGAAGCCGTAAACCGAGTTTTGCTCAGAAAGACCGAAGCTATTTCCGCCCTATTTGAATAAAAGTGTTGACACCAAATCAACGGCTCGGCTATTCGTGGATACGCTTATCAAAAGCGTTAAGCGGCCCACCACCCGCTGCAACCACGAAACGGAGCTACCGTAATGAACCTTACGCTCACCATCACGGGCGGCACAAAGGACATGGCAAAGCTGTTTGCCGTCCTCGCGTCGCTTGAAGGTCTCGACGTCTCGACAGCGGCAACGCTGCCGGGCGAAAAGCCGTTGTCTCCCGACGTCGAAGACGACGGCGACGACGCTACCGAAGAAGTGCAGGCCACGCCTAAGCGCCGGGGCCGCCCGCCGTCTCAGAAGAAAGACGCCGCACCGGCACCCGCTGCCGAGGCGTCCACGCTGCTGCCGCAGACCGCAGCTACGGCGTCGACCGTGGCGGCTACGGCGCCCGCACCGGCTCCGGCCCCCGTGGCGCCGACACCCGCCGCTGCACCGGCTCCCGCCGCTCCGGCTTGGACCGCGGAAAGCGTCCGCGATCTGATGATGAAGACGATTGAGCAGTGCGGCGCACCGACGGTGCTCGACACGCTCAAGTTCTACAAGGCAACGAAGCTCGCGCAGCTCGCCCCGGAGTACTACTCGGAATTTGCCGGGAAGCTCCAAAAGGCAATGTCCGATCATTCGGCAGCCGCGGCACTTGTCTAGCCCAAAGGCGCATTCGGCCTTTGGTGCATCCTCAGCGTACAGGTGGACAAGCTGCCCCGGCAGCGTCCGCCTGTGCGACGGACTACCGAACACGTCGAGCGCGTATGCTCAGGAAGGCACAGCAGCGCATGCGCTGGCCGAGCACTGCCTAAAGAACATGGAAGCCACGGCGACGCCCTACGTTGGGCAGGCGCTTGAAGACTTCGCGGAGCTTTCCGAGAACGACCGCAAAAAGCTCGGCAAGTGGACGTCGCAGAAGTTGGGCGACGTTATGGCCGGGGCGGTAAACGTCTATCTCGACGCCATCTACGCGGTGTTTGATGCCGCGACCGACGAACTAAACGTCGAAGAACGCTTTACGTTGTCGCATATCGGCGACGACCTTTTCGGCACGAACGACTGCTCGGTTTATAAGCCCGGCAGCAAAACCCTTTATATCTTCGACTACAAGCACGGCGCGGGCGTCCCCGTCGAGGTGGTCGAAAACCCGCAACTGCTTTACTACGCGCTCGGCGCTGCCATGCGCCGGGGCAATCGGCCTCTCTCAAAAGTCGTTATGACCATCGTGCAGCCGCGGTGTCCGCATCACGCGGGGCCGGTTCGTGCTGACGAAGTCGACGCGCTTCAACTTATCGAATGGGGCGAGGATTTACGCGACGCCGTTGCGCGTGCGCGCGATCCGAACGCCCCGCTTGCATCCGGCAAGCATTGCCGGTTCTGTCCCGCCGCAGGCATTTGCCCGCAGCTAGAAGACACAGCGGTTAAAGCAGCAATGAATGAGTTTGACGACGTCCCGTCGTTAGACACGATCCCGCAGCTTTCCGGTGCCGATCTAGCAGCAAAGCTAAAGCTCGCTGGCGAGATAGAGACGTGGCTCAAAGCCGTGCGAAAGCACGCCTACGAGCAAGCCCGACACGGCAACATGCCCGACGGGTTTAAGTTTGTCGCCAAGGTTGCAAAACGCAAGTGGCGCGACACCGACGCGGCATACGACCTCGTGCAGCGTACCAAGATCGCCGACATTCGCTTGGCGTCGCAAATCAAAACTCCCGCGCAACTCGAACAGCTTCTCGGCAAAGCGACGTTCGCTCTGCTCGCTGACGAAGTCGTGCAGGAGAGCAGCGGCGTCAATCTCGTGCCGGTCACACACAAGGCGCCTGCGGTGTCGATCGACGCCGCTAGCGAGTTCGATGATATCGACTGGCAAGATTAAACAGGAGCAACAGTTACACATGTCAAACGAATGGATCGCCGCAGCACTTAAGCAGATGCCCTGCGTTGAGTTGCCGGGCGGCATGCTTCGGTCATGTCCCGTTCGCCTCTCATACCCGTACTTGTTCGAGCCGCAGGCCGGGCAGGCGCAGGACGATGGTTCAATGGGCAAGCCGAAGTACGCGACCACGCTTTTGTTTCCGCGTGGCGCCGATCTGACGGTTTTGAAGGCAGCCGCCAACAAGGCCGCCATCGACAAGTTCGGCGCCAACTACAAGGGGCCGAGGCTCCACACCCCGTTCCGCGACCAAGGCGAAAAGGGGCACATCAACGGCTACGAGGAAGGCTGCATCTTTATCTCGGCCAGCTCGTTGCAACGCCCCGGCGTGGTCGATGCGCAACGCCAGCAAATCCACGACCCTGCCCGCGTTTATCCGGGCGTGTGGGCGCTGGTTTCGCTTCGGCCTTACGCTTTCGACAACCCGAAGAAAAAGGGCGTTTCGTTCGGGTTGGGCAACGTGCAGATCATCCGCGACGACGAGCCGTTCTCGGTTCGCTCTGCACCCGATGACGACTTTCAGGCCGTCAACATTGATGGCCAGATCGACACCGCCGCTTTGTTTTGAGGATAGTCGGGAAGCGCTAGGCCACCACGCCCGGCGCTTCCCATTTCGTCCGACCCGATATCGCCCGGAGCTACCACACCACAGACGACTTAGGGGACGCGCGGAATATAACGCGCGAATGATGAAAAATCTATGTTCCATTCCGCGCGCTTGCACATTGATTTTGAAACCCGGTCTACCGTCGACTTGAAAAAAGCCGGCGTCCACAAGTACGCACGGCACCACAATACCGGAATTTGGTGCATGGCGTGGGCTTTAGGCTCTGACGCCCCGCAGCTTTGGCGGCCCGGCGCCCCGGCGCCGACCGCTGCGCTAGATCACATTCGCAACGGTGGAAAAGTTGTCGCGCACAACGCGCCTTTCGAGCTGGCGATTTGGAACCATTGTCTAACGGCGCGCGTTGAGCCCTCTTGGCCGAAGCTCGCCATCGGGCAAACCGATTGCACGATGGCCCGTGCGCAGGCGCTCTCGCTGCCGGCCGGGCTCGGCAATCTGGCTATTGCTCTTGGCCTAGAACAGAAAAAAGATAAGGAAGGCCATGCGCTTATGATGCGTATGAGCCGTCCACGGAAGATTTTGCCCGACGGTACTCCGATATGGTGGGACGACCCGGCGAAAATTGAACGGCTCGGCGTCTACTGCATTCAGGACGTAATTGTTGAACGTCCGATAGATGAAAAACTTCCCGAGCTTTCGCCGATCGAGCGCCAAACATGGCTGCTCGACCGCCGCATAAATAACCGTGGGCTTGCGCTCGATATCCCGTCAATTCAGTGCGCTGACGATCTGGTCGAAGGCGAAAAAACGAAACTCGACTTAGAACTTTTCCACTTAACTGGCGGTAAGGTTGAAGCGGCCTCCGAAGCTATGAAGCTCTGCGGGTGGCTCCGCGAAAACGGATTTCCAGGTTGCAATTCTATCGCAAAGCCCGAGCTGGCGAAAATGTTGGAGGCGGTCCGCGATCCCGCATTCAACCCCTTTGAACAATACACAGACGCACAAATCGAGGCGCGTATCGCTGCCTGTGGCTTCGACTTCCCCGCCCGCGCCGATATCGAGCGTGTGCTGCAAATCCGCGAGCAAGCCGGGAAGGCTTCCACAGCTAAACTTGCTGCGATGCTTGCCGCTGCCGACGATGACGGCAGGGCTCGCGAGCTTTTCGGCTATCACGCGGCGAGCACCGGGCGTTGGAATGGCCGCCGACTGCAACCACAGAACTTGCGGCGGCCTTCGCTGAAATTCAAAGATATTGAAAAGGTTATAGACCTTTTCCCGAGCCCCGATGGCGCCGCCGCTATTTCAATGTGCTACGGCGACCCCATCGACTGCGTGTCGCAATCGCTCCGCTCGCTGATCGTCGCCGGAGAAGGCCGCGAGCTGATCGCTTCGGACTTTTCCAACATCGAAGGCCGCATGTTGGCGTGGCTCGCTGGCGAAGAATGGAAGCTCGATGCCTTTCGCGACTTCGACGCCGGCATAGGCCACGACCTTTATATTTTGTCCTACGCACGATCGTTCAATTTGGACGCTGCGACCATCCATAAAGACGATCCGCGCCGCCAAATCGGCAAGGTGCAGGAATTGTCACTCGGCTATCAGGGCAGCGTCGGCGCGTTCCAAAGCATGGGCGCCAACTACGGCCTCAAGTTGGTTCCAACGCCGTTTATCCTCGTCGACCCGCAAGCGCCTGTCGGCAAGCGCTTCCGCCGCGCCGGCTACGAAGATATCCCGAACCTGCCGAAGCTGCCGGAAAAATCGCTCTACGAAATCGAAGTTCGGCAGATCGTCAAAGGCTGGCGCGCGGCGCACCCCGCAATCAAAGCCTTTTGGAAGGCGCTTGAAAACGCAGCGCTCGACGCCATCGCAGACCCCGGAACCATTCAAAGCATTCCGAATGGGAAAATTCGTTTCAAGGTCGCCAACGGCTTTTTGTGGATGCGGCTCCCGAGTGGTCGCGCGCTGGCGTATGCGAACCCGTCGATCGGCTCCAACACCGTAACGTGGACAAATGACGAAGGCGAAGACGTCACGTTCACGACAGATAGCGTCTTCTTTTGGGCCGAAGACCCGATCACCAAGCAATGGGTAAAACAAAGCACCTACGGCGGCTCGCTCGCGGAGAATGCGACGCAAGCAGCATCCCGCGACATTCTCCGCGACTGCATGTTCCGCCTTGAAAAGCATGGCTATCCGATCGTCCTCCACGTCCACGACGAGCCCGTCGCCGAGATACTTAAGGGCTTTGGCAGCGTCGCAGAGTTCGAACAACTCATGACCGCATCAGAACCGTGGGCCGCAGGGCTTCCTGTCGCTGTGTCCGACGGCTATCGCGGCTTTAGATATAGGAAGGGCTAACGGTGGCGCTCGATTTCCGCAAAATATTCGACGAAGTACAAGCGAACAGCCGGCGCCTTAACGCGTGTCCGCGCCATACGTTCGCCCCGGTGCCCCTCACGCTCGGAATGCGCGTTACATGCACGAGCTGCGGCGGCCAAATCGGCCTAACCGAGCTTAGCTACTACATCCGCGGATACGAAGCCGCGGGTGGCTCCGCAGACGCCGTATGGCCGGGCTGGCATGCTCGGAAGGCGGCCAAATGCTAGACACCGCCAACCAAATCGCAGGCTCGCAAATAGCCTATAGTCACCGGCTCCGCACCATCACGGCGCCGGGCGGAAAAGCCGTGCGGCTGTCGCGCGGTGAAATGCTGATCTTTCACGCCATCGCGCGAGCACACCCGGAAGCGACAGCGCTGCCGAGCATGCCGCGCAACGTCCGACATGTGCTCGTGCACCGGCTTCGCGCGAAATTGCGTTTGCTCGGATGCGGCGTGCTGCACGTCGAAAATGAAGGCTATTTGTTGCGGCTCGCACAGAATTGAGGCGGCTAATGTCTATGCGCGACGCCGCCCTAAACCTAGCGCGGCAAGGGCTTCGTATCTTCAAAGTGAAAGCTGGCGCGAAGTTTCCGCCAGTGCAAGAAAACCATTTTGAGACGGCTTCCGCGCTTGAAGGCGAAATCCTTAAGCGATGGTCGCCCGAGGATAACAGCAACCCCGCGGTAGCCTGTGGCGACCAAATCGTTGTGCTCGATATCGACGTGCGCGACGGGCTCGGCGGCAAGGCGCAGCTACGCGACGCCGTAACGAAACTCGGACAGTTGCCCGCGACTTATACGGTGATGACCCCTACGGGGGGCATGCACATTTATTTCAAGGTGCCGCACCCCGTCTCGGGCGTTAAAGCGTTCGGCGACGCGATCGACGTTAAGACCGGCAATGCCTACGTGCTCGGCGAGGGCGCCGTGACGGACAAAGGCGAATACGTCGTGGCACTCGACGCGCCTATTGCGGAGCTGCCGCAATCGTGGCTCGGGCACCTTAAACGCGCCATCGTCCGCCACGACGGGCCACGCGAGATTGGCGAGCTTGATACGCCGACAGCAATTCTCGCCGCCTCGGATTGGTTGTCGGAGAATATCGAAAACGTAAAGCTCGCGCTCGACCCCGGCAATTACGCCACCGCCTGCCGGGTACGCGAGTTCGGCGTTAGCGAGCAGACGTGCTTTGAGCTTATGTCTCGGCTCTACCTGCCTTTCCGCTCAGGCGAGCACACAATACGCAGCCTTCGTCAAAAGGTGGCGCACGCCTACGAATACGCCAAGTCTCAGGCCGGCGTCGCCAACCCGGAAACGCAATTTGACGTCATCACACTGCCGCCCCCGCCTACCGCGCCGGCACAAATCGAAAAGCACGGCTATGTCGAGCCCGTCGACACCGAACGCGATATGGCAAACCTGCCTCGTCGCCAATGGATCATGCGCGACATGCTGCTGCGTGGCGCCGTTTCTAGCCTCGTAGCGCCGGGTGCCTCGGGCAAGTCTACTTTGACCATAGCGTGCGGTGTAGCTCTCGCTCTCGCACGTGGTGGCATGGTCGGCGCCGTTATCCCGAAGCCTGTCAACGTGCTCTTTATCAACAACGAAGACCCGAAAGCCGAGTTTGAGCGCCGCCTCGACGCGTGCTTGCTGCTCAATAATATTGGCCTCGCCACCATAAAAAATAAGCTTTTTCTGCATCAAGGCGCGACCTTCACGATAGCCGTGCGCAAAGGCAACGCGATTATATTTGCGCCCGACCGACAGCGGCTCCGCGAGTATATAGAGAAGTACGATATCGGCGTCGTCTTCGTCGACCCGCTCGTTGAAACTCACGAAGCCCAAGAAAATGACAACGTTGAGATGTCCAAGGTTGTTCGCGCTTATCGCGAAATCGCCGAGCAGCTCAACATTTCAATTTGCTTAGTTCACCACTCTAAAAAGCCGCCACAGGCGAGCAGCGACGGCTTTTCAAACAGTATGGACGCCGGCCGCGGCGCTTCGGCTGTCATCAACGCCGTCCGCATCGGCATGAACTTTTTCCCAATGTCGGAGAAAGATGCCGAAGACGAAGGTGTTCCGACTACAGACCGCTACAGATACGTGCGGCTCGACAATGTCAAAGCCAACTTATCTTTCAGCGACGGGCAGCCTGCATGGTTCGAAAAAGTCTCGGTTCCCCACCCGAACGGTGAAGAGTATGGGGCTTTGCGGCCCGTGAGCTTCGAGAACGTGCGCAACAACGAGCGGCACATTTACATAGACGCGATGGTCGCAAACGACGGCAACGATAACCACGATTTTGCAGACGGCGTGCCGCTCAAAGCGGCGGCGGCCATGATCTGCCACGACCAACTTATCGGTGACATGACGAACGGCGATACCGCCGCAATCGTCAAGCGTCTGACGAAGCTTTTCCGCTCGCCGTGTACTTGGAATGGTTACACCGCGCACGTCTCCGACGACGGCAAGGGAAAAAATAAGTGGCTCGTTTATCTTCACAGAAGGGAGAACTACCAATGAGAATTTACGTGGCCTCTAGCTGGCGAAACCCCTTTCAGCCCTCGATCGTAACGGCGCTTCGCGACGCGGGGCACGAGGTGTACGACTTCCGAAACCCGCGCCCCGGCGACAAAGGCTTTAGCTGGCGCGACGTCGACCCGCAGGGCCGTATAGAGTTCGCATCCGAATACCGCGAGATACTTAAGCACCCGATTTCACAGGCGGGCTTTAAGTCCGATTTTGACGCGATGAAATGGGCCGACGCGTGCGTGCTTGTCTTGCCGTGCGGGCGGTCAGCCCACCTAGAGCTAGGGTGGATGGCGGGCGCCGGAAAGCGCACGGTTATACTAACCCGGAACGGCGAGGAACCCGAGCTTATGAACCTGCTCGCCGACGAGATTTGCATATCGTTCGCGGAAGTGCTCGACGCACTACCTGTCTAGCGTCACGGTCCCTTTCACCTCAACGGTGCAAGGGTTCAACCACGACCCGCAGCCGCCCTCGGGAAAAGCCTTCGCAGGCTCGACGAACCCGCGTAGCGCGATAGCCGACAGCGCCACCGCGATAACCGTAAGAACGGCCTTAGTGTAAGCGTCCACTTTCATTCTGTCCCCACCACACAGGAGCTACCACCATGCACCTTTATCGTACCCGGCCCGTGACGGTCGAGGCCAAACAATTCCGCGCTACCGTGGCGTCCGCGTCTGAAATTTGGGCTTGGCTCGCGGAGCACGGGCTCCGTGACGCCTTGGCGCCCTACGAATACCCCGGCGTTTCGTCAATTACTATCCCGACGCCCGAGGGGCCTGCGCTCGCCCGCCCCGGCGACTACATCGTGCGCGACGCGGCCGGCAACTTTTTCCCTATGTCGCAGCTCGCTTTCGAAGCCAAATACGAGAGCGTAAACGCCGAGCCGCAGCCGTTGACGAAATAGCTTGCAAATCGCAAATCGTTGACGTATGGTCCACAAGTATCGAGCTTGGTAGCCCAAGCGGACCGGGTGGCCACATCGACCCCAAGCGGTGTGCCGGTCCGATACCAAACTCCCTCCGTTGACACTACCTCATTCCCTGACGATCCCGACAAAACTAAAGCCCTAGCACCGACAAGGTTCTAGGGCTCTTTTCTTTTGAAGCTTTGCGGCCTGCTATGGCCGGAACCAGTACCACGCCTTCACCGCGCCGAACGCCACGACATGCAGCGCGACGACGAGCAGAACGAAATCTATAAGCGCCCCAACAGTTTCAAACATCAGTGCACCCATTTCCTAATCTGCTTTTGCTGCCGCTCCAAATGACGAGCGCGAGCAGCGATCAGCACGTCAAGCTTAGCCCATACTTTGTGCGAGGGCTTTGGGGCTTTGCGGCTCCACGCCCTAACGGTTCGATCGCTCACACCGAGCATGATGGACAAATCGCGTTTCCACCGCGAACCATACAGCGTTTCGCCGATATCCGCAAAAATGAGTTCTGGCGTCACGACAGCATGTCCTCTATCTGCGCAGGCGACATTTCTAGCATGGAAGCAATCAAGTCGTCCTCGTCGCTTCCAAGGTCTAGCAGCGCGTCGACGTCGATTGCTGCTTTCCATGCTTATCCGGTTGACACCCAAGGCCACCAGTGATAGTCTGTGAACATCGGATAACTGTGGAGGCTTCTAAGATGACGGCAAACCAAAGGAAAAAGACAAATCCCGACCACAAGGCAAGCTTTTCCATCGGCGTTACAGCTAGGTGTTCATGCGGCTGGACCGGCACTGGTTGGATGGGCCAAGGGGCCAAGCACAACGCTTCTGCGGAGTGGCGCAGCCACCGAGAGAAATGTGAACAAGGGGCGCCCAAATGAGTAAATGGGACATGCGGATTGAGCGCGATACTCAAGAGCGCGAGGCAATCAAAGCAAAGAACAAGCAGCCGCCGGATATTGTAATGGATTTTGAACAGGCGATGGTGGCCTGGACGCGCTTCCGGCGCTTTGAGGGCTTGGCAAGTAGCGCCTACGGCCAATACATGCGGTCCGGCATGGGAACGGAAACAGCGCGGCAACACCGCATTAGATTTGAAGCCTATAGCGATCTTGCCGATGGCTGGGAAGACGTTCTGTACCGTTGGATCAGAGACAATGCCCAAATTGCGAGAGACGGTAGAAAGCAGGAGGCGTTTCGTCATTTGAGAAAGCCGGAAAGGTTGTAAGCCGTGGTTCGCGATCTTCCTTTCCCGCGATCTCTCCCAGAGTTTCAGCGGCTTTTTCCCGACGACGGAGCTTGCGCCGCCTATCTTGAAAAGATCAGATGGCCGCGCGGCTTCATTTGCCCGAAGTGCGGCGATTCTCAAGAGCCTTACCGGTTCGCCAATCGGCCACACGTCCTTAGGTGCCGCGTCTGCAAAGAGGACACCGCACTGACGGCAGATACCGTCATGGCTAGGACACGCACGCCGCTCTCTACATGGTTCTGGGGCGCTTACCTTATTAGCTCTTTGACGCCCGGCATGTCGGCTGTTCAATTTCAGCGCCAGCTTGGCATTTCGCGCTACGAGACGGCTTTCCAACTCCTTCATAAGCTCCGCGCGGGCATGGTGCGGCCGGAGCGGGATCGCATCGGCAATGTCGGCGACCACGTTGAAATTGATGAGACGTGGGTGGGAGGTAAAACGCGCGGGAAGGGACGCGGCGTCCACAGCCAGACGCTTGTAATTGGTGCGGTCGAAGTTCGGCATAAGGAGCCCAAAGAAGGCGGCAAAGCCAAGGTCCGTAGGGGCGGCCGATACGCGGGCAGACTTCGCTTGGAAGTTGTTCCCTCCCGCACGGCGGAGGTTCTGTGCGGTTTTATCGAAAGCGCCGTTGTGCCTGGGACTTTCGTTGTTACGGACGACTGGGGAGCATACGGCAAGCTGGCCAGCAGCTTCGACCATCTGCCGGTTGTCGAGGGCGGAGACCCCCAAGTCGCGGAAGATTATTTGCCGATCATCCACCTTGTTTTCTCCAATCTTAAGGCTTGGCTCACTGGCGTCCACCACGGGGTCAGACCGCAGCACCTACAGGCGTACCTTAACGAGTTCACGTTCCGCTTTAACCGACGTTTCTACCCGTTCAATTCGTTCCGTTCGTTGCTCGGTATCGGAGGAGCAGTCGATGCTCCGACTTATGATCAACTCTATTCTGGCGAATGGGAGCATCCCACTATATCTAGTCGTCATGGGTAGGAACCGGATAAGCATGCTGCTTTCTTCTCGGGCCACGGCGTCACCTTATCCGGATCGACGTCTAGCCATTTCGTTTCGCCGCCCGGCCGGTGCTTACCGACTTGGCACCATCCACCATGCGGATAGCTTGCCCCGTGCGCAAACGAGACGCCGACACGCGTAGCGCATGCTTCACAGCACCACGCAAAATATAGCATGCCGAGGCGCTTGCATTCATGCCCGTGGTCGTAGCTCATGCCAAGCCTTTCTGCTCGGCGAGCCAATCGGGCACCATGAGCTGAATTTCTTCCCCAACTTTCCCGGTGCCGCCGACGCGCGAGCACGCCGATTTTGGCAGCCAAATGGTTGCGAGGTTGCGTCCTACGACGCCCCACGCTTTGGCCGTCTCGGCGCACAGCGTTAGCTCGTATTCCTGCCCGGCTTCGTCCGACGTGCTGTCATAGAAATCTGTGTAGTTCGAAAAAAAGCCCGCCATCAAACCCTCCACTCGCAATATAGCCCCTTGAACCATGCGAGAGCTTTTGCGCGCTCGTCGCCAAGTTCTTCGGTGACGTACTCGCCTTCGCCTTTCGGGCCGGGCATGTACTTTTTTGCGCTGTAGTCGCCCGTGGATTTCGAGAACGAAACGACGTAATAGCCGCCGTCCGGCCAATCGAGTATCCAATATGCGCCGAGGTTTGTTTCCTCGTGCGGGGCTTGCAATCGCGAGCCCGGCTGCGCGAGCACTTCGCTCAACTTTTTCTTGGGCGCGCTGTTCATTCGTCGCCCTCGCTGATTTCCTTCGTAGTGACGACGAGCCAACCCATAATCCCGCACGGAATGCCGAGGATCACGAGCACGTCGATCGCGCCACTGTTCAAAAACGCCTGCATAGTTTCGCCCTCTCCAACTCTGCACATATCTGCCCCCGCGGCTGATCGCAGGGGCAGAAAAGCGCAGAGTTTAGAATGCGAAGTCCGGGAAAAACTTCAGGCATTCCTGCACCTCACCGATGGGCACAAATTCGGTGCGGGCCTCGCGCCCTGTAAGCTTGGCGACCATCTTTCGAGCGGCGTTGAAATCGTCGATAGCGTCGTCAATCAAACGGCATTGCTCCGGCGTCGCGTAGTAGCGCGCGAGCCGCAAGCCGATAATGGATTGCGCTAGGTTGTCGCCTAGCGCAATCAGGTCTGCGTTGTCCTTAAAAACGTGCATCGTGGTAGCTCCGTTTGCGTCATTCCTGGCGGTGGTGCGCCGGTTATTCGATGTAGTCCCAAATGTGCGCTGCTACTTCGCTTTCGAACCGTTCGTGCTCATTGTCCGAAAGTGCAATACGGGGCGCTTGCGCGTTATCGCGATCTTTAAACAGCCACGCGTCTGTGACGTTGAGTTCGAAATCGGACCATGAGAAGTGCCGTATTTCAAAATCAACCTCGGCAATGGCGCCGTTGTCGAGAGTGAAGCGCCGGTTTCGTGTGACAGGCATGGCAGCCCTCAGATTAAAGGCGTTGCGTCTCGCCGACGCGGCTGCTGAATGGCAACGATGATCTTGCGATGCTCGTTAATTTCGCGCATCAGCTCTGCGACTTTCTTCTCTGCGGCCTCGCGCTGCGGCGACAAAATGCGCCCGTTGCCGGCGATTTCCGCCTGCTTAGAAATGCGCGTGTAGAGCGAGCGAATGTGCGCCTGCTCGGCGGTTATTTGCTCGTTAATCTGGAAACGTATTCCCATTGTGGTAGCTCCGTTTGGTTAGCCGGTGGTGCGGCTAGTTGCTTTAGCGGCAACTGCATTGGCCCCCGGCTGATCGAGGGCCAACACGGCTAACGCTACGCGGCTTTGGCTTCACAAGCTTGATACCCGCGGTATCTGACGTCGCTCTGTTCCGCGACGGCAGCGATTGACCATCCACGGCTGAGACGAACCGCGTAGCAGCACGGCGCTTTTAACTTCCGTGTTATCGAGACGGTTTTCGAACGGCCGTCGGGCAGTGTCACTTGGTAGGCGTATTGGCGTTTCATGTCTGGGCCATTCCTGCTTATGAATGGAGGATCGCGCGGCAGAGCGCGCTAGCCTCGTCACGGTCGATTGCGGTCTTTATTGCTTCGATCCATTCCGCGGCTTGCGGGCCGACAAGCTGCCGCCCTTGGCTGCCGTTGTTTTTGCGCTTGTGGCAAACGACAAGGTTGCCGCTGCGAAGCTCGCAAGCTTGGTAGTGCTGATTTTCGAAAATGACTTGGAGGGCCGGCTTTGCGGCTTTTCGGGCAGCGACGAATGCCGCGGCCTGATGCGCGTCATAGCGCGCGATAGCCTCGCCAGTGGCAAGGTCGAAAACTTCGTGCTTTCCGGTGTTGCGGGTGTTGGCATAGTGGCGGTGGCCGTATCCAACGGCGGCCAAGCTTTGCTCAATGTTCATGGTGGTAGCTCCTGTTTGGTTTTCACGGCGGTGGCGCGCCGTTGTGTATTGACCATTCCTGCTTAGCAAAATACGGCGCCGACTAGGCGCCCGATCCGCTTGCGGCTGCTCGCTGTTACGCTATCGGGCATATGCAGGGAGACGTTCGTAAAGTCGCCGTCTGCATGGTGCCTGCCGCCTAACCAAGTAAACCAGCGCGCGGAACCTACGTCGCTGTCCGACGGCTCGATTACTTCGGTGTCGCCGCGCAAGCTCTGCTCAACGAAGTGCACAGCGTCGCGGAGGGAACAACCCTCGGCGACAAAGCCGGAGCCCTCTACGTCGCCGATTTCGGCGCTTTCATCCGTTATGCGTTCAAAAGTGACGTTGAATTTTGGCACGGTGGTAGCTCCTGTTTGGTTTTCACGGCGGTGGCGCGCCGTTGTGCTGCGAAGGCTGCACACCATTGAGCCCGCTCGGGGAAGCGGGCTCAACAGAGTGAAGCCTAAGCGGCTAGGACTTCCCCGCGGATAGCGTCGCGGGCTCGCATGCAATTTTCGTAGTTGTCGCCGTCTTCAATGACCGATGCGGCCGGCCAAGGTGCGAAGACGCGGGTTTTGCGCGACACCCAACGCGCCCAAGCATCATAGGCGCCGGACTTCTTATAGTTGGCGGGCTTGCGCATCACGCCGCACATAAATTCGTAAATGGTCATTGTGGTAGCTCCTAAGTTAAATGCCCGGTGGCGCGGGCGGGTTAATGCGTAAGTAGGTAGTTCAATGCAGACAATATTCGGCTCGGGTCATCCCCGAACATGCCGAGACCCGTGTTGCAGTGGTAGCAAATCAGGCCCCGCACTACGCCGGTTCCGTGCTCGTGGTCGACGACGAGGCTGCGCTTTTCAGGCTTTCGGCCGCAAATTGCACAACACCCGTTTTGACGCTTATGCAAAGCCTCGTATTCAGGCTTGTAAACCGCGACACGCGAGTTGCCGCGACCGTGAGTGTGAACCAGAACTTTAGCCGCCTTGCCGCGCAAAAGGCCCGCGAGCATTTCAGCTTCTAATTCTTTGCCCGCAACGCGCTTGACCGGCTTGGCCGGTAGAGCCTTGCGCTTTGCGGACATCCACTCACGTTTCCGTTTGCGGGTGTCGGCAGCGTGTTCCTCGGGCGTGCGCAAATCGACTTTCCGGCTCGTAAATCGCTCGCCGCGTTTTTCTGCGGCGCGCTTCGCCCTAGTCCATTCGCGTTTTTTAGCCTTCCGGTCCATGTATGCCGAACTTCCGCTTTGTCGGATGTCCAACAAATCTCATAGTATGGACGTGACGTCAACACTTTTTATTTCAGGCTCGGAAAATCCATTTCGGCGCCGACGAAATATGCCCCGGCCCCGAGCCTATCCATGTCGACATCTAGCCTGCGCCGCGCCCGCTCTTTATCCGCGCAATTTCCAACCTTAAACGCCCGACGTGCAACGACGGTTAGCTGGCCGTCAGCGCCCAAGCGCTCGACCAACAGCCATTTAAATTCTGTATTTTCCATTGTGGTAGCTCCATTTAAATGCCCCGTGGCGTGGGCATTTAAACATCATAACCGAAATGTGTTGACAGATTATCAACGCGCAGTTAGGGCGCGCAACTAGCTCAAGTGGTAGTCGGAGCAAGTACCATGCCTAATATTATATATAGCAATAAGGTGCCGTCGCGCGGCGCTTCGCTGCGCTCCGCTTTGCGCGCCCCACTCGCTTACGCTCGGGGCAAGCGTCACTCATTGCTTTTTCCAACGAACTTTTAAAGGCTATTTCAGGCCATGACTGATGAACCTAAAAAGCCTCGGTATGCTCGAAGCAGGATGAAGCCGAATAGCCGTCGGAGCTTAGCGGCTTTGCGGACTTTGGAGCTTGAGATAACGCGCGCCGCGCGCCGGGCTGCCGTTGAGGGAAAGAAAAAAGCCATAGAGGCTAAGCGCCAAGCCGCTAAAGAGCGAAAAGGCGTTGCGGCTTTGCGGCGTAAGAATAGATTTATCGAGGCGCGGCGCGCGGCCGTCGATGCTTCCCCGACAGAAGAAATAAAACAGGCCAAATGGCGCCGATTTAAAAAAGCACGAGACTTTTATCGAGAGCGGCTAGCGTCGGGCCTGCCGCAGCCAATTTGGGGCTCGCATAAGGCGGCGCGCCAGCATAACGAGGCGTTGTATGAAAGCGACGGTTGGCGCAAGCGCATGGAAATAATAATCGTGCGATGCGCGGCAGGAGACAGCTTTGATAGCGCGGCGCGCAGGCCCGACGTCGCGTGCCACCCGCTAACCGCAGGGAAATGGTTTCACAAGCGACCAAAATTCAGCGCACTGCTCGCCTGCGCGCATCCGTATGAGCACGAGTTGCCCACGGAAAAGAAACAGCGGCCAAAGCGTGAGTGGCGCAAGCCCGAGCACACAACGAAAAAAGCCCGAGCAGCAGCACGTGGGCGCAAGCTGCATTTCAAGAGTGAAGCCCAAGCGAAAAAAGACCGTGCACGAGATAGACGCGACAAGCTCGCATTGATACGGGACGCTACAGCATGAGCGATATCGACGATTTGCTAGCCCTGCCATCGGATGGTCACACCGCTGATATGCTTGCGCTGCCCGAGCCGCCAACGGAAGCCGAGCAAATCGAGCGTATAAAGCGCCACGTGTGCGATATGCTGAATGATGGCCTGTTGACGCCTACCGAGATAAATAAGTCTCTGAAAATAACCAAGAAACGCTTGGATCAATTAGCGGCAGATGATGCTAAATTCAAGGATGAATTGACACGGGCGCGCGAAAATAACAACGCTATGCTCGAAGACTTGCTGTTAAATGTGCACAATGAGCATCTTAACCCCGCAATGGCAAAAGTCCGAAGCGAAAATATCAAGTGGGTTCTAGGTGTTAGGGATCGCAGCCGGTATGGCACAAAGATTGATGTGACCGACACGAACAGCGGCCAGCTTGTGGACGTGTTGCGCATGGCAATCGCCCGTATTCCTAGGTCTGATACGGCCAATGAGCGACCAATCGAATTGATTGAAGCGCAAGCCATTGAGCATAAAGAATAATCCGCATCACAATTTATAATTACTAATTAGAAAGCAGCGCGCTTCTGCACGCCCAGGCCATTCCTGGCGGAATTATTCTAGTTTCATCCACAACACGCCGTTTTGCCCGTGAGGCGGGGGCGGGGGCGAATGCGGCCGCGCGTCTTTTGCGCATGATGGCGGACAAAAATTTTTAGAATTTTCTATATAGACGATTATTTTTCGTGATTTGAGGGCCGAGTTCCTTGCCGAAGTAAAACGCCGCAACACCCCAACACCGCAAAGCTTTAATACCGGCAACCCAATGGCGACACGCCGAAAAGCGTATTAGCCGGCGCGCCTCTTATCCGCCCCGCCTATTCGCCCTCCGATATTTATTTCGCAGCACCTATTGACGGCCGAACCGACATGCTGTTAGGGCGCAAAAAGTAGCCGAGGCCGACCCTGCCGTCCCCGCGGTTACCCTCAAAGGTGACGTTCCCCTCTCCCCCGAAGCCGCTGCGGTTAGCCCCCGCAGCGGCTAAAGGTGTTGACGCGTCGTCCACATTCGGCTATAGCGTGGATTATCGAGGCCGAAGCCCCGCAAGCCGGATAGCCCCACCGCCCTCGTAAATCACCGAGCAGATGCAGAGCGAACACCTTTCGGGATGGTCCACCACCCTAACCGGAAGCCGCACACAAATTCGAGCCCGGAGCTACCACCATGTGGAACGAACAAACCGTTGAGGCACTAAAAACCAAATGGGGCGACGATAGCCTTTCGGCTGAAGCCATTGCCGCCCAACTGTCGACGATCGCAGAGCGCCCCGTGACTAAAAATATGGTCATCGGCAAAGCTAGGCGATTGAAGTTGCGGCCGAGGGCGCGGGGTATCCCGCACCTTTACGGTCGCTTGTCCGACGAGGACAGGCGCGCACGCCAGGCGCGTGGAATGGAAGCCTTTAAGCGCAAGCGGCATGCGGTGAGAAACCCGCATTATGCTTTCGGCAAAGGCCATGAAAACTACACGCCTGTCGACCCAACTCCGGAAGTGTATGACCCCCAAGACGTAGTGAGGGTGTCGTTTATCGACCGTGAGGACGGGCAGTGCGCTTGGCCAATTGGCGATCCTAGGTCGCCAGGGTTTGGCTGTTGTGGCGACGTGACTGTGCCGGGGGAAACGTACTGCCCTCGTCACAAGGGGCGGGCTTTCGAGCCCCGGAGCGATCGGCCCCGCCGCATCACGTATGAGCGCATGCTGTTCGATCGGCATATCACCGCAAGCAAGTCGGCTGATGAAACGCAGCCCGACTTGGTGCAGGTATTGTGCGACGAGGCGGTGCCGGCGTGAACCGCAACACCGTCCTTAGGGCGGTTGGCTACGGTCTAGGCGGGGTTTTTGCTTGCGCCTCGATCGTAGCCAATGCGCGTTATTCATCGGGGCAAGGCGCCGAGCTGATAGACCGCGCGCTTTACGTCGTGTCTTCGGTAGGGAGCGACGGTCTCAAGATCGTTCTTCCGCTGTTCGGCGTTATGCTGTGGCGGAACAACAAGGGCCTCGCAAGCGGGGCGTTTATCTTTTGGCTTTGCTGCGCGTTCTGGTCGGGCTTTTCGGCTTTGGGGTGGGCGTCTACCTCAACCGGCGTTGTCGTAAGCGAGAAGGACAACGCGCAGGCGCTTTATGACCGCGCCGTCAAGCGCGTGAGCGATGCCGAGGCCGCGGTTAAGCGTGTCGGAGCGCACCGACCTTTAGACGTGGTTGTTGAGCTGATGAATGCCGCGCAAGGCGCTGTGCCTGCCGTGCGTTGGCGGCTCTCTAAAGAATGCACCGACGTTACGACCGATGCATCGCGCGAGGCGTGCGCAGAATATCAGGCGTTGAAGATTGAGGAAGCGACGGCGCGCGAGGGCGAGCGCTTGACGTCGGAGCTGCGTGACGCTCGGGCACGGCTTGATGAAACCGCAATGCCCGTCGGCTCCGCGGACCCACAGGCTGAAACGCTTCAAAAGGTTTTAGGTTTTATCGGCATTGATGTGACGCGTAAGACGGCGCGCACCCTGCTCAATGTCGGAGTGGTGCTGCTGATCGACGTGGCGGCGTCGACCATGTTTACGCTGACGTTTGTGGCCACGGGTGGCAGCGACGACGGCGCGAAGGGTGGCGCGACGAGGCGTGGCGGCGAAAAATCCTTGCGTGACGAGGAATTAACGCCGGATAATTCCACATCACAAAAAATAACTGTCACCCGTCAGCGCATACCCCGAGCCGGCGAGGCGGTGGGGGTTGTGTCGCTTTGGGCTGCCGCGCGGCTTTCTGCTGTGCCGGGCGCATCGGTGACGTGTGGCGATACCTTTAAAGATTTCGAGGCGTGGGCCGAAGCGAATGGGCAGCCGCGCATTGACCCGGTGAAATTCGGAGTAGCCGCCGCGGCTATCGTAAGCGGGCTCGGCGGTGAGAAAGTCAAACGTCGCGACGCTCGATACTTCGACGGGATCGCGATTATTGAGGGAACGGTTCAATGAGACTGCCGCTCAAAGGTGAAACGCTGCGCGCTTGGAAGCGCAGAAACGAGCCCGACCTGACCATGCTCGGCTTCGTGCTGCTGTGGGTCGCGCTGGCGATCTACATTTGCGTCGAGGTGTCGAGGTGACGCCGGCACAGTTTGACAAAGAGCTAGCCGAGCACATCGGCTCATTCTACGCGGACCCCTACGGCTTCGTCATGTTCGCGTTTCCGTGGGGCGAAGCGGGCGGGCCTTTGGCCGACAAGACCGGCCCCGACAAGTGGCAGAAAGATTTGCTGCTCGAATTGGGCGAGCACATCAAAGCGAACATGCTTCGCCGCGATTGCAAGCTCGATTTGGAAGCGTGGCAGAACGCCGTCGCTTCTGGCCACGGCGTCGGCAAGTCTACACTGGTCGGATGGCTGATTATTTTTCTGATGGCAACGCGCATTGATTGCCGCGGCGTCGTCACAGCCAACACAGAAAACCAGCTCGAAACGAAGACATGGCCGGAGCTTGCGAAGTGGCACGGCATGTTCATTGCGCGCCACTGGTTTAAGTGGACGTCGACGCAGTACTATTATGCGCTGTACCCCGAAGAAAAGCGAAAGAACTATTGCATCAACGCTATCGCGTGGAGCGAAGAACGCACCGAGGGCTTTGCCGGTTTGCACAACGAGCACTCGGCAATTCTGTTTATCTTCGACGAAGCGTCCGCCATCCCCGCGAAGTTGTGGGAAGTCGCCGAGGGCGGCATGACCGACGGCGAGTGCTTCTGGTTTGCGTTCGGCAACCCGACCCGTAAAGATGGTCGTTTTTTCGATTGCTTCGGAAAGTTCCGCAAGTTCTGGAAAACGCGACACGTCGACAGCCGCGAAGTCAAGATCACAAACAAGATACGCATTGCGCGCCTTATCGAGCAGTACGGCGAGGACAGCGACCAAGTGCGCGTCCGTGTCAAAGGGCAATTTCCGCGCGGCGGCTCCAACGGCTACATCCCGATAGAGTATGTGCAGGACGCGCAGCAGCGCACGCTGCCGACCGAGAACCACGCCGGGCTTATCATGGCCTGTGACGTCGCCCGCTTCGGCGACGACGCATCTGTTATTCGGTTCCGGCAGGGTTGGGACGCCCGCAGCATTCCGCCGTTGAAATTCTACGGGCTCGACACGCAGCAATTCGCTGCAAAAATTGCTCAGGCGCAAGACGAATACGACCCCGACGTTACCGTGGTCGAAGGTTCGGGCGTCGGCGGTGGGGTCTGCGACGCGCTCAAAACAATGGGGCGCCGCGTCGTCGAAGTGAACCCCGGCACATCGGCGACGAACCGCACCGACTACTACAATATCCGCGCCGAAATGCACGGCGAGTGCCGAGAGTGGTTGCGAAAGGGTGGCTGCATCGACGCAAGCGAAGCGCTCGAAAGCGATCTCACAAACCCGACGTTTCGCTACAACGACAAAAATCAGCTTATCATCGAAAGCAAAAAGGACATGAAAGACCGGGGGCTGCCGTCTCCCGATGACGGCGACGCGTTGTGCCTTACGTTCACCGTCAAAGCACCTAAGCGAATGTCGCGCGTCGCGCGTTTGCGCAACAGCCAACGAAAATTACCGAAGGGGGTAGACTACGATATTTTCGAGTGATAGGGCGCAAAAATCATAAATTCGGAAGGACAGGCCACCACATGTCTTTTCTTGCGCCACGGCAGCCAAAAACCGTTACGCAGCCCGTGACGGCTGCGGCAGCCCCGGCAGCGGCCCCCGCAGCACAGATACCCGTTGCGCCATCATACAACAGCCCCGAGGGCGAGGCGAGCGTCGCCGAGACGCGAAGGCGCATCAACAAAACGCAGGGCGGCCGAGCGCTCACCCTGCTTACTGGCATCAACACTCGCGACAGCTTTTCAACCGGCAGCGCGCAATTGCTCGGCCAAACCTCGGCGGCTTAAATGTCAGATTATAACGATGGCGCATTTGATATTCGCCGTTTTGAAATGGCGAAGACGGCGCGAGCGCCCTACGAGGCGCGATGGCAAGAGATTGCAGAGCGCATTTTCCCTAGGCAATCCAATACTTTTTTTGGGAACACGCTCGGCGCAAACGGCGGCAATCGCAACCGTAAAATGGTCGACGTGACCGGCGCTAAGGCGATCGAAAAATTTGTCGCCATTTGCGAAAGTATTTCTACGCCGCGCATGCAGCGGTGGCACCGGCTGAAAGCCACGAACCGCGACGTGCAGAAAGATCGCAGCGCGCGGCTGTGGTTTGACGAAGCCACGGAGGTTTTGTTTCAGAAGCGGTATGATAACTATTCAGGTTTCACCGACGCGCAGTACCAAAGCAACGCATCCGTAGGCGCCTTTGGCACCGGGTATAAATTCGTCGAGCCATCGCGCGAAAAGCACCGTAAGGGCTTGCGCTATCGCTGCGTTCCGCTCGGGCAGGGGTATATCGCGCTCAACTACCACGGCAGGCCCGATACGTTCTTTTGGCCGCGCGAGTTGAATGCGCGCCAGTTTCAGCAGCAGTTTAACAAAGATAGCGATTTCACGCCGCAAGCTATCATCAACGAGCTGACGAAAGTAGGCGGCCCCGACGAGAACAAGACATTCACGATCGTGCACGTCGTTAGCCCGCGATCCGATTTCAATCCGGACCGTATCGACATGAAAGGGATGGAGTGGCGCGGGCGATATATCTTTCATCAGACGAAAGAAATAATCCGAGAGGAAGGCTTTCATACATGGCCGTTTCCGATCGGACGCTATTTCTCGGCGCCCGGCGAGCTTTACAGCCGCGGACCCGGCGATATGGCGCTCGGCTCCATCAAGCTGCTCAACGAAGAAAAGTACACCACCGTCAAGGCCGGGCAGCGCGCGGTCGACCCCATTTACATTGCGCACGATGACGGTGTTGCTGACGCGTTCAACGCGACGCCGGGGTTCGTAAATCCGGGCGGCGTTACGTCGGATGGAAAGCCACTTATTCAGGCTTTGCAGACGGGGCGCTATGACGTCGCTAAAGACATGATGGAAATGGAGCAAAAGAACATTGAGGATATTTTCCTTAACACCTTGTTCCAAATCCTCGTAGATAACCCCGAAATGACGGCCGAGCAGTTTATCGGCCTGATGCAAGAGAAGGGGCAACTGCTCGCGCCCGTTGCCGGCCGCATGTTCGATTACGACCTCGGGCCAATGATCGACCGCGAGTTAGATTGCTTAGGGCAACAAGGCTTGTTGCCCCCTATGCCCGGCATCCTGAAAGAAGCTCAGGGCGAGTATTCTATCGCGTATGACAGCCCGCTATCGCGGCTGCAAAAGGCCGAAGAAACATCGGGCTTTATGCGCGTGACGTCGTGGGCGCTCAACATCGCCGCGCAGACCAAAGACCCGAGCAAGCTAGACCGCTTCAACTTCGACGCCGCCATACCGGAAATCGCCGACCAGCAGGCGGTGCCGGAGCGGTGGATTAGAAGCGACGAAGAACTTGCCGACCTACGACAGCAGCAGCAGGACGCGAACGACACGCAAACCGCGATCCAAGCCGCGCCGGCCGCAGCTCAAGTGGTCAAAGCTGTGACTGCGGCACAAGGCGGCGCCCGTGGAGCTTGACGAAGGCGAGAACCCGCGCGACGCGGCGACTAAGCAATTTTTGCAGCAGCGCCGCGTCGCCTACGCACGGTTGTTCGGCATGGGCGAGCCGACCGACAAAGATATCGAAGTTGTCATGGATGACTTGGCTAAATTCTGCCGGGCATTCGAAACGACGTTCCACGCGGACCCGCGTATGCATGCTGTGCTTGAGGGCCGCCGCGAGGTGTTTTTGCGCATCTTAGAGCACAGCATGATCCCATTCGAAGAATTGTTTAACCGCTACCACAGGCGAGGCCGATAATGCTTTACGGAAATGAAAGATGGTTTGTCCGCTATTTTGAGGGCGAGGGCGGCGCGGGGGGCGCAGGCAGTGCGGGTGGCAGCGCCGAAGCCCTTGGCGGCGCGGGCGGCGCTGGCGGTAATGATACGCCCCCGCCGTTCTTCGAAACATTCACAGACCCCGCTGTAAAAGAGCTGATGAAGGCGAAGAACTACGCCGACGTCAACGCTCTCGGTATGGCGTACCACAACCTTAACAAGTTGCAGAATGGCGCTCGCGACGTCATCGGGTTGCCGAAAGACGCGAACGACGCCGAGGGGTGGAATAAAGTGCATATGGCGCTCGGCCGCCCGGAGAAATCCGACGAGTACACGTTCAAGTTCGGCGAGAACGCGGAAATTCACCCGAAGATGGAGGCTTTTGCAAAAGAACTTTTCTTTGGTGTTGGCGCGTCCCCCGCTGCTGCGCAAGCCGGCGTTGAGAAGTGGCAAGCGCTCGTCGGCGAAATCGCGCAAGAGCAGCAAGACGCAGCTAAGGCCGAGAACGACGCGGCTGTCGAAGCGCTCAAAACGAAATGGGGCTCCGGTTGGGAACAGAACATTGCGTCGGGCCAAGCTGCCGTCAAGGCAATGGGCATCGAAGACGCAACGCTGCAAGCGCTCGATAAGTCTGTCGGCATGGCGGCGGTGCTCCAACTGTTCGCGACGATCGGCAAAAAGTTAGGCGTTGAGACGCCGACGATCGACGCGCCGGGCGCAGCAGGCGGCAGCCTCGCGTCGATGACGAAAGAGCAAGCCGGCGCGGAAATCCAAAAGCTGTCTAACGACAAGAGTTTCCAAGACAGCATGCTCGATATGCGCAACCCGGAGCGAGCGGCGAACGTGCAGAAGTGGACGAAATTGCACGAAATCGCGTACCCGCCTCGCAAGTAAACACGCGTAGAAACCAGCATAAATAAAGGATTTTCGAATGACACCCGACGAGAACGGCGGAAACATCGACGACATGCTTTCGAACGACCCGGCAGCGCCGACGCCGGATGAAGTGAACGCGGAGGCCGGCACAAAGCCGACGTTACCTCCGGAAGCTCTGCCGCCCGCGCAGCAAGACCCGAAAGCGAAACCAAAGGCCCCGCTCGCGAGCATCGGCCGCATCGTGCATTTCTACAGCGACACGACTGTAGATGGTCACAAAGGCCCGTTTGCTGCGATCGTTACCGGCGTCGACGATACCGACAACGGGCTTATCTCGATCAAGGTTTTCGCAAAGCGCAACTCGTTTGACCAAGAGCGCGTGGCGCCCAATATCGGCAACGAAAATCAGTCGCGTTATTGGGAATTTCCGCCGCGCGTGTAATTTATTTTCTGCAAAGGTTTGCAGAGTTCCGCAAATCTTTGCAGACTTTTCTCACATTCGGTTTGCATCAGTGTTCCGCGTAGTCCGAACACCTCGCGCATAGCGAGCCGGTACAAACTGAGGGCTAGGCGACAAGCCTAAATACCCCTCCGACCGAAGCGACCACCACCGTTTCAACAGGGGGCCTCAATGGCTGATACTCTCGCAACCTATCAAGTTCCCGAGCACCACGTTAAGTCGTTCACGTCCAACGTGCTGCTCGCCGTGCAGCGTAAAGGCGGCGTGTTCCGCCCGTATGCGACGCAAGGTTCTTACGTCGGTGAAGACGCGCAGGCTGTCGACTTCGTTGGCCCGGCCGAGTTCAACGAGCGAACCGTGCGCCTTGCGGACACGCAGCTTTCAGAGTTCGAGCACAAACAGCGTTGGATCGCGCCGAAAGACTACGATTTCGCAACGATGGTCGATCGTCTCGACCGGCTGCGCATGCTTTACGATCCTATGTCGCCCTACGTCGAAAGTGCTCGCATGGGCGCCGCCCGCAAAGAGGACGACGCATTTATTGCGGCGTTCTTCGCGAACGCCCGCACGGGTAAGCTCGGTGCTACGAGCACGCCGTACCGCACGGCTAATACCGTCGCCGTTGGCTCTACGGGCCTCTCGGTCGCGAAGCTCCGCGCTATGCGCAAGATGATGAAACAGGCCAACATCGACCTTAAGGCCGAACAGCCGTACATCGCTTGCTCCGCGCAGCAGATCGACGATTTGCTAGGCGAAACGCAGGTTACGAACAGCGACTACGCGGCGATCAAAGCCCTAGTTGACGGCGAAGTCACGCGCTTTATGGGCTTTGAGTTCGTGCAGAATGAAGCGCTTTTATCGTCTGGCGTGTCTCCCGCCGCGACGATGAAGTGCCCGGTTTGGGTGAAGTCCGGCATGCATTGGGGCGACTGGCAATCGCTGGTTACGACCATCAGCCCTCGGCCGGATAAGAACAACCTGCCGCAGCTCCACATGAGCATGACATTCGGCGTCACGCGCATCGACGAAAGCAAAGTCTTCGAAATCGACTGCCTGTACTAACGGGCCACGCGTTGGCGCGCGGCGCGTAATAGCGCCCCGCACCTCCCCGCATTTCGACGAAACTCAACAAGGATTTTCTAACATGGCTGTTACAAACCAGCTTTCGACGCAAAAGGCGAACGCCGCTGCGTCTCCGAAAGTCATGAACCCCGCGGGCGATGAAGGCGGGAAGCTCCGCATTGCTCGTTTCAACTTCGTGCAGGCCGGCGCGGGCGACGCTACGTCGACCGTCGATCTGGTCGACTTGCCCCGCGGGCGCGTTAACATCGTCACGGCGTTGAGCAAGGTTGCGTGGTCTGCGTTCGGTTCCGCGCGAACGCTCGATATCGGTCTTCGTGCCTATACGAAAATCGACAACAGCGTGAACGCCGAAGCCCCGGCCGAGCTTGACGACGATATCGACGTTTCGAGCGCGGGCACTGCCGCCCCCGGCTCCGATCTGTCATCGAAGGACAAAATCCGCACGGTGACGTCGCAGCAGGGCGTGACGGTGTTTGCGTCTGTCGCGGGCGGCACGATCCCCGACGGCGCAACACTCGACGGATATATCGTCTACACGACCGACTAAGTAGCCGGCGAGCGACGAGCAGCCCGAAGCGAGAAGCGGAGCCCCCGAAATGGCATCGACAGAAACCCGAGAAAGCATTTGCAACATGGCTATGTTGATGCTCGGGGGCTCTTTTGTTTCGTCTCTCGCTGCGCCGAGCACGCCTCTACAGCGGCAGCTCGCGCTTGTTTATAACGCGACGCTGAAAGCCGAGCTACGAAAGCACCGGTGGGTGTTCGCAAAGGGCTGGCGGCAGCTATCGCAAGACCCGACTTGGAGCGGCACCGAGCCCCGCGCGTGCCGGTACGCGATACCGCCCGCCGTCGAGCGCACGATACTGCCCAAAGGCCGGGATTGGACGATAGAAGGCAACCATATCTATACCGACGAAGACGCCGCGCTGCTTACGGTCCAGTGCATAAGCAGCGACGTTCCAATCGCGAATTTCGACGCGCTTTTCGTGCCCGTGCTAGCCGCCGCCATCGCCCTAAAGATGGTCGAAGCTGTGACACAGTCCAACACGAAAAAAGCTGACGTCGGACAGATGTATAAAGACGCCATCGCCGAGGCTCGAAAGGCCAACGCCTTTGAAGCCGGTTCCGACGAAGTGCCCGCGGGTTCGTGGGCCGAACAGCTCGGGGGCTAGCCGTGGCGAAAGTTTCCCCCATCCAAAGCGTCTTTTCGGCCGGTGAGTGGTCGCAGCTTATGGCGGGCCGGGTCGATAATGACCATTACGGCGCGTCCGTTCGATCCGCGTTCAACTGCGCTCCGATCGCGCAGGGTCCGATTATGCGGCGCTCAGGCACCAAATATATTGCGCCTGTTCGTGACCATACGAAGAAATCCCGGCTTATACCGTTTGAAAATAGCGTCGACGACGCGTTCATGCTCGGATTTTCCGACGGAAAAATGCGCGTTCTCGACGAGACGGGCGCCGTTCTGCGCGCGTCGGTCGCTGTCACAGCCGTTTCATTTTCGGGCGCCGCAGTTGTTACGGCGCCGGGGCACGGCGCATCCGTTGGCGACTATGTGTTCTGCTCGGGCTTCGCTGCGACGTCCGCGTTAAATGGCGCCTTCGCCAAAGTCACGGGCATTGCAGGAGATAACCTGACGCTTGAAGCGATAGCCGGAGTAACGGGCGCCCCCACGCTCACCGGCAACGAAAGGGTCGCGCGTGTTTACGAGATCGACGCGCCATACAGCGACGTGGCCTTGCAGACCTTGCGCACGGTGCAGAGCGCCGACGTGCTTTTTACTTTCCAGGGTTCCGTGTCTATGCGGGCGCTAGCCCGGTATGGCGCGCTCGACTGGCGGTCGGCTGCGTTGGAGCTTCGCGACGGGCCGTATATGTCCCCGAACAACACGGGCACGCGCCTAACACCGAGCGCAACGGGCGACGCGATACCCGACACAGTTTCAGCGGGCAACGTGACGTCATCGGGCGACGATGGAACCAACCTAGACGAGTACGCTTTTGGCATCGACGCATCGACATTTTGGGACAACGGCACCGCGCAAACGGGGTGGGTGGCGTACCAATTCCCGACGGCTAAAATAATCACGGGGTACACGCTCTATCTTGCCAAAGCGCAACCGTCATCGACTATCGGGTATAAGGATTATGCCCCGCTGACGTGGACGTTCGAAGGGTGGGACGGGTCCGCGTGGGTCGTCCTCGATCGGCAAGCGGATTATATCCTCTACGATGGCGGGCGGTCGCAGTTTTTCCAAATCGACAACGACACCGCATACATAAAATACCGTATCAACGTCGAAATGGTCGCCCTCGCCGGCACAAACGGCGTGCGCCTCGCGCGTATCGCTATGGCTGAAAAAGTCGGCAACGCCCCGAGCGTCACGTTTACTGCATCTAGCACTGTCGGCATAAACCGCGATCAAGGTTTCTTGTCTACGGACGTCGGCCGCGTGCTCCGCTTCAAAGGCGTTGACGGGCCGTGGCGGTGGTATCGCATCGTCGAGCGCACATCTTCCACGGTCATAAAGTGCCAAGCGCAGAGCGACCCGCTTTACAATAAGCAAGGCAGTACGGAGTGGCGCCTCGGTCTTTGGTCCGACACGACGGGCTACCCGACGTGCGGGCATTTCTTCGGCGACCGGCTGTGGATGGGCGGGTCGTTCGGGGCGCCCGATACGCTTGTCGGAACTAAAGTCGGCGGATACTCGCCCGCATTCTTGGAGCTGTCGCCGAGCGATCCCGACGGCGTGGTCAATCCGGACAACAGCATCGTTGCCGTTCTTACCGCCCGAAAGGTGGGGGCTATTCGATGGATAACTTCCGATGATCGCGGGCTGTTGGTCGGAACACTCAACGGCAACTGGACCCTGCGCGCGGCGGATCAAAACAGCCCTATGAGCGCGACCAATGTGGAAGCTCGGCCGACGTCCGCGCGGGGCTCGCAAGACGTCGAGGCGGTGAGCATCGACGAGCAAGTGCTTTACGTGCAGCGCGGCGGCCGAGCGGTACGCGAACTTGCGTATAGCGCCGACGTCGACGGGTACAAAGCGCCGTCCATGTCGCTCTACTCGTCGCATATCGGCACGTCCCCGCTCATGCGGCTAGCGTTCGCTAGTGAGCCCCACAGTATTTTGTGGTGCCAGAAAGAAGACGGAACCTACGCGGGGTTCACATATAATCGCGAGGAAGGCGTTTTAGGCTGGCACCGGCACGGGCTCGGCGGCGACAGCGTGGTCGTCGAGGACGTGGCAGTTTTGCCGTCGATAGACGGCGTTACGGACGCTACTTGGTTCATAGTCAAGCGCACGATAAACGGCGAAACGCGCCGATATTACGAAGTGTTGCAGCCCTTCTACGATTTTGGCGACACATTCGAAGACGACGCCTTTTATTTTGATTGCGGGCAAGCATACGAGGGGGCGCCCGTCGATACGGTGTCGGGCGCGTGGCACCTTGAAGGGCAGCAAGTCGGCGTTCTCGCGGACGGATCGCCTGTCGCTCCCGTGACCATAGAAAACGGCTCATTCTCTATTCAGTTTCCCGCCAAGCGCATCGTTTTTGGTCTGATGTATGACGCGCTAATCGAAACTGTCCGACCTAACTCCGGCGCCGCCGACGGAACAGCGCAGGGAAAAACGAAGCGCGCGAACAACGTCACTGTGCGGCTTTGGGAAACGGGCGGCGGCCAGTACGGACGCGCGAACCCGAACATAGATGGCGGCATGGAATGGGTGGATTTTGTCTTTGCATCGCCAGACGACGTAACCGACGAGCGCGTGCCACCGTTCACAGGCGACTACGGCCCCTTCGAATGGCCTCTCGGCTACGACAGCGACGGTACTTTTTTCTTTCGTCAGCCCGGAAGTATCGGGCTCCCGTTCAACGTGGTCGCGATCATGCCGCAGCTCGTAACGCAGGATAGATAGATATGCGCATACTCCCTTTTACCCGCGCGCATTTAGAGAATTTCGAGCCGCTGATACCGGGCCTGTTTGATGTGCCCGAGTACCACATCTTGTCGCTCGAAAATGCATACTCGTTTTCGCTCTTTCATGACGACGGCCGAATAATCGCTATTGGCGGCCTCGCGGACAATTGGCCCGGCCGGCGCACCGCTTGGTTCGCCATGTCGAAGCACTCCGGCAGGCACATGACGGCGATAACGCGCGCTACGCGCAACGTCCTGGCGCGGGTGCCCTCGGGCGAGCGCGTCGAGGCGACGACGTGCAAGGGCTTCGCCGCAGGGTACAGATGGCTCGAAATGCTCGGCTTTGAAAAAGAGGCCGAGTGCATGAAAGCCTACACGCCGGGGCAGGACCACGCACTATTCGCGATGGTGGCGCCATGATCGACGCAAACACAGGGCTGCGCATACCGTCGTTTTTGCAGGGGGTGGCCTTCGACCCCGTAACCCTGACGGTGCTTGCTGTCGGCGGCGCGCTGCTCGGCGGCGCCGTGCAAGCTGTCGGCGCTATTCAGCAGGGGCAGGCGCAGGCGAAGGCTGACAATTACAACGCAGCGGTCGCCGACCAGAACGCCGAAATTGCACGCAGGAACGCAAGCGCGGTCCGCGATCAGACCAATTCCGACGTGGTCACACAGGCTCGTGAGCAGCGTAAGCAGCTCGGTCTTGTGCGCGCGACTTACGGCGCTAACGGCCTTGATTTCTCCGGCACCGCGCTTGACGTGTTCGAAGAACAATCGCTCTCGGCGAATTACGATCTGCACCTCACGCAGTACAAGGGCAACCTGCGCGCGATCGACTACGAGCAGCAGGCCGTCGGCTTCAATGACAGCGCGAACTTATCCCGCATGTCGGCGAGCGCCGCGACAAGCGCCGGGTATATCGGCGCAGCGTCGGCTGCGATAGGTGGCGTCACGTCTGCCGCAACAACTCGTCTTCGTTTATCGGGGCTATAAATGCCGAAGATCAGGGACTATTCGGTTAGTCAGTCTGCGCAGTCAAATCTGCCGGGGTATAATAACGCCCGCGCAAATGCTGACGATTTCGGAGCGCAGATCGGTGGCGCTTTGCAAGGGCTCGGCGGAAGCGTGCAAAAAGCAGCCTCGCTCGCCGCCGACCAAGCGGCGCGGGCTAACGGCGTAGACACCGACCTGCGACTAGCGAAGCTGCACCAAGCCGCGACGCTAGATTATTTCGATGCGCAGACAAAGGCCGCACCGGGCGCGGATGGATTTACGAGCACGGTAAGCCGGCGTTTCGACGACACCGCCGACAAGATTTTCGCCGATGCAGACCCCGCTGTCCGTGAAGCTGCGCGGGGCAAAATCGCTGCATTGAAAACGCAATTCTTCGATCAAGCGGCCGGGTTCGAAGCATCGTCGCGGGCGAAGAAAGTTCGCACCGATGCGCAGCAGACGCTTGACACGTTGCAGAACACCGTTGCGCTCGATCCGAAGACATACGAAAGCGCCGTGCAGAACGGGGTGTCGCTTATCGACAAGCTGGCGCCCGTCGGGTCTGCGCCGGGGTTGCCGTCCGACATTCGCGACGAATTCAAGCGCGAGTTCGTGCAGAAGACGACCAATGATTATTTTGAGGGGCGTATCCGCGCTTCAAAGACGGCGGCGGACGTCGACGGCGTACTAACCGAAATGGCCGGCGATAAGTTCAAATCTCGCATAGACCCTAAAGACCTCGACACGCTTATGAGCCGAGCGCGCACCACGAAAAGCGCGATAGGTGAGCAGGCCAACGCCGCCGCACGATCGACGGTAGACAGCTTAAAATCGCGCTTGGAAGCGGGCGACCGTATCGACCCCGCAGAGCTATCGAACGCCGACAAGGTGGTAGAAGGGGCTGCAAACCCGACTATTCAAAACGAATGGCGCTCGCTCCGCGCTAGGCAGAAGGCGCTTACGACAGCGCGTGCTCTGCCGAAAGGCGCCGTGGATGACGCGCTTGCGCAAGAGGCCGGTTTGCCCGGCCGTAGCGGTTCGCCGAATTATCCCGGTCTGCCCGCGGAGTTGAACCAATCCGTCAACCTCGTGACGCAGGCGACGGGCGGCGCTATCTCGCCCGACTATGCTGCGCGCACGATGATACGTGAGAGCGGCGGCGAAATCGCGAAGCTGCGCCGAGGTAAGCCTGAGTTTACGCCCGAGCTGCCCGACACGCGCCCGGCCGTGCGCGACGCGGCTGCGGTGGCAGGCGAGATATTCGGTGCGAAGCTCGCGGCCAAGTCGGCGGCCGGCGATGCGCTCGATATCGACGTTTCGAATATGAAGCCCGAGGACAAAGGCCGTCTCGCTGACGCGCTCGTGCAGGCGGGCTTTACCGGCTTCGCAGAGTATGACGACCATCTGCACGTCGATTTCCGCAAAGCGGTTCCGGGGTCGTTTAACTCCACGGATCAATTCGGCGGGTGGACGCGCCTAAGCCCCGAAGTCATGAATACGCTTTTGAAGCGCGGTTTCAAGGCGGGGCAGGCATCGGAACGCATCGACCGGAACGGCGCCGACGGAAAGCCCGCGAAGACTGGCGGCTTGAATTTCGATTTCGCCAACCCGACGTCGACGGCACGCGGACCGTACCAATTCACCGAGCAAACGTGGTTGGATACGCTAGCGGGCACGGCGAAAAAGTACGGCATCGACATAGCAGGACAGAACCGCCAAGCGCTGCTCGCCATGCGCTCCGACCCGAAAGTTGCAGCGCTCGTGTTCGCCGATTTCACGATGGCGAACAAAAAGTCTTTGACCGCAGCGCTTGGCCGCGAGCCTAACGACGCCGAGCTTTACATGGCGCACTTTCTCGGCTCGGGCGGCGCTATCGGTTTCATTCGAGCCTTTCAGCAGCAGCCGAACGCAGCCGCCGCGGACGTGGTCACGCCGCAAGCGCTGGCGTCCAATAAGTCCGTTTTCTTCAACAAAGACGGCTCGCCAAAAACCGTGTCCGACGTTTATTACGACATAACCGGCAGCTTCAACAATGGCGTCGATCAGCTCGCCCGCGAGCGCGTAAAGGCGCTCCATACCGTGTCTGACGAAATGGCGGGGCTCGCGAAAGAGCACGGCGACCCGATGACATACGCTGCGAACAATGGCGCGTTGCAGCCTGCGGCGCTCAATGACGCGCAGGGCTTCGCAGCGCGCGGGCAGCAAGCCCTCGGGCTCGAAGACTATTACAAACTGCCGTACCCGAAGCCGCTCACAAACGACGAAGTGGCGAGCTACAAAAAGCGCATTGAGGAAGGCTCGGTAGACGACGCTGTTGCTGCGCTCAAAGAGCTTGGGCAGTTTGGCGGCCGAGCAACCGAGGGCGCAGCGCGTCAGATTGGTGAGCAAAGCGAGCTTTCCGCGCACCTCGCCGGGCTGTTCTCGCAAGGCGGCGCCGAGGCGCAAGTTGCCGAGGACATTATCCGCGGGCAGCGGCGGATTACGCAGGATAGAGGCGCAAAGGATTGGCTCGGAAGCAACGAAAGCGGCGGCACGCAGCGCGTATTCGATAACGCGGTGGGCTCCGCTCTCGACGGCGCCGACCCGAAAACCCGCGCAGCAATGAAGGCCGCAGCCGACGCGTATTACGTGCAGAAGTTTTCGACGCGCGACGGCACCCGCGACGATACGAAATACGCCGAGGCCGTCAACGCCACACTCGGCGGGCGCTTAGGCGTGGTCAATAACGCCCCGACGGTTTTGCCGAAAGGCGTTACGTCTGCTCAGATGGATGACGCAATTGACGGCTTGACGCAAACCGACCTTGTCGGGCTGTCGGTGTCGGGCGACGCACCCGTTGACGCTTTCGACCGTCAAGTTTCCCCACATGCTATCTCGGTCGAGGGAAAATTCGTGCATGTCGGCGGCAACCAATACGAGGTGATGCTTTCCGACAATAAGTTCCTCGGCATCGAACGCGTGGACGGCAACGGCTTGCCGCTGCGCTACCGCATCAAGCTCGACGCGAAGGCCGTTGCCGAACTTGCTTCGCGCGGCGCAGCGTTGACACGAGCCCCGCAACGGTTCGCGCCGAGGGGGAACCCGACGCCATGAGCGGTTTTGTAGACGCGACACCGCAGAACGGCGACGGCGATCTGTCGGGCGGGGAAAGCCGGGGCTTCGCTGAAAGCTTTAGCGATGCGTATAACGCGACATATAAGGCCGCATCGCAGCTCGGCCTAGACGCAGAATACGACCGCGTGTCTGGCGACCAAGAGCGCCGCGTTTTCGAGCGCACGGGCAAGTATCTGCCGGAGTTGCCGCTAGAAAGTTTTGCGGGCAACAGCGGAACAAACATCGCGCGATTTTACTCCGATGGCGGCACGCAAGAGCAAGCCGACGCGCTGACGAAGTATGACGGCGAAATCGACAAGGTGCGCAAAGAGCACCCGGATTTAAACCTAAAAAACTCCCGCGAAATGTGGGATCAGATTAGGGATGAAGCGCGGGCCGCAGAAGAAAAAGACGCGCAACCGCGTTCCTTCGGCGGCGCCGTTGGCGGATTTCTTGGCGGTGCCGCCGCGCAGTTTAACCCCATAGTGAACCCCGTCAACGCCGTCACGGCAGGGCTCGGCGGCGTAGGCAAAACCATCGTCGGCCGGGTCGCGTCCGAGGCAGGTTTGCAAGGCGGCATTCAGGCCGTCGACGAATTGACAGGCGTAGCAGAAACACGTCGCCTGCTCGGTCTTGAGGATGGTCTATCGGGTTCGCTCGGCCGTATCGCGTCGGCGGCTGGCGGTGGCGCGTTGTTGCGTGGCGCCACCGAAGCATTGGGCGCAGGTTTCCGCCGTCTTCTCGGCTCGCCCGCCGACGATGTGCCAAGCGCGCCCGGAACGCCCGAGGCACCGACGCCAGACGCCGCAGCGCAGACCGCTGACGCACTCGGCACAAATGGCGCTTTATTTAAAGATTACGCCGATTTCGAAGCGCAGTTAAGCGCCTCCGTAAAAGAGGACGCGCAGCGGCTTAACGGCATCGTTTCGGATGCTGCGCCGTTCGGCCGTTCTCGTTTGGCGACGGCGCGGCACGCAAGCGATTTAGATAATATCGAGCGGCAGCTAAACGACTTCAACCACGATGGGCCGTGGACGCTCAACAACACCGCGGCGCATTTCGAAGACCCGGTAAATTCCGAGATAGTTCTGCCGCATTGGGCTCGGCCCGCCGAGGAAGCTATCCCGATGCTCGCCCGGCAGGTCGACCCGGAGCTTTACGCGCAGATCGACAAGCTCGACGCGATGGTGGCCGAAGAACGCGCGAAGCTGGGCGAGACGCAGAAGGCGCGGAGCGCGTTGCCAATCGCGGACGTCGACGCAGCATTGGCGAAAGCTGATGATTTAGAGGTGAAGATCGCGGACCAACAGGCGCGTCTCGCGACAATGACGAACCCGAAAGCACGTAAGCTCGCGCAGAAGACCATCGCCGACTTAGAGCGCCAGCAGCGGGAAATCATCAAGGGGCTCGGGCCGCATGCGGATACGGTCATTGACGTTGAAGCTCGGGCGAGCAGCGCGTCTAATAAGCTGTTGGAATTGGAGCACGACCGCCGAGCCCTTATCCCGCTACAGAAGCGCGCCGAAGATATCGCCGTTGAGAGATACCTTACAGAGCGGCCCGCCCGCGAAAATTTCAACGCGATGGTCAAGCTACTCCGCTCGGATTTGCGCTTGCCGGAGCGACAAGAAATCCCCGAACTTTCGCAAACGCGCCGCCCGAGCGAAAAGGCTACGAAAGCGGAAGGCGGGGGCGATGATACGCCGCCAGGAAAACCGCAGCGGCCGGCCACAACATCGGGGCCGAAAGGCAAAGAAACCGCAGGCGAGGCGAAGGACCAAGCCGACGAGTTTTTGCAAGACCTGACACGGCAGAACGCCACGAACGACAAAGAGGTGCAAGGCGCCTTTGACGCCGTGCGCGCAGTGCGCGAAGCCGAGACGCCACCAAAAGAAGGCGAGCAGCCGCCGAAGCCAATAACCGAAATATATCTCGGCGATAGGCGTTACGGCCTCGACGACGAAATACCCGTCGACGTCATACGCAACGAGGCCGGCGAAGTCACCGGCACGAAGACGATGACCGTTCGGCAAATCCTAGAAGAAATGGGCGACGATGCCGACATGCTCGCCGCGATGCGGAGTTGTTCGTTATGAGCTTTACCGCCTGCATAGACCGCGCGCTAAAGGCCAAGAAAATTACGGGCCAGAAGGCGAAGGAAGTCAAAGAGCGTTTCGACAATCTGTACGCCGAATACACCAAGGGAGGCATGTCCGGACCCGACGCCGAGGTGCGCGCCAGCCGACAAGCCATAATCATCGCCGACGCCGAAGTCACGTATCGCACGCGCGGCAAAATGAAAGATATGGAGTTGGCGTTAAACTATCAGGATGGTCTTAGATCATTCAACGGTGGCAAGGGCCAAAAGTTCGGCATCGCAGCGCAGTCGTTTATCGAGAAAGATGCGCGCGGCTCCACGGGCAACTACGTCGCGCGGCGGGATAAGTATCGCGGCATGTTCCATGCGATTATGGACGAAGCGATAGAGAAGTATTCGCCGAAAATCGCAGGCATCTATCGCCCGGTTAAGGGCCTCGAAAATATCATTCGCGAGTTGTTCGGCGAAGATACTAAGGACATGTCCGCGAAGGCAATTGCCGCCGCTTGGACTAAGGCAACAGATACCGGCGTCGAGCTATGGAACCATCACGGCGGCGCGCTTCTGCGCCGTCTCGATTGGCGAGTGCCGCAGCAGCAGTCACGCGTGAAGCTCGCCAAGATCGGCGAGGACGCGTGGGTTAAAGATCATATGTCTTGGATGGATTGGAGCAAGGTGCGCCGGTCCGACGCGTCTCTTGTGCCGGAAGCCGATCGCGAGAAAGTGCTACGTGACGTTTATAAAACCTTGAAGACCGACGGCAAATGGAAAGCGCCGGGTACGGTTGGCGCAACGGCCACCGGCAATCTGTTAGAGGCGAGCCGCTTTCTCGTTTTTAAAGACGCTGCGTCGTGGCTTGCGATGCATGAGAAGTACGGCGACGGCAATGTTTTTGAGGTAATGACGGGCCACCTCGACGAACGCGCGCACCAGCTCGCCTTGCTCGAAACCTTTGGACGTAGTCCGGAACGCATGGCGGAAATGTTGAAGGCACAGGCGAAGAACTACGCCGCCGTTGTCGATGCCAACCACACAGGCCCCGCGAAAAATAGCGTGCTCGACAAGACTGTCGAAGACCTAAAACACTTCGACGCTATGTTCGATATCATCACGCGTAAGAACACGGTAGGCGCAGAAAACAAAGTTGCGCACGTCATGTCGGGGCTGCGAAACGTCATCACCGCGAACGTGCTCGGTTCTGCCTCTCTCGCCGCGATCCCCGGCGATTTGATGACTTCGGCGTTGGCCCGGCACGCAGAAGGATTGCCATATATCCGCGCGCTCGGCACATACTTGAAACTTCTTAACCCGCTCGACCATTCTACGCAGCGGCTAGCCCGGCAAGCGGGTTTGGTCGACGACGCAGCGACGACTATGGCTTACGCGTCGCAGCGATTTTCAGCCATCAACACATATGGCCCGGCGTGGACGAAGCGATTGAGCGACGTAACGCTAAGGCTTTCGCTCCTGACGCCGCACACGCAGGCGGCCCGGTGGGCGCACGGCTTAGAGCTTATGGGTTTCCTCCACGAGCTGCGCGGCACGAAGTTTGATGATTTGCCTATACTCGGCACGTTCCGAAAGTATGGTATCGACGCGCAAGACTGGACGGAATTTTCGCAACTCGCCCCGTGGGAACCGCAGCCCGGGTGGTCGATGCTCCGGCCCGCAGATTTGCTTGATGGCAAGATAACGCCAGCAAAACTGCGGCTCCACGACAAGTTCATGAGCATGATTGTCGACGAGGGCAAAGTTGCCGTACCCGACGCCACGGTAGGCGCGGCGGCTACCCTGAAAGGCGGCGCGGTTCCCGGCACCTTGCGCGGTGAGCTTTTGGCGTCGGGTGCGATGTTCAAGAATTTCCCCGTTACGGTTTGCCGGATGTATTCCCGCGAAGCGATGATACGCGCGACGTGGCAAGGGCGAGCCGCGTTTGTCGCCGCGCTCGGAATTGGCTTCACAATGAGCGGCGCGCTTGCAATGCAACTCGGCGAGCTTGCGAACGGGCGCGAGCCTATCGCGATGACGCGGCCGGACTTTTGGGCACGAGCAGTGCTCAAAGGCGGGGCGCTCGGCGTCTACGGCGATTTTCTATTCTCCAACGTCAACACGTTTGGCCGCGGCCTCGGCGAGCAGCTTGCGGGGCCGCTGTGGACGATCATGGACGACGTCAAAAACCTGACTATTGGGAACGTGCAAGACGCGCTCAACGACAAGCAAACGCACATCGGCGCGGACGCTTTGAAGCTCGGAGCCGAGCTAGCCCCCGGCAAATCGCTTTGGTACGCGCGGCTCGCATTCGAAAGAATGGTTGTCGAGCAGATACAGCGTAGCGTCGACCCAAAGGCTGCTTCGAAATGGCAGCGGCGGCAGACGCAACAATTTCAAAATTCGGGCAACCGCTATTGGTGGCCGCCCGGTCATACCAGCCCATAAAGAGGGCCGTTGCTTTAAGCGAATGACGATGATAGGGCGCGAATTATGACGATATCCACCACAGAGAACACGATCCCATTCGTCTTGAGCGGAACAACTGCGCCGCTCGTTTTTCCGTATCGCATTTTCAGCCTCGATCATCTTTTTGTTGAAGTGCTGAATGAAGACGGGTCTTACACACCGGCCACCGTCAACGCCGACTATACGGCGGTGCTCGCCGAAGATTTTTCTTCCGCGACGGTGACGCCACAGACGGCGTGGGCAACAGCCAACGCAGGAAAAACGGTGAGGCTTCGGCGCACAGTTCCGTTGGAGCAAACGGTAAGTCTTGTCGTCAACCAAAAGCTCGACGCGAAGAACGTCGAGCGTGCACTCGACCTCAACGTCATGCAAATGCAGCAGATGGATGAGCGGGTGAACGAAGCCGAGGCCATTACGGAAGGTCTGCGAGACGACGTTGCCGACGCGCTGTCGGTGTCAACTTCGAATGCTGCCGCGGCTGCTGCGTCTGCGGCCACCGCGGTCAACGCTGCAAACTCGGCCGCCGAAGACGCAGCCACGGTCGAGGCTTCGTTAGATGCTGCGGCGGCATCCGCCACAGCAGCAGCGGATAGTGCCGCGAGCGCGGCGGAAAGCGCGGAGAATGCCGCTGCTGCGGCGGGCGGCGGCGTCATAACTTTTAACACACGCTACGGCCTCGTCACCGCGCAGTCGGGCGACTATGACGACAGCATGATACCGAACACGAGCAGCTTGTCGGGCGCCACGGTTAAAGACGTCTTCAACGGCATCGCCAATATCGTAAACACAGCCTTGCAATATAAAGGCGGTTGGGACGCGTCATCGGGGGCATTCCCCGGCACGGCGGACGTTAAGCCGGGGTGGCAATTTAAAGTCACGGTCGACGGTGTCGTAGACGGCGTATCCTTCTCTGTTGGGGACAGCATTTACGCCGAGATTGAAGACCCATCGACGACGACATACGCGGGGAATTGGAACCGCGTTGAAGGCGAGTTAACGACCGAGGAAGTCGCGGCGGTTGAGCCTGAGTTATCGGGAGCAATTCAAAAGCCGCAGGGCGCGCAGACGACCACGTCTATCGTAGACTTAGTTATGTATATCGGGGACGGCGTTCTCGTCATAGACCCGTCAGATAATGCGGGACGGTGGACCGAACCACTAGGCTTTGATTTCGATATACTCGGCTGGTCGGTCATCGGTAAGCAGACCGGCTCAATTCAAATGCAAATCATGAAATGCGCGTTCGCTGACTTTGACGGCGGCGTTACGCACCCGAAAGACCCGGCCGACACAATTACCGCCACCGGAATTGGCTTCACGTCTGACATTAAGGCAACTTCCGCGGACCCGGCGGACTGGACCGTAACGTCCGGAACGGCTGGCGACATGCTTGCCGTGTCCGTCGATAGCGTTACGTCGATCACGCAGTGCATAGTCTCTCTTAAATTGCGAAAGAAAAGCTGATGGCAGTTGTTGTTTTAAACGCTGCCGGTACGCACAATTGGACGGTCCCCGCCGACTTCAACCCGTCTGCAAACACAATTGAGCTTATAGGCGGCGGGGGCGGCGGTGCAGGTTCAAGCGCGAACGGCGTTGCGAAATATAATGGCGGCGGGGGCGGCGGCTCGTACCGAAAGCTCGTCAACGCGAACCTTACGCCCGGCAGCGTCGTCTCATACACGGTTGGTGCAGGCGGCGCTAGCAACGCGGGCGGCGTAGGCAACGCGGGGGGCACAACGTCATTTGCGGGCCTCGTGTCCGCAGCAGGCGGCGCTGGCGGCAATAAGTATATCAATGACAGCACCCCCGGAGGGGCCGGCGGCTCGGGTGGTTCCGGAGGTAGCGTCGCATACAATGGTGGGGCCGCATCGCCGAACGCCTTCAATTCGGGCGGCGGTGGCGCGGCGGGTCCGTATGGAAACGGGGGGCAAGGCACAACAACCTCCGCGGGGCCGGGCCTTCGTTCCGGGGGCCAAGGCGACGCTGGGCACGGCGGCTTAGGCGGTGTCACAAACGGAAGTCCGAACAACGGCGCCCCCGGTAATAACGGCACTGAAATGAACGGCGGTGTCGGCGCTGGCGGCGGCGGCGCGGGAAGCAATTTGCACGCATTCTCAGGTACGGGCGGGCTATATGGTGGCGGCGGCGCGGGCGGATACGCGGGGGCCACAAACCAAGTCGGCGGCGCGGGCGCTCGTGGCGTCATTGTCATCACATACACGCCTATTCCGCCGCCCACTATCACAAAGATAACTCCGGCAAACGGCGTCCTCGCGGGGAACACGCCGGTTACCATCACTGGTACAAATTTCAATATTCTGACGTCGGTGAAGTTTGACGGCGTCGCGGCCACTAATGTCGTAAAAGTTAGCTCCACGACCATTACTTGCAAGACGCCTGCGCACGTTGCGGGCGTCGTCAACTGCACAGTCGTTACTTCGGCCGGGTCCGCGTCGAAGTCTTTCACTTACGTCAATGCTATAGGGACGCCACCGACCGTCGCCCCGGCAAAAGGTACAACGGCAGGCGGAACTTGGGTGAAGCTAACGGGCGTTGGCTTTACAGGCGTTAGTGCGGTTTCTTTTGGCGGCGTTGCCGCGGTGATATTTAATTTTGTAAGCGACACCGTTATCTGGGCGCAGACGCCAGCCGGTTCCGTCGGCCCCGTTGACGTGGCAATAACAATCCCAAGTGGGACTATTATCGGCAGCGGCATCTTTACTTACGCGCCAACGCTTGCGCGCAAGACCATCCTTCTTACCAGCACCGCGCTTACTACATGGCAAGTCCCTGCCGATTGGAACCCCAACGATAACGCGGTGCACTGCATCGGCGCGGGCGCGAGCGGCGTTTCGCGGCACGGCAACGCATCTATAGCCGTGAACGCGGCGGGTGGGGGCGCGGGCGCCTACAGCCGAAAGGCCAATCTCGCTCTTACCCCCGGCGCCACGTTACCCGTTCGAATAGGGACAGGTGGTGCGTCCCCCGTTTTGACCGGCGCATCGAATACGGGTCTGTCCGGCAATCCGGGCGGCGCGACGTGGTTTAATGGTTCTGCGCTTTCCTCGGCAGCATGTTCGGCAGATGGGGGCCTTGGCAACGTGGCGACGGCGGGGGGCCTAGGCGGGAAGTTTGCAAACTCGATTGGTGACTTCGGCCGAGATGGCGGCGACGGCGGCTCATCAACTGCAGCAAGCGGAGTTGCGGCTTGTGGCGGCGGCGGTGCCGGTGGACCTAACGCGGCGGGCGCGGCAGCAGCGAGCACGGCGACCGCCAACTCTAGGACAGACGGCGGCACATCTGACGGGACCGTACCGGGCGGCGCAAGCATAAGCAACAGTACAACGCCTGCCGGTACTGGCGCGTCGGGCTCGCAGTGGACGTCTACCGTTGGCGGCAGCACGGCAGGGTCTGGCGCGGGCGGTGGTGCAGCCATCACTGGCGTCGACACTGCGTCTATTAAGGGCGGAGACGGCGGCGCGGGCGGCGGTGGCGGCGGTGGCGCGTGCTATTGGCCAGCATCGTCATCGACGGTCACGGGGGGCAAAGGCGGCGACGGCCTAATCGTCATCAGCTACGTTCCGATACCGATAACAACGCGATTTAGGAGCTACATCTTAGGCTAGACTGCAACCCCCTCACCACAGGGAGCTACCACACATGAGCTTACCGACCACCTTTGCCGGTGCTCGCCCGTCGTTGACCGATAAGTGGTCGGCGATGGTCGTAACCGGCTTGCAAGACGAAACCGATCGGCTTGCGCGCAAGATCGTCGCGAACAAAGCGCGCTACCTCGCGGTCCAGAAAGCTACCGGCGTGCCGTGGTTTTTTATTGGCGCGTTGCACGCTCGCGAAAGTAGCTGCAATTTCAAAACGCATCTGCACAACGGCGACCCGCTCACCGGCAAGACCTTTCATGTACCCGCAGGCCGGCCGCTCGGCCGCGTTCCGAAAGGCGGCTTTACTTGGGAAGCTAGCGCGATCGACGCGCTGAAAATGAAAAAACTACAAAACGTAGTTGTGTGGTCTGTGGAGCGCATGGCGTGGCAAGGCGAAAACTATAATGGCCCCGGCTACCGCAACAAGGGCTTGCCGAGCCCCTATGTGTGGGCGGGCACCAACGCTTACGTTTCTGGCAAGTTCGTCGCCGACCATGTTTACGACGCCGACCACGTCGACACGCAGCCCGGCATTATGGTCGTCATCAAGCGCGTGAGCGAGCTAGACGCTTCGTTCGTTCTCGCGTCGGAGGGCGAAAAGAAGACGGTCGTGCAGACATTCACCTCGACGCCCGAGGTACGCGCGCAGACGCACGGTGTTATCGCGTCGCTGCTCGCGATCTTCTACGCGATCTGGAACGCAATTCTTTACGCGTTCGGTTGGCTCGGCCACGCAGCCGGCGTCCTTCCTGACGCAACGAACAGTGCACAGCAAGCCGTGTCGCAAGCCGAAACGGTCGGCTCGCTGCTACGCGTTCCGGTACCCGTCTTCGTGCTTATGCTGCTCGGGACCGGCGCCCTGATCTTCGGCCTTATCCGACTAACCCGCAAAGCACAGGTGCACGGATGATTTGGACAGCTCTTTATACCGCGTGGTCGTGGTTGCCCTGGCTTGCTGGCGGGAGCACCACGCTTCTTATTATCCTCGGTATCGCTGCGGCTGCGGGGCTCGCCCCCGCCCTCAGCATCGTCAACAAGCTGCTCGATATGGTGCAGCCCCTTGGCGTTGGCGCGAGCAACCTAATCGTCTGGTTGTTTCAGACGCTAGGTAAAGCATGCAAGGTGGCTTTCGCGAACCCGTCGGTGTTTCTGCTCTTTCTCGTTTTCGGGTTCGGCGGCGCGGTGTTCCTGCCGGAAGCGAGCCCGAAGATGATAAAGGCGAAGGCGCAAAACGAGCAGTGCAAAAAGGAAAACGCAGCACTCCGGAAGTCGTCCCGAGCTTCGCCGAAAAAGGCCCCCGTTCAAACGCGTGACGACTGGTCTTTGCCGGGATGGTTACAATGGTAGACACTCTATCGCACGGGACGCCCCGCTATGTCGCAGACGCACACCTCCGCGAGTTCGCCCGGCGTCGGCGACCGGCTGACGACGTTGGAAGCCCACGACCGCTTTCGGGCGAGAGACATTGCGGCTTTGCGGAAGGGCGCCGACACACTGCACCGCCGCATGTCGAAGCTCGAAACCCGATGGAGGAAAATGCTGACGATCCTCGCGCTGCTAGCCATGTCGGTAGTGACACACGCGACACCGATGCAGCGCCACAACATTCTGCAATTGATCGGTGCCGCGCTCGAATAGCTGCGCGGCTCCAAACTGTCGACTTGCTCGATATCGTTATCGTGGCGCTCGCGGCGTTTTGTGTGTACCCGCTGCTCGGCCCCGCACTCGGGCTAGTGATAACGCCCGCGGTCGCTGCGGTAGCTGCCGCGGTTCTCCGTTAGGCGCCGGCAGCATCAGCATAGATATTACGTCGGCGGTGGCATTCACCGCCGATTTTGCTTTGTCCTCCAACAACCATGCGTAGCCGCGCGTCGTCTTCGTGTCCGTGTGGCCGAGCAATTGCCCAAGCTGGTCTAGCGTCGTGCCGTTCGAAAGCCCGTATGATGCGAACGTGCGGCGCGCGTCTCGCAATTGTAAGTCGTCGGCGCCAATTTCCCGGCGCAGCATACGCCAGAAATCGCCGACGTTCGCCTTGCCGAAGATGCGGCCCGACGGATCGCGGGGGAGCCCGCGCAGGATATCGAGCGCGCATGCCGGCAGGAACACGACCTTATCGTCGTCAAGATATTCGTCGGTCTTATGCTCCTGTAGAACCAGCTTGTCGCCGACGAGCGCGGAGCCTTTCGCGTTGGCTACCTCGTTGACGCGGGCGCCGCAGAAAAAGAGCGTCCACACGCACGCCGCCTGCCGCTTGTATCTGTCGTCGAGGCCGTAGCGCAGCAGCAGGCGCCCGATATCGCCAAGCTCCGCTGCGCTCGCGAGCCTGCGGCGCTTTCGACGCCGATAGCGCTTCGCGCCCTTTACGGGATGGTTGGCGGGGTCTATGAACTTCCATCGCTCCGCGGCGAGCGTAAACATTTTCGAGAGGCAAGCCCGCGTGACCATCGCCATAACGGGCGCCGTGGCTTGCCCCGAACGCGCGTCTTTGCGGCCGGCCTTGCGGAATGCGGGGTCGCGGTGGAACACGCGTTCGACCAAAGCCTCGACGTCGTCAAGCGTCACGTCGAGCACCGATTTTTTGCCCAAGGCGGGCTTAATGACATTTTCCACCACCCACCGGTACTGCTTTTGTGATGACGCCTTATTGCGGACGTCGACCCACTTACTTAAATACAGGTCCGCAAGCTCGGCGACTGACGGGGCTTCCCGGTCCGATCGCCACTTAGCCTTTGGGTCGCCGCCCTGCGCGACGGTTTCGGCTAGCGCCTTGGCAGCTCTGCGGGCGCCCTCGATCGTCAATGCGGGGAACTTTCCCAAAGCGGGGCGCCGCTCGCGCCCTGACTTGGTTCTGTAGTAGAAATACCACCCGGCGCTGCCGGGGAAGCCTCGGAGGTGAAGGCCTTTAACTACGTCGTCCCACAACGTCTGCCCCGGCTTAATGTCGCGGGCAGCGGCGAGCGTCAAAATAAGAGTAGCCATGTTGGTAGCTCCGGGCGTGGTCGCAACGTGGTCGAAAGAGCGGTGGTGGTCGCGCTTTGGACGTGGATGAAATGTCAACAGCAGTGATGCAAAGTGACGCGGTTATTGGGCAAGTGCAAGTTCTGATGACAAGTTATTAACTATCGTGGACGGTATGCCACTAACCGTCGGTCACACAATTGAAATCCTGGGGACCGGTGCCTCTGACCTCTCGTTGGGGAGCACGTTGGATGCCAATAGAGGGTCCACCCGGTCTGCCGCAACTGAGAAGGATTGATGCGAATGGCAAAAGTAATCGGTATTGACCTCGGCACGACCAACTCGTGCGTCGCCGTCATGGATGGCGGCAAACCGAAAGTCCTTGAGAACTCCGAAGGCGCCAATACCACCCCGTCCATTGTTGCATTTACTGCCGACGACGAACGTCTCGTCGGTCTGCCAGCCAAGCGCCAGGCAGTCACGAACCCCACCAACACCTTTTTCGCGATCAAGCGCCTGATCGGCCGCCGCTACGACGATCCCGAGGTCACGAAGGACCAAAAGCTCGTTCCGTACAAAATCGTGAAGGGCACCAACGGCGACGCCTGGGTCGAAAGCCACGGCAAGCAGTATTCCCCGCAGCAGATCTCGGCTTTCATCCTTCAGAAGATGAAAGAAACCGCCGAAGCCAAGCTCGGCGAGAAGGTCACGCAGGCGGTCATCACCGTTCCCGCTTACTTCAACGACGCCCAGCGCCAGGCAACGAAAGACGCCGGCAAGATCGCGGGCCTTGAAGTTCTGCGCATCATCAACGAGCCGACGGCAGCCGCGCTCGCCTACGGCCTCGACAAAAAGACGGACGCCAAGACGATCGCGGTCTACGACCTCGGCGGCGGCACCTTCGACGTGTCCATTCTCGAAATCGGCGACGGTGTCTTTGAAGTGAAGTCGACGAACGGCGACACGCACTTGGGCGGCGAAGACTTCGACATGGTGCTCGTCACCTATCTCGCCGACGAGTTCAAGAAAGAGCAGGGCATTGACCTGCGCTCCGATAAGCTCGCCCTTCAGCGTCTGAAGGAAGCCGCGGAAAAGGCCAAGATCGAGCTGTCGAGCGCACCTTCGACGGAAGTCAACCTGCCGTTCATCACGGCCGACGCGACCGGTCCGAAGCATCTCACGATGAAGCTGACGCGCGCCAAGCTCGAAAGCCTCGTCGATGGCCTCATCAACCGGACCAAGGGTCCGTGCGAAAAGGCTCTGAAGGATGCTGGCCTCAAGGCTGCCGAGATCGACGAAGTCGTTCTCGTCGGCGGCATGACGCGTATGCCGAAGGTCCAGGAAGTCGTGAAACAGCTCTTCGGCAAGGAGCCGCACAAGGGCGTCAACCCGGATGAAGTCGTCGCCGTCGGCGCCGCGATCCAGGGTGGCGTTCTGCAGGGCGAGGTCAAGGACGTCCTGCTGCTCGACGTCACGCCGCTGTCGCTCGGCATCGAAACGCTGGGTGGCGTCTTTACCCGTCTGATCGACCGCAACACGACGATCCCGACGAAGAAGAGCCAGACTTTCTCGACCGCCGAAGATAGCCAGAACGCTGTCACCATCCGCGTCTTCCAGGGCGAGCGTGAAATGGCGGCCGACAACAAGATGCTCGGCCAGTTCGACCTCGTCGGCATCCCGCCGGCGCCGCGCGGCGTCCCGCAGATCGAAGTCACTTTCGATATCGACGCCAACGGCATCGTCCACGTTTCGGCGAAGGACAAGGCGACCGGCAAGGAACAGTCGATCCGCATCCAGGCCTCCGGTGGCCTCTCGGACGCCGACATCGACAAGATGGTCAAGGACGCCGAAGTCCACGCGGCCGAAGACAAGAAGCGTCGCGAGGTCGTCGAGCTTCGCAACCAGACCGAAGCCCTCGTCCACGGCACCGAGAAATCGCTCGCCGAGAACGAGTCGATCCCGGCCGTCGCCGCGATCAAGGGCGAAGTCGAAGCTGCGATCACGGCCGCCAAGGAAGCCATCGCCGGCGAAGATGCCGATGCGATCCGCTCGGCTTCAACCGCGTTGACCCAGGTCGCCATGAAGATCGGCGAAGCTGTTTACACGGCCAAGGGCGGCGCTGAAGGCATGGAAGGCGGCGCCGAAGCGTCGGCTGAAAAATCTGCCAGCGGCGACGACGTCGTCGATGCGGATTTTGAAGAAGTCAAAGACGACAAGAAGAAATCGGCTTAAAAGTCGAACTTAGATTCGCCCTTGGGTTGTCGCGGCGTTCTCGATTTTGGAACGCCGCGCCCGGCCTGAGGGCGAAAAGTTGATATAACCGCTTGTTATTGCTGCGACTTCATCGACCAGCAACTTGCCAATCAATAGGTCATAGAACAGCGCACCATGGCTAAGCGCGATTATTACGAAGTTCTGACCGTCAAGCGGTCCGCTACCGAAATCGAGATCAAGTCCGCATATCGGTCTCTCGCCAAGGAATATCACCCCGATCGCAATGCGGGCGACAAAGAAGCTGAGCGCCGCTTCAAGGAAGTCAACGAAGCCTACGAAGTTCTGAAAGACCCGCAGAAGCGCGCCGCTTATGACCAGTTCGGCCACGCCGCTTTCGAGGGCGGCATGGGTGGCCGCGGCGGCCCCGGCTTCGGACCGGATTTCGCCTCTTCGATGTCCGACATCTTCGACGATCTGTTCGGCGAATTCATGGGTGGACGACGCGGCACTCAGGGCCGCTCGCGCACAGCTCGCGAGGCAGGCGCTGACCTCCGCTACAATCTCGAAATCACGCTGTCCGAAGCCTACACCGGTAAGACCGCGCAAATTCGGGTGCCGGCCAGCGTCAAATGCGAAACGTGCTCCGGCACCGGCGCCAAACCCGGCACCAAGGCGAAGACCTGCACCACCTGCGGCGGCATGGGCAAAGTCCGCGCCAGCCAGGGCTTCTTCACGATTGAGCGCACCTGCCCACATTGCCAAGGCCGCGGCGAGATGATCGACGATCCGTGCGTTGACTGCGCCGGTTCCGGCCGCGTCCAGAAGGAACGCACGCTCTCGGTCAACATCCCGGCCGGTGTCGAAGACGGCACGCGCATTCGGCTCGCGGGCGAAGGCGAAGCCGGCCTGCGCGGCGGCGCGCCCGGCGACCTTTACATCTTCCTCTCGATCAAGCCGCACGAATTCTTCCAGCGCGACGGCGCCGACATTTTCTGCAAGGTGCCGATCTCGATGACGACGGCGGCGCTCGGCGGCCAGATCGACGTTCCGACGCTTGAAGGCACCACGACGCGGGTGAAAATCCCCGAGGGCACCGAAAGCCGCAAGCAGTTCCGTCTGCGCGGCAAGGGCATGCCCGTACTCCGCGCCAAGGTCTCGGGCGATATGTACATCGAGGTCGATGTGGAAACGCCCAAGAACCTCACGCGCAAGCAGCGCGAGCTGCTTGAAGAATTTGAGCGCGCGAGCCACAAGGAAACGAGCCCGGAAAGCGCCGGCTTCTTCTCGCGCGTGAAAGAATTCTTCGAAGGCAAGAGCGGCTGATCCTCCCTCGCTCCTGCTCGCGTTCAAGCCTTCTGCGCAGCCTTGCCAACGGTCCGAAAGCCGCTAGGGTCCGGCTCACAAAGCGCTCTCATGATCCGGACCTTCGACCCAGATGACTGACGCCCCCGCGCCTGATCCGCGCCTTCTGTTCTTCGCAGGCAGCGCCCGCCAAGCTTCGTTCAACAAGCGCGTCGCCAGACTTGGCGCCGTGATCGCCGAAGCCAACAGCATCCCGGCGACGTTCGTCGATCTCTCCGACTACCCGATGCCGCTTTACGACGGCGATCTTGAAGCCGCATCCGGCCAGCCCGAGAACGCGCACAAGCTCAAGAATCTGATGATGGCCCACACCGGCGTTTTCATCATGAGCCCAGAATACAACGCGTCCTTCACGCCGCTCTTGAAAAATACGCTCGACTGGATCAGCCACGTCCGCGACGACGGCGAGAGCCCACTCGAAGTGTTCCGCACACGCGTTTTCGCGCTTGGAGCGGCCTCGAACGGCGGCACCGGCGGTTTGCGCGGCCTCTCACAACTCCGCCTGATGCTGGAATTGGGAACCGGCGCGCTCGTTCTACCGAACCAGTTTCTACTACCCCGCGCCGCCGATGCCTTCGACGAGCACGGCCACCTGAAAAACAAAGAGCAGACCGAGCAGTTCAAGACTGTCATTCAGCGGCTCGCACGCGCCGCCCGCGTGCTGCACGGCTAGAGGAACGATACCGCGATGATCGACGCCGCCACACGAGACAAGCTCATCGTCGCCCTTGACCTGTCGTCTTACGATCAAGCGCGCGCGCTTGTTGATCGCCTCGACGATACTGTCAGCTTCTACAAGATCGGCTTGGAACTTCTGTTCGCGGGCGGCCTTGATCTAGCTCAGGAACTGAAGCGCGAGGGAAAACGCGTTTTCCTCGATCTGAAATTCCTCGATATCGCTAACACCGTCGAGCGCGCGGTCGCGTCAGCGGCCGGGCTGGGCGTCGATTTCGTTACCGTCCACGGCCACGACACCAAGACGCTGACAGCCGCCGTCAAAGGCCGTGCCTCCTCGAACCTGAAGCTGCTCGCCGTCACGGTGCTGACGAGCCTCGATCAGTCCGACCTCGAAGAACAGGGCATTACCGACATAACGCCGGCGGGCCTCGTGGTCGGCCGCGCCCGCATGTCGGAGCTCGCGGGCTTCGACGGCGTCATCGCCTCTGGCCAGGAAGCCGCCGCCATTCGCGCCGAAACCGGGCCGGATTTCCTCATCATCACGCCAGGCATCCGGCTGCCCGGCGCCGAAGCCGGCGACCAGACCCGCGTCACGACGCCCGAAGAGGCTATCGGCTTCGGCGCCAACCACATCGTCGTCGGCCGCCCGATCAACGCCGCCAAGGACCCCAAAGCCGCCGCTGAAGCGTTCCTGCAGCACATCGCCCAGGCTTAGCGGCGAAGGCACTTACGCGCGATAAGTCGCTGGCCGATCATGGCCTTGCCACATCCGCGCCCAGCTCTCACCACGCCCTGCGCACACTCGCCGTTTACCTCCCCTTAACCGTCTTTGGCCATGAACTGGACGGTCCATGATGGTTAAGCGTTTGCGTAAGCGGGGTTCACGGACAGCATGCGTTGGCTTTGGCACTTGACCCAGCAGGTGCGTCTGCTGGCTGCGGCAATCGCCGTTGCCGTCCAGGTTTTTGCGCCCGTGGCGCTTGCGGACGAGCGGTCCGCCGAAAAGCCGCTTCCTTCCGCCGTGGAAGCCGCCCTGATCCTCAAGGACATCGACCAGAATTCCCCTGTCTATCTTCGTATCTTCAAGGAAGAATCCGAGCTTGAGGTCTGGAAGGCCCGCCCGAACGGCCGTTACGCGCTGATCAAGACGTTCCCTGTCTGCAATTGGGGCGGCACGCTCGGACCGAAGCGCACCCAGGGCGATCTGATGTCGCCCGAAGGCTTCTACCGGATCACGCCCGGTGCCATGAACCCGAACAGCAAATATCATCTGGCGCTCAACGTCGGCTATCCGAACGCTCTCGATCGTTCGCTCGGCCGCACCGGCAGCTACATCATGGTCCACGGCGACTGCAAAAGCGTCGGCTGCTTCGCCATGACCGACAATCAGATCGAAGAAATCTACGCTTTCGTGCGCGATGCGCTCGCTGGCGGCGAAACATCCGTGCCGATCCACATTTTCCCGTTCCGCATGACCGCCGCCAACATGAAGCGCCATGCCGACAATCTGGCACGAGATACGTGGGAGCCGTTGAAAGAAGCCTACGACGATTTCACCCGAACGCGCGAGCCGCCGCGGATCGGCATGTGCGGCAAGCGCTACATCGTCAATCCGCTGACCTCGGTCGGCGACGATCCGAATGCCGCCTGCCCGGTTCTTATCGGCAAGCGCTTGGCGCCGCTGTCGCCGCGCTTCCGGAAGCGATTGGTTAAGGCCGATCCTGACCTTGAAGGGAACGGCAAGAAGCTCAAGGGCGTGATGATCGCGAGCCAGAGTTGGGAAACCTATCTGCTGGGCACCTCCGTCGCGACGGCATCCAATCCGCCGCGCCCTGCGCCGCACCGGCAGTCGTACGCGACCAGCAGCGACACCGCTCTCGGCGCTCTTCAGTCGATCGTGAAATAACGCCTGCTCCGCCGCCATTGACGTCGCATGGGTTGCCGAAGCGCCGCCGCACCGGCTATGGCTCCTCGTCCAAAAATCCACGCTCTGCGTCGAAGGAAAGAACAAGCCAATGCCCAAGGGATACGTTATCGCCCGCTCCATCGTCACCGACCCCGACAAGTGGGCTCAGTACGCTGCCAAGACAAAGGCTGCGCTCGACAAGTTCGAAGGCAAGCCCATCGCACGCGGCGGCAAGAGCGAGACCCTGGAAGGCGAGGGCGTCGCCCGCAACGTCATCCTCGAATTTCCGAGCTACGAACACGCCATCGGATATGCCAAGTCGCCCGAATATGCCGAAGCCAAAGCGCTGCGCCAGGGCGCCGGCACGATGCACATGACCATTGTCGAAGGCGTGTAATCGGACGCTCAACGGTGTCATCCTCGGGCTTGTCCCGAGGACCCATCGGTCATCGTCCCGCTGCAAAATGGATCCTCGGCGTGCAGCCGAGGATGACAACATAAATGGCCCACTTCCCAACGAGCGACGGACGCGCCCCGTGGCGAGCGCAGGTCCTGACCCTCTTCCCCGAGATGTTTCCGGGACCGCTCGGCATCTCGCTGCTGGGACAGGCGCTCGACGCCGACCTCTGGTCGCTCGACGCTCTGCAGATCCGTGACTTCGGCTTGGGCCGTCACCGTCAGGTCGATGATACGCCCGCGGGCGGCGGCGCAGGCATGGTGCTGCGTGCCGACGTGCTCGGCCCAGCACTCGATCACGCCCAAAAACGTTCGCCCGATGCACCGCTGATCTATCTCTCGCCGCGCGGCACCCCCCTGACGCAGCAACTCGCCCGCGATCTCTCCGAAGGACCGGGCGTCACGCTGCTCGCGGGCCGCTTCGAAGGCATCGACCAGCGTGTCATCGAAGCCAGGGGGCTACGCGAAATTTCGATTGGCGATTATGTGCTGGCGGGCGGCGAGTTGGCCGCCATGGTTCTGATCGAGGCCTGCGTCCGCCTCATCCCGGGCGTCCTGGGCGCCGCCGACAGCCTAACCAGTGAAAGCTTCGAGACCGGCCTGCTCGAATACCCGCAGTACACCAAGCCCCGCGAGTGGGAAGGTCGCGCCATTCCCGAAATTCTGCTCTCCGGCGATCATAAGAAAATTGAAGACTGGCGCCGCCGCCAATCAGAAGAACTGACGGCCGCCCGCCGCCCGGATCTTATTCGTCCCACCCGCGCCCCAAAGTGAGGCGTCACAGCCGCTTCGCCTTTGCATGGCCAGGATTTCTTGAGCAAATGACGCGGGGGAAGATTCGCGAAACGGTTCTTTAGACCGCGCGCATGAAGCTCTCGGCACGGACGCGTGACCAATCGAGAGATGGCGATGGGACATTACAAAAATCTGCTTCTCGGCATAGCGGCTATGGTGCTGCTGACGTCTCCCGCAATCGCCGATCCGCTCCCCGCCGCGCCCGATCCGGTGCCCGTTCAAACCAATACGCCCAATCCAAAAGCCGCAGCCGAAACCCCGGCCGCTCCGGCAGCAACGCCGGCCGCGACCGCGCCCCCATCCTCTGAAGCGGCTTCTGCCGCTCCGCAACAAACGCAAGACGATCCGGTTCTGGCTGCCGCTCGCGCCAAGCTCGCCGCCGAACCAGCGGCAGACGACGAACACGACCGCGACGATCAAAAGGCGCTCGTCGAATTCTACAACAGTCGCCACGGCGACGGCTTGTGGGTGACGGCCTCGGGCCTCAAACCCGAAGCCAAGGCGCTTGCCGCCGAGATCGCCAACGCCGATCACTACGCGCTCGATGTCCGGCGTTTCAAGGTCCCCAAACTCGCCAACGGCGCGCTGACGGTAACGGACACAGATTCTCTGGCCGACGCCGAGATCATGTATTCGAAGGCCGCGCTGCTCTATGCCCGCGACGCCCGGGGCGGCCGGATCCCCGACCCGTCGGCGCAGCTGACGACCAACCTCGATCGCCGCCCGCAATGGATCGAGCCGAAAATCGTCATCGACGCGCTCGCCGCCACGCATGAGCCCGACGCCTATCTACGCAGCCTCGAACCGCAGCATCCGCAGTTCGAAAAGCTGCGCCAGATCTACATCACGATGCTGCCGAAGGACGGTAAAGGCAAACTGAGCCCGGCCGCCAAGCGCATTCGCGCCAACATGGAAGAGTGGCGCTGGATGTGGCTCGATATGGGCAATTTCTACGTCCTGAACAACGTCCCCGAGTTCATGCAGTACGTCTATAAGGACGGAAAGATCATCCGCTCCGAAAAGATCGTGGCTGGCCTCGTCGACAAGCAGACGACGATCTTCTCGCGCCCGCTCAAATACGTCGTGCTGCGCCCTGCCTGGCGCGTGCCCGAAAGCATCATGGTCAACGAGCTGTGGCCGAACCTGATCCGTGGCGGCGGCATGATGACCAAATACGGACTGCAAATCCGCTCGAAGGACGGCAGCCGTAATATCGACTATCGCAAGGTCGACTGGGCCTCGACGGACATCCGCAATTTCGAGGTCATCCAGCCGCCGGGACGCAGGAGCGTGCTGGGCCACGTCAAATTTTCGTTCCCGAGCCAACACACGATCTTCATGCACGACACGCCCGACAAGTGGATGTTCAAGCCCGCAGTCCGCACGTTGAGCCACGGTTGCCTACGCGTCTGGAAACCGATGGACCTCGCCAAGATGATCTTGAAGGAAGACAAGGGCTGGGACGCCGCCAAAGTCGATGAGCTTGACCGGACGGGACCGCTCAACAACGAAATCCCGATCACCAAGGAAATACCGATCCACATCGTCTACTTCACCGCCTGGGTGACGGACGATGGCAAGCTGAAGACTTTCCCCGACGTCTACGGCCACGAGCGCCGCATCACGCAAGCTCTCGATGGTCAGTGGAGCAAGATCAACAAGGGTCACGACCACCTCGCACCCGTCGAGCCCGACTTCAACCCGGAAGCGCTCGCCGCCCGCACCCGCGATAACGACGTGGATGACGAACAATATCCGGCCCGCCAAAACGCGACGCTCGGCAATATGATCGGCAACGCGCTCGGACTAAGTAATTGATTTTATAACAATATATATCAAAAATCGAACGCGCGTTCGGGTTCGCCGCACCGCCCATTAAATTAACAGCGTATACGAACTAATCGGTGGATAACTCGCCGCCGACTAAGGACTTTCGCACTGCAACGTGATCAGTTGCCTGCGCAAGTGAGTTGGTTCCTCAATTTTGAGAAAGTGAGTAAATCGTCATGGCTCAGAATGAGAAAACGTCTGCGCGCGTGAGTTCGATCGCCTCAAGGGCCCTATCGAACCCACAGTCCCTGAACTCTGAAGAGATCAAAGAGCTTGCAGCGTCCGTGTTGTCGCAATCTCAAGATCCTCAGAGATCGCAGCAAAATGCCCAGAACCAGCAATACCAGCAGAACCAGGGGCAGCAAAAGCGTTAGTACCGCGTTCTACCTCCGTCAGCCTTTCAACCGAAAGGACGCAGCGAGTGGGTATCGTCATGATCCCGCTCGCTTGTGCTTTATCGGGGGTCTCGAGATCGCCGACGTTCTGGCAGATGACCATCGCCTCCGCAGTATCCCGCAGCAGCCAACCGACGCTCGCCACTTCGACGGGCCGCGCCTCCGGCAAATCCGCAAGATAACGCCATTGCCCTGACGGTTGCCGGCTATCGAGCCACCGAATGATGACGAGCGGGCAATCGGCCATTCCGCACCTCCAATGTGATTCGAAGGAAATCATAACAGACTGAGGCGCCTGACGGCGTGGCCGCCGCTTTTGGCTGTGGTAACGTGGCTCACCGGAACCACGCCGGTTTTCGCTCGCCCTCTCGCGCGACGCCCTCGACAAAACCAGGCGCTTCGGTTATCAACCGCCCCAACAATATTCCCCCTCAAACGGGTTGCCCTTCGGGGTTGCATGAACGGCTCGGGCGCCAACGCTGCTTAGCCGATCCTCTGCGTCATCAAAAAACTATATGGAATCAACAAGATGAACCTTATCCAGCAGCTCGAACGCGAGCAGATGGACGCCATTCTTTCCAAGCGCGGCGTCCCCGAATTCGGCCCCGGCGATACCGTCAAAGTGATGGTAAAAGTCATTGAGGCGGCCGAAGCCGATCCTAAGGACAAGAAAAAGAAGGTCGAGAAAGAACCGACCGTTCGCTTCCAGGCCTATGAAGGCGTCGTGATTGCCCGTTCGGGTGCAGGTCTCAACGAGAACTTCACGGTCCGCAAGATTTCCTACGGTGAAGGCGTCGAGCGCGTTTTCCCGATCTACTCGCCCTTCATCGCCGAAATCGAAGTCCTGCGTCGCGGTAAAGTCCGCCGCGCGAAGCTTTACTATCTTCGTGGCCGCCGCGGTAAGGCCGCCCGCATCTTCGAACGTACGGACGCTCGCGCGCGCCGCCTGAACGCCGCCTGGAAGGGCTTCAAGAAGCCAAAGGGTGAGGCCGAAGATCTGACGCAGATCAAGGGCATCGACATCGACCTGCAGAACCGTCTGAAGCAAGTCAACGCCTACAAGATCGAGCAGATCGCGAACCTCTCGGATGAGGATATCGCCAACCTCGATGAGACGCTGAAGCTCAAGGGCGCCATTGAGAAGCAGGATTGGGTCGGCCAGGCTCAGCGTCTTCTCGCCGAGCTGACAGCTGCCGAAGTTCCGGCTGAAGAAGCCAAGGAATAAGCGCCTCGTGCAGGCCGCTTCTGAAATTTTAAAAAGCGCCGGGATCTCCTGGCGCTTTTTGCGTTAATGCCGCCGCGACGATGCCATGTATTTTGTTGGCCGCGGTTTCGCACTAAATATACTGACGAACGATTGCCCCGCCGTGGAGTCCCATGTCCAACATTGAAGTGAGCAAAACAGCAAGCCGCGACGGTAAGATCCCGTTGCACGGCCCCGACGCCTTCGCCGCCATGCGCAAGGCCGGCCAATTGGCAGCCGCCGCGCTCGACATGCTGGTTCCGGTCGTGCAACCGGGCGTCACGACGGCCGAAATTGACGAGCTTGTGCTCTCATTCGCCCTCGATCACGGCGCCATCCCGGCAACACTGAACTATCGCGGCTATCGCTACGCGACGTGCACCTCGATCAATCACGTCGTCTGCCATGGCATGCCGAACGACAAACCGCTGCGGCCGGGCGACATCGTCAACATCGACGTGACGTTGATCGTCGACGGCTGGCACGGCGACACCAGCCGCATGTATCCGGTGGGAGACGTGTCGCGACGCGCCGAACGGCTGATGGACGTCACCTATGAATCTCTGATGCGCGGCATCGCCGTTGTGAAGCCCGGCGCGACGACCGGCGACATCGGCGCCGCCATCCAGCGCTTTGCCGAAGCTGAGCGTTGCAGCGTCGTCCGCGATTTCTGCGGTCACGGCCTCGGCCGCGTCTTCCATGACCGCCCGAACATCCTGCACTATGGCGAACCGGGCGAAGGCACCGTGCTCGAACCGGGCATGCTCTTCACGATTGAGCCGATGATCAACCTCGGTAAGCCGCACGTAAAAATTCTCGCTGACGGCTGGACGGCGGTCACGCGCGACCGCGAGCTATCCGCGCAATTCGAGCATACCGTCGGCGTCACCGAGACCGGCTGCGAGATCTTCACGGAATCGCCCGCCGGTTATCATTACCCGCCCTACAACGTCCGCGCCGCGGCGTAATGGAGTAAGGCATGTCGCGCTCCGGGGGGTCTCGCGACAAGGCAAGCGCCGAAGAACAGGCGGCGTTTTTCGCCGCCGCGCCTGAGAAGCCGAAACCCGAGCCGGATGATCGACACGGCCACCGCAAGCGCCTTCGCGACCGCTTCCAGAACGGCGGCGCCGAAGCGATCCCCGACTACGAGCTTCTCGAAATGATCCTGTTCCGCGCCTTCCCGCGGATCGACACCAAGCCCATCGCCAAACGATTGCTCGCCAAGTTCGGCTCGTTCGCCGACGTCGTCTCCGCAGCACCCCAACGCTTGAAAGAAGTTGAAGGCGTCGGCGACCGTGCTGTCGAAGAGCTGAAGCTCATCAAGGCCGCTGCCGAGCGTTTGACGAAAGGCGAGATCAAGTCCCGCTCGGCGCTTACTTCGTGGAGCGGCGTCATTGATTATCTGCGCTTGGCGCAAGGCTTCGAGACGCGCGAGCAATTCCGCATTCTTTTCCTCGACAAGAAGAACCAGATCATCGCCGATGAAGTGCAAGGCCACGGCACTGTCGACCACACACCTGTCTATGTGCGCGAAGTGGTGAAGCGCGCGCTCGAGCTGTCAGCGACAGCGATCATTCTCGTCCACAATCATCCCTCCGGCGATCCGACGCCGTCGCGCGCCGACATCGACATGACGAAGCAGATCATCGAGGCCTCGCGGCCCTTCGGCGTCACCGTGCACGATCACGTCATCGTCGGCCGCAATGGCCACGCGAGCCTCAAAGGGCTGCGATTGATTTGAACCACATCCGTCAAACATGATGTCTCAATCAATCTCCGAGCGATCTCGCGTATCACGCATCGTCGCATAAACGATGAGAGAGAGCGCGATGCAGCCTGTGACGTACCAATAGAAATAGGTTTCATGTCCGGCTTGCTTGAGCCATAGCGCCACCCATTCCGCCGTGCCACCAAACAGCGCGACCGTCAGCGCATAGGGCAATCCCACGCCCAGCGCGCGCACCGACGTTGGAAACAATTCCGCCTTAACCACCGCATTGATCGCCGTGTAACACGACACGATCGCGAGCCCCGCGACGATCAAGAGAAAAGCCTCCCACGGATCGCGCACGTTTCCGATGGCACTTAAAAGCGGCACCGTACACAGCGTGCCGAGAACACCGAACGTGACGAGCACCGGCCGCCGCCCGACCTTGTCCGATATCGCGCCGACGATAGGCTGCAACAGCATGTAGACGAACAGCGCGGATGCCGACACGAGCGTTGCGGTGTCCTTCGAAAATCCCGCCGTGTTGGCGAGAAATTTCTGCATGTACGTGGTGTAAGTGTAGAACGCCAGCGTACCGCCCATCGTCAGCCCGATGACGATCGCAACCTCGCGCGGATGACGCATGAGTGCAGCAAGCGAACCCTCGCGCCGCGTCTCACGCGCAAACGAATCCGTCTCGACGAGATCGCGCCGCATCACAAACGCGATCAGCGCAAGCAGCGCCCCGATGACGAACGGAATGCGCCAACCCCAGGCTTCAAGCTGAGTAGCCGTCAGCACGAACGTCTGCAGCACGATCAACACCAGCATCGCCGTCAGTTGCCCGCCGATCAGCGTCACGTACTGAAAGCTCGAATAGAACCCGCGATGCTTCGACGTCGCCATCTCGGATAGGTACGTCGCGCTCGTGCCGTACTCGCCGCCGAGGCTCAACCCTTGGATCATGCGCGCGATGAGCAGAATAATCGGCGCCGCAACGCCGATCGTTGCATAGACGGGCGTCACCGCGATCATCGCCGAGCCGAAACACATCAGCAGCACCGACGCCGTTAGCGACACACGCCGCCCGTGCCTGTCCGCCATCCGCCCGAACAGCCACGCCCCGATCGGGCGCATCAGAAAACCGACGGCGAAAATCGCGGCCGTATTCAAGAGCTGCGCGGTCTGATTGCCTGCCGGGAAAAACGCTTTGGCGAAATACAGCGAAAACGCCGCGTAAACGTAGAAATCGTACCACTCGACCAGATTGCCCGAAGACCCGATGAGGATGGCTCTGATTCGCTGGCCGAAACTCATTTCCGGCGCGGACTTCGCGTCATTCACCCCTGGTCACCCCCCGGTTTTTGAGGAAGCCTAACACGGCCCGCGCCGCTGTGCCGCACGTATTCCCCGGAAACGACGGCGCTCGGGCCGACGAACATTGACGATGGGCAAACGGCACCCCTAATTAGCAAACCCTGACCCGCAGGCTGCGGTCGGAGAGTGAGAGCCATGACTAAAAAACCGCATCACGCCAAGGTTATCGTTCTGGGCTCCGGCCCCGCCGGCTACACCGCCGCGATCTACACCGCGCGCGCCATGCTTTCGCCGACGCTCATCCAGGGCACGCAGCCCGGCGGCCAGCTGACGATCACGACCGATGTGGAAAATTATCCCGGTTTCGCCGATCCGATCCAAGGCCCGTGGCTGATGGAGCAGATGCAGGCGCAGGCCGAGCACGTCGGCACGCACATCATCATGGACCACATCAACAAGGTCGATCTGCGCGTTCGCCCATTCCGCTTGGAAGGCGACAGCGGCGACACCTACACGTGCGATGCGCTCATCATCGCGACCGGTGCACAAGCGCGTTGGCTTGGCCTGCCGTCGGAAGAGCATTTCAAAGGTCACGGCGTCTCGGCTTGCGCGACATGCGACGGCTTTTTCTACAAGGGCAAGGACGTCGTCGTCATCGGCGGCGGCAACACCGCCGTTGAGGAAGCGCTGTTTCTTACGAACTTCGCCAACAAGGTGACGCTCGTTCATCGCCGCGACTTCCTGCGCGCAGAAAAGATCTTGCAGGAACGCCTGTTCAAGAACCCGAAGATCGACGTCATCTGGGATAGCGTCGTCGAGGAAGTCATCGGCGCACCGTCGCCGAAGTCGGTGACCGGCATCGTACTGAAGAACATCAAAACCGGCATGACGTCCGAACTCGCGACAGACGGCTTCTTCGTTGCGATCGGCCACGCGCCCGCAACCGAGCTGTTCAAGGGCCAGCTTGAGACGACACCCTCGGGCTATCTCATCACTGCGCCCGACTCGACCGCGACGGCCATCCCCGGCGTCTTTGCGGCGGGTGACGTCAAGGATGAAGTCTTCCGCCAGGCCGTGACGGCGGCCGGCATGGGCTGCATGGCGGCGCTCGAAGCCGAGCGCTATCTCGCGCAGATGGAAGACCAAGCCGACGCCGCTGAATAGAAACGGCGCATTCATCGCGACCAGAGATGCCTTTGATCTGTGGACGGAGCGCGACAAGACCGCGCTCGGCCCATTTGTCTATTGCTTATCTGGCATACCCCCGTTGCAATGCGTCCAGTGCATAGCTAATTATGTACCGTCCAGTAACCCCCCACTGGTGAGCCTCCGAAATGGATTGGGATAAGCTTCGAATCTTCCATGCCGCAGCCGAGGCAGGGAGCTTCACGCATGCCGGGGAGCAGCTTCATATGAGCCAGTCGGCCGTCAGCCGACAAATCTCCGCTCTTGAAGCCAACCTCCGCGTCACGCTCTTTCACCGGCACGCCCGCGGCTTGGTTCTGACCGAGCAAGGCGAGTTGCTGAACCGTACGGTCGCTGAGGTCTTCGCCAAGCTGCAGACCGCCGAAACGTTGCTCTCGGACTCGACGACGAAACCTTCGGGCGAACTTCGCGTCACCGCGCCGATTGGCTTCGGCACGATTTGGCTCACGCCGCGTTTGAAGGAATTTGGCGAGCTTTATCCCGAAATTCGCATCGAGCTGATCCTCAACGACGATCAGGTCGATATCGGCATGCGCGCCGCCGACGCCGCGATCTGGACGCGCGAACCGGAGCAGGCTGACCTCATCCGTCGCCCACTGTTCGAGAGCCGCGTCCGCGCCTTCGCATCTGCACACTACATTCGCAAATACGGCACGCCGAAGAGCCTTGAGGATCTCAGCCAGCACCGCATCATCGGCTATACCGGTCCGTCCGCCCAGCACCTCGACGCCATGTCCTGGATCGAAACCGCAGGCAGCCTGAACGGCGAGCCGCGCGAAGCCGCTCTGCGCGTCAACAGCGTCGTCGCCATCAAATACGCGATCAAGGCCGGCATCGGCGTCGGCATGATCCCGGATTATCTGACCGACGACATCACCGATCTCGTGCCCGTCCTGACCGACATCGACCAGCCGTCGCTCAATATGGTGTACGCCTACCCGGAAGAGCTGAAATCCTCAAAGAAGGTCCAGCTGCTGCGCGACTTCCTGATCTCGAAGATTGCCAAAAATAAAGGTAACTGAACGCTCTGCGGCCTTGCTGGCCGAGCGCGAGCACCCCATGTCCCTGACATGCGCGGAGCGGCGAACTGGTTTGTTTGCCACCACCGGTCGGCGCTCCGTTTGAAATGCCAACTCCCTGAACTGCCGGGCCCAAAAGGCCCGGCTTTTTGCTGATCGGGCCTGCGACCAGCACTGATTTGCGGAAATCGATCTCTGACGCTATCTAACGCGTTCGTTTTGATCCGCCGCACCCAAAAGGCTCTCGAAAAGTCATGGCAAAGACGCTGTACGATAAAATCTTCAACGATCACGTGGTTGAGCAATCGCCGGACGGAACGAGCCTCCTTTATATTGACCGCCACCTTGTCCACGAGGTCACGAGCCCGCAGGCATTCGAAGGCCTGCGCATGGCCGGCCGCAAGGTTCGCGCCCCTGAGAAGACGCTCGCCGTCGTCGACCACAACGTTCCGACGACTGACCGTTCCAAGGGCATCGCCGACGAGCAGAGCCGTGTCCAGGTTGAGACGCTGGCGACGAATGCCCGCGACTTCGGCATCGAGTATTTCAACGAGCGCGACAAACGCCAAGGCATCGTCCACGTCGTCGGACCGGAGCAAGGCTTCACGCTGCCGGGCACGACGATCGTTTGCGGTGACAGCCATACCTCGACGCATGGCGCATTCGGCGCACTCGCACACGGCATCGGCACCTCCGAGGTTGAGCACGTTCTGGCGACGCAGACGCTGATCCAGAAGAAAGCCAAGAACATGCGCGTGACGGTCGATGGCGTTGCCCCGAAGGGAGTCGGCGCCAAGGACATCACGCTCGCAATCATCGGCGAGATCGGCACCGCTGGTGGCACTGGCTCGGTCATCGAATATGCGGGCGAGGCCATTCGCGCGTTGTCGATGGAAGGCCGCATGACGGTCTGCAACATGTCGATCGAAGGCGGCGCCCGTGCCGGCATGATCGCACCGGATGAGAAAACGTTTGCGTTCCTCAAGGATCGTCCCAAGGCGCCGAAGGGCATGGCCTGGGACATGGCGATGAAGTACTGGGAAACGCTGCGCACGGACGACGGCGCGCACTTCGATCGCGAAGTTCGCCTCGACGCCGCAAAGCTGCCGCCCATCGTCTCGTGGGGCACGAGCCCCGAAGACGTGACGTCGATCGCGAGCGCCGTGCCCAATCCTGCCGATGTGCACGACGAGAACAAGCGCGCCTCCATGCAGCGTGCGCTCGAATACATGGGCCTGACGCCCGGCACCCGGATGACCGACATTCCGCTCGACGTCGTCTGGATCGGCTCATGCACCAACGGCCGCATCGAAGATCTTCGCGCTGTTGCCAAGATCGTCGATGGCAAGAAGATCTCGTCGCGCCTCGCTTACGCGATGATCGTTCCGGGCTCAGGCCTCGTGAAAGAGCAAGCGGAATCTGAAGGTCTCGACAAGATCTTCATCGACGCCGGCTTCGAATGGCGTGAGCCGGGCTGCTCAATGTGCCTCGGCATGAACCCGGACCAGTTGAAGCCGGGCCAGCGCTGCGCCTCGACCTCGAACCGCAATTTCGAAGGCCGCCAGGGCTACAAGGGCCGCACACATCTTGTGTCGCCGATCATGGCCGCCGCCGCCGCCCTCGAAGGCCACTTCGTCGATGTGAGAGAGTGGCAGGGCTAAGAAACTCGCGCCACGCCGTCTCCTGTCATCCCGGGCGAGCCGCTCTTTGCTGCGAAACCTGGGAACCAGAATGTTGCTACAGGTCTGCTGATTGATGGGTCCCGGCTGTCCGCTACGCTGCGGCCAGGATGACAAATGAGGATGTGCGCTATGGCTGACAACACGACAGCTTCCGTCCAATCGCAGTTCGGCCGCGCCGCCGCCGACTACGCAACGTCGGAAGTTCATGCCAAGGGCGAAAGCCTTGCACGCATCGTCGAACTGACGGCCCCGCAAAAAACCTGGGAAGCCCTCGACGTCGCGACCGGTGCCGGACATACCGCCGCGATCTTTGCGCCGCACGTCGCCAGCATGATCGCGAGCGACGTCACCGACGAGATGCTCCAGGAAGCAGCAAAGCTCGCCAATGCGCGGCGCATCTCAAACATGCTGACGGCGCGCGCTTCTGCTGACGCGCTGCCGTTTCCCGACGAAAGCTTCGATCTCGTCTGCTGCCGCTTGGCGGCGCATCACTTCCCGAACCTCGAAGCCTTCGTTCGCGAAGTGCGCCGCGTCCTGAAAAAAGGCGGACGGTTCGCGTTCGTCGATAACGTCGCGCCGGATCGTGCGCGTCTGCCGAACGCGAGCGACGCGGAAATCGAAACAGCCGCCGTTGACTACAACAGCTTCGAGAAACTGCGCGATCCGAGCCACGGCTTTGCGCCGCCGCCTGAAACCTGGATCGCTTTACTCAAAGCCAACGGCTTCTCGATTGCTGCGCATGAGCAAATGGAAAAGGAGCTCGACTTCGCATCGTGGGTCGCGCGTATGCGCTGCACACCCGATGTCGTCGCCGAGCTCAATCGCATCCTGACCGCCGGTCCGGCGCCGCTCAGAGCTTTCCTCAAGCCGCGCACCGACGACGCCGGCGCACTGCATTTCACGTTGCAGGAACTTCTCATCGTCGCCGACCGGACCTGATCGAAAACGGCCTTTCCATTTCGTCCAGCGAGGCCTATCTCCTGCGCTCAACCACAGGAGAGCGCCGAGATGCCGAACGATTGGAGCAATGCCATCGCCCCAAGCCTTGCCGACTTCGAGATGCTCGCGCAAACAGCATGGAATAAGCTACCCGCCGAATTTCGCACGATGGCGGGCGACGTCATCATTCGCATCGAAGATTTTGCGTCCGACGACATCCTCGACGAGTTGGACATCGAAGACCCTTTCGAACTGACGGGCCTTTACCAGGGCGTCAGCCTCGACCGCAAAAGCGTGACCGAGACCACGCGCGAACCCGACATGGTGTTCCTCTATCGGCGCGCCATTCTCGATGAGTGGGCCTCCGAAGGCGAAGAACTTGGCCACCTCGTCGCGCACGTCCTCGTCCATGAAATCGGCCATCACTTTGGCTTCTCGGACGATGACATGGAGGCCATAGAGACCCGCATAAGTGACTGAACCGTGGCCGGAAGTCACATCGGATTAACTGTGTTCATGCCACAAGACGGCTAAGCTTGAGCACTACGACATTTCGGTCCATGTTGTAGGGGCAGGCTGAAAGAACGCGGGGCACGTTTTTGAATGTTTGAACGGATGAGCGGCCGGCGATTCCTATTCAGGATCGTCTTGGCGGGATGTTTGGGCTTTGCGGTTGCGTTCGCGCCATCCGCTGACGCGCAAGACACGTCGGCAACGCTGCGCGACGGCATCCCGACGCCGGAGCAATACGTCTCGACCGTCGGCGGAGACAGCCACATCGTTGGCCCTGGAAAATTTAAACTCGACGGCCAGACGCAATATTGCGGCCAACGGCCGACGGTCATCGACAACAAGCTTGATGACTACGGCGCGGCCTATCCGGGCTTCCTGATCATGAATCCGCGCCTGCTCGACAAGGTATCGACGCCCGTCAAGCAGTGGATCTACGCGCACGAGTGCGGACATCAGTTCCGCGGCCCGGACGAGGAAACCGCCGACTGCTTCGCCGTCCAGCGCGGCCGCCGCCAGGGCTGGCTGAAGCCCGAAGGCCTGGAAGAGATCTGCACGTTCATTACGCCCGCCAAAGGCGATGCCATGCACTTCTCCGGATCGTACCGCTGCGAATACATGCGCAAGTGCTACGCCGACCCGAAGATCCGGTGACGATTTAGGTTTAGCCGCGGCGGCCGGCTCCGGGAACGGGAGTCGCCGCGGCCCGCCAGAAAAGCCAAAAAACTTATCCCCGCCCATTCCGGCGGCCGTAAAATCCCAGATCCGTTAGACCTGAGGATCTGCCATGCGGCTCGCCGACTACGCCCAGCGCCTTCTCGACCTCGCCCGCACGGTTAACCGCTGGCTGGCGCTCGCCGCCAAGCTGGACGGCCTCCGGCGCGAAAAGGTCGCCCTTTATGCCGAGGAAGTTGCAGCAACATTGGCCCGCGCCGCCACAAGCCTTGCGGTCCTCGAAGGCGATCCCCATAACCGCCTAGCGCTCCTGACCGCCACCCGCGAGCTCGGCCGCGTCAGTGGCTACGTCGAAACGATTGTCGCGACGCTCGAACACCATCTTGACGGGCGCAAGCAGGCTGGCGTTAAACGGCGGCTGGAACATCTGAAGCCCTTCGATCTCGAAGCCGCCATCCGGGAGTTCGGCGCTTTCCGGCACGCTCGGCGGCTTGCCTCGGCGGAAGGCTATTTCCGGGCGCTGGCAGACACACTGCGCGCCTGAAGAGGAGACGTAAGCATGGATAAATTCACGGTTCTGACCGGCGTAGCGGCGCCCCTGCCGATCCGCAATGTCGACACCGACATGATCATCCCGAAGCAGTTCCTGAAAACGATCAAGCGGACCGGCCTCGGCAAGTCGCTGTTCTATGAAATGCGCTACGACCCGGCGACGGGCAACGAGCTGCCGGACTTCGTCCTGAATAAGCCGCAGTACCGCAACGCGACGATCCTCGTTGCCGGCGACAACTTCGGCTGCGGCTCTTCGCGCGAGCATGCGCCCTGGGCGCTGTTGGACTTCGGCATTCGCTGCGTGATCGCCACCGACTTCGCCGACATCTTCTACAACAACTGCTTCCAGAACGGCATCCTGCCGATCAAGCTGCCGCAGTCCGACGTCGATAAGCTGATGGACGACGCCAACCGGGGCGCCAATGCGACGATCACCGTCGATCTCGAAAAACAGGAAATCAGCGGTCCCGATGGCGGCGTCATCAAGTTCGACATTGATCCATTCCGCAAGCACTGCCTGTTGAACGGCCTCGACAATATCGGTCTGACGCTGGAGAAGGGCAAAGCCATCTCGTCCTTCGAAGAGGGCACGGCATCCTCGCGCCCCTGGCTGTGACGCCTTTTTTCCTCTTGTCATGGCCGGACTCGATCTGGCCGTGACGTAAAAAGAACGAAAACGAAAAGGGAGAAACGGACAGAATGGCCAAAGCGATTCATATGATGATCCGCGTTCTCGACGAGGCGCGCTCGGTGAAGTTCTACGAGGCGTGCTTCGGCCTCAGAGTTTCCGAAAAGAAAGATTGGCCGGACTTTTCGCTTACCTATCTGAAGAACGCCGAGAACGATTTCGAGGTTGAGCTGACGGTCAACAAGGGCCGCACCGAGCCCTACAATCTTGGCGATGGCTATGGCCATATCGCGTTCGTCGTTGACGATCTCGAAGCGACGCGTGCGAAAATCGTCGCTGCCGGCTACCAGCCGAAGGACATCAAGAACATGACGCATGACGGCAAGCCGTTCGGCACGTTCTTTTTCATCGACGATCCGGACGGCTACAAGATCGAAGTCCTGCAGCGCGGCGGCCGGTTCCAGTAAGCGAGAGGCTCACATGGCCGACGATGATTTCAAATTCGACTCGGCCACGATGGGACGTCTCGCGGGCGCCCTGTCCTTTGTTGTCGGCGCCGATCACGCTGCAACGAAAGCGCTGAAAGCAGCCGCCGAAACCGGCACGGCGAAAGACATCAAAACCGCGCGCACGCAGTTCCTGCGCTTAAAGCCCGGCGACCGCCGCGCCGCGCTGACGATGCTGAACGACTAGCCCACGAGCAGCTTGTTGCGTCACGCCGACGAAGGCCGGGTTGACGATAGGGTCTAAAACTTCGACCCGCGCGCGGTGACGAGAGCACCGCTTAAAGCGTTGGCGAAATTACGCCGCTCGTCGTCCGTCAGAAACTTCCCGAACCGAACCGCCTTGCCCTGCGCCGACAGCCAGAGCGATGTCCGCCCGTCCGGGCGATCAACCGTGCAGCTCACCCGCGTCCAATACGGATTGAACTCGAAAACTTCGCGCTGCCCCGAGGGATGGACATGCGTGAGCGTCAACACGTCGGGAGTGACGTCGACCGTCTCGTATTCCAGGCCGTCGCGATAGTTGCGTTTAAAGGCCCAGTAAATCAGCGCGACGTCGAGCCCGAAAAACCCGAACACCGGCCAGGCGCCCATAAGATAAAATACAAGTCCGACGATGAAGCTCACCGAGCTAATCAAGCTCATCATGATCAAGAACCCGCTCGGCGGCAGCGAGCGGTGGGGATGAAGCACAAACTGCGTATCTTTCGCGGATTGCATTTCAGTTCGATTATCGCTCATGTCTCGTGGCTGGCGACCCGTCTCAACCCATCACTGCGGAGCGCCAACGGCGCCAACACAGCGGAGCTCTGATGGCCAAAGCGTCCTCGGATGTACACCATACAAGCATCGGAAGTTCCGAAAAAAAACGCAAGGCGGCAAAACCTGCGGCAATTGCGGCCAAGAAGGCGCGTAAATCCGCGCTGCTCGACAAAACCGAAATTCATGAGGTTTTCCGGAGGTTTCACGCCGCAAACCCCGAGCCCAAGGGCGAGCTGGAGCATACCAATCCGTTTACGCTATTGGTCGCCGTTGTGCTGTCCGCCCAGGCAACCGACGCCGGCGTCAACAAAGCAACCCGGGCTCTCTTCAAGATCGCCGATACGCCGGCAAAGATGCTGAAGCTCGGCGAAGACACGTTGCGCGATTACGTGAAAACGATCGGCCTTTATCGCGCCAAAGCGAAGAACGTCATCGGCTTATCGCAGCGCCTGGTCGACGACTACGACGGCGTCGTACCGTCGGATCGCGATGCGCTGGAATCGCTGCCCGGCGTCGGGCGCAAAACGGCGAACGTCGTCATGAACATCGCCTTTCACCAGCCGACGATGGCGGTTGACACGCACGTCTTTCGCGTCGCGAACCGCATCGGACTATCACGCGGAAAAACACCGCTGGCGGTGGAAGAAGACCTGATGCACGTCGTGCCGAAGGAATATGCGATGCACGCGCATCATTGGCTGATCCTGCACGGCCGCTACGTCTGCAAAGCCCGCAAACCCGAATGCTGGCGCTGCCTCATCAGCGACATCTGCCGCTTCCCCGACAAAACGCCCGCACCTTAGAAACCGGACGCCATAGCCCCAAGGCAGCGCCCTTTTGGTTTCTCATACCGTCATCCCGGCGCAGGCCGGAATCTAGTCAAACCTCGACAGGTGAAATGGTGATGCCTGTCTGGATGCCGACCTCCGTCGGCATGACGGAGGGCAGGGCGCCATTCCAAACTCAAGAAAATCTAGGAATCCATCCGCATCGCGAGTCCGGCTTTGGCCATGTAGTCTTTCGCTTGCGGGATCGAGTACGTCCCGAAGTGAAAGATCGACGCTGCCAGTACGGCGCTCGCGTGGCCGCCTTCGACGCCATCAACCAGATGCTGCAGCGTGCCCACGCCGCCCGAGGCAATGACGGGAATGGTTACGGCATCCGACACGGCCCGCGTCAATTCCACGTCGAACCCGGCTTTGGTGCCGTCGCGATCCATCGAGGTCAGCAGAATCTCCCCTGCCCCGAGTTCTGCAACTTCGCGTGCATATTCGACGGCATTGATACCGGTCGGGTTACGTCCGCCGTGCGTGAAGATCTCCCACCGCGCCGGCTCGCCTTCGGCTGAGACCCGCTTGGCGTCGATCGCGACGACGATGCACTGCGCCCCGAATTTCTCGCTCGCTTCTTTCACGAACGCCCGGTTGTTCACCGCCGCCGTGTTGATCGAAACCTTGTCGGCGCCAGCTTCCAGCAGCTTACGGATATCCTCGACCGTCCGGACCCCACCCCCGACCGTCAGCGGCATGAAGCAGCGGTTCGCCGTGCGTTCAACCACGTCGAAAATGGTGTCGCGGTTTTCATGGCTCGCCGTGATGTCAAGAAAGCAAAGCTCGTCGGCGCCGGCTGCGTCATAAGCGGCGGCCGCCTCGACCGGATCGCCCGCATCGATGAGATCGACGAAATTGACGCCCTTTACAACTCGTCCATCTTTGACATCAAGACATGGAATGATGCGGACTTTCAGCATATTTGTAAAAGCGACTTCCTTTGCACCTCGGAGCTCCGGTATCACGCCCCGTGGCTAGGCAACTATCACGCCGTATCCGTCAGCGTCGAGCATATTAACGGTCTCCCTGAGGGAACTCTCGCGCACTTCGGAAGTTATGCCCTCTCGCGGGACTACGCGCAAAAATTTGCAAGGGAACCTGAAAATCTATGGTCGACGAATTTGCCCCTAAGAACCTTCGCGCCCGGTTGGCCGCAATCCAGGACCGTATTACACAGGCCCGCACCCAGCTCGAAGCCCATGGCATCATTGGCGATCAAGCCGACGCCCTGACCAATTTCATTGATCAGCACGACACCATTCGCGGCTCGCTGGACGCGGAAGGCACCATAACGGAGCTGCAGCACAGCAAGGCGTCCGCCCAGACGGATGCCCTCGAAACCGCGCTGCATAAGTGGCTGGAAGGCGTGGAAGGCAAGTTCAACAACCCGCAGAGGCGGGAGCCAAATATATCGGTCTGAGGCCGCGCCTTATTCGTCTGTTTGCGGGAATTTGACGCGGATCAAACCTCCGACGGCGATCGCCGGAATATCAAATTGGCGGGAGTGGCCGCCGCAAGCGGCAATGTTCTCGCAGATACCCGTTTTTGGGCGCAGCAGCGGTCGCTCCCGCAGCCACGCCGCCTTTAGCTGCTCAGCATGCCTACAATCGAATTAGGATTCGCCGCGTTCCCGGAGTGCGGCGAATTTGATTTCGGGGAAGCGCTCGGTCTTGTATTTTAGCATCCAGGCGCTCTCCGCGAGGAACACGAGCGCCCCGTCACGATCGGTCGCGATCTCGCCCCGATGCGCATTGACGAACTTCTGCAACGCCGCCGGATCATCCGCCGAGATCCACCGCGCCACTTCGAACGGCGACTGTTCCAGCGACACCGGTACGCTGTATTCGTTGGCCACACGTGACTGCAAAACTTCGAACTGCAGCTGCCCGACGACGCCGAGAATTTGCCGCCCGCCCGCGATTGGGGTGAACACCTGCACGATGCCCTCTTCCGCCAGATCGTCCAAAGCGCGGTTGAGCTGCTTCGCCTTCATCGCATCCTGAATAACGACGCGGCGCAGAAGCTCCGGCGCGAAATTCGGAATGCCGGTGAATTTCAGGCTCTCTTTTTCTGTCAGCGTATCGCCGACGCGCAGCGTTCCATGGTTCGGTACGCCGATGATGTCGCCCGCCCAGGCTTCGTCCGCAGTCTCGCGGCCTTGGCCGAAGAAGAACGTCGGCGACGAGATCGTCATCGGCTTGTTATCTCGGACGTGCAGCATCTTCATGCCGCGCTTGAACTTGCCCGAGCAGATCCGCATGAACGCAATACGGTCGCGATGGTTCGGGTCCATGTTGGCCTGCACCTTGAAGATGAAGCCGGTAACCTGATCCTCGCCCGGCTGCACCGTCCGCTGCGTTGCATCGCGCGGCAGCGGCCCCGGCGCCCAGGCGCCAAGCGCGTCGAGAAGCTGCTCGACGCCGAAATTCTTCAAGGCGCTGCCAAAGAACACCGGCGACAGATGCCCTTCGCGGAAGGCCTGTAGATCGAACTGCGGCAGCGCACCCTGCGCCAGTTCCACAGCCTCGATCGTCTTCTCAGCGATACGCTCGTCGATTCCCTCGATGCGGCGCAGTCCCTCGAACGTTTCGAGCGGTTGCGAATGCCCGTACGAAGCGCCGCGCTCGGCGCTCTCGGGAAGCAAAATCTTATTGCCGACGAGATCGAGTACACCGCGAAAATCCGTGCCCATGCCAACGGGCCACGCCATCGGCACGAGATCGAGCGCCAGGTCCGCCGCAATCTGATCAAGCAGCGTCAGCGGATCTTCCGCCTCGCGGTCGATCTTGTTGATGAAGGTGATGATCGGAATATCGCGCAGGCGGCAAACCTCGAACAGTTTGCGCGTCTGGCTTTCGATGCCCTTCGCCGCGTCCATCACCATCACGGCGGCGTCGACCGCCGACAGCGTACGATAGGTGTCTTCGCTGAAGTCGGAGTGGCCCGGCGTATCGAGCAGGTTGTAGACGATGCCGTTACGCTCGAACGTCATCACCGACGACGTCACCGAGATGCCGCGCTGCTGCTCGATCTGCATCCAGTCGGAACGCGTGCGCCGCCGCTCGCCGCGCGCTTTCACTGCGCCCGCCATCTGGATCGCTCCGCCGAACAGCAACAGCTTTTCCGTCAGCGTCGTTTTACCGGCGTCAGGGTGCGAGATGATCGCGAACGTGCGCCGCCGCGCAATTTCAGGCGGCAGCATCGGCTCGGCCGACGCGCCTTGCGTCATGACGTTCAAAGTTCAGGCCTCAATCAATTGCACTTGGCTCGGATCGAGCCAGATTTGGTGATGCTCGGCGGACTTGCCGAAAACTTCGCCGACATGCAGCTCGACCAGTCCGTCGTCGAACTTGACGATCGGAAACGTCTTGCCGACGCAGCCGCGAAACAGCGTCATGAGCTGCTTGTTATCTTTGGGCACGCCATCCGGAACGCCCAGCACACGAACTTTGTCACCGATCTTCATGCCGTCTCCAGAAGTTCGAGCGCTTCTTTGGCGTCGAGGCGGCCATCGTAGAGCGCGCGGCCCGTGATGGCCCCTTCGAGCATGCGGTATTCAGGTTTCATCAGGTCGCGCACATCGGCGATGGACGCAAGACCTCCCGACGCGATGACCGGAATGCGCGTCGCCTGCGCGAGCGCAGCTGTGGCAGGCAGATTAAGCCCCTTCAACACGCCGTCGCGCTCGATGTCGGTATAGATGATAGCCGCAACACCCGCGTCTTCGAACCGCTTCGCCAGATCGACAGCCGTCAGCTCCGATGTCTCCGCCCAACCCGCGACGGCCACCTTGCCGCCCTTGGCGTCAATTCCGACCGCGACCTGGCCTGGAAAGCGTTTCGCCGCGTCCTTCACAAGCGCCGGATCGCGCACCGCGACCGTGCCGAGGATCACGCGGCGAATGCCTTTCTCCAGCCACGCCTCGATCGTCGCCAGATCGCGAATGCCGCCGCCGAGCTGCGCCGGCATGGAGATCGCCTTCAGAATGGCCTCGACGGCGGCGCCGTTCACGGGCTTGCCGGCAAACGCACCGTTGAGATCGACGATATGCAGATATTTGAAGCCCTGGCGCTCGAAGCTCACCGCCTGCGCCGCCGGATCGTCGTTGAACACGGTCGCGGCGTCCATTTCGCCGAGCTTCAGCCGGACGCACTGGCCGTCTTTAAGGTCTATGGCAGGGAATAGGATCAATGCTTTTGTCTCGCGGGTAAATTCCTGCTCCCGTCAGGGAGAGGACGAATTCGCGCCATATCCGGCGCGACAATCCGGCCATCAGATTGCTATCTTGGGTTCCTAAATGTTCCGTGCGATCAATCGCGGATCGCAGGCTACGTCAAGACCTACGCGCTGCGGCCGGCTCGCGGAACGCGTGTCGCAGCGCGCAATCGAAGAAACAGCCGACTCCACCGGAAGGAGTCGCAATGCGCAAAAGTAAGAGTGTTCCATGGCTACCGCGTTTCTTGTCGAGCCGCCGCCTGCCGTTGCCCGCCGTCCCCTAACCGAGGACGACGCGGTCGACATCTGGATCGCCCGCTGGATGCGCATCCGCCCGACGGACCTGCAGCGCCGCTACGCCTGCGACCCGCGCCGCCTCTATGAAATCTGGGAGGAAGTGCGCTTCCCCGGCGCCCGCGCCAGGGCGCTGGCTGAGTTCCAGCGGCGTTTTCCGGGCCTTGAGCCGCGCTTCGATCCCGGTCCCCACCGGCGCATTCCGACGTCCGCGCACCCTGATCCCAATCAGCTGAGCCTGTTTCCCGAGGCGTAACGGGCCGCCGGCACATGTTCCGCTTGGGCCCGGGGTGTAACGCCCCGCTTAAGGCCGAAATTCTTAATTATTTTAACCTGTTGTCCCTACCACGACGTTAAGACTCCGACAAGAACAATTTTAGAACAAATGCTGGACAACCGTTCTGAGTCGTGGCATGTTCTTCCTATGTTCACGACGCCGCAAGTCAGGCGCCACCCTGGGTCAGAGTAGCGTGTTCGACCCTCCCGAAACACTAGGAGAGCCCCCATGCGCACCTACCTCATCTCGTACGATCTCGCCCACCCGACCCGCAATCAGCACGTCGTCGCCCAGGCCATCATGGGCATTGGCGACAAGTGGGCCCGGCCACTGTCGAACACCTGGTACGTCATGTCCGAACGCGAAGAAGTGGAACTCGAGACCGATCTCCGCGCGCTCCTCGCCGAAGATGACGGCCTCCTGATCCAGGCGACGAAGCGCGACGCCGCAATGACGAACACGTCGCTCCGCTGGTTCCGCCAGCGCCGCCCCAGCGTCGATCTCGCACCCGATGGCAACGTCATCGCCTTCCCGCTTCCCGCAACAGCTGCCGCCGAGCCGATGGAGCCCGAGCTGCCGTTCGCGAAAGCCGGCTGACGCCCACGAATTCCGGTCTTTGGGCGGGGCGGGTCTTTCTCTCCCCCTAGCCTTCCCGACGGGCTCGTCTCGTCCAAAGGCCGATGCTGGAGACCCGGGGATCATGCCCCCCAACTGCCTCATGATCCCCGGCTCCTTTTTTCACTTTGCGTTTTTCACGTCGCGTACTGCGTACCTCATGCCTGCTCCCCCAAAGCTCCCCCCGCCCAGTACCGGATTAGCGCCATGAAGACCTTCCTTCTCCATCACACCCCCAAATCCGCCAACCAGGACACCTGGACGGTGACGTTCTCGCTCCCCTACATCGCGACCGAATACGCCCCCGCCGGCAACGGCGTCTGGTACGTCAGAACCTGGCTCGGCGCCGAACAGATCAAGCGACGCCTCGCGATCCTTTTCGATTCTCCTGATGAACTCGCCGTCCACGAACTTGGTCGCGCCGACGCGGCCGGCACGGCACGTCTCACCTGGCTCGAAGGCCGCCTCGAAGACGACGATACCGATGGCACATGGCACGTCCCGCGCGGCGTCTGGACGGTCATTCAATCGGCCGTCGGCACGCTCGCGCGGTGACTTCGGCTTCTGACTTCCTGCTCCCTATCGGGAAGGGGTTAGAGATCGGGTGATAGACACGCCCGCTGAACGTCATCCCGGCGCAGGCCGGGATCCAGCCAAGCCTCAGCTTGCCAGACATTTGCTCGCTGACTGGATGCCGACCTCCGTCGGCATGACGTCAATATCTACGGCTTCCACTTCAAGAAATTCGCAATCAGCTTGAGACCGAGCTTCTGGCTCTTCTCGGGATGAAACTGCGTGCCCGCGATATTGCCGTCGGCGACGAACGCCGTGATCGGCCCGCCGTAATCTGTCTCGGCAACGACGACGCGCCGCTCTGTCGGCACCATCGCGAACGAATGCACGAAATACGCGTGCCAGCCGTCCGGGCCGGTCGGAATGCCGTCGAGCAACGCATGCGGATGGACAACGTTGAGCGTGTTCCAGCCCATGTGCGGAATTTTCAATTCCGGATCGCTGGGTGCAATCGCACGCACTTCACCTTTGATCCACTCAAGCCCCGGCGTCTCGACGAATTCGAGCCCCCGCTCGGACAAAAGCTGCATGCCGACGCAAATGCCGAGAAACGGCCGACCCTTCTGCCGCACCGTCTCTTCCAGCGCCGGGATGAGCCCCGGCACGCGTTCGAGCCCATGCTTGCAGTCGCCGTATGCCCCGACACCCGGCAGCACGATCCGATCCGCCGCCAGCACATCTTCAGGCCGCGGACTGACGATGATCCGGGCATCGGCCTCGCTCTCGCGCGCCGCACTTTCAAACGCTTTCGCCGCCGAGTGCAGATTGCCCGACCCGTAATCGATGATAACGACGCTTTGCATGAGAAGACCGGGCCTCGGAGGAATCTTCAGTGAGATAAATTGTGCCAGCTTCCAATGCCGCAAGCCGCGCCAATTGTCATCCCGGGTGAGCCCTCTTGCGAGACCTGGGACCCAGTCTCAACGACGCGGACGATGCGACCCGGATTGCGATCGTCCCACGACGCGCAACCCGGAAGAACAATGCGCGCGCGTGATGCTCAAGCCCCAATGCCGAACGGCCAGAAGCGTGATCCGCGCGCCCTCGACGACGCACCAGCGGCGTCATCGCGCGCGATCACCGGCTGCTCCGGCAGCCAGCCTTCGAAGAACCGCCGCTCGCTCTCAGCAATCGACTTGCCGTTGACGACGCCAATCATCTGCCAGCCGCGTTGGTCCAACATCCACCGCTTCAGGCTCGACACCTCGAAGCCAAGGTAGACGTTGATCATCAGAAAGATGATGCCGATGCTGTCCGGGCTGACTTTCAGCGCATTCAGCACGTAGCCGAGCAGCGCCGAACCCGCGAGATAGGCAATCGCCATCAGCCAGACGCCGTTCGCCACAAACCCGAGCGGCGGACAGATCGCGGTCAACCACGAAAACCCGTCTTTGACGAACTCAAGCTCGACGCCGCGATCGATGCGATCAGCATCGGCATCCGGCGGCTCATGCACGGTGTAGGTCGACACAGAACTCAAAGCTCCTTGCTCCATTCGAACGGCGCGCCGCCCAGATCCGTCAGCCAGATCCGTCAGGTCGACCGGCTCGAACGTTAAAGCGCGCCTTTCGTTGACGGAATGCGACCCGCCTGCCGCGGATCGATCGCAACCGCCGCCTTCAGCGCCCGCGCGAGGCCCTTATAGCAGGTCTCCGCGATATGGTGATTGTTCTCGCCGTAAAGGTTTTCGACGTGCAACGTAATGCCGGCATTCTGGGCAAATGCCTGGAACCACTCGCGGAACAGCTCGGTGTCCATCTCGCCAAGCTTCGGCCGCGTGAAATCCACCTTCCAGACCAGAAACGGCCGCCCCGAAACGTCGACCGCCACGCGCGTCAGCGTCTCGTCCATCGGCAGATGCACGTCGGCATACCGCACGATCCCGGCTTTATCGTCGAGCGCCTTGGCGATCGCCTGCCCCAGCACGATGCCCGTATCCTCGGCCGTGTGGTGGAAATCGATGTGCAGGTCGCCTTTGGCCCTGAGCGTAATGTTGATGAGAGAATGCCGGGCGAGTTGCTCCAGCATGTGATCGAGAAAACCGATCCCCGTCGAAACGTCGTAGGCGCCCGTCCCATCGAGGTCGACGGTCGCGGAGATCTCGGTCTCCTTGGTCTTGCGCGTTATCGTCGCCTGCCGCTTCACGTGAATCCCTCTCCAACTTTAGCCTTGGCGGCCGGCTCCCGGAACGGGAGTCGCCAAGGCCCGTAAAAAAGTCCTTACCCGCAGCTCCCCGAGCCTTTATCAGCTTGTCACCCGACAGGCCAAGGCCCACCCACCTTGCATCTTCCCGCCAAAAGCTTAACTGACGCGATACATATGACGCACCAGAGCCAAAATGCCGGCCTTCCGAGCTGGCACGCCACGACGATCCTGACGGTCCGGAAGGGCGGCAAAGTTGTAGTTGCCGGTGATGGCCAGGTCAGCCTGGGCCAAACGGTCATCAAGTCGAATGCCAAAAAAGTCCGCCGCCTGGGCAAAGGCGACGTGATTGGCGGCTTCGCAGGCGCGACGGCCGACGCCTTCACCTTGTTCGAGCGGCTCGAGGCCAAGCTTGAGCAATACCCCGGCCAGTTGACCCGTGCCGCCGTCGAACTGGCGAAAGACTGGCGCACTGACCGCTTCCTGCGCCGCCTGGAAGCTATGATGATCGTCGCCGACGCCACAACGACCCTCGTCCTGACAGGCACCGGCGACGTGCTGGAACCCGAAAACGCCATCGCCGGCATCGGCTCCGGCGGCAACTATGCGCTTGCCGCCGCGCGCGCCTTGATCGACCAACCGCTCGACGCCGAAGCCATCGCCCGCAAGGCCATGTCCATTGCCGCCGAGATTTGCGTCTATACGAATTCGAACATCGTCGTCGAAAGCCTCGACGCGAAGACATCGTAACGGCGCGAGCCCGCTCATGGCCAACGGACCATCCTCTGACGATCTTCAGGCAGCCGTCGACGCGGGCGTCATCGACGCCGCGCAAGCCGAGAAGCTGCGTGCCATGCGCCATGGTCCCGACGCCGCGCCGCTCGGACCCGACGGCGAACCGTCCGTGCTGGCCGATGAGGAACGCTTCCGCTTCCTCAACGGCTTCAACGACGTTTTCCTGACCATTGGCGTGCTGCTGATCGCGGCTGCGTTTCTCACCGTTACGTCCACCGGACTTTTCGGCATCAGCTGGGTCGCGACACTGGCTGTCGCCGCCGCCACGTTCTGGATCTTGAGCGAAATTCTCGTCGGACGGCTGCGCGCCGTGCTGCCTGGAATGGTGCTCTCTCTGCTGTTCGTTGCGTTCGCAGCCTCCGCCGTCGTCGTCCAGCTTCACTGGGACAACTTCAAATCCTCCAACTGGGATACCGCTTCCGAACTCGCATTCTGGCGCAATCCGACACTTGTGTTCGGCTTGCCAGCCCTCATCGCGGCGTTCGTCTATTACTTGCGCTTCCGCCTGCCGTTCGCGCTCGGCCTGATGGCGTTCTTCGGCTACGCCGTCGTCAGCAAAGGTCTTTACTCGATAGGGCTCGGCTTATCGTTTGCGGCATTCGGTTACGGCATCTTCGTGTTGCTTGTCGCGCTGTTCTACGATGCGAAGGACCCCAAGCGCGTCATGCGCTTTTCCGATTGCGCCTTCTGGCTGCATCTCGTCGCCGCCGCACTGATCGTCTCGCCGATGATCATGCTGATCAAAAGTTCAACCAACGGCTTGATGACTTCTGGCGTCGTGCTTCTGACCGTTCTGGCACTTGGCCTCTTTGCGCTGGCCATAGATCGGCGCGCACTGCTCGTCTCGTCGCTCGCCTACTTCTGCGGCGCGGTCTACGATCTCTTGAGCGGTGGCGTGGAGCTGCCTCATAGCGGCAACGCTCCCTCGTCCTTCACCTTGACGCTTGCCCTCGTTGGCGGCTTCGTCTTGATCCTCGGCGTCTTCTGGCACCCGCTGCGCAACCGCCTGCTGCCGGTGCTGAACGCCACACCCATCGGTCCCTACCTTCCGCAAGCGAGACAATGACCAACTTTTCCCCGCGTGAAATCGTATCCGAACTCGACCGCTACATCGTCGGCCAAGCGGACGCCAAGCGCGCCGTCGCCATCGCGTTGCGCAATCGCTGGCGCCGCCAGCAATTGACCGGCGAGTTGCGCGACGAAGTCCTGCCGAAGAACATCTTGATGATCGGCCCGACTGGCGTCGGCAAGACCGAAATCTCCCGCCGCTTGGCGAAACTCGCGGGCGCGCCGTTCCTCAAAGTCGAAGCCACGAAATTCACCGAGGTCGGCTACGTCGGCCGCGACGTCGAAAGCATTATCCGCGATCTCGTCGAAGTCGGCTTGGGCCTCGTCAAAGAATCGAAACGCCAAGGCGTCCGCGCCAAAGCCGAGAAAGCCGCGGAGGAACGCGTACTCGATGCGCTCGTCGGCTCGAACGCCTCACCATCCACGCGCGATAGCTTCCGCAAGAAGCTGCGCAACAATGAATTGAACGACAAGGAAATCGACATCCTTGTCGCCGATACGGCGTCGCCCATCCCGACGTTCGACATGCCCGGCGGTTCGATGGCAACCATCAACATCAGCGAGATGCTAGGCAAGGCGCTCGGCCAGCGGACGAAGTCGCGCCGCGTGACCGTTAAAGACAGCTTTGACATTCTCATTGCCGAGGAAAGCGACAAACTGATCGACAGCGATCAGATCTCCGGCGAAGCGATCGCTGCGGTCGAAAACAACGGCATCGTCTTCCTCGATGAGATCGACAAAATCTCCTCGCGTAGCGACGGCGCGCGTGGTGGCGCCGATGTCTCGCGCGAAGGCGTCCAGCGCGATCTTCTGCCGTTGATCGAAGGCACCACGGTCGCGACAAAGTACGGCCCGGTGAAAACCGACCACATTCTCTTTATCGCATCCGGCGCCTTCCACGTCTCCAAGCCGTCGGACCTGCTGCCTGAGTTGCAAGGCCGCCTGCCGATCCGCGTCGAGCTCAATGCGCTTACGCGCGATGACATGAAACGCATTTTGACGGAACCCCAGGCGAGCCTCATCAAGCAGTACGTCGCCCTGATGCAGACGGAAGGCCTGACGCTCGAATTCAAGCCCGACGCCATCGACGCGCTGGCCGACGCCGCCGTCGAAGTGAATTCGACCGTTGAGAACATCGGCGCGCGCCGTCTGCAGACGGTGCTGGAACGCGTGCTCGATGAGGTTTCGTTCGAAGCCTCCGACAAGAGCGGCGCCACCGTCGTCATCGACGGCCCCTACGTGACAGAGCGCGTCGGCCCACTCTCGAAAAACGCCGACCTCAGCCGGTTTATCCTTTAACGTCGGCGCTTGGCGGCCGGCGCGCGGAACGCATGTCGCTAAGCGCCATCAAATAAGGAGCGCGACGTCCTGCGACTACCAATCCGCCGCAAACGCCTGTAAAAGGGCCACTTCCGCAACTCGAAGCTGATTTTTTAAGTTATGACCGCCGCTCCCTTGGTTAAGATTGATACCGATACGTCCGCCGCGAAGCCTTCGCTCGCAGGTCTGACGCGCGACCGCTTGAAGCTCGCGCTCGCCGCTGCAGGCGTGCCGGAAAAACAGCTCCGCATGCGCGTCGGTCAGCTCTGGAGCTGGATCTACGTGCGTGGCGTCACGAGCTTCGAGGACATGACGGACGTCTCCAAAGACCTCCGCCGTCAACTCGCCGACCTTTACACACTGGACCGGCCCGAGATCGTCTCCGAGCAAATTTCGGTCGACGGCACGCGCAAGTGGCTTCTTCGCCTGGCAAAACGCGGCCACGAGGCCCGGCCGCCGGAAATCGAAACCGTCTACATTCCGGAAAGCGACCGGGGCACGCTCTGCATTTCGAGCCAGGTCGGCTGCACGCTGAATTGCTCATTCTGCCATACCGGCACCCAGCGCCTCGTGCGCAATCTCGAAGCCGAAGAAATTGTCGGCCAGATCATGCTGGCGCGCGACCGCATCGGCGATTGGCCCGGCGCGAAAGGCCCCGACGACGGCCGTCTGCTTCCGAACGCGGAACGCAAGATCACCAACGTCGTGCTGATGGGCATGGGCGAACCGCTTTATAATTTCGACAACGTCAAAGCCGCGATGGACGTCGCCTCCGACGGCGAAGGCCTGTCGCTATCGAAGCGGCGCATCACGCTCTCGACGTCGGGCGTTGTTCCCGAGATCCCACGGTGGGGCGAAGAAGCCGACACCATGCTCGCGATCTCGCTGCACGCGACGAACGACGCGCTGCGCGATGAACTCGTGCCGATCAACAAGAAATACCCCATCGCCGAGCTGATGGAGGCCTGCCGCAATTATCCGGGCCTTTCGAATGCGCGCCGCATCACCTTCGAATATGTGATGCTGAAGGGCGTCAACGACAGCCTTGCCGAAGCCCGCGCGCTGGTACGGCTGCTGTCGGGAATTCCGGCGAAAATCAACCTGATCCCGTTCAATCCGTGGCCGGGCTCGCGCTACGAATGCTCGGATTGGGAAACCATCGAACGCTTCGCCGACGTCGTGAACCGCGCAGGCTACGCAAGCCCCGTCCGCACGCCGCGTGGACGCGATATTCTCGCCGCCTGCGGACAACTTCGGTCCGAAAGTCAGCGCGTGGCCGCCAAGGATCGCGCGGCTCCTACGGCAAATCCCTAATCGGCGGCTCAGCCCGAATACCTATTGAGCCCCGAGCTGCTGGCTATATACACTCCGCGCCAGGGCGACTTGGGGCGGAGTTCTCGTGCTCAGACTAATCGGCACATTGGCGCGGATCGTATTCGGCTTGACGCTTGCGAGCTTGGCCGCAGGCCTCGTGACCGTCCTCTTTGTCGATGTCGGCGTTCTGCCCGGCTCATCCAGCCGCTGGCCCAAGACGCTTGGTGAAATCATCGACCTGTCGCTGCTCGCCGCAACCCACATCGCAATTTTCTCAGCCTTCTTCGTTTTGATCGTGGCCGCGATCGGAGAATGGTTTTCGATCCGTGCACTGTCGTTTTATCTTCTCGCCGGCATCGTCATCGCGTTGCTCGGTTTCAGTGCCCAGTACGCCAGCGAAGTGGCCGGCCAGCCGACGATCTTCAATGATTACGCGATCAAGACATTCCTGACGGTTGGCTTCTTTGGCGGCTTCGTCTACTGGCTCGCCGCCGGACAATTTGCGGGCCGTGCTCCCGCACCGACACCCGCACTGGTAACCGCGCCCACGCCGGAAACCGCCCCGCCACGTCCCGATAAAGAAGACGACGTCAGTGTCGTCATCACCCATCCCCCCGTTACCGAAACGATCGAAGACCGGCGGCTTTGGCGTATGCCGACCCTCGAACGGCTGAAGTTTGCCAAACGTGACGCCTCGGCGGTCCCCGGCGTCACGGCTACGCCCACGCAGGACGACGAGGCTCCGCCATCCTCGCGCAGTTGACCGCGCTCATCCCTCGACGCGCTCCCCTCGCGCAGACGTGATTAACCAAAGCCGTTGCCCTGCTGCTTCGCTGTTGCTGCATCGCAGCAACCATGATATATTGTCGCAGAGCTAGAGGGATGACGCCTGTGTTCGATTGCGCCCTGCACTTCCGCTTTCTCCAGAAAGCGACGGAAGCCATGTTCGAGATGGGTCAAGCCTCCGTTGCGGCCTCCCTCGCGTGCCAAAAGCGCCTCTATGACGAAATGACGCCGGAAAATCTCCGTCCTGCGGAGCCCGTCGCGCCATGGGCGGCTTGGTTCGAAGCCTGGGCTCCGGTCGCAAAACCGCAACCGCCCGCCCAGCCCGATCTCATGCAGTCGTGGTTGGCAATGGCCAATGCTTGTTCGGCCTATTGGTCCGCCGGGCAATCAGCCCCGGCTTCACGCCCAATGATGCCGAACCCGGTCTTTCCTCCTGCCGTCCAAGCCTTCTGGGGCGCGACCCCCTGGACGCTTTATCAGGCGCCGATGATGGCGATGATGCTCTCCTACGGCGTTCCCTACGCCGTCGCAGCCCCGACCGCCCGCGCCAGCACGTCCGCCATGGATGCCGCCGACGCTGCTTGCGCCCAATGGCGTCTGGTTTTTGGCAGCGACGAAGGCCGGAAAAGCCTGGAGCGCAACGTCCCCGTCACGCCACGTTGGTCCGGCTACCTACACTGACGGATACCGAGCCGGCCCCGAAGTAAACCAGCCCGCACCTTGGAAATCACGGCTTAGTCAGCGCCGCCCGCATCCGACGGGGGCGCAACCGAGTCACCGCTACTGGCAGCCGGGGCCTCGGCAGGAGCCGCATCAGCCGGAGGCGTCGCCGCAGCGGGTTTCGCCTTGGCTTTCTTGTGATGAACGGTCTTCTTCTTTTCCGGCTTTGTCTCGGCCGTCGCCGTCGTAGCGGTCGAGCCCGTGGTCGCATTCTTGGCCCACGGCAGGACTTCCGGCTCTTTCGTCTTGGCAGCTTTCGCGGCCTTGTCGATTTCCCGTTTCAGGATCGCCATTGACCGGCACCGCGCCTTGGTGGCCTTACCGGCATCGTTAGTGCCGGCCGCCACCCAGATGCAGGCCGTGTTGGCCCCGCACTGATCTTCGGTCAGATTGAGACACGACGCCTTAGCCGACTTCGTCTTCTTCGCCGTATTCTTAGGCGTGGCTTCCGCTGTGCCTTCGCTCGCGGGAGCCGCGGCTTTAGCCGCTTTCTTTGTTTTCTTATGCGTTTTCTTCACAACAGGGGTGGCAGGCGCCGCCGCCGGAGCCGCTTCCGCAGCGGCGGGAGGAGCAGCCTCGGCGGGCGATTCCGCGGCGGGAGCCGGCGTTGGCTCGGGTTGGGCAACGGGTGCTGCCGCTGCAGGCCCGGAAGGAGCAGGTTCAGAAGCCGCAGGTTCGGCCTGGGCTGAATTTTGCGGCGCTGTCTCGTCGGTCGGGTGCGCGGTCGGATCCGTGGCGGACTGCGTCTGGGCGGGCGTATCGTCCGGCGGGATTGTTACGGTGATTTCTTCGGCGCCCAGCGGCAACGCCATTGCGCCGCTCAACAGCCCGATCCAAACGAGCCTTCCGACGATTCGAATCGATCTGGCCACGCCCCATCTCCCCCACTGAGATTAGTTCCCGCGCTTCTAACAGCTTCCGCGGGTCATAAATACCCGCAAACACCCGCCGAAAGCCTTTTTTATGTTCACGAATCGAGTGCAATGCAAAAGCGCGAATGCGCAGCAATACAATCTCGTAAGGTCTTCATCGCGCTGCTGTAACACCGCGTAAAAAGCCTCACGATTTTGCCGGCGTTTTCGCGCATGCCCACGCCAGCGCCTGATCCAGCCGATCGTCACCCCAGAACAGTTCGCCATCGCCGGTCGTGAAACTCGGCGCTCCGAAAATTCCCAGCGCCTGCGCCTCGTCCGTGTTGGCGCGCAAGGCGGCTTTGACAGCCGGGTCCGAAGCCAGCGTGCGCGTCGCTTCCGGATTAAGACCGGCGGACAGCAGGCAGTCCGTCAAGACAGCGTCATCGAAGATGTCCAAACCCTTCCCGAACGCCGCCGCATAGACGGCACGGGTGAAACCGCCGATCTCTCCCTGCGCCTTGGCAGCAAGGGCGAGGCGGGCAGCCTTCAGGCCGTTGCCGGGGAACGTCGCTGGCATCTGGAAGGCGAGTCCGCGCGCCGCTGCCGTGCGCGCGATATCGCGTATCATGTAGCGGCCTTTGGCCGGATAAAGATTGAACGGAGACGTGTCCCAGCCTTGCGATTTGAAGACCGGGCCGAGCAGAAACGGCCGCCATTCGACCTCGACCTCTGCCCGCTGGGCTGCATCCGCGATGCGCATCGCGCTGAGATAGGAGTAGGTCGACGCGAATTCGTACCAAAAGATAATCGTCGGTCCCATTCTGCTCCCCATCTTCGCCAAACGCCGACTTTCGTTGCGACAAGTCGGTTTCCCCCGTCTACTCCACTTGCGGGTAGCGCCGCCGACCCTATAGTGCCGCGCGTTTCCCGCCCAATCTCATCTCAAGAGCCAGAAGAGCCATATCGTCCATGAGCGCCGCGCCCAAATCCGTGAAGAAAGTTGTCCTCGCCTATTCGGGCGGCCTCGACACCTCCATCATCCTGAAATGGCTGCAAGAGACGTATGGCGCCGAAGTCGTGACGTTCACGGCCGATCTCGGCCAGGGCGAAGAGCTTGAGCCCGCCCGCCAGAAGGCGCTGATGCTCGGCATCAAGCCGGAGAACATTTTCGTCGAAGACCTGCGCGAGGAGTTCGTCCGCGACTACGTGTTCCCGATGTTCCGCGCCAACACGCTTTACGAAGGTATCTATCTGCTCGGCACCTCGATCGCCCGGCCGCTGATCGCCAAGAAGCAGATCGAGATCGCGCGCAAGGTCGGCGCCGACGCCGTTTGCCACGGCGCGACCGGCAAGGGCAACGATCAGGTCCGCTTCGAGCTTGGCTATTATGCGCTTGAACCCGGCATTAAGATCATCGCCCCGTGGCGCGAATGGACGTTCAAGGGCCGCGAAGAGCTTCTGAAGTTCGCGCGCGAACATCAGATTCCAGTCGCCAAGGACAAGGAAGGGGAATCGCCGTTCTCGGTCGACGCCAACCTTCTGCATTCTTCGTCCGAAGGCAAAGTGCTGGAAGACCCGGCGAAGAAGCCGCCGGAAGTCGTCTATCAGCGCACGATCTCGCCGATGGATGCGCCCGACAAAGTCACGATCATCAAGATCGGCTTCAAGAACGGCGACGCCGTTTCTCTGAATGGTCAGGCACTCTCGCCCGCGACGCTGCTGAAAGCCCTGAACGATCTCGGCCGCGATAACGGCATCGGCCGCATCGATCTCGTCGAAAACCGTTTCGTCGGCATGAAATCGCGCGGTGTCTACGAAACGCCCGGCGGCACAATATTGCTCGCTGCCCACCGCGCCATCGAAAGCTTGACGCTCGACCGCGGCGCCGCGCATCTGAAAGATGAGATCATGCCGCGCTACGCCGAGCTGATCTATAACGGCTTCTGGTTCTCGCCCGAGCGCGAGATGCTCCAGGCCTTGATCGACAAGAGCCAGGAGAATGTCGAAGGCGAAGTGACGCTCGAACTCTACAAGGGCAACGTCATCACCGTCGGCCGCGAAAGCACGAAATCGCTCTATTCGCCGACCCTCGTCACCTTCGAAGACGATAAGGGCGCCTACGACCAGAAAGACGCCGCAGGCTTCATCAAGCTCAACGCGTTGCGTCTGCGCACGCTCGGCAAAAGAAACGGCTAAATCTGTGTGCCGGCGGCGGGTTCGCGGCAATGAACCCGCCGGCGCTCCAATCATGTCCTCACACGTGCGAGCGACATCCCGCCAATAGACAGTCGTTGCCGCCTCGACTAGGTTTTCCGCGGTCTTCTTTCGCCCCAGACTCGACGTAGGAGGCGCTCTTTTCCCGGCGCGCACCACATCGGAAGGATATCCGCCATGATCGTCATCACGAGAAACGGCGAAACGACCGTCCTCACCGGCTGGCGGGAATGGCTTTTCAAGCTCGTTGTTTTCCTAGCCGCCATCCTGCTGTTCGGCGTCATCGCCTTCGTGATGTTTGGGCTAGCAGTGACCATCGGCGCAATCGCGATGGTCGTCATTCCGGCAGCCATCATCGTCGGGCTGCTCGGGACGATCTTCAGCCGGGGCGTCTGACGCGCCCGAACCCGGCCATTGGTAAACAATTCGCTGCCCCGGCCGCGATTTTCGGCTCCGTCGCATCTCTACTCTTGACGCGGCGGACCCCATCCCCGACATGGCCTGCTTCTAAAGAGCATGTCGCTCTCCATATGATTGACGAGGACCGAAATATGACAGTCGCGGCCGACGGCCTGCCGGTGGTGACACCTGCCGAATGGGCGCCCCAGAAAGCGATCTGGACCGCGTGGCCCGCCGATCCCGATGAGTGGAACGGCGATCTTGAAACCCCGCGCCGCGACGTGGCTGCCCTCGTTCGCGCCCTGAGCCTCGCCGGCAACAAGGTCCGGCTGCTCGTCAACGGCGAGGAAGCCAAGGCGTCGGCGGAAGCCGCGCTTCGTGATGCCGCCGAACTGATCCCGGCGAAGTACGGCGATATCTGGCTACGCGACACCGGCCCGATCTTCGCTCAACTCGGCAACGACCGCGTGGCGCTGCGCTTCAAGACGAACAGCTGGGGCGGCAAATACGATCTGCCCGACGATGCGACCGTCGGCGATGACGTGGCGCGCTTGTCAGACGTTCCCGTGCGACGCTTCGATTTTGTGCTCGAAGGCGGCGCTGTCGATCACGACGGCGAAGGCACGATCCTCGCCACACAGCAGACCTTGCTCAACCCCAATCGCAACGGCTGGACCAAGGAGGCCGCCGAAGCCGAACTTGCTCGCGCGTTCGGCGCGAAGAAAGTCATCTGGATCGACGAAGGCCTGAAGAACGACCACACCGACGGCCACGTCGACAACATCGCTCGCTTCGTGGCACCGGGCCGCGTCGTCTGTCAGGCGCCCGCCGGGCCTGACGATCCGAACGCTGAAATCCTGAACGCCATCGCCGCATCGCTTGAAAAGGCGACGGACGCGATGGGCCGCAAGCTCGACGTCGTCCGCATCCCCGGTGTCGGACTCTATCGCAATGCTCTTGGCGAAATCTCGCCTGCGTCCCATATGAATTTCCTCATCGCCAACGACGTTGTCGTCGTTCCGATTTATGGGACTGCTACGGAAGCCGACGCGCTTTCAGCGCTCCAAGCCGTCTTCCCAACGCGTGCAGTCGTCGGCGTATCGTCCCGAGGTCTGCTCGGCTGCGGCGAAGCCGGCGGCGGATCTTTTCACTGCATCACTCAACAGGAGCCTCTGTAGATGGCGCGACGCTCGATCACCGTCGGGAGCATTCAAACGTCCTACGGTCCGGACCTCGAAACCAACATCGCCAAGACGGAAGCGTTCGTCCGTGAGGCTGCTGGCCGCGGTGCCGAAGTGATTTTGCCGTCGGAGCTGTTCGAAGGCATCTACTTCTGCACGCGCCAGGACCCGAAGTGGTTCGAGACGGCACGGCCGCTGATGGAGCATCCGGCGGTGTTGCGGCTCCGCGAGCTTGCAAAATCGCTGAACGTCGTCATTCCGATCTCGTTCTTCGAGAAGGACGGCCCGCGCTATTACAACAGCATCGCCATTGCCGATGCCGACGGCGAGATCCTCGGCGTCTATCGCAAGAGTCACATTCCGGATGGTCCAGGCTATCAGGAAAAATATTATTTCCGCCCCGGCGATACCGGCTTCAAAGCCTGGAACACGAAGGCCGGCAAAATCGGCGTCGGCATCTGCTGGGACCAGTGGTATCCCGAAACCGCCCGCGCAATGGTGCTTCAAGGCGCGGAAATTCTGTTCTACCCGACCGCCATCGGCTCGGAACCCTATGATTCGAGCCTCGACACTCATCTCCAGTGGCAGCGCGCCATGCAGGGCCATGCCGTGTCGAATGCCGTCCCGATCGTTGCCGCCAATCGCACCGGTCTCGAAGACAATGACGGGGTGAAGCAGAAATTCTACGGCCACTCATTCATCAGCGACCACCGCGGCGAGCTGGTTCAAAAGTTCGATGCCGACGATGAAGGCGTGCTCGTCCACACATTCGATCTAGATCTGATCGAGAGCTATCGCGCCGACTGGGGATTCTTTCGCGACCGGCGCACCGATCTCTATGCTAAGAGTATCATCTGATTACCCAGCGACATCAGGAGTGCCGCATGAAGATCAGTGCCAGAAACGTGCTTAAGGGAAAGATCGTCGAGGTCACCAAGGGAGTAACAACGGCGCACGTCCGCATCGACATCGGTGGCACAATCGTGACGGCGTCGATTACCAATGAGTCCGTCGACGATCTCGGTCTGGTCAAGGGCATGTCTGCATCAGCCGTCATCAAATCATCCGACGTGATGATCGCGGTCGAATGATATGAAAAAGATCCATCTTCTTTCGGCAATGGTTGGCGTCGTTGTGGTGGCGACCTCTGCTTCAGCGTTCGCAGCAGAGACAGGCGGCTGCAACAGCTTCACGTGGCCCATCACGACCGAACTCAAATGGATGAAGTCGGAAAGCCAGGATGTCGCTTCAGGCGGCAAGCTGCCTTCGCCTCCGGAAAAGGCTGTGAAGCTGGCGCTCGAACCGATGAGCGCCGTCTCGTTTCCCGTCGCGCCGACGGGCCGCCTGAAACCACACGGCGAGGCTTATGGCGGCATCATCGCGTTCGACAGTCCGAGCAGCGCGCCCGGCGCCTATCAGTTTTCTTTGGACGCTCCCGCCTGGATCGACGTCATTCAGGACGGTAAGGCCCTGAAGCCGACGGCGCATAGCGGCAAGACCGACTGTGACGGCGTTCGCAAAAGCGTGCGCTTCAATCTCGATCCCGGTCCGTTCACCGTCGAGATCAGCAACGTCAAGAAAGATGCGATCAAATTCACGATCCGTCAGGCCGAATAGCGTGAAGCCGCTTGTCGGCTTCAACACCCAATTCTGCATTCCGGCGGACCATTATGAATTTTCTTAGCGACACCCCGAGACTGGAACTGTTCCGGCTCGGCGGCATCCCAATCAAGATCGACATCACCTTCATTCTGGTGCCGATCTTTTTATGGAATGTCCTTCTGAGTTCGCCCAACACCTTCGTGATCCTGACGATCGGCGTCTTTCTGTCCGTGCTGCTGCACGAGCTTGGCCACGCAACGATCGCGCGCCTCTTCCGCGTACCCGTCGGCGAAATTCTGGTTGGCGGCTTCTACGGCTACGCGCGGATGCTGCAAGCTGCACCCTCCACGCTCGCCAACATTCTGATCCTGTTCGCCGGGCCGCTGACCAATGGGCTGCTTTTCCTGCTGTGCTGGCACGTGCTCGGCCAGCCTCAAATCGGCATCACCGGTCAATTTGGTCCGATTGATCCGATGCCCTGGCTTGCGAACAATCCATGGGCCATTTATGCCGCTTTCATGCTGGCGCGCATCAATCTCGCAATGCTGGTGTTCAACCTGCTGCCTGCATTCCCGCTCGACGGCGGACGGATTTATCGCGACATCCTAGGCGCCGTCTTGTCCCGCACGTTCGCGATCCGCGCGATAGCGCTCCTTGGTATCGCCGTCGGACTATGGAGCGCCTACACCGCTTACGCCAGCTTCAATCACAATCTGGTCCTGCTTTTGATCGGCGCACAGATCGCCATCATGAACTGGGCTATTCTGAAACGCCCCGCCGACGCCGAAGACCGCTAGCACCACGATTGCAAAAGCGTCTTATCTCCGTGCATATCTGGCGGCCACTTTAACCCCTTCGCCGGGAGCCAGTGATGACCCGCGTCTCCGTCAACCGCACACTCGCGCGGCTCTATTGGCTGCTGGGGCTCGTATTGCTTCTTTTGCTCGCCTCGAAATTCGCCAACGACATTCCCGGTATCCCACCGTTCGTCATATCCGCCGCCAACAACTTCTATGACTTCATGCGCGATATGTCGTTGCTGATCGCGACGGGCGGCGTCGCCTATATTTCGAACATCTACCAGAAGCGCTCAAACTTCGTCGAAAGCCTGGAAGAGGAATGGCGCAACATCGTGCGCACCAAATCCGTCCTACTGTCGACCTGCGAAAAGCCCTATCTCGCGACCGACGATTACCTCGCCGCCTATTACAAAGTCAGCGAGACCATCGACACCATGCGCATCGTCTATCGTAATGCCGGTGAAACGGAGGGGCTCGTTGGCCTTTATCCGTATGCGCCGCTGCACGACATGCGCCGCGCCCTGCAGACCTTGGATCCGCGCGTCGCAAACGACATCACGAAAGATAAAAAAGCTCTCGTTCGCGATGCCATCCTGCAGGCGTTCTATGCCCTGCGCGAAACCTTCCTCGAAGAACTCGACCTGGAAGAGCCACAGCATCCGCTGCTGGTCGCCGGAAGTCGCCGCCTTAAGACGCCCGGCGCCGCAGTCTCGGCCCGCGTCATGGAAGAGTATCAACGCAAAAAGCTCGGCCGCGAGCCCTCGCCCCGGCCCGACATTGACACCTTTTTGGCGAAGCTCCGCGACCAGGAAGAAACGGGCGGCGAAGGCCGCACCACGCCGAGCCGATGACCGGCCTGCACCCTTTCCCGTCTCGCCAAAACAAATTCCATGCCAAATCCCGCACCGGATCCCTTGTTTGACTGTTAAGCCGCACCCAACTTATTGCGTGCCGCCCTAGCCCTGCCCTGCCCCGTCATGCTAGGTGCGAGGCCAATATTGCGCCGCAGTGGCACGGCCCGCGGCGCTTCCCATAACCTCAGGTTCCAAATGGCCCTTCGCAATATCGCGATCATCGCGCACGTCGACCATGGCAAAACGACCCTCGTCGACGAGCTTCTGAAGCAGTCCGGCTCCTTCCGCGACAACCAGAAAGTCGCCGAACGCGCGATGGATTCCAACGACATCGAGCGCGAACGCGGCATCACCATTCTCGCCAAGTGCACAAGCGTCGAATGGAAAGGTACGCGCATCAATATCGTCGATACGCCAGGCCACGCCGACTTCGGCGGTGAGGTCGAGCGCATTCTGAACATGGTCGACGGCGTCGTCGTTCTGGTCGACGCCTCTGAAGGTCCGCTCCCGCAGACCAAGTTCGTCGTTTCCAAAGCCCTGAAGCGTGGCATCCGCCCGATCGTCGCGATCAACAAGATCGACCGCCCGGACGAACGCCACGTCGAGGTCTTGAATGACGTCTTCGATCTCTTTGCCAATCTCGACGCGACCGATGAGCAGCTCGATTTTCCGGTTCTCTATGGGTCCGGCCGCAACGGCTGGATGGCCCGTGATCCGTCAGGCCCGGCAGAAAATCTGGCGCCGATGTTCGACCTGATCCTGCAACACGTGCCGCCGCCGGAGGTCAATGACGGCCCCTTCTCCATGCTCGCGACGACGCTGGACGCCGATCCGTTCCTCGGCCGTATTTTGACCGGCCGCATCACGTCAGGAACCGTCAAGCCGAACCAGCAGCTCAAAGCGATGGACCGCGACGGCAAAGTCCTCGAGACGTTCCGCGTGCAAAAGGTCCTCGCCTTCCACGGCCTCGAGCGCGTGCCGGTTGAGCAGGCGAGCGCCGGTGACATCATCGCCCTCGCCGGTATGAGCGAAGCCAACGTTGCCGATACGCTTGCCGATCCTTCGGTTGAAAATCCGTTGCCGGCTCAGCCGGTCGATCCGCCGACGCTGTCAATGAACTTCCGCATCAACGACGGCCCGTTCGCAGGTCAGGAAGGCGACAAGGTCCAAAGCCGCGTTATTCGCGATCGTCTGCTGAAGGAAGCTGAGCGCAACATCGCCATCCGCGTTGTCGAAAACGAAGATCGCGATAGCTTCTCGGTCTCGGGCCGCGGCGAACTTCAGCTCGCGATCCTGATCGAGAATATGCGCCGCGAAGGCTTCGAGTTGACCGTGTCACGTCCGAAGGTCGTGTTCGAGACCGACGCCGAGACCGGCCAGCGCTTGGAGCCGATCGAAGAAGTCATCATCGACGTCGACGATGACTACACCGGCGTCGTCGTGCAGAAGCTGTCCGAACGCAAAGGCGACCTCTTGGAAATGCGCCCCTCGGGTGGCGGACGCACGCGCATGGTGTTCCACGTTCCGACGCGTGGCCTCCTTGGCTATCAGGCGGAGCTGCTCTCCGACACGCGCGGCACCGGTATCATGAACAAGTTGTTCCACTCCTATAAACCGTTCAAGGGTGAGATCGCGGGACGCCGCACGGGCGTTCTGATCTCGAACAGTCCGGGCGAAGCGGTGGCTTACGCGATCTTCAATCTTCAGGATCGCGGCCCCTTCATGATCAATCCGCAGGACCGCGTTTACGAAGGCATGATCGTCGGCGAGCATTCGCGCGACAACGATCTCGAAGTGAACGTCATCAAGGGCAAGAAGCTGACCAACGTCCGTGCGTCCGGCAAGGACGACGCCGTGCTGCTGACGCCGCCGATGCGCCTGACCCTCGAAAAGGCGATGAGCTACATCACCGACGAAGAGTTGGTTGAGGTGACGCCGAAGAACATCCGCCTGCGCAAGCGCTGGCTCGATCCCAACGAGCGCAAGCGTCAGAGCCGCAAGAGCGAAGCGGAACGCGCGGGCTGACGATAACGCGGTTCATTTGCATAATTTGAGGCTCGGGGAAAAATTCCCGGGTTGAAGGGGTCAATTTCCGCCCACAAATGATCATGGTTGAGACCATGTCATAGGAGAGAGACCTGATGAAACGTTTCGCCATCGTTGCTGGTGCGGTGTTCGCGATGTCCATGCCGGCCATCGCAGACACGCCCCTCACCGAGGAGGAAATGAAGAGCGCGACGGCCGCGGCTTCTGCTGTGGGCTGCGAAGGCGGCAAGTGGGAAAAGGAAACGGAAGGCACCGGCGTCTTCGAGCTTGATGACGCCAAGTGCAAGAACGGTGCTTACGACCTGAAGTTCGACAAGGACTTCAAGCTCCTCAATATGACCGCTGACTGATTTTCAAGGTCAAGATTTCGGCGCGGACGGCCGGTGGGGGCCGTCTGCGTTCTATGGCCAACCGATTTCCAACAGCACCCACAATTTGACTTGAGTGACCGCCTTTGATTTCTCTTCCTTTGGGTCTCAAATCTTCGTGCGCTAGGCCCGTGGCGGAACACGCTCAGAATGCTCCAATCTTCAATAACCGATAACAAGACCCCGTCGCTGCGAGGGCGGTCGTGATTGCTTGGCCTGACGGTATCACGCCGACGCCGGCGTTCGAACGCGCCGCGGCCTTCATCGCCGAAGAAAATAGCGGCAACCTCTTCGTCACCGGCCGTGCCGGAACCGGCAAGTCGACGCTGCTGAAAGCCCTGCGCGATGCCTACGAGGATCGCATGGTCGTCTTAGCGCCGACCGGCCTCGCAGCCATCAACATCGGCGGCCAGACGATCCATTCTTTTTTCGGTTTTCCGCCGAGACTCATCCAGGACAACGACATCAAGCGCAGCCGTAACGGCCGCGTCATGCGCAAGCTCGATTTCGTCGTCATCGACGAAGCCTCGATGGTGCGCTCGGACATGATGTGGGCGATCGACAAAGCGCTGCGCGTCAACCGCGGGCGCCCGCGCGAACCGTTTGGTGGCGCACGCCTGTTGTTATTTGCTGACCTGCATCAGCTGCCACCCGTCGTCCAGGAACGCGAAGTCCTCGCCCATTTGACTGAAGAACATGGCAGCCCATTCTTCTTCTCAATCCCGGCCCTTCGCGAAGGCGCGGGCACTGCGCTCCTCGAACTGGAGCAGATCTTCCGCCAGACAGATGACGCCTTGATCCACGTCCTGAATGCCGTCCGCGAGGGCAACGTCAGCGACGACGATCTCGCTTTCATCAATAAGCGCGTGAGCCCTATTCGCACCCTGTCGGAAGGCGAACCTTTCGTCATACTGACGACGACGAACGCCGCCGCAAAACGCATCAACACCGCCTATCTCGAGGCCCTTCCCGGCCGCGCCAACCGTTTCGACGCCAACATCACCGGCGAGTTCGCAGCAAACGTCCAGCCCGCCGAAACCGCCCTTGAGCTAAAGGCCGGCGCAAAGGTCATGATGTTGCGCAACGATCCGGACCGCCGCTGGGTCAACGGCACCATCGCCCGCGTCTCGCGCCTGACGGAGAAGCAGATCTTCATCGAAGTGTCCGGCAAAGAATACGAGGTCGAGCAGGTCGCCTGGGAACACCGCCGATACGCTTTCGATCAGTCGCAGGAAAAGATCGTCGAAACCATCGCCGGAACGTTTAAGCAGTTCCCGCTCCGCCTCGCCTGGGCGTTGACGATCCATAAGGCCCAAGGCCTGACCCTCGATAAGGTGTATATCGATCTGGGTTCGGGGACGTTTGCCCACGGCCAAACCTACGTCGCGCTGTCCCGCTGCCGGACGCTCGAGGGCCTCGTACTCGCCCGCCCGCTCACCCGCCGCGACATAATGTTCGATCCGAGCGCGGTCGGTTACCGCGATGTTTTTTCAAAACTTTGATCAGCCCGGGGTGCGGCGAAAAAACATCATTTCGCAAGTGCGAACAAAAGGATAGGGCTCCCCCTGCCCGGCCGGGTCAGTGTACGGACATATTTGAGGCATAAGGACGCGATTTGCGAGTCTCAAAACCCCATTTCACAGGTGCGCGGCAAAAACTTGTTGCAACGCACAATGCATTTGCATATATATTCACCACTGGTTTTGCCGTCGGGCGCCAGACAGCAGATTTCAAATTCACGCTCAGCCGATATTGCTCTTTTTAGGAGTGACCCCATGACCGACGCTTTTACTCGTCAAGTCCAGGACTTTACCAAACAAGCCCAAGAGATGTTTACCGCCGGCAAGGACGCTAAGGTCCCCGAGAACATCTCTGCGTTCGCTGAAGACGCCATCGCGAAATCGCGTGACGCCTATCACAAGTTCACCGCCATGGCGAAAGACAACGCCAAGGTCGCTGAAGAAGTGATGCTGACGACTCAGGCCGGCGCCAAGTCGATCGGCGAAAAGATCGTCGCCAACACGCTCGCCAATACTGAAGCAGCTTTCGAAGCGGCTCAGGCGATGGCGCGCGCGCGCACCTTCCCGGAGATCGCTCGCCTGCAGGCCAACTACTGGCAGCAGCAGTTTGCTGTCGCGGGCTCGCAGTCGAAAGAACTCTTCGAGCTCTCGAGCAAGGTCACGAAGCAGGCGCTCGAAACAGTCGGCGCTGCAACGACGAAGTCGTTCGAGCAGTTCAAGACCGTCGGCTAACGGTCACGCCGATGCGAATACGATGCATTGCTTAAAGCAAGCGTCGAGTGGGGCACGTAATTCAAACATCAGACGCGGAGATTGCTCTCCGCGTCTTTTTTATTTTCACGATATGCATCGAGACGTGATGCCTTTTCTCCAACTTGGAGTTAGAGTGTCCGTATGCTGAACCAGAGGCTTGAGGTTTCTGTCCGCAACGCCCGGCCCGCCGATGCCGCCGCGCTCGCCACGATATTTCGTGACTCCTGGCGCCTCGCCTACACCGGCATTCTCCCTGCCCTTTATCTCGAACGTGAGATCTTGCGCCGTGACGCCATATGGTGGCGGCGCGCCATTTCGTCTGAACGCAATCTGCTCGTCATCCTGCACGGCGAAACGGTTGCTGGCTATGCCACATGCGGACGGGCCCGCGGCGGCGGCCGCGACGTCGGCGAAATCTATGAGCTTTATCTCGCGCCGGTCTACCAGGGCCTGGGGCTGGGCGAGCATTTGTTTGAAGTCTGCCGCTCCACGCTCGACTCCCTCGACCTCGAACGGCTGATCGTCTGGGCGCTGGAAGGCAACGAAAGAGCCTGCACTTTCTATCGCCGCTGCGGCGGCCGGGCGACGCGCCGTTCCTGCGTCCGGTTTGGTAAAGGATTGAGCACCCGGATCGCCTTCGAGTGGTAGCCGGCTAAATTTCGATTTCGCTCCGACAGCGCCGCATTTTTTACTTTTTCTGCGCCGATGTGCGACCTATGAGCGGTTGTGTGGCCCATGCTTTCCCGGCAAGTGTGACCCCCGAACCGAATGATTTGATTTGAGGTTATCTCCCATGCGTCTCGACGCTATCAAGCCCGGTAAAAACCCGCCCGACGATATCAACGTCGTGATTGAAGTCCCCGTCGGCGGCGAGCCGATCAAATACGAAATGGATAAAGCCTCAGGCGCTCTCGTTGTCGATCGCTTCCTCTATACGGCGATGCGCTATCCCGGGAACTATGGCTTCGTTCCCCATACGCTTTCCTCGGATGGCGACCCGATCGACGTCCTGGTTTGCAATACGCGCGCGATCGTTCCCGGCGCCGTCATCAACTGCCGCCCGGTTGGCGTACTTGTGATGGAAGACGACGGTGGTCCGGACGAGAAGATCATCGCCGTACCGTCCACCAAGCTCACGAAACGCTACGACTCGGTCAAAACCTATACTGATCTGCCGAAAATCTCGGTCGAGCAGATCGAGCACTTTTTCGCTCACTACAAAGATCTAGAACCCGGCAAATGGGTTAAGATCGACCATTGGGGCCATGTTGATGAGGCACATGACCTTATCCTCAAAGCGCTTGAGCGAGCCAAGACCCCGGCCTGACTTTTGACCGAAGTCAACCAAACAGGCGTTTTAAACGGCGTGGCGGCGATTTTCGGAGCTGTCCTCTTTACGCTCGCGTAACGGCATTGCTATATCGGCCCGCCGAATGGCAATCGCCGAGCGAACCGGAGATGATATGAAGATCGCCGTCATGGGCGCGGCCGGCCGTATGGGCCGCGAACTGATACGCGCGATTGCAGCTGAACCCAGCTGTACGATTAGCGGCGCGACCGAAACGGTAGGCTCTGCAGTTCTGGGCAAGGATATCGGCACGCTCGCCGGCCTTGAGCCCATCGGCCTTACTGTCAGCGACGATGCTGCCGCTGTTATCGCCGCTTCCGACGCCATCGTTGATTTTACGGTTCCCAAGGCAAGCGTTGAGTTTGCGCGTCTCGCTGCCAAATCAAAAACGGCCGCCATTATCGGCACCACAGGTTTCGATGCCGCCGCCGAAGCCGCGATTGCGGCCGCAGCCAAGGAAACGGCCATCGTCAAGGCTGGCAATATGAGCCTTGGCGTCAATCTGCTTATGGCCTTGACGCGTCAGGCCGCAGCCGCGCTCGGGAACGACTTCGACATCGAAATTGTTGAAATGCATCATCGCATGAAGGTCGATGCCCCTTCGGGAACGGCCTTGATGCTGGGAGAAGCCGCAGCCGCCGGCCGAGGCCTCGACCTCGGCGCGCATTCCGTTCGCGTCCGTGATGGCGTGACGGGTCCGCGCCGGAAAGACGATATCGGTTTCGCCACGTTACGCGGCGGCACCGTCGTCGGTGAGCATACGGTGATATTCGCAGGCGAGGGTGAACGCATCGAGCTAACCCACAGCGCAACCGACCGAGGAATTTTTGCCCGCGGTGCGGTCAAGGCCGCGCTTTGGACAAAAGGCCGTGCACCAGGTCTTTATGGTATGACCGACGTATTAGGAATTGCGCTTTAAGCTATTGCCGTAAGCGCGGCTGGAGGCCCCTAGACCGAAGACATGACAGACGCTCTGACGGACAACATTCTGGTACTCGTACGGCACGGCGAGAGCGAGTGGAACAAACTCAATCTCTTCACCGGCTGGCGCAATCCCGACTTGACCGAAAAGGGCGTGATCGAAGCCCGCGTCGCGGGACGTATGATCCGCGATCATCGCGTCAAGTTCGACATCGCCTTCACGAGCGCGTTGAAGCGCGCCCAGCGCACGCTCGATATCATTCTGTCCGAACTCGGCCAGCCTGACGTCCCGATCATCAAGGACGCCGCCCTCAACGAGCGCGACTATGGCGAGCTCTCAGGTCTCAACAAGGACGAGGCCCGCAAGAAATGGGGCGAAGCGCAGGTGCAGCTCTGGCGGCGCTCCTACGATATCGCTCCTCCCGGTGGCGAAAGCCTGAAGGACACGCTGGCCCGCGTGCGTCCTTATTATGACAAAGCCATTTGGCCCCAGATCACCGCCAGCAAGAACGTCATTATTGCAGCGCACGGTAATTCCCTGCGCTCTCTGGTGATGATCCTCGAAAACCTCGACAAGGATGAAATCCTTGAGCGGGAGCTTGCGACCGGCGCGCCCATTCTGTATCGGCTTGGCGCGGACGGCCGCGCCATCGATCGCAAAGACCTGTTGCCCGCACGATCCCTTGCCGCGCCACCCGAAGACCGTATCGTCTGACGACGTACTGTTTCAGTTGGGGGACTTCACATGGCGTTGGAAGAACTTGCGGTTGAGCGCGAGAACATGAAGTCGCGCGACAAGCTCATTGGCGTCTACGTCGGCATCCTCGCCGTCGTCCTCGCGATTTGCAGCCTCGGAGGCAGCAACGCCGAGCAGGACGCACTTCAGGAAAATATCGCAGCCTCCAACACCTGGGCCTTTTTCCAGGCGAAAAACGCGCGACGGCAGGCGCTCCGCCTTCACGCCGAAGAATATGAGGCGATGCTGAAAATGTCGCCGACCATGCCGGACGACGCGAAGAAATTCATCGAAATGAAAATCGCCGACTACAAGGCGCAGGACAAGCTGCTGACCACCGATCCCAAGAGCGGCGAAGGCCTCGACGAACTCTTCACAACGGGTAAGGGCCTCGAAGCGATCCGCGACGAAGCGCTGAAGAAAGATCCCTATTTCGATTTTGCCCAGGCGCTTCTGCAGATCGCGATCGTGCTGGCGTCCGTCGCTCTGATCTCGGGCGGCAACATGCTGCTCTTCGTCAGCTTCGCGATGGGCATTGTCGGTGCCGTGCTGACGTTCGGTGGCTTTACGCTCGCCTTCACGCTACCCGCGTTCATGTCCTAAGCGGCCGTGGCCCCGCCTGCCGGGGGCGCCCTATCGGTTGCATAGCACTCTCTGCGCCAAAGTGGCGTTTTTCGCCGCCGGGTGCTTGCCCGGCGACGGTGCAAACGCTAGCACTCCCCCCACCGAATTCCCTCATCCCTTGGCTAAGGACTGTTAACCGATGACGACGCACACCCTCCTGCTCCTTCCCGGCGACGGCATTGGCGTCGAAACGATTGCAGAGGTCGAGCGGCTCATCGCGTTCTTCAATGCCCGGAGCAACGCCGTCCATTTCGATATCGAACGCGATCTCGTCGGCGGCGCGGCCTACGATGCTCACGGTGTCGCCATCACCGAGGACGCGATGGCGAAGGCCAAGAAGGCCGACGCAGTGATCTTCGGCGCCGTCGGCGGCCCGAAGTGGGCGAACGTTCCCTACCAGCACCGCCCGGAAGCTGGCCTGCTCCGCCTGCGCAAGGATCTCGACCTCTTCGCCAACTTGCGTCCTGCGATCTGCTACCCCGCACTGGCCGATGCCTCGAGCCTGAAGCGCGAGCTGGTCGAAGGCCTCGACATCATGATCGTGCGTGAGCTGACGGGCGGCGTCTACTTCGGCGAGCCGAAGGAAATCGTCACGCTTGAGAACGGCGAGAAGCGTGCCGTCGATACGCAGGTTTACACGACACACGAAATCGAACGCATCACCAAGGTCGCTTTCGACCTCGCCAAGAGGCGCCGCAACCTCGTCCACTCGGCCGAGAAGCACAACGTCATGCGCACGGGCGTGCTCTGGAAAGAGGTCACGACTGAGGTCCACAAGTCCTATGCACCAGACGTGAAGCTTGAGCACATCCTCGCCGACAACTGCGCGATGCAGCTGATCCGCAATCCGAAGCAATTCGACGTCATCGTCACCGACAACCTGTTCGGCGACGTCCTATCGGACGAAGCTTCGATGGCAGCAGGTTCGCTCGGCATGCTGCCGTCAGCATCGCTCGGCGCCCCCGACGCAACGACCGGACGCCGCAAGGCGCTTTACGAGCCGGTGCACGGTTCGGCTCCTGACATCGCCGGCAAAGGCCTCGCCAATCCGATCGCAACGATCGCGTCGTTTGCCATGGCGCTTCGCTATTCCTTCGATCTCGGCGCCGAAGCCGACCTCGTCGAGAAAGCGATCTCGAAGGTTCTCGACAAGGGACTGCGCACCGGCGACATCATGCAGCCCGCCATGACCAAAGTCGGCACGACGGAGATGGGCCAGGCCATCGAAACCGAACTCAAAGCGTTGGCGGCGTAAACAAACTTACGTCCGCGCTTGGCGGCCGGCTCGACGAAGGAGAGTCGCCAAGCGCCAGGAATACTACGGCCGGCTTCGCGGAGCGAAGTCGCAATGCGCAATCAAACAGCAGGCTCGTCGCGGCAAGCGCTGGCTTGCCCTTGGATCGCCCCGCGTGCCGTCCAGCGCGGCTTGCCGTCTTCCGACCGCGGAACCGTCGCTTCCGTCCGTGAGATGAAATAGAACTCGTAGCAGTTCGTATCGACGCGCATCACGCGATAGCACCCGCCTGTCTCGTCATAATCGTAGATCGTGCAGAGCGAGCCTTGCGTGATCGACCAATGGCCGCCGAGCGTCATCCCGTGCTCGACGTAATGCAGCCGCCCGTCGCTGCCGTAATGCTCGGTGAACGGCTTGCCGTTGGCATAGCGGCCATCGATCGTCGCGTTGGAAAAGCGTTGCAGCTCGGCATCAGAAAGCCACGCGCTGATAGCGAACGCCGACGTCATGGTCATCGGCGCGCAGACGCCAAATAGTCCAAAAACCAAGGCTGCCAACGGCTTTAACGTCTTCACCGCGCTCTTCTCCGCCCCGAGAATTCAACAGAAAACAAGTTGGTCATGGAATTATGACATTCACATGCTCCGACAAATTCCCTCAGATGAATACGACGTGGGCTGATTCTCTGGGGACGGCGCATGCGAATATTCAAGAAATTTCCATTTATTCTTTTGTCTTTGTTTGGTTACGCAGTTCTTAATCCGGCCCTGGTGAACATCTTCGACGCGGCAATCGCTCAGCCCGCAAGCGCGAACGAGTCGAACACGCATCGCCACTCATTGCTGATCTTCGCTCCAGACATGCTCAGCAAGGCCTTGGCCAAGCAGCTTGCTGCTTTCGACAACAAACAAGACGACCTCGAAGTTCGCGAGATCTCTCTTGTTTATGTTGTGGGCAAAACGGCGTCGGCCCAGCTTGGGTCTTACGTCGTGGCACCTGCCGTGAGACTGCGGGCCCGCTACCAAGTCGGCGCCGATGAATTTCGAACCATCCTTGCGGACGAGCACGGCGGGATCGAATTGGTTTCCGATGTCCCGATCACCGCGGCGCAGCTCTTCGAGACGACCGACGCGGTGCCCGCCACGCACGAGGCGCAACGCTGATTTGAGGCCGCGACGCCGACGGCCTTGACAGTCCTTGAAACTCCGGCGCGGGCCGCGTATGTGAACGGCCAGCAAACGGGCGTTGCGTCGTCGCTGACGCTCAACGCAAAACACATAGATTTCAAGGACATAACCGTCATGGGCTATAAGGTCGCCATTGTCGGCGCAACCGGCAACGTAGGCCGCGAGATGCTGAATGTGCTCGCCGAGCGGAAGTTTCCGATCAGCGAGCTTTACGCCTTGGCCTCCCGCCGTTCGATCGGCACGGAGGTTTCCTTCGGCGATTCCGTCATCAAATGCCGCGACCTTGAAACGTTCGACTTCTCCGGCGTCGACTTCTGCCTGATGTCCGCGGGTTCGACCGTCTCGAAGGAATGGTCGCCGCGTATCGGCGCGCAGGGCGCGATCGTCATCGATAACTCATCGTGCTGGCGCTATGACCAGGACGTGCCGCTGATCGTGCCGGAAGTGAACGCTGACGCCATCCGTGGCTTCACGAAGAAGAACATCATCGCCAATCCAAACTGCTCTACGGCTCAGCTTGTCGTCGCGCTGAAGCCGCTGCATGACGCGGCAACGATTAAGCGCGTCATCGTCTCGACCTATCAGTCGGTCTCGGGCGCAGGCAAGGACGCCATGGACGAGCTCTGGCAGCAGACCAAGGGCAAGTACGTTCCGGGCCAGGAAGTCGACCCGAAGAAGTTTCCGAAGCAGATCGCGTTCAACTGCATTCCTCACATCGACGTCTTCATGGAAGACGGCTACACGAAAGAGGAATGGAAGATGTTGGCCGAGACCAAGAAGATCTTGGATCCCAAGATCAAGCTGACGGCGACATGCGTGCGCGTGCCGGTGTTCGTCGGCCACTCCGAAGCCGTCAACATCGAGTTCGAAAAGCCGATCAGCCCCGAAGAAGCCCGCGATATCCTACGCGCGTCACCCGGCATCATGGTCATCGATAAGCGCGAGCCGGGCGGCTACATCACGCCCGTCGAAGCCGCCGGCGAATACGCGACCTTCGTCTCGCGCATCCGCGAGGACGCGACCGTCGAGAACGGCCTGACGATGTGGATTGTCTCGGACAACCTGCTGAAGGGCGCGGCTCTCAATGCGGTGCAGATCGCCGAGGCGATCATCAACCAGCGCCTGCTGCCGAAAAAGGCAGCATAAAACGCAACGCTTTCAGCTGATGAAATGGCAACGCCGGCAAATCACTTGCCGGCGTTTTCCTTTTCTTTGAGCTTATTGAGCGTTTGCACGATGGCGTTGAGATCCTGCAGAAAGCGGTCGCGCTGCTGCGCCGGAAGGCTCGACAGAATGCGCTCATCGACCCGGCGCGCCATCGGATCATGCGTCTTCAAGATCCGCGCGCCTTCTTCCGTCAGCTTGACGGCATAGGCCCTGGCGTCATCCCGCGTCCGGCGCCGCTGCAGTAGGCCCTTCTTGAGCATGCGCCGAACGACATCCGCGAGCGTCGACCGGTCGATGCCCGTCAACTCCACGAGATGCGTCTGGCTCAGGCCCTCGTTCTGCGCAACGGTCAGCAGAATCGCATACTGCCGAGGGGTGAGCTCGTCATTGCCCAGTTCGGTTTGAAAGATTTCGGACGCACATTGTCCGGCTCGGTGTAGCAGATGCAAAGGCGATCGCTCGAGGCGACTGCTTGCGGAGTCTCGTCCCATTCCATGCCCCACACGTTTCACCCCACCGGTCCACGCATCAGCCCCCGACCGGCAAGCAAAACTAACTCAACTTAGTTCATAGTTCCTGACAAGAAACACAAGCCAGGGCATTCCGTCTAGCGAAAATACAATCGTCGTTCGAGAAATCGAAAAGTTTTCTGGATGGCGAAACAGCGCGCACGATGCGCGGGCAATTAAATGTCGTCGGACGAAAGTGCGCCGGTGTTTGGCGTCGTATCTTCGTATCTTTTTAGGACACCGATTTGCGCCAACGCGAACACGAACGTTAGCGGCATGATACCGAACACTTTGAACGTCACCCACGTGTCGGTCGAGAAGAGCCGCCACATCACTTCATTTAGAACCGCCAGTACTACGAAGAAAAGCGCCCAGCGGATTGTCAAAATGCGCCAGCCTTCACGCGTGAGACGCATGACGTCGCCGAATACGATTTTCAGGAACAGCCGGTCGAACAGCAACCCGCCGGCCAGAATAGCGGCGAACAAACCATTCACGATCGTCGGCTTCATTTTGATAAAATGATCATCTTGCAGATAAAGCGTCAGGCCGCCGAACACGAGCACGAAGACGCCCGTCACGAGCGGCATCGTTGCGATCCGGCCGAGAAACACCCGCGACGCCACGAGCGCAACGACGGTGGCGACCATGAAAGCCGCCGTGCCTGCGAAAATGCCATAGTGGCTGTTGACGAAGAAAAACACGAGCAGCGGACCAAGCTCGACGATGAACTTGATGAGCTGCTTGCGGTCGAGCTGCGGACCGTCGCTCGTCTCTGAAACTTTGTTCTGTTCCGACATCGTCTCAGGCCTCACTCGTGCGCAGGATCGGGCAAGCGGTACTTCTGCATCAGCCGCGTTAGGATCCATGCGTAAACGCCAGAGACCGGCAACACAATCGCGACTTTGAACAAAATCCAGACGTTCACGCCGCTCATTTCGTGACCCAGGATCTTGTAAAAGTGGTCCTCCACGTAGACCCGGCGGACATATTCGTTCGCAATTGCCGTCAAAAAGAAGAAGAGAGCGAAGCTCCACGTGAACTTGTTCCAGCCTTCGTCCGTGTAGCGGAACGTCTTCTCGAAGACGTACTGAAAGAAATTGTGCTTAACGAACAAGCCGCCGATCAGAAATACGGCGAACAACGCGTTGAAGATCGTAACTTTGATCTGAACCCACATCGGATCGCCCGTCACCAGCGTCAGCATCCCGAACGCCACCGTCACGCTCGACGCGATCAACGGAAAGATCGGCGGCCGGTGAAACATGTAGAACATCACGCCGATCGCCATCAGGGTCGTGATGATCAACGCCCAGGTGCCTGCTTCGATGCCGAGCGCCGCGTTGACAATGAACATCGTCACGAGCGGGCCGAATTCGCTCATGATGTTGATGGTCTGCTCGGCATTGAACGGAAACCAACTTTTACGCGCTGGCGGAACAGAAGCATTCCGAATGTTTACGTCTTGCGTCATCTCGTGATCCGTTCCCCCGAGGCTTCAAGTTCCGGCAATGGCGTTAGCGAAATCTTGCGCAGAAAACGGCTGCAGGTCATCGGCGCTTTCGCCAACACCGATGGCGTGGACGGGCAGGCCGAACTTCGCCGCGATTGCAACCAGGATGCCGCCGCGCGCCGTGCCGTCGAGTTTCGTCATGACCAATCCTGTCACTCCGGCGCGATCTCGAAAGACCTCGACTTGTTGCAGGGCATTCTGACCGGTCGTCGCATCGAGCACGAGCACGACGTCATGTGGCGCGCTTGGGTCGATCTTTTTCAGAACGCGTGTAACTTTTTCGAGCTCTTCCATCAACACTTGCTTGTTTTGCAGGCGACCGGCGGTATCGAGCAAAAGCACATCCGCACCTGATGCTTGCGCCTGTTTTAAGGCGTCGAACGCCAAGCCTGAGGAATCCCCGCCAACTTCGCGCGCGACAACGGGACACCCCGTACGTTCGCCCCAGACCTTCAGCTGGTCGATCGCCGCAGCGCGAAACGTATCGCCCGCTGCGAGCAGAACCGTTTTTCCCTCAGCCCTGAATTTGGTCGCGAGCTTGCCGATCGTGGTCGTCTTGCCGGTGCCGTTGACGCCCACCATCATGATCACGTGCGGCTTTCGCGACGGATCGATGACAAGCGGCTTCGCAACCGGCGCCAGAACGCGCTCGACCTCGGCCGACAGCACGCTGCGAACCTCTTCGGCTGAAATGCCTTTTTCAAACCGGCCCTTCCCGATGGCCGCCGTAATGCGGCTCGTCGTCTCCAGACCGAGATCGGATTGGATCAAAAGGTCTTCAAGATCATCCAGCGTCTCGGCATCGAGTTTGCGCTTGGAAAAGAGATCGGTGATCCCGGTCGTCAGCTTCGACGACGTCTTGCCGAGCCCCGATTTGAGCCGTTGAAACCAGCTCTGCTTGACGGGCTCTGCTTTGGGCGCAGGAGCCACGGGTACGGGAACCGTCGTAGGGACTTCGGCAATCGGCGGTTTATCGTCCGAGACGGCGATGCTCGCTTCGTCTGTCGCTTCCTTTTCCTGTGCAACAGGCGCAGCAGCGCCGCCCTTGAACAATCGCCCAAACAGACCTTTGCCTTTTTCCTTTGGCTCGCTCACGCGCACGCCTCGCCGATCAGATGTTGCGCATCGGCGCCCTTGATTTCCGTCCGAACGACCGCCCCAGCGCCAAACGGCGCTTCTCCGTGAAGCAGCACTTCGGCGAATTGCGGCGTGCGTCCCTTGCCGTCACTTTCGACGAGCACATCGACGACACGGCCGCGTTGAGATTGAAGATACGAAGCGAGCACGTTTGTTCCTTTTTCACGCAGCCTTGCCGCGCGCTCCTTGATGATGGTGCCGTTGACTTGCGGCATGCGGGCGGCCGGCGTGCCGCGCCGCGCCGAGAACGGAAAGACGTGCAGATACGTCAGGCCGCACTCATCGACGATACGATAGGAATTCTCGAACATCTGATCGGTTTCCGTCGGAAAGCCCGCAATCAGATCGGCCCCGAACACGATATCAGGACGCAGCGCGCGCGCCTTTTCGCAAAACGCAATTGCATCAGACCGCAAATGCCGCCGCTTCATGCGCTTCAACGTCAGATCATCGCCTGCCTGCAAAGACAAATGCAGATGCGGCATCAGACGTTCCTCGTCGCGCAGCGCAATCATCAGATCGTCGTCGGCTTCGACCTGATCGATCGACGACAGCCGCAAGCGCGCCAACTCCGGCACATGCTTCAGCACTTGCCGAACGAGTTTGCCGAGCGTCGCAGAACCCGGCAGATCGCGACCGTATGACGTGATGTCGACGCCGGTCAGCACGATCTCGGCATAGCCCTTTTCGACAAGTCTGCGCACCTGCGTCACGACTTCGCCCGCCGCAACCGATCGCGACGGCCCGCGGCCGAAAGGGATGATGCAGAACGTGCAGCGGTGATCGCAGCCGTTCTGAATTTGCACATAGGCCCGCGTCCGCGAACCGAACCCATCGATCATGTGCAGCGCCGTATCACGCACGCTCATGATGTCGTTGACCTGCACGCGTTCGCCGTCCGCAATCGATAGCCCGGCGAACGTCTCCGCCTGCATCTTCTCGGCATTGCCGACGACATGATCGACTTCCGGCATGTCGGCGAAACGTTCCGGCTCGATCTGCGCCGCGCATCCCGTCACGATGATCCGCGCATTGGGCTTCTCACGCCGCAGCCTGCGAACCGTTTGCGCGGCCTGACGCACCGCTTCGCCTGTCACTGCGCACGTATTGACGATAATCGCGTTGTCGAGACCGGCCTCGCGCGCGTGACGGCGCATCACTTCGGACTCATACGTATTGAGCCGGCAGCCGAGCGTGATCACCTGAGGTTCGGACATGAGCGCAGTGACTTCTTTCTTAAAATCGCTCGTTAAGCGGTCTCCGGCCAGCGCGATCAGACAGACACTTTGGTCAGCTTGGAAAAGTCGATGACGCCCTCGTACTCGAATTCGACCGGGCCCGTCATGAAGATATGATTATTCTCGGCCCATTCGATTTCGAGTGTGCCGCCCGGCAGCGTGACCGCTACCTTGCGCCCCGTGAGCTTCTTGCGCGCCGCGCAGACCGCCGACGCACACGCGGCCGACCCGCACGCGAGAGTCAGGCCCGCGCCGCGTTCCCACGTCCTGAGAAGAAGCGATGCGTCTGACGTCACCTGCGCAATCGAGATGTTCGCGCGCTCTGGAAAGATCGGATGGTTTTCGAGCAGCGGACCGAACCGGCCGAGGTCGTAGGCCTCGACATCGTCGACCCAGAAGATCGCATGCGGATTGCCGACATTGACGACGGATGGCGAATGCAGGACCGGATGGTCGATCGGCCCGACCTGAAGTTCGATGGCGCGCGTATCGCGAAACTCTTCCGCCAGTGGAATGTCCTGCCAGCCGAACTTGGGTTCCCCCATATCGACCGTGATCGACGCCTGATTTCTGACGACGGTGCCGAGCACGCCGGCGCGCGTCTCGACCAGGAACCGCTCCCGCGCACCGCCTTCCGACAGGAACCAGCCGACACAGCGCATGCCGTTCCCGCAGGCTCCCGCCTCCGATCCGTCCGCGTTGTAGATCCGCACGAAGGATTCCGTGCCGGTCGTCCGCGGCGCGTGCAAAACCATCATCTGGTCGAACCGGGACTTCCGATCGGCCGCGACCGCCGCCACTTCCTCCGCCGTGAACGTCTTGGCGCTATTGCGCAAATCGACGACGACGATCTCGTTGCCGAGGCCGTTCATCTTGAGAAAAGGGATTGTCGTTGCCGTGTTCATCGCGCCTATATGGCGAGAAGCGCGAAAAATGACAATTCCGAACGCGCCGAGGGCTGTCCGCCGCCGCCCGCGAGGAGCCAGGAATTTCCCGCATTATCCTCTGGACGGAACAATATTTCTTGAGCAACCGTTTAGGTCGCCGAAAACGCCTGACCGCACGCCGGTGGGCGGCGATTTATCCTCTCAGAGACCTTGATGTCGCATTCCGCCTACAGTTCGCTGCTTTTCCGGGTCGCTTTTGCCCGCGCCCGACCCTGCTATTGCTATGGCTGCATCTGCCTGGCCCCGGACGAGCGAGCCTATCAGCGCCGCGTCTTCCGATTGGCTCGCAACTGGACAAAGGTGCTGAAGCGCTCCAGCCGCCCCCCAAACTAGGCCGATCGGCCGATGTGACGGTCCCGCCAGCCCGGCGGGATTTCCTTGGCATTGCCTTGCCGGAGGGGGAAAATCGGCGCACACGTTGCTGTCTTGAGGAGCCAATTCGAAGGCCGGGGGCAGCTTTCCGAATGAAGAGTTTCGTGCGCACCGTGGCAGCGTCCGGCATCGCGGCTCTGCTCGGGCTTATCGCCGTCAGCACCGGTGCCGCTGCCGACGACATGCTCTATGCCCTGAAGATCGGCGCGCTGGCCCACGACGTGCCAGACCTCTGGAGTGGCTTCCAGGTCGAAAAGAACGCGGTCGACATCAACATCGAAGCCCAGTTCAATGCCGCCTGGGCGCTGCCGTGGGGCGCCATTCGCCCGGTGATCGGCGGCTCGATCAACACCCGCGGCCAGACCAGCGACGGCTATATCGACGCCCGCTGGCAGGGTGACTGCCCATCAGGATTGTTCTTTGGTCTCGGCCTTGGCGCTGCGTTTCACGACGGCGAAATCGGCGGCGCAGGCTCCGATCCGGATCGCAAATGGCTGGGCTCCCGTGTGCTGTTCCACATCCCGATGGAAGTCGGCTACCACCTCGACGAGCACAACGACATCTCGGTTTATTTCGAGCACATGTCGAACGCTTACACCGAGAAATACAACGAAGGCATGGACCGTATCGGCGTGCGCTACGGCTATCGGTTCTAGCAGCGCAGAGATGCTCGCTCCCCCCTAGGCCGCTTCTGACTCGTCGTCGCCCTTCCCATCTTCCAGCATCGGAAGTTCGAAACCTTCGATCTCTTTCAGCGCCTTGCCCGCGATGCCTTGAAGGTCGCCGTACATGCCAGCGGTCGCATCTAGGACAGCCGTGATCTGCGCCTCGCGCTTGGCCCACGACTTCATTATCGCCTTCCGCTCTTTATCGAGATCGGACTGCATCTCATCGAACTTCTCGACGATCGCCTCAATGCGATGACGAAAACGCGGCCCCGTCAGGTAGTCGTAGACAAGTGCCATCTTGCTCTGCTGGCCTTCACCCACCACGCGGGCAGTTGCAACATCGGAAAGAAGTTGACGAAGCGCGAGCGCAATCGGCACAGCGCACCTGAAGTCAGTAACCCAAATTCCATCGACATTATCGAACGTCTGAATGTCTTTGGGCAACGCACTCGAAACGATGATCGCGAGATCGGCTTTAGCGCGCCGCTGATCGTCTTTTAACTTCCCGATCCAGGCTGGCCGCCAATCTTTTGTCCGCTTCATCTCCCAAATAATCGAACCGCACGACGCACCCGAAACATTTACGACGCGCTGAATGAGATCAGCTCCAAACTCGCCCTTCGGAACGGCCTCGAAAGTATCGAATGGGAACTTCGCCTTAAGAATGTTCTCAAGCTCAAGTTCCAGCACTTCGCCCTGCAATTGCTGCGAGCCCTGTTCAGCCTTGCGCTTCAGCTCTTCGATCTTGTTCTGCATCGACGCGATGATCTGATCTTTTTCCGAGACGCGGAGCTTCAGCGCCTCTTCGGCTTCGAGCTTTGCTTTCGCCCGCTCGCTCTCAAGACCGGCGCTGATGCCTTTCTGGACGTTCAAGTCCATCTCGCGCTTGGCGTCGTCCAATTCGCGCACTTTCTTCTGGAACTCGGCCTGCGCCTTCTGCGCCTCCGCAAGCTTCTGATCGCGCTCCTTCAGCACGTTTTGAAGTTCGGCCAGTGCATTTGCCTTTTCCTCAAGATCGGCAGCGGCGCGCTGCTTCGCCTTCTGCGCTTCTTCGCTGACGATGCGTTGGCGCTCGACCACGAGCTTTTCAGCGACCATCGCATCGAGCGACGCGCGCGCCTTTTCGAGTTCGCCGGCCTTCTCTTCCATGGCCGCTTCGCGGGCGGCGATCTCGCGATCCTTTTTTGCCGCCGCCGCCTCGAATTGGCGGCGGGTATCGGCGATCAGCGGCGCGGCAAGCGATTCCGTCAGCGCAATCTCATGATCGCAGTTCGGGCAGGTAATGGTCAGATCGGTCAACGCGAGCTTCCTTCCAAACGAGGCGATAGCCGAGCCCAACAATAGGCCGCCGTTCTTGTCTTGTATACGTTACTTTCTGATATTGTTCTTTTAACGCCAGGATTTAGCGTTACTCGACCGCTATCACCGCCATCCAACCTGACTCGCGCTTCAAAAATGAGGGGATTGGCGCGAGGAGGGCGACTTCGCTGGGGATGAGCGCCACGTTGACTTCCGCGCCCGTTTCCCGCATACCCTCGCCCATTCCGACGGCCCTGACTTCAGAGCCGCCGCCCTGCACATGGCATTTTCTCAGGAAAAGGTCCGGGAGGCAGGGGGGTTAACATCCGGCAGCGCGTTGCGCCCCCGGGTGCGTTTGTGCTTTGCGCTGCCGATCCTATCTCTTCGTCATACCGGCGAAGACCGGGATCCAGACAAATCCAACCCGACGCAAGTTCGAATGGGTCCCGGCCCGTGCCGGGGTCACGTAACGATTAGGGCAATTTCCGGCGGCTCGGAAACGAAGGCTGAATGTTTCAATCGCTCACAGAACGCCTCTCGGGCGTCCTCGATAAGCTCACCCGCCGCGGCGCTCTGACCGAGAACGACGTTGTCGAAGCGATGCGCGAAGTTCGCCGGGCGCTGCTCGAAGCCGACGTCGCGCTCGATGTCGTCAAGGATTTCACCGAGAAGGTCAAAGCCAAGGCCATCGGCGCAGAAGTGCTGCGCTCGGTCACGCCCGGCCAGATGGTCGTCAAGATCGTCAACGATGAGCTGGTTGCTACGCTCGGCTCGAACGCCGAACCGATTGACCTGCACGCCGCCCCGCCGATCGGCATCCTGATGGTCGGCCTCCAGGGCTCGGGCAAGACGACGACGACCGCCAAGATCGCCTATCGCCTGACCAACCGCGACCGCAAGAAAGTGCTGATGGCGTCGCTCGACACGCGCCGCCCGGCAGCCCAGGAGCAGCTTCGCGTGTTGGGCGAGCAGACGGGCGTCGCGACGCTGCCGATCATCGCCGGACAAACGCCGCTGCAGATCGCGCGCCGCGCCGAAGATGCCGCCAAGCTCGGCGGCTATGACGTCATCATCTACGATACCGCCGGCCGCGTGACGGTCGACGAAGAGCTGATGGACGAAGCCCGCGACGTCAAAGCCGCGATCCATCCGCATGAAGTCCTGCTCGTTGCCGACGCGCTGACCGGCCAGGACGCCGTCAACACAGCGAAGGCATTCGACGGTCACATCGGCATCACCGGCATCGTCCTGACGCGCGCCGACGGCGACGGCCGCGGCGGCGCTGCACTCTCCATGCGTGCCGTCACCGGCAAGCCGATCAAGCTCATCGGCGTCGGCGAAAAGTGGGACGCGCTCGAAGACTTCCACCCCGGCCGTATTGCCTCGCGCATTCTCGGCATGGGCGACGTCGTCTCGCTGGTCGAGAAGGCCGCGCAGACGATCGACGTCGAAAAGGCGACGAAGATCGCCGAAAAGATGAAGAAGGGGTCGTTCGACCTCGAAGACCTGTCCGATCAGCTCGCCCAGATGCAGAAGCTCGGCGGCATGGGCGGTGTGCTCGGCATGCTTCCCGGCGTCGCCAAGATCAAAGGCCAGATCAACGAAGCTGGCCTCGACAAAAGCCTCGTGCACCAGCGCGCCATCATCTCGTCGATGACGCCGAAGGAACGGCGCAACCCCAAAATTCTCGACGCCAAGCGCAAGCGCCGCATCGCGGCGGGTTCAGGCACAAAGCCTGAAGACATCAACAAGCTCATCAAAATGCACCGCCAGATGGCGGACATGATGAAGACCATGGGCCGCAACGGCGGCCTAATGAACAAGTTCCTCGGCCGCACCGGCGCCGGACCTTCTGAAGCCGAATTGCAGTCGATGCAGGCCGAGCTCGCAAAGCTCGATCCCAAGGCGCTGGAACAGTTGCCCGCGGAATTGAAAGAACAGATCGCCAAGGGCACGGCTCCTGCGTCGGGCTCCGGCGGTGGAATGCCGGGTCTGCCACCGGGACTTGGCCGCGGCATTCCCAGCCTCGGCGGCGGACTTCCCAAAGGTCTTCCGGGTCTCGGCGGTGGAATGCCGAAATTCCCTGGGATCCCCGGAAAGAAAAGATAACCCCCATCCAAGAACACATTTTGATTTGATCAGGAGAAGAAGAAAATGTCGGTGAAAATTCGTTTGTCGCGCGGTGGCGCGAAGAAGCGTCCTTACTACTACGTCGTCGTCGCCCACGGCACGAGCCCGCGCGACGGCCGCTATATCGAGCAGATCGGCACGTTCGATCCGATGCTCAAGAAGGACGACCCGAACCGCGTGAAGCTCGTCGAAGAGCGCGTGAAGCATTGGCTCGGCGTCGGCGCTCAGCCGACCGACCGCGTCCTCCGCCTGCTCGACGCCAACGGCTTCGCCAAGCGTGATGCGCGCAACAACCCTGAAAAGGCCAAGCCGAAGAAGAAGGCCCAGGAGCGCGCCGCTGCTGCTGCCGAGAAAGCAGCTCAGGCCGCCGAGGCTGCTGCTCAGGGCGAGCAGGCTTAAGAGACTGCGCCCGAACAAACAAACAGGCCTCCCGAATAGGCTACGGGGGGCCTTTTTGTTGCAGATCTGACTGGCCCGACTTTTGGACCGCCTCCGACTTTCGATCGTTAATTCGTGGGGAGGTCCGAAATTGAACCAGATAACGCGCGTCAATGGTCTGTTTGAGGTGGTCCGGACCAAACCGAGCCCGCTCTCGGCCCCGGCCAGCCGACTCATTTTGGTATGTCGCGGCGGCCGGCTGTTCGGCGCCGATTCTGAGGGTCGCGTCTGTATGGGACGTCTCCTGCCCCAGCGCGTCCATCACATGCGCCTGTCGGCCATTCGCGGCACCTACGAAATCCCCCTGCGGCGCGTCCGAACCCGCAACCCGAGCATTCGGATCCCGATCTTTGGCGATGTCGACCCGTTCGCCCGCTCCCAGAACACGACGATCAGCATCGGCGGCAAAACGATCGACATTGAGATTACCTATCTCGGCCCCTTGCCCCCGTGATCGTTGCACGCCATCAAGAGTCCCATGACAGCATCAGAGACAGCATCAGAAAAACCATCGCCCGACCGCCGCATCCTCGTTGGCGAGATTACCGGCGCCCACGGCATCCGCGGCGACGTTCTAGTCCGCAGCTATACCGAGACTCCGGACGCCATCGCCGCCTACGGCCCATTGACCGACGCAAGCGGCAAGAAAAGCTATTCGCTCCGCGTCGTCCGCGTCACGAGCAAGGGCATCGTCGCGCGTGTTGCGGGCGTTGAGGATCGCAACGGCGCCGAACCGCTGCGCGGCACAAAGCTCTACATCGAGCGCAGCAAGCTTCCGGAAACGGGCGAAACCGAGTTCTATCATGCCGACCTCATCGGCCTGCGCGCAGTCGCAGCCGACGGCAGCGCGCTTGGAAAGATCGTCTCCGTGCAGAACTTCGGCGCCGGCGACCTTCTCGAATTGAAGCCGCTCGAAGGCGAGACGGAATTCATTCCCTTCGAAGATCGCTGGGTACCGAGCGTCGATCTCGACGCTGGCATGCTCATCATCAATCGCCCCGCCGTCACAGTCGACGACGACAGCGATGAAGACGACGGATCGTCCGCAGAGGATGAGGCCGACGCCTAGACGGCAACGCCGCGCGCGAGTTTCGGCAAGTCGCCGGTGACGCCTGCCGCCTCGGCGATGATCAACTCTTTCAGGCTGGGAATGCGGTCGAGCACGCCGAGCGCAGCACCACGGCCCGCACGCAGAACCATGCTGTCGATCGCAAATGCCCGATTGATCCCGTCATAGAGCGTCGCCGACATCGCCGAATCGAACCGGCGCCAGCGCTGATAGCGCTCAAGATGCGTACCGCTGCCGAAGTCGAGCCCGATGCGTCCGGCATCGACAAGAATTTCAATCATCGCCGCAGCATCGCGAAGCGCGAGGTTGACGCCTTGCCCAGCAACCGGATGCACACCGTGCGCAGCGTCCCCGACCAAAGCGAAGCGTGGCGCAATCAAGCGGTGCGGCAAACGCAAATCGAGCGGCCACGATTGCCGCGGCCCGTCGAGCGAAATCGTGCCGAACCGGCCACCGATCCGACGATCGAGCTCAGCCAGAAAGCTGGCATCGTCGAGCGCGACCATGCGCGCTGCTTCGTCTTTGTCGGCGCTCCACGTGATGCACGCGCGATTTCCCAGAAGCGGCAAAATCGCAAACGGACCGCCGGGTAGAAAATGCTGGATGGCGACGCCGCCATGCGGCTCGCTGAACTTCACCCGCGCGACGATGCCCGTCTGCGCGTAAGGCCATCCGACGGTCTTGATGCCGACAGCCTCGCGAAGCTTCGACTGCCGCCCGTCGGCTGCAATCGTCAGCGCGGCGCTGACGACAGTGCCATCGCGCAAAGTGAGTTCGCTGGCCGTCTCGCCCCACTGCGCGCTTTCGATCTCGGCTGGCGCGAACCACGTTACCGCCGGATCGCCCGCAACGGATCGATAGAGCGCGGTGGCGAGCACCGATGCCGGAACGATATAGGCAGCAGGCGATCCGTCGTCCGTCCGCGCGTCATACGTAACGAGCGCAGGCCGGAAAGCATCGTCAAGCCGCGAATCCGAAATTTCGATCGCCGTCACGGTCTCCGCGGCATCGCGAATGCCGTCCCAGACCCCGAGGCTTTCCAGGACCTTCTGTGCGCCGGCCCAGATCGCAAAGCCGCGGCTATCGTCGGCGTGCTCGGTCGCCGGAACAACCCTGTCGATGATCGCCAGCCGAATATCGGGTCCAAACGCCTGCGCCAATCCGCGCGCAACCGCCAGTCCCGCAAAACTGCCGCCGACAATCGCGACATCGAAGTTCAATTTTGGCATCTATCGACCGTCATCCGTAGCTGAAGTGATTTGCTTTGCCCGGACGCGAGGGCAGCCTAAAAGGTCCCCGTCGCCGCGCGCGCAACCCTGCCATTATAAACCCGAAAGTCCGCCATGACAGCTTCGCCCCAGGCGCATCAGGCCCTCCAAAAGCTCCTTCGAACTCTGACCCTGGAGCCATTGGAGGACAACCTGTTCCGCGGCCATCGCGCCAGCGAAGGCTGGCAACGCGTGTATGGCGGCCTTGTCCTTGGCCAGGCAGTGGTTGCTGCGGCGTTAACCGTCGACGAGAGCCGGGCGATCCATTCGCTTCACGGTTACTTTCTGTTGGCGGGCGATCCGGAACGGGAAATCGTTTACGACGTTGAGCGCGTCCGCGATGGCGGCAGCTTCACGACGCGGCGCGTCCGCGCCATTCAGCACGGACGCACCATCTTCGTGATGAGCGCTTCGTTCCACAAGCCGGAGCCGGGCTACGAGCACCAGTCCGAAATGCCGGACGTCCCGCCGCCCGAAGCGCTGCCAAGCGTCCGTGAGCTTTTTGACGCCGCCACCGACATCCCTGACGGCATGCGGGCCTACTGGCAGCGCGAACGCCCCATCGACGTCCGTATTGTTGATGCATCCCGCTACATGAGCCGCGAACCACGGGCGCCCCGGCAGTCCATCTGGCTTAAGTCCAATGGCCCGTTGGGCGACAACCCTTACATTCACCAAGCGATTCTGGCCTACGCTTCGGACTTCACGCTGCTCGATACCGCCCTCGTGGCACACGGCAAGCTGTTGTTCGATGCCGACATCCAGTTAGCGAGCCTCGACCACGCCATGTGGTTCCACAGGCCTTTCCGGGCCGACGACTGGCTACTCTATACCCAGGACAGCCCCAGCGCCTCCTCCGCCCGCGCCTATTGCCGGGGCGCCGTCTTCGATCGGAACGGCCGGTTGGTCGCATCGACCGTTCAGGAAGGCCTGATGCGCCCCAGAGAAACCGCATTTGTGCCCAAATAGCGGGCAAAAACCTCAAATTGCCCAATTTTCATGCTTATTTTGCAGGCTAGTGCCGCATAAATTTCGTTCATTCGTAAACTTTCCGTTGTCTAATCAATGCGTTGAGCACGCGTCCGTCAATTGGCACGCGTCTTGACTCCCATCACGCGAAGTCTTCGTCCCGGCGTGGGGGCGGAGGCTATTTTGTCGAGCACCGGTTCAATTAAAAAAGGGGGCCTTATGAAGCTCATAACTGCGGTCATCAAGCCTTTCAAACTCGAGGAGGTTCGCTCTGCGCTGACCGATCTCGGTCTTCAGGGCATGACTGTCACGGAAGTCAAAGGCTACGGCCGTCAGAAGGGCCATACGGAAATCTACCGCGGCGCCGAATACGCCGTGAGCTTTTTGCCCAAGATCAAGATCGAAGTCGTCGTTCCGGGAGCACAGGTCGATAAGGCGCTTGCCGCCATCCAGCGCGCGGCAAAGACGGGACAGATCGGCGACGGCAAAATCTTCGTGTCTCCGATCGAGCACACGGTTCGCATCCGCACCGGCGAATCGGACGACGACGCGCTCTAAAGCTCACAAAATTTCCGCTTTTCATAAGTCAATCAGGGAGCACTCAACATGGAGTTTAGAAAGTTAGCGCGATACGCAGGGGTCGTGGGGGCCCTCGGCGCGGTTGCGCTTATGGCCGGACCGGCCATGGCACAAACGCCGCCCGCGCCGGTGCCGAATAAGGGCGACTCCGCCTTTATGTACATTGCCGCGGTCCTCGTTCTCCTCATGACCGTGCCGGGCCTCGCACTGTTCTACGGCGGTCTTGTCCGCACGAAAAACATGCTGTCGATGTTCATGCAGGTGTTCGCAACGCTTTGCCTCGTCGGCATCCTCTGGGTGCTCTACGGCTACTCGATGGCCTTCACCAACGGCGGCGCGCTAAACGACTTCGTCGGCGGCTTCTCGAAAGTCTTCCTGAAGGGCGTCGACTCGAACTCACTCGCCGCGACCTTCTCGAACGGCGTCTACATTCCTGAATACACCTACATAATCTTCCAGATGACATTCGCTTGCATCACGCCGGCCCTTATTCTGGGTGCTGTTGCCGAGCGTCTGAAATTCTCGGCGATGTTGGTGTTCATGACGCTCTGGGCCACGTTCATCTACTTCCCCATCGCGCACATGGTTTGGTACTGGGGTGGTCCCGATGCCTTCGCCAGCGCTGCTAAGGCTCTCGCCGCGGCAACGGGCGACGGCAAGGCTGCCGCTCAGGCCGCCTATGACGCTGTCATGGCCGACGCCGGCATCTCCTTCAAGTGGGGCGCTCTCGACTTTGCCGGCGGCACGGTCGTTCACATCAACGCCGGTATCGCTGGCCTTGTTGGCGCGCTCATCCTCGGACCGCGCATCGGTTACGGCAAAGAGGCAATGCCTCCGCACTCACTCGTCAACTGCATGATCGGCGCTGCTCTTCTTTGGGTCGGCTGGTTCGGGTTCAACGTCGGTTCGAACCTCGAAATCAACCAGTTCGCTGGCGTTCCCTTCATCAACACATTCATCGCGACCTGCGCTGCGGCCCTGTCGTGGATGATCGTTGAATGGATCGTCAAAGGTAAGCCGTCTGCTCTCGGCCTTGCGTCGGGTGTTGTCGCTGGTCTCGTCGCCATTACCCCGGCCTGCGGCTTTGCCGGTGTTATGGGTTCGATCGTGCTTGGCCTCGTCGTCAGCCCGATCTGCTTCTTCTTCTGCTCGGCGATCAAGAGCGCTCTCGGCTACGACGACAGCCTTGACGTTTTCGGTGTCCACTGCGTTGGCGGCATCGTCGGCGCGCTTGGCACCGGCCTGCTGGTCAACCCCGATTGGGGTGGCGCCGGCATCGCCGACTACACGTCGAAGCCGGGCGAACTGGTTGCGGGCACCTACGACATGGCAGCCCAGATGCTCGCCCAGGCGAAGGCCGTCGGCATGACGCTTCTCTGGAGCGGCATCGGTTCGGCAATTCTCTTCAAGTTGGTGGACATCGTCATCGGTCTCCGTCCGTCGGAAGAGAAAGAACGCGAAGGCCTCGACATCACCGACCACGGCGAAAGCGCCTACCACTACTAAGACGAATTTCTCCTGGCCTGCGATCGGCGGGCCAGGAGATCTCCTTTCATCTCCCGAGCACGCGTCTCCACCTAGACGTGCTCTACTTAAGCCCGACGCCTCGTGCTGTCGGGCTTTTTTTATCGCAATCCGATGACGATCACGCTCCGCCGCGGCAGCACAGCCAGAAGTCGCCGCAGATCGCGCGCACGTAGCGCGATGCAGCCTTCGGTCGGCTCGAAATTCCCGCGCGCGACGTGCATGAAAATGGCGCTGCCTCGATTGCGCACGCGCGGCACATCGTTATAACCGAGCACGACAACGACCTCGTACAGCCCGTCCGCGCGCCACAGATGTTCAGCGCTTGCGCGATAGGGCAGCCGCACCGGACGATTATAGTTGCGATCCTGCGGACTGTCGCACCAGCCGTCATTGCAGCGAATTCTGCGCAACCGGAAAGTCGACCTTGGCCGTGCAGCATCGGACCGATAAAGAACGCAGCGCACGGGTAACCGCCCTCGCGGCGTTGCACCATCTCCCTCGCGTTTGATGGCGGTGATGCCCGATTGGCCGAGCGCGCAAGCAAAACGCAATGCGCCAAACGCGACATGGCCGCGCTGCGCCGCCTGAGATAGAACCCTGACGTAGACCTGCGCCACGGGCGTCCGGGCCGGGTTCATCGACCACTTATTCAAGGAACCGCCATTCCGCTTGCCTGTTTGCCCCGAGACCCTATGTTGCCGACGCGCACGATGCTAGAGTTCCACGCCAAAAGAAGGCAAGAAACCGGAGCCCCCGTCCATGAGCACGGCCCGAAAGGTCCTCCTCGTCGACGACGATGAAGATTTGCGTACGTCGTTGAAAGATCAGCTCGTCCTCCATGATGAATTCGAAGTCTCCGAAGCAGGCACTGCTGCCAAGGGCATGGAAGCCGCAAAAACCGGCCGCTTCGACTTGGTGGTGTTCGATGTCGGCCTGCCCGATATGGACGGCCGCGAAGCGGTGAAGCTTCTGCGCAAATCGGGTTTCAAGACACCGATCGTCATGCTGACCGGCAATACGTCCGACGCCGATCAGATCCTTGGTCTCGATGCCGGGGCGAATGATTATGTTTTAAAGCCGTTCAAGTTTGCCGTTCTTCTTGCGCGCATCCGCGCGCAACTGCGGCAGCACGAGCAAAGCGAAGATGCTGTCTTCGCGATCGGCAACTACACCTTCAAGCCCGCATCGAAGCTGTTGGTCGACGAAGCCGGAAGCAAGATCCGTCTCACCGAGAAAGAGACATCGATTCTCAAGTATCTGTATCGCTCCGGCGACAAGGTCGTCTCTCGCGACGTTCTGCTGCACGAGGTCTGGGGCTACAACGCCGGTGTCACCACCCACACGCTCGAAACGCACATTTATCGTCTGCGGCAGAAAATCGAAAAAGACCCATCGAACGCCGAACTTCTCATCACGGAGAGCGGCGGCTACAAACTCGCGCCCTGAGTTGCCGGAACAATCGATTGCTGGGTCACAGCCGCTAGGCCAATCGCCAAGTTTTCACGTGAATCTTCTGACAGTGAAAGTTGTTCAACTGCGTCCACAGCAGCTTTCACGCGCGCGGGTTGGATAAGTTCCGCGACGGACATCGAGTCGGATAGTTAATCTGCGTTCGCTTCTGTTGTGATGAGATCGCAAGCGAATAAGTGCATTCGTGCGTATCGCATCAATGGAGTTCGCAACGATGGCAATCAATGCCCTCGTCCAACCTCTTCTTGCCCAGCCGCTTTTCCGCGGACTGTCGCCGTCCCAATTGACGGAAATCGTTCGTTGCGCTGAGCGCATCATCTATCGCTCGGGCGACGCGCTTATCGCCGAGCATCAGCCGAGCGATGCTTCCATCCTCGTCATTTCAGGAACGTGCCTGCGCATCGACGACAACGGCGATCCATCACAAAAAACGCGCGGCGAGGTTGTACCCGAGGGCTCCATAATCGCTGAGCTCGCGATGCTCATCGAGATCGAGCACGTTACGACGATCATCGCACAAGGGCCTGTCAAAGCACTGCGTCTTCCGCGCCAAAAAATTCTCGCACTGATGCAAGACGACCCATCACTCGCGCAACATTTCAGCGCGTGCATCACATCGCGACTAAAACTGTTGGCGAATGATTTGAAAGCTATTGATACCAGCGAAGATGACGCTACGATCCCCCCGCTGCTTCAACCGCAGAGCGCCGATCAGGCCGCCGCGGCTCAAGCTAGCTAATTAAGCGGAGCGCCAAACCACACACGACATGTGTTGTGGTCTTCTTCGGGAATTCAGGGGGCCAGAAACGAGGGCGCCCAGTTCCGGGGGGAGGAACTGGGCGCTATGCGCTTGTCGCGCTCGGCACCGGGAGGGAAGCCGGTACCAGAGGCGGCGTCTTCGGCTAGACGGGGGGCACTACCGAATACAGGGTGACGCCACCTGCATGCATGAGAGTTAAGCGCAAGCTGGAGAAATTCAATAGTGCCCGCGCGGGCACTTCACGAAAATGTGAAGACATACCCAAACTTATCCACAGGATGGGTATTGCATCGCGTCAAAAGCGCAACACACTGATTTGCAGGCGAATTCCCCTTATGGCATCGCGCTTTTTGGCCAAAGTGATTGAATTTTAAACAAATTTCCGTCTAGGTCGTCTGTTTTGACGAGCTGCGAAAGCTGGATTCGGGTGTCCTGACCCTGGGCGTCGGTGGTCACCCACTCTTTCAGTTCCATGGCCGGTTTGGTCGCCAGAAAGAGCTTAATGCGGCCCGGAGAATTGGGGTCTTTATCTTCCAGCGTGAGCACGATCAGGTCGGCGGACTGCTGGACTTCCAGAATTTTCGCATCCCGCAGCAGATTGACGTCCTTGCGCAGAAGCAGCCGGAACGGCGTCTGATCGAGCGAAACGCGATCCTCGTTATTGAGGTCGAGGTCTTGAATGGCGAGGTTCTGGCCGTCGGAAACGATGATCTGCCGCGACGGCAAGGCGTAGTCGAAACGGAAGCGGCCGGGACGCTTGACGAAGAACTTGCCCTTCATCTTTTTGCTGTCGGCATCCGTCTGAACGAACGTGCCTTTGAGATCCTGCAAAGATTCGAAATACGCGCTGACATCGTCGACGATCTTCGTCTGGCGCGCGTCGAGCGTAATACCTTGATCGGTGTTCGGTGCGACTTCGCTGGACCAACCATTGACCGCAGGCTTGCTCGCCGGCGGATTGACGATCGTATTCGTCGGACCGTCCGGATCTTGCGCCGTGGCAACGCCAGAAAACGCGACCGTAAACGCCGTCGCGACGGCTGCTCCACGCAGAAAATGCCTCATGATTTGTCCCATTCGTGGCCCCCCACAGCCCCGATGCCCCGAGTCGGGGCCCTGTACGCAGAGTATCGTTTCAACAAAGATTGCGTCCAGAACTAGGCGAGAGGCGTTACAGCCCTATTTTGGGTAGAACCAATCGAACATCCGAGGCAAGCAAGCGGAGTAGCGCGCCCCCGAGTTATCCTCAGTTGTTAGCCTCGGTTTCGCTGTTGTTCGTGCTGGCCTGAGACCGTCGAAATACACAATCAGGCGGCGTCGGCGCTACCGCCGCGCGACATCAGAATTTCGCGCTTGCCGACCGAGTTCGCCGCTGAGATCAATCCTTCACGCTCCATGCGTTCGATGAGATCGGCGGCGCGGTTGTAGCCGATCGACAGGCGACGCTGGATATAGCTCGTAGAAGCCTTTCCATCCCGAAGCACGATAGCGACGGCGCGATCATAGAGGTCGTCGTCGCTCGCCTCGCGAATCCCAGTCGCGACGTCCGACGGCGGCGGCGTCTCCGTAATACCGTCGACATATTTCGGCGCGCCCTCCTGCCGGAGCGCATCGGCGAACGCCACAACTTCTTCGTCCGACACGAACGCGCCGTGCACACGCACAAGCTGGCCGGCGCCTGTCGAATAGAGCATGTCACCCTGACCGAGCAATTGTTCGGCGCCCTGCTCATTCAGGATCGTGCGGCTGTCGATCTTCGACGTAACCTTGAACGAGATCCGGGTCGGGAAGTTCGCCTTGATCGTGCCGGTGATGATGTCGACCGACGGACGCTGCGTCGCCATGATCAGATGAATGCCGGCCGCACGCGCCATCTGCGCCAGACGTTGCACCGAAGCTTCGACCTCGCGGCCCGCAACGATCATCAGGTCCGCGAATTCATCGACGATGATCACGATACGCGGCAACGGCTCAAGATCCATCTGCTGCGTTTCAAAGCGTGCGGCGCCGGTCTTGTCGAAGCCGGTCTGCACCGTGCGCGACAGCATCTCGCCGCGCTTCTTGGCATTGCGCACGCGATTATTGAAGACGTCGATGTTGCGAACGGAAAGCGCGGCCATGCGCTTGTAGCGTTCTTCCATTTCGCGCACGGCCCAGTTGAGCGCGGAAACAGCCTTATGCGGGTCCGTAATCACGGGCGTCAAAAGATGCGGAATGTCGTTGTAGACCGACAGCTCCAGCATCTTGGGGTCGATCATCAGCATGCGGCAATCTTCTGGAGAATGCCGGTAGAGCAGCGACAGCACCATCGCGTTGATGCCGACTGACTTGCCGGAGCCCGTCGTACCGGCGACGAGGAGATGCGGCATGCGCGCCAGATCCGCGACGACCGGATCGCCGCCGATCGACTTGCCCAGACCAAGCGGTAATCCGCTCGCTTCCGATTTGAACGCGTCGGCTTCGAGAATTTCGCGCAACAGCACCGTTTCGCGCCGGGCATTCGGCAATTCGAGGCCGATGGCATTGCGCCCCGGAACGACAGCCGCACGCACGCTTGCAACGCTCATCGAGCGCGCGATGTCTTCCGCGAGCCCTATAACGCGCGAAGACTTTGTGCCGCGCGCAGGCTCCAATTCGTACAGCGTCACCACCGGACCTGGCCGGATATCCTTGACCTCGCCCTTGACGCCGAAATCGGCCAGCACGTCTTCGAGCAATCGCGCGTTGCCGCGCATGACCGTCTGCGACAGCTCGGGACGCGGCTTCTGCGCGCTCGGACGCTTGAGCATGTTGAGCGACGGCCGCTTCCAAATCGGATTGGCGCGCGTCCGCGCAATGCCCGACAACAGCGCATTGGTGACCGCGGGCTTTGAAGCCTGCGCCTTGGCTTGTGCCTTGGCCAAGACCTTCGGCAGCGGCGGAGGCGGCGGGATAGAAGGATCTAAAACCTCTTCGACCACAGATTCACCACGCGCCAATGCGGCAGTTGCCGAAGCCGGCGCAAAGCGTTGCGCGATCGCCCGACTCGAATCTTCCGTCGTATCGTCGAACGTCAATCCGCGATCTGCGAATTCGCGGGCATGGGTGAACTCATCATCGAGATAGTCATGGTCATCGTGGTCATCGAAGCCTTGGACGCCACGACGATCCTCACGATCGTGCAATTCCGTTAGCAACTCCGAAGGCCGCGCGACATCTGCCGGACGCTGCCTTGCGAGACGCTCCGGATTAAGATCGAGCGTCGGCGTCGCGTCGCCCGCAAAGGCATCGAGCGAGCGATAGGAGTGCGTATCCGTTACAGCTACAGCAGGAGCGCGCCGGAACCAACCTTTGCGCACGCGCTCCGCACCACCCGCCAGCGTCGAGCTGACAGCCGCCACATCGTCGAGCCGTTTCTTGCTCGACGCATAACGAAGGCCCGAACCGAGCGAGCGCAGGAATGACTTGGTGACAGTCTCGACTTCGAAGCCGATAGCCTTGCCGCAGGTATGCGCAGCCGCTGCCAGCAGCACGACACCGGCAGCAACCGGCGCACGCTCTTCGTTGAGCATCGCGAACAGCTTCAACGCTAATTGATAAACGCCATCGCCCACCAGACCGCCGTAGCCGTGACGCAGCGGCCAGCCGCCCAAAACCGGCAGCGCCGAGATCGCGCCGGTCAGAGCCACGATGGACAGCGGATAAAAACCAAGCTTGACGCGTCCGTCCTTCACACGCTCGGAACGGAGCATCTCGATGCCCCAGACGACCGGCGCGATCAGCGCCAGCACCGCACCGAAGCCGAGCATCTGGAACAGAAGATCTGAAACAATTGCGCCGACGCGGCCCGCATAGTTCTGCGCAGCCGCCGTCGTTGTATGCGTCAGGCTCGGATCAAGCGCTGACCACGAAACGAGACTCGTCCAGATGAGCAGCGTCAGGCCGAGCAGGATCAACCCGCCAAAACGGCCCAGCCAACTCAACAGACGGTCCTCGACTGACTGCGGCAACAGCCGCTGAGGATCGATTCCTCGCGTATCCAGCGACATCTCGGCGAACGTACTCTTTAACGCAGCACGGAAATCGTGCGTTCGAGCGCTTCCTGGATCGTCTTGGAGTCCTGCACCATCGCGACGCGAACGTAGTCTGCGCCGGGATTGGTTCCGTCTCGTCCTGTCTGAGCCAGAAAGCTACCGGGAATAACCTTGACGCCTGCGCGTTGCCATAAGGTTACCGCCGCTTGAGCGCCGCCGCCAAACTGACTCATATCGAGCCAGAGACAGAACCCGCCAGCCGGCCGCTGGTAGCCGTATCGGCCACCTAACACATTGTCAGCAATGAGAAATTTGTCACGATACGCCTTCCGCGAACGCTCGACGTGCGCTTCGTCGCGCCAGATCGCGGCGGATGCATGTTGCAGTGGCAAGGGCACTGTCGGCGCGCACATGTTGCGCACTTCGCTGTAGGCTTCGATGAATTCCGGGTCGCCCGCACAGAACCCGGACCTCAACCCCGGCAGGTTCGAACGCTTCGACAGCGAGTTGAAAACGACGAGATTGCGGAACCGCTCCGGCGTCGCCGCCGCGACCTCCAAACCGCCGAGCGGCGCGGTCTCTGTGTAGATTTCCGAATAGCACTCGTCGAGGAACAGCATGAAGTTGTGGGCGCGCGCCAGTTCCAGCGCCTTCAGGATGTAGCTGCGATCGGCGACCGTGCCCTGCGGGTTCGACGGCGAATTGATAAAGAGCGCAACCGTCCGCTTCAACAGCGCCTCATCGCGCGCAATTGCATCGAGATCCGGCAGGAAGCCCGTCGCCTTCGTGGCGTTGAGATAGACTGGCTCCGCGCCAACCGCGATCGCCCCCGCGACGTAGGCCGAATAATACGGGTTGCACATCAGGATCGCAGGCCGACCCTGCACGTCCTTCCGACCCACCGCCGGCAGGCACGCAAAGAATAGCCCTTCGCGCGAGCCGCTGAGCATCAACACATCGCGCTCGGGATCGACGCCGCCCGGCAGGACGTAACGTTTCGCCAGCCATTCCGAGATCGCCTTGCGCGCCTCCTCGGCGCCGCGGATCGGCGGATACTTGCCGTAGAGCGCCGTCGCCTCATCGAGCTTTGCCTGAATGAAATCCGGCATCGCCTCGCGCGGCTCCCCGATTGTCAACTCGATGGGTTTCTCATGCCCCGGCGCAATCCCCGCCAGCAGCTTGCGAAGCTGACTGAAGGGCGATGAAATTGCTCCGGATGTGAGGGACGAAAGCGGGTGGCTCATCTCAGGATTGAACATCGATCTTGCGCTTGCCCGCCGCTATCGCATGTCGGCCGCGATTGGGAAAGCCCAATACTTGTCGGTCAGTGTCGGACGCCCGCGAGACTCCGGCCGGCAGGTGCCCCAAAAATCCGGCGAAACTCGCGGGCGAAGTGAGGTTGATCGTAAAAACCCGACGCATGGGCGGCGGTCGTAAAATTGCTTCCCTTGACGACTTCGGATACCGCCACGCGCATTCTCGCCCATGCCGCATAACGACGATAAGAAACGCCGACCTCCTGTTTGAACAGGTGCTGAAATCGCGACGTCGAAAGCCCCGCAGCATGCGCGACCCAATCGACCCGCGGCACCGACCCGCCCATCACGACGCCTCCCGCGTTGTCAGCAACCGCTTCGAGTGCCCGGCGCACGCGCGCGTCGATGGTTCTTCGCGCCTTAGGCTTGGAAAATTCGAGAAGATCATTCATCGCTTCATCGGTCCAAGCCAAGCTGGAAGGATCTTCGTAAAGCGACCGAACCTGTAAAAGGTCCGTGCGCATTCCGATCAACACACCCCGTTCCTCGCGTGTCTCTCCGACGAGCGCTGCAAGACCTTCAGCGGACGCCTCGCTCGGCTCAATGTAGATCACCGCGATCGGTCGGCCTCCGGCATCGAATTCGTAAGCCGTCCCGGCGGGTATGACGGCCGCACGACACGCGAACCACGAACCGCCAGCAAGTCTCAAGCGAAAATCATCGTAGAGACCCGCGAGCATCACCGGCGCGCTGTGGCTGTGAAGTGCATTCTTATGCAGACAGCCGGCGAAAAGCATGCGGCCCGAACCGACGTGCCATAGCGGCTTCAGGGACCCGCCCTCGATGTCAGCAGATTCATACAATCGCATAGCTCCGTGCCTCGACTAACCTCGGCTTCAGATCAGATACTTGGCAAGGACATCGAAATGCGCAAAGCCCTCTCGCCCGATATCGAAGCTCTCGTCGTGGATCGCCGGAAACTTTTGACCACAGGCATCGGCGTCGCTCTCGCACCCGCTCTGTCCCTGGCGTTTGCATCAGACGCGACCGCATCACCCCCGGCACTTGGACCTTGGCAACCGAAATTCTACCGCTTCAAGCTCGGCGCTTTCGAGATTACCACGATCTCGGATTCAGAAGCTTTCATTGATGGTCCGTTCCCAATCGTCGGGCAAAATGCCCGCGAAGCCGATGTTCGGGCGCTGATGCGCGACAACCTTTTGCCGGAGCAGAAATACCAGCCGGGCTTCACGCCGACGATCATCAACACCGGTGATAAGCTGATCCTGCTCGACACCGGCAACGGATCGAACGGTTTCATTCCGCGCCCCAATGGCGGCTGGCTTGCGGCCCAGCTCGGCCCCGCAGGCTTCAAGCCCGAAGACATCGACATCGTCCTTTTAAGCCATGGTCATCCCGATCACGTCGGCGGCATGATCGAAAATGCAAAGCCGCTCTTTCCCAACGCACGCTACGTGATTGGCGCAATCGAGCATGACTTCTGGGCTCCGGAAGGAAAATTCACAGCCGATCTGGAAAAATGGGCGAGCATATTCCGAACCAACACGAAACCCGTCGCCGACAAGTTTACGTTCATAAAACCAGGAGACGACGTCGTGACGGGCGTCCGCGCCATCGAAGCTTACGGACACACGCCAGGGCACCTTGCCTTTATGATCGAGAGCCAGGGCAAATCGATTTTGTATTGGGGCGACTGCGCCCACCACCAGGTTGCATCGCTCGCGCACCCTGAATGGGATTGCCTCTTCGATTCCGACAAACAGCTTGGTGCTCGAACCCGCCGTCGCATCTATGACATAGCGGCGACCGACCGTATCCCGGTCATCGGCTACCACATGCCATTTCCGTCAATCGGATACGTCGAGCGCAATGGACCCGGCAGCTATCGTTGGCTGGCACACTCCTACCAGCTCAACCTCTAACCGTGATCGTCTGGTTCACTCCGGCAGATGCGTTACGGCTTCGATGTTGTGGCCGTCCGGATCGAAAACGAAACCGCCGTAGTAGTTGGCGTGATAGTGCGGCCGAAGTCCCGGCGGTCCGTTGTCTTTGCCGCCTGCAGCCAGCGCCGCCTCGTAGAAGGCTTTCACTTCGTCGCGGCCCTGCGCAGCAAACGCGACGTGAAGGCGACCCTTCAGCGCCGTACCCGTTCCGATCCAGAATTGCGGCCGCTCACGACCGAACCCGGCATACCCGTCATCGTCCTCTTCCGAGAACTTCATTTCCTTGAGCAGCTTGATGCCGAGCGGCGCCAGCGCCTTGGTATAGAACTCCAGCGACCGGCGGTAATTGGTAACGGGGAAGCCAATGTGATCGAGAATGTCCAGCACGGTCGCTCCTTCATTATGATGCGATCGAGCCGGCCGCCTACACGCGGCGCTCGACCATAAGTTTCTTGAGTTCCGCGATGGCTTTTGCCGGAGACAAACCTTTCGGGCAAGCCTTGGCGCAATTCATGATCGTGTGGCAGCGGTAGAGCCGGAAAGGATCTTCGAGATTGTCGAGACGCTCGCCCGTCGCTTCGTCACGACTGTCGATTACCCAGCGATAGGCTTGCAGCAGAATGGCAGGGCCGAGATAGCGATCCGAGTTCCACCAGTAGCTCGGGCACGACGCGGAGCAGCATGCGCACAGAATGCACTCGTAAAGCCCGTCCAGTTTCTCACGATCCTCGCGCGACTGCTTCCACTCCTTCGGCGGCGTCGGCGTATCGGTTTTGAGCCACGGCTCTATGGAGCGATGCTGCGCGTAGAAATTCGTGAGATCCGGCACGAGGTCTTTGACGACTTCCATGTGCGGCAGCGGATAAACCTTTACCGGCCCTTTGACGTCATCGATACCCTTCAGGCACGCGAGCGTATTAGTGCCGTCAATATTCATCGCGCACGAGCCGCAAATGCCTTCGCGGCACGAACGGCGGAACGTCAGCGTCGGATCGATCTCGTTCTTGATCTTGATCAGAGCGTCAAGAACCATCGGTCCGCACTGCTTCTGATCGATATGATAGGTGTCGACGCGCGGATTGCGTTCGTCATCCGGATTCCAGCGATAAATCCGGAATTCCTTCCAATCGCCCTCGCGGTCCGGCCTGTTCCAGATCTTGCCTTCAGAGATTGTCGAATTTTTCGGAAGAGTGAGCTGAACCATGAGAGTGCCGGTGTTCCCGCCAACGAAATCCTTATGAACCTGACAGAAGCTTGAACGTCGTCCCCTGTCAACGGCATGAGCCCGCGGCGGATGCGGTTCTTTGGCCTTAACCGGATTTCTGGTGTTTCTTCAGCTCCCGGACCAACCCGACAAGGCTTTCCGCGATCTGAGCCCCCGTTTCGACCGCGACGCGCAGCGGCACTCGCGACTGGATAATGTCGTTGAGCCGTTCCTGTTGCTCGCCAAAGCCGAAGAAGACCTCCTCCGGCGCCTCGACATCCCCATCTTCGATCGCGGTCATGACGTCGAACGCGTTCTGCGTGGCAAGCACCAGCATCGAGGCGATGTCATTCATCAGTTGCAGATAAAGCCGCTGAGCGTCCGCGCGAATGCGTTGTCCGTGAACCCCAAACTTCAGCGGCGCCGACGCCTGTCCGCCGCCACCTGCAAACACCCTCGGATGCTTCTGGAAACGTTTAAAGATCTCGACGAGGCCGAGACAACAGGTTTCAAGATCGCGAAGCGCGGCACCAGTCTTGCGCTTGGTGCGGGTGCGCATTGCGACCTTTTCCTGTCCCGACCAATTAATGGCTGCGATCGACGCGATTGCGCCAAGAGCCGCCAGCGACGGCAGCACCGCCGCGAACGGATCGGGCGGCATGCGAGTGTCGGTATCGTCGCTCTCGTCCTTACTGATCTTCGTCACAATCGCGCCCGCCCCTTGAATAGCGGCCGCACCATAAGCGACTTCCCAAAGCGGCGCTATTTCTACTCATCCGGAGCGCTTCCGGAAAAGCCGGGCACCGGTTTTCCCAATGAGAAGCGCGACTAAATAAAAGCTGGACCGGCTCAATAAACGCGGGCTTTAGGCTCGATGTATTTGACCTCGTTGGTCATGGTCTTCGTGTGCACCGGACGATCGTCGAGCTTGACCGATTGCGTCGCGTAATCAGCCCATGCCAGCGTGTGCTTCATCCAATTGACATCGTCACGCTTGGGGAAATCTTCGCGCGCGTGCGCGCCGCGGCTTTCCTGGCGGTTTTCTGCGCCTACGACCGTAACGGCTGCTTGCGCGATCAGGTTGTCGAATTCCAGCGTTTCGACGAGATCGGAATTCCACACCAGGGACCGGTCGGTAACGGAAATATCCGCCGCATCGCGCCAGACTTGCGTGATCTTCTCGACGCCTTCTTTCAGCACCGGGCCATCGCGGAAAACCGCGCAGTTCGACTGCATGATCTTCTGCATGCGCAGCCGCAGCGCCGCCGTCGGCGTCGAGCCCTTGGCGTTACGGAAATGATCGAGGCGGGCAAGCGCCGGTTCGTGCGCGTCCTTGGGCAGGTCCGACTGCATTGCGCCTTGCTCGATCGTCTCGGCACAGCGCAAACCGGCCGCACGACCGAACACGACGAGATCGATGAGCGAGTTCGAGCCCAGACGGTTGGCGCCGTGCACCGACACGCATGCCGCCTCGCCGATCGCCATCAGGCCCGGCACGACATGATCGGGATCGCCGTTCTTCTTGGTCAGAACTTCACCGTGATAGTTCGTCGGGATGCCGCCCATGTTGTAGTGAACCGTCGGCAACACCGGGATCGGCTGACGACGAAGATCGACGCCTGCGAACACCTTCGCGTTCTCCGTGATGCCGGGCAAACGCTCGGCCAAAATCTTCGGATCGAGATGGTCGAGATGCAAATAGATATGATCGGCATCCGGGCCGACGCCGCGGCCTTCGCGAATTTCGATCGTCATCGAGCGCGAGACGACGTCGCGCGAGGCGAGGTCTTTGGCATGCGGCGCATAGCGCTCCATGAAGCGCTCGCCCTTGGAATTTGTCAGATACCCGCCTTCGCCGCGCGCGCCTTCGGTAATCAACACGCCCGCGCCGTAAATACCGGTGGGATGGAACTGTACGAATTCCATGTCCTGCAGCGGCAAACCTGCGCGCAGAACCATGGCGTTGCCGTCGCCGGTGCAGGTATGCGCTGAGGTGCACGAGAAATACGTCCGCCCGTAACCACCTGTTGCCAGGATGGTCTTCTTCGCACGGAAGCGATGCAGCGTGCCGTCATCGAGATTGAGCGCGATGATGCCCCGGCATGCACCGTCCTGATCCATGATGAGATCGAGCGCGAAATATTCGATGAAGAATTCCGCCGCGTGGCGCAGCGACTGCCCGTAAAGCGTATGCAGCATCGCGTGGCCGGTGCGGTCGGCAGCGGCACACGTGCGCTGTGCCGGCGGACCCTCGCCGTAGTCGGTCGTCATGCCGCCAAATGGGCGCTGGTAGATCTTGCCGTCTTCGGTGCGCGAGAACGGCACGCCGTAATGCTCGAGCTCATAGACGGCAGCCGGCGCGTTCCGGCACAGATATTCGATCGCGTCCTGATCGCCGAGCCAGTCGGAACCTTTGACGGTGTCGTACATGTGCCAACGCCAGTCGTCGCGGCCCATGTTGCCGAGCGCCGCCGCCACACCGCCCTGCGCCGCAACCGTATGCGAGCGCGTCGGGAACACCTTCGTCACGCAAGCCGTTTTAAGACCTGCTTCCGCGCAGCCAAGCGTCGCACGCAATCCTGCGCCACCCGCACCGACGACAACGACATCATAGACATGATCGTGCAGCGGATAGGCTTTGCCGATCTGCGACGGCGCGGCACCCGCGCCGTTGGCCTTGCCATTCAATTGCGACATCAGGCTCAGGCTCCAAAACTCAGTTTCAAAATCGAGAACACGCACGCGAGTGCGATGGCAATGGCGAAGAAGGTGTTGAGCATCAAGGCCACGACCTTAAGCCCTTCTTCGTGGACGTAATCTTCGATGATGACTTGCATGCCGATCCGCATATGGACGGTGCCCGAAAGTACAAGACCGAGAAGCGGAATCGCAATCAATGGGTGCGCAAGCTTCTGTTTCGCCGTCGCGTAGTCCGCGCCAAGCAGCGAAACGATCAGCCAAACGAGAAAGATCCCGAGGAACAGGTTCGCAACCGCCGTCACGCGCTGTTTCCAGAAATGGTCGGCGCCTTCTTTGGCCGAGCCGAGATAACGTACTTTTTTCAGCGGTGTCCGCATCGTGGTCATCAGACGGCCCCCATAGCAACCGCGATCCAGACAATCGCCGTCAACGCCAGCGACGCGGCAAGCGACCCCCACGACAAGAGATCGACCGTCTCAAGGTCGTAGCCGTGGCCGCTGTCCCAGATGAAGTGGCGGATGCCGCCCATCATGTGATGCATCAGAACCCACGTATAGCCGAGCAACACCAGCTTACCGAACCACGTATCGCACCAGCTCAGAAAATAGTTGTAGGCGTCCGGTCCGCTCGCGGCTGCGATCAGCCACCAGGCGAGCAGCAGCGAACCGAAATAAAGCGCCGCCCCCGTGATGCGATGTACGATCGACATCACCATGTTGATAAGCGGCGAATAGATTTGCAGATGTGGTGAAAGCGGCCGCTTGGGGCGCACGCCGCGGCCGGATGTAACTGCCATCGGACGTCCTTCTTTTTTGTTTGATGCGCATATCTAGCGCCTCGACGCGGGCGCGGCAATTCGCCAAATGCCACATAGATTCTGTCGCGCCTCAGGTCAGCGCGCCAGCAATGGCCTGCCCGAGATGCCGGCCGCTTGTAAAGGCATGTTCGGCGAAGCTGCCGAGGCACCAGTCCCCCGCAACGCCGACCTGCGTTTCCGGACAGTAAAGATGCGTCTCGCCCAGCGCCCTGCCGACGATACCCTGGCGCCAGAGGAAGGCTGTCATCCGCGACGGTCTGACAGGGGGGAGATTTAAGAACTCCCCGACCTCGCTCCAAAGCTCTTCCGCCACATCTTCGGGGTCAGCCTGCTCCGCCGCCAGGCTCCACGCCGATGAGGCATGAATGACAAGGGCCTCGCCCCTGGGATCGCGCCCCGGCTTCGTGTTGTCGCGCGCGATCCACCGCACGACCTCTGAGACGTCGGTGAAAACGTCATGCTCCGAAGTTTTCTTTTGATCGAGGCGGACCATCAAGGACCAGCAGGGCAGCATGAACACGTTCTGCAGCGGCGACGCGAGACGGTCGATCCGTTCCGTCAGCGGCAACGCCGCTGCCGCGGGAACAGTGATGGCCACCGCTTCGAACGGCCCAGCCGATGCTTCGTCTGCGAACCAGAGGTGCCAGCCTTTCTCTCGCCGTTCGAGCGATTGCACCCGCCGGCCGACCGAGACACGCACGCCATCGGCCATCGGACGCGCGATCGACGACATGCCGGGTGTCCCGACGATCCACGGCTCCCGGACGGTTTTGCCGGGCCCTGGTTTCCACTGTCGCGGCGCCCAGGTATCCGCATAGCCGAGACCCGCAATCTCCGAGAGATAACGCCCGAATTCATCCGTTTGCGCCAAGAGATATTGCGCACCCGGATCGAACCGGTCGCTGCCGAGACAGATCGTTGCGAGGCGGCCGCCGACGTTGCGGTCTTCTTCAAAAACCTCAACGGAAATGCCCGCGCTCCGCAACGTCTGCGCACATGAAAGCCCCGCCAGACCCGCACCGATGATTGCAACTTGATTGATCACCGCATCTCGCTTCGAATGTCCGGCCGGTTAATTACGACGCATACATACGATCGAATCGCGGCCCTTTGGAGATTTACAATCTCAGGCCCGGCGTGCGCATCGGCAAAGCGGCATCACGTCGATTGATCAACGTGAATTTCGCGTCCCACCGACGCTATTGCTGTTTGATCACACCGCAAGCGATCCGCTTTTCCCCGCTACCATCCGGATCGGTCCGATAGTCATCGGCCTTGTCATAGATGACAAGCGATGATCCATCGGCATCGAAAAGCGTATCGTCAGCGCCGACGTTAAAGTGGAGATACGTTGTCATCATTTCGGCGCGCGCCATACCGTCGGGTCCGGCGACGATGTTGGGAAGATCGCCCGCCATCGGACCCTCATCGTTCATGAAGCCGTGCTGAGCGCCGAGCGGATTGTAGGTCGGCCCTGCGGACGAAAAATCGCCATCGCATTTGCCGGCCTCGTGCACGCCAAAAGCGTGAGCGCCCGGTGGCAAGCCTTTGAGATCGAATGCGAGAAGCACGCCGGAGGACATGTCGGTCAGCGTCACCGTGCCGGCACTCGAACCGTCTGAGAGTTTGATCTCGGCAACGGCCTTTTCGCCGGCCGCGTCTGCCGGTCCGGCCACGGCCAGAACGAGCACGCCCAGCGCCACCCGACCGATCGTGATGCTCGCCTTGAGGTTCGCTCTGAGGTTCATGCGACGTGTTCCCCCGCTTCCTGCCCGGAAGTCGCTAGCGCCAAGGCACAGGCGTCAGCCAGCTCCGCTGCCGCTGAATGCCCTTAGCGGGGAAGCACAAGCCACGTATCGAGATCGAGAACAACCCCTTCGGCGTACTCGCCCGTCGGAGTCTTGAGCGGCAGTGACGCGCAATCCTGATTTTTGACGCCGACGAGACGAACCCGAAGCGCGCCGACGTCCTTCCGTTCGGGAATCTCGGCTTTCTCCAGGATTTCCGACCACGCGTAGATCGTATCGCCGGCGAACGTCGGCGCCACGTGCCGGCCGCCATTGATGGCCGCCAAGTGGAAGGCATTGCCGAGCCCGTTGTAGGACAGCGCCCGCACCAGTGAAATGACAACGCCGCCATAGACGATCCGCTTGCCGAACCGGCCTTTGGATTCGGTGTGCTGATTGAAATGGACCTTCGCCGTATTCTGATAAAGCCGCGTCGCGATCTGATGCTCGGCTTCTTCCAGCGTCATGCCGTCGACATGATCGATCTTCTCGCCCGGCTCATAATCACCCCAGCGATGCGGCGAACCCGACAGCGCGAAATCATATTTGCTGACGTCGAGCGCCGGGACCGCCGACGCAAGAACTTCCGGATCGACACGCTCGGGAAGCTTCGGCACCACCGCTTCCGGCGCCGGCGACCCCTTGGAGCGCTTGCGCACCATCACCCAGCGGCAATATTCGAGGACGACTTCGCCATCCTGGTTGCGCCCCGTCGAACGCACGTAAACGGTGCCCGTCTCGCCGTTCGAATTTTCCTTCAGACCAATCACTTCCGACGTCGCCGACAGCGTATCGCCCGGATAGACAGGCTTCAGGAACCGGCAATCGGCATAGCCGAGATTGGCGATGGCGTTGAGAGAGATATCCGGCGTCGTCTTGCCGAACACGACATGAAACGTGAGCATATCGTCGAGCGGCGCTTTCGGATAGCCGATGGCCTTGGCGAACGTATCAGCCGACTGCACTGCAAAGCGCGAGCCGTAAAGCGAGGTGTAAAGCGCCACGTCGCCGTCGGTGACGGTGCGGGGTGTGGCGTGCGGGATGACTTGGCCGTAAGTGAAATCTTCGAAGAAGTTTCCTGCGTTCGTCTTGGTTCCGGCCATCATCCCCGCCTTATGATTCGGGAAGCCCTTACGCACGGGCTTCGGGTTTTGGTTCTTTTCAGGATGTCGGGATCAGACCGCAACCCTTTTTTGAAAGGTCGGGGACGCGATCAAGGGCCGCACGAAGCCCGTTGGAGGCGGCATTTACTAAAACCACGGCTCCTCGACTTTCGATCGCGCGTTGATGGCATCGGCAATCGCGGCGACACGCCTCGCCATCACGAGATGCAGCCGTTCGACCATGCGTCCCTCGACCGTAATCACCCCCTTGCGCGCATTCTCGGGCTCTTCGAAGGCTTTGATGATCTTATGCGCCCAGGCGATTTCCTCGATCGTCGGTGAAAAGACTTCGTTGCAGGGCACGACCTGCGACGGATGGATGAGCGTCTTGCCGTCCATGCCCAGCGTGCGGCCATGCTCGCATTCGGCGCGAAAACCGGATTCGTCCTTAAAATCGTTGTAGACGCCATCAATGACATCGAGCCCATAAGCCCGCGCGGCCACCAGCGTCATCGCCAGCCACGGCACGACGGCGAAACGGTTGCGGCTTGCGAGCGCACGGCTCTCCTTCAGGAGATCGTTCGTGCCCAGCACGAAGCAGACGAGCCGATTGTCCTGGTCGGGCGCACAGGCGGCAATTTCCTTGGCGTTGATGATCCCCATCGGCGTCTCGATCATCGCCCAGAGCCGAATGCGCGGATCGGCATCCGATGCTTTGATGACCTTCGCCGTACCGGTGATATCGCCGGAGTTCGAAACCTTTGGAATGAGAATGGCATCCGGAACGGCTGCCATGGCCCCGTGCAGATCGGCCATCCCCCACGGCGTTTCTATCGGATTGACCCTGAGGATCACTTCCCGCGAACCAAACCCCCCTTCGTGGATCGCAGCCGTTGCCTGCGCTCGCGCCTTTTCCTTGTTGGGAGGCGCGACCGAATCCTCAAGATCGATGATGATCGAATCCGCCGGCAGCGTTTTGGCTTTTTCCAGAGCCCGCTCGTTGTCGCCGGGCAAATAGAGGACGCTGCGTCTGGGTCTCATGGCCATCGCATCGACTCCCGTAGAAAAATGCGTTGATTTTGCATCGCAGCATGCACGTTTGCAACATCGACCGCGACTAAACTTTCGAATAAATCGCAATTCCGAGCGCTGGCGTTGGCTTGTCCATCGCGCGGCAAAGGTCCAATCGCGAACTCTTCGGTCCCTATGCGCCGCATTCTCATGATCTCGTCGTATGTTGCGCATGATCCCGTTGGGCTGACCGCAACAAGCCCGCCCCTACTCGCCGCCGGCATCGATGTCGTCGGACTGCCGACGGTTGTGCTGTCGAACCATCCGATCCGCGCCCACATCGCCGGCATTACGCTCGATCCGAGACTTGTCGGAGACATGGTCCGCGCCCTCGCCGACAATGGCTGGCTGGCCTCGTTCGATGCGATTTTCTCCGGCTACCTACCATCGCTCCAGCACGTCGAAATCGTCGCTGAAGCCGTAATGCGTCTGCGCGCCGCGAAGCCCGAGATCACCTATATCTGCGATCCGATCTTCGGCGACGACCCCGGCGGCCTCTATATTGACGAACGATCCGCACACGGCATCCGCGATCTGCTCATGCCAATGGCCGACATCATGACGCCGAACCGCTTCGAGTTATCGTGGCTGTCCGGCAGCAATGTCCAATCGCCGGCCGATGCCGTCACCGCAATCGCCAATCTCAGCCGCCCCATCGTCGCCGGAACATCAATTCCGGACGGGCCAACCTCGCTCGCTACCGTGCTGACGGCTGCGGACCGCACCTTCATCGGCCGCGTCGAGAAATGGGCCGACGTGCCGCATGGCACCGGCGACATCTTCGCAGGCTGCCTCACCGCCAAACTCATGCACGGCGAACCGCCTCAGACGGCGCTGGCTTACGCTCTCGGCGGCGTTCGCCGCGCGCTCGAAATCAGCCGCGGCACCGATCGCATGCTGCCGAATTTCGTCGATTGGCGGCACATCTCTCCTGTGTCCATCAAAGCTGCAGCGTGAGTGACATTCGCGCGCCACGCCCGCTTTGGGTTGCTGCGCATGGAATGAACCGGCATATCTGCCCAGGGATCATTTTTATGGAGGGACTCCGCAGATATGAAGCCAGAATCAAGTGCGGAAGGCATTAGCAGAGAAGTTCTTGCCAGCCTTGTTTTGCTTGCCGCCGCGCTCTTGGCGCTGTTCCTTGCCAATTCGCCTCTTCACAACGCCTATGAGCACATCTTAACGACCAAAGTTCAGCTCGGCGTCGCACCCTTCGCTCTCACAAAAGAAATCCATCACTGGATTAACGATGGCCTGATGGTCATTTTTTTTCTGGTCGTCGGTCTCGAAATCAAGCGTGAGGCCATTCGCGGCGCGCTTTCGAAACCCGCCGCCGCGATGCTGCCGATCGTCGGCGCAATTGGCGGTATGGTCGTCCCGGCGCTGATCTATGTCGCGATCAATTTCGATAACGCGGAGCACCTGCGCGGCTGGGCCATTCCGGCAGCAACCGACATCGCGTTTGCCGTCGGCGTGATGGCGCTGCTGGGCAAGCGCGTCCCACCGACGCTGAAGGTCTTCCTGCTCGCCCTCGCCATCATCGACGATCTCGGCGCCATTCTGATCATCGCATTTTTCTACACATACGAACTGTCGTTCATCGCATTGGGATTGGCCGCTGCCGGCGCCGCCGTGATGGCGGTCATGAACCGGCTCAACGTCATGCGGGTCTGGCCCTATCTGCTCGTCGGAGCCTTCGTTTGGCTCTGCGTGTTGCAGTCCGGGGTTCACGCAACCATTGCGGGTGTCGTCACGGCGCTGATGATCCCGCTCTCGAGCCCGAAGAAAGGGGTCGACGGTCCGCTCCCGGCGCTCGAGCACACATTGAGCCCTTGGGTCAGCTTTGGCATCATGCCGATCTTCGCTCTCGCCAACGCCGGATTGGCGGTTGGCGACCTGTCAATGAATGACATGCTGTCGCAAATCCCCGTCGGCATCGCGTTGGGTCTTTTCCTCGGCAAGCCACTCGGCATATACGGCGCAGTGCGCGCTGTGATTGCCAGCGGCCTCGGAGAAATGCCTCACGGAGCATCTCGGATGCAGCTCTTCGGGACCGCAATTCTCGGCGGCATTGGTTTCACGATGAGCTTGTTCATTGGCCTGCTGGCGTTCCCCGACCCCACGCTGACCGCGGAAGTGCGTCTCGGCGTTATGGCAGGGTCCCTGCTGGCAGCGGTGGTCGGCTACATCGTATTGGTCACGAGCAAGGGAGCCCCACCGATGGCGGAGGAAAAACAATAATGAGCAGCTTTCCCGAAACTTTGGCGGACCGCTATCGCCGTTTCCGTCATCGCCATTTCGTTCCGAACGCCGACCATTACGAAGAACTCGCGACACACGGGCAAAGCCCCGAGACGATGATCGTCTCGTGCTCGGACAGCCGCGTCGATCCCGAGACGATCTTCTCGGCCATGCCCGGCGAACTATTCGTCGTCCGCAATGTCGCCAATCTTGTTCCGCCCTACGAAGTCAGCGGCAAATATCACGGCGTCAGCGCCGCGATGGAGTTTGCAGTGCTGAATTTGCGCGTGAAGAACATGATCGTCATGGGCCATTCTGGCTGCGGCGGCGTGAAGGCGGCGCTGGACCAGAACGCCGCAATCCAGACGGACGCGCATTTCATCTCGAAATGGATGTCGATGCTCGACGACGCCCGTCTCAGCGTTCTAGCTGCACATCAAAGCAGCTCAGCTAGCGTCCGTCAGGAAGCGCTCGAAAAAGAAGCCATCAAGCAGTCGATCGCTAATTTGCGTACCTTCCCGTTCGTGAAAGAGCAGGAAGACAAGGGCCGGTTGTCGCTGCACGGCGCGCATTTCGACATCAAGTCGGGAACGCTGACGGTTCTGAACCACTCGCGCGGTCAGTTCTTCGCACTTTGATGGCGTGGCCGCTCGGAGCCTTCTCGGCCTATCAGGATGATGGACCTGCCGCTCCGGCGGCAGCTTCCACTTTCGCCTTGGCAATGATCGGCAGCAACTTCGTCTTGAGCGACTCCGGCGTGATCGGCCCAACGTGCTTGTAGATCACGTGGCCCTTGCCGTTGACGACGAACGTCTCAGGCGTTCCGTAGACGCCCCAGTCGATCGCAGCGCGCCCATCGGCATCGGTCCCGACTGCCGTGAACGGATTGCCGTAACGCCCCAGGAAACGCCGCGCCGCCGCGGCCTGGTCCTTGTAGTTGACGCCATAAATGTCGACGCCGGACTCTTCCTTGAGCTGCTCCAGCATCGGATGCTCATCGACGCACGGTACGCACCACGACGCCCAGTAATTGACGACCGAGATCTTGCCCTTCGCAAGATCAGCCGAAGTAAAACCTGGTTCGGACTTGCCCGCTGTCACTTCCAGCCCTTCGACGGCCGGAAACGTCGTTTGCGGCACCGGCTTGCCGACAAGCGTTGACGGCAGCAACGACGGATCGCCGGACCTGAGGGCCATCGCGAAAAAGCCCGCGATGACCACGAAAATCACGACGGGCAACAAGCGCAAATAATTGGATCGACCCTGGGCCACCGTCATCTCTCTCTATTCAGTGCGAGGAGCGGCGCTTGACGCCCTGGCGTTCCAGCGCGGCGAGTTCGGCGCGCTGCTTCCATCCATCAGCCAAAAGCCAAAGGATGAGCCCGATCACCGTCACCGTGACGACGGCATACGACAGCCAAATGAAAGCGGCGTGCGGTCCCATATTCATATCAATCACTCCGCTGCCTGAGGCGCGAGCCGATCCCGGCCCATGACCGCCTGTGTCCTGAGCGCCTTCACCCGGCGGCGAAGAATCTCGTTCCTCATCGCCTTCAGATGCATCGCGAAGAACATCAGCGTGAACGCTAGCGCCATCACCAGCAACGGCAGACGCATGCTCGGATCGACGGTCGATGTGAAGTCCGTCGACGGCTGATGCAGCGTATTCCACCAATTGACCGAAAACTTGATGATCGGCAGCAGCGTCACGCCCACGAGCGCCAGGACGGCTGTCAGCTTGGCTGCAGCCCCTTCGTCTTCCAGCGCTGAACGCAGAGCAATCAAGCCGAGATAGAGAAAGAACAGCAGCAGCACCGACGTCAGTCGCGCATCCCAAACCCAGTAGGTGCCCCACATCGGCTTGCCCCAGAGCGAACCGGTCACCAGCGCCAGGAACGTGAAGGCCGCGCCGAGCGGCGCCGCGGCCTTCGCCGAAACGTCCGCCAGCGGATGACGAAACACGAGCAGGCCGAAACTCGACAGCGCAATCAGCCCGTAAATCATCATCGAGAGCCACGCGCACGGCACATGGATGTACATGATCCGGACCGTCTCACCCTGCTGATAGTCAGGTGGCGAATCCAGAAATGCCAAATAAAGACCGTAAACCAATAGGATAGCCGAAGCGGCCGTCACCCACGGCAGCACGCGAGCGGAAAGCTCCATGAACCGTGTCGGATTGGCGAGGCGTTGCGTAAGCGTCTGCATGGGCGGGATTTAAGCCTTTAAACGATACGGCGCAATGAAGCCTGAGGTTACCATTTGGAGAATTACTGCAACTGGATCCGAAGCGCAGCAGCTGCCGCGACCGGCCCCAGCACGACCGTAACCAGCGACACCGCCGCCAGAATGAGAAACGACGCACTAAGCCCATCGGGTCCCGCGCTGGCACTGACGGCCGATATGCCGAAAATCAGCGTCGGCACATAGAACGGAAGCACAATCACGGCCAGAAGCAGGCCGCCGCGACGTGTCTTCATGGTCAATGCCGCCCCGATCGCCCCCAGAAAACTCACGGCCGGCGTCCCGATTAAGGTTGTTGCCACAAGAATAGGGTAAGAATTGAGGTCGAGATTGAGGAGGATGCCGAGCACCGGCGCCATGATCGCCAGCGGAATTCCCGTGGTGATCCAGTGGGCTAAAGCCTTTGCGGCGCTGACAAGCTCGAGCGGCAGCGGCCCCGTCGCCAGCACATCAAGGGTCCCGTCTTCGTAATCCGCCTCGAAAATACGATTGAGCGACAGCAACGCTGCCAGCAACAGCGCGATCCAGAGCACGCCCGCCGCAATCCGCGCCAGCAGATTGAGATCCGGCCCGAGCCCAAGCGGCATCAACGAGACGACCACGAGAAAAAAGCCCAGCGCTGTCCCGATAGCGCCACCCTCGCGGACTGCCAATCGCAAGTCCCGCTTGATGAGAGCCCAGAAACTCTTCACGCCGCCATCCTATGCGCCACGAGATCGAGCGTCCGCGCCCGCTCCAGCGCCAAAGGCAAATGCGTGGCAATGACGGCAAGCCCGCCCTCGCGCGTATGCGCGTTCACCGCCGCCACTAGCCGCTCCGACGACGCCGCGTCGAGCGACGCAGTGGGCTCATCGAGCAGCCACAGCGGCCGGTGCGCAACAAGCAGCCGCGACAGCCCGAGCCGCCGCTTTTGTCCGGCCGAAAGATACGCGGCGGGAAATTCGCCAAGCTCTTCCAATCCGAAATGCTGAAGCGCAGCGTCGATCCGCTGCTGCGAATGATCGTTCGCTTCCAGATAGGCGTTCCAGAACGTCGCGTTCTCGATCACCGTCAAACTCGACTTCACCGAATTGGTGTGACCGATCGCATGCGCCTGCTCCGCGACCGACAGCTCCGGATCGCCGCCTTCGAGACGAACGGAACCGCGAAACGGCCGGATGAATCCGGCCAGCGTTCGCAGCAATGTCGTCTTGCCGATGCCGTTCGCGCCCGTCAGCACCAAGGCTTCGCCGTGCTTGACGTCGAACGACAACCCCTCGATGACACGCCGCGGCCCGCGGTCGATGGTCAAGTCTTCAGCAATAAGCTGCACAGTGATCGGATTCCATGATGTCGGATTGAGCAAAGGCGGGGCAATTTGGCCATCCGCACGATTGGGCTTTTCTTTTCGATATGCTTATATAAAAGGCACGTTGTATCCTTCGCTAGCGCAAAAGCGAGGGGGTCGCGCGGCCCAGTCCTATGTGCCGCGGGGCGTCCTCGATTCCGTCGGCACACCGGCGGCGCAGCCCTTCGTCTTAATCTTTCGGAGGCCTGACCTTGAGCGCCCTTACACCCATTTCCGACGACAGCTTCAAATGCAAGAAAACCCTCACCGTCGAGGGTAAGACTTACGTTTACTATTCCTTGCCCGATGCCGAGGCTAACGGCCTTAAAGGCATCTCGCACCTTCCCTATTCCATGAAGGTTCTCCTCGAAAACCTCCTTCGTCACGAGGACAACCGCTCGGTCACCAAAGCCGACATCATGGCCATGGCCGAATGGCTCGATAACAAAGGCAAAACCGAGAAAGAAATCGGCTTCCGCCCGGCCCGCGTGCTGATGCAGGACTTCACCGGCGTACCCGCCGTTGTCGATCTCGCCGCCATGCGCGACGGCATGACGAAGCTCGGTGGCGACCCGACGAAAATCAATCCGCTCGTCCCCGTCGATCTCGTCATCGATCACTCTGTCATCGTCGATGAGTTCGGCACGCCGAAAGCCTTGGCCGACAACGTCGCGCTCGAATACGCGCGCAACGGCGAGCGCTATAACTTCCTGAAATGGGGCCAGGGCGCGTTTCAGAACTTCCGCGTCGTGCCGCCGGGCACCGGCATCTGCCACCAGGTCAACCTCGAATATCTCGCTCAGACCGTCTGGACGAACGAGATGGCGGACGGCGCAACCGTTGCCTATCCTGATACCCTCGTCGGCACCGACAGCCACACGACGATGGTCAACGGCTTGGCCGTTCTCGGCTGGGGTGTCGGCGGCATCGAAGCCGAAGCAGCGATGCTCGGCCAGCCGCAGTCGATGCTCATTCCTGAGGTCATCGGTTTCCGCCTGACGGGCAAGCTGAAGGAAGGCGTCACCGCGACCGACCTCGTTCTCACCGTCACGCAGATGCTGCGCAAGAAGGGCGTCGTCGGTAAATTCGTCGAATTCTTCGGACCCGGCCTCGATAGTATGACGCTCGCCGACCGCGCGACGATCGCCAACATGGCCCCGGAATACGGCGCCACCTGCGGCTTCTTCCCGGTCGACGGGGAAACGATCAACTATCTCACGATGTCGGGCCGCGACGCGCACCGCATCGCGCTTGTTGAAGCCTACACCAAGGCGCAGGGCCTCTATCGCGAAACGGGCTCGGCCGATCCGGTCTTCACCGACACGCTCGAACTCGATCTCGGCGATGTCGTCCCGTCGATGGCGGGTCCCAAGCGTCCCGAAGGCCGCATCGCGCTGACCGACATCAAAAGCGGCTTCGAAACTGCGCTCGCCGGCGAATACAAGAAGCCGGATGAGCTTTCGAAGCGCGTGCCCGTCGAAGGCAAAGACTTCGACATCGGCCACGGCGACGTCGTCATCGCCGCGATCACGAGCTGCACGAATACGTCGAACCCGAGCGTGCTGATCGCCGCCGGCCTGCTCGCCCGCAACGCCGTCAACGCTGGGCTGACGAGCAAACCGTGGGTGAAAACATCGCTGGCACCGGGATCGCAAGTCGTCGCCGCTTACCTCGCGGATGCGGGCTTGCAGCCCTTCCTCGATCAGATCGGCTTCAACCTCGTCGGCTTCGGCTGCACCACCTGCATCGGAAACTCCGGCCCGCTGGCGCCTGAGATTTCGAAAGCGATCAACGGCAACGGTATCGTTGCTGCGGCGGTCCTGTCCGGCAATCGCAACTTCGAAGGCCGCGTCAGCCCCGACGTGCAGGCGAACTATCTGGCGTCGCCCCCGCTCGTCGTCGCTTACGCGCTCGCGGGCTCGGTTCAGAAGGATCTGACCAAAGAGCCGTTGGGCACTGGCAAAGACGGCAAGCCTGTCTTCCTGAAGGACATCTGGCCGACGACGCAGGAAATCCAGCAGTTCATCGCCGACAACATCACGCGCTCCATGTTCATGTCGCGCTACGCCGATGTCTTCAAAGGCGACAACAACTGGCAGGGCATCGCGACCAGCGGCGGCCTGACCTACGGCTGGAACGGCTCGTCGACGTACGTCCAGAACCCGCCCTACTTCCAGTCGATCGCCCGTGAAGCCAAGCCCGTGGGCGACATCGTCAACGCCCGCATCCTGGGTCTCTTCGGCGACAAGATCACGACCGACCACATCTCGCCTGCGGGCTCCATCAAGACCGCGAGCCCGGCCGGCAAGTATCTGCTCGACCACGGCGTGCAGCCGGTGGACTTCAACCAGTACGGCACACGCCGCGGCAATCATGAAGTGATGATGCGCGGCACCTTCGCCAACATCCGCATCAAGAACCACATGGTGAAGGATGCGAACGGCAACGTGAAGGAAGGCGGCCTGACGATCCACTATCCATCGGGCACCGAAATGCCGATCTACGATGCCGCCATGCAGTACGAAGCCGAAGGCGTGCCGCTCGTTGTCTTTGCGGGCGTCGAATACGGCAACGGCTCCTCACGCGACTGGGCGGCTAAAGGCACGAACCTGCTCGGCGTCCGCGCCGTCATCGCGCAGTCGTTCGAGCGCATCCATCGTTCGAACCTGGTCGGCATGGGCGTCGCGCCCTTCGTCTTCACCGAAGGCACATCGTGGGAATCGCTTGGCCTCAAGGGCGACGAACGCGTGTCCATTCCCGGTCTCGCCAGCGTCAAGCCGCGCGAGGTCGTGACGATCACCATCACCCGCGCCGACGGCTCGACGCTGCCCGTGCCGGTGCTCTGCCGGATCGATACGCTCGACGAGATCGAGTACTTCAAGAACGGCGGCATCCTGCACTACGTGCTGCGCAATCTGGCGGCTTAGGCCCTGGCTGCTCTCTCATCCCGGAAGCCCATGCGGCTCCGGGGTGCTACGATGGCGTAGCTATCTGCATGCCCGATGCAGCCATCTGCGGCACGGATGACATTCAGCGAACATTCGGGGGAGCATCATCCTCTGCATGCTCCCATCATTGCAATTACGACCAGAACCAATTATTTGACCCAATATTTTTAGAGGATATTCCATGGCGGCAAGAATTCGCGAACGCGATATTATTATTCCCGCATTAAGAGCAGCTGCTGCGCGCTCCGACGGCGATATCTCGACATCAGACCTCATTGGGAAGCTGGAAGAAGAGTTTCAGCCTGAAGGGCAGGATGCTGAAATCCTTGAGGGTCGTAGCGACAGTCATTTCTCGCAAAAGGTGCGAAATCTAATCTCGCATCGCAACGGACCGAATAGCATGTTCTCGAAAGGATATGCCGAATATACGGGCGACGGCATCAAGATCACCGATGCCGGACGAGAGTTTTTAGCTCAGGTCCCGACCGAATAGCGCGCCTTATATCCCGGCTTCAGCCATTTCAGTTCGGTATGGCGGCCTGCGTTCTTATCCCAGACAAACCAAGCATAAGCCGTGGTGCCAGACCCTTTCACCACGGCTCCCTTGGGATAGAACGTGATCCGTTCGCTGAAGACCCATACCCGGGAAGGTGGGAAATCGCTGAAAATCGTCCTTGCCCGATTAGCCCCTTCCAGAAACGCTAGACGTAGCAGCAGAGCGACTTTGCTACGTGCCTGTCTAACCCCCGCTGCCACGAAGGCCTCCGCGCTGTTATAGGGAGGGTTCGTGATAATGTTGTCGGTCTTGCGGTCGGCGGTCAGAAAGTCGATTCCGCCTTCTCCAAAACCGCGGTCGAACAGATCCGAACTGACGACGAGTTTGCAAGTTGTTTCGAGAACGCGTGACATGGCTCCGTCGCCACACGCTGGTTCCCATGTCGTTCCTTCGAATCGCTCATTGTCGACCAGCGCGTGAGTTGCCCATGCTGGCGTCGGAAAGAAATCCGGCCCATCCAAGTCAGCGAACCGCTTAAGGGTCGGTTTGAACCCGCCATTGAGATTGTAGGTGCTGTCGGCCATTCTTTTTTCACCTCACAGCAGAAAGAATAACTGAATCAGATAGTTATGAAAGCGGCGGAAGTGAGTCAAAACGACTCACACAACGAAGATCGCTGTAGAAGCTTGCAAAAGACTGAAGTGGATACCGAAACGCCGCTCGACCCGTTCGGGGAGCGGCGCTCAAAGAGTCAGACGTCCTGCCGCTAGACGAACGGGGCCATTGGCGCCCCGTGCGGGATTCGAACCCGCGTTCTCTGATTAACCGGCGCATCTGAAATGGGGGGCGTCTATTGCCGTTTCAAGTCCTCGTCCGCCTGCACGCAGATTGCACCACGTAACACCCTCCCGCCCTCCAGCGAATTCCTTAACGCTCACCCCTTCGTGACAAGGCTTTCGCGCCTTTCACTTTGGCCTGACGTTTGTGGGCGCTAAAGATAAACTTGGCGGCGGCCGTAGTATCTGTGAGGCTTAACGATTGATGCGTTTTCGCGAATTCCTGCTGGCGGTCCTCGTCGTCGGCGCCGGCGCCGTTCCCGCTTCAGCCCAGGAAGTCCCCGTCGACCGGCCAGCGGACCAGCCCGTCAAAGCCGTCGTTGAGCTCTTCACGAGCCAGGGGTGCTCGTCCTGCCCGCCTGCCGATGAAGTTCTGAAGACGCTCGCCGACGACCCGTCGATCATCGCCCTGTCGCTGCCCGTCGACTACTGGAACTATCTCGGCTGGAAAGATACCTTCGCCTCGCCGCGCAATACCGAACGGCAACGCAATTATGCCCGCGCCCGCGGCGACGGCCAGATCTACACGCCGCAGGCGGTCGTGAACGGCGAAATCCCTGTCAACGGCTCCTCGAAAGCTGCAATCGAGCAGGCTATCGACGAAACCTCCAAATCCGGAGGACCCCGCCAGGTGCCGGTCCGTTTCTGGCAGGAGCGCAACACCATGAACTTCGCGCTGGGCGCCGACGCATCCGGCCATGCCCCGCGCGAGGCGACGATCTGGCTCGGCGTCGTGCAGATGTCGGGTTCGGTGCCGGTCAAGGATGGCGAGAACGCCGGCAAGACGCTGACCTACACCAACGTCGTCCACGAGCTCATTCCCGTCGGCATCTGGAAAGGCCAGCCGATGCAGGTGCAGCTACCGCGCGCCGCCATGATGCAAGCCGACGTGCAGAAGGTCGTCGTTCTCGTGCAGGAAGGCCGCAGCGGCCCCATCATCGGCGCGACGATGGCGGGCCTCTGGTAGATAACCGCCCCGTGCGTTCCTGCCGGCTCGCGGAACGCGAGTCGGAACGCGCCGAGTAAAGCTTCGGCCGGCTCCCCGAAGGGGAGTCGCCGGGGCCAATCATCAAGCCGCCAGCCCGCGCTTCTTCAGCAGGCCGTCGATCTTCGGCGGCCGCCCGCGAAACGCCACGTACGCGTCATGCGGATCGCGCCGATTGCCTGCCGAGTAAATGAACTCGTGCAGCTTCTTTGCCGTCGCCGGATGAAACACGTTGCCCGTCTCTTCGAACGCCGCGAACGCATCCGCGTCCATCACTTCCGACCACAGATAGCTGTAATAGCCCGCTGCATAGCCCGACATGATGTGCATGAAGTGCGGCAGACGGTGCCGCATCACGATCTCTTTGGGCATGTCGATACCGTTGAGCGCATCGCGCTCGAAGCCTTCGATATCGCCGATTTCCGACATGTCGGCGGAATAGAGCGCCATATCGACGAGCGCGGACGACGTATATTCGACCGTTGCAAATCCCTGATTGAAATTGCGCGCCGCCGTCAACCGCTGACGCAGCGATTTCGGCATCGGCTTGCCGGTCTTGTAGTGCAGCGCGTGCTTTTCGAGCACGTCCGCCGTCGACAGCCAATGCTCGTAAAGCTGCGACGGCAGCTCGACGAAATCGCGCGACACTGACGTTCCCGAGATCGACGGATATGTCACATTGGACAGCAACCCGTGCAGCCCGTGCCCGAATTCGTGAAACAGCGTGCGTGCATCGTCGAACGACAGCAGCGGCGGCGTATCATCGCCGCCCTTCGTGAAATTCAAAACGTTGATGATGATCGGTGTCTGGCCCTTGCCGAGCTTGTGCTGCGAGCGGAACGACGACATCCAGGCGCCGGAACGCTTCGTTGGTCGGGCAAAATAATCGCCCATGAAAATGCCGACGTGCTGGCCTTTCTTGTCGAGCACCTCCCACACACGCACCTCGGGGTGATAGCGCGGCAGATCCTTGCGCTCCTTGAACTTCAATCCGAAGAGCTTCGTCGCCGTGTCGAACGCGGCGCGAATCATGTGGTCGAGTTCGAGGTAGGGCTGCAGCTTCGACTCGTCGAAATCGTACTTCGCCTGGCGCACCTTTTCCGAGTAATAGCGCCAGTCCCACGGCATGATTTCGGAATTGTCGCCCGCGTTCTGCGCTTCGGCCGCCAGCAGATCGCGTTCGCCTTTGGCGCGCACGATGGCCTTCGCCCACACGGCGCGAAGAAGCTCATCGACGGCAACCGGCGTCTTCGCCATCGTGTCCTGCAGGCTGAATTCGGCATACGACTTGAAGCCCATCAACCGCGCATATTCACCACGCAAGGCAACCGCTTCGGCAACGATCTGCCGGTTGTCGGTCTCGCCCTCGCGTGCGCCGCGGCTGATCCAGGCGTTGAACGCCTGCTCCCGCAAATCTCTGCGGGCAGAGTACGTCAGGAACCCTTCGACACTCGACCGCGCCAGCGTCACGATCGCCTTGCCCGGAAGACCCACATCGGCCGCCGCCCGTTCCGCACTGTCCTTGAGCGTTTGAGGCAGTCCGGCGAGATCGTTCTCGCCGTCGAGCACGAGCTGCCAGGATTGCTCGTCTTTCAAGACGTTCTGCATGAACTGCGTGACGAGCGTCGCGAGGCGCGCGTTGATCTCTTTCACGCGCGATTTGTCTGCCGACGACAGCCGTGCACCCGCGCGAACGAATTCCAGATGGTGGCGTTCGAGCACGCGCAGGTCTTCATCATCGAGCTTTAGCGCATCGCGGCGCTCGTAAAGATCATCGACACGCTTGAAGAGGCGCTTATCAAGCAGGATCTGCGTTTCGTGCGCTGCAAAACGAGGCGCCATATCGCGCGCGACTTCCTGCAATTCCGGCGTCGAATCCGAGCCTTCGAGATTCCAGAAAACCGACGCGACGCGGGACAACTGCCAGCCGCTCTTTTCAAGCGCGATGATCGTATTGGCGAACGTCGGCTTTGCCGAATTGCGTGCGATCTTTTCGATTTCTGCTTTGTGCTCGCGAAACGCCGCTTCGAGCGCCGGTTTGAAATGGCGCGCCTCGATTTTCTCGAATGGCGGCATGGCGAATTCGCCGTTCCATTTCATCATCAATGGATTGGCGGTGGCTTTTGGGCGCGGCTTCGATGCCGCCTTACGCTTTGCTATCATTGAGATCGAATATCCGAGTTTCCCCCACTCTGTAACTTTATATACGCACAAAATACCGTTTGTGCTCAAATGAAACCCTTGCAATGCGGCAACGCCGACAGGACCGGCGCGGTGGCACCGGTCCTGTCGAACACGACGTCGAGGGAGAGGGTTCGTTTTGGATGGGGACCAAAACGCAGAAGGGAGCGTTGCCTGAGAGTCCTATCTCGAAACTATGGCCCCGGGGGGCTGGGGGGCTATATATCCAGAGCCGGTCCTTTGAAATCGGACCCAAAGGCAACGGTTATCTCTATCGCGTTTTAATACGGCGGATTGGGGCCGCGCCTGAGTCGCGATTTTGTCAGGGTCAGGGTATTTCCGTGCTTTGTCCCCAAAGTTGTTCATCCCGTTCATTTGGCCGAAGAACCGCAAGTTTTTTGACGTCTCTCTTGCATTCGCCGTCCGTTAGCGCGATCCTTCATTATCAACGATTGGACGGCGCCGTTTGAGCGAGACAACCGACCCGATAGTTTTTCGCCCGCGCTCAGCGGGCACGCCTGGATCGCCCGATCAGCATTCGGAGCCAGGCCGACGAACCACATTCGATCGCTACGAACTCACAGCCATTCTCGATCTCTACGGCCGCAAAGTTGCCTCCGGCGCTTGGCGCGACTACGCCATCGACCTGCTGCGCGACAAGGCCGTCTTTTCCGTCTATCGCAAGGCAAGCGAATACGCGCTCTATCGCATCGAGAAGGATCTGCGCCTGGCGCGCAAACAGGGCGCCTACAGCGTCATCGCGGCCGGAGGCCTCATCATGAAGCGCGGCCATGACCTGAAGCGCGTGCTGAGCGTCCTCGAAGACCGCCCCGACGTCGTGAGATTTTAAAGCTCTTCCTCCGCTTCCGGCCGGCCCTCGGAACGAGAGTCGGAAGCGGAAAACAAAAGAGCGCCGACAAAAAATACGCAAACAAAAAAGGCCCCGGATTCCGGGGCCTTTCTCAATTTGATTTCTCGCTCTTAGTTGCGATTCGCCATTCCCAACAGGTTCAGGATGTGAATGAAGAGCGTGATGAACGAGCCGTAAAGCATGAAGGCGCCGAAGATCGACGACCGCTTCAGCTGCTCTTCGCCACCATACTGGACATTCTCGATGTACATCGACTTGATCGCCTGCGTTTCAAACGCCGTGATGACCGAGAAGAGCAGCACGACGACGGCCGAGATACCCATGCTGACCGTCTTGCTGGTGCCGGGATCGGTGATGAAGAAGAAGCTGCCGAGCATGACGACGATCAGGCCGATCGACGCCATCGACAGGAAACCGCTCCAGCCGGTCATGTCCTTCTTCGTGGTGTAGCCGATGAGGCTCGTGACCGCGAACATCGCGGCGGCGATGAAGAAAGCCTGACCGACGAGGCCAGCCATGCCGGTCGAAACGTAAAGCGAAATCATCGGAGCGATCAAAGCGCCCCAGGCCGCGCAGTAGAGCCAATAAGCGCCGTGGGCGACGACGTTACTGCCGCCGAAGAAAAGACGCGGTGCAAACCAGCCAAGACCCATGACGGCGGCAAACAGAACCCATTTCATCGGGCCCAGCGCAATCGCTGCCATGACCTGCGGGTTGGCCATAAGAAGCATGACAACGGCCGCCGTACCGGCAACACCGAGCGCCATGTAGTTGTAGGTGCCGAGCATGAACGAGCGCAGCCCCTGGTCTATCGCGCCAGATGTCCGCGCGCTGCCGTACGGGCTATTTGGTCGCGAAAAAACTTCAGCCATGGTCCTCGAATCCTCGTGTTATCCGGCGAACTGCCGGTTCTGCGTAGAATATGATCCTGCCGCCGAAACCTTTCAAGGTCCGGAAACCAAAAGCAGAATGCTTTTATTCTGAACGCAGGTAACTTGCAGGCGGAGCCTTAAGGATCATCCACGTTCCGATCCCGCCGAACACCGCAATCATAGCCGCTGCAACCCCAAGCGTCACGAAAACGGCATTGAGCGAAAAGACATAATCCAATTCCATCACGCGGGTAACGGCAACCCAAGCGATGACACTGCCGAGCAGAATGGCGACGAGCGCCGCAATCACGGCCAGCAAGGCATATTCCCAGGCGTGCGCCATGAGAATCTGCCGCCGCCGTGCCCCGATCGTCTTCAGGATCACGGCTTCCAGGATTCGCCGCCGCTGCGCCGTTACGAGCGCACCTGCTAAAACGAGCGCGCCCGCCGTCAGGGTCACGCTACCTGCAACTTGAACCGCCACCATCACTTTCGCGAAGATCTTGCTGAACTGATCGATGGCGTCGCGAACGCGAATGGCGCTGACCGACGGATAGGACCGGCCGATATCGCGCACCATCCGGGTTTCGACATCCGCCGCCGTTCCCGGCGGCAGGCGCACCGTCGCGAGCAGATTATGCGGCGCCGCCCGCAGCGTGTTCGGCGAGAACACCATGATGAAGTTGAGGGCGATGCTCTCCCACTTCACCTCGCGCAGGCTTGCGACCTTCGCCGCGATATTCCGTCCGAGCACATTGATCGTCACGCTGTCACCGAGCCCGAGGCCGAGTTTTTTCGCGATTTCGCCCTCGAACGATACGAGCGGCGGCCCGGAGTAGTCTTTCGCCCACCAGGAACCGGCGGTGAGTGTCGAACCTTCTGGAATGCTGTCGGAATAACTCAGGCCGCGGTCGCCGTTCAGTACCCACTGGGTATCGGACGGAAACTTGAGATCCTCCACCGGCGTGCCTTTGATCGCGACGATCCGGCCGCGCAGCATCGGCGCTTCGACCAGTGACGTGCCCGGCGCGTCTTGCGCGATGCGCGCCTTCAACCCATCGAAATCTCCGGGCGGAATGTCGAGCAGGAAATAATCCGGCGCTTCCTCAGGCAAGCGGTCCCGCAGATCCGCCACCAGTGAAGCATTCGCGAGTGCCACCACGACGAGCAGCGAAAGGCCAGTCCCGAGCGACAACACGACAGAACGCGTCAGCCCGTCAGGCGAACCGATGTTGCGCAACGCCAGTCCCAATTCCGGCCGCGACGGGCGCGGCAGGCGACGCGCCATCCGCGCCAGAAATCCGCCGAGCCAGCCGAATACGACCAGCATGACGACCAGCCCGGCAAGAATCCAGAGCGCAATCGACCGTGGCTCCGACGTCAACACCGCGATCGCGATCAGCGCCGCACCGAGCGCCGCCATCAACACGATCAGCGATGTTCGCGGCCGACCGCCGGATCCGTTAATGCTGTCGCGAAAAAGAACCGTCGCCGATACGTTTTCCGCTCGTCCCAATGGCCAGAGCGCAAACAGCAACGCAACGAGCGCGCCATAGAGCGCCGCGAGTCCCAGACTGAGCGGCGATACCTCGACGTTGATCCGAACAGGCAGCAAATCACCGTAGAATTCGTCGATGATCGACGGCACCGCAACGCCGAGCGCGAGGCCGATCGCAATGCCGACCGCGCTCATGATGACGAGCTGCACCAGGAATATGCCCATGATCTGCGAACCCGACGCGCCGATGCTGCGGAGCGTCGCGATCACCTTCATGCGCTTGTCGATGAACGTGGAAACCGCGTTCGCAATGCCCACGCCGCCGACCAGCAGCGATGCCAGCCCGATCAGGATGAGAAACTGCCGCAAGCGGTCGAGCGCCCGGCTGATCTGCGGTGACGGATCATAACGATCGTTGCTGGTGTAGCCGCCGGTCGGAAGTTTTTCGGCAACCGATTTGCGCAAATTCGAAAGCGCCCCACGGTCGCTTGGCGCACCTGTCGGCAACTTGATCGCATAGCGCCAGCGAATGAGTGTGCCGGGCTTGATGAGATCGGTTTTTTCCAGCGTCGCGAGTGACACGAACACACGCGGGCCATAGGTCATGCGGTCGACGATGGCATCCGGCTCGTTATCGAGAATGCCTTTAATCACCACACTTTCTGAGCCGATGCGCATCTCGTCGCCGATCTTGAGACCGAGCCGATCAAGCAACATGGCATCGGCGACGGCGCCCTGTCCGGAAAGCGCTTCGGCAAATGTGCCACCGCTCTTCAGCGTCACCGTCCCTGCGAGCGGATAAGCGCCATCGACGCCTTTCAACTCCGCCAGGGCCTGATCCGAACCGTCGGTACGCCGCGCCATCGTTCGCATCGTCGCCGTTTCGCTCACCCGCCCGAGACTGTGAAACAGCTGCTGATCCTCGGGCGTGCCGCGAACATGCATCCGCGCGAACACGACATCGCCGCCGAGGATCGCCTCGCCCTGTTTCGTAAGTCCGGCGCGCAACGCATCGGCCAGCGCGCCGACGGCCGCGATCACCATCACACCCAGTGCCAGGCAGGCGATGAAAATGCGAAAACCATCGAAACCATTGCGAATTTCGCGCAAACCGAGACGAACGATGGTGAGAATACTCGCGCGCTTCGGCTGAGCCGCGCCGTCCAAATTCGAGAGTGCCGTCACGACGACACCGCGCGCATAGCGGCTTCCGTCCTCTCGTCGGCGACGATTGCGCCGTCCGTCATGCGGATCACGCGATCGGTCATTGCCGCAAGCTTGTTGTCATGCGTGACGATCACGAGGGTCGCGCCGCGCCGCTCGCGCAGACCGAACAACAGCTCGATAATCTGTTTGCCCGTTCGCCCGTCGAGATTGCCGGTCGGCTCGTCTGCGAACAGAATATCCGGCGACCGGCTCAACGCCCGGGCAATCGCAACGCGCTGCTGCTCGCCGCCCGAAAGCTCCGCCGGGAAATGATCGACACGAGCGCTCAAGCCCACTTCCGCCAAGAGGTCGCGCGCCGTCTCGAAGGCCTTTGCTTCGCCCGCAAGCTCCATCGGCAGGGCGACATTTTCCAGCGCCGTCATCGTCGGCACGAGATGAAACGACTGGAACACGATGCCCATGTCGGCGCCGCGAAGAACGGCCAGATTATCTTCCGACAGCGATCCGAGTTCGCGCCCCGCGACCGTAATGCGCCCGCTTGTCGCCCTTTCGAGGCCCGCCATCGTCATCAGCAGCGAGGTCTTGCCCGATCCAGAAGGCCCGACGATCGCCGCCGATTGCCCGCGCGGAATCGCAAGCGACACGCCACGCAGGATATGTACCGGCCCGGCGCGGCTCGTTAAGGTCAACTGCACATTGTCGAGTTTAATGATCGGATCGCTCAAGCTAAGATGCCCTGCCTTGTCGTGGCTGATGTGTGTCGTATCGGACTTGTGCCGCACACATTGAGCCTCTACGTCAGCTCATGAAATGTGTGATGTGTGGGGCCGAAAGATGAACGCTAAAGCTTCCCGCGCCCCGAACCGGGTTTCTGGCTGGATTGCGAAGACCGCCTTTCGCGTACTGATCTGTGCCGGGATGATGGCTCCGCTCGTAACCTCTGCAACTGCCGTGTCGTCGCGCCCACTGACGATCGTCGCCTTCGGCGACAGTCTGACGGCCGGTTACGGCGTCAAAACCAGCGACTCCTTCCCGACCCAGCTTCAGATGGCGCTTCAGGCCAAGGGACACAAGGTCACCGTAACGAATGCCGGCGTTTCGGGCGATACGACGTCGGGCGGGCTGGAACGCCTCGACTGGGCGCTCGATCCCAAACCCGACGCCGTCATCATGGAGCTTGGCGCCAACGACGCGCTGCGCGGCATCGATCCGAAAGTCCCGCGCGAAAACCTCGACAAGATGCTGGCCGATCTCAAAGCCAAAGGCATTCCCGTTCTGCTCACCGGCATGAAAGCGCCGAACAACTGGGGCGACGATTACGCCAAAAAATTCGATGCGATCTTTCCGGATCTCGCAAAAAAATACGACGTTCCGCTTTATCCGTTTTTTCTCGAAGGCGTCGCGCTCGATCCCTCATTCACGCAACCCGATGGTCTGCATCCGACGGCCAAAGGCGTTGCCGAAATCGTGAAACGCATTCTGCCTGACGTCGAAGCGCTTATCGCGCGCATCGACCAAAGTGAGACGACAGCAAAAGGGGCTGCGCCTTAAGCCCCGCCTACGAGCAAGGACATCCTGAAATGCCCCGCTTGTTTACGGCCATCGAACTGCCTGACGATATTTGCGACGAGCTGCATCGGTTGCGTATGCCTCTTCCCGGCGCGCGCTGGATTAAACCGGAGAGCTACCACATCACGCTGCGGTTCGCCGGCGACATCGGCAACGTTCAAGCGCGCGAGTTTGCCGACAACCTCGCCCGCATCGAACCTGACGGATTCGAGCTGCGCTTGTCCGGTCTTGGCGTCTTCGGCGGTGACGATCCGCATTCGATCTGGGCGGGCGTCGAACCCAAACCCGAACTCGAAGACCTCGCCCGCGCCCACGAGAAAGCCGCACGCAATGCCGGTCTTGCGCCCGATACGCGGGCGTTCAAACCGCATGTCACGCTCGCCCGCCTGAAACATTCGAACGTCGATGCCATTGCCCGTTACTTGTCGCGCTACGGCGGCTATCGCTCGGAGCCGTTTTTCGTTGCACGAACATTGCTGATGTCCTCGCGCCCAAGCGTTGGCGGCGGGCCGTACGGCGTCGAAGAACGCTTCCCGATGCGCGGCATGGGCTTCCTGGCAGATGAAGGCGAAGGCGACGTGAGCTGGTAACGCGCGACCGCGTCAGCTTATCGTCAGCACGATCTTGCCGGTCGCCTCGCGACGGTCGAGCACACCCAACGCCGACACGATGTCTTCGAGCGGATACGTCGCCTGAACGCGCGGCCTGAGCCGCCCCTCGCGCACCCAGTCCAAGACGCGAACCATATTGGCGCGATGCCCGGCGGGATTGCGCGTCACCGCTTCGCCCCAGAAAACGCCTGCGATCTCCGCGCCACGCAACAGCAGCAGGTTGAGCGGAATTTTTGGAATTTCACCCGCCGCAAACCCGACGACCAGAAAGCGCCCTTCCCACGCCAAAGCCCGCACAAGCGGTTCGGATGCCTCTCCGCCGATACAATCGTAGACGACGTCCGCGCCGCGACCGCCAGTGAGGTTGCGAACTTCCGTTTTGAGATCCGATCCGGGAAACAAGATCACCTCGTCGGCCCCGGCAGCCTTGGCGATTTTCGCTTTTTCATCCGATGACACGACCGCGATGACGCGCGCGCCCATCAGCTTTGCGATCTCCACCGCCGCCTGCCCAGCGCCACCTGCCGCGCCGGTCACGACGACCGTTTCTCCGGCCTTGAGCTGACCGCGATCTGCGAGCCCATGAATCGCCGTGCCGTAGGTCACCGAAAGCCCGGCCGCGACCGTCATCGGCACCCCGTCCGGAATGGGCACCAGCTTGCCGATGTCGACCGCGATGTTTTCCGCCGCCCCGCCCCAGTTGACGTAGGCCATCACCGGCTGTTCCACGTGAATCCCGAGATCGTTCGGCCCCACGCTCTCGACCACGCCCGCGATTTCGGCACCCGGGGAAAACGGTAAATCCGGCTTGAATTGATATTTGCCGCGCGTAATCAACGTATCGGCGAAATTGAGACCGACTGCCGCAACCCGGACGATCGCCTGGCCGTCCAGCGGCACCGGCTCCGCCAGCGTCTCGATAACGAGGCCGTTCGGCCCCTCAAGGCTCTTGCAAAGAGCTGCCTTCATATGTGACGTCCCTCGCGCTGCATCTCTCTCTGACACACACGAGCGGAACCCAATGTCAAGAAAAGCGACCACATGGCCGCCGCATCCGAAAGGCTATTTCGCCATCGGCGCCGAACGCATGTCGAAGTCGCTCAATCTCGGTAACCTGATGCGCTCGGCCCATGCTTTCGGGGCAAGCTTTACCTTTACCGTTGGCGCCACCTACAAAGCCGCTGAGGCCTACGCCGACACGTCCAAAAGTCAGTTGCATTTGCCGCATTACAATTGGTCCTCGCTCGACGAGATGGCTCTGCCCGGCGGCTGCAAGCTGGTCGGCATCGAGCTGCTCGACGATGCGATAGATCTGCCGAGCTTCCGCCATCCGCTGCGCGCGGCTTATGTGCTGGGACCCGAGCTCGGCTCGCTGTCCGAACCGCTGATCGAACGCTGCGACTATGTCGTCAAGATCCCGACAGCCTTTTGCGTCAATGTTGCGATGGCCGGCGCTATCGTGATGTATGACCGCATTAAATCGCTGGCTCGGTTTGCCGATCGGCCGATCGGCGAGGGGGGACCTTGAATGCCGAATGTCGGGAAGACCTTAGCTATTCTGTTGTTGATTGCTGCAGTACCCGGCGGAGGAGCGTTCGGCGCCGAGCAGCAGATGACGCGCGTCAACACCTATGGCGCCTGGTCGTTGATGACCGACACTGCTGATCCGCATCTTTTCTGTTTCATCACCAGCGAGCCGACAGCAAGCCAATCGGGGAGCGTCAATCGCCAGTCGCCTCGGGCCTACATTTCCGCTTGGCCGAAAGACGGCATTCGCGCCGAAGTCAGCTTCCGCATGGGTTTTCGCATCAAGAAAAACACGCCCGGCATGGCGACCGTAAGCCCCGCAGGTTTTCGGCTCTTCGGCTCCGGCGACCGCGTCTACGTCTCCGATTCGACCCGCGAGCTGAAGCTCGTCGAAGCCATGCGCAAAGGCAGCACTATGACCGTCGCGGCGACGCCCGCGAGCGGCGCGACGGTTACAGATACCTATTCTTTGAGCGGCATCGGACAGGCCCTGCAGAAACTCCAGCAAACCTGCTTCTGAACTTACACGCGATGGCGCGCGCGCAAATGCACGTAGATGGCGCCCTCGCCGCCGTGCTGAATAGCAGCCGTCGTGAAGCTGACGACAATCGCGCGCAAATCCGGTTCTTCCAGCCAGCGTGGCACATTGCGTTTCAACACGCCGCGCTCGCGATCCGCTTCACCGATGTGGGCGGCCTGCGAACCCAGCGCCTTGCCCTTGCCTGTGATGATCAGGACATAGCGCAGGCCCCGCGCCTGACAGCTCAGCAGAAATCGCCGTAAAGCCGCATGCGCCTCGTGCTGGCGCATGCCATGCAGATCGACCCGTGCTTCGATGTCGAGACGCCCGCCGCGAATCTTCCGCACGCTATTGCGGTCGAAAAGCGCAAGCTCTGGCGCGGCCGTACGCGACGGCTTGACGGCGGGCACTTCAACGGGCGCCACTTCCGCGCGTTGCTTGCTCGCGGCGCGCTCCACGCGCCCGGCAGCTTTCGGCGCGGCTTTCGGTTTGACGTGCCCTTGTTTGACGGCCTCGCTGGCGGGATGAAAACGGCCCTTGGCGCGCTTCAGCGGCTCGACCGTTGCCGCCGCATAGTGCCAAACCTCATGATCGTCATCGCCGGTCGATCCGCCTTTTTTGGCGCCGGGCCCTTGCCGCTTCTTCACGGCTCCATGCTCGCAGTCTTCGGGTCCGGAACCGCCGGGATGCCATAGTCAGTGCTGGTTTCATTCGGCAGCAATGCATAGAGATGACCGGGCTGCTTCGTGACGCCGGCCCGCCGCCCGGCATCGGCGCCTGAACCGAAATAGATGTCCCCGCGCTCGGTACCCTTGATCGCCGAGCCGACATCGTGCGCAACCATCAAGCGGCGAAAAACCTTCGACGTCGTGGCGTGCGTGATCCGTGGCGCATCGACATAGATTGGCGTTCCAATCGCGTAGTACGTTGTATCGACGGCGAGGCTCCGTCCGGTCTGCAGCGGAATGCTCATGACCCCCATCGGCGCCTTCGCCTCATTGCCTAGAAGCTCCTTGAAGAAGACGTAGGACTTGTTCTTCCACATCACGGGTTTAGCGCGATCTTTGTCTGCCCGAAGATAGCTCTTCAGCGATTTAAGCGACATCTCCTCGGCCGTCATTTGACCGTCGGCGATCAATTCTTTTCCGATGGATGTATAGGGATAGCCGTTTTTGCCGTCGTAGGTCACGCGCACTTTTTCGCCGTTCGGCAGTTGAATGCGCCCCGACCCCTGCACCTGCATGAAAAAGACGTCGACCTGGTCCTTGAGATACATGAGTTCAAGCCCATGCCCTGCGAGACCGCCCTCCTCGATCTCGGAGCGCGTCAGATGCGGCTCAAGGCCCTTCGCAGTCTTCCGCTGATGCGTGAAAGACCCTGACTTCGCCCCGCGCTCGCTTTCCGCCACCATGTTCACCAGATCGGGCGGACGCTTGTAGATCGGAATCTTATAGATCGCCGTCGGCGTCCGCGATCCCTTGATGACCGGCTCATAATAGCCCGTCAGCAGACCTTCGCTGTCACCACCGCTAATGCGATGCGGCCGGAAGTTCGCTTCAAAGAACTGCCGCGCTTCGCTGCGCGTACGAATGGATTTCGTTTTCGACAGTTCGAGCGCAGTCGAGCAAATGTCGAGAAGGGCCTGCGGTTCTCCGGTGCTTCCTGGTTTGGCAGGACGGGCGCCCGCCCGCAGGACCGGCTTGCACGAGGCTAAAAAAGCCTTCCACGCCGCCAGATGATCGTCAGCCGCCCAGCCGGGAAGCTCACTGAACGCCATAGGCTCGAACGTAACGGCACTCGGCGGCATCGCAGGCGAAGCTTGAGTTTGAGGTGGCGGCGACGAAGGGTCGGCCAGCGCTGGCTGACCATCAACGATAAGATTATGGGACAGAAACACCAGCGCAGTCGCCATCGCAAGACGGCTGACCAGGAAAAATCTCGGGTGATACGCACACTTGGTCACAAGGCGCCCCCCGGTGCCCGACCCACGCAGTCCTCAACGACCTCTTAATCCGTGCGCGGTGTACACCGCCCCTCAGAAAAGCACGTACCGCTTAATCGTGACTTAATTTGGCGCCTGCGTCGCGACGAGCCGCCAATTCGGATTGCTCCGGGCCTTCGCCGTCGACACATCACGGCTGAACGTCCAGATATCCGTCACGTCCTTGATCTTCTGCGCGTCGCCCGCGATGACCTGACCGGCCTTGTCACGCGTTGCCGAGATCAGTTCGCTCATGAAGCGCACCGTCACAGACGCGACGCCGTTTTTGACTTCGGCTTCGACGATCTCAGCCTTTTTGATACCGACAAACTGCTGCTCGATCGTCTCCCCACGCGCTTCGCGGTCGGCGATCGCGGTGGTAAATCCATCATAAACTTCCTTGCTCAGAAGGTCTTTCAAGGCCCGGCGATTGCCCTCCGCGAACGCCGACACGATCATCTCGTAAGCGCGTCCGGCGCCGGCCACGAACGACTCGGGATCGAGCGAGGGATCGAGCTTCGCAATATCGAGCAAGCCAGCCGTGACGGCCGGATCCTGTACCGGATAGGCGCGAATTTTTGCTTCGACGCTCGGACCGGACATTTCCGGCGCCGGAGCAGGCGGCATGGGTTCCCGGTCGCGGCGCGGCATCGCGATGACGTCGGCCGACGCCGTTTCGGTCGCCGGACGCTGCGCAGCTTCGCGCTCACGCGTTTTCAGCCGCTCGACGCGCTGCTCGTCCTCATCGGTGCGATGGCCAAGCACGCTCCTGAGCTTGATGATCGCAGCAACCGCGACGACAAGAGCAATCAGCGTTATGAGATCAAATTGGCCGTACATTCTAAAGGTCAGCGCTCCGGTGGGGGACAAGGACAGAGATGCCGGTGGGCACCCGGATCGATTGCCGCAACCCTATCACCTATCTAAGGCTGCGGACGGACGTTTTGAAGATGGCAGCTATAGCACCTTAAGGTTGCCGCGTCTGCCGTCCATCTTTCGGCCTGCGAATGTGACGTTGCCTCATGGTAAGCGCCAAGAGCAACGCAAATAGTGTTGAAACGTCCGCCCCCGCGTCGGGAAGGTGTGTGGCCGCTGACATGCAACCGCGCTAAGGTGTCGCGTTCGTTAGGTAAGAGCATATGTCTCAACCCTTGAAAATCGCCCTGGTCCTCGCGTTCGCAGCCCTTCCGTTGCTGGAAATCGGGCTGCTGATCCGTGTTGGCCAGCTCATCGGCATCTGGTGGCTCGCGGCGATCATTATCGGCACCGGCATTCTCGGCACATATGTCATCCGCCGCGTCGGTCTTTCTGTTTTCGAACGCGCGCTGTCGCGCTTGGGATCCGAACGGGAAGGTTTCTCGCCCCTCTTCGATGGCTTCCTCCAGGTTCTCGCCGGGCTGCTTCTGATCTTTCCCGGTCTCATTGCCGATTTCTGCGGCCTGATCCTGCTCGTGCCGCCGATCCGCCGCATCGTCATCCAAACCGGCCTGCTGAAGCTCGTCACGCTGTTCCACTATCAGGCTGAGGTCAGCCGCGAGACGTTTCGCGCCAGAGACGATGTTCCGCCCGCCGATGCCGACGGCATCGTAATCGAAGGCGAATATGAGCGCGTCAGCGAGCGGCCTATTCGCCCCGGCAGATCCGTCCAGCCGCGCCGATCCCGCTCATAGCGACACGTGTTTCGGGAAAGACTTGCAAGCGCATTTGATTGCGTCACCCGGATCGACGTGCTAGCGACCCCGCATCAAAATTTAAGTATCGCGACGCCGCGGGAGGGGATCCATGGCCGACAACGAAAACAATGGAAACGGCGCAGCGAACGACGGACAGGTTCCGATCCAAGCCAAGATCGTCAACCAATACATCAAGGATCTCTCGTTCGAGAATCCGAACGTCCACAAGCTGATTGCCGGCGCCGGCGATCAGCCGAACCTTCAGGTCGAGGTTAACGTCGCCGCCCAGCGCATCAACGGCGATCTCTACGAGACCGCAATCGAGTTCAAGGCGACCGCAACGAACAACCTCGGCACGATCTACGTGCTCGAAACGGTCTACGCCGGACTGCTAAAAATCGACAGCATTCCCGATGGCGCGCTTGAGCCGTTCCTGCTGATTTCCGGCCCAGCGATGATCTTCCCGTTCCTGCGCCGTCTCGTCGCCGACATCACCCGCGAAGGCGGTTTCCCGCCGCTGCTTCTCGATCCGATCGACTTCGGCGGCCTTTACGTTCAGCGCCAACGTCAGCGCGCTCAGTCGGCTGGCCGCACCGACGCCTGATCGACCTCACGCCGACGTTTTATTCCAGAAGTTGAGCCAAAGCGCCGGCGTCTTCATTTTCTCGATAAACGACTGGTGCGCGGCGATGTCGGCCTCGCCAATGCGCGGCGGTAGCGGCTCTGGCCGAACCGCCGCGAGAGTGCGCCCTGCGCCGGGCCGCAGGCCGTTTGCTTTCGCGCCAACGGTCTGCAATCCAAGCGCCGCCTGACGTTCGCCGAGCAGCTCGACGTAAACTTCCGCCAGAAGCAAACTGTCGACGAGCGCGCCATGCTTCGTGCGCACGGAATTGTCGATGGAATAGCGTTTGCACAACCCGTCGAGCGTATTCGGGCCCGCCGGATGACGACGCCGCGCGATCGCGAGCGTATCGACCACACGATCGAAACTGATCGGCTTCTCACCGACAAGCCCCAGCTCGTAATTGAGAAACATGATGTCGAATTGCGCGTTATGAATGACGAGAACGTCATCCGCCAGAAACGCCAGCAGGTCGCGCACCACGTCCTTGAACAGCGGCTTGTCGAACAGGAACTCCGTCGCGATTCCGTGAATCTCTTGTGCTTCCCTCGGCACGTCACGCTGCGGATTGATGAAACGATGAAACTCGCGTCCCGTCGGAATGCGGTTGATCATCTCGATACCGCCGACTTCAATCAGGCGATGACCCTTTTTCGGATCGAGGCCCGTTGTTTCCGTGTCGAGAACAATTTCGCGCATTCTGGTCCTTCAAGCCTGGCGTCAATCGCGCCAGAACTGCTCGTAGGCCGTGGCGCTCAAGGCCGGTAGTTTAGTGATGACGACGTCGATTTGGCTGTTGCAGTTTTCGACCGATCCGCTGGTGTCCACAACGAAATCGGCCCGGATCTGCTTTTCGGCTTCCGAAAGCTGGCGTGCCACCACGGCTTCGAATTTTTCGTCCGTCATTCCCGCACGTGCAAGCACGCGCGCGCGCTGAACCTCACGCGAAGCGGTAACAACGATGATCGCATCGACATGCTCATCGCGCGCGGCTTCGAGAAACAGCGGCACTTCGAGAACGGCAAGCTCCGAACCATGGTGGTATTCGGCCTGCAGGAATTTGCGCTCAGCCTCATGCACGCGCGGATGCACGATGGCCTCGAGCTCTTTGAATCGATGTGGCGCAGCGAGCAGATGTTCGGTAAGTTTGGCGCGATCGACCACGCCGTTCGTCAGCGATCCCGGAAATGCCTTTTCGATTTCGTCAGCCAGCGGCCCGGCATAAAGCCGATGCACCTCCGCGTCGGCATCGAACACTGCGATCCCGCGCGCGCGAAACCGCGCTGCAGCTGTCGATTTGCCCATACCGATCGACCCGGTCAGTCCCACGACGCGCATTCATCCCTCGCGAATATGGTCAGCAACGAGGGTATAAAGCTCGGAGGAAACCTCAGGCCGGACCCCGAACCATTTTTCAAATCCGGGAACAGCCTGATGGAGCAGCATGCCGAGACCGTCGACCCCCACCAATCCATGCGTGCGTGCGGACTTTAAGAGCGGAGTTTCCAACGGGACGTAAACAAGATCAGCGACAACAGCGTCCTTTTTGCCAGAGCGGAAGTCGATCTCGGGATCGCCGACGCCATTCATACCGAGAGTTGTCGTATTAACGATAAGAGATGCTTCCCCGACGTGATTATTCCGGACATCCCACGCCCACGCGGACACCCCTGCGCCGAAGTGCCGCGCAATGTCTTCCGCCCGGTCAAGGGTGCGGTTAAAGACGCGAATATCGCTCCGCCCGCTGTCTAAAAGACCATAGATGACAGCCCGCGCCGAGCCGCCCGCACCAAGCACCAGAACCGGCCCATCGACCGCGCGCCAACCCGGCGCACGCCAATCAAGATTGGCCATAAACCCGTAGGTATCGGTGTTCGTGCAAGCGAGCGCATCGCCCTCGAACCAAAGCGTGTTCGCGGCGCCGATCGCCACCGCGGACGCATCCTTGATGTCTGCCGATCCGAACGCGCGCTCCTTATGCGGAACGGTGACGTTGCAGCCGAGGAACCCGCGCTCTTTCATCGTGGCAAGAAACGTAACGAGATCTTTCGGCTCGACAGGCTCCTTCGTATAGAAACCTTCGATCCCATACTTGCGTAGCCAATAGCCGTGAATGAGCGGCGATCGCGACTGCGCAATCGGCCAGCCGATGACACATGCTTTCTTCATGCCGTGATCATCTCTTCATCACGCAGACGCTGCAGCAGCGGCAGCAGCGGAATGCCGAGGATCGTGAAATAATCGCCCTCGATCCGCTCGAAAAGCTGCACGCCGGTGCCTTCGAGCTCATAGCATCCGACGCTCGCCAACGCCCGATCCCCCATGCGTTCGAGATAGGCCCCTAGAAACTCGTCGGAGAAATCGCGCACCGTCATTCCGGCGACCGCCAGCGTCTGCCAGTGTACGACGCCGTTGCGTGCAAGCGCCACTGCAGAAACGAGATCGTGCGTGCGTCCGCGCATCATCGTCAAATGATCGCGCGCTTCCAGCATCGTCTCAGCCTTGGAAAAAATCTTGCCGCCGAGCACCAGAACCTGATCGGCGCCGATCACCAATGCTTCCGGATGCAGTTCCGACACGGCGCGGGCTTTCTCGGCTGCCAGCACGCTTGCGATATCGCTCGCTTCGGCTCCCATCGTTTCTTCGAGAATGGCTGTGCGAATGGCGGCTTCGTCGATTTGTGCTGGAACGACATCGAACGTCAATCCAGCGGCTTCGAGCAATGCTTTGCGCGCCGCGCTTCCAGACGCGAGCACGAGGCGCGTTGATTCAGGCATTGGACGGTTCCACCTCCGGTCGCGTACCGGATTTCCGGTCTTGCAAAAGTTTCAGAATCATCGTGGCTGATTCCTCGATCGAACGACGCGTCACGTCGATGATCGGCCAGCCGTGTTGTGCCGCAAGTTTTCGCGTATACGCAATCTCCGCTGAGATCGTATCGCGATCGACATAGGTTTCGAGATCGCGGTCGGCCATCAGAATTGCGCGATTGCGGCGCACGTCCGCAATGCGATCGACGTTCGCGATCAGGCAGACGATGAACGCCGTATGCGGCTGCAACAATTGCTCCGGCAGCGGCACTTGCGGCACCAGCGGCAAGTTCGTGGTCTTGTAACCGCGCTGGGCGAGATAGAGCGACGTCGGCGTCTTTGATGTGCGCGAAATACCGAGCAGCACGATATCGGCATCATCGAGATTGTCGGGCAGCCGGCCGTCGTCATGCGCCATAGTGAAGTTCATCGCATCGATGCGGCGGAAGTAGTCGGCGTCGAGTACATGCTGGCCCGCGACTGTCGGCGTCTGCGGTGCGCCAAGATAGCTTTCGAAAACTTTCATGATCGGTTGCAATACGGCGAGGCACGGAATCTTGAGTCGCTGACAATGCGCTTCAAGCTCGGCCACCAGCGTCGTATTGACGATGGTATAGAGAACGATGCCGGGCTCCTGCTCGATATCGGCCAGCACGCGTTTCAATTGCCGCTGCGTTCGCACCAGCGGATGCACATGCTCGATGGCGCGAATGTTCTGATACTGCACCGTCGCCGCTTTTGCGATCGCCACCAGTGTTTCACCGGTCGAATCCGAGACGAGATGCATGTGAAAGAGGCTCGGCAGCGTCATGGCGATGATCTCTCGAAAATGACGCCCGGCGGCATGTTCAAAACTCGCATGTTATCCCCTGCCCCCGTGGACGACCCATCGGTTGAGAGAACAACCATCCTCTCGCCCACGGCGATACCCACATCCTGGCAAAAGGGAAAGATGTTGTTCAGCGAATGGCCGTCCAAAGGAACAACCACGCTCTCCTGGCCTCGTATGCCCGTTCTTAACAGGATGTCCCTTCGGGTTGGCGGCGCACATTACCTGCAAGGCCTTGATTAATGGGCGTCTTAAGGCCCTATTGCGCCAGCCGCCCCACAAGCGCTACGCCTCGTGCTACACGATCCGGCAATGGGATACCTTGTGGATGACGCGTGGATCGCTAGCCGATCCCCGATCCTCCCCGGCCTAAGAGTCAAAAAAATAAGCTTCAAGAAAATTTATCTGATCTGAAGTGAAGGGAAGAACGAAGGTGCGCGACCTGAAATCCGAACTGCTCGACAAGCGCTTCCTGCAACCGTTTGCGAGCAAGGCCGTCACACCGCCTCCAGTCTGGCTGATGCGGCAAGCCGGCCGCTACCTGCCGGAATACCGCCAGGTCCGCACCGAAGCCGGCAGCTTCCTCGATCTCTGCTACACGCCAAAGCTCGCCGCTGAAGTGACGTTGCAGCCGATCCGTCGTTTCGGCTTCGATGCCGCGATCCTGTTTTCCGATATTCTCGTCGTGCCCGATGCGCTGGGCCAGAGCGTTCGCTTCGCCGAAGGCGAAGGTCCGCGCCTCGATCCGATCAAATCCGTTGCTGGCCTCGCCCGACTCGCCCTATCGAACACCAACGACAAGTTTGCGCTCGTTTGCGAAACGGTCCAGCGGCTGAGCGAAGCACTGCCGCGCGAAACAGCTTTGATCGGATTTTGTGGGGCACCGTGGACCGTCGCGACATACATGGCCGAAGGCAAAGGTTCATCGGACCAAGCAGCGGCACGAGGCTGGGCCTATCGCGATCCGGCAGGCTTTCAGCAACTCATCGATATCCTGACGGAAACGTCGATTGTTTATCTCACGGGGCAAATTGAAGCCGGCGCCAATGCAATCCAAATTTTCGACAGTTGGGCTGGAAGCCTTGCCGAAAACGAATTTGCGCGCTGGGTCATCGCACCGACTGCCCGCATCGTTCGTGCGATCCGCGAACGCTTCCCCGCTGTTCCGATCATCGGCTTTCCGCGCGGCGCCGCGGCTTCGTTGCAAACCTATATCGACGGAACCGACGTCGATGGCGTCAGCTGCGACACATCTTGCCCGCTGAGCGTGATGCAGACGATCGCAAGAACAGGCAAAGCCTTGCAGGGCAATCTTGATCCGCTGTTGCTCGTGACGGGCGGCGATGCCCTCGACCAGCGTGTCGACACGATTTGCGAAACGATGGCCGGGCTGCCATTCGTCTTCAACCTCGGACACGGCATCGTTCCAGAGACACCGCCTGAAAATGTTGCGCGGCTCGTCGCGCGTGTGCGCAAAGCATCGTGAGGCACGTCATGGCGGAAACAACCAGTGGACGAACCGTAGCCATCCGCGCCGGCGTCGCCCTTGCCGTCACAGCGATTGCAGCCGCGGCGATGATGCTGATTTTCGGCGACGCGGCTTACCTTTGGATCAAGGCGCTCCACGTCATCGCGATCATCGCCTGGATGGCGGGCATGCTCTATTTACCGCGCCTCTTTGTCTATCATGCCGATGCGCCGGTCGGTTCGCCTCAGTCTGAGACTTTTAAAATCATGGAGGCGCGCCTCCTCAATATCATTACGACGCCCGCGATGGTGGTGGCCTGGGTCCTGGGTCTATGGCTAGCCTGGCAGGGTGCTTTCTGGTCGGCGCCTTGGTTGCATGCAAAATTGGCGCTTGTCCTTGCGCTTTCCGGGTTGCATGGCTACCTCTCTGCTGCCACCCGCGCCTTCCGCGAAGACCGGAACACGAAACCGGCGCGCCACTGGCGAATCGTCAACGAGATCCCGACCGTACTGATGATCGGGATTGTCATCCTTGTGATTGTAAAGCCGTTTTGACACTTTCCAGATCGGTGCCGATCTGCTATACAAGCCATGTCCTCATTGGATTTTGGCAGACGGCACGTTTCGACGTTTTAATGCGTCAACGCTCGCTGGGTTATGACGGGGCGCCCGCCTCGTCGCCGTCGTGCCAGGCTCATTCACCCCACCTCACCACCCGATTCCGCTGACATGCGGCGCTCCGTGGAGTTCTTTTTCAATGAAGCAAATGAAGCTCGAGGATTTGAAGCGGAAGTCTCCCGCTGAGCTCGTCACCTTCGCCGAAGAGGCCGGTGTCGAGAATGCCTCGACCCTGCGCAAGCAGGAATTGATGTTCGCGACGCTGAAGCAGCTCGCGACGCAGGAGACTGAAATTACCGCGACGGGCGTCGTCGAAGTTCTGCAGGACGGCTTCGGCTTCCTGCGCTCGCCGGAAGCGAACTATCTTCCTGGCCCCGACGACATCTATGTGTCGCCCTCGCAGATCCGCCGCTTTGCCCTCCGCACCGGCGACACCGTCGAAGGCCAGATCCGTTCCCCCAAGGAGGGTGAGCGCTACTTCGCGCTTCTCAAGGTTTCGAACATCAACTTCGAAGACCCCGAGAAGGCGAAGCACAAGAGCCACTTCGACAACCTGACGCCACTCTATCCGACGAAATGGCTGAAGCTCGAAATCGAAGACCCGACGATCAAGGATCTGTCCCCGCGTGTCATCGATATTGTCTCGCCGATTGGCAAAGGGCAGCGCGGACTGATCGTGGCACCGCCGCGAACCGGCAAGACGGTTCTGTTGCAGAACATCGCCCATTCGATCTCCGTCAATCATCCGGAATGCTACCTGATCGTTCTTCTGATCGATGAACGGCCTGAAGAAGTCACCGACATGCAGCGCTCGGTGAAGGGCGAGGTTATCTCCTCCACATTCGACGAGCCGCCCTCACGCCATGTCCAGGTTTCGGAAATGGTCATCGAGAAGGCTAAACGTCTCGTTGAGCATAAGAGGGACGTCATCATCCTGCTGGATTCGATTACGCGCTTGGGTCGTGCCTACAACACAGTTGTGCCGTCATCCGGCAAGGTGCTGACCGGCGGCGTTGATTCCAACGCGCTACAGAGGCCGAAGCGCTTCTTCGGCGCGGCTCGCAATATCGAAGAAGGCGGCTCGCTGACCATCATCGCGACGGCGCTCGTCGATACAGGTTCGCGCATGGACGAAGTTATTTTCGAAGAGTTCAAGGGTACCGGCAACTCGGAAATCATTCTGGACCGCAAGGTCTCCGACAAGCGCGTCTTCCCGGCGATCGATGTGGCCCGCTCGGGCACCCGCAAGGAAGACCTGCTCATTCCGAAGGATCAGCTCAAGAAGGTCTATGTGCTCCGCCGCATCCTCAACCCGATGGGCACGATGGACGGCATCGAGTTCCTCATCGACAAGCTGCGCTCGACCAAGACCAATGGCGAGTTCTTCCAGTCGATGAATACATAAGCAGCTACAACGATTCACGTGAAAAAGGCCGCTGCATCCAAGCGGCCTTTTTTCTTTGCGCTTGCCGTTCCATTCAGACCTAGCCGAAATGACGGGCAACGATCCGACCGACGTCAGTCAGCAGCGGATCCCGGTCCGCAGGCTTCGCTGCGACACCGGTCGAATAGGCTGCGACCAGCAGCGGCTTTTTATTTGGCCGCTGAATGATGGCGACGTCATTGGCTGTTCCGTTCGCGCCGCTTCCGGTTTTATCGCCGCTGGCCCAGCCGGCCGGCAGACCAGCTGGAATACGTCGCGCTGCCGTCTTGCAGCCATTCAACCAGCCCAAAAGTCTCGCTCGTGAGTTCGCAGCCAACGCATCTCCGAGCACCAGCGCGTTGAGATCGGCGAGCATCGCCGCTGGCGTTGTCGTGTCGCGCGGATCGCCAGGAATGCAGGTGTTGGCATCGGGCTCGAACCGATCGATCCGTGTCACCTCATCACCCAGAGAACGAACGTAGCGTGTCGCGCCGTCTGGCCCGCCAACTGCTTTGAGAATGAGATTGGCGGCGGTGTTGTCACCGTACTCGATCGCCGCCGCGCATAGATCGCTCATCGTCATGCCGCCTTTGCCGACGGCTGTCTTCGTCACCGGCGCATAATCGAGAAGATCGCTGGCCTGAAAGGAAATCCATCGGTCCAGCCGCTCAGAACCCTTGTCGACGTTGTGCAGAACGGCGCCAACGATAAGAAGTTTGAATGTGCTGCACATCGGAAAGCGCTCGTCGGTACGATAGGCCATGCGCTCGCCCGATCCGCTATCGAGTACCGCCACGCCGAGCCGGCCGCCGTATTGTCGCTCCAAGACCTCAAACGGATTTTCGTCGCCGCGCGCAGACGATCCCATGACGAGCGCTGCGGTCGTGAGAATGAAGGCGCGGCGATCCAATGACAGCTCCCATGAATGCGAATTTCGGAGCTCTCACTGACGATGATCTATCGCCAAATGATGGCGTTCGGAATCTCACTTTTCGAATGCCACAATGATTCACGTGAAATAAAAAAGCCGCCCAAATGAGCGGCCTTTTGTGATGTTGTTGTGATCATCACGACGAAGACGTTCATTCCGCCGCGTGCAGCACCTGATCGCGCGCTTCTTGCGCCGGCGTTTTTGCTTTGGCCTCTGCGGCCATCCGCTTATAGCGTTCCGGTTCGCCGTTGCCCGGCACGTAGACCCAAGGCAGGATCAACTGCTCCCACAAACTTTTCGGGAAGTTCGGCAGCTCGTCGACGCCCATGTCTTTCGACGTCACTTCGCGGGACAGCTTCTCGGTATAAGTTCCGAACAGCCGATCCCAGATCGTCAGCAGCATGCCGAAGTTGCAATCGCCTTCGGTGCCCCAGTTGACGTGGTGCATATGATGCGCGCGTCCGATAGCAAGATGCTTCTCCAGCGGTCCGAGATAGGCGTCCACGTTGGAATGCTGCACGATCAGAGTGACAGAGATCACGAAGCCGAGCACGACCGCAACGGACGCCGGCATGCCGATGATGACAAGCGGCATGTTGCCGACGATCATGTCGATCGCTTGGTGCAGCGGATGGCGGATAACGCCGTTGTAGCCGTAGAGCCGCCCGACGCCGTGATGCACCGCATGCAGCCGCCACAGCATCGGCAGGCGATGGCTGAGGTAATGCATGAACATGAAGGAGAAGTCGGCGACGACGAACGCGATCAGGACCTGGCCCCACATGGGCCACTCCGTCGGCCAGAGACCCTGGAACGGAAACAGCCAGCAGATCACGGGGATCAGCAGAACGCCGTTGATCGCTCCTAACTCGTAGAGCGCGATGTGCCCGGTGTTCGTGAGCATGTCTCCATGGGACTCGTTATCGTTCCACTCCGGAAAGAATGGAGCGATCCGTTCGGCGAGCAATGAAGTTGCATAAGCGACGACAAGCAGCGGAAATATCAACGCATACGCCCACGTCTTTCCCTCCGCGACGACCAAGTGGCTGACCACCCAATAGGCGGCGCCGGTCAGGCCGAGCATCATGAAAGGTATGTAGCCGTAACGTACGGCTGCTCTGAGAATTTTCATTGGTGGGGCTGCCTTTCTCGACACCCTGTATATCGCGCATAGGATAACTCATCCAAGCGTTTGCTCCGTGAGACCTTTCAACGCGGTAAAAATTGACAGCGATCAATAGTTTAGCTGCGTGCGATCAGAACTTCTTTTCGTAGGTCTTGCGGCTGCTGAACCGGCATTCCGCAAACGGGTCCGACACAGACATAAGCCGTTGATTCTCCGTCTATGCTCATTTTGCCTGCAAGCGGCGAGCCCTCCGCGAACGATCCGGTCTTCGAGAGGAAGGTCACCGCCGCCGGCACCGACATCTCAATCAGTGTCTTTCTCAGGTCAGATTTGCTGCCGCCGATCACGGCAACTTGAACAAGTCTGCCGAGATCAAACCCGGCGGCGATCAGACCGCAATATCCCGTTGGCGATCGAACAACCGCACCCGAAAACGTCCGCGCGAGTTCCGCTGCCCTGTCGTCGTACGAGAGGTCTCCGGTCAGCGCGGCGAGCGCGATCAGGTTCGACAGCTGAATCGCATTCGCGCTGGGTGTCGCGTCGTCGGATGCCGACTTCAGCCGCACGACGACGTCGCTGGTATCGTCGGCCGCCGTGAAGTAACCGCCGCTATCGACATCCCAATAATGCCTATCGAGCACCGCGGCCCAGCGCTGGGCTTGGCTGAGATAGCGGTCCGATAAGGTCGCCTCATAAAGACGGATCGCCGCCCAGATCATATTGGCGTAGTCGGATGCCGTCGCCGGAGCTTTCGCAAGGCCGCCGCGATAGGAATGAAAGAGGCGGTCGCCGCCAGCGGCGAGTTTCGTCGTGACGGCGCCGAACGCACGCTCCGCCAGCACCAACCATTCCGGCTCATCGAAAACGATAGCGGCGCGTGACACGGCTGCGATCGCAAGCCCATTCCAATCTGCAAGGACCTTGTCGTCCCATCCGGGCCGAATGCGAGATGCACGCCGCTGCAAAAGCTTCGCACGCATTTCGCCGAGACGCGCTTCTTCTTCATCCGACAGCAGCGTTTGGTGATCGAGACGATTGAGGATGGTGTGGCCCTCGAAGTTTCCTTGCGGTGTCACGCCATAGATGCGGGCAAAGAATGCTGCGTCTTCCGCACCCAAAACGTCTGCAATTTCCTCCGCACTCCAGACATAGAATTTGCCTTCCTCGCCTTCGCTGTCGGCGTCGAGTGAAGCTGCAAAACCGCCTGCTTCTGCGATCATCTCGCTCTTCAGCCACGCGATCGTCTCCGCGATGCGGGTCTTGAACAGCGGCTCCTGCGTCTCGCGCCAGACCTCCGTCAGCAGATCGATCAACAGCGCGTTGTCGTACAGCATCTTCTCGAAGTGCGGCACGAGCCAATACTCATCGACCGAATAGCGCGCGAAGCCACCGGCGAGATGATCGTAGATGCCGCCCTGGCAGATGTTGCGCAGCGTTGTGATGACGGCTTGCTTCGCATCCTCATCACCGAAGCGCATCGCGCCGCGCCACAGCAGCCAGAAGATATTCCATTGCGGAAATTTCGGCGCGCCATTGAGGCCGCCGTGTTCGCGGTCGACGGCACGCGAAATCCGCGTCACGAGATCGCGGACGTCGGGACCTGCCTCGACGCGGTCTTTCGTCGATGCTTCTTCCTTCAGCGACGCCACCAGCGCTTCGGTATTCTTGGCGACGTTTTCCGGCTGGTTCTGATAGGCCTCTGCGATGCGCAGCAGCACCGTTACGAACGACGGCCGGCCGTAGCGTGATTCACGTGGAAAGTAGGTGCCGCCCCAGAACGGTTTCGCCTCGCTGTCGAGAAACATCGTCAGCGGCCAACCACCTTGTTCGCCGAGCCGATGCAGCGCGCCCATGTAGATCGCGTCGATGTCCGGCCGCTCCTCGCGATCGACTTTGATATTGACGAAAAGGTCGTTCATCACCTGCGCGGTATTGGGATCTTCAAAGCTCTCGTGCGCCATCACGTGGCACCAATGGCATGCCGCATAGCCGACGGAGAGCAGGATGGGCTTTCCCGTTTGCTTGGCTTCGGCCAAGGCCTCCGGCCCCCACGCCCACCAGTGCACCGGGTTGTCCTGATGCTGCAGCAGATAAGGGCTCGTCTCGTACTTCAGGCGATTTTCGGACATGTAAGGAATTCAACGGGCGTTAGGAGGAATTGCGAGATCAAGTTGCGGCACGAAGCATTCGCGCGTACGCGAAGCTTATGTCGATAACGCGCTCGTACTCAAATTCCATGAATCAGAGCCCCCCAACCCCGGATGCGACGACCATCTTCGCGCTCTCGAGCGCGCCGGGTCGCGCGGGCGTCGCCGTCATCCGCATTTCCGGACCGGCTGCTCAGGGCGTGCTGCAGAGAATGGTGGCGCCGATACCCAAGCCACGCGTCGCTGCCTTTCGGACCATTCGTCATCCCGAGACAGGCGAAGCGCTTGACCGCGCGGTCGTGCTTTGGTTTGCGGCGCCTTTGTCCGAAACAGGCGAAGACGTCGTCGAGTTCCAAGTCCACGGCAGCCGGGCCGTCGTCGCAGCTCTTCTGTCCGCTCTGGCCACCATTCCCGGATGCCGCTTGGCAGAACCCGGAGAATTCGCCCGCCGCGCCTTCGAAAACGACAAGCTCGATCTTGCCGAAGTGGAAGGCCTTGCCGACCTCGTCGATGCCGAAACCGAGGCCCAGCGCCGCCAAGCCCTCGCGCAAGCCGGAGGCGTTCTCTCGCGACTCTACGATGGCTGGCGCGGGCGCCTCATTGAAATTGCCGCGCTCACCGAAGCGGCTATCGACTTTTCTGACGAAGGAGACGTCTCCGCTTCGTCGTTCGCCGAGGCTCGAAAACGAGCGGAAACATTGGCGAAAGAGATCGCGGCGCATCTGGACGATGGCCATCGCGGCGAAATCCTGCGCGATGGTTTTCGCGTTGCTCTGCTCGGCGCGCCGAATGCCGGAAAATCGTCGCTGCTGAACGCGCTCGCCCGGCGCGATGCGGCGATTGTGTCCGCCGAAGCCGGCACCACGCGCGACGTCATCGAAGTCCGCCTCGATCTCGGCGGCCTTCCGGTCATCGTCTCCGACACAGCTGGCATTCGCGATGCCGCGAGCGAAGTCGAACAGGAAGGCATCCGCCGCAGTCTTGCCGCCGCCCGCGACGCCGATCTGATCCTGTGGCTGACGGAAAAAGCCGAGTCGATTCCACCGCTTGGCTTTTCACGTGAAACAAGTCTTGTAATTCGTTCCAAAGCCGATCTTCCACATGAGTCGCAGATGGAACCGGACTTTGGCGATTTGGCCATCTCCGCGAAGACCGGCGCGGGTCTCGACCGTCTGATCGCAGTCATCTCAGAGCGTGCGAAACAGGCTGTCGGCTCGCAAACAGACCCCGTCATCACCCAGGCGCGCCATCGGCAGGCCCTCGAAACGGCCTTGGCCGACGTGACCGCTTTTCTGGCTGAAAGCCCCGAGCCCATCGAACTCCGGGCCGAAGATGTCCGCCGCGCCGCCCAGGCTCTGGGCCGTATCACCGGCCGCGTCGACGTCGAAGACGTGCTCGACCAAATTTTCAGCCGTTTCTGCATCGGCAAGTGATGGCGACACCGCCCCTCTCGCACGATAAACAGGATTACGATTTGGGGGCGGCGTCTCCCGGCGGAACAACGCTTGACGACGCTTACTCTTCAGACGAGCGCTGGCACCGGTGAGCCCGATGCTAAGGCCGCCGCCGGGGTGTCAACCGGAGGAGCCCAGGGAAATATGCGGCCCGGGGTGAGTCCAAAAAGTTTCACGTGAAATGATTCTTTGGATTCGCAAGCCTGGATTTTCCTCCATCCCGCCCAAACACCCGATTCTGCCGCTTCCGGCCCGCTCGACGAAGGAGAGTCGGAAGCCGCATTCGAAAAACTAAGGGCGTTTCGCCTTTTGCCGTGCCTCAAGATTTGCGCTAAATCGCGGCCATGAACCGATATGACGTCATCGTCGTGGGCGGCGGACACGCCGGAACCGAGGCTGCAGCCGCCGCGGCGCGCATCGGCGCGCGCACGGCGCTCGTCACGCACGCCTTTGCGACCATCGGCGAAATGTCGTGCAATCCGGCCATCGGCGGCCTCGGCAAGGGCCATCTGGTTCGGGAAATCGACGCCCTTGACGGCTTGATGGGTCGCGTCGCCGACGTTGCCGGCATCCAGTTCCGCCTTCTGAACCGCTCCAAAGGCCCCGCCGTCCATGGCCCGCGCACTCAAGCCGACCGCAAACTCTATCGTCAGGCCATGCAGGCCGAAATCGCCGCAATTCCAAATCTCGATGTCATCGAAGGCGGGGTCGAGGACCTGATCGTCGAAAACGGCCGCGTGGAAGGCGTGATCACGGCCGACGGTCGCCTGGTCCGCTCCGGCGCCGTTGTCCTGACGACGGGCACGTTCCTGAACGGCCTCATTCACATGGGCGAGCAGAAAATCCCGGCTGGCCGGGCAGGGGAGTCCCCGGCGTTGAAGCTGTCCGACCGGCTTTACGCTCTTGGCTTGAACCTCGGTCGCCTCAAGACCGGCACCCCAGCCCGCCTCGACGGCAAGTCCATCGATTGGTCCGGCCTTGAAATGCAAAAGGCTGACGACGATCCGGTCCCATTCTCGTTTTTGACCGAGACAATCGCGACGCCCCAAATCGCTTGCGGCATCACCTATACGACGCCGGAAACCCACGACATCATTCGCGCCAATCTCGCCCGTTCGCCGATGTATTCGGGCCAGATCGAGAGCGTCGGCCCGCGATATTGCCCCTCGATCGAAGACAAGGTCGTGCGCTTCGCTGACCGGACCGCGCACCAGATTTTCCTTGAGCCCGAGGGCCTCGACGACGACACGATCTACCCGAACGGTGTCTCGACCTCGCTTCCGGCCGAGGTTCAGAACGCATTCCTGAAAACCATGCCGGGGCTCGCAAACGTCGTTATCAAGCGGCCGGGCTACGCCATCGAATATGATTACGTCGATCCGCGCGAACTGACGCCGGGCCTCGAAGTGAAGCGCTTGCCGGGCCTGTTCCTGGCTGGCCAGATCAACGGCACAACTGGCTACGAAGAAGCGGGTGCCCAGGGCCTGCTGGCCGGCATCAACGCCGCGCGAACCGCCGGGCGATTAACCATAGATTCATATACAACGGATTCACGTGAAACTGTTTATTCAGAAATGGATTCACGTGAAACGTACAGTATTTCGCGCACTTCCGGTTATTTGGGCGTCATGGTCGACGACCTCGTCACCCGCGGCGTTTCCGAGCCCTATCGCATGTTTACGTCGCGGGCCGAATTCCGCCTGAAACTCCGTGCCGACAATGCCGACCAGCGCTTAACGCCCGAGGGCATCCGCCTCGGCGTCGTCGGGCCGGAGCGCGCCCGGGCCTACGAGGCGAAAGCCAAAGCTCTGTTCGACGGCCTTGACTTGTTGAACCAACTCTCGCTCACCCCGACCGAAGCCGCCCGCCACGGCCTGGCGGTCAATCGCGACGGCCGCCGGCGCAGCGCTTTCGATCTCCTGGCCTTCCCGGAGATTTCGCTGGAGCGGCTGAAGGCCGTCTGGCCCGAGATCGACCGCATTGAACCCAAGATCGCCGCTCAGCTCGAGGTCGACGCCCGCTACGCCGCCTACCTCCGCCGCCAGGATGAGGACGTGGCCCAGCTGAAACGGGATGAGGCCGTCCGCATCCCGGACGACTTCGATTACGCGAGCTTGCCCAGCCTTTCGGCCGAAATCCGCCAGAAGCTTGTCCGCCACCGCCCCGCGACCATCGCCCAGGCCGGACGCATCGAGGGCATGACGCCCGCCGCGCTTTTGACCCTGCTCGCCCGCCTCAAGGCCGCCAAGAGCGAAAAATCCGGCCGTAAGTCCGCCTGATGGCCCGATCTCGCACGGAAGCCCGCATCGACACGCCAGCCGCGTTCCAGGCGCGGTTCGGCATCTCCAACGAGACCCGCGAAAAGCTGGAAATTTACGAAACCCTGCTGAAGAAATGGCAGAAGACCATCAACCTCGTCGCCTCGAGCACCCTGGACGATATCTGGGACCGCCATTTCGCCGACAGCGCCCAGCTCTGGCCGCTCCGGCCCCCAGAGGCCAAAACCTGGCTCGATTTGGGCTCCGGCGCCGGCTTTCCGGGCCTCGTGCTCGCGATCCTGGCCTCCGAGACCGGCCAGACCCACCATACGCTGGTTGAGAGCGACAGCCGGAAGGCGGCTTTCCTGCGGGAAGCCGCCCGTCAGACCGGCGTGGCTGTGGACATTCTGTGCATGAGGATCGAAAATCCCGAGACTCACGCTAAGGTAGGCGTGGCCGACTGCGTCACCGCGCGCGCGCTCGCACCGCTGTCCAAGCTGGTTGAGATCGCAGCGCCGTATTTCGGGCCTTCTACGCTTGGGTTTTTCCTGAAAGGCCGTGACGCCACGGCCGAAGTCGAAAAGGCGGCTCAGGATTGGCAATTTGCCTTTGAGCTGATTCCAAGCGTTACGGAAGAGGACGGCCGCGTTGTGTTGCTTAAAGCGTTGAAACCCCGGGTGTCGAAACCCAAGACGGAGGGATAACCCGTGGCCGGTTACGTCTCAGGCGCGGGCAGTGCAAACGCGGGTCCGCGCGTCGTCGCCATTTCCAACCAAAAGGGTGGCGTCGGCAAGACCACGACGGCGATCAACCTCGGCACAGCGCTCGCTGCCGTGGGTGAGCGCGTGCTTGTGCTCGACCTCGATCCCCAGGGGAACGCTTCTACTGGTCTCGGCATCGATATCGAAAAACGCTTCCAGACTTCGTTCGATATTCTGACGAGCGGCGTCGCGATCCTCGATACGGTCCTGAAAACGGCCGTTCCGAACCTTTTCGTCGTGCCCGCAAACAACGATCTCGTCGGCATCGAGCCGATGCTGGCCGCCGATCAAAACAAGGCATTCAAGCTGCGCGACGCCATCACCGCGATGGTCGGACACCAGCGCACGCGCGATCCCGAAACGCACTTCACCTACGTGCTGATTGACTGCCCGCCGTCGCTGAACCTGCTGACGCTCAACGCCATGTCGGCTGCGGATGCGGTCATCGTTCCGGTCCAGTGCGAATTCTACGCGCTCGAAGGTATTTCACAGCTCAAAGACTCGATCGAACAGATCCGCGCAACACTCAATCCGCGCCTTGAAATCCAAGGCGTCGTGCTGACGATGCACGACCAGCGCGTCTCGCTCTCTCGCGAAGTCGCAGCCAACGTCCGCGCCTTTTTCGGCTCGAAAGTCTACGACACGGTCATTCCGCGGAATACGCGCATTGCCGAAGCCCCCTCACACGGCAAGCCGATCCTTCTCTACGATTACGACTGTGCCGGCAGCCAGGCCTACATGCGCCTGGCGACTGAGATCATGGAACGCGAGCGGCGCTTCAAGGCCGCTTGAGACATGTAAGAAACGAGCGGATTTAAAGAACAAACCGATCAGCAGGGGACTGAAAAGCAGATGAACTCGATGGTGCCGAAGAGCCGCCTGGGCCGTGGCCTCGCCTCTCTCATCGGAGAGCCGGCGCCGATGGGGCATCGCCTGCCGCCGGAAGGCGAGCAGCGCATGGTCTCCATTTCCGAGGTGACGTCGAGCCCGCTCAACCCCCGCAAGGATTTCCGCGACGACGAGTTAGCGGAACTGGCCGAGTCGCTTCGCACCAAAGGCTTCGTGCAGCCGATCATCGTTCGTCCGAACGGCATGGCAGGCGGCTATGAGATCGTCGCTGGCGAGCGCCGCTGGCGCGCTGCGCAGAAGGCAGGGATCCACACCATCCCTGTCATCATCCGCGAACTCAGCGACCGCGAGGTCCTGGAACTCGCGATCATCGAAAACGTCCAGCGTCAGGACTTGAACGCCATCGAGGAAGCGACCGGCTATCGCGAACTGGTCGAACGGTTCGACTATAGCCAGGAGCAGGTCTCTGAGATCATCGGCAAGAGCCGCAGCCATGTAGCGAACACGCTGCGCCTTCTGAAGCTGCCCGCCGACGTGCAGTCGCTTGTCCAAAGTGGCCAGATCAGTGCCGGTCACGCCCGCGCTTTGATCGGCCGCGAGGATGCCGGCAACATCGCCAAGCAGATCATCGACAACGGCCTGAACGTTCGCGATGTCGAAACGCTGGTGCAGACGTTCGGCGAACCGGGCAACACCGGCGGCGGCAACCGCCGCGCCCGCGACAAGGACGCCGACACCAAGGCCTTCGAAAAGGAGCTGACAGACCTCCTGGGTCTCAAGGTCGAAATCCGCAAGGCGTCCGGCGAAAGCGGCACGCTCATGATCCGATATGGCAACTTCGATCAGCTTGACTATATCCGCCAGCGGCTGGGCGGAGGCTGACGATTTTAAGCTTTTCTCGCGTTTTCGGATGAGTATCGCTTGATTATCCGGCGCTGGCTTGATGGTGTGCGCTCGCTTGGGTTCGAACGTCGAACCGAACCGCACGAGACGCAAGACATGAGCGAAGAGAATACCCTGGACCGGCTCGCCGCGTTGATTCACTCGCGGCGTTCCGACACTTCGGGAAAGTCCTATACATCTCAACTGCTGACCGCCGGGACCGAGCGCTGCGCCAAGAAGTTCGGCGAGGAAGCGGTCGAATTGGTCATCGCGGCGATGGGCACCGACGACAAGGCGGTGCGCGCCGAAGCCGCCGATGTGCTCTACCACCTGCTGGTGCTGCTTGAATCTCGCCAGATCGCCTTCGCCGATATCCTGATGGTTCTCGACGGACGTATGGGCACTTCAGGTCTCGAAGAGAAAGCCTCCCGCACCAAAGGCACGACGTGAACGCGCGGTACACACCGAAGCGACGAACGAAGACGCGTGACGACGCGCGGCTCGAAAGCTTGCCGTTTTCTCCCTATCGTGTCTTTACCCGCGAGGAATGGGCGAGGCTGCGCGCTGACACGCCGATGACGCTGCAGCCGAACGAGCTGGAACAGCTCTCCGGTATCATCGAGGAGCTGTCGGTCGACGAGGTCGAGCAGATCTATCTGCCGCTCTCGCGCCTTCTCAACCTCTACGTCGCCGCTGCGCAGAAGCTTTATTCCGTTAGCTCTGAGTTCTTAGGGCGCAAGGATACCAAGGTTCCCTTTATCATCGGCGTTGCCGGATCGGTTGCGGTCGGCAAGAGCACGACGGCCCGCGTTCTGCGGGCGCTTCTGGCGCGCTGGCCGGATCATCCGCGCGTCGATCTTTTGACGACCGACGGCTTTCTCTTTCCGAATGCCGAGCTGGAGCGTCGCGGCCTGATGGCCAAGAAGGGCTTTCCCGAAAGCTTCGATACCGAACGGCTTTTGCGCTTTCTGGGCGATATCAAATCCGGCCTCACGAGCGTCGCAGCGCCAGTCTATTCGCACTTTCAATATGACGTTCTTCCCGGTCAGGAAGTCCTGATCGAGCAGCCCGATATTCTCATTATCGAAGGCTTGAATATTCTGCAGCCGGCCGAAATGCCCAAAGACGGCGGCACTATTCCGTTCGTTTCAGATTTCATCGATTTCTCGATTTATATCGACGCCGATCCGGCCGTGATCGAGAATTGGTATCTGACGCGTTTCATGCGTTTGCGTTCGACCGCATTTCGCGATCCCGGCGCTTACTTCCATAAATACGCAACCCTCGCCGCCGACGAAGCCCGCCATGTGGCGCTGAAACTTTGGCGCGAGATCAACTTCGAAAACCTCGAAAAAAATATTCTGCCGACACGGCGGCGCGCGCAGCTCATCCTGCAGAAAAGCGAGAGCCACCGTGTCGAATCCGTATACCTCCGCAAGCTGTAGATTTACGCATGGTCTCTAAACGGCGGGCAAAAAAATGGGCCGCTTGGGGACGCGGCCCTGGCGAGTGATCACAGGAAAGATCGCTCTATAGTCGACGATTTGAAAAGGGTTTGGTGTCTTCGAAATACCGGGCTTTAGCGGCCGTGCTGAATAAGCGCCGAAATAGGCTCTGCAGCCACTGGCACTGCGGCTCTCATTTCCTTCGCCAGCTCGATGCGCGTCTTCATCGCAAAGACCTTATATTTGTCGCGAAGTCGCCGAATGGCCGACGGGTCGGAATATCCCATCATGCGAATGGCGGTGGTCGGCTTCATTTCGGGGTGAACACGCAACAATTCGTCCAATCGGGCGATCCGGTCGCTATCATCAATGCCGGTCCCTTTCGGGCGGCCGCGTCGGACAGGAGCGTGAAGCATTTTTTTTGAACCTCGAAACAAAGCGATTCAGTAATTTCGAGATTGCGGCAAGTTAAATCGTAATTCCAGGGAGAATAATTGTGAGTCCGAATTGGACACGAAATACCCCCTAAACATTCTCCTGTCGGACGGCGTTCAACTCAAAATAGAGATATCAATACGCCCCGGAATGGGATCCGGGGCGTAAAATGACCTCACGAAATAATGCCGTGTTGCCGGGCATATTCCGAGAGCGAAACAGCCGGCCGGGCGCCCGTATGGCTGATAATTTCCGAAGCCGCCAAACTCGCCAGCCGGCCAGCAGTTTCCAGATGCAAACCTTTTGCATATCCGAAAAGGAATCCCGCCGCATATAAATCGCCGGCACCCGTCGTATCGACGACCTCTTCAACGGGGAAAGTACCAATTCGAATTGTTTCGCCTTCGAAGTGAATCTCGGAGCCTTTTGCGCTTCGCGTCAGAACCGCAAGCTTCGCATCGGCACGCGCTTTTTCCGCCGCAAAATCGAAGGATTCCGTTTGGTAGAGCGATTTGATCTCGGATTCATTTGCGAAAAGAATATCGATGCCGGAGCGAATGAGTTTGAGAAACTCATCGCGATGGCGATCAACGCAAAAGCCATCTGAAAGCGTCAGCGCCGTTTTTCGCCCCGCTGCTTTTGCAGCTTTATGCGCCGACCGAAAAGCGGTCATCGCTTGCGGCTGATCGAAGAGATAACCTTCGAGATAAAGAATGGACGAAGCGCGGATCAATTCGAGATCGAGTTGCGTTTCTTCGATATTCGTCGAGATGCCGAGATAGGTATTCATCGTGCGCTCGCCGTCGGGCGTGACGAGAATGAGAGAACGCGATGTCGGCGTTCCATTCGAAATCGGCGAGGCACCGAATTCAACTCCGATAGAGCGAATGTCGTGTGAGAAAATCCGGCCGAATTCATCGTCGGCAATCGTACCGATGAACGCTGCGCTTCCGCCGAATGAGGCAACGCCTGCAATGGTATTTGCGGCCGATCCACCCGACGTTTCGATCGCAGGCCCCATGCCCGAATAGATCTTCTTGATCTCGTCCGCATCGACGAGCCGCATGCTGCCTTTTGCAACGCCGACGTCGGCGAGAAAAGCTTCGTCGCATCGCCCGATGATATCGACGATCGCGTTACCGATCCCGATCACGTCGTAACGCGCATCAGTCATGAAGGTCCCCTTTATTCTCAGATGAAAAGCGCTGGCACTATAGGGAGGCGCAGCCGACCTGCAAGCAGGCCTTAGCGGCGGCTCGCCGCAGCGGCAGATATCGCAGCCATCGACGACAGCGCCAGGATGAGGCGCTCGGCGATGACGTCTTCGAGATTGGACGAGAGCCGCGCCGTTTTCGCCGCTTCCGCGATCCGGCGCAGCGCCTGGTCGAGCTGGCTGCGCGACCAACTGCGAACCTGCCGCGAAAACAGATCTTTTTGCTTGAAGAACAGCGGCGGTCGCAGCGATTTCAGCGCATCATCGAGCCTTTGCCCGCCATCGACATCGCTGCGCACGCGATGCAGCTTCAGGAAATAGCGTTGCAGAACGCCAATGATCATCTGCGCATTTTCGCCCGACGCCATCGCGCGTCCAAAATCACCGATGGCGCTTTTTGTGCGTCCATCGGCGACAGCTTCCGCAATCCGTTCGACAGCAAGCCCAGCCGCGTCGCCGACGAGCATATCGACGTCTTCGAAGGTGATCTGCTGTCGCCCGAGACAGTAAAGGGCCAGCTTCTCAATTTCCGAGCGCGACAGCGCCCGGTCGGCGCCGAGGCGGCTTTGCAGCAGATCGCGCGCATCGCCGTCGATCTTGAGCTTGAACGACGTGAGCACATCGGAGATGAGTTCGTCGATATCGGCGGCGGTATCCGGATAGCAGGCGACCGCATAGCACGACGCCTGCTTTTCAAAGAGCGCGCGCAGCGTGTCGTCCGCTTTCAAGCTGCCGGCTTCGACGATCAGCAGACCTTCGAGCGGCACCGACGCCAGAATGGGTTTCAGCAACTGCGCTGAGATCTTTCGCCCCGCAATCGCCCTGACGATCCGCCGCCCCGAAAACATCGGACGTGTTTGAAGCTCCGTCTCTAATAGCCCAGTATCGTCGTCGAGCTCCGTCTCATCGATCTTGAGGATTTCGCCCGGCGGGTTTTCGCGGCTCGCCAGAACGCGCGCCAGCGTCGCTGAGCGTTCGCTGACTAGGCCCGGATCGGAGCCGTGAAACAGCACTGCCGCCAGATCGGCTGGTGGCGCCTTCATGAAGGCAGCGGTTTGTTGTGGTTTGACGGCGGCCATGAGCAAGCTCTTACAGGGCGGCAGCCCCGAAATGAAGAGCGGCTAGGCCTGATTGCTCGCGAGAACGGCGAGCAGTCGCGTGCGAAGCTCTTCGCCGACCGTTTCGGCCGCGCGGTTCTCAGCGTCCTGCCGGGCTTCGACGTTGGCAAAGATCGACGACACGCGATCGAACGATGCCCGGCCGTAGCTGGAGCCCGTGGCAACGACTTTCTTGTCCGACAGCCGCACGAGGCTGTAGGAGGCGTCGATGCCGTAAATCTGGTTGCCCGCGTTGCCGTCGACCGCGACGAGCATCGACGTGACGGATTCGCGGATTGCGATATCGAGGCGATACTTCGGCGGTGCGGGAGACCCGCCGCCCGTCGTCTGGAAGATCAGTTCGTTGCGGATGCGCTGTCCGACACGGCCCGGAATCGGCGCGACATCTACCGACGCCAGCCGCTCGTTGATTGCGGAGCCGTTGATCAGCGCCGAGCCATAGAGCGGATGAAATCCGCCGTTGCCGCAGCCGCCAAGTATGGGAAGTGTCAGAAGTGCGGACGTCAAAAACAGGCCACGTACAGCCGCAAGGCCGTACTTGCCCCCCAGTCCAAACCGCCCCTCAGCCAACGACATTCACGATCCTCTGCGGAACGACGATCACTTTCTTCGGCGACCGCCCTTCAAGAGCACGCGCCACCGTCTCAAGCTTCAACGCCGCCGCCTCAACTTCCTCGGACTTCGCACTGCGCGAAATCACAAGTTCGTCCCGTCGCTTACCATTAACCTGTACGGCAATGGTCACTTGATCGTCAACGAGTAGCTCAGCCTCAGCGGCGGGCCACGGTTCGTTCGCGACCAGCGTGTTGTATCCGAGCCGCGCCCAGCACTCTTCAGCCAAATGCGGCATCATCGGGCCGATCATCAGAACCAGAAGTTCGGTTGCCTCGCGAAGTGCCCACGCCGTCTCAGGATTCCGCTTCGATAGGGCGGATTGGAGAACATTGGAAAACTCGTGGACATTCGCCACAGCGACGTTGAACCGAAGGGCGTCGATGGCTTTGCCGACGCCGTCCAGCGCTCGGTGCGCGGCTTTTCGAACCTCCAGCGCCTCGCCACTGAAGGAGGCCGGCTTCGCACCTTTCTCGCCCGGATAAGCCTCTGCAACCTCTTCGACGATTCGCCAGACGCGCTGGATGAAGCGCCCGGCGCCCGCCACACCCGCTTCCGTCCAGATGACGTCACGCTCCGGAGGACTGTCGGAGAGCATAAACCAGCGGGCGCAGTCCGCGCCGTAATGGGCGATGATGTCGTCGGGGTCGACGAGGTTCTTCTTCGACTTCGACATCTTCTCGATAGAGCCGATCGCGGCCGGTTTTCCCGTCGCGATCTCGGTCGCCTTGCGGCTTGCGCCTTCGCCTTCGAGCCGAACGTCGGTCGGCAACAGCCAGGTCCCGTCTTCGGATTTGTAAGTCTCGTGCGTGACCATGCCCTGCGTGAACAGCGCCGCAAACGGCTCGCGCGTGTTCGTCGAAAACGTCAGATGGCCGGTGTCGCACATCGCCCGCACGAAGAAGCGCGAATAGAGCAGATGCAAGATCGCGTGCTCGATGCCGCCGATATATTGATCGACCGGCAGCCAGTATTGCGCCGCGCTTTTATCGACCGGTGTTGGCGCTTCCGGTGCCGTGAAGCGCACGAAGTACCAGGACGAGTCGACGAACGTGTCCATCGTATCGGTTTCGCGTAAAGCCGCCTCGCCGCAGATCGGGCACGTGGTGTGCTTCCACGTCGGATGCCGGTCGAGCGGATTGCCGGGCTTATCGAACGTTGCGTCTTCCGGCAGTTCGATCGGCAGGTCTTTTTCCGGCACCGGCACGGGGCCGTGCGTCTTGCAGTGAATGATCGGGATCGGGCAGCCCCAATAGCGCTGACGCGAAATGCCCCAATCGCGCAAGCGATAATTCACTTTGCGCGCGCCCTGCGGCTTTGATCCGAGCTTCTGCTTTTCGAGCCGCTTCGCCGCTTCCTCGAATGCGGCATCCGTCGAAAGCCCATCGAGAAAGCGCGAATTGATCATCGTGCCGTCATCGACGTAGGCCTTGTTCGTCAGCGCGAACGTCTCGACCTTTTCGCCGGGCGGCAGAATGACAGGCACGACCGGCAGCTTGTAACGCAGCGCGAAATCCATGTCGCGCTGGTCGCCGGACGGGCAGCCGAAGATGGCGCCGGTGCCGTAATCCATCAGAATGAAATTTGCGACGTAGACGGGCAATTCCCAACTGTCGTCGAACGGGTGCACGGCGCGAATTCCCGTATCGAAACCACGCTTCTCGGCCGCTTCGATTTCGGCGACGGACGTGCCCATGCGCCGAACCTCGTCGCAGAACGCTGCAAGTTCTGGGTTCTTTTCAGCCGCAGCTTTCGCCAGCGGATGATCTGCGGCAACCGCCAGGAACGATGCGCCGAACAGCGTGTCGGGTCGCGTCGTGTAGACTTCAAGCTCGTCGAAACCTTTGGGCGCCGTCTTCAGATTGAGCGCCCAGCGGACGAGCATGCCTTCTGAGCGGCCAATCCAGTTCGCCTGCATCAGGCGCACCTTCTCCGGCCACTTATCAAGCGTATCGAGATCGGAGAGCAGCTCTTCAGCGTAATCGGTGATCTTGAAGAACCACTGCGTCAGCTCGCGCTGCTCAACGAGCGCGCCGGACCGCCAGCCGCGGCCGTCGATAACCTGCTCGTTCGCAAGCACGGTGTGATCGACCGGGTCCCAATTCACCTTCGACGACTTACGATAAGCAAGGCCTTTCTTCAGCAGATCGAGAAAGAGCTTCTGCTGGTGCCTGTAGTAAGCGGGTGAGCACGTCGCGATCTCGCGCGACCAGTCGAGCGACAGGCCCATCGACTTGAGCTGTCCCCGCATTGTGTCGATATTGGCGTAGGTCCAGGCGCCCGGATGGACCTTCCGCTCCATCGCGGCATTTTCCGCCGGCATGCCGAAGGCGTCCCAGCCCATCGGATGCAGCACGTTGAAGCCCTTCGCCCGCTTGTAGCGCGCGACCACGTCGCCCATCGCGTAGTTGCGGACGTGGCCCATGTGAATGCGCCCCGACGGATAGGGAAACATCTCAAGGACATACGACTTAGGCTTCTTCTGATCCTCCGAGGCGCGGAAGATGTCCGCCTCTTCCCAGATCGACTGCCAGTGTTTTTCACGCTCGGGCGCGTTGTAGCGTTCGTTGGCCATGGGGCCTGGATCTCATTCAAATGCTTGCCGGAACGCCGTAAAGACCCCGAATGGTAAAAAGGGTCAAGGGATGGGTTTCTGCTGACCCCTCCGCGACCGCTGCAGAATTCAATTTCTTTCATATGGAGAATGAAGGTAGATGCGGTAACATATTGAAATAAAAAGCGCCCATGTCTGAGCACGAGCGCCTTTTACTATTGTCAGGTCAGGCCTGCGCCGAGTTGTCGGCACGGGCGCAGATTTGGTCTCAGCACGTATGCGCACCGGCGCCGGCTTCAGCGACCGTCTGATCCTGCACGCCGCTGCCGCCCGAGACGCCGATGGCGCCGACGACGTTGCCGTCTTTATCCTTGAGCGGAATGCCGCCTGCGAAGATCATCACGCGATCATGGTTCGAGGCGTGAATGCCGAAGAACTGGTCGCCCGGCTGGCTGTTTTCGGCAAGCTCTTTGGTCGAGATGTTGAAGGCACGTGCCGTAAACGCTTTATTGATCGCGATATCGATCGATCCGATCCATGCGTTGTCCATGCGAATGTGCGAAATGAGGTTCGCGCCTTCATCGACGACGGCGATGTTCATCGGCTGGCCGATTTCCTTCGCCTTCTTTTCTGCGGCGTCGATGATGCGGCGAGCGTCGGCGAGTTTCAGCATGTGGGGAATTCCTCTGCGGGGGGTGGAACGGATGCGTTATGTAGTGCTGGAGCTTGACCACAAAATTGCGACACTTGTTCACTGCGTGTCGGAATGGCTATGGGAAGCGAACAGCGAGTGAGGAAAGTGTGACGAGCGTCAGTTACCACGAAAGCGCGGTCGACAGGTTAAAGCACATAAAGGACGAAATTGTTGCCGCCGCCAAGGCTGCCGGCCGCGACACTGAAAGTGTCGAGCTGATTGCTGTCTCTAAGACTTTCGATGCAGATGCCATTCGCCCGGTCATTGCTGCAGGGCAGCGAATTTTCGGCGAGAACCGCGTCCAGGAAGCGGAGCGTAAGTGGCCGCCGCTACGCACCGAGTTCCCGGATGTGAAGCTACATCTTATCGGCCCGCTGCAATCCAACAAAGCGAAGGAAGCTGTCGCCTTCTTCGATGTGATCCACACCATCGATCGCGAAAAGATCGCGCGCGCCATCGCCGCCGAAATGGAAAAGCAAGGCCGCGCGCTCGAACTGTTTGTGCAAGTCAACACCGGAGAAGAGCCGCAGAAGGCCGGCGTCATGCCCCGCGAGGCGGCGGCGTTTGTTGCGCTCTGCCAGGATGAGTTGAAACTGCCGATCTCGGGCCTGATGTGCATCCCGCCCGTCGACGAAGAACCCGCCGTGCATTTCGCATTTCTTGCCAAGCTTGCTCGCGAGCTTAGGCTGACCGGCCTAAGCATGGGCATGAGCAGCGACTTCGAAGCCGCCGTTGCGTTCGGCGCGACCTACGTTCGTGTCGGCTCGGCTATCTTCGGATCGCGGTAACACGTTTTCCCACCGCAAATTTTTGGCCCACCTCAGTCTCGCGTGGCGTCAGTGCTAGGGTCGTCCGAGTGATTCGCTTGGACTGTGTGCATCGACACGCGCGAGGACTGCCATGACCGCATCTGCCCAGAAAAAAGATCCTGTCGAGGTCGAAGCAAAGGCCGCCGCGGCCGAAGCCGCCACCGTCGCGCGGGACGAAGTTCTGGAGCAGGCGCCAAAGGCCGATCCGTCGAAAGACTCCGTCGCGAAGCTCGAAAAGACCAGCAAGACCGCGGTAAAAGACGCAAAGAAGTCCTGGCACGACTTCAATGTTGACGTCTGGCTGACGCCCTTCAACTCCATCGAGTTCGGACCGTGGAAACGAGACCGCAACCGCGGCAAGTCGCGCCAGTTCACGACCGACATGGATGTCTTCGCCGAGATCACCGAAAACGGCGAGCGGACCGGCGTGCTCGGCTATCGCAAGGAAATTTGGAAGGACGCGACCGGCATGGACAAGCGTCTCGTGCTCAAGCTGTTCTCGGATACGCTGAACTGGAAAGCCAGCATGGACATGATGCTCGGCCGTTCGGTGCAGCAAACGCTCGCGGCTGGCGGCTTTCCGGTGACGAGCTTCGCAATCAACACCAGCGAGGACGACAACCTCATTAGCGTCGAACGCTCAGCCGACAAATGGCCGTTGCTGCCCGAGAACTTCTCGTTCTTCATCATCCACGACGGCGAGCCGCGGTTTTACCGGTTCCGCCGTGACTATATCAATCTCGGTGGCGATTACACGCTGATCGACCAGCACGGCGACCACGTCGGCCACATCGACGGCGCCATTCTCACGATCGGCGGACGCTGGCGCTGCAAACTGCGCGGCGACCATATCGACCAGCGGCTGTTGCAAGTGATGAAGCTGTTCACCGGCATGGTGTCGTTCAACAGCCAAGCCCGTCGCCACGTCAAACATATTGCGCGAGACATCCGCGACGGCCGGCTGAAGCCCACAATTCAGCGCCAGGAAGCCGACCTCTATATGAATCCGCGCCGCATCCGTTAAACGCCGGGATCAATCGGCGCTGAGTTCAGCCGAAGCAAATGCTCCGATCCGAACTTCGCCTGCTTTGCGTCATCGGCCGAAACGGCGATGGCCCAAAGCATAAAGACCGAGCACACGCTTAAGATCGCGAAAATTGAGCGCAACAGCATAAAGGCCTCCCGAGCCGGTCCTGTGAGCCAGCCCGCACCTTACGTTCTGCCATCGGAAAAGGTTCCGTCGCCGCAACGACCTAATAGATCGCCGGCACGTACATGTCGTCCGGGACCGGCATGCGGTGATAATCGGGATGGTGCACGCGGTCCGGCAGGACCACCGGCGCACGTGGCACTTCGCTGTACGGAATCTGGCTCAGCAGGTGATGGATGCAGTTGAGCCGCGCCCGCTTCTTGTCGTCGGCATGGACGATCCACCACGGCGCTTCCGGAATGTGCGTGCGCTCCAGCATCGCTTCCTTGGCCTTGGTGTAGTCTTCCCAACGGCGGCGCGATTCCAGATCCATCGGCGACAGCTTCCACTGCTTGATCGGATCGTGAATACGCATCTGAAACCGCAGATGCTGTTCATCGTCGGAGATCGAGAACCAATATTTGATCAGTGTAATGCCCGAGCGTGCGAGCATCTTCTCAAACTCGGGAACGTCACGGAAAAACTCTTCAACATCGTTTTCCGTGCAGAAACCCATGACGCGCTCGACGCCCGCGCGATTGTACCAGGAGCGGTCGAACAGCACGACCTCGCCGCCTGCTGGAAGGTGCGGAACATAACGCTGGAAATACCATTGTGATCGCTCGCGTTCGGTCGGTGCCGACAACGCGACGACGCGTACGACACGCGGATTGAGGCGCTGCGTGATGCGCTTGATGACGCCGCCCTTGCCGGCCGCATCGCGCCCTTCGAACACGACGACGACTTTCGCCTTCGCGTTGACGACCCAGTCCTGCAGCTTGATCAACTCATGCTGCAGACGGAACAATTCCTTGAAATAGAACTGCCGGTCGAGAAGACCGGCATCTTCGTCGTGATCCTTGCCGTCGAGCAGGCGGGCGAGCCGATTGTCGTCGAGCTCCATTTCAAGCTCTTCATCGAAGCTGTCGGCGATCTCGGCTTCGACGCGTGCCATCATCGCGCGGTCGCTTTTGTCCTGCTCGTCCATCATCGCTCGATAACCTCTTTCTTAGTGGCTCGCTTCAACCCGCAAGGCCGATAGACAAACGAGCCATGTGACATCGCTGTGACAAGCTTGGCCATTGGCCAAGCTTGTCGAACGGCGCTGACCTGAAAGCAAATTATACTGGCGGCGGATTGCGTTCCGCAAAGCCCGACTGATGCCAGTAGGGATAGGCCTTCGGCGTTTCGCTCGCGGCGTCGAGCTTGGCAATCTGTTCCGCTGTCAGGCTCCAGCCGATGGCGCCGAGATTGTCCTTCAATTGCTGCTCATTCCGCGCGCCGATGATGACGCTCGAAACCGTCGGCCGGTGCAACAGCCAGTTGAGTGCGATCTGCGGGATGCTCTTTCCCGTCTCTTTCGCGACCTCGTCGAGCGCATCGACGACGGTGTAGACGTACTCATCAGATACCGGCGGCCCCATGTCGGCGGTCTTGTGCAGGCGGCTAACTTCTGGAAGCGGCTGACCGCGGCGGATCTTGCCTGTGAGACGGCCCCATCCGAGCGGGCTCCAAACGAGCGCGCCGAGCCCCTGATCCAATCCCAGAGGCATCAGCTCCCATTCGTAATCGCGCCCGATCAGCGAATAATAGGTCTGGTTGGCGACGTAGCGCGGGTATCCGTAGCGGTCCGCAACAGCCAGCGACTTCATCAAATGCCAGCCCGAAAAATTCGAAACGCCGACGTAGCGAATTTTGCCGTCGCGAACCAATTGATCGAGCGTGGACAGAACTTCTTCCGGCGGCGTCATTGCGTCGAAGCCGTGCAATTGGAAGATATCGATATGGTCGGTCTGCAAACGCTTGAGTTGCGCTTCGCAGGTTTTCAGAATGTGAAATCGCGACGAGCCGACATCATTTGGATCATCACCGAAACGGAACGTCGCTTTTGTCGAAATCAGAGCTTTATCTCTGCGCCCTTTCAGGGCTTCGCCAAGAACGGTTTCCGAATTGCCCTTGGAATAAATATCGGCCGTATCGAAAAGCGTAACTCCAGCGTCAAGACAGAGATCGATCATGCGCCGCGCTTCCGCGACGTCACTAGAACCCCACGCGCCGAAGAATTCCCCCGATCCGCCGAATGTCGCTGCACCGAAGCTCAATAGAGGCACGGAAAGCCCCGACGCGCCGAGCCGTCGATAGTCCATGAAATGCGTCCTTTGAATTTGAATGTGCGAATTTATGGCGTCAAACTGCGGACAGTCGCCGCAGCCAAAGCTCAAATAAGCGCCATTGCAGCGCAATAAAAGTGTTCACATATGGCGGCGTTCCGTACGCAAACTTCACAATTTTTTCGCCTAACAGTAGCGATTAACAAAATCTGATCACGGAACATTTGAGCTAAACTTCTCATAAATCGGCTTGAATCGACCTACGCGCGTCAGTTGTGCCGTCCTCTGACGATATGCCGCGCGTCGAATCCTCTCTTGTTTTTGCCCCATTGAGACGGTGGATGCGCCCCGTTTGTGAAGACAAGTGAAGGAGTGGAAAATGCGATTGGGTTTAATCGCAGTGGCGATGGCTCTGGCCTGGGTGGCTGGGATGTCGTCGGCGGAGGCCCGCGAGTATCGGGGCCATAAGGGGGATCGTTACGAACGTTCTCACGCGCATTGGAATGGCAGGCGGGCCTACAGCGGACGCTACGCCCAACGCGCTGACCGCCGCTATACCCGCCGTCAGTACGCGCACCGCAAGTCGGCATCCCGCTACGCGTATCGCTCGAGCGAGCGTCGCCGTTATGCCTACAGCGGTCGCGTACACCGCCACTACTACGGCCAGCGTCGCTACGCGCAACGCCACTATTCGAGCGGCCGCCGCCGGTATGCATCGGCAGGTGGCGTCGGTGGCCGTCCGCGCGCGTGGTGCGGCTGGTGGATGCGCACGCAACTTGGCGGCGGTCCGGAATATAATCTCGCTGCCAACTGGCGCCATTACGGGCGTCCGAGCGGCCCGCGGGTCGGCGCCGTGGTCGTCTGGCCGCATCACGTCGGCATGATCACCGGCCGTTCCGCAAATGGCCAATGGATCGTCAAGTCGGGTAATGACGGAAACAGGGTCCGCGAGCGGCCGATGTCGGTTGCCGGCGCTGTGTTCCGCACCTCGGGTTGATAACGTCCGCAACAACGCAATAAAATCGGGCAGGTCGAGATTTCGACCTGCCCGGACGCGTTTCATATGAATCAAAAAAAGAGATGATGCTGCAACTTAAGCAGCTGGGCAGGAATTCGGTTGGTCCCAAAGAATATGGCCGGTGACGCTATCGCTGTCGCCCGGCCATTTCTCGGAAAGGAAGGGGCGCTAGTAGGGGCGCCCGTTCGCCAATAAGCATTTGCGATCGAAGCCAGAATGCCCAGTCCATGGCCCCGAAACGCGAATGGATTAGGCGGCCTTCTTCTTCGCGGTCTTCTTGACAGCCTTCTTGACCGTCTTCTTGGCGGGGGCCTTCTTCGCGACCGGCTTCTTGCGAGCCGAGGTCTTCTTAGCCGCCGTCTTCTTCGCTGCTTTAACTGCCTTAGCCATAGTTCTAAATCTCCCTCTAGGATGTTCGAATCAGCTCGAACTCTGCAAACATGAGCAAATTCCAGAAGTTTGTAGACGAAGAAGTTTGATATTGCGGGCAAAAAGGAGTTTATTAACGGTCATCTGTGACATTAAAGTCGCATTTTTTCTTATTTTTCGCCTTTTGGGGGTCCCTGGCTAGACTCCCACCGGCAAATTTCGCAGCGCGCCGAGCCTGCTGCAGTGCCGTTCCAAACTCAAAAAATCGCAATTTCACATCTTCGCAGCGAGCGCGACGAGCATCACAACGCAATTGATCCGCGCACGCGCTTTTGCAAATCGAGCGCCGACTGAAGATATGTCATCCGCTCATCGAGGATCTCGGAGAACCACGACTGGTAATCTGGATCCTTCGGCACGATGTCGGCGATGATCGATCCATCTTCGACTTTGAGTTCGGCTCCATAGTGACGCGCGATGGCTTGCATCTTCGCGTTGTCGGGTAAGCAAACAAGAATGAGGTGCCGAAATCCGCGATTGCGAGCGGTACGAATGACACGGCCCATCAATTGCGTTGCAATTCCGCGATTGACGAACGGCCTCTCCACCGAGAACGCAACTTCAGCGCCGTCGCGATGCATCAGAATCTCAGGACGCAACTCGGCAACCGCGCGCACTTCGCCATCGACGAAATATCCGAACGTGACGTTGCCGAAGTCGCCGGCGTGCGCTGCATATCGGTTGATGAAGTCATCCGACACATTGTGCCCGAACCGACGATGCCGCGCCTCATGATCGAGACGCTGCAGATGTTCGCGCAGCAGATAGGTTTCGCTCGTCAGCAAGCGGCGGATCAATCCGATATGTTCGGCGCCTGCCTCCGGGGCCTCATTCAACATTGTAACCAACTCCTCGATGCGGGCGGCCCGCCAGCCGTTAACCGCTTAATTCGTCCGCTAAAATGGCGATGATTTTGTGCGGAGCGATAGAAAATGCTGCAAGGCAGCAATGCACTTTTAACCGACGGAGATGAAGCGCGCCTGAACGGACGGCGTTCGGCGGTAGTCGCCAGCGGAGCGGTGGCAATCCGCCACTTCAATTCGTCGCGGCTCCTGCCTGTTGCGTCTTCCGCGTTCGCACGATTACCGAAGTTACCAGCAGGTGGTTGAGGGCATGATGGCGAAAATCCTCGAGGGATATCGGCGGCGGCTGGCGGAAAACGAAATCGAGTCAGACCCCGCACAAGCCGAGGTCGCCGCTCGTCTTGATGCGCTCGAAATGCAGCTCGCGTCCTACAAACCCAAGAACGGCGTGCTGTCGAAACTGTTCGGCAAGCCGCCGGAGCCGCCGCGCGGGCTCTATATCTGGGGCTCGGTCGGTCGTGGCAAGACGATGCTGATGGATCTCTTTTTCGAAGAGACATCCTTCGCACCCAAGCGCCGCGCGCACTTCCACGAATTCATGGCCGACGTTCATGATCGCATTGCCAGAGCGCGCCACGATGTGCCAGGCGATCCGATCCCGCACGTCGCCGAAGAGATTGCGAAAGAGGCGCGCCTTCTCTGCTTCGACGAAATGCACGTCACTGACATCGCCGATGCGATGATCCTGGGGCGTCTGTTCGAAGCGTTGTTCGCTGCCGGTACAATCATCGTCACGACGTCGAATGCCGTTCCCGCCAACCTCTATAAGAACGGTCTCAACCGCCAGCTTTTCCTCCCCTTCATCGCGCTTCTGGAAAAGAAACTGGATGTCATTGAGCTTGGCGCCAAGAAAGACTTCCGCCTCGATAAGCTGTCGGGTCTTCAGCTCTATTTTTATCCCTCTGACACCGCCGCGAAGGCCGCGCTCGATACGCACTGGTCACGCCTGACCGGCAATCATCCGGGCAAGCCGCAGATTATCGAAGTGCTGGGCCGGAAGGTGCCGGTACCGCTCGCGTCGATGGGTGTCGCCCGCTTCAATTTCCGTGATCTCTGCGATGTGCCGCTCGGCGCCAACGATTATCTACACATCGCGCACGCCTTCCATACGGTTTTGATCGACGACATCCCGCTGTTGACACCCGACCGCCGCGACGTTGCCCGCCGTTTCATCACGCTGGTCGACGCTTTTTATGATAATCGCATTTGTCTCATCGCCTCGGCGGCGGCCGAACCCTCGGCTCTTTATCCGAAAGGCGACGGCGCTGAACTGTTCGAGCGCACGGCATCCCGCCTCACCGAAATGCGCTCCGAAGCCTATCTTGCCGGGCACTCCGGCGGTCGCAGCCGTCATTAACGGCAAACGGACAGGCAATTCTGATCCAATCGGGCAGTGGCGCCCGCTTTCTCACCGTGCGATGAGACTTTCGGATGAAACTTGCGGCTTGCGCTTGACGCCCTGAGGATTTTGATTAGGCAGCAACGCTGTAATCGTTTGTCGCAGACATAGTCATTAATGAATTGATCCTGGGGGAAGCAGCATGGCGCGCACCAAAATTGCACTGATCGGATCCGGACAGATCGGTGGAACGCTTGCCCTCTTGGCCGGGCTCAAGGAACTCGGCGACATCGTCATGACCGACATGTTGGCGGGCGTCGCAAAGGGCAAAGCGCTCGATCTGGCGCAGACGGCGGCAGTCGAGGGCTACAACGCCAAGCTGTCCGGCGCCGGCACCGATGAATATGAAGCCATCGCCGGCGCCGACGTCTGCATCGTCACCGCCGGCGTTCCGCGCAAGCCCGGCATGAGCCGCGACGATCTCATTGGCACCAATCTCAAGGTGATGGAGCAGGTCGGCGCGGCAATTAAAACGCATGCGCCGAATGCTTTCGTCATCTGTATCACCAACCCGCTCGACGCCATGGTCTGGGCGCTGCAGAAGTTTTCAGGCCTTCCGGCAAACAAGGTCGTCGGCATGGCAGGCGTGCTCGACAGCGCGCGCTTCTCCTGCTTCCTCGCCGAAGCCGCTGGCGTCTCGATTGAAGACGTGCGCGCCATGACGCTCGGTGGTCACGGCGACGACATGGTGCCGATGGTCCGCTATTCGACGATCGGCGGCGTGCCGCTGCCTGATTGCGTGAAGCTCGGCTTCTTCTCGCAGGAAAGCCTCGATGCAATGATCAAGCGCACGCGCGGCGGTGGCGGTGAGATCGTCGGGCTGCTCGGTACCGGTTCGGCGTTCTATGCGCCTGCAGCCTCTGCGATCGCGATGGCCGAGAGCTATCTCAAGGACAAGAAGCGGATGCTCCCCTGCGCCGCGCACTTGAATGGCGAATACGGCCTGAAAGACACCTACGTCGGCGTGCCGGTCATCATCGGTGCGGGCGGCGTCGAAAAAGTCGTCGAACTCGCCATGGACGAAGGCGAGAAGGCGATGTTCGCGAAGTCGGTCGCCTCCGTGCAGGGCCTCATCGAAGCGTGCAAGACGATCAGCCCGGCTCTCGCAAAATAAAAAAGGAGCGGCGCAACCGTGCAGTCACGCCACTCCTCATTGCCGATCGAAAGTTCAGCCTCAGCCGAACTTGAACATCTTTTTGAGGCTGTGCGAGAGCGCGCCGCGCTTCTCTTTCCGCGCCACGTCGGCTTCGCTGCGCAGCCACGTCATCTGCACGACACGCCGTTCGCCGACGAACGGCGTGTGGCCATGCCACGACCAGTCCGACCGGCGGAAAGCAAAGACAGTGCCCGTCAGCGGGCTGACCTGCTCGGTGTAATCCTCGAAATCGTGGTCGTTCTTCAGCACACGCAGGCAGCCCGCGCCCGTGCCGTCCCACTTGTCGTTCAAGTAGGTGAGCATGGTGGCGATCTTGGCTTCGCCGTCCGTGTGAATGCGTCCGTCCTTCGCGGCCGAGAGCTTGCGGATGGTGATCATCTTCGGCTTGCCGACGAGATCGATGTCGAGCTTCTCCGAAACGATCTTCGAAACTTCCGGGCTCTTCAGATCGGCCAGAAGCTTCTCGAATGCGCCATGGATACGGTCGCCGATGTCGGTCTCCGTCAGAAAGCCCGGCTCTTTCAGATCCGGAAAGTCGGCCTTCAGCGGCTCGACCGCCGGCGACTGAATGAAGTTTTCGCCGACCAGATAATTGAAGGGATCGCGACCGGTACGCGCGGCCTTCAAGCCATCAATGTTGATGCAGGCAAAAGTCATGGACGTTCCCCGTTGTTGACTGAACCCGTATTGAAAAACGATTTACGGCGGCGCCAGTGTCGACTCAAGAGGCGGTCTCGCCGCCTGTCGACAATTGCCCGTGAAGGGCACCTTTACCCCCTTAAATTAGGGCGTAAAAGCGGCGCGACATGTTCCAGTGCAGGCTATGACAATCTTTTGTGGAGCAAGGCGAGAGCATGAACATTCACGAGTACCAGGCGAAAGAGCTTTATCGTCAGTACGCGGTTCCGACACCGAATGGTTTTCCCGCTTTCTCGGTCGAAGAAGCCGTCGCCGCAGCAAAGAAACTTCCCGGTCCGGTCTGGGTCGTCAAAGCTCAGATTCACGCGGGCGGTCGCGGCAAAGGCAAGTTCAAGGAAGCCTCAGCCGGAGACAAAGGCGGCGTCCGTCTCGCCAAGTCGCTGGAGGAAGTCGAAACCTTCGCTAAGGAGATGCTCGGAAACACGCTCGTCACGGTCCAGACCGGACCGGCGGGCCGCGTCGTCAATCGCCTCTATATAGAAGACGGCTCCGCCATCGAGCGTGAGCTTTATCTCTCGGCCCTCGTCGATCGCGCGACCTCGCGCGTCGCGTTCATCGTCAGCCAGGCGGGCGGCATGAACATCGAGGATGTTGCGCACGACACTCCGGAAAAGATCCACACGCTGACGATTGATCCCGCGACCGGATACCAGCCATTCCACGGACGCAAGGTCGCGTTCGCGCTGGGCCTCACGGGCGATCAGGTGAAGACCTGTGGAAAGCTTGTTGAGAACCTGTTCAAGATGGTCGTCGAGAAGGACATGAGCCTGCTCGAGATCAATCCGCTCGTCGTCACCAAGGACGGCAAGCTCATCTGCCTGGACGGCAAGATGGATTTCGATTCAAACGCGCTCTATCGCCATCCCGAGATCGTTGCCATGCGTGACCTCGGCGAAGAAGACCCGACCGAAATCGAAGCCTCGAAATACGATCTCGCCTTCGTCAAGCTCGACGGCAACATCGGCTGCCTCGTGAACGGCGCGGGCCTTGCCATGGCGACCATGGACATCATCAAGCTCTATGGCGCCGAGCCTGCGAACTTCCTCGACGTCGGTGGCGGCGCATCGAAGGAAAAAGTCCAGGCAGCCTTTAAGCTCATTCTCGAAGATCCGGCCGTCAAAGGCATCCTGGTCAATATCTTCGGCGGCATCATGCGTTGCGATATCATCGCTGAAGGTGTCGTCGCCGCGGCCCGCGAGATGGCGATCAACGTGCCGCTCGTCGTCCGCCTGGAGGGCACGAACGTCGATCTGGGCAAAAAAATCCTGAAGGAGTCGGGCCTTAAGATCATTCCGGCCGACGATCTCGCCGACGCGGCCAAGAAAATCACCGATCAGCTCAAGCAGCCCGCTTAAACCGGGGGTCGAACGCGCTAGGAGCAGCAATTTCAATGCTCCTGGTACGTCAGTTCTACTTGCTGCACCGCAAAAAATGCGCGACATTTAGGCCTAAGAAGGCCAAGAACAACGCGGGGATGGAATGTCTATTCTTGTCGACAAGAATACGAAGGTCATTTGCCAAGGCATTACTGGTAGTCAGGGAACCTTTCACACCAAGCAGGCGCGTGCCTACGGCACCGAAATCGTCGGCGGCGTAACGCCCGGCAAGGGCGGCTCCAAGCACCCTGACGCCGAACTCGCCGACATTCCGTTGTTCGATAGCGTTGGCGAAGCGGTCGCCAAGACGGGTGCCACCGCAACCTCGATCTACGTTCCCCCGCCCTTCGCGGCCGACGCCATTCTCGAAGCCATCGACGCCGGCGTACCGCTGATCGTCTGCATCACCGAGGGCATTCCGGTGATGGACATGGTGCGCGTCAAGCGCGCGCTCGACGGTTCGAAATCGCGCCTTGTCGGACCCAACTGCCCCGGACTTCTCACACCCGATCAATGCAAGATCGGCATCATGCCCGGAAACATTTTCAAGAATGGCTCGGTCGGCATTGTATCGCGCTCGGGAACGCTCACATATGAAGCCGTAAAGCAGACGACGGACGTTGGTCTCGGGCAGACGACGGCCGTCGGCATTGGCGGCGACCCCGTCAAAGGTACGGAATTCATCGACGTCCTCGACATGTTCCTCTCCGACGACGAAACGCAGTCGATCATCATGATCGGAGAAATCGGCGGCTCCGCCGAAGAGGACGCGGCTGACTTTCTCATCCAGGAAGCAAAAAAGGGCCGCAAAAAGCCGATGGCAGGCTTCATTGCCGGCGTGACGGCGCCTCCGGGCCGCCGCATGGGCCACGCGGGCGCGATCATCTCCGGCGGTAAGGGCAAGGCGGAAGACAAGCTTGCGGCGATGAAAGCTGCGGGCATTGCCATTGCGCCGAGCCCCGCCGCGCTCGGCCGTACTCTTGTCGAAGTCTTGAAGGCTTAAGGTCGCCGAAATAACCGAGCCGTAAGACTGGCGGCGTTATCAGTCCGGTCACTGTCCGCGTCATCCAGAGCATCGAGGCAACGCTCTTGGAGAATGAATAAGGACGAACGACATGGCACGAAACGGCCAGAATGAAGCGTTCCTGCGCACCTCTTTTCTGAGCGCGGCCAACGCCCCCTATATCGAAGACATGCAGGCTGAGTATGAGCGCAACCCCGGCGCCGTCAGCGACGAGTGGCGCCGATTTTTCGAAAGCATCAAGGAAGCGCCCACACAACTGACGGGATACGCGGGCGGACCCGCCTGGGCGCCGCCGCTGTCCGCGCTTCTCGAGGAAAGCGGTACCGATAAAGATCTCGTCGGCGCGCTGACCGGCGATTACGGCGAGACCGAGCGGACCATCCGCGACAAGATCGAGCGCCGCGCGCAGATCTCAGGCTTCGAAATGACGCCCGCGGCGTCGCTCCGGGCGACGCAGGATTCGATCCGCGCACTGATGTTGATCCGCGCCTATCGCGTCATCGGTCACTTGGCGGCTGACCTCGATCCGCTCGGCCTCGCCGACCGCCGCGTCCATCGCGAATTGCTGCCGGAGACCTACGGCTTCACCGACGCCGACCTTGACCGCCCGATCTTCATCGACCGCGTCATGGGCCTCGAAACCGCAACGATGCGTCAGATCCTGACCATCCTGCGCCGGACCTACTGCCGCAAGATCGGCGTCCAGTTCACCCACATCACCGACCCGACGCAAAAGGGCTGGATTCAAGAACGCATCGAAGGCCCGGAAAAGGATGTGCGCTTCACGCCGGAAGGCCAGAAAGCCATCCTGAAGAAGCTCATCGAAACGGAAACGTTCGAGAAGTTCTGCGATATCAAATATACCGGCACCAAGCGCTTCGGCCTCGACGGCGCGGAATCAATCATTCCGGCGCTTGAGCAAATCATCAAGCGCGGCGGTCATTTGGGCGTGCAGGAAATCGCCATGGGCATGGCCCATCGCGGCCGCCTCAACGTGCTCGCCAATGTCATGTCAAAGCCGCTGCGCGCGATCTTCAAAGAATTCAAAGGCGGTTCCTTCAAGCCCGACGACGTCGAAGGCTCAGGCGACGTGAAATATCACCTCGGCGCCTCTTCCGACCGCATGTTCGATGGCAACAGCGTGCATCTTTCGCTGACGGCGAACCCGTCGCATCTCGAAATCGTCGATCCCGTCGTCCTCGGCAAGGTGCGCGCCAAGCAGGATCAGCGCAACTGCCCGAGTAACGATCGCACCGCCGTGATGCCGCTTCTCATTCACGGCGACGCAGCGTTCGCGGGTCAGGGCGTCGTCGCGGAATGCTTCGGCCTGTCAGGCTTGCGCGGCCACCGCACCGGCGGCTCGATCCACTTCATCATCAACAATCAGATCGGCTTCACGACCGCGCCGCATCACTCGCGCTCGTCGCCCTATTGCTCCGACGTCGCCCTGATGATCGAAGCGCCGATTTTCCACGTCAACGGCGACAGCCCCGAAGCCGTCGTTCACGTCGCCAAGATCGCGACCGAGTTCCGTCAGCGCTTCCAGAAGCCTGTCGTCATCGACATGTTCTGCTATCGCCGCCACGGCCACAACGAAGCCGATGAGCCGCTGTTCACGCAGCCGGCGATGTACAAGCGGATCAAGTCGCATCCGACGGTCGTCGACATCTACTCGAAAGACCTGATCGACGAAGGCATCATCACGCAGGCCGAATTCACTGCCATGAAAGACGAGGTGCGCGGCAACCTCGACAACGAATTTTCGTTCTCCGACGGCTACAAGCCGAACAAGGCCGACTGGCTCGATGGCCGCTGGTCGGGCATCACTCGGCCAGACAGCGACGACTGGCGCGGCAACACCGGCGTCGAGATCGACACGCTCAAAGACATCGGCCATCGCGTCACGACGATCCCGAACGACTTCCACATTCACAAGACCGTCGGCAAACTGATCGAACGCCGCCGCGAGATGATCGACACTGGCCAGGGCATCGACTGGGCCATGGCCGAGCACATGGCCTTCGCCTCGCTCCTGATGGAAGGCTTCCGTGTTCGCCTGTCCGGCCAGGATTGCGAGCGCGGCACCTTCTCGCAACGCCATGCCGTGTTCATCGACCAGGAAAGCGAACGCCGTTTCTCGCCGCTGAAGCACTTGTCGCCGAACCAGGCGCGCTTCGAGATCGTCAACTCGATGCTGTCGGAAGAAGCCGTTCTCGGTTTCGAATACGGCTACTCGCTCGCTGAGCCCAACGCGCTGACGCTGTGGGAAGCCCAGTTCGGCGACTTCGCCAACGGCGCGCAGGTGATCTTCGATCAGTTCCTGTCGTCGGGCGAACGCAAGTGGCTGCGCATGTCGGGCCTCGTTTGTCTGCTACCGCACGGCTACGAAGGCCAGGGTCCGGAGCATTCGTCGGCTCGCCTCGAACGCTATCTGCAGCTTTCAGCGGAAGACAATTGGCAGGTCGCTAACTGTTCGACGCCTGCGAACTATTTCCATATCCTGCGTCGCCAGCTGCACCGGAATTTCCGCAAGCCGCTGATCCTGATGACGCCGAAGTCGTTGCTTCGTCACAAGCGTGTCGTCTCTAAGATCGAGGATTTCGGTCCGACCACCAGCTTCCACCGGCTGCTGTGGGACGATGCCGAGCGCGGCTCGTCGTCGATCACGCTGAAGCCCGACGCCGAGATCAAGCGTGTCGTGATCTGCACCGGCAAAGTCTACTACGATCTTCTCGAAGCGCGCGACGCCAAGGGCCTCGACGACGTCTATATCCTGCGCGTCGAGCAGCTTTATCCCTTCCCGGCCCGCGCCCTCATCAACGAGCTTGGCCGCTTCAAGTTCGCCGAGATCGTCTGGTGCCAGGAAGAGCCCAAGAACATGGGCGCCTGGTACTTCATGGACGCCAATATCGAGTGGGTTTTGAACCACCTTGGCTACATCCACCGCCGCCCGCGGTACGCCGGACGACCAGCGTCGGCCGCCACCGCGACCGGATTGCTTTCGCAGCACATCAAGGAGCAGACAGCGCTCGTCGCCGACGCGCTGGGAATTTGACGAGCACACGCGATCGGCGACCGGCTCCGCGAAGCGGAGTCGCCGATCGCAACAAAAAAGTATCCCGCGATTGGAGGCCGGCTCGACGAAGGAGAGTCGCCAATCGCAAACAAGAAGAGGCTAAAGAATGTCGATCGAGATCCGCGTTCCCACGCTCGGAGAGAGCGTCACGGAAGCGACTGTAGGCAAGTGGTTCAAGAACTCCGGCGATGCAGTCACTGCGGATGAGCCGCTTGTCGAGCTGGAAACCGACAAGGTGACTGTCGAAGTTCCGGCACCCGCCAGCGGCGTTCTCGGCGAAATTCTGGTGCAATCGGGATCGACCGTTGAAGTCGGCGCACTGCTCGCCGCGTTAAACGAAGGCGGCGCCGCGGCGGCTCCGGCAAAAAGCGAAGCTAAAGCCGCTCCGCCTCCGCCGCCTCAACCAGCGCCGGCTCCTGCCGCCGCTCAAACAGCTCCGCCGCCCCCGCCTGCGGCCCAGAAAGCCCTCACCGAAGCGGGCCTTGAAGCCTCCGACATTCAGGGCTCCGGCCGCCGCGGTCAGGTGCTGAAGGAAGACGTCTTGGCAGCGGTCGGTTCATCGGCGCGTCCTGCCGCGCCGCCGGTGCATGAAGCCGCTCCGGCAACGAACGTCGTCGCGATACCGACAGCTCCGGCCCTGAAAGCCGTACCCCAGGAAACGCGCCTCCCCTCGGCCGGCAACGACGTCGCCCGGGAAGAACGCGTGAAGATGACGAGGCTGCGCCAGACCATCGCGCGGCGCCTGAAGGACGCGCAGAACACCGCCGCCATGCTGACGACGTTCAACGACGTCGATATGAGCGCCGTGATGGCGCTGCGCTCGCAATACAAAGACATTTTCGAGAAGCGCTACGGCGTGAAGCTCGGCTTCATGGGCCTGTTCGTGAAGGCCTGCATCCAGGCCCTGCGCGATGTCCCCGCGGTCAATGCCGAGATCGACGGCGATGAACTGATCTACAAGAATTACTATCACATCGGCGTCGCCGTCGGCACCGAGAAGGGCCTTGTCGTGCCGGTCGTGCGCGACGCCGATCGCCTGAGCCTCGCGGGCATCGAGCAGCAGATCAACGAGTTCGGCAAGCGTGCGCGTGACGGCCGCCTGTCGATCGAAGACATGCAGGGCGGCACGTTCACGATCTCGAACGGCGGCGTCTACGGCTCGCTGATGTCGACACCGATTCTGAACGCGCCGCAGTCCGGCATCCTCGGCATGCACCGCATCGAGGAACGCCCCGTGGTCAGGAAAGGCCAGATCGTTGCGCGCCCGATGATGTACCTCGCGCTCTCGTACGATCATCGCATCGTTGACGGCAAGGAAGCCGTCACCTTCCTCGTCCGCGTCAAGGAATGCCTCGAAGACCCGCAGCGCTTCATCCTGGAGCTCTGAGCTCAAACAGAATGAGTGACGAGAGTGACAGGCCAGCATGGGACGATGACGAAGGTCAGCGCCTCGTCGGGAAGATAGTATTGGTTGGCATTACCTATATGGAGCCCGATTACGAGACGGTGATACGTCAAGAACAATACTTCGGTACGATAGTGTCGGCAGATTCGATGCGCGGATTCCAAATAGATTGCATGGGCGGATTGGCAGGAACCACTAAGTTTTTGCCGCCTGATCTACGGTCGTTGCGCGCCGCAGCGCCCGGTGAATATCGATTGAGGTCTACGGGTGAAATTGTCGTCAATCCAGATGTGATTTCCACTTGGACTTTAAGCAAAGAAAAGAAATAGAGCGATAGCTCGGACAGCGGAATGTGAAATGAGCTATGATCTGATCGTTATCGGCACTGGCCCCGGCGGCTACGTGTGCGCCATCCGCGCCGCCCAGCTCGGAATGAAAGTCGCCGTCGTCGAGAAGCGCGCAACCTTTGGCGGCACCTGCCTCAACATCGGCTGCATCCCGTCGAAGTCGCTGCTTCATGCTTCGCATTGCTATGACGAGGCTAAGCACGAATTCGCGTCGATGGGCATCGGCACCGATCCGACGCTCGATCTCGCCAAGATGCAGGCGTTCAAGCGCGAAGGCGTCAAAGGCAATACCGACGGCGTCGCTTACCTTCTGAAGAAGAACAAAATCGATCATCACTTCGGCACCGGCCGCATCGTGAAGTCCGGTCAAGTCGCGGTCACGTCTCCAAGCGGTGACACGCAAACGCTCGAAACAAAGTCGATCGTCATCGCGACGGGTTCCGACGTGACCCGCTTGCCGGGCATCGAGATCGATGAGAAGCGCGTCGTCTCGTCGACCGGCGCCCTCGATTTCGAGACTGTACCGAAAAAGCTGCTCGTCGTCGGCGCAGGCGTCATCGGACTTGAGCTGGGCTCTGTCTGGCGTCGTCTCGGCGCGGAAGTTCTCGTCATCGAATATCTGCCGCGCATTCTGCCCGGCATGGACGCCGAGATCGCAAAGTCGTTCCAGCGCATCCTCGAAAAGCAGGGCATTGCCTTCCGCCTGTCGAGCAAGGTTGCGGGCGTCGAAACATCCGACACTGGCGTCGTCGCCAAGGTCGAGCCCGCAGCAGGTGGTGTCGCCGAAACGGTCGAGGCCGACGCCGTTCTCGTTGCCGTTGGCCGCGTGCCCTATACAGAAGGGCTGGGCCTCGCCGAAGCCGGCATCGCGCTTGACGCCAAGAAACGCGTGCTGGTTGACGGCTACTATCAGACCAATGTCACCGGCGTTTTCGCAATTGGCGATGTCATCGCCGGTCCGATGCTCGCGCACAAGGCCGAGGACGAAGGCGTCGCCGTCGCCGAGATCATCGCCGGTCAGGCGGGCCACGTGAACTACGATGTAATCCCGAGCGTCATCTATACAAGTCCGGAGGTCGCGAGCGTCGGCAAGACGGAAGAGGAACTGAAGGCCGCAGGCATCGCCTACAACGTCGGCAAATTCCCGTTCACCGCCAACGGCCGCGCCAAGGCGATCAATCAGACGGCGGGCTTCGTGAAAATCCTGGCGGACGCGACGACCGATCGCGTGCTCGGCGTCCACATCATCGGCGCCGTCGCAGGCGAATTGATCGCCGAAGCGTGCGTGCTGATGGAATTCTCAGGCTCGGCCGAAGATCTGGCGCGCACCTGCCACGCGCACCCGACCTTCTCCGAAGCGATGAAAGAAGCCGCCCTTGCCGTCGCCAAGCGCGCGATTCATTTCTGACGCCGCTACCGCCACACCCACCGTCATCCCAGCGAAGGCCGGGATCCAGTCGAACCTCGGCTCCAAAATGCCGATTGGGAGCGTGAGCTGGAGCTTGCGTCGAGGTTCCAGCCTCGCCTTGCTGCGCTAGGGCGAGGCCGGGAACAGACGGAGCTTCTGAAGCTCCATTCAGCGAATCCGCATCAATGACTTTCGCTTGATGCTTTCGGCAAACATGGGCGTCTCCCGGCGATTATGATCGCCTCCAGCCGTTTGCCGTGCCTGCGCTGCATCCTCAAACGAAATGTTGTGTTCCTTGATGAACGCCATGAACTCTTCGGTCGGATGCGCGATGACGCTATTCGTAAATTCGCAGCTCGTCGCGCTGATCGGCTTGATACTCAGGTCCCAAATAACTTGAACAGTCGTGTGACCGTTCGGCGAGAAGGCATCTGATATCGAAACCATGTGGCAGTGGAGAGGGTCGGTGATCTCGCCGACGTACTGCTGAATCATCAACGTGCCTCCGATTCTCTCGACGTTGATGGACATTTTGCGTCCGTCATCTGTCGTCGTGAAACCGGCGGTGATGTGATCGGGCGCACAACACCTGCGATATTCGTACATGGGCAGGTTGAACAGCCAATCAGCGATATCGAGACCGTCTGCCGGAACATCGAGAACGTGGCTGAAAGCCGATTTGGATAGAACAAGATCCGACAGAACTTTGGTCGACATTTGAAGGTCCTCATGTGTTGCAAGCGCTGAGGACAAATGCGCGTAAATCGCGGAGCAATCTTTCGATATTCGATGCGCTTTATCTTATCCGCACGATGCCATTGCAGATCGGCCTATAATGCGGCTGCTCAACTTTACGGATGCCATGTCTTTTCTGGCTGACACGCAGGCCGAATTTAAAATATGACCGCAGATGACAAAGGCCCGTTGCCCACATGTCGATCATCGCCGCATGTCGCAGCGAATGAAGCGCTCTATTTGCCGAAAGTAATACGACCATGGAAATCTACGTCGATGCGGATGCGTGTCCGGTGAAGGCCGAAGTCCTCCGCGTCGCCACCCGCCATGATCTCATCGTGCACATGGTCTCGAACAGCTGGATGCGGCTGGAGGAAAGTCCGCTCATCAAGCGCGTGATCGTCGGTGACGGCGCGGACGCCGCCGATGATTGGATCGCCGAGCATGTCACGCCCTCGGACATCGTCGTAACGGCGGATATCCCACTCGCGGCACGTGCCCTGAAAGCCGGTGCCCAATGTATCGGTCCGACAGGAAAGCCATTCAGCGACGCGAACATCGGCATGGCCGTCGCGATGAGAGACATGCAGCGCCACCTTCGCGAAACCGGCGAGAGCCGCGGCTACAACGCGTCCTTCACGCCTCGCGACCGTTCCCAGTTTCTTCAAGCTCTCGAAAATGCAGTGCAGGCCGGATTGCGTCGACCCGCATGACAGGCGTCGCGCTGGGCGGCCGGCGCGCGGAACGCGTGTCGCCCGGCGCCAAACACTTAAAAAAAACTTATCCCCGCTCTCTGAACCGCCCGCATACTCGCCTCATCTTGCCGCGTGCGAAGGGCTCTAGGCTCGAGCTGGGATCCTGAGGGCGGTGGGAGCGTGCCGGACTGCCGGGGCCCATCAGCTGGAACCGGGGTCGTCTGCCGGCCTCGGTAGCCCCAAGGGGCGCCGGGGTTCAACGCCCGTTCGAAATCTCGGAATGCGCGGGCGGATGGCGGTGTCGACGGTTCGAAATGGGGGCCCACCCTCGTTGCACGTCGCGGATCGGCGAAGGCTGCATCCCGAACAGACAAACAAAAACGCGAGGCGTCGCCGATCTGCCCCTTCGCTTTATCTTTGGCCATCGGCGACTCTGCTACGCGGAGCCGGCCGCCGATGGCCGTAGGCTATTACGTCCGATACGAGCAGCATCGAAGTCCGGGAAGTTTATTACTTCGTGTCGCCCGAAGTACCCGATGTCCCTGGCGATGCGCCGGTCGCCGCATTCGACGACATCTTGTCGTGCAGCTCCTTGACCATCGCCAAATGATGTTCGAGCGTCGGCAGCGTCTTTTCGGCAAAGCTCTTCACGGGACCGGCCGGACCATTGGCAGAGTAATCTTTGAACAAGCCAACCGCATCTTTGTGCGCCGAAAGCTGTTCATCGACATATGCCGCATCAAAACCATTCTCGGTCGTGAACACGCGAAGTTTGGCGTATTTGGCCGTGTGCGCAATATCGAGCGCATCTTTAGGCGCCTCGATTTTCGCCTCGGCGAGGCTCGCCTTGAAGTCCTGTCCGGCCTTCGTGTGGTCGTCGATCATTTGCTGGGCAAAGCTTTTGACGTCGGCCGCTTTGCCGTATTTGAGCTCAAGTTGGCTCGTGTCGATCTCGAATTTATTGGCCACCGCGACCTTGTCGATAAAGTCTTGCGTGGCTTGGGGCACGGTGTCCGCAACGGCTGTTGCGGCGGTGAGCATGAAAATGCCTAGGGCGAGCAGTTCCCGGCGCATGGCAGCGTCTCCTCTAACGAGCTGGCAGCCAAGCAACTTTACCGACGATGCTTCGTTCCGTAGAAAAATGCGTCCTTTCGCACTGGTGCGAAAGACAGCGTCTGGAAGGGTCTCATCATTGGCGCCGTTAACAGGCGCTATTCATTTTTTAGCGGAGGTCAAAAATTAGAACTGCGAATGGCCCGGCCCATTTCCGTGATCTTGATAATATGACCAATCGCTGTGCCACCACTTGCCTGAAGTCCAGTTCAAGGGCGTCTTGAGTTTGCGAATGTCCTCGGCTGTGTAGTCGTGCCGCGCGATATCAAATAAATCCGCAATTTCAGCGCGGTGAGCAAGCCGCTGTGGTTCGGCCAGCCTGAGATCAGGTATAATATCGGCGGCTTTGCAATAGACGGAAAACGCATAAGGCTGAAGCTCTGGGCGCGCTCGAATTTTTTCCAGTGCTCTCCTGATCTGTTGTGGGGAGTAGTGATCCGCCGGCCCATACGCCTTCGTCAGCAAGGCAGGCAAAATACTGACAATGGGCCTCAAAAAGCGTCGCTGTCGCCATCTGAAGAGATACTGAAACATATTTTACTCCACAGGCGTCACCGTGTAGCCCGACTGGCGCAACAGCGCGACGAGCCCGGTCGGGCCCGGAAGGTGCAGCGCGCCGACCGCAATAAAGGCGTTGCCCTTGTCGAGCAGCGGCAGTGCAGCATCGCGCATGCGCGCGTTGCGGTCGACGAGCAGAGATTTCTTGAAGCCGTCGAAGACGGACGGCGAAATTCCGCTTTGCGCCGCAAGCGCCAACTGGAACGGCATCGCCGCACCGATTTGCCGCTTGACGTACATCTGCACCAGCGTCTCGGTCATATCATCGGCACGGTCGAGATATTTCAAACCGACTTTGAGCATTGCGATTTGCTGATCGTCGGGAACGGAGGCAAGCGCGCTGAGCTGATCCTCGATCGTCTCAAGTCCTGTGATGGCGATGCCGTGCTTTTGCGCTTCGGCCGCAACCTGCAGATCGAGTACCGTCTTGCCGGCAGCGAGCTGCTTCCTCTCGCAGTCCGAAGTGGCGAGCAGCATGCTGACGAGCCAGGGCTTCATCGACGCCGCCAGCTCGCCGGGCATGCCGGCTTTCGCCACGGTCTGCTGCACATCCTTATATTCCTGGTCGGTGAGATCCTTTTTGAGCGACTCGCCATTCGTATAAACGATGAGCGCCGCCATCTTGGTCATCGCGGCGGCGACCGCTTTGTCCGAGAGATCGGCCACTTCGAGCGCAACCGATTTCGATTGCGCAATGTCCTCTTTGACCGTTGGCGACAGCGTCGCAACGCGCGGATCGCTGAGATGCATGGTGCCGAACAGATAGGAGGTCGGGACGCCCGGCTTATCTATTTTCCAGAGCATCGCTTGCGTGTTGGGAAGCGCGTCGCTCTCGGCCATCACCTTTTTGTAGATGTCGGGAGTCTTGGCCTGCATCTCAGCCAGCATGTCGGCGCCCTGGCATCGCGCTGGAGCGTCGTCGGCGAAAGCAATCCTCGGGCCGAGCGAAAGAAATGCCAGCACACTGACGATATGACCAATGAAACGTAGGTTACGTGAAAACGTCATGGGTACTCGCAAACGAAACAGCAGATGAATGTCAGCGCCGCGCCGCCCGTGGATGGGCCTGGTCGTAAACGGCCAGCAGCCGGTCTCGATTAACCTCAGTATAGACTTGCGTCGTCGACAGTGAGGCGTGACCTAAAAGCTCCTGAATTTGGCGTAAATCGGCCCCCGCCGAAAGTAAATGCGTGGCGAACGAGTGGCGCAGAGCATGCGGCGTCGCAGTATCCGGTAAGCCAAGCGTCCGGCGCAGTTTTTCCATCGCGAGCTGGATGAGCCGGGGCGACAACGGGCCGCCCCTGGCACCCCGAAACAGCGGGCCATCGGGCTCCATCGGATAGGGACAAAGCCCCATGTACACGGTGATCGCGTCCGACACGACGGCCAGTGCTGGGACGAGCCGTTCTTTGCCGCCCTTGCCGCGGATGTGCATGATATCGCGGCCATTGATCGGGGCGGTCTTCGGCGTGAGAGTCAGGGCTTCGCTGATGCGCAAACCGGCGCCGTAGAGCAGCAGTAGCACCGCCGTATCGCGCGCCGTGATCCATTCTTTTTCTTCATCGCTCGCATCCCGTTCGATCAGCGACGCTGCACCTTCGACCGTCAGCGGCTTCGGAATCGAATGCGGAATTTTTGGCGCTGCGACTTGCAAAACGGCCCGGTTTTGCACTGTATCTTCGCGTTCGAGCCATCGAAAGAATGTCCTCAGCGCCGACAGCGATCGCGCGAGGGATCGCGATGTCAAACCGGCCTTGCGCCGGTTTGCCAGAAAGGCACGAAGGGTTCGCGCGTCGAGCCGTTCGAGATCGGCGAGACACGGCGGATGCCCGAGATACGATTTGAGGAAGGCAAGAAACTGCCGGGCGTCGCGCGCATAGGCCTCCCGCGTCGCCGCGCTCTGCCCCCGCTCGACGACGATATGATCGAGCCATCCCTCGACCACGCGCTTGAGGTCGCCACCGAGCGGCAGCTCCGCGTCGCCTGCCAGAATGTCGTCGAGCGATTGTGCCACCGGCCCCACCTTGAGAAGCCTCCCGACCCTTCGCAGGTTCGGTTAACAAGCCGTTAACAGTAACTTACAGCAGCTTGCCGGGGTTCAAGATCCCCTTGGGATCGAGGGCTTTTTTGATCGCCCGCATCATGTCGAGCTCGACCTCGGACTTATAGCGCTTCAGCACGTCGCGCTTCATTTGCCCGATACCATGCTCCGCCGAGATCGAGCCGCCAAGCTCGGTGACGAGTTCGAAGATCGCGTCCGACATCGCGTCCCACAGCGCCAAATATTGCGCCTTCTCCATGTGCTCGGGCTGCGTGACGTTGTAATGCAGGTTGCCGTCGCCGAAATGTCCGAATGGGACAGGGCGCGCCCCCGGACAAACGCCATCGACCACTTTCGCGGCGCGCTGAAGGAATTCGGGAATGCGCGCGATCGGCACCGAGATGTCGTGCTTGATGCTGCCGCCCGCACCTTTTTGCGCTTCCGAAAACGCCTCGCGCAGCCGCCAGAAATCTTCCGCCTGCCGAAGCGAGCGGGCAATGGTGGCGTCGCGAATGAACCCCTGGCCATGCGCCGATGTCAGCAGCGGCTCAATGGTGTTCGCAATTCGCGTGCCCTTGCCGCCATGCGACAGCTCGATCAGTGCGTACCACGGATAATCGTCGGTGAACGGATCGCGCACGTTCGGCATGTATTTGAGTGCAAACTCTTGCGCCCGATGCGCCCAGAGTTCGAACGCCGTCAATGACGAGCCCGCTTCGGACTCGGCGCGGCGGAAAAGTTTCATCGCGGCGTCCGGCGTGTCGAAGGCGACGATGGCCGTCTCACGCTCGGCGGGCATCGGGAACAGCTTGAGGCTCGCAGCGGTAATGATGCCGAGCGTTCCTTCCGATCCGATCAGGAGATCGCGCAGATCGTAACCCGTGTTGTCTTTCTTGAGGCGCCGGAGACCATGCCAGATGCGTCCGTCCGCCAGCACCGCCTCGAGACCAAGCGCGAGACTGCGTGCATTGCCGTAGGCAAGAACCGCCGTGCCGCCCGCATTTGTCGCCAGCACGCCGCCGATCTGCGCACTGCCCTCGGACGCGAGACTTAAAGGAAAGAGCCGGCCCGCATTTTTTGCAGCATTTTGCGCTTCAGTGAGCGTCACGCCCGCTTCGACGATCATCGTGCCGCCGATGGCATCCACGTTGCGGACGGCCTTGAGCCGCTCAAGTGACAGGACGATCTCGCTGCCGTCGCGCGATGGGATTTGCCCGCCGACGAGTCCGGTATTACCGCCTTGCGGCACGACCGCGATATCCTCGGCATGTGCGAGCGTCAGAATGCGCGAAACCTCATCCGTCGAGCCCGGTCGCAGAACGACCGGCGTCGAACCCGTATAACGGTCGCGCCATTCATGCAGATATGCGCCTTGATCTTCCGCGCGCGTCAGCGCGTTCGTTTCGCCAACGATTTCAGCAAAACGCGCAATCAAGCTTTCGGATAAGGTTTTTAAGTGCACGTGCTCGTGCCTGCCTCACACGATGGTCTGGCCGGTCTTCTTCCAGTCGTTGACGAAGGCCGCGAGGCCAGCATCCGTCAGTGGATGCTTCACGAGTGACTTCAGAATGGCCGGAGGAATGGTGGCGACATCGGCGCCGATCATGGCTGCTTCTTTGACGTGGTTCACCGTGCGGATCGAGGCCGCCAGAATGTCCGTCGAAAGATCCGGATAATTGTCGTAGATGGTGCGGATCTCGCGAATGACGTCCATACCGTTCAATCCAATATCATCAAGACGGCCGATAAATGGCGAAACGAATGTCGCACCGGCCTTCGCCGCAAGCAGCGCCTGGTTCGCCGAGAAGCACAGCGTCACGTTGACCATCGTGCCCTCGCTCGTCAGCGTCTTGCAGGCTTTGAGCCCGTCCATCGTCAGTGGCACTTTGATCGTCACGTTCTTGGCGATCTTCCGCAGCACTTCCGCTTCCTGCATCATGCCCGCATAATCGGTCGCAGCCACTTCTGCCGAAACCGGCCCCGGAACGACAGCGCAGATCTCACGAATGATGTCCTTGAAGTCGCGGCCCGCTTTTGCAACGAGGGTCGGATTCGTCGTGACGCCGTCAAGCAGGCCCGTCGCCGCCAACTCCTTGATCTCGGCCACGTCGGCGGTATCGACGAAGAATTTCATTTCTTTCTCCTCACCTCGTCCCTTAAGTCTTGGGAATCTGCCTTTGGTGCGCCCCAAGTTGGAGGCAAACCTAGCACGACCGATTCTCGGAGGAAGCTTCTAGTCCGTTGAACGCCCCTTTGGATAGCCTGCTTGAAATCCTGGATAACGGCGCGACAGCCGGCGCCCGCAGCGTGCCGGTATTGATGCCGGTCGCGCTCGACCAGACCTACGACTATCTGGTCCCGGAAGGCATGGAAGCAGGCCCCGGATCCTTCGTGCTCGTGCCGTTTGGGCCGCAGACCCGCATCGGCATCGTCTGGGATGGCCCGCGCGGCGATGGCAAGCCGGTCGATCCCAAGAAGATGAAAGCCCTGACCAGCGGCATTGATGCCCCTCCCCTCCCCGAAATTTCCATGCGGTTCGCGGAATGGGTGGCCCGGTACACGCTGGCGCCGCTGGGCATGGTCGTCCGCATGATGATGAGCGCCGATACCGCATTCGAGCCGCCCAAGCATCGCTTTGGCGTCGCGATCGTGGCCGGCGCTGCGCCGCCCGCCAAAATGACGCCCGCCCGCACCCGCGTGCTGGATGTGGCCGCCGACGGCCTCGTGCGCGCCAAATCCGATCTCGCCCATCTCGCGGGTTGTTCGACCGGCGTGATCGACGGCCTCGCGGCGGCCGGCATGCTCGTTGAAGTCGCGATCCCCGAGCGCGTCTTCCCGCGCCCCAATCCAGCGCATGCGACGGCGACCTTCACAGCGGACCAGACCCGCGCCGTCGACTCCCTCAAAAGCGCTGTCGATGCGCAGAATTTCTCGGTCACGCTGCTCGATGGCGTGACGGGATCGGGCAAGACGGAAGTCTATTTCGAAGCCGTGGCCCGTGCGCTTGAAGCGGGACAGCAAACGCTCATCCTGCTCCCTGAAATTGCGCTGACGAGCCAGTTTCTCGATCGGTTTGAGCGCCGCTTCGGCGTCCGGCCTGTCGAATGGCATTCGGCTTTGAGCCCCGCCGAACGCGGCCGCATCTGGAAGGGCGTCGCGCGCGGTGACGTGCGTTGCGTCGTCGGCGCCCGGTCTGCGCTCTTCCTGCCGTTTTGCCAGCTCGGTCTGATCGTCGTCGACGAGGAGCATGACCAGGGTTTCAAGCAAGATGATCGCGTGCACTACCAGGGCCGCGACATGGCCGTCGTCCGTGGCAGCCTTGGGAAGTTTCCGGTTGTGCTCGCCTCCGCCACGCCATCGATCGAAAGCCACGTCAATGCGCTGATCGGGCGCTATCGCCACGCCGTGCTGCCGGGGCGGTTCTCGGGCGTGGAAATGCCGGACGTCTCGGCAATCGATTTGCGGTCGGAGAAACTGGAACCGGGCAAGTGGCTGTCGCAGCGCCTCGTTCAAGGCATCACCGAGACGATGGAGAAAGGCCAGCAATCGCTGCTTTTTCTCAATCGTCGCGGCTACGCGCCGTTGACGCTTTGCCGGTCTTGCGGCCATCGCCTCGAATGTCCGCAATGTACAGCTTGGCTCGTCGAGCATCGCTTCAGGAAAAAACTGACCTGCCACCATTGCGGCTTCTCGCTCGCGCTGCCTGAGAAATGCCCAAAGTGCGCGACACCCGGCTCGCTCGTCGCCTGTGGTCCCGGCGTGGAGCGTGTGCAAGAGGAAGTCGCCGAGCGCTTTCCCGATGCACGCGTCGCGCTGCTCTCGTCGGATTTGATTCCCGGCTTGACCGAGATGCGTGAAATCATCCGCAGCATCGAAGCCCGCGAATTCGACATCATCATCGGTACGCAAATCGTTGCCAAGGGCCACAACTTCCCGGGTCTCGCGTTGGTCGGTGTCGTCGATGGCGACTTGGGCCTCGCGCATGGCGCCGATCCGCGCGCAGCAGAACGCACGTTCCAGCTTTTGCACCAGGTGACGGGCCGCGCTGGGCGCACGAGCTTCGTCGGTCGTGGCTTGGTGCAAACCTATGCACCCGAACATCCCGTCATGCAGGCGATCGTTGCCGGTGACCGCGACGCCTTCCTGAATTACGAGGTGCGGACGCGGCAGGCCGGCCTGTTGCCGCCCTACGGCCGCTTGGCTGCGATCATCATTTCATCGCGCGACAAGGCGCTGACAGAAACCGTCGCGCGCGACATCGCCCGTCGTGCGCCGCAAAGCGACGCGATCTCAGTCTTAGGCCCATCGGAGGCGCCGATCTCGGTCGTGCGTGGTCGTTATCGCTGGCGCCTGCTCGTCAAAGCCCCACGCGACGTCGATTTGCAAAGCTACCTGCGCGCCTGGGCTGGAACGATTCCAAAACTGAAATCCGATGTCCGCATCACTGTCGACATCGACCCCTACAATTTCCTTTGAGGCCGCAAATCGCGCGCATCCGCAGGCTCTGCGGCATGTTTGCCATAAGCGCGACGGCATCGTGAGACGCGTCGTTCATGTCATTCCGCGACGGCGTCAAATCGTATAAACGACGTGGGGCTGCACGCCGCTCAGGCGCGCCCGAAATGCAACGTCCTTGAAAGCCTGACATGCCGCTCCGCATAGCCGTTCAGATGGACCCGATCGACCGCATCGATATTCGCGGCGATTCGACCTTCGCCATTCTGCTCGAAGCGCAAAAACGCGGGCACGACATTTTCTATTACACCCCGCCCGATTTGGCGCTTCGCCAAGGTAAGCTACTCGCGCGCGGGCAAACTCTGAAAGTCGAGGACAAGCACGGCGCGCACTATGCCTTGTCGGATCCGCGCGTCGTCGATTTGAGCGAGCGCGATGTTGTCCTGCTGCGCCAGGACCCGCCATTCGATATGGCTTACATCACGACGACGCATCTGTTGGAACGCATCCATCCCAAGACGCTGGTGGTGAATGACCCTGCGCACGTTCGCAACGCGCCGGAGAAGCTTTTCGTCCTTGATTTCCTCGATCTGATGCCACCGACGCTCGTCACACGTTCGCTCGCCGACGTGCAGTCGTTCCGCGCCGAATACAAAGACATCATCATCAAACCGCTCTACGGCAACGGTGGCGCTGCAGTGTTTCGCATCAAGCCGGAAGACGGCAACCTCGGCTCTCTCGTTGAGCTTTTTCAAACCGTTTTCCGTGAGCCCTTCATGGTCCAGGAATATCGCCCCGAAGTGAAAGATGGCGACAAGCGCATCATTCTCGTCGACGGCGAAGTCGCAGGCGCTATCAATCGTGTTCCGCAAGCCGGTGAAACGCGCTCGAACCTGCACGTCGGCGGCACCGCTGCGCCGGTCGAGCTCACCGCGCGCGACCGCGAAATCTGCGCGCGCCTCGGGCCGGAACTGAAACGCCGCGGACTTATTTTTACAGGCATCGACGTCATCGGGCCCTACATCACCGAGATCAACGTGACATCGCCAACGGGTATCCGGCAGGTGAAGGCCTTTGGCGGCAACGACATCGCGGCGATGATTTGGGACGTCATCGAAGAAAAACGACAAGCGAAAGTGTGAAACGCGGATTTGAGGCGCACGGGGCAGCAAGGGACATCACGATGAAATCAATCACGATCGCAGGTGCCGCAGCCACTGCCTTCAGTTTTGCAGCCGCACTTCCTATCGAGGAAGCCAATGCCGTAACGGCATCGCCCTTCGCGTCGCTGATCGGCCGTTGGAGCGGCTCCGGCATGATCGGCTACAAATCGAGCCCACCCGAAAAAATCAAATGCCGCGCCACCTACCTCACGGCAGGTTCGGAGAACGAGATCAAGCAAACGATCCGCTGCGCGACTTCGGGCGGCAACGTTGAGATCATCAGCAATGTTAAGGAAACCGGCGGCAAGCTCTCGGGCCACTGGAAAGAGACGATTCACAATTTCGAAGGCGACTTGACAGGTGACGTCACTCCACGGGGCTTCCGCGTGATCGTGAAAAGCGCCGACGTGACGGCCAACATGGACATAATGGTGATGGGCAGTCGCCAGGCCGTCGAAATCCAATTCGTCAATTCGCAGTCGCTGCTCGGACTGACGCTTGCGATGACGAAGGGCTGAGCGGAAAGACGGCCGAGCGCATGAGCCTCATCGGCGTTGTCGGGCTGCTCATGTCGACCGCGAGCGTGGTGATAATACCGATCGGCGGAACAACCCTCGGGTTATATCAATTTAAGAGGGTCTGGAGATTGAGGCCCGTTAGCCTGCTGACGATCTCCGTACTGTCCGCCGGATGAAGCGAGGCGCGCATGGAAGAGATCGAGAAACAAGCTCGTGAGTACCTCAAGGCTTTGTATGGCCTGGGAAAGTCTTCCGCCGACATCCTCGCCGTTCAAAATTTGCCCGCCATTCTCGCTTTCGCGCGCCAGAAAAGATGGATTGTCGAGGGACCCGATGGCGGCCACGGACTATCTCCTCTGGGTGTCAGAGAGATCGCGCCGGAATGAACGGTGCCTGTTCTCAACAAATCGTTCCACATTTGTTCTTGCCTTTGGCTCGCCGCCGTGATTACCTCGAAACGAGGGGTTTTCGGGGGCAGGCATGTACGGCCAGATCTCAACACTCGCGTTCATTGGCATTGAGGCACGCCCGGTTGAGGTGCAAGTTCGGGTCACGCCCGGCGCAGCGGCCTTCGCGATCGTCGGGCTCCCCGACAAAGCCGTGGCCGAAAGCCGGGAGCGGGTCAGGAACGCCCTTCACGCTGTAGGCCTCGGCCTTCCTTTCAAGCACATCACAGTCAATCTCGCGCCTGCTGACCTGCCGAAGGAGGGCAGTCACTTCGATCTGCCGATCGTGCTCGCGATGATGTCGGCCATGGAGGCAATCGCACCCGACGCCATAGCGAACTATGCCGCCATCGGCGAGCTGGCGCTGGACGGCTCGATCCGCGCCGTGCCGGGCACCCTACCGGCTGCCATTGGCGCCAATGCGCTCGGCAAAGGTCTGATCTGTCCGGCCGCCACCGGGCCGGAAGCCGCCTGGGCCAGCGAAGAGATCGACATTCTAGCAGCCCCGCATTTGCTATCGCTCGTCAATCACTTCAAAGGCATGCAGACCCTGTCGCGGCCAAAGCCGAACGTTCTCCCTGTCCAAAATTACGCCGCCGACCTTCGCGATATCAAAGGCCAGGAGACCGCCAAAAGGGCTCTCGAAATTGCGGCGGCTGGAAATCACAATCTCCTTCTGATCGGCCCGCCGGGCTCCGGCAAATCGATGTTGGCTTCGCGCCTGCCGTCAATATTGCCGCCGCTACAACCTGAAGAGATCCTTGAGGTCTCGATGGTGCATTCGCTCGCCGGTGAACTGATGGGCGGCAAGTTGACAGTCGAGCGTCCGTTCCGCGCGCCGCATCATTCCGCCAGCATGGCGTCGCTCGTCGGCGGCGGCTCACGCCCACGGCCCGGAGAAGTCTCCCTCGCGCACCATGGCGTGTTGTTTCTTGACGAGTTGCCGGAATTCCAGCCCAACGTGCTCGACGCATTGCGGCAGCCGTTGGAAGCCGGCGAAACTGTCATTGCCCGAGCAAACCACCGGATTTCCTATCCCTCGCGAATCCAGCTCATCGCCGCGATGAACCCCTGTAAGTGCGGTGGCGGTAATCCTGGCGAGCCGTGTCGGCGCGGACCCCGCTGCGCTGCCGACTATCAGGCGCGCGTCTCAGGTCCGCTGCTCGATCGCATCGATCTGCAAATAGAGGTGCCCGCAATCTCTGCGGCCGATCTGGTCTTGCCCGCCCCGTCCGAAGGCAGTTCCGAAGTTCGCATCCGCGTTGCCGCCGCGCGTGACCGTCAGCTCGCGCGCTTCGCGGCGCTGGGTGCCAGAGGTGTACGCACCAATGCCGACTGTTCAGCCGCTCTGCTCGAACAAACCGCAATGCCGGATGAGGCCGGCGTCGCGTTGCTTCGCCGCGCAGCCGAGACGCTCGGCCTCTCCGCGCGCGGCTTTCACCGCACGCTGAAAGTTGCGCGAACTATTGCCGATCTTGAAGGCTCAGAAAACGTCGCCCGGGCTCACGTCGCAGAGGCCTTAAGCTACCGCGGCGAAACCCTGCGCCAGGCGCGTGCCGCATAAGCAAGGTTGAAACACGAGGAACAGAAATGGAGTTTCCGCGCTCGTCGGTCGTCAAGTCCGCTGACTACGATCCCGAAGCACGAACACTCGATGTCACCTTCCGGACGGACCGGCGCTACACCTATTTCAGCGTCCCGGAGCACGTTTTCGATGCCCTCATCACGGCATCATCAGCGGGTGAATATTTCAACACCCATATCCGCGATCACTACGACAGCCTCGAACGCCATTAGGGCCAAAAAAATCCGGGACCCGACGGCCCCGGACGAACAAAACATTCACAACTTGCTGTCTCGCTGATCTCAGCCGAACACCGACTTGACGCCGGCCTGCATCGCTGCCGCCTGCGCCGCATTGCGGAGCAGACACGCAATCGTCATCGGTCCGACGCCGCCCGGAACCGGCGTGATCGCGCCCGCAACCTGCGCACATTCCGCGTAAGCCACGTCACCGACGATTTTCGTCTTGCCGCCTTCCGATGGCACGCGGTTGATGCCGACGTCGATAACGGTCGCGCCCGGTTTGATCCAGCTACCCTTGACCATCTCGGGAATGCCGACGGCAGCAATCACAAGGTCGGCACCTCTGACGACGCTCTCGATATCCTTCGTTCGCGAATGCGCGATCGTCACGGTGCAGTTCTCGCGTAGCAGCAGCGCGGCTACGGGCTTACCGACGATGTTGGAACGCCCGATCACGACGGCATTCATACCCGACAGGCTCTGATGCACCGTCTTGGCCAGGATCACCGAACCCGTCGGCGTGCAGGGGACCAGCGCCCGCTCGCCGACCCAAAGACGGCCGACGTTCACCGGATGGAAACCGTCGACGTCCTTGTCCGGGTTGATGAGGTTCAGAACCTTTTCGGCGTTGATGTGCTTGGGCAGCGGCAGCTGCACCAGAATGCCGTGGCAGGCCGGATCGTTGTTCAGCTTCTCGACCATCGAGAGCACGTCCGCTTCGCTCGTTTCGGCGGGAAGCCGGTGCTCCCACGAGTTCATGCCAACTTCGACGGTCTGCTTCGCTTTGTTCGCAACATAGACCTTACTCGCGGGGTCTTCGCCAACGAGCACGACCGCGAGGCCGGGTTTCAGCCCATGTTCTTTCTGAAGCCGCGCGACTTCCGCCGCCACCTGGGCGCGGACCTTCGCCGCAATCTCTTTTCCATCGATGACCTGGGCTGACATTCCTCTCGTTCCTCCTCGTTTTCCTATTTTTTGAATTCGCCTATCCGGTCCTGCAATCGTCTGTCGAGTTCGTCCGGATCGCCGGATATCCGTAAGGATTTGAGCCGTGATTTCCCGCCCTTAGCGAGCGAAACAGACTGCTTCGCCACGCCCAGCCATCGGGCCACGAGCTCTTCGAGAGCTCGGTTCGCCGCTCCATCCTCGGGAATTGCGCGCACGCGCGCTTGAAAGGCCGGACCGTCGGGGGTTTCGACAATCCCGTCAACCGCCTCTTTGCTGGATTTTGGCGTTAAGCGGAAGCGCGCAATGACGCACGCGGTATCGTGCCACCAGGCGCTGTCAGCCGACTGCGCGCCGCCGGACGCCGCCGTCACACGACGGCCTTGGCGATGTTCGGCAGCACGACAGTCTGGATGAAATAACAGGCGAGCAGCAAGATCACCGGCGAGATATCGAGCCCGCCCATGTTCGGCATCGCATTGCGAATGGGGGCGAGCAGTGGCTCCGTCACGGCGTTGAGCGCCTGCCAGATCGACCGCACGATCGGATTGTAGGGGTTAACCACCCCGAATGCCATGAGCCAGCTGACGATCACCACGGCGATAACGACGTAGGTATAAAGCGTGATGAGATAGTTGATAAAGCCCAGAAGCTCGAGCATTCGCCGTCCCGCAATTTGGTGTCGTTGCGCCATGTAGCCCCGACACCCTGCCCCCTGCAAGCCTTTGGCCCGACTTGTGTCCAGACTTTCGCGCCCGAACTGCGAATGGGGTTATCAGGGTACCCAAAGTCTAGCGCGATTGTCGCAGTTTCCGCGCAAACGGCCGTCCGTCCCGTGCCCTAGGATGCCGACGAGCGGAGCGGATTTCTTGACAACTACTCAGGGCGAACCCTAAATGCCGCGCATCCGGGGCCGTAGCTCAGATGGGAGAGCGCTGCAATCGCACTGCAGAGGTCAGGGGTTCGATTCCCCTCGGCTCCACCAGCACAATTCTCACAAATCTCATCGCTATCGCTATCGTCTCAACAGGTCGCTGAATTCCGCCGTTTTTCATGTAAAAACTTGATTTCTACCCCTTATTGTCAACCGATGACCGACGAAAGATGGGGAAATGGTGAGCATGGCTCACTTTGCAGTATTAACTGCTGCAGAAAAATTTATTCGCATCCGCTGGCGTGGGCAGGCCTTCAATTCCCCAAAGTGCCTCCGAATTTCGCCTGCCCAAAGCCGGACGCCGTCGGACGCTGACAAATTTTATTCCCAGCTCTCGGCGCGACACTAATACCGGCAGCGGTTCATGGGAGCCGATACTGCTCTACAACTACCTGGGACATTTATCGAAAAAGTCGAGGATGCGGATACAGTTGAGATGTGTGCCCGGTAGAAATTTAAACGTCACCAGGAACACGATCCTGCTTGCGAAATAGTCTCCTAAAGCGATTGCTTATCTTACGTTCGCTGATCCGGGCTAGCAGGCTCCGAATAACGACTTCCTTCGCGATTAGCTGTTGATGCAAATTAACATTCACCACGTGGCTCCCCGGCGACATGTTGATCCAGGGCGTGGCCGGGTCAATCGCGGCTGCGAAGAAAGATAAGTTAGATTGGCAGCCTATGAAGACGCTGCTGCGCGAAAGACAATAGGCGTCGACAATGGCCTCGACGGCTAGCCTATATGGCCCTGCCTGAGGATTTTCAGGATCGTGTATCGGTTCTCCATTTAGGCTTCGGACTGCGCTTTGGCAAGCAACACAAGCACCGAAACGGCTTTGAAAGTTCTCCAGGATATTCACTTCGTCGGTCGCAACATACAGGCGCCAGGGTATCGGCACACGTCGAACTATATTTTCTACGGTGGCGCAAATGAGATCAAATGGTACCGGCGGCGCTTCGTTGAATTTGTCGGTCCCTCTTACATGAACGCCAATGCAAAATGTGTCTCCAACCTTCTCACGCCAAAGCTCTTCAACAGATTCCAGAATTTCAGAGCGAGGCCGAACATACGCTGCGATGATTTCCGACGTGCGGAAGCGATTTGTTAGTAGGCGAAGGGCCATCTCGCTGGCGAACTCTTCGGCTTCGGTCCGTTTGGGCACTTCGGTAAATCTGGATCCCATTACGAGGCCAGCAGGCCACTCGAAGTAATGGTCCCACCAATTTTCGCCACGTGCAGGATCGTGGTACGGGCCGCTATCGAATTTGATGACGGCAATTTCGTTGTTAAGTTCACACCAATCGATAGCCCCTAGAACTGAATAGACGTTGGAAAAGAGGCCATACTTACGAGAGACAATTACCTGTTGAGACACGGGGATCATCCATTTTCGTAGCCGATGATCAATATTCGTCAGTAAGCCGTTTTTTGAATAATTGCCCGCTAGGGCGCAGCGCACGGAGGCTTGACCCACTCAACAACCCTCAGCACCGTCGCCCTAGCCTGACTGCGACCGCATAAGCACTGCACTTTTGATTGCGCGGCGTATTTTTCGTCCAATCGGATCGCGCTTTCCAATGCTAGCCGGCTGGGTATTCCCTAGTGCGCTTTCGACAAGATATTGGAAATTCCAATTATGAGCTTCGCTCAGCGCAACGGATTGAAGTTGAGCAACGGCGGCGATCGCGAGAGGGGCCGTTCGATATGCAGGATCGCTTTTGGAAGTCGGTAATTCAATTTCACAAAAGCGGGAGCCGAAAATTATCTCCGAGAAAGCTGACGATGTTGTTTGCCCGAAATTATCCGAGCCGGCCATCGCTTTCATTGCCTCGTTTTCTACGGACGGGCAGGCGTCTCGCGCATACAGCGCGCATTCGTTCCAGACGTCCTCATTCCAGCGGTCCGAATGTAACAAATGCGTCAGAAACGGTTCCTTTATTCTGAAGGCAGGCACCTCTTCGGAACAGGAATATGGAAATACATAATCCCACCACGGAACACCGAGTTGGAAGCGACGTATGCGATCGTTCGAGATAGTCTTGGGGACTTTCGCCGGAGTGAACGCGACGAGATCGTAGCCCAATTCGAATACGTTGCCACGCGATGCTCCGTGATCCATCACATCCATACGGCGTGCTGCAACAATCGATTTTTGTGACTGCTGAGCTAGAATTTCTGCGCAGCCCTCGGCTGACAGCATGTAAATGTCGGCATTAACGATTCCGACTGCTTCTGCAGATGACACCGTATCTAAAATGGCGCCGAGGCTAGGGCCAAAGCGATTGGGAAAATATGCTTCGTCATTCGATACGCCTAGACAATCTATAAGTGCCAATCGATTGATCGCATCCACTTCGTCGAAACGATTGATGGATAGCGGCTGAAAACCGTTTTTTCTCCAGGAGTCAATACACGATGCAAGATAGCGGGTACCGAGTTCTTCGCCGGTCTTGCGGTCTTTCCGCGAAAAGACGGGTGGCACCGAGGTGATTAGCAACATGAGCAGACTAACCTATCGGTGATGAGCGGCCGCACAGCTCTCCCCAGAAGTCCGATTTGGTTTTCATAAATTGTGGAGGAAAATGCCGGTACGAGGGTGACATAGTCGGGTATCAGCGAAGTATCGAGATGTTTATGACCCAGCCATACGGGTTCATGTCCGAGACATTGAGCAACGAACGATAGACCGCGAGCGGTATTTAAATGGTGCCCGACAGCGTCTCGAATTGCGGGGGCGACGATGGCACTCCGCGACACGGTATCGTCGCGCCGGTGGGACAAAAATTCTTTAGAATGCAGCATTCAAAAAAGACTTTTTTGTCAGAGCATAAATTAGCGTAATGCCACGCAACTACTATCTAAGAAGCGAGATCAATTCGCAATCAATCAGCAAAGGCATTCCGGAAAAAACTGTTGATGATTGCTGTCACAACAGTCGGCTGGTGGTAGCGTGTGGCGTGGTCGAGATCGCGCAGCGTACGGATCAGGCGATGCGGCTCGCCCATATTTGCCCCGAGCACGCGCATCACCTGTTGCGGTGATGGAAGAGCAGATCGTCGCCGTAGTCAGCAGCGGCAACGAGCGCGCGACCAGGTGACAAGAAGACGGCGACCGCGATCTTCAACTTCGAGATGACTATGCGCGATTCTTTTTCATCGCGGATGCGGCCGGGCGAGGTCGATGCCGTGACGGCGATCGTTCCTAATCAATCGGTTCATGGCTTCGATTTGCCGGTGAGCGTTGTGATGAGCTTACGAGTGACTTACGGCGCTGCTGTCATTTTCCACCGTTACGCTGCTGTGTGTTCGTAGATATCTTCCTCCTGGGCGTTATGCATCCGGACGAGCGCCTCGACTGATTCAATAATTCTCTGAGCATCGCGGATGAAATACCGATCGACGCTTTCGACGTGCATGTCATCGGTCAGCCGGGACAGAAGTCGCGCCAGATGCAAAATTTCGCGATGTGCCCGGCTCATGGCTGCAAGAGCAGGATTGCCATGAAGCGAGCGATTGAGGCGAGGATAGACGACCATCTCATCTTCGCGCTCGTGTTCTACAATGCGCTTCGAGACAATTTGATACGCCTCGGAAATGAGGCTTACTGCGATGTCCTTTGGTGCATCGTCGAGTTTGTCGGCAATTTCCCGGAGCCTGTTCAGCGCTTCGTTGAGAACTTCGTGGTCTTGTTCCAGTGCGCGGATTGACGAGGGTGCGAGCGCGCCTTGGACTGTAGAGCGGCCTGGAGAAAGTGCCCGTAGCGCATTCAGGATCACAGCCACATCGATCAATTCTTGCGAAATCGCGCCCGCGACCGGCGATAGCATTCCTAGGGCGGCGGCAATCATTGCGATGCCGGAGAGCGTAAGCCCGATTACAATACTCTGCAAGGCTATGCGATATGCTCTTCGTGCGATGGCTACCGCATCCGCAACCCTGTCGAGGCGATCAACCAGGATGACAACATCTGCGGCTTCCGATGAGGCACTTGCGCCTCTTGCGCCCATCGCCACGCCGACGTCAGCCGCCGCTAGTGCGGGGGCGTCATTTATGCCGTCGCCGACCATGATGGTGGGATGCAAGCGGCGCTCCACCGCTACGGCCTCGACCTTATCGGAGGGCACCCGGTCGGCGAGTACGGCATCGATATCCAATGCCGCTCCGATTGTTTCGGCTGCATCTGCTCGATCGCCGGTCACCATCACAATGCGTTTTACGCCCGAGGTCCTAAGCGCTTGAATGGCTCTTGGCGATTCACGGCGAAGTTCGTCGGAAAGAAGCAAGGCGCCGATTGGTTGGTCGTCAACAGAAACAAAGACGCTTAATGCAGAGCGCCAGGACGCCCTTCGGAGCGCCCGCACGGCCCAGGACGGAAGTCTACCGTGTGTGAAAATAAATCTATCAGAGCCCGCCTTGACCAGCTTTCCCGCGACGCGCCCCTCAATGCCAGAACCCATCGCTTCATGGACGTTCTCTGGTCCGGTGAGGCTAATGCTGCGGGCGCGTGCAGCTGTTACGATAGCGCCTGCCACTACATTGTGAGAGGCCTGCTCCAATGATCCCGAAAAACGCAGGACCTCTTCGGAGGAGAAATGGGGCGCCGTTTCTATCGCTGCCAGTCTAGCGCCGCCGACGGTCAAAGTCCCGGTCTTGTCGAACATGACCGTGTGTGCGCGTGCCAATGCCTCAAGCGCGGAGCTGCCTTTGATCAGTATGCCGCTTCTCGCAGCGCGCGAAACGCCTGCTATGAAAGCCACGGGAGCTGCAAGAATGAGAGGACAAGGAGTTGAGGCGACGAGCACGGCGAGTGCGCGAACGGCATCCCCAGAAAAGAGCCAAGCGGCGCCGGCAAGTAACAGCGTGGCAGGCACTAATGCCAGAGCGAAGCGATCCGCCACACGCATAAAAGGTGCTTTTGCTGCTTGCGCCGCTGTAACCATTCGAACGATTGCTGCATACGTACTCTCGCCAGCGACAGCGCTCGCGGTCATGTCAAAGGTTTCACCTGCATTGACTGAACCACTGCGAAGAGGATCATGGCGCTGGCGGATGACGGGCAATGGCTCACCCGTCACAGCTGACTCATCGATGGCGCCAACTTCCGACTTGAGAATGCCATCGACGGGAAGGACTTCGCCAGCCCGCACCAGGAGCTTATCGCCGACTGCAATTTTTTCGACCGCAATATCTTCGACGAGCTGACCTGAGTATCGATGAGCAATTCGAGGCGCGCGATCTATGAGCGTCTTTAAATCCCGCTCCGCCTGACCGACGGCATAGTCTTCGAGCAGATTGCCGCCCGAATACATGATTGCCACCACCACACCCGCGAGATTCTCACCGAGAAGCAGGGCTCCGGTCATGGACAGCAGCGCGATCGCGTCGACGCCGAAGCGTCCAGCCGCGAGATCGCGGACAATCGAGATCGCAAGCCCCAGAATTACCGGTAATGTCGCAAGTGCCCAGACGCTCTGCGCCCAAAGAGTTCGGCCGAAGAACCAGAGTAGCCCGCCAATGATGATACCGGCCAATGCGATCGTAAATAGCAGCCGCCGGATCAGACGGTCGGATGGCCAATTTGGCATAAGATCCTCGCCGCGCCCCAACCAATTTAGGAAATAAGTAGCAGAGTTTTTGAAGCGGGCTATTTGATCGTGCGCAATCCGTGGGCGCTCTGCCTCGTCGAAACGGCGGTGGAAAAGAGTGCTCACTCCGCCGCTATGACCTCACGTCGGAGTTTTTGAGAGCGCCTGGACGTTCTCCAGTTCTGATTCTTATGGCTGCGGTCTGGGTGTTTCCACACCACTGGGCGGGAGTATTGGGTAAGTGACGTTGGGTTGCTGGCCGGTCAGCGATTCCAGGAATGATGTGATATTGCTAATTTCCGCGTCCGTTAGGTGTTGCCCGAGTTGGCTTGTTCCCATGACGGCAACAGCTTGACGAAGATCCCACGATTTTCCTGTATGGAAGTATGGGGGTGTCAAGGTGATGTTGCGGAGCGGAGGGACGCGGAAAACATATTCATCACTGACCGTGTGCGTGACTTGGAAGCGCCCCTTATCATCTGGCGGCAGGAAATCCGCGCCAGGTTTTTCAACCACTCCGAACGGCGCGTACATTTGTCCTCCAACGTTTATGCCGGCATGACAGGACGAGCAGCCTTTATCCATGAACAGCTGCAAACCATTTCTTTGCTCCGGAGTCAGAGCTGCTTGATCGCCCCGCAAGTACTTGTCGAACGGGGCATTGGGCGTGATTAGCGTCGCTTCGAAGGCTGCTATCGCGTTCGCGGCATTTGCCATCGTGATAGGATCGCTGTCTTTCGCGAAGGCTACTTCAAAAAGCTTGCTGTATCCCGAGATGCCTTTCAACATTTGAATGGCGTGCTCGTGAGTGATGCCCATCTCGATGGGATTTTGAATCGGCCCACCAGCCTGGGCTTTCAAATCAGCCGCGCGGCCATCCCAAAATTGGGCGACGTTGACTACCGCATTCAACACCGTGGGCGCGTTTCGGCCGCCGTGTTGCCATTTGTGCCCAATCGAGTTTGGAAGCATGTCGACGCCTCCAAGCCCTATTTGATGGCAGGTATTGCAACTAATGTTATGACTTTGTGAAAGACGCGGATCGAAATAGAGAGCTTTGCCGAGGTTCACCATCGCGGGCGTCGAGGCAATCCCTTTAATCGTTGGAGGGGTAAGCGGGATAGGTTCGAAGGTTGCTTGGGCCTGCTTCATGAGAGGGTCATCGGCCGCATCCGCCTCGATCACGACCACAGCGCTCGCCAGCTGTTGGTCGGAGTCGCGGCGGCAAATCCATCGGCTCAGGCTGTTGCAATTGCCGGAATTGCTGGTGTCACACCAGGCGCAATGTCCATGGCAGCCGGAGAGTACGTTTCTGTTTCCTCGCAGTCCGATATCGAGCGAGCAGATATCGCGCGCGAAAAGCAGGCGATTGAAAGCGATCGATGTCGAATACGCGGAGCTCGTCGCAATTTATCAGCATCGAGGCCTGTCTCACGACACGGCCAAACTGGTTGCCAAAGAGCTCACTCATTCAGGCGGCTTTTGCGTCCGGCGCCACTTTCACGGTGGTGGGCGGGATGCCGTTACTGGCCGCATCGCTCGCGCCGGAGGCTTATCATTCCAGTCGTTCTTTCGGTGACGGTTCTCACGCTGGCTCTTCTGGGCTATCTCGGAGCAAGAGTCGGTGGCGCACCAATTAGTGCCTTGCTCCTTCGCTTCGTCGGCTGGGGGATCTTTGCTATGGCCGTTACGGCCGGGATTGGGAAGTTCTTCGGCGTCAGACATTGCGCTAAGCATCAAGTGCATCGCATTTGCAAACCCAGATCGCGTCGTCTCAAGCTTGGCGGCCGACAAGCCGGTGCAATTCACGTATCGAGATTATCGTTGTGCAATCAATTGCGCTTGTCCAGCCGCGACCGCCTTGGAGCCTGCTCTGACGGGAATACGTCCGAGAGGGGCGGAGACGCTGTCAGGATATGAACGGCCCGGAATAACCAGATGTCGATCGTCCCAAAGAAGAAGACGTTGTAATTTGGTCACGGGAGAGGTCTACATTGCTGCGATGAAGACATCTTAAGTTGCTGGTTTTAATGGTAGAAATGAGCCGATAAGTAGCTTCCCCTCGGCTCCACCAAGTGCTTTGGAACCGCTGAACTATTTAGCACTTTGTCGTTCTCGACATCAGGACTTGCACTCCGCTCGCCCGGCCATCGCAGCAGCCATATTAAGAACTTACGCTTTGTTTTCGCCATTCGCGCAAAAGGCGCGCCGGCCTCTGCACAACTCAAGTGCCATACGAATCCTACGAATTGACTCGTATCAACGGGCTCGGCGATGAGATTTTTATGTTGCCTTCGATACGCCAAGGCTGCCACCAAAAACGGCAATCGCCGAACGCATTCGAAAAACCAAACTGCAGATAGCTTCGCATGGTTGATGAAAAAGCGGACGAGGGAGTGGTCGACGGCGCATCTTCCGTGCGTCTGTTGGCGGTAAGCACTGCGGACCAGATCACCATGCTCGCGGCATCCGACCAATGGACGGCGCCGAATGCGGCCAGCCTGGATGGCTTGATCAGCGCGGTTCTCGCCCGCCCCTCTCTGGGGAACGTGACGCTGGATATGAGCGGTATCGAGCGGATCGATACCTACGGTGCATGGGAAATTTCGCGCCTTCAGCGCGAACTCAGCGCGCGTGGCGGCAAACTCAAGATCTCGGCTCTGCCGGAACAATATGCTGGACTGTTCCGGGCCGTGGAGCAGGCGGCCGAACTCGCTGATAAGGTTCCCTCACAGCCGCGCAAGGAATTTACGGGCCTCGCTGCCATCGGCCAAGGGATGGCCAACTATGGCCGGGGCTTCGTTCTTCTGCTCAACATGATCGGTGCAGTCTGCGCTGCGGCCATTCGGGCGATCCTGAAGCCTTCAACGTTTCGCTTCACATCGACGGTCCATCAGCTCGACCGCGTCGGCTGGCAGGCGATCCCCATCATTTTTCTGATTACCTTTTTGATAGGCAGCATCATTGCCCAGCAGGGCTTCTTTCATTTCAGAAAGTTTGGCGCCGACGACTATGTCGTCGATATGGTCGGCATTCTTGTTCTTCGCGAAATCGGCGTTCTCATCGTCGCTATCATGGTGGCGGGGAGATCTGGCAGCTCTTACACTGCCGAACTCGGCTCGATGAAGATGCGCGAGGAAATCGACGCGCTCCGAACCATGGGCTTCGATCCGGTCGACGTGCTCATTCTTCCTCGCATTGTCGCGCTCGTCATTGCGCTTCCGCTGCTGACCTTCATCGGCTCGATGTCGGCCCTTTACGGTGGCGAGCTTGTAGCGTGGCTATATGGCGGAATGAGCCCCGAAATTTATGTCGCCCGCTTGAAGGAAGCGATCTCGATGACGCACTTCAAGGTCGGCATGATCAAAGCGCCGTTCATGGCGTTCGTGATCGGCATCGTAGCGTGTACGGAAGGCCTGAAGGTTGGAGGGAGCGCCGAATCCCTCGGGCTTCGGACGACGGCATCGGTTGTGACCTCGATCTTTCTCGTCATCGTCCTTGACGGTCTGTTCGCTGTCTTTTTTGCATCGATCGGTATGTGATGAGAATGGCCTCTCCGAGCAAAGTGCCCGTCATTAGCGTTCGTGACCTGGCCGTCGGGTTCCGAGACCGAATGGTCCTGGATCATCTGTCTCTCGACGTCCGTCCCGGGGAAATTCTTGGCCTCGTCGGCGGCTCAGGCAGCGGCAAATCCGTCCTGTTGCGCACCATTATCGGCCTGTTGCCGAAACAGTCGGGATCAATCGAAGTTTTCGGACATGATGTTGACCACGTCGACGATGAGACCCACCGTGCGCTGCAGCGGCGATGCGGCATCCTCTTTCAAAACGGCGCGCTGTATTCGTCGCTCACCGTAATACAAAACGTGCAGTTTCCGATGCGCGAGTTCCTGCACTTGCCGGAGGATTTACTCGATGAGATCGCGGCGACCAAGCTCGCGATGGTTGGACTGTCCCGGCTCGACGCCAACAAGCTGCCGTCGGAGCTTTCGGGCGGCATGACGAAACGCGTCGCCATGGCTCGCGCGCTTGCACTCGATCCCGAGGTCGTTTTTCTCGACGAGCCGACGTCAGGTCTGGACCCCATATCGGCGGGTGATTTCGACTCGCTGATCCGAACGCTGCAGCAGACCCTTGGCCTGACCGTGTTCATGATCACGCATGACCTCAACAGCTTACACACCGTATGCGATCGCATCGCCGTATTGGCGGATGGCAAGATCGTCGCCGACGGTCCACTCTCGGCTATGCTTGCGAGCGAGCACCCTTGGGTCAAATCGTACTTCCGTGGCCAACGCGGACGCATGCTGGAATCTTCACGCCAACAGTCATCTGGTTGAGACGCCGTTATGGAAATTCGCGCGCGATACACGCTGATCGGACTCTTCACCCTCGCGACTGTCGCGGCGGCGTTCGTATTTGTCTACTGGCTCAACCACGCAGGCGGCTTGGCCCAGCAGGCGCTTTACCGCGCACGTTTCGAGACACCGGTCTCTGGACTTCTCAGAGGTTCGGCGGTTCTCTTCAATGGTATCCGCGTCGGCGAAGTTGTCGCGCTCGAGTTGGCAGCCGACCATCCCAAGCAGGTCACGGCTCTGATCTCCGTTGACAGTACGACGCCCGTTCGTTCCGACACGAAGGTCGGTATAGAATTTCAAGGCCTTACCAGCTCGCCCGTCCTAGCATTGCGCGGCGGCGCACCCGATGCACCCCCCGTCACATCAATCGACCGGCAGCCGCCACTCCTTACCGTCGATCCAAACGACACGCAAAGTCTCACGGAATCGGCGCGAGATATCCTGCATCGGATCGGTGCCGTCATTGATGAAAATCGCGAGCCCTTCAAATCGCTGGTCGCGAACATCAACACGTTTTCGGCATCGCTCGCGAAGAACTCCGATAAGGTCGATGGCATTCTGTCCGGTCTGGAGAAGATGACAGGTGGTGGCAAGAAAGCCGACGCACCCATTGTCGATCTCGAAGCTCCCAAAAAATTTCCGGGCCTCGGCAAGATTCCCGAGGGCCAACTCGTCGTGCCGGAACCAGATATCGTGGGCAGTGTCTTCAATGATCAGGTCGCAATCATGACGCCAGCGGGCGAGCGCTCGAACGCAATCGCCGCCCGGTGGCCGGATACTTTAAGCCGGGTCGTGCAATCGCGCGTCGTGCAGAGCTTTGAAAATGCCGGATACCTGAAGGTCCTTGGACGCCAGCCGGACACGCTCGAAGTCGATTATCAGCTCATCTTGGATTTGCGTAACTTCGAGATCGTGGCCTCGGACACGCCATCAGCCGAGATAGCATTCTCAGCAAAGGTCGTCGGCAAAAACGGACAGATCCTAGGCGCACGCATATTTAAAGCGAGCGTACCGGCGACGATCACCGATCAGGCTGGAATATCGGCGGCACTCAATCAAGCGTTCGACAAGGTCGCGTCCGAACTTGTCGTCTGGGTCTGCAGCGTCTCCTGAGCGCAGCAGCGCGACTTCATTCGCGCGCCGGAGCTAACGAGATTTAGTCGACGCCGCTCGACTGCCCATCTTATCCGAGTGTGATCGGAATCGGCGACAAGAATTATGCGAACTTACGACGTAATAGCGCTCACTATCGAGCGCTATGGCGATTTAGAAAATTCAGTATCGCGGCAATGCCAAGCACCACATTCAGCCAACCGCAGATCGCCGATCCCGCACAGGGCCGCGGCGATTGATGAGAAATACCGTCTGCCCGATTGTGCGTCGCTGAATGCGTTCCCCTGAATCCAACAGAGATCAAACGAATCCCATTTCTATATAATCGGCAATCTCTGAGCCCTTTCCTGGAAACCTGTTTGTCCAGTTTGGGCAACTCGTCAGCTCAGCGATTTAAGAAGCGGGAGAGGCCGATTTGTGCTGATTTTATAGACGATGCAACTCGCGCGTATGCGGAATGGCCTTTTTCTTCGAATGGCAGGTGGATGTCACGCAGCGAACGAAGGCGCCCCATCCCATAAGGAAAAAAATTTTTCCATTATCATATTGAAAACAGGCCAGCCGAATTTGAAATATTGATGGCAAATTGGGAGCTGCGCGGTCCGAATATTTTTCAAATACGATATTGGTCTTTAGTTTCAATCCGATATTTTTGGCGTTAGGCCATCATTAACACCTCACCTACATATAATGGCCTAGGCTTATTGTCGTTCAGTAAGTCATGAAAGCGGGGCGGAGTTTTTGCTGCGGCAGCACTCCGGGGGGAAATGAGCGAAAATTGCAATTCGACGCTGGATATTTCCGGTCTGTTGACAATTCGAACGGTCAGCGATGCGAAAAACGCAATTCTGAACTCCATAAACGATAGCGAATCACTCGACCTCCTGATCTCCGAAGAGTCCGACATCGACATTGCCGGAATCCAACTCATCGTCGCCGCGCGGCTCTATGCGCAGGGCGCCTCCAAGCAATTATCGCTCGCCGCTCCGATTTCCGGGCGTGCTTTGAGCCTGATGGATCGAGCGGGACTGCTCGCTGAAATGTCGGCTGAAAATCGCCGGTTCTGGTTGCACGAGGGAGCCTGAAATGTCCGCGTCAATTCTCACGGTAGACGATTCATCAAGTATACGAGTCGCGATCAAGGTGGCGCTGACAGGGGCCGGTTATCAGGTCAGCGAGGCGGTCGACGGGGCAGACGGCATTAAGAAAGCCAATGCTGGAAAGTTCGATCTCATCATCACTGACTTGAACATGCCCATCATGGACGGTCTGACGATGATCGAGGAGCTACGCAAAATCCCGGCGCACAGCGGTGTGCCGATCATTTTTCTCACCACGGAATCCGACGCAGCACTCAAACAACGAGCCAAGTCCGCGGGTGCCACTGGCTGGCTGACGAAGCCCTTTCAAGCCGACAACCTTCTGAAAATCGTCAAGAAGGTGCTCGGACAATGACGTCGAATACGGATGCAATTGCAACATTTCGCGCGGAGGCAGACGAGCTTTTGGATCGCATTGAGCTTGGCTTGCTCGATTTGTCGAGGAAGCCCGGTGATCGCGCGCTCGTCGATGATGTTTTTCGCAGCCTTCACACCCTGAAGGGCTCCGGAGCCATGTTCGGATTCGATGCACTTGCATCGTTCACACACCATTGTGAATCGGCGTTCGATCAGGTCCGCAAGGGTGAGGTCACGGCTACGGCGAACCTCGTCTCGGTTGTTCTGGCTGCGCAAGATCACATGCGGGCTTTGCTCGAAGGAGCCGAAACAGCTAGCGAGGCGACAGGCCAGGAACTGCTCCTCCGCCTGGAGCAGGAAGTGAAGATGGCAGGACATGCTCCGCCGCCGGAAGAACCCGAGAAAACGTCTTGGGAGATTAATTTCTCGCTGCCGCCGAATGCGTTGGTCAACGGTTGCAACCCGATGGCACTTCTGGCCGAAATGCGCGATCTCGGTGAGTGTAGCGTCGCGGCTGATATTTCGGAAATCCCGGCCCTCGACGCGCTGATTGCGAACGAGTGCTACATCACGTGGAACGTTAAACTTCTCACCGATAAGCCGCGGACGGATATCGAAGACGTCTTCATGTTCATTATCGATGACATGAAGCTCGATATTCGTCAGGTCGAAGCCGAGAAAGGCAGCGAACCGGTTCAGTCGGAAATTTCCAGCGATGCCGCACCATCCTCCGATGCGTCGCAGACGGATAAGCAGCGGCCGTCGGCCGGTGCCGACACGCGCCAGGCAGCCAAAAGCTCTGAAAGTGTTCGCGTTCCTGCTGAACGACTGGATGAGCTCATGGATCGTGTCGGTGAACTCGTCATCGCGCAATCGCGTCTTAGCCAGATTGCCGCCGCCAGCCCGGACCTTAATCTGCGCGCCGTCTCCGAAGACATCGAGCGGCTCTCCAACGAGCTGCGCGATACAATGATGGTTCTTCGCATGGTTCCCGTCGGAACCCTATTCGGCCGCTTCCGTCGCCTCGTGCATGATCTCGCGCGCGAGACGGGCAAGACGATCGATCTGACGACCGAAGGCGAAGGAACGGAAGTAGACAAGACCGTTATCGAGCGGCTGGCGGACCCGCTCGTGCATCTCGTCAGAAACTCCGTCGATCATGGCCTCGAAACGCCGGAAAAACGCAAGGCGGCCGGAAAACCGGAAGCAGGTAAAATCAATCTCGCGGCGCGTCATGCAGGCGGCGAAGTCATTATTTCCATCACGGACGACGGTGCCGGCATCGACCGGGCGCGCGTTCGAGCCAAGGCCGAAGCGCAAGGCTTGATTATGCCGGGTGCCCACATCGGTGATCACGATCTGCTGCAAATGATCTTCCAACCTGGCTTCTCGACCGCGCAAGCCGTCACCAATCTCTCCGGCCGCGGAGTCGGCATGGACGTCGTCAAGCGGACGGTGGAAGCGCTGCGCGGATCTATCGATCTCAGCAGCGAGCCGGGCGCAGGCTCGCGTATCTCGCTGCGCATCCCGTTGACGCTTGCTATCATCGACGGCCTTTTGGTTCGAGTCGGCACGGGACGCTATGTCATTCCGCTATCCGCGGTCGAGGAATGTCTCGAATTGCCGGTCGAGCAGGATCTGCGCTCGCGAGGTCGAAGCTTTATCTCGCTGCGTGACACTCTCGTTCCGTTCCTCAGGCTTCGCGAAATTTTCCAGACAGGAACACAGCCGGATCAATTCCAGAAAATCGTGGTCGTTTCGACTGGGGCCGAGCGTGTCGGATTGGTCGTCGACCAGATCATCGGTGACCATCAGACCGTAATCAAGGCCATGTCGAAGCTGCATGAAGACGTCGCAATGTTCTCTGGCGCGACGATCCTCGGCGATGGCTCTGTCGCACTGATTCTCGACATCGCGCATCTGGTCGCAACGGGCCAAATGAACGAAGCACAGCTGCGGAAGGCCGGTTGAGCACGTCCGACCATAACGACGAAGGCATTCGGCTATGACGCAAGAAATTGAAGTACTGACGTTCGATCTCCAGGACGAGACGTTTGCCTTGGAGGCAAGTATTGTCCGCGAGATCATGGACATGCCGATCGTGACGATTGTGCCGACGGCTTCAAAGCTGGTCGGCGGCGTCATAAACTTCCGCGGCAAAGTCATCCCCCTCGCAAATCTGCATATCGCATTCGGAATGGAAGCCGGACCGCCGACGATCGACAGTCGGACTGTCGTGATCGAGCTTGATATCGATGGCGTTGCAAGCTTCATCGGGCTGCGCACCGACAAGGTGAACGAGGTGACAACCCTCGATCTCAGCCGAAGCGAACCTCCGCCGAGCGTCGGTATGCGGTGGCGATCCGAATACGTGAAATGCGTCGTCAAGCAGGGCGGCGAATTCATCGTTCTCCCTGATCTTCGCAACATTTTTTCCATCCATTCGGAAAAAACAGGAGGACCGCTCAAAGCCGTTGCTTGAGCCGTATTGGAAGGCCCTGCGCATGGAAGCGCCGGCAAGACTCATGACGAGTTCCGTTCGATAGCAGCGGTGAAGCTATCGCAATCCGTTCATGAAGTATGAGGGAAAGCCGCAAGGTTTTCCCAAGCCAAGGGGCAGTTCGATGCGATTTACGATCAAGACCAAGCTCGCCGTTGCTTTTACAATCGTGACCCTGCTGTCATGCGTTATGGCAGGTCTGGGCATATACCAGCTATCGCTTCTCAATTCGCAGGTTACACAGATCGTCGAAGGCCCGGCGGCGCAAGTCCAGCATGCCGACGACATAGAGATTAGTGCCCTCTATATGATCCGCGCCGAAAAGAATATCATTGCCGAAACGGACCTTCAGAAGCTCGCGGCAATGCGCGAAGAGCTCAATAAATATCGCCAGAAGGTCTTGGATGCCGCGGAGCAGGTCAAGCGCGTAGCTGGGCCGGAGGTCAAAGAAAAACTCGCTCAATTCGACGCAGCATGGCGGGAATGGGTTCCGGTGCAGGAACAGGCGCTGCAATTCGCAGCGGAAAATACGTCAGAATCTCGCGCCAAAGCCCTTGCGATCTCTGCGGGTGAAGCCCGCAACAAAGCGAAGGCAGCCTTTGCGATCATTAACGCCATCCAGGACATTGGCGACCGCGATATGACGCAAATCGCTGGCGAAGCTCAATCAGAATATCAGACAGCACGCATGGTGCTTCTTGCGACCGCTGCATTCATCTTCCTGCTGTCGGCCAGCGCAGGTATTTGGATTTCTCTCGGTGTCTCTCGTGGACTGAGCAAGGGCGTCCAGCTCGCGGAAGCCGTCTCGATCGGCGACCTTGATCAAAATGTCACCGTCGCGACCAACGATGAGATCAAAGACCTCATCGATGCGATGACGCGCATGACCGCAAACCTTCGTGAAACTGCAGGCATCGCAAATCAGATCGCAGGCGGTGATCTGACGGTGCAGCCAAAGCCGCTGTCGGACAAGGACACGCTGGGCCATGCTCTCGAAAGCATGGTCGAACGTCTGCGCGGCGTCGTGTCGGATGCGATCGTCGCGTCGAGGAACGTTTCGGCTGGCAGCCAGCAGCTCTCTTCGGCCTCGGAACAAGTCTCCCAGGGCGCAACCGAACAGGCCTCTGCGGCGGAAGAAGCATCAGCGTCGATGGAAGAAATGGCGGCGAACATCAAGCAGAACGCCGACAACGCCGCCCAGACCGAGAAGATTGCGCGCCAATCGTCGAAGGACGCTGAGGCCAGCGGCGACGCGGTAACCCGTGCGGTCAATGCGATGCGCACCATCGCTGAAAAGATCGGTATCGTTCAGGAAATCGCTCGTCAGACCGATCTTCTGGCTCTCAACGCAGCGGTCGAAGCCGCGCGCGCTGGGGAGCACGGTAAGGGCTTCGCAGTTGTTGCGTCCGAAGTGCGCAAGCTTGCGGAACGCAGCCAGACGGCGGCCGCGGAGATCGGATCGGTGTCCGGCGACACCGTGAAAGCGGCGCAGGAAGCTGGCGAAATGCTGACACGCTTGGTTCCGGATATCCGTAAAACGGCGGAACTCGTTGCTGAGATCAGCGCCGCGTGCCGTGAACAGGACATCGGTGCTTCGCAGATCAATGAAGCGATCCAGCAGCTCGATAAGGTCACGCAGCAGAACGCCGGTGCATCGGAAGAAATGTCGGCGACCTCTGAAGAATTGGCGGCGCAGGCTGAAGAGCTTCAGCAGAGCATCGCGTTCTTCCGGACCGACGACTCGAACCGCTCGTCCGAGTCTGCGAACGTCCGCTCGGTGCCCGCCAAGCGGATCACATCGGCGAAGCCGTCGGCCGCTCAGAAAGCGCTCGCCAAAGCTTCCGCTGAGAAGAAAGCGACGTCGTCTGCGCCGCGCAATACAGTTGCCGAACTTCAGTCGCGTGTGAAGGGCTTTGCCCTGGACTTGAGCACGGGTGGCCCTGACGCGGACGATGCAAACTTCCGGGAGTCGGCGTGATGACGAGCGCTGGGTCCGAAGCTCAATACGTGACGTTTAGCTTGGCCGACGAAGTCTTCGCGGTCCCCGTTACGGAAGTGCGGGAGATCCTGGATTACCGAAAGGCATTCAGGATTCCGCACGGTCCCGACTATCTCCTTGGCCTCACCGACGTTCGGGGCCAAGGCGTACCGACTATAGATCTGCGCCAGCGTCTCGGGCTGGCACCGACGGAGCCGACGCCGCACACGCGCATCCTCGTTTTGGATGTGGCGCTTGCGGGGCGAGTTCTATGCCTGGGTCTTGTGGCGGATCGGGTCTTTGAAGTAACGCCCTTCCACAGCAATCAGATCGAAGCGGCGCCGGACATCGGCGTTCGCTGGCGCTCGGACTACATCGCCGGTGTGGTCCAGCGCCCCGAAGGATTCGTCGTGCTGATCGACCTGCCAAAACTGTTCTCGTCATCGGAGTCGGCGATGCTTTCGCAAACTGCGGCCGCAGCGTAACCAAGGTCTACGGAGCTTTTGGTATGACTTCTCTAAGCCACAGCGTCGACCGCGGGCAAGATACGCGGCTGCGCAACGATAACCTGAGCAAGCGCAACTTCGATCGCTTAGCACGTTTCATAAATGGGTATAGCGGCATCCGCATGCCGCCGACCAAAGTGACGATGCTTGAGGGACGGCTCCGGCGGCGCTTGCGCGTCACCGGCCACGACTCGTTCGACAGTTATTGTCACTTCCTTTTTGATGAAGATGGCATCGAGTCCGAAGCCATTCATCTGATCGACGTCGCGACGACGAACAAGACTGATTTCTTTAGGGAACCAAACCACTTCGCTTACCTAGTCGAAAATGTTCTGCCGGCGATGATGCAGCGAGACAAAGGTGAGGTTCGCGTTTGGAGCGCGGCTTGCTCTACCGGCGCCGAACCCTACACGTTGGCGATGATCCTTGAAGACTTCAGGCAGAGCTATCGGCCAGGATATTCGATCCTCGCGACGGATCTAAGCACCGAGGTTCTGTCGACCGCAGTTCGCGGCATCTATCCCGAAGAGATGATGGATCCGGTACCCCCCGTCTTGGCGCGGAAATACGTGCTGCGTTCGGTCCGCGGCGATCGGCAGGTTCGCATGCACCATTCGCTCAGATCGAAGATCGGTTTCGCGCGGCTGAACCTTATGGACGATAGCTACGCAATTGGTGCACCGGTCGATGTTATCTTCTGCCGAAATGTGCTCATCTATTTCGAGAAAAAGGTGCAGGAAGCCGTTCTATCGCGGCTTTGCGATTGTCTCGCGCCGAACGGCTATCTGTTCATTGGTCATTCCGAATCCATTGGCGGATTTTCACTTCCGGTCAAACAGGTCGCAAATACCATTTTCCAGAAGACGCGATAGATGCCTCAAAAAAAAATACGCGTTCTGATTATCGACGACTCAGCAAGCGTGCGTCAGACCCTGACGGCGGTGTTGAGCTCGGACCCGGACATCGAAGTCATGGGTGCAGCCTCCGACCCGATCGCCGCTGCGCGTCGTATCCAGGATGAGGTACCCGACGTCATCACGCTCGATGTCGAGATGCCGCGTATGGACGGCATTACGTTTCTCAGAAAGCTGATGGCGCAGCGGCCAGTTCCGGTCGTCATGTGCTCTTCGCTGACCGAGGCAGGATCGGAAACGCTGATGCAGGCGTTGGAGGCAGGCGCTGTCGACATCATCTTGAAGCCACGCATCGGTGTTGCCGATCATCTAGCCGAAAGCTCGCTTCGAATTTGCGAAGTGGTCAAAAGCGCGGCTTTGGCGCGGGTCGGCGGACGACGGCCGCGCGATGCGATGGAAGTCAGAATGGGAGGGCCGGAAAAGAAGCTGACGGCGGACGCGATGCTTCCGCCGCCGTCCGGCCGCGCGATGGCGAAAACGACCGAAATGGTCGTGTGCATGGGTGCTTCGACCGGCGGAACGGAATCGCTGCGCGTCGTCTTGGAAGCCATGCCCGCAAACGCGCCGGGCATCGTCATCGTGCAGCACATGCCGGAGAAATTTACTGCGGCCTTTGCCAAACGTCTGAATTCACTCTGCGCCGTCGAAGTGAAGGAAGCGGCCGACGGCGATGCCGTGCTGCGCGGCCACGTCCTTATTGCGCCGGGCGACAGACATATGATGCTGGAACGGCAGGGCGCGAGATATTTCGTGTCCGTCAAGAGCGGCCCGCTGGTTTCTCGCCATCGCCCGTCGGTCGACGTGCTGTTTCGGTCGGCCGCGCAATCGGCTGGTTCCAATGCCATCGGCGTCATCATGACAGGCATGGGCGACGATGGTGCGCGCGGGCTCCAGGAAATGAAAGCCGCAAACGCCTTCACGATTGCCCAAGACGAAGCGACGTCGGTGGTCTTCGGCATGCCGAAGGAGGCCATCGCACGAGGTGCAGCCGCTAAGGTGGTGCCCCTGAATGCGATAGCAAGCGAAGTGTTGCGAGCGGCAAGCCGTAGCTAAGCGGCACGCGCCGAGACAGCCGCGTCGGGCAAACAATGTGCGTGTACGTCTCGCTCTCTCGCCATCGTGTAGGTCGCAGCGATGGTATCGAGAAGGCTTTTCAGCGGATCAAGAATATCCGCGACGTCAATATCCTCTTCACCGGCAAGCAACTGAAGTGACGCCGCGGAAGTCGACAAGACGTTTCCGAGTTCGGCATCGAAATTCAACTCGGTCTCGGCTTTCGCAAGGGAATCAACGACGTCCTTTCCTTGTCCCATGATTGTCGCGAGCCGAGACTCTGCAAGATCGGCAGCGTCACGCAAACGTGCGGCTGCCCCTTCGAGCTTGGATTTCGGACTAGTCTCCGCGCGGTCCGTGTTCAAATGCGCCATGTCCTCGCCGAGGGAACGAAGTGCCGCGAGTGTCACATCGGCAATGGAATCGAGCTTTTTGGCGTAGAGGCGCAGCTCGATGGCGATGACCTGGAGCGGCTTTCCGGCGTCGCCCATCCGCGAGCAGCTGACCGTCGTGTTGAGCGCCATGAATTGCACGTCTTCGCGAACGCTTTTGATCGTATCGATACGCCGCAGCAACTCATCGACCGTCCGAGCTGTCGCGGATCGGACATCATTGGCTGCCGCGACGGCTTGCTCCATGTCTGTGACGAGGATCTCGGCATCAGCGACGCTCCGCTCGAGAGATCGAAGATTGTTATGGCTATCTGATGAACCTTGCGTTTGCTGGAGGCGCAAAAGAGATTGCGCATCGGCTGCCATTTCCGCCATGTTCGCGAGCATCACGTGGGAATCGCGCTCGAAGTCCTGGGCCGTATCCGCGAGCTGCGCGGCGAGCAGACGGCAGATGAATTGGGTAAATCGCCCTCTCGCGTCGTCCGAAAGGCCGTCTTGCGCTAAGCGAGAATCAGCTTCGGTCAGGAGATTGAGCCCATTCTGAATGTGCTCGATGCGCTGCCGCGATATATCTCCAATTTGAAGCGAAGATAGCGCATCGACAACCTTGAGCTGGATATTTTGCGCAAGTGCAGAGGCTTCACCGGTCATGTCGGCGATCTGCTTTTGATGCACCCGGATCGCAGTCGCATCGTCCGCCAAATGATTGGGAACAGCCGGAACCATCGCGGAGACTTCTTCGGCGAGGCCAGATTCAAGTTTCAGCGCCGCGCGGACCTGGTCCAGCAGACCGTTGAGCCGCATATCGATGTCATTGAGTTCGGTGCCGCCAACCTCGATTCTGGTCCGCATTTCCTGAGAAAAGGCGTGAAACTGTTGAGCATCTTGCTGATCGTCGGCGGCAGTGATCTTCAAGTTGAGGGCGAAGACCAGAAGGTAGCGCAGAAGGCTTCGCATATCTTCGATATCGCGCAGCAATTCTGCGCTTCGGCATTCCAGATCGCGCAGCTCTTGCCCGCGCTCGCTGAGCATATTCGGCAGAGACCGCAGCTCTTCGGCGGCGGCGGAGAGTTCCCGCGTCGCTTCTCCAACGGCTTCGCCGTCAAGAAGGGTACTCAACTGCTGGAGGTATTCGAGCTGTTGACTGATCAAAGAGACGGCGGATTCGAGTATCGTTCCCGCGCGCGAGAATTTCCCCTCGATCTGGCTTCTCGAAGTTTCCAGATGGCCTAAGATTGCCTCAATCATCGAAATGCGGGTGTCCAATTTGGTATGACGGACGAAAGTTTGCGTGTTCGGCACAAGCATGTTGCGCACGAGTCAGACCATAACTGGCGATGTATGATTGGAGACTTTACCGGTGACGGCGGCGTAATGTCCCGCCGGCATCGGCTTGCCGATGAGGTAGCCCTGGATCTGCTGGCATCCGAGCGTTCGCAGAAGCTTCAGTTGTTCTTCTGTTTCGACGCCTTCAGCAACGACGGTCAAACCCATCGCGCGCCCAAGCCCAAGCACGGAATCGACGATTGCAGCCGCATTCGAATTGCGAACCATATCGAAGACGAAACTCCGATCAACCTTGATGCGGTCGAATGGGAAAGCACGGAGTGTACCAAGAGATGAATAGCCGGTGCCGAAGTCATCGAGCGCAACGCTGACGCCGAGGCCCTTAACCCCGGTGAGAACCTTCGACGCGTAGGCGAGATTCTGGATGAACAGGCTCTCGGTCACTTCGATTTCAAGGCGTTCCGGCGCCAAACCGGTTTCGATGAGCGCGTTTCTGACGACTTGTACGAAATCGCCGCGTTCGATTTGCACGGGCGATACATTAACAGCAATGCGAAGACCATTTTTCCACGAGGATGCCTCGCGGCAAGCCTCACGCAGGACATAAGCGCCGATGGCGCCGATGGCTCCGGATGCCTCGGCCGCGGGGATAAAATCGGCGGGAGACACCGGACCAAAATCGGGATGCTGCCAACGCGCAAGCGCTTCAAATCCACTGATGGCGGACGTTGAGGCTTCCGCCTGCGGTTGAAAGGCGAGGGAAAGCTCGCCCCGTTCCAGCGAGAGGCTGACGTCGTGTTCGAAGATGAGACGCCTGTGCTCTGTATTCAGCATCTCAGGGGAAAACGCCGTGACCTCGTCGCCGATTTTCTTGGCGTGATGCAGCGCCAATTCGGCCGCGGCGATTAGCTCCTCATGATCGGCCCCGTGGATGGGAAAGTGTGCGGTGCCGACACAAGCCGTGACGCGGATCGTCTTGCCGTTTTCGAGGACGTGGGGCTCGCGCAGCGTGTCAACGATGTGATGCGCCTTCGCGCTGAACTCGCAGTCCGGTTTATCGCTGGGGGAGATCAGCAAAAATTCGTCGCCGCCCGTGCGCACGATCGTGTCAGTGTCGCTAGAGATCGAACGCAGCCGGTTGGCGATGCGGCTGATGATGACATCTCCGACCGCCTGGCCATGCAACTTATTGACGGCGCGAAAATCGTCGAGGTCAATGTAGAGAATGCCGACGGTCTGCCCGTCCGTTGTCGCCTGCTCAAGAATTCTAGCGAACAATTCCTTGAGCGTTCCGCGATTGTGTAGACCGGTTAGTGGGTCACAAATCGCCAGCTGACTGAGACGAACGATGAGTTCATGCTCACATTCTGAGCCGGAGAGTTCGGTCATTTCAAAAACCCACGCGCGATATCGAGAAGCCCCTGTGCACTGAACGGCTTAGTAATCCACGCCGACGCTCCGGCGGCACTGGCTTCTTTGCGTGCCGCCTGATCGGACTCGGTTGTCAATACGATGATGGGCAGACCGTGGTAGGATGGTCGCGCGCGTAAATGCCGAATGAACGCAAGTCCATTCATTCGTGGCATATTGAGATCGGTAACGACGATGTCGATGAGATTGGAAGTCGCCTTTTGAAGGCCCTCTAGTCCGTCGGATGCTTCTATGATGTCGAATCCGGCGCTTGCGAATGTTACCCGGATCATCTGCCGGACGCTTGGCGAATCATCGATCGCGAGCAGTGTCGGCATAAGCTTCCCCACCATGACGCAAATTCTCACGCACGATCGCAATGCTGCGGCACGACGCGTCACTGCTTGCACGTAGTTCAATAGTACGCCACAGGAGTGAAAGATCGCTTAATTTGCCACATTTCGAAATGGCGCTTGAGAACCGGAATTTTAAAATATCGCTACGACTTTTGAATAATAAAAATCGGCATAAAGCGGTTTCGAGGAGCACTAAGCGAACAATCGCCATGCGCTTTTGAAAATGGCGTCTTTTTGAAAGACAATTATCGCGATGGAATTCAAGTGATCAGCATTCGACGCAAGCGCGATCGAGACATTGCAATTACACCATTGGCACGATTCAGTGTGCGCATCTCAGAGAGGAGATTCTCGCGATCCGTCTTGCTCGCACGTGGCGAATTACGTCCGCAGGCTCTATTCGCCTGAAATGCATCGAATGATCTCGCGATTGTCTTCCCGACAAAAAGCTTGCCGCTTGCAAATGTGAGTTTCGCCTTCTTATCAATCGGAATGCAGCGAATGGCTGAGTCCGTCGCGACGCTCAATTTCCATGCAGGCGCTGCGAGCCGACCTTGGGGGGCAATGCGTGATCAGATGGAGCGGCCAAATCGCAAGCGAGAAAACCAGGGCATTAATTTCCTAATAATTGCCGCACGTGTTGCTCCTTCGAATCTCGCAACGAGACCCGTTTGGCTCATCTGACGCATTGCGGGCCTGGGCTATAGCACGCAAAATAAACATCATTCGTTTTTGCGCCAGCGGCTTCGTAGGGCAATGACAGCACTGGTTTTTCAGGCCTGCAATCGAACTGCTCCGTCTCGAGCAGTTACCATCAACAGAGATTGTGCTCGTCGGCTTGGCCCTGAGATCGGTAAATGTTCCATTAAATTTCTGATTTTTTGAACATTCGCCATGCGCAAGGAAGAACGAAAACCCGTAAGTCGTCCGGCGAAAATCGAACTCGGCGAGGGTCAGGTCTTGACGTGCCGCATCGCCGATACCTCGCGCGGCGGAGCGTTGCTGCTGGTTGAAAACAGCGAGTGGTTGCCGAAATCATTCGTCATCCACGATACGTTCTCTGGCAGTCGCCGTCGTGTGCGCGTCAAGTGGACGTCCCCCAATCGCGCTGGGGTTCAATACGTCGATGCCGCCATCGCCGTGCCGGCTGCGCGCCGGTCAGCCGGCTTCGGCAAGCGGATATAAGCAAACGTCTGGGTCAATGCCGTCTTTCGGCAGCTGCCCAGCGGTCCAAAATGAGCTTAGCGATCTCTAAGTACGCGCCGCCGAAATGATGGCCGCCGGTTCTTTCAATGAGCGTCGCGCCTTTGAGTTCCGACAACGTACATCCGGTATCGCCATCCGCTTTCTCTTCGACGCTGAAGATGCACGTTACCTTATCCTTCGGTAACTCGGCCATGAACGGACGCAGGCTGATGTCGGCGGATGATGGAATACCGAGCCAACCTGCCATCGACATTTCGAGACGCCCAACCGGCTCCGGCGCCATCAGCACGATCAGCTTGACCTGCTTTTGCAGATCGGGATCGAGCTTCGTCCAGACCATTGGAATGGTTGCGGCTCCAAATGAGTAGCCGATCAATGAAACATCCTGGATATGCCACGCCCTTCTATAATAACGCGCGATGCGATCGAGATCGTCGGCGATCGTTTGCGGGTTCTTCTCGCTCCAGAAGTACCGCAGGGTATCGAGGCCGATAACGGAGATGCCGTTCTTCGACAGTGTCTCGCCGATTTGCTTGTCGATGTCCCGCCACCCGCCATCCCCCGAAAGAAAGATCGCAATACCCGTAGGGTTCTTTGCGGGAAGTTCGGTCAGCGGCAGATCGCTAATGGAGGCTTTCGGCACGAGGGTCATGTCGAACACGGCTTTGACCGCTAACGATAGGGTTGAACCATCGGTCGCCTCTCCCTGTTCGATCGAAGTGCCGGGGTTGACCGCGACGAACGGTTTAAGAGCGGTACTCGCCGGATCCTGGGTAAAGAGTGCCCATTTGCCGTTGAGCTTGATCGGCCCATATTCGAACGCGCCATCCTTGTTCCCAAGAACCGGCGCGCCGCTGCAAAAAGCAGCCTTTGATGTGAGCGAAGGCGAAAATCCGGAACTCAGCGCCCCGGACACGCTGTTCGGCGGTGCTTGCGCCAGAGTGAGATACGCGATCGTGCCGGATCGCCCGAGGCCGAAGAAAACCGGCGATTCCCACGCTTGCATGCCGAGCGCACGTTCGGACAGTCGGACGAGATCTTCGATGTCGCCGAAGAGTTGATTGCATTGGCCCGCCAGGAGGGTCGTATTGAGAATGCCACGCATCACGCCGGCGTCGAGAATTGCGACCGCCGCGCCTTGGCTCTCGAGCGCGGCGGCTATGGGCTTGTAGGAAGGCGACGCTGCATCGGGATCAGCCATCAGAACGACAAAGGCGGAAGGTGCATTGCCGGACCACAGGACCGGGACATTGCCAAATCGCTTTTGCGCGATGGTTTTCGTGTCGGCAGACGCAGGCGTTCCGATAGAGATAATCACACAGAAAATGCCGAAGGCTGCGGCCAACACGCGAGCGATGCCTAGATGGCGCGATCTTTGGACCATTCTTTATTCCCGTCGGATGTTGAGCGCCGTGCGCTGGCGCTGATGAGGGAGGCGATGTCGAAAAGAGTTTGCGGCAGGCGCAACCCGTGCTCGTAGGCGAGGTATTTCGTGCGCCACTCCGGCTTGAACTTGCTTTTGAAAATACGGACCCCCTCGAAGTGATAGAGCCGGTCGCCGTATCGGAAAAACAAACCGGCGAGACGAGCCCACCGCGATGCCAGTCTGTGATCGGGAAGGCCCGAGAGCGGCGCCATCCCGAGATTGAACCACTTATAGCCTTCGGCCTTCGCCTGCTCCAAAAGCTTGAGCACGAGATATTCCATCGCCCCTTCCGGGGCGCCGGGAACCTGGCGCATCAAATCCAGCGTGCACGCAGAAGCCGGCGTGTTCCGCCAGAGGTTCGCGAATGCCACGATGCGGTTTTCATGACGAAGCACCGCAATGTCGTGGCGTTCGACATACTCGAGATTCCAAAAGCCGAGAGAAAAGCCCTTCTCGCGATGTCCACGCTGGGCGAGCCATGCGTCCGATACGCGCTTTAACGCCGGAAGGAATTTCGACACGATCGCGGCGGGCAAGATTTCGAATTCGATATTGGCCTTTTCGGCACGCGTTTTAGTTTGACGAAGCCGTTTTCCAGCCTTGCCATCCAGCGTGAACGTCTCGAGATTGACCCACGCTTCCTCTCCGAGCTTGATCAAGGAGAAACCGGCATCGAGATAGATAGGCAGATGATCCGCAGTGATCTGATAGAAAACCGGAGCCCCTTTCTGCTCGTCGGCGCTTTCCTTGAACCGCCAAACGAGATCGATGAGGTCGGCGCTGTTGTTCGCAATCGGGTCGCCCATCGCGACCCACGTCGATCCGCGGACGCCATACATCACGAAACCGTTGCCGCTCTGCGAAAACAGAAAGCGCTTGTCGCCGATGAATGCCAGCTCGGCTGTGACTTGCGAGGAGTGATGTGCGATTTCTTTCGCACGCCGAAGTTCTGCGGCTGAGGCCTTGCGGCTGATGTTCGGCGCTTTGTGGAGCAGCTGGTAAGAGGCGATGATCATCACGATGATCGCGGCGCCGAGCGTAGCGCGCAGAAAGCGCGAGGCATCCTGATGGTAGGCGAATTCCCACCACAGCGAATTGTCGTAGGGCACGCCGCGATAGATGGCCAGTCCGATCAGAATCGACGCGCCGATAGCGATCAACACCGCAAGAATTGCTGATGCCGAGAGCCGGCCTGCAAGTACGCCACCCTTGCGGTAGAACTCCCGCCGTCCCGCGATCAGGATCAATGCCGCCGCGAGACACGCGAGCGCTTCGATGAAATCAAAACCCTTTGTGATGGAAAAAACAGCGCCGCTCAGCAGCAGGATGATTGCGAGTTGCCAAGCTGAACGTAGCCGGTGCGCCAGGCCGTTTGCGATCAGCAGAAGAACGGTTCCGACGAGGCTCGCAATGAAATGCGAGGCCTCGACGAACGGCAACGGCAGAAAATCGCGAATGAGCCACAGGCGGTGGGCGGGAAGCGTTCCAGAAATCACCAGGATCAGCCCGCCGGAAAAGGTCACGATGGCTGCGAGCGGCGGAATAATCGGTTCGATGATCGTGGCGGAGGTGCTGTCGTCCTCATGCGCTACTCCCCTGCGGCCGCGCATCTCGTGCACCATCAGCATCGTCAGCGCGACAATGACCGGCGCGATATAATAAATCAGCCGGAAAAGCAGAAGCGAACCGACAAGTTCGCCGCTCGGATGCTGCGTCACGCCGAGCAGGATGACGGCGTCGAACACGCCGAGGCCGCCCGGTACGTGACTGACGACGCCGAGCACAGTCGCGAGGGCAAAAACGACAAAAAAGCCCGGCATCGTGACGTGCAGATCTTGAGGCAACAGCACCCAAAGCGCCGATGCCGCCGCTGCAACGTCGAGCATGCCGACGAAGATTGCCCCTATCGTGGCGCGCGTGCCGGGGAGCGGCAGTCGCCAATTCCCGACTTCGATCCGGATTGGACGGATCGACACGTAGACGAGCCAGACAGCAATGACGGCCAGGATCATCGTTCCCGCCAGCCGGCATGCGGGCACGCTCAGGTGCACCAGTGCGGAGACGAGCTGCGGATCGACCGCGAGGCAGATCCCGGCAATTGTCGCAAGACCAGCCCAGAAACTTAGCGCACAAAGCATTACGATGCCGAGGACGCGGTCGGTATCGACGCCCCAGACGCGATAGAGCCGCAGCCGGACTGCCCCGCCCGTGAGGACGCCGAAGCCGAACGTAAAGGTGACGGCATGGCTGATGAAAGACGTGATCGCCGCAATGCGTAGCGGGACCTGCTTGGCCCCGACAACCCTGAGCGCGATGAGGTCATAGCCTACCAGCGCCGCATAGGAGAGGACCGTAAACAGCCCGGAGAGCGCCAGATGCGAAAGTGGAAACGTTGCTATCGTGTGCCGGACCTGCGGCCACGAGATCTCTTCGAGGTTCCGATAAAGGACCGTCGCCGCATAGGAGAACGCCGCGAGAGCGACGATGGCGCCGACAACGGACCAATCGATGCGTTCGAGAAGTCTTGGGCCGGGCGCCGTCGGCTGTGGAGCCTCATTCTGCGTCTCAGCCATTGTAAAGTGTACCATCTGAAAGGGAAGATTGATCCGCACTGGTGCTAGCGCGGGGCTTGGAGCCGGAAAAGTTAGGCATTGGTAATCTTGAAAGAAACGCCCATCTTACGTTATCGGCAATCTCCACAGGCCGGCTAATGATGGACGTGCAAAGCTAAAAGGCCGCACGTTCAGTGCATCGGCGATCGGGTGGCCGGGTGGCTCAGCTAGAACGAAGGTACAAACTCTTCCGCTCAGGAACTTTATCCCCCTTCCGAAAACGATGCCGCGGGCGCTCGCAGCCGCTGCCACGCTTCAGGAATATAATCCGCAGACATACTATTTTTCCGAGGCCATCGTCTCGCTCTGCTTCCCAACCCATCCGCTGACTGTCGATAATCGGCGCTCAAATCGCGGAGGTCCCTGCCAGCGGCCACGGTGATTCGATCCGATAATCAACAGAGGACGGCAGCCTTGCAGTAAACCGCGGGTTTGTCGTTGCGCTTCGGCCCAACTGTGCGAATATTTTGGCCGCTCCGCTTGAGCGTTCAGCGCTTGGACATATATCCCACTCTTGCGTTCGATCTATTGAGATCGAGCAGCGCATGGACGTATCTTTATCGTTGTCGGTCACGTGCTTCGACGGCGATGGCGGGGGAACAGGGCGAATGCGCAGCCGGGATTTGATTTCCGTATTTTTGCTGGCAACAGCCATGGTGTGCATCGCGCAACCGAGCATGGCCAGACATCGGCCCAAAGCTGTCTCCGCCACAAATGACGATCCCTGCGCGGCGCCGCAGGACTATGTGCGCCAACGGATCAATAAGATCAAAGCGCTTCAGGCTGCGGCGCCGGCTACGAATAGCAACCTGTTCGATTTGCTTGGCGGCAAAAAAGACGTCGACCCTCAAAAGTCCGCGGAGATATCGAACCTTCGCTATGAGGCAGATGGCGTCAACGCCTTGCTTGCGGCTGGCGGATGCCAGGCCTTCAACCTGGATCAAGAACTCTTGCAGAGTTCAAAATAGCGCTTGCGCCGGAGCAGCGTTCGGAAAGTCCCCCGCAAATGTGCGTTCACGGCGCAATTTCGGTGAGCTGTCTCAGTTACATAGTTTTTCATATTTCGAGAATGACGCGAAGACTATTGCCAACTGAGAATTGGACGGTCAATCTCTCTAATATTCATATTTGGGCTCGGACCGAGCGGCATTTTTTATTCTATCTAAAGTCACGCTAGCCATGACGATGAGCGCCTTCGTTGCAGAGGAGCTGCCGGCGTTGCTGGATCTCCTCTACGGCGCAGCCCTAGACGGAGATCAGTGGCCGATATTTCTCCAGGGGCTGATGAAGCCCTTTGATGGAGCGAATGGCATTCTGCATTTCTTCGATATCGAAACGCAGACAACGCCGCTGGCGCATCCCTTCGGGCTCGAGGCCGAATATCTTATCGGCTACCAGGAGCACTTCGCGAGCTGCAATCCCTATCCTATTCAATCGTTCGCCAAACTACCTTTTCTCCAAGTGGTTCCGGCAACGACGGTGCTGAGTAGAGAAGAAGCACTGCGCACCGAATTCTATAATGATTGGATGAAACCTCAGGGTATTAGTCCGGATCATCTCGGGTGTATGGTCCATAAGGATATCCAGCAGATGGTGATCCTCGCGATAGCCCCCAAAGAAAAACAGCTGGAGCGGAACAACGATCGCTACATCAAACAGTTTGAAATTCTGGCGCCGCATATAAAACGCGCCGTCACCCTTTCGAAAGTCAGCCGTGTGGATCCGATCCCGGGTGGTCTGCCCGCACAATTCTCGTGCGCCGCCATGCTGATCTCGCAAACTCGCGCCGTTAAGGCCGCAAATCCGCCCGCGGAAAGCCTATTGCGGGAGGGATTATTTTTAACGGTCGATCCGCTGGGTAAATTGCGAGGAAGAGACAGCGATATCCAGTCCGCGCTTGTCGCTGCAATCGACGCCGTGTTTGTTCGTCGCGATCCATTCGGCGGTCCCGTCCACTGCCGGTCGTTCACGACGGGAGATCGGGTGTCGCTTATTGTTTTAAAATTACCAATGATTGCCATGCCATTGGCCCTTGTTCTCGTTATTGCGCAGCCAAGTAACAGTGCATCTCGTTTTCCAGAACAATTCACGACTGCCGAAGCGCGGTTGGCTGACGCTCTATTGAACGGTCAATCCCTCGCAGAGTTTAGCGAACATGTCGGTGTATCGATCAACACAGCACGTAAGCAGCTCGCAGCGTTGTTTGCGAAGACCGGAACGAATAGACAGGCGGCGCTCGTCGCCTGGCTGCTGCAACGAAATTCATAAAGGCGACAAATTAATTACGCTAAAAGTATAGGGTTCCGAATTTCGATTGAAGTGAGATAATTTTATCGAACGGCACGAGAAAGAGAGAGATCGGATGGCTTCCATCCGGAGCGTCTGAGCTGTGCGAAGCTACGATTGAACATATCTTGAAGCGTGATTGTTAATTCATAAATGGCGATTCCACCTAATTTTTTGAGTTCTTCTCATTGCCTGATACGCGACAGCGTCGTGCCTTCTGTACCATTTGAAGGAGATATTATGTCAGATGATCGACTCGACTTTCTCGCCCTCTGCCGCGCCGTGGAAGAAGGCGCGCACACTGATCTTTCTGAGGCCGACCGTGAGCTTTTGATCGTCCTTCATAAGGCGTTGAGCGGATTGAAAGTTGCGGTTGAGCGAGCGCTTTTAAATTCTTCGATGGAAGAACATATCTCGAATTAATTCCGCGCTGCCGAAGGGCGCGGATAGGGGAATGGGGCGTTGACGAAAGACGCCGCGCTCCGATCACGCAACGATCACATTGAAAGCCGAGACATTGGGCAGGCTCTAGCTGTGTGACGTGATCGCTTTGATGCGTGCCCAGGCCACTGCTATCAAACCGTCACGTCGTTGGCCTACTCAGTTCGGATGAGGCTTGAGAGCGAATCCGATGAGATATTGGAAACAGTTTGTGGCAGGAGCGCTCGTTGCAACTGCGATGGTTGCCCGGCCCACGTCCGGTATACAAGCAGTACCACCCGGCGTGCATCTCCAACGAGCCGGATCGGAAGTTTACATCGAGCAGCCTCCGAAGAACGCATTTGAAAAGAGTGATCCGACCCTTCGCAAAGGCGCCCAGGACGGTACGGGAGACGGCAACCTGAAGCCCGCAGAAGGTCCAGAACAGCCATCTGCCAGACAGCCCGAGGCATGCGATCGCGAAAACACGCCCTCGCAGGCGTGCTACGCCGCGACACAGCAAGCCCGCCCGATCCCGAGATAGCGTAAAAACCAGCCTCAACTTTTTGGAGAGGACATCACGTCCGGCGCAATGGCAACGGCCTGTTGCTGGCGGTCGAGTTCGCGCATAAAAGCAGTTCCCGCGGCGCGATCCCTGAATTCCCAAAGGTGCTTCTTCACGCCTTCAAATATAAGGGCATAGACAGCAAGCTGAATGCCATCGCGTACCGCCAGCGTAGCGGGCGCGTTCTTGGTGAATCCCAGTTCGGCCTGCAGAAGCTGATCGACGGCTGCATATTGGAACGCCGAGCCGTGGACGAGCACGGAATAAAGCGTTTTGGTCGTCGTGACTGAGGCGAGAACGCGACCTGACTGGACGCTGACGGCGCGCAGCGCGACGGTGATGACATCGCGGCGATACTGCATGTCCCCGCCAATGCCGAGATAAGTCGCGCCTATGCCGCCGTTCGTCTCATCGGTATCGTAGCCGATGATGCCACCTTCCAGGATGATCCCGGCAAAGCGCAATGGTGACAGTGCTTTGGCCTTATTGCCGTCAAGCGCGGCGCGAGTATTCTGTATGATCTGCCGTTCCTGTAGCAGCGGCTGTAAATCGTTGCGCTCGACGACGTTGAACCATCTGCCGTCACCGGCTTTCGTCAGGACGTCGATCAAAACCGCACCGCCGCCCTGCGTGAGCGCTCGCGAAAATTCGGCAAAATTATCGTTTGACTTGTTTTGCCCCGTCAGGTCGGGAAAGTCGTAGACGGAAACGTCGAGCCTTCGCACCGGCGGCGGAAGCGCATCGAGCGCGATGCCGGATTTGGTATCGGGAACGAGCCTTGGCGCTTGGTCCAAGCGATCGTCAACGCTGCCCGTAATTGGCGAAATAGTGGTGCAGCCGCAGAGACCCAAGGCAAGCACGCCTGCTGCTACGAAACACGCTTTACGATAAGTCACAAATGCCCCCGGCCGATACGCGTTACGGAATGTTGTGGCTGTTCGTCGGGAGTGTCTGCTGCTGCGTGCCGCCTGTCGCCCCGTTGCCTCCGCTCCCGCTTTGGCTGCTGCCGCTTCCACCGATCACAATGACGGAGCCGTCGCCGCCGCCAGCGCCGATGTTGTTCAGCGAGTTTTCGAGGCCGGAGAGGTCAGGGCCGGCGGCGCCAGATTTTGTGCCCAGTCCCTGCGCCTGGGCCTGTGAGAGCAGATAGCTGCCATTGAGCGGATTACCGCCAAAGGTGGGATTGGCGGGATGATAAACCAATTGAGTGGCGCCGCTGTCTCCAGCGAGACAAACCAAGCTCAACACCATGCCGACGGTACGCATAACAATTTTCAGCATCATTGAATCCGTTTCTGAGAAGGTCCGCTATTTTTTGATTAGGAGTGCACCATTCGGCAGACGGGCGATGAGCACGTTGGACGGCGCTGCGCCCTTCGGCTGCAAAACGCCGACAGAAAGGCTTTGTGTGTTGACCAGATAAAGGTTCGAGACGTCGTTGCCCGCCTGCAGTACGCCGACAGCGTTGCGAGAACCGCCGAGCACGCCGACATTCGAAAAGTTGTTTTGCCCGGCCTGGAACTGCGCGACGGCGTTGTTGCGTCCGGCCTCGAGCGTCAGCGCGAGGTTGAGGCTTTTGCTGGGTGTGGCCATTTCCGGCGTCGGGACATACGCTACCGAACCTTGCGTATAAGGAGAAGCAGGCGCGACCTGAATTGGCTGCGATGCCATACGCTCTGTTGTCTCTGTTGCTGCTTGACGGATATAGGCGCCGTCAGCGTGGGCCGACGACTGTGGGCCACAAAGCGCCAGAGATACGGCGACAAGAACCGACGCGGCGCGAAGCATGCGCAAAGGTTTGGTCGTCACGGCGAATGGCACGATACTCTCCCTGCATTCGTTTCGATTGAAAGCCGGGCGCTGTAGTGCCTGATCGCCCCGCCATCCAGGACCGTCGTCGTCAGAACGCTGTCGTGACCCTGATTGAGGGCGAATTCGCCGCTCTGCGCATTGTCGCTGCTGCCGCTCTCGCCGCGCTTGCTGACGATCAGGTGATACTGCCCACTGACCGGATGGTGTGAATGCGCGATGGCAGTGAGCCAAAGCATTCCGTTTTTGCTTTCGCTCCGGATCTCGCATGTCACCGCGTTATCTGCCGCAGATGTCGTCGCGCTCGCATGAACAACGCCACTGATCACGAGTAAGGCCGCAAGACAATTCAGGCCGCCATATTGTGACAGCATTCCGCATACGGCGGATTCGGAAGTCTGGTCTTTTCGAAAACGGAACATGAAGCCAACAACTAAACTGATATCATAGGGTTCGTTTTTCGATCCGGCTTGGCTGCCATTTGCGCAGCAAAGAGAAGACAGCGGACGAATGTCCGCTGTCTTACCGATCCTGAGACTACTTCTGGGAAACGATCGCAGCGTTGTGGGCGCCGTACTGAGCAACGAGCGAAGCGTTCACGACGCTGGCCGAGCCGCTATAGGCCTGCGACGTCAGTGCGTAGTTGCCGTTGCCGACCTGGAACGTTGCCTGCGTGTTCGCGGCGCCCGCAACGGTCGGAGCATCAGCCGTCGTTTGGGCCACAACGGCTTGGTTGCCGGCGCCTGTCTGCGCGGTGAACGACGCGTTGGTATTGCCTGCCAGCGGATTCGCCATCATCTGGTTGGTCAAAGCGACGTTCTTCACGCCCGACTGAAAGGTGAAGGCATTGTTGACTCCAATGGTGGAAGTCGGCGCGTTCTGCTGCGAGGTGATTGCCGAGTTCTGGCTGCCGTACTGAAGCGTACCCTGCGTGTTCGCTGCATTGGCCTGAGCGACGATCGCTGAGTTCTCTGAGCCGAACTGGCCCGTGAACGACGCATTCGTCTGGCTGTTGCTTGCGCCGTTGAACACGGTGCCGCTCTGCGCCGTAACCGCTTCATTCTTGGAACCGGCCTGAACCGTGAGCGCCTGGTTGCCAACGCCGCGAAGCGAACCGCCACTCGCATCCTGGCTGGTGATCGCCGAGTTGGCATCGCCGGTCTGGAAGGTCGCGGCCGAGTTCTGCCCGCCTGTGCTGAATACGCCGGTCAGGCTGTCGGTGTGGTCCTGTGTCGTCTGTGAGGTCAGCGACTGGTTTTTCGAGCCGAACTGGCTGGTGAACGAACCGTTGGTGCTGGCGGCGACGACTGAGTTGCCGGTCTGCGCCGTAATGGCGGTGTTGCCTTTGCCGACTTCCAAAGTGGCCTGGTTGTTCTTGCCACCGGTCTGACCGGCAAGTGCGCTATTGCCTTCGCCGACCTGGGTCGTGAACGAGGCATTGCCGACGGCAATCGCCGTCGCCTGGCTGTTCGGAGCATTCGTGCTCTGGACAGTCGTCGCGACGTTGTTCTTGCCGAACTGAGCGACGCCAGAGGCATTGCTGCCGTTGGCATAACCGTTGGTCTGCGCCGTGATGGCCGAGTTACCCGTGCCGACCTGCTGGGCGGCTTGAGTGTTGTTGCCGTTTTCCTGCGCAACTGTCGATGTGTTCGAAGAGCCGATCTGGTCGATGAAGGATTCGTTGTCGGCGGCATAGGCCGACGAAGCGCTCGCCAGAACGAGCGCCAGTGCTGCCACTTTGTTCATAGATGACGTTCCCCGTAACTACTCAAAATACGGAGCAGGTCCGTCTGCAGCCGATCCCCTCCACGCCAGCGTTAAAACATTCTTAACCCTACGCTTTAATGACGTTCAGTCCCAGGGACCGCGATTGGGATCAATACAAAAATGTAAGAAAAATAAGGCCTTACCCGGCCATTTCATCAAGGAACTGTCATGGAGATGAACGCTTGCGATGCAACCGCGAAGGTTCGGATCCGATGCCGCTGTGGGCGCGGAGCAGAGTCTCCCATCGTCACAAGCGCAATGCAAAGTCTGACGGCTATCACACGTGGGCCGGAAGACACATCGCATTGCGCCAAATCATGCCTATCTTCCGCACGGGAATCACGATCGAAAAAAGGATTGAGCATTGCCAATCGAGACGGAGTTCACGCCGATCGCATCGGCGGTAGGCGGAGCATTGATCGGCTGTGCTGCCGTTCTTCTCATGTTGATGGGTGGCCGCATCGCCGGCATCAGCGGAATGTTGAGCCGCGTGCTCGCACCGGGGCGTGAAAGCAAGCCGCTTCAGGCACTGGCGTTCGTGGTCGGATTGATTTCAGCGCCGATCGTTTGGATGGCAGTATCCGGTAGCGCGATTTCTCAAACCATCACCGATAACCTGCCGCTTGCGGCGATTGCTGGTTTGCTCGTTGGCTTCGGCGCGGTGTACGGCGGCGGATGTACGAGCGGCCACGGCGTCTGCGGCCTGTCAAGGCTTTCGCCTCGCTCCATCGTGGCAACCACCGTTTTCATGACGATGGCGTTCGCTGTCGTTTTCATTGTGCGCCATATGATCGGAGCCGGCCAATGATTGTGCTGGTCAATCTGCTCGCCGGTCTCGTGTTCGGTTTCGGTCTCATCCTGTCTGGCATGGCCAACCCGGCAAAGGTCCTGAACTTCCTCGACATCGCCGGTCATTGGGATCCGAGCTTGGCGTTTGTCATGGGTGGCGCCGTGATCGTCACCGCTATTGGCTATCGCCTGATCTTCCGCCGCGCAAAGCCTGTGCTCGATGAGAGCTTTCATCTTCCGACCGCCCGGCAGATCGATGGTAAGCTTGTCCTCGGTGCGGCTGTCTTTGGGATCGGCTGGGGACTGGTTGGCCTTTGTCCTGGCCCCGCGCTCGTATCGATCACGCTTGCGTCTCCGGCCATCTTTGTTTTCGCGCCGGCGATGTTGATCGGAGTGGCACTCGCCGCATGGCTGAAACGCGCATGATCTTGCGTCGCCTCGCCACTTGCTTCAGAGTGACATCTGCCAATTACGTCATGACGTTGCTATTTGAGCGTGGTCCAATGTCACGAAGACGATCTTGTCTGCACGCCGTGTCGTACGCGAGGATATGAAACATCAGCGCTTCCAAGCGAAATCCAATGACCAATCGTTGGAGATGCGAACGGTTGGAGCTCGACGATGAATGCTTCTGATCCCTCCGAGCACCATGAGGGCGCTCCGCATCCGCCGCCCGGCACCGACAACACCGGTGTGCTGGTTTTAGGACTCCTGGCGATCGCCGCATTCTGCGGCTGGTACCTGATCGTTCGCGACCGCGCGAGCGATACAAAGCCATTGCCCGTCGTTCAAAAACCGATTATGCCGCCGTCGACAACCGACACGTCCGCGGAATTTCCGGGCCATAAGCACTATAGTGTTCTAAGCCCGCTTCCCGACCAAGCAGACGCAACAAAGCAGCGCTAAGCTTCGCAGCAGAGCCAGGTGTCTAGCAACGCTTGTGCCGAGCTTGGCTGAGCTTAATTGACCGTCGTGCTGCCGGTCTGGAGCGCAGCTTTGTTGGCTTGCGGCGGCGGCGCCGTGAGTGGCTGCACCGGCGATCCTGGACCGATTTTCTGCAGATTGCCTGTAATCACGAGATCCTTCTCGTCCAGTCCAACCACGCTGACGAGATCGCCTTCAGTCGGCCCGAGCGTCACCAGCTTTTGCTCGGCAATATTCTTTGGCCCGACAACATAAACGTATTTGCCGAGCTGGCTTGAACCGATCGCCGTTTGCGGAACCATCAGAGCATTCGGGTTTTCACCGGCGTGTACATGGATGCGAACATATTGACCCGGCAGCAGTCCATAGTCGGCGTTCGCAATCGTCGCTCTGGCAGTCAAAGTGCCCGTCAAATGATCAACCGCATTGTCGACGAACGTGATCTTGCCTTTATGCGGCGGCTTGCTGTCGCCCGGCACGAAGACCTCTGCCGCTATAGCTCCGCTCTTGCGCACCTTCTCAATCGTATCGAGGTCCGTTTCCGACGGGTTGAACGTGACGTAAATCGGATCGAGTTGAACGAGCGTGTTGAGCGGCGCACCCGCAACGCTGATCAGCGTCCCGATCGGCGCTTGATTCTTGCCAAGCCGGCCTGAGAACGGCGCACGGATTTGCGTGTACTCGAGATTGAGTTCGGCGGTGCGAATGGCTGCATCGTCGATGTTGATTGCAGCCTCGCTCTGGCGCAACGAACTCGACCGCTGGTCGAATGTATCTTTGGCGAGCCAGCCGCTTTTCGTCAGCTCGGTTCCGCGTTGCAGATTTGATTGGGCGTAATCGCGCGCCGCAATATCCCTCTGCTTTTCGGCCTTAGCCCGGTCGAGCGCAGCCTGATAGTCGCGTGGGTCGATCGTATAAAGCAGCGTGCCTTCCTTGACATCAGAACCGTCAGGCACGTGCTGTGCTTGAAGGTAACCGGAGACGCGCGCTTGCAGCGTGATGTTATTGATCGACTCGGTCCGCGCCGGATAATCGAGATAGATACTGACCGGACGCTTCACGACCGACGCGACCGGAACCGGCATGACGAACGCACCCTGATGCGGCGGGGCGCCGGTGCTTTCAACCTCGGCAAGGAGCTTTGGGATCTCCGCCCGATAGGCATAGGCCGTTACGCCACCGATGGCGATCAATCCGAGAAGAGCTGCTTTCCAAACGCGCATCGCGAATCCCTTATCTATTCGGCAGCAACGGGGGCTGAAGGACCATGTGGCGTATGGGTCTCGCCGGACGCATCCGCATCGCGGCCCTCGCGCCATTTTTCGATGGTGGCATAGAAGACCGGCACGAACAGCAGTGTCAGCAGTGTTGCCGCCAGCATGCCGCCGAATACGGTCGTACCAATGGACTGCCGGCTCGCGGCCCCCGCGCCAGAGGCAATCATCAGCGGTACGACGCCGAGGATGAAGGCGAAGGCGGTCATCAGGATCGGACGGAGGCGAAGGCGACCCGCTTCCATCGCCGCCTCGACGATCGACAGACCTTCGAGCCGTCGCCGCTTGGCGAATTCGACGATCAAAATGGCGTTCTTTGCCGATAGCCCGATCAGCATCACGAAGCCGATCTGCGAATAGACGTCGATCTGCATATGGCGCACCCAGATCGCGAGCAACGCGCCGAACAGAGCGAGTGGCACGGCTAGCAGCACCATGAATGGCATCGACCAGCTCTCATACTGCGCGGCGAGGATTAGGAAAACGAATACGCTCGCGAGCGCAAACACCATAATCGCGATCGAACCGGCTTTAAGCTCCTGGAACGTGATCCCGGTCCATTCGTAGCTGAAATCGCGGGGCAACGCCGTTGCCGCTGCTCGCTCCATGGCAGCGATTGCTTGGCCCGTACTGTAGCCTGGCGCCGGTCCACCATTGATGAGCGCCGACGCATAGTTGTTGTAATGCGGAACCGTTTCCGGTCCGACGATCGGCTTCAAGGTTCCGAGCGTGCTGAGGGGTACCATGCCGCCGGTATCGTTGCGCACGTAGAGCTTCGACAAATCGGATGCATTAGCGCGTGAGGACTTGTCCGCTTGCAACGTGACCCGGAATGTTCGCCCGAACAGATTGAAGTCGTTCACGTAGAGTGAGCCGAGATAGATCTGTAGCGTGTTGAACACGTCCGGCAGGCTGAGCCCCAGAAGCTTCGCCTTCGAACGGTCGAGGTCGTACTTGAATTGCGGCGTTGACGTCGAGAAAGACGAGAACAACTGCTGCGCATCAAGCTCCGGCTGCTTGCGGGCTTCTGCAATCAAAGCCTGTGTCGCATCGTTGAGCGCCTGGCTGCCTCGGCCAGTCAAATCTTCCACCTGGAACTCAAAACCGCCCGTCGTGCCAAGACCCGGGATTGACGGCGGATCAAAGCTCAGCGCAATCGCCTCCGGGATCATCAGCAACTTGGGGCGAACCGCAGCCACGAGATTGGATGCGCTCTGCGACGGTGGCCGCTCGTCCCAGGGCTTCAAGATAGCGAACTCGACCGCCGAGTTCGACTGTGCGGCGTTGGTCAAAAAGTTGAGACCACTAATCGAACCGACGATATCGACGCCCGGCGTTGCCTCCAGAATGTCTCGGACTTTTTTCGCAACCTCGTCGGTGCGTTCGAGCGAAGCTCCATCCGGCAACTGGACGACGACGAAGAAATAGCCCTGGTCTTCGACCGGTAGGAACGTCGAGGGAACGCGCTGGGCGATAAAATACGTTCCGGCCAGGATGCCGGCGAACAGCATCAGCATCACCCAGCGAATACGAATAAGGAAGTGGACCAGATGGGCGTAGCCGTGCGACATGCGGTCGAAACCAGCATTGAACCAACGGAACAGAAAGAACGTCGACGCAGGCTTATGCCGCAGAAACGCTGCTGCCAGCGCCGGACTGAGCGTCAGCGAGTTGAACGCCGACAGACCGACCGAGATCGCAACCGTCAATGCAAACTGGTTATAGAGCCGGCCCGAGACGCCCGGAATGAACGCCACCGGAATGAAGACGGCCATCAGCACGCCGGTTGTCGCGATGATGGGGCCTGTCACCTCAGACATCGCCTTTAGAGCGGCGTCCATCGGCTTCAAACCGTTCTCAAGCTGGCGCTCGACGTTCTCGACCACGACGATGGCGTCGTCGACGACGAGGCCGATTGCGAGCACCATGCCGAGCAGACTCAGCATGTTCAGCGAAAAGCCGAGCGCCTCCATGATGACGAGAGTCGCGATCAACGATACCGGGATCGCGATTGTCGGAATGATCGTCGTACGCCAGCTTTGCAGGAAGACGTAGACGACGAGCACGACGAGGAACAGTGCCTCGAGCAGCGTGAACACCACGTCATGCATGGCGGCCGAGACGAAGCGCGTCGTGTCGTAGTGCATCGCGTAGGAGATGCCCTTCGGAAACCGTTTCGACAGCTCCTTCATTTTGGCGAGCACGCGCTCTTGCAATTCGAGCGCATTAGAGCCCGGCATCTGAAACACTGCCAGCACCACGGAGGGGTCTTTGCCGAAAAATGCCGTCGAGGAATATTGCAGCGCACCTAGCTCAATCCGCGCCACATCTCGAAGCCGAACGATTGCGCCGGTCGTTGGATTGGCGCGCAATACGATATTGCCGAACTCTTCCGGATTGCTGAGGCGCCCGGTGGCGTTGATCTGCATCTCGAACGGCGTGCCGGGCGGCGCAGGCGATTGTCCGATCTTACCGGCCGCGACCTGGATGTTCTGCTCAGCGACCGCATTCTGAACATCGACCGCCGTAATGTTGAGCTGCGAGAGCTTGTCGGGGTCGAGCCACACGCGCATTGAATAGCGGCGCTCGCCGAAGATCTGCACGTCGCCGACACCCGGCAACCGCTTCAGCGGGTCGACGATCTGGAGATAGGCATAGTTGCTGAGTGTGACGGGATCGACCGAGTGGTCGGGCGACGTCAGGTTGACGATCAGCACGAAATTCGGATTTTGCTTGCGGATCGTAATGCCGGCCTGATTGACGATCGGCGGCAGCTGCGATGCGGCTTCCGAGACGCGGTTCTGCACGTCGACCGCGGCAATGCTGAGCGGATAGCCGACGTCAAAGGTGATCGTGATCGTCGATGAGCCGTCGTTCGAACTCGACGACGACATGTAGGTCATGCCTTCAACGCCATTGATCTGCTGTTCGAGCGGCGTCGTAACGGTATCGGCGACGACTTGCGCGCTGGCACCCGGATAGATCGCGCTCACGACCACCTGTGGCGGCGTAACATCCGGAAGCTGCGAGACCGGCAGCAGGAAATAGCAAATCGCGCCCGCCAGAACCATGATGACGGCGATCGCCGAAGCAAAGATCGGTCGGTGTATAAAGAAGTTGACCATGCGTCGTCCGTGCTGAAGCGCGGGAGCAATCAATCGCTATTGGTCCGGCTCTTCTCCCCCAAAGCCCGAGACGCTTTTAAAAACCTAAGTGACCATTATCTCAAGCGCGTATTCGCGCGATTTTGGAGCAAGTTTCCCAAGCGAACTATGAGTTTATCGAAATTACGGAGGATGGCTCCGGATTTCCCAACAATCTCCGTGGCTTCGAATCAGCGTCCGGAAAAGAGCCCGTTCGCCGCCACCAGCGAGCGTGGCGATATGTCATAGCAATAAGCCGGGTCTCGAACCCGCGGCCGCTTTTACTCGCTTTGTGAATTATCCGCGTGGTGACGATCCAAGACGGCAGGTTTGGGCAGCTGCTCGCCGATACCGATGGAAAGCTCCGGGCACCGAATTTGGCACGCCAACTGGATCGTCGCCGCGGGGCAATCGCGTCAATGAAGGTCGGGCGCTTCGTTGTGCGTTCGCGCAACCTCTTTTTCGAGATCGGCGAGATCCAGGAACTGATCCGCCTGACGGCGCAGCTCGTCGGCAATCATGGGAGGCTGTGTCTGCAATGTGGAGACAACGCTCACCCGTTTGCCCATCTGTTGGAGAGCTGCGACGAGACTCCGGAAATCTCCGTCGCCGGAAAAAATGACGATATGATCGAGATTCTGCGCAAGCCGCATGGCATCGACGGCCAACTCGATATCCATATTGCCTTTGATTTTGCGCCGACCCGAGCCGTCCACAAACTCTTTCGACGGCTTCGTGACCATCGAAAACCCGTTGTAATCAAGCCAATCGACCAGCGGGCGGATAGAGGAATATTCCTGGTCGTCGGCCAGCGCGGTGTAATACAGCGCCCTCACCAAGAGAACCTTGCCGCGGAAAAGCCGGAGCAATCTTTTGTAATCAATATCGAAGCCCAACGATTTTGCTGTCGCGTAGAGATTGGCGCCATCAATAAATAAAGCTACCCGCTCAGTCGGATAGAAATTCATTCGCGCCTTCCAGATAAAAATGCGGTCGGGATCGAGTGCCAGATATTTTGAGTAGCAGACCAGAATGTCAATCCATCTGAGCTTTCTACCGACGCTATTATAGCCTAATTCACGCGATCTGTGTCTGATACTCTCGAACAGAGCGCCTTTGCATATAATCAGTATGCGTCATTGTTAATCGCAGATGAACGAACGAAATTTCCGACGCTAAACAAAGGAGGCCCTCTGCGATTGGGACGTAGACTCCGCATCGACCGGAGCGCCTGATCGCTCATTTCGGCTCAGAAGTCCGCGCGTGCACTGCAATCAAGGTGTCGACCGCGCCGCGCCTGCATTCAAGGCGCCTGCGCCTCAAGAGACTGCACCGCGTCCCTCTCATGTTCAAACATCAGGATGACTGAGCGGAATCGGCGTGCTACCCACCGCCCGCAACCCGGCATCAAGTCGACGTCCCGTCGCATTTTGGCGCCACGTCAGGCGTCCGCGGGGCTTGGTCGGGAAAATCAATTCAGGGAATAAGCGATGTCCACATCAGAGCGCGGAACGCAGACGCTGGCGTCGCGCCAGGACGAACCGTCCGAGCCGCTATCGATCTCTTTCTTCGAATTCGTCTGTCTCTGCGCGTGCCTCATGGCCATGACGGCGCTCGCCATCGACATCATGCTACCGGCCCTTCCCGAGATCGCCTCATCATTTGGCGTCGCCAGCGAAAATGACCGGCAACTTATCGTAGTTCTTTATATGGCTGGTTTCGCCGTCGGGCAGATTTTCTTCGGTCCGCTTTCGGATCATTATGGCCGCAAGCCGATGTTGCTTCTTGGACTTGCCGTTTTCATCCTCGGCACGATCGCGGCTCTGTGGGCCAAGTCATTCGAGATGCTGTTGGCGGCACGCCTCATTCAAGGCGTCGGCGCGGCTTCGCCCCGCATCATCGCTATCGCGGTGATTCGCGATCTCTACGCCGGCCGGCAGATGGCTCGCGTGATGTCGTTCGCGATGATGGTGTTCATCACCATTCCAGTTCTCGCACCGTCGGTCGGGCAGGCGCTCGTCCATGTCGGCAATTGGCATTGGATCTTCATCGTGCTTTTCGTGATGGCCGTCGGCGCTGCAATCTGGTCCGGCCTGCGGCTGCCCGAAACGGCACGTCCCGCGCTGGGCGTCGAACGGCCATTGACGTTGGTCCAAGCGCTGCTGGCCGCGCTTTTGAACCCTCTGACGGCTGGCTACGGCGCGGCTGGCGGCTTCATGTTCGGGTGTCTGCTTGCCTATGTGGCGAGCGCCCAGCAGGTGTTCGTTGACGTATTCGGCATCGGCGATGAGTTCCCCATCGTCTTCGGCGCTATCGCGTCAGCGATTGCCGTTGCGTCGTTCGTCAACGCACGGTTGGTCGGCCGCCTCGGCATGCGCCGCGTCTCGCATACAGCGCTGGTCGGATTTATCGCCGTGTCCTTGTTGCTCGCTGCCGCATCGGCGTTCGGCACGGCAGGTTTCGCGACGTTCGCTCTTGCCGTCGGATTGAGCTTTTTTCTCTTTGGTCTGATCGCGCCGAACTTCAACGCGATCGCCATGGAGCCTCAAGGACATAACGCCGGCATGGCCTCGTCCGTTATTGGGGCGCTCGGTACGGCAATCGGTGCGCTTGCTGGCGGTCTGGTCGCAAGATCCTTCGACGGCTCGATCTTCCCGATCTCTGCTGGATTCGCCATCTGCAGTCTCATCGCGGGTGTGCTCGTTCTGAGCGTCGAAGGGTTCTCCGGCATGTTTGGTCGCAACCGGGCGGCGTGAGGGTGCGCCTAAAATTTCTGTAACGCACGCCAGAATGCGTCTGCGGGCTTGGCCTCGTATGCTGTCCTGTACTACATGCTGGCGCGAACGAGGTTTATGCTGTTGGCCAAATTCGCGAGCTGCGAGGCGAGACGAGCATGAGAATTCTGCTGCTTGAAGACGATCAGAACACCGCAGCGTACATTTTGAAAGGCCTCGAAGAAGAAGGCCACACCGTCGATCATCTGGCGGATGGTCGCGACGCGGTCGCTCAGGCCGTCTCGGAAAATTACGACGTCATCATCCTGGATCGCATGCTTCCGAGCCTTGATGGCTTGGCGATCATCAAGACCATCCGCAGCGCCGGCCGTGGCGTACCGGTTCTGTTTTTGACGGCCCTCGGCGGCGTCGATGATCGGGTCGAAGGCCTGGACGCCGGCGCCGACGATTATCTGGTGAAGCCCTTCGCCTTCTCCGAGCTTCTCGCGCGCGTCAACGCGCTGGCCCGTCGCCCGCATACGAAGGGCGAAGAAACGCGGCTCAAGGTCGGCGATCTCGAAATCGATCTCGTTAGCCGAAAAGTGACGCGCGGTGGCGACCTCATCGATTTGCAGCCACGCGAATTTCGCCTCCTTGAGGTTCTGATGCGCAATCGTGGGCGTGTCGTGACGCGCACCATGCTGCTTGAACGCGTCTGGAGCTTCCACTTCGATCCAAAGACAAGCGTCGTCGAAACGCATATTTCGCGCCTCAGGGCGAAGATCGATAAGCCCTACCGCAAAGAATTGATCCATACCATCCGCGGGAGCGGCTACACGGTCCATGACGGTTCGTGATCTTCTGAAGCGTACGCCGTTTCGCTTGGCGGCAACATTTTCGCTGTTTTTCATCACGACGATCCTGGCGCTTTTCACCGTCGTCTATCTCGTTGCAAGCGCGCGCCTCGTCGCCGACATTCGCGATCGAGTCGAGACCACACTCGATTCTCTCGCAGCTCTTGATGGCGAGCGCACATTCGACGATCTCGTCGGTCTCGTCGCGAGCGAAAGTGAATCGGTGCGCGATCCCGATTTCATCATGGAGCTTGTCGACAAGAAGGGGAACTTTCTCGCCGGCAACGTTCGCGGCGTCAAAGATTCGAACCAATGGATGACGCTCAAGCGCTCAGACCTTTTCCTCACTCTGGATCGCGGCGAACCGGATGACGAGTTCCTGGCGATCTGGCGGCCGCTGGTCAAAGGTAAACTGCTGGTCGGAAGCGACAACAGCGAAGTCAAGCAGATGAAATCGTTTCTGCAAAAGCTGCTCGGCTACGGTCTGCTTGCAGCTTTCCTGGCTATTGCGCTGTGTGCGACTTATTTCGCGCGCGAAACGCAGCATCGCATCGACGCATTCGCGCGTCCGCTGGCGCGCGTATCGAAGGGCGAGGTCACGGCCCGCGTTCCGACATCCGGCCAGCAGGATGATATCGATCAGGTCGCGATGCAGGTAAACGGGATGCTCGGAAATCTGCAGCGGCTGATTGAAAATGTGAATCAATCGTCGTCCGACATTGCCCACGATTTGAAAAAGCCGCTCGGGCGATTGCGCCAGCGCCTCGAGGACGCCAGCCGCGGCTCGGGCGATAAAGCGGAATTTCAGGGTGCAATCGACAGCGCGCTCGACGATATCGACTCGATCTCCGAAACGTTCGACGCGCTTTTACGCATCACACAGATTGAGGCTGGCGCTCGCAAATCTCGCTTCGTCACGCTCGATCTGGCGCAAGTGCTGGCTGACGTCCGCGATGTCTACGACATCGTGGCCGAAGATGCCGGCGATCGGCTCGCATATACGTCGGCGTGCTCTGGTCCGACGCATGTTCGTGGTGATCGCGAGCTTCTCGTGCAGCTCTTTGCCAATCTCATCGAGAATTCCATCCGTCATTGCCCGCCGGGCACCGAGATAGCGATCCATCTGACGTCGGAACCTGGCGCGTTTGTCGTGAATGTCTCCGACACGGGTCCTGGCATTCCGGAGCACGAGCGCGAAAATGTCTTCCGCCGTCTTTATCGCCTTGAGCGGGCGCGATCGACGGATGGCAGCGGTTTAGGGCTCAGCCTTGTCGCCGCGATCGTGGAACTGCACGGCGCAAAAATCGATCTGTTGGACAATGCGCCGGGGCTTCGGGCCGAAGTGCGATTTCCTATAGCGTCCTGAGTGCTGAGAGCGAACGCTAAAATTAAAATCGGACGGCGCATCTCCCCCATGCGCCGTCCGACATCCCCCGGCTCATCCAGTTGTCCGATTGTCGTCAGCTGGTGAGTTCGGTCTTCAGCGCATCAAAAAGCTTCACCTGCTCTCCGACCAGTTCTCGCTTCTCGTCGCGACGAACGAAGATCTTGAACATCGCCTCTCCCGCCGCGTTGAAGAATTGGATCGAGCGGGATTCGCGCCCCATGAATGGTCGCATCACGAAGGCGATCGACGTGCAGTTCTCGATCTTGATATGGCCGCCGATCGGGCTGTCGCCGTGTAGATTGAAGTACCCCCGTCCGACGGAGCCGGGTGGGATAGGTCCTTCGCATTCGAGCACGATGTCCGGCGTGTGCACGATGAAGACCATCGGACCCCACGACATAAGGGCACCAAGGATCTTCTCGAAAGCACTGCCGGGAACGATGGCGCGATGCTCAGCCGGCAGCGCTTCCACCACATCGAACGTGCTCACGCCATACTCGCGCGCTATCTGTTCGAGGATGCCATCCGCATTCTTGGCGAGCCGCTCCCGTAGCGGCTGGCGCGCCGGGGCATCCGATGTCAGAGCTTCGCTCATAATGCTTATTCAGCCGCAGCGAGAACGGATTTCGTGCCGTCGGATGCAACTTCCTGGATGACCTCGAAGCCTTCGAATTCAGGGTGTCCGAGATAAAGCTTCTTGGCCGTTCCGGCGCCCGAATGCGATTTCCGGAATGATTCCGATTTCGTCCAGGCATCGAAGTCGGCGAACGAACGCCACATCGTGTGCGAGGAATAAAGGACATGATCATCTTTGGTCGGACCACGAAGCAGATGGAACGTGATGAAGCCCGGTTCCTTGTGCAGGTTTACCTCGCGTGACAACCAAACTTCCTCGAAATCCTTCTCTGCTCCGTGTTCGACTTTGAAGCGGTTCATTGCGATGTACATGTGATCACCTTCATTGACATGTGAACAGCGGGCCGGGAGCTGGGGTTTGTTGGCGAACCGGCCCGCTGCTTATGATCTCAGAGCGGCGAGACGGGAAGTCAAAAGCTCTAAGACGCATATTAGATCGAAATTCGTGTGATGCGAGAGGCAAGCGCCCACCGCGGGTGAACGCTAAAATTATATACATAAATAGTCAACATTATCCGCATGCAATTTAAGCGTTGAACGCGATGTGACTCGGCAGCATTTGCCCGATGTTGAGAAGATTGCCGTCGTCGTCGATGAAGTGAAATTCGCGCATGCCCCACGGCTTGTCTTCGACGGTCGAAAGGCGTTTCGCGCGCCCGTTTTTGAACGCGGCATGCCAATCGTCGACGTCACTCACGCGAATGTAGGCCGAAACGCAGTGCGGCTCGGGAATATGTGTCACGCTGGACATATGAAGCTCAACTGTGCGCCGGCGCAGAATGAGATAATTATGTGCAGCGTTCACAACGCTGAAGCCCTTGCTGGCGTATGTCTCCGAAGCGCGCGCGATGTCTGTCGAAATAAGAACAGGAATTGCCAACGGTACGGCTACGCCAATGTGGTGAAGTTCGTCCGGCAATGTCATCATTGTGTTGCGGCTCCGGTTCCCAGTCTACGGGCGATCGCTGCTGGCAAAACCAACCGCCTACCGTCTCGCGATGCCTCGATCTGCAGTCGACACCCGAACGTGTGACTGAGAAGCTCTTCATTCAAGATGTCGTCCGGTGTACCGCGCCCAACAATTCGGCCGTCGGCCATCAGCACGACGTCATCTGCGAACGCTGCGGCAAGATTGAGATCGTGAATGACAAGCAAAACGGCACGTCCGCTTTGCGCTTGTTTTTTGATAAGGCTCAGAACGTCGCCTTGATGCTTGAGATCGAGACTCGCGGTCGGTTCATCGAGAAGAAGTGCGGCAGTTTCGCTCGGTTCGCGCGGTGCCGTGCCTAACTGGCACAAGGCGCGCGCGATATGCACGCGCTGCTTCTCTCCACCGGAAAGTTCATGCAGCATACGGGCTTCGAAAGCAGCAAGCCCAACGGCGCGAAGAGCTTGGCGCGCGGCCGTCGCAGCTTCCGTGTCGCGAACGCCAAAGCCGGGCACCGTTGCACCCAGCATCACGACTTCAAGAACGGTGAAGGGAAACGACAGGCTGGTCGATTGCACTACGACCGAACGCCGCGATGCAAGACGTGCGACGGAAATATGACGGATGTCATCGCCATCAAGTAGAACCGCACCGGCCGTCGGGCACAGTTCGCCCGCCATGACGCGCAACAGCGTCGATTTTCCTGCGCCATTCGGACCGATAATCGCCGTCAAGCGGCCTGGCGCGATGGCTAGAGAAGCATCGGAAAGAAGCGCCTTAGGGCCACGTTTGACCGTGATGTTGCGGGCTTCAAGCATGACGTCACTCCAATCCTCGCACGCCGCGCCGCAGAACGAGATGAAGGAAGACCGGCGCGCCGATGAATGCCAAAACGATTCCGATCGGCAGTTCCGCGGGTCTTACGATCATCCGCGCAACGATGTCGGCAGCGATTACAAGCGCAGCGCCGAGCACGGCGCTGCCGGGAAGCACGACACGATGATCCGGTCCCGAAATCAAACGCATGACATGCGGCACCACGAGGCCGACAAAGCCGATCACGCCCGCAACGGCAACCGACGCGCCGACCGCCGCCGCCGTCGCGGCAATGACAAGCCGCTTGGTGCGCTCGGTGTCGATGCCGAGATGCATGGCTTCCGCTTCGCCGAGCAGAAACCCGTTGAGACCGCGCGTCAGCCGCGGCACCAAAAGCGCGAGCACGACGGCAAACGGCGTGACGGCAAGAACCTTTTGCCAGCTCGCGCCCGAAAGCGATCCCATCTGCCAAAGCGTCAGATCGCGCAGCTCGCGATCATCGCTGACATAGACGATGACGCCGCTGATCGACGCCGCGAATGCACCGACTGCAATGCCAGCAAGAAGCAGTGTCCCGACCGCAAGCTCCCCGTGGCGCGACGCAATGACGACGAGAATGATGGTCGTGAGCAAGCCTCCGAAAAACGCTGCAATCGGCAACGCATAAATTCCAAGGGGCGCTACGATGGATGCTGCGATGCCGTGCCCGAGTACGATCGCCGAGATCGCAAATAGCGCGGCTCCCGACGACACGCCGATCAGTCCCGGATCGGCGAGGGGATTGCGGAACAGGCCCTGCATCATGGCGCCTGATGTCGCTAGCGCCGCGCCGACAAATGCAGCGAGTAACGTCCGCGGCAACCGCAGATCAATGAGCACGAGGCGATCGCGTGTCGCGGCAGCATCCGTCGTCAAGCCAAGCGATGCTTCGAGTGCACGCGGCAATGCCTGAAGCGAAATTCCGGTTGGCCCGATGGCGAGTGAAAGCGCTGCGACCACCAGGAGTACAGTCGCGAGCGCCAAAAAAACTTTACCGCGTGATGGTCTGACGGTCGCTCCTACCCAGGCAAGCTTGGTATCGAATGTCGTCACGGCGTTGCGGCCGCGTGACCGCCCTCTGTGTAAATCGCCTTCATCAGGTCGCGCGCGGCCGAAGGGGCTCGGGGTCCGAAGCCAAGCAGATATAGCCCATCCATTGCGACGAGGCTCTTTGTTTTGGCAGCAGGTGATTGGCTCAGGCCTGGGAGTGACAACGCTTGGCTCGCATTGTGATCGTCCGTCGTGCCTCGACGCATCATCACGACGACGTCTGGCGCAAATTCCGTCAATTGCTCGTCGCTGACCGGTTTGAAACCGTTTACTCCCGCCGCCGCGTTGTCGACGCCGGCGAGCTGCAAAATGGAATCGGCAGATGTGCCGGCGCCGGCCACTGTTGCGCGGCCGTTTTGAATGGCGAGAATGAACAGCGCTTTCTTGCGGGTTTTGATCTGCTTTCGATCATTCTCGAGCGCTGCGAACTCAGACTCAACCTTCGACGCCAGCGCCTTCGCTGCATCATCGGCGCCAACCACGCTTCCGATATGGCGGATCTTGGCGGGGACGCCCTCCGCCGACGGCTTGTCGGCGATGTCGACGTAACGGACGCCGCTGCTCTTCAATGCGTTGACGACTTCTGGCGGCCCGGCGCCATCTGAGGCGATGATCAGCGTCGGACTGACGGACAGAGCGCCTTCCGCCGAAAGCGCGCGCATATATCCGACAGATTTCTTCTCCTTCAGAGCCTCGGGCGGAAATTGGCTCGTCACGTCAACGGCGACAATCTTATCCTGCTGGCCAAGGTCATAGAGAATTTCGGTTATGTCGCCGCCAATCGATAAAATGCGCTGCGTTCCGACCGGTGCATCAGCTGCCATCGTGCGATGAGAGAACGACGGCGTGGCCGCAGCAGCGAGTGCCACGCCAGCCATGATGAAAAGTCGTGTTGCCACGCGCATGTGAACAAGTCCTGTTGATGGGCCGTTGAACAGATTTACTTCGTCAGAATGAGCTTGCCAGTTGATGTGATCCGCAGGCGGTACGCTTGTTCGCGATGAATGAGCACAGCTTCGCGGCCGCCCTTGAGAAGTTCATCCACACGATAGCGGATAGGGGGCTCGCTTACATCCCGATGATGGTCCTCGGGCGCTGGCATGCAAGTCTCAGTGCCGGGTTCGCCTTGGTGCAGAACAGATCCGGCAAACGGCTTTTTGGACGGCATTCTCTCATTCAACGGGACAAGGTTCAAAACAACCATGACGATCTAGGTCTTAGTGCAGATAGACGGCCTGAACAGTCTGCGCCTGCAATTCCGGAGCGTCCGATCCGCCATCGACCTGCGTGCTCGCAAGCTGCATTTGAAGGGCGGCGAGAGAGCGAGCAGCGGATTGTGTCCGCGTCGATGTCTGAGGCTTGTCGAGCGCCAGCATCAATCCGCGTTGGACGCCATGCTCATCGCGCGTGCGCACGGCCTTGAGAAGACCTGCGACGGCAAGCTCATCGGGCGACACATGCTGACAGCCGACGCTGAGGTAGGAAAAACCGATCTTACGTTCAGCGCGAAGCGCCCGAAGCAATGACGTCACGCGTGCGACCAGAAGCGGCCCATCGCCCAATCCAAGATTTTCTTCCGAGATCTTGATGGCGATCTCCCAGGGCTGTGCCGAGCCGCTGGTGTAGACTTCGCAAACCGCGCGAAAGACATCGAGCGTAACGTTCTCGACCGGAGAAAATCCAAGTTCGCTGCGAAGGGGAAATCCGAGCGCATGTCCGGCGCACACATCTTCGCCGTCTTTGGCGGGGGTGTTGGGTTTGGAGGTCTTATTCCGCATTGCTGTTCATCCGCGGGTTGGGAAGGGAGAGGAGGGCTTGAATGGTCGCGTCGAACTACTCAGCGAGGCGCCGCGACCGGCGAACGTCGCTGGCGGCTATGATGTCGTCTCGTCGGACGTATCTTCCGATAGATCTGACAACATGCGGTCGAAAGCAGAGACGTGCCCCGTCGCGAAATCCCATATCATTCCGACGGAGGCTGAAAACATCGAAGCGGCGAGTGCGGCGTTGGACGTATCGCATACGTCAAGCCGCTCACCGGCGAGCTGTGAGCGCTTCATGTGGCTTCTCTCCAAAGTATCGGGGTTCAAGGCCCCGCAAATGGCAGATGCGCCATTAAGCTAATGTATACTTATGGAGTCAAGTTTAATGTTTGAGCATTCTCTGATGCGGCCGGCTCTTGCGGCTGTTGCTCGATGCGCTCGTGGATCATGCGATGAACGAACGCCAGCTTGTCGTAGGCAGGCTCGGGAATGACGAATGGATAGAAATCGTCATGCCCCATGCTTCGGCTGAGGCTGTTCATGGCGATGGTGAGCGGAATCCACCGCGCCATCAGCGCCCCGAAAGTCACGCTGGAATAAATGTCATCACGAAGATCGAGGCGAAGGCCATGTCCTTCCATGCCTTCCGCAGCAGCGGTATCGAGCGCATCGACCATATGAAGATAATGCGCCCACGTCTCGGCCCAATCTTCCCAAGGGTGGGCGCTGGCATAGGCTGACACATATTGCTCTTGCCAATCGGCCGCTGGACCGTTGGCGTGGTGGCGGGCGAGTGCTGCATCATAATCGTCACGTTCGTCGCCAAAGATTTCGCGAAACTCTTCAAGTCGTCCCGCTTCTTCGACGAGCACCATCCAATAGTAATGGCCGCTTTCGTGGCGAAGATGGCCAAGCAGCGAGCGATAAGGCTCATCGAACTGCTGGCGCTGCCGTTCCCGTTCGACCGCATCAGCTTCGCTGACGTCAATGGTTACGACGCCATCGAGATGACCCGTCAGCGCATTGCGGACGAAGTCGAATGTCAGCGGGCCTTTTGTCGAAGCTGAGCCGTCAAACGGCAGACCGAACCGCAACAGCGAATACACCAGACGCTTCTTGGCGTGCTCGATCGCGCGCCAAGCGAGCAGGCTGCCGGGTTCGGAGAGATTGGGAATGATGCGATTGAGGTCGCAGGCCTTGCAGAAGATATGGCTTTCACTGTCGGGCGTCAGCCAATTGCAAACGCCGAATTCGGCATTGGCACAGTAGCGCAGCGCAACGTCGTCTGGACCGGCATTGAGCTTGCGGAAGATTGGAACGTCAGGTGTGGTTTCGCTTAAGCCCGCATCCGCGATCGCCACGATCGCCTGCTCGGCGCTATCGAAGCCAAGCGTGCTGCCGCACTTCACGCACGTCACGTTCTCGAAATAAACGGTGTTTCCGCAGTTCGCGCAGGCAAAATTCTTCATTCTGGCGACCGCCAACTCCTGAAGGGGAATGTTTGCCTTTCCGGCATGGCACCAAAGCACTCGGCGGCGACGTCACGGCTTCCGTTCAAGCGATTTTGCGGATAAGTCACGCCGTTGCCTTCATAAAACGCAAGGGGCCGCCAATTCTTCAGCATTCTGCCCAAACGTCCAGCAGAATTTTAGGCTGCGCAGTTTTTAGGCTGCACCAAGCTTGTACCACATCTATCGGACCGCTAACGCAGGTAGACGTATTTCGTTGCCAAGCGCTCGTCTGACGGGCGTCCATCGCGAGATCAAACAGGGATAATGCCTCATCCATGGTCCTCCACGTCGCGCTGACCCATAAAACGAGCTACCGCTACGATCGAGGTGTCAACATGGGGCCGCAAGTCGTGAGGCTCCGTCCGGCGCCGCACTGCCGAACCCCCATTCTCAGCTATTCGCTGACCATCACGCCCAAGACGCATTTTCTCAATTGGCAACAGGATCCATTCGGCAATTTCCTGGCGCGCGTCGTGATGCCGGACGAGACGACGGAATTTTCCGTCACGGTCGACCTCGTCGCCGACATGGCGGTAATCAATCCGTTCGATTTCTTCATCGAGGAAGCCGCCAAGGACTGGCCGTTCACCTATGACGACCACCTGAAGCAGGAGCTCGCGCCCTATCTCGTTCCGGACGCCGTTGGCCCGAAACTCAAGCGCTATCTCGAAAAGGTCAGTACCAAACCGCAGACGACGATTGATTTCATCTGCGATCTCAATCGCATGGTGCAAGGCGACGTCGGCTATCTGATCCGCATGGAGCCCGGCGTCCAGACGCCCGAGCAGACGCTGTCAAATGCTTCAGGCTCCTGCCGTGACAGCGCCTGGCTGCTGACGCAGATCATGCGCAACGTCGGCCTCGCCGCGCGTTTCGTCTCCGGCTACCTGATCCAGCTGAAGCCCGACGTGAAGCCGCTCGACGGCCCTGCCGGCACCGATACCGATTTCACCGATCTGCATGCTTGGTGTGAGGTCTACATCCCCGGCGCTGGCTGGATCGGCCTCGATGCGACCTCAGGCCTTCTCGCAGGCGAAGGCCATATCCCGTTGGCTGCCACGCCGCATCCCATCAGCGCTGCGCCGATCACCGGCAGTCACACCAAGGCCGAGGTCGAATTCGACTTCGTGATGGCGGTGACGCGCATTCGCGAAACCCCGCGCGTCACGAAGCCCTACGACGACGAAACCTGGAAGACGATCGTCGAAACCGGAAAAGCCGTCGACGAGCGCCTGACGAAAGGCGACGTTCGCCTCAGCATGGGCGGCGAGCCAACGTTCGTTTCGGCGGACGACATGGAAGGCGCAGAGTGGAACACGGCTGCTGTTGGGCCGACCAAACGCCGCTATGCCGACGAACTCGTTCGCCGTTTGCAGCAACGGTTCGCACCAGGCGCGATGCTGCATTATGGCCAGGGCAAATGGTATCCTGGCGAGCAACTGCCGCGCTGGGCTTTTGCGCTCTACTGGCGGGGCGACGGCCAGCCACTCTGGGAAAATCAGGATTTGATCGTCAGCGAAAGCGTCGCCCGCCCGGCGATGCCGGAAGACGCTGACAAGCTGATGCGCGGTGTGTGTAGGCAACTCGGCCTGCCCGAAGACAGCGCCATGCCGGCTTATGAAGACCCGGCGCACTTTCTTCTGGTGGAACGAAAACTGCCGATCAATGTCACGGCTGAAGACAATAAACTCGAAGACCCGGCTGAGCGTGCCCGCATCGCCCGCGTATTCGATCGCGGTCTTGGCGCGGTCGCGAGTTATGTGCTGCCGATCCAGGCGTGGCAAACAGCCGATAGAGGCCGCCGCTGGGTCACCGAGCGCTGGGCGCTCCGGCGCGATCACCTTTTCCTCATTCCTGGCGATTCACCGGCAGGGTTCCGCCTTCCCCTGCAGTCGTTTCCGATCGTCTCTCCGCTCGACTATCCGCATGTGATCGAGCGCGATCCGATGGGCCCGAACCGGCCGCTTCCTGAACGCACAATCCTTTTGCAGCAGCGCCGCGTTGTGACGCTCGAAGCACCGCCCGTAAGCCAGCAAGCTAGCGTCGCGCCGGAAATATCGGGATCGGTCCGCACGGCCTTGGCGATCGAGCCGCGCGGCAACGCCGTCTGCGTGTTCATGCCGCCGCTTTACGATGCCGAAGACTACGCCGCGCTGGTCGCGGCTGTCGAAGAGGCCGCCAAACAGACCGGCGTGCCAGTGCAGATCGAAGGCTACAATCCGCCGCCAGACGCGCGCCTCAATGTGATCAAGGTGACACCGGACCCAGGCGTCATCGAAGTCAACATTCATCCTTCGACGAGTTGGGAAAGCTCGGTCGCGATCACGACAGCCCTTTACGAGGAAGCGCACAACGCTCGTCTCAGCGCCGAAAAGTTCATGCTCGATGGCCGCCATACCGGAACCGGCGGCGGCAATCATATCGTGCTTGGCGGCATCACGCCCGCCGACAGTCCGTTCCTGCGCCGCCCCGATCTGTTGGCATCGGTCGTCACCTACTGGCAGAACCATCCGGCGCTGTCGTACTTCTTCTCCGGCATGTTCATCGGTCCGACGAGCCAGGCGCCGCGCACCGACGAAGCACGCCACGAGTCGCTCTACGAGCTTGAGATTGCGCTTTCGCAGGTGCCGAATCCGGGAATGGGCCACATCCCACCGTGGCTGGTGGACCGCCTGTTCCGCAACCTGCTGATCGACGTCACCGGCAACACTCACCGCGCTGAGATCTGCATCGACAAGCTCTACTCGCCGGATGGGCCGACGGGCCGCCTGGGCCTCGTCGAGTTCCGCTCGTTTGAAATGCCCCCGCACGCCCGCATGAGCCTGGCGCAGCAACTTTTGCTCCGCGCCTTGATCGTTATGTTCTGGGAGAAACCCTACCGCCAGAAGCTCGTTCGTTGGGGTACAGCGCTGCACGATCGTTTCATGCTGCCGCACTACATCTGGGCCGATCTTTCATCCGTCGTCACCGACCTCAAAGAGGCGGGGCTACCGATCGAACTCGAATGGTTCCGCCCGCATTTCGAATTCCGCTTCCCGCTTTTCGGCACCATCACCGCTGACAACTTGACCTTGGAGCTGCGTCAGGCTTTGGAGCCATGGCACGTCCTCGGCGAGGAAAGCACTGCGGGCGGCACAGCCCGATACGTCGATTCTTCACTCGAGCGTGTCGAGGTGAAGGTTAAGGGACAGACTGGCGACCGCCACGTCGTGACCTGTAACGGCCGGCCTCTGCCGCTTACCGGCACGGGAAACTGGGGCGAAGCCGTCGCAGGCGTTCGCTACCGCGCCTGGTGGCCGCCGTCCGCGCTTCATCCGACCATTCCGCCGCACGTGCCGCTGACGTTCGACGTCGTCGATACTTGGTCCGGCCGCTCGATTGCGGGCTGCCGCTACCATGTCGCCCACCCCGGCGGCCGCAACTTCGAGGTGTTTCCGATCAACGCCTACGAAGCCGAGGGCCGCCGCCTCGCCCGTTTCGACGCCGAAGGTCATACGGCAGGTCCGATGCACGTCAGGTCAGAGAGCGTTAACCCGGATTACCCGGCGACCCTCGATCTTCGGCGCAATCCGGGCTGAAAATCGCCATCGGAAACGTTTCCACAGCGGTTCCCCTCCGCATTTGCCGCAGAGCCTCGCTTGCGGACGGCGATTCGGCACATGATAGTGTGTGTCGTTCAATCGGTGATTTGGGGGACCGTCGCGGCGTGGACCAGTCGGAATGACGACAGCAGCGGCAATGAAAGCAGAGCCATTGTTCAACCTTTTGAGCGCCTACCGGCGCCAGGAGGTTTCAGGATTTGACGAGCTGCTGGAAGACGGCGGGGCGATCCGCGAGCACTGGCGTCCGCTGCTCGATGGCTTGGCGCAGCTGACCGACGCCGAACGCGAGTTGCGCTCAGCGCGCCTCGCCCGCCGAGTTCGCGAAACGGGCATCGCCTACGATATTTTCGCCGACCCCAACACGTCAGCACAGCGCTGGTCTCTCGATCTTCTCCCTGTCGTCATTTCGGCAGGCGAATGGCGGGGCCTCGAACGCGCACTCATTCAGCGTGCACGGTTGTTTGACGCCATTCTGAATGATGTCTACGGCGACCAGAATTTGGTCCGCCAAGGTCTCATTCCCGCCGAACTGCTATTCTCCGATCCGGCCTATCTCGTCCCCTGTAAAGGCGTGCTGCCGAATGCAGGTGGGCTGATGTTCTATGCCGCCGATCTCGCGCGGGGCGAGGATGGCCAGTGGCGCGTCATCGACAACCACACCGAGACGCTGGCCGGCATTGGCTTCACGCTCGCCAATCGCGTCGTTCATACCCACGTCGCGGGCGATATCTTCAAGGACTGCAACGCCCGTCGCTTGGCGCCCTATTTCCAAGAGCTGCAATCAACGCTGACGCTCCACAGCGGTCGCGAAAACGCGCGCATCGCGCTGCTGACGCCGGGACCGCATCACGAAGACTATTTCTCGCACGCCTATCTCGCTCGTTACCTCGGTTATCTGATCGTCGAAGGCCATGATCTCAAAACCAGAAATTCCCAGGTCTATCTCAAGACGCTCGAAGGACTGAAGGAACTCGATCTGATCGTGCGCTGCATCAGCGGCAAATCGAGCGATCCGCTGGAGCTTGATCCGACGGGTTTCATCGGTCCATCCGGTTTGCTCAGGGTTTGCCGGAAGTCGCCGCATCTCGTCGTCAACGCCATCGGGACCGCGCTGGCGCAAAACCGTGGTCTTGGCCCCTATCTGCCGCAACTCGCGCAGCATATTCTCGGTGAAGACCTTCAGCTCCACGACGCGCATCGCCGCTGGCTCGGCAATGCCGACGCCCGTCAAGAGCTGTTTGCGTACCCCGAACGCTTCACCATCCGCAAGGCGCAGGAAGGAACCGGTAGACCGGGGCAGGCCGCACTGGGTTGGGAAGCGCGGGCGCTCTCGACATCGGAACGCGAAAAGATGCGGCACGAAATTGCGTTGCATGGCGCGACACTCGTCGCCGAAGAAAAGATCGGGTTCAGTTCGTCCCCAGTCTACGCCGACGGCGGCCTTGTCCCGAAGCCGTTCGCAATACGCGTTTACATCTCCCGCACTTCGTCAGGCGAATATCAGGTGATGCCCGGTGGCCTTGCGATGTGCGTCGCTCCGGGCCGTGCCGTTGCACTAAGCGCCCCTGACGGGCAGACACGAGACGTTTGGGTGATCGGCGAAGGCGAACAGGCGCCGCACATCAGTCTCTGGCGCCCAACCCTCGCGAACGCGCGGGTCGAGAGATCGCAACGCGTTATCCAAAGCCGCGTCGCCGACGATCTCTTTTGGCTTGGCCGATATAGCGAACGCGCCGACTGGACGATGCGCGTGCTGCGCGGCGCGCTACGTCGCGTCGAAGAAGACAGCGGGCCTGATACTGGCCAACGTGCCGCGCGCAAATGCCTTGAGGTGCTCCTCGGCAAAGACCTGAGTTCCGTTATCGGCAGTCGCGAAACGCCGCCTGACGATGAAATCGAGCGTCTGTGCCGCCGCCTCATCACGACGGGCCTCGGTTCGCGCACGCTCGAACGCACGCTCGACGGGCTCTATCGGGTTGCGCACCTTGTCCGTGACCGCCTCTCGCTTGAAGCCTGGCAGACTTTGAGCAAATTCCGCGGCGGTGAGCCTTGGCGCAAAGCTCTCAACTCGGCCCACCCCGTCGAAATTCTCGATTTACTGGATGAGGGCATCACCGCCGTCGCGGCATTCAACGGTTTTATGCATGAGAACATGACCCGCAACTTCGGCTGGTCGTTCCTCGACATGGGACGGCGCATCGAACGCGCGCAAAATCTCAGCGAAGCTATTCTGACGCTCTTCATCCCGGTGTCCGATCCGGAAGAGACGTCGAGCAGCCTGCTGCTGCTGCTCGAACTCGCGGACAGCTTTATCACCTATCGCTCGCGCTATCGACTCGATCCGATGCTGCCGTTGGTCTTGGATTTGCTGTTGCTCGACGAGACAAATCCGCGAAGCCTTGCCTATCAGCTCTCAGCCATCGCGCGCCATCTCGAAAGCCTGCCGGATTCGTCACAAGGAGCGGGTTTACCCGACGACCGCCGTCTTATCATTGCGCTTCTGACATCGATCCGTCTGGCCGACGTCGAAGCCATGGCAAAAGAAGAAACAGCCAAGACGCTCGAAAGCCTGCTGATGGATCAGCTCGACATGCTGCCTGAGCTATCCAATGCGATCTCGCGCCGCTACTTCAACGTTCTCGATGAAGCGCCCCACCGGACGCACACGAGGGTTGGTCCCTCGATATGATCTTCGATATCGTCCATAAGACGCACTACCGCTACCGGTCGACCGTGGTGCAATCGTTGCACCTTGTGCACATGTCGCCGCGTGCGATGCCTGGGCAGATCGTTCGCAATCACAGTCTGCTCGTCGAGCCTGCGCCGGCATCGCGACAGGAGCGCATCGACACATTCGGCAACGTTGAAGTCGTTCTCGATATCGAGGAACCGCATCAGGAGCTGGTGCTGCTCGCACGCAGCACCGTCGAGAAATCGCTGCCGCCGCCCGTCGATCTGACCGCAACGACGCCGTGGGATGCGCTCGATCCGTGTCTGCACGAAGCGGCACAGCAGCGCGATGTCGATATTTTGATGTACCGCTGCGCCTCGCGCTTGACGACGCCGACATTGGAAATCGCCGACTATGCAGCTTTCTCGTTCACGCCGCTGCGGCCGGTCCTCGAAGGCGCGATGGATTTCGTCATGCGGATTTACAACGATTTCAAATTCGATCCGCATGCCACCGATGTGTCAACGCCGGTCACGCAGGTCTTCGCCATGCGTCGCGGCGTCTGTCAGGATTTCGCGCATCTGGCACTCGCGGGTTTGCGCGCGCTTCGCATTCCGGCGCGCTACGTCAGCGGCTATCTCCACACCCATCCGCCTGTGGGACGTCCAAAGCTGCAAGGCGCCGATGCTTCGCACGCGTGGATCTCGGTCTGGTCGCCGGAATATGGCTGGGTTGGTCTCGATCCGACCAATGGCATCATTGTCCGCGACGAGCACATCACGGTCGCATTCGGCCGCGATTACGATGACGTTAGTCCGATCAGCGGCGTCTTGCGCGGCGGCGGCGAACATGCCGTCAGTGTCAGCGTCGATGTGAACGTGGTCGCCGGCGCAACAGCAGACTGAACCGCCGTCCCGCCGCCCGGTTCCTTTTTTGTGCCCTCTTGAAAGCGCTCGCCTGTGCTTGCATGTGTCGCCCAAGGGGTGATGCGCGCACATCGCGCAAGGCGGGAGCAATATGCACATTCGCGACACATTGGACGGTTACGGGCTTATTTCGCGCCTGTTTCATTGGTTTATGGCTGTTGCGATCGTCGCCATGTTCGCCCTCGGCCTCTGGATGGTCGGACTCGACTATTACAGCCCCTACTACAATTCTGCGCCCGACATTCATCGCAGCGTTGGAATGGTTCTATTATTTGCGCTGGTCGTTCGTCTGATCTGGCGCATGGTCAATTCGAAGCCCTCCGACGCCGAGCTTTCGCCGCTTGAGCGAAAAGCGTCGTTCGCGGTCCATTGGGGCTTCTACCTGCTGTTGTTCGCGTTGCTGATCAGCGGTTACCTGATCTCGACGGCGGATGGCGCGCCCGTCAGCGTCTTCGGCTGGTTCGACGTGCCCGCAATTACGAAGCTGCCCGGCCTCGAAACGCCCGCCGGCAATATACATCGCATTCTCGCGTATGCCGTCATTGTGCTCGCCGCCATTCATGCGATTGCGGCATTGAAGCATCACATCATCGACAGAAGCGAGATCCTGACCCGCATGTGGTCCGGCCCAAAGAGTTCATCACGCACCTTAGAAAAGGGAAATCAGCAATGACGGTCAAATACGCAGCGTTCGCCGTATCGTTGGCGGCGGTTGTGATGTCTACCCCGGCGATGGCTGCCGACTACAAGATCGACACCGACAATGCTCACGCATCGATCACGTTCAAGGTCAACCATCTCGGCTTCAGCTGGATCATCGGCCGCTTCGACAAATTCTCCGGCACGTTCGCGTTCGACGATAAGAACCCCGACGCCTCGAAAGTGAAAGTCGATATTGACACCACCAGTGTCGATACTAACCTTGCTCTGCGCGACAAGCATCTGCGTGGCGCCGACCTTCTCGACACCGACAAATATCCGACCGCCACGTTTGAAAGCACAAGCATCAAATCGACAGGCCCGAACAAGGCAACCGTCACCGGCAATCTCACGCTGCACGGCGTCACCAAGGAAGTCATAATCGATGCCGAGCACGTCGGCGGCGGCAAGGATCCCTGGGGTGGCTATCGCGATGGTTTCACTGGCACGACGAAAATCACGCTCGCTGACTTCGGTATCCTGCGCAATCTCGGGCCCGCGACGAAGGACGTCGAGTTGATCCTCAACATTGAGGGTATCCGTCAGTAACGGCGGAAATCTACCAACGGAAGACGGCGGCGCCGCCGGTCAATCCCGCGCCCGCCGCCGTCATCAACACGACGTCGCCCTGCTTATAGGGCCGCGCTTCGGCCGTCGCCGACAGCGTAAACGGTATCGTCGCGGCCGAGCTGTTGCCGAAGTTCTCGATTGTCGAACGCAGACGGTTAGCAGGAATGTCGAGTCGGTGCGCAATGGTGGTCATCATCCGCGCGTTGGCTTGATGCGGAATAAGGTCGGTCACCGCCGACGGCGCGAGCCCCGCTTTTGCAAGCGAACGTTCGGCGCAGTCCGTCATGATAGCGACGGCGCCCTGATAGACGGCCTTACCGTCCTCCATCATCATCAGCACGTCCTTCGGATCGGTGATCTGGGAAAACGGCATCCTGCTGCCGCCGCCCGGAATCTTGATCAGATCGTAGTGCTGACCTTTCGACGCGAGATGCGCGCCGATAACTCCAGCATCGCGACGCTCAGTCGGCGCCAGCAATACCGCGCCGGCCGCATCCGCGAACAGCACGCTACTACCCCGATCGCTTTCATTGATGCGGCGGGAAAGAATATTCGCCGCGATGACGAGCACCGGAATACCCTGCGTGCGCACGAAACTATCGGCAAGCGTCAGCGCGTAAAGAAAGCCCGCACATGCGCCCGCCATGTCGATTGCACCCGCATTCGAAAGCCTGAGGCGATGCGCAACAAGCGGCGCTGATGGTGGTAGCAAATGATCGGGCGTAGACGTCGCAAGCAGCAGCAACCCGACGTCGTCCCGCGACATGCCGGACCGTGCCAGGGCCATATCACCGGCTTTGATCGCAATATCGGAGAGCGCTTCGCCCTCGGCCGCGTAGCGCCGCGCGTCGATACCGGTGCGCCGTTTGATCCAGCCGGCTTCGAGACCGAGTCGCGCTTCGATCTCGTGGTTCGGCACGACGCGCTCCGGCGCATAATGCCCGTGCCCGACGATGGCGACTCCGCTCATGCCAGCACCTCATCGACGGCCTCGCTGAGGGCATTGTAGACGAATCTAAGTTCGTCCTTCGTCGTGCAATAGGGAGGCATGATGTAAACCGTCGAACCCAGCGGGCGAAGCAGGACGCCGCGCTCCAGTAATCGCGCTCTGAGCTTCAAGGCAACGTCAGCCAGATAGCCAGGTTGAAGGTCAGCAAGCTCGAACGCCGAAATCGTTCCGAGCTGCCGCAAGTTCGCAAAGCGCGGATCGGTTTGCAGTTCGTTGAGACACAAAGCCTGATTTTGGGAGAGTGCAAGGATGCGCTCCAGCACGGGCTCGGTCCGCCAGATTTCGAGATTGGCCGCCGCCGCGGCGCAGGCGATCGGATTGGCCGTGTATGAACTAGAATGAAAAAACGTCCGCGACCGATCTTTCGAAAGATGCGCGTCGTAAATCGCAGTCGTCGAGAGCGTCACGGCAAGCGGGATTGAGCCGCCTGTCAGCCCTTTCGCGACGCAAAGGATGTCCGGCGAGATGCCGGCCTGTTCGCACGCGAAAACGGTGCCGGTGCGCCCGAAGCATGTCATGACTTCGTCGGCGATGAACAGCACGTCGTGCGCTTTGCAGATGCGATGCATTTCTTTCAGAGTGTCGGCGTCATAGAACAACATCCCGCCCGCGCCGAGCACTAGAGGCTCACAGATAAAGGCCGCCACGTCGCCTTTGCGGCATGCGATCTCGAGCGCATCGAACGTCGGCTGCGCGTGATGCGGTTTCGGATAGGGGATGCGGCCGACCTCGAATAAAAGTGGCTCGTAGGCCGCGTTGAACACTCCGCGCGCACCCGCCGACATCGTGCCGATGGTATCGCCGTGATAGCCGTGTTCAAGCGCCAGAATGCGCGTGCGCTTGGCGCCGATATTTTTCCAGTAGCCGAGCGCCATTTTCAGCGCCACCTCAACCGACGTCGAGCCGCTGTCGGAAAAGAAAACGTGCGACAGCCCCGGCGGCACGATTTTCAACAATCCCGCCGCGACGGCCTCCGCCGGCGCGTGCGTGAAGCCCGCGAAAATCACCTGATCCAGCGCCTCCGCCTGCTCTCGCATTGACGCGATGATTTTCGGATACCGGTGCCCGTGCGTGATAACCCACCACGACGACACGCCGTCGAAGATTCGTTGCCCATCGTCGGCTTCGAGCCACGCGCCTTCAGCGGCCCGAATGCGGCGCATATCGGGTTCGAGCGCATGTTGCGTGAACGGATGCCAGATCGGTGACGCGGTCATGGGCCGACCGCCCCGATGTCGAGGACGTCGGCAACGGAGAAATTCTCGGCGAATGCGCGTTGCAGGCTGTAGGCGTCGAGCTTGGCAAGCCGTGGGAGGCGGCCCAGGCGCCGAACGCCTCCAAATGATGTGATCGCTTCTTCGCTATTGCTATTCGCGTCGCCGATGAATGCAACGCCTAGAATAGGAATCGCTCGGCGCTTCAACGCTTCGATCGACAACAACGAATGGTTGATCGTGCCGAGCTTTGTCGATGCGCACAGGATCACGGGAAGACGCCACTGCGCCAAAAGATCGACCTGCAGAAGTCGGCGCGTCAGCGGCACCATCAATCCACCCGCTGTCTCGACAACGAGCGGTGTCGGCAGCCCAAATGGCGATAACTGTCGGGCATCGATCTCGACGCCGTCGATTTCTGCGGCGAAATGCGGCGATGCGGGCGTGTTCAGCCGATAGACTTCCGGCAGGATGTGCGACTGCGCAAGATCGGTCACGCGGCTGACGACATCGGAATCCGTCTCACCTTGAAGGCCCGACTGCACCGGCTTCCAGTAATAGCCGTCGAGCGCGCTCGTCAGCGCCGCGGAAAAAACGGTCTTGCCGACATCCGTGTCGGTGCCGGCGACGACGATGCGGATGGTCATGCTGCATTCTCCGCTTCAGCCGCCGCGAGATCGTCGATGAGGCGCGTAATTTCAAGCTCGGAAACATTGAGCGTAATCGTGAGTCGAAGCCGTGACGTGCCTTCCGGCACGGTCGGCGGACGGATCGCGCGGATGTCGTAACCCCTGGTCTTCATCGCTGTCGCAAGCGCCATCGCCGTGCCATCGCTGCCGATGATCAATGGCTGGATCTGCGAGCCTGAAGCCGCAAAGCGCGTTTTCGTCGTCAGTTCCCGCGCGGCAAACCCGACGAGATCGTGCAAGCGCTGCCGCCGTTGCGGATCGTTGCGGCAAATGTTGAGCGCTGCGCGCACGGCGGCAGCCATCAGCGGCGACGGTGCCGTCGCGTAAATAAAGGCTCTACCGCGATTGACCAGAAAATCGCGAATAGTGCGCGGCGCTATCACAAGTGCGCCCGTCGCGCCCAACGCCTTTCCGCACGTATGCACCGTGACGACGTTTTCGCGGCCTTCGAGATCGGCGGCGAGGCCGCGCCCATCTGGACCGAGCACGCCCGTGGCATGTGCTTCGTCCACGATCAGCATCGCGTCATGACGATCCGCGATCGCCGCGAGCTCAGCGATGGGCGCGCGATCGCCGTCCATGCTGTAGAGGCTCTCGATCGCAATCCACGGCTGCCCGGTGCCGCCGGTCGCGCGCCATGCCGTGATCGCATCGTCAAAACCTTGCGCATCGTTATGGCGCACGGCCTTTGCCTCAGCCTTCGACAGCCGCATGCCTTCATGCGCGCTGGCGTGGATCAACTCATCGTAGACGATGAGATCGCCGCGTGCAGGCAACGTCGAAAAAAGCGCGGTATTGGCAATGAAGCCGCCGCCGAAATAAAGCGCGGTCTCGCCGCCGAAAAAGTGCGCCGCTTCCTGCTCTAAAAGCTCGTGCTCAGCGTGATTACCGCGCAACAGACGCGATCCGCCCGCGCCGACCGGAACGCCACGCGCAATCGCCGCTTCGATGGCGTCGGCAAGCGCGCGCGATTGCGCCAAGCCGAGATAATCGTTCGACGTGAAGTCCAGTCCGTGCGCGGGTTCTAGCGTTCTCAGACGCCCACGGCGGGAGAGCGCGTCGAGCGCACGCTCATGATTGCCTGGCATCCTGATGTCCCGCGCACGTCGCGGGCTCGTGCTCCGGAGACGTGTCGATATCGAGTTCAAGCGCCGAAAGTCCGAGCTTGGCAAAAAGTTTGCCGTCTTTGTCTTCGCCGGGATTGTCGGCGGTCAGCAGCGTTTCGCCGACGAAGATCGAGTTTGCGCCCGCAAAGAAGCACAACGCCTGCATCTCATCGCTCATGTCGGTGCGCCCGGCCGAGAGACGGACGAACGACTTCGGCATCATGATGCGGGCGACCGCGATGGTGCGCACGAAATCGATCGGATCGATCTGTTTTGTATTTTCGAGCGGCGTTCCTGGAATGGCGATCAGCATGTTGATCGGCACGCTCTCAGGATGTTCGTCGAGATTGGCGAGCGTCACCAGCATATCAACGCGGTCCTGGCGCTCTTCGCCCATGCCGACGATGCCGCCCGAGCAAACCTTCATGCCCGCATCGCGAACGCGCGCGAGTGTGTCGAGCCGGTCGGCGTAAGTGCGCGTCGTAATCACCTTGCTGTAATAGGCTTCCGACGTATCGACGTTGTGATTGTAGTAGTCGAGGCCCGCATCGCGTAGCTTGACGATATCGTCATCCGTCAGCATGCCAAGCGTCATGCACGTTTCCATGCCGAGCGCTTTGACGCCTTCGACCATCGCGACGACGACATCCATGTCGCGGCTCTTGGGGCTGCGCCAGGCCGCGCCCATGCAATAGCGCGTCGCGCCCGCCGCCTTGGCTTTCTTCGCTTCCGAAATAACCCGCTCGACTTCCATCAGCTTCGAGGCTTTGAGGCCGGTCTTGTGATGGGCCGACTGGCTGCAGTACCCGCAGTCTTCCGCGCAGCCGCCGGTCTTGATCGACAGCAGGCGGCTCATCTGGACTTTATTGGGATCAAACGATGTCCGGTGGACACTTTGGGCGCGGAAGAGCAAATCCATGAACGGCAGCTCGTAGAGCGCCAGCGCTTCTTCACTCGTCCAATCGTGACGGATTGTGGGACCGGCGCGGTTGGCAGCGCGCACGGACGGATCGAGACGGGCAACGGTCGAGGTCATTCGGGCGTGATCTCCGTAGGGCGTACTGCCCTATCGGAAGATGTTTGCACCGCTTCCGGCCTGTCTCGCAACCGTCAAAATGCCTCCCTGATCGGCGAACTACGCCGGGAAAAGGGCAAGCATCGGTTCGGTGGTTAATTTAGCTCGTCCGGAGGCGTGGGAAGAATGCCGAACGGCACGCCGTCTTCTGCAAGCTCCTGGGCCTCTTCGAGCGTCGAGCTGCCGCGGATTTGGCGCTCTTCTGTCTCTCCGAAGTGCATTTTACGGGCTTCTTCGGCGAACCGCGGCCCGACGTCCTCAGTATTGGCGATAATCTTCTGAGCGAAGGCCCTGAGCGCCTCGCGCACCGCAGCACCGTTGCCGCCACCCCCGGCGGCCGCTGGACTTGCGTCTTGCGTCGATTGTGCTGGGAGTGCCGCACGCTTGGTGACGACAGAAGGTGCCATCGGCAGCTTGCTGACTTCGATCGAACCGCAGTGCGGACACGCGATTTCACCCGAGCGAGACTGCGCGTCGAAGTCGGCGCTGGCGCGAAACCAGCTCTCGAACTCGTGCCCGGAGGCACATCCTAGAAGATATTTGATCACTGCTCGTGTACCAGATGCGGCGATTTCGAAGGTGTCGCGACGACGACATCGAAATCGCGGTCATGCATCAACGACGGAATTTTCCGCCGGATCTGATCCGCGTAGGCGGCGTCGATATCCGCAGTAATGACCTGGGGATCGACGCCCGCTTCCGCAAGGATTTCGCCCCACGGTGAGATGATAAGGCTATGGCCGAACGTCTCCCGGCCATTCTCATGCAAGCCGCCTTGGCCCGCCGCCAGAACGAACGTGCCCGTCTCGATAGCGCGCGCTTGCAAAAGGGTGTGCCAGTGAGCTTCGCCGGTGGTCCGCGTGAAGGCGGCTGGTCCGGCAATGAACTTGGCCCCGGCCTTGGCGAGAGCCCGATGCAGCGCCGGAAAGCGTAAATCGTAGCAAATCGTCAGGCCGAGGCGGCCCCACGGCAGATCCGCCAGCATGGCGCTCGGACCCGCTTGATAGTTCGCGCTTTCGCTATAGATCTCGCCGCCGCCGAGGTCGACGTCGAACATATGGATCTTGTCGTAGCGCGCCGCGACGTTGCCGTCCGGCGCAATGAGATAGGACCGGTTCGCCAATCGTCCCTCGGCAACCTTGACCGCCATCGAGCCGATGTGCAGCCAGATCTTCTGCTTGCGGGCGGCGTCGGTGAAAGCCTGAAGGGCAGGATTGCTCTGCTCTGGCTTCGTCTCGGCCATCAAGCGCGGCTGGTCGAGTTCCATCAACGTCGTGCATTCCGGCGTCTGGATGTAGACCGCGCCTTTGCTGGCCGCTTCCTTGATGAGCGAAACGGCGTCAGTGACGTTGCGTCCGACGTCACGGCCTGCCCGCATCTGGACGAGCGCCGCGCGAAAAGCCGTCTTGGACCCGGATGCCATCTCAGGACGCCGTCAGCAGCGTATCAAGGCGGCCCGATCGATCGAGATCGTAAAGGTCGTCACAGCCGCCGACGTGCACGTCGCCGATCCAGATTTGAGGGACTGTCCGCCGGCCACCCGAGCGCGAGGTCAGCTCCGCACGTAGATCGCTCCGTCCAGTCAGGTCGACCTCTTCGAAGGCAGCGCCTTTCCGGCGCAACAAATCCTTCGCCATATGGCAAAAACAGCAATTTCCAGCCGTGTAGACCGTCACCTTCGGCATTGCTCGGCGCCTCTCACTACGCCATTAAAAATCATTCGAATCAAAAGTAGCGCGTTCGCGAGGTCATGCAACCTTGCTTTGCAGTTTTGCGCCGCTGTGCCGCGCCTATGTCACGCCCTTTCCAGTTTCAGAATATCATTCTGAAACAACAGCAAGTGCGAGGACATCCACGCGCCGTGCACCGGCACGTCTGAGGGCGATTGCGGCGGCTGAAGCCGTCGCGCCGCTCGTGATCACATCGTCGATCAGAACTATGGCTTTTCCGGACACGTTCGGCAATTCGTTGGCGGGAACACGGAAAACACCTGACACATTTTTAAGGCGTTGCGCCCGGGTTAGTCCAACCTGGTGCCCCGTCGAGCGGCGGCGGACGAGTGCGAAAGGATTAACAGGCTTGCCCGCGCGCCGGCCTGTTTCCATAGCCAGAATCTGCGCCTGGTTGAACCGCCGCGACAGCAGCCGCCAGCGCGCGAGTGGCACGGGTACCAGCACGTCGGCGTCCGCCAGCAACTCTTCGCCCGCCACCGCCAGCCAGCGTCCGAACAGCCGCCGCGCGTTATGGCTGTCGTGGAATTTGAAACCATGAATCAACAGTCGCATCAGCCCGTCGAAGCGGGCAACGGCCCGCGCCCTGTCGTAGTCCGGCGGATCGGCGATGGCAGCCGCCGAGAGCATCGGTCCGCCGGTGCCTATTGCCAGCGGTACTCCGAGCCTGTCGCACAGCGGTGGCCGGATGAACGCGACCTGCCGCCAGCATGATGGACACAGGGCATCGTGGCCCATAATGCGCGTCTGGCAGCCGAGGCACAGTGGCGGCAGCAGAACATCGAGAGCGGAGCGTCCGAGGTGCTTCAGACCACGTGCAAACGCCCAGCGACCGTCGTGGCGCGATGCCTCCGCGGGCTCCTCATATGCAACCGGCTGACTATTCGACATTGCGCGACTCTAGCCCAACGCGCTAACGCGGGCGAGAGGAACCCGGCCGCCGTTCTCGTGACGCCGCGGAAAGAGACAAAATGGCTGTAGCGCCCCGTATTTTCGACCGGACTTTGCTCCGCGCCCGCCGCGATCGCATCGCCAGGGTGTGCGCCGACCAGCCGCTTCCCGATTTTCTGCTGGAACGCGTCGCCGACGACTTTGCCGAACGCCTCATCTTCGTGCGCCGGGAGTTCCCTGTGGCCGCCAGCCTAGGGGCCTATCATGGACTGTTGGCGGCGCGGCTCCGGCAGCTTCCAACGATCGGTCGGATCGTCGATGTCGAACCGGCCTACGATGCCCTTTCGCGCGGGAAAGACTGGAAGGTCGTCGCTGACGAGGAAGCATTGCCGTTCACTCCAGCCGCTCTCGATCTTGTCGTCTCCGGCCTGTCGCTGCAATTCGTCAACGATCTGCCGGGCGCGCTTCTCCAGATCAATCGCGCTTTAAAGCCAGATGGTCTGTTTCTCGGCGCGCTGCTCGGCGGCGAAACGCTGAAGGAGCTGCGCGAAGCTTGGATCTTGGCGGAGGACGAAGTGCTTGGCGGTGCCTCTCCACGCGTTGCGCCGTTCGCCGATGTTCGCGATCTGGGTGGTCTTCTGCAGCGCGCGGGCTTCGCGCTGCCCGTCGCCGACAACGACATCATCGAGGTAACGTACGCGTCGCCGCTGGCCTTGATGCAGGAACTCAAAGCCATGGCCGCTAGCAATCCGCTGGTCGAGCGTCGCCGCACTCCGGTGACGAGAAGCCTGCTCTTGCGTGCAGCCGAGATTTATCAGGACCGCTTCGGCCTGCCGAATGGCCGTGTCTCGGCGACCTTCGAGGTCGTCACGCTCACGGGCTGGGTGCCGCACGAAAGCCAGCAGAAGCCGCTGCAACCTGGCTCAGCCAAAGTCAGCCTGGCCGATGTCCTGAAATCTCGGCCAAAAGATCCCGGAGCCACGGAATAAGGGGCTCATCTGCGGGCGGCATCGGATAGCGGCTCAGCTCGATGCCGCGAACCCATTTGATCGTTTGACCTTCGCGCGGGCAGATCTCACCGTCCCATGTGCGGCAGAGATAAAGCGGCATCAACAGGTGGAATTTCTCGTAGGCGTGGCTCGCGAAGTTGAACGGCGCAAGGCACGGCCGGCACAGCTCAATATCAAGTTCTTCTTTGAGTTCCCGGCAGAGCGCATCCTCGGGCGTTTCTCCCGCCTCGACCTTGCCGCCGGGAAACTCCCACAGTCCGGCCATCGACTTGCCCTCGGGGCGCTGGGCGAGCAGCACGCGATTATCGTCGTCGATGAGCGCGACGGCCGCAACGAGCAACAGGGGATTCGTCATGCCTGCCGCCTGAGCAGATAGGCGACCTCTTCGAGCCGTGTCACGCCGCGCTTCTTGAGGTTGTCGCTGGCTGCGAGCCCATCGCGCACTTCGAGAACGTCGATGTCGTACAGCTTGCCGAAAAGCGCACGCACCTCGTCCTGAGCTACGGCAAACGGCGGACCTTTGATCTCGCCTTGAGGATATTCGATGGAGATCACGAAAATTGCAGCCTCTGGCGGTAGCACGCTCGCAAGCTTTTCTGCGTACTGCGGCCGCATCTCGGGCGGCAGTGCAATCATCGCGGCACGGTCATAGCAAACGGCAACACCGCGAAGGGCATCCGCAGGCAGAGCGAAGAAATCGCCCTGATAGATCTTGTAAGGGCCTGCCTCGAAAACATGAAACGGTCCGCTGGCCGTGACAGTGGGTGTCAGTCCGCACTCTTTGAAAAAGTCGCGAACCGCCAGTTCGGAAAGCTCCGCACCAATGACTTTGTGGCCCTGCTCTGCAAGCCAAACCATGTCGCGCGTCTTGCCGGAAAGCGGCACGAACACGATGCTCCCCTTCGGCAACGAGAGCCCCGGCCAGAACTGCTGCAGCTGGGCATGGATATGGGGTTGGTGAAACCCGATCTCGCCGCGCTGCCAGCGCTCTTCCCAGAAGCTGTGTTCCATCGCGTGATCGGTCCTTTCATCCTACGTCACACGGTCAGGCTTGCCCTGCTCCGTGGTTCCCCTAGCTGCGGTAGTCGGCGTTGATCGACACGTATTCGTGCGTCAGATCGCACGTCCAAACGCGCGCCGCTGCCTTGCCGACGCCGACGTCGGCGCGAATGACGATTTCAGCGTTCTTCATGTAGGCCGCAACCGTCTTTTCGTCATACTCTTCGGCGCGTTCGCCGTCCCGTGCGACGCAATGCGGACCAAACCAAATGGTCAGTTTATCGCGGTCTGCGGCCTCGCCCGATTTGCCGACCGCCATCACGACCCGGCCCCAGTTCGGGTCTTCGCCGGCGATCGCCGTCTTTAGGATCGGCGAGTTGGCACAAGCCAGTGCAATGGTCCGCGCCGCATGCCAGGACTTCGCTCCGGTAATCTCGAACGTCACGAACTTCGAGGCGCCCTCGCCGTCCTTCGCCACCTGGATCGCCAGATCGCGCATCAAATCGTGAAGCGCTTCCGAAAAAGCCTGCAGCTTTTTCGTCTTTGCCTTCGTCACGGGCTTCTGCCCGCGTGTCTCTGCAGCGCCTGTCGCAAACATCAGGCAGGTGTCGCTGGTCGACGTATCGCCATCGACCGTCATGCAGTTGAACGTCGTCTGCACGTGCTCTGCCAGGAGTTCCTGCAAGGCTTCGGAAGAAATGGCGGCATCCGTGAAAATGAAGCACAGCATCGTCGCCATGTCGGGCGCGATCATGCCTGCACCCTTGCAGAAGCCGTTGATCGTCACCTCGACGTCGCCGATGAGCGCGGTCCGCGTCGCGAGCTTCGGAAAGGTGTCCGTCGTCATGATCGCGCGCGCCGCCGCCTCGAAAGCGTCAGGCTCGGCGCGCTTGGCAAGATCGGCGAGAAGATGCGCGAATTTTTCTGCATCCAGCGGTTCGCCGATGACGCCTGTCGATGCAACGAAAACCTCGTGCGGCTTGCATGCGACCGCGTCGGCGGCATGCGTGACGGTGATATCGACCGCGTCGGCGCCCTTCTTACCGGTGAAGGCGTTGGCGTTCCCAGAATTGACGACCAGCGCTCGTGCCGTGCCTTTCTTCAGGTGTTTGCGGCAGGCTAGGACCGGCGCTGACGCCGTTTTCGATTGCGTCAGGACGCCCGCAACCGAGGTCCCCTCGGCGAGCACGGTGAGCAGGAGGTCGGTGCGGTTCTTATAGCGAATGCCGGCTTCGGCGGTCGCAAACGCAACGCCCTCAATGACAGGCAGTTTTGCAAGACTTGCGGGCGCGAACGGGGAAACGCTCGTGACTTTGCCCATGAGGCAACCTCCAGCTGAGTAAGAGGCTCCCTGAAACAGATCGGGCTGCCATAATCAAGCAGCCCGTCTGAATTCTTTTCGGTGAGCGAAGCGGTTAGGGTTTCGGAGCGTCCTGCGGCGGCGTATCGGCGGCCTTTGGCTGCGACTGCTTCTGGATCATGGCTTGCCGCTCGTCGATCGCCTTCTTGATCTCCGGATCGACGACATCAACCTTCGCGCCCGACCGCAGCGAGACGGCTGTTTGCTGCGCCTTCCGGAGTAGCAGCGACTGGATGATGCGGTCCTTGACGATCTCGAACGCAGGCGGCTGCTTGACGCGGCGATCCTCGAGCTTGACGAGATGCCAGCCGAACTGCGTCTTCACCGGGTCCGAAACCTCGCCCTTCTTGAGCTTGAAGACGACCTCTTCGAATTGCGGCACCATCTGCCCGTGGCCAAAGTAACCGAGGTTGCCGCCATCGTCTTTCGAGCCTGGATCTTTTGAATTTTCTTTGGCGAGCTGGGAAAAATCGGCGCCCTTGTCGATCTTTTCCTTCAAAGCTTTGGCTTCTGCTTCAGTATCGACAAGAATATGCCGTGCCGATACTTCCTCTTCGGGCTTTAAAAGCTTCACTTGCTCGTCGTAAATCTTGCGTGCGTCGGCATCGGTCACGCCGGCCTTAATGACCTTTTCGAAATAAAGCTCGCGCAGTGCCCGGCGCTTCAGATAGGCGAGGCGGGTCTGGAAATCAGCGGACTGGTCGAGCTTGTCCTTCTCGGCAGCCTCAGCAAAGAGCTGATTATCGATAAGAAATTCAAGCAGCGACGCGCGCTTTTGCGGCCCAGGCATCGTTCCCATGTCGGAGCCGATCTCGCTCTCCGCAACCGCCAGATCGCCTTCCGTGATCGGTTTTCCGTCGATCGTAGCGACGACTTTATCCGGCGATGCCGGCGCTTTGTCGTCGGCCGCGGCTGCCAGCGGCAAAGCTGCGCCTGCGAGCGCGAATGTGAAAATAGCCAGGGCAATGCGCTTCATCGGCGTTGGGCTCCGCTGTGGGTTTGAAGTCGAAATAATGGGCCGTCTCATAAGCTCATTCAGGCACGACGGCGTAACCGCACGCGGGCGGCCAATAAGCGCGCCTCGATAGCGGTCCGGAGGTCGAAAACCAAGTTAAAAGTTGGGAGGGTGCCAGGAAATCGCCATCCTCTGTCATCGCGCACAGAACATTGACAGTCAGGGGGGCGAGTTCTTATGTCTCCCGCTAATCGGATCGGGTCTTGAGCCCGTCACGACCGCGCGTTTAGCAGCGCCGAGGGAATGTTGACGCAGGCGTGGCGGGGCACCCCTTGCCGCGCATTTTTTGCTGAATGCTGCCCGGCGCTTGAAACTGAGCCTGGTCGCGCGCGTGCGTGGCCAACACGAATTTTGTAGGGACGGAACTTAAAGATGCTCTCGTTCGGTGGTCTCGCTTCGAAAATCTTTGGCTCTTCCAACGAGCGGAGGGTCAAAGGCTTTCGCTCGCGAGTCGCAGCGATCAACGCCCTCGAACCGGAGCTGCAGAATCTTTCGGACGAGGAGCTTCGTGCCCGCACCGAAATGTTCCGTAAGCAGCTTGCCGAAGGCGCATCACTCGACGATCTTCTGGTCCCCGCGTTTGCAACGGTTCGCGAAGCTGCCAAACGAACGCTCGGTCAGCGCCACTTCGACGTCCAGCTGATCGGCGGTATGGTGCTTCATCAGGGCGACATCGCCGAAATGAAGACCGGCGAAGGTAAGACGCTCGTCGCGACTGCCCCAGTTTACCTCAACGCTCTGGCGGGCAAAGGCGTCCACGTTGTCACCGTCAACGATTACCTCGCCAAGCGCGACGCTGACTGGATGGGTCAGGTCTATCGCTTCCTCGGGCTTACTGTCGGTGTCATCATCCATGACATGTCGGACGAGGATCGCAAGGCCGCTTACGCCTGTGATGTGACATACGCCACCAACAACGAACTCGGCTTCGACTATCTTCGTGACAACATGAAGATGAACTATTCCGAGATGGTTCAGCGCGGCCATGGCTACGCCATTGTCGACGAGGTCGACTCGATCCTGATCGACGAGGCGCGCACGCCGCTGATTATCTCCGGCCCGCTCGAAGACCGCGCCGACCTTTATCAGTCGATCGACGAGCTGATGAAGCTCCTCGTGCCCGAAGACTTCGAACTCGATGAAAAGCAGCGCCAGGTTTCCTTTACGGAAGCCGGTAACGAAAAGATGGAGCGTGCGCTCGAAGACGCGGGCCTGCTCAAAGGCTCGCTCTACGACATCGACAACGTCACGCTCGTCCACCATCTCACGCAGGCGCTCAAAGCCCACAAGCTGTTCCAGCGCGACAAGGATTACATCGTCAAAGGCGGCCAAGTCGTCATCATCGACGAATTCACCGGCCGCATGATGCCGGGCCGCCGTTACTCGGAAGGTCTGCATCAGGCGCTCGAAGCCAAGGAGCACGTCGAGGTTCAGCCCGAGAACCAGACGCTGGCGTCGATCACCTTCCAGAACTACTTCCGCCTCTACAAGAAGCTCGCCGGCATGACCGGCACGGCGATGACGGAAGCCTCCGAATTCCTCGACATATACGGCCTCGAAGTCATCGAAATCCCGACCAACCTTCCCGTCAGCCGTCTCGACGAGGACGACGAGATCTATCGCACGCAGCGCGAGAAACTTGCAGCGATCGTCCAGTCCATCGCCGAAGCCATGAGCCGCGGTCAGCCGATTCTCGTCGGCACGACGTCGATCGAGCGCTCAGAGCAGCTTTCCGAGCTTCTGAAAGACAAGAAGTACATCAAGGGTCTCGCTAAGCAGCTCGAGGAGCAGGCCGCCAGCCTGAAGCCGGGCAAGGAAGAAGAGCTGCGCAAGCACTTCACCGATATGGCGGCACTGCTGACGAGGCTCGTCAACGACGCCAAGGGCAACGAGTATCCCATCCCGCATCAGGTGTTGAACGCTCGCTATCACGAGCAGGAAGCCAACATCGTTGCGCAAGCCGGTCAGCCCGGCGCCGTCACGATCGCCACCAACATGGCCGGTCGCGGCACCGACATTCAGCTCGGTGGCAATGCCGAATTCCGTCTTCGCGATTGGATCGCAGAGGAAACGGCGAAGGGCACGCCGCCAGATGAATCGGCGATCTCGGCGAAGCGCGATGAGCTTGTTGCCGACGTTGCCGACAAGAAGAAAAAAGCGCTTGAAGCGGGCGGCCTCTACGTCCTTGCGACCGAGCGCCATGAAAGCCGCCGCATCGACAATCAGCTGCGCGGCCGCTCGGGCCGTCAGGGTGACCCTGGCCGTTCGAAGTTCTACCTCGCGCTCGATGACGATCTGATGCGCATCTTCGGCTCGCAGCGCATGGACAAGGTGCTGCAGACGCTCGGCCTCAAAGAAGGCGAGGCGATCACGCACCCTTGGATGAATAAGTCGCTCGAAACCGCGCAGAAAAAGGTTGAGCAGCGCAACTTCGACATCCGCAAGCAGATTCTGAAATACGACGACGTGATGAACGACCAGCGCAAGGTCATCTTCGAGCAGCGTCTCGACATCATGGGCCAAGAGGACGTTTCGGAAACCGTCCACGAAATGCGCAACGAGCTAATCGACGTGCTTGTTACGCGCTTCATCCCGCCGGCTGCCTACGCTGAGCAGTGGGACGTGAAGGGCCTCATCGAGCAGGTCAACGCCATCTACGGCATTGAGCTTCCGATCGAAGCCTGGGCGGCCGAGGAAGGTATTGCCGACGAAGAAATCGGCGAGCGCATCAAGGCCGCGGTTGACGCCAAGGTCGAGGCCAAGACCCAGGAGATGGGGCCGGAGCTTTATCGTCAAATCGAAAAGATGGTTCTGCTGCAGACGCTCGATCATCTCTGGCGCGAGCATCTCGTTACGCTCGAGCATTTGCGCCAAGTGATTGGCTTCCGTGCTTACGGCCAGCGCGATCCGCTGAACGAGTATAAGTCCGAAGCGTTCATCCTCTTCGAGAACATGCTTGGCCACCTGCGCGAAAACGTGACGGGTCAGCTCATGCATGTCGAACTGGCGCCGCCAGAAGATCAGCCGATGCTGCAGCCATACGAACTGCCGCCGATGGAAGCGCACCACATGGATGCGTCGTCGGGCTATGATGATTTCGTCGAGCGCGATCCTGAGCTGGCGATGGCGGATGCCGCGATTGCAGGCGCCCGCGCCCGTCGCGATACGCTGCCTGAGCCTGAGAAGCGTGCGCCGCTGCAGAGCCGCCGCAGCGATGGGGCCGTCGATCCGAACGATCCCGCCACCTGGGGCCGCGTCTCGCGCAATGCACTCTGCCCGTGCGGTTCAGGCAAGAAGTACAAGCACTGCCACGGCAAGATGGACTGACGAGCAATCCCTTTTTGCGAGATAGCTCGCCTTGAGCGGCGATGCGATATGAGAGTTTAGCGCGCGTCGTCACCGGGTGATCGAAGGATCGCACGGTGTTTGCGGAGACGATCCGCTTTTTCTGCGCGCAGCGGTCCGTCGCCGTCTTCGCCCTTCATGAGTTGGACAAAGATCACGACGGCGGCGGCAACCTGGAAGCCCAGAACGATCTGCAGGGGGAGCAAGTTCATCGGCGTCTCTCCGTTTGTGTCAAACAAACGGCGGGCGAGGCACCGTGTTCCGGACAGGAACACGAATGGCTGTGGACAAACAACTCGCAGGAATCCGCCCAGGACGAAATTACCAGGGCTAAATTAATTGACGCCTGGTGAAGCGGGGCGAGTTTCGAAGGGAAAGCGGGCTAGCCTTCTAGGCTTTATGAGCTAGCCCATTTGCCGTTTAGGCCCCCAAAGATCAGTGCTCGTTTGTTTTTGCGGCGGCCTTCTCGGGAGCTTCGCTGGCCTCGCCATGGTGTCCGCCAGCGATGCGGTCGGAAAGCGCGAGCAGAACGCTCGAGACGACGAATACCAAGTGGATGATGACCAGCCACATCAGCTCCTTCTCGCGTTCGGGCGTAACCGTGCCGAGCGACATGAACTGACGCAGAAGCTGGACTGCAGAAATCGCCACGATCGACGACAGCATCTTGAGCTTTAGCGCCGAGAAGTCGATGGTGCCCATCCATTCCGGGCGATCGTCGTGGTTGGAGTGATCCATCCGCGAGACGAAGTTCTCGTAGCCGGAAAAGATCACGATAATCAGCAGCGACCCCGTCAGCGTCAGATCGACGAGCGTCAGCAGTCCAAGAATGACGTCCGACTCTGTTGACGTGAACGCACTCTCTGCGAGGTGCAGTAGCTCCATCAGGAATTTGATGAGCAGCACGAACAGCGAAATGGCTAAGCCGAAATAGAACGGTGCAAGCAGCCAGCGCGCGCTGAATAGCATGTTCTCCATAAATATCTCGACGCGCTTCACGACGCTCTTTTCAGCCATGCGTAGTCCTCGCTCCTGTGTCATCCGGTGAACCACGTGTGCGACGGCAAATGCTCATCGCACCCATTATGCAATGGTTATAAAGGCCAAGTAAGGCTTCAGGATAACGGGCGCAAGCGTTGGCCTTCGCAGCCGACTATCGGACGAGAGGCCACGAGAACATTGGTGGCGGGGTGTCGCTTTCGAGGCTCGTCTGGATTTGCGGAATAGGCGCCGACTTCGACGCGGCCGCTTGCGTCACGAGTTTCGGCATCACGGCCGTCGGCGGTGGCACGCTGTTGAGCCATTGGTCCTGTTCTCGGATGGACGCCAGCGTCGGTTCGCAGACGTCGAGCGGCCCAGGCAGAGCGCCGCGAGGTGTCTCGCTGAAGATATACCGACCGCTACACACGCCGACCGACGGCGGCCGACGGGTCCGTTCGAACAGGTCGTAGCCGTCTTTGAGGTTGTTCCAGAACGCTTTCCACGGCGAGCCGCTTTGCGCGATCATGTTCTCGTTCGTCATGCGGAACGGCAGCACATGCACCGGCACGAGCGTCTCCCCCGCATCGATTGCCGCGAGCGTCAGCTGATGAATTTCTTCCGACACCGGATTCGTCATCGCAAAGCAGCCAACCGACGAGCATCCGCCGTGAATGAGGATGTCCGAGCCCGTGCGCGCCTGCGATTGGTCGAGAATGTTCGGATATCCGATGTCGATGGAAATCGGCCAGCGGCCGACATGACGAGCTTGTGAGCGCGAGACGGTGTAGAACCCTTCCGGCGCCTGCCGGTCGCCATCGCTCAATTTCGGCCCGAGCGTTCCCGACCAGTGGCAGATGGGATAGGTCGCAAACAGGATGAAGGGGCCATCCTTGCCCGTCTGCTTCCAGATCTCCAGTTCGGACTCGGCCTTGAAGATGCGGATCATGATGGGAGACGCAAGCGTCACGCCTTTGTCGCGCAGGCGTTCCTGCAGCACCGCGACGTTGGGCGTTCCGGGCAACGGCAACGCACCGGTCGCCGCAGCACGCTGTCGCTCGACCCGGTCCGGGGCAACGTCCTTAAGCTCGATTGTCAGCGCGTAAGCGTGCTGAACGCCGGCGAGGCAGAGCACCATCGCCGCGACAAGTCTGAGACGCGATAAATCGAACGACACCATAGAATTTGCGACCGGCTGACTCCTGCGCGAGCCGCACACTATCGCCGGTCAAGCGCGATTCTAAGTGACTTTGTGCAACACTCGGCCCGAGAAGTGAGGCTATGTACAGCTAGCTTTTAGCCTGCTCGGCTGTGCACTTGTCATCAATCGAATCATCCCCAGTCGAGCCGGCATCGCCGGGCGCGAACCGATAGGCGCCGTTGCAGACGCTGACCTTCGGTGGCCGCCCGTCTGCTTGGAATAGGTCATTTCCTTCTTTCAGGTTTTTCCAAAACGCGATGTTGGGATTGCCCGCATACCGCGCCATCGCCTCATCAGACATCCGGAATGGATAAACCTGCACCTGAAAGCGTTTTTGCCCGTTCTGCAGCGCCGCGGTGACGAGCTGCCAGATTTCCTGCATCTGCGCGTTCGTCATCGCAAAACAGCCGATGGACGCGCAGCCGCCGTGCACCATGATGAATGAACCCGTGCGTCCGTGGGACCGATCGAAGGCGTTCGGATAGCCAAGATTGAACGAGCGATACCAACTGCTGTTCGGATTGAGAGCCGTCTGGTCGACGGTATAAAATCCTTCCGGCGCCTGTACGTCGCCTTCGCGATGTTTCGGCCCGATGCGCCCCGACCACCGGCAGATCGGATAGGTCGCGAAGCGATGGAACTCACCGTCGCGCTGCATCCAAAGCTCCAGCTCGAATTCGCTCTTGAAGATCCGGACCAGGATCGGCGCGCCTTCTTTGACGCCGGCCTTCGCCAGCCGTTCCGGCAATTGCGCAAGATCGGGCTCGCCAGGCATCGGAAGGCCAAGGCTCCAACGCGCCAACCGCTGGCCGCGTTCATAGGCGATCAGCGCTCGGTCGCCATCCGGCAGTTTCGGCAGCCACGACGGCATCGTCGTGAACGCAGCGATCCCTGCCGCGAACAACGCCGCGACAAACCGAAAGATTTTCAAGGCACGTCTTTTGCGGGGCTTCTGCAACGTTGGCTCGCTTAACGTTTGGGACCGTTATCGAATGCCTCGCGGAGGCTCAGTTTGCGTTGGCGACCGGCGCCGTAACGGCGGCCGCCTGTGTGCTCTGACGCGCTTTCGCCTTGTTGATATCGGCCAGCGTCGGCTCGTTGTCGGGATCGGCAATCCCTTTCAACTTGTTACCATGCGCAACGTCAACCCCGCCAGGCTCTGGCAGCGGCTTGAACGCCGTCACGATTGGCCGTGCGAGCGGTGGGCAAGGGCCGGCCGGATCAGGACGGTTTCGCGACACCGCATCGACGACATAGCGCCGTTCGCAAACTGTGATGGCGGGCGGAATCCGGTACTTCTCGAAATAGTCGTAGCCCTGCTTCATGGTCTTCCAGAAGCCGTACCACTTGTTGTGCTTTTCTTTGGCCATCCGCGCGTCCGTCATCCGGAACGGATAAGCATGGAGCTGAAAGCTCGGCTGCCCGGCCTTCAAGGCTTCGCGCGTCAGTCCGTAAATCTCTTCCATCAACGCGTCGGTCATGGCGTAGCAGCCCGCCGACCGGCAATTGCCGTGAACCATGACAGAATCACCCGTCCGGCCCCACGACTTGTCGTAGGCGTTTGGATAGCCAAGGTTGAACGACAGATAATACTTAGAGTTCGGATTCATCAGGGCTGGCGTGATGGTATAGAAGCCTTCCGGCGCTTGCCGGTCGGCATAACGCTCCTTCGGCCCGATCGCGCCCGACCAATTGCAGATCGGATAGGTCTTGAAATGGTAAAAGCGCCCGTCGTCGCGCTGCTTCCAGACCTCAAGCTCTGACTCTTCCTTGAAAACCCGGATGAAAACCGGCGAGCCCGGCTGCATTCCTTTTTTCGCGAGAAGCGCCAGCGTGTCCTTGGACAGCGGCACGTCGGCGGGCGGCGGAATCGTTGGCGTATTCGAGCATGCGCTAAGCGTCACGGTGGCGATGACAATCGCCAGCCGCATAACCATCCGTAGCGCCGAACCAATGCTGGTCCCCACCAATGCCCCGTTCCCGTTCCGATTGACGTCCCCGCCGCTGCAATCAGGCGGACCATACGCACAAAGAACTCGAACGCCTTAGTGAGATTTGAACGATGGTCAGTCAACTCAAGTATCGTGTCGAAATGCGGCGTGCTGGGGGCGCCGCACCTCCGTTGCCCAATAGCCTCACAAACTAGCGACCGATCGACAGAAAGCGGTCGTGGCGCTGGGCGCGAATATCGTCGGACGACTTTCCGTCGAACTCCGAGAGCATCCGCGCAATGGCATTGCCGGTGGAGATGATCACCGATTCGCGGTCGCGATGCGCCCCGCCGGTCGGTTCTTTCACGATGGCATCGATGACGCCCAATTGGTCGAGGTCCTGCGCCGTGATCTTCATATTGGTCGCGGCTTCTTCTTTTTTGTTGCTGTCGCGCCAGATGATCGACGCCGCGCCTTCCGGCGAGATGACAGAATAGATCGCGTGCTCCAGCATCAGGATCCGGTTCGCCGTCGCAATGGCAATTGCGCCGCCCGAACCGCCCTCGCCGACGATGACGGCGACAATCGGCACGCCGAGCCGCAGGCAGCATTCGGTCGAACGCGCGATGGCTTCCGCTTGGCCGCGCTCTTCGGCGCCGATGCCGGGATAGGCGCCCGGCGTATCGACGAACGTGATGATCGGCAGGTTGAAGCGGTCTGCGAGTTCCATTAACCGCACGGCCTTGCGATAGCCCTCAGGCCGCGCCATGCCGAAGTTGTGCTTGATACGCTGTTCGGTATCGGCGCCCTTCTCGTGTCCGAGTACCACAACCGAACGGTTGCGGAATTTGCCGATGCCGCCGACGATGGCTTCGTCCTCGGCGAAATAGCGATCACCTGCGAGCGGCGTGAAATCTTCGATGAGGCCGCCGATGAAATCCAGCGCGTGCGGCCGTTCCGGATGGCGCGCAACGAGCGTCTTCTGCCACGGCGTCAGCTTCGCATAGGTATCAGCAAGCGCTGCTTTCGCTTTTTGCTCAAGCTTCGTGATTTCGTCCGTGATCTGCGGACCCTTGCCGTCCGTCTGCAAGGCCTTCAGTTCGGCAACCTTGTTTTCGAGCTCAAGAATCGGCTTCTCGAAATCGAGATAGGTACGCAATGCGGTGGTGGCGTTCACTGAAAGCTTTCCTGACTGTGCAACTGAAGCGTGCGCCCTCGCCGCTTCACGCGCGACATTCGCCATGGCTGGCTCCGGGTGTCAAGGCGACAGACCTTCCCGACCGCTGCTTAGGCGTAACCGGCGTTGTGAATGCTTAACTTTCGCCTTCCGAGAGCCGCCTGACAATAGGCGCAACGGCGAACATAAGGGCCGCCGCCGCCGCAACCAACCCGGCCTGCGCCAGGAACGAAAGCGCGAGCGCATCTGGGTCGCTGGTCGTGAAGGCGCCGCCGATGTCGCCCGCAATTTTATCGCCGAATGCCGTCGCAAGGAACCAGAGCCCGAGCACCTGTCCGGACATTTTTTGCGGCGCAATCCGCGTCATCGTCGAAAGTCCGACCGGGCTCAGCATCAGCTCGCCGACCGTAAACAGGAAATAGAGACCGAGCAGCCACATCGGCGACACGCGGCCGTCGGCGGCATAGTTGGCGGCCGGAACCATCAGCAGGAAAGACGCGGCAAGAAACGTTAGTCCAAGCCCGAATTTGACGGGCGACGACGGCTGATGCGCGCCAAGCCGCATCCAGAGCGCCGCGACGAACGGCGTCAGCATAATGACGAAGATCGGATTGGCGGACTGGAACCAGGACGACGGGAAAGGCATGCCGACGAATTCGTTGCGCGTCAGTGTATCGGCGAAAAGCGAGAGCGTCGTGCCGGCCTGCTCGAAAATGGCCCAGAAAATCATGGCGGCGAGAAAGTAGACACCGACTGCGGCCATGCGATGCGCATCGGCGTTCTGACGTGTTGCACCGTAAGCAATGCCGACCAAAGGAATGATGATGAAGAACCAGCGGAGCCAGCGGAAGCCATTGACATCGGAAAGAAACGCCAATGCTAGCAAGCCGAGGGTTACAGCCGCCATATACCCCGCCTGCTGGCGGAAAGAGGATGATGTTTCACTGGCGACCACGCCGGGGTCTTTGAGATGGCGCATGTTCCGCGCAAAGAGGACCATCGAGATTGTCATGCCGACGCCGGCAGCACCGAAGCCCCAATGCCAGCTTTGCGTCGGGTCGAAACCCATCGCCGAAAGCCAGTCCTTGAAGACGCTGCTCTGGGCCAGAAAGCCGGTGACGAGAGGAGCCAGGAACGCACCGACGTTGATGCCCATATAGAACAGCGAGAACCCCGCATCGCGGCGGTCATCGTCCCGGCTGTAGAGCGCGCCGACGAGGGCCGAGATGTTCGGCTTGAAAAGCCCCGTTCCGATCGCGATAAGGGCCAGGCCGATATAGAACGTCGTCAGCGATGGCCACGCCAGCGCGTAATGCCCGGCCGCGATCGTCGTTCCGCCGATCAGCACGGAACGCTTCGCCCCGATGATGCGATCGGCGATAAAGCCGCCGGGCAAAGCCAGCAGATAGACCGCCATGCCATACGTGCCGTAGATGCTTCCGGCTGATGGCGTCGGGAAGCCGAGGCCGCCTTGCGACACCGGCGCGACCATGAACAGCACGAGCAGAGCGCGCATGCCGTAATAAGAAAAACGCTCCCAAAGCTCAGTAAAATAGAGGGTTGAGAGCCCCTGTGGATGTGAACCAAGTCCAAGCCACGAGCCGCGCGCGGCCGGTAGGATTGATGCCAGAAATCCGGCGGGAGCGCCCTGGTTGTTATGCGACGACATCAAGCGCCTTTCGCAACGCTCGTCGTTGTGCCGGTTCGCTCAGGGGGCGCCGTGGCGACCATGGTCGGCATCGGTCTTCGAATGGCCGGACGGAATTTTCTGATGTCCATCGGTCCGCTCCCGTTCGCAAAATAGCACCCTCGCTTTGCTCGTGCCCCCCGTGCGTGGCGCCGCGATCCCGTTATGGCGGCGTCAAGCACGTTTGCGCGCGCCGACGTCTGGAAACGCCACGGCAGGACGCGATCAGCGTTTATAGAAGATCTGCGCGCGATCGCTACGGTTGATACCAGTGGCGAAAAACGTGTCGCGGGTTTCGACGCTGACGCAGCGGCACGATGGCAGGTCCGGTCGAGGCGGCTCACTGGCGTCTCCCATGCGGTCGGCGCTTTAAGGCATTAGAGCCCTGGCGCGCTACGTCTTGTTCTTGGCGAGCGGGTGATGCGCATTGACGAGCGCTTTCAGTCGCTCTTGCAACACATGCGTATAGATCTCCGTGGTCGAAATGTCAGCATGGCCGAGCAGTTGCTGAACCGCGCGCAGGTCCGCGCCGCGGTCGAGCAGGTGACTCGCGAACGCGTGGCGCAGGACATGAGGTGAAACGCGTTCGGCCGCGATATCCGCCGCGATGGCGACATCTTTCAGGTCCTGTGCGAAACCTTGCCGCGTCACATGTCCGAGCGCCGCCTTCGAAGGAAACAGCCACTCGGAATTATCGAACCGGCCGGATACGCCGAGGAAGGCGTCCAGCGCTTCGCGCGCGGTGGCGTTCAAGGGCACCATCCGTTCTCGTCCGCCTTTACCCTTGATGGTCAGAACGCGCGTATCGCCGCGAAGCACGCTCCGTGGCAGGCCCACAAGCTCCGAGACGCGCATTCCGGTCGCGTAAAGAAGCTCAAGCAAGCAGTGAAACCGCAGTGCGCGAAATAAGGCATGCCCTTCCACACCATCGCATTGCTTTTGCGAGGTCTCCAGCAGTCTGTCGACCTCGGCGATGCTCAGGACCTTCGGCAGCGCGCGCTGTTTTTTGGGACCTTGCAGTCCAGATGTCGGATCGAGTGCAATAGCGTCTTCGGCCAGAAGAAACCGATAGAATTGCTTGATGGCCGAAAGCCGCCGCGCCCGCGACGTCGGCGCTTGTCCTTCGCTGGCCAGATGGCCGAGATAGGCTTGAACGTCGTCCGAGGTAGCATTTCTCGGCATAACGCCCCGGCTTGGCAAGAAACTGAGGAAGCCTTCAAGATCGGCGGCATAAGCCTCAATCGTGTTGGGTGAAGCGCCACGCTCGGCCGACAGCATCGCGAGAAAATCCGCGACGTCGGTATCGCGCACCGCGGTAGACGTCATGACCGCCCCTCAATTCGTCTCGGTACGCGGCCATGTCGGCAGCAGGGCTTCGAGCCCGAGGCGGCGCGCGTCGGCCTCAAGTCCGGCGCGCTTCAATGCCCGGATGCTGTCGCCGAGCGCGATCAGATTGGCGTCGGCCGCGCCGTTCGGGCCGAGCGCCTTCATGACGAGCAGCACCGTATGGCCGAATTCCTGTTTCTTCGAAGCGATCTGCAACTCGGTCAGCACGCCGGTTTCGGGAAGATAGCCGCCCGTCGGCTGTGAAATCGTATTGGCCGCCTGCCAGAGTGGAATGGGCACGAGGTAATCGAGCGCTTCCATCACGGTCGTCAGCCGATATAGAGCCGCAGGCGGAAACCGTCCGTTGGCGGCGTAATTTTCCAGCGCGGAGAAGCTTTGCCCTCGGTTCGGATCATGCGTATCGGCGATGTCGATCAGTGCGCGCCAGTGGCCGAGACCCGGTCCGCCCGACTGATCCGCGATCTGAATCCAGTTACGCGACATGTCGAAACGGCTCGACGCCAGCCCGATTTCGACGCCCGTTTCGGCAAACCAGCTCACTTCCGGAGCCGGTTGCAGATCTGCCGTTGCCTGCGCGATCATTTGCGCGCCGATCATGCCGAGGCCTTCGTGCTTCATGTCATCGAGGAAGGCACGAATGAGCCGTGCTTTGCGTGCCGGCGTTCGTTCATCCTCGGCCGCCTTGAACAGCGCAGCGCGTCGCGCCACGCCTTGCGGACCACGGCCGCTTAACAAGTCGTCGGGCGGCATCCTCTCGGCGTTGACACGGTAAATCCCCGCCAGCATTTGCGGCGTCAGCGCATTAAGACGCGCCGCCGCTTCAGTTGCGGGAAATCCAAGATCGACTGGGGTTGAATGATCGGTAGCAAGCGCCACGAGCAGAGCCGGCTCGCCCTTTTCCAACACGAGCTTGTGCGGCAGCCCGCCGACCTTTTCGGCAATCCGATAGTCAAGCAGGGTGATTTGTTTGACTTGCGTGTAGCGCGGCTTGGACCCGATCGAGAATGCATCGAGCGCTTCGAGGCCGGGCGATGTCTCGACGCCTTCCTCACGCGCCATGTCGGCCGCTAGTCCCGCCGCCGACTTGTCGCCTTGAGATTCGGAGCAATATCCAGCCATCAGGATGACTTGGCCTTTGAGGCGCGCTGGAATCTCACCCTTCAGCTTGGCCGATTGCGCAACCAGTTGGCATGCCTTGTCCGGATGCCCGGCCGCCAGCTCGTTGCGGGCTTCGAGCGACACCAGCAGCGGATTGTCCCCCGGCGGTTGCTTTGCGATTTCGGCCGCGGCGGCGCGCGCCAAGCCCGAGCGGTAGAGCGCTTCGAGTCGGAGCGCCATAAAGTTGGAGTTCGAGCCATCGCCCGACGGCGACGTAATGAGCCTTTTCCAAAGATCGTGCAAAACGGGCGAGCGCGGCGGAATTTCAATCGTTGCGATCAGCTTTTCCAACGCGGCGACGTCCATGCCCCCCCAAAGCTCGTACGGCAGTCCTGAGCCGTCGTTCGACATCACGGGAGCGAGACTGCCCTTGTCCACGGCCGGCGGAATAGCATCGCGCATCACCGAATTGCCCGAACCCGAGCCAGACGACCGGCTTGGGTTGGACGGGAAGCCGGGCATGGAACCGGAATTTCCGCCGCTACCGGAGGGCCGCGACCACATATCGTCGTCCCCGCCGCCAGAGGGCGAGCCCAGCGGCTGAAGATAGCTGCGCTTGTCAGGTGGAGGTGAATAAGCATCGTCGTGCGCCGGCTTTTTCCGGCTGCTCGTCGCTGGCGCGGCATAGGAATCGTCTTGCGCGCTTGCCGGCAGCGCGGCGGCAATAGCGATCGGCAAAAAACCGGCAAGCACAACGCTGCGCGCCGCCGCTATCGTCTTTCGGTGTGTATGCACCATGGCTCTACCGCCGGATTTTCACGTCTGGCACGGGCTTGCTGATCATCTGCTGCTCCGGCTCGAAGCGTGTCGCGAGCACATAGAGACCGCCGAAAACCGCGGCCGCGAATGCGCAAAGTACGAACAATAGCCGGAAAAGGCTCGGCATTTCTTTACCCCGTTCCGGCCTTTAGGTGAGCACCCTTGATGGCGTGATTATGACTCGGATTGGCATTTTAACGGAACCCCCCTTGCGTCGAAACGGCGTCTGTTTCCGATCCACGGCAGGCTTGAAGTATGGTTCCAATTTGCGAACGATTTTGGTTCATGGCATGAGGGCGCGGAAATGACCTTTCCGCTACGAGACAGTCTGCCCGAAGCTAACCGATTCGCCGTTGATATCGGCGTCGAGACCCCCATGACGGAAGCGGAAGCCATAGACCTTGCGAAGAAGCGCATCGGCAAGCGCCCGATTGTGCTCGTCGGCCTTATGGGTTGCGGCAAGTCGTCGGTCGGCAAGCGACTGGCGTTTAAGCTCAGTCTGCCGTTCGTCGACGCCGACGAAGAAATCGAGCGCGCGGCCGCCAAGACGATCAACGATATTTTCACCGACCACGGCGAAGACCATTTCCGGGATGGCGAGCGCAAGGTCATCGCCCGCCTGCTTGGCAACGGCGCGCAGGTGCTTGCAACCGGCGGCGGTGCCTTCATTCACGCTGAAACTCGCAAACGCGTTAAGGACACCGCTTTTTCCATCTGGTTGCGTGCCGAATTGCCCGTACTGATGCGCCGTGTCATGAAGCGTGACACCCGGCCCCTGCTGCGCGGTGGCAATCCGGAAGCCACGATGCAGAAGTTGATTGAAGCGCGTTACCCGATTTATGCAGAAGCCGATATGACAGTCGAAAGCCGCGACGAACCACACGACATCATCGTCAACGAAATCATCACCCGGCTCGCGACCGGCGCAGACGGCGCGCCGCCTACGACGCTTGAGGCTAACCCCTCCAAGACCGTTCATGTCGAGCTGGGCGACCGCTCTTACGATGTTTTGATCACGCGCGGCGTTCTTCGCGACGCCGGCGCGCTCATCAGGGCGCGCTTCGGCCCCGTCAAATGCGGCGTCGTGACGGACGAGAACGTGGCGCGCCACCATCTTACGACGCTTGAAAATAGCCTCAAGGCTGAGGGCCTGTTCGCCGGTTCGGTCGTCATGAAACCGGGCGAGGCGACGAAGAGCTTTCGCAACCTCGCAGACCTGTCCGAGCGTCTCCTGGAGCTTGGCCTCGAACGCGGTGACCTTGTTGTGCCATTTGGTGGCGGTGTGATCGGCGATCTCGCGGGCTTTGCCGCTGGCATCTTGCGCCGTGGCGTCCGCTTCGTTCAGATTCCGACGTCGCTTCTCGCGCAAGTCGATAGCTCCGTTGGCGGCAAGACCGGTATCAACACGCCGCAAGGCAAGAACCTCATCGGCGTTTTCCACCAGCCGAGCCTCGTCATCGCAGATACGTCCGTGCTGACGACGCTACCCGCGCGCGAGATGCGAGCCGGATACGCCGAGGTCGCCAAGTATGGCCTGCTCGGTGACGCCGAGTTCTTCTCCTGGCTTGAGGCGCATTGGCAGTCGGTCTTCGGCAACAACGGTCCGGCGTTGACGACGGCCATCGAAACGAGCGTGGCCGCCAAGGCCGCCATCGTCGCCCGCGACGAAACGGAGACCGGCGACCGCGCGCTCCTCAACCTTGGGCACACGTTCGGTCACGCATTGGAAGCGTGGACCGGTTACTCCGACCGCCTGCTGCACGGCGAAGGCGTGGCCATTGGCATGTGCATGGCTTTTCGTCTGTCAGAAGAGCTGGGTCTTTGTCCCGCCGGCACGAGCGCCCGCGTCACCAACCATCTGAAAGCCGTCGGCCTACCGACGCGGATCGCCGATATTCCCGGCGGCAAGGCCGATGCTACCGAATTGTTGCGCCTGATGGGCCAGGACAAGAAAGTTAAAGCCGGGAAGCTGACGTTCATTCTTGTTCGTGACATCGGTCAGGCTTTCGTCACTCGCGACGTCGCACCGGAAACCGTGCTGGCCTTCCTCGGCCGGGAAATCAGTCTATAGAGCATATTAAGTCTCTGCCCTGCATCTGTGCTAGATTACTGCCTCCCCTAGGCAGGAATAGCGGACACCATTACCCCCGATGACCGTAATCATAAGCTTTCTGGCAATCCTTTTGCTGATTGTTCTGTCGGCGTTTTTTAACGTCAGCGAGACCGCGCTGACGGCAGCGTCGCGGGCACGCATGCATGCGCTCGAAGAAGACGGCAACGTTCCGGCCGCCCTCGTCAATAAGGTGCTGTCGCGCCCCGAAAAGATGATCGGCACAGTCCTGCTCGGCAATACGCTCGTCGACGTGCTGGCTGCAGCCCTTGCCTCCAACATCGCCGTGCATCTTTACGGCCAGGTCGGCGTCGCCTACGCGACAGCCATCATCACGATCCTGATCGTTATCTTTGCCGCCGTGCTTCCGAAGACGTACGCGCTCGCATATGCCGATCGCGTCGCGCTTGTCGTTGCGCCGCCCATGCAGGGCCTGATCTACATTCTGACGCCCTTCACCAAAGCCATAGAATTCATCGTCCGCCACATCCTGATCCTGACACCAGGTAAGGCCGACGATGCCGCCAATATTCTCGCTGCGCACGAAGAGATCCGCGGCACGATCGATTTGCAGGCAAAGGAGGGTACCGTCGCCAAGGGTGACGCCGAAATGCTCGGCGGCGTTCTGGATTTGCGCGATCTCCAAGTCGCCGACATCATGGTTCACCGTACCAAGATGGAAACCATCGACATCGACGAGCCGCCCGCGAAAATTCTCGATCAGTTGATGCGCTCGCAATATACGCGTGTGCCGCTGTGGAAAGACGAGCCGGAGAATATCGTCGGCGTTCTGCACACCAAGGATCTTCTGTTGGCCCTGTCGCGCCACGGATGGGATCCCGAGAAGCTCGATATCATGAAGTCAGCGTCCGAGCCCTGGTTCGTTCCGGACACCACGACGCTGAAAGACCAGCTCAACCAGTTTCTGAAAAAGAAGATTCAGATGGCCCTCGTCGTCGACGAATACGGCGAAGTGCAGGGCCTGATCACGCTCGAAGACATTCTGGAAGAGATCGTCGGCCAGATCACCGACGAGCACGACAATCCCGATAGCCATATCCGCATGCAATCGGACGGCACCGTCAACGTTGACGGCACCGTTGCAATTCGCGATCTCAATCGCCATTTAGATTGGGATCTTCCCGACGATGAAGCGACGACGGTTGCGGGTCTCGTGATCCACGAGGCGCAAACGATCCCGGAGCCAGGACAGGTGTTCACCTTCCACGGTTACAGGTTCGAGATTTTGCGTAAAAGCCGCAACCGGATCATGGCGATGCGCATCAAACCGATCGCATCGGCAACCCCGCCGAATTCAGGCTCGGCGTCCGCACGGCCGAGCGGCTGAAGCTTATTCAACCGTGTGAGGCAGCCGTTTTGGGGAGCGCTTCGCCCGGCGCGATGGTCGAAAGTGCGAGCGCGTGCACGCCGCCGGCAAGTTCGTCTTTGAGCAGATCATTCACAAGGCGATGCCGTTCGACGCGTGACTTGCCGGCAAACGCCTCGGAAACGACAAGAATTCTAAAGTGGCTCTCGCCCGTGCCCGGAGAATTGCGATGGCCCGCGTGGAGTTCGGACTCGTTGATAACGTCAAGCCGTGTCGGCTTGAGGGCGATCATGAGCTTTTCGCGAAGTCGGCCAGTAACGGACATCTTTTTCTCTCATGGTGTCTTTCGTGCTGCTTTGGTGCGATGGGGCACACGGACGAAAGGGCCTATTAATGGATTGACGGCACAGTCACGACGGAAATCAAGAGTTTTCTTGCCGCCTTGTTTCGGCGCGGCCTAACCCTCATAATTCATGCAATGAAACTGGAATCAAAATACTTCGACAGCATCCGCGTCTCTTCGAAGCGCCAGACGAGCGCCAAGAGGGAAACGCACGCGCCCGTGTGTCAGTGGAAAGGTTGCGACAAGCCCGGCGTACATAGGGCGCCAAAGGGCCGAGGCCGCGACGGCGAATATTTCCAGTTCTGCGTGGATCATGTCCGCCAGTACAATCAGGACTACAACTATTTCGACGGCATGAGCGACGCCGAGGTCAGCAATTTCCGCAAGGACGCCGCGACCGGCCATCGCCCGACCTGGAAGACCGGCGCCAACGCCTGGGCCCACGGCACGCGCGATGGCTCGCAAGACGCCGACGCTGCTGCCCGCGTCAAGGCAGGCACGCAGCGCATGAACCGCAAGGTCCGCTCGTCTCGGACGGCCACGGCGCCAACGTTTCAACGCCAGTTGAAGCCGCTTGAGCGCAAATCGCTGAAAGTCATGGATCTCGGCGAAGACGCGAGCCGTGAGGATATCAAGTCGCGCTTCAAGGAGCTGGTGAAAATTCACCATCCTGATGCGAACGGCGGCGATAGCAGGTCTGAGGAAAAGTTGCGTGAAATCCTCCAAGCCTATAACTATTTAAAGCAATCTGGCCTGGTCTAATCCTCCGAGCCTCTGAAGCAGGTGCACCCGCCGAGGTCGCCCCTGTTCGAGGCCTTAGCGGCAGCTGGGCGATTTGATCGGGAATCCAATGGAAATGCGCACGTCTACAAGCGCGAACGGCGCGGCTGCCGCCAACCTACCGGACATGAAGCTGTCCGTTCGCCAAGTTTTCGGGATCGATAGCGATCTTGAGGTGCCGGCCTATTCAAAGCCGGAAGACCATGTCCCGGAAATCGATCCAGATTATTTGTTCAATCGTGATGTCACCCTCGCGATCCTGGCGGGCTTCAAGCACAACCGCCGTGTGATGATCCAAGGCTATCACGGAACCGGCAAATCAACTCACATTGAGCAGGTCGCGGCGCGCCTCAACTGGCCGTGCGTGCGCGTCAACCTCGACAGCCACGTCTCGCGCATCGATCTCGTCGGCAAGGATGCCATAGTCCTGAAGGACGGCAAGCAGGTGACGGAATTCAAGGAAGGCATCCTTCCTTGGGCGCTGCAGAACAATATCGCGCTGGTGTTCGACGAATACGATGCCGGCCGCCCCGACGTCATGTTCGTCATCCAGCGCGTGCTCGAAGTCTCGGGCAAGCTGACATTGCTCGATCAGTCGAAGGTCATTCGTCCGCATCCGGCCTTCCGCCTGTTCGCAACGACGAACACGATCGGCTTAGGCGACACATCGGGCCTTTATCACGGCACGCAGCAAATCAACCAAGGTCAGATGGACCGGTGGTCGATCGTTGCGACGCTGAACTATCTTCCGCACGATGACGAAGCCCGGATCGTGCTGTCGAAGGTCAAATCATTCGCGAAGACCGACGCCAAACGCAAGCAGGTCTCGCACATGGTTCGCGTCGCGGACCTGACACGCTCGGCCTTCATCAATGGCGATCTGTCCACCGTGATGAGCCCGCGTACGGTCATCACCTGGGCCGAGAATGCCGATATCTTCGGTGATATCGGCTTTGCATTCCGCGTCACCTTCCTGAACAAGTGCGATGATCTCGAAAAGCCGCTCGTTGCGGAATTCTATCAGCGCTGCTTCGGCGAAGAGCTTCCAGAAAGCACGGCCAACGTCGCGCTGAGCTAATCTCTCCTCCCCCTCGTGGGGAGGGCAAAAGAGCGACACGAAGTCCATGACGTCTCCAACCAAACGCCGGGAAGCGCCGTCCGAGCCGCTGAAACGCGTCCTCGGGCCGGCCGTGCGCGCCATTGCGGGTGATGGCGAAGTCGAAGTCGATTTCGGCCCCGGTAAGGGCGACGTGTCGGGCAAGGCCGTGCACCTGCCGGACTTGCCGCGTGCTCCATCTGCGAAAGACGTCGCGTTGGCGCGTGGCTGGGCCGATAGTCTTGCTCTGCGTATCGGCTGTCATGACGCCAAGGTTCATCGCCGCATCGCGCCGCCTGCCGGTCCCGCCCGTGCCGTCTTCGAAGCCGCCGAACGCGCACGCGTCGAAGGCTTGGGCTCGGCTCGCATGCCCGGCATGGCGGCCAATCTCACCGCGCGTCTGGAAGACCACTACAGTCATGGTCGTTTTCGGTCCGTCGCAACGCGCGCCGAAGCTCCGCTCGAAGATGCGCTCGCGCTTCTCATTCGCGAACGATTGACCGGCCAAGCTCCGCCTGCATCGACGAAGGGCCTCGTCGACGTCTGGCGTTCCGTGATCGAAGGGCGTGGTGGCAAGCTTTTGAACAAGCTGGAGGCGCTCTCGGAAAACCAAGAGCAATTCGGCCGCCAGATTCGGGATCTTCTGAAGATCCTCGAAATGGCCGAGCAGAGCGACGAGCCGCAGCCGAACGACGACGAGGAAGAAAACGACGAAGGTTCGGCCGAAGGCGGCTCGGAAGATTCCGACGAGCAAAGCGAGGACGCGACCGACGGTCAGGATCAGGAAAGCGAGGAGAAGCTTTCCGAAGGCGATCTCTCAGAGACCGAGGAAACGATGGAGCAGGGTTCGACCGAACCCCAAGACCTCGACGACGGCGAGATGAACGAGGAAGAGACGCCTGCGCCTTGGCGTCCGAACATGACGGTCCTCGATAATCCCGAGGCCTTCGGCTACAAGGTCTTCACGCGCGCCTATGACGAAGAGGTTAGCGCCGAAGAGCTTTCGACGCCGGAAGAATTAGAGCGTCTGCGTGCCTTCCTCGACAAAGAGCTGAAAACGCTTTCGGCTGCCGTCGCCAAGCTTGCCAATAAGCTGCAGCGCCGTCTCTTGGCGCAACAAAATCGCGGCTGGGATTTCGATCTCGAAGAAGGCCAGCTCGACGCTGCGCGCTTGACGCGCATCATCACCGATCCGACCGGCGCGCTGTCATTCAAGCGTGAGCGCGACACTGATTTCCGCGATACCGTCGTGACATTGTTGCTCGACAATTCCGGTTCGATGCGCGGCCGGCCGATCATGGTCGCGGCTTGCTGCGCCGACATTCTCGCGCGCACACTGGAGCGTTGCGGCGTCAAGGTCGAAATCCTGGGTTTCACCACCAAAGCTTGGAAGGGCGGGCAGTCGCGCGAGGAGTGGCTGGCGGCAGGCAAGCCGCCCGCGCCGGGCCGCCTCAACGATCTTCGCCACATCATCTACAAGACGGCGGATGCCCCGTGGCGACGCGCCAAAAACTCCCTCGCCCTGATGATGCGCGAAGGTCTTCTGAAGGAAAATATCGACGGCGAAGCATTGGCCTGGGCGCATGCTCGCCTTGTTAATCGGCCCGAGCAGCGCCGCATTCTGATGATGATCTCCGACGGCGCGCCGGTCGACGACTCGACGCTCTCGGTGAACTCAGGCAGCTACCTCGAACAACACTTGCGCCAAGTGATCCACGAGATTGAAAATCATTCACCGGTCGAATTGATCGCCATCGGCATCGGTCATGACGTGACGCGCTATTATCAGCGCGCCGTCACCATTACCGATGCGTCGGAACTGGCCGGCGCGATGACGGAGAAACTCGTCGAACTGTTCGATGAGCATCACGAAGCCGACAAGGCGGCCGCCACGCGCCGCAAGCACGCGCGGGTTCATTGAGGGCTATCGGTGGCGGCGCTTTTTCTCCGACGATTTGCAGTCGCGATCGCCGTTTTAGGCGTTGGCGCGAGTTCGGTTCTGGCGGACGAGAAGCCAGACATCTCGACATTGAAGTCGGCACCGATCACTGTCGAAGCTCGGCCGATTTCTACGTTTTCGCGCACCGGTGAGGACCGGCCGCTCGGCAAATTGAAGTTCGTGGGCGGCCTCGTCCTGACGTCGCCGTCACCCTATTTCGGTGGCTGGTCGGGCCTGTTGCTGAGCGACGATGCGAAATCTCTTCTCGCTCTGTCTGACACTGGCGTCTGGATGACGGGCAACCTGACCTATGCAGGAATACGCCCCTCCGGCATCGTGGACGCGCGCCTGGGGCCGCTGTTGGAAAAATCCGGCCGCCCCATCCAGCGCGTCCGTGATCGCGATTCTGAATCGATCGCGCTCGAAGGTGGCGCCTTTCAGAATGGCTCCGTCCTCGTTGGTTTCGAGGGCCGTCACCGCATCGAACGCTTCAGGCTCGGCCCGAAAAATATTCAGGCAACCGGCATCGCCCTCAGGATCCCTGCCGCGGCCATGCACATGGACCAGAACAAAGGCTTCGAAGCGCTCACGATCTTGAAGGGCGGCCCGTACAAAGGCTGGCCGATCGCATTTTCGGAGCGGCTTTATGATCCGGCGCGCAATCATACCGGCTGGGTCTGGACCAAAGCCGGACCACAAACCTTCCATCTGAAAAACGTCGGTGACTTCGACATCACCGACGTTGCCAGCCTCGATGACGGCACGATCTTCGTTTTGGAGCGCCGCTTCCGCTGGCTAGAAGGCGTCAAGATGCGCCTCGTGCGCATCGCGCCCGACGCTCTCGCTCCAGGACGCACGATCGAGGGCGAAACCCTCATCGACGCCGACATGGCTGATAATATTGACAACATGGAAGGTTTAGCAGCCACACGGCTGAAGTCCGGAGAGGTGCTGCTCACCATGATCTCGGATGACAACTTCAATCACGTCATCCAGCGCACAGTGCTGCTGCAGTTTCTGTTGCAAGAATCCAGGCAAGCGAAAGCCCGGCTGCCGAACTAGGCCACCGGGCTAAAACGATCTGCAAATTGCGTCGAAAGATCAGGCGGCCTTGGCGGCGGCCTGGACCTTTTGAATCTCGCGCTTGAGCTTCAGGCAGGTCTGCGACAGCTCATTGTTGTTCGCCTTCAGGAGGAAGGCATCGAGGCCGCCGCGGTGTTCGACCGACTTCAGCGCCCGTGCCGACACGCGCAAACGAACCTTGCGGCCGAGCAGTTCGCTCATCAGCGTCACGTGGCAAAGGTTCGGACGAAACGTGCGTTTCGTCTTGTTCTCAGCGTGGCTCCGGAGGTTACCCGAGAGGGGCAAAGTCCCCATGAGCTCGCAGCGCCTGGTCATAACACTCTCCTATGCCGCACCCTCAAACCGGGGCGGTCGATCGAAAACTTGCTGTTTCAGCAAAAAATAGCGCCCCGCAAGCCGAGCCTGCGGGGGTTTCGGGTGCTGTATAATTGACAGGACCGATGCCCGTCAAGACGGGCAGCGACGATTGCAGTAGCCCGCCTAGTCGCCCTCTCCGAACCCGCCCAAAGCCCAAGAATAGTCGCAAATTCTGACTATCAGGGCCCCTTCGCCCAAGGGCAAGTAGGGAAACACGATGGCGATATCGGGAGCCGGTGCGCGGAGGCGGGGCGCCTTCTGCAGCCTTTTCGCGGTTGCCGCTGCCACTTTTCCGCTCGAGAGCGCCTCGGCCATTGGTCCCAATTGGCCGACGGAGGTGGTTGCCACCTATAAGCTTGCCTTCGCCGGCTTCGACGTCGGGGCCTACCAATTCAACGCCCATTTCAATAACGGAACCTACGACGCCCAAGCACACGCCAAAGTTTCGGCATTTTTCGGCGCGTTTAAATGGGCAGGCAATTTCTCCGGCAAAGGAGCGTTGGAGCCCTCGGGCCTTCGCCCCGCAGCCTTCGAAATGAGTTACAAAAAGAAGAAAAAATTTGTCTCCGTCAAAATTGGCTTCGACGGGCGCGCGGTGACCGCCGTCGCCCTGGTTCCCAATAAGCCCCCCTCACCGGATACGATCAAGCTGAAGCCCGAAAATTTGAAGAATGTATTCGATCCGATGGCGGCGATGATCTCGGTGTCCGATGCTAACCCCTCCGACGCCTGCAACCGGGTAATTCCGGTATTCGACGGCAAGGCACGCTACGATTTGCACTTCACTTTCAAAGGTCGCGAGCCCCTCACCGAGCGCCGTCCGTCCGGCCAGCCCAAGGAGCTTATCGTGTGTCGGGTCAAATATGTGCCTATTGCCGGGCATAAGCCGAAAGATTTCACCGATCCCTGGATCGATTACAATAATATCGAGTTTGCGCTTCGGGCCGTGCCGAGGGCCGGAATCTACGTGCCCTACCGGGTCACGATCCCTTCCCCCATCGGCAACGCCGTCATGACCGCTAATACAATTAACATCACCTCGGCTAACAACCAGCAGATCGCGCTGACGCAGTAACACGCGTGGCGCTCGAGGATTTGAGGCGGTGTGACGCTCTTTGTCCGCCGACCGAATAATCCTTGATCTCTAGGCCCTCCTCTGCAATGCCAGGGCTCGATCGGAGTCAATGCAACATATGGCAAGTGATCTGGAAGCCCGCATCCGAAACGTGACGGCGGTGCTCGGACCCACCAATACCGGTAAGACGCACCTCGCCATCGAGCGGATGCTGGGCCACGAAAGTGGCATGATCGGCCTGCCGCTGCGCCTGCTCGCGCGCGAGGTCTATGATCGCATCAAGCAGCGCGTGGGCGCGGACAAGGTCGCCCTCATTACCGGCGAAGAAAAAATCAAGCCGGAGCGCGCCCGTTATTGGGTGTCGACCGTCGAAGCGATGCCGCGCGACATCGATGTTGATTTCCTGGCGATTGACGAAATCCAGCTTTGCGGCGATCCCGAGCGCGGTCACGTCTTCACCGACCGGCTGCTGCATGCGCGCGGCCGCTCCGAGACGTTGCTGCTCGGCGCCCAGACGATGCGTGACGCCATCTCGGATCTTATCCCCGGCGCCAACTTCATCTCGCGCCCGCGCCTGTCGAAGCTGACCTACAGCGGCGAAAAGAAAATCACCCGCCTGCCTGCACGCTCGGCAATCGTCGCGTTTTCGGCACAGGAAGTTTATGCACTCGCCGAATTGATCCGTCGCCAGCGCGGCGGCGCGGCTGTCGTGCTTGGTGCGCTCTCACCGCGCACGCGCAATGCCCAGGTCGCGCTTTATCAATCAGGCGATGTTGAATTCCTGGTTGCGACCGATGCCATTGGCATGGGCCTCAACCTTGATGTAGACCACGTGGCGTTCTCTGCGCTTCGCAAGTTCGACGGCTACAATCATCGCAATCTGACGCCGGGCGAGATTGGTCAGATCGCCGGTCGTGCCGGCCGCCACATGAACGATGGCACGTTTGGCGTCACGGGCGGCGCCGAGGCGCTCGATGCCGACATGGTGGAACGTCTCGAAACCCACAGCTTCGATAGCATCCGCACGCTGCAATGGCGTAACCGCAATCTCGATTTCTCGACGCTCGATGCGCTGCATGCGTCGCTCCGCGAATTACCGCGCGAGCAGCGTCTGACGCGCGCCCGCACCGCCGACGATGTGGCAGCACTCGAAGCCTTGACCTCGGATCGTGAAATCGCGGACATCGCCTCATCACGCCCGCGCGTCGAGCTACTTTGGGAAGTCTGCCAGCTTCCCGATTATCGCAAGATCTCCGGTCAAAGCCACTCCGAACTCGTCTCAAATCTTTACCGGTATCTGACGACCGGCGAAAATCGCATCCCCGAAGACTGGTTCTCCAAGCAGGTTGCTTTGGCGGATCGGACGGATGGTGATATCGACACGCTCGCGACCCGCATCGCGCACATTCGCACTTGGACCTTCGTCGCAAATCGTCCCGATTGGCTGAAGGATCCGGCGCATTGGCAAGAGCGGACGCGCGCTATTGAAGATAGTCTCTCCGACGCCTTGCACGAACGTCTGACGCAGAGGTTTGTGGATCGCCGGACCAGCGCTCTGATGAAAGGCATGCGGGACAAAGACGAATTGACGGCCGACATCGCCGATGACGGCGCCATCACGGTCGAAAACCACTTCGTGGGCAAGCTGAAGGGTTTCCGCTTCACGCTCGATTCCGCCGCTGACGGCATTCACGAGAAGGCGACGCGCCAGGCGGCGATGCAGGTCGTGACGCGTGAGCTGGGTATGCGGGCGCGTCGCGTTGCGGCGGCGCAGAATGATGCGTTCAAGCTCGCGCGCAACGGCATGATCATCTGGCGCGACGATGAAATCGCCAAGCTAGAACCTGCCGAAGATCCGCTGCAGCCGTCCGTTACGCTCATTGCCGACGAGACGATGAGCGAGTCCGATCGTGAGAAGGTTCAGGCCCGCATCAAGACCTGGGTCGACGATACGATCGCCGACAAGCTGAAGCCGCTCGTCGAGATGTCGAAGAGTGCCGAGCTTCAAGGCTTGGCGCGCGGCATCGCATTTCAGTTGAAGGAAGGCCTCGGCGCCTTGAAGCGCGAGACGGTCGCCGACGACATCAACGCGCTCGATCAGGCGGCGCGCGCTGAGCTACGCAAGTACGGCTTGCGTTTTGGAGCTTTCAACATCTTCTTCCCGATCATGTTGAAGCCTGCTCCGGCCGACCTTGCGGCGACGCTATGGCTTCTGAAACATCCGTCCGAAAACGGCGTCGTGCCGCAATTGCCCCGGCCCGGCTTGACGTCGGTCGTGGTCGATCCTGCGACGCCCGAAGCGCTCTATCGCGCGCATGGCTTCCACGTCTGCGGCCCGCGCGCCATTCGTCTCGATATTCTTGAGCGTCTGGCCGATTTGATCCGGCCGCTGCTCGCATGGCGCTCCGGTCCCGGCAAGACGGACGCCCCGAAAGGCTCGACGGGCGATGGCGGTTTCCGTGCCACCGACGACATGATGTCGATCCTCGGATGCTCGGCCGAAGAGCTTGGTGAAGTGTTGAAAGCCCTCGGCTTCCGCCTCGAACGCCGACCGATCGCGGTTGAAGCCGCGCCTGCGGCTCCGGTTGCTGAGCCGGAAGCAGCTCCGTCGGCAGCCGAAGCTTCGACGGAACCCGAGAGCGAAGTCGCCGCGGCCCCGGCAGAGGTCGGTGCCGAAGCGTCAGTTGAAACGCCGCCAGCAGCTGCTGAGGCTCCGCCCTTGGCGGAAGCGGTCGCTTCCGTGGATGCGGATTCCGATGCAGCCGCTGCGATGGCTCCCGATACGTCCGCGGTGTCGGCTCCGGCGTCGGAAGAACCCAAGTTCGAAGAGATCTGGCGCCCGCGCCGTCATCAGCGTCCCGAACGCCGCGACGGACAGCGTCGCGATGGACAACAGCGCCGCGACGGCGGTCACGGACGGCATCGCTACGGCAACCGTCATCAACAGCCGCAAGCAACCGTCGCAGGCGAAGGTGCAACCGCCGCGCCCGCCGCAGACGCCTCAGGTGCGCCGCAGGGCGGCGAGCAACGCTCCGACCGTCAGCATGATCGCAACCGCCACCCCGACCGGCGCGATAATCGCCAGCGGTTCGAAGGTCGCAACAACGACGATCGCCGCAATGATCGCAGGGACGAGGGTGGTCGCCCTCGTCGCGACGATGATCGTAAGGGACGCCGTGATGATGGCCGCCGCCGTGACGACCGGCGTTCACCGCAGGTGATCACGGCCGCGCCGCCAAAGTCGGCTGGAGGCGATGCCTCATCGCCGTTCGCGGCGCTGGCGGCGCTCAAGGCTCAAATGGAGAAACGGAGCGAAGGCTCCGGATCGACCTGACGAGATGCCGGACGCGGATCGCGCCGCGCTGCAGCGGATCGACCAGTGGCTGTGGTTTGCCCGGATTGCGAAATCCCGGACATTGGCGCAGGCGCTGATTGAACGTGGCAAGGTGCGAGTCAACCGTGTGAAGATCGATAAGGCGAGTACAATCGTGAGGCCGGGCGACGTCCTGACCCTCTCGCTTGGCCCCCGCGTCATCAGTGTCGAGATTCTCGGCATTGGCGCTAGGCGTGGTCCGGCTCCTGAGGCCCAGGCGCTTTATCGTGACCTGACACCCCGGCAGTTGCCGCCAGCGTCGGGGGGAGTGCCGGAGGCGAGCGGAAGCGATATTGTCATGCAGGTGCCGTCCCGTCCCGAAGGCAGCGGCCGGCCGACGAAGCGCGAACGGCGTCTGATCGACAAATTCAGGGGACGGCATTGAAACTGTGACGCCCGGTCCACCTAGGCAGCCGTTGTGCCTATGGTAATAAGGGCGCCGCTCGAACCAGAGATTGCTTCGCGACGCCACGCTGGAGCGTCGGCCGTTACAAGAATTAGGAATTCGAATGACCTACGTCGTCAACGAGAAATGCATCAAGTGCAAATACACCGATTGCGTAGAGGTCTGTCCGGTCGACTGTTTCTATGAAGGGGAGAACATGCTCGTCATCCACCCCGACGAGTGCATCGACTGTGGCGTCTGCGAACCGGAGTGCCCTGCTGACGCTATCAAGCCCGACACCGAACCGGACATGGAAAAGTGGATGGAGCTCAACCGCCAGTATGCGGACGCTTGGCCGAACATCACCGCCAAGAAGGCTGCGCTGCCCGACGCCGATGCGGTTAAAGACGAGCCGAACAAGTTTGAAAAATATTTTTCACCAAATCCGGGATCAGGGGATTGATTTTGCGCCAAACAGCGACTCTTGCAACCCGTTAGGGCATCTCTTACATAAGCCGTTGGTTTAGCGCGTTAATTTAAATGCGGCCTTAAGCTCGTCGAGATTGTCTCAGAACCCGACACTTCAATTACCGTCAAGACTGTGTTAGTGTCAGTTGCGATGGCGTTAAGTCTGCACAAATCCGGAACGGCCGCGAACAAAAGGGGGCTGCTCAACTCTGAAGAGCAGCAACCAATAAGACGTTATGGGGCGTCAACGGGCCAATTCAGAGTCGGACGGGATTTGCGAAGCTAGGCCACAAATGAGCGCGCAGGGGACGGCCTCTCGTAAAGACGAGGCACGGATCAATGCGCGCGTGCCGTTCGGACGTCGTCTCGTCCGCGGCACGGATGCTCCGTCCTTAAGGTAGGGCGGACTGACGGCAGAGCCGGCCCCCCGGCGACGCCCAGTATGCGAGAGTGAGAGATCGATATGGCTCAAAAGAAGAAAGCTCCGGTCAGCCCCAAGTCCGCAGCCAAAACTGCCGTCCGTAAGTCCATGCCCTTGAAGGTGAGCGCAAGCGCCAATAAGGTCGCGAAGCCGTCTGCCAAAGCCAAAGCCGAACCGCCAACGAAATCCAAGCTCGCGCCGACCTCCAGCTCGAAACCCGCAACGCCGACGAAGAAGGCAGCGCCCGTCGCGGCGAAGCCCGTAAAGGTCGAGGCAGCTCCGGCCGCCAAGAAGCCTGTCGCAGGGCCGACGCCGGTCGCGCCGCACATCGCCGCTGCTCAATTGAATGCCAAGGTCGCCGCTGCAGCCGCGCCTCAGCGCACTGTTGCCGTGCCTGCAAATGCGCACAAGGCCGCCAGCCAGAAGATTTCGGCGCCCGTCGCAGGCACACAGCAGTCTGCTGCACCGAAGGAAGCCGCTGAGAAATCTGCCGCTGCGCGCCAGATCCTTGCGGTTCAGAAGAAACCCGTCAATCAGCGTCACGGCTTCAAAGCCAACGAATTCATTGTTTATCCCGCTCACGGCGTCGGCCGCATCGTCGGCATCGAGGAGCAGGAAATCGCCGGCATGTCGCTTGAGCTCTTCGTCATCACTTTCGACAAGGAGAAGCTGACGCTGCGCGTCCCGACCGGCAAGCTGGCCAGCGTCGGAATGCGCAAGCTGGCGGACGAAAGCCAGGTCAAGAAAGCGATGGAAACGCTCAAGGGCCGCGCCCGCATCAAGCGTACGATGTGGAGTCGCCGCGCACAGGAATACGTTGCGAAGATCAATTCCGGTGATCTCATCGCGATCGCTGAGGTTGTTCGCGATCTCTATCGCTCCGAAGCGCAGCCCGAGCAGTCATACTCTGAGCGTCAGCTCTACGAAGACGCGCTCGACCGCATGGCCCGTGAACTCGCCGCCGTGGAAAAGCTTGACGAGCGCGGCGCCGTTCAGCGCATCACGGACATTCTCTCCAAGAGCGCCAAAGGCCGCCGGTTGGCGGAAGCTGAAGCGCCGGTCGAGGAAGAAGAAGCCGCCTAACGGCTTCAAAGAGACTTCAGGTTTACAGTGCTCGGTTCCGCACCTTCCGGCGGGGCCGGGCGCGCCTCTTTTGGGGCCTCTGTCTGCGAAGCTGCCGCATCGTCTGCCGCTTCAAGCTGAGACGGATCGGCGATATCGATCAGCGGGCCGTTGCGCCGTTCGATCCAGCCGCGCACGACGACGGTGGTGTTTGCCAGCGCATCGAGTGAGCGATCGAAGTCCGGATTGGCGGCAAGAACTTTCTTGTCGATCCGCGCCGTGAAGTCGCTTCGCCAGTCATTGCTGAAATTCAGATACGTCGCGCTCTTCGTCCGCCCGACGGAAACGACCGTTCCCCCAACGCGCTCGTATTTGCCGCGCCGTTTCATGATCTCGCCCGGCCGATCGGCAGTGAGCGTGCGATAGACGCCGTTTTGCCAAAGCCCCAGGCGCCGCGTCCGCGCATAGGCCTCATTGGCGACGAGTTCGTGCGTGCACGCAAAGCTTTCCGGCAATCCGTAAGCGCGTGCAAAACCGCCGCGCAACAGTGCGCCCTGTACCCAGTCTTCCCGGCCCCGGTCGATAACGAATACCTGCGCCAGCTCGCGGCCATAACGATCGAGGCGGCGGCCTGCAAACGCCAGCTTCACGCGCTTTGCCAGCACGAGATCCGATAACGCTTTGACCGTATCGGCTTCGGGTGGCCACGCGCCCTGAGCGGCGTCTGCGTCGCGCGCTCTCGGCGCCAACGCCCCTATCAATCTCACGGCCTTGCCGTCATCAAGAATGAGCGTCTCGCCGTCAATCACTCTGGTGACGGTTCGGATGGGGCCTGGCTCAAGCGTGCACGGCGGCGGAGCCTTCGCCTCTTCGGCCGCGGCGCCAAGCGGAGCGAAAAGCCCCACAGCGCCGATCAATCCTGCCCACCATCTCCCCGCCATGACACAAAGAGAGATCACACGCGCCCTTGTTCGCCAAGAGCGGATTGGCGTTGCGCACGACGAGACAAGATAAGTTTATGAGGAACCGGTCAGCCGGCCCATCTGAGAGGTATGCGGTCCCGAAACTCAGAAGCGATGAACAAAGCCGAAGCTGAATTTGTCCATGGTGGCGCTTACGTCATTGTAACCGGACGGCAGAGAATCAAAGCCCTCGTCAGAGAATTCGACCCGTTTGTATTCGAAACGCAGACTGTTGCTGTCGCTCCAAAGATATTCGATGCCGCCGCCTGCGGTCCAACCGGAGAGCATATTCGTATCGCTGGTGCCAAGACCGCCGTTCCGCACTTCCAAATTGGCAAACGCATAACCGCCAGTGGCGTAGATCAAAGTGCGATCGAACAGAAGAAAACCGGCCCGCGCGCCGACCGATCCGTCGAAGTCGGCATGCGCTTTGAAGCCCGAGATCCCGTCTACCCGAGAGCTGTCGCCATAGAGGAAATCGTAGCTCAAATCCGCGGTCGGTCCGAAAATGATGTTGCCAAAACGGAAGTCATAACCGCCCGACGCGCCGAGCGTGATGCCATCAGCGCTGCCGAGCCGATTAAACGACATGGTGTTATAGCCGATCGACGGTTTCCAGTAGAAACCCTCCCACGATGAGGCGAGCGGCTTCTCGGCATAGTTGGGAACGACGAGGTTATAGGGGTAGTCCATGCTGCCGATGGGTTTCACCTCTTCGGGAAGGCTCTGAGCCATTGCGCCGCCCGCGGGCAACAGAATGGTCGACAAGGCCAGCGCGAACAGTGACTTTTTCATCGGAGCATTCCCTCGCGTCATGACCACTTCCCAACGTCAGCCAGGAGGTCCGATTTTCCAGGTTGTGCGTCAACCGGAATGCTTCGGATATCCCGCCCATAAAACAGATGACGTTGAGTTTTCTTCCCCACCTTCGGCCAGCGTGCTGTCCGCGGCCATTCCACGTCGCACTGTCGGCCACGTTAAGCATTTTGAGAAGTAGGCAATTTGAAACATTTCGTATCTTGTTTCAAAGCGTTGCCCTTAAGCCCCTCGCGGCACCATGACTCGCTGGCCATCTCTGGCTGTCGATAGGGAGCAGCCATTTGCAACCAAAAGTAGCTGATGTGAAATTCGAGCACGCAAGGCTTTTGGGAAGGTGATCTAATTCGACGACGTCCGTCACGAAGGAATCGCGCCAAAGGTATCCTCCAATGAGCCGCGCTTGACCTCCGCCAGCGCTGACCGCATAGCTCTTGGCACCCGCCGCAGGGCCGGGAAATCGAACTGACGAAGTGCGGCCGCAAGGCCAGGGCCGGCCCCGTAGCTCAGCTGGATAGAGCAACGGTTTCCTAAACCGTAGGTCGCAGGTTCAAATCCTGCCGGGGTCGCCAATCGCGAGGCAGGGCTGCGGACGCCTTCAGGGGTGCCGTCGCGGATTTAAGGAGAGCATCGCGGGAATGGCGGCCAAGATCGAGGTCACGATCGCCGATCAAAATCCGGTCGTACGCGCAGGTCTCGACGCGCTGATTGAGCGTGACGGGCGCTTTACCGTATGCGGTGTGCACCCGACGGGTGAATCGTTGCTCAACGCTCTTAAGACAAAGCCGGTCGAGATCGCCGTCGTCGGCTGGACATTGCCGGACATGACCGGCGGAGCCGTGCTTCAGCGTATCAAGCAAGAGAAGTGGCAGACCCGAATCATCATCTACACGGGCGAGCGTTCCAACGAGGTGCTACGGCAAGCCATCAAAGGCGGTGCCTGGGGCTTCGTCTCTAAGACCGAAGATCCGCAGGTTCTGCTCGAAGCTGTCGTTTCGGTCGCGCGTGGCCGCTTGTCGCTGCCGTATGTCGATATTGATCTTTTGAACCATGACCCGCTCGAAGGTCTGACGGCGCGCGAGCGTGAGTTGCTTGCTGCACTTGCGAACGGCTGGACCAACTTGCAGATCGCGGCGCGCACCGGCATTTCGCGCAACACGGTGAAATACCATCTGAAAAATTTGTACGACAAATTGGGCGTTTCGAATCGCGCCATGGCTGTTGCACTGCATGTCTCCGTTAACCGTTCGGAGCAGCAATAACGCTGTCGCAAAAAGGCGCTGAATTGCAGCACCAAAGCACGACGAGGTGGGTAGCTCATCCTGCCCAACAGGGTGTTGATAGATTTCCGTTCCCACCGTCACTGTCCGCCTGCTAGTTAAGATTTGACGCCCGCAACTGCGATCGGGCGGAAGGATCAGCAAAAGCAATGCCGGAACGTCTCCCCTGCTGCGTCGGGGATCGTCGGCTTGGCACAACGCAGCGTGGAGGAGCGCTTCATATGAATTTGATTACGCCACATCTCTTCATTCCCGGCCCGACCACGATTCCGGATGCCGTGCGGATGGCCATGAACGTTCCGATGGAGGACATGCGTTCTCCGGAATTCCCGAAGTTCACGCTTCCGATCTTCGAGGACTTGAAGAAGGTCTTCAAGATGAAGGACGGCCGCGTTTTTATTTTCCCGTCGTCGGGCACCGGCGCTTGGGAATCGGCGATCGAGAACACGCTGGCCCCTGGCGACAAAGTTCTGATGAGCCGCTTCGGTCAGTTCTCGCTGCTCTGGGTCGATATGGCTGAGCGTCTCGGCCTCAAGGTCGAGCTGTGCGACGAAGAGTGGGGTACGGGCGTGCCGCTCGAAAAGTACGCCGATATCCTCGCTAAGGATAAGAACCACGAGATCAAGGCTGTCTTCGCCACGCACAACGAAACTGCGACGGGCGTGACGTCCGATATCGCCGGCGTTCGCAAGGCGCTCGACGCTGCAAAGCACCCCGCACTTCTCTTCGTTGACGGCGTTTCTTCGGTTGGCTCGCTTGAGATGCGCATGGGCGAATGGGGCGTCGACTGCTGCGTCTCCGGTTCGCAGAAGGGCTTCATGCTTCCGACCGGTCTCGGCATCCTCGCCGTCAGCCAGAAGGCACTCGACGTCAACAAGAGCGTCAACGGCCGCATGAACCGTTGCTTCTTCTCTTGGGAAGACATGATCAAGACCAACGATCTTGGCTACTTCCCCTACACGCCGGCCACGCAGCTCATTCGCGGTCTGCGCGCTTCGCTCGATCTGATCCTCGCTGAAGGCATCGACAACGTCGTCGCTCGCCATCACCGCATGGCGTCAGGCGTTCGCGCCGCTGTTGACGCTTGGGGCCTGAAGCTCTGCGCCAAGGAGCCGAAGTGGCATTCGGACACAGTGTCAGCGATCCTCGTTCCGGAAGGTGCTGATGCGAACGCTGTCCTGAAGACGGCTTACTATCGCTACAACACCTCGCTCGGAACCGGCCTCAACAAGGTCGCTGGCAAGGTGTTCCGCATCGGCCACCTCGGTGCCGTCGATGAGTTCATGGTCGGTGGTGTTCTCTTCGCTGTCGAAATGGCGCTCAAAGACTCTGGCATCAACATCAAGCTCGGCTCGGGCACGGGCGCTGCCGCGGAGTACTTCTCCAAGACCGCGACGAAGTCAGCGACGAGTGTGACGCCGGCTCAGGCCAAGGCTGCCTAACAAATTAAAAGCGCCTGGCTTCGGTTGAGGCCGGGCGCTCTTTCCCATTCGTTTTGCGATCGAAACAAAAACACGTTCTCAAATCTAGGAAGGCAACCTCCCAATGAGCTTCTCGCAGTTCCCGCTCCGCAAACAGAGATTGCAGCGTTCATACCTCGCGGTTCCGGGCTCCAACCCGAGCATGATCGACCGCGCCATCAAGAGCGCCGCCGACTATGTCTTCCTCGATTGCGAAGACGCCGTTGCGCCGCCCGAAAAAGAGCAGGCCCGTAAGAACATCATCCAGGCGCTGAACGATCTCGATTGGAAGGGCGCCGGCAAGAGCGTCTCGGTCCGTATCAACGGCCTCGACACCCACTACATGTATCGCGACGTCGTCGATATTTGCGAGCAGGCTGGCGCCAAGCTCGACACGATCCTCATCCCGAAGGTTGGCGTTCCTGCTGACGTCTACACGGTTGAATGCATCGTCAGTCAGATCGAAGTCGCCAAGGGCCTGAAGAAGCAGATCGGCACCGAGGCGCTCATCGAAACGCCGCTCGGCATGGCCAACGTCGAAGCCATTGCTTCTGCTCCGAGTCGTCTGGAATCGATGCACTTCGGTGTGGCCGATTACTCCGCCTTCAACAAGGCGCGCACCGTCGTCATCGGCGGCTTGAACCCCGATTATCCGGGCGATCAGTGGCACTTCCCGCTGTCGCGCATGACCGTTGCCTGTCGCGCTTACGGTCTTCGTCCGATCGACGGACCGTTCGGCGGCATCGACGATCCGGAAGGCTACAAGGCGGCAGCGCGCCGCGGCGCGGCTCTCGGCATGGAAGGCAAGTGGGCCATCCATCCCTCGCAGATCGAACTCGCGAACGAGATCTATTCGCCGACGGCCAAGGAAGTCGAGCGCGCTGAGCGCATTCTCGTCGCTCTGAAGGAAGCCGAAGCCCAGGGTAAGGGCGCCGCTTCTCTCGACGGCAAGATGATCGACGCAGCCTCGGAAAAGATGGCGCGTAACCTGCTCGTCACGGCTGCCGCGATCAAAGCCGCAGAAGCTGCGCGCGCGAAATAAAAAAACAGCCAGGAAACGTCGAACAATCCTAAGGAGGTCCAATAATGGACATTCACGAATACCAGGCGAAAGAGCTTCTTACGAAGTTTGGCGTGCCGATCCCCCGCGGTGGATTGGCGTATTCTCCTGAGCAGGCGACCTACCGCGCGAGCGAGCTTGGTCACCCCGTTGTCGTCAAGGCCCAGATCCATTCTGGCGCCCGCGGCAAGGCGGGCGGCGTCAAGCTCTGCCGCAACGAACGGGAGATCGAGGAAGCAGCCGAGTCGATGCTCGGTCGCAAGCTCGTCACCACCCAGACGGGACCGGCCGGCAAGCTGGTCTCGCGCCTCTACATCGAAGAAGCGACGAACATCGACCGCGAAATCTACCTCGGCTTCGTGATGGACCGCGCGGCGGAGCGCATCGTCGTCGTCGCGTCGGCAGCGGGCGGCATGGATATCGAAGAGATCTCTGCAACCCAGCCCGATACCATTATCCGCGTGCAGGTCGATCCGGCCGTCGGCATGCAGCAGTTCCAGGCGCGCGAGATCGCGTTTGGCCTCGGCGTTGATCCCGAAATCGTCAACAAGATCGTGCCTGCGATCATGGGCGCTTACCGCGCTTTCCGCGACCTCGACGCGATGATGGTTGAGATCAACCCCCTCGTCATCACCAAGGAAAAGCAGGTTCTCGCGCTCGACGCTAAGATGTCGTTTGACGAGAACGCGCTGTTCCGCCGTCCGCACATCGCCGAGCTGCGCGACAAGAGCCAGGAAGATCCTCGCGAGACGTACGCGTCCGACCGCGGCCTGTCTTACGTCGGTCTCGACGGCGACATCGGCTGCATCGTCAACGGCGCCGGTCTCGCGATGGCAACGCTCGATATGATCAAGCTCGCAGGTGGCGAACCGGCGAACTTCCTCGACATCGGCGGAGGTGCCTCGCCCGAACGCGTGACGAAATCGTTCCGCGCCGTGCTTCGCGACAAGAACGTGCGTGCCATCCTTGTCAACGTCTTCGCCGGCATCAACCGCTGCGACTGGGTTGCAAAGGGCGTCGTCGATGCCGTGAAGGAATTGAACATCACAATGCCGATTGTTGTTCGCCTCGCCGGAACGAACGTCGAGGAAGGCCGTAAGATCATCGACACCAGCGGCCTCACCGTCATCAGCGCAGAAACGCTGGCGGAAGCGGCGAAAAAGGCTGTCGAAGCAACGAAAAAAGCGGCCTAAATCCGGAGAAACGCACCAATGGCAATCTTTATCAATGAAAAGACGCCGATCCTGATCCAGGGCTTCACCGGACGTATCGGCACCTTTCACGCTCAGGAAATGATTGACTACGGCTCCAACGTCGTCGGCGGCGTGACGCCCGGCAAGGGTGGCACGTCTCACCTCGGCCGCCCGGTGTTCAACACCGTCAAGGGCGCGGTCGATGAGACCGGCGCTGAAGCTTCTATCGTCTTCGTGCCGCCGCCGTTTGCGGCCGACGCGATCATGGAAGCAGCCGACGCCGGCATCAAATACTGCGTCTGCATCACGGACGGCATTCCGGCTCAGGACATGATCCGCGTGAAGCGCTACATGCGCCGCTACAAGAAAGAAAGCCGCATGGTTCTGACCGGCCCGAACTGCGCCGGTACGATCTCGCCAGGCAAGGCGATGCTCGGCATCATGCCGGGTCACATCTACCTGCCGGGCCGCGTCGGCATCGTTGGCCGCTCGGGCACGCTCGGTTACGAGGCGGCGGAACAGCTGAAAGCGCTCGGCATCGGCGTCTCGACGTCGGTCGGCATCGGCGGCGATCCGATCAACGGTTCATCGCACCGTGACGTTCTTGAAGCTTTCGAGGCGGATCCGGAGACCGACGCCGTTCTGATGATCGGCGAAATCGGCGGCCCGCAGGAAGCCGAAGCCGGCATGTTCGCCAAAGAGCACATGAAGAAGCCCGTGATCGCCTACATCGCTGGCTTGTCGGCGCCGAAGGGCCGTCGCATGGGCCACGCCGGCGCCATCGTCTCGGCATTCGGTGAATCGGCCGCTGAAAAGGTCGAGATCCTGAAGGGCTGCGGCGTCACGATTGCGCCGACGCCGTCGGAAATGGGTTCAACCGTTGCCCAGGTCCTCGGTCAGGTCCGCAAGGTAGCTTAAGTTTGGTTCGGCCGGAGCGTGCGTGTTTTGCCTCCGGCCGTCCACTTCGCTACACTATGAATCTTCATGAGAATTCTGTCCCGCACGATGGGACATGGAGCCTTTGGTGATGCAGGATACGACGCCCGCTGTTGGCTCGAACAAGCTCGACGAAATCGAGCTGATCAATCAGCTGAAGCGTCTTAGAGCGCAAATTCCGGACAACCCTTCGCTCAACCCGATTTTGAACGTCGCGTTCGACATGTCGCGGCGTCTTGAGGCGGGCGAAGTGTCGTTTGACGAGATGAAGGGCCTCGCGTGCCGCCTGATGGATCGCGCCTTCGTTCGCCGCGCTCGCGGTTTGCGCGATAAGGTCGGTTACGTCGATCAGGCGACCACGCTGAAAGACTTCACGGCCTACGTCGAAAAAACGGCAACCGAGTCCGGCAACAATCTCAAAGCGTTTGAAGAGCGTTGGTCGCGTGCCCGCACCGGCATCGTTCTGACCGCCCATCCGACGTTCGGCCTTGCCGACGCGCTCTACCGGCGCATGGTCGATATCGCGGTTTCCGATCCAACGTCCGACGTCACGATCGGCTTGCCGCATCGCCCCGAAGATAAGCTGACGCTCCATCACGAGCACAAGTGCGCCCAGGATGCGATCCGCAACCTGCGCAACGCATACGAAGAGCTGCTGCACGGCTTCTATAGCGTTGCCTCGCAGAAGTTCGGTGACGCGGCGTTCAAAGTGCGCCCGAGGCTGACGACGTTTGCGTCGTGGGTCGGCTACGATCTCGACGGCCGCACCGACATCACCTGGACGTTCTCGTTTGAAACCCGCCTTCGCGAAAAGCGCGCCGCCTTGGCCGATATCCGCGAACGCTTCGTCGTCCTGAAGCACAAGCTCGAAAGCGGTGACGCCGCACAGCGCGTCGCCCGCCAGATCGTCGGTAAGCTCGATCTCGGCATCGCTGCCGTCGATGAGCAATTGAAGGCGCTCGAAAGCTTCGCCAACAACACCGAAGGCCTCGCCAAGGCCGCTAACGTCATGACAAAGACGGACGGCTACAACCTGCTGACGGTCGAGGCGCTACAGGCTCTCTTCAACAATCTGATCGATGCGGTCCAGGCGCCGCAGATGAAGCGCGCCACAGCCGCGCTCGCCGGTCTCGTCGAGGCAACCGGTCTCGGCATGTCGCATATCCACCTGCGCATCAATGCCCTGCAGCTCCACAACGCATTCCGCGCCTACGTGCACGAGCCGTGGACGCGCGACCTGACCGAAAGCCAGTCGCTGAAGCGCATTGTCGAGATGATCAAGAACACGCCGCGCGAGACGGTCAACTTTGCGACGCTCGATCTCGAAACCGCGACTGCGATCCGCCAGTTTGCGCTTACCGCGCAGATCATGAAGCACGTCGATAAGGAAACGCCGATCCGCTTCCTCATCGCCGAATGCGAGTCGCCTGCAACGGTTTTGATTGCTGTGTTCTTCGCCAAGCTGTTCGGCGTCGACCACATCACCGATATCTCTCCGCTTTTCGAAACTCCGACGGGTCTTGAGAACGGCGCACGCATCATGGAGCGCCTCATCGAAGAAGAGGCCTACCGCGAGTACGTGATCGGCCGAAAGCGGATCAGCATTCAAACTGGCTTCTCCGACGCTGGCCGCTTCATCGGACAGATCTCGGCGACTCTGGCCGTCGAACGCTACTACAAGGCGCTGGCCGCGATCGTCGACGCCGCCAAGCTCGAAGGCATCGAGACGCTGCTCTTTTCGACCCACGGCGAGTCGATGGGCCGCGGCGCGCACCCCGGCACGCTTTACCGTCGTCTGCACTACGTGATGACGAACGAAGCACGCCGCCGGTTCGGCGCTGCCAACATTCCGGTGAAGCACGAGACGAGCTTCCAGGGCGGCGACGGCTACGTCTTCTTCGGCAACCGCGCTTTGACGACCCGCGCTCTCGCAACCATCGTGATGGACGGCGATATCCCGCCTGCCGAAAAGGATCCGTTCTATTCGGCGCAGGATTTCAGCTTCGACTTCTTCCTCCGCCTGCGAGGCTTCCAGCAGGACTTGTTCGCGCACGACGGTTACCGTGCCGTACTCGGCGCATTTGGTCCAAACTTGTTGTTCAAGACGGGCTCTCGTCCCGTGAAGCGCCAAGGCGACCACGCGTCAGACCGCGGCAACCCGGCGCGCATGCGCGCCATCCCGAACAACGCCATTCTTCAGCAGTTCGGCTATATCGCTAACGTCGTTGCCGGTCTCGGCACCGCCGTCGGCGTCGATCGCGACCGCTTCTATAAACTCGCGAAGAAGTCCAAACGATTGCAGTCTCTGCTCGCAATGATCGCTCACGGCAAGACGATGTCGAGCCTCAATGCCATGGCGGCGAACGCTCAAGTGTTCAATGCGGGCCTGTGGGCGTCGCGTGCCTCATGGGGCCGCGAGGAAGCGCTAAACAGTGCGTTCCGCACCTTGGCGACGCATCTGCTGCCCGACGATCGTTATGGCGACGTCTCCGAACTCGTCCATTTGCTGCGTTTGGATGCTATCGACCTTCACGCCATCCTTGCCGACTTGAACATTGAAGACGGCATGGTGCCCGACGAGAACCGGCTCGAGCTCGATCTCCTGCAGGCAATCCGCCTCGCGCTGATCATGCGCATCTTCATCTTGGCGGCGCAGCTTCCGCGCTTCGCTCCGCAAGACGGGCTGTCGCATACGCAGGTGCTCGAGATGGCTTTGAGCCTCGAAATTCCCGAAGTACTAAGCATTCTGCGCAAGGCGTTCCCGCACGACGAAAAAGACGTAACGGCCAAATCGTTCGACGAACAGGCGAGTTACCGTCCGCGCGGCATCGACGACTACGCGCGATTGGAAACGGAAATCCTAACTCCTATGGAGATCTCTTACGAATTCATTCGTGAGATCGGCACCGGCATTTCGCACCACTTCGGCGCTTTCGGCTGAGGAGTATGGTCTGTTCGCGGGCGGGACGCTGGCTTTTGCCACGACCGTCCGCGAAGTCATTTGGCGTCTTTTAGATCGTCGGCAAAAAGCGCGAAAACTTCGGCCTTGCTGGTCTCGGTATCGAGCCAAAGGAATGGCAGGTCCGGCCTCGATGCCTCGAGGGTGGTCTGACCGTCGCCGATCTCAACGACGATGCCGCCGCCTGGCGCCAGCCGTCTCGACGCGTCGTGCAGAATACGATGCACGAGATCCATGCCGTCCACGCCGCCGAGATGCGCCAATGTCGGCTCCGCCTGATATTCCGGCGGAAACGCAGCAACGGCGTCGGCAGTTACGTAGGGCGGATTGGATATGATGAGGTCATACGTTCCGGCCGGCAGATCATCGAACAAATCCGACTTGAACGTGCGGATGCGATTCTCAAGCCCGTAATCGCTTATATTCCGCTGCGCCACCGCGAGCGCGTCCTCTGAAACGTCGGCGGCATCGAACTTGGCGTTCGGAAACGCTTCTGCCGCGAGAATGGCAAGACAACCCGATCCGGTGCAAAGATCGAGCACGCGCGTCACGGCCATCGGATCGGGAACGATTGCCGCCAATTGATCTTCGACCAGCAGTTCGCCGATGAACGACCTCGGCACGATCACGCGTTCATCGACGTAGAATTTTCGCCCCTGGATGTAGGCCGCATGCGTCAGGTAAGCCGCTGGCTTACGCGTATCGACGCGCTCTGCAATGAGCGAGGCGATGCTTTGGCGCTCGTCCGTCGTCAGCCGGCAATCGAGCCATGGGTTGACGTCGTCAATTGGTAGATCGAGCTGCGATAGAATAAGAAATGCGGCCTCGTCGACGGCATTGGATGTACCGTGCCCATAGACGAGATGCGCTCGGCTCATATGGGTCACGGCATAGCGCAGCCAGTCACGAATAGTGACGAGATCATCAATCGGCGCTCGCGCGGGGGCTGTCGTCATGGCAATGCGCGAACGCAATAATCTTTAGGCAGTTGCTGGAAGTTCGTCGAAGCCGATGAGGCGGCGCTGGTCTTCGTCCCAGAGCTTCAATCGCGTGCATCGAAGGCTCTCACGCAGCGTCATCCGATTGATCGATTTCAACTCCGGGCTTGCATCAAGGCAAGCGAAAAGCCGGTAGTTCGGAATCATGCTGTTAAGGTGATGGATATGATGCAGCCCGATATTGCCCGTGAACCAGTTCAGGACTTTCGGGAGATCGTAATAGGACGAACCGAGCAGCGCCGCGACTTGGAAATCCCAGCCTTCGGCAGTGTCCCACGTCGTCTCTTCGAACTGATGTTGGATGAAGAACAGCCAGCCGCCCGTCGCGGCCGCAATATGCAGCACCGGTAGGCCCACCCAGAGCACGTTAGCGACGCCGAAGAAGTAGCAGAGCGGCGCGTAGAGCGCGACGAGCCCCACGTTCAGCGCTAAGACGCTTTTCCAGGCATCACGCGGCGGCAAGGCATGGAACCACGGCAGTCGCTGTATGATAACGAAATAGGCTGGCACTCCCAGCCCAAACAAAAACAGCGGATGCCGATAAAGCTTGTAGTGCAGCTTCCGAAGCTTCGAAAGCTTCACGTATTCGTTCACCGTCATGGTATTGATATCGCCGGCACCGCGGCGATCGAGATTCCCGGACGTCGCGTGATGCTGCGCATGCTCCCGGCGCCACAGGCCGTAAGGCGCGAGCGTCAGCACGCTCATGGCGCGTCCGACGAAATCGTTGAGAGGTCGCGACGCAAAGAATGACCCGTGGCCGCAATCGTGCTGGATGATAAAGGCCCGGACCAGAAGCCCGGCAGCAGGAACGGCAAGCAGCAGCGTCGCCCAATAGGCATGTTCGACGGTCGCGAACATCACGCCGATGATCAACACCAGCGGCACGATGGTCGTCAGCAGCTGCTGGATCGCAAGCCTCGGCACTGAACCGCGATACTTCTGGCAATGCGCGGCAAGGCGGCGGACGCGCTGTTTCTGCGTCTCCGGTAATGTCTTTGCGGCGGATGATGGAGCTAGTCTCGGATCGCGGGTGAAGACGTCGGCACGACTGTCGGCCTGCAGCGGCTGCTTGAGGCTCACGTTCAAAGCTTGGTCCCCCAATAGTGGAATCGACGGCCGGCCACAGGTAGCGTCGCGTAGCATATTCGTCGCACTTCGCGAAACGCTGTTGACGGAGTTTGCTGCGGGATAATCGGTCGATCCGATACGATTCCTGCGCAAAACCCTCAGTATTCTTCGGTCCGCGCGCATTGGTGCGAAAAAAAGAGGGCCGGATTGTGCCCGGCCCTCATGATTCTCCATCTACCGGCTATTCGCGCGAAGCCTAGTAATGTTGGCCCCAGATTTCGACGATGGCCGAACCTTTGCCTTTCGCGGACGAGTCGAAGAAACGCGACCGGTACTTGGCTTCGATATGGTCGATCGGGTGGCGGCGGCCCATCCTGAGATCGATCGGTCCGAACGTGCCGCCTGCGTCGACACGCGTGCGGATCGGAATGGTCTCGTCCTGGCCATCGGCGTAGACGACTTTGACCTCGTTAAGCGTAATAGCGCGGTCGCGGACCGTGACCCGCAGGCGTCTGAAGCCGCCTTCGTTGCTGCCGACTGGAATGATGTCCTTATCGAAGCCGATGAAGCCTGCCGTCTGAGCGCCGAGGAGCACCCAGCCCTGGTTATATTTGCGGCCTTCGCCCTTCGGTCCGAGCCAACCCGGCGCGTAACGGCCGAAGACTTCGATCCGCGCTTGCCCGTTGAAGTTCGGCCGCGAGCGATAGACGAGCTGGATCTCCTTGATGAAACGGTCGCCTCTGAGGTCTATCCAATTCGTCCGGGAGTTTTTCGGAATGTCGGCATTGATCGCCAGCGTATCGCTTTCCCCGTTCGCATAGACGATCTTCATCTCTTTGATGTGAATGTCGTTATCGAGGACACGCAGGCGAATCTTGGAAAACTTGCCTATTTCCGGTCCAATCCGTATGACGTCGCGGTCCGTTAGGAAGCCCACGTACTGCGCCCCAAAGAGAACGTCACCGCCCGCTGTTGGTTGGCCTGGTGTCGATGGGGACGCGACCGGAACCGTAGGGCGCACCGTGATATCGTTGTTCGATATCGCCCGGCTGGGCTGTCTGCTGCTGTAGTCAGCGCCGCCGCGATCCATTCCGCGGCCTTCGCGATCCTGAATTCCGATGATCTGCAGTCGCCCGCGGCCATAGCCGGGGACCTGTTCGATCTTGATCTGATCGATGAACTTGTTTTCGTAGGTCGGATTGATAGGCCGGCTGCGCTCGCCCCAATACATGTCGATCTGGCGGTCTTCGTTCCACACCGAACCGTCGCTGTAGACGATCTGGACGCGCCGGACGTCGAAAAGTTTGCCCATGGCATTCTTGATGCGAATGCCTTTGTAGGCGCCTTTAGCTTGCCGCACATCGATCGTATATCGGTCGAGAGACAGGTCGACGTCGGTTTCGGCAATGAGAATAAGCTGATCGCCACGGCGATAATGATACCGGTGCCGGTGGCGATGATGCCGATGGCGCCACGATTGAGCTTCGGCGACTGTCGTAGTGCTGATGAGGCCGGCAACACCCGCCCCAGCTCCGACGAAAGTGACTGTTCCAACGCCGCTTACACCTGCGGCGCCTGTGGCCATGATGGCGCACAGCCCCAGTACCAGTCTGCGCAACATAAACTTGAACCCCTCTGGTTACTAACGCCCGTGCCCCTGCAACGGCGGCACTTTAGCGGCAGCGTTTCAAAACCGGGAGCGTTCACGCCAACGTTTGGCTGTTCAGAAAAAACGATGGTGTGAATCTGCAACACAGACTTCTGACTGTCCTGTCCGAGACTTGTGCGAGCTAAAGAAGAATCGGAATTCGGTTGCTGTATGAACGTTTGCACACCGATTTATTTTGCCAGTGTAAAGACCATTAGCCGGGCTTCTGCAGCGGACGGCGGTTAAGAGACATCTGGCCGTTTCCTCGCCCGCCTCTTTTGGTAGCCCAGAGAACTTCCGGTTGCAGGCTCGCGAGCTGTGGTACCGAGGTGGCTGATAAAAGACGACGCTATCGTGCGCTTTTCCTAGTTCATTAGCGTTTCAAGTTTGATGCTGCCACAGCACAGGCGACTTTCCGCAAAGGAAACTTTGTTAGTTTATCGGGAGTTCAGCCGTTGCCTCTACGCATCACGGAACGGCAAACTAGGTACATCTTGACGACAAAAAAAAGAATCACATGCCTCTGGTTCTTGATCTTTCTGCCACCTTTGGCTGTATAATCCGTGTAGATCTTTCGCGCCGTTCCAAGACCCCAATAGCGTGAAGGTCGGTTTGCAACCCGCAGTCTCCCCCGGCTGCGGGATTTTTTTGCCGGGCAGCGTTCAACGCCAATACTGGCAGTTCAAGATTTATCCCATGGCGCGAAGCCCGCAGCTTTCGCCTCGTCTTCGCTGCAGAACCACCTCTCGCCGCGTGCGGTCCGCACACGCGCCTTGGCATAGGCATCCGACCAGGGCAGGGCGTAGATCTTCGCCGATGCCCTAATGACACCCTTGATCGGGCAGCCGTCGGGCGCGTCGCGTTTGGCCGCCTCCCAGGTCTGGTTGCGCCAGTCTTGCGGTCTAAGAACTTCACCCTGCCAGATGCCGCGCTTGGCCTCGCGTGCGCCGCCTTCGTCGCTGCTGAGCGAGCCGAAGAACGATTTATCCGTCGCGAAAACGTAGCCGTCCCGCACCAGCATCGTCGCGACGTCCTGCGAACCATCGATCACGCAGCTTGCAAGCGTTCGTCCGCTATCGTCCTGGCCCGACGATGAGCACGTCACCTTATGACCGCGGACGATCCTGTTGAGGCCTAAACGGGCGGCGGAAGCGCAATTCCAGCGTCGGCCGTTGGCCCGATGGCAGGGCTGCGCTGCCGCCGGCGCTTCAATGCCAGCGAGGCGCACGAGGGTCCCATCGACTCGCATCGTATCGCCCGTCAGCGCGGCTGCCGTACCTGAGATTTCATTCGAAATGGTGACTTGGTGCGAAGCATCGATCGAGCCGGTCGAGATATTGAGATCCGACGTGCCGATGCCATCGGCGCTTCTCAGCATCGGGCCGCCGACGTAGATGAGCAGCAGAAACAGCCCCGCGCTGATGAGGTGATGCGCCTTGATCGGCGATTTTCGTGCTATGTCCGGCATCAGTTTGAGCTTGTCGCGTGCAGCATCAGCAGGAATGCGGATCGCACTACGCAGTGGCGTCAAAAGTGCGCGCGCTGCGTCCTTCAAAACGCTCCAGCCGAATGAGACCCAGCGAACAATGCCCCAGAAGATCGCAATTGCGACGTCGGCGATGGCATGTCCGATGAACGCCAGCACGCGCATGACGCCGCTTTTGGCAGCGAACGCCCCGGCTCGTCCGGCATCGACACCCGCGTCGGCTACGTTCTTGACCTTCTCGATGGCGGCAACGCGCGCATCTTCAATCCGGCGTTGACGGTCGGCCCGGCGAACGAGAATGGTCGTCCGCACGTATTCCTTCCATTCAAAGCCTTCACTGCGCCTGCGCCACCCGAACATCGAGCGCACCTCCTCGAGCATGAATCGATTTAAGCATTTTGGGACGAATGATGGCAGCCCTTTGGCTCCATCGTGCAGCCCACAAGCATTTGCATGTGATCTAGCGAAGCCGTCTGACACCCGCAAGCAAAGGTGCGCTTCAGTTGCGCTGGGCGAGCTGTGCTCCCGGCAATGACCAGATCCGTATGACGCCGTCTTGTCCGCCGGTCAGCAGTGTGCGCCCATCGTTTGAGAACACGACAGTCTTTGCGCCGGATCCCAGTCCCGTGAGCGGCAGATAATTGCGCGGTCGCTTCAGGCTCCTGACGCGTACGACACCATCTTCGGACGCCGACGCCAGCAGATCACCGACGCCGGAAAACGCGAGCGCGGTGATGCGCGCATTGTGTCCGCCCAACGTCCGCTGCATGCGATAGGAATTCATGGAGAGCAGCTTCACAGTACCGTCGAGGCTACCGGTCGCGAGTAATGAGCCATCCGGCGAGAAATCAAGCGCCGAAATGAAATCGGAATTGTTGCGATAGAGCCGCCGCGAGTCTTTCGTCTCGACGCTCCAGATCCTCACAGTTCGATCTGCGCCGCCTGATGCAATCCAACGGCCCGACGGATCGACCGCGAGCGCCTGCACCGCATTCTCATGCCCTTCGAGCACCGCCGTGGGAGCGTTCGGGAAGGCTGTTTCCCACAGCGTCACCATCCAGTCGTGACTGGCGGTTGCGATGCGATCTTCCGAAGCAATGAAATCGACCGCCCAGATGGTTGCGTCGTTGCGCTTGAAGCGGAAGAGGCGGCGCTTGCTGTCAAGATCATAGATGTCGACGGCGCCGTTGGCATGGCCGGTCACGACGCGATTATTGCGCACGGCAAGCGATACGGCCGGGCCATCTTCCAGCTGGATCGTGCCCAGCTGATAGCGCGTATCGTAGGACCAGACTTTAAGTTGCGCCTCGTGCGCGGCCGTCACGATCAGCCGGCCATCGCCGCTCAGCGCCAGCCGTTCGATTGGTGCATCGTAAGCCTTGATCTCAGCTGTTTCCGTCAGTGCAGGATCGGGATTGACGGCAACCGGTTTCGAGATCGTTCCCGTCGTGATCGCGCTTACATGCGTCGATAGAAGCTGCGGGATCCGATCGTGGAATGCAAACACGACGCCCGCGAGCGCTGCCGCAACGATAACGCGCGTCGTTAGCCGGCGCAGGAACGGCTTGCGCCCGACGTCCGGGTTGGGACGCACCTTCGGCTTCGATTTGGCTTTCTCAGGTTGCGGACGCGCTGGCGGCGGTAATGGTGGCAGCTTCTCCGCGGCTTTGGCCTTGTCCGCTTTGGCTTTTTCAGCTCGCGCCTTCGCCTTTTCGGCCGCCGCCGACTTTTTCACGGCGGCAGACGGCGCGGGCGGCGGAGCAGCCTTGCTCTTGCCCTTGTTCTTCGCGGCGGAAGGCTCTTTCAGCGACTCGACGAAATCGAGCATGCCGCCTTTCGGACCCGGCGCATCGGGAGGCGGCGGAACTGCGGTATTGATGATGGCTTCGGTTGCGCGCTTCTCATCGTCCTGCTTGCGGCGGACTTCGGTCTTCTCTCGCAGGCGTTGGAAAAGCCCGGGCTTCTCCGGATCCGGCGAAAGCAGCGCCCCACGCCATTCGGCAACCGAACGCGGCCGCGCGTCGACGGAAAGCGCCAGCGCCTGCTGGATGGCCATCAGAAACGATTGCCGATAGCTCGCCAGCGCGGCGTCGCGCACCGGCACCATCTCGTCCTTCAGCATGCGCGACGGCGAGTCGGGCGGCCGCTTACCGGTCACCGCATGATAGAGCGTCGCGGCGAAGGCATAGATATCCGACCACGGCCCCTGCTGGCGGCTCGTCTCGGCATACTGTTCATACGGGCTGTAGCCGGGCTTTACGAGCGCCGACACCGTCTTCGTCTTTGAATGCGCAGCAATGTCGCTTCGTGCCGCCCCGAAGTCGATCAGCACCGGATCGCCGGTGTTGCGAATGATGATGTTATCGGGCGCGATATCGCGATGCAGGAAGTCGGCTTTGTGAATGACCTCAAGCGCATCGAGTAGCGGCGCGACGATCTGGTCGAGTTCCTTCTGGCGCGGCGCGCGGCCCAGATCCTTCAGCCAATTCTTAAGGCTTTTGCCTTCCTCGAACCGCAGCACCATGTAGGCGGTGTTGTTGGCGCGGAAGATGCGATGCACCTTGACGATGTTGTGGTGATCGAACTTCGCCAGCGTCTGCGCTTCTTCGATGAAGCGGTCGAGACCCCAATTGTAATCGCCGGTGCAACTCTCTGACCGCGGCGTCGCTTCGAGGTTTTCGGTGCGCAGCGCAAAATCGCTCGGGAAATATTCCTTGATGCTGACTTTGCGCGTCAGCTCCGGTTCGTCGGCGAGGTACGTGACGCCAAAACCGCCCGCACCGAGAACCCGGACGATTTTGTAATCGCCCGCGAGCTCCGTGCCGTCCGGTAAAGCGACAAGCTGCGTCATTGTCCTCGTGCGCGGGCCGTCCGCGCTGGTGATGATCTGTCCTGTGTTCTGCACCTCGCTGCAGAACGATCCACGGAGCTAGCTGCGCGTTTTGTCCTGGCCTCTCAACGAGCCAGCACTCTGTTGTCTCTGTTTTGAACCCATTGCGCAAGAATGTGGCGTATCGACGGGTGATGAACCCCTGATGAATAAATCCTCGCGGTGTCGCTTTCCAGCCATGTTGCCGCCGACATCTCCTCACCAAATCTGCCTGGCGCGATGGGAACCCGAATCATCATGATGCACGCGCGGTCACGTTTGAAACGAGTCACTATAGCCGGTACGGCGATTCTCGTTCCGGCGGCAGTCTTGACAATGCTGTCGTCGCACGGCGCAGCAAACGATTTGCTTGGTTCGTCCGGCCCGATCGCGACGCGCCTCAACGCTCTTTTTCATGACAGCTATCGCGTTGCGCCCGCTTTGACTGTTGGCCTGCTGCTCGCGGTCGCCCTGCCGATCGTCGCTGGCTTGGCCCGGCTATCGAAACCGCTCACCCGTTCAAAAGACGCCACGCGCATCTACAAGCCAAAGCCCGGCCGCGCCGATGCTTTCGATGCCGACGTCGGGCACGGGCCGGTCATTCCGCGCCGCATGCCATTCATCGAAATCGAGAACGGTCGCGGCATGAGATGCGCAATTCCGCGCGATATGCTGAGAATTGGCCGCGAGGATGATAACGACATTCGCATTCCGAGCCGCTATGTGCACCGCTATCACGCTGCCATTCATCGCGAAGATCACGATGATTGGCTTATCACCGATTTAACGGGCGTCGAGAGCAACGGCTTGATCGTCAACGGCCGCCGCTGCTGCGAAGCCCGCCTCCACGATGGCGACCTCATCCAGCTTGGCCCGGGAAAGCTTCGTTTTCGTGCCGGCGCTAGGTAATACTCGCGTTGTCGCCAAGGTTCTGTCCAGGTTCCAGTTCATGCGTATCAAAACGCTGCGGCGCGATTCGGCGGAAATCTGCGCCTGTCGAAATCAGAGGGAGATGTGTCGATGGCAATCGAACGGGGCGAGACCACCGCAGGCAACGAAGTGAAGGGCGGTAAGCCTCATAAATTTCTGGGCTCATTGAGGGACGCACTGATGGCAGCCGGTCGCGACGAAACAGCTCCAGCCGCGGGGGTCGCGGCCCCCGCACAGGTTCAGCCGGTTGCATCACCTCCGGTTCCGGCCGCTCGGAGCGAGGAGCCAAAACCCATCCCGGTGGCAGCGGCATCTGACAGTCTGAGCGCCGAAGAGGCCGCACGTCTTGCCCGCACCGGTCCCGAACCCAAAATTCCGGAACGCTTCGGCCTGTCGAAAGAAAAAGAAGCCGACTCGCCGCCGACCACGCGCGTGATCCGTGCCGAACCCTCGAAGCCGCGAAAAGTCGAGGCGGAGCTCGATACCGAGGCTCCGGCCCGCACCGTTCTGGTGCGCGGCAAGCAAAAAATCGAGCACGGCGTTTTCGAGCGCGACCCCGTCGTCGGCTTTCTGATCGTTGTCGGCGGCCCCGGCCTTGGCTCTTTTCGCCCGATTTTCGAGGGCAACAACACGCTTGGCCGCTCGCGTGACAACAGGATTCCGCTGGATTTCGGCGATGATGCCATCTCGAACGAGGCGCAAGCCTACCTGCGCTACGATTCGACGGATCGGACTTTCCTCTTCGTGCCAAATCTTGCTAAGACGAATGTCGTTTCTGTGAACGACAAGCGACCGGCAGGCCCCGTGCCGCTGCAGCCGATGGACGTCATAACGCTCGGGCGCACGCAAGTCGCTTTCCTGCCGTTCTGCGGAAGCGATTTTGACTGGTCAGAGATTTCCGAAGCTTAAGGATCGAATGCCGCCGTTCGAGCATGCAGTCGCCGCAACGCGCGGAGCTCGCGACTATCAGGAAGATACAGCCGCGTTTCTATCGGACGGCGGCGAGCCCATCGTATTGTCAAGCGAAGGGCCGGGCTACGACCGGGCGGGTTTGGCCGTTCTTGCCGACGGCATGGGTGGCCATACCGGAGGTGCGCTCGCAAGCCAAATGGTGTGCGATCATTTTCTGCAATCCGCCTCCGCTGCGAAAGGCGAGGTGAGCGAGCGGCTCATCGCCGGGCTGGGGGCCGCCAACGCCGCCCTCGCAACGAAGATTGCAGAGAACCCGCTGCTCGCTGGGATGGGCTCGACTCTAATCGGCGCCGCCTTCAGTCCGCTCGGCGTCGAATGGGTGAGCGTCGGGGACAGTCCGCTGTTCCTCTTCCGCCGCGGCGAGGTCGCGCTTCTGAACGAAGATCACTCGCTCGCGCCCGAACTCGATCGCATGGTTGCTGAGGGAAAGCTGACGGCCGAAGAGGCACGTCACGACCCGCGCCGACATATGCTGCGCTCAGCCGTAACGGGGGAGGAAATTGACCTGCTGGACGTTTCCCGCCAGCCGTTGAAACTCGAACCCGGCGATTACGTCTTGCTGGCGAGCGATGGCATCGCGACGCTCGAAACGAATGAGATCGCCCGCCTGATCCAGGGTTACGCGAAAGACGGCGCGGCGGCGGTCGCCAGGGCCATCATTCGCTCGATCGAAGCGATCCGTGAGCCATATCAGGATAATGCGACCGTCCTGGTCGTAAGGGCCGTGGGCTGATTATTTCAGCCTGCTGCGCTGTGTTTGCCTATCGAAATTTCGACAAGAATTATCTGCTTGAGCACAAGCAATAATTCATTCTGTTTCCGCGAATTTGATCAGCGCGCGTTGCAACCTTACGCAAATGTATTCTGGCCGCCAGAAACCGGCAAAGAACCTTCCGTATTCAGCCTTGGCTGACCGGCCGCAATGGCCGGCTGAGATGCGAAGGAGAGACTTTATGATTTCCAAGATTTTGAGCGCTGCTGTGATGGCCGGTCTTCTGATGTCGGTTGCGGCTCCGGTTATGGCCAACGCCGCCGATGCCCCGAAGACGAAGGCTGCCTGCAAAAAGGCGAAGGGCACGTGGGACAAAAAGACGAAGTCCTGCACCGTGAAGTAAGTCTCGAAGCATTTCGAGTTTCATGGAAACAGTGGGCCACAAGCCCACTGTTTTTTTATGTCGAGACGCGTTGGGTCGCCCGCCGTCTAGGAGGCATCACGGAGATCGCCGGTCGCAAGCCTGCGAATGTGCGAGGCAACACGCGGCTGCTTCGATGCCAACCTATGAAAATCCTCGCGCTGCAACTTCAGCAGGCGGCACCGTGACGACGTTATGATAGCCTCTCCATGCGGACTGTTTTCAAACATTGTCTCCACACCGAAAACGTCGCCGACGGAATAGACGTGGCGTTGACCGTCCTTGAGCTTTTCAAGCCGTCCCGACGCGATGAAATACATAGCGTCACCCGGAGAACCCTTTTTCACGACTTCGACGTTCGGGGGCAGGTTGTGCGCTTCCAATAACGGCATAATTTCAGAGGCTTCTTTGGCGTCGAGACGCGCCAGTAGTGGCACACGCGACATCAAAGACCAGGAAATCACGAAGTCCCGCCTTTGCAGTTCTTGGGCAAAGCCGGTCGAGATGATGGCGACAGGCAATGCGAGGATGCAAAGACCCATTACCATTGTGACGCTACCAATGAGTTTGCCCAGGGCAGTAATGGGCGTCACGTCGCCGTAGCCAACCGTCGTAAGCGTGGCGATCGACCACCAGGCCGCTTCTGGAATGGTCCCGAATTTATCCGGCTGAGCGTTTCCTTCGATGTAGTACATCAAAGTCGCAGAGAAGAGCAGAGCCATTGCGAGAAGCAGGCCAGCGCCCGCCAGCGCCTTGCGCTCGTTCGAAAGCACGCGGATCAGCGTGTACATCGCCGGCGAGTAGCGCGACAGTTTCAAGAACCGCAACAGCCGCAGCGTTCTGAGGATACGCAGATCGATCAACACGATCGCGCTCAGATAGAATGGAAGGAATGCCAACAGATCGATGATCAGCGCCGGATGACACGCCAAATTGAGCCGCGCCTTCCACGGGTGCTTTCGGTTGAGATACGGCACTTCGGTAGCAGTCCAAAGTCGGAGCCCGTATTCGATAGTAAAGATCGCTACGGAAAACACTTCGAACCAATGAAACCAGGGCCGCCAGGCAGCCTCGAGCGATGGCACCGTTTCGGCGACGAATGCGGCGACGTTCAGCAGAATAAGAACGACAATGAAGCTATCGAAGAGCTTGCTCGCCTTGTCGTCGCCCTGTCCGGTCTCGATGATCTCGTAAATGCGTTTACGGAGCGTCTTATAACGCAAGCCTGCTGCTTCTGCGATCCGCTCTGTCTGTTGGTGTAACACGACGTCCCCCGTAAATCCGTATAGAGATCGTTGCTCCCGTAGATCTTGTCATCGCACTGCATCATTGTGCGGCGCCGATTTACTCAACCAACGGCTAGTCTCCCCCGCGACGTTGAGTAGACCTTGCGTGACGGCGCCAACTGAGGCATCAGCGCATGGATATCGCCGATCACCTATCCGAGATTCGTCCATAGGCGCTTGGCAATTTCACGACCACAACTGAACGTCGTCATCAGCCCGAAGCACATAAGTTTTTCACCCAATAAAAAAAGATTTCTAGGAGGAAAAATCCGTGACCGTGAAGTCCGACATAGAGATTGCGCGCGAAGCGAAGCTGAAACCGATCGCCGAAGTCGCGGCAAAGGTCGGTGTGCCCGCCGAGGCGTTGGTTCCCTATGGTTGGACCAAAGCCAAGGTCTCTTCCGAGTACATCAAGCAGATCGAAGGCAACAAGGACGGCAAGGTCATCCTCGTAACGGCCATCAGCCCGACGCCTGCCGGCGAAGGCAAGACGACGACGACCGTCGGCCTGAGCGACGGCCTTAACTATATCGGCAAGAAGGCCATCGCTGCACTGCGCGAGCCTTCGCTCGGACCGTGCTTCGGCGTGAAGGGTGGCGCGGCCGGCGGCGGCTACGCCCAGGTCGTGCCGATGGAAGACATCAACCTGCACTTCACGGGCGACTTCCACGCCATCACCAGCGCCCACAACCTACTGTCGGCGCTGATCGACAACCACATCTATTGGGGCAACGCGCTCGGCATCGACCAGCGCCGCATCGGTTGGAAGCGCGTCCTCGACATGAACGACCGCGCATTGCGCACGATCGTCAATTCGCTGGGTGGCGTCTCGAACGGTTTCCCGCGCGAAGATGGCTTCGACATCACGGTGGCGTCGGAAGTCATGGCGATCCTCTGCCTGTCGCGCGACATCAAGGATCTCGAAACACGCCTCGGTAACATCATCGTCGCCTACACCCGCGACAAGAAGCCCATTCGCGCGCGTGACTTGAAAGCTGACGGTGCCATGACGGTGCTGCTGAAAGACGCGCTGCAGCCGAACCTCGTGCAGACGCTCGAAAACAACCCGGTCTTCATCCACGGCGGCCCGTTCGCCAACATCGCCCACGGCTGCAACTCCGTGCTTGCGACAAAGACTGCAATGAAGCTCGCTGATTATGTCGTGACCGAAGCCGGTTTCGGCGCTGATCTCGGCGCTGAGAAGTTCTTCGACATCAAATGCCGTAAAGCCGGTATCGCACCATCGGTCGTCGTTATCGTTGCAACGGTGCGTGCGCTGAAGATGCACGGCGGCGTCGCCAAGGACGACCTCAAGGCCGAAAATGCCGCTGCCGTCGCCAAGGGCTGCGAAAACCTTAAGCGTCACATCGAGAACGTCAACAAGTTCGGCGTCCCGGCCGTCGTCGCGGTCAATAAATTCATCACCGACACCGACGCGGAAATCGTTGAAGTGCAGAAGGCCGCCGAGAGCATGGGTACGAAGGCATTCCTGTGCACCCATTGGGCCGACGGCGGCAAGGGCACCGAAGCGCTGGCCAACCATGTCGTTAAGGTGATTGATGAGGGCAAGGCGAACTTTAAGCCGCTTTATCCTGACAACATGAAGCTGCGTGACAAGGTCAAGACGATCGCAACCGAAATTTATCGCGCGGCCGACATTTCCTGCGACGCCAGCGTCGAGAACCAGTTCAAGGACCTGGAGGCCGCGGGCTTCGGCCATCTGCCGGTCTGCATGGCAAAGACCCAGTACTCATTCTCAACCGACCCCTCGAAGCGCGGCGCGCCCACCGGTCACATTGTCCCGGTCCGGGAGCTTCGCCTCTCGGCTGGCGCGGAATTCGTCGTCGTCGTTACCGGCGAGATCATGACAATGCCGGGTCTGCCGAAGGTGCCGGCAGCCGACTCGATCCGCCTCGACGACAAGGGCCAGATCCAGGGTCTGTTCTAATCCAAGAAATTCGGCAGGTTCCGCGCAGCGGAGTCGCCCATTTCTGATACATATCAGCCATACGGGGCAGGTCGTACCGCGATCTGCCCCGCTTCTGTTAGGAAGTCCGCACTTTTCGATCCATACAATCGATCCCGAATGCGCCTTCTCGCCATCCTGGCCACCAGTTGTTTCGTCAGCTCGATGTCGATGCGGATCATTGATCCCGTCGTGCCCGATATTGCCCGCGATCTCGCCATTGATACGGCGTCGGTGGCGATGCTGGCGTCTCTCTATGCCTTTCCCTATGCTCTAGCCCAGCCAGTCCTCGGCGCTTTTGGGGATGCCTTCGGCAAGGCTCGCATTATTAAGATCGCGCTTGCCGTGCTCGCCTTGTGCCTCGCGGCCTCGGCGCTCGCTCCGACATTCGCGTCGCTTTCCGTGGCCCGGCTCGTAGGCGGCGCGGCTGCTGGCGGCATTATTCCTTTGGCGTTTGCCATCGTCGGCGATCGCTTTCCGATGTCCGAACGCCAAATTGCGCTCTCGCGTGTTCTGACGGCGATCATAGCGGGACAGTTAACGGGCTCGATCGGCTCGGGCCTCATCGCTTCGATGTTTGGATGGCGTGTCGCCACCGCTGGCGCGACGTCGCTGGCGCTGATTGCGTTCGTCGTCACGCTTTGGCAATTGCGTCCGGCTCCCGGCGTTCAGCGCCAGGCCCCGAGCCTCAAGGAATTTATCGACGGCTATCGCGCTGTCTTTGCAAATCCACGCTCGGTTGTCTGCTTCGCTGCAGTCTTCGCCGAGGGCATCGTGATTTTCGGACTGTTTCCATACGTCGCAATTCTTCTCGAAGAGCGCGGCGCAGGCGGCCTGAAAGAAGCCGGCTTCGTGCTTGCTGGCTTCGGTTTTGGCGGTTTTGTCTACACCGCCCTCGTCCGCCTGATGCTCGGACGGCTTGGATTTTACAAGCTTATCCTCGCGGGTGGCATCGTTTCGGGGATTGGTCTAGCGCTTCTGTCTTTGGGAACGTCGTGGCCGCGCGAGATGGCGACGTTCCTGATCGTCGGCGTCGGCTTCTATATGATCCATAACTCGCTGCAGACGCAGGCGACGGAACTAGCCCCCCATAACAGGGGATCGGCCGTCGCCATGCATGCATTCTTCATGTTTTTGGGGCAAGCCTTCGGACCGGTCGTTTATGGCATCGGCTTGACGGGGTTGGGATCAACGTGGGTTTTGCTAATGGCCGGCGTATCGATGGGATTTCTTGGCGTCACCACTGCCTGGGGATTAAAGGCCCGCTCAGCGGTCGCCATTCCCGAGGTCGCTGGTCACGCAGGAACCTGATTGCTCTACGCCGGACCTCCCTGCCGCAATTTTATGCGGGACTTGGCCGAAGGTGCATATTTCGGAAGCAAATAGATGCTGATGTGAATAGACAGATGCAGCAATTCCGGGCTTCGCGTAAATTGGCCTGGGCTTTGCGATGCCGATCCGAAAAGACTCGTTAAACGGGAGGGTGGACTTGGGCGCGCCATTCGACGAAATGAACGGCTTCGGCGGCGAGGTGCGGCCACCGTATAAAGCATTCGCTGAATGGCTCGGTGTCCAACACCTCGATACACTCCGACAAAAATCCGCTGAAGCCGAGGTTTTGTTCCGGCGCTCGGGCATCACGTTTGCGGTCTACGGTGCAGAAGAAGCCGGCGAGCGTCTGATCCCCTTCGATATTCTGCCGCGCATCATTGCCGCCGACGAGTGGCGGCGCCTCGAACTTGGGATCGAACAGCGCGTTCGCGCGCTCAACGCCTTCCTGTACGATATCTATCACCGCCAGGAGATCCTGAAGGCCGGTAAGATCCCGGAGGAACTCGTCGTCCAGAATTCCGCCTTCCTGCCGGAGATGATCGGCGTAGATCCGCCGCGCGGAATCTATAGCCACATTATCGGCGTCGATCTCGTCCGCACCGGCGAAAACGAGTTCATGGTTCTCGAAGACAATACACGCACCCCGTCCGGCGTCTCGTACATGCTCGAGAACCGTGAGACGATGATGCATCTCTTTCCCGACCTCTTCAGCCGCAACCGCGTGCGACCCGTCGACAATTATGCCGATGCGCTCCTAAAGACGCTCGAAAGCGTTGCTCCGGGCAATCTCGACGCCGAGCCGACGATCGCCCTCTTGACGCCGGGCGTTTACAACAGCGCCTATTTCGAACACTCGTTCCTCGCCGATCAGATGGGCGTCGAGCTCGTCGAAAGCTCCGATCTCGTTGTCATTGACGGCCTCTTGCGCATGAAAACGACCGAGGGATTGAAGCGCGTCGACGTGCTCTATCGCCGTGTCGACGATGACTTCCTCGATCCGCTCGTTTTCGAACCGACGTCGCTTCTGGGCGTGCCGGGCATCTTCGATGTCTACCGGTCGGGCCGGGTGACGATTGTCAACGCGCCGGGCGCCGGCATCGCCGACGACAAGGCGATCTACAGCTACATTCCGGCGATCATCGAGTTTTATACGGGCAAGGCCCCGATCCTGCCCAACGTCGAGACGTATAGCTGCCGCGAGCCCGACAGCCTGAAATACGTTCTGGATCACCTCGCCGAACTCGTCGTCAAAGAAGTCCACGGTTCCGGCGGATACGGGATGCTCGTCGGTCCGAAATCGACGACCGAGCAGATCGAGGCATTTCGCGCTAAGCTTATTGCCAATCCCAAAAACTATATCGCCCAGCCGACGCTTTCGCTATCGACTTGCCCGACACTCGCCGATACCAGCGTGGCGCCTCGGCATCTCGATCTGCGCCCCTTTGTGCTCATCGGCGATCAGGTGCGCTTGATGCCCGGAGGGCTGACGCGCGTAGCCATGAAGAAAGGCTCGCTCGTCGTCAATTCAAGTCAGGGCGGCGGCACGAAGGACACTTGGGTGCTGCAGGAATAGCTTCGGAATGCTTGGACGTACCGCAAACGACCTTTATTGGCTGTCGCGCTATATCGAGCGCGCAGAAAACATGGCGCGCCTCCTTGAGGTTGGCTACCGCATCGTGCTGCTACCGCGCGAGGGTGAAGGCTTTCACGAGGAATGGCGATCGACGCTAGAGAGCGCCGGATGCCTGCAAGGCTATGTGCAGCGTCACGGTGAGCTGATCTCGCAGAACGTGATTGACTACATGCTCTTCGACACGTCGAATCCGTCGAGCATTGCGTCGTGTCTCGCCGCCGCGCGCCGCAACGGCCGCGCCCAACGCACGGCCCTGACGCGGGAAATGTGGGAAAGCCTGAACAGTGCGTGGCTGGAGTTTTCCGCCATTCGCCCGGTGGCGATCACATCGAATTCGCTTCCTGAACTTCTCGATTGGGTGCGTTCACGCTCCGCGCTCTATCGCGGCGCCATGTTGAACACGATTTTGCGCAACGACACATTCTATTTCAGTCAGGTCGGCACCTTCATCGAGCGCGCCGACAGCACCGCGCGCATTCTCGATGTGAAATACTATCATCTCCTGCCGTCGAGCGAGATGGTCGGCAGCGAAAAGGACAACTATCAGTGGGCGGCGCTTCTTCGCTCCGTCTCGGCGCATCGTAGCTATCGCTGGGTTTTCAAGGACCACTATCGGCCGCTCAAGATTGCCGATTTCATGATCCTCAATCGGCAGATGCCGCGGTCGCTGCGCTCGTGCTACGATGAGTTGACGTTGGCGCTCCGCGATCTCGCGGTGTTCTATGGCGCCCGTCACGATTGTCAGACGACGGCGGAATCCACCCGCGACCTTCTGTTGGAGGCCGACATTCGCAACATCTTCCAATCGGGCCTGCACGAGTTCGTGCAGGACTTCATTGCCCGCAACAATAAGCTCGGTAACGAGATCTCCGCCGCCTACCACTTCAGCGATTGAGGCTCCGACGATGCGTATTTCGATTGGGCATGTTTCGCGTTACGTCTACAGCGAGCCGACGAAGTATTCCGTTCTCGCGCTCCGTCTCACGCCTCCGTCGTTTCAAGGCCAGCGTGTCATCGAATGGCGCATCAGCGCTCCCGGCGTCGATGCGGTGAAGCCGTTCCGCGATGGCTTCGGCAATATGGTGCATCTCGCGAGTTGCACCGAAGAGCATTCCGAATCGCTGATTATCGCCAAGGGCGTCGTGGATACCGAAGACCGCGCCGGAATCGTGCGCGGACTGATGGACCCGGCCCCCCTCCGCGTCTACCGCCGCTTCACCCCCAAGACGATGGCGGCCGAGGATATCATAGCGCTCCAGCGGGATGCCGGAGCCAAGGCCGACATTCGCGGCATGCACAACCTGATGCATGGCGTCCGCGACGCCATCGACTACAAGATCGGTTCCACCGGTGCGCATACGACCGCTGCCGAAGCGCTGGCGGAAGGCAAAGGCGTTTGCCAGGACCACGCTCATATCTTCATCGCCGCGGCGCGGTCGATAGGCATTCCGGCCCGCTATGTCAGCGGCTACCTGCTGACGGGGGGTGATGAACCCGCCGATGCCAACCACGCCTGGGCCGAAGTCTGGCTTGAGGGCTTAGGCTGGGTCGGCTTCGACCCGGCGAATGGCGTCTGCCCGACCGAAAAATATGTACGCCTGGCAACCGGCCTCGATGCGACTTTTGCGGCTCCAATTCGTGGTTCTCGCCGAGGGGTTGCAAACGAAGAGCTTGACGTCATCGTCGAAGTTCAGCAGCAGAGCAGCCAGCAACAATAGCGGCCCTGCCGACTTCGGAGACGATTGCATGACATACGCGGTAGCATTCCGCCTGGAGCGCGGCCTCGTGTTTGCAGCCGACACGCGGACCAACGCTGGCGTCGACAACATCGCGCAGTACAAAAAGCTTCAGCTCTGGCGGCAGCCGGGCGAGCGCGTGTTCGTGCTTCTGAGCGCTGGCAATCTCGCGGCGACTCAGGCGGTTGTCAGCTTGATCAACGAACATCTCTCGCAAGAGACCGACGATGAGGTGACGACCCTCTTCACGGCGCCGAACATGTACCGCGCCGCCCGCGTGGTCGGAGACGCTGTGCGCGAGGCGCGCAGTATCGACGGAGCTGCGCTTGAAGCCAGCAAGCTTGGCTTCAACACCAATTTCATTTTCGGCGGCCAGATCAAGGGCGAGCGCCCGCGCCTGTTCCAGATCTATCCGGAAGGCAACTTCATCGAGGCGACCGATGACACGCCATTCTTCCAGATCGGTGAGCATAAGTACGGCAAGCCAATCCTCGACCGCGTCGCGCGCTCCGACATGCGCCTCGGTGAGGCGGCCAAGCTGATGCTGCTGTCGTTTGACTCGACCTTACGCTCCAACTTGTCGGTCGGCATGCCGATCGATCTTGTCATCTACGAACGAGATACCTTCGACGTGACGCGCGAAAAGCGGATCAGCGCCGACGACGAATATTTCCGCAATCTATCGAACGCCTGGTCGGACGCGTTGCGGCAAGCCTTTTCCAAGATCGAAGAGTTCGACGTCTGAACCAGCGGATAATTTGCGCATTTGATTAACAGTTGAGGGCGCCATCCGCGCCTACAACTCGGCGCGCCGAGAAATCTATGCTGCACCCCAGCAAAAGTGCGGCAGCGCGCGCCTATGCACGGGTTTGAAGAAAGTGCTGTCTCGATTCTCAATGCCACTTACGGTTAGATTAAGCGCTGGTCATCAGGGCAGGCGGGCGCTGGAAGGGCATAATGGGTCTCCCGACGCTTAGTGAATATCTTTCGAACTGGACGCTGGAAGGCCGTACGCGCGGCCAGGTTTCGGAAACCGTGCTCGCCATCGCCGATGCCAGCATCCGTCTTTCGGAACTGATTGGCCGCGGCGCGCTCGATCATCGGTTGGGTCGGGTCGTCGCGCGCGCTGGCGAGCGTGACGAGCAGAAAGAAATAGATATCCTCGCCAATGATCTGATGGTCCAAGCTTTGGGCGCGGTTCCTGTCGCGGCTTTAGCCTCCGAAGAAGCAGAACTTCCGATCACGCTGCAAAAGAATGCGCCGCTGCTCGTCGCGACCGATCCTCTCGACGGCTCATCAAACGTCGAAGCCAACGTCTCGGTCGGTACGATCTTCTCGATCCTGCCGCGCCATCCGTCGGCGGAGGGTGAGGCGGCGTTCTTGCGCCCCGGCTCGCACCAGCTGGCCGCCGGGTTCTTCGTGTATGGTCCCCAGACGGTGTTGGCGCTCACAGTCGGGCACGGCACGCAGATCTTCGCGCTCGATCGGGCGACACAGGTTTACCATCTGACAACGCGCAACGTTTCTATTCCTTCCGAGGCGCAGGAATATGCGATCAATGCTTCCAACGCGCGCCACTGGGACGATCCAATCCGCATTTACATCCACGACTGTGAAAATGGCGCCAATGGTCCGCGCGGCCGCGATTTCAACATGCGCTGGACGGGCTCGCCAGTTGCGGACGTTTTCCGTATCCTGACGCGCGGCGGCATTTACCTCTATCCGGGAGATCGCCGAAAAGGCTTCCATCAGGGCCGCATTCGCCTGATGTATGAAGCCAATCCGCTGGCATGGATCGTGGAGCAGGCGGGTGGGCGCGCGACGACGGGACGAGAACGCGTCCTTGACGTTATTCCGGCGGCTCTGCATCAAAAGACGCCGCTGATCTGCGGTTCACGAGATGAGGTGGACCGAGTGATGCGCATCTATAGTGGTCAGGAGTTCAAGGGAGATCATTCGCCGCTCTTCGGCCGCCGAGGCCTGTTCAGAGCTTCACCCTAATTCCATGAACAGAGGCGCATCGAGTCCCATCCATGTCCATTAAGCATCCGATCATATCCGTCACCGGTTCCTCCGGCGCCGGAACGACGTCGGTTAAGCAAACCTTCGACTACATTTTTCATCGTGAGAAGGTAAAGGCGGCGTTCGTCCAGGGGGACGCCTTTCATCGCTACGACCGTTGCGGCATGGAAAAAGCGATGAAGGCCGCAGCAAAGCGCGGCAATCATAATTTCAGCCACTTCGGCATCGAGGCAAACCTTATCGAAGACCTCGAGAAGTTGTTTCGCACTTATGCGGAAAGCGGAAAGGGGCTTTATCGCCACTATGTCCACGACGACGACGAGGCGAACACGTATGGGACACCGATTGGTACGTTCACGCGATGGGAAGATATCGAGCCTGGCACCGATCTTCTTTTGTATGAAGGACTACATGGCGCCGTCGTTACGCCCGAACATGATGTTGCGCGACACGCGGATCTCAAGATTGGCGTTGTCCCGGTCATAAATCTTGAATGGATTCAAAAAATTCGACGCGATCGGACTGAGCGCGGATACACGACTGAAGAAGTGACGCAATCCATTTTGCGGCGGATGCCCGACTACGTTCAATACATTTGCCCCCAGTTCGCAGAGACGGATATCAACTTCCAGCGCATACCGACCGTCGATACATCAAATCCCTTCGTCGCGCGCTGGATTCCGACCAACGATGAATCGATGGTCGTTATTCGTTTCAAGGAACCGCGTGGAATCGATTTCGCGTACCTGCTGTCCATGATCCACGATAGCTTCATGTCGCGCGCCAATTCCATCGTGATCCCCGGTAGTAAGCTTGATCTCGCGATGCAGTTGATCTTGACGCCGCTTATTCTTCAGCTCGTCGAGCGGCGCCGTCGCGTCATTTGAACGAACTCCTTCGAAAGGTAGCCTGTGTCACGCCCCCTCCTGATTGCCCCGTCCATTCTGTCGGCCGATTTCAGCAAGCTTGGCGACGAGATTCGGACCATAGATGCCGCCGGCGCCGATTGGATTCACTGCGATGTGATGGACGGTCATTTCGTGCCGAACATCACGTATGGCGCGCCTGTCATCAAAGCGGTGCGCGGAACATCGAAAAAGGTTTTCGACGTCCATCTGATGATCGCGCCGGTCGATCCGTATCTGGCTGATTTCGCAGCCGCTGGCGCCGACATCATCACCGTTCACGCCGAAGCCGGTCCGCATCTCGACCGGTCTCTCCAGGCCATTCGCGCGCTCGGCAAGAAGGCCGGTGTTTCGCTTAATCCGTCGACGCCCGAAAGCGTCATCGAATACGTCCTCGATCGCCTCGATCTGATTTTGCTGATGAGTGTCAATCCGGGCTTCGGTGGTCAGTCGTTCATTCCTGCCGTTGTCGAGAAGATCCGGCGCGTGAAAGCCCTCATCGGCGATCGTCCGATTGATATCGAGGTTGACGGTGGCGTTACGCCGGAAACCGCGCCGCTCGTCGCCAAAGCCGGTGCCAATGTGCTCGTCGCTGGCTCGGCTGTGTTCAAGGGCGGCACCGAAGCCAGCTATCGCGCCAACATTGAGGCGATCCGAAAAGCTGCTGCGTCGGCGGTTTAGCGACTGCCAACCGGCTTGATTTGTCGCCGCGCTGGCGTATGTCCACCGCCTATGACTGATCGCTCTTTCGCCGAACCCCTGCCGATTGATGCCGTGCTCGGTGACGTGCGCGCGGCGCTTCGCACGCATGGCGTAGCCGTGCTCGTTGCCGCACCCGGCGCGGGCAAGACGACGCGCGTACCGCTCGCATTGCTTGATGAGCCATGGCGCGCGGGCGGAAAGATCCTGGTGCTCGAACCTCGGCGGATCGCCGCGCGGGCCGCTGCTGAGCGCATGGCGGCGACAGTCGGCAGCCGTCTCGGTGAAGATGTCGGGCTACGTGCCCGCCTCAATTCCAGGACAGGTCCGCGTGTCGCTGTTGAAGTGATCACGGAAGGCGTCTTTACGCGCATGATCCTCGATGATCCAGAGCTGAAGGGCGTAGCCGCCGTCTTGTTCGATGAGTTTCACGAGCGCTCACTCGACGCCGACCTCGGGCTGGCGTTGGTACTAGACGCGCGTGCGGCGCTCAGGCCCGATCTCAAGATCGTTGTGATGTCGGCGACGCTTGAAACGCGATCTGTCGCGAAGCTGCTGGGCGAAGCGCCGATCATCGAAAGCGAAGGGCGTGCGTTCCCCGTCGAGACGCGATACCTCGGTCGAAGCCCCGCGCGACTTGAGGACGACGTCGTTGGTGCCGTGCGCCGCGCGGTTTCGAGCGAGCTGGGGTCGATATTGGTATTTCTTCCCGGACAAGGCGAAATCGCGCGCGTCGCGGAGCGTTTGGCGGATCAGGCGTTGCCGTCGAACATTGATGTCGTTCCGCTCTATGGCGGCTTGGACCCGGCGACGCAGGACCGCGCTATTTCTCCGGCGAAGCCTGGTCGTCGCAAGATCGTGTTGGCGACGTCGATCGCCGAAACGTCGATAACGATCGACGGTGTCCGCGTCGTCATCGACAGCGGTGTCGCCCGCGTTCCCCGCTACGAGCCGGACGTCGGCATAACGCGGCTTGAGACCGTTCGCGTCTCGCGCGCCTCAGCCGATCAGCGTCGCGGGCGGGCTGGACGAACGGAACCGGGCGTGTGCTATCGGCTGTGGGACGAACCTGAGACGCAAGGTCTTGTGCCCTTTGCCGATCCGGAAATTCGCGCCGCCGATCTTTCGAGTTTACTGCTCGATTGCGCCGAATGGGGTGCGAACGACCCGCGTACGCTCTCTTGGCTCGATCCTCCTGCCGAGGGTCCGCTCGCTGCGGCCCGCGCCGGTCTGGAAGCCATTGGCGCGCTTGATCCCGATGGACGCATCAGCAGCGAAGGCCGGCGGCTGCGCATGCTTCCTTTGCCGCCGCGCTTGGCGCGTATGATCATGAAAGGCGGTGAGCTTGGCAACGCGAGCCTCGCTGCCGAGATCGCCGCAATCCTTGTCGAACGCGGCATCGGCGGCAACGACATCGATCTTGCGCAGCGCCTTGAAAATTTCCGCCGCGACCGTTCGCAGCGAGCAGAAGGCATGCGTGCGCTCGCGCGTCAGTGGGCGCGCACGGCTTCAACAGACCTACTTGAAAGTCGCGTGCAATCGCCTGCCGCTCTGCTGGCGCTTGCTTATCCCGAACGTATCGCCAAAAGCCGCGGCAAACGCGGCAACTTTCTGCTTGCAAACGGCCGAGCCGGTCAGATCGACGAGCACCAGCACTTGGCGTCAGCGCAATATGTTGTCGTCGCCGAGATGCAGGGCCGTGCAGCCGCGACACGCATCATGCTGGCGCTTGCGACCGACGAGGCCGAAATCGAAGCGATCGCTTCGGATGCGATCGAATCTCGCGACGAGATCTATTTCGACAAAGACGCGCGTGCGGTTCGGGCTCGTCGGGCCCGGCGCCTTGGCGCTATCGTTCTGAAAAGCGAAACGCGTCCGGTCAAAGACGGCGATGACGTTATGGCCGTGCTTGCTCGCGGCCTTGCCGATATCGGTGTTGCGGCACTTCCCTGGACGAAAGCGCAGCTTCAGCTCCGCAATCGCGTCTCGTTTCTCCGCCGCAACGATGAAACCTGGCCGGACTTGTCTGATGCCGCTCTCGCGTCGACCATCGACGATTGGCTGTCGCCGTTCCTGCTCGGCAAAACGCGAACGACGGACGTTGACGCCGAGACGCTGGAGACGGCGCTCAATGCGCTGCTGCCGCGGCAAATGCGCGTCCGCCTCGATGATGAAGCGCCGACGCATTTCACCGCACCCACCGGCAACCGCCATCCGCTCGACTACGAATCGGATGATGCCCCGGCGCTGCACATTCGCGTGCAGGAGCTTTTCGGCCTCAAGGAGCATCCTGCCATCGCGCGTGGACGTTTGCCGCTCACGCTTCATTTGCTGTCGCCGGCACACCGTCCGATTCAGATTACACGCGACCTTCCGGGCTTCTGGGCGGGCTCATGGCGTGCGGTCAGGGCGGATATGCGCGGGCAATATCCCAAGCACGTCTGGCCCGAGGACCCTGCAACGGCTCTGGCGACGGCTCGCGCCAAGCCGCGTAAGGGATGACACTACAAGTTTACCTTCGCTGAAAACGACAGGTGCTGGCGCCGTGATTAGAGCGTAGTTAATCTGCGTCCTAACTATTGCTCGTGCCATGTCGGAGACGGGTACGACCAAAGTCCTGTTTGTTGCTCAATACCTTCAGGAGTTAAAGACAATTCTGCGTTCGTTTGCCGCAGGATAGCGGCTCTCGGACCCCAACATTGAACCTTCGCAAGAAGGCTTCGATGGCATTCTGGAGGTAAAACTTGTCTGTGCCGGCGCACATATTGATCGTTGACGATCATCCCCTCTTTGTCGAAGCCCTTCAAAGAGCGATCACGAGCGCATTTCCCGATACCACCACCAATTCTGCAATCTCGATTGAGGCGGCGAAAATCCAGCTCGACAGCGGCATCCCGTTCGACGTCGTGCTGCTTGATCTCGCCCTGCCCGGCATTCGTGGCTTCGATGGCCTGCTTGAACTCAGGACGCTGTATCCCCGTCTTCCGATTGTTGTCGTTTCTGCCCTTGAAGATCCTCGCATCGTCCAAGACGTGATGCGCTACGGCGCGGCAGGCTTCATTTCGAAGTCGGCAGACCGTGGAGAGATCGCAGCAGCCATCAAAGACGTTCTTGAGGGCTCGCTAACGCTGCCAAAAGGCTATCGGCCGCCGGAGATGCCGACGTCCGAAACGCGCGACGATGTCGTGCGGCGGTTGCGAACGCTCACCCCGAAGCAGCTGAGCGTTCTCAAGATGCTGCGCCAGGGGTTGCTGAACAAGCAGATCGCCCACGAGCTTCAAATCGAGGAAACGACGGTAAAGGCTCACGTCTCGGAAATCTTGCGCAAGCTCAATGTATCCTCGCGCACGCAGGCCGTGATCGAAGCCCAGAAAATCGATTTCAGCATCATTCTTGGCGATGCGAATGGCGGATAGCCTAGCGCATCCGGCAAATCGTCTAGCCGAGCAGGTGCTTCATCAACGCCCGTAATTCGCCCGGACGAACAGGCTTTAGAAGCAATTCGCAGCGCGAGCGTAACGCCGCCTCCGCTGCGTCCTGCGTGCGATCCGCTGTGATCAAAATAGCGGGAATGTCCACCGCGAGACGGTTGCGAATGCTGCGCACGATATCGATGCCAAAATGACCTTCCTTCAGGTGATAGTCCGCCAGCACGATAGCCGGAGAAAAATCCGGGTCGGAAAGAATTTCGCTAACATCCTCAAGATCTCTCGCCGGGCGCACATCGGCCCCCCAACGCGTCAGCAGCGACTGCATGGCCGTCAGCACGTCGAGATCGTCGTCGACGATGATGACCTGCCGCGAGACCAAGGAATCCGTTTCGTCCCTGACGGCATCGGTGAGGGGCAGCGGTCTCTTCGGGGTCGATGCGGATGGCGCATAGACCGAGAATCGCGAGCCATGACCTACGCGCGATTGTAATTCCAGGCGGTGCCCAAGGGCATCGACCATGCGCCGTACGATCGCAAGCCCCAACCCAAAGCCCGTGCCGCCCGAGCGCTCCGATGCGGTGCCGCGCTGGAATTCCTCGAAGATGCGATACTGCTCCTGCTGTGGTATGCCGGGACCAGTATCCCACACTTCGATCACGACCTCGTTGCCGCGCGGACGGGCCGCCAGAAGAACACTGCCATGTTCGGTGTAGTGTGCGGCGTTCGCGAGAAGATTCTGCACGATCCGGCGAAGCATGAGAGGATCGGAGCGGACGGCCAGATCCGTCGGCCGCCAGCGGAAACGCAGACCCTTGCGCCGCGTCACGGGCTCAAGGCTGTTGGCGACCTGTTCGAAGATCGCTTCGAGAACGACAGTCTGAATATTCGGCACGAAGACGCCAGCCTCGAGTTTCGAGATATCGAGGATACTGGTCAAAAGTTCCTCGATGCTGACGAGCGCGTGCGAGATGTTTTGAGCGAGGCGCTTGTTGTCCGCCTCGTGCTGCGCATCGGTCAGCTCAGAGAGCGTCAACCGCGCCGCGTGCAGCGGTTGCAGCAAGTCGTGCCCGACGGCTGTGAAAAAGCGGGTCTTGAAGGTATTGGCGCGCTCGGCCTCGTCGCGCGCTTGGCTCAGCTCGATGTTGGTGTGCGCCAGCTTCGTCAGTGCAAGGTTGAGTTCTTCGGTCCTGCGTCTGATCTGCGCTTCCTGATTGATCGCCGTCTGAAACAGCGAAAACGAACTCGCCTGCTGATCCATCGAATGCTCAACGCGCTTCATCAGCGCCGCATTAATCTTACGAAGCTTGTCGACGGCGCGACGAAGGTCGGATTGCCGCGTCGGCAACTTCTCTGCCGGATCCTCTTCGTCGTTCATGGCGGTTCAATTCTACCGTGCGGCTTTGAGAACGCTATGCCCGTCAAAGTTTGATTGAGGTGCATGGCGTTGAACTGCTCGCCATAAGTCTGGAAGCCAGCAAGTCCATATCGGTCATAAATCTCCTCGACTTTGTGGCGGAGTTGCCCGGTTTCGGCATCGATCCGTCTCAAGAAGCAGTCGAACCCGAGAACAAAATCGATGCCGCCTAACGCGGCATCAACTTGTTTGAACGTTTCCAACGTCGACTGAACCATATCACGCGGCCGCCCGACGGTGAAAACCAGACCTTCGTCGATTGCACAAAGGAACGATAAGCTGCCATCCGGGTTCATGTTCCGAATTGCGCGACCGTAATACTCTCCCCCCACTTTTACGACGAGCGGATAAGTCGCGAAACTCAATGGACCGAGATCGTCAAGTGATACGCCAATGGCAGATGCGTACTCACTGGCCGCAGGTTCGGCATTGAGATCGTAGACAATGCGGTGTTCGCTGTCCGCGGCCGTAACTACAAGCTTGATCGGAGTCGGTTCGAAGTTCTGCGTCTTGAAAACGCGAAATGGTGTGGATGTTTCGATCACGAATAGAATGGCGCCGCCCCGGATGAGCTTGCCGCGATGAATGAGGGCGGTACGCTGAAACGCCAATCCGTCGCCGGCAGAGCCGCCCAAGAGTTCCATGTCCTCGAGTGACCAGTGCAGCGCCGCCGTCAGCGGTTCTTCTCGATCGGACAATCCGTCGACGAGTACGAGCGCAAAGATGTTTTCTTTCGCCGCGCGCGAGACGCCGGTGATCATTTGCACCCGTAAGCGCCGCGCAATTTCAGAAGCGCGTTCCACGCCGCCTTTGTCGATGTCCGGGATAACTTCGCTCATCACTCGAAAGCCCTTCTCAGGGAACGCGATGAAGACGATCCCGCCTTGCGTCATGCCGAGCGGGCCGACTTCACCGGCCGTGCTGCAACCCGAAACGGTGACATCCGGGAAATTCTGCTGCAGCGCCTTGAGGAGAACCTCTGGGTCATGCTTGATCGAAAAGAAAACGATGATGTGTTGAAAGACACCATCTGCAAGTTCGGCGCGTGCGGCTGAAACGGCTTCCTCGGTGGAAAGTGTGCTCGCCACCACGCGAACACCACATGCGGCACGAGTGGTTTTTGTCGACATTTGACTCGGCTTCCTCGGTCGCATCGCGACGCGAGCCGCTTAACCAATGAATATGGGCCGGAATTTGCCACAGCCGCGCGGGTCGGACAATGTCCGTCTGGACAACGCCACTCTCGTGAAGCATGGCTTACGCCGAAAAAAAGCCCCGGCCGAAATAGCCGGGGCTTAGCTTTTGCGGCAAGACTTAAGAAACGCTGTTTTAGCAGTCCAGTGTATGTGCGCGTTCCCAATCCGTGAAGTGGGAGGCATAGGAATTCCAATTGTCGGTCTTGAGCTTGATGTAGGCCGCAGCAAACTCGTCGCCGAGAGCGCTCTTGAGCGACGTGTCCTTGTCGAACGCACGGATTGCGTCCAGTAGGTTCAACGGCAGACGCGGTGCATCCGTTACCGTATGGCCAAGCTGGTACATGTCGATGTCGAGGCGTTTGCCCGGATCCGCCTTGCTGCGGATGCCATCGAGACCTGCAGCGATGATGACGGCTTGAAGCAGATAGGGGTTTGCCGCGCCGTCCGGTAGCCGCAACTCGAAACGACCCTTACCCGGAACGCGAACCATGTGCGTGCGATTGTTGCCCGTCCAGGTCACCGAGTTCGGCGACCACGTTGCGCCCGAGAGCGTCCGCGGCGCGTTGATACGCTTGTACGAGTTGACCGTCGGGTTCGTGATCGCTGCGAGCGCTTCGGCGTGTTTCATGATGCCGCCAAGGAAGTGGTAGCCCTGCTGCGAGAGCCCCATTTCGTCGGCCGCGTCGTAAAACATGTTCGTCTTGCCGTCCTTGTCCCACACTGAGATGTGAGCGTGGCAGCCATTGCCGGTTAGGCCGGCAAAAGGCTTCGGCATGAAGGTTGCGCGCAGGCCGTGCTTTTCAGCGATCGAGCGCGTCATGAACTTGAAGAACGAGTGGCGATCGGCCGTCACCAGCGCATCGTCGAAGTTCCAGTTCATTTCGAACTGGCCATTGGCGTCTTCGTGGTCGTTCTGATAGGGACCCCAGCCCAGTTCGAGCATGCTATCACAGATCTCTGCGATGATGTCGTAGCGGCGCATCAGGGCCTGCTGATCGTAGCAGGGCTTCGAGGCGTTATCCTTGTCGTCGGAAATCTCAGTGCCTTCAGGCGAGATCAGGAAGAATTCGCATTCGACGCCGGTCTTGACGTAAAGCCCAAGCTCAGCCGCCTCTGCCATCAGCTTCTTCAGTACGACGCGCGGAGCCTGGGGAACGTGCTTGTCTTCCATCACGCAGTCTGCCGCAACCCAAGCTACGTCTTTGCGCCAAGGCAGCTGGATGACCGACGATGCATCCGGCATGCCGAACAGATCGGGATGAGCCGGCGTCATATCCAGCCAAGTCGCAAAGCCCGCGAAGCCCGCGCCGTCTTTTTGCATATCGGCGATCGCCGCAGCTGGAACCAGCTTTGCGCGCTGGGCTCCGAAAAGGTCCGTGTATGAAATCATGAAGTAACGGATGCCACGCTCTTTGGCGAGCTGGGCAAGATCCTGAGCCATACTGTCTGTCCTCAACGCTTGCGTTTCATTTTTATGAGTGCTTTCCCGACCGGCGAAAAAAGGGGCGGCTTAAAAGCCGCCCGCTCCGGTCACCCCGGGGATCCACGATGTTCCGGCAAGCGGCACACGTGCCATCGCCGCAGCTTCGATCGTCAAGGCGCAGAGATCTTCTGGCTCGAGATTGTGAATGTTGTTGTGGCCGGCGGCGCGCGCGATGGTTTGCACTTCGAGCGTCATGACCTTCAGATAGTTGGCGAGCCGACGGCCGGCACGAACCGGATCGAGACGCTTCGACAGTTCTGGATCCTGCGTCGTGATGCCGGCAGGGTCACGTCCTTCATGCCAGTCGTCGTAGCAGCCGGCGCGCGAGCCGAGCTTCTCGTATTCCGCTTCGAGCGCCGGATCGTTGTCGCCGAGAGCGGCCAACGCCGCGATACCGATCGAAACTGCGTCGGCACCCAAAGCAAGAGCTTTGGCGACGTCGGCGCCGTTGCGAATGCCACCGGAAACGATCAGCTGCACTTTGCGATGCATGCCGAGATCCTGCAGCGACTGCACCGCCGGACGGATGCAAGCCAGCGTCGGGAGGCCGACATGTTCGATGAACACTTCCTGCGTGGCCGCCGTGCCGCCCTGCATGCCGTCAAGAACGATAACGTCGGCGCCTGCTTTGACCGCGAGGGCCACGTCGTAATAGGGACGCGTGCCGCCGACCTTCACGTAAATTGGCTTTTCCCAGTTCGTGATCTCGCGCAGCTCAAGGATCTTGATTTCGAGATCGTCGGGACCAGTCCAGTCGGGATGACGGCAGGCCGAGCGCTGGTCGATGCCCTTCGGTAGATTGCGCATTTCTGCGACGCGATCCGAGATTTTCTGACCGAGCAGCATGCCGCCGCCGCCGGGCTTCGCGCCCTGGCCGACAACGATCTCGATCGCGTCTGCTTTGCGCAGATCATCTGGATTCATGCCGTAACGTGACGGCAAATACTGATAGACGAGCGTTTTCGACTGGCCGCGTTCTTCCGGCGTCATGCCGCCATCGCCGGTCGTCGTCGAAGTGCCAGCAATCGAAGCACCGCGTCCGAGCGCTTCTTTCGCATTCGCCGACAGCGCGCCGAAACTCATGCCTGCAATCGTGATCGGGATCTTAAGCTCGATCGGCTTTTTGGCGAACCGCGTGCCGAGCGTTACCGTCGTGGTGCACTTTTCACGATAGCCCTCAAGCGGGTATCGCGACATCGAAGCTCCTAGAAACAGGAGATCGTCGAAGTGCGGGACACGGCGTTTCGCACCACCACCGCGGATATCGTAAATACCCGTAGCTGAAGCGCGTCGGATTTCCGACAGCGTGTAATCGTCAAAGGTCGCCGAGGGGCGCGGCGTTGTAAGCGGGATCTTCGGCGACATCAGTAAGCATCCGCGTTGTCGATGTTGAAGTTATAGAGCTTGCGTGCGGAACCGTACCGCCGAAACTCGCTGGTCTTCGCGTCCGTGATTCCGGCCCCTTCGAGAAGCTTCGAGAGCGCTTCGTGATGCTCGGGCCGCATTTCCTTTTCAATGCAGTCTGCGCCGAGGCTCTTCACTTTTCCGCGCACGAACAGCTTCGCCTCGTAGATCGAATCGCCGAGCGCGTCGCCCGCGTCGCCGAGCACGACCAGATGCCCAGACTGCGCCATGAATGCCGACATATGACCGATATTGCCTTTAACGACGATATCGATGCCTTTCATCGAAATGCCGCACCGTGACGATGCATTGCCTTCGATGACGAGCAGGCCGCCATGGCCAGTCGCGCCCGCGTACTGGCTGGCATCGCCTTTAATGACGACTTTGCCCGACATCATGTTTTCGGCAACGCCAGGCCCGGCAGAGCCGTGCACCGTGACGGTCGCTTTCTTGTTCATGCCGGCGCAGTAATAACCGACGCTACCAAGCACATCGACTTTGATCGGCGCGTCGAGACCCACGGCGATCGCGTGACCGCCGCGCGGATTGAGCACTTCCCACTGGGCTTCGTTGGAGCCGTCTTTTTGCCGGTGCAGCTCTTCGTTAAGTTCGCGCAACGGACTCTTGGCGAGATCGAACGTACGCATGAGTTCCCCAATTAACTGCTGCATCAGCGTTGCCAGAAATAAACGGTTGCGGGTTCAGGCTCCCAGACTTTAGCCTTATCGATTCCAGGCAGACCAGCGAGCGCGCGATATTCCGAGCCGAACGCGACATAGTCGTCGGTTTCAGCCATGACGGCCGGCTTGCAGGCGATCGGATCACGAACGACGCCGAAGCCTTCCTTGGTGCCGACAACGAAATTGAAGAAACCGTCGAGATCGTCGAGGCTCTTTTCCAACGCCTCACCGAGGTTCATGCCCTGCTTCATGCGCCAAGTGAGATACGACGCAGCAACTTCGGTGTCGTTTTCGGTGTTGAACGTCATGCCGTCGCGGACGAGTTCGCGCCTAAGGCTCGCGTGGTTCGACAGCGAACCGTTGTGCACGAGGCATTCGTCGGCACCCGTCGAGAACGGATGCGCGCCAAGCGTCGTCACCGCCGACTCCGTCGCCATGCGCGTGTGGCCGATAGCATGCGTGCCGGACATATGCGCGAGATCGAAACGCTTCGCGACCTCCGTCGGATAGCCGACTTCCTTATAGATTTCGATGTTTTCGCCCGTCGCCATGGTCCGGATCGAAGGGAACTCGGCGGCGAGCAGGGCTTTGATGTCGTCAAGCTTGTCCGACGGAATGCTCAGGACAGCGTGGGTGTCCTTTACCGTGAGTTTGGCGTCTACCTTCTTGTCTTTCGCCAAAGCGGCCTGGAGCTTTGCGAAGTCGCTCTTGGCATTTGCCGATTGCAAGGTGACCTTCGTGCGACCGTCTTCAGCCGCCCCGTAAACTGCAAAACCTGCCGAATCCGGACCGCGCTCGCACATCGTCGAGAGCATCTTCGAGAGAAGCTCTCCGAGCTGCGGCTCCATTTCTGGTTTTTTCAAAAATAATCCGACGATGCCGCACATAGCTGCCTCCTGACTGGGCCGCGAAGGAATGGCTCAGACAGTAATCGTGCGGCGACAATCTGTCAACTCAGAAGAAAGAAGATTTCTTTAAAGGAATGTCGAAAATTTATGACCGTACCGGTCGTCGGCATTATGGCCGTGGATAGATGATGATCGACAGGTAGGTCATAGGCGACTCGATAAGGCGCGCAGGACCGTGAGGCGCCGCGCTGTCGAAGAGAATGGCATCGCCCGGAGCCAAGTGATAGCTGCGATCAGCATGCGCGTATTCGACTTCGCCGGAGAGCATAAAAATGAACTCGACCCCCTCATGCTGGAAGCCGGTATAGGCGGCCGCATCGTCCGAAAGCGTGATCAGATAGGGTTCGATGACGACCGGGCCGTCAAGCGAATGGCCAAGAAGCTGATACTGATGACCCACCTTTGTGCCGCGACGTCGAATGACGACACCTTCACCTGATTTGACGTAGGAACAGTCGCGGCGCTGTTCGAACGACGCGAACAGGACCGTCAACGGCACATTCAGCGCTGAGGCCAGCATCTGCAACGTGCTGAGCGACGGAGAGATCTGGCCGTTCTCGATTTTGGAAAGCATTCCCGGCGAGATTTGCGATGCTGCGGCAAGTTCGGCAACGGTCAGCCCTGCGTGCTTCCGATGGTGGCGAACCTGATGTCCGATGGCCTGCTCAAGCGTATGTTCGGCAGCGCCTGGTGCATTCGAACCCGTTGCCAGAGGCTCGGCTTCGGCGAGTTCGACAGAGTTTTTGCGTGACTTTTCTGACATGAAGACTTTCCGCCGACGACGGCGGCTGAAAATGACTTAATATCGAAACAGGTTCGCACGTCGCGAAAGATTATTCCACCACGGGAAAAAAAAATGTCCAATGCCTGAAGGACGCAGGCCACAGAGTTGCGGAAAATCTATGTCAGATCAAATCCGGTCAAGCCAGTTGCGGAAATCCTTTGCATAGGTCCGCGCGCAGGCGAATTCATATCCCCTGCCGTCCGGCAATCGCCACACGGTCACGCCGAGGTGCGAGACGTGGGTGATCGCAACGTCCCCTGGCTTAAACGAAGTATCTTCGAAGTCGATGCCCATGCTCTGAACGAGCGTGTCGGATGGACGGGCACTGTCCATCCCGAAGATCGTTCGGCTATCGCTGACATCAACGACCGACGCAAACCCATTGAATGTTTTCGCATGTTGGGCCGTCGGATCGCCACTTCCTGACAATTGCTCAATCAGCAGCCATTGCTCGGGACCGGCCCAGACAATCGTTATACCACGCGCTTCGAGCACTCGGGGCGTTGACGGAAACTCGACGCCAAAAGCGGCGCGGGCAGCATCGTTCAGCCCCGCCAGCATGCCGCGTCTGGCGGCGATGTGCGTGACGGCAATGTCCGAACGTTCAACGATCGAGGAATGCTGTTTCGCCCTAAGGCCGTTCGCAAGATCAGACACGCAAACGTGCTCCTTCTACATCGTAGAATGCGGCCGGAACCACCTGGACGAGGGTGCTTTCACCCCGCACCGGATCGACAGCCTTGAGAATTTCGCCCATGCGAGCTTCGGCACGCGCAAGAAGCCCCAACCCGACCCAATGCCCGAGCATCGGCGAATATGCGACAGAGGTCATATAACCCTGATCGTTTTGCGCAGTCGGCTGATCGTCTTTGCCGATGAAATGCGCGCCCCCCCGCAATCGCACGGCAGTGTCTACAGGCTTGAACCCGATCAGGCGCGGGCGATCCGGATCGACCAATCCTGGTCGCTGTGCCAAGACGCGGCCGATAAAGTCTTTCTTGGTTGACGCCATCTTGCCGAGGCCGAGATCCGCAGCCGTCGTTGTGCCGTTGAGTTCCGAGCCGCCGACGTGGCCCTTTTCGATGCGCATGACGCCAAGCGCTTCGGTGCCGTATGGAATGGCGCCGAATTCCTCGCCTTCCGACATGAGCTTGCGCATGAGAAGATCGCCGTGCCGCGCCGGAACTGCGATTTCGTAGGCAAGCTCGCCTGAGAACGAGAGACGATAGATGCGCGCCTTGATGCCGCCGAGCGCAGTAATTTCGGCACACGCCATATATGGGAAGGCCGCATTCGAAATGTCGAACGGTGCATCGACGATCTTGGCGAGCAGGTCACGGGCCCGTGGTCCAGCCACAGAATATTGCGCCCATTGATCGCTGACTGGGAACAGCTGCACGTCAAGGTGCGGCCAGTGCCACTGCCGGCAAAGTTCGAGATGCTGCAGAACCTTGATGGCGTTGGCCGTCGTTGTCGTGATGAAATAGCGATCATCGGCAAAGCGTGCAGCGGTGCCATCGTCCATCGCCACGCCGTCTTCGCGCAGCATCATGCCATAGCGCGCTTTGCCGACGGCCAGCGTGCTCATCATGTTGATGTAGACGCGGTCCAGAAATTTTCCGGCGTCGGTTCCGTGAACCTCGATTTTACCGAGCGTCGACACGTCGCACACGCCGACGCCGCCCCGGACCGTTTTTACTTCGCGATTGACCGTTTCAAGCCAGTCACGTTCGCTGGGCTTGGGAAAATACTGCGCGCGAAGCCACATGCCGGTTTCGACGAAAACCGCACCACGCTCCTTCGCCCAGTCGTGCGACGGCGTGAGCCGCGTGGGCTTGAAATGCTTGCCACGATGCTCGCCGGCAAAAACACCGAGTGAGACCGGCGAATACGGGGGGCGAGCAGATGTCGCTCCCGTTGCCGGGATCGATTTGTTCGTCAGCTCTGCCATCATGGCGAGGCCATTAACATTCGACGTCTTGCCCTGGTCGGTCGCCATGCCAAGCGTCGTGTAGCGCTTGAGGTGCTCAACTGAGCGGAAGCCTTCGCGCTCGGCAAGGCGGATATCCGCAGCCGTCACGTCATTCTGCTGATCGACGAACGCCTTTTGCTTGGCCGCTTCGACATGCCAGAAGGCCGAGACTTCCGTCAGTTCATCGTCCGTCCCGGGAACGGGAGCGACAGTGGCCGCGAAGCCGCACGCAGCGGCAGCGTCTGCGCCTGCCCGCGCACCGTCGTTAAGGCACGACGATGTCGAGAAAGAACCATTGGCCGCGCCGGCAACGGTCATCCATTTCGGCAGCGCTCCTGGAACGAAAGCAGCTAAATTCTCCTGCCATTGGGAGCGTCCGCCAAGGTGCGTCGTCACCTGAACATTGGGATTGAATCCGCCCGACGCCGCAATCAGATCGCAAGGGATCGTTTGCGACGTCCCGTAAGCTGCAACGATCCGTGCGCCGGTGACGCGCTGTCCGCCGGTAGCGTCAGCGACCGCGGCACCTTCGAAGATGCGGACACCATGCTTGCGCGCCTTCGACTTGATTTCAGGCGGCAATATGGGGCGCGTGTCGACAAGTGCTGCAACGGTGATGCCGGCGCGAATGAGATCGTCGATTGTGTTGGCCGCATCGTCGTTGTTCGAGAATACGACGGCCGTCTGGCCCGGCGCCACGCCGAAGCGATTGATGTAGCTTCGCACGGCGCTTGCGAGCATCACGCCCGGCCGATCGTTGTTGCCGAACACGATCGGCCGCTCGGTCGAGCCTTGCGCAACGATCGTCTGCTTGGCGACGATATGCCAAAGGCGCTGCCTCGGCTCGCCCGTTGCGGGAACGGCGACATGATCCGCCACCCGCTCGACAGCACCAAACGTGCCGGAATCGTAAGCACCGAAAATCGTCGTTCTCGGCATTAAGCGAACTCTGGACGAAGCCGCAAGCTCGGCGACGACGGCATTCACCCATTCGACACCGCTTTTGCCATCGATGCCTCGCACATCAGAGAGAAGGCGGCCGCCCAATGCAAAGTTTTCGTCGACGACGATGACCTTCGCTCCAGCGCGCGCCGCAGAAAGCGCGGCCATCAATCCCGCTGGACCCGAGCCGATGACGAGCACGTCGCAGAACGCGTTCGCCTTGTCGTAGATGTCGGGATCGGGCTCATTTGCGGCAGATCCCAGACCCGCCGCGCGCCGGATGATCGGCTCATAGAGCTTTTCCCAGAACGCTGCCGGCCACATGAAGGTCTTATAGTAGAAGCCCGCCGAGAAAACGGGCGACAGAAGCCCGTTGATCGAAAGCAAGTCGAACGACAGTGACGGAAAGCGGTTCTGGCTTTTCGCTTCGAGGCCATCGTAAAGCTCGGCAACGGTCGCGCGCGTATTCGGCTCGCGACGCGCACCGGAGCGTAGCTCGACAAGTGCATTGGGTTCTTCCGAGCCCGCAGTCAGGATACCGCGCGGGCGATGATATTTAAACGACCGTCCGACCAGCCGAATGCCATTGGCGAGCAACGCCGACGCCAGCGTATCGCCCGCATATCCCGTGTAGGGAACACCGTCGAAGGTGAAGTCAAGCGCCTTGGCCCGGTCGACGAGGCCTAGCCCCGACACACGGAATGTTTGCGATTGCGTCATGGTATGGTGCTCGCAGAATTCTGACGTTCGAGAGCGACGTCCTGAGCCGGCTTTACATCGGAAATTTCGTGTGTGCGCGTATCGCGCGTGACGACCAGCCACGCATGGCATCCGGCAGCGTGATACCAGAGTTCTTGCGTCGGTCCGGCAACGTTCCGGCGTTCGTAAGCGAAAGCATAAAATGCGTCGGCAGCATCGGGCGCTGCCGGATCTGGGCGGACGACGCTCGCGTCACCGAGATAGGAGAATTCATCGTTGCCGCGTTCGCCGCAAAAGGGACATTTGATGCGCATGGTGGCTCGCCTTCAGTGCAGGTTGGGCTGATTGCCCATGCCCTTCTCGTCGATCATGTGGCCGGTGCGGAAGCGATCGAGGCGATAGGCTTTCGCAACCTCATGCGGTTCGTCGCGTGCTAAGAGATGCGCGAAGCACAGTCCAGATGCCGGCGTCGCCTTGAAGCCGCCGTAGCACCATCCGCCATTGAAATAGAGGCCTTCGATGGGCGTCCGATCGATGATCGGCGAGCCGTCCATGCTCATGTCCATGATGCCGCCCCACGAACGCAGGAGACGTACGCGTCCGATCCGCGGCATCAGCGCCATCCCGCCTTCGAGCACATCCTCGACGACCGGAAGGTTACCCCGCTGCGCATAAGAATTATAACCGTCGATATCGCCGCCGAAGACCAGGCCGCCCTTGTCCGATTGGCTGATATAGAAATGCCCTGCGCCGAACGTAACGACGCCGTCGATGAACGGCTTGATGCCTTCCGAGACGAAGGCTTGCAGCACGTGGCTTTCGATCGGCAGCACCATTCCCGCAAGACCGGCTACGCGCGATGAATTGCCGGCCACTGCTAAGCCGACCTTGTTCGCGCCGATAAATCCGCGCGTCGTCTCGACGCCGCCGATCTTGCCGTTCTCGATCCTAAATCCCGTGACTTCCGCATTTTCGATGATGTCAACCCCGAGACGATCCGCACCCCGAGCGTATCCCCATGCGACCGCGTCATGGCGCACCGTGCCGCCGCGCCGCTGAATGAGACCGCCTTTAATCGGAAAGCGCGCGTTGTCGTAGTTGAGCCAGGGATACATCGCGCGAACGGCATCGAGATCCAAAAGTTCGGAGTCCACGCCGTGCAGGCGCATGGCATTGCCGCGCCGCGCATAAGCATCGCGCTGGGCATCCGAATGGTAGAGGTTGAGGACGCCACGCTGCGAAACCATGGCGTTATAATTGAGATCCTGCTCGAGCCCTTCCCAGAGCTTCATGCTGGTCTCGTAGAAGGGAATGTTGCCTGGCAGCAGATAGTTCGAGCGGACGATCGTCGTGTTGCGGCCGACGTTGCCGCCGCCGATCCAGCCCTTTTCGATGACGGCGACGTTGGCGTTGCCATACCTCTTCGCGAGGTAATATGCAGTGGCGAGGCCATGGCCGCCGCCGCCGACGATGACGATGTCATAGGAAGGCTTCGGGGTGGCCTTGCGCCATGCCGGCTTCCAGCCGGTCTGGCCGCGCAGCGCCTCCGCAAGGACGGAAAAAATCGAGTACCGATCTGAGCTGAACATGGCCGTATCTGCGGTTTGTCTCGACGATCCCGGCGCTAGGAAGATGCGCCGTATCAACTTGTTTTCTTATAAATCAGTCGCCGATTGACGTTAATATAAGAAAATCTTATTCTGCCGGGCCATGGCTACGCGCTCGAACAGACTGCCCTTTGATCTTCACGCTCTTGAAGCATTTCTGGGCGTTTGTGATGCCCGCTCGATGGCGCTTGCCGCAAAGAAGCTTTCGCTGACGCAGCCGGCCGTATCTCAGGCGGTCGCCGACCTTGAAGCGCGCATGGGCGTGAAGCTCTTCGACCGCAGCGTCCGGCCCTTAGCGCTGACGCCGGCCGGTGAGATCATGCGACAGCGGGCGTCGGCGCTGGTGTCGGAAGCACGTCAGCTCGCAACCGTTATTCGCCACACGGCGAAGGGCCGGCTGGCCCTCATTCGCGCCGGCCTCGTGGATAGTCTGTCGCGGGCGCTGACCGGCCCGATCGCCTCGTTTCTGGTCAACCACGCGGATCAGGTCTCGGTGCAGTCCGGCCTGACCGCCACGCATGCCGGTGCGCTGCTGACACGCAATCTCGACCTTTTCATTGGCGTGGATGACATGAGCGACATCGAGGGCTTCGATCGTCACGAACTCGTGACCGAGCCGTATATATTGGTGCTGCCGGCGCGGCATAAAATCCCGCGGACGGTCACAGATCTGGCGGCGCTCGCCGGCAAGCTCCCCTTTATTCGTTATAGCGCTCGGTCCAAGACCGGCATCGACATCGAGCGCTATCTCCGCCGTCTCAATATTGATTTTCCACAGGGGCTGGAATTCGATACGCCCTTCGGTGTGAGCGATATGGTAGCCCGCGGCAAGGGCTTCGCGATTTCGACGCCGATCTGTATCGCCGAAGCGGCCCTTGAAAATCGCGATATTCGAGCTGCCGCCCTGCCGGGCCCCCAGCTTAAGAGAACGTTAACGCTGGTCAGTCGCCGGCTGGAGCTCGGCACCTTGCCGCGCGATCTGACAAAGGCCTGTAAATCGTCGCTTGAAACATCGACGCTGTCGGCTCTGCGACGCTCGCTGCCGTGGCTTTCCAGTGAGCTTCTGACATAACGCTGTTGCGCTGCAACGTCAGCCGACCGCCCATGCCGCAGCGCAATTGCGCCAAGCTCAAGGCTGCATCTCAGACCTTACGTCGCGTTGGCGGCCATCGTGACTCGGGATACCTAGAAACGCATATTTGAATCGAGATTGGATCATAGTTGAACGATGACGCTGCAGGCGATCATCATCCGAGCAGACGGTGCTCTCGCTGAAACGGAAGACGTCCGCAGGAGGGCATTTGCACAGGTCTTTTCCGAGGCCGGATTTGATTGGTCGTGCGATCGTGAAGGGTTCGCGCTGACCGCAAAACTCGGCAGTGGTGAGGCCCGCATGGCTCATTACGTGCGCGCTTTCCTCCGCGGAAAGCCTGAGACCGAGGATTTCACCCTCCTCATTCAGGCGATGCATCGGCGCGCCTCCAAGGTCTTCGGAGAAATGCTGTCGTCGATGGTCGTCGAGCCGCGCCCAGGCATCCGTGATCTGATCATTGCTGCGCGCGGCGACGGTCTGCGCCTGGTTCTCGTCTCTCTTCTCGAGCCTCGCGATACCGAGCGGCTATTGAAGACTTTGTTCGGTGATCGTGGCCGACAGCTGTTCGACGTTGTTGTCTCAGGGGACAAGAGCGGCAAGGGCGAATGCGCCCGGCTTTACGCCGAGGTCCGCTCCAGTCTCGGCTGCGATCCCAAGCACAGTCTCGTGATCGAGGGCGGTCGTCGCGGCGCTCAGGCTGCAAAGGCCTCAGACTTTCCGGTCATCACGACGCGAAGCGCGTTTTGCCGTGAGAGCCCGGCCTTCAGCGAGGACTCGGTTCTCATTGACAATCTGACGAGCCTGCTGACGGGGCGCGATCGCAGCCCTCACGATCCGCTGACGTCTGAGGATCGGGCGGACCTTCTCGAGGCTATATATCGGTTGCACGCAAGCAATTGCAGCGGCCTTACAGGATTGGATTGGAGCGACGAGATGAAGGTCTCGGACATTCTGAAATCGAAGGGATCAGCGATCAAGACGATCGAGGCAAACGCCACGATGCGCGCGCTCGCCCACAGTTTCAGGAAAGAGCAAGTCGGTGCGATGTTGGTCCTGGACGACAAGGGCGGCTTGCAGGGCATCATCTCGGAACGAGATCTCGCCCGCGGCATCGACGAGTTCGGCATCGACCTGCCGCAAATGCGCGTAGCCAATTTGATGACCCGTTCGGTCGTAACCTGCGCGCCTGACGATCGCGTTGCTGCCGTTGCCAATGTCATGACGCAACGGCGCATTCGGCATTTGCCCGTCGTTGTTGATGGCAAGGTCGTCGGCCTAATCAGCATCGGTGACGTGCTGAAGCATCGTCTGGACGAAGTACAACTCGAAGCCAGCGTACTGCGAGACGTTGCGCGTTCGCGTCGCTAGCGAACGCTTGTTTTGCCCGCTCGCGTCGTGACACCAGCTTGCCGCAAGCTCGGCGTGGCAAGCATCCCCGTATGGTCGATCCCAGCTATCTTGATGCCATAAAGCAGTTCGAAGGCTATACCGCGGAAGCCCGGTGGGATTACGCGCAGAATTCGAATGGCTACGGCACACGCGCACGCTTTGCCGGCGAAGTCATCGACAAGGCTGAAGCCGATCGCCGCTTCTCGTCTGAAGTGCAAAAAGCCGCGGAATTCGTCGATAAGTTCGCGCCCAATCTCGACGAGGGCAGCAAGGCCGCTCTGACATCGCTGACATACAACGCCGGAACGGCTTGGTCGAAGAGCGGACTTGGAGAAGCCGTTGCCAGCGGCGATCTCGATAAAGCGCGGTCACTCTTCCTGCAATACAACAAGGCAGGCGGCAACGTCGTGGATGGTCTGGTGCAGCGGCGCCTCCAGGAGGTCGCATGGTTTGGCCAGGGAAATCCGGCCGCCCAAGGTGCGAGCGCCGGGATTGCCGCCATGGCCGCGGCCGCAAGCGCTTCGGCGATTGCAAGTTCATCAGCCGCCGTCCCATCGTCGGGATCAGTGACGGCAAGCAACCCCTCGCGGTCCATCTTGCGCATGGCTTCTACCGATGTCAGCGTACCGCAGCTGTCGCCCATCGGTAGCGATCAAGTGATGCTATCGCTTCTGTCCCACATGGCCGATCCGCCGTCCGGCCGCAATCACGATGATAACGACAAGCGGTCGAACAATTCGGACCGCAAATTTGTCGAGCCCGAACCCCAGTTGCGCACGGGTTGAGACCTTGAAGGCTGAAGCGGCTACCGCGCCAAACCGGCCGCAAGCAAAATTGCCAAGGCGAGACCGGCGACGCCTGCCAATCCGATCCGAATAAGAACGGTGCCATTTGTGCCTGTCTCAGGCCTACTCCGCCGCCCCTTGCGACGGGTGGTTTCTTCGGTTTCGGTTTGCGCGCGTACGGCCGCGGAAAAGAACGCGCTTTGCATCGCCATTCGCAATTCAGGCGAAGCCGCAGCCAGTAGCACCTGCTGATTAATCGCATCGGTCGGGAGGAGGCGTTGCTCGGTCGGCACGTCCGGCCTGAATACGACGTCAGCTTCGGCATATTGCGCCGCGACCCTCGCTCCTGCTGCCGTGTCGCCGGCAGGCTGCTGTGTCGGCGCCTGCGTTCGGAACCCGTCCGCTGAGGTCGCCAGCCGGGCGTCGAGCTGCTCGTCGAGTAATGTCAGCAGGACTGAAGAAACCGCCTTCTCGTTATGCGAAATTGGCACGGGAGTAGCGGTCGGCTGCTTGTCCGTTGGCTGCTGTCCGGATTTGTCGCGATTTTGAAGCAGCTGCCTCTCTGCCTGCAGAAGGACTTCGTTCGCGACCAAGCGGCCGATATTTTCAGTTGAACTTACCATTCTCGCCGCGCTCCGAGGTCAGAACGTTGTTTGGCCGGCAGCGAACAAAACTTTAGCGCGATGCGGTGTGCTGCCGTTGCCCGCCCTGGAGAACCTGAGAAAGATACGTATAGACGTCATCGACAGGATCTTCGTCGAGAGATTGTTTCATAGCATCGTAAACGCGCGGCACGATTTCCATGGCTTTGTCGAGGGTCAAATCGCTACCCGCCTTATAGCCGCCGATCGCGCGAAGATCTCTGGTGTCTTCGTAGCGCGAAATCACTTCGATCAATTGCGTCACAAATTGCGTCTGGTTCTTTGTCCTGATCTTCGGCGCGAGGCGCGAAAGTGAGGCGAGCGGATCGAGCGCGGGCAGCCTGCCCTGGCTCGCGATGCTGCGATCGAGGACGATGTGCCCGTCTAGGATGCCGCGCGTCGCGTCGGCGATCGGATCGTTATGGTCATCGCCGTCCACGAGAACGGACAAAATGGCTGTGATCGTTCCGGCGCCGGCTTCGCCCGGTCCGGCCCGTTCGAGTAACCTCGGCAGATTGCTGAAGACGCTCGGCGGGTAACCGCGCGCAACGGGCGGCTCATCGGCGGCCAGCGCCAGTTCACGCATGGCATGCGCGTATCGTGTCAGCGAGTCGATGATGAGCAGCACGGTCTTGCCGCGGTCGCGGTAGTATTCGGCGATGCACATGGCGGCGCTGGGCGCGAGGCGACGCATCATCGGGCTTTCGTCGGACGTCGCGACGACTGAGACCACCTGTGAGCGCGTCGTGCCGAGCGTATCGTCAAGAAAATCGCGGACTTCGCGGCTTCGTTCGCCGACGAGCGCTAGGACTGTGACGTCGCTCGAAGGTGCGCGGCTCAACATCGCAAGCAGTGTCGACTTGCCGACGCCAGAGCCTGCAAAGATGCCGATGCGCTGCCCGGCGCAGATGGGCGTGAAAAGGTCGATGGCTTTGACGCCCGTCGTCAGCGGCGTTCCTAACCTATTCCGACGCAACGGCGATGGTGGCGAACCTTGAACCGCATAAGCACGCTCCCCGCGAACGAGCGGACCGGCGTCATCGATGGGCTCGCCCAACGCATTGACCGTGCGGCCAAGCCAGGATTCATCCGGTGACAGCGACAGCTGCCCGGACATCGTCGTAACGCGCGCGCCGAGTTCGATTCGATGGTCGGCGATAAACGGCGTGACGTTGATTGTCTGGCTTTCGATCGTCGCAACTTCGGCGAGGATTGTGCCGCCGATGCCGGAAATCGATACGCAATCCCCGAGCGACACGAATTTCGAAAGGCCCGCAACGACGAGATACGTCGTGCTGATACGAACCACGCGGCCGGAAACGCGATGCGCAGGCGATCGCGCGGCAGCGGTTGCCATCAGAAGGTCCAAGCGATCGAATGCCGTTGCAGCGCTCGCGCTCACCGATGATGCTCCTGGCGCTTCATCACGAGCCCGCAATCGTCTTCAGGGCATCCGTCAGCGACGTTTCGGTATCGCTCAGCATGGTGCTGACACCCTGGAAATTCCGCTGCAGGGTGATGAGGTGCGTCATCTCGAGAATAGGATTGACGTTTGATTTCTCGACGTAGCCTTGCAACACGCCGTTATGCAGGAAATCGAGTTCAGCAACCGGCTGGATATCGGAAGTAACGGCGACACCTTCGGCGCGCGTCAGCCGGGCGCCCGGCGGCATCGTATAAAGGCCAAGCGCCCCAAGATTGTTGCCCGCCTGCTCAATCGTGCCGGCCTTGTTGATCGTCGGCGGCGGGTCATCAGGATTGAGCTGAACCGGAACACCACCCGCATCGAGGACTGGATAGCCCTCAAGTGTTGTCAAAACGCCTTCCTTATTCATCTGCATACGGCCGTCGCGCGTATAGACAACTCCGCTCGGTGTCTGGATGGCAAGCCACGAGTCGCCACGGATGGCGACGTCAAGGGGATTGCCGGTCTGCGTGATTTCGCCTGTCTTGGTCGATATGTGATTTTCGCCTTTCGAGACGAAGCTCACAGAGTCCTTGCCTGGCTGCGAGACAAGCTCCTCGAAAGAGACCTCTTCGCCGCGATAGCCGACGGTATTCACGTTGGCGACATTATTTGCCAGCGTGTCGAGGCGCCGCTGCAGCGACAACTGGGCAGAAAGAGCGACGTAGATATTGGATTGCATGCCGTGAATCGATTCTGTCAGGACCAGCTTTGGGGAAAGGCTAGCCTCAAGAACTTGTGGCGGGCTGACTCAAAGGACGTGCGCGCCCCGATACGGAGGGACAAGTCCCACGCAAGCCAAAGCGCCCCTTATGGCTACGGTTAGAATCCGCTCCGGGAAGCTCACGTGACCATTATCGTCGGCCTGTTTATCACTCTCGCCTGTATGCTAGGCGGCTTCGCGGCCATGGGCGGCCACGTGCTGGTCATCTGGCAGCCCTGGGAATACGTCATCATCATGGGTGCGGCGCTAGGCACGTTCGTGGTCGCCAATCCTATGAAAGTCATCAAGGATGCCGGGAAGGCGACGATTGAGGCCTTCAAGAGCAGCACGCCGACCAAAGACGAGAACATTGAGGTTCTCGCCCTGCTCTTCTTCATGATGCGCGAGCTGCGCGATAAATCGCGCGCCGAAATGGAAATGATTATCGATGCGCCGAACGAGTCTGAAGTTTTCAAACGTGCGCCGACGGTGCTTGCCAACGAAGAATTGACGACTTTCATCTGCGATTATTTTCGTCTCATCATCATGGGCAACGCGCGTACGCACGAAATCGAAGCCCTGATGGATGAAGAGATCGAGACGGTACGTCACGACAAGATGAAGGCCTATCACGCGCTCGTCGCAGTCGGCGATGGCTTGCCGGCGCTCGGCATCGTCGCGGCCGTCCTGGGTGTCGTGAAGGCGATGGGCGCAATCGACCAGTCTCCGGAAATTCTCGGACACCTCATTGCGTCCGCTCTGGTCGGCACGTTCGCCGGCATCTTCTTTTCGTATGCGGTCGTCGGACCGCTGGCGACGAAGGTGAAGATCATTCGCGATAAGAAGTTGCGGTCTTACGTCATCGTCAAGCAGTCGCTCCTAGCGTTCATGAACGGAGCCATGCCCCAGGTCGCGATCGAGCACGGTCGTAAGGCGATCTCCGCGTACGAACGTCCGACGATCAACGAGGTCGAGACCGCGACGATGGGCGGTGGCGCAACGTCAGGCCAGGACAGAAAGGCGGCGTAATGAACACGCGACTGCTCCGCATTCTGATCGGCCGGTCGCCTGTCTGCGTCGAAACGCAAATTTGGGGCGGCCATCATGTCGGATGACGCGCTGTTGGAAGCGACGCTATCGCTGCGGGAATCTGAAAAATCACTGGAACGGGCGCTTTCGGCCGGCCAAAACCGGCCGGATCGTCTTCCCGGCCTGCAAATGATTTTTGGCCAGTTGCCGCGCATCATGGCTGAGGAAGTCGGCAGTCTTTCGCACATTCCGTTGCGCGTTCGCCTCATCGAGCTTTTTGCTTCGACGATCGATGATACGTGCACGCTTCCGGCTGGCGCATTCGCGGGCGTGGTTCGAGCCGAGAGATGGCGGAGTTGGTTATATTTCATCGCCGATCCGGCCATCAGCCTGCTTTTCGTCGAGGCCGCGACGGGCAGCGAAAGCATCCCGCGCACCGGCCTCCCGAAGCGCAAGCCGACACGCACAGACGCCAACGTTTTGCGCGTTCTATTTCGTCGCGTCTCGCGGGCACTGACGAATGCCTTTTCCATTCTTGCCGACGTCGATTTCGATGTCGGCGACATCGTCGAAAAGATTGAGCTCGAACCCAACCTCGGCCCGTCATCGCCAGTCATCGCGGCGCGGCTTGCGCTGGAGTATGACGGCCACGAAGGTCAGGTGACAGTCGTCATCCCGCAGGCCGCACTCGAAACCATTCGCGATTTGCTCGTGACGGCTGTCCCCGGAGAAGTGGCCAGCCCGGCGTCGAGCCGACCGGACACGGACGACGATCCAGTGTGGTCGAGGCAACTTGCCGAAGAGATCGCCCGCGCCTTCATTGGGCTCAATGGCGTGCTCGAAGAGCGTACGATCGCGATCGGAGAAGTCGAAAAGTTCAAAGTCGGCTCCGTCATCGAGCTTCAACTCTCATCCATGTCTCGCGTCCGCCTCGACGCCGACGAAAGTCCGCTGTTCTGGTGCGAGCTTGGCAAGCGCGATAACGGCTTGATCCTCCGCGTCGATCAAGAATTCGATCATGAAAGAGAGGCGGTTGATGAATTCTATGGCCTCTGATCCGTCGACCCCTCAAGGCTCCGGCATGTTTCAACTCATAAAATCAGCTCCGGAAGTGCTAGCGCAAGGAAATCATCTGCCATGATGTCGAGTGATATCGACCAATCGGACAATGCACCCGACGGGGTAGAAGCCGCCTTCGAGCAGCCGATGTCCGGTGCTGCCGAATTCGGTGTCGGGCAAATCGCCGGTATCGCCGAGCCCGCGCAGGCGGAGGCAGATCCATCGACAGCGTCGGATTTTGGCAATAACAGCGCCATGATCATGGGGCTGCCGGTCATGATGAAGGTGGTGCTCGGTTCGGCGAAAATGCCGGTGGCGACCCTTGCGAAGCTCACAAAAGGATCCGTCGTCAAACTAGACAAGATGGTCGGCGACCCCGTCGATATTCTGGTCAATGGCCGGCTGATCGCGCGCGGCGAGGTGGTCGTTTTGAACGAAGGAACATCGCGGTTCGGCGTGGTGCTGACGCAGGTCGGCGCGATTCCAGGCGTAGCGAAATAATAGTATCTGATGCTCGATGCGAGACCCGTCATCAATGCAAACCGGAAACTCGCGAGCCCTGTCGGGACCTGAAAAGGTCGGCGTTCTTCTTCTTGCACTCGGCAAGCAGCGCGCCAGTGGTCTGCTGAAGAAGTTCAATCCCGAAGAGCTGAATATTCTCGTCCGCTCGGCTGAAATCATGCCGACCATCACCGCTGCCGAACTCGAAGGCATCGTTGAGGAATTCGAGAACCAGTTCGGGCAAGGTGCACCGTTTCTCGGACGCGCCGAGGATGTCCGACGCCTGGTCACGGATGTCATCTCCGAAAACAGGTCGTCCGGTGATGCAAGCGACCAGTTCATCGCACGACAAGACGTCTGGGCTCAGCTGGCGGCGCTCCCCGATGACATCATCGCTGGACACTTCCAGAATCAATCTCCGCAAGTTGCCGCCTACTATCTCGATCGCCTCGGCAGCGAACGCGCGTCTGCGCTTTTGAAATCGTTCCCCGTCGGCAAGCGCAATGACTTGCTGAACCGCATCCTGGGCATGGGCCAGATCTCGCCGCAAGTCGTCGAGGCGCTGGAGAGCGGCTTGCATGATGAGCTGTTCGACGTCGATCGCCGCTCGTCGGACAAATACGTCTCGCTGGCCGGCATCCTCAACAATATGGATAAAGAGGAGTCGATCCAAGCGCTTGAATATCTGGCAAGCGTCAAGCCCAAAGACGCGGAAGCCATCCGCAAGATGCTCTTCAAGTTCGAAGATCTGCTGCGGCTTCCTGCACGTGCGCTCACAGTTCTTATGGATGGCATTCCAGTCGAGCGGACGGTCCTTGCGCTACAGGGGACCGACGCAGAGCTGCAGACCAAAGTTCTCTCCGCCCTGGCGCCGCGCGCGCGCCGTATGGCGGAAGCGGAATTGCAAAGCCCGGCAAACGTACCTCCCCGCGATATCGTCGACGCGCGCCGGACGATTGTCGATTCGGTTCTGCGTCTCGCCGGCGATGGTTTGATCGATATCTCCGGAGCGGCCGCCTAGATCGGCCAATGAGGGAACGAGCCCGTGGCCGAAGAACAGGATAAAGACAGTCGTACAGAAGAAGCGACTGACAAACGGCTGAACGATGCGCGCGGCGACGGCAACGTTCCCATGTCGCGGGAAGCCACGAACTTTACCTACTTGCTTGGTGCGCTTCTCGTCATCGCCGTGCTCGGCCAGACGTTCATTATTCACTTCACTGATCTGTTGCGCGGGTTGCTTGCTAATGCCGGCTCGATTCGCATCGAGAACGGGGGCGATCTCGGTTTGCTTTTCGACGTCGTCGGAAAAACAGCCGCGACGATCACCGCTCCGATCATTTTGACATTCACGGCGGCAGGCGTGATCGCGTCCGTGGCTCAGAATACGCCGGCACTAATATTTAAGCGCGTGATGCCGGACATTTCCCGATTGTCGCCGGCAAAAGGCTTCAAGCGCCTGTTTAGCGCCTCCGGTTTTGTCGAGTTTCTGAAGCTCTCGCTGCGATTGTCCGTCGTCACGATCATAACCAGCGCCATCCTGATGTATCTGTGGCATGACTTCACGAATTCGATCTGGCACGATCCGGCGGCTATATTGGAATTATCGCAACAGAGCATCGTTATCCTCCTGATCGCTCTTGCGCTGATGTCGTTTGCGCTTCTGATCTTCGATTATCCCGTCGCTCAAATTCTTTGGCGGCGATCCCTGCGAATGGCGCCGCAACAGGTCAAAGACGAGCGCAAACAGGCGGAGGGTGATCCACATATCAAGGCAAAACGCCTGTCCATCGCTCGTTCACGCCTGCGACAGCGAATGATGTCGTCCGTCCCGCGCGCAACTCTTGTCATCGCGAATCCAACGCATTTCGCCGTCGCGCTTCGTTACGTGCGTTCAGAAGGCGGTGCGCCGCGAGTCGTTGCGAAGGGACAAGATCTTATTGCCTTGTCAATTCGTCGGATCGCTGAAGAAAATGACATTCCAGTCATAGAAGACAAGGCTCTCGCAAGGTCCCTGTATGCAAAAGTGGAAGTGGATCAAATGATCCCCGTCGAATTCTACAAAGCGGTTGCACAAATTCTTCTTCGCCTCCAGGCCAGGAAGAATGGAGCGGGCACCATTCGCGCCTAAGGGAAAAGCAGTCGATGATTCCAATACGCATCGATCATTCGCAGGTTCGTGAGAAGATTCTCGGTGACAGCATTCGGAGCGTGGCGACCGATCTCCGATTGATCGACCTGCCGGATCTCGTCAGTTATTTGAAGACTGGGCAGATCGCGAGCGTGGGTTCGCTCGTTCAATCGTCGATCGAGTTATCGTTCAAGCCTGAAACGCTGAGCTTCGGCCACGCTGGCGACGTCTATCTGGAATGGGGCGTCCTGCCGCGCGTCTGTCTCGATATGGAATTCCACCATCAGTCCGTTCACGTCTATTTTCGCCTGATGCTGGAGGCCAAAGAGGCCGCCGTCGAAATTACGTACATAGCGTTTGAAGGTGATACCGTCGGCCCGAGCCAAAATACAATCAGGCTTCATGAGGCCCTGGGCGAAGCCCGTCTCAATTGACGTTCGCATTTTGGCACGTCGCACGTTTCGAGCTCTGTCCAGTCTTACGCAAGCGAGCGCGTGCACAAAGATAACGAGCTATCCAGGATTTGATCATGCAGCCGATGCAACTCTTCAATCTCGCATTCCGTCAGAACGAGTGGCTTGCGCAGCGCCAATCGGTCATTTCATCGAACATCGCCAATGCCAATACGCCCGGCTACAAAGCCAAGGACGTCGAAAGCTTCGATGCCGCAATGCGCACCTCCGTGCCGATGGCCGCAACGAGCCCGCAGCATTTCTCCTCGCCCGAATTCGACGCCATCAGCAATCAGGACAACGGCGACGGTCAGGCGGAGGTTCTGGTTTCCGGCAATGACGTCAATATGGAACAGGAGTTCCTGAAATCTAACGACGTCATGCGCAGCTACTCGCTCAACACCCAGATCATGAAAACATTCGATCGCATGCTGCAATCTGTGACGAAAGGCTAAACGATGAATGATCCGCTCATAGCCGCAACGAGAGCCGCGTCGAACGGTCTCTTCGCGCAATCGACGCGCATGCGTGTCGTGTCGGAGAACATCGCCAACGCCGACTCGACCGGCAAGACGGCTGGCGCCGATCCCTATCAGCGCAAGACTGTTAACTTCGAATCGGTCGCCGACGAAGCGAGCGGTACCGACCTCGTACAGGTGGAAGATGTTTCGCGCGATCAGGCTCCGTTCCGTACCGAATATATGCCCGGCCATCCCGCAGCCGACGCCAAGGGCTACGTAAAGATGCCCAACGTCGACATGATGACCGAGCTCGCCGACATGCGCGAAGCCTCGCGCTCCTATACCGCCAACACTCAAGTCATCAAGCAGGTTCGCGAAATCGTCTCGATGACCATTGATCTTCTGAGGTCCTAATGAGCCTGAACGTTGCAATGCTGTCGCCCGATATCAGCCGCGTTACGGGCTCGAAGCCAATAGCAGGAACGACGCCGACAACGGCGACTCAGGCTGTTCCCGAAAACGACTTCGCCCAGACCATGGCGTCGATGGCCGCTGATGCGATTTCGACCGTCAAGACGGGTGAGACGACCGCGATTGCGGGCATGCAGGGCAAGGCACCGCTGCAGCAAGTGGTGCAAGCCGTAATGCAGGCAGACCAGGCGCTTCGGACCGTCGTTGCAGTTCGCGACAAGGTCGTTGCGGCATACCAAGAAATCAGCCGGATGCAGATCTGAGGGATATAAGCTATGCGAGCACTTTCGATTGCAGCGACCGGCATGTCTGCCCAGCAGACGAACGTTGAGGTGATCGCCAACAACGTCGCCAATATCAACACGACGGGCTTCAAACGCTCGCGTGCGGAGTTTGCGGATTTGCTTTACCAAAGCGACCGCCCCGCAGGCACGCTTGCCCGTGACGACGACACTATTATCCCGGAAGGCAACACGCTCGGATTGGGCGTCCGCACGGTCGCCATTCGCAATCTCTCTGCGCAGGGTCCGCTTGCGTCGACCAACAACCATTACGATCTCGCGTTGAGCGGTCGTGGCTACTTCCAGGTCCAAGGCGAGAACAACGAAATCCTGTATACGCGTGACGGCGCGTTCAACCGTAGCAACACCGGCCAGCTCATCACGCTCGACGGCAACCTGGTCATTCCAAATATCACCGTGCCGCAAAATGCGACCGACATCACCGTCAACGCGGTTGGCCAGGTGTATGCGACTGTCGGCGGAACGCAGCAGCTCCTCGGGCAATTCGCGATCGCCAATTTCGCGAACGAAACCGGCCTCGCGCCACTCGGCGGCAATCTCTTTCAGGAAACGGAAGCGTCCGGTGCGCCAGTTCTCGGCACCCCGGGTGACACGGGCTTCGGTACGATCCAGCAGGGTTACCTCGAAAGCTCGAACGTCGATCCCGTCAAAGAAATCACCGAGCTGATCACCGCGCAGCGCGCCTATGAAATGAATTCCAAAGTCATTTCGGCTGCCGACGATATGTATAACGTGATAACGAAGGACATTCGGTGATGTCCGTTTGGCGCAAAACACAAAAGACAGTTCAGCTCGGACTTACGCTGCTCGCCGCGTGCGCATTTGCGTCCAACGCGCGCGCGGAGGATCCCGGCCGAACCATATTTGTGCCGCGCGCCGTCATTTATCCCGGCGACCGGATAACGGATACGAATCTTATCGAGCGTCAGCTGATCGTCGACCCCGGCAATCCGCCTGTCTTTGGAGAGCGCGAAGAGGATCTGCTGGGCCGGATCGCACGGCGCACGTTGCTGCCAGGCGAACTCATCCCCGAGATGGCGATCCGCGCCGAAGATCTCGTGAAGCAAGGCCGCACCTACAAGCTCGTCTACAATTCGAAATACGTCTCGATCGTCGGCGTCGGTGTTCCGTTGCAGTCGGGTGCGGCCGGCGAAATTATCAATGTCCGCAATCCCGAGTCGGGCGTCATCATCAAGGCGCGTATCGAACCTGATCAGACCTTGGCGGTGAATGACCAATGAGATTGGTGATTGTCGCGCTGGTTTATTTTCTTGCCGCGACGGCCTGTGCCGGTGCTACGCGGATCAAGGATATCACTGATCTCAAAGGCATCCGCGCCAACCAGCTCGTCGGATATGGTCTGGTCGTCGGCTTGAATGGAACCGGCGATACGCTCCGTAACTCGCCCTTCACGCAGCAATCCGTGCAGGCCATGCTCGATCGCATGGGAGTGAATATTCGCGGCTCGCAATACGAACCGCGGACGAGGAACGTCGCGGCGGTTATGGTAACAGCTGAGCTTCCGCCGTTCGCCTCGAAGGGATCACGCTTCGACGTGACGGTCTCGTCGATTGGCGATGCCAAATCTCTGGCTGGCGGCGCACTGGTTCTAACCTCGCTTGCCGGCGCCGATCAAAAAATCTACGCTGCTGCGCAGGGCCCGATCACCATTTCGGGATATCTGGCGAAGGGCGCCGCGGAATCGATCACGTCCGGCATTCCGACGCGCGGCCGTATTCCCAACGGTGCGATTGTTGAGCAAGACGCCCCCGGCGCATTTGATGAAAGCATGCCGCTCGAGTTCGAGTTGCGCAATCCGGACTTCACGACTGCCGTGCGCGTCATGGACGTTATCAACGATTTCGCAAAAGAACGTTTCGGCATGCCGATCGCACGCGCCCGCGACTGGCAGAGCGTGATGATACGCAAACCGCGGAATATCCTGTCGTCGCGTCTGGTGGCCGAACTCGGTGAACTTGAAGTCGATCCCGATCAGACCGCGCGCGTCGTAATCGACGAACGAACCGGAACTATCGTAATCGGCAGCGAAGTGAAGATTTCGACCGTCGCCGTCGCGCACGGAAATATAACTGTTCGCGTCACCGAAACACCGCAAGTGTCCCAGCCGCTACCGTTCTCGCAAGGTGGACAGACCGTCGTCGTTCCCAATACGCAGGTTGACGTCAATGAAGCGGGCGGCACGGTCGCAACGCTCCAGGGGGCTAATCTGCGTGAGCTGGTAAGCGCACTGAATAAGATGGGGCTGAAGCCCATCGGGATCATCGCAATTCTGCAGGCCATGAAGACGGCAGGCGCATTGCAAGCTGAACTGGTGGTGCAATGAGATCTCTGATCGCTCGCAAACTTCTCGAACGCGGCGGCGTGGCGTGGTTGGCTGGCGGTTTGCTTGTCATAGCCACCGCAATCCCGGTAGTGGCCGAAAGCATCCACAATCCGCTGGTTGGTCCGCCCGTCGATCTCAGGGAGCGCGCATTCGAGCTTCGCCAGAATGCGGAGCAAACGCCTCCGATCGCTTATTCATTCCGCATCGCGGTAGACGACACCAAGCCGGAAGGCGCTCAGAAATCCGAAGCCGCAGATGTGGACGCACTGCCGCTCCCGCCGACGACCAAACAGCAGTTGAGCCCCGCGCAGCAGTATTGCTCGAATATTCTCGATGCGACGTCGGCCGCCCAAATCGCACAGCAGACGCGTGGTCTTCAAAAGGCGCAGAAGGAAATTAACGCCCGGATCGCGCTTCTCAATGCGAAGGCCGAGGTCCTGAAAAGCTGGATGAAGCTGCGCGAGGATTTCGTCGCGCACGCTACAGACGCGCTCGTTGAAATCTACAGCCGGATGAAACCGGACGCCGCCGCGGGACAGCTCGCGGCGATGGACGAGATGACATCCGCAGCAATCATTTCGAAGCTGGCACCGAAAGTTTCGAGCCCCATTCTAGCTGAGATGGAAGTCGCGAAGGCGGCGCGTCTCTCCGCTGTTATCGCCGGTGCCGGCGAACTCGCAATTCAGCCGGAGCACAAGGCCAATGCCCAGCAATAGATTTCGATGGGTGGCTCCAGCGACTGCGTCGCTGTCGTTACTGCTAGGCGCGTGTGCCATAGACCAATTGCGTGAGGTCTCGCAGGCACCTGCAATGTCCCCGATGGGAAGCGGCTTGGCTCCCGGTCAGGCGGCGCACGTCAATCTTCCCGTGACACCTGTTGCCTATCATTCGGGTAACTCCACCTGGCAGGATTCCGGCGCCGACCTCTTTCGCGATGCACGCGCCCTCAAGGTCGGCGACGTCGTCACTGTCAAAATCCAGATCAACGATAAGGCGTCGCTGGATAACAATTTGAATCGTTCACGTGATTCGAGCGTTGGGCTGAAATCATCGGCAGATTTCAATTTTGGCTTCGGCGCACCGGGACCGACCGGATCGGGCAGCCTCGATGGCAATCTCGATCGCACCACAGCGACGGACTCGAAAGGCTCCATCGACCGCTCTGAAAACATCAATCTTCTTGTCGGCGCCGTCGTCAGTCAGGTGTTGCCGAACGGCAATCTCGTCGTCAGCGGTTCGCAGGAAGTGCGGGTCAACTTCGAATTACGCGTCCTGAATGTGCAGGGCGTCATTCGGCCACGAGACATCGCGACCGACAATACGATCTCCTACGAGAAAATTGCTGAAGCGCGAATTTCATATGGCGGCCGCGGCCGTGTCATGGAAATTCAGCAGCCCGCCTACGGCCAGCAGATTCTCGATAATCTTTCGCCCTTCTAAGGCTCGGGTCGGCGGAGAGAGCCAGGTGGCAAAAGATAAGCGAAAAAAGGACGAGTCGAACGCGGGTGGTGGCATCGGCGGCTTCGTGATAGCGGCACTTATCGCGATCGTTCTCGGCGCCGGCGGCGGCGGCGCTTACGGCTACCTTCTAATGCCCGACGTTGCGCCTCAGAATTCTGGGCCAACCGATAGAGCGCCGCCGCCGGCCGGACCAACCGCTGGGCGGTTCCCGGGCGACGCCATAGAGCTGGCCATACCGTCGGTCATTACGGATTTGAATTCGGAGCCTGCTGTCCGCGCCAGGCTCGATGTCTCCATTATCGTCGTCCACGGCACGCCCCAAACGACGACGTTGCTCGGCGAGGTCCGCGAAGACGTGATCGCCTACCTGAAGGGCCTTTCACTTGCCGACATCCAGGGCGTGCGTGGCTTCCAGAACTTGCGAGAGCAACTTGATGATCGCGCACGTGTCCGCGGCCGAGGCGCCATTCTGGGCCTTCTGATAGGTGGATTGGTGCTCGAATGATCAAGAAAATTCTGTGCGCGCTGATCCTTTTGGCAGCGTCTTCGAGCGTGGCTGCCGCGCAGGCAATCGATCTCCAGACGCTTTTTCCCGCGGGAGACGCCAGCGTTTCCGGCCGCATCGTTCAGCTTCTTGTCGTGATGACCGTCCTGTCGGTCGCGCCCGGCTTGCTGATGATGGTGACATCGTTCGCGAGATTCCTGATTGCCTTCTCATTCCTCCGCGCCGGTCTTGGGCTGCAAACGACGCCGAACAATATGATTCTCGTCAGCCTCGCACTCTTCATGACGCTGTTCGTCATGGCCCCGACCTTCCAGGACGCCTGGGATAATGGCGTCAAACCAATGGTCGAGAACAAGATCAGCCAGCAGGATGGCTACGTGCGAACGACGGCGCCCTTCCGGACGTTCATGAAGGCGAATGTGCGCGACAAGGATCTCGCGCTGTTCGAACAGATGTCTGCAGAACGCTTCGGGGAGCAGAACAAGGCGGGTCCCGATGACCTGCGCGTGCTCATACCTGCGTTCATGGTCTCCGAGTTGCGCCGAGGGTTTGAGATCGGCTTTTTGGTGACGCTGCCGTTTCTCGTCATAGATCTGGTAGTGGCTACGATCATGACCGCAATGGGTATGATGATGATGCCGCCGACCGTCGTCGCGTTGCCGCTGAAGGTGCTGTTCTTCGTGCTGGTCGACGGATGGAGCTTGCTCGTCGGAGCACTTGTGAAATCATTCACTTAGCTCGATGACGTGCGTCATTAAGAATCCGCCTCCGAGCAAAATAATTAACATTCTAACCGTCAAAATTAACCATTAGGAAACGACTCTCGTCTATCAATCTTGCCGATGACAGGGTGGCAGCGAACACGCGCCATAGGCATGACGCCGATCTGTCAAGCCGGTAGATCCGGTATGTCCCCAGTAGCGTTTTGTGCTGAGTAAAAGGACAAGGGACATGGGCATGAGCAGTATCAATACCAACATTTCCGCAATGACTGCATTGCAGTCGCTGCGGCAGACTTCCAAAGATTTGCTGACGACGCAGAACGCGATTTCGACCGGCCTGAAGGTCGCGAGCGCTTCGGATAACGCAGCATATTGGTCGATTGCGACCACGATGAAGTCGGACAACTCGGCACTCTCGACCGTGCAGGACGCGCTCGGCCTTGGCAAGGGCACTGTTGACGTCGCCTACAACGCGATCAACCAGTCGATCGATCTCGTCGGCCAGATCAAAGACAAACTCGTTGCGGCCGCATCGCCGGGCGTTGACCGCACGAAGATTCAATCGGAAATCACGCAGCTCCAGGATCAGCTGAAGGGCATCGCTTCCTCAGCAAGCTTCTCGGGCGAGAACTGGGTTTCGGTCGATTCGTCGAGCTCTGGCTACAGCGCGACAAAGACGATCGTTTCGTCGTTCTCTCGTGCCTCGGACGGCAGTGTTTCTATCGGAACAATCAGCGTCGATACTTCGACGTCAATCCTGTTCGATAGCTCGACCGCTTCTGGCGCGGGCGGCATCCTCGACTCGCAGCGTTCGTCTACGGGCGCCGTTGTGACGACGGGTGGTACGTCGGTTATGAACATCGACATTAGCTCGCTGACCGACAGCCCGACCGATCAGGCGACCTTGAACGGCTACATCGCCGGCGTCGACGCTGCCTATCAGTCCATGACGACGGCAGCTACGAACCTTGGCTCGGCGCAGAAGCGTATCGATCTGCAGACCGACTTCGTATCGTCGCTGATGGACTCGATCACCACCGGTATCTCTCAGTTGGTGGACGCTGACATGAATCAGGAATCGACAAAGTTGCAGGCATTGCAGGTCAAGCAGCAGCTCGGTGTTCAGGCACTGAGCATCGCTAACCAGTCGAGCCAGAACATCCTGTCGCTCTTCCGCGGCTAATAAATAACGCCTGACGCCGAGCGGCGTCAGGCACCCATACAATCCGATCTGTTAGACGGGCCGCCACCCCTGACCTCTTCCGCCAGCGCGGATCAGGCCACGGAGGGCGGCCCGTCACCTTTGCACAAGGTTCCGTCCCTACCGTTGACCGGAAACTTTGCCGGCAAGGTCGAGAGATGGATTGGCGTCAATTAGAGAACCTTTATCGCAGTCTGCTGGGTCTCGGCCGCAGGCGCCTTATGGCGCTTGGCATCGCCGGCGCGCTCGTCTTCGGACTGATTACCATAGGCAGTTACTTCGCGTCGCGCTCAAGCTACGAGACGCTTTATGTCGGCCTGACGCCTCCTGACATCAGCCGCATGGGCACGGAGCTGACCGAGGCCGGCATCCCATTTGAAAGCAGCATGGACGGGACGAAATTGAGCGTTCCGGTCGGACAGACGGCACAAGCTCGCGCTTTGCTCGCGGAAAAGGGGCTGCCCGGCAGCCAAACAGCGGGTTATGAGCTGTTTGATAAGCTCGGTGCCCTCGGACTCACGTCGTTCATGCAAGAAGTCACGCGCGTGCGCGCCCTTGAGGGCGAGCTGTCGCGAACGATCCAATACTTGAAGGGTGTGAGAGCTGCGCGTGTTCACATCTTCATGCCGAATCAGAATGCGCTTCAGGTCAAGAAAGAAGCGCCGTCGGCGTCTGTCGTCATTCGCACGGATGTTGCGGGAGATGCCACTGCAGCGCCGGCCATCAAGCATCTGGTTGCCTCGGCGATCCCGGAAATGACGCCGAACGAAGTCCAGGTTATCGGCACCGATGGCTCGATTCTTGGAGGCTCTGGGAATGGTCTCGCCAGCGGCGACGCGCCGGTACAGATGCTCGAACTCGAGCACACGGTCTCAAAACAGATTCAGGATAGCGTTCGCCGCACGTTGTCGCCCTATCTCGGTCTGGACAACTTCGAAGTCAGTGCCATCGCCCGCTTGAATATCGATAAGCTGCAGACGAACGAGACGAAGTTCGATCCCGACAGCAAGGTCGAGCGATCAACGCGATACATCAAGGAAGCTCAGAGTTCGCAGGACAGCGCCGGCAAGAACAACGTCAGCGTCCAGGAAAACATTCCGAACGAACAAACGAGCCACAAAGACCAGAACAAACGCAATCAGGATCGCAAGGAGGAAACGACCAACTACGAGATCAGTTCGTCGACGGCCTCCTCGACGAGCGAAGGCTACAAGATCGCGAACATCTCGGTTGCCGTCGTCGTCAACAAAAAGCGACTGATGGATGCGATGGGTAAAGACGCAAAGCCCGAAGACGTCGATAAGCAGGTCGCTGAAATTGAGAAGATCGCCCTTTCCGCAGCCGGCATAGACACCAAGCGCGGTGATCGCATCAGTGTCGCTGCCGTCGATTTCGCGCCGTCTCCGTTTGAAGGAGACGGATCGTCGGGAACGGCATGGGCTTCGCTGTTGATGGGCCTGGCGGGAACCGGCATCCGATCGCTGACGATCCTGCTGGTTGCGGCAATTGTCGTGATGGCTGGCTTCCGGCCCGTGATGCGGACCCTGCTCTCAAGCGATAGGCCCGCGATTGAAAGCGCCGATAACGTTGCAATCGAGGCGCCGCTCGCTTCGATTACGGGCACGGGCGCAGCTCCCATCGACATGCCCGAAATGGCGTCGCCGTTGCTTGAACCGGGCGCCAATCCATTCGATGGCATGGGCGGCGGCTCGGGAGACTTTGGCAGCGGACTGGCGTTCGGACGCTCGCTGGCACTCGGTCCGGTCGAGAAGCTCAGCGCGATTATTGATCGCGATGAAGAGCAAGCGACTGCGATCATGAAGCATTGGGTTAAGAACGGATGACGGCTCGGCCTCACAGTTCGGCGTTCTCCCTGCTCAGGGATTTCGGTCGCGTCACCCCTGACGTCGAAGAGCCGGACCATGAAGCGCAGCTGAAAGCCGCGTTCGAGGATGGCCATCGGCAGGGCTACGCAGAAGGCCGTGCGGAAGCCGAGGCCGATGCAGAGCATCGTCTCGCCGAAGCCAAGATTCATCACGCGAACGAGCTCGCGCAGGAAAAAGACCGCTGGCAGCGCGATTTCGCTGAGCAGCTTGTTGCGCGTTTGGAAAGTGCGTCGGGTCTGATTGAGAAAAACATCGCTGAGCGGGTCGCGACGCTGCTGCGGCCCTGGCTCATCGGGCGTCTACAGGATCGCGCGTTGCAGGATCTCGAAAGGGCGATTTTGCGTGGCTTGGTGGAAGGCGCAAAGATCCACATTGAAGGCCCGGCCGAAATTATCCAGCATCTTAACGAACGGCTGCCGACGGCCGGATTTCAGATCGGATATTCGGAAAGTCCGAGTGCAGATGTTCGCGCTCACATAGAAAACACCGAAATCGAAGTCAACATTGCGGCGTGGATCGCCGAGCTTGAGGCGCTAGTACCATGAGCGACGGCCGCGAAGACGTATCATCGCAACCTCTCGTCATTGTTCGTCGCCGGCGCAATACGGAAGAACCGCATCACGGCGGCGTCTGGAAGATCGCATATGCCGATTTCATGACGGCCATGATGGCGTTTTTTCTCGTCATGTGGTTGATCAATGCAGCCGACAAAAAAACCATCGTGCAGGTCGCCGCCTACTTCAATCCGATGCGTTTGACCGATCGTTATGCGGCGCCGAAAGGCATTGAAGATCTCGTCGAGACGCAGTCGAAACACTCGGACGAGAAAAGTAAGCGCGGATTCGAAAAGCAGGTCGTCGACGACGCCTCGAAACGGCAGGCCGATCGCGACAGCAAAGAAAACAGCGGTGACGCCAAAGACGACGCCTCGCACGAATCGAGTGTCGGATCGGGGGGCAAGAGCGCAGAAGAGCTTCGCGAGATGGCGCTCTTCGACAATCCTGGCAACTTGCTTGAAAAACTCGCGGACGAGGCACGCGCAAGTCAGTCTACGACGGCGGCTAGCCCATCAGACGGCAATATTGACGATCCGTTCGATCGCATCAATCGTAAGGCCGGAAAGTCAGATGTCAGGTTGAAGCCTGCGCCCCAAGCCGCGCCGATCGTGCCGGAGCACCCGTCCAACGTGGCGCGCGCCCTGCCCGCAGAAAACGTAAAACCGGTTACGCAGGACCCAAAGCAGCAGCTCTCCGCGCGCGCATCGATGGATGATGTCGGCGATAAGCCGAAGCAGCAGGACACAATCACAAAGCAAACTCCTGCAACGTTGGATCAGGCAAAGAAAGAAGATAAGACGCACGACAAGGATCACGACAAAGATCAGGACGCGAAAGCCCTGCGGGATCAGATTGGCAAAGCCGTCGCGGACATTTCCCGCGAACTGCCGATGATCGACGTGAAAGCGACGCCCGAAGGATTACTCATCAGTCTGACGGACGATGCCAACTTCGGCATGTTTGAGGTCGGTTCGGCAAAGCCGCGCTCGGAACTAGTCCTTGTCATGGAGCAAATCGGTCGTGTCTTGAGCAGCAAGAAGGGGGATATCATCCTTCGCGGCCATACGGATTCGCGTCCGTACAAGAGCCGGGTCTATGACAACTGGCGCCTTTCCGCTGCTCGCGCCCAAATGGCCTATTACATGCTTCTGCGTGGCGGCGTCGACGAATCTCGCGTCGTCGCCATCGAAGGCCGTGCGGATCGCGACCCGAAAGTGCCGGACGACACTCTCGCGGCCGCCAACCGCCGCATCGATATCCTCATTAAAGAGAATAAGAAATGAAGCGGATCGCGCTGATTGCTGCAGCGTCGTTCGTTGTGCTCGCGGGCCTCGCCGCGGGCTCGTTGGCGTATTTCAAGCCCGCATTTTTTTTCGGTCAAAACGACGAGGTTATCGCGGCCGAGCACGGCGTTCCAATCTATTCAGAGGATGCGAGCGAAAAAGCTCAGGTTCGTCGCCATACGCTGCGTCTTCTGGAAGAGTTGGGCGCGGTTCAGGACAAGATCATTCGCGGCGATCGTGCTGCGCTTGCGGAGCAACAGCGTCTGCTGATCGACATCGCGCGCGAAGTAAAGAGTTTCAGCCCAGAGGCGTGGGACGATTACGTCAACGTCCGTACGAGTCTGCTCTATGTTCTGAGTGGTGGTGATGCGCGCGTCTTGCAACCACTGATCAAGCAGAATTCTTTGAGCGTCGCGGATCAGAATTTGGCTGCGGGCATCATGAGCTTTGCCGAGGGTCAGCCTAAAAAGGCGCGCGATCTTTTTGAAGATATAGATCCCCGTTCACTCGACGTCAGCCTCGTTGGGCCGTTCGCGCTGGCCAAGGCGTCGCTCTATCTTGAAGATGATCACGCAACCGCGATCCGCCTGCTCGATGATGCGCGTCTGGCGTGTCCCCATACCGCGATCGACGAGGCGTCGGCGCGGCGCGAAATTCCTGTATTACTCGATGCTGGCGATACGATCCGGGCGCTGATGCTGACGACAAGCTATGTGCAGGAATTCGGCAAGTCGATTTATGCCTGGAAGCTCTTTCGAGAATTTGCGGAAGCAGCCGCCAAGCACGGGGAATTCGATAATCAGGAAAGCATCGATCGCCTCGCTGCAACCTTCGATGACGACGACATGCAGCCAGCGTCCGAGCTGTTCATCGATCTTGCCGGTGAGGGTTTGCTACAGGGACGGCTAAAGCTTGCGAAGGCCGCTGCTGCTAAAGTTCTCGCAACACCGAACGCATCACCAGAGAATAAGGAACGTGCGCGCCTCTACATGGCCGCAGCCGAAGCGCCTTCGAACGATGCGGTAAATGCTATGAAGGCGCTGGATCAGATCACTGTCGATCGGCTTTCGGAGGACGACGCTGAGATCCGGGAAGTGGCGGGATTTATCGCCAAAACAGTAACCGGAACAGACGTCGCGCCGACTGCTGTCAGAAAGACCGCTCCGCAAGCTGTGGCGCAGGCTCCGGGTGAAAAGAATGCAATGACGGCGCTGAGTAAAGCCGACGAGATTTTAAAAGAAGCAGATTCAATGATTACTAGGAGTGGGAAATGACGGCAGCAGTTGGAAGCGCCGCATCTGGCGGAGCCGAAGCTCTCCTGCAATCCGTATCGGGAAAAGCATCGAACGGATATCGCGGTCACCTCAAGCAGACGGATGAGAACGATCCCAAGTCGGAAGGCGCGACCCAGAGCGCGCCGCACGATGATGGCGATGCTGCGACCCATGTCGATAAAACGCGAAAGACGTCGCAGCGAAAGCACGGCAAGGGAAAATCGGATGACGACGATAGCTCGTTCGAGGATGCTTTCGACAGCGTCGGCCAGGATCAAGCGAAAGACGCCGTCTCGAAATCAACCAACGGAGCAGGAACATCTCCGGATCTCATGTCGGCACACCTGACACCGGATCAAACGCCAGCGACGAATACCGATTCCGTGACAACCAACACCGATGCGTCTCAGGCTCCGGTCCGGTCAGCAGCGTTGATGCAGCAGAGAAGCATTCTCGCTCTCATGGATGCAAAAAACAGAATCTTCGGAAATTCCGGCGACCTAAAAACCGACGATGGGACTGTTAATGTCGCCGTCGACCACGACGCCATTCCGCAAGATACGAACGAGCTTGTGCCGGTTGCGATCAATCGACGGGAGACGCATTGGAACTTTAATTCCGACGCCATGACGAGCGTCGCGTCGCAGCTCTCGGCTATGAACACGGATAAGGCTGCTCCATCCGCGGCCGCCGTTCTGGCTCAGACAGTTGCTTCGGTCACCACGGCAAAGGAACAGAAGCCGGACGTCAACTTATCGGGCGACGCGTCGCAGTCCGTAGCGCAGCCGACAATCGCAGCGGCAAATACCGATCAGAATGCAAATGCATCGCTTAACAACGACAGCGGAAATAAGAGCGATACGCAATCGCAGTCGCATACGGAAATAGCTTCAGAGGCGGCCAAGAAGACGGAAAAGCCGGATGCTGCGTCGTCCCTCGACCAGATTTTTGCAACCAGCAAAACGTCCAACGCCAACGCGGCTAACGTCAGCAATCAGGTTCGCGACGGCGTAATCACGAGCTTGGCATCGACTGCGACCGACGCCAGCGCAGCAACATCATCCGTCGACGTGCCGACGCGGGCAACCACAACGCCCGTTCTGCGCACGCTCGATCTAACGTTGTCGCCGGCGGATCTTGGTTCGGTCAGGCTCCGTCTGAGTCTCAGTTCGAATTCATTGTCGATCGAAGCAGAAGCATCGAAGGCGTCGACAGCCAAGCTTCTCAACGACGATCGGCCAAATCTCGAACGCGGCTTAAAAGATGCAGGCTACGACATCTCAAGCATGAAGATTACGGATACTTCCGCCAGCAGCACCATGAATTCGAACGGATGGCAGACGAACGGCTCCCCGTCCCGTGATGGAGATCCATCGCGTTCGGGCTTCATGGGCCGGCAAGATGGCGAGATGCAAAGACGTGATGGATCGCCGTCCGATCAGGCCCAACGCCGCCCCAGAGAATCCACTCAGCAGCCGGCGCCGGCTGAAGTTGCCGGTGTCAGGTCCGGCAACGCAGTCTATATCTAGGACTCATTAAATGATGCAGCAGCAGGAATTGGCAGGAACTGGGCTACGTGGTCCATTTCCACTCGCGTCTGATGCCATCGAGGAAGAACTGGTCGATCGTTGTCCGGGTACGTATGCGCTTGGCTTCGTCGATCATCTTGGACGCTTCGCGATTACATACGTCGGAAGCGCCGGCGAGGACCTCAAATCAAAATTGAAAACCCATATCGGAACCGCAACACAATTCAAGTTCCGCCATTTCGCGGATGAGCGTCAGGCCTTCGAAAAAGAATGCGAGATATTTCACAAGTTCATGCCGAACGGAAACATCCTGCACCCTAGCCGACCGCGCGGAACAGATTGGATGTGTCCGAAATGTCGTCGTTAGCCTGGCTCGCCGATAGCAGACTGATGACGTCCGCAAGCGCCTGATGATAGCCGGCATGCCAGTAGGCGCATTCGTCGGTGTCGCGATCGAGATGGCGTTGCGTTTCGAGTATTTTTGACCAATTCCCGTCGAGCTGTGCACCCATGCCGGCCATACGCAACTGCAACATCTTAAGGTCGGCGCTCACGTCGTCCATCTTTAACCCCATCGCATTCTCTGCCGGTCGAGGGCCGGCTACGATGAGACATTACCCGACATTCGTGGGAACATCGCGAAAGAACAATCTCGCATTTTAGATAAGTTCGCGAGGCTCAGCGTTCACTCTTTTTCAACCGGGCAACGTAGCGATCCATGAGATCATTGGCGATCATCATGCGCTGTGTCGCAAGCTCCCTGAGCTCGGACTGCACACGATCCGGATGATTTCTAAGTGCAAATTCTCGCCGCAGTGTCGCGATGTCAGCTTCGGAAAAATTAGCGTCGAGTCCAAGCTCAATTAAAATTTTATTCGGATCGAGCAACGGATCTGCGCTGATGCTGCTTTGCTCATCGAAGGCGTAGGGGTGTTTCGGAGGGACTTGAGAATTTCCCACACCGCCGCGAGAAGCAGCAGCCAAGGCCCACGCGGCCTCTAAACCATCGATGGAAAGACGATTGGGGCGTGATATACCGGCTGGCCGATCGTCACGACCGAACAAGCTGTCAATGATCGATTCAAAATCGGACGGAAGGGGTTCCCGTGATGTCATCGGACCGCGGTTCGGAGCGAAATGCCGGATCGCGGAACGTTACGAAACGCAGCTTGCAGTACGCTGACGGGTCACGTCCCGCCAATCACGGCCGTCGAGTCGACTTTTGCAGCGTTACGGCTCTGCCGAAAAATTCCCGACCGAGATTTTCAAAGTCGAGTCGTTCATCGACGTTAGGAATCGGATAGAGAAACTCTAAGCCAAGGTGTTTGTCGCGTAGCCAAGTCACTGTGCCATCGAGCATCGTGCCATCGAAGAGCGTCAGCGCGATTCTGTCACCGACGTTCGGGACGATTCCGTCCCCGACGCTAATTTTTGCTCCGGATTCCGATAAGTCGACGAGGTCGCAGATGAGCCGGATACCGCGAAAGTTTAAAGCGACGTGCTGGCGAGCTATGTGCCGGATGCCGTCGCGCCGCTCGTCGTCGGCCTCGATGCTTTCCGGAACCAGGACCTCGGTCTGAAAGCTGCTCATGAACTTTTCAAACGTGGTCTTATTCATTTACGCACCCAAACTTTAAATCCGCGCGTCAGGACGCGCAAACACGCAGCATATAGCCATTAATTCGCAAGCGGATCTTTCTATTCCGGAGAAACGCCTGAATTAAGAAGTCTTTGGTTTACGCAATCGTTTGGAAATAAATTCAAATTTATCGATTTCCCAACGATCGGCAAAAAGGCGAGCGCGTTCCATCTTCCACCTTCGCAGCCTCAGTCACAGCGACGACTAGAAGAACAGATGCAGACGCAAGGAGCGGGCGCGGACTTATGATTTGGCGTGGCATTTCCGACCCACGCAATAATGAAATAATTGTTAATAAGTCACGTGAATCACTGTATTTCCTTCTGTGCCAATGATTTGCGGGGCTTGGGGGGCATCATGTTCGTTGTGCTTGACGACCGTTTGACGGTCGCGGGGGGATACGTTGCGTGCTTTGAACGCGAAGGAGTAGCGGCAACTTCAGTTGATCCAAACGAGTTCTCGGAGTGGTTCGAACTCATCAATGATGCCGATATCGCGGTTATCGAGGGCTTTTTGATTGGTGCCGTGGCAAACCGGCGCCAGATATCCGCAAGGATCAGAGCACGCAGCCGCGCGCCGCTCATGGGGCTGATCGAAGCGCGAGCGCTGAGTGAAACGCTCGAGCTTTTCTCGCTCGGGTTTGATGATGTCCTCGCGAAGCCCTTTCACGTCCGCGAAGTCTTGGCACGCAGCGGCGCCATTCGTCGCCGGATGCAGATCGTCGACGAATGTGTAGATGTTGGTGGCATCCGGATTTTCTTCGACGGTCGCGATCCGATCGTGAACGGAGAAGTGCTGCCCCTGCCGCGTCGTGAGCGGCGGATCCTCGAGTGTCTCGTGCTGAGCCGCAACACCCGCATTACGAAGACCCAGATCTTCAATCGCGTGTACGGCATCTTCAATGACGAAATTCATGAGAACGTCATCGAAAGCCACATTAGCCGCCTGCGCAAGCGGCTGAAGCAGAGACTTGGTCACGATCCGATCGATTCCCAGCGTTTCCTTGGCTACCGCTTGAAAGACCTTGCCAGCGATGATGCTGCACAGCCCGCGGAAGCAGCGCAAACCAGTCTCACGCAAGGCCCAGATGCTTCAATTGCGCCGAGCATCATTCGCGACGAGGAGAATGTCGATGGGTCTTTACGGAGTAATGACTACCAGCGTCTCGGGCATGTCTGTCCAGTCTGACCGTATGGGTACGGTTGCGGACAACATCGCAAATATCAACACCACTGGTTACAAAGGCGCATCAACGGAATTCGCAACGCTCATCGCGGAAGGCAGCGTCGCAGAGTACGTGCCGGGTTCCGTTTCGACCATCGCTCGTCGGGCGGTCTCCCAGCAGGGAGACTTCACCTACACCAAGTCGCCGACCGACCTCGCGGTCAGCGGCAACGGATTCTTTATGGTGGAAAGCGATTCTGGAACGCCCTTCTTGACGCGTGCAGGCAATTTCGTTCCGGACTCCAATGGCGATCTGGTGAACGCTGCAGGGTTCAAGCTGCTCGGCTACAACCTTTTGGACGGCAGCTCGAGTTCCGTCGTAAACAGTGCCGCCGGTCTTCAGGTTGTGAGCACGAGCAGCCTTGGCCTGAAGGCAACGCCTTCGACAAGCGGCAAGTTCGGCGTAAACCTCCCTGCTGACGCGGACATTACTGCCGCGGCCAACCTCCCGGCGGCGAACGCTGCGACGGCGGAATATGCCGGCAAGACCTCGATTGTCACTTACGATAACCTCGGTCATCAAGTGACGCTCGACGTCTATTCCGCAAAAACGGCCGACAACACCTGGCAGATAACCGTATACAATGCGGCCGGCGCGACCAACGGTGGCTTCCCCTACGCAGCGGGCTCGCAGTTGGCGACGACGAACGTGACGTTCGACGGCACGACAGGCGCGTTGACCTCGACAAGCCCGCAAGCGCTGAGCGTCAACATCCCCAATGGCTCAACATTTTCGCTCGATATCAGCAAGATGACCCAGCTGGCCGCGAGCTATTCGCCCCAGACCGGTGCCGAAGCACCGAGCGCGAATGGCAGTCCTCCGTCTGCTGTTGACCGTCTTGAGATCAGCGACGAAGGCATCGTGACGGCAGTCTACAAGGACGGTTCACGCGTCGACGCATTCAAGATTCCATTGGCGACCGTCGCGAGCCCGGACAATCTCACGGCGATCTCTGGAAACGTCTACGCCACGAACAAGGAGTCCGGAGATTTGCAGCTCGGCACCGCTAACGAGAGCGGTCGTGGCAAAATCATCTCGGGCGCATTGGAAAGCAGCACCGTCGATCTTGCTTCCGAGCTGACGACGATGGTCCAGGCTCAACGCAACTACACGGCAAACTCGAAAGTGTTTCAGACCGGCACCGAACTCCTGGACGTACTCGTCAACCTCGTTCGGTGACGGAAAACATAGGAAATAAAGGCCCAGCTGATGTCGCTTACGCAGAGCACGAGTAATGCGCTTTCAAGCATTTCGACGGTTTCCGAGCAGATTTCTGTCGTCTCACAGAACATCGCGCGCGTAAACAATACGGACGCAAGCAGAAAAGTCGCGAACGTCGTCAGCGGGCCGGGCGGCGGCGTCAGCATCGCGGGCGTGACGAGAACAGCCAACAAGCTGCTTCTCGACACGTACCTCGACGCAAACGCAAGCAGCCAAACGCAATCGGCCGTCAATTCGGCCTTGGATCAGTTGCAGAATACGGTGGGCGACACGGACTCTGATACGTCGCCCGCCGCCTTGATGTCGAAGCTCAACACGGCACTTCAGAACTATTCTGCTACTCCTCAGAATAGCGCGGTCGGGGCAACAGTCGTAACCGCCGCACAAGAGCTGGTGACGTCTCTCAACGAAGCTACACAGGCAGTCACTGACGTTAGAAATCAGGCCGATTCCGACATCGCGACATCGGTCGGCAACATCAACAGCCTTCTTTCGCAGTTCCAAACACTCAACCAGCAGGTTGTGTCGGCCTCGGGTAGCGGCAGGGACGTCACGGACGTCTTGGACGCGCGCGATGCAGTATTGAAGCAACTGTCGAATGAAATAGGAATTCGGACGGCCACGCGCGACAATGGCGATATGGCCATCTACACGGACAGCGGCGTCACTCTGTTCGACAAAACGGCGAGGTCGGTGACCTTTCAGCAATCTGCGAATCTGTCCGCGAACTCCGTCGGATCGCCGGTTTATGCTGATGGTGTGCCGATTGCAGGCACGCCGCACATGATGTCGATCAGCTCCGGCAAGCTTGCCGGTCTCGTTGAAGTCCGCGACAGCATCGCCCCGACGTATCAAAGCCAACTCGATGAAATGGCCCGCGGTCTGATCTCGACCTTTGCCGAAAGCGATCAATCTGGAAGTGGTTTGCCCGATGCAGCCGGATTGTTTACCGACGGCGGCTCCTCATCAGTGCCGACAAGTATCGTTCCAGGTCTAGCAGGCTCGATCAAGATCAACGCAAGCGTTGATCCGACCCAGGGCGGAAACGCCGAGCTCATTCGTGATGGCGGTATTGCCGGCGCGAGCTACACCTACAACAGCGACGGCGGCGCATCTTATACGGACCGCATCCAGCAGCTGATAACGAATCTCGGTTCCACCCAAGCCTTCGATTCCTCGACCCAGATTCATTCGACGGGCTCGATGCTCGATTTCGCCAAGTCGTCGGTCTCGTGGCTCGAAGCGCTACGTCAATCGTCAAGTAACGAGGCGGAATCGCGCCAAACGATTGCTGATCGCGCCGCCACCTCGTTGTCGCAGGCCACCGGTGTGAACCTCGACGAGGAAATGACCAATTTGCTCTCGCTAGAGCGAACGTTTCAAGCCTCGTCCCGTCTCATCAGCACCGTCGACAATATGATCTCGACGCTCTTACAGGCAGCGAGCTGACATTCATGATTTCCTCGTCATTCATCTCTTCCGCTTCGATCTCCAATGAAACGCTCAGATCGATAGCCAAGTACCAGCAGCAGCTCGTCGACGCCCAAAAAGAGCTTGCGACGGGCAGGCACGCAGACGTGGGGGTAACCCTGGGTGCGACGACAGGTGTTAGCATCTCGATGCGCCAGGACATGGATCAGATCCAGGCCATCCAAGGTTCAAACAATCTTGTGCTCAACCGTCTCAGCGCGTCGCAATCAGCGCTTGATACGCTGGCGAAGAGCACGTCCAATTTTCTCTCGAGTCTGATCACGGCGCAAACGGCCGCCACGTCCCAGGATACGTTGATCCAATCGGCGAAGGCCGGGATGCAAACGCTGCAGGATCAGCTCAACGCCTCGCTCGACGGCCAGTATCTGTTCGCGGGCATCAATTCCGACGTCCAGCCCATGGAAGACTTTTTTGGAACGCCGCCATCGGCTGGAGCGCAGGCGATCACCGCCGCCTTTACCGCCAAGTTCGGCATGAGTCCGGATGACCCCAACGTCTCCAGTATTTCGCCCAATGATATGAGCGACTTTCTCAACAATGAGTTCGCCAATCTGTTCTCGGATGCAAACTGGTCGAGCACCTGGTCGGCCGCATCGGATAAACCGGTGAGCAGCCGAATCTCTCGGAACCAAATCATCGATACGTCAGTGACAGCCGACAACGGCACATTCCGGTCGTTGGGCGAAGCTTTCGCAATGATTTCCGGCCTCGGCTTTGCAAACCTGAACAGCGGTACGCAGCAGGTGATCATCTCGAAGGCTCGCGACCTCACCGGAGACGTGACGGGCGGTCTCACGCAAGTTCAGTCGGCCCTGGGCGTCACGCAACAGCGCGTTACTGACGCCAACAGTCAGATCGACTCGCAAGTCGATTTTCTAACGAAGTCGATCGACAATTTGGAACAGATCGATCCAGCAGCAGTCACGACACAGTTGTCGCAGATTTCGACGGCGCTTCAGGCTGCGTATTCGCTGACGAGCCAGCTCAACAATCTCAGTATCCTCGATTACCTGAATAACTAACGACGGCATCCAAGGGCGGATTGCGGAAGGCGAAAGATGTATAAGTTCTCATATGAAGAAACATTGAGCGAGTCCGGAAATCGGCAGCGCGAGAACGAGCGCCTCGCCCTGGAGCAATCTGTGGCCCTGTTGAAGACGGCAGAGAAGGCGGGACCGCAGTCGCGCGAAGCCGTAGACGCGATCATCTTCTTAAACAGGCTTTGGAGCTTCTTTCTTGAAGATCTCGCGAAACCCGAAAATGGGTTGCCAGACGAGGTGCGAGCCAAGTTGATCTCAATAGGGATCTGGATGCTCAAAGAAGCCGAGGCGATCAGCAACGGCAGGTCGCGGAATTTCGCGGGCCTTATCGACGTATCAAATGTCATCGCGGAAGGTCTTTGATGGCTGGCGGCCTGAAAATTACCCTGAGAGCCGGTGAACGCATCTTCATCAACGGCGGCGTTCTGCGCGTTGATCGCAAGGTCAGCCTTGAGCTCATGAACGACGTCGTCTTCCTGCTCGAACAGCACGTGATGAAGCCGGAAGATACAACGACGCCTCTGCGGCAATTGTATTTCATGATTCAAATGATGCTCATGGATCCGGCGCTCTACATGAAAGCGCGGACGATGGCGAGGGAATCGGTATCGAACCTCTCAGCCAGCATCCGCGATCCCAAGATTCTTGTCGGTCTCAAGGAGGCCGGCGACATGCTGGATGGCGACCGGCCGTTCGATGCTTTGAAGAAAGTGAGAACGCTGCTTCCGTTAGAGGTCGCGGCAAACGCCTCGGAAGAACGCAGCAAGGAGGTCGCATGACCACGGTTCCAGCCACCGGCGGTACGTCGGGTACGCAGACGTCTTCGAGCAGTCAGTCCTCAACGACGCTCGATTATAATGATTTTCTTCAGTTGATGGTCGCACAATTGCAGAATCAGGATCCGCTCAATCCGACCGATACGAACGAATTCATGTCGCAGATTGCCGAATTCTCGAATGTCGAGCAGAGCATCAACGCGAATTCGAAGCTCGACCAGCTTCTGGTGAATTCCAATATTTCCCAGGCGAGCACGATGATCGGGCTGGTCATAACGGGAACGGATGGCACGCAAGGCGTGGTTCAGTCGGTCCGTATCGACTCCTCAGGCTCGACTGCGATCCTGACCGACGGAACTCAAGTCCCGATCACCGCAGGCGTATCGATAGGATATCCCATATCATCATGACAGAAGGTGATGCACTTCAGCTCGTTCAACAGGCTATCTGGCTGACGATTGTGCTCGCTGGCCCAGTTGTGGGTTCCGCAATGGTTATCGGCGTAGGCGTCGCATTTGTTCAAGCGCTCACGCAAATCCAAGAAATGACGCTGACGTTCGTGCCTAAGATAATTGCCGGATTTGTCATCCTTCTGCTGACGGGAAGCTACAGCGGAAGTTTGCTGAAAGTATTCACCGAACAGATATTCATGCGAATTGCCATGGGTTTTAAATAGCGTTTTCTGATCTATCACGTTGCGTAAATGGTAATATAAACAGACTATTTCGAAAATGCGCAAAAAGAGCATTGCGCCAGTAGCCGACTCGTGGTCGGGATGCTGGCGGCATTTATTTGAATAAGTACGCAGCCTAATCATAGCTACGACTTTAGTGCCGTCGGCTTCATTGCCGGGAAGTTCCACTCTTCATTGAGCGTCGCCGCGTCTTTGCCGCAGGAAACACGTCCGATTGGGTTGCGAGTTCCGTCAATTCGAGCCGAGCACGAAGCATGAGCACATTTGCACTCCGGCAGCTACCGTCGTCCGCGGCTTTCATGTTGGCAAGCCTTGCGGCCATCGCTTGCACGTTTCTCGTGTGGAACATTTCGATGCGCTCTGATGGCGATTTAGCATCGCTTCTGAGCTGGTCCGATGTTTCCTGGCAAATAGCCGAGGTCGATGCAAGAGGTCGTATCGTTCGTCTTGGAGCCCATCCTTTCGGACTGGCGCTTCTTTTCGGACTAGTCACGGCCTGCTGTATGAGCTTCGCTTGGGGCGCCTGGAAGTTCATCGATCGCAGGCCTACGCAACGAGAGGCGGACGAGGGCCTCTCGGATCGGCTCGAAAAAGTCGGCAAAGAACTCGACGACGAAATGTCGTCCGTGATGCGCCTCTTGAAGCAGCATCTGGATTTGAGCGGATCTCATTCGGAATCGTTGACGAAAGCCGCTGATGGTCTCGTTTCTTCGACGTCGCCAGATGGTATCCGGGCGATCATCCAGTACCTCATCAGCGAAAACAAAAAGGTGCAGACCGAGGTCAACGAGCTTAACAACCGGCTTCAGCAGTCGCAGGTGCAAATTGATAAGCTGCGCGTCAGTCTGAGTGACAGCCATCGATTAGGCATGCTGGACGCGGTGACATCACTGAAAAACAGGCACTGGCTGGATGTTCATCTTCCCAAAGAAGTGGAAGCGGCGGCGCACGCCAAGGAACCGCTCAGCATCATCATGGCCGATGTCGATCACTTCAAACGCATCAATGACACGTTCGGCCATGCAGTCGGCGACGAGATCCTGCGGCGCTTCGCGGAACTCCTCTCCAAGAATATCAAGGGCAGAGACACGGCGGCTCGGTATGGTGGTGAAGAATTCATCGTCGTTCTGCCTCAAACGCGGCTCGCGGGCGCCAGAAATCTCGGCGAGCAAATGCGCGGTGAGCTCGAGTCTAAGAAATGGATGCATCATCGCACGGGGCAGCCAATCGGGAAGGTGACGGCATCGTTCGGCATCGCCGAATTGCGGCAAGGCGAAGAATACGACGATTTCCTTGATCGCGCAGATTCCAAATTGTACGAAGCGAAAGCGGCAGGACGTAATCGTGTTGTCGTCGACGAGTAAGTCGGTTGAAAGAGCTTCGCTTAGACACTGACGGATTACAGCGTTCTTAAAGCGGATTGGCGAACAGCGTCCTGAGCTTCGCCGCAGGCACGGCCCGCGAGAAAAGAAAGCCCTGCGCCTCGACGCAGCCCTCTGCTCGCAGTCGCTCAAGCTGCTGCTCAGTCTCGACGCCCTCTGCGACGCTCGTCATTCCAAGATTATATCCGAGCTGAATGATTGATCTGCGAAGTGTCGCTGACCGCTTGATGTTCGCGACCGCCGACACGAACGACCGGTCGATTTTGATTTTGTCGAACGGAAAGTCCTGTAAATAGCTCAGCGAAGAAAATCCTGTACCGAAGTCGTCGATCGAAAAGCGAACCCCCATCTTCCGAAGCGTTTCAAGCGTCGCGGAAGCCGCGTCACGGTCCTTCATGAGGAGCGTTTCAGTAATCTCCAGGATCACACGGGACAGCGGTATATTCTTTGCAGCGTTGGTGACTTTCTCGACAAGGTCTGGCTCGCGAAACTGAGCCGGGGAGATATTGACGGCAACCCAGATGTCATCGGGCCAGAGGCTCGCCTCCGCACATGCGCGCTTCAAAACCCAGTCGCCAATTTGGCCGATAAGCCCGCATTCCTCCGCAATCGGGATGAACTCGGACGCAGGAATAATTCCGCGGACCGGATGCGACCAGCGTATCAGAGCTTCGCAACCGACGATGCGCCGCGTCTTGACGTTTACGATCGGCTGGTAGTGAAGTTCGAATTTGCTGTTCGCAATCGCCTCATGCAGTCCCATGATGATCTGGTGACGCTTCTGCAGGCGCTCATGCATCGAATGTTCGAAGAAGCCGAAGCTTCCGCGCCGCACGGATTTGGTCCGGTAGAGCGCCATGTCGGCATTCGTCAGTAGCTTCTCGGCATCGTTCCCGTCGGACGGGCCGACCGCGATCCCGATGCTTGTACCGACGGTAAGTGTATTGTCCCCGAGTTCGAAGGGCTCTGCAAACGCCGAAAGGATGCGCTTTGCGAGCGATTCGACTTCTTCGATGGATTGCGGCGCCATCTGAATAATGGCGAACTCATCGCCGCTGATCCGTGCGACCGTGTCGGTATCACGGACTTCGCTTTTTAACCGTTCTCCGACTGCAAACAGCAGCGCATCGCCGACATGATGGCCGAGAGTATCGTTGATCGACTTGAAGCGATCGAGATCGAGGCAATGAATGGCGAGCGCCCAGCCGCCCTTGGCTTGCGCAAGTGCGGAACGCACGCGCTCTTGAAACAGCGTGCGATTGGGTAGTCCGGTTAGTGCGTCCTGATGCTCAAGGCGCCCAATGGTTTCCTGGTCGCGTTTGCGTTCGGTAATATCAAAGTGGGCAACGATAAACCCGCCGTCGGTAAGCGGCGTGCTGCGAACTTCAAGGCATGTGCCGTTGGGCCGGCGCCGCTCGAACACTTGCGACTCACCTTTCGTCGTGAGATCGAAGCGAGAGCGGATTTGCTTCTCAGTTTCTCCCGGCCCGTATTCGCCGCGCTCGGCATTGAAGTGATAAAGATCCTCAAGAGTTGGAAGACCGCGTTTAAAGAGAGCGTCCGGATATTCCAAAAGCTGCTTTTGTCGTTCGTTGATCAGCACCATGTGCAGATCGCGATCGAAAATAGTTAGACCGCCAGGAAAGCTTTCAGCTACAGCCTGCAGCAACACATCATTATTCGGCCGCGCGATGTGGGTTTCGACGGGGGCAGACGCCTCCACCTGAAGCGACACAAACCCCGTGACGCGTCCGCTCCGGCCCTTGAGCGGCCGAATGGTCGCGTCGACCCAATAGAGAGTTCCGTCCTTAGCTCGATTTTGAATGCGTGAATGCCAAGTTTCACCGCGGTTGAGAACTTCATAAGCCGCGTTCCAGAATGCGCGGGAATGATGGCCTGAACTCAAGATTGAATGGTTTTGCCCCAAGAGCGCTTCGCGCGCATAGCGGCTGATCCGTACGAACGCGTCATTCACATGAATGATGCGACCTTCATTGTCTGTGATCGATACGCAGCCGAAAGGATCGAGCGCCGACGCCAGTGTTTTGGCGTTTCCTGGCAGGCTAGGAGGGGCGGCCGTAGTTTTTGCCTTGCGGGCCATTTTCTTAGCCGCAGCAGTTTGCGTACGTTCGCTGGGCTTGAAATCCGTAACGCCCTTAGCTGCTGAGCCCCGCATCATCCCGCCCGTTTACATTCTGGCCGAATACTGAACGAAATCCCTCGCGTTCGGATTTCGAGCGGGCCCAACTTTCCCATTCTATCATGCCGACCATGCGTCGGCGCGTCACGTCCACATTATTTTACATTTTGCCAGTTCTGAAACTGACAGACCTCATCTATTCGCATAATTGGTCTTAAATCTCTTAAGGTCCGATTATCCGATTTTCGGGCGAATCAGGGTAGTCATAACTCGTCTGTATGCGGATATGTGTTTTGGTGCGCGAAAGCCCCCAAATCGCCGGGGCAGATAGAAGGCTGGCTCTACAGTAGGTGCGTTTGCTGCAGAGGCGCGCCGGCGCCATCGTATGAGCGTAGATGCAAGTGTACCAAATGCGTCAATCACGCAGAAGATAGGTCAGCAACTTGGCGATAGAACGTCCAAAAGATCAGAGGCAATTCGGTCGGCGCACGGTTTTTAAGCCGGGTACCGTCGTGCTTGACGATGGTCAACGTATTGACGGCACCATTCTCGATCTTTCGGAGGGCGGCGCCAAAATTAAAGTGCCGAATCCGAATTTATTGACCGGCGAATTTTTTTTCGAAGTGCCGAGCGACGATTTGGTTGTCCGATGCCGTGTTATTCGGGTCGACGCGGGCATCGTCGGCCTGCGCTATATCAAGCCGCCGCGCCGATTGTCATGGGTTAAGAAATAGCGCGCCGCGAGTCGGCAATTGCCTGAAATGATTCAAGGTTTGGCGAATTAGAAATTGTGCCGCGCCGCGAGGTTAAGAGGGTGCTACAAAAGTCCCTTATTGGGGCGGAATTAGAGCTTTGGTGATATTTCGATATTTATTCAATTACTGAGAAATAAATTTACGTCGTAAACGAATTCGATAGCATTGCCGAATACGGTTATCGCACGGCAGCTTGATTAAGCAATCAAAGGCATGACGCCGCGCAGCCGTGTCGGTTTAGATCCGACATGTTCCGGCCTATTCGAGCAGGAACACCCTTCATGGGCAATGGTCGATTGCGCCCGGCATTTGCCGGTCGTTGCTGCGCATCTTTGGATATCCGAAACGTCATCGCTCGCTCGCGCACGTGGATCGCGGCGAATGAAGTCGCGCGCGCATAGTCGGTCGTTCGCCCACCAAAACGAAATTCGTCCTCCCACCGTCAAAGGCGAAAGCCGGTCCATCTCAAAACGAATACGAAAAAATACGAGGAGAGAAGCACGCCATGGTCGTTGAGTATATTAATAGCAAGTGGTCGATGCCCCGTCGGCTTGTGCTAATCGCTTCGGTTTTTCTTATTCCGTCGCTGGCTCAACTTTATCTCTATGCAGATAATACGTTCCGGCACATCGGCGCGGTCGATCGCGAAATTGAGGGTGCCAAACTCGCGTCGGCCGTTTGGGCGAAGATGCCCACCAGCAAGGACGGAGTGGTGACGGGCCGAGAGAGCGATGAGCTCGCAAGCGCAGCAAAAGCGCTTGGGGTTGGATCGGCGCTTGGCGCTTTCGAAAATGCCAAGACGGTGAGCGAGCAGGCCCACAACGGCTTCGAGCTTTTGGATCAGATCGCAAATGCGTCCGGCCTTGCGACGGACGCGTCGGACGACGGTTTTTATGCTCAGGATATCTTTATTCAGCGCCTCTCGGGCGTGAAGCAGGCAATCGTTGAATTGCAGGATACGCTTTCGACGCAGGCCACCGCGGGCGATCAAACTGATTTGGCGATGAATTATGCCGTGCAGTCACGCACCAACGCCAAGTTGAAGGCCTCGTTGCGCAAACTGTTTGGTGAGGATGCAACGGGTGAACTCAAGCGCGCCATTGGGGATGAGCCTGCACAGCTCGTGGCGAAGCTTGACGGCATCGCTGCGCAGATCAAAGCTGCGAACTATCAGCGAACGGCACTGGGCGGCGCGTTCCAAGCTTCTCTTTCCGATGCCAACGACATGATCGGAGCGGTGGCGGGTTCGCTCGGCGAGACCTTCCTTCAGATTGCCCAGCGGCGCGTGAACGCTGAATCAAGCGCGCTCTACTGGACGCTCGGCCTTTTGGTGTCGGCAACGATCCTCGCAATCGTTCTAGTTGCTCTCATTTCGAGAGGGACGTCACTCCGGCTTTCCAATCTCGTCCGCTCCATGGAGCAGCTGAGCCACAAGGACCTGACCGTAAGCATTCCTTATCTCGCTGACACAAATGAGAATGGCAAGATCGCTGGCGCCCTGTCACGCTTCAAGGAAGCCTTGCTGGAAAACAAATCGATGACGGATTCGATTGTTTCGGCGGCCAAGGAACAGCAGGAACAGAGTGAGCACTACGCCCGTGAGCACGAACGCTTCATGGCAGCATTCACCTCTGCAGCGGAACGTATTGCGAGCGGAGATTTCACGCATCGCATTACCGAGAATGTCATCAGCGAGTACGAAGCCATCATCAACCAGATGAACCTGATGATGGGTCAACTTGAAGCGGCTCAATCTGGAAAGATCGAGGCTGAGAACCAGATCAACGTCGTCGTCGCATCTCTTGGAACGGCGCTCTCCGAGCTTGCGGACGGGAATCTTGAAACGACGGTCTATGCCGAATTCGCTCCGGAATTCGAAAAGCTGAAGCGAGACTTCAATACGGCAGCCTCACAGCTCAAGAGCACGATCGAACTCGTGAAAAAGGGCGCTGGCAGCATCAGAATCGGCACCGAAGAAATTTCGCAAGCGTCCGATGATTTGTCTCGTCGCACCGAGAACCAGGCGGCGAGCCTTGAAGAGACGGCTGCTGCGGTCAAGGAAATCACCGATACCGTCGGCAAGACGGCACAAGGTGCAACGCATGCTCGCGATACGGTTTCTGTCGCAAAGTCGGATGCCGAAAAGAGCGGCGAGATCGTTCGCAAAGCCATCGCTGCAATGAACGGTATCGAGACGTCCTCCAAGCAGATCAGCCAGATCATCGGCGTCATCGACGAGATCGCATTTCAAACCAATCTTCTCGCGCTTAACGCCGGCGTCGAGGCGGCGCGTGCAGGTGATGCGGGTCGCGGATTCGCTGTCGTTGCTTCGGAAGTCCGCGCTCTGGCGCAACGGTCCGCCGAGGCTGCGAAGGAGATCAAGGGATTGATCTCCGCGTCGACCGGCCAGGTCGCGCAGGGCGTGCAATTGGTCGGCGAAACCGGTCAGGCTCTGACGCGCATCGTTTCTCAGGTCGGAGAAATTAACGAGATCGTCACAGGAATCGCGGCAAGCGCCAACGAGCAGGCGCACGGCCTCGAACAGGTCAACACGGCCGTCAACGAGATGGATCAAGTCACCCAACAGAACGCCGCCATGGTCGAGGAAGCAACGGCAGCCACGCAGACGCTCGCCCAGCAGACTGAAGAGCTGGTGCGTCTCGTCAGCCGCTTCCGAACGGGTGCAGACACGGTTGTCGAATTGATGCCGCGTCGCGAGCAGCAGCCAAAGCCGGTTGCTCGTCTTGCGCAGGCCGCCGCAAAAATGAAAGCCGCCGCCGGTGGCGGCAGCCGTCACAGTGTAGCCGCAGCAGCTGATGCGGGCTGGGAGGAATTTTAATGGCAAGAAAGAGGGCACAACCGGCACGCGCGAAGGCTGCTAAAACCGGCCAGCGCAAAGCGCCGGCAGCGAAAGCGGCGCAAGAGGCGGTGCTGAGCGAGGAGACCGAAACCTCGGTCGCAGTTCTTCCCGAAGCAACGATTTCTGAGCCGTTGGTGCTGCCGGAAACACTCGATTCGGCGTGTGCGATATCGGTGAGAAACATGCTGTTGGAACGCCGCGGTTCGCCGTTGGTCGTCGATGCCGGGCAGGTACGCCGAACGGGTATGCAGGCGGTCCAGATCTTGATCGCGGCTGCACAGACTTGGCAGGCTGACGGGCATAGCTATGCGGTAACGAATCCCAGCAGCGAGTTTCTCGACACGATCACACTTGTCGGACTGACGCGCGAGCAGATCTTTCTCGAAGGAATGGCCGGATGACACAGACAATACTCACCGTCGACGACTCTCGAACCATGCGTGACATGTTGCGAATGGCGCTGGCCGAAGCGGGATACAACGTCCTGCAGGCTGAAGACGGTGTCCACGGTCTCGAAGTCCTGCAGACGGCGACACCTGACGTCATCGTAACGGATATCAACATGCCGAAGATGGACGGTTTTGGATTGATAGAAGCCGTCCGCAAGGACAGCCGCTATCGCCGCGTTCCGATTCTCGTCCTGACGACCGAGAGCGATGCCGCCAAAAAGCTGCGCGCTAAGGAAGCCGGTGCCACGGGCTGGATCGTCAAGCCCTTCGAACCCACGAAGTTGATCGCAGCCATTCGGCGCGTCGCGGCATAAAATAAAAGAGAAGTGCAATGACCGTCGATACGATGGCCGCTATCCGCCAGACTTTCTTCCAGGAGTGCGAGGAGCAACTCTCCGAAATGGAGGCTGGCCTGCTCGCAATGGACGAGGGCAATGCGGATTCAGAAACAGTCAACGCCGTCTTTCGGGCGGTACATTCGATCAAGGGCGGTGCCGGCGCATTCAAGCTGACTGCGCTCGTGCAGTTCGCACACACGTTCGAAACGGCGCTCGATCACGTTCGCAGTGGTAAGCTGGCGCCGACGGCGGATGTGATGAAGCCGATGCTCCGTGCCGCCGACGTCCTGGCCGATCTTGTGGAAGCTTCGCGCGACGGCACAGACATCGACGAATCGTCGTATGCGGCAGTCGCTGCCGAGGTCAAAGCGCTGACGGCCGCCAACGAAGAAGAGGACGTTGAAGAAGTCATAGACTTCCAGCCGTCGGTTATAGATTTCGAGATGCCGGCCATTGCGACGGAGCCGGAAGCTCCGCCGCTGCACGAATATCGCATTCGGTTTGTGCCGCGCCCCGAGCTCTATGCCAATGCCAACGAAGCGGCGCTCATCATACGGGAATTGTCGCGTCTCGGCAGCATCGAAGTTTCGTGCGATGCAACGGCCGTTCCCGACCTCGAAGCCATCGAGGCCGAAGGCGCCTATCTCGCCTGGGATATCAAACTTTCATCGCAAGAAACCATCGAGGCCGTTCGCGAAGTCTTCGAATTTGTCGACGGCGAAGCGGAAATCAACATCGAGACGGATGGTCAGCCCGGCGTTTCCGATGCCGACATAGCTGCGCTGCTCGCTAAGGCGCTTGGAAGCTCATCCGCATCGGAAGCTGAGGCGTCCGCCGCGGAAATACCGGACGCGGGATTCAAAGCCGCTGTACCGCAATTGGAACTGCAAGCAGACACGCCTGCAGAGCCGGTCGCCGCGCCTGAACCCACTCCGCAGGCCGCGCAGGCGATGGAAACCCCAAAAGCGGCTGCCGTTCCCGCGCAAACCACGATCCGAGTCGAGTTCGATCGCGTCGATCGCCTGATTAATCTCGTCGGCGAGCTGGTGATCAACCAGGCGATGCTGTCGCAGCGCGTCGTCGAAGCGAACCTCGCAGGATCGTCATCGATCGTCATCGGCCTTGAAGAGCTCGAGCAGCTGACGCGCGAAATCCAGGAAAGCGTAATGGCGATCCGCGCTCAGCCGGTGAAGCCGCTGTTCCAGCGCATGTCGCGCATTGTTCGCGAAGTGGCGGATGCGACGGGCAAGCAGGTCCGCCTCAAGACGGAGGGCGAAGCGACTGAGGTCGACAAGACGGTTGTCGAGCGACTCGCCGAGCCTTTGACGCACATGATCCGCAACGCGGTGGATCACGGCATTGAAACGCCGGAAGCCCGCATTGCTGCGGGAAAGCCGCCTGAAGGAACCATTCGCTTGAGCGCCGCGCATCGCTCGGGCCGGATCGTGATCGAAATATCCGACGACGGTGCCGGTATCGACCGTCCGAAAGTGCGTGCCTCGGCAATCAAGAAGGGCTTGATCTCGCCTGACGTGCAACTGTCCGATAACGACATCGACAATCTGTTGTTCCTGCCGGGCTTCTCGACCGCCGCAACCATATCGAGCATTTCCGGTCGTGGTGTCGGCATGGACGTGGTCAAGCGGTCGATCGTTGCGCTCGGCGGGCGCATTGCCATTTCATCGCGGCCGGGACAGGGTTCGACTTTCTCGATGAGTTTGCCGTTGACGCTGGCGGTCCTCGACGGCATGGCCGTCTCTGTTGCCGGTCAGACGCTTGTCGTGCCGCTCACCGCCATTGTCGAGACGTTGAAGCCGAAGAAGGCCGAGCTTCACGGACTTGGCAAAGACGGCCGGGTGATGTCGATCCGGAACACGTTCGTTCCTCTCATCGACGTTGGCACCCAGCTCGGATTTCGCGATACGCCGGCCGATCCCGAAAACAGTGTCGCGATCCTGGTCGAAACCGACGGCGGCACGCGCAATGCTCTTCTAGTCGATTCGATCCAGGATCAACGCCAGGTCGTCATCAAAAGCCTTGAGACGAACTACGGGACGGTCGCTGGAATCGCAGCGGCAACCATTCTCGGAGACGGTCGCGTCGCGCTCATTCTCGATGTGGACGCCTTGCTTACCAGCTCGTTCGATACCCTTCGAAGCGACGATCTGCGCTACGGGACAGGAGGATAACAACCATGCAAGACGCAAGCTCCCCCGCCAACAACGTCAATCGCGAGTTCGTCGCGTTTCGCGTCGGCGATCAGGAATTCTGTATCGATATTATGGGTGTGCGCGAAATTCGGGGCTGGACGCAGGCCACGCCGCTGCCCCATGCGCCGCCCTATGTTCGCGGCGTCATCAATCTGCGCGGTGCGGTATTGCCGATTGTCGATCTCGCGATGCGCTTCGGGCTGGGCCTGACCGAGCCCACGCCGCGGAGTGTCATCATTGTCGTTCAAGTCCATCAGCAGGTCATCGGCCTTCTCGTTGACGCCGTGTCGGATATCCTGACAGTCTCCGAAGCTGCAATGCAGCCGACACCGGATATCGCTTCAGGCCTTGCAAAGACGTTTGTGAAGGGCGTGTATCCTGTTGACGGGCGCATGATCAGCATCGTGGCGTTGGATTGTGTTCTGCCAATCAGCGAAAAGGCTGCCGCATGACGCCGGAGCCGCGAGGATCTGCCGCGGCGCCGTCGGGCGCGCTCGTAACGGGAGAGTTTGCATTTTCAGATGCAAACTTTCGTGAGATCGCACGCATCGCCAAGGAAGAAGCGGGTATCGACCTGCCGCAGTCGAAGGCAACCCTCGTTTATTCGCGTCTGGCCAAGCGCCTGCGCGCCCTCGGCATCTCGACATTTTCCGATTATTGCGCCGCCGTCCGTGAAAATGACGACGAGCGCAACAGCATGATCGCTGCGCTAACGACCAACGTCACGCGATTCTTCCGCGAACCCCATCATTTCGAACATCTCCGCACCCAAATCATCGCGCCATTGGCCGATGCCGCGCGCCGCGGCAAACGCGTTCGGCTATGGTCGGCGGCCTGTTCCAGCGGCCAGGAACCTTATTCGATGGCTCTGACGGTGCTATCCGTGCTGCCGGAGGCTGCATCTCTCGATATCCGTATTCTGGCGACGGATCTCAATCCGCACGTCGTCGCTCGTGGTAAGGCGGCCTGCTATCAGAAAGAAGAACTGCAGGACATTCCATCGAACCTTCGGAGCAAGTGGCTCGAAGCGGCGCCTGGTGGCGATAACAGCATCATGCGCGTCGCAGAGGAAGCACGCTCTCTCGTGTCGTTCCGCGAACTCAATCTGATGGGGTCGTGGCCATTTCACGGACCGTTCGACGCGATCTTCTGTCGAAACGTCGTGATCTATTTCGATCGCGAAACGCAAAGCGCGATCTGGGGACGATTGGCGCGGATGTTGCGAGACGATGGCACCCTTTACATCGGTCATTCCGAGCGTGTCGCAGGACCTGCCGCCGCAGTGCTGCTGGCTGACGGCATCACGACCTATCGTAAGAAAGGCGGCAAGACGTCATGAAGAAGGTAAAAGTCCTTGTGGTCGACGATTCTTCGACGATGCGAGGGCTAATCGCAACGGCGTTGACCAAAGATCCCGATATCGAAGTCGTCGGGCAGGCCGAAGATCCAATTCAGGCGCGTCAGGCCATCAAAGCGCTCAATCCTGACGTCATCACGCTCGATGTCGAGATGCCTAACATGAACGGACTCGATTTTCTCGAGAAGATCATGCGTCTGCGGCCGATGCCGGTGATCATGGTCTCGACGTTGACGGGCCGAGGCGCCGATGAGACAATCCAGGCGCTCGAAATCGGCGCCGTCGATTGTATCGAGAAACCGCGTCCCGGCAACGAGCACAGCTTCGAAGAGCTTCCGTACAAGGTCAAGATCGCAGCGTCGGCGCGTGTCCGTCCGCTCGTCAAATCGGACGTCCATGCGCCGGAGGCTTCAAATGCCCGTGCGCCGCATGAGTCCTATCACCCCGATGGCCGCATCATCGCCATCGGTGCTTCGACGGGCGGCGTCGAAGCGCTCATGGCGCTCCTTTCTCAGTTTCCTGAAAATTGTCCGCCGACCGTCATCACGCAGCATATGCCGCCGACGTTCACACGCAGCTTTGCAATGCGACTCGACAGGCAGTGTGCGCCGAAAGTTCAAGAAGCGACCGACCGGGCCAAGCTTCTTCCCGGACACGTTTTCCTTGCACCGGGCGGTACGCAGCACCTTGAAATCACGGCGGATCTTCGCTGCCGGTTGAAGACTGCCGACCGCGTCAACGGTCACTGTCCATCGGTCGACGTTCTTTTTCAGTCCGTTGCGAAGACCTGCAAAGCCAACGCAATTGGCGTGATCCTGACCGGCATGGGTAAAGACGGCGCCGCCGGCCTGCTCTCGATGCGCCAGGCAGGCGCAAAGACCTTCGGACAAAGCGAGGCCAGCTGCATCGTCTACGGCATGCCCAAAGCCGCCTTTGAAATGGGCGCCGTGGAAAGGCAACTCCCGCTCGATAAATTGGCTTCGGCCATCATTGTAGAAACGTCCAAGAACAAGAATCACTAGGAGGCCTTCACTATGCCCGCAATGCAGCAATTATCGATTCTGGTTGTCGACGATACGTCGGTCAGCCGAGCGCTTCTGACGGACGGACTCGATCAGATCGGATTGAAGTCGTTCAAGGTTGCGAAGGATGGCGAAGAAGGCCTGAAGATGATGATGACGGCGCCCTGCCACCTCGTTATCTCGGACTTCAACATGCCGAAAATCGACGGCATTCAGCTTCTTCGCGCGCTCCGCCAGCATGCCCCAACAAGCAAGGTTGGCTTCATTCTGGTGACGGGCAAAGGCGACAAAGCGCTGATTGATGAAGGCAGGAAGTGGGGGCTAAACAACTTTCTCGCAAAGCCCTTTTCAGTCCCGCAATTGAAGACCTGCATCGAGGCCGTGGTTGGTAAGCTGACATGACTACCGCGTCCACAGCGGAAAAGCGGATCCACATCATCCAGGGCGAGTTCTTCGTCACTGACGACCGCAATGTCATGGTGACGACGATCCTTGGATCGTGTGTGGCAGCGTGCATTCGCGATCCGCTGGCGGGTGTCGGTGGGATCAATCACTTTCTGCTGCCGGGTGAGCTTGGGAGCACACAGCAGGCCGAACGCATGGGCGTCCATCTTATGGAGCTGCTCGTGAACGGACTGCTGAAAGCCGGCGCACGACGCGAACGCCTCGAAGCCAAGGTGTTCGGGGGCGCCCGAACAGTGCGATCACGCTCCGACATCGGCAAGAACAACGCCGACTTCGCGATGCGCTTTCTCAAGGCCGAAGGCATCACCTATGTCGGTGGCAGCACTGGGGGTGCGCAGGGGCGCAGAATTCAGTATTGGCCGGTTTCCGGCCGCGCGCGGCAAATCCTGCTGACGGGGCCGACGGAGATCGAACGGCCGGCGAAACTGCCGGTTGCCTCGCTCGTCGACAATGCCGGCGAACTCGAACTTTTTTAGTGGCACTAAGCTGGGGGATAAAAATGAACAACCACAACGGCGGACTCCAGCAGTCTGTGAACGTGCCCGTTCCCGACGTTCTGCGCACGACATCCGACGAAGTGCGGATGCTGGCTGGCTCGGCTGCGGATCTTCAGAATTTGATTGGCAATCTCGTCGTCGCCGGCGCATTCGGCGGTTCGCAGTCCATTTACGAACTGCAAAATCTGGACCGGCTTTGCCAGAACCTAGACGCCATTGCCGATTTTCTGGACGGCCTTTCTGAAAGCGCGCTGCCCGCCTGGAAAATCGATGTCGCAAGCGCCGCGAAGACGATCAAGCTCGCCGATGTCGCCCAGCGGTTGACGGGGCAGACGGCCGATAGCCAGAACGCGACCGGCGATTTTGACGATTTCGATAGCTGGCCGATGCCTCGTTGAGCTAAGCGCCGACGAATTCCCGCGCAGCGTCGAGCGAGGCGAAGCGGCGACGCCCGACAAGCGTGTCGATCTCGATCGAGCCGTCGTCGTATTCCAGAAATTCGCGTCCCGCGAGTTGGCCGCCAACAACCGCTTTGGGAGGCGACGGCAAGGGTGGCGGTGTCGGCATTGGCGTCGGCGACATGCGAGGCGGCTCGAGGGGCGGTGCGCTCCGAGGCGTTGCGCTAACCTTCGTCAGCGAACGGCCGCGCTCGAGAACCGGCAGAATTTTCATCGAGACGGCGGCGATCAAGATGCTCTGCACGATCGCCAGCGCCATCAATCGGTGAATCCAGATTTCCGGTGAATCGGACCGAAGAGCCGAGCAGCCGATAATGAAGATGCCAACCGAAAGCGCGCCAAGCCCGGCAAAAACCGAGAACGCGGCGAGACTGCCGCGCCGTCGAACCGATTGCGGTTTAATCCCAAGTTCAACGTCGCGCGTGAGACGGACTTTGAGTTCGGCGGCAGACTTCCGGAAAACGGCATCGAAGCCGAAATCAGTATCAATGGCTGTCATAGTTTTCTCATCATGTCTTGTTTGGAGAGATAGGCCCAACTATCAATCATTACGTCTTTAACGACATCGCGCCCCATGCGCTTGTTCGCGCCGGCGGCGACGTTATTGGCGAGCTCGTTGATCACTTGTTTGCGCCCGCTCTTCATGTCTTCCGGCGCTTTCTCGTAGATTTGTCGGAAAGCTTCGTCCGCGACGAACGCCTCAGGCTGCACCGTGCTGATCTTCAAGAGACTTGTGTCGGCGAGGAACTGCAGGCGCGTTACGATGTAACCAAGAACCTCGCCGTTCGACAGCAGCGGCACGCTGACCATGCGCGTGCGCATCATTTGATATTGGCCTTGCTCGGCGTTTGCGCTGGCGGCCTTCGCCGCCGCCTTCCACGACATCGCGCCATAAAGGCCGCCGATTGTCGACAGACAAGTGATGAGTGCAAGGACCAGCGATCGGATCACGGGCTACTCCGCATCGGTCCGATATTGCGCGTATATGTGCCATCCGATTCGGCGTTTTGGATCGCATCGGACAGCATTGCCGTGATTTCTTTTACGGCATCAAGATGCAGGCGGATCTTCCGAAGATTGACGGCGAGCTTGCCTCGAAAGACCTGCAATCGCAATTCGAGATCTTCATTGACGTCGTCGCTTTTCAAGCGCCGCATCGCATGATTGAGATCCACGAGGCCCTGGCTCTTGCGATCGTTTGATGTCTTGAGATCGAAATTGGGCGCCTTGTCGAGGGCGATCGTCTCTTCCTCGAGATACCCTTCGATGCGATTGAGCACGGCAAAGACGACGGCGCGCGCGGCATCAGCATCGTGCATCGGCGGCTGATGTTGTGGCGCATTGCGCCGGTCGCCCCGAGCGTGGTTATTCGTGCGGGCCGCGCCGCCAGCCGGGAACTGAGAAGAGCTGGCTTTATCATCTGCAATGAGCGTGCCCATATCTACTTTCCTTTCGAGCCATCAGGCTCGTGCTTCATTATCATTTGAGCAATTCCGATCGTTCCCGATTTGGACAGCGTCGTCGCCATATGGTCTGCCAGCATGGAACGCCATATCGAACCCGCAGTACCTTCCCCAAACAACGCTTCGGAATCTTTCGGCAGCCATTCCTCAAGCATCTGTCGGAGATAGAGCGCCTCGAATTGCTGGCCCACTTCTTTGAGCTTTTTCTGCCGCGCGTCGTTCGCCGGAACTTGGGTCGACGAAGTCGCAGTCTGCGCAGTCTGGCTATTGCTCGCCGACGTCAGCCGAACGCTCTGCTTCGCGGCCCAAATGGCCTGATCTGCTGCTGAAACGGGTGGGATGCTCGACATCAAATCATCGTTGGAATGTGTGCGACGGTATCAGGTTGAACGCGGAGACTTACACCGGCCTTGCGCGGCGAGGGATTGCTGGAATTCGAGCAAAGCTTCGAGGTCTTTTTGTTCGGATTTGCGTGCTTCTTCGGCGCGAACATCGGCAAGTAACTCGGATGCGCCGTGGGTGCGGCCTGCCGCTTGCGCATAGCGGCGGACGGCAGCCTCGTGCTCCCTCGCGAGGCGTTGAAGGCGCCGGTCCATATTGCCGATGCTACGCGACATGAGCGCCAGGAACGGTTCGGTTTCGGGCGTCGGATTGGCGACCCGCGCCAGCAAAGCGTCCTGCGCCGAGCGCAAATCGTTGACCTGCCGCGCTAGCTCGCCGACCTTGGCCCGCTCTGTCGTCTCGAGATCGCGAAAGAGATCAACGAGACGGCGTACTTTGCTCGATGATCTAGCCATATTGACCGATATTCTGGATAGCTTGAGAGACGAGAGATGCGAAAATTTCCAATACGGATTTGTCGATCTGCAGAAGAATAAAGAGACCACCGAGCAGGACGAACGGCGTAGACACGAAATAGATCGGGATCTGCGGCACCATCTTGTTCAGGAAGCCGAACGCAAGGTTGACCGTGATTGAATAAACGACGAGTGCCGCGCTGAGCTGAATCGTGAGGCGGAAGGCCGTATCGATATTCGAGACGATCAATTGCAGATTGGGGGGCGAGGCAATTGCCGTGCCGACTTTGAGCCCGACATATGAGTTCTGCAGCATGCGAATGACGTTGATGTGCTGGTCCGTAATAAAGAACAGCGCTACGGCCGGCATCGTCACCATCGAGCTGAAGGGTGATGAGGGATCGTTGTTGTCGACGGAATGCGAGAAGATCGAGCCATAGCCCGCAAGGTTCGCCATCGTTGTCGCCGCAAACTCGAGCGCTAAGAATAGAACGCGCACAAGGAAGCCCAGAAGAATGCCGGTCAGAGTTTCGATGCCGATCAGAGAAAGGAGATTGCCGGACGTTTCCGTCGTGGCCGGCTGGACCGCATCAAACACCAAGGGCGTTATCGCAAGCGCGACAGCAATCGCCGCGAAGAGACGAAGCTGCACTGGAATGCGCTCGCTCGAAATGCCGGGCAAGACCATGAAGCAAGCGCCGACACGGCAGAATACGACAAACGGAACAAGCAGTGTTTGATGTGTCAGTTCCGTCATGAGATCGCGCCGAGCGACTGGATCTGGACGCCCCGGCTGATTTCCAAATGCGAAAGAACGGGTAGCGTGCCGTAGAGGCGCTCGGTAACGGTATGAACATATGGGCGCGTTTCGGCGGCGGTCACGAGCACGAATTGATGTCCGGCATCCATGAGCGGCTGCACGACGCGAGCCAAATCTGTTCCAAATTGCTCGATCAGGCGCGGCTCGATATCGAATTCGACGACTTCGCCTTTGGCGTCGCGCTTCAATGCCTGATGGAACGCGAGTTCCCATTTGTTCCCAAGGCGCACGACCTTGAGATAGTTGCCTTCGCTGAGATCGCCGCAAATCTGTGTCGAAAGCCGCATGCGAACATGCTCGGAAATCTGCTCCGCCTTGCGCGTAAACGGCGCGATCTCTGCGACGGCTTCGAGGATGAGATGCAGATTCCGGATCGAAACGCGTTCGGCGAGGAGCATTTTAAGAACGCTCTGCAGGCCGGAATATGAAATTTGCGTCGGGCAGATTTCATCGAGCAGCTTGCGATATTCCGGATCGAGGCGTTCGAGCAGCGCCCGGAGATCACGATATGAGAACAGCTGCGCGAGGCTGTTGCGGATGACTTCCGCCACGTGCGTCAGCAACACCGATGTATTTTCAACCGGCACGAAACCATCGCGTTTAAGCGCGTTGGTGAATATATCCGGAATCCAGAAGGCCTTCATGCCGAACGCCGGTTCGCGCGTCTCGTCACCTGGGGCTTCCGGCTTCGGACCATCGCCGACGACGACAAGTACGTCGCCGAGACGAAGCTCGGCGCTCGCGACGACCGTGCCGTGAACTTTGATCTGATAGCTTTTCGTTGGCACAGACAGGTCTTCCGAGAGACGGATTTCCGGAACGACGAACCCATATTGCTTCGCGAACTTCCGGCGCATCTTGGCGACGCGCTGCGGCAGGTCGCCGGTCGGACGCATAAGAACCGTTGAGATTTGCTTGCCAAAGCAGATCTCGATTTCGGTGGTCTTAAGTTGATCGCGGATGGACTGACGCGATTGCTCATCGGCCGACGGGACCTGCGCAGCGTCTTTCGCCTGCTCCGCAGTGCGCTCCGCGGCGGCTTTCTGTCGTAGCTGCCCCACGCTGATAAAGGTAAGCAGACCGCCGATGGCTGCAAACGGCAGCAGCGGCAGACCTGGCGCCAACGCGAGGATGGACATGACGCCGCCAGCCACCATCAGCGCGCGCGGATAGTTGCCGAGCTGGCTGACGATGACGCCTTCTGTCGATCCCTGTGTCGCGCCTTTTGAGACCAGAAGGCCGGCCGCGAGCGAAACGATGAGAGCCGGCATCTGCGTGACGAGGCCGTCGCCGACGGACAACTTGACGAAGGTGTCGACGGCGTTTTCAAACGGCATGTCGTGTTGCGTTATGCCGATGATGATACCGCCGAAGATATTGACGGCCGTAATGATGAGGCCAGCGATGGCATCACCGCGCACGAACTTCGAAGCGCCGTCCATGGCGCCGAAAAACTGGCTTTCCTCTTCCAGTTCCTTGCGTCGGCGGATGGCTTCTTTTTCGTCGATCGAGCCAGACGACAAGTCGGCGTCGACGGCCATCTGCTTGCCGGGCAGCGAGTCGAGGGTGAAACGCGCGCCGACTTCGGCGATACGCGTTGCACCTTTGGTGATGACGACGAAATTCACCGTTACCAGAATGATGAAGACGATGATGCCGATAACGAAATTTCCGCCCATGACGAACTGAGCAAAACCGGCGATCACGTGTCCGGCCGCGCCCGGCCCCTCGGCGCCCTGCGAAAGAATAAGCCGCGTCGTCGCGACGTTGAGCGACAATCGCAGCAGCGTCGCGATAAGAAGAATCGTCGGAAACGCCGAGAACTCCAGCGGACGTCGTATCCACAACGAAACCATCAAGATGACAATGGCCAGCGCAATCGAAAGCGCCAGCCCCAGGTCCATCATGAAGGCAGGGAGCGGCAGAAAGAGAATGGTCAGGATGCCGACGATGCCGACAGCCAGGCCGGCATCGCGCTGACCCAAGCCTAAATCGATGCCACCCTGAGCGGCGGTTTTCGTCGCAGCCATGAAAAGAGATCCCTCGCGCTTTGGGGCGAGCTTCCTACCCGAAGCTTGCGCGAGGTCGTCATCGGATCATGGACAGCGGAGAAAAATACAAAAATTCTCGAAATTCCGGCCGCGTCAATAGGATGACTCAGCCGATCGCAGAGAGTGACATCCGCAACTCAAGGCGCGTCGGACGCCGGGGGCGCCTATTTTGCGGCTTGCGCCGAATGCAGGTCCGCAGACAGCGGTCGCGGCCTCGGTTCGGATATCTCGGCTGCGGCGTTCCCTCGGCCGATGCCGGAATAATTGAAGCCGAGGCTACGCGCCGTTTCGGCGTCGATCGCGTTTCTGAGGTCAACGATGGTATTGCCGGTCATGCGCGCTTTGATGGCCTCAAGATTGAGTGCGCGGTACTCGTTCCATTCCGTGACGACCACCAGGATGTCGGCGCCTTCGGCCGCCTCGTTCGCGTTCTCACACCAGGTGATGCCTGGAAGCAGAGGCTCCGCTTGGCGGCGTCCTTGCGGATCGCAGGCCCTAATCGTTGCGCCACGCTCTTGCAGCATCGGCACGATGACAAGGCTCGGCGCATCGCGCATGTCGTCGGTATTGGGTTTGAACGTCAGCCCAAGCACCGCAATCGTCTTGCCGCGCACTGATCCGCCGGCGGCTTCCTCGATACGGATGGCCATCGCCAGCTTGCGCTCATGATTGACACGTTCGACCTGCTCGATGATCGAGATTGGCGCCTTGAATTCCCGCGCAGTTCGGATCAACGCTGAGACGTCTTTCGGGAAGCAGGACCCGCCATAACCCGGCCCCGGATGCAGGAACTTATCGCCAATGCGACGGTCCTTGCCGATAGCCGATGCGACCTCCTGCACGTCGGCTCCCACGCTCTCGCACAGATCGGCAATTTCGTTGATGAAGCTGATCTTGAGCGCCAGGAAGGCGTTCGCCGCGTATTTCGCGAGCTCAGCCGATTCGCGTTCGACGAACATGACGGACGAACCGCGCAGCGCCAGCGGCTTATAGAGGCGTCCCATAACCTCGCGCGCACGCTCGTCGTCGGTCCCGACCAGAACGCGATCGGGATGCGTGAAGTCCTGGATCGCCGATCCCTCGCGCAAGAATTCCGGATTGGAGCAGACAGCCACATCGGCGTCCGGCCGCTTGGCTTTGAGACGGCGTTCGATTTCGCGACTCGTTCCAACGGGCACCGTCGATTTTGTCGTCACGACAGTGAAGTCTTGAAGGTACGGCGCTGCTTCTTCGACGGCCGTGAAGACATAGGAGAGATCGGCGTATCCGTCGCCCCGGCGCATTGGCGTGCCGACAGCCAGAAAGACGACATCGGCGTCGGCGACAGCCGGACCCAGCTTCTCCGTAAATAGCAGGCGCCCGGCCTTGATATTCCGCTCCATGAGATCATCGAGGCCGGGTTCATAGATCGGGGAACGCCCAGCTTTGAGATCTGCCAGCCGGTCCGGATCTTTGTCGACGCAGGTGACTGTCCAGCCGAAATCGGAAAAGCATGCCGCCGAAACAAGACCGACGTAGCCCGCTCCAATCATACAGATCTTCATTGTCGCAATCCCTCGTATCCCACAGGGACGATATTCCACCAAACGGCGAACACCGCCAGCCCATATTTCCGGCGAACGCGCTGCATTCTGACGGGTTGGTAAAACCGCGCAATATCATTGCGTTATGACGCCAAGCGTGATGTAGAAAAAAGTCGCAAGCTCCGTGCATGGCGCTTATTCATCAGCACGGTTCTAAGCAATGCACGTCTTCTTATTTGATCCGGCGTGCCGAACAGCGTCTTATGGCTCTTGCGGGCACGATTGGCGTGCTCGCCGCGGTGATTTCGATGAGACTTGCGCCGCGTCATCAAACGCTAAGCTCCACGACGCACTCGTGGGCTCCGCCACTGGAGACCGCTATGAAACAGACGAACTTTGACTGTCTTTCTCCTCACGAAACGACGATGAACGTCGGTTGTCGGATGAGCTGTTGTCTCTGCCGCTGTTGAGCGCGCAAAACCGCTCAGAAAACGGCGTTTTTATTCCCCAATCGCAATCATTCAGAGGACGCTGGCCACTGCCGGCGAACAAGAAGACATGTCAAAATCATACGTCATCGAAGTTGGAGACGATCAAGCCGGTCTAGTCATTCGAGAGGACGGAGAACGCGAATACCTCTTTCACTCAGCGTTAGCAGCTTACGACGCCCTTGAGGGACGCCGCTTCGCCAATCCGTTCCTGGCAGAAAGAGCAGCTATCGCGCACGCATCGGCCCGGCGCCATTTTCGAGGCCGGGCAGCTGCTGCGAGAGGCGTCGGGCTATGACGGAAAAGCGATATCGCATCGTTGCACCAGAGCATGAGCAAGATTTCTCGGGCCACCAGCCGAGAACTCGCGTTCGTGGCAACGAAAGGCCCTCGTTGATCGTCGCAGCGTCACGCGATGAACCGTTATCGGATCCCGTGTCCGAACTCGCGCCCGTCGGCCCATCGCCCGATTTGTAGGCGGATTAGGAAGCGCGGACCCGTAATGTTTTTTCGCTCCCTGGACCTGATCGCTGCGTCCGCGAACAGGACTTGAGGCCGGCGGTGCCAACTCGGCGCTGCCGGTCTCCTTTTCTCCGAGTTGAGATCAACCGCGACCAGACGTCGTCTGCGCGGCCATCTCGTCCCGGCCGTCATTGACTGGTATCAACCCCTTCCTGGCGGCGCGGGTGTTAGCTGCAGGCTAGTGAAGCTTGGGAGGGGAATTATGGACGATCATTTCTGGCCTTCGATGTATCCGGGCCTGATTGTGGGCATTCTCTACGGTTTGTCGCTTCGCGGCGTTTCCAACACTGTTATCGCAGCGATCGGTGGCGTTATCGGCGCGGCGATCGCCTACGAAGGGCTTTTGGCTGCCAACTTGAATGACGGCTTGCCCGGCGTGATCGGCCTTTGCGCGGCGGCCTTTGTTGGCGCCTACTTGTCGACCACTGCCGTGCGCCGCATGGCCAGCCCGCCGAAATCATAAATCTCGCAGCGCGCAGACCGTTCGCAGTTCACGCGACAAAAGTGTGGATGAGCTACAACTTTGGGGCATTCTTATTGGATGTCGCAGAGTTGTCGTGCAACCGTCGTCAATGTTTCAATGAATCTTGAAATGCAGCGGGTTCATTCTTGTCGACGGAGGAGCTATGGCCGATCTCGTGACGACGGCGGCTCTTGTCTTCTGCATTTTGGCGGTGTCCACCCACCTTTTGACGGTCGCCTTGACACTCTACCGCGTATCGGCGCCACGTAGCCGATCGCGTGCGACAAATGTTGAGCCGGTCAGCATCGTGCGTCCGGTTTGCGGTGTCGATCATTTCGATGAAATGACATTGCGTTCGACATTCGAACTGAAAGCCGCGGACTATGAGGTTATATTTTGCGCGGCTCGCGAAGATGATGCGGCCGTACCGCTTGTTCGCAAGCTGATCGTCGAATACCCGCATATCCAGGCCCGCCTGTTGATCGGCGATGATCGGCCAACCAGCAATCCTAAGCTCAACAACATCGTCAAAGGATGGGCGGCCGCACGCCATCGGTGGATCGTTCTGGCGGACAACAATGTCCTGATGCCCGCGCACTACCTCGACGATCTGTTCCAGAGTTTCACGCCGGGTGTGGGCCTCGTCTGTTCGCCGCCCATCGGAAGTCGACCGATCGGTTTTTGGGCTGAACTCGAATGCGCATTCCTCAACACCTATCAGGCTCGCTGGCAAAGCGCGGCCGATACGATCGGATTCGGATTTGCTCAGGGCAAGTCGATGCTTTGGCGCCGCGATATCCTCGACGATGCTGGTGGCATCGAAGCGTTGGGCGCCGAGATTGCCGAAGACGCTGCCGCTACCAAGATCGTCCGCTCTCATGGTCTTGACGTCCGGCTCGTAGATCGCCCGTTCGAGCAGCCGCTGGGCCTGCGAACCAGGGCTCAAGTCTGGGATCGGCAAGTGCGCTGGGCGCGACTGCGTCGTGCAACGTTCCCCTTGTTCTATGCGCCGGAAATACTTTCCGGCTGCACTCTGCCTGCCGCCGCTGCCGCCGTCGCCGCAACGGCCTTCGACGTTGATCCGTTAATGGCGCTCGCTGGGCTGCTGTCGCTTTGGTTGGGTGCCGAAGTCTTGTTGGCACACGTTGCGGGCTGGCATCTGCGGTGGCATTCGCCATTTACGTGGCTTCTACGCGATGCGCTTTTGCCTGTACTCTGGGTCGAGGGCTGGGTGGGAGACACCTTCGTCTGGCGCGGCAACGATATGAGCGTCGCCGAGCAGAACCGCGAACTCGCAGTCACCAATAAGATCTGAATCAGAAAGTTCAGAGTCCGGTCTGAAACGGACCCTATCGCGGCTTGCAAGGCCGGGCGCTTCAGATGCGTTCACTTATGGGTCTCGGCGATGGTCGCCTCCGGATGCAAGCCGACCGTTCGTCCGGGAAAGCCGGCGGCGTCGAAATATTTCGTATCGCCCGCCACCTGATAATTCAGGATCGTACGCAGGCCTGAAGCCGATGGCGCTGACCCCAGTGTCTTGCGCTCCCACTGCGGCGTTGCACCGTTCGGAAACGCTTCGATCAATGGTCTGCCGACCAATTTTCCATGGCTCGTGGGCAGCAGTCCAAGGATCGCGATGATCGTCTTGCCGATGTCGGCATTGCTGGCCGGCGCCTCGTCGACAAAGCCCTCTTTGAAATCAGGGCCGATCGCGGCCATGAAGTTCTCGGTATCGCCCCGGTTGAAGCTGCCGTGCATGCCCTGGCCCTGCTGCAATTCGGTATCGGAGACGACCACCGCGCACGTGGTCGGTTCCGAGCAGCCGGTCGAGAAGCTCTTGAAGTTGACGACGATTGAGGGTCTGAGCATTAGCGCTGAGCCTTTGAGATTGACGGCGCTGAGCGGCAGTGTCCCCGCAAAGCTGCCGAGGTCATCCTCAACGAAAATCCCGCTGACGTAGTCTTGCGCCATCAGCGAGTCGATCGTCTTCTGAACGAGAGCACGGTCGCCGCTCGGAATGTAAATGAGATCCGAACCGCCATTGGCGGCGACGATCACGTTCGGAGCGTTCGGATCTTTGCCGATATAGCCATTGCCGTCGGACGGATGCGTTCCCTCCGAGACCTTGGCATTGCCGTCGTCCGGATCATAAAGCGGCATATCGAGCGTTTTCGCGAGGTCGATTGCGAGGAACCCAGGCGGCAACAGCGAAGGCGGCACATTCGGATAGGTGGCCTTCGCAGCTTCGCTCGTTTGGCTCTGCTTCGAGATCGTCGAGAAGCCGTGGTCCGACGAGATGATGATGTTTGTCGTATCAGCGAGCCCGAGCCGATCGAGCGTGCGCCGGATCATGGCCAGATTGGAATCAGCATTGCTGATGGCCGCCATCGACGTCGGACCGTTAATGCCCGGTTCCAGCCGCAGGAAGCTGTCGCCTTGATTGTGCTGCGTCCCGTCCGGATCGCGCGACCAGAACACGATGACGAACGGCTTGCCGTCCTCCTTGAATTTCGGCAGCACAACTTTCGTCAATGCCTGCACGAAATAACCTTGCTGGACGATGTTGGCGTCTTTTGTGCCCGGTGTTTTGAAATCGCCATGGTCTTTGTTGGTCAGACGGCTTGGAGCTTCGGTCGGCAGCCCGTACGCCTTAAGACCTTCGCTGACCCAAGGAGCGAGCGGAATTCCGACCGATCTACCCGTCGCGTCGTCGATGATGACGCTTTCGGCGCCACCGCGCGAGGAGTGATCGAATACGGCCGTCGGGCCGATCTTGCCGATTGCGGCCGTGTTGAAGCCGGAGCGATGGGCAACGTGCAAGATGGTCTCTTCGTCGATGAAATTGCCGCCGAAGTGGTCGTCGATGTCACCGATAACGCCATCGCTTTCGATGAACGACAACCGCGCCGACTTTGCCGAGCGAATGATAAAACCGGCATACATGACGTTGCCGAACACACCGGTATCGCCGAGGTAATGTCCTGTCGCCATGCCACTGGAATTTGGCATCGTGAACGTCGGAAACAACGAGTGGCTGTTGACGAAGTTTACGCCCTTGTCCCGCACATCGGCAAACGTCGGCGCCGTTTCAGGCGTGACGATCTTCCGCCGCAAGCCGTCGGGAACGAAAAGAATGACATTGTGCTTTGGTGCATCGGCGTGAGCCGGCGCGATGCTGAGAAGCACCGCAAGGCACAAGCATGCGCGCAAAAGAATCTGCTTCGGCACCATATTGAAGTCGTCCCCTCTAAGCGAAAGATGCGCTTGTCCATCGCCTAGATGATGGAAGCGACGTCCCTCTGACATTCCCCCTTCAAATGCGCGTCTTACGGCGAAGCCTGGGAAACCAGTTCGCCGAGCCGTCGGACAGCGATTCCATCATGTCCGACAAGGCGCGCGATTTAGCGATTGTAATCAGCGTCAGCAGGATGGTCGGCACAAGCACTGCAGAAAATGCCACCAATCGCCATGGCGTCGATTGATTGGCCCAATCGAGCAGGTTCATACCGAGAAAGCCGGTGACGGTGGTGCCGACAAGTCCGAGCGTGGTCACAACGGTCAGTCGCGTAACGGTATCGCTCTGACGGCGCATAGCCTCGTTTTCAAGGAACTCGCTCATCTCCTGAATTTCCTGTCGAATGTCGTCGTAGAGGCGGTCAATATCGAGATGGCGGCGACACAGCGCAAAAATATCGTGTGCCTGCGTCTGATTGCTGACCGAGTGAAACCAGTAGCGATGCGTGAACCGGAGGAAGGTTTGCAGCGCCCGTCGCGATGCCGCTCTGAACGCCAGAATCGCGCTCTTGTTATTGGCATCGAGACGGCTCATCGCGCCGGTCAGATGATCGGAGAACATCAGCAGCGAAGCCTTGTGGAAGTGCGCGATCAGAAAGACAAGGAAGTGCTCATGCCGGAAGCTGTTGAGGCAGCCATGGTTGGGGTCGACGAAGAACGGGTTGTCGGCGCTGCCCGTCACGACAAGGGCATGACCGCACGACATATAGCGGCTCTGCGGCCACTCGATCTCGTTGTGCTGTCCGAAGTATCGATCGTAGCAATACCGCTCCTCGAAGTCTTCAAGGTGGCGCTGGGAGAATGGCAACTCCGAGCAGTCGCCTGGACCGGATGCAAAAGCGAGGCGGACGTAATCGGCGCGCGTCAGCTCGCTGCCGGCTTTCACGGCAATAAGCGCCATTTGCGGCATGCGATAATATTCGAGCTGCTTGTAGCGCAACGCACCCGGGTGATCGGAGTGATGCGGCACAAGCGGATGCAGCAGATATTGCCAATGCGCAGCAACGCGGGCCGCGCGCTTCGCGCAAACCTGCGCCAGAAACTTGTCGCGATCCCCGTAATCCGAGGCGGCCAGAACGTCACCGTGGCTTGAAAGAAATTCGACCTTCACTGGACAATGTCCGGCAACGCCCGTGTCCTTCTCCCAATAGGCCGGATGCGTTCGTCCCAGTCGGAACATCACGTCCTGAACGTCGGCGAGTCCGATGTCTTCGGAATAAAGCTCCAACGCTAGGATCGCGACATCGATTTCGAAGAAGAAATACAAGTCGACGTGAGCCACCTTGAGTTCGATCGGGGCCGCGCCGGGCGTTAGCTGTACGCGCACGGCCGCTACATCGGTACGCCGGAAGGTTTTGACCGGACTTTCCGATGACACCGATCCCGGTGATCTGCCAATTCGTCCGCCGTAAAGGAAGCGCTGGACCGGCGGCAGGAAGGTCACGAACTCATTGTAGTGACGCTCCTGAAAATCTTTCGGATCGCACGTGAACTCGTCATCGACCTCTTTCCACGGATTGTCCGGGCCGAGATTCGAAAGGATCGCCGCGAAGTCATGATGAGACGGCTCAGGATTGGGCGGCATCAACTCGACCGGCCATATAAGGATCTGCCGGAACTGTCCGATGCGGGTGTCGGCTGAAGCGTGTGGTGCAATCCCCGACCCGGCCGCAGTTTCGGAACGGACTTCATCAAGCATGAGAGCCTCGGCTTGCTATCGAATTGCGCCGCAGAGCAGCTTCGAAATCGAGTTCCCTTCAACGCGCCTCTCACCATTGCCCCATATCCATGACGGTTATGCGACATGTATGAAATATATGGGGAATTTCGCGTTTGTTCGGACCTGTAAAGCTCTGGCATCCAATGACCAGGGGCATCGAAGCGCTGATGACGGATGAGTTTACATCGTATATCTGCGCCCTGGTGTCGTCGGCCGGTCGATCATGACATACGTGAACAGGGAATAGGGGGAAACGTGCGCTTTCTTGTTTTTCAGCACATCGCTTGTGAGCATCCAGGCATCTTTCGCAAATTCTTCGCCGCCGACGGCATCGCTTGGGATGCCGTCGAACTCGATGAAGGAGCCGCGATTCCCGCGCTTGAAAACTACGATGCGCTTTGGGTGATGGGCGGCCCGATGGACGTCTGGGACGTCGATGAATGCCCGTGGCTTGTCGATGAAAAGCGCGCGATCCGCCGCTGGGTTCGCGAATTGGAAAAACCCTTCATGGGGCTTTGCCTCGGACATCAGCTCCTGGCCGATGCCTTGGGCGGCACATGCGGACCGCAACGTCCGCCTGAAATCGGCATTCTCGATGTCGCCCTGACGACGGAAGCCGAAAGTGATCCGGTGTTCGGCAATCTGCCCAAGGAATTCAAAGCTGTTCAGTGGCACTCCGTGCGCGTTGCGCAGCCGCCTGAAGGCGCTGTTGTGCTCGCCAAATCGGGCATTTGTCCCTGCCAGGCGATGCGTGTCGGCAAAACGGCGTGGAGCATGCAGTATCACGTCGAGATCGAAGACAACACGATCGACGACTGGGGAAATATCCCGGCTTACGCGCAAGCGCTGGAACGCACGCATGGACCTGGCGCACTGCCGCGCATGGCAGAAGCTGCTAAACCCCACACCGCGAATTTCGCTGCGGATGCCGAAACGCTTTATCGCAATTTCATGCGGACCATTCGGCAATAGTCCGCTTCAGGATCGATAACCGGCCAACGCGTTTCATCGAGCGAACGCAGAGCAAATCATCTGCGTTCTCTTTCTTTTTTGGGTTATTCTATTCGTCAAAGATCGCGTTTGGCGGTAGCGCAATCGGCGCAAGACGACGACTTTCTATGAAACATTTATTCGCGCCCGTGCTGCTTATATTTGCACCAACTGCCCTGAATTTGGCCTTGAACACACTTTGAAATAGGTATCATAATTCAAAAATCATCACTCTCAGGAAAGTCACTGCACGCGATTTCTGCAATTCGACCTCAACTGATTTGGCTTGGAGGCTGATCTATGTACACTGCCGTCAAACGCGTTTTGGCCGGGGGGGCCTGCGCAGCGATCGTATCGCTGGCGAGTTTTAGCCAAGCCATGGCGGGCGCTCCTGAATCGCAAGATCCAATCAAGATTGCATTGTTCGATTGGACGAGCGTCAATCTCAACGCCAAGATCCTTGGCGGCATTCTCACCAAACTCGGCTACAACGTTGAATACCCGACGGCCGATTATCTCTCGAGCCTCACCACCGGCCTTACGAACGGCGATATCGATATCGGCGTCGAATACTGGGATACGACCGCGCGCGAAGCGATGAAGGCGTCCGACGCCACGGGTCAGACCGAGCGGCTCGGCAAGCTTGGTCCCAAAGCCAAGGAAGAGTGGTGGTTCCCGGAGTACATGAAAGAAAAGTGCCCCGGCCTTCCTGATTGGAAAGCTCTGAAGGATCCCAAGTGCGCCGAAGCCTTCTCGACGCCCGATACAGCGCCAAAGGGCCGTTATCTCGGCGGTCCCGTGACCTGGGAAGGTTTTGACGACGAGCGCGTCGAAGCTCTCGGCCTGCCGTTCGTTGTTGTCCACGCCGGCACCGACGGCGCGATGTTCGCCGAACTCGATTCCGCCTACCAGCGCAAAGCGCCGATCATGCTCTGGATTTATTCACCGCATTGGGCGCCAGCGAAATACAAAGGCGAGTGGGTTCAGTTCCCGGAATATGAACCGGCCTGCTACACTGACCCGAAGTGGGGCGTGAACCCGGATAAGAAGTACGATTGCGGCAAGCCGCACGGCGAAATCTGGAAGTACTCCTGGAAAGGCCTGAAAGATAAATGGCCCGTCGCTTACAAAGTCGCCAAAAACTACACGATCGATACTGACGAACTGAACAAGATGTCAGGTGAGATCGATCTCGACGGCAAGTCGATGGATGACGTCGCCGCGGCTTGGGTCGATGCCAACGAGGCCAAGTGGAAGGAATGGGCGAAATAAGAGTTCGGCTGAGCTTCTTTTGCAGCATTGAGTGAAGACGCGACGGGAACCGGTGTGCCATCGCAGGCTGTCGGTTCCCGTCTGTTTTTGAGGCCACGCGGCGCGCTTTGCGCGATGGAGCGATTCTAAAATGAATACCCAAGCGCCCCTGCGCGATGATACGACGTCGGCGACGGACGATCGTCCGGTTAAACTATTGTGCCAGGATGTGTGGAAAGTCTTCGGCGAAGGCGCGAAGAATTTTCTGGCGAAACACAACGGCGCACCGACATCCGAAGACCTGAGCAAAGCCCAGCTCGTCGGCGCGGTGCGGCATGCGTCACTCGAAGTTCGTCGCGGCGAAAATTTCATCGTCATGGGCTTGTCCGGCTCGGGCAAGTCGACGCTCGTTCGCTGTCTCTCTCGATTGGTTGAGCCCACGTGGGGAAAGATCGAGCTCGACGGCATCGACCTGCTGAAAGCATCCCCTGATGAATTGATTGAGATCCGTCGTCACCGCATGGGTATGGTGTTTCAGCACTTCGCCCTGCTGCCGCATCTGACGGTGCTCGAAAACATCGCTTTTCCGCTTTCCGTTCAAGGCGTCGAACGCAAGACGCGCGAGGCGCGCGCGCGCAAAGTTATCGAGCTTGTCGGCCTCAGCGGGCGCGAGCAGTTTTATCCGCGTGAGCTTTCAGGCGGCCAGCAGCAGCGAGTCGGTATTGCACGGAGCCTCGCGGTCGAACCGGAAATCTGGTTCCTCGATGAGCCGTTTTCCGCACTCGACCCTTTGATCCGGCGCGAGATGCAGGCCGAGCTTCTGCGTCTCCAAAGCGTGCTGAAGAAAACCATCGTCTTCATCACCCACGATTTCGATGAAGCGATCCGCTTGGCCGACCGCGTCGCCATTATGAAGGACGGAGAAATCATACAGATCGGCACGCCGGAAGAACTAGTGCTCCATCCCGCAACAGACTACGTCGCCGAATTCACGCGCGACGTCCAGCGCTCGAAGGTGATGTCGGCAGCAAGTCTGATGCGCCCGGTTTCGCCATCTGCCGACTACGGCGGAACAGTCGGCGCAAGAGATAAGATCTCATCGTTTTCGGCTCGCATCGTCGGTGTCCGCAAGAACTTTCTTGTCACCGCCGCCGATGGCAGGCCACTCGGTGAAGTGACGCCCGATGACGTTATCGATATACTTGCCGATCGCGACGTGGCTAAAGAGGCACGTGTATGACCGTCGCAGACACGACGGCGCCCATCCGGCCGTCCGCCATCTCCACCCCGACGTTGATCTGGACTGTGGCCATCGCCGTTGTCGCGCTCCTCTATCTCGTTCCGAGCATCGCCCCTTGGGCTGTTAAGTACCCCGACGCCGCCATTATCCCGATTTCCAAGTGGATCTCGATAATCATGGCGTGGCTAAAGTCGAATTTCATGTGGTTGACGCGCGGCATCACCAACGTGTTCAACGTGCCGCTGCAATGGGCGATTGACCTGCTCGCCAAGGGCTGGAAGTCCGGTTACGGCCCCAACGCGGTCGTTCTGCCGCGTCTATCGTGGATCGGCGTGTGCGCAGCGTTTGCGATCGCGGGTTACAAATTCGGTGGTTGGCGTCTCTCGGCATTGGCCGCAGCCTGCATGCTATACATCGCCCTCTTCGGCCAGTGGACGAGCGCCATGCTGACATTGGCACTCATCGTTATCAGCGTGCCGTTGTGCGTTATCGTTGGGTTGATGCTTGGCGTCGTCGCCTTTCGGAAGCCCTGGATCGATCGTACGATCATCCAGCCGATGCTCGATCTGATGCAGACGATGCCGACGTTCGCCTATCTCATTCCGATGCTGCTCCTGTTTGGAAACAGTCCGGTGTCGGGCATGCTCGCAACAGCCATATTCGCAATGCCACCGATGGTGCGCGCCACCGTGCTTGCGCTGAAGCGCGTGCCTCACGAGATCGATGATTTCGGCGAAATGGTTGGTTGCACGCAACGCCAGAAATTGTGGTGGGTGCTGGTTCCCTCAGGGCGCGCGACACTGATGGTCGGCGTCAATCAGGTGATCATGCTCGCCCTGAATATGGTGATCATCTCGTCGATGATCGGCGCCGGTGGTCTCGGCTATGATGTGCTTCTCGCTCTTCGAGCGCTGAAGATCGGCCAGGGCATGGAAGCCGGTCTTGCGATTGTCGCGCTTGCGATCGTTCTCGATCGGTTGAGTCAGGCGGCGGCCCGTCAGCGTCCCGCCATGCACGTGCAGGACCAGAACTTCATGCAGCGAAACCCGATGCTGACGCTGGCCGTCGCCATTCTCGCTGTCACCACGATCCTGAGCGTCTATGTGCCGGCGTTCGCAGCCGTCCCGGCCGCAATCAAGGTTTCGACTGCTCCCTACTGGAAGGCGGCCGTCGATTGGATCAACATCCATTTCTTCGATGCCATCGAAGCTTTCCGCACCTTCCTGCTGCTCTATATCCTGAACCCGATCCGAGATTTTCTCGTCGATTTTCCTTGGCTCGGAATGGTTCTGCTCGTCGGACTGGCAGGGTATCGTCTGTCCGGTGTGCGCCTTGCCGTGCTCGTCGTTCTGATGACGTCATTCTGCGCCGTCACAGGACTTTGGGAAAAGTCGATGGCGACGCTCTATCTCTGCGGCGTGTCGGCGATCATTTGTGCCGTGTTCGGAATTGCGATTGGCATCCTTGCGTCGCGCAGCGATCGTTTTGCGGCGTTCTTGACGCCGGTCCTCGACACCTTGCAGACGCTGCCGTCGTTCTGCTTCATCATTCCGGTGGTCATGCTGTTCCGTGTAGGCGACGTGACTGCCATGATCGCAACCGTCCTGTTCGCGATCGTTCCGGCAATTCGCTACACCAACCACGGCATTCGCCAGATTCCCGAAAGCCTGATTGAGGCTGCGACCGTATCTGGATGCACGCCACGCCAGATGTTCTGGCGCGTGCAGCTTCCCCTAGCGCTCCCCGAGATCATGCTCGGTATCAATCAGACCGTGCTGCTGGCGCTGAGCATGATCATTATCTGCGCCATGATTGGAACGCGCGATCTCGGCCAGGAGGTCTTCATCGCGCTTGCCAAGGCCGATGCCGGCCGCGGTTTGACCGCCGGTTTTGCCATCGCCTTCATCGGCATCGTCTCAGATCGCCTGATCAGAGCTTCGACCGATCGGCTCCAGTCACGGATGGGCCTCTCCTGAGGCCCATCACGCAGAGTTCAATGCTGAACGCGCTCGATAGCGATTGCGGTCGCTTCGCCACCGCCGATACAAGCCGACGCGATCCCTTTCGTCGCTCCCTGCCGCTCAAGCGCGTGCAGCAGAGTCACGATCAACCGCGCGCCCGTTGCACCGATCGGGTGTCCGAGTGCACACGCGCCGCCGTTGACGTTGAGCTTATCGCGCGCGATCGAAAGATCCTTCTGCGCGGCCATCGCGACCGCCGCGAACGCTTCATTGATCTCGTAAAGATCGACGTCACCAGCCTCCCACCCGGCCTTTGCCAAGGCTTTGCGAATGGCGGGAATTGGCGCGGTCGTGAACCAGGCCGGCTCCTGACTGTGCGTCGCGTGCGCGCGGATCTCAGCAAGGATCTGTAGTCCTTCGCGCTCTGCAAGCGAGCGACGCGTTAGAACCAGAGCTGCCGCCCCATCGGCGTTTGCCGACGAGCTGGCCGCGGTTATCGTGCCGTTCGGCCGGAACGCCGGTTTCAGCTTCGGCACTTTCTCCGGTGAGACCTTGAGCGGGTTCTCGTCATCGACCACGACCTTCTCGCCCTCTTTGGTCGCGATGCTGATCGGAGCAATCTCGGCTTTGAATGCCCCGGACTGAATAGCGGAGCGCGCGCGCGTCAGTGTCTCGACTGCGAACGCATCCTGATCCGCCCGCGTGAACTGATAGGCCTCAGCCGTTGCCTCGCCGAAATCGCCCATGCTGCGGCCTTTTTCGTAGGCATCTTCGAGGCCGTCGAGCAGCATGTGATCGAGCACCTGTCCGTGCCCGACGCGAAAACCCGCACGGGCCTTCTGCAGCAGATAGGGCGCGTTCGACATCGATTCCATGCCGCCCGAGACGACGATATCGGCCGAGCCCGCGGCGAGCAGATCGTGGGCGAGAAACGTGGCTTTCATGCCCGACCCGCAAACCTTGTTTACGGTCGTCGCACCGGTTGCATCGGGGAGCCCGGCTGCCCGCGCCGCCTGCCGTGCCGGCGCCTGCCCTTGTCCCGCCGTCAGCACGTTACCGAAAAGAACTTCGTCCACTTTCTCTGGCGCCAGCTTAGCCCGTACCAGTGCGGCTCGGATGGCGTGCGCACCGAGTTCCGAAGCCTGGAGCGGGGCAAGATCGCCCAGAAACCGCCCGAGAGGTGTCCTAACCGCAGATACGATGACAATCGGGTCCTGACGCACTGGTGGGGCTCCTCCGCCTTCTTGGCTATTCATGATGGCCGACATAATATATGATAGACGTAATGCAAGTGAGTGCATCGCTCCGCAACGCCGAATGTTGACGCACCTCAACGCGCGCCGCGAGAAAACGAAATTGGATGAGCCAATGAAGACCAGGATTGTGTCGCCCCATGTTGCGGCAGCGATGTCAGGATTGGATTTTCTTGTTGCGCTGCGGGACGGTGCGCTTATCGCGCCGCCATTCAGCCGCGCGACAGGAATTTTGCCGAAAGAGATTGAGATCGGCCGCACCGTTTTCGAAGGGACGCCAACTGAGCAATTTTATAACCCGATGGGGACTGTTCACGGTGGCTGGATTGCAACCCTTCTCGACACCGCAATGGCGTGTGCTATTCAATCCATGTTGCCCGCCGGACAATCGTATACGACGCTGGAACTCAAGACCAATTTCGTGCGTCCGGTCTTTGCCTCGACGGGTGTCCTGCGGTGTGAAGGCGTCGTGCTTTCGCTCGGCAGTCGCATCGCGAGTTCGGAAGGGAAGGTTTTCGACAAGGAAGGGAACCTTGTCGCTCACGGGACAGAGACATGCATGGTCATGGGCCAACGCAACGGCGCGTCGACCCACGCTTAGGCCCAAGGAGAAAAAAGAATGCCGCGAGTATCGCGCAAGGAAGCAGATCAACACCGCGAAGACGTGCTCAATGCAGCATCGAAGCTCTTTCTTGAGTACGGCATCGACGGCGTGAGCGTTCCCGCCGTCATGGCCGAAGCTGGTCTGACACACGGCGGATTTTACGGTCATTTCGATTCGAAAGAGGCGCTCGTCGCCGAGGCCTGTGAACGCGCGTTTAAAGAGCGCCGCAGCATTTACGACGGGATCGAGCAACGTAATGGCGCTGATAAAACATCCGCGCGAGTGGAATTTATCAAACGCTACACGACGAAAGCACACCGCGACGCAATCGGCCTCGGTTGTCCGGCCGCCGCCATGTGCGGAGACATGGCACGCGAAAACCCCAAAGGCCAGATCAGAACCGCATTTGCCGCCGGTTTTAACGTGATGGTCGAGCGGTTGACACCGCTTCTGTCGCGCAAAAGAAAGGACAAGGCCGCCGCGCGCGAAGACGCTTTAGCACAGATCGCCATGCTCGTCGGGGCAGTAGTTCTATCGCGATCGACGAAGGGCTCGCCCGTCTCCGACGAGATTATGCAGGCGGTGCGGGACGCCCTGTTAGACGCTTGACGAAGTTTTGAATGGCCGCTGCTAGGCCGGTTGGCCAAGATGATAATTACGTTCGCCATTTTATATGATGTAAAAAATATATAGTGGCGAGGCCTCGCCATTTCGAAATCCAAACGAGGACAAGAAAGGAACATCAAATGTCGAATTCTAAGGGAACGGCCCTTGTCACAGGCGCCTCATCGGGCATCGGCGCTGTGTATGCCGATCGGCTTGCCAAGCGTGGGTATGATCTATTGCTCGTGGCACGGGATGCGCAGCGGCTCGAAGCACTTGCCCAATGCATCAAAGCCGAAACCGGCAGGTCGGTCGAGGTCGCCGCGGCCGACCTGACTTCGAAGATCGATCTCGCCGCTATCACCAAGCGGTTACGGGAAGACAAAGCGATAACGCTTCTGCTGAACAATGCGGGCATGGGCTACAACGGCGCCATGGCCGATGCCGACCTCGCCCTCACCGACCGGCTGCTTGATCTGAACATCACTGCGGTGACGCATTTAGCGTCGGCTGCCGCTGCCAACTTCTCTGCGAAGAAGTCGGGCATTCTCATCAACATATCATCGGTCCTGGCGCTCGCGCCTGAAATCGCCAGCGCCGTCTACTGCGGTTCGAAAGCCTACGTTCTGAACCTGTCCCTCACACTCAATACTGAGCTATCGGATGCCGGCGTACGCGTTCAAGCGGTCCTTCCCGGCGCGACGCGAACGGAAATCTGGGAACGTGCGGGCATCGACGTCAACAAATATCCGCCGGAAATGATCATGGATGTCGAGCCGATGGTCGATGCGGCGCTCGCAGGCTTGGACCTCGGCGAACTCGTCACGATCCCGGCACTGCCGAACGGCAAGGATTGGGATGATCTTAATGCGGCGCGCCTCGCGCTTCGTCCCAATCTCTCCCTTAGCAAACCGGCGCCGCGCTATACGAAAACCCACGCCCACGCTTGATCCCGGCACATGCAATACGGAAACGCCGCCAGACGAATGGCGGCGTTTTTCATGTTGAGCCAGATCGCGCGCCGATCGACTTTTCCCGAATATAGAAGCCGATCGTCATCGCTGCGAAAATCGGAGCGCCGATGAAAACCCACTCCTTGACGTGAGCATAGGTCACGGCAGCGGCTGCGCAGCCGAGCGCGAAGGCCACGATGCCGTTGAGCAGGTTGGTGACCCGTGCCGTCACGGCTGGCTTCTTATCGACGGACACGCCATGAAAGAGATCGGCAAGATCGAGCATCGCCTGCGTTGTCGTCCCGGTCATGATGGTCGTCGGCGGATAGTTCGCAAGGTGAATGCGATGAAACGCATTTTGAATGGCCATAGCAACGACCAGAATAAGACCGACAGCGACGGCGGGAACTGTATCCGCATCGGGGAAGGGGCCGTTGCGAACGGCAAGCACGCCCGCAATCGTCATCAAAATGAATTGAAGCGTAAGCCAGATGCCGAGAATCGGCAGGCCGCTTTTCTCAAGCTGGAAACGCAGTAGTCGCGTCGCAAACACCACCGCGCAGAAAAGCGGCAGTGCTAGTATCTTGGCAATTGTATCCGATGAACCCTGGGCAAGCGATGCCCCGAGCGTCACGAAGTTTCCCGTTACATGTGAAGTGAAGAGCCCGCTCAAAGCGAGAAAGCTCGACGTATCGACGTAGCCAGCCGTAATACTCAATACGGCCGGCACGGCCGGCAGCGTCATAAGGCGCGGCATCATTCTTCCCCTCTTTGAGTCGGATTAGCCAGACACGATTAGACGACCGCCCGAATGTCGTCACCCGCGAGAGCCGCCAAGCGGTGGCATTTGTCGCAATTTTTCTGAATGCACTATTTTGCGCCGGCCCCGGTGGACAATGACCGGTGGTCGGAGCTAACAGTGGCGGCCCCAAAATCTCGCGCCGGAACCGGAAGAAGCGTCGGCAAAATGGTCGAAGGATTGATCACTCTCCAAAGCTCCCATGGTCCGAAGGAGACGGCCGACCGGCTCGCGGCGACCGCGTCCAGCCATGGCATGACGGTTTTTGCACGCATAGACCATGCAGCGGGCGCAACGGCAGCCGGCCTCGATCTCCGGCCGACAGAAGTGCTATTCTTCGGAAACCCGAAGGCGGGCACCGTGCTTATGCAAAGTGAGCAGACCATCGGCTTGGACCTGCCTCTGAAGGCCTTGGTCTGGCAAGATGAGCGCTCCGCGACATGGATTTCGTATCAGGATTTAGTCTGGCTCGCGAAAAGATATGAGCTTCCCCCTGCCATTCAGCCAACCGTAGAAAAAATGTGCTCATTGATTAAAGTCGTCGTCGAGGAGGCTGCCGGATGACCTCGATCAATGTGGCGGTATCTACCGCCTGATCAATTACAAACCCCTTTTCACACCCCCCGCAACGCATAGCCAAGGAAGAGATGAACATGAAAGCGGATACGACCAAATCCCGGCGTAAGGCTCCACTCGATACGCCGTCGCACTTCTCCGACAACGCCATCAAGGACATCTCCGCGTCGCTCTCGGCGCTGCTTGCCGATTTCTTCGCGCTCTACATCAAGACGAAGAACTTCCACTGGCATATGTCCGGTCCGAATTTCCGGAGCTACCATTTGCTTCTCGACGATCAGAGCGAGCAGATTTTTGCGGCGACGGATGATATCGCCGAACGTGCCCGCAAGCTCGGTGGCACGACGATCCGTTCCATCGGCCAGATCAACAGCCAAAAGCGTATTCTCGACAACGACGCCGATTTCGTTTCGCCGAACGATATGCTGGCAGAGCTTCGCGACGACAATCTGCAGTTGGCGGACGAAATGCGCCAGCTCCACGATCTCTGCGACGAGCATGGTGATGTCGCTACAGCGAGCCTTCTCGAAAACTGGATCGACGAAGCTGAACGCCGCGTGTGGTTCCTCTTCGAATCGACCCGGAATATTCCGCACGAAGCCTGAGCATCGCTTACGATTAAGGACAATTCGGACAAAGGCGCGAGATCAATCTCGCGCCTTTTCCTTTTCCAGCGCGTCATACGCCCGGGGCCGCTGCATCTGAAACGCCGTCTCCGCCGTTCCATAGAGCCCGCGTCCGTGGAGCCTCGAGATCAGATTGAGTTTCGCCGTGTCGACGTAGAACTTCGCCGGGTCGAGCATGGCCTCGTCGGCAATATGCGCCTGAACGACTTCGCCAATCGCGAGCAGCTGGTTGGAAAAGATGAGCGGCGTATGCAGCCGGCATTCGAACGAAACCGGACTGATCGCAACCCGCTCCGGATTGACCTTGAGCGACGGGACCGTCTCAAGCTCGGCCAATGCAAGCTCGTCAACATTCGGAGGCGCATCAACCGACGTTAAATTCATCGCCTCCGCCGCCACGCGCGGCACGAGATTGACCACGAACTCTCCCGTGTCGAGGATATTGCGGGCGGTGTCCTTCATGCTGCCGTCGCCGTCGGTCATGATGCCGACGGCAAGCAGTGCCGGGTCTTTGCCCATGGCATTGAAAAAGCTGAACGGCGCCGCATTGCGGGCGCCGTTCTTTGCTCGTGTCGTTACCCAGGCGATAGGGCGCGGAACGATCGTACTGGTGAGAAGCTTGTAGCGATCGTCTGCTGCAAGTGTTTCGAAGTCGAAGTCCATTCCAACACCTGTCCTGTGCGGCCGTTAGAGATCCTTGAGGATCTTCTTAACGTGCTCGACCTCGTCCTGCACGATCGTGTGGCCCATACCGGGGTAGATGATCTCCGTCACGTTGCCGCCGAGCGCCTCAAGAACCTCCGCCGACTCGTTCACCCGCTTGAGCGGAATGTGAAAGTCGATATCGCTGCAACCGAGAAATACCGGCGTGCCCGCGAGAGAGCCTGCATAAGTCCGCGGCGTCCCTTCTGGTCCGATCAAGCCGCCGCTCAAGCCTGCGACGCCGCCGAAACGACGAGCGTTCCGGGCTGCGAACTCGAGCGCGAGGCATGCGCCCTGGGAAAATCCCAAAAGCACGATCTTCTCGGACGGCACGCCCTGCCGCTCGACACCCGCGACAACGTCCGAAAGCGTTTTCAGAGCGTTGCTGAGATGTGGCTCGTTCTGGGCAATCGGCGCCATGAAAGACTGCGGATACCAACTGCCCGAACGCGCCTGCGGAGCGACATAGGCGATGTCGCCGGCTTCGAATGCGTCCGCAAGGCCGAGCAAACTCTCGGCACTTGCTCCACGTCCGTGAACCAAGATCATCGCCGCACGGGCGGCACCCAAAGGTGCGCCCGCACGAATGACGTTTGTCGTCATTGTCGTCATGCTGCCTTCTCCAACGGTTGCAGCACTGCCTCGATTTCCTTCCGCTGCCCTTCAAGGAACGCCGGCAGTTTCAATGCCTGTCCCAAGGTGGCCACCGGCTCATCGACGGCAAAGCCTGGTTGGTCGGTTGCGATCTCGAAAATCACGCCGCCCGGCTCGCGGAAGTAGATCGACCGGAAGTAGTTGCGGTCCATCTGTTCCGTCGCCTGGATGCGATGGTTCTCGACGAGCCTCTTGCGCATCTCGGCCTGCTCTTCATCCGACGCCGCGCGGAACGCGACGTGATGGACCGAGCCCCGGCCCATGCGAGCCGCAAGAAAGCCCTTCGCCTCGTGGATTTCGACGACGCTTCCGGTTTTCGTGCCTTTCGCCACGAACCGCGTGACGTTGCCCTCGCCGCCCGCTTCCGTGAAGCCCAACACATCCGTCAGGATGGCGCCGGTGCTCTTCACGTCTTCAAGCAGCAGTCGGATGCCGTGGAACCCGCGAATGGCGTTTTCCGCTGCAACGTCACCGCCGGTCCAAGCGGCCTCGGCTTCGGCACCAGCCACGCCAACGAGTGCGAGGCTCATGCCGTCCGGATCCGTGAACTGCAGGACCGACTGTCCGAAGCGCTTCTCGATCGCCTCATGTGGCACGCCCTTCTCGACGAAGCGGTGTGTCCAATAGCCGATCGCGGTCTCGGGAATGCGAAACATCGTCTGCTGCGCCATCCCGACTCCATTCCGGCCCTTGGACGCATGTGCCCACGGGAAGAACGTCAGGATCGTGCCGGGCGTGCCGGTCTCGTCACCGAAGTAGAGATGATAGGTGCCGGGATCGTCGAAGTTGACGGTCTTCTTGACCAGGCGAAGGCCGAGAACGCGCGTGTAGAAGTCGAGATTGCGGGACGCATCGCCAGCGATCGCAGTGATGTGGTGAATACCAGACATGGCTTGTCCTTTCTCTCGTTCGCACGAGATGTCACTAGGTTGATCTGCTATGTGGAGGGTCGATCCGGCGCTTCAATCGGAGCCGGTGGAAGCGGACCGTCGCCAATTCGGCAACGGTCCGAATTAGTGAGGCTTACGCCTTCAGCTTGGCCGCGATCTGCGCGACGTGCCGGCCCTGGAACTGGGCGCCTGCAAGTTCGTTGGCGGAGGGCTGACGCGAGCCGTCACCGTTCGCGATCGTCGTCGCGCCGTAAGGCGAGCCGCCGGTCACTTCGCTGACGCCCATCTGCCCCTGGAACGAGTACGGCAGTCCGACGATCACCATGCCGTGGTGAAGCAGAACCGTATGCGTCGATAGGATCGTGCTCTCCTGACCGCCGTGCTGCGTAGCCGTCGATGAGAAGACGCTGCCGACTTTGCCGATCAGCTTGCCGCCGAACCAGAGGCCACCCGTCTGATCGAGAAAGTTTTTCATCTGGGCCGGCATGTTGCCGAAGCGGGTCGGCACGCCGATGATGATCGCGTCGTAGTTCGGAAGCTCATCCACCGTCGCAATCGGCGCCGCCTGATCGAGCTTGAAATGGGACTGCCGTGCAACCTCTTCCGGCACCAGCTCGGGCACTCGCTTGATCGTCACCTCGGCGCCGCCTTCGCGCGCGCCTGCCGCCACGGCCTCCGCCATCTTCTCGATGTGGCCATAGCTGGAATAATAGAGGACCAGAACCTTCGTCATATGCGTGCCTCCAGACACCTTGAAATTCGCTTTGTGCGGAGGCATCAGCCGTCCGACGTCCTGAATATGGCTCGTTGACAAAAATCGCTCAATATATCAATATACGAGCAATCTGTTTCCAATTTGGATACAAATGGACAAGCTCGACGCCATGAGAGCGCTGGTGAAAGTCGTCTCCAGCGGCAGCTACGCCGAGGCGGCGCGTCGCCTGGGGCTGACCCGCTCGGCCGTCAGCAAGGGCGTCATGGAGCTGGAGCAGGCGCTAGGCGCCCGCCTCCTGGACCGCACCACGAGGCGTGTGACCCCGACCGAAGCCGGCCTTGCGTACTATGAGCGCTGCGTTTCCATCCTCTCCCAGATCGAGGAAACCGAGGCCCAGGTCTCCCGCCTCCATGACGAGCCAAAGGGCATCCTGAAGGTCAACGCACCGATGTCGTTCGGCATGCTCTACCTCGGCAAGGCCATCTCCGACTTCATGACCCTCTATTATGACCTCAAGGTCGAACTCCTGCTGACCGACCGCTTCATCGACCCGCTGGAAGAAGGCGCGGACGTCACCCTGCGGATCGGGACGCCGACGGACTCGAGCCTCATCGCCCGCCGGATCGCACCGGCCCGGATCGTGATCGTCGCGTCGCCCGGATACCTCGAAAAACATGGAATGCCGCAGACGCCCGCCGAACTGGTCGATCACAAATGTCTGAGCTACGGCCACACCACATCGATGCAGCGCTGGCACCTGACCGAGAAGGGCCAGCCCGTCTCGGTCGCCATCGGCGCGTGCCTGGCATCGAACAATGGCGATGTGCTGCGCGATGCAGCCGTGCAAGGCATCGGCATCGCAAACTTGCCGACATTTATCGTGGGCCAGGACATTGCTGCCGGACGGCTGAAGCTCGTCCTTCCCGACAATCGGCCATCAGACCTTACCATTCATGCGCTCTACGCGCCGAACCGCTATCTGGCCGCGAAAACCCGCGTCTTCATTGATTTTCTCGTCGATCGCTTCGGCAAATCGCCACCCTGGGACGACTTCGAAGGTCAGCACTGACAAAAATTCCGCCTCGTCACGGCCGGGGAGGCGCGCGCCGAAGCAGGTAGGTGTCCATGATCCAGCCCTTCCGCGTCCGCTCTTCCGCGCGGGCTTCTTCGATTGCGTCAACGCATTCCTTCAGCTTGCCGGAGATCAAGACCTGATCTGGCGTGCCGAGATAGGCGCCCCAGAAAATCTCGACGTCCTCGTCGATCAGCGCACGAAGCCCTGAACCGTTATCGAGCATCACGACGGCCGTATCGACCTTTTGCGGCAATCCTTCGAGCAGTTTGCGGCCCGTAGTGATGTGCACCGGCTCGCCGATCGGATTGAGCGCGATTTTATGCTCGGCGGCCAACGCCTGGACAGCCGTGATTCCAGGAATGATCTCATATTCGAATGCGAGCGTTCCTTGCGCTACGATCTGGTCGATGACGCGTATCGTGCTGTCGTAAAGGGAGGGATCGCCCCAAACGAGAAACCCGCCGACCTCGCCGTCTTTCAGTTCATCCGCAATAAGCGAGCTGAAGATCTGCGCCTTCTCGCGATGCCATGCATGGACACCGGATTTATAATCGCCGCCCTGGTCCCGCACCGGCCCTGGAACCTCCACGATCCGATAGGACTTGTCCTCGATGAAGCGCTCGCAGATTTCCCGCCGAAGATTGGCGAGATCAGCCTTAACTTCTCCTTTGTCGAGAAAGAAGAACACATCGACCGCGTTTAGCGCCTTCACCGCCTGCATGGTGATGTAGTCGGGGTTTCCCGCGCCAATCCCGATGAGCAGAACTATCTTCATGCCAAGGCTTCTCCAAGGTGACGGGCGACGGAAACCGTAAATCTGCCGATTTGTCGATGGGGCACGTGCGGGACATTGCACGAGGCCGCATTCGGTGCCAATTCACGGGGGTTGAATTCGTAAAGGGAAATGCCCGTCGATGGCCAAGCGCATTGTGTTGGTAACCGGATCGCTGGCCGAGCCGCGCGTCAAGCGTGTGGCGGAGGAGCTGAATGATCCCGACCTGGAGCCGGTCGTCACTAATATCGGCGTCAAGGTCGCGGCCCTCATGACGACGGAAATCGTCGAGCGCCGCCTGAAGCTGCCCGAGCACGCCGACCGGGTCATCATGCCCGGCCGTTTTCGTGGCGATCTCGAACGCCTCTCCGACCACTTCGGTACACGCTTTGAGCGCGGCCCGGAAGAGATCGCCGATCTACCTGAGTATCTCGGCCATGCTGCGCGCAAGATCGACCTCTCCGAGCAGGACGTCAAAATCTTTGGCGAAATCGTCGATGCAACTCTGATGACGCCGGAGCAGATTGTCGAACGCTCGCGCAAGTATCGCGCCGACGGGGCCGACGTCATCGATCTCGGCTGCCTGCCGGACAGTCCGTTTCCACATCTGGAAGCGTCCATCGCGGCGTTGCATGCCGATGGTGCGAAGGTCAGCGTCGATTCCTTTAATCCGGAAGAGTTGTCGCGCGCCACGCGCGCAGGCGCCGACTATCTTTTCTCGCTATCCGAAAAGACGATCTCGATTGTCGACGAAGGTCCTGCTGCGCCGATCCTCATTTCGGCTGGTGCCGCCGACATGGATTCGCTCGATCGCGTCATCGATATCATGATCGCGAAAGGCCGCCCCTTCTACGCCGATCCGATCCTCGATCCGATCCACTATGGCTTCACCGCATCCGTCGCGCGTTATTACGACCTGCGCAAGCGCCGCCCAGACATTCCGATCCTGATGGGCATTGGTAACGTAACGGAATTGACCGACGCTGACACCACGGGCATCAACGCCATCCTGATGGGCATGTGCTCCGAGCTTCACATCACGGCAGTGCTTGCTGTGCAGGTGAGTCCACATTGCCGGACCGCGATTAAGGAATTCGACCGCGCCCGCCGCGAGTACTTCGCCGCTCGCAAGGCCAATGCACTGCCGCAAGGTTTTGGCTCGGGCCTCATGGCCTTGCGCGATCGCAAAGGCTTTGCTTCGACACCGGAAGAGATCAGATCGCTCGCGTCGGAAATTCGCGACCAAAATTATCGCATCGAGGTCGCGGAAGATGGCGTCCATATCTACAATCGCGACGGCCATCACGTCTCAGACGATCCGTTCCAGCTTTATCCGCATCTCGATACCCGCGCCGATCCCGGCCACGCGTTTTATCTCGGCGTCGAGACGGCACGCGCCGAAATCGCCTACCGCCTGGGCAAGCGCTACGCGCAGGATGAGCCGCTGGAATTTGGCGTCGTCGCCGAAACCAAAGGTTCCGCCGACGACGCTCACTTGATGAAGTTCAAGGAAGCGGGCTCCACCCTGAAGAAAGAGCCGAAACCCGAGTAGTCCGTTTCCTCGTTAAATATCGACGAACGACATCATCCGTTCCGTGTATCTCGCGCCCGCAACACCGAGCAACTTTGCTGCAGCGTCGAGACGATCGGTCTCATCGGTGGACAATTCAAGTTTCGCCGCGCCGAGGTTCTCTTCGAGATAGACGCGCCGCTTCGTCCCCGGAATCGGCACGATATGCGGACTGCAGCCGAGCAGCCACGCCAGGGCAACCTGTCCTGGCGTTGCATGATGGGCGACCGCAATCTCGCGTGCAATATCGGCGATTTTCATGTTCGCGTCGAAATTCGCGCCCTGGATGCGCGGATCGTTGCGCGAGCGATAATCGTTGGCCGGATAGTCTTCAGCACGCTTCGCTTTGCCTGTCAGAAATCCGCGCCCGAGGGGACTGAACGGCACGAGGCCGATGCCGAGTTCGAACAATGCTGGGCGAATGTGCTCTTCGATGCCGCGTTCCCACAACGAGTACTCGCTCTGTAGCGCCGAGACCGGCTGCACCGCGTGTGCCCGGCGGATCGTTTCCTCGCTCGCCTCCGAGAGGCCGAAATAAAGGACCTTGCCTTCCGCGATCAGCTCTTTGACGGCCCCGGCGACATCCTCGATCGGAACCTTCGGATCAACCCGGTGCTGATAAAGAAGGTCGATGCGGTCCGTCTGCAGCCGCTTCAGAGATGCTTCGACGACCTCGCGAATGTGCGCTGGTCGGCTGTCGGTTCCGGAGATGCCGTTGCTGTCGAATGTGAAGCCGAACTTCGTCGCGATCACGACTTGATCCCGCTTGCCCTTTAAGGCCTGTCCCAGCAGAATTTCATTGGCAAATGGCCCATACGCCTCCGCCGTATCGAGGAATGTGCAGCCCAACTCGATCGCACGTGCGATCGTCGCCGTCGATTCAGCGTCGTCCGGGACGCCGTACGAGCGGCTCATGCCCATGCACCCGAGGCCGATCGCCGAAACCTCGAGTCCTTGCGTGCCTAGCTTGCGTTTCTCCAGCACAGCGCCACCTCTCAACCATGTTCGGGAGAATTCGCGTCGAAAGCACAAAAAATCCGGCTTCCGCGAACATCGGCCACATTTAATAGCTGGCATGTGCCGATATAATATGAGGCAATCCGAATACCTCCTTTGGCTTTGAGTATATAATGCGCGGAAGCGAATTCGCTGAGCTACGCGCCTTCGTGACCATTGCCGAACAAGGCAATTTTGCGCGGGCGGCCGCTCATCTCAGAATTTCACCATCGACATTGAGCCAGACGATCCGCGAGCTGGAAAAGCGGCTTGGCGTCCGTTTGCTCAATCGCACGACTCGCAGCGTCTCTCTAACAGAGGCGGGGCAGCGCCTGCTGGCGCGCTTCAAGCCGGCACTTGAGGAAATGGAAGAGGCCGTGCGCGACGTGCAGAATTTGCGCGTCGTTCCCGCCGGTACGGTGCGGCTTCTCGCACCGCGCAAAGCGGCCGCCACGCTGATCGCCCCGCATCTGGGCCGGTTTGCGACCGAGCATCCCGATATCGTGCTCGATATCACCGTCGACGACGCCGTCATCGATATCGTCGACGAAGGTTTCGATATCGGACTTCGACTGGGTGAACTTCTCGAAGACGATATGGTCGCGATTAAGCTGGGTGACGATCTCCGCATGTGCGCTGTCGCATCGCCCGAATACATCTCGAAGCACGGCATTCCGAGAGATCCGAGCGAACTCAATAAGCACCGCTGCATCAATTGGCGGTGGTCGGGCCGGCGCGGAATCTACAACTGGGAATTCTTCAAGGACGGTAACTGGATGTCAGTGGTCGTCAACGGTCCGCTGACGGTCTCATGCGCCGAAATGGCGATCCACGCCGCAACGCAGGGCGTCGGCATTGCATTCTGGACGGAGTCGGACGTCCGACCTCTGATCGCAACGGGAAAGCTGGTGCCGATGCTGGAAGAGTTCTCGCCGCACTTTCCTGGATGGTATCTGACCTATCCGCGCCAAAGGGACATGTCGGCTGCTGTGCGCGCCGTGATTGATTTCTTCAGGGCTCGCAACATGCCGACACTTGCGGCAAGCAAGGCATTGGCGCCGGCTTGACCGGCCGGCGCCATGTGCGTCACTCGAACGTCGCCATGTCGATGACGAAGCGATATTTGACATCGCTCTTGAGCATACGATCGTAAGCGTGATCGATGTCCTTCATCGAGATCATCTCTACATCCGAGGTGATGCCACGCTCGGCGCAGAAATCGAGCATCTCCTGCGTTTCGGCGATGCCACCGATCAACGAACCGGCAATCGACTTCCGGCCGAAGATAAGAGGAAATACTGATGGCGAGGGATGCGGATGCTCAGGAACGCCCACGAGAGTCAGCGCGCCGTCCCGCTTGAGCAGATTGGTGAAAGCGTCGAGGTTATGCGACGCGGCCACCGTATTCAGGATGAAATCGAACGTGCCGGCATGCGCTGCCATTTCGTCGGCGTTCTTCGATACGACGACCTCATCTGCGCCGAGATCGAGCGCGGCCTGCCGCTTCGAGTCCGACGTCGTAAAGGCCACGACATGCGCGCCGAGTGCGTGAGCGAGCTTGACACCCATGTGGCCCAGCCCGCCAATGCCGACGATGCCGACCTTCTTGCCAGGCCCTACGTTCCAATGCTTCAGCGGCGACCACGTTGTGATGCCCGCGCAAAGCAACGGCGCCGCGGCCGCAAGCTGATCTTCTTTGTGCCGGACCTGTAGTACGAAGTGCTCATCGACCACGATCTGCTTTGAATAGCCGCCGAACGTATTGGGCAGTCCGCCCTTCGCCGCGCCGTTATAGGTGCCGGTGAAGCTGTGCGGGCCCTCGCAGTATTGCTCCAGATCGTGCTCGCAGGAGTCGCAGGTTCGGCAGCTATCGACCATACAGCCGACGGCGGCGACATCGCCCTCTTTGAACTTGGTCACGTCCTTACCGACGGCCGTGATGCGGCCGACGATTTCGTGGCCCGGAACGCAGGGATAAAGAATGCCGGGCCATTCGCCGCGTGCGGTGTGAAGATCGGAATGACAAACCCCGCAAAAGAGAATGTCGATCACAACGTCCTTTGGTCCGGGATTCCTGCGGTCGATCGTAATAGGCCCAAGCGGCGCCTTTGCTGCCGCCGCGGCATAGGCTTTTGTCTGCATGTTCGTCCTTTTATGATGCTGCCGTGAAAAGCAATAACTGACGCCGAAGCCGCGTCCGGCCGTTTTAAATCACCCGGGTAATTGTTATAAGCCGATTGCCGATTGCATCCGCCTGTGATGTGGCAGTGTCTACTGCGGCGGAGATTCCGGGTCAAACGGTTGGCTCCTCCTAGGTGGAGGATATTCACCGTCAGGAGAATGCGGCGCAAACCGAATGCCGTATTCGAATTATTGGGCATAATATCGTGCGCTGCTTCAAGCGCGACGCGAAGATATTTTGGCTTATCTCCCCGCCGAGGCGGAATTCGTCACATTGTTTAAGCGGGCCCGCTCGACTATCTGTTCGCCGCCCAGCCCGTGCGGCGAGAAATTGTCGCCATGCACCGCCTCTCACGAAGCTCTGGACGCAAATTCCGGATAAGCCGGATGTCGTTTGCAAGGAACGATGCGTGGGCTGAATCGTCATTGAAATCTGATATCAGCGAGTTGTCCTTTGAACGTCCAGACGAAAGACAAGCGCACCGCCGAGCCTTCGGCTACGCTCATCACGATATTTGCGATTGCTGCCGGAGCGCTCGTCGCCAATCTCTATTATGCGCAGCCGTTGATCGCAGAGATCGGCAAAGAGATCCACATTACGCCCGATCTTGCGGGTTCGATCTCGAGTATCACTCAGATCGGGTACGGCGTTGGCTTGTTTCTGCTCGTCTCGCTGGCCGATCTCGTCGAGAACAAGCGCCTGGTCCTGACGCTTCTGACTTTGACAACGGTAGGTCTTGTCGGCGCGGCCACGTCAGAATCCGCGCTTCCGTTCTTTGTGGCGTCGTTCATTGTCGGAGTGTGCTCGACGGCAGCGCAAGTTCTCCTGCCATTCATCGCCCATCTCGTTCCCGAGGCCAAGCGAGGCCGCATCGTCGGCAATGTGATGGCCGGCGTTTTGACCGGCATCATGCTGGCGCGCCCGGCCGCGCTTTTCATTTCGGCGCATTTCGGTTGGCGCGCAGTCTTTTGGTTTTCGGCGATATTGATGATCGCGATCGGTTCGACGCTATTTCGAATAATGCCGAGCCATCGCCCGGCAACCGGCAAGCATTATTTCCATATTCTGCAGTCGATGGTCGGCTTGTTTCGCAGCATGCCGATCCTGCGCGAGCGGGCGTTGTATCAAGCGCTGATGTTCACTGCATTCAACATGTTCTGGACGGCAGCCCCGATCATGCTCGCCGATCAATTCGGTATGAGCCAGCAGAGCATCGCGCTTTTTGCATTGGCAGGTGCCGGCGGTGCGTTGGCTGCGCCGATTGCGGGGCGCTTTGCCGACCGCGGCTATACGCGCATCATGACGATCGGCGCCATGTCGGTGCTTGCTCTCACCTGTTACGTGGCGGATTTGGCGGTCGCTTGGCAATGGCTCGCAGCCCTTGTCGTAGTCACGATTTTTTTTGATGCTGCTATTCAGACCAATCAAATCACGAGCCAGCGCATCATTTTTTCGGTGCCCCAAGAAGTACGCGGCCGCGTAAATGCGATTTATATGACGATCAATTTCATTGGCGGCGCTATCGGATCAGTGCTCGGAACAATTACATTGCATTGGGGCGGTTGGTCGACGACGGCCGCAACGGGCACCGCAATCGGAATTATATTGCTGCTGATTTTCTTTGTGGCCAATCGCAGCCGGTAATCCGTTTGTGCCCAGAATTGCAAAAACTATAACGGGAGGGGGAACGCACCTGGAATCTCAGATTGTGGGTTAGAGCGAAATGGAGCCGAGAATAATGGCTGAATCAAAAAAATGAAAATTTGTCGCCCAATTGTATTGAAATGAATTGAAATTAATCTTTTGTTAACCGAAACACTGCGGACTCGAAATCAATGGACATCTCTTTCATATCGGATTGAACCCGTGAAGATACCCCGGCTTTTCCCCACTCTCGTCTTGTCCGCCGCGCTTTCGCTTTCAGGCGCTCAGGCTGGTATCGCGCAGAGCCTCAGCGACGCCGCTTCCTTGGCCCTAACCGGGGGCTGGTCGACGGGCTATATGGGATTGGGAGGCAATCTCGGACGCGCGATGGAGCATCGCCAGCGTCACCATCATCAGGCGAAGGCGGTTAGATCCGCAAAGTCCAGTCGGACGGCACACCGCGCGACGCATCGGCAGGCAGCCAGTGTGCAGCCCGCCAGCTACCAGCCGAAGCGTCGGGATACGCCGACGTACCTCATCGCCCAGGCGCTCGACCAATCGGGTCTGACGGTCAACACGCTGCGGCTTCAGCACTTCCCCTGAGCCTCGTCAGCCGGCGGCTCAACAAGCCTGTGCCATCATTGAGCGATTGGCGCAGGTGCGCGCGAGGCCCGTAATTCGGGCCTTCTCAACAGGATGCCGAAGAATTTCGACGTTGGGGGTTCCCAGACGTTTTTTTTGTGCTATACGGCCCTCCTGCCGCTCCAACGAGCGGCATTGTTTATCCGGCAAAGCGCATATGTCTTGAAGACCTTGCGTTTTTTGGTGACGCGGGGTGGAGCAGCCCGGTAGCTCGTCAGGCTCATAACCTGAAGGTCGTTGGTTCAAATCCAGCCCCCGCAACCAATCACTTCTCGCAATTTTTTCACGGCGATCTCGCGCCGTTTCGGTGAGGAAAACGCGCGGAAGGCCGTTTTGGCTTTCTCGTCCGGATCTAATGCGCTGACCGTAAGCCGGCTGCGTTCGGAGCGCTCGACACCGGGCGATCCAATGTCTGGTCTGCCACGGTCGTCACCGTGCCGGGATATCCCAGCCGAATAATTACGCCGAGCAGCGCCACACCGAATGCAGCCCCCAAGAGCATCATCGGCAAGCTTGAGCCGACGTTGTTCGCACTTTCAAATGCGTCGTCGTCGCTTTGCCGATCCGGAATGCGCGTTTCGGCTTTGGAAGAATGCGGATCTGCCCACAGAGCCATTTTCGCCTCCATTGATCGGCCGCTGATCGTTACCGAAGTCCAACGTTACCCGTGAAATGCCGCTTTGGATCGAATAATCCGCAGGCATCCTAAATCACGACCGCCGCGGCGTGTGCGGGTCGCGTTCCAACATCATCCGAATAACGTCGAGAGCGCTTTGTGATATTTGCAGATATTGCTGCGTCTGATCCGAGCTTGCCTTCATACGCTCGGCGAACGACAGGACCTGTCTGGCACGAATGTCTTTTGACAGGCGAAAATCGACCCAGATTACATTGTCTCGAAACATGACGCACAGCTCACACGTCGGCGGCCTTTCTACCCAACGTGCAATCAGTATGCCTCGTTCCCACGCATTGTGAATACTGTCGAAAGCGCCAGCAAAACGCCGAGTTGTTTTTCGCGGTAGCGAGCGTGTTTGCTGCGCATGCGAACAATAGCGGCGTCTCTGGTCGCCGTTCAATGTGAGCCAAATACTGAGATTGCGAGGGCACGCACGTCGCGCGTTCCACAAGACGCCCGCAGTTTTCGGGTGCGGAGCGGGTTCATGGCCGATCTATCCACAATCGGCCCACAGTTATTTGCTTAACTGTGCGGATCGTGAATTGGCCGTCGTGGCCTCCCGGTTAGACTGGCGCGGGATCTGATGAGCAAGGAAGTTTGATAAACGCGGGGTAGCGGTGGGGGATGACCTCAAAGCAATCGTAATTTCCGGGCGCTTGAGTGAAGCTGCCAAAGGCCGCGCTTATGCGTTCGAGGCCTTCTCCGCCGCCTTGGCGTTCATGCGATCCGCAAAAGCGGTAACCGTCATTATCGAGTTCAGCGTTGAGACCGACACGCTTGATTTCTACGATGCTGTGAAGGTCCTTAAGGTGCCCGTCGTCTTCTCGGCAAACAGCCTCCAGCCCTCGGAATTTGCCCAGTTCGGGATAAAGGCGGCCGACGTCGTCTATCCGGAACGCCGCACACGGCTGGAGGGCTTCGCCGATTATCGCCCAAGGCCCGGTATTCGCGGCTCCTCGACCACCATTCGCCCGATCAAGTCCCGCGTGTTTTCCGAAGCCTGAAATGGTGCGCCACGGCAGCGGCAATTGTGTCGCCGACCTATGTCACGCTCGAAGAAAGCCTTAAGACAAAAAGGCGAGGGATCTGCTACGGTCGGCCGTTCAACGCCAACGCCCAGCACGAGGCACCATGCATCGCCACGTCAAGATCCTTACCGTCGCTTGTATTTTGATCGCAATCGGCTTCGTTGCTGGCCGCTATATCATGTACACGGATGTCGCCCATTACGACGGCGACCATCCTTGAGGCCAATCGGCCTTTCGCTAAGAACGCCTATCCGCGGGGCGTGCCAGCGTCCATCATCACAGTTGCACGGGGCATGTTCGGCCTCTCGTGATCGAACAGGCGCCACCCGATCACAACCGTGACGGCGATAAATCCAAGGATGCACAAAGGGAGCAATCCCTCTTCGCGCGCGTTGATTTTGTCCTCGGACTGGCGGGTAACAGTCATCGCTCTTGTCCCATCTTTTCGATCGGCAACAGCTATCCCACTACCGCCCGGCCCTTCAGCCGAGCGCATACGAAACGCAACTGTCGCCACTGCAATTTTTAAGAGAGAACCCCCGAGGTCCGCTCAAACTTTCCGCCCCAATCCCACCACAGGGGTGCCGCTATCGCAACACACAATTTATTTCAAAACATAAGCCTTGACGGCCGCAAAATCGCGCAAATGCGCGTCGCGGCGTGAGGATGTTATGACGTTGGAGACGATAAGGCGGTTTGATTTTGCGGGCTTGTTAGGTCGGGTTCGGCGGCGAAATGCCGGACCATACCGTCGGCGGCATTAGCACCAACGGTGATTAGAAAGGCAGCGGCGATAGGCGTGTCCGACCCATCCCCACCGACTGGCGCACATGTGCTGTACGCCTCTGCAGCCAGCGTAGCCGGATTCGTAGTAGCTCGAGTTGAAGGCGTAGCTATAGGCGCGGGAATATTCGATGCCGTACGGCGGTCCGCTATAGCCGCGCCAGCTCTTGCGGATCCAATGGGTTTTCTGAGCCAATCCCGGATGCGCAAGCCCGCCAAGAGCGAACGGACCAGCCGCTGCCGCATCTGCAGCGAGAAGGCACGCTGTAGCGGCAACGATTGCGATTTTCTTCACGACATCTCTCCGATTGGAAGGCAGATCTCGTCGGAAGTGTCGGCGAAAGATATTGCCGTCGGCCTATAGAGTGTCCAAGCGCCCCAGTTATTTATGCGCGACGGTTTCCGCGTCGCGAATACGCGAATCAAAACGAGACGATGTTTCCTATTCCGCTATCTCGGCTGACTGGCAGGAGGAGGCGCATCTGAGCCGATGCCCGTGGCCGATGTCTCGACCCGAGGATTCATCTGGCCGTAGTAATAGGCGCCGGAACCGAGCGCAAAAGCGGCCAGTAGCACGATCACCAGCACATTGAGCGTACGATCGCTGGTCCGCACCAAGTCATCGAGCGTCCTGTTTTCATGCCAGAAGGCCATGGCCAATCTCCCTGCCAATCTCTCTTGCGATTGCTGTCAGTGCGCATGAGGCTGAGGAACTGAGGGTGCCTGCGGCACAGTTATGGCCGGTCGCGCGGTCAGCTCGGTGACGCCGCTGTCCGTCAATATGCGCCCATACATCAACAACGAAATCAGCCCGACGCCGAGAACCAGCACGCCCAGCAGGCCAATCAGCGACACGATCCGCGCCGCCCGGCGCGCATCAGCTTCGTCGGCGACGTCAATGAAATCGTGATCATGATCAATCGTCATGAGTACGTCCTCCATACGTCTATGGAGAGCGTAACGGCTCATGTCGGCGGTGGGTTCCGAAAAGTCGAAAATGCCCCTGAAAATGCAGAAGAGAGCGGCATTGGAAACCGCTCTCTTCTTGAGCTTGTCGCTCAATGGACAGAACCATTTGGGGACGGCGCGGTTCTGTCTGCTGCCGATGACACCTCCGGGGTAGAGGTTGACCCTGTAGATCCAGGGGCAACAACTACTCAGCACACGCGCTGCTGTCGGCGTGTGTTAAGCAATCTGATTTGGGTCACCGCGGTCAAGTCCACATGCGCAAAATTCGCTATGCGCCGAGCTACAACCAAAAGCGCGCGAGCTGGCCACCGGCAGTCGGGCTCCTTACGAAAACGTATAGCGAATCCATTGTTTTGTTCATCTTGATGACAGCAAGAACAGGGTACCAGAGGGCATCAGGCAATGTCAGCAGACGTTGCAAATCCTATGGAGCCCACGATGAACAAGACCCTGATCGCGGCAGTCGCCGCTGTTGCCACGATGCTCGGTGCTGGCGTTGCCAATGCGGCAGAAGCCACGAAGCCGGTCCACCATCATCATCACGCCACGAAGCATGTCGCCACGAAACACGTTGTGCACAAGCACGTCGCGACGAAGCACACCGCGAAGAAGCATGTCGCCTCCAAAAAGACGACGAAGAAGCACGTTGCCTCGAAGCACACGAAGAAGCACGTCGCTTCCAAGAAGCCGGCCAAGAAGCACGTCAGCTAAGCTACAAAAACAGGTGCGCGGCTGAAGCCTCGCACCTGTTTTAATCTCGAATGGAACGAGCATTCATATCGTTGCCGAAACATCGGCAACTTTCTTTCGTCATGTGACGTCGGCCCGATGAAGAGCCGGACCGTACGTGGGTCGTCGATCGACCGCTTTAGTCGCGCGCGCTTTGCAGGATCGCGTCGCTCAGCATCTGCGATAGGCCGATCAGCTCGTGAAGGCCCGTCTTGTCGTCTTGCAGAATGCCCAGCGTGACGTTCTGACCGTCCGCATCGACGCTCGCATAGCAGATTGCCTTAAGCTCTCCGCACTCAGCGCGGGCAAGCAGCTCTTTGAGTCCGACAATCAGCCGTTGCTTTTCCTCCAACTCTTTCTTTGCGCGTTCACCACTTAGAAGAACCAGATTTCCCATCTGCTCACCTTCCGCATCAGCCACAGAAGTTCAGACCGACTCCATGCTGGCACGCATTGGGCGCCTTCGTCTTTAGCGCATGCACAATTTCACCACCCATTGCGGCCATAGGACGCCGGTTGCCGCCACAAGTGTTACGCGGCGGACTCGGGGGCGGTCCCGCCGGGCCAAATGAAATCATCGTTATCGCTGGCAACGGAACCGCGGTTATCCATTCGCGTTTTGTGTGACGGAGCCGGTCGTGGAACAGCGCTCGAAAGACGCTTTCCGGGATGATTCGGCGAGCAAAACGGGCTTTGGAAGTTTTCGCATGCACGGCTGTTACAGCTCGGATGAGTTGAAATCTCTCGTTCGCATCTTGAACGATATTCTGGCTCAGGCACGAACGCGTCGCCCCGATCTCGCAACTGACGACATTGTCGAGCGCGTTTTCTCGCTCGCAGATCGTGGCGAGCGCGACGCCCGCAAACTGCATCAGGCCGTCTTCGGCGCGTCAGACATCCGCGTCCCGCGCCGCCCCGCGCGGATCCCTGATCACGGCTTCGGTCCAAAAGGCGATGGCCACAGGGACGGATTGGTCAGTAGGTCGAGGAAGCCGACTTTCGTGCCGATCGCCGCGAGATCTTTTCCCGATCCCTTCTGACCGTCTGCAGTTCCCTTGCCTGTTTCGTCCGTTTGCATGGCGACGCCACGCGGGACTCGATGTCGTTTTTCATTTGTCGTCAAGCGCCGTCGTGATGATGCGCGCGCTTTGCTGTTGCCGTCGGCCTGTCGTGATGCGAGCACGAAGGATCGCGAGCTGTTCGTAGTGACGATGTGGGGCGGATCGACAGCCGCCACAGGCGCGTGTGCCTGGACAGACGCAGGGGGCGTTGGCTTTGCTGCCGGAGCGGGCGTGGTTGTCGGAGGCGAATCGTCTTTCGCGATCGAATTTGTCGTGATGTCGGTAAACTTCGCGCTTAAGGCTTCGGCAGCGCGCCGCGCCGCTGTCGCCGACGCGCGATTGTCGTTGAGCGCCGTGGTGAAATTTCCGCGTCCTGAATTCGGCACGAAAGCAGGGAGCGCAGTGTCGAACGACGTCAGGGGAAGGGCGTCGTCGGCCAGTGCCTGGGCGGCCTGACAGCCCGCGAAGGCAATTGTCAGCAATAACCTAGATGCAATGGGCGTCATCGTTCGTCCCCATGCTCCCCGCCCAGCATTTGGGAATGCAAGCGCGGCAACAGAAAGGCCGAATTTCTTCTCAGACCGACGTTTATTGGAGCGATAGAAGGGGTACTATTCCCGGCAGCCTGGCAATCGCCACGTCTGAGCCACATTCCCGACCAGAAGTCCTCCCCGAGTGAATCGCGGCTCTCCGAGAACGGGGAAATCTAGTACCCAAGTAAACAGCCGCAGCAAGGGGTGGAGGGGAACGACGTGAAACGAGCGATTTTATTCTTTTCGGTAATCTGCGCGCTTGCCGGACCGGCATGTGCGCAGATGCGTTTCAATCAAAGACAGTCGGATACGAATCCCGCGATGGTCAGAGTTCCACCGTCGAGTCTGCCCGGTGCAGGTCTCTCCGGTTCCGCGACGTCGTCGACGAAATCGACGTATCCGAAGCCGATTCGACGTGAGTACGATCCGAACTTCATCGATCCGACGGCGAGAAATCGGAACCTGCGCAAGTACTAGCTGTCTCGGCAGTATCAAAAAAAAATCACTCGGAAGAGATAATCTTCCAAGTGATTTTGTTTTCTTCTGATGATGGGCGTTAGCGGCGATCGTCGGGCCGACGATCATCATGGCGGCGATCATCGTGCCGGGGGCCGTCATTGCGAGGGCCGTCGTGACGCGGTCCATTACCCCAGTTTCCCGGCGGACGGTGCCAGCCTGCACCCGGCGGCGGCTTCATGCCACCCGGAGCGCGATAGCCGGAACGCCACCAACCGGCGTGACGGGGACCCGGAGGTGGTGCGCGCCAGCCGGGACGCCCGTGGACCCGGAATCCAAACCACCGTGCTCTGTCAGCGTACCATGGGCGGCCGACGTAATAGCGGTTCCAATAGTCCGACGCTACGAATGCCACGACGGGAATGCCGAACGCTGCCACGCCGACATCCGGCAAGAGCGTCGTCTGTCCGCGGTAGTCGAAGCCGAGGTACTCGCTGTAGACCCAGCCGCGATTGGGACCCCAGATCACATCGCACCACGATTCATCGCGCAGACAACCGCGGACGTCGACGGGCGCACCTTCCGGAATGACGCCGACGCTCGGAAATTCCGTGTCCGGCCCGGTCCGCATGTTGACGTTTGCCGTGGAGTAGCCTGGCGAGGCCTCAGCAGCCGCGGTGCCCAGCGTCAGGAAGACGGCAAAGGCCCCCGCAAGTTTTCCTATTCTCATTACAGCTCCTCAATCGGAATGGTGTGCTCTCTTCAATCTGAAACCATGGCAACGTCATGACTATCGCATCATTTGAGCAATGCCGCCTTCCGCAATCTTCGCTGGCTCGCCGCCGTCTGCTTTGACGAGCACGGAACTCGGCCAACGAATGTGCGATGTGTGCGGCGATGGCCCTGAACCGGTTCTGAACACTTTTTCGAACATCGAGTCGCACGGGGAACAGGGGAACGATAGCCGTGGGGCTGCGTTCAACTTCCGGATCGAGACAAGGGCCGAAATCAATGAAAATTGCGCAAGTCGCTCCCCTTATCGAAAGCGTTCCGCCGAAGCTTTATGGCGGAACCGAACGTATTGCTTCGTATTTAACGGAAGAGCTCGTGGCGCAAGGTCATGACGTCACGCTTTTCGCCAGTGGCGATTCCGTTACGGCGGCCAACCTCATCCCGTGTTGCGATGTTGCGCTCCGTTCTGATCCTAACGTTAGGGATCCGCTGCCCTATTACATGATGATGATAGATAAGGTTCGCCGACTGGCGTCCCGTTTCGACGTCATCCACTTTCATATCGATCAATTTCAGTTTCCGCTCTTTCGTTCTATCGCCGACAAAACGATCACGACCTTGCACGGTCGCCAGGATCTGCCCGACCTGCAATTGCTCTATCGCGCATTTCCGGAAATGCCGCTCATATCGATTTCGGATTCGCAGCGCGCACCGATCCCTTATGCGAACTTCGCCGCCACGATCTATCATGGCATTCCACAGGAGCTCTATCAGCCGACGTTCAATCCGCGCGGCGGCTATCTCGCGTTCATTGGACGCATTTCTCCGGAAAAACGCTTGGATCGCGCCATCGAGATCGCCCGCGCCGTCGGCTTTCCGCTGAAGGTCGCCGCCAAAGTCGATGCCGTCGACGTCGAATATTTCGAGCAGGTCATCAAGCCGCTGCTGCAGGGCGACGACATCCAATTCATCGGCGAGATCGGTGATTGCGATAAGGCGAAATTCCTGGGCGAAGCTTCGGCTTTGCTGTTCCCGATCGATTGGCCAGAACCTTTTGGCATGGTCATGATCGAGGCTATGGCCTGTGGAACGCCGATCTTGGCATTCGATCGCGGATCGGTTCGCGAGGTCATCGACGAAGGTGTTACGGGGTTTGTCGTCGAAGACGTTCAAAGCGCGATAGCCGCGCTGCCGCGTGTTCTCGCGCTCGACCGCGTTCGCGTTCGCCAACAATTTGATGAGCGCTTCACCGCTGCCTCGATGGCGATGAATTACGTCGATATTTACGCCCGCGCCTTCGCGGAAACAGATCGCGCGTTGGTACCGGTGCGGGGCGACGACGTCGCAATAGGGCAGGAAACACTCGTCAATTGATGTGATCGTTACTATGCTCATTGAGGAGCGTCTGCGATTGTAAGAGTGGCGCGATATCTTCGGAAGGGAGTGGTTCGATGGCAGTCGCGCCATCACGGCAGTCCGATCATGATGAAAACGAGATCGAACGGATTCATGCGGAAGCGGATAGCTCTCCGCGCACGCACGAAACGCTAAAGCATGACGATGCTTTCGCCGTCGTCGATACGCACGGCGATGTTGGCGCATTCGGCAATCACGTCGACGGCTTCTTTTTCAATGATACGCGGTATTTGTCGCGGCTTGAGCTGCTGATTGCGCGCCATTCGCCTTTGCTGCTCGGTTCAACGCTGGACAGCAAGGACCTGCAGCTGTGCTGCGATCTGACCAACACCGACGTCTTCGCCGAAGGCACGCTCTGGCTTCACAAGGATGTCGTCCACGTCTTTCGGACGACGTACGTGCGAGAAGCGGCCCTGCGTCAGCGTTTGGTCTTCACCAATCACTCCAACGTCGATTTGATGCTGCCGGTGTCGCTTATCTTCGATGCCGACTTTGCGGATATTTTTGAAGTGCGTGGGATGCGCCGGGAGAAACGCGGCAGTGTCAAGCGCGTCGTTGATGCGCCGAACTCGGTCCGCTTTGTTTACTCCGGCTTGGACAACGTCGTGCGGCAAACGACGATCCATGTCGATCCCGAGCCGGCATCTCTGAAAGAGACCTCGGCCTTCTTTCATCTGCACATTCCGGCCAAGCAATCCAAACGCGTCTTCATAACAGCAAGCGCCGGAACGGATCGCAAGCAGCCGCCGTGCTCCTACGTCAAAGGTTTGCGCGATGCTCATCGCGCGCAGCGCCGCATCGAGCTGGAGGCCGCAAGCATACGCGTATCCAATTCGGAATTGGATCAGGTGCTGTCCCGCGCGCTCGCTGATCTTCGGCTTCTGGTCACGGAAACGGAGGATGGCCCATATCCCTATGCCGGAACGCCCTGGTATTCGACAACGTTCGGACGCGATGCGCTCATTACGGCGCTGCAGGTGCTGTGGCTCGACCCTTCGATCGCGCGCGGCGTCCTGCGTCGTCTCGCACGCTATCAGGCAGTCGAGCACGACGCAGCAGCCGACGCGCAACCGGGAAAAATTTTGCACGAGATGCGAAACGGCGAAATGGCAGCGCTGCGCGAAATTCCGTTTGGCCTTTACTATGGCAGCGTCGATTCCACGCCGCTGTTCGTCGTCCTTGCCGGAGCTTACGTCGGCGTCACAGGCGACACGAAGATCCTGAATGAGCTTTGGCCGGCCATTCTGAAGGCGCTCGAATGGATCGACGGTCCGGGCGATCCCGACGGTGACGGTTTCGTCGAATACGCGCGGGAAACCGAAGCGGGGTTAGCGAACCAGGGATGGAAAGACAGCCACGATTCCGTCTTCAACTCTGATGGTTCGCTCGCGCAAGGCCCGCTCGCGCTCGTCGAGGTTCAGGGCTACGTCTATGCCGCCAAGATCGCCGCGGCGCGAATGGCGGATATTCTTGGACATCGCGAACTCGCAGAAAATCTTCGTGCGCAAGCAGCCATGCTTCAGCAGAGATTTGAAAAGGAATTTTGGTCGCCGGAAATCGGCACCTATGCCATCGCGCTCGATGGTGCCAAGAAACGCGTCGCGATCCGCTCGAGCAACGCCGGCCATATGCTGAGCACGGGCATAGCATCTCCCGATCGCGCCTGCAGTGTCGTCCAGCAGATGTTGTCGCCAGGTTTCTTTTCCGGGTGGGGCATTCGCACGATCGCGACCACCGAAGCGCGATACAACCCAATGTCCTACCACAACGGCTCGATCTGGCCGCACGACAACGCCATGATCGGCGCTGGCTTTGCGCGCTACGGACAGACGGAGCGCATCGAGCCGATTTTCGACGGGTTGCTCGACGCCGCGCTGAAGATGTCGCAAGGCCGGTTGCCGGAGTTGTTCTGCGGCTTTCGCCGTCGGCCGGGACGCGCACCGATTCTTTATCCCGTTGCGTGTTCGCCGCAAGCCTGGGCCAGTGGTGCCATGCTCCATATGGTCAGCTCGCTGATGGGCCTCGAAATCGATGGCGCATCGCGCACCGTCACGTTGCGCTCACCGCGCTTGCCGCTTCGAGCCGGAGAAATTGAGCTGCGCAACATTCGAGCGGGCGAAGGCTCTGCCGATTTCGTCTTACGTCGCCACCACGGCGTCGTGACGATTGACGTTACCAATTGCCGTGGCGGCGCCAAAGTCGTCTTGGCTTGAGCTGAACATCGGCGTCCGAGTGCGCGGTTTACGCCGCTGCCGTTTGCAAGCGGCGAACTTCAAGATCGACAAGCGATTTGTACGCCCCCGCCTTGCTGATCAGCGACCCCGGTGTCCCGTCCTGCACGATCTTTCCATTTTGAATCACGATAATGCGGTCGAAGTTGCGCAGCGTCGAAAGTCGATGCGCGATAGCGATGACAGTGCGACCGCGCATCAGCGTCGTCAGCGCTTCCCGGATCAGTTCTTCGGAATGCGTGTCGAGCGCCGACGTTGCTTCATCAAGGAGCAGCACCGGCGCATTCTTCAGGAAGGCGCGGGCAATCGCGATCCGCTGCCGCTGGCCGCCGGACAGCTTCGCGCCGCGATCGCCGACAACGGTATCGAGCCCATCTGGAAGTTGCTCGATGAAGCTCAGGCATCGCGCCATTTCAGCCGCGGCTAAGACCTCTTCATCGCTCGCATCGGGCCGGCCGTAGCGGATGTTATCCCGAAGCGAGCGATGAAAGAGGCTGATGTCCTGCGGCACGACAGCGATTGTCTTGCGCAAGGCGTCGTCAGGAAGCGTCGCGCTGACCTCGCCATCGATCAGAATGGCGCCATGCTGTACATCGTAGAATCGCTGCATCAGAGCAAAGATCGTCGACTTTCCGGCGCCGGACGGTCCGACGATGCCAACGCGCGCGCCCGGCTCGATCTTGAAGTTCAGCGACGAGAAAACCTCTTTGCCATCCGGATAGGCGAAGCCGACATCGCGGAACTCGACGGTGCCGTGCGTCGTCGCCTCACGCTTCGCCGACGCGTAGACCGGCAGTTCGTGCGGGATGAGTAGCGTCCGTAGCGCTTCGGAAAAGCGGGCGAGATGCTGCGTCACGTCGACGAGTGCCACGGCGAGATCGCGCGTCGCGCTGAGGATGGAAATACCCAGCGTGCAGACCAGAATGACGTCGCCCGGCGTTGCTCGGCCGGCCTGCCAAAGCGCGATCGACCACGCCAGCACGCACGACGTCAAAACGGCTGTCGTGAGCGCGTGGAAGATCCGGAGCCGTTCCAGAAAGTAGAGGCTGTCTTTGCGTGCACGGATTTCGCGGCTGATAACGCCGCCAAGGCGGCGATGTTCGCTGCGCATGCGCCCGAACGATTTGACGACGGAGATGTTGGAGATGACGTCGATCATGTCGCCGTCAACGTTTGCAGCCTCACGCGCATAAGCGTGGTGCAGCGGTGTCCCTCGCGCGGCCCAATAGAACATGATCACCACCACGACGCCGACGATGGCCGTAAGAGTGAGGGCCATCGCGACGCTGACTGTCGTCAAATAGATGATTGAGACAACCGTCGCGATCAGCGGCGGCAGGGCATTGAATGTCACCATGCTTTCCGTGGTGTAGAGCGCATTAGAAGTCGCGGTTATGCGACTCGTCAGAGCGCCCGGTGCGCGACCGTGGAAGAAGCTTGGCGCGTGCCCTGTCAGGTGCCGAAAAAGCTTCCGACGGACACGGCCGGTAACGCCTGTAAACGTCGAGTGCCCCAGCCACGCCGCAAGCCGCCAAGACAGATTGTCGGCGGCAATGAATGCAATGAGAAGAAAGAAAGCGGCCCAGACAGTTTGATGTTTCGTCGGATCGGAAAGCGCATCGACGAGTTTTTTGACGCCATATTGCGTCGAAACCGAAAACGTCACCGCGGCGATTACGGAGAGGAGAATCGCCAAGTGAGACCACCGATACCCGCGAATGATATCGGCAATGAAACGATAAGGATGCTTGGCAAATGCCGATAAATCGTTCGTCAAAATATCACGTCCCTCGATGGTCGACCGTTCGCGATAACAACTCATCGAAGCGAGGGCGGTTCATGGGCAGTGAGCGACAAGACCAATTGGTCGCGCCCTTCACTCGGATATGAGAGTTGTCATCGGCTGATCGGCCTATGCCGACGGCAGCCATCGGATTTCCGCGGGGCTGCGCTGTCCCTTGGGAACTGGGCAATATTCGCCCTTGTTCCTATTTCGGGTGGGAACACGAGGACGCCGTTTATGCAGAAATCTTTCGCAACATTTGTGAGCGTGCTGACCGTCGCGCTTGCCCCCGTAGCCGCGTCCGCTCAGGACGCAACCCAGCAAACTCAGACTCAGACGACAACCCCACTGCCGCCGTCTCAGACGGATACGTCGAGCCCGCTGACGCCGACTAATCCCAATACCAGCAGTCCGTTGACCCCGACGCAGCCAAATCCCATCACAGGACAAAACCAGCAACCGTCGAGCGCCGCTGCCGTACAGTCGAGTTCGGAAGTGCCGTCAACGTTTGTCCAGGCACCGATCGAGGACAACCGCGTTGACCCATCGGCCCCGAGTCCGCTGCAGTTGGAGATCGATCCAACGAGCTCGGAGTCGGTGTTACTCAGCCCCGACGTCACACAATTGGCGCCGACTGCAGCCGGTGTATCGCTCAATGCTGTGCAGGGCACGACGTCGACGACGTTGCCATCGCTTGGGTCATCGATCTCGCCGCCCACGTCGACGAGCGTCTATCCAGCGATAATCTCCGAGCCGACGGCTACGCAATCATTTCTTTCCTCACTGAGTGGAGCTGGGTTCGAGAGATCATTGTCGAACCGGCGCGTCGCGACGACTTCAAGTTCGAATTCCATGGCACCATTGATCGGCACCGCCGCCGTGATCAACTCAAGCCCGGTTGAGTCGATGACATCTGATCCGCCCGCAGTCGGCGCCTCAACATTCATGCGCTCGCTACGGTCTTCTTCGATCGTCTCGCCAAAGTTGGTTTCGACATCGCTCCGGCCGAGTTCGATCGGTCCGACAGCACTGCGCCCTGCCTTCCATGGCGGTTCATCAATGTCGGTTCATCGTGTGATGAGCAGTAGTCGGCGTTGAAGTGCTGCCTGCACAAACGTGTGGAACGAGTCGGCGGATAGCGCGTTAGCATCGTCGGACGGGGCGATAGGCTCCGCCCATGTAAGGAGCACCGGCGAGCATGTCCCGCCGGTGCTCCGATTGGACCCTTACAACACAGGATCGATGTATGAAGCTGGGCGAATTCACCCGTCGGGCCCGCGCGTCCCGTATGCAAAAAAAGGCGAAATATGAAGCCGCTTTTCAGCGCGCGATTCGCGATTTGGATCTGTCGGACGTATCCGCGACGCAGCGCCCCGCTCCGACCGTGCATTATCTGCGGAGCGAAACGCGCCGTCCCGTTTTATCGCTTTTCCCCAAAAACGATGCGCAGGGCGATTCGCGGTCACGCGTCTGACGCCTGCATCTGACGTTTGACGGTCGGCGAACGAACATGCGATGACGATTCCATGGCTCGTCGCACAGGAAGCGCTGATCTTCCACTTCATACCGGACGCGTTCCCGCGTGGCTCGCGGGGCGTATGGCCACGCTCGGCGCCGTCATCTGTCAGGCGATTGTTGAGCATTACGGCCGAGACGAGTTGCTCGGCCGTTTGGCACATCCCTTCTGGTTTCAGTCGTTCGGTGCGGTCATGGGAATGGATTGGCATTCCTCGGGCATCACTACGAGCGTCATTGGCGCCTTGAAACGCGGCCTGGAGCCGCTCAAGGACGATCTGGGCATCTATGTTTGCGGCGGCCGTGGCCGGCATTCGCGGCGAACGCCCGATGAACTGAACCTGCTCGGCGAGCGCATCGGCTTCGATGCGCAAGGCCTGACCCGCGCCAGCCGCCTCGTTGCGAAAGTCGATAGCGCCGCAGTCCAGGACGGTTTCGATCTTTATCTTCACGGCTTTTTCGTCACGCGCGAAGGCCGCTGGACGGTCGTGCAGCAAGGCATGAATGGAGAGAGACGCCAAGCCCGGCGCTACCATTGGCACTCTGGCGCACTGGCAAGCTTTGTCGATCAGCCGCATGCCGCGATCGAAGGGCCGCAGCAAGGCGAGATCATAAATCTCACGGATCGGAGAGCGGAAAAATCGCGTGCCGCGCAGCTTGATCTGCTCGCGCATTTAGGTCCGGACCGGATCGTGAAAGAGCTGCAGACGGAAATGCCGCCCGAAGCGCCGTCAGCCCAGCTATCGCTGCCGCACCTCGTCATGCCCGCGCATCACGACGTCCGTTCGAGCGACGTATTCACCCGTCGCTTGCACGCCACATTGGCGGCCGCGGCCGAGCGTGGGCCTGTCGATTTTCCGGAGCTACTGTTGACGCCCGGTGTCGGCGCGCGAACGGTGCAGTCGCTCGCGATGGTCGCTGAAGTTGTTCACGGCGCACCTTATCGCTTTCAGGATCCGGGTCGCTTTTCCCTCGCGCTCGGCGGCAAGGATAGCCAACCGTTCCCTGTTCCGGTCAAGGTCTACGACGAAACGATCACCGTGCTGAAATCGGCGATGCAGAAAGCGAAGCTTGGCAACACCGAAATGCTCGCGGCGCTGAAACGCCTCGACGATCAAGCCCGGCGGCTCGAAAGCTCCGCACGCGGTCCATCCCTCGAAGTGCACATCGCCCGTGAGCGTGCGCGTTCGCCGGACTACGGTGGTCTCTCGGTGTTTGGCTGGGAGAAAGAACCAGACGATAAAGCCAGCGGCTCGCGCTAACGATACTCAGGTGCCGTATTGCGCGATGAGTTCTTTCAACTTCGGTTCGCGGACTTTCTGCGCGGCATCGCTCTGTGAAAACCACGCGCGGACGCGCTCGTCGCGCTCGAGCCAGCTCTTGCGCTGCTTCTTGACCAAAAGCGGGTAGACATCGACGTCGACGATGCGAAAGGTGCCTTCCGGCATCTTCTTTCTGTAGCGATAGGTTCCGATCGGACGGCTGCGGATCTTGCCCGTTACGCCAGCTTCCTGCTGCGCTTCCCGCGCAGCGGCTTTGGGATCGCTTAGGCGCTTTGCCGGCCAGCCCTTCGGAATGACCCATCGTCGGGTTTCCCGCGACGACACGAGAAGCACTTCGAAACCTCCACCCTGCAATTTTCGCACGGGTAGTGCGCCAACCTGCCGAAGCGTCATGAAAAGATGTCCCGCCCTGTGTCTTAGGGGCCCGAATACAGGTTTGACATTGCGCACATCAACCAAATTGTCTGAACGTCGTATAGCAAACGTCGGATCGGAACCGATGTCTAGATAACTCTGTTAACGCACTAACGACGATCTGGGAGAAAATGCGATGATCTCCGACTTCGATCCTCGCCGCGACCCGGACGATTTGGAAATGGGGCGGCCGACCGTAAATTCCTCATGGCTGGCTGTAATCGTGCTGGTCATCGGCGTCGCGCTGGCAGGGTGGTACGTCTTGCTAAGCGGAAATGATGCGTCCAGGCAGTCTTCGCAGGAGGCGAACTCCGGACCCGCCCCGGCGGCCCCGAGCACGCCATAGCACCCTTTACAAAGCAAAACTTTGGGACACGCTGGCAGGACCGAAATCAGTCCTTTTTTGCTTTGGCCTCTTCGGCAAGCTTATCGACCAATGCCTTGTCGATGATCGGCGGCTTCCGATCAGCTGGCCGCACCGGCTCGTCGTCGCGGCTGTCGACGGCAATCGCATCGCTGCCGGGAAACGTTTCTTTGAGAGCTTCGTCCAGTTCTTTGTCGACTTCCGCCTTGGGCTTCTCGCGATTCATGGGGGGGACTCCGCGAACGTTCGCCGATTTTCTTTTCAATCCGGGCTGACCGATATCAACGCGTGTGCCTGCCGAACAGTTCAGTTTTGCGCTGGGCCCATGCCGGGTCACGATAAACTATACGCATTTGCCAGCTTCGCCATTATATATGTGTGCTGCCCCCCGAATGCCATCATGCTGAGCAATCGCAAGATGGAATGGAGATCACGATGCATAACCCTCTTCAGGACCAAGGCTTCAAGTTTCACTTGATCGCCTACGTCATCGTCAACGCGATCCTGATAGCCGTCAATCTCATGAACCCCGCGCACATCTGGTTCTTCTGGCCGTTGCTCGGCTGGGGCATCGGTCTAGCGGCCCATGGATATGCCGCCTCGAAAGCGCTGGGCCGGCCAAGACGCCCCATCCCACGCATGAGCCGGTAGGCGGGGCGGCTGAGGCCGCCGGCCACGCCATTCCGGCGCGACGGCGTGCAGCAGTCGCGCAGACCTGCTGAGTGCGAACGCGCAGTGGCAATCGCCTGGCCGCCGCGCTAGAAGCGGGCGCATGCAGTCAAATTCTCGAACGTCTCCTGATACCGTTAGTCCAGCGCCGCTCAAGACGACCTTAGACGCGCCGATACGGTCACCGGCATTGGCCGAGGGCTTTGTGCTGCTCGACAACAGCACCAGCCTCGACGCGATCTCAGAGCTTTTCGAGCGCCCTACCGAAATCATCAGAGCCGATGCCGCGGACGAGGTCGCGCCCGCGCTCGCGGCATTGCAGGCAGGCATCGGTCGCGGACTGCATGCTGCCGGTTTTTTCTCCTACGAGCTTGGCTATCTGCTTGAGCCGAAACTGACCCACCTCTTGCCGACACAACGCAAGGTGCCGCTGCTGTGGTTTGGGCTGTATGAGGCTCCGCGTCAGCTGACGGGCGGCGAGGTCCAGCGGTGGCTGACCGAGGAAGCGATCGGCAATCCGACGCTCGGTGAGCTGGCACATAGCTGGGATAGCAGTTCTTATCTGAAGCGCTTCAATGAAGTTCAAAAGAACATCAGAAGCGGCGACATCTATCAGCTCAATCTGACGTTCAAGGCGAAGTTCAACCTTCAGGGCTCGCCGCTCGCGCTCTATCGCGATCTCCGCTTGAAACAGCGGGTCGCCTACGCAGGCATCGTCGATACCGGCGATGTGACGATCCTGTCGTCCTCGCCCGAGCTGTTCATCAAGCAGCATGACCGCATCATCGAGACGCGTCCGATGAAGGGGACCGCCCCGCGGGCCGGTACGCCCGAAGGCGAAGCCGAAGTGCGCAGCGCCCTTTCGAAAGACGTGAAGAACCGCGCCGAAAACCTAATGATCGTCGATCTGATGCGCAACGACCTCGGCCGCATCGCCGATCTCGGGTCTGTCGGCGTCACCGATCTCTTCACCGTTGAAACCTTCAAGACGCTCCATCAGATGACGTCGGGCGTCGAAGCCCGTCTGAAAGACGGCATCGGCATCGTCGATATTCTGAAAGCGATCTTCCCCCCGGGCTCAATCACGGGCGCGCCAAAGATCCGTGCAATGGAACTGATCCGGGAGCTGGAGACTGAGCCGCGCGGCGTCTACTGCGGTGCTATCGGCCGGTTTTCGCCGGATGGGTCGGCGCAGTTCAACGTTGCGATCCGCACGGCCATCATCGACCGTAAGGGCTTCGGCGAAATGGGCATCGGTTCGGGCGTCGTCGCCGATTCCGATGGCCCGAAAGAATACGCCGAGTGCCTGCTCAAAATGAAATTCCTGACCGATCCCGTGCGCCGCTTCGAGCTGATCGAAACGATGCTGTACGTGCCGGGAGACGGCCTCTGGCTGAAGGGCTATCATCTCGCGCGCCTTGCCGCCTCCGCCGCATATTTCGGGTTTTCTTACGATGCCGAGAAGGTGCGGGATGCGATCGACACCGCCATTGCAACGGCGCCTGATCAGCGACTGCGCGTTCGCTTGTTGTTGGATGAAGACGGCGCCGTTTCCGCAACCGCGACTCCGCAACCAGAGACGGCGGCCGACGCGGTCATGCGCTACGTCATTTCCGATACGCGGATCAACAGTGCCGATCTTTTCCTTTATCACAAGACCACGCGGCGCGAACTCTACGACCGCGAATGGAAGCACTATCACGACACCCTTGGTGCCGATGAAGTGATCTATCTTAACGAAAATGGTGAGTTGGCCGAAGGTAGCCGCACCTCGATCTTTATCGAGCGCGACGGACGTCTCCTGACGCCACGCCTCGCAGCCGGTCTGTTGCCCGGCACGCTGCGGGCGGCACTGTTGGATGAAGGTCGGGCTGTCGAGGCGCGTCTTACGATCGAAGACGCCAACGCCGCAAAGACGATCTATCTAGGAAATTCGGTGCGCGGTCTGGTACGTGCCGGACCGCTTGTGCCGCCGTTATCGGTCGACAACCGGAATTAAGACTGATCCGGTTTCGACAGATACTTGACTGCCGGGCTTAAAGTTGATGACCGAGGTCTTGATGTCCTGCCGGGCGGCGATCGACATGGCGGCCAGAGCCGCTAACGTCAAAGCAATCGCAGCAACGATGGCTTTAGATGAAAGCCGCGCGCGACGTGCAAAGACCTGAGAAATTTCCTTGGACATGTCCTGATCGATACGCGCCGAGATGTCGTCTCTCCAGTCCACCGGATGCCGCGCGACACCTTGCGCACGCGCAAACGGAGGCCTCACAAACGGCATAAATTGATACAGCTCGGACTAGACGCAAGACGCATAGCTCAGCGCCTCTACATGCCCCGTACCATGCAGCCAAGCATGAGGATGGTGTAAGCCACGAGCATCGCCCAGGACTCGTTTCCGGTCAGCATCGGGATCTCTGCACCGAAAAATTTCGACATCAGAACAACCACGGTCAAAATCACGGACAGCATAAAAGTAATGATGCTTGGCGCCTTCAATCCCATATCGTGAGTTCCCTCCTCGCTTCTCAATCGAACGCGCATGTCCGCCCCCCTTTTGTTCGCGGGTCCAAATCGCGAATCCTTATAGCAGGCGCCGATCACACCAGAGATGAGACTTCATCGATTGATGTGGAAAGGTTCGGCCGTTCAAGCCGAAGGGCGGTCGGCCTGTGGCCGGGAAAACCGCCTCGGCCGGAACAGCCGGGCAAGCCAGATCATGACGATGAGCGCCAGGAACCCGGCGAGGGCGACGGCCCGCGGATGTTTGTCCCAGAGCAGAAGAGGGGCCACACGGCCTTCCCAGACCAGCCGGCTGTCGTCGAAAAGCTCTTTGCTCGATAAGCCCTTATCGGGCGCCAGCATCATGTTAACCGCCGCCAGTTGGTCGCTGCTGGAAATGATCCGCTCGCGGACGGCGCGCGCAGCCAGGATCTGCATTTTCGCGGGCTCGGCAGCGACCACCTGCAAGACTTTTTCACGAGGGGCAGGTTTCAACCCTGAAAGATAGCCCGCCAGCGCCTTCAGCTCATCCTCCGACAACGAGCGCAGCAGACTGTCCAGTGCCGACGAATTGAGTGTGAACAGCATGTCGCGGGCGTCTGGCGGCACGCTCGCGATCTTGAGGATTGCGGACCGGTCGTTGAGCGCCAGGATTCTATCGAGCGATGCGCGGGTAAGATTCTTGGGATTGATCCGCTTATGCAACTCATAATCGGCGACGTTGCCGAGTTTGTCGCCCGCCAGCGCCGTCCAATCGAGCCCGGCCTGAATGGATTTGAGATCGCGGGCGATCTCCATGCCTTTGTCGGGCATCAGATGAACGGCCGAATTGAGCGTGCCGTCCTGCAGCCGCTTCAAGATAGACGGTTCGCCTTCCGACGTGACCAGGATCGAGACCACTTCATCGAGCCTCGGCAATGCCTCGGGCTTCACGCCATCGAGAAAAGTCTTGAACGCACCATTCTGGTCGGCGAGCTGCAGTACAAGTGCGTGCGCGCGTCGAAACGACTGCCAAACCTGAATGACCTGATCGGCGGCGGCCTGCGCAATCTCGTTGACGTTATCGTTCATCTGCGACTGAAGCGCGTTCGCCAGTTCGTCGCGCACCTTGTCCTTCGTCGCCGGCGCCTTCATCTCCTCAGCAATGATCGGCAGAACGCCGTTGCGGAAATCCCAAAGATCCTTCGCGATCAGGACAAGCCCGACGCCCCCCGCGACCACCGACACGAGCCGCGACAGGACGCTGCCAACCAGACGCTGGCCGATCCGTTCGGCAAGGTTTGCAAGCTGACGGCGAACGATCAGGATCGTTGCGCCGGCCAGTCCGGCGCCCGATTCTTTCAGCATCGCTCCCGTCGAGACGTCGCCGGAGCCTTTACTCGGATCGACGATGATGCCCTTGCTCGCATCGCCCGCCAGCGCGCTGGCGACCGCTCCGCCATATCGCGGACCGACGTAAGCCTTGAGGCAATCGAGCAGGGGGCCGGTCGCGTCCGAGCTTGCGAACTCGATGGTCTTGCCGACCTCTTTGGCGACACCGGCAGCTAGGTCCTCGATGCCGGTCTTGACGGCATCTGAGCGATAAACGCGTTCCGCCACCATGGTCGCGAGCTTCTGCGACTTTTCGCTGTAGGCCAGCGACTGCAGCCGTTCTGACCAACTCGTTTCGCTCGTCACCTCGGCGACGGCGATGTCGACGCGGTTGTCGATGATCTGGTCGAGATTCCGCTGCCGCCACTGGTCGGCGACGAGCACTTTATAGTCGATCGACTTGGTGCCGTTCGTGATTGCGTCCGTTACGATCCTGACCACGGCGGCCCTCAGCGAGGCATCGTCCTTGGCCTGGCAGGCCTCATAGTCGGCGCGGCTGATCGGGTCGGCAATGGCAGCCAGGGACGAGAGCTGCCCGAGCGCTAGGGCTGCAGCGGTGAGCAGCGAAACGGGCGGGCGTAACGAAAAAATCACTGCAGCTCAGTCCCAGCCTTGTCATCCACCGGTAGGCATCCGCAGGGCGGGGCCGGTAACGCACTCTTAAGTATAATTGACCCAATGCGGGTGACCAGTGACGACTGAACTTAAATCCAGGTTTATTCGTTGTGGTACCGGGATTTGGAGTGGGATCCGCACAGTTCGGTAATGTTCTGTTCATCGGGAAGCGATTAACGCGGTACCCTTGGTAACAGCGGCGGCGTTCACCACGTAGTATGCCGCAATGCAGCAACGTGTTAGGGAAGTCAGGCCGCGGCATGAAGTCCTGTTTAACCAAACGGAAGTAAGCGGATGTCAAAAGCTATGGCGTTTTCAGTTACTTCGTAATAGCTTCACAAATCACGTCTGAAGTACGGGTATCTGCAAGAAAGCTCAAATCTGCGGCGACGCGACAAAGTTGCGTTGGCATCCAAAGCCACCGCGTCGTAAGAGCCACCGACAGGGAAATAACGAGTTCAACGTAGGTAATGAAAAACAAAGAAAAATTTCAGGCCCCTCGTGGAAGTCTGTACATCCCCGGCGGCCGTTCGGGCATCCTGCTGATTCATTCTCTCGGCGGCTCGCCGCTGGAAATGAAAGCAGTGGCCCATGCGATGTCGCGCAAGGGAATGACAGTTTACTGTCCCGTTGTTCCAGGTCTGACCTTCGGAACCGACGTCTCCGGGCTTTCGACGTGGCAGGACTGGTATAAGTCGGTCGCAGCCGCTTTCGATCACATGCGGACTGTTTGCGACAACATCATTATCGGCGGTGCATCGGCCGGTTCGATCCTTGCTCTGCGGCTTGCCGCATACCGGCAGGATCAAGCTTGCGGCCTGATGCTGTTCGCCCCGACGCTCTCCGTCAACGGCTGGGCGATTCCGAAAACCATCAAGTTGTTCCACCTCGTCACCGACAAGTGGACGGCGCGACTCTTCAAGTTCCGCACGCCGGCACCGTACGGCATCAAGGACGAGCGCGTTCGTAACTTCGCGCTTGAGTCGCTGCGTGGCTCCGACAACATGCCGGCCGACATCACCGAGCGCGGTGGCGGCACGGTCTACGAATTCCTTTCACTCGTGCGTAACGTTCGGCCGATGCTGCCGCTCGTAAAGCTGCACACGCTGATTTTCCATCCTCGTCACGACGACCAGAGCGACATCAAGAATACGATGGCGCTTCAGCGACGCCTCGGTGGCTTGGTCGAAGTCTCGGTTCTCGACGACAGCTATCACCTCGTGACGCTCGATCGCCAGCGCGGGTATGTCGTTGATCGGTCGACGGAATTTGTTGATCGACTGCTTGCGCGTCAGGCCGACAAGGTCGCCGTGCAGAAAGCCGTCTCGTCGACGAATTCAAAGCAACTGGGAGCGGCTGAGTAGCCGCTCTTCCAGGCGTTTCCTGTCACAACAATCGCAATGCTATCAGCCCTTCCGGCCACGACTTGTGGCCGGGAGAGGTGAGTTGAAGTCGCCCCTGGCAACCCCGGCCACTGACCATTCCGGTAATCAAGCGTCCGCTTCGATCACGGATTCGAAGCGACCGGCGGAGGCTCGGCGGTAACGGCCGCCTTCGCAACTTTCTTCTTTTTATGATGCGATGATTTGGCGATGTCGGCGGCTCCGAGCTTGGAGGCGCCAGACGCCGTCTTGCTCTTCTTCGCGTTCGAAGCCTGCTTCTTGCGAACTGCAGGAACAGGCACCGGCACCGGCGGAAGTGCCGCTTGCGAATCGCATGACGGCAGGTCGGAAGGCGCACGCGTCCAGATGAAGGACTTGCCCAGGAAGCGCATGCCCTTGTAGCCCGTCACCTTTAACGTGTCTGGGCCGAGCAAATCGAGCGCTACACTGAAGGATTTGCCCTGCTTGGGGTCATAGACCCAGCCGTTGTCGAAGCCGCCATCCGAAATTTTCTCCAGATCGCCCAAGACGGGCAAGCCGCAGATTGGTCGGGTACGCTTCGAGGGCTCGGGATTATAGCGATCTATCTTCGGCTGACCGTCATCAGCCATCGGCTCTTTGAGCCAATAGATTTTCCCGCAGAGCGTCGTCGGCGTGCAGATCTCGATCTTGACCGCGCCTTTGCCGGTGTCGTCATACCAGACGCCGACTTCCTTCGGATCAGCCGCAGCGGTGGACGCCTGCATCGTAAAGCCGAGTAAAAATCCCGCGGCAGCGATTGCAGCGCCTGAACAATTCGCAATGTTGAAGCAACGCATGACAATAAACCGCAGATGAAAGTTCAACTTTCATACTCCTATGCCGCGAAAGAGGCAAAACATTGGAACCTATTTGTTAAACCCTCGCTAAGGCTTCCGTAATTTTGTCTTGGGCCTTACGTATAAGATGCTTAGCGGCTAATTCTGGCAAAACGTGACGCGGACAGAATAAGCGTTTCGCTGTAGTAGCGACGAGCCAATAGCGCTATACGACCCAGGCGTGCATGGGCGCGCCGTTGTTCGATTTCAGGCCAGCGCCGAGTTTGGGCCGGCAGCCCCTTTGGAAACGTTTGAGAGACCCCGCAGGCACATGGTTTTTACGCTCGCGCTTCGTAATCTTCTGCATGACCGCGTCCGCCTCGCCGTGACGCTGATTGGCATTTTATTTTCGATTGTCCTCGTGGCTGTGCAACTTGGTCTGTATCTCGGTTCGAGCCGCATGATCACGGCAAACATTGCGCGCTCGAACGCGGATCTCATCATCACCACATACGGCGCGAAAAGCTTCGAAGACGGCGGCCTGCTGCTGGGAGACCGTGAGCGGCATCAGGCTCTCGCGACCCCCGGCGTCGAAAGCGTCGTTCCGATCGTTGTCGCCTTTGCCGAATGGCGTAAGCCCGAGGGCGGCTCCTCGCGCGTCGTTCTGATCGGTGCCGATGCCGACGACCAGGGTCTTGTCCCGTGGTCGCTGACCAAAGGCACGATCGAGGACATCAAGGCGCCTGACGCAATCGCTGTCGACCAGACTTATCTTGGCGAGCTTGGCATCACCGGCATCGGCGATACGGCCCAGGTCGCCAATGGCCGCGTTAAGATCCGCGCGCTGACGGAAGGCATCCGGTCGTTTACCCAGTCGCCCTACGCCTACACGACGCTCAACCGCGCGCGCCAGCTTCTGGGCGCTGACGACGACAAATCGACGTTCCTGCTTGTAAAGCTCGTTCCGGGTGCAAACGTCCAGGAGGTGCAGAAGGACCTCGCGCGCCGTCTCGATTCAGCCGACGTGCTGACGAAAGACGAGTTTGAATCGCGTAGCCTCAAGCAGTGGCTGTTCCGGACCGGCGCCGGTCTGGCCCTGATCGGCGGTGCCATTCTAGGCAGTCTCGTGGGTACGGTGATCGTGGCGCAGACCCTTTATTCGAGCACGAAAGACCACATTCACGAATTCGCGACCTTGCGTGCGTTAGGGTCTTCAAGAGGCTACATTTACAAGGTCATCCTGGCTCAGGCGGCGCTCAGCGCGGTCATGGGATATGTCCTGGGTATGGTGATAGCGTTATTGATACTTTACCTCAGTAGGAACTCGTCGTTGCCATTGGTCATGACCCCTGGTTTGGCATTCTGGCTCTTCGCACTGACACTCTTCATGTGCGCGATCTCGGCGCTTTCGGCCATCGTCAAGGTCACGAAGATAGATCCGGCCACGGTGTTTTCGAGATGACCATAACACCTGTCCTGCGCGCAGAAAATATCGTCAAGGAACTGGGCTCGGGCGCCGGTTTGGTGGTCGCCGTCAAGGGCGTCTCGCTCGACCTGGTTCCCGGCGAGCTGACGCTGCTGATGGGACCATCGGGCTCCGGCAAGACGACGCTGCTCTCCATTCTCGGCTGCATTCTGAAGCCGACATCGGGCAGCCTGCGCATTGCCGACACGGTCATCGACGGTCTCTCGGCCGAAGAGTTGGCCAAGGTCCGCCGCGATCACATCGGCTTCATCTTCCAGTCCTACAACCTCTTTCCGACGCTTAATGCGCTGGAAAATGTGCGTATTGCCCTCGACGTCCGCGGCATTAAAGGCTTCGAAGCCACCAGCCGCTCAGAAGAGGTTCTGCGCGAAGTCGGCCTTGGACACCGGCTGACGAACTACCCGCGCAATCTTTCTGGTGGCGAACAGCAGCGCGTTGCTGTCGCTCGTGCCATTGCAAGTTCCCCGTCCGTAGTGCTAGCGGACGAGCCGACGGCCGCTCTCGATAGCGAAAACGGCCACGCCGTGATGGCGCTCCTGTCGCGCATCGCCAAGGAGCAAAATCGTAGCGTGCTGGCCGTGACGCACGATCCACGAACGCTCGGATACGCCGATCGCGTCGTGCGCATCGAAGACGGTAAAATCGTCGGTGAGGAACGCCGGCCGGAGGGTATCGACTCCCCCGAAATTACGGATTTGACGAAGAGGCGAAAGCTGCATGCTTAAGAAGATTGATCCGGCGGTCGCGACCATTGTGGTTGCCGCCACCATTGCGCTTGTCGGTGGCTTTGGCGTCAACGCCCTGACACAAACCGAATCCCTGTTTTCGAATATTGCGGGCTCGGCCCACGCCGACACGACCGCCCCGGCACCGCAATGGGCCGCTTCCGCCACCGCGCGTGTCGAGCCGAAAGACGGCGAGGTCCGCATCGCCAGCGAAGTCGGCGGCAAGATCGTCGAAATCCTCGCCAAGACCAACGACATCGTTAAGACAGGCGATCTTCTGATCCGTCTCGATGACGCGGACTACTACAACAAGATTTACGCCGCTGCCGCCGAGGCGAGCGTCCGCGAGCGTGAGCGCGCCGACGAGCCGGCAACAGGTCCGGCGCTTGATCGCCGCAACGCCGACGACGCCGTCTTTAAAGCTCAGCAGGCTGTATTCGACGCGCACGAAACCTTCGATAAGGTTTACCGCGCTTGGAAATCCGCCGACGGTCCGGAAGACGCCGTCGACAAGGCGCGTCAGGATCTGGCCGAGAAGAAGAAAGCCTTGGCGGCCGCCAAGGATAAGCTCGCTCAGGTCGAGAAAGAGCCCAACATGCCGCTCGAGCAGCGATTGGAATCCTCCCTTGCGCTGGCGCGCTCCGATCTGACGTCGGCAGAGCTGGCACTTGAGCGGACCCGCATTCGCGCGCCCGCCGACGGCACGGTTTTGAACGTCCTCGCCCGCGTCGGCGAGACGGCCGTCCCGTCGCCGGACAGCGCTCTCGTTGTCTTCGGCGACATGTCGAGCCTGCGCCTGCGCGCCGAAGTCGAAGAGCGCGACGCCGCCAAGGTTCACGTCGGCCAGCGTGTCGTCGTGAAGGCCGACGCCTTCCCCGACAAGACGTTCGAAGGCACCGTCACGTCAATCTCGCAGTCGCTCGGTGCGCCGCGCATTGCAACCCGAGGCCCGCGTCGTCCGAATGACGTTGAGGTCGTCGAAGTGATGATCGCGCTCGATGGTCACCCGCCGCTGTTCACGGGCATGCGCGTCGATGCATTCTTCAAGCTCGACAACGAAGCCGCGACCAGCATGCCTTCGACGACCAAGACGAACTGATCGCGTTATCTTGGGATGAAAACAAAAAGGGCGTCGGCGTTTATGCCGGCGCCCTTTCTTTTGAGCTGAAACGTGCCGAAGATCACTCAGGCGGCGGCCGCTGCAGTCGCATCGATATGCGCCGCAAGTTTCGGATCGAGCCGCAGCGCGGCCGCAAGCGACGACAAGAATGCTTGTTCGGCAGGCGAGTTATCGGCCACCGCAATGCGCGCTGCAGTGTAAAGCTGAAGCGCTTCCTGCGGATTTTTGACCGCATCCGCGAGGTCCTGGACGGACGCCGGGTTATTAAGTTCCCTTGCGAAGAACGCCTCCGCCTCACCATCGAGGCCCGCCTGTTTCAAGCTGCCGATGATTTTGTCGTGCTCGTTTGCATCGATCCGTCCGTCGGCATGTGCCGCGGCGATCATCGCCTGGATGTAATGCACGGCGGCATCGTTGCTGACGGCGGCAGGCTCGAAGCCTGATCCAGCCGGAGGCGGCTCCGTCGATGTCGCGCCCGTTACGAGCGGCCGTCCGGCCTGATAGTTCTGCAAAGCTTTGTAGGCGAGGCCGCCGATCATCGCCAAAGCGCCAAGCCGCGCCGCGCTGCCCGCAAGCGATCGTCCCGTCTGCGTGCCGAGCAACAGTCCGCCCAAACCACCTGCAGCGGCGCCCGCCGTGTAGGGATTGTTCTGGATGAAGCCTTTCAGCTTGCTGATGATTTCAGCTGCCTGCGGATCAGACGCAAGGCGGCCGAGCGCATCATTTGCGCCTGTCGCCTCGCCAAGGCGCGACGAGCCTTCTTTCACTCCCTGCGTCGCCTGCGTGAAAACCTTGCCAAGAATATCGCCAATACTGCCGCCGTCGGTTACAGCGCCTCCTGCCTGCCCAAGCTTGTCCTTGAGCTGAGTAAGAATATCGCCGAGTTCGGGATTGGAGCCGGAAGGCGCGGCCGTAGCGCCCGCGCCAGACGATGTCGACTGTCCTTGCGACAGGCTTTTCCCGATCTGACTCAGGATATCTCCGAGGCCGCCGCTGCCGTTTCCGCCAGCGGGCGCTCCACCCGCACCGCCGCCAGCGTTTTTCAATATGTCGTTCAGTATGTCTCCGAGACCGCCACCCGATTGCGGCGATGAGCCGGCTCCGGAAGGCGATGCACCTCTAACAATATTTTCCAGAATGGATTTGGCGTCGAACATAGCGGGGGGTCCTTCTGTTGCAGCCATGGCCTGCAACGTAGGTATGCAGAGCCTGCAGCACAATCGGACCTCTGCACAATCTTGGCGAATTTATTCTGCCGCGAGTGGCATCGGTTTGGCTGCAACATGGCCTGCCGTTTCGACTTCGTCGCCCGGCTCGTCGCGCGGTCCGATAAAGCGGCCGAAAATGCGCTGCATCAAATGCCCGACGTCGTCCATCACGGTAAAGAACGACGGCACGAACACCAGAGACAGCAGTGTCGAGACGAGGAGGCCGCCGATCACCGCAATCGCCATCGGCGCGCGGAATTCGCCGCCGTCACCAAGCGCATAAGCGCTGGGCAGCATTCCCGCCGCCATAGCGAGCGTCGTCATGATGATTGGGCGCGCGCGCTTGCGTCCCGCATCGAGCACGGCTTGATCGCGGTTGACGCCAGCCGCGATTTCTTCGATGGCGAAATCGACGAGCATAATCGCGTTCTTCGTCACGATTCCCATCAGCATCAAAAGCCCGATGTAGACCGGCATGCTGATCGGATTGTTTGTCAGCAACAGCGCAAGTGCGACGCCGCCGAACGATAACGGCAGCGACAGAAGAATTGTGACCGGCTGAAATACGCTCCCGAACAGCAGCACCAGCAATCCGAAGACGATCAGAATGCCGGTGCCCATCGCCGTGATGAAACCATCGGCGACTTCGTCCTGTACCTCGGCGTCGCCTGACGGCTGCAGCGTGACGGATTTCGGCAAATTCTGATCTTCGATGACCTTCAGGAATTTGTCGCGCGCGGTGCTCATCGCCATGCCGCGATCGAGATCGACACCGACGACCGCACGCCGTAAACGGTCGTAGCGTTCGATCGATGCTGGTCCGCGACCAAGCGAAACGGAAGCTACCGCCGTTAACGGAATAGCTTTGCCTCCGGAATTCGTCAGCCGAAGCTGCTCGATCTGTTTGAGATCGGTGCGCGTCTTTTCTGCGAGCTGCACGCGGATTGGAATTTGCCGATCGCCGATTGTGAACTTGGCGAGATTGAAACCGGTATCTCCAATCGTCGCGACGCGGATCGCTTCGGCAATCTGATCCGGCGCCACGCCGAGCCGCGCAGCAACGTCGAGCCTTGGCACGACACGGATCTCCGGCCGGTCGGTCGAACCTGATGCTGCAACGTTGCGGAAGCCCGGAACGCCGCGTAACGCACCTTCGACCTTACCAATCGCGGCGTTCAGGTCATCGCCATCACGTGACAGCATCGAGAAGGACAGTTCGCGCTCGCCGCGCTCGTTGACATACCATGCGCGCGTATCGGGAATGTCCGAGATCTTTGCCGCAATAATCGATTTAAGCTGCTTCTGCGTAAGCTTGCGGTCTTCCTTCGGGACGAGCTTCACATAGAGCGCGGCACGCCGGACTTCGAGCTGGCCCGTGGGGCTCGTGCCGCCAAGCACGAAAACCTGCGCCACCTCCGGAATGCTTTCCAGCGATTTGACGACCTCATCCGTCTTGGTCAGTGTTTCATCGAGCTGCGTGCCCGGTGGTAATTCAACGGCGACGACGACGCGCGACGTGTCTTCGTCAGGCAGGAAGCCGGTCGGCAGCAGCGTCGTTGCGTAGATCGACGCAGAGAACAGCGCCACGCCGGTCACGAGTGTCAGATAGCGGTGGCGCAGTGTCATCGATAAGAAGCGCGTATAAAAGCGCATGAGCGGCCCGTCGGCGTGATGTTCTTCCGGAACGGGACGCAAGAAGTAAGCCGCCATCATCGGCGTTATGAGACGCGCAACGAGCAAAGAGACGAGCACGGCGACGGCAACCGTCAAACCGAATTGCCGGAAATACTGTCCGGCTATGCCGCCCATGAACGATACCGGCGCAAAAATCGCGACGATCGTCAGCGTGATTGCGATCACCGCGAGGCCGATCTCGTCGGCAGCTTCGAGCGCGGCGCGATAGGGCGATTTTCCCATATGCATGTGGCGCACGATGTTCTCGATCTCGACGATGGCGTCGTCGACGAGAATGCCGGTCGCGAGCGTGATGCCGAGCAGGCTGACGAGGTTCAGCGAAAAGCCAAGCGCACTCATCGCCCAGAACGTCGGGATCGCCGCAAGCGGGAGTGCGATGGCCGAGATCAAGGTCGCGCGCCAATTACGCAGGAACACCATGACGACGAGCACCGCGAGCACGGCACCCTCCATCAGCGTTTCCATTGCCGCAACATAGTTGCCGCGCGTATATGCGACCGCGTCGTCGATCTTCGTCAGGTGAACATCGGGATATTCGGCTTCGAGTTCCTTCAGGCTTTCGTTAACCGCGTCGGAAACGGAAAGCTCGCTCGAACCTTTCGTCCGGAACACCGAGAACGACACGACCGGCTTGCTGTCGAGCCGTGCGAACGACCGCTGCTCGCTCGCGTCGTCGATGACTTGACCGAGATCCTTGAGTCTTACTTCGCGCCCACCCGCCAGGATGATCTTGGCATTGGCAAGCGTCTCGACCTGTCGGGCGCCCGCAAGCGTGCGGATCGCCTGTTCCTGACTGCCGATCTCGCCGCGTCCTGAGCCGAGATCGACGTTCGTTGCACGGACCTGAGCGTTCACCTGCGCGGCCGTGATGCCGTAGGACAGCAACTTGTCGGGATCGAGGTTGATGCGGATCTCCCGATCAACGCCGCCATAGCGCTCGACCCGGCCGACGCCCTTCGTCGCCTGCAGCTTGCGCTTGATGACGTCGTCAACGAACCAGGAAAGCTGTTCGAGCGTCATGCCCGGCGAAGTTGCAGCGAACGACAAGATCGCTTGGCCCTCGACGTCGATGCGTTCCACGATCGGCTCGTCGATCGTGCGCGGCAGGTCCGCGCGTACTTTCGCAACCGCGTCTCTGACGTCGTTCAACGAGCGGTCGGTATCGGTGCCGAGCCGGAATTCAAGCACGGTCGACGACAGACCATCCGTCAGCGTCGACGTGATGTGCTTCACGCCGATGAGATTGGCGACCGAATCTTCGATAATCTTGGTCACCTGCGTTTCGAGTTCCGCAGGCGCCGCCCCCGATTGCGTGACTTTGATCGACACGATCGGAATGTCGATGTTCGGAAACCGCGTGACGGGCAGAGATTTGAAACTGAGCGTGCCGAGCAGCATCAGCACCGCGAACAGAACGATCGCGGGAACCGGACGGCGGATCGACCATGCCGAGATGTTGATCCGCATCACTTCGCCTCGCTTAGTCGCGCTTCGGGAAGGATCGGGCGCACGGCATCGCCGTCGCGCAGAAAGGTTCCGGCGCGCGTCACGATGAGATCGCCCTCGCTGACGCCATCTTTGATCTCGATGAGATCGTTGGCGACGAGGCCGATCGTGACCATGTGCTTTTTGACTTTGTCGTCTTTCACAACCTGAACCGACGCAAGATCGTGATCGAACGTCACTGCCGATGCCGGAACGGCGAGCCCTCGGCTTGAAGCCGTTTCGATCCGACCGCGCGCGTACGTGCCGATCCGCAAGACCGGATTGACGCCGAGGAAAATCTTTACGCGTCCGAGCCGCGTCGTCTTATCGACCTCCGGCGAAACGAGACGCACCTGACCTTCGAAGTCGCCGATTTGCGGTACCGTGACGATGGCCTTCTGTCCGACCTTGACGTTCTTCAATTCGGTCTCGACGATTTCACCATCGAGCTCGATTTGGCCGTTCTCGATGATGCGAAACATCGGTTCGCCGTTGGCCGATGCCATCGCGCCGATGCGTGCCGTTCGCCTGCTGATGATCCCGTCTTCCGGCGACGTGACGTCGGTATTGCTCCGCCGCCAGAGAAGCTCGCGCCGCTGCGCCTCGACCTGCTCTTTCTCGGCCTCGGCGGCTTTCAGGCCGTCGCGCGCCGCTATGAGTTGCGCCGCCGTCGTCCGCGCAGCGCTCTCACGCTGATCGTAGGTCGAACCGGAGAGATATCCCGATTGCTTCAGCGGAACGGCGCGTTCGAGCTGGGCCTGCGCCTCTTTCGACTGCGCGTCGGCTTGTACGATTTGGCTTTGCGCTTGCGCGATGGCAGCCGTGGCACGCGCCAAGTTCGCATCATTCTGCGCCAACTGCGCATCGAGCTGCTCGGCCACGAGGCGGGCAAGCACCTGTCCCTTTTTCACCTTGTCGCCTTCATCGGCGAGAAGTTCGAGAACGCGCAGGCCCTCAACCTCGGGAGAGACCAAAATTTCTTCGCGCGGCACGAGCGACCCGGATACGGCGGCTGTCTCGACGAAATTCTCCGTCGTCACCTTCGAAACGGTAATCGCAGGTGCGGCAACGGTTTTGGCGACCTCAAGCCGGGCGGCCTGGATTTCCGCCGTGTGCTTCTTTTCGAGGTAGATGTAGCCCGTGCCGGCCAGTGCTCCAGCGGCAACGAGACTGAAAAGGAATTTCTTGAGGTTCATTGTCTGGCCTCACGGGCAGAAAACTTTGTCGAAGGCCGCGCGTCGTCGGACGTGTCTTTCGGATTGAGCAGATCGCCGATGATATCCATGATGACCGGCAGCACGGTGCGCATATCGGCCGTTGGGTCGATCGCGCGGCGCCAAAACATGCCGTCGCCGAAGACGTTGAACACTTTCACGAGCGTCTGAATGTCTGTTCTGGGCGCGATGCGGCCTTCGTCGATCAGACGGCGAAACAGAGCTTCGAAATTGTCATTGCAGAATTTGTCGACGCTCATGAAAATTTCGGCGATGCGTGGATTGCGTGTCGCCTCGACGCCCATCTCGACGACGAAGCGCTGCTTCTCCGCCGCTTCTTCGAGAAAATAGTGCTCGCCGATCTCGCGCAGCGCCCCGAGGAAATCCGGTGCCGTCGCCAGCGCGGCAAAGCGTTCGGCAAATTCCGCCCGGTCGCGTTCGCACAGGCCCGCGATCAGCGCTTCCTTGCTGTCGAAATAGACATACAGCGCGCCGGGCGAGACATGCGCTTCCCGGCAGATCGTCTGCATCGTCGTCGCGTGGAAGCCGCCGCGCGCGAAGCATCGAAGCGCGGCATCGAGAATGTGCTCGCGCCGCGCACGTTGGGTATCTGGCTTGAGCTTCGGCATAACGGACGGATCGTCCCCTCGGTAAAAATAAAAAAACGAATGCCTATTCTGTTTGACGTCAGATTGCGGTGGCCGCAAGGCGAATGATTGTTCGCTTTGTAAATTTTTGTTGCAAAGGCATGCCTCCAAAAGCGCCGGTCTGGGGCTTTGCGGCACATAAGTTATTGGATTGCATGAGATATTTAAAAAGAGGAGCAGTAGGTCCCGCAACCCACCGCTCCTCTCTCATCTGCCCGCGCCGTACGGCCGGGCGGATTTCTGCCGGTACTTCGAACGAATCGGCCCCGGTTTGTCTCAATGCCGGGTTGGGGTGCCGCAAAAGCCTTTCGACTGCCAGCGTGCTGCGGCGGGCGGCTATTGCGTTTCATATGGGGCGCTGTTCCAGCGATCGCCAAGGTCACCTTGGCGATGAACTGCATCAGTCCGACGCGCGTCGTAGCCGCAGGCCAGGATCGCAGCGGCCGCGCCTTAGCGCCGGCAGGGTGTTCCGGCGAAGATGCACACCGTTCCTTTGGGACCGGTCATGCATCGTTCCTCGGTATCCTGTGCCCGCCCCCAGTTTGCGTAATCGGGACCGAGTGTCGTCATGGCCCGGACCTTTGCGCGCCAGTTGGCGCGCGTCTTGGCCTTTGCCGACCATTCGAAGCGCGATTCCTCGCCTCGCGCCACGACCGGAGCCGAGGCGCACGTGTCGGCATGTGCACCGTTCGGGAATTCAGGAACCAGGATCGTCGCAAGAATGATGACCGAGACGGTCCCGAGAATATTTTTCATTGTCTCATGCGTGTGGCGGCATCTGTTATTGGAACAGAATACAACGACGCTTTCCCTCATCTTGGCAAGTCTCGCACCAACTTCGTCAGTAGTGGAAAAGCACGTTGAGAGTGCCGTAAGCGGAAGGATCGTCGGGCGTCCAGCCGTCGATCCACCACGCCCCGCCGCTTGCCAGGGACACCTCGCCGCCCGTCCATTCGTAACGTGCGAAAAGACCCGCGCGGCCGTTCCACGCCCCATCGCCCGTTTCGATATTTTTATCGTAGCGAAGCTCCGGCCCGATTGAGAGCGCAGGTGTCACACGCCAGCCTGCACGCCACCGTGACGCCGTCTCGTTTCGCGCCGTCGAATAGCTGACGTCGAGCGACGTCCACGACGTGTCGGTAAGGTTGAGCCAGAACTCCAGCGCACCTTTGACGCCGAACTCGATGCCGTCATTGTCCTGCGTCGGATCGAAAGCGTTGAGATGATTTTCCGATGACATCGAGAAGCCGCCAAAGGCTTTCGCCGTCAAACGACCGAGCTGGAGATAATATCCCAGCAGCGCCTCGGCGTAGGAATGCGAGACCTCGTAGTGTTGCCGGGTTCGGTCCTTTTCCGAGCAGATATCGTTCAGCCATGCCACGCCGCAGTTCGTATGCGGACCCATGGAATCGTAGCTATAGCGCCCGTACCCGCCTCCGAAGCGCAACCGCCAGCCGTCGCTGTAGATGTTTGGGCTGAAGGGCGCGATCGTCATGCCCGAATAGAATAGCCACTGGTCGCGGGCGGCATCGACGCCGCCATATATTTCGCGCCAGCCGTAAGCAGGGGCGTCGGGCTGGGCTTGAAGCTCTTCTGCCGAAGCCGTCATGGGTGCAGAAATCATGATGAGCGTCGCGATTGCCGCAGCAATCACGCCGGTTACGCCGATGCCCCCCTGACGCCACGCCCCACGCATTCGAACGCCAACTTGAATAAACTCGTATTAGGCAATTTGAACATAAGGGCGCCCGGCGCGAGCTTTCGTCAAGAAGAACAAAGAAGAATTTGTTTAACGGTTGGGGTTGCGAAATGTCTAGCAACGCAACCGGAGCAGGCAAGGAAGTTTGTCCGCGCCGCTCTGCTCAATTCTACTGTTTGACCTACCGCAAAGCCCGCAGGAAGGGGCAGACGTTAGAAAGCTGTTACAACGTGCACGGATCTGTGAAATGCAGTCGGTGTCCTACCATGGTACTGACTAAAAAATGGGCGCAAGTCGTCATTGCGAGCGCCAAAAAATATTGTGAGCTCCCAACGGAGCCGAGCAATTGAGTGTCTGGGAGGACGCGTCAATGACAGGTGATACGCAAGTATCCGTAAAAACGACTTCTCTATACTATCCATTTTTCCAGAATATGTTTGAGCTTGTGGACGTAACGTCTTTCGCTTGGCAGCCGATACTTAAGGCTATCGGCCGGACCCATCTCGAATTCGCAAGCTCGCAGTCCCGGCAATCCCGTGCAGTCGTGCATTGGGTGCATCAGATGACACGCCCAGCGACGCCTGCCGACTTTTTTCACGCGAACATGCAGCTCTGGGCAGCGGTGATGCAGGAGTGTTTGGAGTCTGCGCCGCGCGTGGCGGCAGTCGTCGAAACGGCCGCCGAATCGGTTGCTCCGAAAGTGCTTGAGCTGCCGCATAAGCAGACGCGCGATACGCTGATCCTGTTGGACCGCGACCCAGCTGGCGAGAGCGTGCGTAAAGTCGCCTAAGCAGGGCGGCTCCAGGAGGTTGCCCCAGGCATCGGCTCTTACTTCAGTTCCTTGAGCGCGTCCCCAAAGCCCTTGAGGGAAATCGGGATGCCGATGCCCGCTTCCTCGGTCTGGAAGATGATGAAGATTGCCGTCTTGCCGGTCTTGAGCTGCTCGATCAGCGGATCCTCGACCACAACTTGCGCATAGCACGCGAAGCTGTGACAGCGCAGGAACGGTGCATGGCCGACATCCTTATTGTCGATCTTGAGGCCAAGCCCTGGCGGGAGCAGCACGCCGAGCGGCGCAAACACGCGAAGCACCCGGGTGCCGTTCGAGAACTTCTGAAAATAGACCGTGAGCCCGATATTGTTCTTGTCCTCGGCTGTCACGCTCTGGACCAGGGCGCAGACGGGGTTCTTGGCGCCCGGCGGCGGGTCTTTGCATACAACTTGCCAGTCTCCGTACTGGGCTTTGACGGTTCCTTCCGGCGCATCGACTGCGAACGCCGCCTTCGACGTCGCCAGCATTGTCGCGGCTTGTGCGAATGCGAACAGCATGGCCGCGCCGCACAGATGCGCTACGAAAGTCCAGTTTTTGGCGGCAAACATTTTGCCCAGACGCCCGCAAAATGGGCCTCGGTCGATAGAACCCTCGGTTTCTGGCAACAAGCGGTTGTCCTCGATTTCGCGGGCGACGCCCAATGCGTGTAAAGCGACGGCAGGAGACGCGCTTCGTCGACCAGGAATTCGGCCGAATTCTGTCGCGGCGGGATAGCGACGTCTGATCGCCCAAGGTCACTGATTCGCTGATCCCTCGCATACTTTCGCGAATAAATGACGCAGAAAAGTTCACTTGAGGCACGCGAATGGATTGTGCTCTTTATCAACCCGCTTTAACAAATCGATGAGGCATACGGTCCGAGTTTGTTCGGAGCGTTCCCGGTTGCGAAGCCGGGCAATAATCAAACGGGGATTGGCCGCTGGCCTGCCGCGTCAAGTCAATGGGAGGCTGTCGCGTTCTGAGGGATCCGGCGCGACAAACTGGGAGCGAAGGAATGTCGAAGAGGATGTTTGGCGCGGTTGCCGTTATGGTGGCCGCGTGTTTGGCGGTTGCTCTCGGCGCTGTGACGCCGGCGTTGGCCGGTCTGGGCCAGCCAACGGATGGCGAGCTTGGACTGCAGCTTTCTGCATCCCCTATCATGGATGAGATTTCGAGCCTCTTCGACGTCGTCAACATCATCATCACAGTCGTCGTGCTCTTCGTTCTTGCGCTGATGGTCTACGTGATGTTTCGCTTCAACGAAAAGAAGAACCCGAATCCCTCCCGCACGACACACCACACGCTTCTGGAAGTCGCCTGGACAATCGTCCCGATTCTGATCCTGGTCTTCATTTCGATTCCGTCGTTCCACCTCCTCTTCAACCAGTACACGTTCCCCAAGGCCGATGTGACCATCAAGGCCACCGGCAACGCCTGGTTCTGGGAACATGAGTATATGGACGACAAGGTGACCGTGACATCCAACATGGTCAGCGACGAGGAAGTGCTGCGCAATAAGATCGGCGACGACGCCTTCGATAAGAAGTACGGCTCGCTCGACGGTGCCGCCCTGCACGAGGCGCTCTACAAAGATTCGCTGCCGCTCTGGGGCGAGGAAAAGAAGATCCGCCGTCTTTCGGTCGACCAAGAAATCGCCGTTCCGGTCAATAAGAACGTCGTCGTTCTCGTCACCTCCAATGACGTCATTCACTCTTGGACGATCCCGTCCTTCGGTGTGAAGCAGCAGGCCGTTCCGGGCCGCACGGCGGCCGTTTGGTTCAAGGCAACGAAAATCGGCACATACTTCGGTCAGTGCTCGGTGCTGTGCGGTAAGCTGCACTCGGCTATGCCGATCGAAGTTCGTGTCGTCGAACAGCCGGTCTATGACGCCTGGATGGCGGCCCTGAAAGCCAAGGACAGCAAGAAGGCTCAGCAGATCCTCGACGCGGATACCGCAAGCCAGCCTGTCATCCAGCAATCCGTGGCTCAGGCGCAGTAACGGCAAAGCGGCAGCTGCCCGGCGCAGCAAACGTTCAACCCAATAAAAAGATCACACAAACTACCGGGACAAGGGCTCAACGAAATGGGAAGCACGGCACACGTAGCGGGCAGTGATCACGATCACGCCCCGCCATTCTTCAGGCGCTGGTTCTTATCGACCAACCATAAGGACATCGGCACTCTCTATCTGTTGTTCGCAATCTTCGCGGGCTGCATCGGTGCGTTCCTTTCGGTAATGATGCGACTGGAGCTTCAAGAGCCGGGCCTTCAGTATTTCTCGAACGAAGGCGTCTACAACGTCTTCGTTACGGCCCACGGCCTCATCATGGTGTTCTTCATGGTCATGCCCGCCATGATTGGCGGCTTCGGCAACTGGTTCGTGCCGCTGATGATCGGCGCGCCGGACATGGCGTTCCCGCGCATGAACAACATCTCGTTCTGGCTGCTCCCGATTGCGTTCACGCTGTTGCTGATCTCGCTGTTCGTTCCGGGTACGGGCGATGCCAACGGCGTCGGCACGGGCTGGATCGTCGTCGCGCCGCTGTCGAGCAAGATCGGCCATCCGGGACCGGCGGTCGACTTCGCCATTCTCTCGCTTCACCTTGCTGGCGCGTCCTCGATTCTCGGTGCCATCAACTTCATCACGACGATTTTCAACATGCGCGCTCCGGGCATGACGCTGCACAAGATGCCGCTCTTTGCCTGGTCGGTGCTGGTCACCGCCTTCCTGCTGCTGCTCTCGCTGCCGGTTCTCGCCGGTGCAATCACCATGCTGCTGACGGATCGTAACTTCGGTACGACCTTCTATGATCCGGCAGGCGGCGGCGACCCGCTGCTCTACGCGCACTTGTTCTGGTTCTTCGGTCACCCTGAAGTCTACATTCTCATCCTGCCGGGCTTCGGCATGATCAGTCACATCGTGTCGACCTTCTCGCGCAAGCCGATCTTCGGCTATCTCGGTATGGCCTACGCGATGGTCGCCATCGGCCTTGTCGGCTTCGTCGTGTGGGCGCACCACATGTATACGGCGGGCCTGAGCGTCGATACGCAGGCCTACTTCATGTTCGCGACGATGGTCATCGCTGTCCCAACGGGCATCAAGATCTTCTCCTGGATCGCAACGATGTGGGGTGGCTCGATCCAGTTCCGCACGCCGATGATCTGGGCGCTCGGCTTCATCTTCCTCTTCACGATCGGTGGCGTGACGGGCGTGATGTGCTCCAACGCCGGTATCGACCGTTCGCTGCACAACACCTATTACGTTGTCGCGCACTTCCATTACGTGCTGTCGCTCGGCGCCGTGTTCTCGATCTTTGCGGGCTGGTACTACTGGTTCCCGAAGATGTCGGGCTACATGTACAGCGAATTCCTTGGAAAGCTGCACTTCTGGCTGACGTTCATCGGTGCGAACGTCCTGTTCTTCCCGCAGCACTTCCTCGGCCTTGCCGGCATGCCGCGCCACTACGCCGACTATCCGGAAGCCTTCACCTATTGGAACCGCGTCTCGTCGATCGGGTCGTACATTACGACGGCCGGCCTGCTCGTCTTCCTGTTTGGCATGTTCTATGCCTACTTCATCAAGAAGGAAAAGGCGGCCGCCAATCCGTGGGGCGTCGGCGCAACGACGCTCGAATGGACCCTGTCGTCTCCGCCGGCATTCCATTCGTATGAGACGCTGCCGCGCATCGCTGCGACAGACCATCATTAAGGAAACACGACGCGCTGCGGGCTGGCCCAGCCGGTCCGCAGCCACCTACAATAAAAACAAATAACTTCCAGGACGGCGCTTGGGCTTATGAGCATTCAAAGTGAAATCAGCGACGGCGAACTGATACTTGAGCCAAGTGTCGGCGATTTCATTCAGCTGATGAAGCCGCGCGTGATGGCGCTGGTCGTGTTCACTGCGCTCGCCGCGATGCTGGCCGCTCCCGGCCCGATCAACCCGATTCTCGGCGTCATCGCGATTATCACCATCGCTATCGGCGCTGGCGCATCGGGCGCTCTCAACATGTGGTACGACGCCGACATCGACGCCCGGATGGCGCGTACCGCGGCCCGGCCACTGCCGCGCGGCCGCGTCACCGCCGACGAAGCCCTGAGCTTCGGTGGCGTGCTCGCCGTCTGCTCCGTTCTGACGCTCGGCGTTCTCGTCAACTGGACGGCCGGAGCGCTGCTCGCAATCACCATCGCCTTCTACCTCTTCGTCTACACGATGTGGCTGAAGCGCCGGACGCCCTACAACATCGTCATCGGCGGCGCCGCCGGAGCCTTCCCCCCCATGATCGGCTGGGCGGCCGTGACGGGCGGCATCAGCTTTGACAGCCTCTTGCTGTTCCTCATCATCTTCATGTGGACGCCGCCCCACTTCTGGGCGCTCTCGCTCTATCGATGCCGTGATTATGAGCGCGTCGGCGTGCCGATGCTGCCGGTCGTGGCCGGTCTGAAAGAGACGCGCCGCCAGATCCTCTTTTATTCCGTGCTGCTCGTGCCGTTGGCCGTCGTGCCGTATTTCGTCGGCCTCGGCGGCATCGCGTACCTCGTCAGCGCTTCCGTGCTTGGCGCGGTGTTCCTGGCGCTTGCCGTGCGCGTCTATTCCACGACCGAAGGGCGCGAGGCTGACACCGCCGCGCGGCAGCTCTTCTGGTTCTCGATCCTTTATCTCTACGTGCTGTTTGCCGTGCTTCTTGGTGAAGCCGTCTTCAGCCGCATTTTTGCGTGAGGCGGCGTGACGGAAGAACCTAAAGCTCCCGAACCGAAAGCCGCTGAGCGTCTGGACTCGCGCAGCGAGAAGATCCGTCGCCGCCGGTCGATCGCCATCGGGCTTGCGCTCGGCTTTATGGTCCTGGCGTTTTACATCGCCACGTTCGTTCGCCTCGGCGGCAACGTGATCAACGGCATCGGCTGATGGAAAAGGATCGCGCTGTGGAGATCGACAAGGACAAGCCGGCGAAATCCTCTCGCAACAACCGGCGAGCCGTCATGATTTGCCTCGGCGCCCTCGGCGTCATGGGTTCGATCACCGCCATGTCGCCGACGCTTTACACGATGTTCTGCAAGGCGACCGGCTATAACGGCACGACGCAGCGCGTGAAGGCGAATACGAACAAGGTGCTCGATCGCACCATAACCGTGCGCTTCGACTCCAGCACCGCTCCGGGCCTGCCGTGGAAGTTCGAGCCGGAGATTAGCAAGATGGACGTCAAGATCGGCGAAACCGGTCTCGCGTTCTTCCGCGCCACCAACAATTCGGACAAGCCGGTCACGGGTCAGGCCATCTACAACGTGACGCCGGAGATCTTCGGCTTGTACTTCAACAAGATCCAATGCTTCTGCTTCACCCAGCAAACGCTCCAGCCGCATCAGACGGTCGAGATGCCGGTCACGTTCTTCATCGATCCGAAGATCGTCGAGGATCGGGATGCGGCGGTGCAGTCGGAAGTCACGCTTTCCTACGTCTTCTATCCTGTCGATCATCCGGCTGCGACCGCCGATGCTTCGCCGGCTCAGAAGAACGGGGGCTGAGGTCAGCAAGAAGAAGGTTGAGAAAACGAACTGAAAGCTCGGCAGACCAGAGACGAACACTGCGGTGCCGCGCATAGGTTCAAGCAAGAACGGGCATAAGCCTGAAGGGGACGGAGACGGAAATGGCGGACACGCACGCGAAGCACCATGACTACCATCTTGTAAATCCGAGCCCCTGGCCGCTCGCCTCGTCGGTGTCGGCGCTCATCATGGCCCTCGGCGCCATCGTCTGGATGCGCACGCATGTCGACGGTCTTGGCGTCCTCGGCATGAAGGGGCCCTGGCTCTTCGCCATCGGCATGACCGCGGTGGTCGCCTCGGCGTGGGCCTGGTGGATCGACGTCATCCGCGAAGCCAACCAGGGTTATCAGACGCCCGTCGTCCAGCTTCACCTCCGTTACGGCATGATCCTGTTCATTGCCTCGGAAGTGATGTTCTTCGTCGCTTGGTTCTGGGCTTACTTCGATTTCGCTTTCTTCCCGGCCGGCGTACACGACCTGATGAACAATGCCGCCTCCGTCGTCGGCACCACCACGCGCGACCAAGTCTTCGGCGGTAAGTGGCCGCCGGTGCCGGTCGCGGCTACCGACGCTACGATCCCCGGTTACTTCAAGCACACGTTCAACCCGTGGGGGCTGCCGCTCGTCAACACGCTCATCCTGCTGACGTCGGGCTGCACGGTCACGTGGGCGCACCACGCGCTTTTGAAGAACGACCGTCGCGGCCTCGTGATCGGCCTCGTGCTGACCGTCATCCTCGGCATGACGTTCACGGCCTGCCAGGCGCTGGAATACAGCCATGCAGGCTTCAGCTTCCCGGGCCATTCCTATGGCGCGACGTTCTTCATGGCGACCGGCTTCCACGGTGCGCACGTGATCATCGGCACGATCTTCCTGCTCGTGTGCCTCATCCGCGCGCTGCGGGGCGCTTTCACGCCGCAACAGCACTTCGGCTTCGAGGCGGCTGCTTGGTACTGGCACTTCGTTGACGTCGTCTGGCTGTTCCTGTTTGCCTGCATCTACGTTTGGGGCGCCGGTCCGATCGTTCCGGGCGCCGAATAAGCGGCCGGTGGCGTCGAGAAATGAGATCCAAAGGCAGAAGGCGGCTAATGTGCCGCCTTTTGTCGTTTGAAGCGCGGCGCTCTTCGCAGTTGAATGTCGCACCAGATACGCAGCGTCGCGACAAACGCGACGACGCAGAAATCGAGATGGTCGTGCAGAGCCACACTCAATCCGTTTCGCCCTTGGTCACGGCCCTCACCTGCCGTTGTCCCCGCTGTGGCAACGGCAAGCTTTTCGTGAATGTCCTGAACATGCGCGACAAGTGCGATGCCTGCGGCCTCGACTACAAGTTCGTCGATACGGGTGACGGGCCTGCCGTTTTCGCAATCTTCATCCTCGGCTTTCTCTGCATCGGAGGCGCCCTCATCGCCGAGTTCAAGTTTGGCGTGCCCTGGTGGGTCCATGTCCTCCTATGGGGAATTCTGACGCCGCTGCTCGGCGTTTTGCTGCTTCGTTTCCTCAAGGCGCTGTTGATCGCCTTGCAGTTCAAGAACAAGGCCGAAGAAGGCCGTCTCTCCGAGGAGGGATGAGCATGTTTGCGCGCTGGCGCGCCGCCGGCCTCATCGTTCCGGGTCTTTTGACGCTTGCCCTGCTGCCGGTCCTCATCGGGCTGGGCAACTGGCAATGGCACCGAAAGGCCTGGAAAGAGGCGCTCATCTCACGCATCGAGACGCGCCGGACGGCGGAGCCCATCTCCTATCCGGCCGTCCTCGCCGAATATGTGAAAACGGGCGACGTCGAATACACGCACATGCGCGTCACTGGCCGCTTCGATTACAGCCGCGAGCGCCACCTCTATCACCCGACCGATCAGTCGCAGGGCTGGGACGTCTACACGCTGCTTATTCCTGACGGCGGACTGCCGCCGCTCTTCGTGAACCGTGGCTGGGTGCCCGAGACGCTGAAGGATCCCTCGAAGCGCGCCGAGGGCCAAGTGGCCGGACCCGTGACCGTCACCGGCCTCGTTCGTCTGGCGCAACCGAAACCCTGGTTTGCGCCCGACAACGACTATGCCGGCAACCGCTGGTATTGGCCGGACCTGGAGGGCATGCAGTGGGGGCCGGAAGGCCCCCCGACCGCGCTCCAGTTCAACGCCGAGAAGCGTCAGGCCTATGCTCCGTTTTCCCTGGATGCCGACGCCGCGCCCCCCAATCCGGGCGGATGGCCGCGAGGTGGCACGACCGAGATCAATCTGCCCAACAATCATCTCCAGTACGTCGTAACGTGGTACGGGCTGGCGCTGACGCTTATCGCCGTGTTTGCGGTCTTTGCTCGACAGCGACTTGCGGCTGTGGAAGATGATGGACTGCAATCTAAGAAAGAGTAAGTCGCGGTGCAGCCGGACAGCGGGCGAATAAGTTGTTCGACCGAGGCTGTCGAATTAGGCTTGCCGGCCGGGCGACGTTCGTCCGATCCACCGCAGAATGAGAGATAATTTGAACTACATTTCAACGCGCGGCGAAGTCGAAAAACTGGGATTTGAGGATGTCGTCCTCGCGGGACTCGCTCGCGATGGCGGCCTTTACGTGCCGGAAATCTGGCCGGTCCTTTCTTCGGAAACGATAAAGTCTTTCGCCGGAAAATCCTTCGCCGAAATCGCGGTCGAGGTCATTCATCCGTTCACCGGCGATGAGATCTCCCGCGACGACCTCTTTCGCATGGCGAGCGAGGCTTACGCCACATTCGCGAGCGATGAAGTCACGCCGCTGCATGCCGTGAAGCCCGGCTTGACGATCCTCGAACTGTTTCACGGCCCGACGCTCGCCTTCAAGGACGTCGCGATGCAGTTGCTCGCGCGCCTGATGGATCACGTGCTGGCGAAGCGCAGCCGCCGCGCGACGATCGTCGGCGCGACGTCCGGCGATACCGGCGGCGCCGCGATTGAAGCCTTCAGAAGCTCGAAGCGCGTTGACGTCGTCATCCTGTTTCCCGAAGGCCGTGTCTCCGACGTCCAGCGCCGGATGATGACGACGCCGTCAGAGACAAACGTCCACGCGCTCGCCATCCGCGGCACGTTCGACGACTGCCAGGCGCTCGTCAAAGCGATGTTCAACGATCACGCCTTCCGCGATCGCGTCGAGCTGTCGGGCGTCAACTCGATAAATTGGGCACGCATCGTCGCGCAGGTGACGTATTACTTTTATGCCGCTTCGCGCCTTGGCGGCGGTTCGAACGGCGCGCTGTCGTTCGCGGTGCCGACCGGAAACTTCGGCGATATCTTTGCTGGCTACGTCGCCAAGCGCATGGGCCTGCCGATCGAAAAGCTCATCATTGCCTCGAACGAAAACGATATCCTGCCGCGCGCCGTCGCCACGGGCGTCTACGCCATGCGCGACGTCATCGCGACGTCCTCGCCATCGATGGACATTCAGATTTCCTCGAATTTCGAACGCTATCTGTTCGAAGCCTCAGGTCGCGACGCCGACTTGGTCCGCAGCCTGATGACCTCTTTGGCCGCTAAAGGCTCTTTCGAGCTGGGGCGCGTCGCCCCGATTTTGCAGGCTGATTTCGCCGCCGTCTCCGCGACTGAGCAGGACGTGGCCGATTGCATCCGCGAGACGGAAACGCGCTACGGCTATCTGCTCGATCCCCATACCGCCTGCGCCTTCGTTGCCGCCGAACGCACGAGCGCGGGCGACACCGTCGTTCTCTCTACGGCGCACCCCGCCAAATTTCCCGACGCCATCGAACGGATCACCGGCAAGCGGCCGCCGCTGCCGCCCGGCTTTGAGCATTTGATGACCGACGAAGAACATTTCGAAGTCTTGCCGAACAGCCTCGCGGCGGTCGAAGAGTTCGTTCTGAACCACAGCCGCGCTGCGCCGGGGGTATCGCGATGACGATTGCAATCTCGACGCTGCCGAACGGACTGCGCATCGTTACGCAACATATGCCCGGCCTTGAGACAGTGTCGCTCGGCGTCTGGGTCGCGGTCGGCGCGCGGCATGAGCGTGAAGATCAGCATGGCCTCGCTCACTTCCTGGAGCATATGGCCTTCAAGGGCACGAAGACGCGCTCTGCCCGTCAGATCGCGGACGAAATCGAAGGCATCGGCGGCGACCTCAATGCCTCGACCGGCCTTGATACGACCGCCTATTTCGCCCGCGTCCTGAAGGGCGACGATAAGATCGCGCTCGATGTCATCGCCGACATTCTGCTCAATTCGAAATTTGCCGACGAGGACATCGACCGCGAGCGCGTCGTCATCCAGCAGGAGATCGCCGCCTCCGATGACAACCCCGACGACATGGCCTTCGACCTGATGCAGGGCGTTGCCTTTCCGGGCCAATCGATCGGCCGTCCCATCCTCGGCACCAAGGCAAGTGTCGGCAGCTTTCAGGCCACCGATTTCAAATCCTACCTCGATGAGCACTATCTGCCTGAGGCGATTGTCGTTTCGGCCGCGGGGGCTGTACACCACGAAACCATCGTTCGCCACGTTGAGGCCCTATTCGGGGGGCTCACTTCCCGGCAACAGGGAACTGAATCGCTTGCGCTCTACAGGGGCGGCTTCGCTGCGTCGAGCAAGCCGTTCGAGCAAAGCCACGTTTTGATCGGATTGCCGTCCCCATCGTATTTGGAGCCGGGGTTCTACACCGCGCAGGTGTTTTCGGGGTTGTTCGGCGGCGGAATGTCGTCGCGTTTGTTTCAGGAAATCAGGGAGGATCGAGGCTTGTGCTACTCGATCGACTCCTCGGTTTGGGGACTTAGGGACACTGGAATGCTGTCTGTGCATGCCGCGACTTCCCCGGAGATGGTTGGCGAACTCGCCGACGTCGTCGCAGCGCAGCTTGCGGAAATTGCCGACACCGGCCCGACGGAAGCCGAATTGCAGCGCTCGAAGGCGCAGCTCAAGGCGGGTCTGCTGATGGCGCTTGAAAGTTCGGCGGTCAACGCCGAGCAGATGGCGCGTCAGCTTCTGACCCAAGGGCGCCTCATCCCGGTTACCGAGCTGATCGAGCACGTCGACGCTGTTGACCACGCTCGGATCAAGGCTTTTGCCCAAACGTTGACCGAGGAAGCGCCGTCTGTCGCCGTCATCGGGTCTGGCCGGAAATCGTCGGGACAAGCTTCGCGCATTGCGGCGCAGTTTACATCGCGCCATGTTCCGGCTGCGGTTGGCAAGGTCGCGAGGTGACAGGGCGTGGCATTCCTTCGTTCGATACGTCCCGATGAAGATTTCGAGGTCGTCCACGGCCGCGCCCTGACGTTGCGTCAGCCGGCGCCTGCCGACTATACGGCCTGGGCCGAACTCCGGTCCGCCAGCCGGGCGCACCTGACGCCGTGGGAGCCGACGTGGTCGCCGGACGATCTGTCCCGCGCCATGTATCGGCGCCGCCTTCGCGCTTACGCCAAGGACATCCACAACGACGTCTCCTATCCCTACTTCATCTTCGAGAACACGACGGGCACGCTGCTCGGCGGCGTCACGCTTTCCAACGTCCGCCGCGGGTCGGCGCAGACGGCATCGCTCGGCTATTGGATGGGCGCGCCGTTCGCCGGTCGCGGCCACATGCGGGAAGCCGTCGCTATGCTGCTGCCGATGGCCTTCAACGCCTTGCGGCTCCACCGCATCGAGGCGGCGACGATGTTGAAAAACTTTGCTTCGATGCGCGTCCTTGAATCCGTCGGTTTTCAGCGCGAAGGGTTGGCGCGCGGATACCTGAAGATTAATGGCCGATGGGAAGACCATCTGCTTTACGCGCGTCTGGCTGAGGGGCCATCGTCAGGCACTTCGGAACTGGGGGGGTAATGGCAGTCTGGGGGGTTGACGGAGGGAAACGGGCACGGTCCTGGCTGGCGTTGCTGGGCCTCGTTGTCACGTGCCTCGTTACGCTCGTCGGACGAGCCGAAGCGCTAACCCCCATTCCCGTCGAAGGCGACCAGGACCGGATCGAGATCACGACCCTCGGAGAAGCCTACGAAGGCCGCGGCGACAGCCTGCAGGTCGAGACGGCCGCCGGTCCCGACGGCGTTTCCGGCCGCATGACCGTTCGCGCCTCCGTTCCGGGCACCAGTCCGAACTGGGTCGTCTTCGCGTTGACGAACAAGACCGACAAATCCCTTGAACGCCTGTTGACAGCCGACCGCTACAACGTTGTGGGCTCCGGCGCCGTCTGGCCCGACCTCGACGCCCGCCGCATCGAGAGCGTTACGCCGTCGGTCGGTTTCGTGCCCGAACGCATCAAGAGTGATAAGGCGGACGTTTTCCGCATCACGCTCGAACCGGGGCAGACGATCACCTACGTCGCTGAGCTTGCGGGTGATCGCTACGCCCGCATGTATCTCTGGCAGCCGATCGACTACGAAATCAAAACCCGCGACCGCCAGCTATTTAATGGTGCGATGCTCGGCCTGACGGGCCTGCTCGCGATCTTCCTGACGTCGATCTTCGCCGCCAACCATAAGCTGATCTTTCCCGCCGCGGCCTTGGTCGCGTGGACGGTCCTCAACTATCTGTGTGTCGATTTCGGCTTCTTCCATAAGCTCTTCAATTTGAGACCGGAAGACAACGCCGTCTATCGAGCCGCTGGCGAAGCGGCGATGGCGGCGAGCTTCGTGATGTTCTTCTCGACGTTCCTGCGCTTGGGGCTCTGGCACGGCATCGTGCGCATGATGATCGGCGTCTGGATCGTCGCGCAGCTGACGTTGATCGCCGTCGCCGTCATCGATCCGCGGCTGGCGGCGACGTTTGCCCGATTATCGTTCCTGGCCATCGGTAGTATTGGCGCGCTCTTTACGCTCTTCCTGGCTTTCAAGGGACAGGATCGCGCCCTGTCGCTCGTGCCGACCTGGGTTCTGTTCCTGGTCTGGATTTTCGCGACTGGCATGACGCTTACCGGCCGCATGTCGGGCGACGTGGTCGTCTCCAGTCTCGTCGCCGGCCTCGTACTGGTCGTCATTCTGATGGGCTTTACGGTCACGCAATTTGCGTTCCGCTCGTCGGATGCCATTTACACCGGCGCTCCCACCGAGCTGCAGGGTCGGTCGCTGGCGCTGGCTGCATCCGGATCGACCATCTGGGAATGGAATATCCGCCGCGACGAGATCAAGGTCGGGCCGGAGGTTGAGATCGCCTTGTCTCTCATGCCGGGCGAATTGACGTCGAAAGTCGACGATTTCCTCAAACACGTCCATCCGACCGATAAAGAGCGTTTCCGCGTCACGTTGATGTCGGCACAGGAACGCTCCGGCATTCGCATCAAGAGCGATTTCCGTCTTCGCCACGCCGACAACAGTTGGCGCTGGTTCGAGCTTGAAGCCGCCAGCGTTCCCAATGCCGACGGCCGTACCCTGCGCTGCGTCGGCCTGATCCGCGATGTCTCCGACAGCAAGCGCGCGCACGAACGCTTATTGCACGACGCGGTGCATTGCAGCCTGACAGGCCTGCCCAACCGCGAACTGTTCATCGACCGGCTGAAGTCAGTCATCGTACGCGCCAAGACTGACAACACCGTCAAACCGTCGGTGATCTTCATCGACCTCGACAAGTTCAAGAGCGTGAACGCTTCGTTCGGCCTCGTTCGCGGCGACAGCTTACTGCTGACGGTCGCGCGCCGCCTGCAACGCCATCTTGGGCCGCAGGATACGGTTGCTCGCGTTGGCGGCGATCAGTTCGCATTGCTCTTCATCGGTGAGCGGGAAGCGCGCAATCTGCCAGCGCTCGCTGAACGCATTCGCCGCTCCTTGCGCGCCCCGATACCACTTGCGAACCAGGAAGTGATCTTGACGGGATCGATGGGTGTCGCGCTGTGGGATGGAACGCAAGGCGCCGACGGCGATCTCCTGAAGGATGCCGAACTGGCAATGTATCGCGCCAAGCGCGGCGGCCCGGACCGTATCGAGGTCTTCGAGCCGTCGATGCGCCGCGACCGCGATTCTGACGCTCAGATCGAATCCGATCTGGCGCGGGCCATCGAGAAGAACCATCTCAAGGTTCTCTATCAGCCCATCGTTTATCTGCCGACCAAAGAGCTGGCCGGCTTCGAAGCCCAGTTGCGCTGGGAGCATCCCAACCTCGGTCTCGTCAACCCGATGGCGCAGTTGGCTGATGCTGGCGACAGCGAGATCCTGATCAAGCTTTGCTCGCACCTGCTCCTGCGCGCCTCGCGCGACGTTGCACGCTGGGTGCTTGAGCTGCCACGCTCGGAGCGGCCAATCTTCGTTTCGGTGAATGTCTCCGGCCGTCAGTTCTTCCGTCCGGAGTCGGTTCAGGAAGTCCGCCATGTGCTCGGCCGTAATATTGCACCCGCCGGCACCATGCGGCTCGAAATCTCCGAGAGCCTGCTCATGGACAACCCAGAGCAGGCGGTCGAAGTTTTGAAGATGCTCAGCGGCTCGGGCGTCGAGCTGACGCTCGATGACTTTGGCAACGGCTTCTCATCGCTCGCCTATCTGCATCGTTTCCCCTTCGATACGATCAAGATCAACAGCACGCTAGTCCGCGGCAGCGGCACTGGAGACGGTGCCGCGATCATGAGGTCGATGGTGGCGCTCGCGCACGAGCTGTCGATGACCATCGCGGCAGAAGGCATCGAACGGGCCGACGAGGCCGCATTCCTGCGCTCGATCGGTTGCGAATACGCACAGGGCTATCACTTCGGCGAGCCGATCCCGGAGCGCGCCGTCTCGCAGCTCTTGAAAATGGTCCGGCGTTCGGAGCGCAAGCTGCAGCCGCGCGGGTTCTTCCGGCCAAAGGCGAAAACGCCCGGCAAAGAGGTGACGAAGAAGTCTGGAAAGCTCATTACGGCATCGGCCAAAGCGCCGCCGCAAGATCCCAAGACAGCCAATCCCGCCGCAGTCCCGGCAACGGCCGGTTCGCCTGCGACGAAACCTGCGGCTTTGCCGTCCGGATCGGTCGTCCGGCAGCGTCAGAAACCGGCTGCTCCCGCTGCCGCCAAACCGAATGGCGTCAACGGCATCGCCCCGGCGACCGTCGCTGCCCTCAACGGTGCTTTGAACGGTTCGGCGAAGCCTGCCGATACGCCTTCGCGCAATCCCGACCCGGCTACGGCGCCGCCGACGCTCTCGGCGTTGGCTCCGGTTCCTCCCAACCCCTTGAGCAATCGCAACGGCAACCACGGCGCCGGTCCGATCACGCAGTCGCCCCAGACGCGAACGGCAGCGCCGAGACTGGCCGACGCCGGTCCGCCGGGTCCTGGCGGGCCGCTGGCGCCGTCACCACAAACCATGCCGCCGCCTTCGATGTCGCCCCAGACGTCGAACCGGCAAGCCCCCCATATGCCCGCGCCGCCGCACGCCAATGGCGTACCGACGACGGTCTCGCCGCCATCTCGGCAGGCGCCGGATCGCGCGCAGCAGGACGAGCGCAGCAAGAATATCGTTTCGCCGCTTGCCGAGGCGCTTGCGCGCGCCAGCGCGTCTCCGGCACCGCCACCTCCCGGTGCGCCTTCCGCCCAGTCTCAAGCGGCACCACCACCGCCGCGGACCGGAACGCCTATCCCTGCGTCGCTGCGCAGCGATACGCCGACCATCATCCCGCCCACCGCGCCACCACCGCTTCCGGGCAATGGCAACGGCTCGGGATTTCCCTCTCAGCCGTCGACGCAGCCTGATTTCTCGACGCTGCCGCCGTCGATTGCTCAGAGTCTCGCCCGTCTCGCCGGCGCCCCACTGCCGGGCAACGGCAGCACCAGCGGTGGTCCGGCCTCGAGTGACAGCGCGTCTAGAGAGCCGAAGAAACCGTCAAAGGTCGGCTCCGCCGGCGTTTAGGCGCTCGGTAGCCTCATAAGAGATGGGAGACCGCGGCCGACGCCGCTGCAGCGCGCTTAGGCGTGTCCGGCGTCGCTGACGAGATGTGAAAGATCAATCCCGATCTTGGCCAACGCCCGCGAGTATTTGCTCTCCAGGTCATCATCGAAAATGATGTCGGGATCGGCCGGACAGTGCAGCCAGCCGTTCGCCTGCAGCTCCGTTTCGAGCTGCCCTGGCGACCAGCCCGCATAGCCGAGTGCCAGCAACGCCCGCTCCGGCCCGCGTCCCTGCGCGATGGCCTTCAGAATGTCGATGGTTGCCGTCAGGCAGACCCCCTGTTCGATCGCAAGCGTCGAATCTTCGGAGAAATAGTCGGAGCTGTGCAGCACGAACCCGCGCCCCGTCTCGACCGGTCCGCCGACCTGAATCGGCAGCGACAGCACCTCGCTCGTAATTTCGTCGTCAGGATCACGCGGCGAAATACCGAGCCGTTCGAGAAGATCGGGCGCTGTAATATGGTTGGCGCGTTGGTTGATGATCAGCCCCATCGCGCCTTCGGCAGAATGCGCGCACATGTAAATGACCGAGCGCTGGAAGCGCTTGTCCGTCATCGACGGCATAGCGATAAGGAGCTGGCCTTCGAGCTTGATCTCTGAGCCGTCGTCTGGGCTCAACTGTCGGCTGACCTTCATATTGTCCAGACTAACCTCATACAACGGCGGCGTGAAGATCTTTAAAGTCCGGCAAAGCAGCATCGGGATCTGTAACGAGAGGCGATCCCGCCGCATATAAGGGCTCGTAGGGGTCGAACGAGAGCCCGGTCCCCGGCCGACATGACAATGAATTAAGCATTGGAAGGCAAGCGAGCGTGATCAGACTGGCTTTGGCATTCTTTCTACTGAGCGGCACGGCGGCATGGAGCGATGCCGGACCCGTTGCCTCCGACTGGTTTCGCGGCATGGACAATCAGGCGCGCCTGATTGCCGGACACGCCTCCCGCGATGGCAAGACGGCGCTCTACGCCGGCGTCGACGTTTCAATGCCCGGGGGCTGGAAAACCTATTGGCGCACACCGGGCGACGCGGGCGGCGTCCCACCCGATTTCGATTGGACAGGTTCCGATAATCTCGCCTCGGCGACAGTCCTTTATCCGGCACCGCACCGCATTCACGACAAGGCAGGCGACGTCGTCGGCTACAAGAACGCCGTGTTGTTCCCGGTTCTGGTGACGCCGAAAGACCCAAGCAAGCCCGTCACGCTCGAAGGCAAGGTTCAGTACGGCATCTGCAAGGACATTTGCATTCCCGCCGAAGCCGTGCTGCAACTCACAATTCCGCCGGACGTCGGTACCTCCGCAGAGCTGACGGCAAGTCTTGCACGTGTGCCCGACAAAGCGGCGCGATCGGGCATCGACCCGACCCTGGCGTCCTGGCATCTGAATGACAGTGCGGGCAAGCCGAAGCTTATTCTCGATATCGCCAGCTCCGATCCCAAGACTGCCGATGCCTTCGTCGAAGGGCCGGGCGGAATTTACGTTCCGTTGCCGAAACGCTCAGCCGATCAATCCGGCAAGGCGGTATTCGAGGTCGATCTGACCGACGGCGTCAACATCAAGGACCTCAAAGGCAAGCCCCTGACGGTCACGATGATCGACGCCAAAGGCCAGTCCGAAACGACGATTGTCCTTGAGAAGTAAGGCTTCCGGTCTACATAGAGGACCGGCCGACGAGGCCTGAAACGCAGAGGACATGCCCATGACGCTCAAGGTCGGAGATCGCCTGCCGGACGGAAAATTCACGGTGATGGGGCCGGACGGTCCGCAGCCCAAAACAGTCGGTGAAATCTTCGCTGGCAAGAAAGTCGCGATGTTCGCGGTGCCGGGCGCTTATACGCCGACGTGCAGCAAGAGCCACATGCCGGGCTTTGTCGATCGAGTCGACGAGTTACACGCTAAGGGCATCGACACGATCGCCTGCACCGCCGTGAACGACGTGTTCGTCCTGACGAACTGGGCGAAGGACATGGGCGCGACCGGCAAGATCGAAATGCTCGCCGACGGTTCCGGCGACTTCGCTAAAGCCATCGGCCTCGAAATCGATCTCTCGAACTTTGGCCTGGGTCTGCGCTCGAAGCGTTACGCCATGCTGGTCGATGACGGTGTCGTCAAAGTCCTGAACGTCGAGGACTCGCCGCCCATCGCTGACAAATCGAGCGCCGCAACGCTCTGTTCGATGATCGACCGCTCAATCTAAGTCGTCGACGGGGAGCTTCGCGGCTCCCCGGCGTTTGAACGGCGCCATTGCGAGGCGCGCCAATTCGTCGGCGCGCTCGTTTTCCGGATGCCCCGCGTGTCCCTTCAGCCAATGCCATGTGACGTGATGCTTGGCGCGCAGCGCGTCCAGTTCCTGCCACAGCTCGGCATTCTTGACGGGCTTCTTGTCGGCCGTCTTCCAGCCGTTCTTCTTCCAGCCGTGAATCCACGCCGTGATGCCCTGGCGCACGTAGTTGCTGTCGGTCCAGAGATCGACATCGCTTTTTCGCTTGAGGGCTTCGAGCGCCGAGATCGCGCCCTTCAACTCCATGCGATTGTTCGTCGTCAGCTTTTCGCCGCCGTTGATCTCTTTGCGGTGTGCGCCGGAAATGAGAATGGCGCCCCAGCCTCCGGGGCCGGGATTACCCGAGCAGGCGCCGTCGCTGTAGATTTGAACTTTCGGTCGTTGTTCGTCTGTCATGAAATCAATTGTGGTGCGTAGTCCGCGATGCTTCCGACCGATTGGTGGAATTTGAGCCGTCGGACATAGTCCGCGGGATCCTTGCGCGCAACGAGCGCGTCTTTCGGCGTGTTGAGCCAATCATAGCTGCGCGTCAGCAGAAAGCGCATCGCCGCGCCGCGCGCTAAGATCGGCATTGCGTCTCGTTCGCGATCGGTAAGCGGCCGAACGCTGTCATAGCCTTTCAGCAGTGCTGCGCCTTTTGCCGGTTCGAATGCGGATGCCGCGTCGAAGCACCAGGCGTTGAGGCAGACCGCGATGTCGTAAGCCAGCGCATCATCGCACGCGAAATAGAAATCGATGATCCCGGAAAGTTTGTCGTCGAGGAAGAAAACGTTGTCGGGAAAGAGATCGGCATGAATGACGCCATGCGGCAGATCCGTCGGCCATTTCTCTTCAAGGAACCGCAGCTCGGTCGCGATCAGCGCTCCAAGGCCCGGACAGATCTCTTCCGTCCGCTCCGCAAATTTGTCGTAAAGAGGCCGCCAGCCCGCAAGCCCCAGAGCGTTGGCGCGGTGCAAGGGAAAGTCCTCGCCCGCCAAGTGCATGCGCGCCAGTGCTTTGCCGAGCTCGAGACAATGCTCAACCCTCGGCCGTTTCGGCCACACGCCCTTAAGAAACGTGATGAGCACCGCATTGCGTCCGGCAAGCTCGTTGAGAACGTTGCCGTTCCGATCTCGAACCGGCAGCGGACACGTGACGCCGCGCGCGCACAGATGTTCCATCAGGCCGAGGAAGAACGGCAGATCGGCGACGTCGACGCGCTTTTCATAGAGCGTCAGAACGAACGTGCCGCCGGTCGTGTGCACCAGATAATTGGTGTTCTCGACGCCTTCCGCGATGCCCTTGAACGAAAGCAGCTTCCCGAGATCATACCCGGCGATAAAGCGCGCAAGCTCGTCGTCGCTGACTTCCGTATAGACCGCCATGTTCCTGTGCGCCGAATGGGAGCTAGTGCTGTTCGGCCGGAGCGCGAGCGACCCGGACCTCACGCGGCACATTGAAGACCACGCGCTCCTCGAGTGTCGTGACGATATCGATCGTCACATCATAGCGGTCGCGGAACGCTTCGACCACTTCTTCGACGATGACTTCCGGCGCCGATGCGCCTGCCGTGATTCCCACGGTCTCTGCGCCTTCGAGTTTGTCCCACGGAATGTCGGCCGCCCGCTCGACAAGGAACGAGAAGCGGCAACCGGCCCGCGACGCAACTTCGACAAGACGCAGCGAGTTCGAGCTTTTCGGGCCGCCGACCACTAGCAGTCCGTCGATCTGCAGAGCGAGCGCTTTAACAGCGTTCTGACGATTGGTCGTCGCGTAGCAGATGTCTTCCTTCACCGGGCCGCCGATGCCGGGAAAACGCGCCTTCAGCACGGCGACGATTTCAGCGGTGTCGTCGAGCGACAGCGTCGTTTGTGTGACATAGGCCAGATTGGATGCATCTTTCGGTGTGAACGCCTGTGCGTCGTCGACCGATTCGATGAGCGTAATCGCGCCTTGCGGCAGTTGCCCCAGCGTGCCGACCACTTCCGGGTGGCCAGCGTGTCCGACGAGAATGATTTCGCGGCCTTGCTCGTGGTGGCGGGCCGTTTCCATGTGAACTTTCGAAACCAGCGGACACGTCGCGTCGACGACAAACATGTTACGGCTGCGTGCCGCAGCAGGTATGGCCTTGCTCACACCGTGTGCTGAAAAGATCACGGGCTGTTCGGTATCTGGAATCTCATCCAGCTCTTTCACAAAAACGGCGCCTTTCGCCCGCAGGGAATCAACAACATAACGGTTGTGTACGATCTCATGACGGACGTAGACGGGGGCGCCAAATTTGGTCAAAGCCTGTTCTACAATTTGAATTGCGCGATCAACGCCGGCACAGAAGCCGCGCGGCGCAGCGAGAAGGATCTTGAGGGGCGGCTTTTTCACGGTCGCATTACTTTGGTTAAGGCCGGACATGGAAGAAAGACGTCCTCTATATTCGTTCGGCATGCATGAAAATGCATTTGGGGACCAGTGGCGTCGGATGCTACGGTGCTTTTCGGACAATACAAGGGGCCGGGGGTCCGAACCTCGGGGGACAGTGTTGCGCAACTGGGGTTATCGGCATCCTTTTAACAGGGATGTGACGTTGACGCGTCGCTTCTTTGCACCGACCGCCCGAATAATGGCAGCGGTGACGCTTGTTATGCCGCTTACGGCGCTTGGTGGCTGCGGCATGTCCTCGCTGACGTCCGGCCTCGGCGGCGGAATGTTCGGAGGCGGCTCTTCGGGAAATACCCAAGTCGCATCCGTCAACGAAGCCCAATTGCTCGACGCGGCCAAATCCAACGACACCAGCGCGACAGGAAGCACGTTCGTCGGCGATGTTGACGCCGGTTGCCCGCGTCTCGTCATCGCGCCGCATGACAACTACATCACTTTCTACGAAATCGGCCATGTCGGCGATGCGCTGGCCGTCGCACAGCGCGGCGAAATCACCAAGACGGCGCGCGAGTGCCAAGTCGAGCCCGGCCGCGTGACTGTGAAATATGGCTTCTCAGGCCGTGTGCTGCTGGGACCCAAAGGCCAGCCTGGCAACGTCACTTTGCCGATTACGGTGTCCGTCAACGATGGCAAGCGCACGCGCATTGCAACCGACAGCGTGAAGCTTGATGTCAACGTCGGCCTCGATAAGCCGATCAGCTATTTCTCGACCGTCCGCACTGTCACGTTCCCGATTGCTGAAGGCACGCGGCCTGGCGAGTATCAGCTCGTCGTCGGCTTCGACGGCAGAGCGCCAAGCTCCGGTTGATCCGTCAGCTGTCCGCTTTCCTCTAACCGAAATTCAAGCCAACAAAAAAGCCGAGCATAAAGCCCGGCTTTTAAACTTTCTGGCCGTCTGCGATTCGCTCAGTTGAGCTTGCCGCTGAGATCGCCAATCGATTGCGAAACCAGCGAGTCGCCGGTCGCGCCTGCTGCGCGCGTCTTCAGGATTTCGTGCGCCGCTGCGAGCGCCGTTTCCACGGCGACGGAGCGAACTTCGCCCAGGGCTTGTGCTTCGGCGCGTGCAATCTTGTCTTCAGCGATTTTCGAGCGCCGCTCCAGGCTCTCAGTGAGGGCCTTGCGAGATTCGCTTGCGAGCGCTTCCGCCTCGCGCTTGGCCTGCTCGATGATCGACTGAGCTTCAACCTCGGCTTCGCGGGCCTTGCGTTGATAGTCCATCAGCAGCGACTGCGCTTCTTCGCGAAGCTTACGCGCCTCGTCGAGCTCCTTGCGGATGCTGTCGGCACGCTCGTCGAGCGCCTTCGCGACGACGCCCGGAACGCCATAGTAGACGAGCAGAGCAAGGAACGCCACGAAGGCGACAAGCACCCAGAAAAGCGGATTAGTTGGATCGAACATGGTCCTAAATCCTCAACTGCCCGCTACCGGACGCAACACCTTCTTCACGTCCTCGGCAGGAACATCCTGACCGATGAGCTTCTCGACGACGGCACGCGTCGTGTCCGTCGCGATATCGCCAATTGCCGACAATGCCTTAGTCTTCGTTGCGGCAATGCGTGAATCGGCGTCGCGCAGCTTTCCTGCGATCTGCTCATCGACGCGGTGACGCTCGGCCTCCGTTTCGGCGGCGAGCTTCTCGCGCGTATCCTTGGCGATGCTCGAAGCGTTAGAACGAGCGTCGGCGAGCGCCTTTTCGTAGTCGGCGAGCGCCTTGTCGGTTTCGTCCTTCAGGCGTGCAGCAGCATCGAGATCGCGCTTGATCCGGTCCCGGCGCTCTTCGATCACTTCGCCGACGCGCGGAAGCGCGATCTTCGACATGACGAAAAACAAAGCCAGGAACGTTACGACGAGCCAGAAGAGCTGGGTCTCGAAGGTATGCGGATTGAGCTGCGGCAAGCCACCGGACTTGGCGGCTTCCTCGGCCGCCTCAGCGGCGACCGCGAACAGCATTGTCGTGCCGGCAAACATCATAGCCTCCGGTTGATCGGGCTTGGTTCAGTAGTCCCGGCCCAGTCTCAACCGTAGAGGATGATGAGCGCGATCAGAAGGCCGAAAAGGCCCGTCGCTTCAGCGAGAGCGAAGCCGATCAGCAGGTTTGTGAACTGCGAAGCAGCAGCCGACGGGTTGCGCAGCGCGCCCGAGAGGTAGTTGCCGAAGATGTTGCCGATGCCGATGCCGGCGCCGATGAGCGCGAAGCAGGCGAGGCCGGCGCCGATAAACTTGGCGGCTTGCGGATCCATTGGAGTATCTCCCTTTGTGGTCGGTTTTAGAGGTTTCAGATTGACAAGCAAAACAGGGCGCCGGCGGGTGGCCCGCCTTCGCCCTGAAATGTTCAATGGTGCATGTTGACCGCGTCGTTGAGGTAGATGCAGGTCAAAACCGTGAAGATGAACGCCTGCAAAAATGCAACGAGCAGTTCAAGACCCGTGAAAGCCACCATGAAGCCGGTGGGCGCGATCTTGCCCCACCAGGGCAGCAGCACCGCAAAGCCTGCAAAGACTTCGAGCATGGTGTGGCCCGCCATGATGTTGGCGAAGAGACGCACCGAGTGGCTGATCGGGCGGATAAGATAAGACGTCAGTTCGATCGGAATGATGATCGGCATGAGCCAGAGCGGCACGCCGGCCGGCGCGAACAATCTCAGATAGCCAACGCCATGCTTCCAGAAGCCGACGAACGTCGCCACGAGCCAGACCATGGCGGCCAGCGCAAACGTCACGATGATGTGGCTGGTGACGGCAAAGTTGCCTGGGATGAGGCCGAAGATATTGAGAACCAGGATGAAAATGAAGATCGTGAACACCCAGGGGAAGAACTTCATGCCTTCCTCGCCGATGTTCTCTTTCACCATGCCGGCGATGTATTCGTACGTCACTTCCGCCGTCGACTGGAGACGGGTCGGAACGAGCGCACGGCCGCGCATGGCATAGAGCAGGTAGCCGACAATGACCGCAAACGCGAGAACCATCATCAGCGATGAATTGGTGAACGAGATGTCGTGACCGAAAAGATCGAGATCAACGATCTTCGTGATCTCGAACTGCTCCATCGGACCATGATGTCCGGCGCCTTCAGCGGCCAAGGCCTACCCCCTAGTCTCTCTCATTCGTCGTCGTCATTTTTGACTGACGGCGCCGCCTTTTGTAGCGGTTCGTTTTTTGCCTGCGCCTCTTGAGCGGCGCGGACAACATTCAAAAGACCTGCCGCAAAGCCGATTATGACCATCACGATCATCAGCCAGGGCGCCGTGCCGAACTGCCTGTCCAGAAGCCAGCCAACGCCGCCGCCGAAAACGACGCCGACGATCAGCTCGGCCGCGAACTTGAAGGCGGCTCCATAGGCGGATTGATCTTGAGGTCCTCCGCCCGCCGATCGTTCAGCCTTTGCCTTCTGCGCTTTCAGCGCGTCAAGCTTCTGGCCAAGTTCCGCCGACCGCTTGCGAAACGCATCACGGTCTTCCGGGCTGATTTCGCCGCGTTCCGGACTTTGACCCTTGCCATCGGCTGACATGGCTCAAACCATCCAGATATTGCGGAAAACCGGCCGCTCAGGGAGATCGACGGCGCGGACCATAGTTAGGGGGTCTGGGGGTGTCAAGGAATTGGGCATAACGCTTTCTACCATGGGGGTACGGCGAAACCGCGCAGGCTTTTGCTGAACTATTTTCAGTCTGATCTGCAAGGGAAAGCCCTCGTCCGGCACAGTCCCCTGCGCAGACGAGGGCGCATTATTCTGAGGGCTTTTTGCGCAATGGTTAAGGGGTGGACGGATTTTGTGCAGGTGGGGTTGTCGTTGCCGGGGCAGTCTCGGGCGCGCCGCCGGCCCCTGGCTGGGCCGTAGCGGACGGAGGAGCCGCCTGCTGGGTGTTCTGGCTAGGGTTGCCGCCGGACGACGCATCGACCCTCGGTGGCGTCGCACGCCAGAAGCCGATGACAAGCACGACGCCTACCACCGTAGCCAGCACCATCGACGCGAGCAAGACCCGAAAGTTCATTTTGCGAGGGCTGGCTTGCCGCGCATCGGTCGGTGGAAGAGTGTCTCGGCGCGCGCGAGGATCTCGTTGTGGTTGCATAGGGCGGCTCCTTTCTCTTGATGAGACGGAACGCCCCCCTTATGCGACAGGTTCCCGCACGAGCGCGTGACCACGCGCGGTCCATGGGCCTTCGGAGCAGCCGCTCAATTAGGTGTGCTGTTCAGCTGGCTTCGCGGAAGCTCTGCGCGGTCTGCAGGTCGACGGAAACGAGCTGCGACACGCCTTTCTCGGCCATCGTCACGCCGAACAGCCGGTTCATCCGCGCCATCGTCATCGGATGGTGCGTGATGGTTAGGAACCGTGTCGCGGTCTCGGCCGCCATCTGCTCCATCAGACGGCAGAAGCGGTCGACGTTGGCGTCGTCGAGTGGCGCATCGACCTCGTCGAGCACGCAGATCGGCGACGGGTTTGTCAGGAATACCGCAAAGATCAGCGAAAGCGCCGTCAGCGTCTGCTCGCCTCCCGAAAGCAGCGATAGCGTTGCGGGCTTCTTGCCGGGCGGCTTGGCGATGATCTCAAGCCCACCCTCCAGTGGATCTTCTGGGCTCTCGATCATTTCGAGGCGCGCTTCGCCGCCACCGAAAAGATGCGTGAACAGCCGTTCGAAATGGCCGTTGACCGTCTGGAAGGCGCCATCCAACCGCGACTTGGCCTCGCGATTGAGCTGCTGGATCGCCTGGCGGAGTTTCGCGATGCCTTGTTCGAGGTCTTCCCGCTCGGCCACCAGGGTTTCGAGCTGTTTCGAAACTTCGGCCAGATCCTCGTCGGCCTGAAGGTTGACGCCGCCGAGCCGCTCGCGGTCGGCCTTAAGCTTCGCGAGCGACCGCTCGACGTCGATGAGCGCCGGAATGGACGAGGCCTCGGGGAACGCAGCCAACGCCAAGCAATCCTCCGGCGCGACTTCGAACGTCTCACGAATGTGGCGCGCCGCCTCTTGCCGTTTGTGTCGAGCGTTCTCAAGCCGCGTCTCGATCCGTGCCTTGGCTTCGCGCGCGCTTGACACGTCAGCCTGCGCCGACCGGAGAGCGTCCGTCGCAGTCTTGACGGCAGACTCCGCCGCCGCCAGCGCGTCGGCTGCTTCGCGCCGCTCTTGATCTGCCCGCGACAAGGCCGAAAGCAACGTTTCGCGCTGGGCCGCAATCTTTTCCGGCAGGTCCGCCGCAGCCGCGATCTCGTCGCGAGCCTCTTTCAGGCGCCTGCTGAGGCTTTCGACCTGCGCTTCGGCGCTCGCTTGCCGCCCCTTCCAGCGCGCGATCTCGGCATTCGAATGCCGGATGCGTTCGGCACGGATTTGCTTGTCGCGATCGAGGCTGCCAAGCCGGATGCGGGACTCTGAAACATCGCGCCGTGCCTGCTCGGCTTCGGCTTGCGCGGCCTTCAGCTGCGGTTCGAGATCTTCGCCCTCGTTCATCGTCACAATGTGGGCTTCGATCTCGACATGGCGCGCCTGCGCCGTGGTCAGTTCTTCATCTGCGCGCGCTCGTTGCGCGACAACGGCGGCGAGTTTCGTCTCGCTCTCGCGCTGAAGTTTTTCCAGCGCCGTGAGCTGCTGGCGGACCTGAGCGAGTTCGTTCTGCTTTTCGCGATAAAGCTGACGCAGCCTCCGCTCTTCCGCTTCAGCCTGCTGCGCGGCTGCCGCCGCCGCGCGTTCGGCTTCAATCGTGTCTTTGGCTTCGTTGAGCACCGCCTGCGCACGGCGGTCGAGTTCCGCCAGCCGGTTCTTGTGCGCGAGGCGCTGGGCGGCAGGCGTCACGCCGTCCGACGCTGCAACAAAACCGTCCCACCGCCATAGATCGCCCTCCGGTGAGACGAGCCGCTGGCCGGGCTTCAAATGCGGCTGCAGGCGCGCACCGTCTTCACGCTCGACGACGCCGATCTGCCGCAGCCGCCGCGTCAGTTCCAGCGGTGCTTCGACATGCATATCGAGCGGCTCGGCGTCGGCGGGAAGTGCATGATCTTCCGCCGGCAGATCGAGACGGCGCCAGTGCACCGCCGCTTCCGGATCGATTGGCGCTTCGAGATCGTCACCGAGTGCGGCACCGAGCGCGGCTTCATATCCGGGCGATACGCGAATGAAATCGACGGCTGGCGGATAAACGTCTTCGTCTCCGCGCGCGAGCAGCTTGGCAATCGTCTCGCGTTCCGTTGAAAAAGCATTGGCCGCGAGACGCACACGTTGAGCTTCGTCGCGGCGCGCTTTCGCTTCGACCTGTGAAGTCTTGACGGTCTCCTCGGCGGTGAGCGCATCGGCCTCGATCTTGCTGATCTCTTGCGCCAGCGCCTGTCCGCGCTGTGCCATGTCGGCAACTTTTTCGCCGTCCGGCGCCTTCGCGGTAAGATCGGCGATCTGCGCATCGAATGCCGTGATCTGCCGCATGATTTTGGCGACGACGTCTTTGCGCTCGCCAAGGGCCGCTTCGAGGCTCCTGAGCTTGGCACGGGCTTCCGCCGCACGATGCGTGATGTCGGCGAAATGTGCATCTGCTGCGGTCTGCCGGGCTTCGGCTGCCGCGAAGCGGGCTTTCTCCGCCGTCTCTTCGTCGATCGCCTTGCTGTCGGCGTCCTGGATTGCTTTGAGGTCGGCTTCGAGATGGACGAGCGTTTCCTTGGCTTCGTGAATGAAGCCTGTTTCGCGCGTCAAATCCGTGTCGAGCTGTTTTGCCCGCGCTTCGAGTTCTCGAGCCCGCTCGGTGGCCCGAGTTGCTTCGCGTTCGAGATTTTCCTGCTCGATTTTGAAACGCGCCAACGCCGCGCCTTTCACGGCTTCTGCTTCCCTGAGCGCCGGCAACGCTTCGCCGAAACGAAGTTCATCGTTGAGGGACTTCGCTTCGGCTTCCGTCGCCGCACCGAGCCGCATCATGGCGTCGGCAAGTTGCGTCTCTTCGGCTTCAACGCTGTGCTGTGCGTCTTCCCACGTCAGATGCAGCGCCAGCGCTTCCTGCTGTCGGATCTCGGTTGAAAGCTCTTTATAGCGACGCGCTTGCCGCGCCTGCCGCTTCAGCGATTCCGTCTGCGATTGCAGTTGTCCCGCAACGTCGCTGACCCGCTCGATGTTGGCTTCGGCCGCCTTGAGCTTCAGCTCCGCCTCATGGCGGCGCGTGTGCAGACCCGCGATGCCTGCCGCATCTTCCAGAATGCGCCGCCGCTGTTCGGGCTTGGCATTGACGAGTTCGCCGATCTGCCCCTGCCGGACGAGCGCCGGCGAGCGCGATCCAGTCGCCGCGTCTTCGAACAGCACTTTGACGTCGCGCGCCCGTACTTCGCGTCCGTTGATGCGATAGGCTGAACCCGCCTCACGCTCGATCCGCCGCGTAATCTCGATGACGTCGCTGCCGTTAAACTCGGCCGGAGCCTTCCGTGCGCTGTTGTCGAGGAACATCGTGACTTCGGCGCTTTGCCGTTCCGGCCGTCCGCCGCTGCCGGAAAAAATGACGTCGTCCATTGCGGCGGCACGCATCGACTTATGCGAGCTTTCGCCCATCACCCAGCGAAGCGCTTCGAGAAGGTTCGACTTTCCGCAACCGTTGGGACCGACGACGCCCGTCAAACCCGGCTCGATCACGAGTTCGGTCGCGTCCACGAAGGACTTGAAGCCGAGAAGCCTGAGCCGGGTGATTTTCATGTCGGTCGCGTCAGTCCTCGATGCCGGTATTGCCGTGCCTCAGGACCGTCGCGACGCGCCCCTCAGGGACTTGCCGAGGCCGTCGGCGTATTCTGCGGCCGGGTCGCCTGTTCGACGTAATCGGCGATTTCGGCAATCGTCAGCTCTTTCTTGATGAGCTTGGTGCCGATGAAAAAATTCGGCGTTCCGATGATGCCGAGCTTGCGCCCACGATCCTTAACCCACTTCAACTTGGCGATCATGTCTTGATTCTGCAGACAAGCGTCAAACTGCGGGCGAGTCATCCCCACTTGTTTAGCGACCGCGTAGATGGCATCGAGCCGCACCTCTAGGCTTACCCAGGAAGGCTGCTGCTCAAGAAATTTCCCGTAGAGTTCCAGATACTTGTCAGGTGGCGCGCAACGCAGGGCAATGGTAGCGTTGCCGGAGCTTTTGCCGATCGGGAATTCCCGCAGAATATACCGCACGCGGCCTGTATCGATGAACCGCCGCTTGAGCTCCGGATATACCGTCAAATGGAAGTTCCGGCAGTGCGGGCACGTCAGCGAGGCGTATTGCACGATCGTGACCGGCGCATCCGGCCGCCCCCAGCTCATTTCCGGGAGCGGGCTCGGTGCCATGATGTCGGCAATCGTCGGGTTCTGGATAACCTGTCGCCCGGTGGTCGAAGCCGTGGCCGTCGGATCGCTAAACGGCGTCGGCATGCCGTCATCCGGCGTATCCGAGCTTGTCGATGGATAAGCACCGAGGCCGCTGCTATCGGACGAGATGCTTGCCGTCGCCGGTGACAGCGACGGCAGTGTCGAACCGCACCCTGCGAGCCAGCCGGTCAACAGCAGGGCGGCAGCAAGTTTGAGCGGTCGAGCGACAGACATTTGATTTCCCGGTTACTTCCCCGCCAGCAGCGGTTCGAGCACCTTATCAAATGCTTCCATCGTTGGCGCTTCTTGCAGCTTCTTGCCGTTGATAAAGAAGGTCGGTGTGGCATTGACGCCGAACGTCTCGCTGGCGCGCGACCGCTCGGCCGTGATCGCGTCAAGAAGTTTCTGATCTGTCAGACACTTATCGAAGCTCTCCTGCGTGAAGCCGGCCTGCTTGGCAATGTCGAACAGCTTCGGCACCGGGCTGCCTCCGGTGAACGCCCAATCCGACTGTTTTTCATAGAACGTCTCGATCATCGGCAGGGCTTTGTCTTTGCCTGCGCAGCGCGCCAGCATCGAAACGGCGGCGGCGAGATTATCGAGCGGGAAATCACGGAAGATGTACCGGACCTTACCCGTATCGATGTACTTCTTCTTGAAAGGCTCGAAGACTTCGTTGGTGAAGTGCGCGCAGTGTGGGCACGTCATCGACGCGTATTCGACGACCGTGACTTTGGCATCCGCCGAGCCGAGGGACAATTCGTCGAGCCCGTCCGGGGCCTTCATCAGTTCGGCGACCGGAACTTCTGCCGGGCCGTCTTTGCGCTGCGCGAAGCTCGGCTCGGCGCTCGTAAACGCAACGCCGACGACGGCCGCCAAAGCGAGCAGGCCTGGAATGATTTTTTTGAACGTGTTCAAGGTCCCAACTCCTCTGGGAATGCATCTCGCAACAGAATGGCGGTAAAAGAACGTCCGCCAGAAACCGTTCCGGCGCCCGAATAAGCCCAATCCCGGGTGAATAGCAACCGAACGGAGCGATCAACACTATGGGAAACTGGCCGTCTCAGCGCACGCTCGCCGCCGCGACACTTCTGCCGAGCGTCTGCAACGCCGTGTCGAAATCCCCCGACGCCGGGAGCACGGGTTCTTTTCGTTCGCTTTGAGCGATTAAGTCCTTGGCCGCAATCGGCTCTTCCATCCGCGGGACCTGCCGGATCTTGATCTGGGCAATGGCGCGATAACCGAAATACCGATTGATCCGGTCGATGATTTCCCCATGCCGGTAGGAAACATCCAGTGCAAACGCCGGGTCCGTCGCGACAATCAGCGTCGCGCCAGAGCTGCGGCCCTCGTCGTCGGCATCCACCGGCGCTTTGCCGCCCCGCGGCCATTTGATCGAGTCCGGTCGTGTCAGCCGGGCAAGGTCCTTCCCGACGATCGTCTCCCACGACGACATGATCTCGGCGCTGTGGAAGCCGAATTTCTGGAATACGGCCGATGTCACCTTGGGCACGAACGCGCCCACCGCTTTCGCAAACACACCTTTGGCCGGGCGCGTATCCGCCGGCAGCGCCTTCATCTGGGCTGTGGGTTCATAGTCTGACAACGGCGTTTCCCCCGCCTGGCGGTCTTGTGGTGACGTATAGGACAGATACCATTGTCGATGCGATTCGAGCTTCCCGCGCAACCGGAGACGCCAAGCGCATGGGCGCGGTCCAGGAAAATATCGCCGAGCGACGAAAGCAGCAGCAGCTTCCGCTGCGGCCCGCCGGTCCGTTGACGGTCAAGGCTCTTCTTGACTGGTACGCGGCCGAGAGGCGCGACCTGCCGTGGCGCTACGGCCCCCGCAAGGCCGCCGACCCTTATCGCGTCTGGCTATCGGAAATCATGCTGCAGCAGACGACGGTGAAGGCGGTCGTCCCGTATTTCCAGAAATTCGTCGCCCGCTGGCCGACCGTCACCGCCCTTGCGGCTGCCCCTCTCGAAGAGGTCCTGCAGCAATGGGCGGGCCTCGGCTACTATTCCCGCGCTCGCAACTTGAAAGCCTGCGCCGACGTGGTGGTACGCGATTACGACGGCGCGTTTCCCCGCGCTGAGATCGAGCTTCTGAAGCTCCCCGGTATTGGCCCCTATACCGCCGCGGCCATATCGGCGATCGCATTCGGCGAAAAAGCGACGCCGGTTGACGGCAACGTCGAGCGGGTGGTGTCGCGCCTGTTCGCTGTAAGGCAGCCCTTGCCCACCGCCAAGCCCGAGATCCGCAGGCTCGCTGCAACGCTTACGCCGCAGCGGCGGGCGGGAGACTTCGCCCAGGCGATGATGGATTTGGGTGCTGAAATCTGCACGCCGAAAAAACCTTCGTGCCTCGTCTGCCCGGTGCAGCAGGATTGCGCCGCGAGCGCTCAGAACCTCGCCGAGCTGCTGCCGCTGAAAGCCGCGAAAACGGCGCGCCCCTCACGCTACGGCATCGCGTTTCTTGTGCAGCGGGAGGACGGCGCAGTGCTGCTGCGCCAGCGTCCCGAGGCGGGCCTGCTCGGCGGCATGCTCGAAGTGCCCTCGACCGCGTGGGGAGACGCGCTGCCGACCAAGACGCAAGCGATGCGTTCGGCGCCCGTTTCGGCGTCATGGATGCCGGTGCCGGGTACAGTCGTGCACGTCTTCACCCACTTTCGTCTGGAACTCATCGTCTACCGCGCGCTCGTGTCGGTCGACGCCGGCTTCACGCTCTGGGCTGAGCCGGAGCGCTGCCGCTGGGTCCATCGTCGCGATCTTCACGGTCAAGCGCTGCCGAGCGTGATGAAAAAAATCATCGCGCACGGCCTTGCCGACAACTGAAGCGCCAGCCGCCTATATCAGGCGGAACTGGCTTTGCTGGTTGAGGGTGTCCAAGATCTCGGGCACTTCTGTCACCGGCCGCGCCTTGCTGTAGAGGAAGCCCTGGCCTTCGTCGCATCCGACGGCGCGGAGGAATTCCTGCTCGGATTCGGTTTCGATGCCTTCGGCCGTGATCGTCATGCCGAGGCTTGATCCCAGACCCATGATGGCGCGAATGATCGCCTGCGATTCATTGCCGAACCCGATGCCGCGAACGAACGATCCGTCGATCTTGATTTTGTCGAACGGGAACATCCGCAGATAGCTGAGCGACGAGTAGCCGGTGCCGAAGTCGTCCATCGAGATGCGGACGCCGAGACCTCTGATGGCATGCAGGATCGTCAGCACGCTTTCGGAATTTTCAAGCAGCAGCGCCTCGGTGATTTCGAGTTCCAGCCGGCCCGGTTCGAGACCCGATGAGCGCAGCGCATCCGACACCGCATTGAAGACGTTCCCGATGCGGAAGCGCTGGGGCGACATGTTCACCGCGAGCCGTGCCTTCTTCGGCCACCGGGCCGCATCGTGGCAGGCACGCTGCAGCACGAAATCGGTGATGGAGCCGATAAGCCCGCATTCTTCTGCAATCGGAATGAATTCCGACGGCGGGATATAGCCGCGCTCGGGGTGTGGCCAGCGCAGCAGCGCCTCGAAGCCGGACACCTCGCGCGAGCTTAGAGAAACGAGCGGCTGATAATGAATTTCGAGTCCGCCGTTGAGGAAGGCCTGGTGCAGGTCGGCTTCGATCTTGCGCCGCGCCTGAACGCGAACGTTCATCTCCGCTTCGAAATAGCGGTAGCAGCCTTTGCCATCTTCCTTCGCCTGATAGAGCGCAAGGTCGGCATTCTTCAACAGGACCTCGGCCTCCTCGCCATCGCTCGGGCAGAGCGCGATACCGACGCTCGCCGTGACGTTGATTGTGTGATCGTCGACTCTGAACGGCTCGCGCAGAACATCGATGATCCGCTGTGCAACTGAGCTCACCTCGACGGCATGATTGGCGTTGGCGAGCACGACGGCAAACTCATCGCCGCCCAATCGCGCAGCCATGTCGTCTTTGCGCAGCGTGCCTTGAATGCGTTCGCTCAACTGCTGCAGCAGCGAGTCGCCGGCGGCATGCCCCATCGAGTCGTTGATGATTTTGAAATTGTCCAAGTCGATGCAGAGCACGGCAACGCCGGTACCGGAGCGCTTCCTCAACATCAGCATGTCGTTGAGGCGCTTGCGCAGGAATACGCGATTGGCGAGGCCGGTCAGCGCATCATGGTGCGCAAGATAAGCAACCTTCGCTTCCGCCGCTTTACGCTCCGTAATGTCGATTGCCGCAAACAGGATCGCAGGCGTCTGCCCTTGCGTGATCGAGCTTGAATAGATGGCAACGTCGATCGACGTTTTGTCGGCTTTGAGATGACGCCAGGTTTGGCCTGCAAACTGCTCGGCCCTGCCGTCGTAAAGGCTATCTAGATTCTGATGATCGTCGGGATGATGAAGGTCGAACAGGGTTTTGGTGTGGAGATCCTCCAACGCAAACCCATAGTGTCGTAGCGCCGCTCTGTTGGCGCTGAGAATGACTTTGTCTTCCCGGCGCGCAACGAACATCGGCACGGGATTGGCTTCAAACAGCATCCGGAATGATGCTTCCCGCTCCTTGAGTTCGCTGATGTCGACGCGTAGGCCGACGACGCCGCCATCAGTCGTCAGTCGTTCGTCGATGAGAATGCAGCGCCCGTCGGAGATCCACTGTTCGTGCCGATCCTTCGGCTGAAACAGCCGTCGGACGCGTTCGGCGATCCACTGCTCTTCGCGGCCCCGTGCTTCCGGATAATCGCCCCGCGCGACGCCGATCCTCAGCGTGTCTTCGAGACGAACGCCGATTTCAAACAGGTCCGCGCTCTTTTTGTAGATGTCCGCATATTGCTGATTCCACAGAACGTATCGGCCGTCGCTGTCGAGAACCACAACGCCTTGCGGCAGCATGTCGATGGCTTCACGGAGCTGTCTGTTGGTGGCTTCGGCGCGTTCGAGCCGCTGCATCACGTCGTCGGCGTCCCGCTTTCGCCGCTTCGGCATCGCGGTCAGCCGGCGCCGTGTCCTGAGGCGTCCCGAGCTTGTCGAAACGTCCGGCGCCATAGAAATCGGAGACTTACGAAGAAGATCGTGAGCCATTGGTACCCCCACGCTAAAAATGTTGCGGAGGAGTATTTGCGCGGCCCGTTAATGGAGCTTCACCGCGTTCAGTAGAGAAAAACGCGGCGCTGCTCGTTATCTGGTCAGACTGTATGTGCGCTTGCCGAGGCTTGCAGCAAGCTGACTACTGAATAGTCACATTGAGGTTTTTGTCGATGAGTTTGGGAAATCTTCTGCCGAACTGACAGGCAGGACATTTCGTCGTGCATGGTTATGGATGTCTTAAATCGCGCGTATTTGCGCGGATCTGCGAGACGACGGCCGCCAACAGCGCCCGCCGTCGCCTCGCAAATGACTTCAGATCGCCATGCGGCCATTCAAGCCGAGCTGACGCTTAGCCTCGGAGCGGAGTGCGTCGATGGGCTTGAGTTTGCCTTCGACCTCGTAGTGCCAGAACGTCCAGCCGTTGCACGCCGACTTGCCTTGAACGATGGCGCCAAGCCGATGAATTGACGCCTGCTGTCCGGCATAAAACAGCGTGCCGTCGGCGCGGACTTCGGCGCGCACTTCGCGGCGCGGATCGAACAGCTTGCGGCCGGGTTCGAGAATGCCGAGTTCCAGGATCTGCCCGAACGGAATGCGCGGCTCGTTGCGCTTCGACGGGATCGCTTCGATCGCGTCGAGATCGAGCGGCCGCACCTTCGCGATCCGCTCGTCCGCCGCTTTCGCATAATCCATGTCGCGCTCGATACCGATGAACTTGCGGCCGAGCCGCTTGGCGACGGCGCCGGTCGTGCCGGTGCCGAAGAACGGATCGAGCACCGTATCGCCAGGCTTCGTCGAAGCGATCAGAATGCGATGAAGCAGCGCTTCCGGCTTTTGTGTCGGATGCGCCTTGCGGCCACCGTCGTCCTTCAGGCGCTCTGGGCCTGAGCAGATCGGAAACAGCCAATCGGACCGCATTTGAACGTCATCGTTCGATGCTTTCAGACTTTCGTAGTTGAACGTCACGCGCGATTTCTTATCGCGGCTCGCCCAGATCATTGTTTCATGCGCGTTGGTGAAGCGTTTGCCGCGGAAGTTCGGCATCGGGTTCACTTTGCGCCAGATAACGTCATTCTGAATCCAGAAGCCGAGGTCCTGGATCGCGACGCCGAGGCGGAAGATGTTGTGATAGGAGCCGATCACCCAGATCGCGCCATCCGGTTTCAGCACGCGGCGGCATTCGGCAAGCCAGGCGCGGCAAAAGGAATCATAGGCGGCGAAGTCGTCGAATTTGTCCCACTGATCGTCGACGCCGTCGACTTTCGTGTTGTTCGGTCTGAGGAGGTCGCCCGCAAGCTGCAAATTATACGGCGGGTCGGCGAAGATGAGATCGACGCTGGAGCTTTCGAGCTTCTTTAGCTCAGCAATGCAATCACCAATAAGAATCTTTCCGCTTTCCGAGCGGCCCTTGACGCGACGCGAACCCATGAACTCGAACCTGTACGCTACTATGAACTGAGCGCCCGCCATGAACTTACGCAACGGGCTGCCGAGCTTTGTACATCATGGGAATCGGGCTTGGATACGCTCAAAAGACGCGCAAGCGATTTATATTTTTTGATTCGATCTGCAACCTGATCCGTTTACGGAAAACATATCGTTCAGACGAGGGCGCCGAGGCCGAGCGCGAGCTGCACGGGCTTGAATGAGCGCCGGTGTAGCGGCGAAACACCGAGCTTGTTGATGGCAGCCTGATGTTCCGGCGTGCCGTAACCCTTGTGACGCTCGAAGCCGTATCCCGGATAATCGCGCGCCATCTGCACCATGATGCGGTCGCGCGTGACTTTCGCGATGATCGACGCCGCCGCAATGGACAGACACTTCGCGTCGCCTTTGACGATGGTTCGCGTCGTCATCGCGACCCGCGGCGCCTTATTGCCGTCAACCAGCACAAGCTTCGGTGCGTTGGCAAGTTGCCCGATGGCCTGCGCCATCGCCCACAGCGTTGCGGCAAGAATATTGTCGCGATCGATGCGATCGACCTCCGCGACGCCGACGCCGACGATGGCGACCTTCATAATGCGATTGAAGAGATAGGCGCGGGACTCTTCATCAAGCGCTTTGCTGTCGTCGATGTTCGCCGGAATTTTATCTGGATCAAGAATGACGGCCGCCGCAACGACCGGTCCCGCCCACGGGCCGCGCCCGGCTTCGTCAACGCCCGCGATCGGCCGAAACCCGAGCTGATGTTCGGCAGCTTCGAGTTCGAACGTCGGCTTGATGCGCGAATCGGCGATTTTCATTCGCCAGTTTGGTCATCGCGCAGATCAAGCTGTCAAAGCAGGGAGAGCTGTTGTCCACCGTTACCGGGACGCAGGAAGAGATCGGTTCGCAAGGCAACTCGTTCTCCGCCGAAACCGAGTCGCTTCTTGGCCAGCCGAAAGCGCAGCGCGATTTGCGTCGCATATGGTCCGCGCCCGACTTGGCGCACTCCGAAGTCCGGTGTGTAATCTCGCCCGCCGTGCATCGATCGCAAAAGCGAAATGACTCTGTCGGCACGGTTTGGAAATTCTTCCGCCAGCCATTCGCGAAAGAGATCTTTGATTTCGAGCGGCAGGCGCAGAAGCACATATCCAGCATTGCAGGCACCGGCCTCGCGCGCCGCTTCCAGGATGGGTTCGATCTCGTGGTCGGTCAACCCGGGAATGATCGGAGCGACCATGACTGTGACGGGTATCCCGGCGTCGGCGAGCTTCTTCACGGTTTCGAGACGCTTTGACGGCGTCGCAGCGCGCGGCTCCATCGCGCGTGCCACGCGGCGGTCGAGCGTCGTGATCGACACCGCGACGCGAGCGAGATTTTTCTCGGCCATCGGTGCCAGGAGGTCGATGTCGCGCGCCACCAGCGCCGACTTCGTGATGATGCCGACCGGATGGTTGGTCTGCGCCATCACCTCTAGGATCGAGCGCGTAATCCGCCGCTCCCGCTCGATGGGCTGATAAGGGTCGGTGTTGCCGCCGAGCGCAATTGTGTGCGGTCGGTAGCTCGGCTTCTTGAACTCACGCTCCAGCAGAGCGGCGGCGTTCGGCTTGGCATAGAGCTTCGTTTCGAAGTCGAGGCCCGCCGAATGTCCCAGATAGCAATGGCTCGGACGTGCGTAGCAATAGATGCAGCCATGCTCGCACCCCCGATACGGATTGATCGAGCTTTCAAACGAAACGTCCGGGCTGTCGTTGTGAGAGATGATCGACTTTGCGGCTTCTTCGATCACCTCGGTCTTGAAGGCGTCGAGATCGCCGAGGCTTTCCCAGCCGTCGTCGAAGGCTTCGTGGACCTCGGCTTCGAACCGTCCGGTTTTATTCGTCCGCGCGCCGCGCCCGCGCCGCCGCTCCGTATCGACGGCATGCGGGGCGGGAAGCGGGTTTTGATGGTCTCGGTCGGGCGCCATTGTTCGCGGTCGTTGCTGAGGATGTTCAGCCAATAGCATACGGCGCGGAACAAATAAAGAACATGCGGAGAGCGAACCGTGCCATGGCGATTGGTTAAGCCCCGCGACGTGGCGCGCCTTGCCGTGCGCGGATTGACGTGTCAGGAAAAGAGAATGATCTCAGTAATCATTCCCGCTCGGAATGCTGAACATACGTTACCGGCGACGCTATCTGCCCTGGTTCCGGCGGCAGTGGACGGACTCGTTAAGCAGGTCATCGTCGTCGATGGCGGGTCGACCGACAAGACTGCTGAGGTAGCCGATCAGGCTGGGGCCGATATCGTCAAGAGCGCGCCCGGACGCGGCGGCCAGTTGGCCCAAGGCGCTGAAATTGCCCGCTTTCCTTGGCTCCTTTTTTTGAATGCAGATACCGTCTTGGAAGACGGCTGGGAACGCAGCGCAACGTCGTTCATGCGCCGGGTCGATTTCGGCGAACGGTCGATGGCCGCGGGCGCCTTCACGTTCCGCCTCGATGACAAGGGTCTGGCACCGCGGCTGCTCGAACTGGTCGTTCAGTTGCGCTGCAAGCTCCTGCGCGTACCGTATGGCGATCAGGGCCTGCTGATCCCGCGCCGCCTGTTCGATGACGTCGGCGGCTACCGCAATTTGCCGATCATGGAAGATCTGGACTTGGCGCGCCGTATCGGACGCCGCCGCCTCACGATTCTCGATGCCAATGCCGTGACGTCGGCGGAGCGTTATCGGCGCGACGGGTATCTCTCGCGATCGTTCCGCAACCAGATCTGTCACATGCTGTATGGCGCAGGCATTCCGGTCAGCATGATCGCGCGCCTTCAGGGCAAGGTCGAAACCGGCGCTTAAGCGCGCCCGTCTCACGCCGACGTGCGATGCTCTTCGAGCCGCGGCAGGATTTCGATGAAATTGCACGGCCTGTGGCGCATATCGAGCTGGAGCTTCAGGATGCCTTCCCAGGCGTCTTTGCATGCGCCCGTCGAGCCGGGCAGACAGAAAATATAGGTCCCGCGCGCCACGCCCCCGCACGCGCGCGACTGGATCGTCGACGTGCCGACCTTCTGATACGACAGCATGTGAAACAGGATCGCGAACCCTTCGATCTCCTTCTCAAACAACGGCTTCACCGCTTCCGGCGTAACATCCCGTCCCGTGAACCCGGTGCCGCCCGTGGTGATGACGCAATCGACGGACGCGTCATTGATCCATCCCTCCACGATGCCGCGGATCTGCGCCTTGTCATCTTTCGCAAGCTTGCGGTCCGCGAGTTCGTGGCCCGCTTCGCCAATGGCGCGCTCGAGATAGGCGCCAGATGTATCTTCCGCGAGCGTGCGGGAATCCGACATCGTCAGGATTGCGATGCGGATTGGAACGAATTGGCGTTCGGCGTCGATGCCGGCCATGGCAAGCCTCGTTGTGTTGTCTAAAGCTTCGACTTGATTTGTAGCAGATCCATCCACGCGAGCTGCTTGGCGGCAGGCGTTCGCAGCAGATACGCCGGATGCAACGTGGCGATAGCCGGGATTTTTCGCTCCCCGACTTTAACCTCGCACCACTTGCCCCGAAGCCGCATGATGCCTTCCGTTGCGCCAATCACTTCCTTCGCCGCCGCGCCGCCCACGGCGACCAGCATCTTGGGCGCGACAAGCTCGATCTGCCGTTCGAGAAACGGCCGGCAGGAGAGCGCTTCCTGTGGCGTCGGCGTGCGGTTTCCCGGCGGCCGCCAATAGACGATATTGGTGATGTGCACGTCACCTTCAGACAGCCCGATTGCGGCAAGCATCTTGTCGAGCAATTGCCCCGCACGCCCGACGAACGGCTTACCTGCCAAATCCTCGTCGCGTCCGGGTGCTTCGCCGATGAACATAATGTCGGCCTGCGGCGCGCCGCGATAGAAGCACAGCTTCGTTGCCGTCGATTTGAGGCCGCAGCCGTCGAAAGCCTGCAGCGCTGCTTCCAGCCCTTCAAGCGATGTCACGGCGCGCGCGATGCGGCGGGCGCCCGTTTCAGCTTCGCTGGCGCCGAGCGGCGTCGCGGCGCGTGGTCGGCTCGGATCGAGCCCCGGCGCACTTTGCGCGGGCCCTGGTCGCGCCGATTGTGACGGTGCTGCCGGACGGGCGGTCGGCGCGGCCTTTTCACGCTCCGGCGCGTCGCGTTCCGGCCACGAAAAACCGGCCCCTGGCGCCTCGTCTCCGCGCGCCAGCCAGTCGTGCGCCGTTTCGCCAACGGCCGCATCGACGCCCATGGCTTGAAACCAATCGAGCAGCGCCAGCATTTCGTCTTTATCGTAAGAGTTCGTCATTGGGGCCGACAATAAAGATGCGCGCCGTCAATTGCACGCATCGGCAACAGACTGTGGCGCGTTATTGGTCAACTTGACGCTTTCCCTCCCGCAACCTAATCGAAACCGATGGACTTTCGAACATCCAAAAGAGGTGATGATGGCCGTTGACGCCGCCGACCTGCCGGCCCGCGAGGCAATGGACTTCGACGTAGTGATCGTGGGCGCTGGCCCTGCCGGGCTGGCCGCAGCGATCCGCTTGAAGCAGAAAGCGGCCGAAACAGGGTCTGATATCTCCGTCGTGGTGGTCGAGAAAGGCTCCGAGATCGGTGCCCATATTCTGTCCGGCGCCGTCATCGACCCGATTGGTCTCAATCGTCTCATCCCCGATTGGAAAGAGCGCGGCGCGCCCGTTGAAACGCCCGTTACGGAAGACGTGTTCTTGGTCCTTGGTCCCGCGGGCAAATTGCGCCTGCCGAACTGGCCGATGCCGCCGCTGATGCACAACCACGGCAACTACATCGTCAGCCTCGGTGCACTGTGCAAATGGCTTGGCGATCAGGCGGCGGAACTGGGCGTCGAGATCTATCCGGGCTTTGCTGCGAGCGAAGTGCTCTATGATGAGAAAGGCGCTGTCGTCGGCATCGCGACGGGCGATATGGGCGTCGGCCGGGATGGTGAGCCGAAGGACAGTTTCGTGCGCGGCATGGAACTGCGCGGCAAGTACACCTTGATCGCGGAAGGCGCGCGCGGATCGCTGGCCAAGGACCTCATCCGCCATTTCGACCTCGCCAACGATCATGAGCCACAGAAGTACGGCATCGGCCTAAAGGAACTGTGGCAGGTCGCGCCGGAGAAACATCGGCCGGGCTACGTTCAGCACTCGTTCGGCTGGCCCCTCGACAACAAGACCGGTGGCGGATCTTTCCTTTATCACTACGGCGAAAATCTCGTCGCGGTCGGCTTCGTCGTTCACTTGAACTATGCGAACCCTTACCTCTCGCCGTATGAAGAGTTCCAGCGCTTCAAGACACATCCCGCCATTCGCGAAACATTCGAAGGTGGCAAGCGGATCGGCTATGGCGCGCGCGCAATTACGGAAGGCGGCTGGCAATCGCTGCCCGATCTCGTCTTTCCGGGCGGCGCGCTTCTGGGCTGTGCAGCCGGCATGGTCAACCTGCCGCGCATCAAAGGCAGCCACAACGCGATCCTGTCCGGCATCGCTGCAGCAGATGCCGTCACGGCCGCGATCGCGGCAGGCCGCGCACATGACAAACTCGATGCCTACGAGACCGAGGTCCGCACTGGCGACATCGCGCGCGATCTGAAGCGCGTACGCAATATGAAGCCGTTCTGGTCCCGCTTTGGAACGGTGCTCGGCGTGCTGCTGGGCGGCACGGATCTTTGGCTCAACACCATCATTTCCGGCGTCGGCCTCGGCTTCACGTTAAAGCACGGCAAGAACGACGCTTTGGCGACAGGCAAGGCCAAGAATTTCAAGCCGATCGCCTATCCCAAGCCCGACGGCAGATTGACCTTCGATCGGCTGACGAACGTATCATTCTCGGCGACCAATCACGAAGAAGATCAGCCGGTTCACTTGAAGCTTCTCGATCCGACCGTGCCGATTGCAGTCAATCTGCCAGAATACGCAGAGCCCGCGCAGCGCTATTGCCCTGCCGCCGTTTATGAGATCGTACAAGGAGATGGCGGCGAGCCGCGATTCCAGATCAACGCGCAGAATTGCGTCCATTGCAAAACCTGCGACATCAAAGACCCAAGCCAAAATATCAATTGGACGTGCCCCGAAGGTGGCGGCGGGCCAAATTACGCCGGAATGTGACGATGTAGTTCAAATGCTGGTAATCCTGCGTCCGAAAATTCGGCGCCGTTCCAGCATGCGGGGGCTTAATTGCTGCGCTGGCTGAGCGTTATGCCGATAGGCGTTGACGGTTGATAACAGTTAGCAATTTCGGCTCATGTCTTATTTTTCACGTAAAGCTTGTCGCCAAGCTTGCGATATCTTTGCTAGGCTCGCCGCCGCAGGAATCGAATTGGCTTCCGGCAGCAAAGGGAAAAAGTCGATGCGGGGACTCCTCGGGCGTGGGCTGAGTGTATGCCTAGTAGCGGTCGCTCTGACGGTTGCCGGGTTTTTCAGCGAGGCTCCGGCCCGCTCGCAAGACCAGGAACCTGGTCAGGACGAAGTTTCAAATTCCATTCTCGGCAACTACCTCGCGGGACGTTTCGCGCGCGCAGCGCAGGACACCGAAGAAGCCGCTGAATTTTACGGCCGCGCCCTTGAGCGTGATCCGGACAACGAGGTGCTGCTCGAGCAGGCCTTCCAGATGGAAACGATGTCCGGCGACTGGCCGAAGGCCATTCCGCTTGCGGAGCAACTCTCTGCCTCGCAGGGCTCGCATCGCATGTCGCAGTTCCTTCTCGGCGTCACTGCGTTCAAGGCCGGTGACTACAAGAAAGCCGAGGAGCGTTTCGCAGCAGCATCCGAAAACCCGATTGGCGAACTCACCAGCGCAATTGCCATCGGCTGGACGCGTCTCGCCGCCGGAGATACGGACGGCGCGTTGAAGGCGCTCGATCTTCCCAAGCAGCCGGACTGGGCGCAGTTCTATCTGCGCTATCACCGTGCGCTGATCGCCGATATCGCCGGCCGCAAAGCTATCGCGCGCGCATCGTATGAAAAGGTTTTCCGTCAGGACAGCCGCACGCTCAGAACGTCGCTGGCCTATGCTCAGTCGGCGGCCCATTACGGCGACTTCAAAACGGCGCGCATGGTCATCAATAAACAGCTCGCCAAGAGCCAGGGCGACCCACATCCCCTCGCCAAGGAGATGCTGGATACGATCAAGCAGAAAAAGAAACCGCCGTTTCTCATCGCCAATGCGACCGACGGCCTATCGGAAGTCTTCTATGGCCTGGGCGAAGCCCTGGCCGGTGAGGGCGGAGTGAGCCTGGGCACGATTTATCTGCAGCTCGCGCTCGACGCCAAGCCCGATCACATCTTTGCACTCGCTGCGCTCGCCAACGCGCAGGAAGCTGTGAAGCGCTACGACGAGGCGCTGCAAACGTACGACAAGATCCCCAAAGGCACGCCGCTGCAGAGCGCGATCGACATTCGCCGTGCGTTCGATCTGAACTCGCTCGACAAGACGGACGAGGCCAAGGCAATTTTGGTCAAGCTGTCCGAGGAAAATCCGAAAGACGTTCGGCCATTGGAAGCGCTCGGCAATATCATGCGTGCGCGCAAGGATTATGCCGGCGCCGTCACGTATTTCACCAAGGCGCTCAAGGTCATCAACAAATCCGACCCGCGCAACTGGGGCTACTTCTATGCCCGCGGCACGTCCTATGAGCGGCTGAAGAACTGGCCCGCCGCCGAAGCGGATCTGAAGCGTGCTTTAGCGCTCGCTCCCGACCAGCCTCTCGTTCTGAACTATCTCGGCTACTCCTGGGTCGATCAGGGTAAAAACCTGAAAGAGGGCACGCGCCTGATCGAGAAGGCCGTGCAACTCAAGCCGGACGATGGCTACATCGTCGATAGTCTTGGCTGGGCGCACTACAAGCAAGGCAACTTCAAGGAAGCCGTCCGCTATCTGGAGCGCGCCGTTGAGATCAAGCCGGAGGATCCGACCCTGAACGATCATCTGGGCGATGCCTTCTGGAAGGTCGGCCGCGAGCGCGAAGCGCGCTTCCAGTGGGCGCAGGCTTTGTCGCTCGACCCGGAGCCGGAGGACGTCGATAAGATCAAAGCCAAGCTTGAACGCGGTCTGGATTCGAAGGGCGAAGCCAACGCGTCCGGCAAGACGCGTCAGGTTCAAACCGAGACATCGCGCCGACGCAGCGAAAACAAGACAGGAACTTCCGGCCGAGCAGTTGAGTAGTAACTGCGCGTCAATATTAATCGTAGAAGACGGGCGCTTGAGCGCCCGTTTTCGTATCGTGGAATGCATGTCGAAATTGGAATTCGCACCAGCCAAGATCAATCTAACGCTTGAAGTCTTAGGGCGCCGTTCTGATGGCTATCATGAGCTGCGCAGCCTCGTCGCCTTTGCGGCCGACGTCGGCGATCGCCTGACGCGCGAAGCTGGCCCCACGTCTAAAACCGAAATTACCGGACCGTTCGCAGCTGGCCTCGGCGATGGCAATCTTGTCGATGAGGCCGCCGCGGCGATCTCGCGCTTAGTGCCGGATTTCGTCGCCGGTCGTCTGACATTGGAGAAAAATCTCCCTGTCGCGAGTGGCATTGGTGGCGGATCGGCAGACGCGGCCGCGGCGCTGCGCCTTCTCAGTGCCAGCCGTTCCGACTTGGTATCGCGTGATCTTACTGACATCGCCCGCGCACTTGGCGCAGACGTTCCGGTCTGTCTGAAAAGCCAAAGCGCCGTGATGACGGGAACTGGCGAAAACATCGCCGATATCGTCCTGCCGGCCGAGCTTTACGCCGTGCTCGCCAATCCTCTCGTTGAGGTGCCCGCTAAGAAGACGGCCGAAGTTTTTCGCCTTCTCAATGCCGGGCCATTGCCCGCAGATCTGGCGCCGGAAAATCCGCCGATGTTCTCAAGCATCGGCGACGTGATCCGTTACGCGGCTTTGCGCGGCAACTCACTCGAAGCGCCTGCGCGCCGGCTTTTTCCCGAAATCATCAACGTGCTGTCGGAACTCGCGAAGCTGCCGCGGTCGCGGGTCGCGCAATTGTCCGGCGCTGGTCCGACGTGTTTCGCTCTGTTCGAATCCGAATCCGCGGCGCAGACGGGCGCGCGTATGCTCAAGACGCGCCAGCCAAACTGGTGGGTCGCAGCCTCAAGGTTGACTTGAGGCCACTGGCCGCCGCGTTCGAGCACCGATCAGTGTGAACGGCCGATACAGAACTCGATGACTTGTTCGAGCGCGTCTTTTTCGCGGCTTTCCGGGAAGATCGCCAGCGCGTCACGCGCAATTGCGCCATACGAACGCGCCCGCTCGAACGTCGCCTCGATCGCCTTGTGACGGCGCATCAGGCTGATCGCATGCTCCAGATCGCCGTCGGTGATGTTGCCCTCGGCAATCGTCCGGTTCCAGAATTGTCGCTCATCGTTCGATCCCCGCCGGAACGACAGGATGACGGGCAGCGTGATCTTGCCTTCGCGGAAATCGTCGCCGACCGACTTGCCGAGCCGCGTGCTGTCGCCCGCGTAGTCGAGCGCATCATCGACGAGCTGGAACGCCAGCCCGAGATTTTTGCCGTATGATCGCAGCGCCGCCTGCTCTTCGGTTGGTCGCTGCGTCAGCGCCGCGCCGGACTCCGCCGCCGCCGAGAAGAGCGCCGCCGTCTTGGAATTGATGATCGTGAGGTAGTCGTCTTCCGTCGTCGACGTATTCTTCGCCGCCGCAAGCTGCATCACTTCGCCTTCGGCAATCGTCGCCGCGGCATTCGACATGATGCGCAACACCGAAAGCGATCCGACGTCGACGAACATCTTGAAGGCCTGGCCGAGCAGAAAATCGCCGACGAGCACGCTCGCCTGGTTGCCCCAGATCATTCGCGCGGTTTTGCGTCCGCGCCGCGTCGCACTTTCGTCAACGACGTCGTCATGCAGCAGCGTTGCGGTGTGCATGAATTCGACAGCCGACGCCGTGCGGATGTGGCCGTTGCCCGTGTAGCCGCACAGTTTCGCCGCCGCGAGCGCCAGCATCGGCCGCAGCCGCTTGCCGCCGCTGTCGATCAGGTGGTGCGCGAGTTCCGGGATCATGTCGACATCGGACACGGCCTTGTCGAGGATGATGCGATTGATCGCTTCCATGTCATCGGCCACGAGATCGAGAAGCGGCTGCAGCTTCTGGCTCGTTTCGCGGACGTCTTCGAGCGGTATTACGCGACCCAAGGTGGCCCCCAATGTTCTAGACCATGCTAATATAGGCAGTCGTCTTTAGACCGTCACGCGGCATCGGGCGTGGCAAAAATTATCGTTCATTTTGGGAATTGCCATGCGCGAGTTAATTTTGACGAACGACCTTGTGCTTATCAGTTATGTCGAGGCTCTGCTCGCAGGCCAGGGCATCGAAGCGGTCATATTTGATCGAAATATGAGCTTGATGGAAGGGTCAATCGGAGCATTCCCGCGACGTCTTGTCGTCACGGACGACGATTGGAACAAGGCAAGTCGGGTTCTGAGGGAGGCCGGACTTGGTGAATGGGTCGTGGACCATGAGCGTGCTTGAGACAGATCTGCCGCAAAGCGAAAACGTCAGTGAGGACCTGTTTCTTGGCGATGCGTTGACTGTGCATCAGCCGCGAAGCGGTTATCGCGCTGGGACCGACGCGGTACTACTGGCCGCCACCTTGGCTCCGGAATTGGTTGGTGAAGAGACGGTTTTGGACGTCGGCTCGGGGGTCGGCGTCGTCGGGCTGTGCGTGGCGGCACGTTGTCCCGGCGCCAGGGTCGTTCTGCTCGAACGCGAGCCAAAACTCGCGGCGCTTGCCCGCCACAATGTTGACCACAACAACTTGAGCGCACGCGTATCGGTTGTCGAAACGGATATTTCGCGCGCAACAGGTGCGTTGGATGCCGCCGGAATTGCGTCCGAAACATTCGCCTTTGTGCTCGCCAACCCGCCCTACCACGAAGCCGGACGCAGCACCGCGGCGGGAAACCATCTTCGCGCCGCCTCCCATCAGATGCCGCAGGACGCACTGGAAATTTGGGCGCGGTTCATGAACCGAATGGCCGCTCCTGGAGGCCGCGCCGCGATGATCCATAAAGTGGAGGCACTCCCGCGCATTCTCTCGGCTTTCGAAGGCCGGTTTGGCGGCGTGAACATCTTGCCCATTTATGCGCGCACGGACGAACCGGCCATCCGTGTGATCGTTTCCGGCATCAAAGGCAGCCGCGCTCCGATCTCGATCAAACCAGGACTCATATTGCATGGACCCGATCAGGCGTTCCTGCCTGAAATCGAAGCCGTTTTTCGCCACGGCGCAGCGCTGCCGTCGCAAATTGGCGGCCGATAGCCACTGGCAGCAGGTCCGTGATTGCACTAGACAATCCGCTCTTCATGTCGCGCAAACCAATCCTCCCAAAGTCGCCCGCAGGAGTTTGAATTTATGTGGCCGTTTTCGCGCACGCCCGTCGTTCCAGTTCTTCGCTTCAGTGGCCCGATCGGCATGGCGACGCCGCTACGGCCTGGACTGTCGCTTGCGAGCTATGCCGCCGCCATCGACAAGGCGTTCTCGCTGTCGAAGCTTCCCGGCGTTGCGGTGGTCATCAATTCGCCGGGCGGATCGCCGGTGCAGTCCAACCTGATCTTCAAGCGTCTTCGTCAGTTGGCTGCCGAAAAAGACAAGAAAATCTATGTTTTCTGCGAAGACGTAGCGGCATCGGGCGGATATTTTCTCGCCATTGCGGGTGATGAAATCTATGCCGACCCATCCTCGATCGTGGGCTCCATCGGCGTCGTATCGCGCAGCTTCGGCTTCGTCGAGCTGATCGACCGGATGGGTGTCGAACGCCGCGTCTACACGGCCGGAGCCAATAAAAACCAGCTCGATCCTTTCCTGCCCGAGGATCAAGATGACATCGCGCGCCTGAAAGCCATCCAGAAGGACGTGCACGACGTCTTCATCGGCCTCGTCAAGGAACGCCGCGTAGGCAAGCTCAAAGCCCCAGATGACGAGCTTTTTTCCGGCGCCTTCTGGTCGGCGGCCAAAGCGGTTGAATTTGGCCTCATCGACGGCATAACAGACATCCGTTCGAAGATGCACGAGGTGTTCGGAAGCAAGGTGCGGCTCAAGGTCGTCGAGCCGGACCGTGCAGGGCTTTTGTCGCGCCTCCGCCGTGTGCCTGGCGCATCCGGCCTAGGCGATGGCGGTCTTGCTTTTGCCGACGATCTGGTGTCGGCTATCGAGGCGCGCACGCTCTGGTCGCGCTTTGGGATTTAGGGCCCGGAGGGCCGAGCAATGCCCCCAGTCATATTTCTAGCCGTTGTCGGTGCTGCCGGTCTGGCCGGATACCGTTTGCTATCTGCCCTGGCCCGCCAAGGCCAGGCCGTACGCAAGCAGGAAGCCCGCATGCGCCGCGCCACCGCGCCAGTCCGCGACCTCGGCAATCTCGAATGGGATGAAACGGCCGGCGTTTATCGTCCCCGCCAGCAGCGCGACAATTGAAGGCCCTGTCGCCTCCACTATCGCGTTTCCGTCCCTCGGCGTGGCACCGCAGCATTCTCGGCGCCGTGCCGTCCGTGTCCGTCTTTCGACCGGCAAGCCCGTAAAATCGCCTCAGCGATGCGTGACAAGGGGCCCTTAACGCGTATATTGCGGCCGAAAATTCAGCCGGAATGAGCCAAAAGACATGCCCCAGACGTCGGTTGCAACGAAAGCCGGACGCCTTCCCGCGTTGCGCCCTAAAGCTGCCTTCCAGGACCTGATCCTGACCCTGCAAAGCTTCTGGAGCGCCGAAGGCTGCGTCATCCTCCAGCCCTACGACATGGAAGTTGGCGCCGGCACCTTTCACCCGGCAACGACATTGCGCTCGCTCGGGCCGAAACCCTGGTCCGCGGCGTACGTCCAGCCTTCGCGCCGTCCGAAAGACGGCCGATATGGCGAAAATCCCAACCGGCTCCAGCACTATTACCAGTTCCAGGTCATCATGAAGCCGTCGCCTGCGAATATGCAGGAGCTCTACCTCGCGAGCCTCGACGCCATCGGCATCGACACTGCGCTGAACGACATTCGCTTTGTCGAGGACGACTGGGAAAGCCCGACGCTCGGCGCCTGGGGTCTCGGCTGGGAAGTCTGGTGCAACGGCATGGAAGTTTCGCAGTTCACATACTTCCAGCAGGTCGGCGGCTTCGACTGCAATCCCGTAGCAGGTGAAATCACCTACGGACTTGAGCGCCTCGCCATGTACGTTCAGGGCGTCGACCGCGTCTTCGATCTGAACTTCAACGGCCGCGATGACGAAAAGCGCCTGACCTACGGCGATGTCTTCCTGCAGGCCGAGCGCGAGTACTCCCGCTACAACTTCGAGCACGCCAACACCGAGGCGCTGCTCCGCCATTTCAAAGACGCCGAAGCCGAATGCGTGGCCTTGCTTGAGGCCGGCGCCAAGAATGGTGAGGAGCACTTGCTCGCGCTCCCCGCCTACGACCAGTGCATCAAGGCGAGCCACATCTTCAACCTGCTCGACGCTCGCGGCGTGATCTCGGTCACGGAGCGTCAGAGCTACATCCTGCGCGTCCGCGAGTTGGCGAAAGCCTGCTGCGGCGCCTGGCTAAAGACAGAAGGAGGACGCGCATGAACGACACCACGCTTGGGATAATCGCTTTAGCCGTGCCGCTGATCATTATCGGCTTCTTCGCTCTTCGACGGCTGCCTTGGGTTTTCGCATTTTTCGTTGCGCTCGTTGCCGTTGGCATCGGCTATCTGCACACGACTGGCGCAATAAAGGATATCGGCCACCAGGTGCGCCTAGCGCTGCCCGCTGGCATGATCCCGGAGCACAAAAAAGCTGAAGAAGCCGAGCCCGCCGAAGGCGGGGCGATGAAGGCGCTCCCGCCACCGGCCGAGCCTGCTCCAACGCCACCCGCGCCGCCTGCGTCTTCGGCTCCTGAAAGCACGCCACCAGATGGCGGTGCCATGAAGGCGCTTCCGCAGTCGACCGAGCCCGCAACGCCAGCACCGGAAGCGACGCCGTCAACGCCGTCGACGACGGAACCGGCGCCTGCTGTACCGGAAACTGCACCCGCTCCGGAAAGCAAACCGGAAGAATCCACGACGCCGCCAGCAGCTCCTGCTCCGGCGCCGACGAACCCATAACGCAACCGCTCTCCCCGTTGCGGCTTCGCGGCGGGGAGAGACACAGGGTGAGGGGGCGAAAGCAGCACCCTGCAATTCCACCCCTCACCCCACTCTTTCCTGTATGACTGGGAAAGAGCCAGTCTCGCGAGATCGATCCTGAATGTCTGAACTTCTACTTGAGCTTCTGTCGGAGGAGATTCCGGCGCGCATGCAATTGCGTGCGGCGGATGATTTGAAGCGCCTCGTCGTTGAAGGCCTGAAAGCACGCGGCCTCGACGTCGGCGAAGCGCGCGCCTTTTCGACGCCGCGCCGCCTGGCGCTCGTTATCGAGAACGTTCCTCACGGCTCGCCCGCCATTTCTGATGAAAAGAAAGGCCCGCGCGTCGGCGCGCCTGAGCAGGCTGTTCAAGGTTTTCTGAAGTCCGCCGGTCTCGCGTCGATCTCCGATGCGACCGTCGTCAAGGATGAGAAGAAAGGCGACTACTACGTCGCCAAGATCGAAAAGCCCGGCCGCGCCGCGCCCGAAATCATCGCCGAAACGGTGACGGACGTTGCCGCAAAATTCCCCTGGCCGAAGTCGATGCGCTGGGGCTCCTCGACCTTCCAGTGGGTGCGCCCATTGCAGTCGATCCTCTGCCTGCTCGGCGGCAAGGTCGTGCCGTTCGAGATCAACGGGATCGCTTCAGGTCACGAGACGCGCGGCCATCGCTTCCTCGGTCCCGGACCGTTCAAGGTCAAAAGCTTCGCCGACTATCAGGAGAAGCTCGAGAGCCATCACGTCATTCTCGATCCGGCAAAACGCGCTGCGGCTATCTCCGAGCAGGCGCACGCGCTTGCGAAAGAAGCGAAGCTCGAACTCGTCGAAGACGATGCGCTGATGGCCGAGAACGCCGGCCTCACCGAATGGCCGGTCGTGCTGATGGGCTCATTCGAAAAAGCGTTTCTTGAAGTGCCCGGCGAAGTTCTGATCACGTCTATGAAGACGCATCAGAAGTGCTTCTCGGTGCGCGATCCGAAGTCGAAGAAGCTCGCGAACAAATTCCTGCTCGTCTCGAACCTCGTCGCAAAAGACGGCGGCGCGCAGATCGTCTCGGGCAACGAGAAGGTCATTCGCGCGCGCTTGTCGGATGCGAAGTTCTTCTGGGAGCAGGACCTGAAACATCCCCTCGGCGAGATGGCAGGTAAGCTCGCTCACATCACGTTCCACGAGAAGCTCGGCAGCCAGAAAGATCGCGTCGAGCGCATCGAGCAGTTGGCGTTTGAACTCGCTGGCGCATGCGACGCCGACCCGCAAGACGCGCGCCGCGCCGCGGGTCTGTGCAAAGCCGATCTCGTGTCGGAAATGGTCGGCGAATTCCCCGAGCTTCAGGGCCTGATGGGCCGCTACTACGCCGAGCACGTCGGTACCAAACCCGAGATCGCCCGCGCGTTGGAGCTGCACTATAAGCCGAAAGGCCCGACCGATACGGTGCCGCGCGAGGATCAGGGCGACGCCGTCGCGGTTGCCGTCGCGCTCGCCGACAAGCTCGATACGCTCGTCGGCTTCTGGGCCATCGGCGAAAAACCAACCGGCTCCGGCGACCCCTATCAGCTCCGCCGCGCCGCCCTCGGCGTCATCCGCATCGTGCTGGAGAATGATCTTCGGCTCGCCCTCCGAGGTATATTGGCGAAGCACGCAGCATGGATTTTTGACTGCATAGAGGTGATTAAATTACGAAAAAAGCAAACCGTTGCTGCCTCGTTGCGCCCTACAGGCGTCAGCGCGGAGGACGCGCGGGCGATCCAAGACTTAATTGCGACTGAACATAATAAGCCTTTCACGCCCGAAGAAATCCCTGGAGTTTATCGGCAGGTGATAGGGACCGCTGATGACCTCCTCTCCTTCTTCGCCGACCGCCTCAAAGTCTTCCTCAAAGATCAAGGCAAGCGCCACGACCTGATCGACGCCGTGTTCTCGCTCGGCGGCCAGGATGACCTCGCCCTTATCGTAAAACGCGTCGAAGCCCTCGACGCATTTTTGAAAACCGACGACGGCACAAACCTGCTCGCGGGCGTCAAGCGCGCCGCAAACATCCTCTCGATCGAAGAGAAGAAGGACAAAAAATCCTACGCCGGTCCATACGACTTGGCGCTTCTCAAAGAGAAGGAAGAGATCGCGCTCGCGGCCGCCATCGAAGCGGTGAAGCAGGACACGACGTCGGCCATCCAGGTGGAAAATTTCGCTGGCGCCATGCGCGCGCTGTCGGAACTTCGCGCGCCGGTCGATGCGTTCTTCGAGAAGATCCTCGTCAACGCCGACGATAAGCAGGTCCGCGAAAACCGTCTGCGCCTCTTGTCGGAAATCCGCGCAGCGACGCTCACCGTCGCCGACTTCTCAAAAATCAGCGGCTGACATCCCATCGCAAGCGCTTCAAAAAAGTCCTCGGGTTTAAGCCCGAGGATCAGGATTACGAGGCGTGGAGGAACAACAAACTCAATGCGCGGAAATCATTGCGACCTTCGCGGGCGCGAACGGCTTCACATCGGTCTGTGAAACCGGCTGCGCCTCCGACGTAAAGAAGCCAGGGCCGTTCATGATGTGAAGCCAATGCACTGTGACGTTCGCGGCGTAAGCGAAGGTAATGATTGCAATAACGACCGCCGCGGAAAGCATCGTGACGTACGCAAGATACTCAGAAACGACCAACTTCGCGCTCGCAACACGGGCGCGCGGCGCATTCGTGCGATTGAGGGGATGGTAGACGAATTTCTGGTCCATGATCGTTCTCGCTTGCGCAGTACGCGGGGGAAATGGGGGGAGCACTTAGCCTGCGCGTTCCATTGAACTTCTGGATCGTGAAATGGGTTCCGAAATTCGTTTCGTCCAGATGTGGATAGGCGCGGCGATTTCGCAAAATCGCCCATCTTTTTCGAATCGCACTGAAAAATTGGGGTGCTAGCTGCTTGGCCTACGCCTCCGCGGCGGCCGAAGCTTCTTCATAGGCTTCCGTGGCCTCCAGCCAGGCATCCTCGGCGGCCTGCAGGTCGCGGGCGAACTGGCCGCGCTGCTGGGCGGCCGCCTGCGCTTTTTGCGGGTTGGAGGAATAAATCTCCGCGTCGCCCAGGAGCGCATCAAGCGCCGCAATCTCCTTCGCCAGCTTATCGACGTGCTTTTCGGCCGCCTGCATGGCTTTCTTGAGCGGCGCCAACTCGGCCCGCTTTTCGGCGGCGGCCCGGCGTTGATCCGTACGCGACGTCCGCGCATCGCTTCCGTTTTCGTCGCGCCGTTCTGACGTTCGCGCCCCACGCTCTTCGAGCAGCAACGCGCGATAGCTTTCCATGTCGCCGTCGTAAGGCTTCACCGTGCCGTTGCGCACCAGCCAAAGCCGGTCGGCCGTCGCCTCGATCAAATGCCGGTCGTGGCTGATGAGGACGACAGCGCCGTTGTATTCCATCAGCGCGTGAATGAGCGCTTCGCGGCTATCGACATCGAGATGGTTCGTCGGCTCGTCGAGAATGAGAACGTGCGGTCCATGGAATGCTGTCAGCGCCAACAGCAGCCGCGCTTTCTCGCCGCCCGAAAGCTTTCCGCACGCCGTATCGGCTTTGGCGGCGCTGAAGCCGAACGTGCCGAGCTTGGTGCGCCGCTGCGCTTCCGTCGCCTCCGGCATCAGTTTGACCATGTAGTCGTACGGCGTCGCGTTCGGCAGCAGGTCGTCGAGCTGATGCTGCGCGAAATAGCCGACGTCGATTTTCTGCGCGCCGAAAACCTCGCCCGACAACGGCTTCAGCCGCCCCGCGATCAGTTTCGCGAGCGTCGATTTACCGTTGCCGTTCTGGCCCAGCAGCGCGATGCGGTCGTCGTTGTCGATGCGCAAGTCGATGCCCGACAAAATCGGATGATCGGCTTCATAGCCCGCGCTCGCTTTTTCGATCCGCAGCAGCGGACTGGCGATGATCTTCTGCGGATCGGGAAAATGAAACGGCACGACGCGATCATCGACCTGCGCCGCGATCGGCTGCATCTTGGCGAGCGCCTTGACACGGCTCTGCGCCTGCGCGGCTTTGCTCGCCTTCGCCTTGAAGCGGTCGATGAATGCCTGCAAATGCTTGCGCTGCTCGTCCTGCTTCTTCTTGAGCTTCATTTCGAGACGCTGCCGCTCGCGGCGCGTTTCCTCGAAATCGTCGTAGCCGCCCGCATAAAGCGTCAGCTTACCCTTGTCCAAATGCAGGATCTCGGTCACCGCGCTGTTCAACAGATCCCGGTCGTGGCTGACGATCAGCACCGTGTGCGGATAGCTCTTCAGATGGTTTTCGAGCCAGAGCGTGCCTTCAAGATCGAGATAGTTCGTCGGCTCGTCGAGCAGCAGGATGTCGGGCTTCAGGAACAGGATCGCACCGAGCGCAACGCGCATGCGCCAGCCGCCGGAAAATTCCCGGCACGCGCGCCGCTGCGCCTCTTCGTCGAAACCGAGGCCCGATAGAATGCGCGCCGCCCGCGCCGGTGCCGAGTGCGCGTCGATGTCGGTCAACCGCATTTGAATTTCCGCGATGCGTTCCGGATCGGTCGCGGTCTCCGCCTCGGCCAGCAGGCTCGCGCGCTCGGTATCGGCCGACAGCACCCAGTCGATCAGGCTCTCGTCGCCGCCCGGCGCTTCCTGCGCCACATGACCGAGCCGCGCATTCTTCGGAATGGAAATCGAGCCGTCGTCGGGCGCGATCTCGCCTTTCAGCAAACGCAGCAGCGTGGATTTGCCCGCGCCGTTGCGGCCGACGAGCCCGACTTTGTGGCCTGACGGAATGGCGGCTGTCGCCTGATCCAGGATCGGCCGGCCTTCGATGCGATAGGTGAGATCGTTGATATGCAGCATGGCATCGCGATAGCCGGTCCGCCGCCCGCTGTCACCGGGTCAGAGCGTAACGCCGAAGCGGGCGAGCGCTGCCGTCATCACCAGATAGGCCGCGAACGTCAGCGCCGAGGCGATGGCGAGGCTTAACCAAAAGCCGAATCCCTGCCCGAGCAACATCGGCAGCGCCAGAAACAGCACGAGAGACGGCAGCACATACCAAAAGATGCTCGTCGAAAGGCTCGCGATCTTGGCCGTATCGCCGGTCTCGCCGTAGAGCCAAATGAAAGCCAGCAGCGACGTCAACGGCAGCGAGGCAACGATGCCGCCAAAGACCGTCGAGCGCTTCGCGATTTCGGAGATTGCGACAACCAAACCCGCGGTCAAAAAAACTTTGAGCGCGGTGTAAAGCATCAGCCGGACACCACAGGCTTCAGCGTTTCGTAGAGCAGGCGGTCGCGGACAGCTTTATCCTGCACGGCCAAGTGCGCGATGAACCATTCCTGCACCATCTTGCACACTTGCTCCGGCTCGCGCTTCGCGAGCAGCGTCGGATTGGAGAACACCTGCAGGTCTTCTTCCTTCCAGCCGAGCTTGCCGAGTTCCTTGATCAGGATGTCGTAGTCGCTCTTGACCGCCGAGTCGTGCTTGACCGGATTTTTCGATCCCTCGGAGATGGCCTCGAAAATCGCGTCGGTTTGGGCGTTAAGCGCCGTCGCGGTCTCTGGATGTTCCATTGTCTGGATCACCGCCGGGCTCATCTCGCCCTTTGAGATAAAGCCGAAGCAGGCGCTGACGCTTTGCGCCCTGAGCGCCTTGAGATGATTGAGGAACGCTTCCGCGATCGCTTGCAGCTTCTCTGGGCTTGCCTCAAGGGCCTTTTCCGCATTCTGGCGGCGAAGCGTAACGAGACCCTGCGCTAAGAGCGTCGCGACATCGCTATCGGGCTTGTTGTCAGCAACGAGCTTGTTGGCCGATGAGATTTCGTTCGAATACCAATCCGGGTATTCGCGCTTGATGAGTGCCCACACCGGAACGGTCTGCAGGCGCAGATCGAGCGGCGAGCCATCAACGGCAGGCGGCGAAGGTGGGGTCGGCGATTGTGGCTCGACCGCGGCAACTTGTGTCTGCGAGGACGGCGGCGGAGAAGAAGACGCGTCCGTCGCGGATGGTGAGACCGACGACGTCGTCGTTGCGTCGGCCGGCGGCGCGGACGAAATCACGTCGTTCGTCGGTGTTGCGGACGGAGCGCTTTCATTGGACGCAGTCTGCGTCGTATCAGTGGCTGCGGGTTGGGCCGATTGATCGGCGGAAGCCGCCGCCGTCGTCGCAGTCGACGATGGATCGGATGGCGCAGCGACGACCGGCGCATTGTCCGCGGTCGTGCCATTCGAGCCGCCGACCATACCCATGATGGCGCCCCGATAATTCGTGAATGCGAACGCGCCGCCGCCAATGACCATGATCGCGACGCCGGCAAGCGCCAGCCGTTTGATGAGATTGCTGCGGTCGGGCCGAGGTGCCGCGTCGCTCTCATAGTCGATGCCACGCTGATCATGTTGCGCTGTTGCTTGCCCGTAGGACACCGCCTGTGGCTGAGCGGCTGGCGCGGACGGCGAAGCAGCGATCTGCTTCGGCTCTTGTCCGAGCGCCTCGAATGCCGTCGGAAATACGTTCGGCGCCGATTGCCATTCCGGCATTCCGGGCCGCCAGATCAGATCGCTGATACGCAGATAGTTATGCGCGACGAATGTGCGCATTTCGATATCGGTCAACGGCCCGTGCTGCTTACCGTCGCGGGCGATATACCACTGAATGTCGTTGGCCTGTGCCGTCATCATCGCTTCTTCGCACACGTAGGCATCGCTGCCTAACCCCCAGACCGTGCGCTCTTCGCCGGCCCACACTGTTCATACGTAGTTGCGCGCGTCAATCGGGCGATTATGCGGTAAAACTCCACTTTCGCGTGTGACGTGCAACCGAATGCTCTGCGGGGCGACGGTCCAGCGCTTGCTGGCGGCGGTGCGCGTCGCTATAAGCCCGCGGAACCCACATAAAATCCGTAAAGCGAGACAGACTTATGGCCATCGAACGCACGTTTTCCATCATCAAACCCGACGCCACGCGCCGCAATCTTACCGGTAAGATCAACGCCGTGATCGAAGATGCGGGTCTGCGCATCGTGGCTCAGAAGCGCGTCCGCTGGACCCGCGCCCAGGCCGAGAAGTTCTATGAAGAACACAAGGCACGGCCTTTTTACGGCGAACTCGTGGATTTCATGACCTCCGGCCCGATCGTTCTGCAGGCGCTGGAAGGCGAAAACGCCATCGCAAAGTATCGTGAAGTGATGGGCGCGACCGACCCGAAGGAAGCCGCCGAGGGCACCATTCGGAAGCTTTTCGCAGAGTCGAAGGGCTCCAATTCGACGCACGGATCTGACAGCCCGGCAGCCGCCGAGCGCGAAATTGCCTTGAATTTCCGCCTCGACGAGATCGTTGGTTAAAAATCTTGGCCGGAGCGCCGCGTGCGCTCCGGCCTCTGCAATGCCAAGGAAAATGGCGATGATTTCGCCGTCCTACCTCCGCACAATGGCCCGCTACAACAGTTGGCAGAACGCCAGCGTCTACCGGGCCTGCGAACAACTGACGGACGCCCAGCGGAAAGATAATCGCGGTGCGTTCTTCAGCTCGATCCACGCCACGCTGAACCATATTCTCTGGGCTGATCAGATGTGGCTGTCGCGGTTCGATGCAGCTTCGCCGCCAGCCAAGCCCGCTCTTTCCGATAGCACAACATTATTCGAGGACTGGGACGCTCTGAAAGCCGAGCGCCAGCGCTTCGACCGCGTCATTGAAGATTGGACCGATCGCTTCGAAGCATCCGGCTGTGAAGGCGATTTGACCTGGTATTCAGGTTCGGCCGGGCGCGAGATGACCCGTCCGAAAGCCCTGATCCTCATGCACATCTTCAATCACCAGACCCATCATCGCGGTCAGGTGAATGCGGTGCTGACAGGCTTCGGCATCAATCCCGGCGTGACGGATCTGCCGTTTTCGCCCGATTCCACCTAGACGGCGTCGGCGATAACGCCGCCGTTTCCGCCCAGTTCCCGCTCGAACGTCTCCTCATCGATCGCGCCTTCGGACTTGGCGATCACGATGGTCGCGATGCCATTGCCGATCAGGTTCATGAGCGCCCGGCCTTCCGACATGAAGCGGTCGATCCCGAGGATCAGCGCCAGTGACGCAACCGGAATATGCGATGTCGTGCTGAGCGTCGCGGCCAATGTGATGAAGCCCGATCCCGTAACGCCTGCAGCGCCTTTCGACGTGAGAAGCAATACGCCGAGGATCGACACCTCATGCCAGATCGTGAGCTCGGTGTTCGTCGCCTGTGCCAGGAAAATCGCGGCCATCGTCAGGTAAATGCAGGTGCCGTCGAGATTGAACGAATACCCGGTCGGTACGACAAGCCCGACCACGCTTTCCTCGCAGCCGGCCTTGCGCATCTTGGCAATGAGGCGCGGCAGGACGCTCTCCGACGATGACGTTCCCAGAACGATCAGCAACTCGTCCTTGATGTAGGCGAGATAGCGCAGGATCGAAAAGCCTGACAGCCGCGCGATTACGCCCAGCACGCCAAAGAGAAAAATCAGACACGTTAGATAGAAGGCGAACATCAGAAAGGCGAGGCTCGACAGCTTGTCGATGCCGTATCGCCCGACCGTGAAGGCCATCGCTCCGAACGCACCAATGGGTGCCAGCTTCATGATGAAGCCGACCATCTTGAACAGCACGTCGCCGATCTGTGCGACCAGATCAAGCATGGGTTTGCCGCGCGGCCCAAGCGATTGCAGCCCGAACGCAAAGAGCATGGCGACCAGCAAAACCTGCAGGATATTGCCGTCGACGAAGCCGCTGAGAAACGTGTTCGGAATGATGTCGAGAATGAAGCCGACCGCCGACTCTTCCTTCGATTTCGCAACGAAGCTTGCGACGGCCTTCGCATCGAGCGACGCGATATCGACGTTCATGCCGGCACCGGGCTTCAGAACGTTGACGACGACCAGACCGATGACGAGCGCCAGCGTCGTGAGGACCTCGAAGTAGATGAGGGCTTTAATGCCGACCCGTCCGACCTTTTTCAGGTCGCCCATCGACGCGATGCCGTGCACGACCGTAACGAAGATGATCGGCCCGATCAGCATCTTGATGAGTTTGACGAAGCCGTCGCCCAGCGGCTTCATGGCCTCGCCTGCGGACGGATAGAGATGCCCAAGACCAACGCCCAGAGCGATCGCCGTCAGGACCTGGAAGTAGAGATGGGTATAGAACGGCTTCCCTCGTGGCTCCGCGAGAATGGTTTCGTGGTCTTGATGCATGAGGGATGTGCGCGCCTTGTTCGATTGAGTGGCGGCACACTAACGATGACATTCCGGGCGCGATAGTTTCCGGCCGCAGGAATTTCTCGTTCGATGGTTGAATGCGAAAGCCGGTGGCAAAGGCAAATGTGGAATTCGCCGCGAGGGTCGCGCCGAATGCGGCGGAACTGACCCTCGTGGCGCTTCGTCCGGTTGCCAAAGATGCACACCGACGCATCCGCAGGCCGGACGGTGGACGGCGCTCAGGCGGCCGCGACCCAACTTCCCGCGACGAACCCGAAGGCAACGGCATCGGGGTTGCGGCGTGCAGTTTCTATCAATTTCTCGGGCGCTTCCACGTCTAGCGCAACCGCGACGTTCTTTTCTTTCGATCTGCGCGGTTTTGCACCCGTCAACAAGAAGACGGGCTTGCCAAGTACGACGGTTCTCACGGACTCCATGGTGAGGGCCTCCTGGAGTTTGGAACGTAGGCGTTTCGGCTGTGTCTGGACGACACGGGGGGCAGTGACATCCAGAATGTGCTATTAATTCATTAACGTGCAGAGACTATGACAGCATTAACCAGTGCAGGAAACCCGGCACTCTCGCGTATGCGAGCCGCTCTACAACTCGAATTTGCACTTTCCTGAGCACTTTGCGGGCGTAAAAGCCTGTATCGCGGCGCGATATTGCCTGTGGAAAACATTGCGAATGGTATTCACGAACAAGGAATCAAATTGAGTAACGCGATGTTACGCGCACGACTTGAGTGCAAATCCGGCTGAAAAGTTCTGAAAAAGAAATGGCCGGGACGATTTCCCGGCCATTCTGCATCTCAACGTCAATTCGCTGGCAACAAGCGTCAGCTCAGCTCGTGGATTTTGAATTTCAAGCCGCCCTTCGGCGTCAGCGTCACCGTCGCGTTGAGCCCAGCCGGATCCTTGCCGACATACTCGGGCCGGAAGCGACGCAGAAGACGCGACAGCGCCAGCGTGTTCTCGACTTGGCTCATCGCGCCGCCGATGCACGAACGCTTGCCGGCACCGAACGGCAGATAGCTGTACTTCACCTGCTTCTTGGCGTTGCCCGCCATCCAGCGCTCAGGCTGGAAGGATTCGGGTTCGGGCCAGAATTTCGGATTGTGGTGCGCGCCGTAGCTGAAGATCGACACGCGGTCACCTGGGTTGATCTTCACGCCGCCGATTTCGTCTTCGGCCGCTGCGATGCGGATGAGGCTCCAGACCGGCGGATAGATGCGCATCGTTTCCTGGATGACAGCGCGCGTATAGGCGAGGCCGGAATAATCCGCCGCCGTCGGTTCGCGATCGCCGTAGACCTGCTCGCCTTCGCGACGAATCCGTTCGGCCATTTCCGGCCGCCGCGATGTCTCGTAAAGCGCCCACGCCAGCGTCAAAGCCGTCGTCTCGGTGCCGGCCCACAGATACTGTTTCAGCTCGTCGATGGCCTGCTGCTGGTCGAATTCCGGAACGGAAGGATCGGCAACCGTCTCCTCGATCATCTTCAGCAGCGTCCGCTCGCGCATTTCGCGCGGATCGGCGCCCATGACGGCCGGGGGCACGCTCGCCCACACTTCCATCGCCTTTGCGGGATCTTCGTCGGTCAACTCGAAGACCTCACCCGCCTGTTTGCGCAGACGAATGTCACGATGGTTCATGACGTCGGTATAGGTCTTCACGCACTTGAACACGACGTGCGGATTGAACGGCATATCGCGGTCAAACAGCGCCTTGCAGATCATGTCCGCAGCAAGAGTCCACGTCTGTTCGACCATCTCGACCGTCTCGCCGCTTTTCGCAAGGTCGGCCCAGAGCGCCATCTTCGTATCGATCGCGCGCAGGAAGTACGGAATGTACTCGGCGAACATGTCGGGGTGGAACGCGGGCTGCTGCGGCATCCGGATCTTCTGCCAGAGCGCACCGTCGTTCGTGATCATCGACTTGCCGAAGATCGGCTTCAGGCCGTCGAAGTATTTGATGTAGTTGTCGGCTTTAGTGACCAGCACGTGCTTGAAATATTCGGGCTCTGAAATAAGCACGACACGTTGATTGGCCATATTGACCGGCAGGACAGGACCGTAACGGTCCATCATCTGCATGAGGATGCGCATCGGGTTATCCGGATCGCCGCGCAGTAGCGGCGTCAGGTTGAACCAGATGCTAGATTCGTCGCCGAGACCCAGGGTGTGGCTGGGGGTCGTTTCCATAGGCATTCTCCATTCGGGACCGGAGGAGCGGTGCGCGTATCAGCCTTGCGGGCGCTTCGTGCGCCCATAGGGCTCGCGCTGCACTTCGGTCGCCGGATCTCCCTCTCCGGAAGCCATAGAAATACCACGGTTTGGGGGGTGCCTGTCCATGCGACGGCCAGTGCAAGGTAACCAGCAAATGACGCTGTGGATCAGATCACTGGAGAGTACAGAGGGTTTGTTTGGCTAACTTCCGAAGATATAACAATTTTCTCCCCTTCGCAGCATACCTGCCCTGCGGCGACAAGTCTTAACGCTGCCGGGTAAACTCGGTGTTCCACTTTGAGGATCTTGGCCGCGAGTGTCTCCGCGGTATCACTCGATAGGACTGGAACTGCCGCCTGCGCGATGATTGGACCGGCATCCATCTCCGGCCGGACATAATGAACCGTGCAGCCCGCGATCTTCACGCCAGCCGCAATCGCCTGCTCGTGCGTGTGCAGGCCCTTGAAGCTCGGCAGCAGCGACGGATGGATGTTGATCATCCGATTCTGCCAATGCGCGACGAATTCGGGCGTCATCAGCCGCATGAAGCCCGCAAGCGCGACAAGCTCGACATGGTGCGTATCAAGCGCCGACTGGAGCGCCCGCTCGAACGCCGCGCGCGACCCGTAGCCCTTGTGGTCGATGATGACCGTCGGCAGCCCCTGCTCCACTGCCCACGCGACACCCGCGGCATCAGGCCGGTTCGAAGCGACAAGCACGATCTCGGCCGGATAGTCGGGGGCGCGTGCAGCGGCCACCAGCGACTGCATGTTCGAGCCGCGGCCGGAGATCAAAATGGCGGTGCGTTTCTTGGTGCTCATGGCCGCCCGGAATAGCAGAGCAGGCTTCGGTGCGCGAGTGCATCTGAGGTGAGACATGAACGCCACGAGCCGCAGGGTTTGTTAGCCATGGTTGACGACCGTTGTTGCAGCAGGGTGTCACCTTACGCATTCTGAAAGGGATCGGGGGCCACGATCGCAGAAATGGGCGACTGATACGTCAGCGGCGCTTCTGCCGCGCGGCGGTCAGTTATCTGCAAAATCGGGTCGAAATGGCACGCCGGATTTCATTGCTTACCGTTGGAACGCTGGGCGACGTCGGGCCGATGGTTGCCCTCGGCTTGGCGCTCAAAGAGGCTGGCTACGAAGTCAGCGTCGCAGCTCCCGAAGACTTCATGGACTACGTCCGCAGCAAGGGGCTCGAAGCGCGCCGCTGCGGCACGGATTTTTCGAAGTTCATGAAAGAGGGCGAGATGGCGGAGATCGCCGGCGCCCATACGCTCGTCACGGTCAAGAAATGGCTGAGCCCCGGCCCCGACATGCGATCGCTGTTCGAGAGCATCCTTCTCGATTCCGTCGCGGCCACGGCGGATGCCGATGCCATGATCTTCCATCCCGTCATCTCGGTCGCCGGTGAAATCGCCGAAGCACGAAACATCCCCGCCGTCATGGCCGGTCTCGGCTCCGTTTCGCCGTCGGCCGAAAACCTGTTGTCGGTCATTCCCGGAACCGGCATCCCAGCCTGGAACCGGTACGGCTACAAGACGCTCGGACTGCAGCGGCTGGCCTATCGGCGTGTCATCGGCGAGATCCGCAAGTCGCTGGGCCTTGGCCGGTCGTTCTGGATGAAGCATCCCCATCGCGTCCACGGCAAGCGTGCATCCGTCCTCTACCCCGTCAGCCCCGTTCTGCAGCCGCGCGCGAGCACGGAAGGCGACGAGATCTACTTCACAGGTTACTGGTTCCGCGATGAGGCGGCGAATTGGCGTCCATCCGGCAAGCTCGCGGAGTTTCTGGCCGCCGGACCGCGTCCGATCTACGTCGGCTTCGGCAGCATGCCCGCGCTTGGCCTTGAACGCACCGAGATGATCTTGCGCGCCTGCGAGGCGGCCGGACAGCGTGTGATCCTCGGCAAGGGGCGCGGCGAGTTCGATCGCGTGCCATTGTCCGCCAACTTCCATCTGATCGACCAGTTCGTGCCGCACGATAAACTGTTCCGCGAAGTCGGCGCCGTCATCCATCATGGCGGCCTCGGCACGACGACGTCGGCCTTGCGTGCCGGACGTCCAAGCTTCGTCGGTCCCTTCATGATGGATCAAAAATACTGGGGCCATCGGATCTTCCAGCTCGGCGCCGGGCCGGACCAGCTCCCGATCCAGGACTGGACGCTTGAGGCGCTGACAGCCCGCATCCGCGACGTGGCGACCAATCCATCATATGCGCTGAGGGCCGCCGAGATCGGCCGAGCCATGGAGCAGGAAGACGGCGCCGCCAACGCCGTCGAGATTATCAAGAAGCTCCTCGGCGGGCCGGCAGGCGACGCCGCGCACACCGGCGCTTCGCAGGTCGTCGCCGCTTAAAGTGCGCAACGAAGACGTCAACGGATAAATGCGAGATCGCCCGCAATCGGCAGTGAACTTCGTTTTCGATGCGCACCGCGATGACGCCATGTTAGCGCAACAGTCAGGCCAAATTCTCCTCGTATAGGCGCGAGCGTCAAAGAACGAGGAGAAAACATGCTCAGCTCAAGGATCATCCTGGCTGCTATCATCATCGCAGGAACTGCCGGGACCGCCACATCTCAGACCATTCGGCTGGATGATCGCGGCTTCAGCTTCCGCTTCGGCAAGGACGATCGCCGCGGCGATGTCGAAGGCAAACGGGCGAGTTGCGAAGTCTATGCCCGCATCGCGCAGGTTCAGGCTGATGCCAATATCCGCTATCGTTGTGGTTTCCGCGGTCCGCAATGGGATACTGATACCCGCAACCATTTTCGCTGGTGCAGATGGGCTCGGCGCGCCGACTTGGCACGCGATCAGCTCTTCCGGTCTCAGGGACTTCAGGATTGCTTCAATCGTCTGGGCGACTTTGACGACCGTCGCTGATCGCACGGCACATCAGGATAACGGAAGGCCGGAGCATTGCTCCGGCTTTTTTGTTTGCACCGCGCGAGAAACGATCAGCTGATCGGGCGCGCCGTCGCCCGCGGCTTGATATGTAGGTGTTTCGCCGCGTGTGCTTTGACAAGACGCTTGCCAAGCCCTGCTGCCCGTCGCGCCTGATAGATGTTGGCGAGGAAAAGATTGGCGACGCGCGACCAGTCGTGCTGCATGGCCTGCACGCGTACCTGATCGCGTTCGAGCTTCAACGCCGCAAGTGCCGCCGCCCGCAGGTCTTCATCGAGGCAGCCGGTCACGCCGGGCGTCACGACGTCGATCGGCCCGGTCACCGGATAGGCCGCAACGCCGAGGCCTGAAGCCATGGCTTCGAGCAGCACCAGGCCGAACGTGTCGGTGCGGCTCGGAAACACGAACACGTCGGCGTTTGAATATTCCTGCGCCAGGTCTTCGCCCGTCTTAGCGCCCTTGAAGACGACATCGGGATACCGGCTCCGCAGAAGTCCGAGGATCGGCCCGTCACCGACAACGACCTTTCGGCCCGGCAGATCGAGATTGAGGAACGCCTCGACATTCTTTTCGCGCGAGACGCGGCCGACGTAGAGAAACGTCGGTCCGGCTTCGGCGGCGGCGTCATCAGCGTCGCCCATTTTCGCGCGCGGCTTGAATTGCGCAGTATCGACGCCGCGCGACCACAGCATCAGCCGCCGGAACCCGCGTCCCGACAATTCCGTCTTCAGCGATCGCGTTGCGACGAACATGCCGATGCCGGGCCGGTGAAACCAACGCTGAAACGCGTAGCTGATCCACGCCGGCAGGCCGGTGTAGGCCTCGATGTATTCCGGAAACCGCGTATGGAACGACGTCGTGAAGCGAATGCCCTTGCGCAGGCAGACGCCGCGCGTAGCAAGCCCGATCGGCCCTTCCGTCGCGATATGCACGTGATCGTAATTGCCCTCTTTCAGCAGCGCGGCAACCTGAGACCGCCGCGCCAGCGCCAACCGGATCTCGCGATAGCCGGGACACGGCAGCGTCGCGAAATCCAACGGCGATAGGATCGTGACCATGTGGCCCGCGGCTTCAAGCTCGCGCTTCAGGTTCTCGTAGGTACGCACCACACCGTTGACCTGCGGCTTCCAGGCGTCGGTGGCGATGAATATTCGCATCACGCTACCTCGATGTTGGGGCGCCGCGCCGATGACAGACAGGAAGCGGCGCGATCCGCAAGGTCGCCGGGCGGGCCAGAGAGCATGACGAGAAGCAGGTCCGAATCTATCTAGCGGCGTATTTTAATCCGCTTCTGACCTCAGCATTTTTCGATTGTGTGACAGTTGGCGGGAATTGCACGAACAATCTGCAATTTAACCTCTACGAAGCCTCAAGACTTGCATCGTGCAACGTCAGTCGCGCTGAGCTGGGCGATCCGGCGCCACGTCATATAGGCGCGGATATCGGTAAACTGCCCGTCGGCGAGACGGGCGATCGGCGGCGCGTCCTCATCCCGATGGATGATCTCGGCCATGATCCAGCGGTCGGAAAATTGCTCGTCCGCCAGCCCGTCGAATGCCGGACGCGGCACGCGATATTTGATCTCGATGATTTCGCCCACAGCGAGGTCTGAGGTACGGCCAGCCATGTGGGTGCTCCTGTATAGTTTACGGAGCGGCGTGAGTAGACGCGGAATTTTTCAGTTCCGTGGCAGTTCGCTGACCGCCGGATTGCAAGTCGTTAATGCGCGACGCGAGTAACAGCGCAATTCCGGGATTTTCCCCGTCGGCGCTTCAGCTTGCCGCGTTTTCATCTCTGGCCGACAAAAGTCTGGTACGCCCGGGTCTTGGGTCCTGATATGCCGGGCCCGAGACCAAGCCGGATCTCGGGAGGAATTGGAATGACGAAGTGTTTGGGCCTCGTGGCCGTCTTGGCGGCATTGGGCTTCGCGACCCAGGCGTCAGCGAACCAGGATGTCCAAACGCTCGCCAGCGATCCCGCCAACTGGGCGATCCAATCGGGAGACTACAGCGGCCACCGCTATTCGAAGCTCGATCAGATCAACGCCTCGAACGTCGGCGACCTTCGCGTCGCGTGGACGTTCTCGACCGGCGTGTTGCGCGGCCACGAAGGCGGCCCGTTGGTCATCGGCGATGTCATGTACCTCGTGACGCCGTTTCCGAACGTCGTGATGGCGCTCGACCTCGCGCATGAGCAGAAGATTCTCTGGAAGTACCAGCCCAAGCAGGACCCGTTCGCCGCTGCCGTGATGTGTTGCGACACGGTCGACCGCGGCGTGCAGTATGCCGAGGGCAAAATCCTCGTGCATACGGCCGATACTTCGCTCATCGCGCTTGACGCCAAGACCGGCATGGAAATCTGGAAGGTCAAGGAAGACGATCCGAAGAATGGCGCGTCAGGAACCGGTGCGCCGCTCGTCGTGAAAGACAAGGTGATCGTCGGTGTCTCGGGCGGCGAGTTTGGCGTCCGCTGCTACATCACCGCCTACGATTTGAATTCCGGCCATCGCGTCTGGCGCGCCTATTCGATGGGACCGGACGCCGACATGCTGATCGACCCCGACAAAACGACATCGCTCGGCAAGCCGGTCGGCAAGGATTCCTCGCTCAAGACTTGGAACGGCGACCAGTGGAAGATCGGCGGCGGACCGGTCTGGGGCTACATGGCCTACGATCCGGCTCTCAATCTGATTTACTACGGCTCCGGCAATCCTTCGACATGGAACCCAGTGCAGCGCGCAGGGCCCGGAGGTAAGCGCATCGACCAGAAATGGTCGCAGACGATTTTCGCCCGTGACGCCGACACCGGCATCGCCAAGTGGGTCTATCAGATGACCCCGTTCGATGAGTGGGACTATGACGGCGTCAATGAACCTATCTTGACCGACCTCGATATTGATGGCGTCAAGCGCAAGGCGCTGACCCACTTCGACCGTAACGGCTTCAGCTACACGTTGGATCGCGTCACCGGTGAGCTGCTCGTCGCAGAAAAATTCGAGCCGGACGTCAATTGGGCGACGAAGGTCGTGACGGACAAGAACGATTCACAATACGGACGCCCGCTCATCAATAAAAAGTTCTCGCCCTTCGAGACGGGAACGGACGATGTGACGAAAGGCATTTGCCCGTCGTCGATGGGCGCGAAGAACCAGCAGCCCGCCGCCTATTCACCGCTGACGAACCTGTTCTACGTTCCGGTGACGCGCCTCTGCATGGATATGGAAGCCTTCAAGGTGTCGTATCAGGTCGGCCAACCGTACGTCGGCGCGACGTTGACGATGTTTCCCGCGCCCGGCGCCAACGGCGACACTGGCGCCTTCATCGCCTGGGACGGCGCCAAAGGCAAAACCGTGTGGTCGAAGCCGGAACGCTTCGCCGTGTGGTCGGGCGCTCTGACAACTGCCGGCGGCATCGTCTTTTACGGCACGCTCGAAGGCTATCTGAAAGCGGTGGACCAGAAGACCGGCAAGGAACTTTTCAAGTTCAAGACGCCGTCCGGCATCGTCGGCAATCCGATGACCTACATGCACGACGGCAAGCAATATGTCGCCGTCCTCTCAGGCGTCGGTGGATGGGCGGGCATCGGCCTCGCCGCCGGATTGACCGATCCGGAAGACGGTTCCGGCGCAGTCGGCGGCTTTGCTTCTCTATCGAGCTATACAGGTCTCGGCGGCACACTGACGGTGTTCGCGCTGCCGTGAAAGGCGGCTCAAGCCTCGGCGATCCATCGGCTCCACGATCAGGAAAACCGCAGCTTGCCGTCGTACTTCACGGCCCAGGCTTCGCCCTTACCTTTGGCTTCCGATTTTTCACCCGTCGGCGGAATAACGTCGCCGATGACGACAGGCTCTTCACCCGCCGATGTCAGCGCCGCGATCACATCGTCGGCGCGCGCCTTCGACACGATTGCGATCATGCCGATGCCGCAGTTGAACGTGCGCAGCAGCTCCGCGTCCGGAATGTTGCCCGTCTTCGCCAGCCATTCGAACACCGCCGGCGCTGTGAATGACGACAGGTCGATCCGCGCCGCAACGTCCTTCGGCATGACCCGTGGCACGTTCTCCGAAAGTCCGCCGCCGGTGATGTGCGACAGCGCCTTGATCGCGCCCTTCAAGCCCGAGCCGCCCGTCACCCGGATCGCATTGATGAGCGGTTTGACGTAGATCCGCGTCGGCGTCAGCAGCGCTTCCGACAACGTCTCGTTTTGCGAATGGGCAAACGGCGCGGGCGCGTCCCAGTCGAGCTTGGCGTGTTCGACGAGCTTGCGCACGAGGCTGTAGCCGTTCGAATGCACGCCCGACGATTTAAGGCCGATTAGAATATCGCCGACGCCGACATCGGCGCGGGGCAGAATTTCGTCGCGTTCGACCGCACCGACCGAGAACCCTGCGAGATCATAGTCGCCGCCTTTGTAGACGCCGGGCATCTCCGCCGTCTCACCACCGATCAGCGCGCATCCGGCAAGCCGGCAACCTTCCGCTATTCCCGCGATGACATCGCGCGCGACGTTCACGTCGAGCTTCCCGACCGCGAAATAATCGAGAAAGAAAAGCGGCTCGGCACCCTGCACGACGAGATCGTTCACGCACATCGCGACGAGGTCGATGCCGATGGTCGCGTGCCGTCCCGTGTCGATCGCGATCTTGAGCTTCGTACCGACGCCGTCGTTTGCAGCGACCAGGATCGGATCGCGAAAGCCGGTGCGCTTCAGATCGAAGAGGCCGCCGAACCCGCCGAGGTCAACGTCGGCGCCCGGACGGCTTGTGGCCTTCGCCAGCGGTTTGATAGCTGCGACAAGCGCATTTCCTGCGTCAATATCGACACCCGCGTCGGCGTAGGTGATGGGTTTTTGCGAATTTTCGTCAGCCGCGGACATCAATCCTCGTGGTCGTTTGGAATGCCGGATGCAACAGGGTGAGCGGTCGTGCAAGCATCGCAGCGGGGAAAGGTTCGGTTAAACTCACTTTTGCCCCATTGCCAACCCGTCATGGGGGTCGTAGCAGCGACTGGACCTGAGAGCAAACGAAGCACTGATCTCTGGGTTCCACGGGATGTCGCAGCGCTGGTCTTGCCGGCTTGAGTGGCCCTGCAACACGACAAATATGGGGGATTAACGGTGCTTGCGAGCCGCTGCCTCGCCATTGCTGTTCTGATTTCGTCCGTTCTGGCAGGCTTTGATGTCGCGCCTGCCCGCGCCAATGCCGACGCGCCGTACACGGTCGGGAACTACCCTGTCGAGGCGACGGCCGCCAATGCGGTTGCCGCCAAGGAGCAGGCTATGAGCGAGGGCCAGCAGGCCGCGTTTCGCTCGCTGTTGAAGCGCTTGGTTCCTGTAACCGCGTATAAGCAGTTGGATCGGCTCCGCGACGTGAAGGCAGGCGATCTCATCTCAGGCATTTCGGTGCGTTCGGAACGCAATTCCTCGACGACCTACTATGCCGGCCTCGATTTCTCGTTTCAGCCGGACGGCGTGCGTTCACTTCTGACGCAGCAGGGTATCCCCTTCGTCGATCAGCAGGCCCCGCCGGTGACGGTCGTAACGGTGCTCTTGCAGGGCACCCCGCCAACGGCGAGCAACGACAGAGGCCTGTGGCACCGCGCTTGGTCGAGCCTCGATCTCACGCACACAATTACGCCTGTCGTCATGAAGGATTTAAAGCCCTCGATCCAGACCGACACGATAACCGCGCTGATGTCCGGCCAGGACAGCGCGCTGCAGAAGCTCAAAGCCGAGTACGGTGAGGGCCTAGTCGTTCTCGCCATTGCCGAGCCGGACATGGCGGCCAAGCGGCTCAACGTAACGATCGCGGGCAGTGACGCCGTCGGCGGACTTTTGTTGAAGCGGGTGTATCGCATTAACGACGGTGATCTCGATTACGCCTCGCAGTTGGCGGCTGTCATCTCGCTCGGCATCTTGGAAGGACGCTGGAAGGCGGTCAAAGCCGGCGTCCTCGACACGGCCGCTGCGCCGCCTTCGAATATGCCTGTCTGGGCCGCCTCGACGACCGGCAGCGGAGAAGACGTGAGGTTGACCGTGGTCTTCGGCAATTCCGATCAGTGGGACGAGATGCGTGGGCAACTTCTCGATACGCCCGGCGTCGATGCCCTGAATATCGGGTCTGTGTCGGACCGAAGCGCCGACGTGTCACTTAAATATCCCGGCGGCGCTGCAAGTCTTGCGAACGCGCTGGGCGCTCGTGGGTTAAGCCTCGCCAACACATCCTCCGGTTGGGTTCTTCGCCCAAGTTATTGAAAAGCATAGAAAATATAAAACTCTGACCTGCCGCAGATCGCGTCGTCACCCGCCAAACGATGCGTGTTCCTCCCTTTTGTTTTACCGCACTGCAAAGGAGGTTGTTCTCGACGAGACAAACGTCGAGAGGGTAGGTTCGCGCCGCCCGGATATCGAGACGGCCGGGTTGCAGGGAGAGACGGGGACAATAACGGCGTGAGCATTCCAAATTTAATTACGCTCGGTCGGGTTATCCTCGTACCTGTGGTCTTCTGGCTTTTGCTGACCGGCGAGCTGCAAGCGGCATTTCTGGCATTCGTCGTCGCCGGTATTTCCGATGCGGTCGATGGCTTCTTGGCCAAGCGCTTTAATTGGGAAACCGAGCTTGGCGCTTATCTCGATCCGCTAGCGGATAAATTGCTGATCGTCTGCATCTTCGTGGCGCTGGGCGTGACGGGCCGCCTGCCATCGTGGCTCGTGATCCTGGTCGTATCGCGCGACGTGCTGATCGTCATCGCCGTCGTCCTGTCTTGGCTTCTCGACCACCCGACGCCGATGAAGCCACTCGCCATCAGCAAGATGAACACTGTTGCTCAAATCGTGCTAGCCGGAACCGTGCTTGCCGATGAAGCGTTCGGTCTGAGGCTGAAAGGGCCGGTACAACTACTAACCCTGCTCGCCGCCGCCACCACGGTTGCCTCCCTCGTTGCTTATTTGCGCGTCTGGCTGCGGCACATGACGGTATACGAAACTCCCGGCTCGAAAAGCTGAGCATTTAAGGCCATGCTGTTTCGGGGTGCTTCGGCAATTGGGTGAGGATCGGGACCTATGCATTTTGAGCGGCACGCGCTGTTCTGGACGGCGACGGCGTTGCTGTTTGCCTATATCGTGCAGCTCATCGCTCCGGCATTGCTGCCGTTCGCCATCGGTCTGACGCTCGCCTACTTTCTGAGTCCCGTCGTCGATGCGATGGGCCGCATCGGTATTCCGCGCTGGATCGCGACGATCCTGCTGCTCGCGTTTTCGACTTTGCTGATCATTTTAGCGCTTGTCTTCGTCGTCCCCATTCTCTTTCAGCAGGCAGCGGGTTTCATCGAGTCTGCGCCAGGAGCAATAGACCGCCTGAAGTCACTGATTGAGACCACTGCGCGCGACCATCTCGGACCCCGCTATCCTGAGGCTGAGGCAACGGTTCGCAACGCTCTGGACAGCCTCAGCAAGGCCGTTCCATCATTGCTCGCAAGTTTTGCGGGAAGCATCTGGACTCAAGGCACCGCCGCATACAACTTTTTTACGGTCGTCCTCATCACGCCGGTGGTGTTCTTCTATGTGTTGCTCGACTGGCCCAGCATCGTCGCGAAAATCGATTCCTGGCTGCCCCGCGACGGAGCCGATGAGATTCGTGGACTCGCCACTGAAATCGATTCACGCATCTCGGCTTTCATCCGCGGCCAAGGCGTCGTTTGCATTCTGCTCGCAATCTACTACGCGGGCGCCTACAGCGTGGCTGGACTGAATTACGGCCTTCTCGTCGGCGTGGCGACAGGGCTCGCGTCCTTCATTCCTGTATTCGGATGGTCGATTGGCGCAATAACGGCCATGCTGCTTGCGATAGTTCAGTATTGGCCCGAGTTCACGCCCATCCTGGTCGTCGTCGGCATCCTACTCGTCGGACAGGCGCTCGAGTCTGCGATCCTGAGTCCCTACATCATCGGCTCCGAAGTCGGGCTTCATCCTGTCTGGGTAATTTTTGCGCTGTTGACCTTCAGCTATCTGTTCGGATTTTTAGGTCTTCTCGTTGCCGTGCCGGTTTCCGCCGCAATCGGCGTGCTCGTACGTTTCGCGCTCCGAAAGTATCTCGACTCCTCTGTCTATCAGGGAGAGGTCGAAGCGGCGCCAAAGGATCCGCAGCAACCCTAATCCATGACCACGACGCCACAGCAGCTTGTCTTTGAACTTCCGCACCGCGCGGCAATGGGACTTGAAGATTTTCTCGTCTCAGAGTCGAACGCGGCCGCGGTGAGCCTTGTCGATCGTTGGCCCGATTGGCCCATCGGCGCGGCGGTCATCGCGGGGGCCAAGGGCAGCGGGAAAACCCATCTTGCGAACGTCTGGCTGACGCGCGCCGGCGCGACGGCGGTCGAGGCGTCCCAGATCTCGCGCGAAACCGTTCCCAAGGTTGCGGCAGCCGGCGCGGTTCTGATTGAGGACATCCAGAACGCCGCTGACGAAGCTGCGCTGTTTCACCTCTTGAACCTTGTGCGCGAGCAGCGGCTGCAGATCCTGCTGACGACGGATACTGCGCCGGGCGATCTCTCGATCACCCTGCCGGACTTCCGCTCCCGTCTGAAAGCTCTGCCGCTCGCGACCATCGATCCGCCGGACGATGCGCTGTTGCGCGCCGTCCTCGTCAAGCTCTTCGCCGACCGGCAGTTGAGCGTCGAGCCGCAACTCGTCGATTACGTGCTCGTTCGCATGGAGCGATCGATGCTGGCGGCAGAACGGTTCGTGTCGGCGGCTGACCGCCGGGCGCTCGCCCTGCAGCGGCGGCTGACGCGCGCGATTGCCGCTGCCACGCTCGACGCACTGGGCTATTGAATCAGCTTAAGAATCGGCTGTCACCCACCCATTCGTCATTTGGGTGTAAACCTACTATATGGATTTCTTGAACCGGATTTCGGAGCATTTCCCCATCATGGCGACCGTGAAAAGCAGAAGCAGCAAGGCAAACGTTCCAGACGTGCCCGAGGGGCCGGACCGCTTCTACAATCGCGAGCTGTCGTGGCTCCAGTTCAATCGCCGTGTTCTTGAAGAAGCGGGCAATCGGCAGCACCCGCTTCTCGAACGGTTGCGCTTCCTATCGATCGCCGCTGCCAACCTCGATGAATTCTACATGGTGCGCGCGGCCGGCGTGTATGGCCAGATCCGCGCCGGTGTCACGACGCTGTCACAAGACGGTATGACGCCGATGCAGCAGCTCGCCGCCATCAATAAGTTTGTAACAGGCCTCGTTGCCGACGAGCAGTTGAATTGGCGAACCATCAAAGACGAGCTTAGCGCAGCCGGGCTGCATGTTCTTCAGCCGAAAGATTTGACGGATGGCGAACGCGCCTGGTTGGAAAAGCTCTTTCTGAGTCACATCTTTCCGATCCTGACGCCCATCGCCGCCGATCCTGCGCATCCGTTTCCGTTCATCCTCAACAAGGCCATGACAATCGCGGTGGAAATGGTGCGCCCGGTCGACGGCAAGACCATGAACGGCCTGATCCCCATTCCCGGTCAGCTCGAACGTTTCATTCGTCTCGAAACACATCCCGACAAGCCGCACGACGTGCGTTTCATTCAGCTCGAAAACGTCATCGGCATGCATTTGTCTGAACTGTTCTCAGGCTTCGAAATCAAGAGCCAGGGCACGTTCCGCGTGCTGCGCGACAGCGATATCGAATTCCAAGAAGAAGCCGAAGACCTTGTCCGATCCTACGAAAGCCAGTTGAAGCGCCGCCGCCGCGGCAACGTCATCCGGCTCGAGATCGATTCACGCATGCCGGAAAAGCTTCGCAAGTTCGTCATCGATGAACTCGAAGTGCGCGATGAAAGCGTTTTCGTGAAGGAAGGTATTCTGGCGCTCGCCGATACCACCCAGCTCATTGTGTCCGACCGACCGGAATTGCTGTTCAAGCCGTTCACGATCCGCTTTCCCGAACGCATTCGCGAATTTTCCGGCGACTGTTTCGCTGCGATCCGCAACAAGGACATCCTCGTTCATCATCCCTACGAAAGCTTCGACGTCGTCGTGCAGTACCTGCGCCAGGCCGTTGCCGATCCGAACGTCATGGCGATCAAATGGACGCTCTATCGCACCTCGCGCGACAGCCCGATCATTCAGGCGCTGAAGGAAGCCGTGGAAGCCGGTAAGTCGGTAACGGCCGTTGTTGAGCTCAAGGCGCGCTTTGACGAAGCGGCGAACATCCGCTGGGCGCGCGATCTCGAAAGTGCAGGCGTCCACGTCGTCTACGGCTTCACGGAATTGAAGACCCACGCCAAGCTCGGCTTCGTTGTCCGCCGCGAAGGTACCGACCTCACGACCTACTGCCACATCGGCACCGGCAACTACCATCCGCAAACGGCGCGTGTGTATACGGATCTTTCCCTCTTCACGACCGACCCGATGGTCGCACGCGATGTCACGCGCATTCTGAACTTCGTCACGGGCTACGGTGAGCCTGTGGAACTAGAATGCATGGCCGCGAGCCCGCACGGCATTCGCAACCGCATCATGACGCACATTGCCGAAGAGATCAGGAATGCGAAGGCGGGCAAACCGTCCGGCATCTGGTGGAAAATGAACGCGCTCGTCGATCAGCAGATCATTTCTTCCCTTTATGATGCCAGCAACGCCGGTGTGCCGATCGATCTCGTCGTGCGCGGCATTTGCTGCCTGCGTCCGGGGATTCCGGGGCTATCGAGCAACATCCGCGTAAAAAGCATCGTCGGACGGTTCCTCGAGCACTCGCGCATTTATTGTTTTGCCAATGGAGAGGCCTTGCCTTCCCCCAAGGCCGCCGTCTACATCAGCTCCGCCGATATGATGCCTCGAAATCTTGACCGGCGCGTCGAAGCCTTGGCGCCGATTAAAAATCCGACAGTCCACGAGCAAGTGCTGAACCAGATCATGGTTGCGAACCTGAAAGACAACCAGCAGAGCTGGCGGATCAATTCCGACGGCAGCGCGACTCGGATGGAACCGGGTCCGGGGGAGGAAGCCTTCAATGCCCATAAGTACTTCATGACCAATCCTTCGCTTTCGGGCCGCGGACAGTCTCTGAAAGAGAGCTTCCCGCAACGTTTCCGCCAGCCTGGTTAGGCCCGGAGCTTGAATGACACGGTGGAAAGAAATCTCGGGCGCGAATGAGCGCACCGCAGAAATGGAGCCTATCGCCGTTGTCGACATCGGCTCCAACTCCGTGCGCCTTGTCGTCTATGAAGGCGCGGTGCGAGCACCGACGCCGGTCTTCAACGAAAAGATCCTTTGCGGTCTCGGGCGCTCGGTCGCAACGACCGGCAGTCTCGCGGCCGATGCCGTCGAACGCGCCATCGCGGCCCTGTCGCGCTTCCGCGTGATCGCGCATATCCTAAGCGTCAAGAACATCATGGTGATCGCCACCGCGGCCGTTCGCGACGCTCAGAATGGCCATGACTTCATCACCCGCGGCGAAAAGGCGATCGGCGCGAAGATCGAAGTCCTCTCCGGCGAAACGGAAGCCCGCCTCGCCGCCCAGGGCATCATGATGGGTTTCATCGATGCCGACGGCGTCGCGGGCGATCTGGGCGGCGGCAGCCTCGAATTGATCGATCTGGAGCAGGATCGCCTCAAGGAAGCCGCGACCTTGCCGCTCGGCGGTCTGCGCTTGATCGACACCACCGGCAACAAGATCGAACGCGCGACCGATATCATCGACAATGCGCTGGCAAGTTTGCCCTGGCTCAGAAACGGCACGGGGCGCACGTTCTATGCCGTCGGCGGCACGTGGCGCGCGCTCGCGAAAATGCAGATGGACCGTGTCGATTATCCGTTGCGCGTCATGCAGGGTTATCGGTTGACCACGCGCGAAGCGCTCGACCTGTGCGAGCAGTTCCGCAAGGTCAAGAAGCCGCTCGATCTGCCCGGCATCACCGGCGTCGCCCGGGCCCGCCGCGAAGTCCTGCCGTTCGGTGCTCTCGTGCTGGAGCGCCTGTTGCGGCAGATGGAGCCGCGCCAAGTCGTATTCTCCGTGTTCGGTATCCGTGAGGGCTTGATCTACGGACTTCTGCCGCCCTACGAGAAAGCACGCGATCCGCTGATCAGTTTCTGTGAGGATTACGCCGCGCTCCGCTCCCGTTCGGTCGAGCACGCTTACGAGCTTTGCGCCTGGACCGACCAACTCTTCTCCGATCCAACCCTCGAAGAAACGGCTGATGAACGACGCCTGAGACACGCAGCCTGTCTGTTGTCGGATGCCGGCTGGCGGGCCCATCCCGACTATCGTGGCGAGCAGAGCATCAACACCATCGCCCATGCCGGTCTGGGCGGCGTGGACCACCAGGGGCGGATATTTCTGGCCCTCTCGGTTTTTCACCGCCACGAGACATCCGAGGATAGCAGCGCTGGGCTTTCCGACCGGCTGCGCAGTCTTGTTAGTAAACGCGTGCAGCGCCGCGCCCGGATTCTTGGCGCGGCGATCCGGGCTGCCCATATGCTCTCGATCGGCATGGCGGGCGTCATCGACCAGACGCCCCTCAGCTTTGAAGACGGCGCGCTTGTCCTGACCCTGCCCCCGGTTTATGCGGCCCTGGACGGGGAAAGGCTGCGGCGGCGATTCGGAGCACTCGCCGAATTGGTCGGCAAGCGGGCGGAAATCCGATTTAGCGGTTGAGAGGCAGTACGCCTCGCTTGCGTCGCAACAATTTCTGATAATCTCGGATTAAAGTTCGCAGGATGAAGACAGCCTCCATGGCGGAAGATCTTTACGATATTCTCGGCGTATCGCGCGGGGCGTCAGAGGATGAAATACGCAGTGCATTTCGCAAGCTCGCGAAAGCCAGCCATCCTGACGTCAATCCCGGCAATGCTGGCGCGGCCGAGCGCTTCAAGAAAATCACCGCCGCGAACGACATCCTGAGCGATCCGGAAAAGCGCCGCCAGTACGATGCGGGCGAAATCGACGCCAAAGGCGATCCACGCCGCCCGCAATGGAGCCGGGCCGGAGCCGGTGCCGGGCGTCACAGCCCGTTCGGCGCCCGCGGTTTCGAGGGCCGGGCAGGGGCGGGTGGCGGTTTCGATGACTTCAGCTTCTCCGACATTTTTTCAGACGTCTTCGGCGCCGCCGGCACACGCGCCCGCCGCGATGCGCAGGGAGCGGCTCCCCGCGGCAACGATGTCCGCTATTCGCTAGAGGTCGATTTTCTCGACGCAGTTCAAGGCACCAAGAAGCGCGTCACGCTGCCTGACGGCGGCACGCTGGATCTCAACGTTCCCGAAGGCGTGGTCGACGGCCAGGTTCTGCGGCTCAAAGGTAAGGGTGCGCCCGGTGCCATCGGTGGCGAGGCTGGCGACGCTCTGGTCGAAATCAAGGTTCGCCCGCATCCCGATTTCCGCCGCGAGGGTGATGATCTGCTGCTTGAGCTGCCGATCACGATCGACGAAGCGGTTCTCGGCGGCCGTGTCGAAGTTCCGACGGCCACGGGCCGCGTGCAGTTGACGCTTCCCAAGGGCACGAGTTCCGGTAAGACGTTTCGCCTGAAGGGCAAGGGGGCGCGCGGCAAGAACGGCCACGTCGGCGATCAGCTCGTCACCGTCAAGATTGTCATGCCATCCGAGATCGACGACAGCCTCTCATACTTCTTCTCCGAATGGCGCCAGACCCACAGCTACGATCCGGGCCGGAAGTAGCCAGTCCTTATCGTCATCCCGGCGGAGGCCGGGATCCAGTAAAACTGCAATATCTGTCCTGTCGAGGCTTGTCTGGGTGCCGACCTTCGTCGGCATGACGGTGGCGTGTGTCCACGATTGGCGGCCGTACGGAATGCGAGTCGCCAATCGCGATTACAAACTCTACCTTGCAGCAGGTACCGCGCGCACTTCGCCGTTGACGAGGGTCAGCGCAAGCTCGCCGCGCTTAAGCTTAAGCGCAGCATCCCCGAACAGCGTCCGCCGCCAACCCTGCAGGGCCAGAATGTCGGCTTCATCTGACGTCGCGAGCTGTTCGAGATCATCGCTGTCGGCGATGATGCGCGGCGCCACGCCATGCTCGGCAGCGGCCGCCTTCAGCAGTACCTTTAAAAGCTCCAGCGTCGCGCTCGCTTCGGCCGAAAGCGCTTCGTTGCGCTCGATCTTCGGCAGCGTCTTCGGATCGCGCGCCAGACCCACCTTCACGACATCGATGATTTCCTTCGCCCGCTGCGAGCGCGCAAAACCGTCCGAAAGCGTACGCAATTGGCCAAGCGCATCGGCGCTGGCAGGCAACTGATTGGCGATATCGTAAAGCGCATCGTCGCGCAGCACGCGGCCGCGCGGCACATCGAGCTGTTGCGCCATCCGTTCGCGCCACGCCGCAAGCTCGATCAGCACGGCGAGCGACTTGCGCCCCTTCACGCGCAGCTTCAGCCGCTGCCAGGCATTTTCCGGTTTCGCATCGTAGGTGGAAGGGCTGATGAGCACTTCCATCTCTTCCTGCAGCCACGGCGTCCGGCCGGTCTTCTCCAGCATCTGCTTGAGACGCACATAAACGTCACGCAGGTGCGTGACGTCGGCGAGCGCATAGTCGAGCTGCTTGTCGGACAGGGGCCGGCGGCTCCAGTCCGTGAAGCGGGAACTTTTGTCGAGATCGACGCCCGTCGTCTTCTTGACGAGGTTCACATAGCTGATGCTGTCGCCGTAGCCGCACACCATCGCGGCGACCTGACTGTCGAACACCGGCGTCGGCACGACCTGCGACTTCAGATAGACGATTTCGATATCCTGCCGCGCGGCGTGAAACACTTTCACGACCGACTCGTTCGCCATCAAATTATAGAATGGCGTCAGGTCGATGCCGGGGCTCAACGGGTCGACGACCGCCTCGGCTTCCGGCCCCGCGAGCTGGATAAGGCACAGCAATGGCCAGAACGTCTGCTCGCGCAGAAATTCGGTGTCAACGGCAACATATTCACTTTTCGCCAGCACATCGCAGAGTGCCGACAGTTCGGACGTGGTCGTGATCATTCGCATCAGGGCAACGCCTATAGCGCATGGATTTGTTGTTGTCGCCATCAGCTTGGTCGCGGCGTGAACAGGCTTTTGGACGCCGGCGGCCTCTAAGGGTGGTCCGGAAATCCCCAGTATGAAATCCCTGGATTTACCGGGCCCGCACGCCCGAATATCCGTGCGGAGGGGCGGCCGGAAACTCTGTCGGGCGGTAACCTTGACTTTCCGCCGCCCACATGCGCTTTTCCGCGGCGATTTTCACCCACATGACCAAAGGGTTTTCCGGCCATGGCCGAGGCTAAGCTGCATCGTTATCGCTCGCACACCTGCGGCGCGCTCCGGAAGAGCGACGTCGGCTCCGACGTACGTCTTTCGGGCTGGGTGCACCGCGTGCGCGATCACGGCGGCGTTCTGTTTATTGACCTGCGCGATCATTACGGCCTGACCCAGGTGGTGGCCGATCCCGACAGCCCGGCGTTCAAGGTGGCCGAAACCCTGCGTTCAGAGTGGGTCGTCCGCGTCGACGGCAAGGTCCGCGACCGGCCGGAAGGCACCACAAACGCCGAACTGCCGACCGGCGAGGTCGAGCTTTACGCCACTGAAATCGAAGTGCTTTCCGCGGCGAAAGAGCTTCCCGTCCCGGTCTTCGGCGAGCCCGATTACCCGGAAGACCTGCGCCTGCAATATCGCTTCCTCGATCTGCGCCGCGAGACGCTGCACGGCATCATCATGAAGCGGCTCGACATCACGCGCTCGATTCGCCGCCGCATGCATGACGTAGGCTTCAACGAATTCCCGACGCCGATCCTGACCGCATCGAGCCCCGAAGGCGCGCGCGACTTCCTCGTGCCGAGCCGCATCCATCCGGGCAAGTTCTACGCGCTGCCGCAGGCCCCGCAGCAGTACAAGCAACTTTTGATGGTCTCGGGCTTCGACCGCTACTTCCAGATCGCGCCCTGTTTCCGCGACGAAGACCCGCGCGCCGACCGGCTGCCCGGCGAGTTCTACCAGCTTGACGTCGAGATGAGCTTCGTCGAGCAGGAAGACGTGTTCCAGACGATGGAGCCAGTCATCACGGGGCTGTTCGAGGAATTCGCCAACGGCAAGCCGGTCACGAAAGGCTGGCCGCGCATTCCTTACGATACGGCCATCGCCAAGTACGGCTCCGACAAGCCGGACCTGCGCAACCCGATCGAGATGGCCGATGTCACCGAACACTTCCGTGGCTCGGGCTTCAAAGTCTTTGCGGGCATGCTTGAGAAGGATCCGAAAGCACGCATCTGGGCGATCCCCGCGCCGACCGGCGGCAGCCGCGCGTTCTGCGACCGCATGAACTCCTGGGCGCAGGCCGAAGGCCAGCCGGGCCTAGGCTACATCTTCTGGCGTGACCCGATCGCCGATGAAATTCGCGAGAAGATTGCGAACTGTCAGCAACTAGCTGACCAATTTAATTCGCGCAGGCAACCCGGAAAAGCTGCCGAGATGCTTGAGTCTATGAAACAGGCTGAAGCTGATCTGCTGCAACATCAAGTCAAAGTCAAATTAGCGCCAAGCGCGTTCTTGGAGGCTGCTGGTCCTATCGCGAAGGCAATCGGAGCGGAAAGAACTTTAAATATCCAGACACAATTTGGCCTTGGCGGGCGCGACGCTGTCTTCTTCGTCGGTGGCAACCCGGCGAACTTCTACAAGTTTGCAGGCGCCGCGCGTGATCGCGCTGGTCATGAATTGAAACTGATCGACGAGAACCGCTTCGCGCTCGCCTGGATCGTCGACTTCCCGTTCTACGAATGGAACGAGGAAGACAAGAAGATCGACTTCTCGCACAACCCGTTCTCGATGCCGAAGGGTGGACGCGAAGCGTTGGAAGCTGCCGAGAAGTCCGGCCGCGATGCGCTTCTCGCGCTCAAGGCGAACCAGTACGACATCGTCTGCAACGGCTACGAGATTGCCTCGGGCTCGGTCCGTAACCATGTCCCCGAGACGATGGTGAAAGCGTTCGAGATCACCGGGCTTTCGAAGGCCGATGTCGAGGCGCGCTTCGGTGGTCTCTACCGCGCGTTCCAATACGGCGCGCCGCCGCACGGCGGCATGGCGGCAGGCATCGAACGTATCGTCATGCTGTTGACAGGCGGCAAGACAGTCCGTGAGGTCGCGCTTTTCCCGATGAACCAGCAGGCGGCTGATCTTCTGATGGGCGCGCCGAGCGAAGCCTCGCCCAAGCAACTGCGCGAACTCTCCATCCGTGTCGTCACGCCGGAAAAGAAGGGCTAGAGCTCTTTGTCATCCTCGGCTTTGCACCGAGGATGACAATCAACGTCTCGCCTTCTCTGACGTCATCCCGGCGCAGGCCGGGATCCAGCCAACTCGCACCATCCGTCATGCCAAAGGCCGCCTGGATGCCGACCTTCATCGGCATGACGATAATAGTGTGTGCGATTGGCGGCCGGCTCCCCACAGGGGAGTCGCCAATCGCCAACAAAAAAAGCGCCTTTCGCTTGAAAGGCGCTTGAGTTTTATCCGGACTGCTGGGCTTGAAATCCGGTGGGGTAATCGCCGAGATTAGTTCGTCAGGCCCTGCGCCTGCGGCAGCAGCACCGACACGATGACTGTTCTGCCATCCTTGACGGCATTGCCGACCCACTGGCCTTGCTCACCGCGATAAAGCGGCGAAATGCCCGTATAACCCTGATGCGCTAACTGCACGCGCGCCTGCTCGGCGTTTGCCGCGTTTGCGAGTTCGGCACTGAAAGCAGCCGCGGACGCGCCGTTGTTCGTCGCTGCTTCGTCGGCATAAGCCGGAAGCGCCATGCCGGTCAGCGCCAATCCAATTAACATTATGCGAGTCATGTAAGCTCCATTAAACTGCGCGGCGCACATGCCGCCTGTGATGAATCTGAGATAGACACTCAACCCGTTCACCGCCACACAACTCCCCGTGCGTCCGATCGCGAATGTCGTGAACAAGATGTGATCGACGGCCCGTTCGGTTGCATCGAATGATTGAAATGAGAGGCGAAACGCAATGAAACTGCTGTTCCTCGGCGCCGGCGCGACTGGCGGCTATTTCGGCGGCTATTTGGCGAAGGCTGGTGTCGACGTGACGTTTCTCGTCCGCCCGAAGCGCCGTGAGCAGTTGGCGCGCGACGGTCTCAAGATCGAAAGCGTGGACGGGCGTCTCGATATCCCCGTCAAAGCCATAACCCGCGACGAGATCGTCGCGCCGTATGATGCAGTCATCCTCAGCGCGAAAGCCTACGACCTCGACAGCGCGATAGAGGCGATCCGCCCGGCGGTCGCGGACAAGACACTGATTTTGCCGGTGCTCAACGGAATGAAGCATCTCGATACGCTCGATGCTGCGTTCGGCGCTGCGCGCGTGCTCGGCGGTCTTACCCATATCAGCGTGACGCTGACCGAAGACGGGATTATCCGCCAGTTTGGGCAATTGTCGACGCTGACGATGGGCGCGCGCTTCGCCGGGCAGAAGGCGGCGGCGACGGCGCTTTACGAGACACTCGCTCGCGGCATCGAAGCACGCCATGCCGACGACATCATCTTGGCGATGTGGGAGAAGTGGTACTTCCTCGCCGCCTTCGCAGCATCGACGTGTCTGATGCGCGCCGGCGTCGGCGACATCGTGCGCGCCGCGCACGGAGCAGAGTTTACGCTGAATGTGCTGAACGAATGCACCGCCATTGCCGGCGCGAACGGTTATCCGCCTCAGCCTGAGATGATGGAATTTTCGCGGACTTTCCTGACCGATCCGGCTTCGACATTGTCGGCTTCGATGCTGCGCGATATCCAGCGCGGTGGGCAAATCGAGGCGGACCAGATCGTCGGCGACATGATCCGCCGCGGCAGGGCGCATGGCGTCGCGACGCCGCTTCTCGATCTCGCTTATCTCCATTTGCAGGCTTATGAGAACCGCTGTGCGGCCGTTAAGCCCGGTTGATCGCTATAGAGCCCGTAGGATTACGACTTGTTAATCCGGCTGCAGCTTCTGCCTTGTTTCCAATTCGCCGTTGCGAGACTAATACGGAAATCATCTTCAGCCTGGAGATCCGGCATGATCCGTATGCTCGCCGCCGCTGTGTTCGCGCTGTTCGCTCTGACAGCAACGGCGGACGCGCGTGCTCCTGCACACGCTGACGAATGGAACGGCGCTGAGATTAATTGGCGCGACGCACGGTCCGGCATTTATGAATCGGCGCACACGGGCCGTCCTGTCATCATGGTATTTCACGCCACATGGTGCTCCGTCTGCAAACGGTTCCGCCAGGTCTTCAAGGACCCGGCCGTGGTTGCAGCTTCGCGCGATTTTGTGATGATCCTGGTCGATGCCGACCAGGAAAAAGAGGTCAATGGCGCCTTCCAGCCGGACGGTTCTTACGTCCCGCGCACGCTCTTTCTTGATTCGGATGGCAACGTCTCCGACAAGCTCATCGGAACCGATCCGCAGTATCCCCATTCCGTCAACGTCGACAGTCCGGCTGAACTGCTGGCGCTGATGAAGAAAGCGCACAGCGTCTACAACATTGCGCCTGCTGCGACCGACCCACAGCCATCCAGCGAAAGCCCGATCTGATAATTCTTCGGAACTTTTCCTCAGCGTGTTGCGCTCGCCCCTCTGACCCGCCATAAGGTCCAGCGACGCGGACGTGGTGGAACCGGTAGACACACAGGACTTAAAATCCTGAGATGGTAACGTCGTGAGGGTTCGAGTCCCTCCGTCCGCACCAAATCCATCTGCGATGCAAACAGCAGACATGATGCGATGACCATGTTGTCCTGCGACTGACGCATTAGGACACTGCCCATCAACTCCCCGTTGACACTTGGGGGCGCTCCCGCGTCAACGACGTGTGCGCTTCGCAACTCGTAAGCACCCAAGCTCTGGTTCGCGTCGCCTTTGGGATAGTTTTGGTCCATCGGCGGAGCAAAGTGGATCCGGTTAGCCCGCTTAGCGAAAGAGGATCACAATGGCGAGCCGAACCTATGGAATGTTGCTCGTTATCTTGTCAGCTATTCTTTGGAGCACTGCCGGTGCCTTCGTGAGGATGGCAAACCTTGATTCGTGGACGCTTATTGGGTGGCGGTCCCTGTTTGCATTCGTGACGCTCGCCGGGTTTGCAGCCTACGAGCATCAGAATAATTTGATAAAAGCCGTAACGGGGGTGGGGTCTTCTGGAGTTGTTGCGATCACGCTCTCTGTTCTGTCAACGATCGCATACATCTTCGCATTGAACCTGACGACCGTTGCCAACGTCATGATTGTGTATGCGACGTTGCCATTCATCGCTGCACTCATCAGCTATGTCTGGATCAGCGAACGGGTGACCGTGCGTCTGCTCGGCGCGGGGATCACGGCCTTTATTGGCATCGCCATTATGGCCGGGTCAGCGGCAACGGCGAAAGATATCCTCGGTATCATCGCAGCTTTCGTCATGACGGCAACCTTTGCTTCGCAGATCGTTCACGCGAAAGTTTACCCCAAGCTTGACTTGAACGTTGTCATGGCATTGGCGGCTGGAGCGTGCGCCCTGATTGCCATTCCCTTCATGAATCCTGGGCTTCCATCGCCGAGGGCCCTTCTGGCCTGCGCTTTGTATGGTGGCTTGACGTCCGGGCTTGCTTACGTTCTAGCGCTCAACGGTGGTCGCTACATTACCGCCGGCGAATCCGGATTCATTCAAATGCTCGACGTCGTGCTCGGCCCAGTGCTGGTCTGGATTTTCTTTGCAGAGCAGCCCGAAAATGCCGTGCTGGCCGGGGGTGCCATCGTGCTCTCGGCGGTTGTTTGGTATCTTGCGCCCGCCGTCCGCGCACCGGCCATGCCGTAATGCTGAGTGCCGGGAAGGTAACGTCGTGAGGGTTCGAGTCCCTCCGTCCGCACCATTTTGTCGAATTGACAACGACCGCGGGTATGCACGCTGGTACCCGACCCGCATTTCTAAACAGAGTCGTAAGCGCCTTGCGAAAGCGTGAATCGATAGCCCAGCTTGCCGAACACGCTCTGCGCTTGGCGCAGGTCGGCGAATTCGAAGGCGCCGCCGCATTTTTCGAGCAAGCCATCGCGCTCGACGCTTGCAATCTCGATCTGCGATACAACCTCGCCGTGGTTGAAGAAAACTTGGGCCACATCGGTAAGGCCGCGTCGCTGCTCATTGAGGTGTTGCAACGCAAACCAGCGAGCCCGTTCGCGGCGGCTTCGCAGTTGTCGCGGCTGTTCACCCGCTATCGCGTCGACGACGGTGCCGTTTTGACGGCCGCCGGCTTGAGCACCGCGCTGCAAACCCGCGACATCGCGCTTCAGCCGCTCACCGAGGCGGGCCTGCAATGGCTGTCGACGCAGAACGCAGATTGGCGTGATGGCATTCGTCGTATTGCAAGCGGCGAAATGAGTGAGCTGGAAGTGGGCCGCGCGATCCTCGGTAAGCTACGCCACCTCGACCGCGCAGAACATGAAATGCTTTGCCTCTGCCTGCGCGAGGGCATCGTCAAGAGCATCGACAGCGAACGCCTGCTCACCGGCGTGCGCGCAGCGATCTTGCTCGATAGTGGCCGCACGTTGTTCGACGACCGCGATCATTTCAATCTTGCGCTGGCACTGGTGGTTCAAGGCTGGAACAACGACTTTGCCTGGGCCGAAACCTCGCAAGAGACGGACGCACTTTCCGCCTTGAAGATCGAGCGCACCGCGCTTCTAGCGGCCGACATGCCGACGACGCGCGCGTTCCTGTGCGCGGCCCTGTATCGACCGCTGGAGGAGATCGTGTCGCCGCCGCTCGGCGTGGACGATATGCGCGCCTTGAAGCCAAAAAGTTTCCGAGAAACGCTCAGCACACAAATTCTCGAACGCGCTGACAGAGACGCTGCCGCCAAGTCGATCCCGGCAGTCGGAGCGCTTTCCGATGCGACCTCGCTGAAGGTTGCGCGCCAGTACGAAGCCTCGCCCTATCCGCGCTGGAAAACGGTTCAGCGTTCCGCGCCCGGCGCGCTGCAACGCTACCTCGGCCGCTTGATGCCTGCAGATTGCTTTGCGTTCATGGACAAGGAATGTGACGTCCTGATTGCGGGCTGCGGCACCGGGCAACAGGCTTTGATGTCGGCGACGGCGCATGGCCCCAAGGCGCGGCTGCTCGCCATCGATATCTCGCGGGCGAGCCTCGCCTACGCCAGCGTCATGGCCGCGCGAGAGAAGATCACCAACGTCTCGTTCCTCCAGGCCGACATTCTCGATGTTGCACGCCTGGAACGTCGCTTCGATCTCATCTATTGCGTCGGTGTCCTGCACCACATGGCTGACTGGCGTGCAGGCTGGCGCGCATTGCTGTCGTGCTTGAAACCGTCGGGCCTAATGAACGTCGGGCTCTACAGCGCGACGGCGCGGCGAGGCCTTCGCGACTTGCGCGACGATAAGGATTATCCCGGCGCGGGTTGTACGGATTCCGCCGCGCGCATCTACCGCCGGTCGCTACTGCTGCGTGATGATGAAACTCCGGCGAGCTACGTCAAGCAAAGCCGCGATTTCTATGCGCTCAACACATTCCGCGATCTCGTCCTGCACGAAAGCGAAGCGACCGTGACGATCGAGGAGATAGCACAGTTCCTCGATGATGAAGGCCTTGTGTTTCGCGGTTTCGCATTGGACGTGAACGTGCTGCAGGAATTCACAACTCTGTTTCCCGCCGCCGCCCCCGCCGGCACACTTGCCGACTGGGCGGCTTTCGAGCGGCTGAAACCCCACACGTTCGACGGCATGTACTACTTCTGGGTCGAACGTCAGGACAAACCCGCTGCCGGATAAGGGAATTACGTCACGTCATGCAAAGCGCCTGGCGAACATGACGCAAACCACGACCACGCCCGTCGCCGCGATCATTGTCCAGGCGACGGGCTCGTGCAGCACAAGCCCTGCGAACGCGAGGCCGAGAAACGGCTGCAGCAACTGCAGCTGACCGACGCTTGCAGTGCCCCCGATTGCCAGTCCGCGATACCAGAAGACAAAACCGATAAGCATGCTGAAGACCGAGACATAGGCCAAGCCCATCCACGCGGCCGATCCAATGTCGGCCCACGACGACGGCAGCGTCGCAATGGCGATCAGCAACATTGCCGGCGCGGCAAAGACCAGCGCCCATGATATGACCTGCCATCCGCCGTACTGGCGAGCGAGTTTGGCGCCTTCGGCGTAGCCCAAGCCGCAAACGGTGATCGCGCTGATCATCAGAATATCACCGACCGGCGACGCATTTCCCTCGTGACCGAAGGCGAAGCCAGCAACCGTCGCGCTTCCCACGATTGAGAAGAGCCAGAACAAGGGCTTTGGTCGCTCGCCCCCGCGCACGACAGCGAAGATCGCAGTCGCAAGCGGCAAGAGACCGATAAACACGATCGAATGCGCCGACGTGATGTGTTGGAGCGCGATCGCTGTCAGCAACGGAAAGCCGATGACGACGCCCGCTGCCACGATGCCGAGCGGCAGAAGCTCGCTGCGGTCGGGCTTTTTCTGCCGCAGAGCGATCAGCAGCATCGCCGCCAGCAGGGCAGCGATGACGGCGCGGGCGGACGTCAAAAACAGCGGAGAAAATCCAGAAACGGCGACGCGCGTCGCCGGCAGGGACCCGCTGAAAATGATCACGCCGATCAGGCCGCTGATCCATCCGTCGGCCGAGGATTTCATATCGCCTCCCATAGTGCTGAAGGCCGATAGACTTAGATGGGGCTGACTGGCGCGCCCAGACACAATGCAGTACAATTTCAAGAAACTGTACTGATACAAAAAGCCATACACATGAAGAAGCCGAAAAATCCCGGCGCAAGCCGCACCGATGCCGTCATGCACGAGATCCGGGCCAAAGTCGCAAAACGCACTTTGGCGGTCGGAGACCGATTGCCGTCCGTCCGCCGGTTCGCGGCGTCAATGGGTGTCTCACCGTCGACCGTTGTCGAAGCCTACGACCGGCTGGCGGCCGAGGGCCTGATCCGGGCGCGGAGAGGTTCCGGCTTCTACGTGTCGGGAACGGCGCTGCCGCCGCTCGCCTTCAAGGAATCCGGCCCCAAGCTCGATCGCGCCGTCGATCCGTTTTGGGTTTCGCGTCAATCTCTCGAAGCGGATGCACGCGTCCTGAAGCCGGGCTGCGGTTGGCTACCGTCAGATTGGATGCCGGGCGAGGACTTGCGTCGGGCCTTTCGCAAGTTCGCACGCGCCGACGATCATCTGCTGACCGAATACGGCAGCACGCGTGGAGCGATAAATTTGCGCCGCCATCTGCTCGCGCGATTCGCAGAAGACGCGCTTGAATTGATGCCGGATCAGCTTCTGCTGACGGCATCGGGCACGCAGGCGATTGATCTGATTTGCCGCTTCCTGCTGCGTCCGGGCGATACGGCTTTGATTGACGATCCCTGCTACTTCAATTTTCGGGCGCTTTTGCGCGTGCATCAGGTGAAGATCGTCGGCGTACCCTATACGCCGTCGGGTCCAGACGTTGCACGTTTTGAAGCTATCCTCGCTTCCGAACGGCCGCGCCTCTACATCACCAACTCCGCGCTGCATAATCCGACCGGTGCAACGATGTCATTGCAAACCGCCCATCGCCTGTTGAGCGCAGCAGAGGCGCACGACCTGACGATCGTCGAGGATGACATTTTCGCCGATCTCGAACCCGACCCGTCTCCGCGCCTCGCCGCGTTGGACGGCTTGAGACGTGTCATTCGTATCGGCAGTTTTTCGAAAACACTTTCGGCGTCGCTACGCTGCGGGTACATCGCCACGCGGCCCGATTGGATCGAAGATCTCGTGGATCTCCAGGTCGCGACCAGTTTTGGCGGCCCGAGCCCCGTCGCAACCGAAGTGCTGGCCGACGTGCTCACCGGCGGCGGCTATCGCAAGCACATGGATGAGCTTCGAGCGAAGCTGGCAAGGTTGCGCCGCCGGACGGCGGATAAACTACGTGATTTGAACATCGAGCCGTGGGTGATGCCCCGCGGCGGCTTTCACCTCTGGTGCAAGCTGCCCAATGCGCGGGATTCCGCGGCTGTCGCGCGAGCGGCGCTTAAGGAAGACGTTGTGCTCGCTCCAGGAAACGTTTTCAGCGTATCGGATAATGCGTCGGAATTTCTGCGCATCAACGTCGCACAATCGACCGATACGCGGGTATGGGACGTTATGCGCCGCGCCATCGACGCCGGAAATCACGGGGCGGCAGAATGATATTTCCGAATGTCGCGTGCCCGATTACCCTCGCGACGCTGTTGCTAAAGAATTTTCAAATACGCACGCAAATCATACGCGTCATTCACTGTGGGAAAGAGTTCCGCTTGTATAAGCGATAGTCTGGGCCTCGGGCTGTCCCTTGCCACTTTGTAACGCGATTTGTCGGACAGGCAGCGACGGAACTGCCTTTCTGAACCGTCGTTAATCGGGGGCGACGACCGGCCTCGGATACTTTGCATAGAAACGCATTAGGAAACGGACGTGTCGCGGATGCGTGCCAAAAATTTTGTCCTGCCGATAATCATCGCGCTCGTTGCGGGCGCGGGTTATGCGGCGTGGATGCGCGAGCATCCTGCCAGCGCCGAAAAGAAGAAGCCGGAAGAAGCCGTTCCCGCCACCGTCGCGACCGCGGAACGAAAAGACTTTCCCGTTTACTATGACAGCTTAGGCAACGTGCAGGCGTGGAATACCGTGACCGTGCGTTCGCGAGTCGATGGCGAGATCGACAAGGTTGCGTTCCAAGAAGGCCAGTTCGTCAAGGCCGGAGATCTTCTGATCCAAATCGATCCGCGGCCGTTTCAAGCGACGCTCGATCAGGCCGTCGCTAAAAAGGCTCAGGACGAAGCCGACCTCGTCAATCTAAAACGCGATCTCGATCGTTTCGTGAATGCGGGACCGTTGGCGTCAACGCAACAGCAGATCGACACGCAGCGCTCGGCCGTGAAGCAGCAGGAAGCATTGATCGCTGCCGACGCCGGCGCCATCGACGACGCCAAAGTGCAGCTCATATATACGACGATCCGCGCGCCGATCTCGGGCCGCATGGGGTTTCGCCTCGTCGATCAAGGCAACATCATCCACGCGACCGACACCGGCGGCGTTGCGACCATCGTGCAGATCGAGCCGATTGCCGTGATCTTCACGGAGCCTGAGCAAAAGCTTTTGAGCATCCTCGATCAGTTGAAGAACGGAGCGCTGCAGGTCGCAGCCTATACTCCGGATGGTAAGCGCGAACTGGGCAAGGGCAAGTTGTCGCTCGTCGACAATCAGGTCGACATGACGACGGGCACGATCAAGCTCAAGGGAAAATTCGCCAACGCCGATCATGTGCTTTGGCCCGGCCTCTCGGTGTCGACGCGATTGCTCATCCGAACGGAAAAGAACGTCGTCGTCATTCCCGATGCAGCCGTCCAGCGCGGCCCTGAAAAATTGTTCGCCTACGTTGTGCGTCCCGACCATCGGATTGAGATGCGCAAGCTTGTGGTCGGTGAGATCCAGAATGGCGAAGCCGTTATCAAAAGTGGCGTCGAACCCGGCGAGCGCGTCGTCACATCCGGTTACTATCGCCTTGCGCCCGGAACGCTCGTTGACTTGACTGAGCAGAACGATCGCAAGGAAAAGGCCGCCCACGCCACTGCGTCAGATATGACCGCGCGCCCGAAGCGCTCATCCGGCGAGGCCGAGTAACATGGACAGCGGCGGCATTTCAGGTCCGTTCATTCGCTACCCGATCGCGACGTCGCTGATCATGGTCGGCATTCTTTTCGTCGGCGTGATCGCATTTATGAATCTGCCGGTCGCGCCGTTGCCGCAGATCGATTTTCCGACCATTCAGGTTTCGGCCAATCTTCCCGGAGCAAGCCCCGAGACGATGGCATCGAACGTCGCGCAGCCGCTTGAACGGCAATTCGCGCAGATTCCCGGCGTGACGCAAACGACGTCGACCAGCGGCCTCGGCGTCACGACCATCGTCGTGCAGTTCGATCTCGATCGCGATATCGACGGCGCGGCCAACGACATTCAGTCCGCGATAAACGCCGCTGGCGGGCAGTTGCCGCAAGACCTTCCGCAGCCGCCGATTTATCGCAAGGTCAATCCCGCCGACAGCCCGATCCTGCTGCTTTCCGCCACCTCCGACGCCATGCCGCTGACCGAGGTTGACGACAACGCCGATACGAAACTCGCGCAGCAAATCAGCCAGATCAACGGCGTCGGTCAGGTCGTGATCGGTGGCGAGCAAAAGCCTTCGATCCGCGTTCAGCTCGACCCCGCGAAGCTTTATGCCCGCGGGCTGACGCTCGAAGATGTGCGAACGCCGCTCTCGATCACCACGGTGAACAGCCCGAAGGGCTCAGTCCAATCCGCCAATCGCGGCTATACAATCTACACCAACGATCAGCTGACCGACGCGAAGTCCTGGGACGACGTCATCATCGCCTACCGCAACGGCGCCCCGATCCGCATCAAGGACGTCGGCAAGGCAATCGTTGGGCCGGAAAATGATCAGGAAGCGGCGTGGGCCAACAACAAGCGCGGTGTCTTCCTGATTATCTTCAAGGAGCCGGGCGCCAATGTCATCGAGACAGTCGATCGCATCAAGGCTGAGCTGCCGCGGCTTCAGGCGGCAATGCCCAAGGCGCTCAAGGTGCATATTCTGAGCGATCGCACTCAGACGATCCGCGCGTCCATCGAGGATGTCGAATTCACACTGCTGCTCTCGGTGGCGCTCGTTGTTGCCGTTATTTTTGTTTTCCTGCGCAGTCTCTGGGCGACGATCATTCCAAGCGTGACGGTACCGCTGGCGCTGTTCGGTGCCTGCGCGCTGATGTATGTCTTGGGCTATAGTCTCGATAACTTGTCGCTCATGGCCTTGACGATCGCCGTCGGCTTCGTCGTCGATGATGCCATCGTCGTTCTCGAAAACATCGTGCGCTACGTCGAAGACGGCGAAAAGCCGTTCGATGCGGCGATGAAGGGGGCGCGTGAAATCGGCTTCACCGTCGTCTCGATCAGCATTTCGCTCGTCGCCGTCTTCATCCCGTTGCTGATGATGGGCGGCATTATCGGCCGCCTGTTCCGCGAATTTGCGGTCACCGTCACAATGACGATTGCCGTCTCGGGCTTCGTCGCGCTGACGCTGACGCCGATGATGGCCTCGCGCTTCCTGAAAAGCGAAAAGGACGTGCAGCGCGGACGCCTTTACAAACTGAGCGAACGTGGCTTTGACGCGCTGCTCAATGGCTACGGCCGCGGCCTCGATTTCGTTCTTCGCCATCAGTTCCTGACGCTGATGACATTCTTCGCGACGTTGGGGTTGACCGCTTATCTCTTCGTCACCATCCCGAAAGGCTTCTTCCCGCAGCAGGATACCGGCCTCATTATCGGCATCTCCGAGGCGGCCGAAGACACCTCATTCGACGCCATGATGAAGTATCAGGAGGAAGTCGGCAAAGTTGTTTCCAGCGATCCGGCTGTCGCGACAGTGGCAATGGCAATCGGCGCCGGCGGAACGACGCCCGCGCTCAACAGCGGCCGCGTCTATATCACCTTGAAACCCAAGTCCGAGCGCGATGCGTCGGCATTCCAGGTCATCCGCCGTTTGCAGCCGAAGCTCGCAAAGCTCGAAGGCGTTCGCCTCTTCATGCAGGCGGCGCAGGATGTGAATGTCGGCGGCCGCGCGTCGCGCACGCAATTCCAGTACACGCTTGAGGACGCCGACACTAACGAGCTTAACACCTGGGCGCCGCGAATCCTCGAAAAACTGAAGACGCTGCCGACGCTCCGCGACGTCGCGACCGATCAGCAGATGGCAGGCACGACGCTGAAGGTCGAAGTCAATCGCGATCAGGCCTCGCGTTACGGCCTGACGCCCGACGAGGTCGATGCGACGCTTTATGATGCGTTCGGCCAGCGGCAGGTCGCGCAGTACTTCACCCAGCAGAACAGCTATCACGTCATCATGGAAGCATCGCCCGAGGTGCAGGCCGACCCCCACAGCCTCGACAAGCTTTACATCCACTCGCCGACGACCGGCGGCCTCATCCCGCTCGGAACGATCGCTTCGTGGACGACACGGAAGACCGAACCGCTGTCGATCTCGCATCAGGGGCAGTTTCCGGCGGTAACGATCAGCTTCAATCTCGCGCCCGGCGCTTCGCTCGGCACGGCGACCAACCAGATCAGGGCCGCAGAGCGCGAGCTGCGCCTGCCGGCCTCGATGCAGACGACATTCCAGGGCAACGCTCAAGCCTTCCAGGCATCACTGACGACGATCCCGCTGTTGATCGCGGCAGCACTTTTCGTCGTCTATCTGATCCTCGGTATCCTCTACGAGAGCTACATTCACCCGATCACTATCCTGTCCACGTTGCCATCGGCGGGTGCGGGTGCGCTCATCACCTTGATGCTATTCGGCTTCGACTTCAGCCTGGTCGCCATGATCGGCGTTATTCTGTTGATCGGCATCGTCAAGAAGAACGGCATCATGCTCGTCGACTTCGCCATTCACGCCGAGCGCAACGAGCACCTGTCGCCGGTCGAAGCCATCCGCAAGGCGGCGCTGCTGCGATTCCGCCCGATCATGATGACGACACTTGCGGCGCTGCTCGGCGGCGTCCCGCTGATGATCGGTGCTGGAACAGGCGCTGAAATCCGCCAGCCGCTTGGCTATGCGATGGTCGGTGGTCTTGCGATCAGCCAGATCCTGACGCTCTTCACGACGCCTGTTATTTTTCTGTACATGGATCGGTTGTCGAACTGGCTGACGAAATCGGCGGAGGACTCTAAGGCGCCGAGTGACAAGGCGGGTCCTGCGAACGCCGCGCCCTCGCCATAACCGAAGCCGCTAATGGCTCCAGACGAACCTATACTTCGCGCCGAACGAAACGGTGAACTGATCCGGCGATCCCGCTTCGCTGACCAGGGGCGAATCCCCGGCGCTGCCGACCAGCCGCTCGTATTCGAACGACGCCATCGTCGAGAACTGTTCGGTCCATTTGTATTCGCCGTAAAGGCCGGCCCCAGCCGAGCGCACGCCCGCAGACGCTTCGTATTTCGAAAGGTGGGCGCTTTCCGCCTGCGCCGCATTCAAACCGTAGTAGGCATTCATGTAGTCGCTGTCTGCGATCGACAGTCGCGGACCGGCGGCGACCGTCCATTGCGTGGTCGGATGCCACACAAAATCCGAGCTCAGATCGAAAACCCAGCCTTCAGCACCATAGACGGCGTTGCGCGCTTCCAGGCGGGTGCGGAGCCATTCCGCCGGCCAATATTCGACGAAAGCGCCGATCTCAAGCGAAAGGTCAACGCCCGTGTTGCCGATCTCTTTCAGGCCGCGATCGCGCGTATTGCCGAAGTCCCAGCGGATCTGACCGACGGGACCGGCGCGGAAATTATCGGTCGAGAACAGTTCGTAATCGATGCCGTCGTTCGGCAGGCTCAGCCATTCCTTATCGCCGACCCGATGAAAGTCGACGATGGGCGAGCCGCCCAGATCGTAATGGCTTGAACCGGAAAACTCCGGCGAGATATTTCCCCAGGCGCCGAGCGTCACAACCCAGTCGGACGATGCCGTTGCGATGGTCGGATTGGCGATTGAGTTGTCGAACGGGCCGTCGGCGACCGCCGCATGCGGAGCAATGCAGGAGACCACCGCCGCCAAGAAACCGCTGCAGGCAACGGACACCCGACGCTGAACGCGTGATGCCGCTAGGCCATCCAAAGCAACGGACTTGCCCCGATTATGGGCCATAAAACACTCCAACAGCGCCCATCGGGATATGGTGTGCGCGCCCTATTGGGAAAATTAAAGAACCATAAATTCGTAAAAAAGATGTTCTGACGACCGCGAGACGGCGGCGATGACACAGATCAAGAAGCAGGAAACGGCGGCTAACAACTTGAGCCATCGCGAAATTCCGTCCGTCCAATGAGGATGATCCCCTGGTTGCGGCTCAACGCGCGATAGGGCTTTCATGTTCCTTATTTTCTGCAGTCCGCGTTTCAGGCAGCAGCAGCACAACTGCCAGGAAAGCCGCCAGTCCGATGCACGCCAGCGTCAGGAAGGCCGTCGATGCTCCGAAATCGTAGGCGATGATACCCGCCAGCGTCGTGCTGATCGACGCGCCGACGCCCATCGCGATGCCGACAAATCCGAGCGCCAGATTGAAGTTCCCCGACGTTCGCGTGACGTCCGCGACGGCGCCCGAAACCAGCACGCCGAGTGCCGCCGCTGAGATGCCGTCGAGGCATTGGATCGCCACCATGACGACCGGGTCCGAACTCGATGCCAGCAGCGCGGCGCGTATGGGCAGCGCCGCGAAGCCCAGCATTAGCAACGGCCGCCGCCCATGCCGGTCGCCATAGCGCCCGATCCATGGCGAGATCATCGCCACGACGAATTGCGGAACGATGATGCACAACGCGACAAGGATCGTCGCGGCGTCGCTCGCACGCTGCGTGATGAGGTTGGCGACAAGCGGCATGATCGACGCATTGGAAAGGTGAAACAGCGATACCGTTCCGGCCAGGATCAGCAGCGGCCGGTTCGACGCCAGCGTCCGTACCGCGTCGAGAATATCGTAATGCGCTTTGGGCTTCGGCGTCACTTCCTCGCGATGAAAGTCGGCGGGCGAGATCAGATAAAGCGAAAGCACCGCCGGAACAGTCATCGCCGCCGCGACGAAGAACACAGCCTGGCTCGAAAGATAATAACCGCACGCGCCCATGCTCGCCGCCGCGATCATGCTGCCGAGCGACGCAAACCGCGCGTTTCGCCCGAGCCGCTCGCCGATCAGGTTATGCCCGACGAGCCCCAGGCTGATCGCCGCGAGCGCAGGCCCGGTCACGACGCTCGCGAGAGAATGAAAGACTTGCGCGAAGAAGACCGCAGTAAACTGCGGCCAGATCGCAATCGAAAACGCCGCCGCGCCGATCATCAGTGTCGAGGTGGCGGCAAGTGTCCGTTCCCTTCCCATCGCATCGACAAGTGCGCCGCCGGGCACCTGTCCGATGAGCGCGATGATGCTGCCGACCGTCAACACAAGGCCAATGTCGGCGCTCGTCCATTTTTCCGACGTCAGATAGACGGTGAGAAACGGGCCGAACCCGACCTGGGCATCGGCGAGGAAAAACGCAAAGCCGTCGACGCCGAGTTGGCTCCTGCCTGTCGGCCTGATACCCGCGCGCCGCCAAAACCGAGCGATGCCGCGCATGGCGTCAGTCCGGCGCGCAAAGCAGATGAATGTGACCCCCCGCGCTGACGGCCCTCATCATTTGACCGGAGCAGAAGTGGTAGACGGTCCTGAAGGTTGTGGCGGCCCGGGCTGCGCCGAGGGCGCCGGCTGTGCAGGGGGAGCAGAAGCGCCGACGATCACCACCGGCTCGCCCTGATGGTATTCGGGCGTCACGCGCAGTTCGTCCCGCGTCATGCTGAGCGTGATGCCCTTGGGCGAAAACTGCAGCGTTCTCCATGCAACCGCTATCTTCCGCGATCCTACGCCTAGGAAGCCGCCGAAATCGATCACCGCCGCCCGCACCTCGCCGCTGTGGCTGACGAGAATATCGGTTATCTGCCCGAGCTTCTCGCCCTTCGCACTCGTCACGTCCTTGCCAAGCAGGCTTTCGACTTTGTTGTCATCGACTACGACGGCGGGCATATCGCCGGGCGTCTGCTCGTCGGGCTTCTTGCCCGCATCGGCAGGGGCTGTCGCGTGCTGGTCCGGCGGGGCGGTGGACGGCGGCTGCGCTTCAGGAGATGCCGTGTCCGCGCGCGCTACGCCCGCTGCGGCCAATGCGAACATTGCCGCAAGCATCAAGGAAACACGCGCCGTAACCATAACACGCATCGGAAGGTCCCCATTCCATGCTGAAACGCGAGGCATTGCAGCCCCGCGCTCGATTTGCCCACACTCGGCGGCCAAGAGGAAACCGCTGAGCATGGCGCAAGTTCCGCCTTCGCTAACTTCACAAAGCGCAAAGCCGCGGACGCATGGTCGCTGGACCCGTGGCGACATGATTGGCAGGCCGGACTTTTTCTGCTTAGAAGCTGCCCCGGCGCCGCAAGGCGATGCTTTCTGGAGATATTCGCAAATGAAACTCGTTCGCTTTGGCGCCCCAGGTGCCGAAAGACCCGGCATTCTCGACACCAATGGCGAAATTCGCAATCTCTCGGAAGTCATCCCGGATTTTTCCGGCGAATATCTCTCGCCCGCATCGCTCGATGAAATTCGCAAGCTCAATCTCGCGTCCCTCCCGCTCGCACCGAAAGACGCACGCCTCGGCCCGCCGGTTGCCGACACGCACAACTTCATTGCCATCGGCCTCAACTTTGCCGACCACGCCAAAGAGACGGGGCAAGAGATTCCGACCGAGCCGATCCTGTTCAATAAGGCGACGACGTCGATCTGCGGCCCGGACGACGATGTGATGATCCCGCGCAATTCGCGCCATCTCGATTGGGAGGTCGAGATTGCGTTCGTCATCGGCACGCGTGCCCGTTACGTCGATGTGCAGGATTGGGCAAAATACATCGCGGGCTATTGCATCTGTAACGACGTTTCGGAGCGCCGCTTCCAGTCGAAGCGCGGCGGCCAGTGGGTGAAGGGCAAATCCGCCGAGACGTTCGGGCCGATCGGTCCGTGGCTCGTGACCCCCGACGAGATCACCGATCTCGACAACCTGACGATGACGCTCGACGTCAACGGTGAGCGCAAGCAGACCGGCTCGACCTCGACGATGATTTTCCGCATCCCGATGCTGCTCGCTTACATCACCGAATTCATGGTGCTTGAACCCGGTGATATCGTCACAACCGGCACGCCACCCGGCGTCGGCACGGCCCGCAATCCGAAAGAGTTCCTCAAAGCTGGCGACGTCATGGAATTGAAAATCGACGGCCTCGGCACGCAGCGCCAGAAAGTCGTCGAGTTCAAGCTCTGACGTTCAACAATTTTTTGCATCGACATCGCGGCGCCGGGCGGGCCCAGCCAACTCTCATCTCACCTGCTGATGCTTGCCCGGGTGCCGACCTTCGTCGGCATGACGGTGTTGAAGAACTTCGGTCGACGCCAACCACCGCACCGCGGCGAGCCCGCCCCACAACCGTCATCCCGGCGCAGGCCGGGATCCAGTCAAGCGTCCCCCGCGGATTCCCAACGAGGCCCCACGCCTGAGCTCACGCGTCGTCGTCGGGCTCGCCATCGCGGTCGGACGGCCGATGGAAGTTTCGGAAATCAGAGCCCGTCCGCATCGCGAGCCGCTGGCGAATTTCGTCCCACGACCGCGGATTGTCGAGATCCAATCGCCCGAGCGCTTCGCGCACGAACTTCAGCTGATCCTTGAGATCCTGCTCGCCGTGCGCGAGGCCGTCGTCCGGCTGTGCCGCGGTCTCGAGTTCGTCGATCAGATATGTGACGAGACTCATCTCGGGAAACAGCATGTAGAGCGAAAGGTCGTCGCGCACAGCCCCATCGATCCCTTCAAGGATCGACAGCTTGCGCTCGTCACCGCCGGTTTCGCTGCGGAGTCTCGAATAGGCTTCGCTCAAGAGCCGGTCTTGCTCGTTTTGGAAATCGCGCAAGAGGAAGCCGAGATTTTCATTTTTCTTGCTGTGCGCATTGAGCGCTTTCCACGCTTCCCGGATAGCATCGCGCGACTGCGGCTGACTGAACCGGTTATCGACAATGTCGGACCGTAGGTGAATGGCTTCGAGCAGCACTTCGCGGAAATGCGCCGCAAGCTCCTGCTTTTCTTCGCGCGTCAGAGGCAACAAGCCCGGCAGGGCAGGCGGCTCGCGGCGCCGTTCAATCTCGGGGACGCTGCCTTTGGGCTGTGGCGGCAATTCCGGCTTCGCTTCGCGCAAGATCCCGGCGTCAATGGCCGGACGCTCTTGAACGCCCTCGAACCGCGCCCGATCTCGCGCATAGGCTGCGCTTTCCGGTGCCGTCGCGCGGATGGTCAGCAGCGTCTCATAAAGCGCCGGGCGGATGTAATAGCGGTCGTCGATCTTGACGTCGGGCGCTACGGCCTTCACCGCCGCCCCCGCATTCATCACGCGGCGGACGACACGCGAGTCGTAGTCGTTGGTGATCTCCGACAGCGTCACCATCGACGTGAAGCCTTCCGTCTCCCGGATCGGCTCCAGCGTGTTCAGTACGATTTCGGAATGCTCGCGCGGATGCGGCGCCAGCGCGGCCGATACAAGCTGGTCGAGCCGCGCCTTGTCTTTCGCGGAAGCGTCGGTCTTGAACTGCTTGTCGCAGATCGACGAGAGATATTCGCGCAACTCGCTGCGCACGCGGTACCGCTCAGGGTTATGGCTGATCGTCTCGACCGCGCCGATATCGGCGCCCGCCGTCAGCACCATGCGCACGCGATCGGCCTGCGAGCGTTCCATCGCGCTCAGATCGGCGAGCGCCGAAAAGCCGTCTTGATTGGTGATCGGCCGTAGCGATGTCAGCGTCAGCCACGCCGTCTCATGCGGATGCGCGCCGAGCGCAGCGTTGATCGTTGCTTCAAGCTGCGCGCCGGATCGCGATCGATAGCTCGGAATATCCGACAGCGGCGAGCGCACGGCATTGGCGCCGAACAAGCCCGACATGAAAATCAAGCCGTCGAGCCCGATCGCGATCGCCAGCGCCAGGTAGGCGAGGTGGTTGCCGTCCTGGAATGCATTGAGCGTGACGACGAAGCGGTGCGCCTTGTCATCGCGCGAAAGCTCGATGCGGTTGATTTCGGTCCGCAGCGCATCGGTGTCGTGGCTCGGCAGCGCGCTATCGGACAGGCAGCGCCGCGCGAACGCGAACAGCGCGTCGGTCGACGTGTTGGCGTTGAGCTTGTCGCCGCCCGCGCAGGTGTTCTCGAAAACCTTTGTGCCCGCCTGCAGCGCGAACAGCGTGCCTGCCGCATCGGCCGTCGTCTTCGGATCGCAGTCGATGCCGGAGACGAGCGACTTTGTTTCTGGCGTCGCCTGCATCGCCGTATAGATGTCGCCGCACATCTGCTGCACGCTGTTGAGATGCGCGACCGTCGGATCGGCGCGAAACTCTGACCGGATGCGCTCGAACAACGGCAGGATCCGCGTCGGATCGACCTTCGGTCCGGCATCCGTTTGCACGCTGTCCTGGGCGAGCTTGATCCGCTGCTCCGCCGTCTGGGCTTCGCCCTTGTACTTGGCGAGATCGCCGTCAAGCGTTGCAAGCTCGGTGTCGATGGACGATAGCCGCGTTTCGACCGTGCTCAGACGTTTCTGCGCATTCGCCATGCGCTCTTGCGCGATTTGCGCCGCGCCTTGCAGTGTGGAGAGTTCCGCCATGCGCTGGCGATAAAGCGGTCCGCGTCCGGCCTTGCCGCTGCCTTCCACGCCCTTGTCTTCGGCCAACGCCTCGACGCGCTTGGCATCGACGTCTTTCAGCTTCTGGTCGTAGTCGGCTTTCTTGGTCTGATAATCAGCCGCCAGTTCGGGGCGCTGCGCCGCAAGGCTCGCTTTTTCGTCCGTCAGCGAAACCTTGCGATTGGCGAGGCCCGCTTGCCCTGCCTGCGCCGACGCCATCCGCTCCTGCTGCTCTTGCACGGCACGGCGACGCTCTTCGATCTGATCGTTGACGAACTTTTCGATCACGGCCTGCGATTGCGTCGCGGCCTGTGTGATCTTCTCAAGCTGCGCGTCGTAATCTTTCCACGCTTGCGTCTTGAACAGCTCATCAGCCAATGCCGCGTGCCGGGCCGCGATCGCCTGTTCGATATCGGTGATGATGCCTGAGACTTGGTTCTGCGCGCGCAGTTCGGCTGCGCGCACGCGCTCCGACTGCGGGAAGATCGATGTGAAGAAACTATCGAACGAGAAGAACACGCTCGTCGCCATGCAGGCGAGGAACATCAGCCACAGCATCGAATTGCGCAGTATGATGCGCACGACCTGGATGTAAGGGCGGACGATGTCGCTCGCCGCATAGAGCGCAAACAGCGCCACGAGCAAAAGCCCGGCCCCGAACATCAGGAACTTGTTGCCTGCCGTCGACCAGTCGATGTCGGACAGGCCAGTCGCCTGCCGGCCGTCGCCGCTTCCCGACCACTGCAGAAACAACACGAAACAGGTGAGGAACAGCAAAAGCCCGATGAAGGTGCCGATCCACGGCTGCGCCCCCGAGCTTGCGAGTGCTGATTGTCCCGGTCGCGATTGCCGGTTCATCCCCGTGGCGAAACTCTCGCCGATCAGCCACGCGACGATCAGCATGATGCCCTGGATGCCGAACGTCACCATGCCGGAGAGCAGGGGCTCGCCGGTGAAATTGTACATGCCTTCCCATGTGCGCCAGCCCGCCGCGGCAGAAAGCACGAGGCCGGTCGTACCGAGTAAGGCTAGGCGCCAATTGGAAAAAATCGTTTCTTCGATGGCGGTCCTCAGCCGTCGCGCAATCCGGCTGCGCAGCAGGAGGGTGAGGGTGCAGGCAATGACAACGGCAATACCGATCGGACGGGCATTCTCCGCCAGTCTGTCGATCAAAAACTTGACGTCCATCCTGAAGTCGTTCCCAGCCAGTGCGCCCGTCGAATCGCCGGCCGCGTTGGTTAAAATTGCGCGCCCCAGCGGGCTGATTGGCGGCGACATTAAGACGAAATGTGCTCATCGGATGAACTTCTTTTGAGAATCTCACCCATTCCGCCAGCCATCGGCGCATTTTACCTTGGTCGCGCCGCACGGGGATAAAATAAGGCATGCGGCCCTTGAACCGGATGGTCCGCCATCCCGACATGTTATATCGTCCGGAGAGGCATCAGTTCCACGGTTTGCCCTTCGGCCGGGCTCCAGAGGATGACCATGATAGCGAACGCAGCCGACGAGCAGAGGGCAAGGGACCGCTTGAAGACATCTCTTGAGCAGGCGACCGCGATTTTCGCTGAAAAGAATATCCGGTTCACCGACCTTCGCCGTAAGGTTTTCGAGGAGATCGCCTCGACCCAGGCCAGCGTCGGTGCTTACGAGGTCCTCGACCGGCTGGCCAAGAAGGGCACGCGCCTCGCCCCGATCTCGGTGTACCGCGCCCTTGATGCGCTGCTTGAAGCGGGCGTCGTCCATCGGCTTGAAAGCAAAAACGCTTATTTCGCCTGCCGGCGCATGGACAAGCCGCGCACCGGCCGGCCGCCGATCTTTCTGAGCTGCGAAAAGTGCGGCGCCGTGCAAGAGGTCGACGGCGACGAGATCTTCCGCGCCATCGACACGGCTGCGGCCAACACCGAATTTGAGACCCGCGTCCGCTTCGTCGAAGTCTCGGGCACGTGCCGCGAATGCGCCGCCGCCCGCCGCACGGCCTGACACGGAGACTGCCGTTTTGTCAGCTTTGGACGACGCACGAGGGAAGGCCCTCACGGAGGAGGCCGCAGCGTGTAGTTGCGGCCACCATCACGAGCACGCGCCTTTACAGGAAAAGGCTCGGCCCTTCGATAAGACAGCGTTGATCTCGGCACGCGGGCTGGCGATGACCCGCGGCAGCCGCGAGGTGCTCTGGAATATCGACCTCGATGTTCACCGCGGCGAGATCGTCACGCTTATCGGCCCCAACGGCGCGGGCAAAACGACACTCGTCCGGCTCCTGCTCGGCATCGAACGGCCGACCCGCGGCCACATCGAGAAGCCGGCTTCAACCCGCATTGGCTACGTCCCGCAACGCTTCGATGTTGATTCCACAATCCCGATGTCGGTCGCCTCGTTCCTGGCGCTCGGCGCGAACGTCACGACCGACGAGATCAAGCGCGCCTTGGAAGAGACGGGCGCTGCTCGCACGCTCGATCAGCAGCTTTCGAAGCTGTCCGGAGGCGAAACCCAACGCGTGCTGATCGCTCGCGCGCTGTTACGCCGTCCCGATCTTCTCATTCTCGATGAACCGGCCAGCGGCGTCGATTTCACCGGTGAAGCCGATCTCTACGACATGATCGGTCGCTTGCGTGACCGCCACAATCTGGGCGTCCTGCTCGTCTCTCACGACCTCCATGTTGTCATGGCGAAGAGCGATCGCGTCATTTGCCTCAACGGCCACGTCTGCTGTTCCGGCAAACCCGAGGATGTGTCCCAACACGCGTCATACGTCCGCATCTTCGGACCGCACGCCGCAACAGCGCTCGGTGTATATCGCCACCACCACGATCATCAGCATGGCTTGACCGGCGAAACCGAGCCGCTCATCGAACCGGCGACGCAAACGCCAATGCCGGGGCGAGGCACCTGAGTGATCGCTGGACTTGATCCTTTCATTTGGCGCGCCTTCTTCGCGGCAGTCGGCTTGGCTGTCATCGCGGCGCCGCTCGGCTGCATCGTCGTCTGGCGGCGCATGTCCTATGTCGGTGAAACGCTATCGCAGGCGAGCTTGCTCGGCGTGGCGCTGGGGCTCGCCGCCAACATCAATCTGACGCTCGCCGTCGTCATCGCCGCAGTCGCCGCTGCGGGCGTGCTGACGCTGCTCGGACGGCAGAAAACGGTGCCGCTCGATTCCGCGCTCGGCCTCACGCACCACGCGACGCTGGCGCTCGGCATCGCCGCGATCTCGCTCGTCAAGGGTCCGGGCATCGACCTGATGAGCTACCTCTTCGGCGACGTCTTCGCGGTCACGTCCGGCGATCTCGTCTGGATTTACGTCGGCGGCGGCGCCGTCATGGCCGTAACGCTCTATCTATGGAAGCCGCTCGTCCGCCTGTCGCTGCACGAGGACCTCGCGACCGCCGAGGGCATCAACCCGCGCGTCTCCCGCGCTGCCTTCGACCTCTTGCTGGCCATCGTCATAGCGGTCGCCATGAAAATCGTCGGCGTTCTGCTCGTCATGGCGTTTCTTGTCGTTCCGGCCGTGGCCGCCCGGCCACTATCCACAACCCCGGAGCGGATGGCCGTCCTGGCCGCCGCAATCGCGATTTTGGGCGTAATTCTGGGCCTTTGGCTGTCATTATCGAGCGACGTTCCCGGCGGCCCTTCAATCGTCATAGCGCTGTGCACAATCGCGGCCATATCGCTTCTGGCGGGAAGCGCGAGAGGGCGCTAGAACTCGGGGCCCCAGGAGCGGGACCAGGGACGGGAAAGGCAATTCGATGTTGCATAGCGACAGCATCACGATGAAACCGCGCCACAAGACCACAGCGGTGACGGTCGGCGGCGTGCAGGTCGGCGGCGGAGCGCCGGTCGTCGTGCAATCGATGACCAACACCGATACGGCGGACGTCGCCTCCACGGTGAAGCAGGTCGCAGACTTGGCGCGCGCCGGTTCGGAGCTTGTCCGCATCACGGTCGATCGCGACGAAGCCGCCAAAGCCGTCCCGCACATTCGCGATCAGCTGCGCAAGCGCGGCGTCAACGTTCCGCTCGTGGGTGATTTCCATTATATCGGCCACAAGCTTCTGGGCGAAAATCCGGACTGCGCCGAAGCCCTCGACAAGTACCGCATCAATCCCGGCAACGTCGGCTTCAAGGACAAGAAAGACAAGCAGTTCGGCGCCATTATCGACATGGCGATGACGTACAACAAACCGGTCCGCATCGGCGTCAACTGGGGCTCGCTCGACGCTGAACTGCTGACGCATTTGATGGACGAGAACGCCAAGTCCGCCGAGCCGAAACCCGCACGCAGCGTCATGCACGAAGCCATGGTGCAGTCGGCGTTGATGTCCGCGCAGCGTGCCGAGGAAATGGGCCTCAACGCCAACAAGATCATCGTTTCCGGCAAGGTCTCCTCGATCCAGGATCTCTTGGCCGTCTATGCCATGCTCGCCGACCGCTGCCGCTACGCGCTGCACCTGGGGCTGACAGAAGCCGGCATGGGCTCGAAGGGCATCGTTGCGTCTTCCGCTGCGCTGGGCATTCTCTTGCAGCAAGGCATCGGCGATACCATCCGCTTCTCGCTGACGCCCGAGCCCGGCGGCGACCGTACACAGGAAGTCCGCGCCGCGCAGGAGCTGCTGCAGACGATGGGTCTGCGCTCGTTTGTGCCGGTTGTCGCGGCATGCCCCGGCTGCGGCCGCACGACATCGACCGTATTCCAGGAACTGGCGCGCGACATCCAGGATATGATCCGCGATCGTATGCCCGACTGGAAGACCCAGTATCCCGGCGTCGAAACGCTGAACTTCGCCGTGATGGGCTGCATCGTGAACGGTCCCGGCGAGAGCAAGCACGCCGACGTCGGCATCTCCCTGCCGGGCACGGGAGAAAGTCCCGCCGCCCCAGTATTCATCGACGGAAAAAAGGCCATGACGCTCCGCGGTCCCAATATCGCCGGAGATTTCAAGGCCATCGTCGAGGACTACATTTCCCGCCGTTTCGGCGCAGGCGCCGTTGCTGGCGGAGAGGCTGCCGAATAGCTGCCCTTCCGATTAAGCAAGAAAGCGGCTATTTCTTAAGTAATTCTTGGAAAATCGCCTCCTAAGTGCGGCGTTTGCGACGTTGCTGCGCTCGCATTGCGGTCGGTCAATGATGTATCGAAGCGGACGATTACGACCGCTTCCCAGGGACCCTCCGCCTTGCGGACGCGTTGCTGATGGATGCATGAGCATCCGCCATCAAGGATATTTCAGAGAATGAGCGAAGGTATAAGCACGCTCGAGCGTCACATCATCATTGGCGCAGGCCCCGTGGGTTTGGCGATGGCCGCCGCCTTGAAGCACCGCGGCATTCCCTTCGATCTGATCGATGCCGCGCCAGGCGTGGGCGGCAACTGGCTACACGGCGTTTATCGCAATGCGCACATCGTTTCGTCCAAAAAGGCGACGGAATATACCGACTACCCGATGCCGGATGATTTTCCGGATTTTCCGTCGGCCGACCAGATGCTCAGCTATCTGACCAATTTTGCGAAGGATCGCGGACTTTACGCCAACGCCGAATTCAACAAGCAGGTCGTTCACGCCGCGCCGGACGACGCCGGTCATTGGACCGTGAAGTTCGCCGACGGTGAGGAGCGGACGTACAAGGGCGTCATCGTCTGCAACGGCCACCATTGGGATAAGCGCTATCCGACGTTCCAGGGCACCTACACAGGCGAGCTGCTGCACTCGAAGGATTATGTCGCTCCGCACCAGTTCGACGACAAGCGTGTGCTTGTCATCGGCGGCGGCAACTCTGGTGTCGATATGGCTGTCGATGCCGGGCGCTTTGGCAAATCGTGCGATATCAGTTTGCAGTCAGGCTATTGGTATTTGCCTAAAACGTTTCTCGGTCGTCCTCTGACGGACCTTCCGATCTGGGGCCTGCCGATCTTCCTGCAGCGCGCGATCTTGAAATCGATCATCGCCATCAGCATCGGCGACTATCGTCGTTACGGTTTGCAGCAGCCCAAACACAAAATTTTCGAGCGTCATCCCGCGTTCGGAACGGATCTGTTGAATGCCATTCGCTTGGGTCGCGTGAAGCCGCGTCCGGCTATCGATCACGTCGATGGCGACACGGTCACATTCGTCGATGGCACGACCGGCACCTACGACATGATCGTTGCGGCAACGGGCTTCAACACCACGTTCCCGTTTCTGCCCGAAGGCCTCGTCGATGTGAAGAATAACGTCGTGCAAGTTTACGGCGGCGCATTTCCGCCAGGATTGCGCGGTCTTTATCTCGTCGGTTGGGCGCAGGCGCGCAACGGTTTCGGTCGATTGATCACGCCGCTCTCTGAACTTTATGCACGTATGATCGCCTTACAGGACGAGCTTCAGCTTCCGCTGGGTACACTCATGGAGAGTTCATTCACGCAGAAACTGCCGACGTCCCATCTCGTCGATCCCGAGAAATCCCGGCGCGAAATTAGGCTCGCATACTGGATATTACCGCTTCTTAAACTGCGGGATAAGCGGATGGCTCGTAAAGAAAAGATCAATGCAGATAAAAGTGGATTAGCGGCGCGAGTCTAATTGCGTTTAATCAACGCGTTATTAGTATCCACCCGTTAATAGGGCATTTCAGAAATACCTAGGCCATTCGTGGCCGCTAGTTGATGCATACCAGCGTATCGGTTTGCGCATCGAAATTGTCCAACTGGAACCCCAAATGGGTTGTTGGCGTTAGTGCGTACGATTGGGCCGCTGGGCCTACTGTGACGGGGTTCTAAAAATGAAATCGCAAATCGCTAAGTCCCTCCTGGGCGGAGCTGTGCTCGCGTTGACTGCAAGCGGAAGCGCTTGGGCAGCCGATCTCGGTCCTTACCAGCCATACAATCCGCCTGCGGCTCCAGTTGTTCAGTACAGTGAGCCTTCGATCTGGCAGGGCGCTTACATCGGTATCAACGGCGGCTACGGCTGGTCGAACTCGACTTTCACGAAGCCCGAAGGCGGCTTTGGCGGTGGTCAGATCGGCTATAACTGGCAGCGTGGCAATTTCGTCTTCGGCTTTGAAGGCGATTTCCAGGGTGCGGATATCAGCGGCAGCGCGTTCGATCAGTTCGGTGACACGGCGCATAGCAGTGTGAACTGGTTTTCGACCGTGCGCGGACGTCTCGGATACGCGAGCGGACCGTTCCTGGTTTATGGCACGGCCGGTCTCGCCGTTGCGGACTTCGATACCAACGTCAATCTCGCAGGCATCGGAAACTTCCGCGACAACGACACGAAGGCTGGCTATGCAGCCGGCGGCGGTGTCGAGTGGGCGTTTGCTCCGAACTGGAGCATGAAGGCCGAGTATCTCTACATGGGCTTCGGCGACGATACGCTATCGAGCGGCGATCGCATAAACAACGACTTCCAGACCGTTCGCGTCGGCTTGAACTACAAGTTCTGGTAACGCGCCGATCTCGCCTCTCGCTAGCTGTCGCGGCGGCCCATAAGCCGCGCAGCGTCGGCGAGAGGCTCTGCCTTTTCTCCGAACACGTTGAGGGCTGCGATAGCTGCCGCGATCGAACGGTCGAGGTGGCTACGCGCCTCTTTGATTCCGAGCATGCCGATAAGCGTTGCTTTACCGGCGGCGGCATCCTTGCCGGTAGCTTTGCCCGTGTCGGCGCTTGAGCCTTCCGCATCGAGCAGATCGTCGCTGATCTGGAACGCAGCACCCAGGTGCTCGCCGTACGTCTTCAGCGCCGCGCGTTCCTCCGGCTTCGCACCACCGACGACGGCACCCATCTCGCACGCCGCCGTAATCAGCGCGCCGGTCTTCATCGCTTGCAATCGCATGATGCTTTCGATCGTCGGCGTCGGCTGATTGCTGAGTTTCCCCGCTTCGAGATCAAGCTGCTGGCCGCCGACCATGCCGATCGCGCCTGAGGCGACGGCAAGAATGTGCACGAGATCGGCTCTGATACTCGGATTGCTGTTGCTCTCCGGCCGCGCAACCAGCTCAAAAGCAAATGCCTGCAGCGCATCGCCAACGAGAATTGCGGTCCAGTCGTCGTACGCCTTCCACACCGTCGGGCGGCCGCGCCGAAGCTCGTCGTTGTCCATCGACGGCAGATCGTCGTGCACTAGAGAATAGCAATGGATGCATTCGATGGCCCCTGCCGCGGGAAGTGCCGCTTCCTCGGTCGCGCCGAATAGCGCAGCGCTGTGGAAAACCAGGAAGGGCCGGAAGCGTTTGCCGCCGCCCAGGACGGCATGGCGGATAGCATCGGCGAGGCGTGCAGGGGTGCCCTCGCTTTCCTGTCGGGCGAGAGCAGAGGTTAAATAGGCTTCGACGACTGTTGCGGAGTTGCCAAGCTGGACAAGAAACTGTGACACTGCCTTATGCTCTCCCCCGAGAATCCGACCACTGCTCAAACATGGCCATGGTTCGGCGATATGTGGCACGCGGTTAGCACAACGTGATCGATTGAAGCAAAGCATGGATCGGCCGGACGAGACATCGGGGTTATCTGCCGCGCCGCCTATGAACGTGCCGCAAAGGGCTCCCTCCCGGCCGGCGGAGGCCGAAATGTCGCTGCAGCCGCCGCGGCCACTGCCTGCGCGCGCCTTTCAGCCTGAGCCGAGCACATCGCCCGCGCCTGCTCCCGCGATGCCTGCAGGCAGCCATGCGCATGCTGCGGCTGGCACGCTCTCGGCAGACGCTATCTTTTCCGAGATTGACGCTGAAGCCTCGTCACGATCGCTCTCGGCAATCGAAGCGGCGGCCGCGGAGGCGCTCCGCGAAATCAAGCCCCACAAGCCCCTCGATATCGCCGAACTCGTGCTGCCGTCGCCCACAGCTGCCGCGAGCACCGATCTCGGCCATATGATCCCGCAGCGCATGTTCGAGCCGCATTTCCTGACGCCCCCTCAGGCAGCTTCGGGCGGCCTTCGCATCGACACGGCGACGCGCTCCGAACCGCTAAGGGCAGACGACGCGGGAATAGAGCCCCCCACCGCCGTAGATCGGCCTCCACAGCCTTCTGGAAGCATTTGGGGGCTCTTGAAGCGCGGATTGAAGCTGCTGGTCTGGATCGCCATCGGCTGGCTGGCGCTCGTTCTGGCGCTGATCGTGGCTTATCGTTTCGTCAATCCTCCGGCCTCGATGCTGATGCTGCAGCATTGGCTCACCGGCCAGCCCGTGGTCCAGGAATGGGTGCCGTTCGGTCAGATTTCGCCGAACATCGTTCGTGCCGTCATACTCAGTGAAGATGCTCGCTTCTGCCAGCATCCCGGAGTCGATCTCGAAGCCATCGAGGAAGCGATAGAAAACACGGATGGCCGCGCGCGGGGCGGCAGCACGATATCGATGCAGGTCGTGAAAAACCTGTTTCTGTGGCCGTCCAAGAGTTACGTCCGCAAGGCCATCGAGCTGCCGCTGACCTATCTAACGGAGGTGATCTGGTCGAAGCGCCGGATCATGGAAATTTACCTCAATATCGCCCAGTGGGGGCCGGGCATTTTCGGCATCGGCGCGGCGGCCGAACATCATTTCGATAAGCCAGCCCGAAGCCTGTCGGTCCGGGACGCGGCACGCTTGGCCGTGTCGCTGCCTAACCCATTGGAGCGAAACGCCGGCCGGCCGGGGCCGGGGCTTCAGCGCCTTGCCAATGCAATCCAAGTCCGGATGCGGCTCGCCCCATCGGGTCAGTTCGCTTGCGTCCTGCCCAGAAGGCCCTATTAAGATGGCTTCGCAGGGGACTGGCTTTTCTCCTCTAACTTGCGTATAAGCCCCGCCCGAGGTACTGAGCGCGCCCAGAACAAGGCGCCGCCGGTTCATCCAGCAATTAAGACGTTCGGCATTTCCGCCGCATGTTCGGCGGCCCGCCCGCATTTGTGGGGTGGGATGTCACTTTTGGAGCAACACTGATGGCAGTTCCACGCAAAAAAACGTCCCCGATGAAGCGGGGGCAGCGCCGTTCGCACGACGCCCTGACCGCCCGGGCTTACGTGGAAGACAAGGATAGCGGCGAACGCCGCCGTCCGCACCACATCGACCTCAAGTCGGGCAAGTACCGCGGCCGCCAGATTCTGCCGCCAGCCAACGAAGAGTAAGTCGTTTCAGCGACGAAAAGGGTTGTGTAGCGCCGGAGCCGAGGTTCCGGCGTGTGTTGCCTTGCGCCGGCCACCGTCGCTTGGCAAACGAGGCGGAGCGTGCCTATAAACCCCGGCCGCGCCCGAGAGTCTGGCTTGCAAAGTCCGGTCTGAGCGAGCTGGCCACGGGGTGATTGAAATCTCAGGAGAGCTTCATGTCGATCAGAGCCCTTCCGCTCTTGGTTCTCGCCTTCCTCCTTTACAACGCGGTCGTAATGACGATGGGACCCGAAGTTCTGACGGATCCCAATCACTACATTTTCCGGATCCATCTCCTGAGCGGCGGCGATTGGAAATTCGGTTGGGGTGACCTCATCCTGCTCGTGACGCTCATCCTGCTTTTCATCGAGATCGTGAAGTCCACCTTCACGACCACCTCGACGTTGATTGATCATGCTTTGTCGATGATCGTCTTTATGGCCGTCGGTGCGGAATTCCTGCTCGTTGCCCAGGCCGCGACGTCGGTGTTCTTCCTGATCCTCGTCGCAACACTGATCGACGTGATCGGCGGTTACACGATCGGCATCCGCGTCGCTCGCCGCGATCTCAACATCGGCGCCGACCACTAAGTTTTAGCAATCCGACGATGACGGCGGTACGGAAGGCGGCCCATGCACCCGCCTTCGGTCTGCCGCGCGCCAATGGCGGCCAGGTGTTCACGGCTCATTAACGAAACCGGAATAATTTCCCGATCGTTTCGGCACCTTCCATCTTCGACGAAAGTTGGAAGGCCTGCTGTGAGTAAACCGAGAACACGCCGTGGTTTCCGCGCCGAGTCCAGATGAATATCCTGCCGGCCTGACCTCAGACGCTCGGGCGCAATCGATGTCCGATGTGCCGGATACATTGACCGAAACGGAGGGGCTCGATCTCGTCGGCATCCTGTCGTCGATCGAGGAGACGGCCTACGTCTGGGATCTGACCACCGGCCGCGTCGAGTGGGAAAGCAATGCGTCTGACATCCTCGGCGTCAGAGACATGAGCAAGATCGCCACGGGTGCCGCCTATCACGCTCTGATTGCACCCGAGCATCTGAATTCCCGCCTGGAAGCTTTGTCACGCAGCGTCGGCGCCGACCGCGTACGCGGCGTGCCCTACCGTCTGCAATACCGGCTGCGTCCAAACGGCCAGCGTAGCGAACATGAGATCCGCGTGGAAGATCAGGGCCGCTGGTGGCCGGGCGCCGACGGCCACGCGGCGCGTGCGCGTGGCGTCATTCGCGTCATCTCCGAGGAATACCTCGAACAGCAGCGCCGGCTCGTTCGCGATGATCTCGACGAATTGACTGGTCAGCTCAACCGCACGCGCCTGACCGAAGCATTGGGTGCTATCCTCGCCCGCGCCGAGCGGCACTATCAGCCGTGCGCGTTCCTGATGATCTCGGTCAACAATCTGGCCGTTATCAACGAAACGTTCGGTATCGAGATCGGCGACCAGGTCATCGCCGAGGTTGGCCGCCGTATTCGCGAAAAGCTGCGCGGCGGCGACGTCATCGGGCGGTATTCGTCCAACAAGTTCGGGATCATTATGCTCGGCTGCGGACAAGGCGCGCTTCGCATTGCCGCCGACCGCTTCATCAAAGCCGTTCGCGAGACCACGATCAGAACCTCAGTCGCCCAATTGTCGGCGACGATCTCTCTGGGCGGCGTCATCATCCCCGACCAAGCGAAGTCGGTGCAGGACACGGTGAACTTCGCGCTGCGCGCCCTCGATGTCGCCAAATCGAAACGCTTCGATTGCTTTATCGCGCACGAGCCGTCGCCGTCGGCCGAAGGCAACCGCATGCGGAACAAATCGATCGCCGAGGGCGTCATTGCCGCGCTCGACGACAACCGCATGCGTCTCGTCCTGCAGCCGATGATTTCGACAAAAACCGGTAAGGCCGAAATCTACGAAGCATTGCTGCGCATGGAGCGTCCCGATGGCAGCCTCGTCTCGGCCGGCGAATTCGTGCCGATCGCCGAGCATCTCGGGCTCTCGCGTTTGATCGACCGCCGGACATTGGAGCTGACGGTCGATCTGCTGAAGCGGCACCGCGAACTGACGCTGTCCGTGAATGTCTCCGGCCTGACCTGTTCCGATCTCGAATGGGTGACGGCGCTGCGCCGTCTGACCCGAGATCGCCCCGACGTGTTGCCGCGGATGATCGTCGAGATCACGGAAACCGTTGCCCTTGAAGAACTCGATCAATCGGTGAATTTCGTCGATACGTTGAACGAGTTGGGCTGCCGCGTCGCCATCGACGATTTCGGCGCCGGTTACACGTCATTTAAGAATTTGAAGCGGCTCAACGTCGACATGGTCAAGATCGACGGCGCCTTCGTCAAAAACCTTGCCGACGACACCAGCGATCAGATCTTCGTCAAGACGATGATCGAACTCGCTAACACGTTCGGTATGGAGACGGTTGCCGAGTGGGTGGGAGACGAGCGCTCTGCCCGTTTTCTGAAGAGCGCCGGAATAACCTACATGCAAGGTTATTATTACGGCATGCCATTCGACAGCACCGACTACGTCGAAGCCGCCTGACGGTCTCGCCGCGCATTATCGCAGTCGCTTAGGGACGCGACTGCGAGAGCTTCTCGATCTTCTGCTGCATGGCTGAAAGCTGCGACTTGAGTTCGTCGAGCTCGTTGCGGTCTCCAGGAGATTCCGTCGTCGCGGCTGGTGCGGAAGACGGCTGACCTTCGCCAGGCTTGCCGCTGCCGGGCGACCCGAACGACGCCCACATCGACATGGCCTGCTCGAACATCGCCATGTTTTGGCGAGCCTGCTGCTGATAGAACTCGAAGGCCGCGGCCGGATTGGAAAACGCCGATGCGAACTGCTCGCGGAACCGCGATTGCTCTTTCACCAGATGCTCGAGGCTGAACTGCAGGTAGCTCGGCACCATCCGCGCGATGCTATCGTCGTAAAAACGAATGAGCTGGCGGAGGAACGGAATCGGCAGCAACGCCTGTCCGCCTTCGCGGCTTTCCTGCTCAACGATGATCTGCGTCAGAACGGCGTGAGTCAGATCATCGCCGTTCTTGGCATCGTAAACAACGAAGTCCCGATCGCCGCGAACCATCTTCGCGAGATCTTCGAGCGTCACGTAGGTGCTCGTCTCGGTGTTATAGAGCCGCCTGTTGGCGTACTTCTTAATAACGACCGCTTCTTTTTTAGGCGCCTGCGTTTGAGGATCTGGGTTGGTCAACATCGCGTTCGCGTTCTCTATCGACGGCTTATCAGCGGGTTGCTGCACTGCGGCAGCGTACCACACCCTGGGGGCCCTTCGCCAGACGTTTCTGTCACTCCTTTGGGCGGGCCTGAGCCAGCGCAATTGGGCAGTCTAGGCAAGAGGTCGCAATTGCTGAATATGGCCGCTCACTGCAAACTGTTTTCGTCTTCAGATTGACGCCGTAAAAACTGGCGCAGCAGCAAGGCTTTCGATAAATCTTCACGAAAAAGATTACTCTGCCCAGGGAGGGGCCGCAAATGAGCCAAGACGCTTCGACGATCGTTATTGCGGGTGCCGCGCGTACACCCGTCGGTTCCTTCAACGGAGCGCTGGCCTCGCTGCCGGCGTCGAAGCTTGGAGAAATTGCTATCAAAGCCGCGCTCCAGCGCGCGAACGTGCCGGCGGGCGACGTTTCCGAAGTGATCCTCGGTCAGGTTTTGACCGCCGCTCAGGGCCAGGGCCCGGCGCGTCAGGCGTCGGTTGGCGCTGGCATCCCGGTTGATTCCCCGGCTTGGGGCATCAATCAGATTTGCGGCTCGGGCCTGCGCGCCGTCGCTCTCGGCATGCAGCAGATCCAGACCGGCGCAGCGTCGATCGTCGTCGCGGGCGGACAGGAAAGCATGAGCCAGTCGACCCACGCCGCGCACATGCGCGACGGCACCAAGATGGGCGACATGAAATTGATCGACACGATGGTGAAGGACGGCCTCTGGGACGCCTTCAACAACTATCACATGGGCACGACGGCCGAGAACGTCGCGCGCCAGTGGCAGATTACGCGTGAAGAGCAGGACAAATTCGCCGTCGCCTCGCAGAACAAAGCTGAAGCCGCGCGCAAGGCCGGCAAGTTCAAGGACGAGATCATCCCCGTCACCATTAAGGGCCGCAAGGGCGACACGGTCGTCGAGCAGGACGAATACATCAAGGACGGCGTCACCTACGATAGCGTCGCCAAGCTGCGTCCGGCCTTCGATCCGAAAGAAGGCACCGTTACGGCCGCCAACGCGTCCGGCATCAACGACGGTGCTGCGGTCGTCGTGCTGATGAGCGCCGAGGAAGCGAAGAAGCGCGGGATCAAGCCGCTCGCTCGCATCGTCTCGTGGGCGACGACCGGTGTCGATCCGTCGATCATGGGCACCGGCCCGATCTCGGCGTCGAAGAAGGCGCTGGAGAAGGCCGGTTGGTCGATCAACGATCTCGACCTGATCGAAGCCAACGAAGCGTTCGCCGCGCAGGCGATTGCCGTGAACAAGGGCCTTGGCTGGGATACCGACAAGGTCAACGTCAACGGCGGCGCAATTGCCATCGGCCATCCGATCGGCGCTTCGGGTGCGCGCATCCTGAACACGCTCGTCTATGAGATGCAGCGCCGCGATGCCAAGAAGGGTCTCGCCACGCTGTGCATCGGCGGTGGCATGGGCGTCGCCATGTGCGTCGCCCGCGACTAAGCCTGATCAAATCCATCGCGCAGCCGCTTGTGTTCAAGCGGCTGCGTTTCCATCGACACCCACAATCAGAAAATCTAGGGAGAGACTGCTATGGCACGGGTTGCCCTCGTCACGGGAGGCACGCGCGGCATTGGCCACGCGATTTCGATCGCTCTGAAGAGCGCCGGTTATCGGGTGGCAGCGAGCTATGCTGGTAACGATCAGGCTGCACAAGCCTTTCAGATCGAAACCGGCATTCCCGTCTACAAGTTCGATGTCGGCAACTACGAAGCAACGGAGAAGGCCGTCGCGCAGATCGCGAAAGATGTCGGCCCCATCGACGTGCTCGTGAACAACGCTGGCATCACGCGTGACGTCATGTTCCACAAAATGACGAAGCAGCAGTGGGACGACGTCATCGGCACCAACCTGAACGGTCTTTTCAACGTCACGCGTCAGGTCTGGGAAGGCATGCGCGCGCGCAAGTTCGGCCGCGTCATCAACATTTCATCCATCAACGGCCAGAAAGGCCAAATGGGCCAAGTGAACTATTCGGCGTCGAAGGCAGGCGACATCGGCTTCACCAAGGCGCTCGCTCAGGAAGGCGCCCGCGCGGGCATTACGGTCAATGTTATCTGCCCCGGTTATATCGCGACCGAAATGGTCAAGGCTGTGCCGCAGGAAGTCCTGGAGAAAAGCATTCTTCCGCAGATTCCCGTCGGCCGTTTGGGCGAGCCGAACGAGATCGCGCGCTGCGTCGTGTTCCTGGCGTCCGACGATGCCGGCTTCATCACCGGCTCGACGCTGACAGCCAACGGCGGCCAGTACCTCGCGAGCTAATTCTCGTAGCTGCCCAAAAATACTCAGAGCGTACCACTTCGTCATGGCCGGGCGGTTTTGCGCCCGGCCATGATTTTTAAGAGCCGTCGTTTGCAAAGGGCTGTCGTCCCCGTCATCTTGACAAACTCGGGCATGAATTGAGGGAAAGCTGCTCCATTTCCCGTCGTCCCGGCGCAGGCCGAGAGCCAGCCAAGTTTCCAGCGTGCGCTGATCATTGCCGAGCACTGACCCTGTCGGCGCGACCGACGTACTTGATTGCAGCGAGCGTAAAAGAAAAAGGCCCTGGCAGGATGTCCTGCCAGAGCCTTTTTTCGTATCGGAGTTAAATCGGGCCGTTAGTCGCGGAAGCGCGCCCGCGGCGTTAGCCGCGAAACCTGGAACGCACGATACGCGGAAATTCATCTTCGCTTTCGCCCTGCTGCTGAGCGTAAGCGTTCGCCCCGCGCGGATCGACGCCACGCTGCTCGGGCATGTTCTGGCGGCTTCCTTCGACGTTCCACCAGCGCTCGCCGCCGGCCCCCGGCGCCCCCGGAAGCTGCCCGGACATCGGCTGTTGGGGAGCCGGAGCCGCTGGCCGCCCGCCGCCATAAGCCTGTTGTTGCTGACGTGCGGTCTGCTGCGGTTGGGCGTGCTGTTGTTGCTGCGGCGCCGAAAACCACGCTTCGATCAGATCGAGCTCATCGGCCGATAGACTGAGGCCCTGGCTGCGGCAGCGCGCGACAACGAAGTTCCGGAAGCGGCTTGCAAACAAGCCCGCTGACGTTCCCTGCTCGAACCACGGATCGCTCTCGCTCACCACGTCGTAGATGAAGCGCAGGTCGTCTCGCTTGATGTCGAGGCCGAACTCGCGCGCCCGCTGTGTGATGTTGACGAGCGTCTGCGCACCCTGCAGCCCGTTCGTCGAAATCTCTTGCGACATGACGTCGAAGAGCACGCGATATTCGGCAGGCGCCAGCGCCGGGGCCTGACACGCTTCGTGAATGCGCGCGATGGACTGCTGGATTTGCGTCGCCTGGTCGGCATTGCGCGGCGCAGCCGTCACGGGCGGCGGCGGTGCTGGCTGCTGAGCCTGAGCACGCGGCAACTCCCGCCTCGGCTCGGGCTGGTACGTCGGTGCCGGAGCTTGCGACACCGGCCGCTGCGGCATCAACGGGGCAGCCGCCTGCTGAGGAGCGGGGCGTGGTGCAGCCATCGGCGGCGCCGGAGGCGCCGAGGTCCGGTCGATGTAGCGCTGCTGCGGCGCGGGCGCCTGATAAGGGGTGAGCTGCAAGGCCGGAGCGGGTGCAGGAGCCGGCTGAGGCGCTGCAATTCGCGCTGCCGGCGCGAGTGCTGTCGGTTGCGGCTGGGCCTCTATGCGAGCGGGCTCTGGTGCGTATTCGCGGCGTTGAGGCTGTTGCGGCTGTGCCTCGATCCGGGAGGGTTCCGGCGTGTATTCGCGCCGCGGTGGTTGAGCCTGAACCTGCGACGGCTCGGCGCGAACCGGCTCTGGCGCATACTCGCGGCGCGGCGCCGGCTGTGGCTCGGCTGCCGGTGCTGCCAACTGCGGAGCAATAAGCCCGGTTGCCGAGATATGCCGGTTTGCGTCGAACACCGTATAGGGAGGTGTATCGCTCAAATGGATGTCGTCCGGCAGGTCGGCGAGCAGCAGATCGCGGAACGATCCATAGTTGCCCCAGTTCGTTCCGACCGTCTTGTCGCGACCGATGATGCGCACGGCGCGATCCGCAAGCGTTTCCAGCGGCACGGCCTGCGGCGCACTGCGCACGAAATCAACGACCTCAGCCAGGATCGCTTTGCGTGCAGCCTCGACGTCGATGGCCGGTGCAGGCGCCGGAATTTCCCGTGCAGTCTCGCCAGAGATGGCCCGGTTGCTCGTCAGCAGCGCGATGAGATCCGACTCGCGAATTTCGCCGTCGCTGATCGCCGTGTAGGGCTGCGCCGTATGATCGTTCGCGAAGACCACCGTTCGCCGCGCATGCGCACGCAGGCGATGCAGCAACGGCGTGAAATCCGCGTCGCCCGACAGGATGATGAACTCGTCGAAATACGTGTCGTGATTGAGAATATCGCGCACGTCCATCACGATGCGGATGTCGGCGGAGTTCTTGAGCTGAGCGGTCAGCGGCGGGCAGTCGATCACCTCGAAGCCCGAGCGCAGGAAATGGTGACGGATAAACGGAAACGAATTCATGTCCGTCGAATTGTCGTGCGTGTTTCGGCGCGGCACTGGATTGCCGTAGCAGCGGTTCATCACGATCCGGCGTTCGCCCGACAACGCAAATCCGTTCGTCGCGGTGATCAGCTCACCGGACACAATGCCTTGCAGCCACACGCCGCTGTCTTTGGCGAAGCGCTTTGCAGCATCTTCGTTCTTTCGCTTCAGCGACAGATAGATGTTGTCGTAATCGACGAACACCGTTGTAAGGACGGGCCCTAAGGACTCGCGTTTCATGGACTGCAACCCCCGTGAATCGGAACTTGATTCGCAGTCACTATTTGACGAGTCGAAGGCCCCCCACAAGAAGCGGCAGCCCGCTCCTGCACCAAAGAGACAATTAACCCGTGGATGGAGGTCGAGCGCGCCACGCGCTAGGCTAATTGCTCTGGGGATGGCGTGTGGAGATCGTTGAAACGCGTTTGGCTGTTGCCATTGCGCCGCTTAATCGACAGATGGACGCGACACGGGTGAGAAATCCGGAGCCGTCAACGTGAAGCCCTCGAACGTGAAAGCGGGCGCCACCGTGCAGCCGACGAGCGTCCATTTTCCGAGGCTGCGCGCTTGTTGCCAATGCCCTGCGGGAACAATCGCCTGTGGCCGCTCGCCGTCCGCGAGATTGCTGCCAAGATGGACCTTTTCGATCGGCCCGCCCGTTGGCGAGATTTCAAGCAACAATGGCGCACCGGCATAGAAATGCCAGCCTTCGGCTGCGTCCACCGCATGCCAATGCGAACGTTCTCCGGCTTTGAGTAGAAAGTAGATCGCCGTTGATGCCGAGCGCTTTCCCGGCTTGGCCTTGTCTCGAAAGGTTTCGCGGAAATGCCCGCCCTCGGGATGCGGAGAAAGCTCGAGCAGCGCAATGACGTCATCGCCGGAAAGGTCGGGGTTCATTGCGGTCTTCTCCCGAATGCGCGGGCCCTAGGCTTTATTTTTCAACTGCCGGATGCGCGAGAAAACCTCCCAGTCGGGAGCACCGAGCATTCCGAGCCGCGCCTGAATTGGGCGCGATTGCGGCCTGAGGAATGGGTTCGTTGCCATTTCGAGCCCGATTGTCGTGGGCAGCGTCGGCTTGCCACTTGCGCGCAAGGCTTCGACTTCCGCCGCTCTGACTTTCAGCGCCTCGTTTTCCGGTTCGATCGTCAGCGCAAAGCGGGCATTGTTCAGCGTGTATTCGTGCCCACAGTAGATGTTGGTCTCGCCGGGAAGGGCTGCAATTTTCGACAGCGATTCCCACATCATCCTCGGGTCGCCCTCGAAGATCTTGCCGCAACCGAGCGAGAACAGCGTGTCGCCGGTGAAGACAATTCCGTCGTTGGGGAAATAGTAGGTGATGTGGCCGAGCGTATGCCCAGGCGTTTCGAGCACTTGGATCGGATGACCGGCGAAAGACAATTCGCTTTTCGCAGTGACGCCTTGCGTCAAGCCCGGAATTCGGTCGGCCTCGGCCTCCGGCCCCGTGACGGGCATGCCGTAGAAAGCTTTCAGCTCTTCGATGCCGCCTGTGTGGTCGGTATGATGATGCGTGATGTAGAGGTGATTGAGCCGCCAGCCGCGCTCAGCCAATGCGGCTTTGATGGCAGCCGCGCTCGGCGCGTCGATTGCTGCTGTTTCACCGGTTTCCGGCTCATGCAGAATGACGCAGTAATTGTCCGTGAGACACGGCAGAAGAACGATATCAAGGGCTCCCATGGCGGGGGACTTTGGTTGGCTCGGAACGCCCTGTCAAACGCAGCGAAACGACGCAGTGAAAATCCGTTTGTTGCGTGTCCGGACTGTCTCTCGATGGTCGGATCGTCTAGAGAGGGTCCGATGCTCAGATTTGATCGAATTACTTAAGCGCCAAGATGCCTCTCGACGCCAAAACCTTGAGAGATTTCTACCGGACCCCGCTCGGGCGGGTTGCGCGGCGCCAGCTGACCTTGGCCATCCGGGAAAGATGGAAACGGGTTAACGGCCTCGCGATCGCGGGCGCCGGCTTTGCATCGCCGTTTCTTGGCACGTTTCGCACCGAAGCCCAGAGCCTTGCCTGCCTGATGCCCGCGCGCCAGGGCGCCATCGTGTGGCCGCGCTCGGGCCATTGTCATTCGGTGCTCGTCGGCGACAACCAGTGGCCGCTCCCTGATAATTCGATTGATCGGTTGCTGGCGGTCCATTGCCTGGAACAATCCGAACGGCCCGGCCCGCTGCTACGGGAAATCTGGCGGGTGCTGAAGCCTGACGGCCGCGCGCTGTTCGTCGTCCCCAACCGCCGCGGACTCTGGTCGCGTATGGACCGCACGCCCTTCGGTTACGGACTGCCGTTCAGTCGTGGCCAGCTCGAAACGCAATTGACGGATGCGCTCTTCACGCCCGTCGATTGGGGAGAATCGCTCTACTTCCCGCCGGTCAACCAACGTCTGATGCTACGCATGGCGCCTGCGCTGGAGCGCTTCGGCCCGAGTATGTCCATCGGCGTTGCCGGCGTCATACTGGTTGAAGCGACGAAAGAAGTGATGGCGCCGGTCGGCAGCGGCAAACGTGTCGCGCAGCCCGCGATCCTGAAGCCCGCCGACACGCGAACGACCGCCGGTATTCGCCCTTTCAGGTGAGTGTCGCCGCCGCTTCCGGCTTCGGACCACGCAGCAGGAACACAGCCTTTTCCCCAAACAGGTTTTGCATCGACAGCGACCAACGGATCGGAAGCCGCGCACCATAAGCGTTGAAGGCAACGGCCTGCTCGACGTCAGCGTTCACCAACGCACAGAGATCGGCAAAATCGCGGATCGTGCACAGATGCGCGTTTGGCGTCAGATACCAGGCGTCCGGCAGATTGTCGTTGACGGGCATGCGGCCGGTGAACAGCAGCTTCGTGCGCACCTGCCAGTGCCCGAAATTCGGGAACGACACGATGGCCCGCCGTCCGATGCGCAGCAGATTTTCGAGCACCGTCTTCGGTTGCCGTGTCGCCTGGATCGTCAGCGAAAGAATGGCGTAGTCGAACGCCTGATCCGGATAGTTATCGAGATCGCGGTCGGCGTCGCCCTGGATGACGGAAAGACCGCGCGCCACGCAGGCATTGACCTTATCGCGCTGCAATTCCACGCCACGACCGTCGACGCCTTTGCGCTCGGTCAGAAGCTGCAAAAGTTCGCCGTCGCCGCAACCCACATCGAGCACGCGCGAACCCGCTTCGACCATCTCGGTAATGAGAACGTGGTCGAGGCGCGGTGATTTCGGAGCGCCGACGATTTTGCCAAGATCCGGGGCATTCATCGCGACACCTCTTTCGGCGCGCTAAGGCCGCGCTTTACCGCGGCGGCATTGAGAAAACCGCGGATCGTCGCGAAGAACGTCGGCTCTTCGAGCAGGAACGCGTCATGCCCCTTGTCGCTCTCGATCTCGACGAACGACACGTTGGCGGCAACGGCGTTCAAGGCTTGCACGATCTCGCGGCTTTCCTTCGTCGGGTAAAGCCAGTCGGATGTGAACGAGACGACGCAAAAGCGCGTTTTGGTGCCGCGAAACGCATTCGCCAAAGTGCCGCCCGCGCTTTCGCGCATGTCGAAATAGTCCATCGCGCGCGTGATGTAGAGATAACTGTTGGCGTCGAAGCGATCAACGAACGTCGAGCCCTGATGCCGCAAATAGCTCTCGACCTGGAAGTCAGCGCTGAACGAAAACGTTTTCTCCGAGCGGTCTTGCAGAGAGCGGCCGAACTTGCGGTGCAAGGCCTCTTCCGAAAGATACGTGATGTGCGCAGCCATGCGCGCGACCGCGAGGCCGTTCTTCGGCACCGTGCCCGAGGCGTAATAGTTGCCGCTCTTCCATTCCGGGTCCGCCATCACGGCCTGCCGCCCGACCTCATGGAACGCGATGTTCTGCGACGAGTGCCAGGCGGCCGTTGCGATAGGCGCAGCTGCGAACACGCGATCCTTGTAGCGCGATGCCCATTCTAGCACCTGCATGCCGCCCATCGAGCCGCCGATAACAGCAAAGAGCTGATCGATGCCCAAAGAGTCGATGAGCCGGGCCTGAGCCTCCACCATGTCGCCAATGGTGATGACCGGAAAGTTCAAGCCATAGGGCTCGCCGGTTTTGGGATTGATCGAGGCCGGGCCGGTCGAGCCCATGCAGCCGCCGAGAATGTTCGAGCAGATGACAAAGAACCTGTCTGTGTCGATCGGCTTGCCCGGCCCGACAAGCGATTCCCACCAGCCGGGCTTGCCCGTGATCGGATGCTTGCTTGCGACGTACTGGTCGGCCGTCAGCGCATGGCAGAGCAGAATGGCATTTGATTTTGCGGCGTTGAGTTCGCCGTAAGTCTCATATGCAATTGAAAACGGGGCTAAATCTTGCTGACACGCCAGCCGCAACGGCGCGCTCGCGTCAAAGCGCGCGACCGGGCTCGAAGGCGAATGCACCTCCGAATAGCGCCGCGCAGCCGGAGCGATGAGATCTGGTGGAGCTGCGGTCATGGCTGCGAAAGAAGTCCCGGTGTTAAGGGCGTCGAAAGCGGTCTGGCTGAGCGGCCGATAAAGTCAACTTTAAACTTTGATTTCAAGTGGTGAAGCCCCTATCAATGCGCCCGAAATCCCCAGTTTCGGTCAACAATTTGAGATCTTATATGGTGGCGACTGCTCCAATTGCACGTTCGGGCATACTCGATATCGCAGCCTACGTGCCGGGCGAAAGCAAGGTGCCGGGCGGCCTGACCCCTGCCAAACTGTCGTCCAACGAGACGCCGCTCGGCCCGAGCCCCGCCGCGATCGAGGCCTTCAAGGCCGCTGCCGGCGAACTGGAGCGTTATCCCGACGGTCAGGCAACCCGCCTGCGCGAAGCCATCGCACGCCGCTACGGCCTCGATATGGCGCGCATCGTCTGCGGATCAGGGTCTGATGAGCTGCTGGGTCTTTTGGCGCGTGGCTATCTCGGCCCCGGCGACGAGGCGATTTACACCGCCCACGGATTTCTCGTCTATCGCATCGCCATTCTGACCAACGGCGCGACGCCTGTCGTCGTGCCCGAGCGCGACCTGAAAACCGATGTCGACGCTATTCTCGCTGCCGTCACGCCCAAGACGCGCATGGTCTTCCTCGCCAATCCGAACAATCCGACCGGAACCTACATTCCGATCGAAGAGGTGCGTCGACTGCGCGCTGGGCTGCGCGGCGACATCGTGCTCGTGCTTGACGCGGCGTACAGCGAATACGTCAGCCGCAACGACTACGAGGCTGGTATCGAACTTGTCGCGACCACCCCGAACACGGTGATGACGCGCACGTTCTCGAAAATTTATGGCCTCGCCGCGCTACGCATTGGCTGGGCTTATTGTCCGCCGGAAATCGCCGACGTGCTTAATCGCATCCGCGGCCCCTTCAATCTGTCGTCGCCCGCCATTGCAGCAGGCGCTGTCGCGATCGAAGACGTCGCACACATGGAGCGCGCCAAGCACCACAACGACGTCTGGCTACCATGGGTCGAAGGCGAGTTGAGAAAGCTCGGCCTCACCGTCACGCCGAGCGTCGCCAACTTCGTGCTGATGCATTTCCCCGAAGGCAGCGACAAGACCGCGGCAGGCGCCGATGAATTCTTGAAATCGCAAGGCGTCATCGTCCGCAAGGTGGGCGCCTACGGTTTCCCGAATGCGCTCCGCATGACGATCGGCTCCGAGAGCGACAACAAACGCGCTGTCGATGCGCTCGCGCGCTACATGAAGGGCGCTGCCTGATGGCATCCGGAGACAGTGAGACAAAGCCGATGTTCAAGCGCCTGGCGCTCATCGGTATCGGGTTGATCGGCTCCTCCATCAGCCACGCTGCGCGCCGTGCCGGGCTCGTGGGCGAGATCGTCTGCAGCGCGCTAACGCCTGAAGAACGCGAGCGGGCAGAGGCGCTGGGCCTTGTTACGAAGGCCTACGCCGATCCCGTTGAGGCCGTCAGAGATGCCGATCTCGTCATTCTGTGTACGCCGGTCGGCGCCTTCAAGGCTGTCGCCGAGGTGATCGGTCCGCACCTGGAGAAGGGTGCGATCGTCTCAGACGTCGGCTCGGTCAAAGGCGCGGCTATGCGTGACATCGCGCCGAGCATGCCCGATGGCGTGCATTTCATCGCCGGCCATCCGATTGCAGGAACCGAGCAGTCGGGTCCAGACGCGGGCTTTGCCGAACTGTTCGACGGTCGCTGGTGTATCCTGACGCCCGGTCCGGATGCCGACCCGGCCGCGCTCGCAAAGCTTGAAACGTTCTGGCGCAAGCTTGGCTCTAATGTCGAGCTGATGACGCCCGAGCACCACGACATGGTGCTGGCGATCACCAGTCACGTGCCGCACCTCATCGCCTACAATATCGTCAATACGGCAGCGCATCTGGAGCGCGTGACGGACAGCGAGGTCATCAAGTTCTCGGCGGCCGGTTTCCGTGACTTCACGCGCATTGCCGCATCGGATCCGGTGATGTGGCGCGACGTCTTTTTGAACAACAAAGAGGCTGTGCTCGAGATGCTCGGCCGCTTTTCGGAAGACCTCGTCGCGCTTCAGCGTGCAATCCGTTTCGGCGATGGGCCGACGCTGGAGAAGACATTCGCCAACGCCCGAGCCATTCGCCGTGGTATCATTCAGGCTGGCCAGGATACGGCACAGCCCGATTTCGGTAGAAATGCAGCGCGTACCGGCAAGGGATCGGCTTGAGGCCGATCCAAGCGTAATCGTGGCTTACGCCGAGTGCGGCGTGTTCATGAATTGCGCGGTGATGAGATCGGCTTCGACGGCCGCCGCTTCCTGATTGGACGACGCGAGCAGATGCACGTGGACCTCATCGGCGCCGAGCGCTGCCGCATGCTGACGGATCTCGGCCAGGTTCTCCGACGGGCAGTTGTTCGACAACCGGCCGATGGCGAGAACGGCGCGCGTCGAGCGATCGTTGCGGCGCACGAGGATGTAGTTGGCGTCTTCGAGCGTCGGGCAATCGAACAAGCTGTAGACCGTGTGGACGTAACGCTTGCCTGACGCGCCGGTCCAGAAGTGGAACCGCGGCGGCTGCTCCGGATACGTCCCGCTGATGCTCACCTGCTGCGCTTCGTCACCGCTCTGACGACGCGCCCGGAAATCGGCAAGCTGAATAATTTCGGCACTCATTACGCATGACCCCTGATCGGCGACTGTCGCCGAATATTGCTCTTGAGACGGTGATACCCCGCATCCCCGTGAAAAATGGTGAACTTTGGTTCGAAAATTTGACGTGCTCGCCCTGATCGCGCCTCGATGGTCAATGAGGTGTTGAGAACAGGAAGAATTGCAAACACTCTGCCTGAGCAGAGAGGCGTTTCGCGCGCAATTCTGAATAGGCGTTAGCGAATACGCAGCGCACCATTCCGGTGCGCGCAAAAAAGTCGTTCCGACATCGTTAATTCTGACGGCTTTAGCCGCAGCGCGAATAATCGCAATTCGTGCACGTCCAGCAGCCCTCGATATGGCGAAGAGCCCGCTCGCCGCACTTCGGGCAAATTCGCGCCGCCGCCACGGGTGATGCCGTGCCGTCATGCGCCGCTGTCTGCGGCCCGCTGCCCAATCGTTCGATGGCCGCAACGGGTAGGTGCACAGGCTTGGTGTCGCTGCCTTCCGCATTTTCGCGCGTGAGGAAACCGATGTGCAGCATATGCTGTTCGATGACGTTACCGATGGCAGCCAGCAGGCTAGGCACGTAGCGGCCACCCATCCAGCGCCCGCCTTCGGGATCGAACACCGCTTTTAACTCTTCAGCAACGAACGAAACATCGCCGCCGCGGCGGAATACGGCGCTAACCATGCGCGTCAGCGCCACCGTCCAGGCGTAGTGTTCGAGGTTCTTCGTATTGATGAAGATCTCAAACGGCCGCCGTCGCCCGTCGCGAACGATATCGTTGATCGTGACATAGAGCGCATGCGCGCTCGCCGGCCATTTGATCTTGTACGTTATGCCTTCGAGCGCTGCGTCGCGTTCGAGTGGCTTCGTCATGTAGACGACGTCACCGAATTTCGCCGGGTCTTCCGAAGCACTGACGCTGGAGGTCGGCGCGGGTTTCGCATCGTTTGCCCCTTCCGCTTTGGACAGCACCGCGCCCGTGACTGCATTCGGCCGATAGGTCGTGCAACCCTTGAGGCCAAGCGCAAACGCTTCCGCATAGATATCCCGGAAGTCTTCGAAGGATATGGCTTCAGGCGTGTTGATCGTCTTCGAGATGGCGCTGTCGACGTAGGGCTGCATCTCTGCCTGCATCGCCACGTGTTCGGCGGGCGACAATGTTTCAGTCGTGACGAACGCATGCGTCAGTGGCGCATTCTCGCCGAACTGGGCGCGGAACTTCCGGTAAGCAAAATCCTCAACGGTTTCTTCGTTCGCCGTCGCACCATCGCCGAGGATGCGCCGCCGGTAGACGAAATCGAACACCGGTTCGATGCCGCTCGAAACATTGCCCGCGAGCAGCGAGATCGTGCCGGTCGGCGCGATCGAGGTCAGGCAGCCGTTGCGGATGCCGTTGGCCGCAATCGCCGCGCGCACATCCTTGCCGAGACGCTCGACATTGGGCCGGGCGAGAAAAGCGCTGGCGTCGTACAGCGGAAACACGCCTTTCTCAGCAGCCAGCGCTGCACTGGCGCGATAGGCGGCATTCTGGATAATCGCCATCCATTCGGCCGCCTTCTCGCGAGCAGCCAAGCTGCCATACGAAAGGCCGAGGAAGATCAGCGCATCTGCAAGCCCCGTGATGCCGAGGCCGATGCGCCGTTTCGCGCGCGCCTCTTGCGCCTGGGCTTCGAGCGGATAGCGCGAGATGTCGATAACGTTGTCGAGAAAGCGAACGGCGGTTGCAACGCGGGCTTCGAGCTTTTGGTAATTGACGTGCGCTTCCGGCGAGAATGGTTTCTCCACGAAACGGGCAAGATTGATCGAACCGAGAAGGCACGCCCCATAAGGCGGCAGCGGCTGCTCACCGCACGGGTTCGTCGCCGAGATCGTCTCGCAATAAGCAAGATTGTTGGCCGCGTTTATCCGGTCGATGAAAATGACGCCGGGCTCTGCGTAATCGTACGTCGCCCGCATGATCTTGTCCCAGAGGCCCTTGGCGTCGATCGTCTTGTAGACCTTGCCTTCGAACACGAGTTCCCAAGGCGAGCCGCGTTTCACGGCCTCCATGAAGGCATCGGTCACAAGAACCGAAAGATTGAAATTCCTGAGCCGCAGCGGATCGGATTTCGCTGCGACGAAAGCTTCGATGTCGGGATGATCGCAGCGTAGTGTCGCCATCATCGCGCCGCGGCGCTGGCCCGCCGACATGATCGTGCGGCACATGGCGTCCCAGACGTCCATAAAGCTGATCGGTCCCGACGCGTCTGCGCCGATGCTTTTGACGGTTGCGCCGCGGGGACGAAGCGTCGAGAAATCATGCCCGATGCCGCCACCGGCCTGCATCGTCAGCGCGGCTTCTTTAACGCTTTCGAAAATGCCGGAAAGATCATCAGGGATTGCGCCGAGAACGAAGCAATTGAAGAGTGTAACGTTGCGGTCCGTACCGGCCCCGGCCAGGATGCGACCGGCCGGCTGAAAGCCGAAATCGGCCATCGCATCGTAAAAGGCAGCGCCCCACTTCGCTTGCGTGGCTTCGTCGGTTTCCGCCGATGCTGCAGCCTTGGCCACGCGCCGGAAGGTGTCTTCGATCGTCTCATCGCCAGCCGCTGTCGGCGACCCGGCAAAGCGGTACTTGCGCCGCCAAATGGCGTCGGAAATCGCGGGCAGAGCTGATAAAATCGCAGACATCGGGGACACCGGGATATAGGCGTTGCCAACCAATCTTCAATGCATGTTCACTATATGTTCCAGAGCTTGGCAAGTCAATCGCTCAAATAAAATAACCGCGGCCGAAGACAGCCGCGGTCCCATCTTTGGAATCGTTGCGCGCCCAACGAGGCGAGCCGACCTTAGTCTTTCATTTTGCGGTAGACGATGGCGCCGACGCTGATGAGCAAGGCGACAGCCGTGAGGCTAGCCGGCCCATCGATCTCGGGCGCAGGAGCCGGACCACCGCCTCCCCCGCCACCGTCGCCAAAGCACCACGGACCAATGCAGAAGGCGAACGCGCTGTTAGCCCAGAGCATCGCGACAGCAAACGTCGCGAGAGCTGCTTTGATTTTCAACATACGCACTCCTCAAAAATAAAACTCCCCGCCAGACCATTAGAAAGCATTTGCTTCCAATTGTAATGGTTAGCGGAAAAACAATTGGTCGTATGGTAACCACCGCCTTCGATGGGCCTGGAATTTGCGGTCAACGGCAATTGAAAAAGCCCGCCGATCTGGCGGGCTTTGCGGCGAGCGTTTATCTCGGGAAGGCTGATCGCCTCAAAGTTTGCAGAGCGTCGCTTCGCCGTAGCACGAATAGCCGATCGCCTCCGAGTTGCACTTATAGTGGCGGGGACCGAACGAATATCCCGGCGTACCGTTGCCCGAAACCCAGGTGAAGTAAATGTTCCAGTCGGTCGCTTGCAGAAGCGCGGCATCGACCTGGAAATGTGCAAGCCCTTCCGTGAGCGCAACGCCCTGGGCGGCTTTCTTGAAACACTGCTTGGCTTCGGCCGGAGCGGCGGCCATAGCGACGCCTCCGACGGCAAGAATGGCCCACATCAACCGGGCGGAAGTACGCATTGGATGGCTCCATGATTGCTGAAACGATCAGACGTAAGATCTGCCACAGCGATGCGAACACCGCGCATAACAAAGCGCAACCACACCGACGATTTTCACCGCGTTGCGGCATAGGCACATCAGGCGGTTGGATAAAATGTGGAAAACCTATGCGGCTTGAGCCGAATTCTGCGTCTTCGCCAGGGGCGGCGGCGAGGGACTGCGTGCCGCTTCCTCAATAAGTCGCATGCTCGCGGTTTCGATGGCCGTCTCGATTTTTTTGCGAAACTCCGCGCGTGGTAATCCCGGTGGCAGCGGCGGCAGGAATTCCACGACGATGGTGCCCGGATAGCGCCAAAGACTGCGGCGCGGCCAGAACAGCCCGGAATTGAGCGCCAGCGGCACGGTGACGACGCCGAGTGCTTCATAAAGAGCTACGTAGCCGGGCTTATAGTCGGGCGGTGCACCCGGAATGGTCCGTGTCCCCTCCGGGAAAATCACGACCTCGCGGCCGATGCTGATCCGCTGCCGGGCGTCCCGGATTAGGGCTTTGAGCGCCGCCGAGGCTTTCTCGCGCTTAACTAGGATGTGCTCGAACTTGATGCAAAACCAGCCGTAGAACGGAATCCACTTCAACTCGTCTTTCAACACGATCGCCGGATCGCGAAAGAGCGAGATGAGCCCGAACGTGTCCCATGCCGATTGATGCTTTGAAATGACGAGGCAGCCTGTCTTCGGCAGATTTTCATGTCCACGAACTTCGAGTTTCGTGCCGCAGATGAGGCGCAACAGCCAGACGCAGGTGCGCCCGTGAACTTCGAGACCTTTCATCGCCCATGGCCTTGGCCCGATGAGCAACCACGAGCCGAGCACGAGATAGAGCGCCGTCACGACGTAGAACACGACGAAATAGACCAGCGATCTGACGATAACCAAAGCGCCCGGCCCGGCTGCTACTGAATTAGCCATCGGCGCGCTTATCCGGCATGATCGCAACAGACCGCCCGTCGCTCCAGTTCATGATCCTCTGCGCGGTAAGGCGGGCGACGGCGGGAAGAAACTTTAAATATTCCGAAATGAGCACGCGCGTCGTGGTCGGATGCAGCCACCAGGCGGTTTCCGGAAACCGCCGCGGCGTTACTGCATAGGGAAGCAGCGTCACGCCCGGCATGGCGAGCGCCAGCTCGGCGAGACTACGGGGCATGTGGTAGCGTGACGTCACGATGATCAATCTCGTATAGCCGTTCGAGTTGGCCCAGGTTCGGGTTTCGTCGGCGTTGCCGACCGTGTCGAGCGCTTCATAGCCGAGATCGACGCAACAATTGAAGATCTGCTTATCGATACCGAGCAGCCGCTGCATCTCTTCGCGGCTGACCTTGCGGTTGACGCCGGAAATCAGCATCCGCTTGGCGCGGCCCTCGCTCATAAGCTTGGCGCCGGCCTCGATGCGATTGTCGCCGCCCGTCAGCACCACGATGCCGTCGGCCTTGTCCCAGCCCGTTGCGTCGTCACGCGTTACGGAAACCGCAAACAGCACGAACCCGAACACGAGCGCAGCCGTGCCGAGCGCCAGCATCAAAACGAAGGCCTTAGAAATCCTTGTCATGGTTGGAATGCTGGTTCGATCTCGCGCGCCCGCCTGCTGCTTGCCAAGGCGTCGGACTCTAGCCGATTTCGGACCGGATAGGCAGCCGTCTCCTCCGGCTGAGCCTGACGCTGTGCCAAGCAAATCACGGTAGTTCCCCCTGCAGATGTCTTATCGGACGGCGGCTAGTGCTTGCCGTTCAGGATGCGATAGACGCCGACGCGCGACGTCACCATGCATAGCCCCGCAATGGTGACGACGACAAACCCCAAAATGACGTAACCGAGCGCGTCGAGAGCGCCGGTCCCCATCAGCCTTTGCATCTCGACGGCGCTGACGGCCCCCCCGCCGAGCAGCTCCGTGATGGCCGGCATGCTCATGAAGACGAGCATGGCGAACGCGGCCCCGACGATGCCGGCCTTGATGCCGAGACGCAGGAAGTGCTTCTCGAATTCGCGGGCAATGAACTTGTCGGTGGCGCCGACGAAGTGCAGCACTTCGACGATTTCCCGGTTGGACGCCATGGCGCTGCGCGTTGCCGAGACGATGATCGCCGTCGTCGCCGCGCCGACGAGCGCCAGGATTGCCAGGCCGCCGAGCGCAAACGACCGCGTCACTGCCCGAATCTGTTGCTGCCAACGGCGATGGTCGTCGAGCGATGCGCCCTTGAAAGTCTTACCAAGGTCGTCGCTGATCTGACGGAAATCGGGCGGATCGGTGCGGTCGATCTCAACGGCGATCAGCCGCGGCACCGGCAACGCCTTGAGCGCATCCGAAGAGCCGAGCCACGGCTGCAGCAGGGCCGCCGACTGATCGAGGCTCAAGGGATTGACGTTGGCGATCCCTCGCTGCTTGCGCAGGAAGGTAACGACGTCGGAAACCGTTCGGTCGATATTGCCGGTCTCTTGCGGCACAACTTGCACCGTTACCTCGCTCGCGATGTCGCTGAGCCAGGCGTCGGACGATTCCTTGATCATCCAGACGGCGCCCGCGGTGAGACAGGCGAGAAAACACATGATCGCAATGACGAGCGTCAGCGAGCGTCCCGTGACCGAGCCGGGCGGGACGACCGGTGCCGTGACCTTCATTTTGCGTCCACGGTCGCGATCGCGGGACGGCGGCTTGAGATCGTGCGGCGTGTCTTCCGGAGTGATTGTGCGGTCAGCATGGAAAGCCGGATAACCGCCCGTATGTGCGGGCAGCCCCGTCACCGGTTCGTCATAAGGATCGTAGCCCGGCAGCGGCATCGCTGGGTCGGCCCGTCCGGTGAAGCGGCTAGATGATCCGGACATGGCCCTTATGCACCTCGATACGCGGCGCCTTGAACTGCCGCATGAGCTGATGATCGTGCGTCGCAATGACGACGGAGGTTCCAAGCCGGTTGAGTTCGACGAAGAGGCGCAGCAGACGTCGCGCCATTTGCGGGTCGACGTTGCCCGTCGGCTCGTCCGCCAGCAGCACCTCGGGCTTGCCGATAACGGCCCGCGCGATGGCGGCCCGCTGTTTCTCACCGCCTGACAGCACGGACGGGTTCGCATACATCCTGTCGCCGAGGCCCACCCACTGCAAAAGGTCTGTCACATCTTCCCGGTAGTCGGAGGGTTTCTTACCGATCACCTGCAGCGGCAACGCGACGTTCTCCCACACCGTCAAATGGTCTAAGAGGCGGAAATCCTGGAAAACGATGCCGATACGCCGCCGCATCTCGGCGCGCATCTGCGACTTCACCCGGGTGACGTCCTCGCTGAACATGCGCAGCTCGCCGCGCGTTGGATGCAACGACATAAACATCAGGCGCAGGAGAGAGGTCTTCCCCGCTCCCGATTCACCATGCAGAAAGTGGAAGGATCCGGGCCGCAGATGAAACGTCACATCTGACAGCACCTCTGGCCCGCCCTCGTATTTCAGTCCGACATTCGTCAAGCGAATCAAGAGGTACTCGCCTTGATAGTGGATATTTTGGGCTCTTTACGGGTCCCCGCGTCTATAGACACCTCGAAGACACAATGATCAATCGATTACGATTGTGGCGTGGTCGTGTACACAGGAACCTTTCCGGTCAGTGGACCCCGGCCGCCGCGAGTTGCAGGATAACGACATGCGCGATTTAGACATCTCTCCGACCATCGAAACGATCTTTTCAGCCGAGGATATTCAGGTCCGCCTGCGCGTGCTCGCCGCCGAGATCGCGGCCAAACAGCCGGAAAATCTGCTGGTCGTTCCGATCCTCAAGGGCAGTTTCGTTTTCGCCGCCGATCTGATCCGGGCGCTCCACGCTGCCGGACTGGCGCCTGAGGTCGATTTCTTGACGCTGTCCAGTTATCGCAAAAGCCGGGTTTCCTCCGGCCAGGTCTCCATCCTGCGTGACCTCGACCTCGACGTTGAGAACCGCCACGTCATCCTGATCGATGATGTGCTCGATTCCGGCCGCACGCTTGCTTTTGCGAAGGATTTGATCGCCGCTCGAGGCGCCAATCTCATTCAAACCTGCGTTTTGCTCGACAAGAAGGCCCCTCGCGCCGTATCGATCGAGCCGGACTATTGCGCTTTCGAGTGTCCCGACGTGTTCGTGGTCGGGTACGGCATGGACGTCGCGCATCGCTATCGTGAGTTGCCTTTCGTCGGCCGCATTGTCGACTAGGGCTACGCGCACCTGGTTCGGGAGAGGGAAGGGGCGGCATGGCAACGATCCTGCTTGCTGACGACGATGCGGCTGTGCGGGACCTCGTTCGCCGCGCGCTGACGTCCGACGGTCATAAGGTGCAAGTCACGCAAGACGGTCTGGAGGCGCTCGATATTCTCGGAGCCTCGGCGTCGGGCATCGATATCCTGATCTCCGACGTCGATATGCCTCAGCTCGATGGCATATCGCTGGCCGAACAGGCATTGGCGCTGAAACCGAGCCTCGCCATCGTCCTGATGTCTGGCTTCTCCGATCAGCTGGAACGCGCCGCACGCCTGCGCGCACGCAAGCTGCTGTCGATCACGAAGCCGTTCACGCTCGATCAGATCAAGCAGATCGTCCGGACGGTCCTGAGCTGAGAAGTCTGTCGCCCTGCGGCTTGACCAGTCGCGTCAGCCAAAGTGTCGCCAGCGCGAGCATAACAAACGCCAGGGCGAACCACGACGAAGCCGCAGCAAGGCCCGCGGCTGCCGCCCAGAACACCGACGAAAACGCTTCCGAAAACGTCGCGATCTTGGTTGCCGTCTGACGGCGGCGGAACTGGGCGCGCCGAGCTGTGCTCTTGAACCAGAGCTGGATGACGATTGCCGAAACGCTGGCTGCCGTGATGGCTGCCGCCGTCGCAACGGCGCCGGATAGCGACAGATACGCCATGCCGAGAACGAACGGCACCGCGACGCAGCCGATGACGAGGAGGACCGCTTCGATTTTGGCGCGGATCGCCGTGGTCGAAATAACTGGCGCTGTCGCGATGAGGTCAGGCGCGTCTTCGCCCGAGATGGTCAGCCACGCGAGGCCACCCGAAAGCTGGCCGAACGCCATGACCAGGACCGGCGCCAGAATGACCGCGCCGTGCGTGTCTGTGCCCATGTCGCGCCAAAGAAGAAGCGCCGGGGGAATGAGATAGAGGACCTGCATCAGCGTCTGCGATAACAGCCAAGGATCGCGCGCCAGCAGAATGAGTTCCTTGCGCCGAAGGGCGCTGACGCTCGAAGCGGCGCGGAATGACTTTCGGCTTGATCGGCGTTCGCTCTGATCCGTGCTGACGCCTGAAGCCGCAATCGCGTTCGCGCTGAATTGCGGCGAGAAAACAATGATGACGAGCGCCAGGAATGCGGCCCCCGCCGCGATGATGGCAACCGCAGCGTTGACGTCTCCGAGCGCGGCCCTGGCCGGCATCCAGATGAGATTGTCGAGCGCGGGAGCGGCGCGGCTCACGGCCTCGGAGTTCAGCACTGAGAAGCGCGATAACCGGCCGTAGGCGAAAACAGCCGCCGCCTGCAAGCCGATCAAAAGCGTCGCGCCGACGACCGCTGCAATGATCTGCGCGATGAAGCGCGTCTTTTGCGCTCCTGCAACTCGAAAAAGGCCGAGCGTGACGAGCACGGCGAGGCCTGTGGCGAAGGCGCTCAATCCGGCGATCACGGCATAAGCCGAAAGCCACCGCGGACCGTCGATCCAGGCGGCAACGTTGATCGCAGGCGCAATCATCGCTGCCGTCATGATCGCACCGGTGATCGCGATCGAACATATGCGCACAGCAAACAGGTTTCGCGACGATGCGGGCGACGACAAAATAAGATCAAGATCGGAGCGCGCATAAAATGCTCGCGTCACCTGCTCGACCGCCTGCGACAGCATCATCGAAAACGTCAATAGGATCGACGCCGTCAGCGTAATGAGCGTGCCCTTGCCGGCGAGATCGGCACCCGTGAGCACGCGCGACAGAACGATATAAGCAAGCCCGTGCAAGGCTGCGATGATAACGCCGACGCCGGCAAGCAGCGTGCGTTCGCGCCGGGTCCGGCCTCCTGCGAGCATCTGCGCGATGTCCCGCCACGCCAATCTGAATTCGTGGCGTGCGAACCATGAGACGCTTGCGACGGTCATGCGGCTGCGCTCTCGTCGGCGACGAGTGTCAGGAAAATATCTTCTAGGTTGCTGTCTTGGCGCCCGGCGCGCGCCCGCAACTCATCGAGTGTTCCTTCCGCGACGAGACGGCCGCGCGCGATCACGCCGATCCGTTCGGCCATGCGCTCGGCGACTTCGAGGATGTGCGTCGTCATCACGACGGTCGCGCCGTTGGCGACATGCTCTTTGAGCACGGTCTTGACCCTGCGCGCCGAGCCCGCATCGAGCCCGGTCAACGGTTCGTCAAGAATGATCAGGCTCGGCTCGTGAATGAGTGCGCCTGCGAGCGCCACCTTCTGGCGCATGCCTTTCGAAAGCCCCTGGCAGCGCATGCGTGCCTGCGTTTCAAGATCCAAGAGGTCGATCAGATGCTCGGCGCGGTCGGCTGCCTTGGCTTCGTCCATGCCCCAGAGCCCGGCGACGAATTCGAGATATTCGATCGGGTCGAGCTTGTCGTAGACCAGCGGCTCGTCCGGCACCCAGGCGGTGACGGCTTTCGCCGCGACCGGATCGTTGAGTGCGTCGAGGCCGACGATCTTGATCGACCCCCCATCCGGCCGCAGCAGTCCCGCCACCATGCGCAGCGTCGTCGTCTTGCCGGCGCCATTGGGGCCGAGAAGGGCGTAGAATTCGCCGCGCCTGATGGAAAGCGAAAGGTCGTCGACCGCCTTATGCGTGAATGACTTGGTCAAACCGCGGATTTCGAGTGCAGCAGCTTCGCTCATCGTCGATACGCACAACTTTAACGATCGGTAAAACCGGACCTACCGCTTTGGACGCTAAAGCAATGTGATTGAGTAAGAGTGAAGGCAGACCGGGGCGCGGCGACGCAGCCGGACTTAGCCGCCCGTGACGCTCATGTGCCGGCTGACGGCGGGCTGTTTGGTGCGCCGGTCGATGATGAAGTCGTGGCCACGCGGTTTGCGCGAGATCGCTTCGACAATCGCCGCATCAAGCAGGGTATCGTCAGAAGAAGCTCGTAGCGGTGCTCGGAGATCGGCGTCGTCTTCCTGACCGAGACACATGTAGAGTTGGCCGGTGCACGTCAGGCGCACGCGATTGCAGCTTTCGCAGAAATTGTGCGTCAGCGGCGTAATGAAGCCCAGACGGCCGCCGGTTTCCTTCACCGTCACGTAACGCGCCGGGCCGCCGGTGCGATACGGATTGTCTTCCAGTGTCAGCCGGTCCATGAGCCGCGCACGGACGAGCGACAACGGCAGATACTGATGCGTGCGGTCTTCGCCGATGTCGCCGAGCGGCATCGTCTCGATCAGCGTCAGGTCGGCGCCGCGGCCATGCGCGAAGCGAATGAGGTCTTCGATCTCATCTTCATTGATGCCCTTCAGCGCCACGGCATTGAACTTCACCTGGATGCCTGCGGCCTCCGCCGCATCGACACCGCGCAGCACGGTCGAAAGATCGCCCCAACGCGTGACCGTCCTGAACTTCTCAGGATCGAGCGTGTCGAGTGAGACGTTGATCCGGCGGACGCCAGCGGAATAAAGATCGGTGGCATGCTTTTCGAGTTGGCTGCCATTCGTCGTTAACGTCAGCTCATCGAGCGCACCGCTCTCGAGATGGCGGCCGAGCGACCGGAACAGCCACAAGATGTTGCGCCGCACAAGAGGTTCGCCGCCGGTAATCCGGAGCTTGCGCACGCCGCGCCGGACGAAGGCCGCGCAAACCCGGTCGAGTTCTTCGAGCGACAGCAGATCCTTCTTTGGAAGGAATGTCATATGCTCGGTCATGCAATAGACGCAGCGAAAATCGCAGCGGTCTGTCACCGAGACGCGCAAATACTCGATCGACCGCCCAAAGGGGTCGACGAGGGGCGTTTCGGCGTTCTGGGCGGTTGCGCCCTGCATGAACATTCTCCCGTAAAGGCCTTGAGTTCGTATATCGTGCCTTAGCCCGTCAAGGACAAGCGAAGCTCTCGCGTCACATTTTCCCGTATTGTAGAAAAAAATCGGCTGAGGGGAGGAAAAATCGATGAAAAGTCCGGCGGGTTATTTCGTATTGGGGGCGGTTGTGGCCTCGGTATTTTGGCTCATCGCCTTGACGGTGCTGGGAGACCAGCTCCTCAACGTCTTTTCCCACTTCAGCGGCCACTAGGCCAGCTGGCGGACGGGGTTGAACGGCCCCACGGTCCTGACGATCAGGGCCGCGATATTATCGATATCGTTAAGATCGAACACCGGCTTGCCGTGCGCATCGACCTCGTGATCCGCCGCGATGGCGACGACCAGTGGATCGGTCGTCGATAACAGCTTTTCGGCCGCGACCGCCGCCCTCCGAACCTCGATTTTAGGGATGTGCGCCGACTTGTAGCCCTCGACCAGGATAATGTCCGCCGGACGCAGCCGCGCGGCAATTTCTTCGAGCGTCGGCTCGCCGGCCCGGTCGATTTCCTCGATGAAAGCCACGCGAGAGCCCGAGACGATCGCGGTTTCAGCAGCGCCTGCCGAACGATGTCGTTCGGTGTCGCTCCCCGGTGCGTCGATATCGAATTTGTGGTGTGTGTGCTTGATCGTTGCCACCCGCAGCCCTTCGCCGGAAAAATGCGTGGCGAGCTTTTCGATCAGTGTTGTCTTGCCGGAATTCGACCAGCCGGCAATCCCGAACAGCGGCAGAGTGGCGTGCGAGAGAAAGGCTTTGCCCAAAACGGTCATCCTTTTTTTTGCGCGAGCACACGGGCAGCATCGAGATCGTCACGAGTATTGACGTTGAAGAACGGATCGATCTCATCGCCATCACTGTCGCGCATCGGAAAGGTCACTGCAACAGCATCGAGATCGGCCGCCAGCCGGTTGATGCTCAACGCCCGCCGGGCAAGGGCATTGGCTACGTCAGACCGTCTTTTCAGGGGCCATAGCCCGATGGTCGGATGACGCCGCCCCGCCGATTCAGCAATTGCAACGCTCTGGTCCTCATGACGGGCCGCGTCGAGGCGGGTGATGAGGTCGTCGGGCAGGAACGGGACGTCCGATGGCACAGTCGCGATTAGGGTAATGCCCGGCGCATGCACCTTGGCCCAATTCATGGCCGCAAGGATGCCGCTCAACGGCCCAAGCTCCGGGCTTTCATCATCGGTGATCGTTTCGACCCCGAAGTCGGCGAATCGCTGCGCATCGCCGTTGATGCTTAAGACCAGCCGCCCGACCTGCGGCCGAAACCGCGAAATCACGCGCGCAAGGATGGATTTCCCGTCAATCTCGGCAAGCGTCTTGTCGCCACCGCCGAAGCGCCGCGACCGTCCGCCCGCCAGGATGACGCCAAGAATGTGATCACTCGCCACCATGCGACACGATTAGGCTGGCTTCGCAGGCACCGCAACCCGCCGAATTTCGGGCTTTGCTTGCGATCAGACGCGCGAGGCGCTTCCCACCGGCCGCGGCGCGACTTATATCGCCCAGATAAAATGCGCCGTCGCTTCGGCGCCTCCGGGAGACGCTCATGCCAGTCGATAAGACACAGGTGCTCAATGCCCTGCGTCGGGTCAAAGGCCCAGATCTTGAAAGCAACATCGTTGACCTCGGCCTCGTGTCCGAGATCTTCATCAAGGACGATCATCCGTATTTTTCGATCACGATTCCGGCGAGCCGCGCGGAAGAGCTGGAGCAGCTTCGCCTTGCTGCTGAGAAGGTCGTCTCCGAGATCGGCGGCGTCTCGGGCGTCACCGCCGTCCTGACCGCCGATGCCCCTGCGGGCCAATCGAGGGAAACGCGCGTTGCTGGCGGCCCGGTGAAAGCCGTATCGGGTCCGCGGCCCGAGCACCCGCGCGTCCAGGCGGCGCGTGCGAAAGGCGCAACAGGGGATGGCGCCGGCCCGCGCCAGGCCGCAGCCGCGGCTCAGGCAGCTCCTAAGGCGCAGGCCATTCCAGGCGTTAAGCACGTCGTCGCGGTGGCGTCCGGCAAGGGCGGCGTCGGCAAATCGACGGTCGCCGTCAATCTCGCGCTCGGGCTGCAGGCGATTGGTTTGAAAGTCGGCATCGTCGACGCCGATATCTACGGTCCATCGCAACCGCGCCTGCTTGGCATCACTGGCAAGCCCAAGGTCGCAAACGGCAAGACCATCACGCCGCTCGAAGGCTGGGGCCTGAAAGTCATGTCGATGGGCTTCCTCGTTGACGAAGGCACCCCTGTCGTCTGGCGCGGACCTATGGTCGTCTCGGCGTTGAGCCAGATGCTGCGCGAAACCGATTGGGCCGGCACGACCGGCGATCTTGATGTGCTCATCATCGACATGCCGCCTGGCACCGGCGACGTGCAATTGACGATTTCACAAAGCGTGCCGCTGTCTGGCGCCGTTGTTGTTTCCACGCCGCAAGACCTGGCATTGATCGACGCCCGTAAGGGTATCGCCATGTTCAAGCGCGTCGAGGTCCCGATCCTCGGCATCGTCGAGAACATGAGCTTCTTCCTCTGTCCGAAGTGCGGCGAGCGGTCCGACGTCTTCGGCCACGGCGGCGCGCACGACGAGGCAAAGAAGCTCGGCGTCCCCTTCCTCGGTGAAGTACCCCTGCACATGGAAATCCGCGAGACGTCCGACAGCGGCAAGCCCGTCACGGTCGCCGCGCCGGAAAGCCAATACGCAGCGATTTTCCGTGACATCGCCGCACGCACATGGAGCGAGGTCGAGCGCGCCAAAGGTACGCTGACGCCGCCGCCCGTGCTCGAAATTATCGATGGCGGTAAGGTGTTGAAAGCCGCCTTCCCGGACGGCCGCACGTTCGAATTGCCCGCCGAATTCCTTCGCGTCGTCAGCCCGTCGGCGGAAGTGCAGGGCCATTCGCCGTCGCAGCGCATCACCGTCCCGCGCAAGAAGAACGTCAAGCTCACCGGCATGAATGCCGTCGGGAACTACGCGACGCGCCTCGCCTTCGATGATGGCCACAACACGGGCCTTTATACGTGGGGCTATCTCCACCTGATCGGCCGCGAGAAGGACCAGCGCTGGGGCCAATACCTCGAAGAACTCTCCGCCAAAGGACTGACGCGGGAATAAGCAATGCGCAGGCGGCCGGCTCGATGAAGGAGAGTCGCCTGCGCCAGCAAAAGCTACGGCCGGCTCGACGATGGAAAACCGCCCGCGCCAACAAAAAAACTAGCTCCGCTCCTCCGGAACGATCGCGTACTCCAGCTTCTCGCCGGAGCGAAGCACCGTCGCGATCACCTTCTGATTGATGTGCTTCGCGTCAAGCACGCGCGACACGTCATCGACACCCGCAATCGCCACGCCGTCGAGCGCAATCATGATGTCGCCCGCCTTCAGCCCCGCTGCGTCTGCCGGTCCATTCGCCTGCACGCTGCGAATGCCGATGGCTCCGGTTTGCGTCAGATGCAGCGCGTGACGAATGCGCTGTGGCAGCACGACATGTTCTGCCACGATGCCCATCACGCCCCGCCGCACGCGACCGTGACTGAGGATCTGCGTCAGCACATATTCGGCCGTGTTCGACGCAACGGCGAAGCAAAGCGCCTGCGCGCCCATGATCGTCGCCGTGTTGATGCCGATGACATGCCCAAACGAATTCACCAGCGGGCCTCCGGAGTTGCCGGGGTTCAGCGCCGCGTCGGTCTGGATAACATCGTCGATCAGGCGGCCGTTCTCCGCGCGCAGCGACCGCCCGACCGCGCTGATGATGCCGGCCGTCACTGTCGATTGAAAACCGAGCGGATTGCCGATTGCAATCGCGATCTGACCGGGGCGCAACTTCTTGGAGTCCGCGAGCTTTGCGAACTTCAATCGCTCCGTCGTCTCGGCCCGCAGCACGGCGATATCCGTATCGGGATCGCGTCCGACGAGGCTCGCACCGAAATGCTGACCATCGCCCTGCGCGAGCGTGATCGATTGTGCGCCGTCGATGACGTGGTTGTTCGTGAGGATGAGCCCGTCCGGCGAAACGATGACGCCGCTGCCGGAGCCCTGTCCGCTACGCCCACCGCGCGTGCTTTTCACCTGTACATGCACGACGGCAGGCGACACCGTATCGATGACGTCGACGACCGCGTTGCTGTAAGCGTCCATGAGCGCTGTGTCATCGCGGGCCACGCTTTCGGCCTGCGCAGGTTGGCGCTCGACGCCTGAGTCATCGAAGACTCGGAAAATGGTGTGTTCCATGATGCACCTGATGAGGATGAAGTCGCGGATAGATGGCGACTGTCATTAATCACATCAAGTCCCACGCGGAACGGCGGCACCGCAGGCAGCCGTCATCCCGGCGTAGGCCGGGAGCCATGCAAGTATCACCATGAACGGTATGGAGAATCGTCGAATGGCCGCCTTCGCGGCCATAACGGAAGTTGAAGCAAGCCGGCTCGACGAAGGAGAGCCGCCCGCGCCACCCAAAAACTATTCCGCGGCTTGGCGCTCGAGCGACTCGAAAGCCGCATCCGCGTTCTCGAACACGTGCGTATTGAGCCCGCGCCGACGCAACGCGTCTTGCAGCTTTTGCCGCGTGACCGCGCTCGTCGCATAGCGCGCGGAACGCGCGTAGTGGTTTTTGGTGACGTAGGCCACCATGTCAGCGTAATCGTCGTACAGGTCTTCGGCGATACGGCAACCATCCTGGTTGATCATCGCGTCGACGCGTTTGCCCGTTGCTTGGCAAGCCTCGACGATCGCCTTCTTGAGATCGGTGACGTCGGCTTTCTTGCGCACGCTCCACGCCCGCAGATCGATATTCAGGATGTTGCGGCCCGCATCATAGCTAATGCGATCTTTCAGATGCTGGTTCAAAAGGTCTGCCAGCAGATCCATCGGCTGATCGAGGAAGATCCGCGGGTTCATCGTCACCGGTTTGTGGATGTGCGGCTTGAACGCCATGTTGGGGAGAATGTCGCGCTCGATATCGATGCCGGGCGCCACTTCGATCAATTCAAGGCCGTGCTCGGTGAGTTGGAACACGCACCGCTCGGTGACGTAGATGACGGGCTGGCTTTTCTGCGCCGCGTATTTGCCTGAGAACGTCACCTGCTCGACCTGCTTTACGAATTTCTTCGCGCGGCCTTCCTGCAGGATGCGAACTTTGCCGTCTTCGATTGCAACTTTAAGACCGCCGGCTGTGAACGTGCCAGCAAACACCACAGCGCGCGCGTTCTGCGAAATGTCGATGAAGCCGCCGCAGCCGTTGAGCTTGCCGCCGAATTTGCTGGTGTTGACGTTGCCGATGCTGTCGCATTCCGCCATGCCGAGGCAGGTGAGGTCCAAGCCGCCGCCATGATAGAAGTCGAACATCTGGTTCTGGTCGAGGATCGAATGCGCATTCGCCGATGAGCCGAAGCTAGATCCGCCCGCCAGGACGCCGCCGACGGCACCCGCTTCCGTCGTCATGACGAGGTACGGCGTCACCTTTTCTTCGTTGGCGACGTTCGCAACGCCGTCCGGCGCGCCAACGCCAAGATTGATGACGCCATTCGGCGGCAGTTCAAAGGATGCACGTCGCGCGATGATCTTGCGCTCGTCCAGGTCCATCGTCGGCAGGCTGTCGACGGTCACACGCACCTCGCCAGCGAGACCCGGATCATACATCACGCCATAGTTCATGCGGTGCATTTCCGGCGGATCGGCGATGACAACGCAGTCGACGAGAATGCCTGGAACCTTCACGTCCTTCGGCTTGATCGAACCTTCCGCGACGATGCGCTCGACCTGCGCGATGACGATGCCGCCGTTGTTGTGCGCCGCCATGGCTTGCGCCAGGACGTCAAGCGTTAGCGCCTCGCGCTCCATGCTCAAGTTTCCGAGCGGATCGGCGCTCGTCGCGCGGATGAGGGCGACGTTGATCGGCGTGGCTTTGTAGAACAGCCATTCCTTGCCATCGACTTCGACGAGCTTGACGAGGTCTTCTTTTGTCTTGGTGTTGACTTTGCCGCCGCCGAGCCGCGGATCGACGTACGTGTGCAGACCGACGCGCGTGAAGAGGCCGGGGCTGCCCGACGCGCAGCTGCGATAGAGTTTTGAGATCACGCCTTGCGGCAGGTTGTAGCCCTGAATTTTGTCGTCCTGCGCCGCCTGTGCAACTTTCGGCATCCGTCCGAAGTTGGCGGCGATCACGCGTTTCAAAAGACCGTCGTGGTGCAGGCGTCCGGTGCCGAGGCCTTTGCTGTCGCCGGCGCCGGCGCACATGATCAACGTCAGGTCGCGCGGCGCACCGGTCTCGACGAACCGCTTCTCCAGCGCCGCGTGCAACGCTTCCGGAATGCAGCTCTGGACAAATCCCGTTGTCGTGACGACGGCGTTATCGCCGATCCGGGCGATGGCTTCATCAGCCGACATGACCTTGTTGGTAACCATGCGATGCGTTTCCCCAAGTCACAGCCTTGGATCAAGGAGGGCTTCGTCCGGCCCTCGCGAAACCCGCGCTGTTGTTTGTTTTATGTCGAACACCAGATTATGCGCCTGGCCGATGATCGCGCATAGCTTAGCTCTGTTAGGTCCGCACCACTCAACGGGGTAATGGCAGCCTATCCGAGGGTCAGCGGTGGTATATGCCGCACCCAATTTGCAATCGAGATCTGCATAAGTCGCGCGCCGGATTGCGACAGCGTTAATCGTTTGTACGCTTGCTAGACAACCCATCATGACTGAACTTTTTCGACGCAATTTCATACCTCTGGTCGTTGCGACAGGTCTCTTCATGGAGAACCTGGACGCGACCGTGCTTGCCACGTCGTTGCCGGCGATCGCCAAAGATCTCAATTCCAACCCCATTCACCTCAAACTCGCCGTCACCACGTATTTGCTGGCGTTGGCGGTTTTCATTCCGGCATCGGGCTGGATGGCCGACCGCTTCGGAGCGAAAAACGTCTTCCGCGCGGCTATGGTCGTGTTCTCCGTCGGCTCTATTGCCTGTGGATTGTCGTCGGATCTGGGTTCGCTCGTTGTCGCGCGCGTTGTGCAAGGCATCGGCGGCGCGATGATGGCGCCGGTCGGCAGGCTTATTGTGCTCCGCACAATTCCAAAGACCGATATGATCAATGCGATTGCGTGGCTCACGGTTCCGGCGCTCGTCGGTCCGGTGCTCGGTCCACCGCTTGGCGGCTTCCTCACGACCTACTTTAGCTGGCGCTGGATCTTCTGGATCAACATCCCAGTCGCGCTAGTCGGTATCGTGTTGGTCACGCGCCTGATTCCAGACACGCGCGAAAGCACCCCCAGCACCTTCGATATGCGCGGCTTCTTCCTGATCGGCCCCGGTTTGTCGCTGTTCCTGACGGGCGTCACCCTGATGGGGCTTGGCCTTCTCGATCGCGATCTGGTGGTTTTGATCACGCTCTCAGGCGCCGTGCTGCTGGGGCTCTACGTCTGGCACGCATTCCGCGTTCCCCAGCCGATCATCGACCTTCGTTTGCTTGCGATCCCAACGTATCGCGCGGGCGTGGTCGGCGGCTTCTTGTTTCGCACGGGGCTTGGCGCTGGACCGTTCCTACTGCCGCTGCTCTTTCAGACAGGCTTCGGTATGACCGCGTTTCAGTCTGGCCTGATGACCTTCGCGACCGGCATCGGCGCCATGTTCATGAAGACACAGGCGGCGGCTATCATCCGGCGTTACGGCTTCAAGCGCGTACTGCTCGCGAACGCAGTCATCTCGAGCCTGTTTGCCGCGCTGCCGTCGCTGTTTGTTTCAAGCACGCCCGCGCTGCTGATCGTCGGGCTGTTTCTCGTCGGGGGCCTATCGCGCTCCCTGCAGTTCACGAGCGTCAACACGCTGGCCTATGCCGACGTGCCGCCCGAGCGCCTGAGCCGCGCCACGAGTTTCGCCGCAGCCTTGCAAGAATTGTCGGGTTCGGTCGGCGTCACCATTGCTGCGATGGGACTTCAGGGCATGCAGTATCTGCGCGGCGGGAGTGCCATCGACGCGGCGCATTTTCCGCCCGTCTTCATCCTGATCGGCTTGGTGTCGCTGTCTTCGATTCTATTCTTCTCCCGGCTCTCACGCGGAGCGGGCGCATCGCTTCTGCCGACAGAAGCCATGAAAGCCGCCGAGCCCGCCAAGGAAGTCGCGCGCCAGCGCGAAGGGCATATGACTTAGACCGAAACAAACCATTGTCCGCTAAGCCAATCGTACTTTCTTAAGGGCCGCATTTAGGAGCACGGGTACAGCTTGCTTTATGCTCTGTAAGGCTTGCCTGCCGCTTCCTGGTTGAGACGAACCGTCTTGAAAATACGCGAGAAGGCCGTGATCGACGCGATCTAACTGATAAGCCGATGTCACGGGCGATAGAGAAGATGGGACTTTAGCCGGCTCGCAGAAAATTAGTATATTTTGCCTATACCAGCTTGCAACACGGGGATCTTGGAAGATAGCGGGGCGAATGCAATCAATCGCAACGTATCCGTGCGTAGCAAACTTCGACGCCCAATAGCTCTGCCATTGCTCATTGATATGATTGAGTCCGCCTTGCAGCGGTATTGCAGCCGAGAACAAAACGACCGGCGCAGCATTTACGATTGATTCAACGAATTCGTCAGCACTGCTCTCAGGTAGGTGCTCAGCAACTTCCAGGGAAATCGCCAAATCATATTTGCGCGAAAGCGAAAAGGAGCGTGACAAATCGGTGGGCGTAAAATGCTCGGCCGGAATTTGTAGCATCTCGGCGCTCACATAATCGCCATCGAGCCCTTGGTAGTCGCTCACGCCGTGCTGTGACAACGTCTTTAGCCACCCCCCGACACCCACATCCGATATCGACCGCCGAGTTCACCTTAAACAAACTAAGCACGATCGGAATGACGACCTCAGCCGAAGATAATGAACCTGCCTGCTGATTAGTATAAAACTTTGGCGAATATAGAGTTTCCATTTGAACAAATCCTCAGCGCAAACGGGTCTAAAACGCAAATTCACATTTAGTTGCCGACAGCTTGGAAAGTTGTCTCGCTAACGAAGCACAAAACAGCATTTCGAGCATACTTGATCTTAATTAGGATTATAGTGGACCATCCGCGTACGCCAAAAGCCGCGATCGAGACGTACCCGATCGCGGCAACCTATTGCTGGTAGAGTGTCAGTTTCAGCGAAGTCGGCAGCACCGACAGCCCGCTTCCGCGCTTGGCGGCCGGCTCCACGCAGGGGAGTCGCCAAGCGCAATCAACAAGCAGTCGCTCGGCGCAAAGACAAGAGTCCTTCTTAAGCCGCCTTCGCTTGGGCCTTCTGGCGCTGCGCGGGCCGTACGACTCGTACGGTCGGCATTTCAACGACCGAAGCCGCGCGCTTGCGCTGGATGACAGCCTCGCGCGCTCCGAAAGCGCCCGCGAGCGCGAGCAGCGCCTTTGACGGCGTCAGCCCATCGCATCCGCGCGCATCGACAGCGGCAAAGCCGGTCCGCGAGCAAGCCTGCAAGGACAGGTGCCCGGAGCTCAAGACCGCGACACCCGACACGTCGCCGCCAGCGGCGCGGTCAAGGTGGAGGCTCTTGAGCTTGAGGCCCAAGTTCTCGACGGCACGCTTCATCGCACGCTCGGCCGACTTGACGTCGCCGAGGCGCATGGCGCCATGGAGATCGATAAAGATCGTAGTCCCTGCACTAGGTACGCTTAGCTCAGCAATCGGACTCACAATTGAGTCCTCGACTTCCGCGTTGAACTCAGCGCGCGCGTGATCTTCCTCTTGGGCGGTGCTTGAACGAGTCAAGTCCATCCCCAATTGGAAGAGGGTGTCATTAAAGGCCATGTGACCCTCCCCAACCAGCAGATAGGTTTGACCCGCCCGCTCCTTACCTCATTGGTTCTGGGAAACCTCGACCATGTTGGCAGGTGGACAGACGAGAGAGCGTGCATATGAGGCCAATGCCCCCCCTACGCAAGAGCTTTTTGTGCCCTGCGCCAATTTTTTTTAGCCGTGGAGCGCCAGCGGCTTAACAACCGGTTTTGTGACGCCTCGCTCGATGGCTTTTACTGTCATCGAAGCGAAACTCAGCCGTGAAATTTCTGCTAATTTTGATCGTCTGCCTTGCCGAATAATTGGTTCAGCAGCTTCTTGGCTTTCTTCTTCGTCTTTTCGGTCTGCGGATCCTCGTCGCCCTTCTTTCCAAAAAGAGAGTCGACGATTTCGTCTGAATTCTTCCCTTTGAGTTTTTTACCGATGTTCTTGATGGCATCCATCGTCTTGTTCGGGTCGGCGAGCACCCCGTTGAGATCGGGATGATAGCTCGGATGATCCCAGGACCCGGTAATCCTTACCGGGACCTCAATGCCGGAGGCCTGTGCATTGCCGCCTTGGCCTTCGAGTGACGCGATGAGCTTCGGCTTCACGGTATAGTCGACGGTTCGTTGCGGCATGTGGATGACGCCGCTGCCGGTCGCTCGCAAAAGCGGACTGACAAGCTGCAGATCTTGGTTCTGCGCGACGCCATTCGTAACCGTAAACGTCGCGGCCAGCGCGCTGAAATCCGTTTTCTCCGTCGGCGACGTCCTAAGCGCCCCGAGGTTGCCCTGCGACAGTCCGCGCAGCGCGCCGGGCAGATTGAAGCCGACGATGGCGCCGTTCGAGAACTGGAACCCGGCGTTGCCGTTCAGGCTCTCGATCAATTGCAGCTGGCTGGCACCGTTCGCCGCGAGCTGCAGCTTGACGTTGGCGTTGCCCGACACCCAGCCGAAGTTGGCGGCATCCTTCAGGAACGGCAGCGCCGACACGCTGTCGAGATTGAAATTGGCGCCGATGTTTGCCGTATCGGCCGAACCGTTGAGCGTCAGCACGCCGCGACCATGGCCTTCGTAGAGTGCAACGTCGTTGAATGACGCCTGCATCGCCCGATTGTTGACCGTGACATCGACCGATGACTGCCCGATCGAAATATTCTTGAAATGCAGCTTGCCGACGGAAAGCCGCGCTTTACCGTCTGCAATGCCTAAGAGCGTAAGGTTGAGGCGCTCGCTTGACCAGCCGGCGCGCTGTTCGACGCCGTAAACCTTGGTGCCTTGCTTCTGCAGAAGCTTCTGAATCTCGTCGGGGCCGGCGGTAGGCGCGGCCGCCGGTCCCGGATGGGCCGGAGCATTCGCACTTTCAGTCGCCAGCGCGCCGACGACGGCGTTCGTTAGATACTTATTGAGATCGAGCGCGGAAATCGCAAGGTTCGCTTCAACGAATGGCCTCGCACCGCCCGTCGTCACCTTGATCGTGCCTTTCGCCGTTTCGCCGTCGAGCGCGAACGTCGCGTTCGAAAACTCAGTGACGTTGTCGGCCGTCTGCAGCTTGCCTTCGATTGACAGCGGCCCGAAGCCGGTGACGGGGGGCAGTCTGGAACCGAACCATTCGGCAAGCTGGCGAGCGGAATCCGCCTTGGCCGAAACTTGGCCGTCGAGAATCGCGCCATCCTGAACGGTCAGGTCGCCGCTATAGGAGGCATGGATCAGCCCGTTCGAGGTCGAGAATGTGAGATGTGCGGGTGCGTTCATCAGCAAGCCACGCACGTTTTCGATTTTGCCATCGAAATCGAGACGCTGGTCGCGCCAGACGAGATTGCCGTTTGCAACAAGCGGACTTTCCAGCGACGGCAAGCCGAGCTTCACGTTGATGCCTGACACCTGGGATTTGCGCCCAGTTCGGTCGTCGCTGAAGCGGATCGTTCCATCCTCGATGCGGACGTTATCGAGCTGCACATTCGAGACGGATGGAATGGCAACCGAATTGCCCTCGACCTCAGCGACGGCGACATCGAAAGCGCCTGCGTCGCGCAGTGTCCCCGCCCTCTGCAACTCGGCGACCTGCGTCGGCGCGCGATTGGTTGCGAATTTCCAGTTGTTCCGTCCGTTTTTGTCGACGTGAAAGTCGAACACCGGTTGGCGAAGCGTCACGGCATTGATTTTCGGCCGCTGCTGCAGAAGCGACATTGGCTCAACGCTCACCTGAAGCGCTTCGGCATGAAGCAGCGTGCCGTCCATTCCTGCAGGCGCCGACAACGACACTTCATGCAGCGACACGCCGAGTTCGGGGAAGAACGCAAATGTCGCCGGTCCAGCAATCACGAGGTCGCGGCCGGTTCGCGCTTTTACCTGTTCGGTGATTTTTTGCCGGATGAAGTCGCTCGGCGGATTGAGCACGAGATAGCCGACGCCAGCCCCACCGACGAACAGGACGACGAGAAGGAAATAGACGACGCCCATGAGCAAGCCACTGCGCCGGCGTGGCGGCGGCTTGCGCGGGCTCCCCGGCGGCGGTGGTCCGCGGCGCGGTCCTGAACCGAGGGGCGCGCGCTCGAACGCCGGCCGCTGGGCTGCAAACGGCGGCAGCGGCGGCGGAGCGGGCGGCTGCGGATATTGGGAAGTCATTCAAGTCCTCGTTGTCGTCGGCCTCGGGCGCCGCGCGCAAAGCACGCGAAATATCGCGGCGAATTATGTCACTTGCGGGCCGCTGGCTGCGGCGCAGGGTCTGTCGTCATTGTGCGCGATTCCCCACCGCGATGTCGAAGTCGCGCCCTTCATTCCATCGACACGCTGCGAAGTCCAACGGCCGAGGCGGAACGCTCCCGTCTCATGAGCATCCTCGCGCGGTTGTATCGACTCGTGAAACAGCAAGAAATCACCATAACGACGCCCATGTTGCGACACCGCCGAGCGCGATGTTCGCCAAATGTTCATTAAATCGCCTGTCCGGCACCCCTCGCGTACGAGCGTTGGCGTTGCGACGCTCGTTATCGCACTGTTTCCGCTCGTCGTGCATGCGTTGCCCGGCGACGACGGCCAACCCGCGATCATCTCGGGTATCGGCCATGTCGTCGATGGTGACACGCTCGATGTTGGCGCGACCCGCATCCGTCTCGAAGGCATCGACGCGCCTGAAATAGCGCAGACGTGCCAAACAGCATCGGGTGAGACGTGGAACTGCGGCGTTGCCGCCGCCGCGATGCTGCGCAAGCTCGCCGAACATCGGGACTTGATGTGCGAACGCAAAGGCACCGATCGTTATCGGCGCGTGCTCGCGACCTGCTTTGCGGATGGCGTCGATATCGATGAGGCCATGGTCCGCGTCGGACTTGCCTGGGCGTTCGTCCGCTACTCGAAAAGATACGTCGCCGTCGAAACGGAGGCGCGGAGCGCCAGGGTCGGCGTTTGGCAAGGTGCCGCGGAAGCACCTTGGGATTTCCGCCACAACGAATGGCAGGTCGCCGAAACGAGCGCGCCCAAAGGCTGCGCGATCAAGGGCAACGTCTCATCCCGCGGCCGCATCTTTCATATGCCGTGGGATCCTTGGTACGACCGGGTCAAGATGGAACCCGGCAAAGGCAAGCGTTGGTTCTGTTCTGAGCAGGAAGCCATCGAAGCGGGATGGCGGCCAGCCTCGGCGAATTAGCAACGGCGCGTCCAAAAGAAATCCCGCCGCTTTGCAGCGGCGGGAGCAGTGATCGTCGAGAACCTTTAGTTACGTCCGGGCGGTGGGCCATCGTAACCCTGGTCATCGGGACCGCCATCGTCCGGTCCGCCATCACCAGGACCGCCAGGGCCGTCGTCATATTGGCCAGAGCCCTGCGGCGGCGGAGGAGGCGCGCCAGCGTTTCCGCGAGCCAGAAGCGGCGTGATCCGGCGAACGGCGACACGACGATTGAGCCGCTCGGGAGCCTGGGTCGGCACCTTCAGATATTCTTCGCCATAGCCTTGCGTCGTCAGGTTCTCAAAGGGGATCTGGAACTGCTGCGTCAGCACTTCCGCAACGGATTCCGCGCGCCGGTCGGAGAGCGAAAGGTTGTCCTCCGGCGAGCCGACAGCATCCGTATAGCCTTCGATCATGAACACCTCATCGGGATGCCGATGGATGATCCGGAGCATGGCGCGCGCGATCCGGTCGAGCTTACCGTACTCGCTCGGATTGACCTCCCACGAGCCGAAATCGAACGTGATGTCGTCGAGGTCCACGCGGCGCATGCGGTCGCGAAGCGCAGCCGTCGCCCGGATTTCATCGAGGGTATATCCCCCACGGAAATCTTCGACCGGCGGTGCGCTCAGTGCCTCGTAAACGTCTTCGTCGCTCGCGCGTTCGTAATCGACGATGTACTCGTCGCGCGGAATGGTGACACGCGGCGGCGGCACGTCGAGCACCGAATTCAGGATGGCGGCCCCAGCAACGACGCCGACACCGATGCCGATTCCGGCCGCGAGATTTCTGCCGAAGTTGTCATGACGGCGGCGACGATTGTCGATGATGATGAAGTCGCGCCCGTCGGGTCCACGGCGATACCGGCGAATGAGCTGGCCGTTGGCATCCGTCTCCGAATAGATCTTATAACCGCCTGGGCGGTCGATCACGGCGACGTTCGTACCGCCTTTTCCGCGTTCGAAGCGGGCGTTCGGCGCGACACGCCGCAACCGCTCGGTATCGTCGTGTTGAATGAAGACGCGATTGTTCTCGCGGTAGATCCGGCGCTTACCCGGCTCTTCGATAACGACGCCTTTGCCGCCATCGAATTTCACCTCTTTGCGTTGGCCGCGCATCGCCTCGAAACGCCGCTTGGCTTCGGCTGCCGTTTGCGGTCGCTTGTTCGGCGCAGCGAAATTGGGCGTTACCGGCCTGTTCGGTTGTCCCGGATTGACCACCGGCGCGGGCTGCGTGCCCGGAGTGACGCGCTTCCAGCCCTGCTGGTTCTGCGGCTTGTTCGGCTGGCCTGGATTGACGACGGGTGCAGGCTGCGTGCCCGGCGTGACGCGCTTCCAGCCTTGCTGGTTCTGCGGCTTCTGCGGCGGCGCATTGTTCGGTGCTTTGTTTGGGCCGCCGAACTGGTTGTTGAAGTTCTGCTGGCCCGCGTTCTGATGCTTGGGGCGCTGTTGTGGCTGCTGCTGCGGTACCACCGCCTTATTCACGACCGGTGGCTGTGGCGGCTTCGGCTTGACGAACGCATTCGGATTTCCTCCAGCGCCGCCATTTCCGAAGTTCTTCTGCTGCGCGTTTGGCTGTTTCTGCTGCTGGCCGAATGCCGGGTTGCCGTGCTTCTCCGGACGCCCACCTTGCTGGCCGAAATTCTTCGGTTGCCCCTGAGGCTTTCCGGGTTGCCCCTGCGGCTTGCCCTGCTGCCATTGATTCTGGCCGCCGTTGCCTTCCTTTTCGTGCCTCTTGATTTTATCTTCTTTGTTAGGCGGCCGCTGATCGTCCGCCATGACGACTGCGGGCGTGACCGTCAGTGCCGTTAGAAGCGACGCAGCGGCGAGAGCAGCGTGTCGGCTGGAGTTCATGGCATTTCCTCGAATTTTGTCGCGTCCTGGTCGAACGCTGCGAATCGATTTCCGTTTAGTCGTTAGTACGTCGGCGTCGCGCTTTCACGGCAATTGTGCCGTCGGCAATCTATTCTCGAAGCCCAGGCGGATAAGGGCAGCCGTATGAAGCGAACGTGAATAGGTTGCGGCCAAATCATGGCGAATAAAAATCGGCAGCGGTTGGCGGCTTTAGCCGTCGCTAAAATCAGAGTGCGGATTAATGCACGGCGCGTAACTCGCTCACGGCTTCGACAAAAGCGGGCGATGGCCACGCCGACCACGGCTCGCTCGGTCCGGATTGGAGGGGGCTTGAGAAGGCATGAGAACGAACGCGACGCGCTGCTCGCGGGCATGCTTTGAAGCAGCAAAGCTGCGTCCGGCCTCTACAACTTTTCTTTCGCACCGTTTAACGATCATTAACGCCGTTCTTGCGCATCTGTGCGGTGCAGTGCGTTGCGGCGGATCAACGCCAAGTGCGGATTTTAATGTGCTCGGTCGTAAGACATTCACGACTTTGCACGCTTGGTACGGCACCAAGTCGCGAACTGTCGTAAGATTAGTGCCCGTGCTTGCTGCGTTACCCGCCCAGACAGGAGCTTGAAAATGTCATTCGATCCATCAGACGTCCGCCGTATGAGGCAGGCGCTCGTAACGTCGCTTCACGAGAATTGGAAAATGTTCCTTATCGAAGGGATTGTTCTCGTCGTTCTCGGCACGGCAGCGATCATAGTGCCGCCGATCGCGACCCTCACAGTCACGTTCTTTATCGGCTGGCTCCTTCTCTTCAGCGGAATCGCCGGCCTCTTTACGACATTTTCCATGCGCCCCATGCCAGGCTTCTGGTGGTCGTTGCTCTCGGCCATCATTGGCATCGGTGCCGGTCTCATTTTGCTCTTTTCGCCCGCCACAGGCGCCGTTTCGCTGACGATTGTGCTCGTCGCCTTCTTTATCCTTGAAGGCATCGCGTCAGTTATGTTCGCGCTCGAACATCGCAACGAGCTTCCCGGTGCCTGGGTCATGATGTTGTTGAGCGGCATCGTCGATCTGGTGCTCGGCGCCATGATCTTCTTCGGCCTGCCGTCATCGGCGGCATGGGCGATCGGTCTGCTCGTCGGCATCAACATGATCTTTGGCGGCTTCGCCCTGATCGCGATGGCGCTGCAGGCTCGCAAGATCGAGCCGGTCGCGTAACGCGGACAAATTCAGAAAAATATATTGTGCTTTTTCGCTGCATCGTCTTTCGCGATGCAGCGAATTTTTTTGACCAAGATCATTATAATTGTACGCAGGTGCAGCAAGAGTGCGCCCGCCCGGCGAAAAACAACATCATCGCCGAGGGGCAATCGGAGCTGACATGTCTGACATCAAAATTGACGAAGCCCTGTGGGCCTCAAGCATCTTCCCGGAAGGCACGCTCGTGCGCTGGCTTGTCCCCGACGGCGCAAGCGTCGCGGCCGGACACGGCATCGCGGTCGTCCGCATCGAGGATGCCCTGCACGAGATTACTGCGCCCTCGGATGGTCGTATCACCATCGTAGCCGGCGAAAATAGTGTCGTCGATCCAGGCGCTTTGATCGCAACTCTGTCCGAGTGAGGTGAGACACCGCATGTCGCTCACTGGAAAAAAGGGCCTTGTCGTCGGCATCGCCAACGAACACAGCATCGCCTACGGGTGCGCGAAAGCTTTTCGTAACGCCGGCGCCGATCTCGCAATCACCTATCTGAATGCCAAGGCCGAACCTTACGTTTGCCCGCTCGCCGAAGAGCTCAAAAGCCCGATTATCGTCCCTTGTGACGTGCGCGACCCCGGCCAGCTCGAAGCGGTGTTCGCGCGCATCGAAAAAGAGTGGGGCAAGCTCGACTTCCTGCTGCACTCCATCGCCTTTGCGCCGAAGGATGATCTCCACAGCCGCGTCGTCGATTGCTCGCAGGCCGGGTTCTCACTCGCGATGGACGTTTCCTGCCACTCCTTCATTCGCATGGCGCATCTCGCCGAGCCTCTGATGAAGGACGGCGGCTGTCTGCTGACCGTCACCTTCTACGGCTCGGAAAAGGTCGTCGACGAATACAATCTGATGGGGCCGGTGAAGGCCGCGCTCGAATCCTCGGTGCGTTATATGGCGGCCGAGCTTGGCAAAAAGAACATTCGCGTTCACGCCCTGTCGCCGGGACCGCTGAAAACCCGTGCTGCGTCCGGTATTGATCGCTTCGATGAGCTGCTGGATCGTACGCGCGAGCGCATGCCCGACCATCAACTCGTCTCGATCGACGATGTCGGCAACGTCGCTGCGTTCCTGGCGGACGATAACGCCAAAGCGCTCACCGGCAATCTCGAATACATCGACGGCGGCTATCACATTCTCGGATAGCGCCAAGGAGACTTCATGGAGACGTTGACCAATCGCACTTTCGACGAACTCAAGGTCGGCGATAGCGCCAGCCTCGTGCGGATGTTGACCCACCGCGATATCGAGCTGTTCGCTGCGGTGTCCGGAGACGTCAACCCCGCGCACGTCGACCCCGAATTCGCGAAGAGCGATATTTTTCATGGCGTCGTGGTGCACGGTATGCTCGGTGCGGCATTGATCTCGACGGTGTTGGGTACGAAGCTGCCTGGCCCTGGCACGATCTATCTCGACCAGACGCTGCAGTTTCGGCATCCGGTGCGCGTCGGCGATACCATAACGGTCACTCTGACGGTCGCCGATAAAAATGCGAAGAGCCACCGCGTCAATCTCGATTGTAAGGTGGTCAATCAGAAGGGCGACGAGGTTATCACCGGTGTCGCGACCGTCATGGCCCCGACTGAAAAGATCTCGCGCCCACGTGTCGCGCTCCCCCAAGTCGAGGTTCTAGACGGCCCGGCGCAATAAGCATCAGGGAACAAGAACGGCGGCGCCGGAGAAACGTCCGGCCCGCAAGTCGGCAAGCGCTTCATTGGCGCGGGCGAGTGGATAGACGGTCGTCGTCGTATGGACTCCAGCCTTCGGCGCAATGTCGAGAAACTCGTGCGCATCCTGGCGCGTGAGATTGGCCACCGACCGGATCTCCCGCTCTTCCCATAGAATATCGTAGGGAAACTGCGGAACGTCGCTCATGTGAATCCCGCCGCAGACGACGCGGCCGCCTTTGCGGACCGCCTTGAGTGCCGCTGGAACGAGGCTGCCGACAGGCGCAAAAATAATTGCGGCGTCCAGTTTGTTGGGCGGCACATCGTCTGAGCTGCCGGCCCATACCGCACCGAGCGAGCGCGCGAAGTCCTGCGCTTGGTTGTCGCCCGCTCTCGTGAATGCGTAAACCTCGCGTCCCTGCCAGATGATGACCTGCGCGATGATGTGCGCCGCCGCGCCGAATCCATAGAGTCCGATACGCTTGCCGTCGCCTGCCATGCGTAACGACCGCCAGCCGATCAGGCCCGCGCACATCAGCGGCGCTGCGGCAACGGGATCGCTGAAACCCGGCATCGCAAAGGCGAAGTCCGCATCGGCGATCACATGCGTGGCAAATCCGCCGTCACGCGTGTAACCGGTGAAAAGCGGAAAGTCGCACAGGTTCTCGCGCTCTGCGAGGCAATAGGGACAGTGCCCGCACGTATGGCCGAGCCACGGCACGCCGACACGCTCGCCGATTTTGTGGTCGTGAACGTCTGCGCCAAGTGCATCGACGATGCCGACGATCTCGTGCCCTGGAATAACGGGATGCTTGGGATCGGGAAGATCGCCATCGATGACGTGCAGGTCCGTCCTGCAAACCGCACATGCTTCGACTCGAACGCGGATCTCGCCTTTTCCGGGTTGCGGGTCAGGTCTTTCTTCGAGGGTCAGAGGCTCTCCGACGGCTCGGAAGACCATGGCTTTCATTAGCGAACTATCTTTCGGAAACGAATGAGCGATGATCGCAATTCTAGCGCGACCATCGCATGGGCATCAATCGCGCGGCACGCGGTCAACTCGATTTACGCGCGAGCCAGAGATGCCTTTTCGTCCGGCGAGTAGACGACTGTGCCGGACATCGGATCGACCCAGGACAGGTGATTGCGCACCTGTTTGACGCCGGGAACGTTCTCAGTGGCGACAACGGCCGCTTCGTCCTGTCGATAGGCTGTATAACAGCCCCAGAGATCGACGACGCCATCCTTGACGGTGACGTTCAGAAATTCGTTTGCAGCCCAGGGCAGGGTTCCGAGCGCCGTGATGACATTTTTGCGGATGTCTGTATCGCTGTCGTCGACGCTCGTATTGCGCACGAGGCCCGACAACGTCTGCAGCAAGTTCGCGCGGCTCAGAATGCCGACAACCGTGCCGTCTTTCACGACCGGCACGCGCTTGATCCGGTTCTTCTCCATGATATGGATGACTTCGCTGAGCTCCATATCGGGCGAAACACTGATCGGATCGCCAGTCATCACCTCTGAGACCTTGCGGCCGTGCGTGCGAATGTATTCGTTGGCAAGCGTCTCCGAGCCCGTCAGCAAATCGCGCCAGAACGAGCGCTTCACTTCCGTGCCGGTCTCGGCCCGGCGAAGACAATCGCCTTCGGTGACGACGCCGACGAGTTTGCCATCGTCGGAAACGACCGGCAGGCCGCTTATCCTGTGATCGAGCATCAGCTTGATCATCTCGGTGAGCGTTGCATCGGGGCGAATGGAGATGACCTTCGTCGTCATTACGTCGCTGGCTTTCATGACGCTTCTCCTACGCAGTGCCGGCCGGGTGAGACGCACATTTACCGGAACAACTGCAATCTTTCGAGGTAAATGTACCCGCGCCGTCGAACGCCGTCCGCGTGGCAGTCCACGTCAAATCGGCAAGCTGATTGAACTCAGACGAATAATCTTTCGACGCCTGTTGCCAGAACTCGGCAGCGGCGGCCACCACATCGTCTGCTGTCTTGCAGCCCGCGACTTGCTGCGGAAATCTCATGTCCTTCATCCAGCGGGAACCGAGAAAATGCAGCCAGCTTTGCGCCACTTGGCCACCGAGCTGAAGCGCGGGCCCTCCCCAGAAGGCCATATAGGCCGTCATCGGATTGAAGGCGTTGAGCATCGGCGCGATGCCGGGTGCCGGAACCTGTGTGTTCATGTCGTTTCTGGCAGGTCGATCAAGCATGCTCTTCACTCCTATGCTTGCGCCGTGAAATGATGGATTTTCGTCCTCGGCCATTCCAGCGCTTTGACGAAGGTCAAGACAGGAAACGCCTGGACATCACCTTTGCAGTACGTATGTGCCAGGGGCCGGGCACAGAGGCTTCAACCCATTCTCCAGCGAGCCCATCGATGGCGGATCGACTATTCCGGTCGACATGCGGGCCAGCCATTCGGCCCAGGCGGTCCACCACGATCCCTCTGTCTTCGGCGTCGTTGCAAACCATGTGTCGGGATCGACGAACTTGTCGTTTGCGAGCTTGGTCGCCATCCGGTAGCTGCGGTGCGGTGTGCCGGGCGGCGAGACGATGCCGGCATTGTGGCCCCCGCTTGTCAGCAGGAACGTCACGCTGGTATCGCTCAAGATGTTGAATTTATAAACCGACCGCCACGGTGCGACGTGGTCGGTCTCGGTGCCGATCGCGAAAATCGGCACACGGAGATCGGTCAGCGCAATGGTGCGGCCGTCGACCTTGAAACGTCCCTCGGCAAAATCGTTGTTGAGGAACAGCGATCGCAGATATTCCGAATGCATCCGGTACGGCATTCGCGTCGCGTCAGAATTCCACGCGAGCAGATCGAAAACCGGCTGCCGCTCGCCGAGCAGATAATCGTTGACGACGTGCGACCAGATCAGATCGTTCGATCGCAGCAACTGAAAAGCGCCAGCCATTTGCGCGCTATCGAGAAAGCCCTGCTCGGCCATCATGTCTTCGAGCAGCGTGATCTGGCTCTCGTCGATAAAGAGCGTCAATTCGCCGGCCTCGCGAAAATCGGCTTGCGCGGCGAGCAGCGTCAGGGTCGCGAGGCGATCGTCATTCTCGTTGGCCATGGCGGAAGCTGCAATGGAAAGCAGCGTGCCGCCGAGGCAATAACCCGTCGCATGGATTTTGCGATCGCCGACGATCCGTGTGATCGCATCGATTGCAGCCATCACGCCAAGGCGCCGATAATCAGCGAAGCCCAGATTGCGATCACCCGCGTCCGGATTGCGCCATGAAATAATAAAGACCGAGAAGCCTTGCGCGGTGAGATATTTGACCAGCGAGTTCTCAGGCCTGAGATCGAGAATATAATACTTCATGATCCACGCCGGTACGATCAGAACCGGCTCGGCATGTACGGTCTCCGTGGTCGGCTCATATTGGATCAGCTCAATGAGGTGGTTGCGATAGACGACCTTTCCGGGAGTCACGGCAACCGTTTCGCCGACCTTGAATTTCTCTGCTCCCGGGGGAGCCTCCCGCGAGCGCAGGCGCTTCACATCATCGAGATAGTTCGAATAGCCGCGAAGCAGATTGAGCCCGGCTTCCGACTGCGTGCGGGAAAGCACGTCCGGGTTGGTCGCGACGAAGTTTGCCGGAGCAAAAACGTCGAGCATCTGGCGTGTGATGAAATCGACGCGATTGAGGCTCTGCTTTTCAGCGCCGCGAACGCGTGTGGTTGCCGAATGCCACCATTCTTCACCAAGCAAAAAGGCTTCCGCGAAAACATTGAAGGGATACTGCTTCCAACCGTCAGAGACGAAGCGATGATCGTGCGGTTGCGGTTCGACACTCGGCGGCAAGGCCGCATTGCTGCCCATAGCTTGCTGCGTGAATGCTAGCAGCCGCATCCACTGGCGGATGCCTTCACCCATCAATTCGAGCTGCAGCCCTGGCGACACCGCCATGTGCGAGCCCCAGTCGACGAAAGCTTCGGCGCAAGCGGCGGGAGAGAGCCCGCCGGTCATTCGTGCGATCAGGTAATGGACGTAGCGATCAAGTTCTGGCTGCTCGGGCGTGGGCAGCGACGTGGGCTTAAATTTTGCCGCTTCGGATCGCGTTCCCGACTGGTCGGTTAGAAGTGCGGTTGCGGTCGAATGCGGCGGCGGAAGAGCATTTTGCACGTTGGTTGGCATATGCACGAAAATGCCCTCTTTGCTCGATTTGTCCCGCGGCTTTGATACGCTCATTGCATTAAATCTCATTGACGCAGCGCAAGTGAGCAATTGCGAGAGATTATTGATTCAGATCAGAACAGCAGGTGGCGCGGTCACTTATTGGACATGGGCATGACCTTGATTAAGGATTGGGGCTGATGACTGTTCGCAATTTGAACTACCTGTGCGCGCCGCGCTCGGTTGCATTAATTGGAGCCAGCAAGCGTCCAGGGTCAGTGGGCGCGACCGTTTTGAAGAACCTGCTTGAGGGTGGCTTCAAAGGTCCGATCAGCCTCGTAAACCCCAAATACCGCGATATCGTCGGCCACCGTTGCTACTCAACTGTTGCCGACCTGCCGGAGGTGCCCGATCTCGCTGTGCTGGCGACACCGCCCGCTACCATCACTGGCCTTATCGAGGAGCTGAGCGCCAAGGGAACGCGAGCTACAATCGCACTTGCGGCCGGTATGGGCGAGCAGAAAAAGGCGATGATTGCGGCTGCACAGCCGAATTGCCTGCGCATCCTCGGTCCGAACTGCATCGGACTGATGGTCCCGAACATTGGCCTGAATGCCAGTTTCGCTCATCGCGCGCCACTCGCCGGAGACTTGGCGTTCGTTTCGCAATCGGGTGCCCTGGTGACGGCAGTTATCGACTGGGCTGCCGGCCGCGGCATCGGCTTTTCTCACGTCGTCTCGCTCGGTGAGATGGCCGACATCGACCTGGGCGATATGCTGGACTATCTTGCAACCGCCGCCAACACCCGCGCCATTCTTCTCTACGTCGAAGCCGTTACCCACGCGCCGAAGTTCATTTCAGCCGCACGCCGGGCAGCGCGCATGAAGCCCGTCGTTGTCATCAAGACCGGCCGTCACGCTGGCGGCGCCCACGCTGCGCTATCGCACACCGGCGCCTTGGCCGGTTCCGACGCCGCTTACAATGCTGCTTTCCGCCGTTCAGGCATCCTGCGCGTCCTAACGCTCGACGATCTCTTCGCAGCAGCCGAGACTTTGTCGCATGTGCCGCGGCTCGGCGGCGACCGGTTGGCGATTCTGACGAACGGCGGCGGTGCAGGTGTCTTGGCCGCTGACGAACTGCAGGACTGGAAAGGCACGCTGGCGGTGTTCGGACCCGATACGATCGAAGCGCTCAACCGCGTACTCCCGCCGACGTGGTCGCGCGGGAACCCCGTAGATATCATCGGCGACGCCGGAACGAAGCGCTACGCAGACGCGCTTGAGGCACTGCTGCACGATCGCGATTCCGATGCGGTTCTCGTTCTTCACTGTCCGACGGCGACGGTATCTGCGACCGACGCGGCTAAGGCTGTCGTCGACACGGTTGCTGCACATTCGGAGCTGGTCGCGGATAAGCCAGTCATGGCGTGCTGGCTCGGCGACGGTGCCGTCCGCGAAGCACGTGCGCTTTTCAAAGCAAACAAGATCCCGACATTCGAATCGACATCCGCCGCCATCACCGGGTTCATGCAACTCGTCGATCACGCACGCTCGCAGACTGAGCTAATGCGGACGCCACAAATCGCGGCTGGCGACCACAAGTATCACTCGCGATCTGCCGGTCGGGAAATCCGAAAGATTCTCGAAAGCGGCAGAACTGTCGCGTCGGCGCTCGAAACCAAGACGATCCTGGCAGCGTATGGCATTCCGACGGACAAGGCAGTTCTGGCGTCCGATCCAGCGGCCGTTCGCTCTGTCGCGGCCGGCATTCTGAAAAACAACGACGCGTGCGTCATCAAGATCGCCTCGCCCGACATCTCGCATAAATCGGACGTCGGTGGCGTACACCTGAACCTTGAAAGCGAGGCAGCCGCCGAACAGGCGGCGGTCGATATGCTGGCGAAGATCAAGGCCAAATTGCCGAAAGCCCGGATCGACGGCTTCACGGTTGAGCCGATGGTCAAGCGGCCGGATGCGCTTGAGACGATTGTCGGTATGAGCGTCGACCAGACTTTCGGTCCGATGCTTCTCTTCGGTGCAGGCGGTGTTGCGGTCGAAGTGCTGCGCGATAGCGCAATGGCGTTGCCGCCGCTCGATATGCATCTCGCGCACCAGATGATCTGCGAAACGCGGATTTCTCGGCTGCTGAAGGGCTATCGCGATCACGCTCCTGCCGACATGGACGCCATCGCCGATACGCTCGTTCGCATTAGCGACCTCATCGTCGACCACCCGGAGATTCGCGAACTCGATATCAATCCGCTGCTCGTCGACAAAGACGGCGTGATCGCGATCGACGCGCGCATGAAGCTTGCAAACGAAGACGCGAACCCGCGTCTGCCGCTCGCCATAAGGCCTTATCCCGCTCACCTTGAACGAGAGATTTCAATCAATCCGGTGGGCAAAGTTCTCATTCGGCCCGTGCGCCCCGAAGATGAGCCGGCTTTTGCTAAGTTCTTTTCGCAGATCTCCGAGGAAGATGTCCGGCTACGGTTCTTTACCGGCCGTAAGACATTCCCGCACCCGTTCCTCGCGTCGTTGACGCAAATCGACTACGCCCGCGAAATGGCATTCGTCGCAATCGACGCGAAAACGAATGAAATGATCGGCGGTTCGCGCCTTGTCCTCGAACCGGATCAGACGCGTGGCGAATTCGGTATTCTGGTCCGGTCCGATCTCCACGGCCACGGCCTCGGCTGGCAATTGATGTCAGCCTTGTTGAGCTACGCCCAGCACGAAGGCGTCGAGCAGATCTACGGCCTCGTCAACGTGGCCAATACCCATATGCTCGACATGGCGAGGGACCTCGGTTTCGAAACGCGGCCCTACGATGGCGACTCGTCGATCCGCGAGGTCGTTTGGCATCCGGCGGCATCGGCGCTCAAAGTGCCAGCTGTCCAAGCTGCTCAAAAGACGCCTGAAAAGACGTCGTCCTAAAACAGGGAGACGTCGGCTAGGTGTTGTGCGATCTCACTAGTCGGGACGTCGGTCAAATCCATCTCGATCTCGGCGATGACGGTCTCGCGAACGGCGGGGCTGATCATTTTGCGAAGCTTGCCCAGCATCACCGTCGGAGCGACGAGAACCAGCCTGTCGAACGAGCGGCTTTTGAGTCGGTTTGCCAACATGGTGCTGAGCTGGCTAGCAAACAGCCCATCGAGCGCCTTGGTTAATCTCGGTCGCTCTTCCTGAGGCGCGGGGTCCGACCGGTATGGATAGCGTCCGTCCCCGACGGCGTGCTCGAAAAATGCACGACTGTTCCCGAGCGCTTCGAGAATCCGCGCGCCGCTGCTGTCCGCAATTAAGATCCAGGTACGTTTCACTATTGCTGCCCTTCCCCAGTCCCAATGATCAGGCGTCGGGGCGGCAGTCCGAATTGACCTCGATCAATTGAGGTTGCTCATAGTAAGGACTTTGAAACCTTCGTAGGGCCACGGATTGGCGGCCGCCCAGCCCCAATAAACTTGGCGCTCCGCGGGAGTTAAGGTCTTGGGCAGAAGAGGCCCGAGCAGGGTTTTTTCCCATTCGACATGCTCATGCCGCCGCTCTGCTGCGTTGCGGATTAAAAATCCCAGCATGCTGCTCTCGACCGGCTCGCCCTTAGCGATCATGTCGAAACATTCAGCCAGTTCGTCATTAATGCCCGAGATCTCGATATGCTGTCGGGTCAGCGGTGTGAAACATCTGCACACATCGGAAATAGCTTCATGGCGCCGGGCGATGAGCGGCACGATAACTTCGTCCTGCAGCTTTAGATGCGCTGCCCATGTCGATTGCAACAATTTCGACAGGATGTCGATTGTTGTTGTATTCAGCGATCCAGGTAGGCTATCGGCCACAGCTAGCAGGGACTTGCAGATGTCGAGCTGCAGAGCGCAATCTGCTTTAAAGCGCGCCGCCGGGTGCTCACTGTCTGTCGTTCCTGCCATGTAGGGGCGGTTGTTGGTAGCCATAACGTCTCCAATCGGATGTCTCGAATTTCGTGGAATTGTCACGAAACTGCTTTGACCGAGATCAGTCGATGGCTGGGACGCACGGGGACACGTCATCCCGATCCGCGGATCGCAACATCTGGATTGCAAGGCATTGAGGCATTAGAGTGGATCAGGAAGAACCAGTCATATCAAGGTCTGCCATGCTAAAGGCGATCCTGGAGTCGGCGGTCGCTGCGATCCTGGCAATCGACAGTTCAGGCCGCATCCAAAGCGTCAATCCGGCCGCCGAACAAATGTTTGGCTATTCCGCCGACGAGATGCTCAACAAGCCGATCAATATGCTGATGCCGGAGCCGTATCAGTCCCAACACGACAGTTATCTTCAGCGCCATTTGACGACCGGCGAAAAAAGGATCATCGGCGTCGGCCGCGAGGTGCAGGGTCTGCACAAGGACGGCACCGTTTTTCCGATCCATCTTTCGGTGGGCATGTTCGAGGTCGGTGGCCGGAAATTCTTCTCCGGTATCATCAACGATCTGAGTGCGCGTGCGCGATTGCAGGCCGAGATCGACCGTCAGTCTCTGCTATTTCAGGCTGTCTTCGATCACGTTCCGGAAGCGCTCGTCATTTCGTCCCCGGATGGAGAGATCATTCTCGTCAATCCGGCGGCGACACGCATGTTCGGGTACACGTCCGATGAAGCCATGATATCCGATCTGTCGAACCTTTTTGCCGATCCGCATGATTTTCACAAACTCGAGGATGATCAGGCCGACAGCACGGGCAGCCGGACCATCCTGACGTCGCTCCGGCGGCGCGACGGGACGAGGTTTCCAGGCCAAGGTCACGTGGCCGATATCGTTGGCGCCGATGGTTCGCGCGTCGCGGTCGTCGGTCTCTTTCGCGACATGACTTCGGACATCAAACAGAAAGAAGCCGCGCTGAAATCGCAGCGGCTGGAAGCCATCGGCCAGCTCAGCGGCGGCATCGCTCACGACTTCAACAATCTGCTGACCATCATCTCCGGAAATTTGGAGCTGCTTGAAGAGACAATCACCAATCCGCAGGATCACGAGCTTCTGACGCGCGCGGCGCGTGCCGCTGACTCTGGCGCGCGATTGACCAATCGTCTCTTGACGTTTGCGCGCCGCCGTCAGCTTGCCGCCGAGGTGATCAATCTCAACGAACAGGTTCGCGGCATGACCGAATTGCTGCGGCGAACGCTCGGCGACACGATCGAATTGCGAACCCATCTGGCGCCCGATCTGTGGCTGGCGCGCGTCGATGCCGGCGAGGTGGAAGCCGCTGTCATCAATCTCGCGATCAACGCTCGCGATGCGATGCCCGACGGCGGCAAGCTCACGATCCGGACTGACAACGCGACGCTCGAAGAGGGAGAAATCGGCTTTGAAGGCCCGCTGACCGCTGGCGAATACGTTCGCATTTCCGTCTCTGACAACGGCATCGGCATGACGAAAGAAACCTTGCACCGTGTGTTCGAGCCGTTCTTCACGACCAAGCCGCCAGGTCGTGGCACCGGCCTCGGTCTCAGCACCATCTATGGCTTTGTGAAGCAGTCGCAAGGCAACATCACGATCTACAGCGAGCCGGGCACCGGCACGACCATCAATCTCTATTTGCCGCGCAGCGTCGATGCCAAAAATGCCCAGCAGTCGTCGCCTGCTTCGGAGGCGCACGAAGCCACCGGCGAGACGGTGCTCGTCGTCGAGGACAATCGCGACGTCCGCGCCCTGACGGTGAAGCGGTTCGAACGCCTCGGCTACCGCGTCGTCGAATGCGTCACTGGCGCGGAGGCGAAGGAAGCGTTGAAGGGAGGCCTGGCCGTCGATCTGGTCTTCACCGACATCATGATGCCGGGCGGCATGACAGGGATCGACCTCGGCAAATGGATCGCAGCAAATCGTCCAGGACTGCCGGTTATCCTGACGACCGGGTTCGCCGAAGAGATCGCAGGGACCACAGCATCGGGCGATGAGACATGGGCGATTTTGCGCAAGCCATATGCTCAGAAGGATTTGGCAAACATCCTTCGCGCGGTCCTCGACAAGAAAGCTGCTGCGCCGTCGTCCTGAGCGTGATCCTCAGCCGCGCCGGACGTCTATCGCCAGCATATACCCGATGCCACGCACCGATTTGATCTGGGCGGACTTGGATCCGTCATCGTCGATTTTTTTGCGCAAACGGCTGACCAGCGCGTCGATGGAGCGATCGAGCGGCGAATAGTCGTGCCCTTTGAGCAAGTCCATGATCTCGTCCCGCGACAAGACCCGATGCGGCCGCCGGATGAATATTTCGAGTAGATTGAACTCGCCTGTCGTGAGCTCGCGCACGCCGCCGGTTGAATCCTTCAATTCGCGGCTGGTTATATCCAAGGCCCAGCAGCCGAAGTGATAGACCTCATGCTTCGCCTGCGGCGCCGGAGCGCCGGACGGGCTCGCATCATGGCGCCTCAGTACCGCGCGTACCCTGGCAAGGACCTCTCGTAAGTTGAACGGCTTCGATATGTAATCGTCGGCTCCGAGTTCTAGCCCAACGATACGATCGACGGCATCGCCTTTTCCAGAGACCATGACGATCGGAATGTCGCCGTTGGCGCGAATTTCACGCGCAAGACTAAGGCCGTCGTCCCGGCCGAGCGTCAGATCAAGTGTAACGAGGCTGACGCCGCCCTTTGCCAAGGCCGCCCGAGCGTCGGTAGCATCTCCGGCCTCGGAGACCAGATAACCTTCGCGCTCAAAGCACGTCCGCAACAGCAGCCTGATCTCCGGGTCATCATCGATAACGAGAATTTCAGTCGTCACGCCCGATCCCCGGATTTCTGTCGATCTTCCAAGCAGCGCCCGATCAGGGTTCAGGCGCCCCATCGCTATGATTGCGACGAGTAGATGTTGGATATACGCAAAAATTCCTCGAGCAGGAAGTGTCGCTTCGCCGCTTGGAGAGCCCTCGGGGCGCCCGTATCGGTCGCCGTCACCAGTCAATATGATCACCGCTAATGGCGGGTAACTATTTGAAATTCAGATGCGAGCGAACGCCGCCCACCTTTTTGCTTATTGACATTGCCCAGAAATTTTTAGGCGTCCACCTGAGCGCGTAGGGCTTCAGGGTTTCGGCGGCTGCCGAATAGGCAACGGTAATTCCCGCGATGGCCGCAAGGACCCCGCCAGGAAGCGGAACGAACCCTGCAAAATGTCCGAGCGGCGAGAGGGCGACGGCCATCGCCACGGCGAGCGCCCCGATCGAACTCGCCGCAAGAACGCTGTTTGGCCGGCTTGTCCAGAATGGCTTGGCCGTCCGGATGATGAAAATGACCAGGATCTGCGTCGTGATTGATTCGACGAACCACGCCGTCCGGAAGACATCGGCGTCGACTTTGAATACCAGCGACAGCATCAGAAAGGTCCCCAGATCGAACAGCGACGACAGTGGCCCCATGATCAGCGTGAAGCCGAGCACAGAGCCGACATCCCAGGTCTGCGGCCGCGACAGCGTCGTGTCGTCGGCGCTGTCGAATGGGATACCGATCTCGGAGAGGTCGTAGAGCAGGTTGTTGATGAGAATCTGCAGCGGCATCAGTGGCAGAAACGGCAGGATCAACGACGCGAGCGCCATCGACAGCATGTTGCCGAAGTTCGAACTCGTCCCCATGCGAACATATTTCATGATGTTGGCATAGGTCCTGCGGCCCTCGGCGACGCCATCAGCCAGAACGCCGAGATCGGGTTGAAGCAGGATGATATCGGCAGCATCGCGCGCGACGTCGGTTCCACCTTCAACCGATAGTCCGACGTCTGCGGCATGTATAGCGGTCGCATCATTGATGCCGTCGCCGAGAAAGCCGACCGTAAAACCCCGCATGCGCAGCGCTCTGACGATCCGCCCCTTTTGCTCGGGGGAAACACGTACGAAAAGATCATTGCTCGACACCTTCTCGATCAGTGCGACTTCGGAGGTGCCGTCGAGGTCTTCACCGGACATGATGCCCTGCGCCGGCAGATCGAGCTGCTTGACGAGATTGAGCACGACCGGCGCGGCATCTCCTGAAATGATTTTTACCGCGACGCCCGCGCCTCGGAGCTTTGCGACGGCCGCCGTCGCCGAGCTTTTGGGGGGATCCAGGAAGGACGCGCAGCCGACAAAGGTCAGGTCCGTTTCATTCTCAGGCCGGGTCGTCGTGCACTCTGGACCAACGTCGCGCCGGGCGACACCGAGCAATCGCAACCCTTGGTGAGACTTGGCTTCGAATAATCGATCAAGCTCGGACCGGCGCGCTGCGTCGAGCGGATGCACCGTGCCGTCCGCAAGCTCAACTTGCGAGCACCGCGCCAATAACATCTCGGGCGCGCCCTTGGCGATGATTTGAGGTTTGCCATCGTGCGCGACAAGCACCGATGAACGGCGGCGCTCGAAGTCGAATGGTGCATCATCCAGAAATGTCCAGCTTGCGTCGGCAGGCGGCAGAGCGGCTATCACCGCGTCGTCGAGATTGCTCCGAACGCCGCTGGCAAATTGGCTGTTGAGTCTGATGAGCTTCGCAGCAGCCTCGCTGTGGCTGCCATCGATTCCGATGCTCTCGACCAACGCGATCTTGGCTTCTGTCAGCGTCCCGGTCTTGTCCGTGCAAAGCACGTTCATGGCGCCGAGATCGTGGATGGCTGAAAGCCGCTTGACCACGACCTTTTGCTTCGCCATGCGCAAGGCACCGCGCGCGAGCGTTACCGTCATGATCATCGGCAGCAGTTCCGGCGTCAGCCCGACGGCGAGCGCTACCGCGAACATGAAGCTTTCGAGTGACAGCCCGTGCAGCACCAGCTGCGTCAGGAGCACGAAGAGCACCAGAAATGCCGTCAGTCGGAGAATGAGAGTCCCGAGCCGATGCACGCCGCGTTCGAACACCGTCATCGGTTCGCGTGCCTCGACCGAAGCTGCGATGGCGCCAAACATTGTCGCCCCGCCGGTTGCCATCACGAGCATTGTCGCCTCACCCGAGACAACACTGGTTCCGGCAAATAGCGCGTTATGCGCTTCCGCGATCAGCACGCTCGTACATGTGGCAGCGCACTTTTCACACGGATAGGGTTCTCCCGTCAGACTGGCTTCGTTCGTCAGAGCGTTGCGGCTGGCAATAACGATGCCGTCGGCCGGCACAAGGTCTCCAGCGCGCAGCTTCACGACATCGCCGCGAACGATATCCTTGACCGGCATCTCAATCGGCCGCCCGTCGCGCAGCACGGTCGCCGTGACGGCAACAGACTTCTTCAACGCGTCGATGGCCCTCTCGGCTTCGCGCTCTTGATAAAGGTCCAATGCAATCGACAGCGCGACAATCAGAACGATGATGAAAAAGCTTTGCCAATCGCCGGCCGTTCCGGAGACCGCCGCAGACAGCAACAGAATGGCCGCCATCGGTTCGCCGACGCGTCGGAGTGCTTTCACAAGGAGGCTTGGGTGGCCGCTGATGCCGATGAGATTTGGACCGTCCTTCGCCAAACGCTCTGCAGCTTCGCCAGTATGAAGACCTGTCGGCCTGCTCGCCAACGCTTGGATTGCCGTTTCGACCGGCTCTGTCCAGAAAGGATGAGGGCGAGTTGGAACGCTCATATTGGCGAAATTCTCACTGTGGCGCATCGCAGATCGCAAGCGGGCATGATGCAGAGCTTGCGGGTCTTACGCAGCACCGCCCATTCGCGCCGGACCGAGATCTACATCGTCAAACTTCGCGTTCGCCAACTTTGCGCCAGGTCAATGTCGCCTCATGCAACTAACGGCGATTGTGATTGTGCACCAAGCCGATCAGGGGCGAGTGCCTGCCGCTTTTAATAGTAGATAGCGGCAACTAACTTGAGAGTTTCACCCACAGCGACGCCGCCTCCGCGTCGGCTGACACTGAGCGGGCGCCTCGAAGCCCATCCCCCGGCCGAGGCGCCTGCATTTTTGCGAGGAGCAGGCAGTGACGCTCGACGAGTTGCAGAGAAATGAGCGTTTGCTGATGCGATTGGCCTTCGAGAGGGCCTGTGCGATCGCTGGCCTGTCTCTGAATGTGGACGAACTACTCGATGACGGCGCCTACGCCCGCGTGGCTGCGGCCGTCCAAATTCAAGTCGAGCGCGGCGTTTCCGATCTCGACGTCATCGCGGGCAATGCGGCTGTCGCTATGGCGGAAAATGATTCAGGAAGCGCCGCCCGGGCGGGGGATTGACGCCAGCGAGTTTCGACCCTGCTCGACGCAGCCTCGCGAATCACGTTTTGTGGCATGTGAACGGGACTCGGCGCAAAGCAGGGATTTTTGCGCGTTTCCGGACGGGGGAAGGGCGACGAATTATGAAGATATTTCAAATACTTATGGCGGGAATTTTTTGTCTTCTCGGCGCCTCTTCCGCCTATGCCGGCGGTGATCTGACGGACTATGCCTATACGCCGCCCCCGGCCGCAAACTCCTGTGGCGGGCCATTCTCTGGCTTCTATGCCGGCGGCCTGATTGGCTTTGGCGGTGCAAGCACGAAGACCAACGTGGGCATCGAGCTCAAGGACAACGATAGAGGTTTCACCGGCGGCGGCGTCGCCGGCTATAACTGGCAGTGCAACGGCTGGCTGCTCGGCGCTGAAACCGACATCAACTATTTCAACGCCGATATGACGACGGGCATTACGTGCCCGACGTGCGGTGGGGATGGTGGACCGTCGTCGCTAACGTTCGGTTCTGAAATCAATTGGTACGGTACGCTTCGGGCTCGCGTTGGGCTTGTCGGGACCGAGAACTTTTTGATTTTCGCCACGGGTGGCCTAGCCTACGGCGGAGTGGACCATTCGATTAACAGCATCAATGCGCCGACCAGCACTCCAGGTGGGTCAGTCACATATTCTGGCTCACACAGCGATACTGCGCTCGGTTGGACCGCCGGCGGCGGTATCGAATACCTTCTCAATGACAACTGGGCCTTTCGTGCCGACGCGATGTACGTCGATTTTGGCTCAAACGATGAGACGTTTACAGCGCCCTCGGGAAGCGGTTGCACAGAAAGCTGTACGGCGCGTATCGGTTACGACGACAGCTTCTGGGTTGCGCGCGTCGGTCTGACATATCTCTTCGGCGCTCCCGCAGCTGCTCCTGCGCCTGCTTACGAGCCGATGAAATAGGAATTCGCCGATCTTTCTTTTAGACGATCCCAGCCGGAGCCTCACACCCTGAGGCTCCGGTTTTGTTTTGCGAGCCGTACGGTTCCGCCAATTGCGCCGGCGCAAGATGGCACCAGCAAAACGCTCCGCTGCGGCTCAACTCTGAAACTGATGTGTCGCAAATACAAAACGAGCGGGTCACTCGTTGACCCGCTCATGTTCTTTTCGCGAACTTTCGGATATTGGGCGATTAAGCCGCCGTCGCCGGCGCTTCCGGAACTTCTTCTTCGCATTTGGCGACCGCGAAGGCGGCAGCTGAAAGGCTGCTCAGATACGTCGTCGACGCGTGCCCTGACTGGAACAGGGCATCGACCGCAGCGGCCTCTGCCATCATCTCGGCAATGTCGTCCGCCGAAAGATCTGCATAGATCTCGGCAGGTTTGATGTTCGAAAACTCGTTACTCATGACGCACTCAACCCCGATTGAGAAATGTGTTCGCCGTCCCTGCGTTTTCGCTTTTTGGGTGCCGACGCGTATCCAAGGGTATGCGCCTGAATTCCTAAAAATTGCGGAGTTTCAAAGCGCTGGCTGTTGTTCTGCTTAATATGCCGTTAGCGCCGGCTCGTATTGGAGCATTAACGCTGTTTCAACGTCCGATTCCGCGCGCGGGCCTGATCGGCGTCAGGCCGCTCCGACATCGAGTGCGGCTTCCAATCGGTTAAGGAAATCCATTTGGCTCTTGAGAATTTTTCGGCGCGCGGTCGCGAGATCGAACCAATTCGCGCGATCAATCTCCGGAAACGTTGCGGTCCGCCCCGAGCGCGGCGGCCATTCGATGCTGAATTGATTGCTAATGAGGAATGCCGGATCCCAGTCATTTTCCACGGCCCAGACGTGAACAAGCTTGCCGCCGCTCTGCCGCAGCGAGCCGAGCGAAAGTGTCTTGCCGTGGGGACGCAATCCGGTCTCTTCTTCGAATTCCCGGAGCGCCGTCGCGTATGGATCTTCCCCGCCCTGAATTTCACCTTTTGGAACGGTCCAGGCGCCATCGTCCTTGTTCCGCCAATAGGGACCGCCTGGATGTGCAAGAAGAACTTCGAGGTCTTGCTGGCGGCGATATAAAAGCAGCCCTGCGCTCTCCGGCGTTTTCACGTCGGCTCTTTCGACGTAAATGGAATTGTCATGTCGCCTCCGAAAACTCCTCTGCTCACCGTCGATTGCGTCGTTGTCGATCCCGCCCGCGGTGTGCTTATGGTTCGCCGGAAAAATCCGCCCTTCAAGGGGGAATACGCTTTGCCGGGAGGTTTCGTCGAAATCGGAGAGACTGTGGAGGACGCAGCCAAGCGCGAGTTGATGGAAGAAACCAGCATCAACGCCAAGACGCTGAGTTTGGTCGGCGTCTATTCCAAACCGGACCGCGACCCCCGCGGCCACACCTGTTCCATCGCCTTTCTCGTTCGTGCAGAAAACCAAGAAGCCAAAGCCGGAGACGACGCCGAGGTCGTGGCCTGGATAAAGAATTTCGACGGCATTGAAATCGCCTTCGACCATCGAAAGATTATCACTGACGCGCTGAACCTTATCCGATGATGTGAGAGCCAATGGAATTCAAGGACTACTACAAGATTCTCGGCGTCGAGCGCGGCGCAACACAGGACGACATCAAGAAGGCTTATCGTCAACTCGCGCGCAAGTTCCATCCCGACATCAACAAGGAAGCGGGCGCTGAGGCGAAGTTCAAGGAAATCGGCGAAGCCTATGAAGCGCTCGGCGATCCTGAAAAGCGCGCCGCATACGATCAGCTTGGTAAGGACTGGAAGGCGGGGCAGGAATTCAGACCGCCGCCGAATTGGGATGCCGGTTTCGAATATTCCGGCGCACCCGAAGGCGCGGACTTCAGCGATTTCTTCAGCAGCATCTTCGGCGCGGCGGCGCGCGGCGACAGAGCATCGCGAGGCGGCCGCACGCGCACCACTTTCAATATGCGCGGCGAGGATCACCACGCGTCGATCGTCATTGATTTGCGTGATGCTCTGGAAGGCGCCACACGGACGATCACGTTGCGCATGCCGGAGATGGACGACGGTGGACACGTTCTCGTTCGCGATAAAAACCTCACCGTGCAGATCCCGAAGGGCGTCACCGAAGGCCAGAGCATTCGCCTCAAGGGGCAAGGTTCTCCGGGCATGGGCGAAGCGCCGGCGGGAGACCTTTATCTAGAAGTCCGCTTCAAGCCTGACGCGCTTTATCGTGTCGTCGGCAAAGACTTATATCTTGAGCTTCCCGTTGCACCTTGGGAAGCCGCGCTGGGCGCGAGCGTCAAGATGCCGACGCCGTCCGGCGCCATTATGCTGAAGGTGCCCGCGGGTTCGGCCAACGGCCGCGAGCTTCGCATCCGCGGACGCGGCATTCCCGCCAAGGAACCGGGCGATTTGTACGCGGTACTCAAGATCGTCTGGCCTCCGGCGACGCATGAAAAGGCCCGCAAGATCTATGAAGAAATGGCGAAGGAATTGGCGTTCGATCCGCGTGCAGGTCTTGGAGTTTAAGCGATGATAGAGAAAAGCACCGGCGCGGTATCGGCAGAAGAAATCGGCACCGAACCCATCTATTCGCTCGAAGAGCTGACCGGCATCTGCAAAGTCGAAGCCGCCTGGGTCGTCGAGCTCGTTGAGCATGGCATCATCGAGGCACGCGGCGCCAGCGTCTCCGAATGGCGCTTTTCGAGCGTCAGCGTCGTGCAGTTGGCGAAAGCCAAACGCTTCGACCGTGATCTCGGCGTCAACCCGGCTGGCATCGCCGTAGTCTTCGACCTCTTGAATGAGATTGATCGGCTCAAAGCCCGTCTCCATGTCTTGACGAGCGCGCACTCCTCGCTCGTCGACCGTTCGAGCGACGATACCCGGTAGACCTGCTTCCATACACAGTGAGTGATGCACATGGCCGGCAAACACATCATTGCCGTCGGACACGCGGCGCTCGACTACGTCTACCGAATAGACGCATTTCCGAAGACGGCAACGAAACTGCGGGCGACCGATCATGTCGCGAGCGGGGGCGGCATGGCTGCGAATGCTGCCGCCACGATCGCGCGTCTCGGAGGAGAGGTATCGCTGTGGGCGCGGATCGGCGATGACGCGGCCGGGGGAATTATCCGGCATCAGCTTAGAACTGCCGGCGTCGGGATAAGCCACGTTCGTGCCTTCGAAGGCGTTTCGTCGGCGACGGCCGCGGTGATCGTCGACAAGCGTGGCGAACGTCTCGTCGTTAGCGAGGACGACCATGAATTTCCGCTCGCCGCCGATTGGTTGCCGGTCTCGCATGTCGAGACGGCACATGTGGTCCTCAGCGATTTGACGTGGCTTGAAGGCACGCTGGCGCTGTTCCAGGCCGCGCGAGATCGCGGCGTGCCGACCGTGCTCGATATCGACTTGAACGGCGGTCCACTGCTCGACAAGGTCATCGGCTTGGCCGATTACGCGATCTTCTCGGCCCCCGCATTTAAGCAGTTCACCCATGGCGGCAGCGACGAGGACCGCTTGGCACGGCTGATCCGATCGGGCATTCGCCACGCTGGCGTAACGAGCGGCGAACGCGGGTATCTCTGGGCATCGCAGAGCGGAGAGCATGGCCGGCAACCCGCCTATGCGGTCGACGTAGTCGATACGACGGGCGCGGGCGATGCCTTCCACGGAGCGTTTGCCTGGTGCGTCGCGCGGAACGAGACGGACGCCGACTGCGCCCGGATCGCTTCGGCCGTAGCCGCATTAAGCTGTACGGGTCTCGGGGCCCGCGCCGCTCTTCCGACGTATGATGAAGTGGAAAGCTTTCTTTCGCAGCGACCACGGCAGAGAAATTGAACGTCGCGAGCAATCGAGAGATTTCTTCCTTCAAACAGGGCTGTTTTGAGAAAATCCGCGTTTTCTGCTGCACCGCCGTAGGTGCAGCGCAAAGAAATCCTGATCGGCTGTCGATCAATCCTTGAGACAGCACGCTCCCCTAATGCCGTGTACGGACTGGTCGAATTGGCATCCACCCGCATGGCGGGCCAGCTGCTCCATTTTGTGCGGCGCGAACCCAGATGGAGATCAGACGTGTATTTGCTGCAGGCGGTACTGGCATTCCGGCGAATATCGGGGTCTCATTGAACAATAACAAATAAGAGGATGTGCAATGCCCGATTCTGCTTACACCATGATCTTCGCCCTTGAAGGGCTCCTCATTTTGGGAGCCGTTGGAACGGGGCTGCTGCTTTTCTATTCCAGCCGCCACCATCGCAATAACAGCAAGCTTACAAGTCGCAGCGAATAGCCTTCGCCGGAAGCAGAACCACACGAAGAAATGTGCGCCGATAGCTCTATCCGGCGCACCTCCTCACGCGCATCCTGTCATCTCTGGCGGGAAATTTTTGCGTGTGCCTAAACTTAGGTTTAGCCGGTTAACCGAACGCAGAGGCCCATAAATGGGCGCTGTTCGAAGTTCGCATCGCGGCTCGTTCCCGATTTCATCGGTTTGATCATACCCACAGATAATGGGGCCGGCCACGGCAGGCGCCTATCTTTGTGTTGCGGCTTTCAACAAGCGCCGCCCACACAAACGGGGGCTGCCGGCGCAAAGAGATGAATGGAGAATGACAATGAAGATCGCTGTCCTTGCCACGATGTTGCTGGTTTCTGGCGTCTCTGGCGCGTTCGCTGCTCCTGCCTGCACGGGCAACTTCAAGACTGCTGGCGCTGCTTGCGACGTCACGAAGTAAAATAATTCAATCGTAAAAAAGTTCGAAGAATGGGGCGCCTCGCGGCGCCCTTTTTTTGTGCCGAAAAACGAGCAGCGGATTTTGTGGGCAAGGCATCGAAATGACGTCACCCAGAACTGCGTTTCAATCACGACACATTTTCAAAACGCTCGAAACGCCAGGAAATACCGGCATTTTTCGATGTAACGAATGTCTTGCCCACAAACGGATTGGCCATCTCCTCATACCTAGAGATGAAATGTTTTGTGGGTCGAAGAGCGTATGTAGTGCAGGCGGCTTTCATTAAGCGCCGCCCTGAAAACCAGGGCTGCCGCCGGTGCAAACGAGATGAATGGAGAATGACAATGAAGATCGCTGTCCTTGCTACGATGCTGCTGGTCTCTGGCGTTTCGGGCGCGTTCGCTGCCCCGGCCTGCACCGGTAACTTCAAGACCGCTGGCGCCGCTTGCGACGTCACGAAGTAAAATAAATCAATCGTAAAAAAGTTCGAAGAATGGGGTGCCTTGCGGCACCCTTTTTTTTGGAAAACGCAAGCTGAAGAATTTTGCGAGATATCGAAATGATGTGTGACAGCTCTGCGTTTAAATCACGACATGTTTTCATGCCGCGCGAAACACCAGAAAATGCGCGTGTTTTTGATGGTTCGAGCGCCAAAGACGTAAACCGATAGGCCACGAAAACATACTTAGAGATGAAATGTTTTTCGGGTGAGAGAGCGTATCTACCTTGTGCGGCTTTCAATAAGCGCCGCCCACACAAACGGGGGCTGCCGGCGCAAAGAGATGAATGGAGAATCAAAATGAAGATTGCTGTCCTTGCTACGATGTTGCTGGTTTCCGGCGTTTCGGGCGCGTTCGCCGCTCCTGCCTGCACAGGCAACTTCAAGACCGCTGGCGCTGCTTGCGACGTCACGAAGTAATAAGTCGAGCGTTAAACACGCGAAGAATGGGCGCCCCGCGGCGCCCTTTTTTCGCAGCTATGGAAATAGTGACGTTCTGCTCTGCGTGCCGGTCAAGGTACGATGCGCGGTTGATCAGAAAGCGCCTGGTTTCCGGCGCACTTCAACAACGGAAGCGCCAAAACGTCCTGCCGGCAAACGGCAGATCATACTTTCAGATAATGTTTTCGCTCCGCGTTCTTCATATCTAACCGCTGCTATCCCTCGATGGAGAGCCTGCTTTCGCACATTTCGCCAAGTGGGCGCATGGAGATAAGTCATGAAACTCGTAGCTCTCAGCGCGCTGATTTTGGTGTCGGCCACCGCTTCGGCATTTGCCGCGCCTCACTGCAGCGGTGACTTCAAGTCTACCGGCGCCGCATCCAGCGTGGCGTGCGCGATAACGAAATAACGCCGACCACAATCGGCAAATTGAAAGAAAGGGCGTCCTGCAATGGGCGCCCTTTTTGTATTTGTTCTTCCCCACGGGCACGCCCACTCAGCAGAGCGTCGATACCGAGCCTTTTTCGTTTCGTTCGGCTGCACATCCATCAATCGATTGAAGCGATCGAAACCAATCGAACATCGCGTTGGAATGATAAGATGGCGGCGCCCATTCTCTTATCAGCTCTTCAAGACAAGCCGCTCACGGGAGCGGAGGTGAAGACGAGATAAGGAGAAGAAAAATGAGAAAGTCTGTAATGGCCCTGTCGGCGATCCTGCTCGCAACCGGCGCAACTGGCGCCCTGGCTGCTCGCTTGAGCACTCCCACACACAGTCGAGTGATGGAACGTGCTCAAACCGAGATGCAGACGGAAACACCGGCTGAATTCTGCCGCTGGCACGGTGCGGATACGAATTACGATATGTACTGTGCGCCGTATAATGATTAATCGGCGGTTGATACACGCAGCACGGAAAAGCGCGCCGGAAGCGGCGCGTTTTTGGCTTGTGGCGAGAGCATCCGTCAGGACAAAGCAGTATGCGTCTTATCTTCCCTACAAATCGTGCTTTGTACGTGTCTGCAGACCGGACATCTAAAGCGGCGTGACAAACATCGTATTTTTTATGCGGCGAATTGAACTCGCAAACCGGTTCGATGCAAATCTTCGATTGCGCTTGCATAAAATCTGGCTAAACACGCGCCCCAACGTGCACGCGGGAGGAAGAACCGATGTCTTCGAATTCATATGATGTCCTTATCATCGGAAGCGGCGAAGGCGGAAAATTTCTCGCCTGGCATCTGGGCCGATCTGGCAAGAAAGTCGCCGTCATCGAGCGCAAACTTATTGGCGGCTCTTGCCCCAACACGAATTGCCTCCCGAGCAAGAACGAGATCTGGAGCGCCAAGGTCGCCGATCTCACGCATCACGCTGAAGCATTCGGATCGATCACCGGCGCAGTCGCGACAGACATGAGAAAAGTCGTGGCGCGCAAAAGAGAAATGGTCGATGGCCTCATCAAGATGCATCTCGATTTTTATAAGGACAGCGGCGCGGAACTCATCATGGGAGAAGCTCGCTTCGTGGCGCCAAGAACAGTCGAGGTTAAGCTCAACGACGGCGGCAACGCCACGTTCAGCGGCGATAAGATGGTCATCAATATTGGCACGCACGCTTCTATTCCGAACATTCCGGGTCTCGTTGCGGTAAAGCCAATGACGAACATCGAACTGCTCGAGCTTGAATATTTGCCGAGGCATCTGATCGTACTTGGCGGCGGCTATGTCGGTCTGGAACTCGCGCAGAGTTTTCGTCGCTTCGGCTCGCAGGTCACCATTCTCGAAGCGAGCCCGCAGATTGCAGCTCAGGAAGACCCTGACGTCGCTGCCGAGATCGCCGATGCACTTCGCGCCGAAGGTATCGCCATCGAGACGGGTGTCACGATTGCAAACGTCGAGGGCCGCTCCGGCGCAACCGTTGTCGTGACGACGTCCGGCGGCCGCTTCGAAGGTACCGATCTGCTGGTGGCCGCCGGGCGCACGCCGAATACGAATGCCATCGGTCTCGATAGCGCGGGCGTAGAACTCGACGCACGCGGTTACATTGTCGTCAACGATCGGCTCGAAACGACCGCGCCGGATACGTGGGCGATCGGCGAATGCGCGGGCAGCCAGCAATTCACGCACGTGTCGTTCGACGATTTCCGTATCATTCGCGATAATTTGGCTGGCGGATCGCGCAGCAAAAAGGATCGCCTCGTTCCCTATTGCATGTTTACCGACCCTCAGCTTGGCCGCGTAGGGCTCAGCGAGAAACAGGCAAAAGCCAAGGGGATCAACTTGCGCATCGCAAAGCTGCCAATGGCAGGCGTTTTGAGGTCTCGCACAATTTCCGAGACGCGCGGATTCATGAAAGCTCTAGTGGGTGATGACGATCGCATCGTCGGTTTTGCGATGGTTGGCCCAGAGGCAGGAGAGGTTATGGCTGTCGTGCAGACGGCTATGCTTTCTGGCCTGCCCTATACAGCTTTGCGCGACGCCATCATCGCGCATCCGACAATGGCGGAAGGTCTAGGCCCGCTTTTTACACGTGTACCCGCGCGCTAAACGGTTCGGCAGTTACCGCCTACGATTGCGCTTACTGGCGCACAGGTCGGCGCCGGTCGTGGAACCACGAGCGATAGTCCTCCATTTTTGCTTGCTGAGCGGACGAAGCGCGCCGCTTGCACGTGGAGGCTTCATCGCTCTTGGGGTCAGCGCCCCAGCGAATCTCGACGCAGTCGTTGACGTTGTAGGCCATTTCCAGTCCTTTCGAACGGTCCAGGACGTCTTTGAGTGTCAGCGTCCATTGCGAGCCATCACTCCGAGTGTAAGAGAATTTCCGCGACGCGATTTCTGTCGTGAGAGTTTGGTTGAGCGCGGATTTCACGTCGGCGATGCTTTCGCCCTTCGGCATCGCATAACGATCGGCACGCCGAGCGACGCGATCCGGAAAACCGCGAACAACGTCGATTGCGATCAACAATCGCAAGTCGCGCGATGGCGTCGCAAAGTCTTCCCACGCGCCTGTCGTTTCGAATATCGACGGTCCCGACGGAATAGCGACGTCGGCGCCGCCGCTGTTCTGATATTTTCGTCCGTTTTCGACAGACGTAACGCGCGTCTTCACCTGTTCTTCGAGGGCGGTGATCGTTTCTTTCATGGCGCGCTCCGGATCGAGCGGCTCGGGCGACATCACGTCGTCCATGCGATCATAGAAATCTTCGACGCCGAGCTTCGATTGCTCGAGGGAGAAATCGCCGTAATCGGGACTTTTCGTGATTTCGGCGTTCGTCAATCGCCTCAGCGTACCATTATTGTCGGCGACGATCGGCCGAAAGCGCTTGAAGCCCGGACTGCCGAGCGAAGGATCTTGGGCGAACAGGAAATTACCGCGCCAGAAGCGCTTCCGGGCCACCGTTCCGTCCGGCTGACCGTCGACGGCAAGGAAGACACCCGCCGAATCGTTCGTCTGCGCAACGCGTTTAACGAGCACGAGAACGTGGCCATAAGGGTCGGCATAAATCGTCCCCGGTCGCAGCGTTTCGGCCGTCAAAGGTACGGGATAATAATCAGTGTTGTTGTCTGCTGCAGCGGTTCGCCCAGAACCGGAATGGACGGCGTTGGCGACGACAGTGCGGATGTAATATCCAAAGCCCGGCAGAAGCGCCTGAGGCCGGGATGAACTTCGCTGCGCCGACTCAGAAACGGACGCGGAGTCAAACACGCCGAAAAGTGAATTGCTCGCGCTCTGGATAGGCTTTTGCTTCGCCTCCGCTTGCGGACTGTCTTCTTTCTGAATGTTGAACCACTGCGGGCAGCGTGGCGCTTTCCCGCCACCGCCGCGCGTACATTTGGAATAGCCGAACGGCAACCCGGTCTTGAAGGCGAAGTACGCGCGCAGAAAATACGGAAGGTCCGCGCAGTCCGGCTTCATGATGAGTTTCTTGCTGTCTTCACCGAGCCCCATGGCGTTGAAGAGCATGTTGCGCGTCGGATCGCGCAAGACTTGGTGCAACGCAGGCCACGATGGCTGGGCGTCGATCGGATCGTCGAAGAGCTTTTCGATCCAGGCGGAATAGAGGTTTTCGGTCTCGCGGGTCCACGCGCCGCGGATCGGCCATACGCTCTTTGATGTCGCGCGTGGCGGAGCGCCGGCCGTCTTCGCCACGGCGAACGCTCGTTTTACGGTTGCACATTCTGCGCTCGCGCCATCGCGCGTCAGAGAAGCGGTCCAGGTGCCGGCCGACGGCGATTGCACATCCGCATACCAGAAGTAGGGCGGGCCGCCGTGCCGCTCCTTGGACGTGACTGCAACCTTGCCGTCGGGAGAGGTGAGGGAAAGCACTCCATCAAGCGGCTTCTCGGCCGTGAAGATGACCCGCAGCGGCATGCCCGTCCAGGGGGAGATCGGCGACGCGAGAACCGCGAGCCCCGCCTCCGCGTCACAGGCAGAAAAGGCATCCTTGGCGTGGGCGACAGACGGCGAGGCGGTAGCGGAGATCGCCACTGCCGCGAGGATTATCGCAGGCGCAATGCGGCGCAATCGGAATTGGGGAAACAAGCGACTAACCCCCGTTTTGTGCTCCCTAGATTTGGAACACTATCGCGAGAGCCTTGCCCAAACGATGGCAGAGCCGGAATTCTTTGCCGCCGACTGATAATAAAAATGCGGAGTTTGCCGAATGAACCGGTTAATCGTTCGAGTAGCGCTGCTCTTTCCACGGATCGGCTCGATTGTGATAGCCGTTCACTTCCCAAAATCCCCGCGCATCGCTCGCAACAAATTCAATGCGTTTCAGCCACTTCGCGCTTTTCCAGAAATAGAGATGCGGGACCACGAGGCGAACCGGCCCGCCATGCTCGCGCGTCAGCGGCTTGCCCTCCCAGCTATGCGCGACGATGGCATCCTCGGACGCGAAATCCGCGAGCGTAATGTTTGTCGTGTACCTGTCATAGCTATGCAGGATGACGAATTGCGCCTCAGGCGTCGGCATCACGAGATCCAGCAGGTCATGTGTCGAAACACCGGTCCAGCGGTTGTCGTAGCGCGACCAGGTCGTGACGCAATGGATGTCCGACGTCTTGACGCTGCTTGGTTCGCGCTGAAACTGTGCCCAGTCGAGTGTCGTCGGATGTTCGACGGCGCCGTCGATGATCAACCGCCACTGATCGAGCGCGATCTCCGGCTGTTGCCCGAGGTCAAGCACCGGCCAGTCGCGGACAAGATGCTGGCCTGGAGGTAACCTCTCCGAATTGGGCCGAGAGGTCTTTCCTGTCAGGAAGCGTCCTTCGCGCGCCCATTTCTGTTTCGTCCGCGTCAGCTTATTGGCTTCCGGCAGGTCGTTGCTGTCATCGCTCATCGAGGCTCAGGTCTCCGGGCACAATTGGCGCCGCGCGTCGGCATTCTGCGTATCGGCGATGATCTCGAACGAACGTAGCCGCAACGCGTGATCGTAGATGTCGGAGACAATCATAAGCTCGTCGGCCGCCGTTTCGTCAATGAGCGCCTTAAGGCCAGCACGAACGGTCTCGGGTGAGCCGACGACAGAGCGTGCGAGCATAGACGTCGCTTGCGCCTTTTCGCGTGGTGACCAGTAGGTCTCGATGTCGTCGATGGGGGGCTGGCTAAGCTGCCGCGCACCGCGGGCCAGATTGGCGAATGACATTTGCTGTGTCGTCGCGAGACGCTTAGCTTCGCGGTCGGTCTCCGCTGCAACGACATTGACGCCGACCATCGCATACGGGCGGTCGAGCTGCTGAGACGGCTTGAAGTGCGAGCGATAAATTTCAAGCGCGGACAGCAATTGTTCCGGCGCGAAGTGCGAGGCGAACGCGTAGGGCAGGCCAAGCTCGGCCGCAAGATAGGCGCCATACGTGCTGGAACCCAAGATCCACAGCGGCACGTTCGTTCCTGCCGCTGGCACCGCTTGGATTCGCTGTCCCGCCTGCGCCGGCGCGAAGTAGGATTGCAGTTCTACAACGTCTTGTGGGAACGTATCGGCGGCCGCAGGCTGTCGCCTCAAGGCTCGGACGGTGAGCGGGTCGGTGCCGGGAGCTCGGCCCAGCCCAAGATCGATTCGGCCCGGAAACAGCCGCGCCAGCGTTCCAAACTGTTCGGCGATAATCAGCGGCGCGTGGTTCGGAAGCATGATGCCGCCGGCCCCGACGCGGATCGTCTTCGAGCCAGCCGCGATGTGCCCGATCACCACCGACGTTGCTGCACTCGCAATGCCCGGCATATTGTGGTGTTCCGCCACCCAGAACCGGCGATAACCCCATTTTTCAGCATAAGCGGCAAGATCGCGGGCGTTATCAAGCGCAACGCGCGCATCCGTGTTTTCCGTAACGCGAACGAGATCGAGAATGGAAATGGCCGTCATGACGTCCTCCGGGCTGACGCATGATGTAGGTTCGCGCCTGCAAGAATGCCAATCCGGGGCGATTGCTAGAAATTCATAGTGTCGCGGATGCGATACCATGCCTCAACGAACGGCACCGCTCGCCGGGCAATCGGATGCGCCGGAAACGGCGGAAAAGCCAAATCGTCGAAGGCCGTGCGCCCCTCCGGCTTTTCGAGCATCTGCAACGCAATCCTATTGCCGAAATAGGTCGCGCGCGAAACGCCCGTACCGCAGTACCCGAGCGCATAATGGATGCCCTTCGGAGTCCGGCCGATGTGGGGGATCTCGTCGTAGGTGTAGCCGATCTTGCCATCCCAGGCATGCGTGATCGGCACGTCTTTGAGGTCCGGAAAGACACGCAGCATGTCGCGCGCCAGATGCCCGAACGCTGACGGCGAGGTATTCGACGCGAACCGCCCTACGCGTCCACCCCAGATAATGCGCCGCGCGTCCGGCGCTCCGCGAAAGTAATAGAACACGCGATTGCTGTTGCCGTAGACCCGGTTCTTCGGCAGCAGGCGGTCGTAAAGCTGCTGCGGAATCTCACCGGTTGCGATAATGCCAGAGCCGACGGGAACGATCCGTCGCCCAAGTTCTGGCACGAGACCCTCGGTATAGCCGTTGCTCGCAACAACAACGTTTCGGGCAATCGTCTCGCCGCGAGGCGTTCGCACGCGAAAACCGCCCGATACCGGCTCGATATGGGCGACCGCCGTCTGATCTAAAATCCTGCCGCCAGCCTCGGCCGTCCGCGCCGCCAAACCGGCATGGTAGAGCCCGGGATGCAGCGACGCATCGTTCGGCAAGACCGCACCGCCATAAAAAATATCGGAGCCGATTTCCGACGCTTGCTCTGATCGTGGCACCATGAAACTTTCGACGCTCGCGATCGCCTTGAGATCCTGCATGTCGGCAGCCATCGCATCATAGTGCTCAGGTCGGATGGCCGCGCGAAAGCGGCCGCAGCGGCGAAAATAACAGTTGATTTTCTCACTCTCGATCAGCGACGCGATATGGTCGAGCATACGGGTGCCCTCGCGCAGCATGTCCTCGGCCTTTCGCCGTCCCCGCAATGCGATGAGCGTCTTGACGCGGAATTTCTGGTTGCCGCTGCCGATTTGACCACCGTTGCGGGTGCTGGCGCCAAATCCGGTTCGTCCCCGTTCGAAAATCACGACGTCCCGCCCGGCGCGCGCCAAAGTCAGCGCCGCCGACAATCCCGTGAAGCCGGACCCGACGATTGCCACATCGCATTTTTCCGGAACAGGCTTTTCGCCGCCGTTATCTTCCGCCGGCAGCGCATCCCACCAATACGGTCGGAAGATCAGCGTATGTGATGAGCGAACTTTTCCTTTCGCCAGCGCCTCGGCTGAAGGAAAAGCCGGCGAAAGAGCATTGATAGACGGTGTCACGGGCGTCCTCATTTGAGAGCGAGGCGCCGTGTTTATCCTGCTTCCTGGCTTTTTGCACGAGCGCCTAAGCGCCCATCCCCCCCGGCTGCGGTTCCGTCGTCAAGCTAGGCGCTTAGGCTATTTGAAAATCGCCTCGAACCACGATTGCGGCAAATGCTCCATCCGATAGACGAGCCCCGGCTTCAGAATGAATTCTCCGGCTCCAAGAGCATCGAGATCAAAATCTCCGTTCGTCCGTCTCGGTGCCACGCCCGCAAAAGTATAGCGCCGGCCGAAATCGTCGGCGACGGAGGCAGGAATATCGCTGTTGGCGTAAATGCCGACGGATGGCCCTGTCGGTTTGGCATCATGCAATAAAAAATACTCGAGGTGCCGGATGCGTTTCGATCCCGCCGATGACATTACGTCCTCCCCATAAAGGATTTAATGCCGATAGCCCGGCTAACCACCGGCGCCCGGCTGTGCGTTTCACGTCTCCCTTGTGTGTGGTCCTCGGCGTCGTGCGGAATCGGCCTCGTTGCCGTTCGATGTCGCTGAATCAGACGACGTTTCTCCGGTGTGCTGGCCATCTCGGTGAATTGTGTCTGGCTGGTGGTCGGAGGCCGTAAGCCGTTGAAACTCGGCGGCGCTATCGCCGTTATCGGCGTCGAGATAATCCGAGAGGCTCACGGGACGCCGCCGAAGCGGCGATTTTTGTCCATCGCTTTTGACGCTTGAACGCATCGCGGCCTCGAGAGGAAAAGATAAACCGGATCACGAACCTTTGTGGCGACCACGAAAAATACGTGATCCGGGCATGGCTTGCCGCACATCCGTGGCTCGTCGGTGCACGGCTCCATGGGCCATAACGACACCGTAGTCGGCAGGATGATGCAATTCTGGGCAAGTGCGCGAGTAGTGAATCGCTGGCGATCGAACTAGAGTAACTCTACGGGGGCCGGCATGGGGTCGCTCCCAAAGGGTGCGCGGAATGCTTCAGGCGTTGACGCGAGATACGGTCATCGGCATGCCGCCGCCACGGTATGTCGCGCTGGGCGCCGCATATCTTGCAGCATACGTCGCACTGGACTGGTTGAGCTTCGTCGATCCCCTGAGCGCGTTCGGGATAACGCCCTGGAATCCGACGACAGGCGTCAGCATCGCGTTGGTGCTGATATTCGGTCGTTCGTTCATCCCCTGGCTGTTCCTTGCGCCTTTAGTGGCAGATGGTCTCTTGCGCCAATTTCCTCTGCCGCTCGGCGCCGAAGTCTCAGTGGTCCTCATCATTGGAGGCACCTATTCGGCCGCCGCTTGGTTTCTGACACGCGAGAACGGCCCATTTTCAGGTGCGCTTCAATTAAGGCAGGATCTGATTTGGCTGCTGGGGACGGCTGCGGTTGCGGCGGCGGTGGCCGCTACAGTCTGCGTGACACTCCTCGCGATGATGTCGATCATCAGCGTCGATCAGATCGGACGAGGAATTCTCGGCTGGTGGGTCGGCGACATGATCGGCATCACCGTGATGACGCCATTTCTGCTGTTTCTCTTTGCAGGCCGCACGATCCTCCCGCATTCGGCTGAGCTTTTACTGCCGTTTGCAGTCATGGTCGGTGCGCTCTTCCTGATTTTCGGAACTGCGACGAGCAATCCGTCTCAGCTTTTCTATCTCTTGTTTCTCCCGGTCATTTGGATTGCCGTGCGTTTTGGATTGGAGGCGGTAACGGGCGCACTGGTTGTGACGCAAGTGCTGCTGATTACCGCGATCCAGCTTACCGGACACAGCGGCGTGAGCATCACAGCGCTGCAGACAATGATGCTCGCATTGGCTTTGACGGGACTAATCGTCGGCGCGCTCGTCACCGAGCAGCGCAACACCCAGCGTGAGCTGTGGCTGCATCGCGAAGCCCTTGGCCGTGCGTCTCGCGTCGGAGCACTGGGTGCGCTGGCGGCGGCAATCGCACATGAAATCAATCAACCCTTGGCCGCCATCGGCAATTACGCGCGCGTGGGTCGTCAGAACCTGAAACGTGATGTCGTCGATCAGGCCGCCGCCGCCCGCACGACCGAACAAATTATTGAGCAGGTCGATCGCGCAGCTGCTGTCATCCGCTGGCTTCGCGATTTCATTGGTGCGGGCAGTTCGCGCTTCGAAGTTGTCTCGGTGCTCGATCTCGTCCGACGAGCGGAATCGGTTTGTCGCGCGGACCTGGAAGAGCACGGTATCACGTTAGCTACGATCATCCCGCGCGATTTGCCGAACGTTTGTGTGGATCGCCTACAGATCGAACAGGTCGTCACGAATCTCGTCAAGAACGCATCCGAGGCAATCATGGCCTCGTGCATTGCAGATGGTAAAATCCAGATAGAAGTCGCCGACGACGGACAGGTCTTCATCGTCATTTCCGTCATCGACAATGGCCCAGGTTTCGAGCCAGTTTTATTGGAACGCCCCATCTCACCCTTCACCACGACCAAGCCCGACGGCATGGGGCTTGGATTGTCGCTGAGCCGTTCGATCATTCAGTCGCACGGCGGACGGTTGAAGCTCGGCGGGAACACAGCAGGCGCACGCGTATCTTTCACGCTGCCGAAAGTCGGCAAGGAGGCAAAGAGCACGACGACATGAAGATCGCTATTATCGACGATGATTTTGCCGTTTTGGATTCGTTGGGTCAGCTCCTTCAAGGCGCGGGGCTTGACGTCTGTTCCTACCAGTCCGCCGAGGCCTTCATGTCGGAGGCTGATGAGGGCGACATCGGCTGCGTCGTCTCCGACGTGCGCTTGCCCAACATGACGGGGATCGAACTGCATCACGAGATCGCGCAGCGCTATCCGAGTCTGCCCGTCATTCTCATCACCGGTCACGGCGATATTTCTATGGCCGTGACGGCGGTCAAGAACGGGGCGCTCGATTTCATCGAAAAGCCGTTCTCGGACGAACGGATCGTCGCCAGCATCCGCCATGCCGTCGATGTTGGCGCGCGCAAAAAGGTTGACGCCGACATGCGCGCCGAATTTCAAAATCGCGTTGCCGAGCTTTCACCGCGACAGAAGCAAGTCATGGACCATCTTGTTCTCGGGCTCTCCAACAAGGAGATTGCGTTGAAGCTCGGCTTGAGCACCCGCACCGTCGAAAACTACCGTGCGTGGGTGATGGAAAGAATGCGCACGCGCAACCTCGCCGAACTCGTCAGACTTGCAACTTGGCTCGACGGCACCCATTTACAGGATCATTGAAATCGCTGACTTATGCGAACGGCCAGGCCCTTTTTCTGTGCCGATAGAGTAATTGTACTCTGGTATCCTCTCCCTGCTATCGCTCTCGGAACTCTGGTGCAAAGCTGCAATTGCTTCGGTGTTCAGTTTCGAACGCTGATCTGGCGCAGGGGGTGGCATGCAGAGGACGCGCATGCGTTTGAGCATTGACGGCGCAAGCCGGCAAGTTCCGCATCCTCGTGGCGCTCCATCACCCTCGCGGGGAGTTTCATCCAAAATTCGGCTCTCTTCCGCGCCTGGTCGGCAGCTTCATGTGGGGAGACAATCATGGACGATCAGAGTGCGTCAGGCGTCAGCTACGAACGCGTAGGTGACGAATACTTCAAGGCCCGCGGCCTTCAGCGATATGCGGGCATCTGGTCACTGTGGGCGCTCGGCGTCGGCGCGGTGATCTCGGGACACTTCTCCGGCTGGAACTTCGGCTTCGGCACCGGTGGCTGGGGCGGCATGCTGGTCGCTGGCGGCATCATCGCCGTCATGTACCTCGGCCTCGTGTTTTCCATCGCCGAAATGAGCCCGGCGCTGCCGCACACGGGCGCCGCCTACTCCTTCGCCCGCTCGTCGATGGGTCCATGGGGCGGCTTCATCACCGGCCTTTGCGAAAACGTCGAATACGTGGTCACGCCGACGGTCGTCTGCTACTTCATCGGCTCCTATCTGAATGGAATCCTTGAAACCGCGGGAATAGGTGCTCAGCCAGAGCCACTTTTATGGATAGCGACGTTTGTCGTCTTCCTCGCACTCAACATCTTCGGCGTCGCGCTGTCGTTCCGCGTGACCCTGATCGTCACGCTGCTCTCGCTCGCGATCCTGGTCGTGTTCTGGATCAGCGCCATTCCGAACATGGACTTCAACCGCTGGGCGCTTAACATCGCGCCTGACGGCACGGAGCTTCCGAACGGCAACGGCCCGATGTTCCCCTATGGTTGGGAAGGCGTTCTGAAAACTTTGCCGTTTGCGGTCTGGTTGTTCCTCGCCATCGAACAGCTTCCGCTCGCGGCTGAGGAATCGGTCGATCCGAAGCGCGACATGCCGAAGGGCATCATCCTTGGCATGTGTACGCTGATCGTCTCGGCCTTCATGATCGTGCTGCTGAACCCGTCGGTCATCGGCGTCGGCGCTTTCAAGCTGTCGACGTCGGGCGAACCTTTGCTCGATGGCTTCCGTGCGATCTACGGCAGCGGCGCCGTCGTGCTGCTCGGCATCATCGCATTGACCGGTCTGATCGCGAGCTTCCACACCATTCTCTACGCCATGGGCCGGCAGGTCTATTCGTTGAGCCGCGCGGGCTACTTCCCGACGGCCCTTTCGATCACGGGGCACAAGCTCAAGACGCCCTATGTCGCGATGCTTACGGGTTCGGCCGTCGGCCTGATCTTGATGACGATCATCTACTTCATCAACAAGGATCAGATCGGCACGACGCTGCTCAACATGGCGGTGTTCGGCGCCATGTGCTCCTACATGCTGCAGGCGATTTCGTTCATCCTGCTGCGCATCAACATGCCAAACATCGAGCGTCCGTATCGCAGTCCGCTCGGTATTCCCGGTGCCATTCTGACGATTATCATCGCCGCAGTTACGCTGTGGTACCAGCTTGGCGACAGCACCTATCAGCAGGGCATCTACGGCGTCATCGCCTGGTTCGCGGTCGGTATTCTCTACTTCGCTGTAATCGGCCGCCACAAACTCATCCTCTCACCTGAGGAAGAGTTCGCGCTTTCCAAAGGTACGGCCGAATATAAGACGCACTAATCGGCATCAACGGCAGAAATGCGTCGCGCCGCTCGGGATCGAGCGGCGCGATTTTCTATTGGGAACCGGCAGAAAATTATTCGCCGAGATCACGCCAACCCTTGCAGCGCGCAACTGCGTCATGAAAACGCCGCCGCGTCGCCGAGCTATCGGCAACTCGGGGATGGAAGCTTTGAGCGGTGCTCTTGGCATTCGGCAGCGATATGCCGGCGCCGAGCGCCGCGAGCTTAGCCGTTCCGAACGCCGTGCGCTCATCGAAATCCGCGACGATAACCTCGCGCCCAATCATGTCGGCCAGGAATTGTGCGAAGTACCGGCTGCGCGCAAGGCCGCCGTCGATTGCAATAGACCCGCCGATCGGGACGTGCGCGTGCATCGCTGCGATGACATCTGCAGCGCTCAAGGCGATACCTTCGAGCAGTGCCTGCTGCATGTCTGCCTGTGTCGTCGCCGCCGACATGCCCAGAAACAACGACGCCGCAGTCCGGTCCCAGTGCGGGCAAGCAAGGCCTGAAAGCGCCGGAACGAACACGACGTCACGGTCGATGGCGGGCTCGGCGTCGAACCATTCGAGATCCTTCTCGATGTCTGCGATCAGTCCGATACGCCGCGCCCACTCGACCGCCGAACCAGCGTCGTAAACGCCGCCGTCGATCGCATAGGTCATTGTCCCATTGATCGACCAGGCGACGGTCGGCAGTAGCCCCTTTTCAGGCGCATGAGCGATCTCTTTGCCCGTCACGGCCAGCGCAAACGCCCCCGTCCCGAATGTGATCTTCGCATCTCCCGGCTCGCGGCAACCGTGACCGAAAAGTGCAGCCTGCTGATCAACGACTGAGGCAGTGACGGGCACATCATTGATGCGGCCGAAATTTGCGACCGTCGGTCTTATCTCCGGCAACGCCGAGATCGGCACACCGAACAGATCGCAAAGATCGGTGTCCCACTTGCCGGTTTCGAGGTCCATCAATGACGTCCGCGATGCGGTCGTCACGTCGGTCGCGAAAGTTCCAGCGAGGCGATCGAGAAAAAATGCATCCGTCGTGCCGAGCCGCAAACGTCCCGCCGCCAGGGCATCCTTCGCCGCCGGGATATTGGCGACGATCCAGGAGAGCTTGGATGCAGAAAAATAGGCGTCGAGCGGCAACCCCGCACGCGAGAGTGTCAGTGACGCCGCGCCTTTATCTTTCAAGCGCCCGACGGCATCGGCGGTGCGATTGTCCTGCCATACGATAACGGGTGACAACGCCGCGCCGGTTTCGGCATCCCAGGCAAGGCAGCTTTCGCCTTGATTGTCGATCCCGATGGCATCGACTTTGCCTGCCGCATCGAGACAGCGCCGGATGTTTGTCAGCAGCTCCTCCGGATCGTGCTCGACCCAACCGGGATGCGGATGGAATTGCTGATGCGTCACCGAGGACGCAATCTCAAGTCTCCCATCCGTGTCGGCGACCAGCACACGCGTCGACGTTGTCCCTTGGTCGATCGCGGCTACTCGCATGTGGAACGGCTCCGAATGTCAGTGGCTTGCATTCCCTCGACACCGATGGTGATGTCGGAATTGGCATTCTCGAATGCCGAGATAGGCGCCAGGATTCGCCGCTCCGGCGACGAGGTCAACGGTTGCTTGCAGATGATCTGGCCGTCGGCCATCGCGACCAGCGATCCCGAAACGCTATCCGCCGCACGCAACTGAAGATGCGACAGGCCTTCGCCGCCGGGAACGATCCGTTGAGGCACGACATACCGAATGCCAGGGCCCGGTTTCAGGCGAATCGCTTGATCCGCCGCGGGCAGCCTGGCGTTGAGATCATCGGCGATGAAGCCGCCGACGCGCCGGCCCTCGCGCCACGACCAGCCGGCTGTTTCGACGGGATGCAATATATTCCCTGCCGCAAAGATGCGCGGCTCACTCGTGCGCGCGAATTGGTCGATGACAGGGCCACCTGTTCCCGCGTCGATATCCAAACCCACAGAACGGGCAAGCGAGGCTTCCGGCTTGAACGACCCCGTAAACAGCACACCGTCACATGCGATGTCTTCATGCGTCCCGTCCGGGCACAGCAGCGTGACGGCTTCCACGCGTGACCGACCCTTGATGTCGACGAGATGTGTTCCATAGCGAACGGGGATACCGAGCAACCTCGGCAGCCACATGGAAATAGGTCGCACGGTCGGTTGGTTCCGGCTCTCGATCATCGCCACGGGTTTCGCGCCGATGTTACGGCATGTCAGCAGACTAGAAACAGAGACGAGCTCCGTCCCGACGATCAACGGGCGTCGAAATGGAATGAGCTTCTGCAGATAGGCGTATTCCTGCAGCGCGCCAGTGTTGATGACGCCGATCGGCCGTTCGCCCGAAACCAGCCGCGCCGAGCGAGGCCGTTCGCGAACGCCCGTAGCGATAACGACACGTTTCGCAACGACTGTGAGCGGGCCGCGATTGCTGGCACATGTGACGACAAGATCGTCGGCATGGTCGATCGAGACGACCGTGCAGCCAAGCTGAAGCTCCACGCCGGATTTCACCGCCCGATCGACGAGCCGCCGCGCATAAGCAGGTCCTGTCATGACCCAACCAAATTCGCGAATGCCGAACGGCGGGTGGCCGCAGTGGCGCGGAATGCCGCCGCCCATCGGTTCGCGCTCTACCACCATGACGTTGGCGACGCCGAGCTTGCGAAGCTGTGTCGCTGCGGACAGTCCGGCTGGACCCGCGCCGATGATAAGAACATCGGCGCTTCGAACTCCGAATGGCGCCGACATCACCCTGCGTCTCCGACCGCGAGAGGCGATGCGAAACAGCCCGCCGTTAGAAGCGCGAGCTGCGCATTGCAGTAAAAGCCCTGGCAACGTCCCATGCCGCAACGCGTGCGCCGCCGCAGGCCGCCGAAATCGCCTGCCGGGATCGACCCTGACAAGGCTTTTTCGATTTCGCGCAACGTCACCATTTCGCAATGGCAGACGATCTCGCCGTATCCGGCGGTCTGCCAATCCCTCGGCCGATGCTCGGCGAGATTGGGCACGCGCGGCATTATGGGGTCGATAATGGCGGCGTGCTGATGTCCTATATCGCTATAAAGACCATAGACATGCCGCGCGATGCCGAGCGATGCCGTGAGCCCCGTCGAGCGGATGCCGCCGACCGTGATCCAATTGCGATCACCTCGCACGTTGATGCGATAGCCTTTCTCCTCGGTCGCCGGACGCAAGCCCGCATAAATCGCCGTGACGTCGACGGTTGCCAACGCGGGGACCATCTCTTCGGCTTTGGCGAGCAGGCCACGCAGCGCTTCCTCCTCGACGGTCGCGCGATCACGGTCGTCCTGTTCTTCCGCAGTCGGTCCGACGAGCACATTGCCGAACACGGTCCGCGTCAGCACGACGCCTTTGGTCCGCTCCGACGGAACGGGGAGAATGATCGTCTTCAAAAGCTTTGACGCCGCCTTGTCGAAGACAACGAATTGGCCTTTCCGCGGCTTGATCTGAAATGACGCCATCCCGAGCAGCGTGGCATCGAGCCGATCGCCGTAAAGACCCGCGCAATTGATTACGGTCCGAGCCCGGCGCGCGCCACGCGTGGTCTGAAGCGTCCAGGTCGTTCCATCGAAGGCGCCGGAAACGACCTCTGCTCCGAATACGATTTCAGCGCCGTGCGCTTCCGACTGTTTCAGATACGCCAGAAACGGCGACCAGGGGTCGATCACATGCTCGCCCGGCACCAGCAGCGCTTCGAGTGCGCGCGGAGAAAGTTCGGGTTCGCGGGCTCGAATTTCTGCTGCCGTCAGGCGGCGGACGTCATTGACGCCGTTTGTCTTCGCTTGTGCCTCGATGCCATCGAGTGCCGCGCGCTCGGCCTCTGACCAGGCGACGACCATCGCGCCCGTCTCCAGCAGCGGCAGGTTAAAATCATCACGGATTTGGAGATATTCGGCATAGCCGGCTTGCATACAACTCAGCTCGACGCTGCCCGGAGGCGCATCGAAGCCGGTATGTAGAATGGCGCTGTTTCCCTTGCTGGCGCCGGAAAGCAGGTCGGCACCACGCTCCAGAAGGATGACGCGCGCGCCTTCGAGAGTAAACCGCCGCGCCATCGCACAGCCTACGGCGCCCGCACCAACGATGGCGACGTCTGCGACCGACATGACCTTCGTCCTCTAAGCTTCGGCGTCCGCGCCGAAATGAAAATAGAAAAGCCGTGGGCAAAGCCATGCCCACGGCCGTTGTCGTGACGTAATTAGGACGACTCGCCCACAGCACGCTCGGCGGCTGCAATCTCCGCCTGACGCTTCGCGATTTCCGCACCGATCGGCGGGCCCTTGAAGCGGCGCGACTCGAGGCCGAACCACAGAACGACCAGCAGTACGATCAATCCGATCGCGTAGTTGATCAGGATGTCGAACGGAGGCTGGATACCGGCGTACATCAGGATAAATGTGCCGATTATGACCAGAACCGCCATTGGCTTCGAAAACACGCCGAGCCGAAACGGCCCAAACTCGGTCCACGTCTTTCCTTCAGCGAAGAGACCGGCGGCGACCGGCATAGCGTACGACACATAAAGGAAGAGGGCGCACCCGGCCGCGAGTGCAGCAAAGGCCGGAGAGTAGAGCGTGGCCGCAATAGACAAAATCGCAGCCAGCCAGATCGCCGGAACGGGCGTGCGCCATTGTGGACTGACCCGCTTCCACAAGCTTGAGCCGGGAAGGCCGCCGTCACGCGCAAACGCGTAGATCATGCGTGACGTCGAGGTGAGACCGGCAAGTGCGCAGATGAAGTTCGCCAGCACGATACAGATTGCGATGACGTCCTTAAGCGGCGTCGGAGCCGGAAGATTATTGAAGAGGTTGAACCACGCTGCGGCGCCATCCTTCGCCGTTGTTGCAAGGTCTGGGCTCGCCACGACAAATGACACGGCCATTACGAAACCGAACACCAGCGACCAGAATACCGAGTGAATCATCCCGCGCGGCACTGCACGTCGAGCGTCAGTGGTTTCTTCTGACGTATGTGCCGAAGCATCGAAGCCGGTGATTGTATAAAGCGGATAGAGCAAGCCGACCAAGAATGCGATAATCGCCGTCCGCGCCGCCGGAACGTATCCGCCACCGGCGTCGCCAGTGTTGTTCGTAAATGTGAATGCGTGCGAATAGTTACCCGCGCCCCAGACGAAGAACATGACAGTCAGCACCACCGCGACCACCAAGATGAGGTAGCCCGAAAAGTCGGTCAGCAAGGTCGTTAGCTTGATGCCGAAGTGGTTCACCAGCGCTTGCACGATGACGATGGCGCTCACCGCCGCCACCTGCACGTAGTAGGCATGAGCATTATTGGCGTTGACCTGATCGAGCGTCATTCCGGCAGGAAGCGGATCGGTCGACAACGCAGTCCACGACGTCACATCGACATGGAACACGCCAGCTACGACGAGGTCGCGGAAGAGCTGCCAAACGCCGACGTCGACAGACGCCACGACGAAGATGAGACCAAGCAGGTTGATCCAAGCCGTGGCCCACCCCCAGCCGCGCCCGCCGAGAATCGAAGACCAGTGATAAAGCGCGCCTGCCGTCGGATAGGCCGAAGCGATCTGGCCGAGACATGCTGCAACCAGCATCGCGAACAAGCCGCCGACGATCCAGCCGATCGTCGCCTGGAACGCACCGCCCGTTGCCATCGCGAGCGGAAACGACGTGATACCGCCCGCAAGGATACAAATGATCGAAAACGAGATAGCGAAGTTCGAAAACCCGCCCATACGCCGCGACAGTTCTTGCGCGTAGCCCATTGAGTGCAGGACCTTAGTGTCTTCGTCGTGAGTCATGCTCAACCCCCAGTTGCGAAGTGAATCGGGATCTATGCGAACCAAAATTTGCCCATTCGGGCACTTTATTTGTTTGTATGGTCCGACAGAATAGTTGAACAGTCAAATAGATTGACCGAACGGGCAAGGCGAAATGCGACCTACAATTAGACGGGAACGAATCGAACAGGTCGTTCGCGAGCGTGAGCGGGTAACGGTCGATGCTTTAGCCGAACTCCTTGGAACCTCACGGGAAACCATTCGCCGGGATCTGACCGATCTGGCCGAAAGGGGGCGTGTACGGAAGATTCACGGCGGCGCGACGATCTCGGAGCCACGACTTCCCGACGCTGACATCGAAGGATCGTTTCAGGGCAGACTGTTGGAAAATGCCGATGCCAAGCGCACCGTCGCCCGCCGTGCGATCCAGCTTTTTCAACCTGGAGATACGTTGTTCGTCGACACTGGAACGACGACGCTGTGGTTCGCCGAAGAGCTTTCGACGGCGACCGGACTGACGATCATCACCAACTCGGCAGCTATCGCTGCACTCGCGGCGCGAGGCCCATCGAGTTCGACGTTTCTGGTCGGCGGCGAATACCGCGCCGACGGAACCGAGAACCTTGGTCCGCTCGCGGTCGAACAGATCAGTCAGTTTCACGCGGTCCACGCGGTGTTGGCGGTCGGCTCCATCGAGACGGTGGGGATTCTCGATTATGATGTCCGGGAAGCGGATGTTGCCCGGGCGATGATCGCGCAAGCTAAATCCGTGACGGTGCTCGCCGACGCGACAAAATTCGGGCGCGGCGGCTTAATCAAGGTTGCGCCGCTCGATGCCGTCTCGCGGGTTGTGACCGAAGCGGAGCCACCCGACGATATAGCAGCTGCTCTGAAGGATGCCGGAGCCGAAATCATTGTGGCCTCGTAACCCAGCAGGCCCGTGCATAACGTTAGTCCTTGTCGAGAAGCCGCCCGGAGCCGCGAACGGGCCGGACGTGCACCGTCGCCCCGGCGTCGAACGTTTCGGTCGATCGGCGGCGCCCCATGTCGATCATCAGCTTCTGGCCGGCATTTGTTTCGACGAACAGCCGGAGCGTCGGACCATAGAAGACAGTCGATAGGATCTGCGCTGCGACCGTGTTGTCCATTGCATCCGGATGAGCGGTCAGCTCCTCCGGCCGCACACATACCAATACCGGCCCGCCTCGGCCTGGCGTAGCGCGAATGCATTCTGCTGGAACTTCGAGGATCATCGAACCCGCAGCGACGCGCACGCCTGTGGTTGTCGTTTCTACGATCTCGGCGTCAAGAACATTCATGCTTCCGATGAAATCCGCCACGAAGCGCGTCGCAGGCGCATCGTAAAGCTCCGACGGCGACGCAATCTGCTCGATCCTCCCGCGGTTCAAGACGACGATGCGGTCCGAGATCGACAGTGCTTCCGCTTGATCGTGCGTGACCATCACGAACGTCGTACCGAGACGTGATTGCAGCCGCTTCAATTCGATCTGCATCTGCTCGCGCAGGTTCGCATCGAGCGCCGACAGCGGTTCATCGAGAAGAAGCACGCGCGGCGAGCAAACCAGCGCGCGCGCCAGTGCAACGCGTTGGCGTTGACCGCCCGACAGCATCGAAACGCGTGCGCTGATTTTGTCGGCAAGCCCGACCAGATCCAGCGCCTCGGCGATTTTCTTTTTAGCATCACCGGCCGGAAGCTTTCGCAGCGATAACCCGAACCCGACGTTCTCCGCGACGTTCATATGCGGAAACAGGGCGTAGTCTTGGAAAACGGTATTAAGCGGCCTGTCATAGGGGCGAAGCGCCGTGATGTCTTTGCCATCGAGCAGGACGCGGCCACTGGTCGGCGCTTCAAAGCCCGCCATCACGCGCAGGCTTGTCGTCTTTCCGCACCCTGAGGGTCCGAGAAGGCTAATGAACTCGCCATGAGCGATGTCGAGCGTAACGTTATCGAGACCGACCGTGCCACTATCGAAAACTTTGGAAACCCCATCGAGGCGCAGCAGTGAATCAGTCGCCATTACGAATCTCTGTCGTCTTTGTCGTGTTGATCCAAACGATCTCGCACCGCTCTTTGCCGCCGTTGTGGAACGAATGTTTCAGCGTGCTCTTGAATGCGAAACTGTCGCCAGCCTTAAGAAGATAGACGACGCTATCGATCGTCAACTCGACCTGGCCTTTTTTGACGAGGCCGAACTCGTAGCCCGCATGACTGTAGGACTCCCCCGTCCCGCCGCCCGGTTCGACATGAACCAGAAGGCCCGTCAGCACCGAACCCGGAGGAGACAGCAACTCCTTACGCATGCCCTGCGATCGAACCGGCACTTCCTTTCTCTTCGTCGCACGGACGACGTATAGATCGCTGCTCTTGTTCTCGTCGTCGCCAAGCAGGCTGTGCGGCTCGACGCCGAGTGCAGCGGCCAACGGCCAGAGCACGCGAATCCTAAGCGAGGTCAAGCCGCGTTCAATTTGACTCAGCGCGCCGACGGAAATTCCGGCGCGCTGGGCAACGTCAGTGATGCCGAGCTTTCGTTCGAGTCGGAGCGCACGAATGCGGCGGCCGAGGCGAATGTCCGCCTCGGAGGGAGTCTGATCGGAAGCCTCGTCGCGTGCTTCTTTTACCTTCATCCGCGCCACAGTCGTGACCCTCTATCTGAAAAAGAGCTGCATCTTTCGTCTTCGATTGGCGCGCGATCAGCCGCCAGCCTTGATCTTCTCGAACATCTTGGCGAGCTCGTCGTTCTGCTTCATCGGTCCAGTGAAAACCGTGCTCTTCAGAACGACGTTCGGATCGGCCGGAAGCTGCAGACGGTCAAGCTCTTCCTTCGGAACGAGATCGAATGCCGCCTTCGAAGCGCTGCCGTAGCCGTACTGCGTGATGAGCTCTTTGCCTGAGTCGCCTTCTAGGCGGCTGTTGATGAAATCATAGGCCAGATCGACGTTCTTGGCGTCCTTCAGCATCACGAACCCGCATGCCCACGTCAGCATGCCTTCCTTCGGCTTCAAAAATTCGACCTTTACGCCCTGCTTTTTAAGAGCGGTCGCCGAAGCGTTCCACGTCATCGCCGCGACAAGCTCGCCGCTGGCGAGCGATTGCTCGACCGAGGTCATGTCCGTCGTGTAGGCGCGCAGCAGCGGTCGCTGTTCACGCAGCTTCGCAGCGACTTTTTCGAGGTCGGCTGGCGACATGTCGAACGGATTGACGCCGGCCATGATGGCCGCGACGACAGGCGTATCGTGAACCGCGTCGATCGTCGCAAGGCGTCCAGCGTATTGCTTGTCCCACAGCAGGTTCCACGATGGAGCGGGATCTTTCACGAGATCGGTACGGTAGAGGACAGAGGTATTGCCCCAATCCCAAGGTACCATCCAGACCTTGCCGTCACCGGCTTGAATATCGGGAAGGTCTTTGAAGACCGGGAAAATCGTATCCCAGTTCTTGATCCGCTTCGTATCGATCGGCTGCAGCAGGCCCTCCTTGTTCCAGCGCGCGATCTTGTCGTAGCAGGGATGCGCGAGATCGGGATGAAAACCGGCTTTCACTTTCGTGAAAGCTTCATCGTCATCGCTGAAGACCGACGTTTCGACGCCGTCCGGATGTTCTTTCAGGAAGCTCTTGTTGAAGGCGGGCAGTTCATAGCCCGACCATGTAAAATAGGTGAGCTTGTCGGCGGCAAGCGCCGGTGTTGCGATGGCCGCAACCAGAGACGCCAGGCCGACGGCCTTGCGCAGCGTGTTTCGTAACGTCAATCCCTGCATAACTTGATACTCCCTGTTCGCGTTCAAGAGCTCGGCACACTTCATTTGAAAGAGAGGGGAAGTTCGGTCGCGGATGCGCCGCGCCGCCGGATGATCTCGGCGGTTGTCGCAATGACGACCGAAGCCAAAAGAATGACGGAGCCGAGCGCCATGACGCTCGGAAGCGATTTCGGAAAGCGCAACTGCCCCCAGACGTAGAGCGGCAGCGTCGGCTCGGTTCCGGACAGAAAGAACGCGACGATGAATTCGTCGAACGACGTCAGAAACGACAGCATGAACGACGATGCGATGGCGGGGGCGGCGAGCGGCAGAATGATGCGCCGGAAGGTCGTCCATTCGTGCGCGCCGAGATCCATCGCGACTTCGCTGTAGCTTTTCGGCAGCGACAGGAACCGGCTCCGCATGATGACGACAGCGGTCGGGAGCGCCACGAGAGTATGCCCCAGCACGATGGCCGTGCGCGAAGGGCCAAGTCCGGCGAGATTGACCAGAATGAGCAGAGCAATGCCGACGATGACGCCTGGAATGAGAATGGGCAGCCGCGCCAGCGCCGATATCGCGCGCGAAACGCGATCGCCTGCCGAAATTTCCATGTAGGCGACCGTCATGCCAATAGACGTCGCCAGGAACGCCGCGGAAAATCCGACGATCAGACTCGTCTCGAAGGCGCGGTGAAGATTTTCGTTGTTGACGAGGCTGCGGTACCATTCGAGCGTGAAACCCGACAGCGGAAACGCCGCCTGGATCGAATTGTTGAACGAAAAGATCGGAATGATCGCGATCGGCAGATAGAGAAAAAGCACGTAGGCGAGGATATAACCCTTGAGCCACGTCGCGTTTTTCGAACAAGCCGCGCCCGCGCTCATGTCCGGCTCCCGAAGTGCTTGTCCGCAAGCCGCACAGCCACGACAACGGCGAGGATCACCAGCATCACGATCACCGCAAGCGCCGCGCCAAACGGCCAATCGTTCGCCTTGCCGAACTGCGCTTGGATCATCGAGCCGATCATCGTGCTGTTTGGTCCGCCGACGAGGGCTGGCGTAACGTAGTCACCAACGGTCGGCACGAACACGACGAGCGCCGCTCCCATGACGCCTGGCATCGAAATCGGCAGGATAATCTTGCGGAAGATTGTGAACGGCCGCGCACCAAGATCCTCTGCGGCTTCGATCAGAGAACGCGGCACATTCTCCAGCGCGACGTAAATCGGCAGGATTGCGAACGCCGCATAGGCATGTGCCAGCGTTACGACGACAGCGGCCGGCGTATTGAGAAACGCGAGGATCGGTTCCGACGTGAGCCCGGTCGTCAGCAGGACCGAGTTTAGAACGCCGTTGTACGCCAGCACGACTTTCCACGCGAAAACGCGCAACAGGTAGCTGGTCCAGAACGGCAGCGTGACGATGAAGAGCAACAATCCGCGATGCTTGCCGGCGTGAAACGCCAGATAGTACGCCACTGGATAGGCCGTCACGACCGTCGCAAGCGTAACGAAACCGGCAATCGCCAGCGATCTGAGGATGATCGTTGCGTAAAGTGGATCGGACAACGTGTCTGAGAAATTGCGGAGCGTGAACGCCCCGCCGAGCAGAGAGCCATCATTCGTTCTGAAGCTCAGAAACAGCACCACGCCAAGCGCAAAGAGAACGAGGATGGATGTCGCCAGCGCACCCGGCGCCGACATTCCAAGCTGGAATAGCCCTCTGTGGCGCGCAGAGGCCGCCGGTATTGCGTGGTCAGTTTCGGCGGAAGCGTTCATCAACTCGCAATCCTGAACTGGCAGGATAGTTTTTCACATTTGCGAAAATGTCAATCGCTGTATTACTCAGCGCTCCAGCATGTCGATCAGCCGGTACCACGCGATGGCTGCACCGATGCCGATGTTGCGAAACGCGTGAAACGGGATCGGATTTATCGGCGTGATTGGGAGCGGAATGCATTCGGGATCACGTGACGCGAGATAGTCGACGAGACGCGGAGCGAGCGCCGTCATCAGGCCGACGCCGCGCCCTTGGCATCCCGCGGCGACCATCAAGCCGCGCTCCGGTTCGTGAACATGCGGTAAGTAATCGAGCGTGACGGCGACGCGCCCATGCCAGCGCTTTTCGATTTTTACATCGGTGAGAGCGGGATAGAGCCGCTTCAGCGCATGTTCGAGGTGCGCCCAGGCTTTCGGGCTCGTTGGCTCCGCCATCGAGCCGCGCCCGCCGAGAAGCATGCGATTGTCCGGTCCTCTGCGGTAATAGGTGACGATGCGGCGCGAATCCGAAACGACCTGGCCGCCGGGAAGAATATTTGCGAGCACCTCGTAGGGGAGCGGCTCGGTTGCAATCTGGAATGAGTGCAGCGGTAACAGCGTGCGCGCGAGGCCCGGAATAAGACCGTCTGCATAGGCGTTCGTCGCAACGATAACGGATTTCGCATGCAGCGTTTTTCCATCTGCTGTCGCAAGCGCCCATGACGAATTTTCGCGCCGCAACCGCGAAATTCGCGTGTTTTCCGCAATGCGAACGCCGGCTGCCACGGCGATGCGCGCAAGCTCGCGTGTGTACGTAAAAGGCTGGATCGCTCCGCCGCGCGGATCTAGCCAGCCACCGAGATAGCCCTGTGCTCCGGTCATCTGTGTCACGTCATCGGCGGTAAGAATTTTTGCCGGCACGCCGCGCGCGATCCACTGCGCCGCGCGATCTTCCGCGGCCTTCAATGCCGTTTCAGAATGCGCAGCTTGGATCCAGCCTTTGGCTTGTCGTGGGACGTTAAGGTTCTCGCGCTCGATGAGCCCAAAGACGGCATCGGGCGTCGACGCACCGAACGACACCAGTGCTGATCCTCGCTTGTCGCCAAAATGCTCGATGAGCCAATCAGGATCGTACTTAAATCCCGCGATGACCTGCCCACCGTTGAGACCCGAAGCGCGGTCGGCAATCCGCGCCGCATCGACAATACGGATAGCAAGTCCTTGTCGCGCCGCATGAAGGCCAGAGCAAAGCCCGAGAATCCCGCCACCGATGATCGCAAGGTCGCAATGTTCGTCGGGCCGCAGCGGATCGTCGGGAAGCGTCCCTGAAGACGTGTCGGCCCATGCCGAAGCAGTCGTGAAAGCTGTCACGAGATGTCCCCATCCTTCCTAAATGAAGAATGGCGAAAGTTTTTCATTTATATGAAAGCATGTAAAGAACCTGACGGGCCCGCGAACATTCGGTCGCGGGCTATTGGGCCGAAATTTCCACCCGCATCAAATCCGCCGAGCCGAGTTGGCGCGCTGCGCCCTCGGAAAGATCGATAATCCGTCCTTTGACGAACGGCCCGCGATCCACGATCGTCACCGTCACGCGTTTACCGTTCTCCAGATTTTTTACTGTTACGCGAGAGCCAAACGGCAGAGAGCGATGAGCAGCGACCAGCGCCGTGCACGGATAGGATCGTCCGCTGGCGGTGCGCGATAATTCGCAAAATTTTGAGGCGATGCCGACTTGTCCTGCGCAGAGGGAATCTGAGGAAAATAGAATAAACACAAGAAATAACGTCGCTTTATACATGGTCGCACTCCTTGCGAACGAAACGCCGTGCCCGCTTGCTTGTTCCGAGAAAAATTGGATCCCCGCCCCCGGAATGGTCAGCCAACAAATAGAGCTGTGTTTCAAGCATTCCCCCGATGTGCATTCCACCAACGGCGGGCAGGGCCGCGGGAACTTTTAAGATTGGTCAGTCGTCTTCATCGCGGCTTTGTTGTTCGGAGCAGGGAAGTGCAACGGTCGTCTGCACGCGAGTTTTCAATCGAGAGGCAGACGAAGCCAGAACTTGCGGGCGCTCACCTTTGGCCGCTGCTCGCCGTCAATTTCTTTATGGCGGATTTTCAGGCCGGGATCGGTCCGTTTCTCGGCGTCTATCTGCTCGGGCATCACTGGCAAAGCGGACTGATCGGCACTGTGATGACGATTGGTGGCATCGCCGGAATGCTGATGGTCATCCCCGCAGGCGCATTCATCGATCGCACGCATGCCAAACGAGCATGGGTTGTCGTCGCCGGGATCAGCACGATAGCGGCGTCGGCGATCATCTTGCTGTCGCAGGAGTTCTGGGTCGTCGCGACATCGCAAGTCGCAACAGCTATCGCCGGAGCCGCAATCGTTCCAACCATGAACGCCATTACGCTCGGAATTGTCGGGCAGCGCGGATTTAACCGCCAGAATGGAAGAAACCAGGCTTTCAACCATGCAGGCAACGTCATCGGCGCCGCCTTGTCGGGTTATCTGGGCTGGAAATTCGGCTATGGCGCCATCTTCGCGTTGGCCGCAGTGTTCGGTGTGCTGTCGATAACATGCATCATGCTGATCCCGCCGTCATCGATCGACCATGCCGCCGCCCGCGGAATGAAGGAAGGTGAAAGCGACTCGTCGGCAAGCAGCCTTGCCGTGCTGCTCGAATGCAAGCCGCTTCTTATTCTCGCGGTCGCTCTTTTGGCTTTTCATCTCGGCAACGGCGCGATGCTGCCGCTTTACGGTATGGCCGTCGTCTCGCACGGACAAGTAAGCGGTCCGTCGTTCGTTGCGATGACGATCATCGTCGCACAAGCCAGCATGATCGTTGCTTCGATTGTCGCGATGCACATGGCTGAAGGCGGCGGGTATTGGCCGGTGCTTTTGATCTCGTTCTTGGCATTGCCGGTGCGGGGCGTCATCGCTGCACAGCTGCTGACGCCTTGGGGCGTCTACCCCGTGCAAATCCTCGATGGCATTGGCGCAGGTTTGCAGAGTGTTGCCGTCCCGGGATTGGTTGCGCGCATATTGAATGGCACTGGCCGCATCAACGCCGGTCAAGGCGCTGTGATGGCGATACAAGGCGTCGGCGCCGCGCTCAGTCCCGCGATCGGCGGGTGGATGGCACAACAATTCGGTTACGCCGCGATGTTTCCGACGCTGGGCGCTTTCGCAGTGCTGTCAGTCGTACTCTGGCTGAAATTCCGCACGGAACTCGTAGCAGCCGAAACCATCCGCGAGTGATAGCAGGCTATGCAAAGAAACGCCGGGGCTTTCGCTCCGGCGTTGTGTCGATCTGGCGGTCATGCACAAAGGCTTTGCAGCCTTGTTACTTGATCAAAAATTCGTTCTGCAGAGGGAGCGATTTTTTCCAGAAGGGCTGCTTGTCGGAGTTTGTGAGCGAAGCCCACAAAGATGTGCCCGCTGGCAAATCTTTATCGAGCTTGACGCTGAAGTCGTTGTGCGCGCCGGCATCGAGCTTCACACTGCCGACGATCGAGTCATTGGCTTTGCCCGAACCATTCGATCCGTAAATCACGAAGTGCCCAGCCGACGGCATAAACGCATACGTGACGTTGATTTGGCCGTCCTTGGGTTTCTGGTTGAACACAATCACTGAAGGCGGCGTTTGCGACATAGTGCTAGAAGGATTCTCTACGAGGGCGTAGGCCGACATCGGTACGGCGAACAGCATAAGAGTGGCGGCGGCGATTCCACTGCTGATTTTCAGACGAGACATAGGGGATCTCCATTCTGGCAAGTTGGCTTCGGCGACTCGAAAACCTCCCCGCGCCCCGTCCGAGTTGCGCGAGCGGGAATTTAAGATCGCTATGTTTGACGTATGGTGCCCGCTGCAGAAAAAAAGTAAGCCGCTTGGCCATATCGGTTCACGTTTGTTTGAGTCCGGCGTGACCCTCTTCGTGGGCCCTAACGCATCATTCTTAAGCTGCGCTTGTGTCGATCATCGGCTAAGTGCCGTCGACCTCGTGGTGGTTAGAAGACCTACATGAGGCCACCGTCGGAGTACGAGCGACGTGCTGACGCCGAAGAGATTGCTCGGCGCGTCCGCCTCGACATCATTTTTCTGTGCATTTTTCATTGTCATCAAACTGACATATTAGAAAGTGAATTAGGCATCATTTTCAACGCGTTAGTGAAGATAAAACACTTTTGCTCTAATGCCGGCGCCGGTCCAACTGGCAGCATAGATTCTCATGAAAGTGCCTATCGTTTTCCGCTTCGGCATCGCCGCCAAAGCCGCGGTGCTCATCGTCTCCCTTGGGGCGCTATCGGCGCTCGCTAACTTCTTCGTGCTTGAAGGGGCGCAAAGTCTCGATCGGGTCAATCGCGCAATGATTGAGCGTGTTGGACCCGCACGCCTCGCGTTGTCCGATGCCAAGGCGGCCCTGAACGATGTCGGCTTGGCTGTTTATAAAAGCATGTCCGCATCGGACTTGGACGATGCGCGGATGGCCAGCCGCGAAGCCATCAATCAAATCGCAGCTGCACGCCGCTGGATCTCCGCCGTCGCCGATTATTTCCCCGCGCGTGGCGCAGATTGCGACCTCATCCAGAGCAAGCTGCGATATCTCGAAGGCACCGTACGTCCGCTTCGCGATGCAATCCTCTCCAGCGACAAGCAACGTCGTGCTGATGAAATGCTCGATCTCCGTTTCGATGCGGCGCTCGACGACGCGCTAGGGCAGATGAACCGGCTGACCAATCTCCTCGGCGCTGAATCCCGTGAGGTCCTTGCCCAGGCGGAAGCCGAGCAGAACGCGATGCTTGAGGTTATCATCGCGATCTTAGCAATCGGCACGTCGTTGATCGTTTTATTGGCGTTGGCGCTCGTTCACTATTCGCAGGCGCGTCCCCTTTGTCATCTCAGTGAAGCTGCGCTGCGAGTTCGAGAAGGCGGGGCGATGTTACTGGATCTCGATGAGGATCTGCTCCGCCGCTCCGACGAGATCGGAACGCTTGCGCGTTCATTCCAATCAATGCTGACGAAGCTTGCCGAGGCCCAACAGTCGCTGGCTGTTCAATACGCCCGTGTCGATGCTGCGATCAACAACCTGCCTCAGGGTCTCTGCATGTTCGACGCTGAGCAAAATCTCATCATCTGCAACCGGCGCTATGCCGAGCTCTACGGTCTGAATCCAGAGCTGACCGTCGCGGGCACGCCCCTCCGATCGATATTGCGGGAGCGCCGTAAGAACGGCCATTTCTCGAAGTTTCAGGAAATGGCTTTGGTCGATCATATCGAGTCGGCCTCCGGCCGCGATCCAATCTATCGAATCGAAGAACTGACCGACGGCCAGGTCATCGCCATTTCCCATCAGCCGATGCGTGACGGTGGCTCAATCGCTATTCATGAAGACATCACCGAGCGGCGCAAGATGGACGCCAAAATCGCCCACATGGCGCATCATGACGCTCTGACCGACCTTCCCAACAGAGTGCGGTTCCACGAGGCTATGGAAATGGCGCTCAAGGGCGCCGAGCACGGTCGCACGGTCTCAATTCTTTGTCTCGACCTCGACAACTTCAAGACGGTCAACGACACGCTTGGGCATCCCGTCGGGGACGCTCTGCTCCAGGCGGTGGCGGATCGGCTGCGCGCCTGCGTCAGAAAACATGACATCATCGCGCGTCTCGGCGGCGACGAGTTTGCAATCGTGCAAATCGATGCCGATCAGCCTCTCGGAGTCACGATTTTAGCGCAGCGCATCATCGCCGAATTGAGTGCGCCGTTCGAAGTGCTCGGGCACCAGGTCGCGGTGGGTGTTAGCATCGGTGTTGCAATGGCTCCGACGGACGGCAACACCGTGGATCAGCTGATGAAGAACGCCGATATGGCACTCTATCGCGCCAAAGAAGCGGGTCGTGGCATCTATCACTTCTTCGAGCCTGGCATGGACGCCAAGCTGCAGGAACGCCGCGCGCTCGAAATTGATCTGCGCAAGGCAATTGACGGTAACCAGCTCGAACTCTTTTACCAGCCGCTAATTTCTCTCGACACGAACGAGGTCAGCGGCTTCGAAGCGCTCGTGCGCTGGCAACACCCGACGCGCGGAATGGTTTCTCCGGTGGAATTCATCCCGCTCGCCGAAGAGATCGGTTTGATCGGCGCAATCGGCAACTGGGTGCTGGATCGCGCCTGCGCAGATGCGATGAAATGGCCATCAGACGTCAAGGTCGCCGTAAATCTTTCGCCGCTGCAGTTCAAGAACAATGCGCTCGTTCTTCAGGTTGTCGGTGCGCTGGCGAAATCAGGCCTGCCTGGGTATCGCCTCGAACTTGAAATCACCGAGACGGTCCTGCTGCGCGATACGGATGCAACGGTTGCGATGCTGAATGAACTGCGCGCCCTCGGCGTCCGCATCTCTATGGACGATTTCGGCACGGGCTATTCGAGCCTTGGTTATCTGCGGAAGTTTCCGTTCGACAAGATCAAGATCGACCGGTCGTTCATTCAGGATCTTGAGGCCAATCCGGATTCCATCGCTATCGTGCGTGCCGTTGCAAGCATCGGCCATGCGCTCGGCATGGCGACGACGGCGGAGGGGGTCGAAACGGAAGCGGAGCTGCTACAGCTTCGCCATGAGGGCTGCACCGAGGTGCAAGGCTATCTCTTCAGCGAGCCACGGCCGGCGGATGAGATTCTGTATCTGATGGCGCATCGGACACCGAAGCTGGAGAAAGAGGCTGTCTGAGCGGCATCTCTCGCGAGATCGCTGCCTTGTCGACTGCAAAAGCAGGACTGGACAGGGCGGCTATCCTGCTGTAGAACAAAAAGGGAACAATCATGTCTGAGGCTCTTTCTCTTTTGCCATGCTGCCGCTCTCGATTTGCGCCCCCTCAGCCCCTGTCATTCTTCGCGAAGTCGTCGCCGGGCCGGGGCATGCCGCTGCGGCTGTCGGCTTCGGCCTGACGCTGGCGGCCCAGACGAAGGCAGCAGCGCCGCGCGATGCCATGCTGTTGTGGGTGCGCGAGGCAGCGGCAATCGCGGAAACCGGAGACGCCTATGGTCCGGGCTTGGTCGCGCTTGGCCTGTCTCCCGAGAGCTGCATCGTTGTGGAAGCGCGTTCTTCCGTTGACGGACTGCGCGCCGCTCTTGAAGGCGTGCGTTGCAGTGCGCTGCATGCCGTCATCCTGGAGACGGCCGCTCCGATCGACCTGACGGCCAGCCGACGATTGAAACTTGCTGCGGAGAAGTCGGGAGTCGAGATCGTGCTCATTCGGCACGGTGGCCGCATCGCCCCCAATGCCGCGCAAATCCGCTGGCGCGTGCAGGGTGCACCTCAGATGAAGCCGAACGGCCAGCGGCGGGCAGCCTTCGACGTGTTCGTGCTGAAAAGCTCGTCGGGTCTCGATGAGAGAAGCTGTATCTTGGAGTGGGATCATGAGCGGCGATGTTTCGCGCAGGCGGTATCTGTGCCTCTGGATGCCGTTCCTGTCGTCGGATCGTTGGCAGCGTGACAACGGCGGCGGCGCACCTCTGCCGCTGGTCTTCGTTGCCAAGGTCAAGGGCGTCTCGCAATTGGCCGCCGTCGATTCCCGGGCTCTAGCCGTCGGCCTGCGAGCTGGAATGACGCTCGCCGACGCGCGGGCGCGGATGCCGCGATTGCGCGCCATCGAGGCCGATCCCTCAGCCGATACCGCTTTCGTTGCGTATCTTGCCGATCTGGCGCTGGCTTTTACGCCCTCGGTCACCTTGGATCCGCCCGACGGTCTCGCACTCGATATCACAGGATGCAGCCATCTCTTCGCAGGTGAGACGATGCTTGCCGCGCGCCTGCAGAAGGTTTTGCAGACGGCCGGCATCTCAGTCGCGAAACTTGCCGTCGCTCCGACGCCTGATATGGCGCGCGCACTGGCGCGCTTCTCTGACGTCAATCCATGCTTTGTCGAGGACGCTAGGCTTGTGCGGGTACTTCCTGTCGCGGCGCTCGAATGCGCGGAAGAAGACGCAACTGCCTTGAGGCGCGCCGGGCTGAGGACTGTCGCCGAGATTGCCGACCGGCCGTCCTTGCTGTTCACCGCCCGTTTTTCGTCGGCTTTCACGGCCAAGCTCGCCCGCGTGCTCGGAGAGGAAGACAGACGAATCGCGCCTCGCCGCCAGCCTGCGCCTTACAGGGCCGAGCAGCGCTGCGCCGAGCCGGTTGCGAGCCACGAGGTCATTGCCAACATGCTCGCCGATCTGGCTGCGTCCGTCTGCGATCAATTGGCAGCGCGAAGCGTCGGCGGCCGCATCTTTACGGGAACTTTTTTTCGGGCTGACGGCGTCGTCCGCCGCATCCGCGTCGAGACCAGCCGCCCGACACGCGATCCTGAAGGGATCTTGCGCCTCTACCGCGACCGTCTCGATGGCCTCGCCGACCCGCTCGATCCTGGCTTCGGTTTCGATCTCATTTGCTTCGAGGCGACGCGCGCTGAACCGTGGACTGAGAGCCAGTGCACGTTCAATGCGCAAGACGACCAGCAAGACAAGGTCGCGCAACTCGTCGACCGGTTGAGCATCATGTTCGGACGCGAGCGCGTAATGCGATTGCAGCCGGTCGATAGCCATATCCCGGAACGGGCGCAGGCTGCGGTTCCGGCAGCGCTTCCCGCGTCGCCACACGAATGGGAGCAGGAGACGATCCAAAGCAGGGCGGGTCTGCGTCCGCCACTGATCTATGCGCGCCCGCATCCAATCGACGTCGAAGCCGACAAAGACGATAGGCTGGAAAGCATCCGCTGGCGCCGCGTTACGCATCGCATTGCGAACGCGATCGGTCCGGAGCGCATTGCCGAAGAATGGTGGCGCCCACAGTCAGACTATGGTGTGCGCGACTACTATCGTGTCGAAAGCTCTGAAGGGCGGCGCTTCTGGATTTTCCGCGCAGCCGTAACGGCGGCCGATGGACAGCCTCGGTGGTTCCTGCATGGAGTGTTTCCATGACGCCCTATGCCGAACTTGCTACCACCACGAATTTCTCGTTTCTGCGCGGCGCCTCAAACCCTGAGGATTTCGTCGCGCGCGCCGTCCTTCTTGGCCATACGGGGCTCGGCATTGCCGACCGCAATACACTCGCCGGCGTCGTCAGAGCTTACAGCGCTCTCGAAGACTTGCTGAACGAAGGATTGCCCGCTCCGCAAAAGGTCCGCGAAGGCTCCGGCCCCGGCGAATACGCTTGGATCGACGATGCGAACGCCGACGATTGGGCCGGCATTTCAGAAGCCGTCAAAGCTCGCGCAAAAAATTTCAAGTTGCTCGTCGGCGCACGCCTCGTCTTCATCGACGGTACCCCGGATATCATCGCCTATGCCGAAAATCGGGCCGGTTGGGCGCAGCTCTGCCGTCTGCTCAGCTTTGGCAAGCTAAAGGCCAAGAAGGGCGAATGCAGTCTGCAACGCGACGATTTGCTTTCGGACTGCGCCGATCTGCAATTGATCCTCATGCCGCCGTCGGTGCGCGGTGGCCTCGAAGCGCATGTTCAAATTGTTTCAGAAGCAGCGCCCGGAAAAACATGGCTTGCCGCTGCAATGCATTTGCGCGGAAACGATCGGGAAGAGCTGCATCATCTGATGAGCGTCGCTGCTTTAACGCATGTGCCGCTGATCGCCACAAACGACGTTCTGTACGACATACCGGAGCAACGGGAGGTGCAAGACATCCTGACGTGCATCCGCGAAGGCTTGCGCATCGAGACGGCGGGCCGGCGCCTCGAAGCCAACGCAGAGCGCCACCTCAAGCGACCCGCGGACATGGCGCAGCTATTCCGCGACTGTCCTTCCGCCATTTCCGCCACGCAGGAACTTCTTCAGCGCATCGACTTTTCTCTTGGGCAGCTTAAATATGAGTATCCCGACGAGCCCGTTCCGCCCGGCTGGACACCGCAAGGGTGGCTTGAGCATTTGACGTGGCAGAAAGCGCACGAGCGCTATCCGGCAGGCATCCCGGATAAAGTGCGAAATCAGGTGGCGGACGAGTTGGCACTCATCGCCAAGCTCGAGTATGCACCGTACTTTCTCACCGTTTACGACATCGTCCGCTACGCCAATGAACAAAAAATTCTGTGTCAGGGACGAGGCTCAGCAGCGAATTCCGCCGTTTGCTACGTGCTCGGGATCACGTCGGTCGATCCTGAACGCAATAACTTGCTTTTCGCCCGTTTCATTTCGAGCGAGCGGCGCGAGCCGCCGGACATCGACGTCGACTTCGAGCATGAACGGCGCGAAGAGGTCATCCAATACATCTATAAGCGCTATGGACGCGAGCGCGCGGGCCTCGTGGCGACGGTGATCCGCTATCGCCCGCGCAGCGCTATTCGTGAAGTCGGCAAAGTTCTGGGCTTGAGTGAAGACATCACCAGCCGCATCGCCGGAACCGTGTGGGGAAGCGGGGGATCGAAACTGTCCGAAGCGCATCTCCGGCAAGCCGGCATTGACCCGCGCAATCCGGTCATCGGCCAGGCGATCGCATTTGCGACACGTATTCTCGGTTTTCCGCGCCATCTCTCGCAGCATGTCGGCGGCTTCGTGCTGGCTCGGGGACGGCTGGACGACATTGTTCCCATCGGCAATGCCGCGATGGATAAGCGGACCTTCATTGAATGGGACAAGGACGACATCGATGTTCTCGGTCTGATGAAAGTCGACGTTCTCGCGCTGGGCATGCTGACCTGCATCCGCAAGGCGTTCGACCTGATCCGCACGCACGAAGGCAAGAGCTTCGATCTCGCCGACCTTCCTGCCGAGCAGTCGGATGTCTACGAAATGCTGCAGAAGGGCGATTCAATCGGCGTCTTTCAGGTCGAGAGCCGGGCGCAGATCAACATGCTCCCGCGCCTGAAGCCGAAAGAGTTCTACGATCTCGTCATCCAGGTCGCGATCGTACGGCCGGGGCCTATCCAAGGCGATATGGTGCACCCCTATCTGCGCCGCCGCAAAAATCCGGAAGAGATAACCTTTCCATCGCCCGCGCCACCGCACGATCCTGATGAGCTTCGCAACGTGCTGTCGCGAACGCTCGGCGTTCCGCTGTTTCAGGAACAGGCGATGCAACTCGCGATGGTCGCGGCAAAGTTCACTGATGCCGAGGCCAATCAGCTTCGCCGCGCAATGGCGACGTTTCGCAATGTCGGCACGATCCATAAATTCGAATCGATGCTTGTCGAGCGTATGGTCGAGCGTGGCTACGATCGCGATTTCGCACAGCGCTGCTTTGAGCAGATCAAAGGCTTCGGCGAATATGGGTTTCCCGAAAGTCACGCCGCCGCGTTCGCCAGGCTCGTCTATATCTCTGCCTTCATAAAATGCCGCTATCCGGCGGCTTTCGCGTGCGCGCTTCTGAATGCGCAACCTATGGGATTTTATGCCCCGGCACAGATCGTGCGCGACGCGCGCAATCATGGCGTCGAAGTCTATCCGGTGGACGTCAACGAAAGCGACTGGGACAATACGCTGTGCGCTGGCGCCGACGGCAAAACGGCGCTGCGTCTCGGTTTCCGGCAAGTCGACGGCTTGTCGGAGGCGTGGTGCAAACGGCTGATTGAGCTGCGCCGAAACGGATATGCCGACCTCGATAACCTGGCGCAGCGCACCCGTCTGCCGCAACGGGCGCTTCGCGTGCTTGCCGATGCCGATTGCTTCCGCTCTGTCGGTATTCATCGCCGAGACGCGTTGTGGGCGGCGCGGCGTTTGCCGGAGGCAGACGAACTGCCGTTGTTCGCTGCCGCGCGCGAGCCGGATCTGGGTGACGAGCCTAATGCGCAATTGCCGTCAATGTCGCTCGGAGAAAACATCGCAGTGGACTACCAGACCGCCCGTTTGTCGCTCAAAGGCCATCCGATGGAATGTCTGCGCGACATCTTCCGGAGCGAAGGCATTGCCACCTGCGCCGAGCTTGCGGCTCAACGTGACGGCAGCCGAGGACGCGTCGCCGGAGTTGTTCTCGTGCGTCAGCGCCCGGGCAAGGGCAATGCCATTTTCATAACTTTGGAGGACGAGACGGGAATTACGAACGCCGTGCTTTGGGTGCGTACGTTCGAGAAGTTCCGCAAGGAGGTTATGGGCGCCCGGTTGCTGCTGATCGAAGGCAAAGTGCAGCGCAGTCCCGAAAACGTTATCCATCTCATGGCGGCGCGTGTCATCGACCGGACGGCTGAGCTTTCTCGCCTTTCAGACGCCTACGAGCCGACGATCGAATTATCTAATGCCGACGAATTCGTGCATCCCCAGCATTCACGTGCGGGCCATCCCCGCAACGTCCGCATTCTGCCGGGCTCTAGGGATTTTCATTGATCGAACGCCCCTTTCAACGAAGGACTTGGTCTCTCAAGATCACAGCCGCAGGCGCCATGAAACAGGCAGGACCATGTGGCTCGCCGAAATCAAGTACGTGTCGGAGAGAAAGACGCCACCGCGGATCCCCGAAGTCGTGACCCAGTTGCATGCCTCGACTGCGAACGAACACACGCAGTCTTCGGCAAGTGGGCAATGTGGAAGCGACATTTCGATTCACTAATCTGTTCACTGAAACCAAACTGCCACACTGCATCCGATAGGCGCCATCGCCTCGGCCATGCGTATTGCATCCCCGCAACTTTCAACATAGTCGTTCGGCTATATCGTTTGCGTAATTGGAGTTGGGGGAATTAGCGAATGTGCCGGCGAAAAGTTCGTGTGTTAGCGTTCACTGCCTTTGCGATGTCATCTGCTGGAAACCTGAAAGCCCAAGAAGCCGCACAAAACGTTCAGGATGCATCGTCCGTCGCCTTGCCGCCCGTCGTGGTGGCAGCTCCGAAACAGCTCATTTCGCAAAAGCCCAGCAGCACATCCGCGGGCATCGACGACGGCAAGTCAAAAGGTACAGCCAGCAAATCTAAAAAAGCCGACGGCGGCACCGATACCGCAGCATCCAGTCAGGGCCTGCCAGGATCCGCAGGCGTTTTTACCCTCGGCCAAATCGATATGGTCGGCGGCACGGCGATCACGAACGACGCTATGTGGACGTTCTCGAAAGCGACCTTGGATCAGTCGCTGTCTCTGGCTCCCGGCGTCGCCGCATCGAATTCAGGCGGCACGCGCAACGAACAGCTGATCTTCGTCCGCGGCTTTGACCGCTGGCAGGTTCCGATCTCGATAGATGGTATCCCGATCTATCGTCCCGCCGATAACCGCATCGACTTCTCAAGCTTCCTGACAGCCAATCTGTCCGAAGTGCAGATTGCGAAGGGTTACACGTCGGTTCTCAACGGACCCGGCGGCATGGGTGGCTGGATCAATATGGTGACCAAAAAGCCGACCAAACCGTTCGAAGGCCAGATCGAAGGCGGCATGATGTTCGGCGGTGACGGACAATACGAGGGTTATAGAACCTACGCGTCGTTCGGAACGCGGCAGCGCGGATACTATGCGCAGGTCAGCGGCTCTGTGCTGGATTTGGATGGCTGGTACCTGTCGGACAATTTCAAGCCGACGTCGGTCGAAAACGGCGGCGAGCGCGATCATTCCAACAAGAGCAATTGGGAAGCCAACGCCAAAATCGGTTTGACCCCGAATGCGACCGACGATTATTCGATCAACTACGTGCGAATGAACAATTCCAAGGGCGCGCCCTACCACGTAACGGATCCCGTCTCGACGCAGCGCTATTGGGATTGGCCGGACACCACGCAGCAAAACATCTATTGGCTTTCACATACGAAACTCTCTCCGGCGTCGTTCGTCGAAACCAAAGTTTACTACACGACTTTCAGCGATAACCTGATGAGCTACGACGATGCGGCTCAGACCACGCAGAAGACTCCAAAAGCCTTCGATAGTATTTATAACGACTGGGCGGGCGGCGGCAGCATCCTGTACGGCCTCGACATCACGCCGTGGGACACGCTGAAGTCAACCTTCCTTTATCGGCGCGATAACCACACGGAATCGCAAGGCTACAACGTCAAGGGCGTATCTTGCGGTAAAACCACGCCCTGCTTCTGGGAACCTGATCAAACCGATCTGGAAGACACCTATTCCGTTGCCTTCGAAAACACGCTCCGCGCCACCAATCGCATCGATATCGTCTCTGGCATCAGCTACGACTGGCGCAGGCTTTACGAGGCCCAGGAGTTCACGACGACCGACGGTCTGTTCGAATATCCAAAGAAAGATACCGACGCGCTCAATTGGCAGTCGGCCGTCGTTTATCGCTACAACGATACCGGCACGATGCACGCAAGCGTTTCCGACCGCACTCGATTCCCGACGATTTTCGAGCGTTTCAGCTCACGCTTCGGCGGCGCCACGTCGAATCCGGGTCTTCAGCCTGAGCGGTCGATCAATTACGAAGTGGGCTGGGCCAACAATTTCGCGCGCAACAGCCAGATGTCGGCGGCTGTGTTCTACAGCGATGTCACCAACCTCATTCAATCGGTGCCGTTCATCTATGATGGGCAGGCGGTGACCCAAAGTCAGAACGTCGGCGACGGCCATTACTACGGCATCGAATATTCAGTTGATTATGCAGTGAACGACTCGCTGCTCGTCGGTGGCAACATCACCTGGATCCGCCGTGACGTGCATAATCCCGACAACCCATCATTCGAGCTGACCGGCCTGCCGGCGGTGAAGGGCATTGCTTACGCCACGTACAAGATCACCAACGCCTGGAGCATCACGCCGAACGTTGAATTCGCCACTGATCGCTGGACGGTCAACACCGCCGGCACCGTGTATTACGAAACTGGGGCATTCGCGCTCGCGAACTTTCAGACCGAATACGACATCAACGACACGACGAGCCTTATCTTCAACGCTCGCAACTTGACGGACGAGAACTACACGCTGACGGACGGCTATCCGGAGCAGGGACGCAACTTCTACGTCGGCATGCGCACGCAATTCTAGGATCACGATCTCAACATACCGCCGACGCTTCGATAGCGCCGGCCTTCGATAAGGAATAGAGATGTCGCGCAATTTTCCATTACTGAAATCTCTTTTACCGATCGCGGCCTTGGTGGCGGCGTTTTCCGGAGTAGCCTCCGCCGAGACGTGCACCGGTTTTAAATGGTCCGTTGCGACCGAATTGAGTTGGATCGCCGCGCCGGACGCGGAAGCGGTGGAGACAGGCGGCAAGATCGTGTCGATCCCTGATAAGGCGATCGAGCTGACGCTCAAACCCTCGCCATCAGTCAAGCTACCGGCGACACCTGGCATCAAGAAACAAGCCATAGCGAAAAACAGCTTTTCCGGCTGGTTCTCGATTGCCGATGTGGGCAAGCCCGGGCTCTATCAAATCACGATTCCCAGCCACGCCTGGATTGATGTCGTCCAGAACGATGCGTTGGTTTCCACGGTCGCATTTTCCGGCGACAAGAATTGTAAAAGTTTGCGCAAGAGCGTGCAGTACGATCTTGGCGCTGGGCCTGCGATCATTCAGATCAGCGGGGCGCCGGATAAATCCATGAAGTTGACCATCCATGCCGCGGAAAAAAAATGAAGTGAATGCGTCCCGCAGCATAGCTGTGGCTTGTAAGAGCCGACGGTGGGCCTTCATCGGCTTCTTGGCGGCCACATCAATCGCGACCGCGGTAGCATCCCGTCCTGTCGAGGCCGCAAGCTTGCGTACGCCGATCGAACTTGGCCGGGCGCTTTTCGCAGATCGAAACCTTTCGTTCAGCCGCAAGCAGAACTGCGTAAGCTGTCACTCGCCGGAGTTGGCGTTCACCGATCCTCGTGCGTTGGGAGACGTGCAAGGCGCGGTTTCTCGCGGAGGAGACGGTCACTCGCTCGGCGATAGAAATTCGCCGACACTCAGCTACATCATGATGACGCCACCGTTTCATATCTCGGCAGAGCACACGGCGGCAGGTGGAATGTTTTGGGACGGCCGAGCGCGAACCATAACGGATCAAGTGCGCGTCCCAATCCTCAATCCAATAGAAATGGGCATGCCCAATGAGGCAAGTGTCGTCGCGCGGCTTCGCGAAAGCGCGGATTATCAAGCGGCCTTTCCGGAAATTTTCGGACCTGGCGTCTGGGACGACACGCCAAAGGCGTTCGCGGCACTTCAGACCGCATTGGCGTCTTATTTGAAAACGTCCGATTTCGCACCGTTTGATTCCAGGTATGACAAGTCGCTCCGAGGCGAAGCGGCGCTCTCGCAAAACGAAGCCAGGGGACGCGACTTGTTCTTCGCCGCGAACGGGGCGGGTTGCTCCCGCTGTCATTCGAGCACGGGCGTCGCAGATTCGCGCAACGATGCATTCACAAACTTCCGGTACTATAATCTGGGAGTTCCGGAAAATGTTGCGGTTCGCCGTCTGAACGGAAGCGCCGCTCAACGCGTCGACCATGGTCTCATGCAAAATCCTGCAGCGAATGACCCGACCTATGACGGTGCGTTTAAGGTCCCGACGTTACGCAATATTGCCGTCACCGGCCCTTACATGCACAACGGCGCCTTTCAGGAGCTGCGCACCGCCGTCCTATTTCACTTGAGATTTTCAGCCGGCAGCGTCGGGAAGATTAATCCGGAAACCGGAACAGCGTGGAACGCACCGGAAGACGGCACCAATCTCGCAACCTCCGATCTGAAGGCGCGACCGCTGTCAGACGCCGACGTCGATGCTTTGATCGCATTCCTGAAGACGTTGACGGACCGGGCTTACGAATCTCTCGTCGACAACTGAAACGAAATGGCCATCGCGCGGAAATCCGTGCGATGGCCTTGTTTGATCAGTTTCGCCGTGCGAGGGCAGCAGCGGTCACGCCGCTTTAATAGCGGCGATAGCCGAGGAACTTTCCAGACATGCCGATTTTCACGCGGTCGCCCTTCTGGTCGGGCTGACGTTCCAGCGTCATATCGAAATCGATTGCTGACATGATGCCGTCGCCGAACTCCTCCTGAATGAGTTCCTTCCACGTCGTACCGTAGACCTGAACCAATTCGTAGAAGCGGTAGATCAGCGGATCGGTCGGCGGCACTTGCGGGAGCGATCCGCGGTAGGGAATTTCCGTCAGAATAATCTTCGCTTCCTCGGGAAGATCCAGCAGCCTCGCGGCACGCTCGGCTTCCTCAGGCTCCAGACGCATCTGTCCGAGAAGGGCTGCGGTGACGACGATCGGTGAGGTCGAGACCGACACGGTTTGCTGAATCTCTGCCCACGTCAGGCCCTTCATCCGTTTTGCGGAAAGCACAAGTTCGGTCACTTCGGCGCGGTTCATGCGTGTCACTCCTTTGGTTTGGATGGCTAAAGAATTCGGTTCAGGCTGTTACGGCAGCGCGGTCGACGACGGCCGCGGCTCCATCTTTCTCGGCATCGACCCGCATTGGTTTTGCAGTTGGGCGCACGATGGGAGGTCGCATGGGATCGTAGGCCTTGCCCGCGATTTCCTGGTCGAACGTCTTCGAGCGACTGACGAGAAAATCGAGAAGATGGTTCCGCATCGGATAGTAATTGGCATGCCGATGCATCGTCGCCGGTTGCCGGTCTTTCGGCAGCGTATTCTCAACGATCTCCGCGATCTTGGCATGCGGACCGTTCGTCATCAGTACGATCTTGTCAGCGAGCAATAATGCTTCATCGACGTCGTGCGTAATCATAAAGACGGTCTGCTGCGTCTCGGTGCAGATGCGGCGGACTTCGTACTGCAACGAGCCGCGCGTCAGTGCATCGAGTGCCGAAAACGGTTCGTCCATCAGCAACATCTTCGGCTCGATGGCGAGCGCGCGGGCAATGCCGACGCGTTGCTTCATGCCGCCCGACAACTCAGCTGGTTTCTTCTGCTCAGAGCCTTTGAGATGGACAACATCAATATACGTCTGACAGTGCGCAAGAATTTTCGCCTTCGGCCAATCGGGATGACGGGACTTCACCGCGAACGCGACGTTCTGCTGGACTGTCATCCATGGCAGCAACGAGTGCCCCTGGAAGATGACAGCACGATCGAGGCTCGGTCCCGATATCTCGCGGCCGTCGACGATCACCACGCCATCGGACGGATTGTCGAGGCCCGCTAGAACGTTGAGGATTGTCGTCTTGCCGCAACCCGAATGCCCGATGAGACAGACGAACTCGCCCTTCGCAATCGGCAGCCAGATATTCTCAAAGACGGTAGTCTCGCCGCCGCCATGCTTGGGATAGCGCCGAGCCAGGGCTTCGATGGAGATCAGTGGCTTTTCCATAGCGTCCTCGTGTTCGGGCCTGGGGTGAGTGATTGCAATCTTCCGCTGGCGGACGTCATTCCCGATAGGCGACCAGCCGGGCCGCGCGCGCCAGGATGACGTCCAGCGCCATGCCGGTCAGACCAATCAGCAAGATCGCGGTCAGGATGTTGGAGATCGAGAGATTGTTCCACTCGTTCCAGACGAAGTATCCGATGCCGGTACCGCCAACGAGCATCTCGGCTGCGATAATGACGAGCCACGCGATGCCGATCGAAATTCGCATGCCGGTCATGATCGTGGGAGCGGCCGCGGGCAATATGACCTGAAACGCCTTGCGCAACGGGCTGACCTCAAGGGTGGCTGCAACGTTCAGCCATTCCTTACGCACGCTTGCGACACCGAAGGCGGTATTGAGCAGCATGGGCCAGAGCGCACAGATGAAGATCACGAAGATCGCTGAAATGCTGGAATCCTTGATCGTGTAGAGCGCGAGCGGCATCCAGGCCAAAGGCGAAATCGGCTTCAGGATCTGAATGAAGGGATCCAGCGCGCGGTGGATGAGCGGCGACATGCCGATCACGAATCCCAGCGGAATCGCGACTATTGCCGCAAGAAAATAGCCAAGCAGCACGCGTCCCAGCGAGTAGCCGAGCTGAATGCCGATGCCTTGGTCGTTGGGGCCATGAACGTAAAACGGATTTTTGATTTGGCCCCAGAGCGTCGACGCAAAGTCGGCCGGCGTTGGAAAGCCGGTCTTCTGTCCTTCGGCGGCGGCACCTGAAACAAGAGCTGCGTATTCTGGGTCGACTGACGTCGCGGTGCTAGCGGCCGGCGTCGTTGCGAGCTGCCATACCCCGACTAGCAGGAGGAGGATGACGAGCGATAAGCACGCTGCGCGGATTGCCAGCGGAAACTTCGGCAAGCTGCCTCGCTCTTTGCGCCGGAAGGATGCGCCTGAGGTGGTGATATCTGTCGTGGCCATCTTCAAAGTCTCCGTGAAAGTTCCGGCGCATATGAGCGGGAGATCGCGTGGCTCCCGCGAGCGGCAACATCATGCAGCGAGCTTGGCAACGCGCTCGGTTCCCACCCATTGCTCCATGATCAGCGCGCTTGCATCGTCGCGCAGGATGCGCCACTCGCCATAGGCCGAGATCCAGCCTTCGAGCACGATCGGCGTCGATCGTGTCTTCAGGCGAACGGTCGGCGTTTTATGAGCGTAGCCCTCGTGCTCATGTCCGAGGATGGCTTTGGCAATCGCCTCGGCCTGGCCGCGGATCGGCTCGATGTAGCGGCATGGTGCGCCGCCGATGGTCACGCAGTCTCCGAGCGCGTAGACGTGCGCGACGCTCGTTCTCATCGTTTTCGGATCGACGATGATGCCGCGGTCGAATGCAATGCCACCGCTGCGTGATAGCCGCTGCTCCGTCGCCAAGCCGGTAGCCGCGACGACATGGTCGGCTGCGATCGTGTCGCCCTTCATGGTCGCAACGAGCAGTTTACCGTTACTTCGCGCGACGCGCTTTACATTCTGTTCGCCCTGGAAGGTCACGCCGACGCTTTTAAGTCCAGCGGCAAGCCGCGCGGCAGCGGGCACCGGTAAAAAGGGCCGCATTGGCAGCTTGTCCGGCGCCAAGAGTGTGACGTGATGGCCCGCACGCGCAAGATCTTCGGCCAATTCGCATCCGACCATTCCAGCGCCAACGATGACGATACGTTGAGGACCGGTCGAGAGCGCACGATAAAGCCCGCTCCACGCGGTAAGATCGTTGATGCGCCAAACGAGCTCGGGCGGCAAGCAATCGGGCGCCGCTGAGCGCGCCCCTTGCGCGAGAACGAGATTGTTAAAACGCAGCGTGCCGCGCGTGGTCCGCAGCATCCCGAGATTTGGCGACAGACCGACCGCATACGTCTGCGGCAGCAACTGAACGCCAAGGCGCGCGGCCGCCTCGGTGCCGGTTTCTCGCGTCAGGCTTTCGGGCGTCGCACCACGCGTCAATGCAATTGAAAGCTCAGGCTTATAATAGACATCCCCGCTGCAACCGGTAACGACGGTAATCGGAAGCGTGCCGTCGTGGGCGCGAATGGCTTCCGCCACTGCCCATCCGGCAGCACCCGCGCCGACAATGACGACGCCTGTTTCGCGCGACCGCACCGCCGTCGATACGGGCATATCCGTAATGGCACGCGGCACGTAGGGATCGAAATCGGCCTTGGTGACGTTACAGATTGGGCATTCCCAATCGTCTGGAATGTCCTCGAAACGCGTGCCCGGTGGAAGTCCGCTGTCGATGTCGCCTTCGGCTTCGTCGTAAATCAACCCACAGACGCGGCAGATGAAACGCTTCCACGGCCCGCGGCCGTCGGTTGGTTCGATCAATCGTGTTTTGGTGCTCATGGTTGCGCTTCCGTTGGCTGCACGTCTTTCGACAGGCGTTCCATCTCGCGCCTCAGATGTTTGATCGCCGGGGTGACGATAGCAACGAAATGCGCTTCCCGGATGCGGCGCTGAGGCGCGGCCGACATCAGATAGCCGCGCGCGCCCTGATGCATCAGCGCCGACTGCGTCGCCCGCAACGCTAGCTCCGCCGCTTGCGCGCGGACGTCGATGACATCCAGAAGAAAATCTTTCGATCGTTCGAATGGGGTTTCGATAAGCTTCGATGCGCGGGTCGAAAGCTCTTGGAACTCCGCTACGATGTCTGCCGGACGATCGGCAAGATACTGATTGACGTGACCGAGCACGCCTTCGACGTCCAGCATCGACTCGATTGCGCCGTCGATGATGCCGAGCGCCATTCCGTACTGTAGAAGAATAAACGCGCCTTGAATCTGACCGATGAACGGCCGCGCCGGATCGGCAATCAAATCCGACTCGTCGATGAAGACGTCGGTCAGTCGCACACTCCACGTGCTCGTGCCTTCCATGCCGGAAAACGCCGGGCACTGCCGCAGCTCGACGGGCTCATGGCAGCGGAGCACGAACATGATCTCGTGCAATGGGGCACCAAAACCATCAAACACTTGCGCGATCGCGCCAAAATATTGGCCGCGCCCGATATGGCTGACCCACGGCAGTGTGCCCGAAACGCGATATCCGGCCGGAGCACGCACGGCCTTCAGCGCCATTGGCTCAATCCCGGCGAAGGCCTTCATGGGGTTCGACAGGCCGGTGCCACCGAAGGTCTCGCCCATCGCGTGGGCGGCAAGCATGCGGTCGGCCAGCGATCGGTTCGGCGACTGATCGAGATAGAGTCCGAATACGTCGTGACACCATGTCAGAAAGCCGGTCGAGCCGCACGACTTGCTGACGGCCCGCATCGCCTCGATAGCGACGCCGAAGCGCTCACCGCCGCTTTTGAGATGCGCCGACAGGGCTCCGGCCTCGCCCAAGGCGCGCATCATGTCGAGAGGATAGTGTCCTTTGTCGATGGCGTTGGCCTGGTCGCGCAAAGGGCCTTCGGCAATCGTGCGCGTGCGCGACAGAATCTCCTCGTCTGGCCGGGCACTGACGGGCGGAGCTGCATCGCCGCTCGGCGCGTTCTTTTTAAACGCGAGGACAGTCTGCATGGGGGAACTCCCGCTGAGGAAATGGGAAGAGACCGGGGGTCGGTCTCTTCATCGGCAATCAGTCGGCGACTGCGATCTTGAACGGGATCGGGTTGCGCATCGTGTTGGCGACCGGCGAGAAATAGTTCGCATGACGCACGATTTCCGCGAGTTCTTCGCGGCTGGCGTCGCCCTCGACGTCGACCGTAACGCGGATTTCCTGAAAGCCCATCTGCGACGGTTCACGCTCAGCGCCGCCTGCACCCCATGCGGCAGGGTTGCCGATGTCGCCTTCAAGTTTCAGCTCAAGTTTCGACAGCCGCACGTTCTTCCAGGTCGCGACGGCCGTGATGCCGACGGCAAGGCAGCCGCCAAGCGCTGAGAGGACGATCTCGCCCGGAGCCGGAGCGGTGTTCTGACCGAAGAGATGCAGCGGCTCGTCGACGACGACCGGCGTGTGGTCGCCGACATAGCTGAGCGTGCGGTATTGGCCCTCGCACACCGTCTTGACGACGTTGGTGCCGCGGGAGCCGGGGTTGTTACGGCCCTTTTCGGCGAATGCCATCAGGCCGTCGCGGTCGATCGGCCGAAGATAGGTTTCGATGGTCTTGGTCTGGGCAGAGGCGGTCATGCTGTTTCCTCGGTTCTCATGGATTGACGGTCTTTCCGTCGCCTTCGAGGGGATATCCGCAAGCCGCGTGCCAAGACCTCAAGCAATCGTAAACAACCAAAAATTCATAAACATATTCAATTTGTTAGATTGACTGTGGCGCCATATCGGGCGCATTTCGAATGCGCCTCTCTCGCCAACAATTTGTCGACAATGTCGACGGTCTTTTTTTGCTTGGCGATTGGGATGCGAGAGGAGTCCTAGATGGGCTGTCCTAGCCATGGCGAAGGCACTGACAAAATGTCGACGAAAGTCGACAAGAGGCGGGGACTGGCCGCTCTGTCACAGCGTCGCGCTTACGTAGTCAATTGATTCTGCGCGTCTATTTCAAAACTCCAGGCCTTGGCACAGCTGTTGCGAAGCGCCGATCCATGCAACAACTGGGGTGCGCGATATGGATAAAGACAAAGTGGCAGGCGGTCGAAGCGGATGTTCGTGCGGGGGGCACGACGCGCATGACATTGCGACATCGGGTCAAGCCAGCGCCCTTGAGCGAGCGACTGAGCGCGCACTTTTCAGAGCTGTGTTTCCCAATCCGCTGGAGCGGCGCAACTTCCTGAAAGCTGTCGGCGCGACGACAGCTGCGGCCGCACTCAATCATCTCTTTCCGGTCAAGGCAGCGGCCGAAGCGCTGGAAGAAACCGGCAAGCCAGAAAAGACCGACCTCAAGATCGGATTTCTTCCGATCACCTGCGCGACGCCGATCATCATGGCGGCGCCGATGGGCTATTACACCAAACAGAAGCTCAACGTGCAGCTCATGAAGACGCCGGGTTGGGCCATCGTCCGCGACAAGACGATCAACGGCGAATATGACGCAGCGCATATGCTGGCGCCGATGCCGCTCGCGATCTCACTCGGACTCGGATCGACGAAAGCGCCGTTCGTTTCGCCCGCAATCGAGAACATCAATGGTCAGGCCATTTGTTTGGCCAACAAGCACAAGAACAATCGCGATCCGAAGAACTGGAAAGGCTTCAAGTTCGCAATACCCTACGATTTCTCAAATCATAACTATCTGCTGCGCTACTATCTGGCGGAGCACGGCATTGATCCCGATACCGACGTGCAGCTTCGTTTGGTGCCGCCGCCGGAGATGGTCGCCAACCTGCGCGCCAACAACATCGACGGTTTCTTGGCACCCGACAACCTCGTCCAGCGCGCCGTATACGACGGCGTCGGCTTCATTCACATTCTCTCCAAAGAGATTTGGGACGGTCACCCTTGCTGCAGCTTCTCGCTGTCGCGCAAGATGATCGCTGAGACGCCGAACACGTCCGCGGCGTTGCTGCGCGCCATCATGGAGGCGACGGCCTATGCGCAGAAGGCGGAAAATCGCAAGGAGATCGCCGCGGCCATCGCACCAACGAACTATTTAAATCAGCCGCTGACTGTGGTCGAGCAGGTGTTGACTGGGACTTACGCTGATGGTCTAGGCGGCGTTAAAAAGGACCCGGCTCGCATCGCATTCGATCCGTTCCCTTACGAAAGCTTCGCCGTCTGGACGCTGACGCAGATGAAGCGCTGGGGCCAGATCAAGGGCGACGTTGACTATCAATCGGTCGCGCGCGAGGTATACCTTGTGACGGACGCGGCGAAGGCCATGAAACAAGCAGGTTTGACGCCGCCACAAGCAACGACAAAGACGTTCAGTGTCATGGGCAAGCTGTTCGATCCCGCCAAGCCGGACGAATATCTGAAGTCCTTTGCAATAAGTCGCGCCGGGTGAAACGCTCGATCCGCGATCTTTCGGCACTGGACGCCCGCGCCGCATCGTCGGCGCGGGCGATTTCGCGTTATGAAAGGTCCGGAGATGCAATCGAAAGCGTTATGACGGCGAGCGAGAAGAAATCACAACGCGAGAGCAGTAATTTCTGGCGGGCTCAGGAGCTTTATCTGATTCAGGAAGTCGCGAACCTGATCGGGAAAGGACTCTACTTCGATCAGGTTGCGCGCGGGGTGCTGCACCTGCTTTCGGAGATGCTTGGGCTGAACCGCGGCCGCATCGTGCTGAAGTCGCCTGACGAAGACATCTACCGCATCGCTTATTACTACGGGTTGACGTCCGCAGAAGCTGCGCGCGGCCGATATGCACTCGGCGAAGGCGTCACGGGTTACGTCATTCAGACCGGCCAACTCATTATCGTCCAGGATATTGATAAAGACCCAAGCTTTCTTGGCCGCGCGGTCGAACGCAGCAAGTTGCCGGAAGGCGTCGTCTCGTTCTTTGCCTGCCCGATCCGTGTCGAGGACCGCACCGTTGGTGCGCTCGCCTGTCACAGGATACGCCATAGGGATCGTCCGCTGCAGGACGATGTTCGCATTCTCAAAATTCTTTCTGCGATCCTCGGTCAATTTCTAACGCTCAACGATCGCATTGATCGGCGGATGCGGGCCATCGAGGCGCGCGATGCAGCGTCGGCACCGGCCGGCGACAAGGCAACACAATACGGCATTGTTGGACGCTCGCCGGCCCTGCTGCGTGCGATCTCGCAGATCGAGCAGGTCGCGGACGCCACCGCGAGCGTTTTGCTGCTTGGCGAGTCGGGAACCGGAAAAGAGCTTTTCGCCCACGCGCTGCACGTCGCCGGGCCGCGAAAAGACAAGCCGTTTATCAAAGTCAATTGCGCAGCCATTCCCGAAACGCTGTTTGAATCGGAGCTTTTTGGGCACGAGCGCGGCGCCTTTACCGGCGCAAGCGAAGCCCGCATGGGCTGGTTCGAGCAAGCCAACGGCGGCACGATCTTTCTCGATGAGATCGGCGAGATGCCGCTGCTCATGCAGACTAAGTTGCTGCGTACGCTGCAAGAGGGGACTGTCGTCCGCTTGGGCGGTAAGCGGGAGATCAAGGTCAACATGCGCGTGGTGGCGGCCACCAATCGCGATCTTGCCGGAGCGGTGGAGAGCGGCGACTTTCGCGAGGACCTTTATTACCGTCTCAACGTCATTCCCATTCTTCTACCGTCGCTCGCGCAGCGTCAGTCCGATATTCCCGAACTCATCCGTCATTTTTTGGGCCGCGCGAACGTGGCGAACAAGCGGGAGGTCGCGTTGACGGCCGACGCGATGCATTATCTTGTCGAACAGCCGTGGCCAGGAAATGTCCGTCAACTGTCGAATTTCATCGAACGTCTGGTTCTTCTCGCGAGCGCACCGGTTCTCGGTCGTGTCGAGGTTTCCGCCTTGTTGACCGATCGCGTCTTCGATATCAATCCGCCGAGCGAGCACCGTCAGACGCGGCAACCGATGTCATCCGTGATGCCTGTTCGCCCCTATCTTCCGGCCGCGTCGCACGGACCCGACGATCTGAAACGGGCGCTCGAATTCTCAGGCGGCAACAAATCGCGAGCCGCGCAACGGCTCGGTTTGACGGAGCGGCAGTTCTCGTATCGGCTTCGCAAGTTCAAGGCCGAAGGCACGAAATTCTAAGTCGACAAACTTTGACATTGTCGACACTTTGTCTTGCAGACAATGCCGGCCATCGCGAAAAGCTCATTGATAAGTGCCTGAATTCAAGCATTACGAGCTGCCGCCCCTTCGGACGTAATTGGCACATCGATTGCAACCTCCCTCTCTCAGGCGACGGATGAACCGGGGGGTACAGCATGAACGCCATCACAGAGATCACCGCTCTCGATAGCCGAGAGTCGGTTGATCGCCCGCTACTGCCTCTCGGCAACGAGCGGATAAGCGACACTGCCGCCAGACACAAATCGAAGCATGAAATCTGGACGCGGAGTCGATCATTGAAACGAGCAACCGAACTTCTTTGCATTGCCGTTGTCGCAGGAGTGTGTGTCGCTGCGGCTACCCCCTCTCAAGCGGCCGATCTTGGCGGCGATTGCTGTGCGGATTTGGAAGAACGCGTTGCCGAGCTTGAAGCAACGACGGCGCGCAAAGGCAATCGCAAGGTCTCGCTGACGATCTCCGGCTACGTGGCTCAGGAGATGACCTGGTGGGACGATGGCGCTGAAAGCAACGTCTACCTGCATGGCCTCGGGCCCACACAGGCCACGAATGTGAGGTTCAACGGCCAAGCCCGGATTCTACCCGAATGGACCGCAGGCTACATGCTGCGCATTCAGAACCTTGCGGATAATCCGTTTGGCCGCAACGCCTCGACCGGCGCGGCGATGAACCAAAACTCAGCGGACTTCAACCAGGGCCTCAATGTCCAGATGTCGTTCTGGTATCTGAAGAGCGACCAGTTGGGCAGCGTCAGTGTCGGCCGTCAGGCCAACGCTTCAAAAAGCGCGGCGATGTTCACGGATCAATCCGGTACGCAGATCATCGACAACTACACGTTCTTCGACGGCTTTCCGCAGTTCAAGCTGCGCCAGAAAGGCGGCGGGTACGCGCCAGGCAACATGACGTGGGGGCAGCTGTCTTATTGCTATTCGCAGGATGCGCCGATCGGCGGCGATTGCGACGGCATCGTGATGAACGCGGTGCGCTATGATTCACCCGTGTTCGGCGGCTTCTCGGTCTCGGCGAGTTGGGGCGAAGACGACGACTGGGAACTTGCGGCGCACTATGCCGGCAAGTGGAACGACTTCAAGGTCAACCTTGGCGTTGGCTATTCTGAGAACTCTGATGAGCGCATCAGCGGCACGGCAGTCTTGACCTCGAAGGACAGTCAATACTTCCAGGCTGGCGGCTACATCGAGCATATGCCGACGGGTCTGTTCTTCCACGGCGCGTATGGCCGTGAAGACAACAACGACGCCAAGCTTGTGAACGGCGCGACCGCCCCCGACAGCCATCACTGGTACATCAAGTCGGGTATTCGCCGGAACTGGATGCCGCTGGGTGCGACGATCGTCTATGGTGATTATGCCGAATACGATGACCAGCTTGGACCGTCTGCGCTGGCGCTTGGCGCGACGGGGAGTTCGTTCCAGCGTTACGGCGGTGGCATAGCCCAGGAGATCGACGCAGCAGCTATGACGGTCTACGTCAAATATCAGCACTACGATGCGGATGTGTCGGGCGTGTCCAGTCTATCCGACCTCGAAGGCCTCGACCTCGTCAGCTTTGGTGGGCTGATCAATTTTTGATCGAAGCTTCCTTCCGCAACTTCGGCGGAATGCCAGCGAGCAGCTAAATCCCGGGCTGCTCGCTGGCGCTTGATGAACTCCAGGCTATCAGGTCATCGCCGTATGCGCGATCTTTCACTCCGATAAGTGCAGCTCAGTTTGCCTTCACGACCTCGGGCGGGCTCCAACTCCCATCCAGAATCGAAGGGCTCGTTTCCTTAGGCCAATACATCCGCAGCATCGGCAGGAATGCACCTTTCGGAGCCGGGAGCCAATTGGATTCCTTATCGGCACCCGGCGATTCATTCTGAAAGTAAAGCGTAACGGAGCCGTCGGGATTGGCTTTCAAATCGTTGCGCGGACTGACAGTAAATTTGTTCAGCGCATTCGGTACGAACCACCACCCCTGGTCGATTTGGTACATCGTGATCGACCAGAAACCGTTGACCGGCGGCTCCTGGCCCTTAGCAAACGTCAGCGTATATTTGTCCGCGCCGCTGAGCGGCTGTCCGGCGCTGTCGACCTCCGTATAGGGATAGACGGCGTCAGCCTGCAAATTGGCCGGCCATCCAAAAGCCGCGACGAGCGCGCGCTTCATGTAGTCGGTGCCGTATTCACCAAGACCCTTGGTGAAGATCCATCTCTTGACCTCCACTCCCATCGCAGCCTTGTTCGCTCCGATTTTATCGAGCGCCTGCTGCGGCAACGCTTTCAACGCTGCCTGAACATCAGGATCGAGATGAGCCAAGCTGAATGTCTTGCACGGTTCAATGCCGATTTTCGCCATCTCTGCGAGGATAGGTGCGTCCTCAGTCGCCGGGGGCGCATCCATGCACATCAATCGCGCCATCATATTGAAGTAGCCTTCGGTTCCAAGGCCAAGAATGACGTCCTGTGGTTTGTCGGTCATGGAGAAACCCGGATTGGGATCCACCGGCGGGGCCACATACGTGTAATCAGCGCCGACCGCCGAGAGCGGCCGGAGGTCGTACTCAGCCTGCAGAGCATTCACGGCTTTGTAGTCGGCCTCGCTTCCGTCTGCGTACGTCCGTCCGAGAATCAGCATGTAACGCGTGGGAGATTTGATCTCCGTCATGCCGGACGGCACCTCGCCTTTCCATCCCGGGCCGGTCAGCAGGAATTTCTCTGCTGCGCCGCCCGTCGTGCGGGTGCCAGGAGAATGGATCACAGGCATCCAAAGACTATACATGGGAAACAGATAGTATCGCTTCCCCATATCCGGATGAGAGAAAACGGTCGGACCTTTTTCCAAATCTATCCAGGCGAGCGAATAAAGCGTATCGGCATTCGGCGCTGATACCGCGATAGTCCGCAGGCGGATAACGCGGAATATTAACAAACTTGCCCATTGGCCCCCGCGTGCCGTCGGGCTTGTCGACGTTCGTCATTTGAAAGCGCGTAACTTCAGTAGTGATGAGAGAATAACCATAGATATAGGCATCCATCGCAATCGCTTTGGATTCGTCCACCGTCAAGGCGTGAGCGGCGCATGAAAAAAAAGCGGCACTCATGAGAGCCGCCGACGCAATTTTAAATTGTTTTTTTATTACCACGCTGTCTCTCCATTTCACATTTTTGCGGGAGAATACGATGCGGGCGGAGGAATAATTCGCTTTATGCGCCAGACGGTGTAAAATAGCCAAGGTCCGCTTGTTTGTATCGCTGCTCGCATGATCTCAAGCTTTCCGTTGGTGCGCGCGTCCGATATCGCGCCGTTCGTTCGATGGGTTCAAAAAAACGGACGGTCGCTCGACGACGTGCTCGCGTGCGGAGGGTTGTCGGCCCCGCCTTGGGACGCGACCGCCCGCCCGATTTCCCTGATCAAAGCTCTTTCAGTAATGCGGATGCTGTCCCTGCAGGAAGGACCGGACATCGCGACGCGCGTCGTGACAGACACGAGCATTCTCGATCTCGGAGAGCTGGGTCAGCTCGTGCTTGGCGGCAAGACGCCGCGCGAGGCACTCACTCTCTGAAGCGATGCCCCGTCATTGTACACACGAATTTCTAACGATCACGCCTGCCGCCGCAGGCGCGTTCATTCGTGAGGAACTCACTCTCGATGTGGACGATGTCACGCGGCACACCGTGCAGCAATACGTGGCCGCACTGATCCGTTCGCTCTGTAAAACGACGGGTTACGCAGGCGAGCCGCTCAGCAGGATCGAACTCACGCCTCATCCGGAATTCGGCTTGTCGCACCTCAACGGGAGCCTCGGACCAGAGCTGACGCCGAGCGCCACGAACGCGCTCACGGTCTTTATATCGGATGATGTTCTGGATCGGGCGTTCCCCAGTTCCATCCGGAAGTTTGGAGGCGATTGGCCCAAAGATCATTGGGATTCGCTCTACAGCGCAAACAGTTTCGCGTGTACAGCGCGGGCATTCATCGATTTCATGCTCGATGATGGCGAACCGACCGTTGAGCGGTTTGCCGAGGCGAGTGGCTTCAGCGTGCGAACATCGCAGCGGCGACTTGCGGCCGAAGGCACGAGCTTTTCGGATCTTCTGGATGAAGCGCGAAGGGCCCGCGCGCTCGTTGCGTTGAGCGACTCTTCGAAATCGATCACGCACGTTGCCGCGGATCTAGGATATTCCGGGCAGCCCTCTTTCGTTCGCGCCGTCCGCCGGTGGACGGGCGTATCGCCGCGACGGTATCGGAACGGCGCCGTTTGAGCAAACCGGCCCGGCGCGAATTTCTGTGCAATCAACGGTCCGTCGTCCGGCCTTGTCGCGACCCTAGTTCCGACCCTGAGCACTTGCGGGCAGTTGACCGCGCGCGGAAATCGTGTACCCGAGACAGTCTTCTTGGTGGACACGGGCATGCACGCTGGGCCGAAACGACTTTCCATCTTGGTCATAGATGAAAACCGTCTGCGCGCCTCGGTCATCGAAGCGGGCCTGCGGGAAGCCGGCTATGATCACCTCACCGTCGTCCACGACGTCGCGGGAATTGCGCGCCGTATTTCCGAGATCGAGCCGGACGTCATCGTTATCGATCTCGAAAATCCCAACCGCGATATGCTCGAGAACATGTTCCAACTTTCTCGTGCCGTGAACCGCCCCATCGCGATGTTTGTCGACCGTTCGGACAGTGCATCGATCGAGGCGGCGGTCGAAGCGGGGGTATCGGCTTACGTCGTTGACGGACTGAAGCAGGAGCGCGTCAAGCCGATCCTCGAGATGGCGATCAGTCGCTTTAACGCCTTCTCGCGCATGACCCGGGAACTTGAAGAGGCGCGTTCGGAGCTTGAAAACCGCAAGCTCATCGACCGGGCGAAGGGCATTCTCATGACGACGCGCGGTCTCTCCGAGCCCCAGGCTTACGCCTTGCTACGCAAGACTGCGATGAACCAAAATAGAAAGCTCTCCGAAATCGCCGAAAGCTTGATAACGGCAGCCGGGCTTCTCGCCCCACCCGACGAGGAGGGATGACGATGGCGAGCCTTTACCAGATCACTGCCGGGTTCATGCCGCTTCTCGACAGCGCGGTTCTCGTGACTGCAAAAGAAATGGGCTTCGCCGAGGCCGAAGGCGTCGATTTGGTGCTCGTCCGTGAGATGTCGTGGGCCAACATCCGTGATCGCCTCGCGGTTGGACATTTCCAGGTTGCCCACATGTTGGCGCCGATGCCGATTGCCTGCAATCTTGGCCTGACACCGCTGGCTGTTCCAACCATCGTTCCGATGGCGCTCGGTCTGGGCGGCAACGCCGTTACCGTGTCGAATGCCCTGTGGGACGCGATGGCAGACAACGGCGCAAAGGCCGACTTCGATCCTGCGACGAACGGCAAGGCTCTAAAGGACGTCGTTCGTACGCGCACGGCCCAAAACAAGATGCCGTTGCGGTTCGCTGTCGTCCATCCACACTCAGGGCATAACTACGAGCTTCGCTATTGGCTGGCCGCCTGCGGCATTGACCCATCGCGCGATATCGAGATTGTCATCGTGCCCCCGCCGTTGATGGTGGACGCTCTCGCGAGCGGCACGATTGACGGCTATTGCGTCGGCGAGCCGTGGAATTCTGCCGCGGCTCTCCTGGGGCACGGCCATATAGCGACCGTGAAGGCCGCCATTTGGCGGTCGAGCCCCGAGAAAGTTCTCGCCGCCGGCGCGCACTGGGCGCAAGAGAATCCTGAAGCGCTGTCCGCCTTGTTGCGCGCGTTGAATAACGCCGCCCAATGGTGCGCCGACGCGCACAATCGTAATGATCTCGCACGCATTCTGGCCGAGCGGACGTATGTCGCTCAGCCTGTCGAATGGATGCTGCCTGCGCTGCAGGGCCAGTTGCCCGTCGGCAATGAACACGCCGTCGCCGTCTCCGACTTCTTTGTACCGTTTGCCAAAGCAGCGACGTTCCCATGGAAGAGTCATGCGCTCTGGTTTTATTCGCAGATGGTTCGCTGGGGGCAGGTGCTACACAGCGCGGAGAACGCAAAAATTGCGCGCGAAACGTATCGGCCGGATCTTTATCGTGCCGCGCTGAAGCCGTCAGGCATTGCGCTCCCGGTGGCGAACGCGAAGGTTGAAGGAGCGCTCACGGCGCCCACTCCGGTCGGTTCATCCGGCGCGAGCCTGGTGCTTGGGCCGGACGGTTTTTTCGACGGGGGCTTGTTCGATCCCGACAAGCTCGACGCCTACATCACAAGCCAGAAGCGGTGACGATCCCCGACCTGCGTCAAACGTGCACTGCACAAAATTTGCGCCGACGGGTCGTGAAATTGCTAAATGTTTGGACTTGCGAAGCGTTCGCTACTGCCGCAATCCTGGCAGGGACTCGAGTTGAAGGTTTGTAATTTCAGCTCGCCTAAGTTGCGTGATTTCCGCGCTTAGGGTTTCGTCCGCGTCCAATGACGGGCGCTCAATAGGCAAAGCTGCCGTTCAAGCCTTCCTACCCTCTTTGCCGAGGGTGCGAGCGCTTGGCCGGCAGCTTTTTTGTTTTTGGCGCCACGACCGGGAGCAATCGATGCGCACACAGGAAAGTTCGGGATTATCGCTGTCCACGGCCGAAGGGCGCGCTCTTTGGATTTCGACGATCGCTTTCACGGCCTGCTTCGCAGTCTGGACGATCTTCGCGATCATCGGTATTCGCATCAAGGCACAGCTCGGATTGAATGAAACCGAGTTCGGCCTGCTGGCGGGAACGCCCATTCTGACGGGCTCGCTCGCTCGTATCTTCCTCGGCATCTGGACCGACCGCTACGGCGGACGGGTCGTATTCACGCTCAACATGATCGCGGCAAGCATCGCGACGGCGCTTCTCGTTTTCGCGCACACCTATACGCAAATGCTTGTCGCGGCGCTTGGTGTTGGTCTGGCGGGCGGCTCATTTGCGGTCGGTATCGCCTACGTCTCGCGCTTCTATCAATCCGGCCAGCAAGGCACCGCGCTCGGTATCTTCGGCGCCGGCAACGTCGGCGCGGCCGTCACTAAATTTCTTGCCCCGTTTGCACTTGTCGCCTGGGGCTGGCATGCCGTCGCGCTGATCTGGGCGGCTGCACTGGCGGTGATGGCCATCGTCTTCTGGTTTACGACGACTGACGACCCGGTCACCGCCGAGCGCCGCCGCACAGGCGAAGCGCCAAAGGCGTACGCGATGGAACTCGCGCCGCTGAAGGACATCCGTGTTTGGCGGTTTTCCTTCTACTACTTCTTCACATTTGGCGCTTTCGTCGCCCTTGCACTCTGGCTGCCGCGTTACCTGATCGGCGTCTATGGTTTCGACATTGAAACCGCGGGCATGATTGCTGCCTCCTATTCGATTCCGGCGAGCATATTCCGCGCTTACGGTGGTGTGCTGTCGGATCGCATCGGCGCCCGCGCCGTCATGTACTGGTGCTTCGGCGTCTCCGCCATCGCGACGCTAGCTCTGTCGCTGCCGCCCACCGACTACGTCATGCACGGCACGCACGGGCCGATCTCCGCGCATTTCGAGATTAGCCCCTTGATATTCGTCGGGATCGCGATGGTGCTCGGGTTCTTCATGAGCATCGGCAAGGCCGCGGTCTATAAGCACGTTGCGACGTACTATCCCGACAACGTCGGCTCTGTCGGCGGCCTCGTCGGCATGATCGGCGGCCTGGGAGGTTTCGTTCTGCCAATTGCCTTTGGCTTTCTCAATCAGGTGACAGGCCTTTGGACGAGCTGCTTCATGCTGCTGTTCGTTATCGTCGTCGCCCTGTTCGTCTGGATGCACGTTTCGATACGGCGCATGGAGCGAGACGGCACCTCCCAGAAATCCGCAACCAATACCGACAGCGCCCTGGTCCAAATCGCCGGCCAGGCATGAGAGCGGGAACAACAGTCATGACGGAAAAACTCGTCATAATCGGCAATGGCATGGCGCCTGGGCGGATGCTTGAGCATCTGTTCGAGACATCACCCGGCCGCTACGCCGTCACGATTTTTAACGCCGAGCCGCGCGTCAATTACGATCGCATCATGCTCTCTCCCGTTCTGTCCGGCGAGAAGAACTATGAGCAGATCATCATCCACGGCGACGGCTGGTACATCAAGAACGGCATCACGCTCTACAAGGGCCACAAAATCGTCGCTATCGATCGCAACGCCAAAACCGTCACGTCCGATCACGGCGTCGTCGAATCTTATGACAAGCTCGTCATCGCGACAGGATCGGTGCCGTTCATTCTGCCGGTGGCGGGTAACAATCTGCCGGGCGTCTTGAGCTATCGCGATCTGGATGACGTCAACGCCATGCTGCTTGCGGCGCAGTCGCGGGCCAAGGCGGTCGTCATCGGCGGCGGCCTCTTGGGATTAGAAGCTGCGGCAGGTCTTGAAGCACAGGGCATGGACGTCACCGTCCTGCATTTAATGCCGACGCTGATGGAGCGCCAGCTCGATCCAGCGGCAGGTTATCTCTTGCAGCGCGCGATTGAAGACCGCGGCATCAAGGTCATCTGTAAAGCCAACACGAAAGCCATTCTCGGCGACAGACGTGTTGAAGGTGTAGAGCTTGCTGATGGTCGTATCATTCCGGCGACGCTCGTCGTCATGGCGGCCGGTATCAAGCCGAATGCCGAGCTCGCAAAGGACGCTGGTCTGGCCACCAATCGCGGCATTCTCGTCAACGCCGGCATGCAGACGTCCGATCCTGATATTTATGCGGTCGGCGAGTGCGCTGAAGTCGGGGGGCACGTCTACGGCCTCGTCGCACCGCTTTACGAAATGGCGCGCGTGGCAGCGGCCCGCCTCGCAGACGAAAAAAGCACGACGGCGTTCGTCCACAACGACACGCCGACGAAGCTCAAGGTCACCGGTATCGAGCTTTTCTCGCTCGGTGACTTCGCTGACGGTGAAGACCGGCACGAGATCGTCCTGCGCGATGCTTCGGCCGGTGTTTACAAGCGCATCATCCTGAAGGACAACCGCATCATTGGTACCGTCCTTTATGGCGAAACCGCCGATGGCGCGTGGTTCAACGACCTGAAGAAGAAGCAGGTCGATATCTCCGACATGCGCGACACCTTGATCTTCGGCCAGGCCTATCAGGGAGGAATGCCCCTCGACCCTATGGCGGCCGTTGCAGCCTTGCCCGATGACGCAGAAATCTGCGGCTGCAACGGCGTATGCAAAGGCAAGATCGTCGGTGCCATTCAGGTGAAGGGCCTGACGTCGCTCGATGACGTCCGGGCTCACACCAAAGCTTCTGCCTCGTGCGGCTCGTGCACGGGCCTCGTTGAGCAACTCATGGCTCTGACGCTCGGGGATACCTACAACCCGACCGCCGTGCAACCGATGTGTGGATGCACAACCCTGGGCCATGACGATGTTCGCCGATTGATCAAGGCGAAAAGCCTCAAGAACATTTACGCCGTCATGCAGGAGCTTGAGTGGACGACGTCGTGCGGCTGCGCCAAGTGCCGCCCGGCGTTGAATTACTATCTCGTCTGCGACTGGCCCGGCGAATACGCCGACGACTATCAATCGCGTTTCATCAACGAGCGTGTGCACGCAAACATCCAGAAGAACGGCACGTATTCCGTCGTACCGCGCATGTGGGGCGGCGTTACGAGTGCAAATGAGCTGCGGGCCATCGCCGACGTCGTCGACAAGTTCAACATTCCGACCGTGAAGGTGACCGGCGGCCAGCGCATCGACATGCTGGGCGTGAAGAAAGAAGACCTGCCCGCCGTCTGGGCCGATCTCGGCAAAGCGGGCTTCGTATCGGGTCACGCTTACGCGAAAGGTCTGCGAACCGTGAAGACGTGTGTCGGCACCGACTGGTGCCGCTTTGGCACGCAGGATTCGACCGGCTTCGGCATCCGCATCGAGAAATTCATGTGGGGCTCGTGGACGCCCGCGAAGGTCAAGATGGCCGTTTCGGGCTGTCCGCGAAACTGCGCCGAAGCAACTTGCAAGGACGTCGGCGTGATCTGCGTCGACTCCGGCTACGAGGTTCATTTTGCAGGTGCGGCCGGTCTCGACATCAAGGGCACGGAAGTTCTGGGTCTTGTCAAAACCGAGGACGAAGCCCTCGAAGTCATTGTTGCGCTCGTACAGATGTACCGCGAGCAGGCGCGCTATCTCGAACGCATCTACAAATGGGCAAAGCGCGTCACCATCGACGAGATTCGTCGCCAGGTTCTCGATGATACCGAGAAGCGCCGCGGCTATTACGACCGCTTCGTCCATTCGCAGAAATTCGCACAGGTTGACCCGTGGTCGGAACGCGTTTCCGGCCTGCACAAGCATGAGTTCAAGCCGATGGCAACCATCGGCATGGCAGACGCGGCGGAGTGATGGACATGAGCTGGGCATTGATAGGCAGCATCACCGATATTCCGCGACGCGGTGCGCGCTGTGTCGAGACGCCGCGAGGCAAGGTCGCGGTCTTCCGCACGGCGGAAGATCGCATCTTTGCAATCGAAGATCATTGTCCGCACAAGGGCGGGCCGCTGAGTCAGGGCATCGTCCACGGCGCCGCCGTAACATGCCCGCTTCACAACTGGGTCATCTCGCTCGAAACCGGCAAAGCGCTCGGCGCCGATGAAGGCAGCGTGCGGACGATACCGGTCAAGGTCGAAGGCGACCAACTCTTTATTGCCTTGGCTTCCGAAGCCAAAGCCCATCGCGCGGCGTAAGGCAAATAGAGATGACCATGCCTCAGCCAACCAAGACGACGTGTCCGTACTGCGGCGTCGGCTGCGGTGTGCTTGCAGAAGCGTCGGCTGACGGCACGGTCGCGGTGAGCGGCGATCCGAATCATCCGGCAAACTTTGGCAGGCTGTGCTCGAAGGGTTCGGCGCTTGGCGAAACCGTCGCTCTCGATGATCGCCTGCTATATCCCGAAGTCGGCGGTCGGCGCGTGAGCTGGAACGCGGCGCTCGATTTCGTCGCTTCTGGTTTTTCCAAGACGATCGCCGAGCACGGCCCGGACTCGGTCGCGTTTTATGTCTCCGGCCAGCTTCTCACCGAAGACTATTACGTCGCCAACAAACTGATGAAGGGCTTCATCGGCTCGGCGAATATCGACACGAATTCGCGGCTGTGCATGGCGTCGTCTGTTGCGGGGCACAAGCGCGCATTCGGCACCGATACCGTACCTGGCTGCTACGAGGATCTCGAATGCGCGGATCTCATCGTGCTCGTCGGCTCGAACCTCGCGTGGTGTCATCCGGTTCTCTATCAACGCATCGTCTCGGCAAAAGAAAAGCGGCCGAGCATGAAGATCGTGCTGATCGATCCGCGTCGAACGATGACCGCCGATCTCGCTGAGATGCATTTGCCGATCAAGCCTGATGGCGACGTCGCGCTGTTCGTCGGCTTGCTCAATCATCTGGCTGATGTGGGCGCAATCGACGACGCCTTCGTTTCCGCACACACAACGGGGTTCGAAGGCACACTCAACACTGCGCAATCTGTTGATGCGCTGACCGTCGTTGAGCGAACCGGACTGTCGCACGCACGGCTTAAAGACTTCTTCGATATCTTCGCGCGCACGGAAAAGGTGGTCACCATCTTCAGTCAGGGTGTCAACCAATCGTCCTGCGGCACCGACAAGGTCAACGCCATCATCAATTGCCACCTCGCGACGGGCCGCATTGGTAAGCCAGGCATGGGGCCGTTTTCCATTACCGGCCAGCCAAACGCCATGGGCGGTCGCGAAGTTGGCGGTCTGGCAAACACGCTCGCCGCTCATATGGAATTCGACAGGGTAGGCGACGGCGACCGCGTCCAACGCTTCTGGCAATCTCCGGTGATCGCGGCAAGGGCCGGCCTCAAAGCCGTCGATATGTTCCGCGCCGTCGCCGATGGACGCATCAAGGCGATCTGGATCATGGCAACGAATCCCGCCGTTTCGATGCCAGACGCAGGCGACGTTGAAGAATCATTGCGCAACTGCCCGTTCGTTGTAGTCTCGGACGTCATCGCGAAGACAGACACCGTGCGCCATGCTCACGTCACGCTTCCCGCCGCAGCATGGGGAGAGAAAAGCGGCACCGTCACCAATTCCGAGCGGCGCATCTCGCGACAGCGCAGTTTCCTACCGCTACCCGGCGAAGCACAACCCGACTGGTGGATCATGTGCGAAGTCGCAAAGCGCATGGGATTCGGCGGCGCCTTCGCGTTCCAATCGCCGTCAGAGATTTTCGCTGAGCATGCGGCGCTCTCCGCATTCGAGAATAAAGGCACCCGCGATTTCGATATCGGCGCATTCAGCAATATTTCCGGGGACGATTTCGACGCACTCGAACCGTGTCAGTGGCCTCGCCGGATAGGCGAGAGTTCCCGCATCCGCTTCTTTGCGGACGGAAACTTTTTCACGCCTGATCGCAAGGCACGCTTCGTAAACACTAGGATCGGCAGCGGTCGGCGCGAACTTTCAGCTTTTCCTCTGACTCTCAATACCGGTCGCATTCGCGATCATTGGCATACGCTGACCCGTACTGGAAAAAGTCAGCGTCTGTCACAGCATTACGGCGAGCCGTTTGCCGAGATCCATCCCGAAGACGCAAGTCGTTACGGTATCGCGGACGCAGATCTCGTTCGCGTTTCGACTGGGTCTGCGGCTGTCCTGGTGCGAGCGCTGATTTCGCCGCGCCAGCAACGCGGCTCGATATTCGTTCCGATGCATTGGACGGATCAGTTCGCCTCGAAGGCTCGCGTCGATACTCTCGTGCCGTCTATTGTCGATCCGATCTCGGGTCAGCCGGCTTCGAAGAACGTCGCTGTTCGCATCGAGCGCTTCGTCGCCGAAACATATGGCTTTGCGGTTCTTGCCCGCAAGCCAGAGCACATCGACGCTGAATACTGGGCGCTTGCCAAGTGCAATGGCGGCTGGCGCATCGAGCTTGGCTTTGCGTCGGCGCGCGAGGATTGGGCCGCGTTCGCCAACGCGCTTTTCGGTTCGTCGTCGAACGCCGATACGATCGCCTTTCACGACTGCCAAAGCGCACGCTACCGCTTCGCTTGCTATCGCGATGAAACGCTGTTGGGCGCTGTTTTCCTCGCTCCCGAGCCGGTGGCCGTGTCCCGCGATTGGGCTGTTGCACAACTCGCGGCGGCACATCAGCGCGCTGCTCGCTTTAGGATCATCGCTGGTCGTCCGGGCGCTGGCGGTGCCGATAAGGGCGCAACGGTCTGCTCGTGTTTCGGGGTCGGCGCCAACGACATCGCTGCTGCTGCGCGGCGCGGCTGCCGTACCGTGGCAGACATCGGCGAGACGTTACAGGCCGGAACAAATTGCGGCTCATGCCGTGCCGAAATCAAAACCATTATCGAAGCGCAGAACCTTCAGGCAGCGGAGTGAATCTTTGAAGCGAGCAAGCAAATATCTTTCTGTGATGCTGGCGTTTGGTGCGTTGCCGAGTTTCTCTACCCCGTCTCAGGCAGCCGACCTTGGCGGTGATTGCTGCGCGGATTTGGAAGAACGCGTTGCCGAGCTTGAAGCGACGACGGCGCGCAAAGGAAACCGCAAGGTCTCGCTGACGATCTCGGGCTACGTGGCTCAAGAGATGACGTGGTGGGACGATGGCGCTGAAAGCAACGTCTACCTGCATGGCCTCGGCCCGACGCAGGCCACGCATGTGATCTTCAACGGCAAGGCCCAGATCCTGCCCGGATGGACCGCCGGCTACCTGCTGCGCATCCAGAACCTCGCTGATAATCCGTTTGGACGCAACGCCTCGACCGGCGCGGCGATGAACCAGAATTCGGCGGACTTCAACCAAGGCCTCAATGTCCAGATGTCGTTCTGGTATTTGAAGAGCGAGCAGCTCGGCAGCTTGAGCGTCGGCCGGCAGGCCAACGCCTCCAAAAGTGCGGCCATGTTCACGGACAAATCCGGCACGCAGGTCATCGACAACTACACGTTCTTCGACGGCTTTCCGCAGTTCAAGCTGCGCCAGAAGGGCGGCGGCTATGCACCAGGCAATATGACGTGGGGCCAGCTGTCTTATTGCTATTCGCAGGATGCGCCGATCGGCGGCGATTGCGACGGCATCGTGATGAACGCGGTGCGCTATGATTCACCTGTGTTCGGCGGCTTCTCGGTCTCGGCGAGTTGGGGCGAAGACGACGACTGGGAACTTGCGGCGCGCTATGCTGGCAAGTGGAACGACTTCAAGGTCAACCTTGGCGTCGGCTATTCTGAGAACTCTGATGAGCGCATCAGCGGCACGGCCGTGCTGACCTCGAAGGACAGTCAATACTTCCAGGCCGGCGGCTACATCGAGCATATGCCGACGGGTCTGTTCTTCCACGGCGCGTACGGCCGTGAAGACAACAACGACGCCAAGCTTGTGAACGGTGCGACCGCACCCGACAGCCATCACTGGTACATCAAGTCGGGTATCCGCCGGAACTGGACGCCGCTGGGTGCGACGATCGTCTATGGCGATTATGCCGAATACGATGACCAGCTTGGACCGGCTGCGCTGGCGCTTGGCGCGACGGGGAGTTCGTTCCAGCGTTACGGCGGTGGCATAGCCCAGGAGATCGACGCAGCAGCGATGACGGTCTACGTCAAATATCAGCACTACGATGCGGATGTGTCGGGCGTGTCCAGTCTATCCGACCTCGAAGGCCTCGACCTCGTCAGCTTTGGTGGGCTGATCAATTTTTGAAGCCTGAAATTTGGATCGGCGATGGCTGAGGACTTCTCCATGCAATCAGATGCGACGACGTTTTCGCAGCCGGCCGCAAGTTGGCAGTTGTCATTGCTCCGAATGTTCGGTTTGGCATTAAAGGCCGCCGTGGCGCCGGTTGCCGCAATGCTGAAGGGTTCGGCAGCGAAGATCGGCTCGACAATAAAAGGCGACAAGCCGCGCGGTTGCGTTACGCTGGTCGGCGCGGGGCCCGGTGATCCCGAGCTTCTGACGATCAAGGCGTTGCGCGCCATAGAAGCAGCGGATGTCATTCTATTCGATGCGCTTGTCTCCGACGCCATACTCAAAATGGCATCGGGAAACGCCGAGCTGATTTGCGTTGGCAAGAGAGGTGGACGGCCGAGTTGCCGCCAAGACGACATCAATCGGCTGATGGTCGAATACGCCAGCGCGGGCAGTCATGTCGTTCGCCTGAAAGCCGGAGATCCCGCGATCTTCGGAAGGGCAGGAGAAGAAGTATCGTATCTCGCAGCACAAGGTCTGGAGGCACGAATCGTGCCCGGCATCACAGCGGCATCGGCGATGGCTTCCGCCTTCGGAATTTCGCTGACGCATCGCAATCACGCAAAATCAGTACGCTTCGTGACCGGGCATTCGAAAAACGGCGGCCTGCCGGAAGATCTCGATTGGCAAGCGATCGCCGATCCTTCGGCGACGACGGTTTTCTATATGGGCGCGCCTCTCGCCGCAGAAATTTCCGAGCGCCTCATCGCGCTCGGGATGTCAGAGGATACACCCGTTGGTGTGGCGTCTTCGCTCAGTCGTCAAAATCAGAAGGTTGCGAGCTGTCAGCTTAAAGAGCTTGAAAGTGTTGTTGCGACGTTCGATCGTTCGGAACCGCTCGTACTCGGAATCGGATCAGTATACGCGGGAACCGAAACCGTAGCCGCGCATTGCCTGCCGCAGAGTGGATACGCGGCTGTTTGAGCGTGCGCTTTGCGCTGCGGTTTTTTGAGGGATATACCGCCTGCAGAACGACCCGCCCTGCGACGGAGACCCCTTTCAGCCTGCATGCGAAGGCGATCGAGACGCTGTTGGAGACCAGCCTCAGCCAAAAGCAGAGGTAATAGCAACCTACCGCACTCCGCAGCGCCCTTTCTAGTTCGTAAGGTGACCCAGTCTGCTCAATCGCACTAGTCGCATTGAGCGAAAATCCTACTCTTGGCCCGGCAGTTGGGGTCGCAGCCGCCGCGTTGGCGGGCGGATAATCTCATGCGGGAAGATGATGACTGCGAAGGGCGCGCTGCCTCGTCGGAGGAGGAGTTATCCCGCCGGGCAGTGCAACCGACCAATCGTATTGCGTCCGAACACTAGCAAATTTCGGAGTTGGCCCGGTGGATCGCCGTAGCTTTGTCCACATCGTGCTTCCGCAATAATGGCACAAGCATCGGGACGCGCTGACGGTAGTGATTATACTCGTCGCCAAAGAGTTCGCTCAAGTCTCGCTCCTCGAGTGCGATGCCCACAAGTATGTAGGCGGTTGCCCCCACGGCGAAAAGCAGATGCCCCGCTGTCATCAGCGGCGTTGCCCACATCGCAATGACAAAGCCGAGATAGAGGGGATGTCGGACAATTTTGTATAGCATGGGTGTCCTGAATTGAGGTTCCGCTTGACGTTGCCCCGTCAGATTGAGAAGGACTTGCCGCAAGCCAAACAACTCTAAATGGCTGATCAGGAACGTGCTGGCGAAGACGAGCAACCAGCCAAACAACGACAGCCCAAACAAGACTATCGCCAGAGTTGGTTCACTCATGTGCCATACAACGTGAGTAATCGGTCGCCACTGCCAGAACAGCAGAATGAGCGCCAAACTGGACAAGAGAACGTATGTGCTGCGCTCGACTACAGAAGGAATGAACTGCGTCAGCCATTTCTTGAACGGCTTCCTGGCCATCACACTATGTTGCACAGTGAACACCGAAAGGAGAAGAATGTTCACAATGAGTGCTTCACTGAGAGGCGCAGCTTGGCCGGTGTCGATCGTCTTTGGAACGCCAAAACCGCTAACGAAGCCGATAGTGTACAAGATTGTGCCAAGGAACGCGCAGTAAGATGCGAGTCCATAGGCGAAGGTAATTCCTCGACCCATTGAGATTCCTCCTCGTTTGGGGCAGGCCGAATTTGTCGGCCGAGTAGGCGCATAGCCGTCTCCTCGGAGACTGGTATAGTTGAAGCCCCGTTGGACACCTATGATCAGTTCACCGAACGTCTTGCTCAAAACGCCGGAATATGTTGGTCGGCAATGGATGCGCTGTCAGATGTCCTGAGAGTTGTTCGGCTACGAGGCGGTGTGTTCTTGCACGCCGAGTTCGCTGCGCCGTGGTGCGTCTCCTCTCATCTCGGCGAAGAGGAAAGGCGAGTCTTGACCAAGGGCGCGGAGCACCTTGTTCTCTACCATTACGTCGTTGAAGGACGCTTGCTGGCACAGGTTCCGGGCGAAACTCCCGTAGCTATCGAGGCTGGCGAGGTTGTGATCCTCCCGCATAATCACATCCATGTCCTGGGCAGCACACTAGATCTGCCGCCCGTGCCGACACGGCAGGTAATGAACGTTACGCCTGGTGGCGGGTTTTGGACGGCTCGGCACGGTGGCAATGGCGAACGCACACGCATTGTGTGCGGCTTCCTGGGTTGCGATCGCCTCGATGGCAATCCCTTAACGGAGAGGCTTCCGCCGTTGCTTCGCTTCGACATCCGACAGGGGAGCGCCGCGGCCTGGATGCGAAGCTCGCTCGAGTTCGCGGCCGACGAGGTCGCAGCCAACAGAGCTGGCTCCGAGACAGTGTTGGCAAAGCTGTCGGAACTCCTTTTTATCGAAACTCTGCGGAGGTATGTCGAAGGTCTTCCCGACGAACACACCGGATGGCTCGCGGGCTTGAAAGATCCATTCGTGTCGCGTGCTCTTTCCTTGCTTCATACTCAGATCGCCGACGAATGGACCGTTGAGAGCTTAGGGCGCGAGGTCGGCCTTTCCCGCTCGGCGTTAACGGACCGCTTCGTCCGCCTAATTGGTGAGCCACCAATGCGCTATCTAGCGCGCTGGCGAATCCAGGTCGCCGCGCATCACCTGCGCAACAGCGAAATGTCATTGGCGCGCATAGGTGAGCAAGTAGGATATAAGTCCGAAGCTGCCTTCAACAGAGCCTTCAAGCGCAGCCTGGGGCTCCCTCCGGCCACGTGGCGCAACAACCTTTATAAGGTCGAATAGGAACGGCCGCTGCAACGGCTGAATTAATTTAGCTTTTTGGAGTGGCGCGCCGGTGATGATGAAGATGAGAACTTTTGCGTCATTGTTAAGGTTGCTTGAAACAGCCTGACCCACATAACGCTTCAAGGCGCAGCTTCGGTGACGGGCTCGTCGGCGGTAGGTGTCTTGTAGCTCTGCAGCCCAGCAGCGCGCGTCGTTTTTCCGACATATATTAGCTCGTGCCGGGCTGCTGACCCTTCAGGCCGTTCTGCCCCACAACTGCGCGAGGACACGTCCGTGATCCTCAATACGTCATTCGTCGCGCAGACTGGAAAGCACGGGATTTCGTTGACAGCAGCCGCGAAAGCCGCACTGCGATCGCTTGCGCGCAGCTGGTCGTTCGAGTTCCTCGATCGCAAGATGCGTGTTAATGCCCACGTCAGGAAAGGTGTGCTTCATGATCGCTCGTGCCCCGTTGCGGACGTGCGGTAGCTTTATGGCAACGTATTCACTCAAGACGCGCCGTAGCGTAATCCATCTACAAGGAGGGCAACAATTCGTCGAGCGCGCGCCAAGCCCTCCTTTCCCTCGGCGGACATGCACAGGCTCGGAACCGCGCGCAGCAGATCGTCCGGCTCTTCCCCCGCTCGGATCTCGCCTGCTCTAACCGCATCATCCAGCAGCGCGCAAAGCGCGGGCTTGAGATGCTGGTCAAAATATCCTCTCAGCGGCTCGTAGGCCGGATCGCCCGAGTGGAGTGCGCTTGCCAGGCCCCGCTTGTTCGCAACGAAATCGACGTAACGCTGCATCCAACGAGCCAATGCTTCGCCCGGCTTGTGCTTGGCAGACAAAGTCTGCGCGGCCTCTGAGCAGGCGTCGATCTCACGTTGCATGATTGCGACGATCAGATCAGATCGCTGAGGAAAGTGTCGGTAGACGGTGCCGAGGCCGACGCCGGCTTTCTCAGCAATCTCTCGAACCGGCGCGTCTACTCCTGATGTCGCGAAGACTTCCTTAGCGGCTTGCAGCAACGAGTCGACGTTGCGCCGCGCATCTGCGCGCTTCGAATGTTCCGATCCCTCTTCGCGATGCGCCGGTTTGTCCTTCACATGCGCCTCTTGCTAATCGGAACATTGTTCCATATAAACGGAATCGTGTTCCGCTTGATCTCTATAGCGTGGCACGCTTGAGTTGACCACATCGGAGCAAAGAACCAGCAATGCAATATCGCTCATTGGGACGAACAGGCATCAAGGTCAGCCCATATTGCCTGGGTGCGATGATGTTTGGAAAACTTGGAAACCCCGATCACGACGATGCTGCCCGCATCGTCCACAAAGCGCTGGACGCTGGCATCAACTTCATCGATACCGCCGACCGTTACAGCGCTGGCGAGTCCGAAGAAATTATCGGCAAGGCGCTGAAGGGACGTCGAGATAAGATCGTGCTCGCGACAAAAGTGCATGGGCCGATGGGCGATGACCCAAACATGCAGGGCAATTCGCGGCGCTGGATTACCCGCGCGGTTGAAGACTCGCTTCGTCGGCTGCAGACGGACTACATCGACCTCTACCAGATTCACCGGCCTTCACCCGATACCGATATCGAGGAGACGCTTTCCGTGCTCACCGATCTGATGCGCGCGGGCAAGGTGCGCGCGATCGGCTCCTCGACCTTCCCCGTCTCCGAGATCGTTGAAGCGCAGTGGGTGGCAGAGCGGCGCGGCGTCGCTCGCTTCCGTACCGAACAACCGCCTTACTCGATCCTCGACAGGGGAATTGAGCGGGACATGCTGCCGACATGTCAGCGCTATGGCATGGGCGTATTGGTCTGGAGCCCGCTTTCGAAGGGCCTGCTCACCGGGCGCTACCGCAAGGGGCAGCCGCTGCCTGATAGCCTGCGGGTGAAAGTGTTTCCGAAACAGATGTCGGATGAGCGGAGCTTGGATGCCGTGGAGGAGTTGATTCTGCTTGCGGTCGAAGCAGGGCTATCACTCACCCACATAGCGATGGCGTTCGTGATGGCGCACCCGGGCGTGACGTCCGCCATTCTCGGCCCGCGCACGATGGAGCATCTCGACGATCTCCTCGCCGGTGCAGAGTTGCGCCTCAGCGATGATCTTCTCGACCGAATCGACCAGATCGCCCCGCCGGGCAACGATATCGCTGTAAATGGGGCAGCCTACAATCCGCCGGCAATCTTGAAAGCCGACCTGCGCCGCCGGCCCGCGGTCGAACGCGCCGCCGTGTAGATCAGCGGTATCGCCCGACAACCCAGACAATTCGTAACTTCGAAGGAGAATGGCTATGCTCGACAAACGCGTAACCCTGGTCACGGGCGCCAATCAGGGGAACGGCCTCCAGATCTCAATGGATCGTTGACGATGCTGGCGTCCGGCAACTCTTCGTTCAAACTTGTCTTTCTTTCCGTTGGGTGAAATTTCGCTTTGGCCCGAGCGGAATTGGTCTTTGGCGTTTTGCGCAAACGCTTTTTGGTCAGAAAGCAGATGTTCTGCCAACTTCTTCCCGAGCCGTGATTTGAGTGGTGGTCGACTGCGGCCCTCTCGCCATATGGCGCGCCGGACAAGATGAAAGTACGAACACTTATGTCATTGAAGTTTCATTTTAATTTCGACGCCTTCGGTGACGTTGAGTTCGGATTTTTAGGCTGCTACCTCGGCGGCTTGGAGCGTAGGGACGCAGTGGAGTTCCCACGCGATGTGGGTTCGCACGCTGTGGTATCCCTTCAAGCTAATGGCAGGCAGGTTGAAACGCCTGTTGCTCGCCTCAGCTAATTTTCTTGGTCAGAGGGCTCAATTTTAGTGTAACTTGTAAAATCCGAAATCAATGGTTACTTAGTGGGTTGAAGTTTTTCTTGAAAGTCCATGACAACCAACCGTCCGCCCCCGTTTTTCATTGCTGACAATTTGGGATTAGACTTCCTGAACTCTATCGCCGTTCCGGTGGACGAGAAGGTTGAGTGGCTTGGCTCTGGGGAGGATCTTCTCGCTTGGCTTAAACAAGGTGGATTGGTCCCCGAGGACGTGTTGGAGGCTTTTCGGAAGAAGTCGGCTCCCCGTGAACTCGATGCGGTTGCAGCGCAAGCTCGCGACCTACGGGATTGGTTCAAGCGGTTTGTTTATAAGCATATGGGCAAGCCACTCGACGCGCGAGCGCTCCGCGAACTCCAGCCTCTTAATCAGCTTCTTGCGCGCGATGCAGAGTATGGTCAGCTGGTAGTTCGCGGTCGATCCCACGGCAGAAATTCGGTGCACGGTCACGATGTTGCGCCGGGATCGGGTTTCATGTGGCGACCACAGAGGCGCTGGGAAGCGCCCGACTCGTTGCTGTTTCCGTTGGCGCGATCTCTGGCTGATTTGATCTGCACAGAGGATTTCACCAACCTAAAAGCTTGTGAAGGGCCAGCCTGCACGCTTCTCTTTGTCGATCGGACGCGAGCTCGCGGCAGACGGTGGTGCAGCATGGCTGTCTGTGGCAATAGGGCTAAACAAGCTGCACACCGCGAGCGGACGCAAAAGGCACGAGATCAGCGTCATTGATATACGCTTTACACCGTGCCGCTGCGATTTGCGTCCGACAAACAGCGAGAAAACGATCAGTCCAATAGGGACGTTTCGAGGCTCTCAAGTTTTCCCAAAGAGTGGATCGCCCGGTATTCCATCGGATCTATGCCGTAGATCGCGCGAAACGCACGGAAAAAGCCACTTCGGTTCTTGTACCCGACCGCGCTTGCAATCTGTTCGACAGAGCGCACGTTGGCCTCCAGAAGACCGGCCGCTTTCTTCATTCGAAGTTGCCGCAATACGACCAGGGGCGGGGATCCGATAAGTTTAGTGAAGCGCTGCATGAAACTCGATCGGCTTAAACCAGCTGTGCGCGCAAGCGATTCAACGGTGTGAGAGGCTCCCGGTTCGGCGACCATCCCGGCATATGCGCGGGCGATTTGAAAATCATTCAAGATTGGAAAACGTTCGATCCAACGTTCACTAGACGTAAACGACCGCCGTAAAACTGCGATCAATACCTGTTTGATCAATGATGCCGTCATCGCTCGCGCTCCGACCTCATGGCCGATTAGCTCGCAGAGCGCCATTTTGAGGCTGAGATCAAGTCGATCGCAGGCACCGAACTGTTCGACAAGCGGCGTGGGTAAATTGCCGAGAATGTCAAGCGACGTCCCGTAAACCGTACGGATAAAGCCGCAGATCAGAAGGATTTCCGGCGCGCCGTTACCCGCAACATAACGCGTTAGCTCTGACGGGGCGGACTGATGCACGTTCACCTGTTGGTACGTAGTTCCGTTTGACCCATTCGCTTCAATGCGAAAGGGCGTCATCGGCGGTAGGATGACCAACGTGTGCGGAGCGAGGGGAATGGGGGGGAAAGTCCCGGCAATCATTCTTCCATGACCGGCGAGATTGTAGTGCATGCCGGCGAATTCGCTCGGGGGTAACGATAATGCCCAGCCTGGCGAAACGAGACATTCAGTCAAGCTGACGAAGTCGACTTCAAGACCGGATATCAACCGGTCGAGATCCGAAACCTCGATTTTTTTTGGACGATCGGCAACCAATTTTGGACCCTCAGATCAAGTCATCACTCTAATGCCAGTGGGCATTCGGGAGGTTCTTGAGGTCATTCCTGACATTCAAAGTCCATTTCGCAGACCGGAGACGATGGCACCCATGCTCTGCGTTCTCCGGCGCCGTTGCGAAATTTCTGCACGCTGACTGATAACCTCTAAAACTTAACTTGACAAGTTACGCAACCATAAAGTAACCGCTAAAATAAGATTATAGAGGTTAGCTCCGGAGAACGGAAATCCGATGCTATTTCGCAAGACAGGCCATGATCGAGGGCAACGTGAGTAAATCGAGCGGTTGCGCAACAGTGATTATGGTTCACGGCGCTTGGGCTGACGGCTCAAGCTGGAATCAGGTCATCGCACCGTTGCAGGCGGGAAGCCTCGATGTCATCGCCGCACCATTACCATTAACGTCGTTGTCTGAGGATGTGACGGCACTCGAGCATGCCATCGAGCGGACGCAAGGTCCCGTGGTGTTGGCAGCGCACGCATATGCGGGGGCCGTGATATCCGCCACGCGGAATGAGCGCGTGAAATCTCTCGTTTACGTATCGGCGCTTGCACCGGATGAAGGCGAGACGGTCGCGGATGTCTTCTATCGTGAACCGCCACATCCCGAAGCGCCGCAGCTGGTGCCGGACGAGCATGGTCTCATCTGGATGCCGGCGGATGGGTTCGCATCAGCATTCGCTCAACATGCTTCGCCGAAGCAGAATGCGCTGTTCGCTGCAACCCAAAGGCCGATCGCAGTTGCCTGCATTCAGGAAGGCGTACAGCGCCCCGCCTGGAAAGAAAAACCGTCTTGGTTCTTGATTGCGGAAGAGGATCGCATGATCAACCCGGCAACTCAGCAATTCATGGCTGAACGAATGGGCGCGAAAATACACTCCGAGAAAGTCGATCACATGCCTCTGGTCACGGCGCCAGAACTCGTCGTGGAAATCATTCTGGAGGCGATGGGGCCCGCGCGCCCCTAACCCCAAAAATTTCCGGCAATCGCACTCCGACAACTATCAAAGCGCGTTTTCATGTCACTTTGAGGTTCCCCATGAGCAAGGTCAGCTACAAGAAAGCCGATGTCGATGGCTTCAACATCTTTTACCGAGAGGCAGGTGCTAAGGATGCGCCGACCATCCTTTTGCTTCACGGGTTTCCAACCTCCAGCCATATGTTTCGAGACTTGATCCCGCTGCTTGCGGATCGCTTTCACGTCGTTGCGCCAGATCTCCCAGGCTTTGGTCAATCCGATATGCCGTCGCGAGACACGTTCGCCTACACGTTTGATAACATCGCAGCCGTGATGGATCGGTTTACGGAAGTGATCGGCCTCCAGCGCTTCGCGATTTACGTTTTCGATTACGGCGCGCCAACCGGCTTCCGAATTGCCGCAAAACATCCCGATCGTATTACCGCGATTATCTCACAAAATGGTAATGCATACGAGGAAGGGTTGAGCGATGGTTGGAATCCCATTCGCGCTTATTGGCAGGATGCTTCTAAAGCCAATCGCGATGCGCTCCGGGCTTTTCTGAAACCGGAAACGACGATGTGGCAGTATACGCATGGCGTGACCGAAGGATCATCGGTGTCGCCGGACGGTTATACGCTGGATAATTTTTACCTCGCGAGGCCAGGCGCCGACGACGTCCAGTTGGATCTCTTCAGCGACTACAAGAGCAACGTCGCACTTTATCCGGCCTTTCAGGAGTATTTTCGGGCGTACACGCCGCCCTTTCTTGCCGTTTGGGGCAAGAACGATCCGTTTTTCCTGCCCCCGGGCGCCGATGCATTCAAACGCGATATCCCGAATGCAACCGTGAAATTCTTCGACACTGGCCACTTCGCTCTTGAGACACATGCTTCCGAGATTGCGTCGGCAATCCGGAACTTCCTCTCCTGAACACAACCATCGCAGCCGTGGACCGCATCATCGTAGGTGCGACAGAGCGGCGTCCTGGAGGTTCGCTATGCGCGCGATCGTTCTCGAAAAATTCGGCGGCCTCGACAGTCTTGTCTACAAAGACATTCCTGAGCCGAAGCCGATGGCTGGTCATGTCGTGATTCAGATCAAAGCGTTCGGTATCAATCATGCCGAGATGCACATGCGGCGCGGCGAATGGCCCGAAGCTGCCGAGGTCAGTGGCATTGAGTGTGTTGGTATCGTGAAGTCCTGTCCCGGCGGCGAATTTCCCGTCGGAGCAAAAGTTGCTGCATTAATGGGAGGTCTCGGACGCACGATCAACGGCAGCTATGCGGAGTTTACGCGTGCGCCCGTATCAAATGTCGCGTCGATTGAATCCGAACTTCCATGGGCAGAGCTTGCTGCCATTCCCGAAACCTATGCAACCGCGTGGACCTGCCTCTTCCGCAATCTCGACCTGCAAAAGGGTCAGTCGCTTCTTATTCGAGGCGCGACCTCGTCGTTCGGCCAGGCGGCCGTCAACATGGCGGTCAACGCCGGCTCTCGAGTCATCGCTACCACACGCAGCAAAGAGCGCTTTGCCAAGCTCGAAGCTCTTGGCGTCCTGCGTTGTGAAATTGAAGGGCCAAATATGTCGGCCCGTCTACCGGAAACCAAGAAGCTCGATGCGGTGCTCGATCTTGTTGGCAACAGCACGATCGTCGATTCGCTCAACATGCTTCGGCGGGGCGGCCGTGCTTGCCTCGCTGGATGGCTCGGTGGTCTTGATCCGATCCACGACTTCAACCCGCTCCTCCAAATGGCGAGCGGGGTCTATCTCACGTTCTTCGGGAGCTTCGTTTTTGGAACTCCGGGATTTCCTTTGTCAGACGTGCCGCTTCAGGACATCGCACGGGACGTGGCGGAAGGAAGGTTGCAAGCGAAGCCGTCCCGCATCTTCAATTTCGAAGACATCCGTGAAGCACATCGCGTTATGGAGGCAAATCAGGCGAACGGAAAAATGGTCGTTGTGCACGCATGAACGGAGCTTTGTTGAGAACCGCTGCAATTTTTGCCGGCACCGAGATTCGAACGGATATTCGGTTCCAAATCAGCCCTGCGATGTGATTTGCGCAGCTCAGTAAAAATCCAAAGAATTTCGGAATACACCGAAACACTGCAAGTGCAATCGCTGTGCTCGCTCTTGTTTTCGTTGCGCGTTCTGTGGCTGCGGAAAGTAACGGTTTTTCTCCTTGGCAGGAGAGCTTTACCGGCCGGCTCGAGGCTCTAGCGGTGCTCGAAACCTTGAATGCAGATCTTCTCAGTCACGACGGCGCAACGCTAACTCTAGACCGCTGGTGTGGTGGCCACCATCTTGCGTCTTCGGCCCACGTCGTCGCCGAGCTTATCCACGGCACGGACAAGGCGCCAACAGCAGAGCAACGCCAGCTGCTCGGCGTGACGCCCTCAGAGCCGATCCGCTATCGCAAGGTGTGTCTTAGCTGTGGTGACCACGTCCTCTCGGAAGCGGACAACTGGTGCGTGCCTAGTCGGCTGACACCAGACATGACCCAGCAACTCGATCACACCAACATTGCCTTTGGACGCGCAGTGCACGCCCTCAATTTCCGTCGGCGGACGCTTTCAGCGAAGCTTCTCTGGACGCCTTTGCCTCATAACTGGGATATGGGAGAGCCAATTCCGGAGAGGCAAGAGACTACGCTTGCGGTGCCGCATGCGGTTTTGGAGCACCGTGCCATGCTGACACTACCTAATGGGATTCCGTTCAGCCAAGTGGTCGAGACCTACACTTCGGAGGTGCTCGCCTTTCCGCAGCCGCAGGGCGCGGATCAGCGATGACGTAACGATGTCGTCGAAGCGTCGCTCGAAAATCGTGACTGGTGTGCTGTTTCGTTGAGGGAAGGCCCCGCAGATTCTCCGCAGGGCCTCTATAATACTAACCTTTGTGGTTTGCCGGCACGAACCGAGTGCCCGCAATTTCTTGGCATTTGGCTGCAGTCATTTCTTTGAACCCCAGCCCCTTGCAGGCGTTCTGTCCCTTGCAAGCGTTCGAGGCAGACTTGCAAGCGCTTTGGCCCTTGCAGGCATTCGCGCCGAAGCATTGGCCAGCGGCTGCAGCATGAGCAGAGGGAGCAACGACCGCTCCAGCAATAAAAAGTGCTGCCGCTGCTGTGGCAATCGTGGCGCCGGAATTTACAGAAAATTTCATTCAATCCTCCAAGAGTTGCCATTAGCCCGATCGACTAATGCGTTGAGCCCGACATTTTCTCAAAACGTCGGGCGGACGCGGCTCCTACGTTGATAGAAAGCACGCCGTTTCAGCTCGGCTGAAATATGTCCCGGCAAGATTGAGCCGACAGCTTTTTTGAGATGTTTTGTCCAGGCCTATCGTCGGGGGCCGGCCTCTGCTCCCGGATCCTGATATTCAGCGTCAGTAACGAGTTTATTTTTGAGGCTATGAAACGCATCGAATTGGATAGGCGAAACCTGTTCTCGAGCGATCGCAAGAATGAGCGACCTCGCGCAACTTCGCAATCTGATTTGGAGTTTCATCATGTCTGTCTTTCTTAGAATTGGCGTCGCGGCTATCGCATTATCTATAGCGGTGAGCACTTTGGCAGTTGCGGGTGGGCATGATGACCCGCGTGCTTGCAATGACCATGCTTTCAGACATTGCCGGTAAAATTTATCTTTGATGCCGATCTTCTTGCCAGAGGCGTTGTCGAAACTATTAAGCGAAACAGGCCATTTCGCCGGCCAAATTGGCGTTAGTGCTCGGGGAGCGGTCAATTCCCGCTGCCCGAGCTTTGAAGAAATGTGCATTTCAGTAGAGGAAGCTGACGTCAATTTAAGAATTGCGATATTCGGCCCAGTTGATCGCCCGCGTGGAAACAAAATCCGAAATTTTTCGGACGAACGGCAACCGATTTCGGACCTTCAGCTTTCATCCTGATCTTATCAAATGGCTATTCAGTTCGAGAGAGTTATCGGACCGATTGTTCTCATTGAAACAGTGCCGCTGGACCCGTTGTGAGATAAAAAGGATCGAAAGCAAGAAATGCATCCTGTCATCGATATTGCCAATATGATGCCGGTACCGATGACGGCAACCACTGCTCCGATCATCGAGTCGAGAAAGGATTCTGGTAGCTGGCGCTATCTTCGCCAAGCCTCAGAATCCGGCGACCTCTCTTCACGAATGAAAAACATGCACGCCGATGATGCAGCTAAGATCATCGCAGCTCAGCTACGTCGCCAAGGTGTCGCTTGCACGTTTCCGCGACACGCCCACAGGAACTCCGAAAATTCAGCGGCTAATCAAGTCGTTTGGACTTTGCGCTGCGATGAAGCCTCCTACAGGGTCCAACTAATTCCGCATATAGGAGCGCGCGTCATGACCGTAGAAGAGGATCTCAGCAGGCCTCAGGGCGGGCAGAATGGAGATATGGAGAACTCGCCCCCGGCTGTGAAACGTCAGCCGGCGCGCTAGCGAGAAACCCCAGCAACTTCCTACACCGCGTGTCGAGCCTGCCGGTTCGACGTCTCAACTACGGATCCGACTAAAGAGGATCGCTTATGAACTTCCGCCTCCCACTCGTTATGATCGCAGCTTGGTTGGCTGTTGCCAGCTGTCCTGCGCAATCGGCGATCGAGCCTAAGGATCCGGACCACGCACCAATCGCATCGGTCGACCGCTTCGGCGACAAAGCCGGAACTCTTTTACGGCGGTCGGCTGATAAACGTCTCCCTGGGCCGAACGAGCCGATCGACTTCGACACCCAGCCGTTGAACGCGCTCGGGTTATCTCCCCAGGGTAAGCCAGCGCTTTACTATCATCTGGATGTGCGAAGCACCACGCCGGCGCCGGTCTATATCTTGTATCGGGACGGAGAAGACACGCCCATCGCCGGGCAGCTCGATATCATAGACACGTTGCCGGGTGATCAGGGCTACAACGATTTCCGCCAAGTTTCCAAAGTGTGGGTGCCGAAGGAATACGTGCCCAATACGATAGTGGACGCAGCGTCTTTGCTGCGAGCCGGCTACAAGATGGAGAAGACAGGCACGCTGCTTAACATGGCGGTCGTGCCCGATAAATCGGTCGCGCGCATGCGCTTTAAAGGCGGAAAATCCGAGTTACAGCGCGCTTGGTATCGGGGCGAGGTCGCGAAATATTTCCTTTTCGACGAAGCGCCGCTGTCGGTATCGGACGGCGAAGTCCCAGTGTCGCCAATATACGATGGCTTCACCATTAATCCCGGGCAACCGAATGGGGGAGAAGTCTTCCACACCGAGCCAAATTCGAAGCAGACGCATAATGTCGTCGCTACTGCGCCAGGCGATGAAGGTTACTCGCCACTGTGGCTACGGGTTGTCTACGATAGCGCAGCCTGGCCGTCGGTACACGACCTCGACTCAGCGCTCAAGGCGAAGGTAGTCCCCGCCGAAACGCTCTTGATCAACTGCCCAATTGTATCGGTTGGGCAATAGCGAGCGGAAGGTGGTGGCCTACCCCCGGCATCACCTTCCACTCTGTCTCCGGGAGATCCGGAAATTTCATGGCACTTCGCCATCTCTGAAGAATTTCAATCACTGATCGAACATACCTAAGAGGATTTAATGGCAACGGCCGAGCACTTCGAAAACCTAATTCTCGGTAGCGGACAGGGAGGGAAATTACTCGCTTGGCATTTGGCGCGAGCAGGACAACGCACGGCCGTCGTGGAGAAACGCTGGATTGGAGGTTCCTGTCCTAACGTCGCGTGCATGCCTAGCAAGAACGAAGTTTGGAGCGCGCGGGTCGCTCATTTGGTGAAGCGCGGCGCCGAGTTCGGCGCAATGACAGGACCGGTCACGGTAGACATGGCCAAGGTCCGGCTGCGCAAGCGAGCCATGGTTGCCCATGAGATCGCATTGCATTTGCAGAACTACGAGCAAAGTGGCGCTCAACTCATCATGGGAAGCGGCCGGCTTATTGCGGAAAAAACGCTTGAGGTCCGCCAGAAAGATGAGAGTACACGTCTGCTCACAGGCGATCGCATTTTCCTCAACGTCGGGACGCATGCCGCTATTCCAAATGTTCCCGGCCTCGAGGCTGCTCGACCCCTCACGCACATTGAAGCTCTCGATCTCGACTACGCGCCGTCTCATCTGATTGTTTTGGGTGGCGGATATGTTGGGCTCGAAATGGCCCAAGCCTATCGACGATTTGGCAGTCGCGTCACCGTCATAGAGGCAGGTCCGCAAATCGTCGGGCGTGAGGATTCGGACATCGCAGACGCTCTGCAGCAGATCCTAAGTGATGAAGGCATTCAATTTGTGCTCGGTGCCGAGTCCATTCGCGTGAGTGGCAAATCGGGCCGGGAAGTCAGCATCGTTGTTCGAACGCCCTCCGGTGATCAAACGATAGACGGTAGCGACATCTTGGTCGCAATCGGCCGCGTTCCGAACACAGCAGGTATCGGGCTTGAAGATGCGGGTGTCGAATTGGATGCAAACGGCTACATTCGAACGAATGAGCGATTGGAGACAACGGCACCCGGTGTCTGGGCGATTGGTGAAAGTGCCGGTAGCCCGCAATTTACGCATGTTTCCGTCGATGACTTCCGAATTATCAAAGACAATTTAGCTGGCGGCGCTCGCAACACGGGGGATCGGCTCATTCCGGCTTGCGTGTTTACCGATCCTCCATTCGCCCGCGTTGGATTGAGCGAAGGCGACGCCAAACGGCAACGACTTTCGGTCCGCGTCGCGGTGCTGCCAATGAGCGCCGTGCTCAGGACCGCTGCAACGGATGAAACTCAGGGCTTCATGAAAATACTGGTCGATAGGAGTGACCTCATCGTTGGATTTGCAATGGTTGGCTCGGATGCCGGCGAGGTTGTGGCAGCGGTGCAAACAGCGATGTTAGCGAAGCTGCCATATCCAAAGCTTCGGGACGCTGTGATCACTCATCTGACGATGGCCGAAGGGCTCGGACCACTCCTAGGCAAGGTTCCATCCTATCAGAGCGCGAGCCGCAAGGCGGATCATGATAGCAGTGAGATTTCACTTTAAATTATGCGAACGAGCGTTGAGCTATGGCGAACGCCGATGTTTTTGATGAGGTCGATGCAGAGCTTGAACTTCGACGTTCCACCTCCCCAAAAGAGTCCCACACACTGACAACCCCGCTAAGAGACTCAATATGGGAAACTCAAAGACGCCAAGAAGCCCGCTGCTCGACCTTGATGCGCAAAGGACTTGCGGGTGACGAAGCGGCCTATAACCAGCTTCTTACAACATTGTCGGTCCGACTGGGTGCCATTATCCGATCCAAGTCGCGGCGCTACCGAATGGCGGCAACAGACATTGATGATATTCTTCAGGAAACCCTTATTGCGGTCCATACTCAGCGGCACCGTTGGAATCCAACGTTACCTCTAATGCCCTGGGCGGCAACAATTGCAAGAAACAAAATTATCGATGAGATGCGGCGTCGCAACCGGAGCCACTGTACAGCGACCGGCGACGTTTCACAAATTTTCAGCGGCGCATCCTGCGAAGAGGCAACTGCTCTTGCAAAATACGACGTAGAGCGCCTTATCAAATGCCTGCCGGAGAGGAGTCAGGAAATAGTTGCAGCTATTGCATTGAATCAGAATTCCGCGCGCGAGGTCGCAGCTCGCTTGGGAATGCTCGAGGTTACGGTCCGCGTAACCCATCACCGAAGTCTGAGGTATCTCGCCAAGAAGTTCGCAAATGGGAAGTAGCAAACTTGCCGCCGAAGCGCTGGGGCCGTCGAGTATTTTCTCTCGCGGTGGATCGAAGGCGTCACTTCGGGTCTCGCTGGACTTCGCAAGGGTACGAACGGTGCGATGCGGTTCCGCTGAGGGGATCGAGTGTCTCGGTGCCGATGATTAAATTAAGATTGGCGCCGTCACTGGTGAAAGGATTATAGCCAGGCGCACCTATCTCCTGACAAGATTGCCACCAACCATGCTCTCCGACAACCACGCGAGGATCAAGCTTGTCGTTCAAGCGCGCGTGGGCATGCACGCTGCCTTCGGGTGTGAAGATTGAGACCCAGTCGCCTTCAGAAATACCCCGTGATTTTGCAGTGTCGGGGTGCAATTCGACCTTCGGGTAAAACGCATGCTTGCGGAGGCTTGGCACCGCGCGGTGCTGCGACTGGCAGAACAATGAGTGTTTGGCGCTCGTGAGAATCAATGGGAAGCGTGCCAGAAAATCTGAGCGTGCAACGCGCCCGATCTGCGGTTCTTCGAATTCGGGCAGCGGTGCGTAGCCATGATCGAGGAAGGTTTGCGAATAGAGTTCGATTTTGCGCGAGGGCGTTGCAAAGCCACGTGCCTCACCGCACGCACCCCTCTCGGCATATTTGGCATAGCGGGTCTGCAGGGGCAGGTGGACGCCCCTTGGAGCGGCCCGCAGTTGTTCCACCGTGATGCCCGTCGGACCAAGTTGCTGGCGATAAGCGCCGTCAATTTCGCCGTTCCAAAACTGCTGGGCCAAGCCTAGATGCGAAGCAATGCCAAAGACGATCTCCGTATCTGAGCGGGCTTCGCCGGGCGGAGATACCACGGCCTGACGCAACTGAATATGCGATTGCGCCTCAGAGCTGATTTCGAATCCGATCTTGAGCGCTTCTCGTTCGAAGCACGAAGCGGCCGGGAGGACGATGTCCGCAAGTTCGGCAGTCGGGGTCATGAACAGATCGGCGTGTGCGTAAAATTCCAATGCGCTGAGAGCTTTTCGTCCCGTCCTGCTGTCGGCGTGCGCCAATAGCATATTTGATCCGAAGCCGATCAAAGCGCGGATCGCATACGGTTTGTTCTCGAGAATAGCTCGGTAGAGATCATGGGTGGTGACGCTGCCCCATCGCGCTGGTCCTAAAGGACGTTCGGTTTGGCCGAGGACATCAGCCATGGGTTTGTTCGAAATTGATTCCACACGATTAATCGGCGCCGCGCCAACTGTTGGCAAGATTACGTTCCCACCCGGCGCATCGAAATTTCCGGTAAGCGCATAAAGCAGCGACATCGCGCGTGCGGTCTGGGTGGTGTTGGAATGCTGTTCGTGACCACTCCAGGCGTAGTAGGAAACCGGACGCGAGTGCCAGATAAGCCGTGCAGTTTCCTCAACTTGATTGGCTGGAATACTTGAAATCGTTTCAACAATTCCGGGCGAATAGCGTCGACAGAGCCGAGCATAAAGTTCGAAAACGGTGTGGCAGATGACATGACCGCCAGTAGCCTTGACGCGATACTCGCCCTCTAGAGCGACATCAGCGGTATCGACTTTGTAGCGACCGGTCGTCGTGTCGTAAGGCACCAATCGCTTCGCCGATCTGTTCCATGCAAAATAGCGATGTGCATCTCCACCTGGTGTCACGTCGCGTTCAGTGAGCAGCCTTCCTGTGTCGGCTCGAACTAGGAGCGGTCCATTGCTCCAAGCGCGGATGAACTCGCGATCGTACCAGCCGCGTTCGATCATCACATTGGCGATTCCGAGCGCTAGGGCGCCATCACTTCCAGGTCGCACGCGGAGCCAGAGATCCGCCTTGCTGGCGAACCCCGCATGGCGTGGATCTATAACGATCAGTCGCATGTCGCGCTTAAGCGCTTCGGTAATAGCGGTCGCGTGGGTTAAACGGGAGAAGCTAGGATTGTAGCCCCAAAGGATCATGCAACCGCTTTTTGATATTTCCGGCATGGCACCGCCGAGTGCGCCGGCACCAAGACTCCCGACGCCGAAGGTGTAGCTCGTTGCCAAGGCGCGGCCCCAGCCGCATAGGTCGATACTATTAACTGCATTCGGACTGCCGAAAGCGCTCATCAGTCGCTGGACAAAAGCGTATGAATCCGCGAGCGCGGTCGTCGAGGGCGAAGATAAACTGAAGGCAACTGACTCCGGTCCATACTTCTCGGAAATTCCCGACATTGCGTCGGCTATCAATCCGAGTGCCTCATTCCAGCTAATTTGTTGCCAGCGAGGATCGGCCTCCCCTTTCGGGGTCGTCCGCCGAAGTGGGTTTTTTAGTCGGTCCCGATGATAGACGAGCTCGGGCGCCGCGCGGCCCTTCGCACACAGAGCTTGGCCGGTCGGATGTGCGGTATCAGCTTCCAGAGTAGTGAAGCGACCGTCTTCGACCACCGCCATTGCACCGCATCGCGCGACACATAGGCTGCAATAGATGGGGACGCGCCGTGCATTCTTAGCCACGATCTTTCGCCTTAGGGCAAATCCGATATCAATTATTCGGGAAAAGCTCCGTTGTTGCAGGTTGGTTTCAATATTCAAGGGTCGGAACGCGGAGGCACTTCAGGACTATCGGCACCAACTTCAGGACTCTCGGCTGAAGCCAATATTTTAAACGTGAGAAGCATTTCGGGCTCGCGGGCCAATAAAGTCGATGCTCTCGCGCGAACTCACATTAGGGCGGAATTCAAGGTCGTCGGCCCCGTGCGTTCAACTTCCCGATATAACCATTCGCTTAGGGAAATAATATGAAAACACCCTACAAAGTAGCAATAGTTTTTGCCTGTGTGGGTGCGGTCGGCGCGCTCTCGACGGTGTCTAGCAGCCAGGATGCTACCTCAAATAAGACGGAAGCTCTTGTCGACAACGCCGGTAATTTGAAGGTCCCGTCTAATTACCGCGCGACTTACGAATATCTAGGAAGCTGGGCAGTTGCTGACGACAAGGGCCAGGAAGGTTCGAAGCAGATCCATACAGTTTACGCATCTCCGGGAACGATAGAAGCGTATCGAACGAGCGGCAAATTTCCGGACGGCTCAGCGCTAGTGAAGGAGGTCTTTGCCGCGAAAACCCAGCCGATGACGACCGGCACCGTAAGCCATGAGGATAAGTTGCAAGGTTGGTTCATGATGGTCAAGGACGATAAAAACGCTCACCCCGAAAACAATCTTTGGGGAGATGGTTGGGCGTGGTCGTGGTTCGACGCCAGCAATCCTAACAAGACAACGTCGACAAATTACAAAAACGACTGCAAGTCATGTCATGAGCCCGCGCAGGCGACAGACTGGGTTTACACGAACGGCTACCCATCACTGCAAAAACAGTAAACTTCTTAGAAGGAAGTCTCCTCGTTTCATTGGCCGGAGAAAGCCGCCGGTCTGAGAGATGAGAAGCGCAGTGACTATCAGTGCCAGAGCGGAAATTGCAAGATAGACGCTGCATAGCGCTTTGACTGCTTGGTCTTTAGCAGGCGACGACTTGGCTCGTAATCGATCGCTCCGCGAAATTTGCTGAGATCGTTTGGACGCAGTTCCGCTGGCAAACGCCTCATGTCGGAGCCCGGCCATTTTTCTTTTCAAGCCTGTTCCGCTGCGCTGCCCAGGCGGCGCGGATCGGCGCCTTCGTTTCAACAGGAGAACACTATGAACTTTATCGTCGATGCGCTTAGCCGTTCGGGACTGCTCCGGCGCGATCTCGATTATCACCTACTCCGTGCCTCGATGGTGATTATCTTCGCGTGGTTCGGATATGATAAATGGTTCGAATCTGAAATCAGAGGACTACTTCCATTGATCAGCCACGGCCCTTTTATCTCCTGGACGATTCCAGTCTTCGGCATTCGAGGCACCGGCTATTTTCTAGGAATGTCCGAATGGATCTTCGGTTCGTTATTGTTATTGGGGTTTTGGAATAAGAAATTAGGCGTGCTCGGGGCTCTCGGTTCTTGCTGCACCTTCCTTGCTACCTTGACGATAATGCCATTCGCTCCTGGTGCGTGGGACCCCGCTGCCGGAGGTTTTCCAGCCATGACAATTGTTTCGGCCTTTCTTTTGAAAGATCTCGTTTTGTTGGCTGTCTCTGTCTATTTGCTGAAGCAGGATGTCTCGCGGGTGCTCGCGGCGCGCGAAGAGGCCTAGTGATTTGCCCGCACCGTTGAAAGGAAACTCAGGCGAGGGTACCAAGAGAATTAACATGGCTCGAGCCACCCTTCCTTCGGGCATCGTTATGCCGGTCTTGCTCAGGACCTCGTCGGCTCGCTCGAACTCGGCCAAATATCTCGCGATTGCGTTATCGGTCTCGCCTAGGCGTCGCAACAGCTTCGGCGAGATCGCACAATAGTTCGCTAGATCGGAGGAATTTTCACGCAGCCACTCTGCAAAGCGACGTCAACCGTGTGGCGGCGAGTTACTTGTTCGAATCCCGCTCGGTGACATGGCGCACCCGAGAGGATTCGAACCTCTGGCCTCTGCCTTCGGAGGGCAGCGCTCTATCCAGCTGAGCTACGGGTGCTTCGGGCGAGACTGATAGCCCATTCGAAGGTCGGCCGCAAACGCCATGCTGCGCAGCCCAGGCCGCAGAACCGGCGATCCTCGGAAAATTGAGGTGAGGCGGGACGCCTCACCCGGCTTCCTGCCAGAGCGGCGCGAGCTACAACCCGTGAGTTCAGGCGCCGAAGCCCTTCGTCACAAGCCCTCAATACTGGCCGCTCAATACCGGCAAGGCTTGGCGACGACGACACACTTGGCGAGCAGGATCGCGCCCTTCTTGCAATCCCATTGCTTGTTCTGGGCGTTGTAAAAATCGGCATAGCGGCGGCCATAGAGACGGGCGACCGTGTACTTCCAATTTTCCCGCGCCTCGATCCGCGCTTTCTCGGTACCGGCACCTAGGATGCCGGTCGCAGATGCCGTACCTTCGACCGGGGGTCGGCAGCGCGGCAGGGCGCTGGCGTCGGTGGCCGCAAGCCCGGACGCCATGGCTCCAGCAGTGACGGCGAGGGCAGCGAGTTTGACGGTCGTGCGCATGACAAATACTCTCCCAAGAGCGACGATTTGCAACTTTGCCGGCCGGTATTTAGATAAGGACCGGCGGACTTCAGCCATGGGGGCGACCCGCTGTCAACGGACGTCTGACCCAAGCAACAGAATGTTCCGATAGCGTGGGAAAATGGCCGCGATTTCGCGGCGAAGCGCATATTCCGAGGCAATTCGATAAACGACGCGCAACCGCAACCGGGCGCTTCCGCCATGGCCAACAGAGAAACAATGCAGCAAACGAAAATTGAATCTCCTTCAGCTTCAGAACTGGCCGAGACCGTACCGGTCGCCAAAGGAAGCCACGTCTATCTGATCGATGGATCAGGCTACATTTTCCGCGCCTTTCATGCCCTACCGCCACTGACGCGACCGTCGGACGGCTTGCCGGTCGGCGCCGTCCACGGTTTCTGCGCCATGCTTTGGAAGCTGCTGCGCGAGACGAAAATCTCTGAAGCGCCGACGCACTTCGCGGTCATCTTCGATGCCGGGCGCGAGACGTTCCGCAACGCTATCTATCCCAAGTACAAGGCGCAGCGGCCGCCCCCGCCGGAAGAACTGTTGCCGCAATTCCCGTTGATCCGCGATGCCGTCAAAGCCTTCAATGTCGCTTGCATAGAGCGCGAGGGCTACGAGGCCGACGATCTGATCGCGACTTATGCCAGGCTCGCCGTCGATGCCGGTGGCGACGTTACGATCGTGTCGTCCGACAAGGATCTTATGCAGCTCGTGCGTCCTGGCGTCACGATGTTCGACGGCATGAAGTCGAAACGCATTGGCCGAGACGAGGTGATCGAGAAATTCGGCGTGCCGCCCGAAAAGGTTATCGATGTCCAGGCTCTGGCAGGTGACTCGGTCGATAACGTTCCGGGCGTGCCCGGTATCGGCATCAAGACGGCGGCCGAACTCATCACCAGCTACGGCGATCTCGATACGCTTCTGGCGCAGGCCGGCGAGATCAAGCAACCGAAACGGCGGGAAAAGCTCATCGAGTTTGCCGAGCAAGCCCGTATCTCGCGCCAACTCGTCTTGCTGAAGGACGACGTTCCGCTCGATACCGTCATTGAAGCGCTCGGCGTGCGCGATCCGCATTCGGATGCCCTTCTGAGCTTCCTGCGCACGATGGAATTCAACACGCTGACGAAGCGCATCGCCGAAGCGCTGGGCACCGAAGCGCCGCCGCCTCTTGCCGTATCAGTCGGTGCGAGCGTGAAAGCTAAGCCGCAAACGCTTTCCGACAAGATCGAAGATTTAGAAGAAGAAGCTGCATCGGAAGATGCCACGCCCGCCGCTGCAGTGGCGGCCGGTAGCGCGCTTGCGCGCGGCGCGCAGGTCGACCGGTCGCGTTATCAGACCGTCACAACGCGCGCCGAGTTGGAAACATGGATCGCCAAGGCGCAGAGCGCAGGCCGCGTCGCCTTCGATACCGAAACCTCGCGGCTGAGCGCGACGGAAGCTGACCTCGTCGGCTTTTCATTGTCGGTGACGCCGGGCGAGGCTTGCTACGTTCCCGTCGACCACCAGTCCGGCGGCGGCGATCTCTTTGGCGACGGCAAACGTCCGCCTCAACTCGCCGTTGCCGAGGCGGTCGCGCTGATGAAGCCGCTGCTCGAAGACCCATCGGTTTTGAAAATCGGACAGAACATCAAATACGACGTGCTGGTCCTGAAGCGTTATGGCGTCGAGGTCGCGCCGTTCGACGATACGTTGCTGCTCTCTTATGCGCTCGACGGCGGGCGCGGCCAGCACGGTATGGACGTTCTGTCGGAACGCCACCTGGGCCACACATGCCTGTCGTTTTCCGAAGTCATCGAGCACGCGCCCGGCGCCAAGAAGGCCGACAAGTCGTTCGCCGGCGTTCCAATCGACAAGGCAACCGAATATGCGGCCGAAGACGCGGACATCACGTTGCGTCTCTGGATGGCACTGAAGCCGCGCCTCGCCGCTGAGCACATGGCAACGGTGTACGAGACGCTTGAACGACCACTCGTCCCCGTGATCGTCGCGATGGAGCACGCAGGCATCAAGGTCGATCGCGATATTCTCGCACGACTTTCAAGTACATTCGCGCAACGCACTGTGCAGCTCGAAGAAGAGATCTACGGCCTCGCCGGTCACAAGTTCAATCTCGGCTCACCGAAACAACTCGGCGAGTTGCTGTTCGATCGCCTGAAACTTCCCGGTGGCAAGAAAACAAAAACCGGCCAATGGGAGACGCGCGCCAACCTGCTCGATGATCTCGCCGCCAACGAAGACCTTCACGGCGACGCCCGTCGCCTCGTCAACACGATGCTCGAATGGCGGCAGTTGATGAAGCTCAAGTCGACGTACACCGACGCGCTGCCGACTTATATCAATCCAGAAACGGGCCGCATTCACACTAGCTACGCGCTCGCCTCCACGACGACTGGGCGCTTGGCATCGTCCGAGCCGAACCTGCAGAACATTCCGATCCGCAACAAGGAAGGCCGCGAAATTCGCACGGCTTTCATTGCAGAAAAAGGCATGAAACTCGTTTCGGCGGACTATTCGCAGATTGAATTGCGCGTGCTCGCCCACGTCGCCGACATTCCGCAGTTGAAGAAGGCTTTCGCTGACGGCCTCGACATTCACGCCATGACCGCGTCAGAAATGTTCGGCGTGCCCGTGAAGGATATGCCGGCCGAAGTTCGTCGCCGCGCCAAGGCGATTAACTTCGGCATCATTTACGGTATCTCGGCCTTCGGCCTAGCGAACCAGCTCAGCATCAGCCGCGAGGAAGCAGGCGATTACATCAAGACCTACTTCCAACGCTTTCCCGGCATTCGCGACTACATGGATGCCACGAAGAAGCAGGCGCACGCGCACGGCCATGTCGAAACGATTTTCGGACGCCGCATCCATTATCCTGAAATCAACACCAAGAACCCGTCGATGCGTGGCTTTCTTGAGCGTGCCGCGATCAACGCGCCGATCCAAGGTTCCGCCGCCGACATTATCCGCCGGGCGATGATCCGCATGCCAAATGCTCTCGAGGTGGCAAATCTGTCATCAGCGCGCATGCTGCTGCAGGTCCACGACGAACTGGTCTTCGAGGTTCCGCAAGATAAGGCTGAGCTGCTGATCAAGACCGCACGCCACGTGATGGAGACCGCAGCCGAGCCTGCGATCAAGCTTTCCGTTCCGATCCACGTCGATGCCAAGGCCGCGGACAATTGGGATGAGGCGCATTAATCCCCGTCGCGCGACTTGAACGTGTCCTCCTCGGGCTGATCGGGAGGATCGTCGGGCTTTGTCCAAAAGCGCGATCCAAGGAAGTCGAGGACCAGCACTGCTATCGCAAGCGCGGACGCGGCAACCGCCAATTGCAGCTCGCCGAGGCCGCACAACAGGCCGATTGCGGCCGTGAGCCAAATCGTGGCCGCCGTCGTCAGCCCTTTGACGTTCCGGATCTTGTCGCCGCGTTGAAGAATGACGCCTGCGCCGAGAAAGCCGATACCGGTCACCACGCCCTGCGCGATACGGCTGAACGCTGCTGTGTCACCCGTGCGCTCACCGGCGAGGGTAGCGATGCACGCACCGAGACTGACGATCGCCATCGTCCGGAATCCGGTCGGCATGCGTCGCAGGTCGCGCTCGAGGCCGATGACGCCGCCGCACAGAACAGCTGCTACCATGCGCCATACGACTTCATAGTAGTCGAGAGGGGTTGTCAGAGGAGTTGTCATGTGAATCCCATCCGAGACAGAGATGAGGTCAGCACGACATGACTGACCTTAAAGCTATTCGCCGGCGGAAGCAGGCGAATGCTGCCCATTCACCTCATCAAGAACGCCGTTCGCCTTAGCTCGCCAATCGGGCGCGACGTCGGGCGTATCCTTCAGCGCGCGATAAGGTCTCGGCATCTTCGTGCTCTTGCCGCCGGTCAGCCGCTTGTAGTTGATCGTGCGGATGAACTCGCGAATGCGTGGTTGGATTTCGGTGCGCCAGCGTGTGCCGTTGAATACGCCGTAATGCCCGACGCCGGACTGCACATAATGAATTTTCTCGTCCGTCGGTACGCCGACGCAGAGATCGTGCGCCGCCTCCGTTTGTCCTAGTCCGCAAATGTCGTCACGCTCGCCCTCGACCGTCATGATCGCGGTCTGGCGGATCGCTGCGCAATCGACGAGTTCGCCGCGGTGCATCAGTCTCCGATCAGGTAACAGATGCTCTTGGAATACGATCTGGACTGTCTGCAGATAGAACTCGGCCGTGAGATCCATCACTGACAGATATTCCTCGTAGAACGTCTGATGCTGCTTGACGCTGTCGCAGTCGCCTTTGACGAGGTTGTTGAACAGATCGACGTGCGCATTCATATGCCGGTCGAGGTTCATCGTCATGAAGCCGGTGAGCTGCATGAAGCCCGGATAGACGGGACGCATGAAACCAGCGTGCGGGAAGGGCACCGTCGAAATGACGTTGTTCTCAAACCACGCAAGCGACTTTTGTGCCGCCAGATCGTTGACCTTCGTCGGATTGCGCCGGGTGTCGATCGGCCCGCCCATAAGCACCAGAGACGACGGCTGACACTGCTCGCCGCGCGCCGCCATCACGGCCGCTGCGACGAGTGCCGGAACGGCCGGCTGACAAACCGCAATGACGTGCGTGTTGGTGCCGATAAAACTCATGAACTCGATCAGGTAATCGACGAAATCGTCGAAATCGAATTGGCCGGAGGCGAGGGGAACGTTCCGCGCGTCTGACCAATCGGTGATGTAGACATCGTGCTCGGGAAGCATGGCTTCGACCGTGCCGCGCAGCAGCGTTGCGTAGTGGCCCGACATCGGCGCTACGATCAGCACCTTCGGATCGTGGCGTTTGCCGGTGACCGTTTCGTCGCGCACAAAATGGATGAGGTTGCAGAATGGCTTGGAGAGCGCGATTTCTTCGCTGATCGGGACTGTAAGACCCGCGTGCTGCACATTCCTGATGCCGAACTCAGGCTTCCCGTAGCGGCGCGTAATGTTTTCGAACACCTCGCACGCAGCGATCATGTTTTTGCCGGCAGTCGTGTACCCCATTGGATTTAGTGGCCATCCAAGCGTCTGCCTCAAGGCCTGGACGCCGAATCGCACCGGGGACATGAACGCATGGGCCATTTCATAGGCGTAATAGTTCATATCAATCCCAACCCTTTGTTTTATATGGTCTTTGGGGGCTTCGACCACGTCGCAGTGCAGCGCGTTGTTGCTGCATTGCATAAGTATAGAACGATTACACATCGTCACAATCTAGAAATAGTTCATGAGCCTAACGATTAAGCACCCCGTGCATAAAGGGTACACTTGGTGCTTCACGATTGCGGTGCACCAATCATAAAGACGCGCGCCCTTGATTGATTGTTCCGTTTTAAGCAAAGACCGTACCATCGTCGGTACCGCGGGGAACAATGCTAACAGAACAGTCTGGGTCGCCGCGGCTGTGGTTGCGCCGTTTCGTTAATGTTCGGCCTGACGAGGTGGCGGCACTTCTCGCGTCCTTCGCGATGTTTTTCGCGTTGCTGTCCGCCTATTATGTCATCCGCCCGGTGCGCGATGAAATCGGCGTCGCCTTAGGTAAGGATTCGCTCCACCAACTTTTTACCATCGTCTTCTTCGTGATGCTGGCGCTGGTGCCGCTCTTTGGCTTTATCGCTGCCCGCTTTCCGCGCCGCTACGTGCTGCCCGCGATCTATGCATTCTTCGTCGCCAATCTGGTTGCCTTCTGGCTGGTGCTGAGAGCGGCACCGGAAAATCACGCGGCGCTGGGAGCGTTTTTCGTATGGGGCAGTGTCTTCAATCTTTTCGTCGTGTCGCTGTTCTGGAGCTTGATGTCGGAGCTCTGGTCGCACGACGCGGCGAAGCGGCTTTACGGCTTCATTTCAGCCGGTGGCACCGCAGGCGCGCTGGCCGGTCCTCTCATTACGCAAGGGCTCGTGCGCATTTTCGCGCCCGTCGATCTGATGCTCGTTTCGGCGGTCTTGCTGTTGGCCGCGATGATCGCGAGCCTGCTGTTGCGCCGTATCAAACCGCCGGAAGCGACGGGTGGTGAAACCGAGCCCGCTGGCGGCGGCATTCTCGACGGCGCCATCAAGGTCTTCACGACGCCGATGTTCGCGCGCATCGCGCTTTTTATTTTCATCGCGAACGTCATCGGTACGTTCTTCTATCTGGAGCAGGCGCGCCTCGTGGCAACGTCGATATCGAGCAACGCCGACCGCGTCCTATTTTTCTCCGGTCGCGATCTCGTCGTCAGCATCGTGACGTTCCTGATCGAAGTGTTTGGCACGGCGCGCATCCTGAAACGCTTCGGCGTGACTGCTGCATTGCTCGCATTGCCGGTGACCGGCGCGATCGGTGTGCTGATGTTGTCGTTCGATGCTGCGCTCGGCATCGTCGCCGCCGTCATGGTCGCCGAGCGCATTGTGGCGTTCGCGCTCGCCAACCCCGCGATCAAGCTGATCTACACGCTCGCGAGCCCGGACGAGAAGTACAAGGTGCAGAATTTCATCGACACCGTTGTGTTTCGCGGCGGCGACGCAGCATCGGGCTGGCTCTATGCGTTGCTCGGCGGAGGCCTTGGCTTTGCCGGAGGCGCAATGGGCGCCGTCGCCGTTCCGCTTGCCGCCGCTTGGTTGTGGATCGCGCAGCGCCTCGGCGCAGATCACAAAAGACGGGCCTCCGAGATCGTCACTCGCGCCTGAGCAGCGCTTCGGGGCCGTCAGTAGATAGACGCTGCGTCGCCGTGATGACGGTGCAGCCGTTGCTCTTGATTAGCGTCCGCCGCGGCGCGGAGGTCCGCCACTCGTGCGCGAGGCGCCAGAAGCATCACCCATCGGCGGGCGTCCGTCCTTGTGACGGAAATTGATGCGGCCCTTGGTCAAGTCGTAAGGCGTCATCTCGACCGTCACGCGGTCACCAGCGAGAATGCGGATGCGGTTCTTCTTCATGCGACCGGATGTGTAGGCAATCACTTCATGCCCATTGTCGAGCTTCACGCGGCAGCGGGCGTCCGGCAGAACTTCGTCCACCACGCCTTCGAACTCGAGCATCTCTTCTTTCGCCATTCGATCTCCGAACGTTGTTTGTTTTCAGAATAAGAAAAGCGGGGAGCAGACGAGCTGCTCCCCGCATGAGTGGAGTGGTTTCGAAAACCTTAGAGCGGACGCAGGTTCACAGCAGCGATTTTGCCGTTACGTCCACGCTCGGTTTCGAAGTAGATCTTCTGGCCTTCGCGGAGCGACTGAAGGCCTGCACGCTCAACAGCGGAAATGTGGACGAACACATCGTTCCCACCTTCTTCCGGCTGAATGAAGCCATAGCCCTTCTGACCATTGAACCACTTCACAGTCCCGTTCGACATCAATTGCCTCCAAAGCAAACATAAATTCCCCGGTTAAACACCGGAGGCTAATCAAATCGCGCGATGGAGACGTCTTAGGGCAGGCGGTAGCGCTGGTAAGAGTAAGCCAAGGCGTGTTCGACGGCGACTTATATGCCTTGGTCCTGTGAGAAAGGCAAGATCGTCGCAGCCTCCGGGCACCCCCTTCCGAGATCAAAATAGCTTTGAAATGCGGGGCGTTTCCGATCGTCTTCGCAAACCATATGCGGCGCCCAGAGGAAAATCAGGCGGGAAACCATATTCCCGCCTTCAACCTTTAGCTGCGCCCGCTGGCGGCATTGAGCGCCACGAACCGAGGCCCGACGTCGACGTGAATATGGTCCATGTCCCGGTAGGTCATGACGCCCCCGTTCCGGTGGTTGGCGATAAGCCAACGCACGACCTCAGCCTTGCGGCCCGGCACGCGGAAATCGATCGCCTGCCCCGAGGCATGACGGGACGGCCGTCCCGTACCGGCAATGCGAGCGCCCGGCCGGCAGGTGGAGACGATCTGGACGTTGCCAAACTGTCCGCGGATACGCGCGAGGAGGTTGCGAGCCTCCGATGTCAGACACGCAGTCGATGTACCGGAGCCGCGCGCGATCTTGCGGCTCGTCATGGCCCGATCTCGATAGTGGTCGCCGTCGTCGCTGTCCGGCCTGGCGTCGGCTACACCCGACGTTGTGGCGGCAAGTACAAGAGAAAGCGCGGCAATCGTTCCCTTACGCATGGGAAGTCCTCGTTTGGTTGACTGATGGGAAAAAGCCCAATCGGGGTCCGCTCCGCGTCGGTGCGACGCGGCTCTGGCGAGCTCAAGGCTCGAACGGCCAAGCGATTGGGATAAGCAGGGAACCGCGAGCGCCAGCCCCCCGACGCGCCGCCCCCGTTTCAAATCTCATTCGAGATTGCGGTGCCCATCCTGTGGATAAGCGGCACCTTTTGTGCGGCGCGCACTGAAAGCCGTAGCGAATAGGCGAAAATGAGGCCGTTCGCGTCGCCGAGGCCGGAACCGTTGCCGCATGCGGACAATGCCAGCCCGAAATCCGCATTTTGAGCATCGGACAATGGATTTGGCCGACCAAGCAGAGTAGCAAGACAGTGTGGGGAGCGTCACACGTAAAAAGGGGACATCTGGAAGGGGGACACGGCCATGAATGTCTTGAAGAGCTTGGGTTTGGGCTTCATCGCGGGAGTGATCGCCGCCGCGACCGTCCAAGAGGCGATCAGCTGGTTTTTCGTTCACTACTGGACCGGGTGGGACGCCGAACCTTGGAGCCTTCGGCCGATGCCGAGCCTCCTTATTCCTTCGGTTGTGCTGCCTTGGATGATTGGCAACGGCATCACCGCCGGGCTTTGGGGCGCACTCTTCGGTTTTCTCCTGGGTTGGAAGCCGATCGGCATGATGACGATCCGCGGCGCCATCCTCGGCCTTTTCGGTCCGGCACTCATCGGCGCATTCATCGTCGTGCCGTACCTCGCCGGAAAACCTTCGCCGCTGCTTGAGGGTGACGTCAGTCAGATCGTGCCCATCCTGTGCATGTCGGCAGGATTCGGCGCGGTCACGGCGTGGTTTTACGGCCTCTTCAGCTGGGGCAGACTGCCCTAGGCAATTTCGGCGCGGCGGCTGTTTATCCGTCGCGCCAATGCTTACCTCCGGTGCGGCGCGGTCCCGTTTGTGACGTGCGCCGCGCATTTTAAGCGAGGTTGGGCATGCGAGGATTATCGATTGCACTAGCCGCTGCCGTTGCAGCTTTTGCCGTCTCATCACCGGCAGAGGCGACGCATAAGCCGCGCTCCAAAACCAAGCACACTTGGCAGAAGCCCGCGCCCCGCGGTGACCGTGATTGCGTGCCGATCAATGGCCGCTTTGGTTATTATGGCAATCCATGGTGCGACACCGGCTCGTCACGGCCTCCCGACATCGAGTTCCGCGAGCGCCAGCGCCTGCAAAAGCAACGTTGAAGAAGTGCGTTAGCGATCGGCCGATGGCTGCGCGCGCGCTTTGAGCCGCTCCAGCAACCAAACGCGCACGGCGCTCGAAAGCCCGGCTTCACCACGCGTTTTGTCTATGGAATTGATGAGACCTGCGAGCGTCATACCGTCTTCCGCCGCGGCTTCCTTGAGTGCGACCCAGAACGCGCTCTCCAGCGAAATCGACGTGCGGTGGCCCTGGATCGAGAACGAGCGCTTCTCAGGCCTCATTACGAGGCGGTGCTGGGATCGAAGTCGTCAGCATCTTCCGCCGGACTGTTATCGTCGCGCCGCGCGCCGTCGAGTTCGCCTTGCGTCTTGCGCTGCTGCGCATCGGCGAGACTGCGTTCAGCCTTCGATTGCCCGTACTTAAGCCGGTTCTCGTGCGCCTCCCGTTCGCGGTCGGCGCGCTCGCGGGCTTTACGGACCTTGTTGAGATTGATGATCTCGGCGGTCATAAAATGCTCTCCGCATGGGATGCAAATCGCATCCTGGCTTCGCGCTATTTTAGGAGCACCTGCGCAAAGTCGTCAAACACTCGCGCACATTTTATTGCGCGAGTGCCGTTCGGTCGCAACGCGTTTCGGTTTCAGCATTCGTTCAGAGACGTCGTCGGTGCGCCTCAGCGGACGCACACAGATAGAACGATTTTAAATCGTCACTCCGGTCCGATCATTTTTTCCGGACGCACGATGGCATCGAACTCCTCGTCTGTTACATAGCCGCCGCCGACGGCTTCCTCGCGCAGCGTCGTGCCCTTTTTGTGCGCGGTTTTCGCGATCTTGGCGGCGTTATCGTAACCGATCTTCGGTGCGAGCGCCGTCACAAGCATTAACGAGCGCTCGAGCCCCGCCTTGATGTTGTCTTCCCGCGGTTCGATGCCGACGACGCAGTTGTCGGTGAACGATACCGCTGCATCGCTCATCAGGCGGACTGATTGCAGGAAGTTATAGGCCATCACCGGATTGTAGACGTTGAGTTCAAAATGACCTTGGCTGCCGGCGAACGAGATTGCAGCGTTGTTGCCGAAAATCTGAATGCAGACCTGGGTCAGCGCTTCGCATTGCGTCGGGTTAACCTTGCCCGGCATGATCGACGAGCCCGGCTCGTTTTCAGGCAGCGACAACTCGCCGAGGCCTGAGCGCGGCCCCGATCCGAGCAGGCGGATATCGTTCGCGATCTTGAACAGGGACGCCGCAACCGTGTTGATCGCGCCGTGCGTGAAGACCATGGCGTCATGCGCGGCGAGCGCTTCGAATTTGTTCGGCGCCGATTTGAATGGCATGCGGGTGATGGTCGCAATCCGCTCCGCAACCATTTCCGCGAAGCCCTTCGGTGCATTGAGGCCGGTGCCGACGGCGGTGCCGCCCTGCGCGAGCTCCATCAGCTTTGGCAAAGTTTGCTCGATGCGCTCAATGCCGTTTTCTACCTGCTGGGTATAACCGGAGAATTCCTGACCGAGTGTCAGCGGCGTCGCATCCTGCGTATGTGTACGCCCGATCTTGATGATCTTCGCCCACGCGTTGGCCTTGTCGTCGAGCGCGCCTTGAAGCTTCTTGAGCGCCGGGATCAGCCGGTTAACGACTTCCTCCGAGCACGCGATATGCATCGCAGTCGGATAGGTGTCGTTCGAAGACTGGCTCATATTGACGTGGTCGTTCGGATGCACCGGCTTCTTCGAGCCCATCTCGCCGCCGAGCATTTCGATGGCGCGGTTCGAGATCACCTCGTTGGCGTTCATGTTCGACTGCGTGCCAGAGCCCGTCTGCCAGACGACGAGAGGAAAGTGCTGGTCGAGCTTGCCGTCGATGACTTCCTGCGCCGCCTTGACTATAGCGTCGCCGATTTTTTGGTCGAGCCGGCCGAGCGCCATGTTCGTCTCGGCTGCAGCGCGCTTGACGATGCCGAGCGCGCGGACGATCGGGGCCGGCTGCCTTTCCCAGCCGATCTTGAAATTGCCGAGACTGCGCTGGGCCTGCGCACCCCAATATCGGTCCGCAGCAACGTCGATGGGCCCGAAGGTGTCGGTTTCAATGCGCGTCTTGGTCATGAGATCGGTCCATTCTTCGTTCGGATGCCGGAAAATGCGTGCTTCGTCGCGCATGGAAGCCGCTTTGTCGAGTTGTTTCGAATGCGACTACGGGGTTAACTTCTCCATTCGTCGCTTTTCCCGTAAGTCGAGCCGCCAGGGAGAATAGCGGAATGCTGGAAGGATCCTGTCACTGCGGCGCTGTGCGCTGGACGTTCGACGGCGTCCCGCAGGATGCCACCGCCTGCAATTGTACGGTCTGCCGCCGCTACGGTGTACTTTGGGCCTACGACTTCGAAAATGAGCGCATCCGCGTCTCGGGCCAGACGAAAGATTACGCCCGCGGCAAGGCCCTCGAATTCCACTTCTGTCCCGAGTGCGGATGCGTGGCCTACTGGCGCGCATGTTTCGCCCAGGAAGACGGCCGCCGCCGCATCGCCGTAAACCTTCGCCTCACCGAGCCCGACGCAATCGCCGCGATCCCGATCGATCACTTCGATGGTCTTGTGAGTTTCGATGACCTTCCACGCGACGGACGCTGCATCCGCGATATGTGGTTCTAGCGGCGACGACGCGGCCAGAAGGTATCATCAGATTGGCGCTATTTTGTTTTCGCGAGCACGCTGTCGAGATTGTCGAAGAACTTCGACCAGCCGAACTTCGCGCCTTGATACGCCTGCTGCTGATCCGGCCGGAAGCCAGACTGCTCCATGCGCAGACGCGTTCCGGTATCGGTCGGCGTAAGCGTCCACGTCACGACGCTCTCAAGACCGTAAGCTGCCCAGGTGTACGACAACGACGTATTCGGGTCGACGACCAGAACCTTGCAATCGACGGCGCCCCAATCGGCGCGAAGATTGAAGCGATGATCGACCACCGGCACGAAGTCGTTCTGCATCAGCCACTCTTCGATTAGATGCGGCTGCGTCAGCGCCCTCCAGATCTTTTCCGCCGGATAGGGAATATCGCGCTCGATGACGACGGACAGCGTTTCGCTCGCAGTCTGCTTCATGGGGCGTCCTCTCATTTTCTTCGTTGCGATGCGTGTCATTGAAGGGCATTGGCCCTCCGGCGTGATTTCGCCATGTAAGGCAGAGCGAACATGTAGAGTCCGCTAAACAGCAGCAAAAAGAGCGGTGGCAATGGCGAATAAGTAATCCACGCCGGAGGCTCGCCCCAAATCCGCACAACGAAATTGGCGATGACCGTCAGAGTGAATGCAATCGACAGCCAGCGGTGAATTTGCCGAACCCACATGTTGAGAGTCATTGGTCCATCCTCTTCAGCAGGTCTTCGAGTTGATCAAAACGGCTCTGCCAGAAGCCGGTCATCTGGCTCGTCCAGTCGATGAGCGGAGCAAGCGCGCCGACCTTTGCGCTGTAGTGCGTCTGCCGGCCTTCATGCCGGTCTCGCACGAGCCCGGCATCTCTCAAGATGCCGAGATGTTTCGAAACGGCCGGCTGCGAAATCCCAGCTTGCGCCGTCAGCACACTGACTGTTTGCTCTCCATTGCGGCACAGGCACTCGAAAATGGCGCGCCGTGTGGGATCGGCGAGTGTGCGAAAAAGAATGTCGTGAGTGCCCTGCATCGCAATCCATAACCCATTGGCTATGAATAGATCCATATCTGACCAGTTATGTATTAGTCAAGCGCCAAAGGAGGAGGAGTGATCAATGACATGAGAAGATGAGAGAGAGGTTGCGCAAGCCAGTGCGCACACGGAACACATGTCGTGTTACAGGATCGTATGACCGATGACCTGATTTTGCCGCCAGGAACGGCAATTCCTCCTGGCGTCATTTTGCAAAACCGTCTCGGGGCAATTCAAAAAGCATGTCAGACGAAATCGTCGGGTTGGCCCAAGCCAAAGGCTGGCGCGCGCTGCGTCTTCCGCTTCTCGCTCAGCATTCAAAGAGAATATTCAAAGCGCTAGCCCATCGCAGCGATGCGATAGTCCTCATCATCGCCCTGGCGCTCATCGTCTCCGTGCCGCAATCGCTCCTTCACGGATATCACTACGTCGAAGGACTAACCGTCACCGTGGCTCAAAGCGCCTTGGATGACGGGAATTGGTTTAATCAGCATATGTACAATCTGCGCTGGATAGAGCGGCCTATGCTACTGTCCTGGGTTATTGCCGCGCTGAGTATGCCGTTTGGCCAGGTGTTCCCATTTATCGCGCGTCTGCCCGTGGTGCTTTCCCTCGTCGCGGGCACCGTTCTGATCTGGCGCGCAGTACGACCGAATGCCAGTCCTGAAGCTGCAGGCTTTGGGGCCCTGTTGTTTTTGGCCTGCCCGCTTGTCATGAGATATTACGTGACGTCCGTGGCGGACCTTCCGCTAGCGGTATTATTGTTTGGCGCTTTTCTGGTGTGGTGGAATGCATATGTCGCCGACCGGCTAACGGTCGGTCGCTGGATTATCATTGGAGCTATCTTAGCGATCGCCGCCCTTATGAAGGGTCCGCAACCGACAGCATATTTCTTTCTCGGTATCTTCGTCTTTCTCTCGTTGACCTCAGGGTGGCGTCAACTTCCTGGCCTCATCCTCGCCGGCTTTATCGCAACGGTTCCAACTGCGTTGTGGTATGCCCATGTTTTCGTCGCCGGAGATCAAGGCGAATGGCTGCGCTACACTCGGCTTTCGTCCAACGGCGTTGTGTGGCCTCACCCGTTTGCGAACGGCGCCGATTTCTTTTTTGAATGTTTGCCGGCTGCAATGCTGGCGGCGGCTCTTCCGTTTGCCGACTTCAGCGCTATGGAAACGAAACCTCGCCGGCACTTCATCCTTGCTGTCAGCTGCTATGGTCTGACGTGCACTTTGGTTGTTCTGTTCTGGCCGGCCGAAGTTAACCCGCGTTACATCTTGCCTGCGGTGCTACCCTTGTGCGTTCTTGGGGGCGTTGCATTTGATGCCTTGTCGAAACGAATGGCGCCGTTCGTTGCGACAGCCGGTGTGCTCGTCGCCGCTCTGTTGGGATACGCGATTTACCACTCGATGAGCGACGTGTTCCTGACGCCGGGATATATTCGTTCAGAAGTCGACGGCGCGAAAATCGCAACGCTCGTGAAGGAAGCGCCAGGCCCAGTCTATCGAACGGGCTGGCATGTGGCCTTGAACGAACTTCCGTATGTGCACGTCCCGGTGATGACGATAACGCCCAATCAAATAGCAAAGATTACGAGACCGGCTTGGCTTGTCGCGCCGGAGACTGATGCGCGCGCCATGCTCGCTCGAAGCCACGGACTAATGACATCGGTTCTCGCGTTTAACCACTTCGCGTTGCTTCGATTGAACTAGCAAGAAGCCGGCATCGACCGACGAAATGGGAGCATCAATCCGATGCTCTTATCGGCTGCGGTTTGCTCGTTTCGAACGATAATCGAGAGCGGCCGTCAAAGACGGCTCACTTCTTCCTGAACTGATCCAAGCTCAGAATTTTTGCGCCGCCGCTTTCGGGCTGTTTATCCGCCGCATCTTCGTCGCCGTCGCCCGGCAGGTTTTCTCCGGCGCGCGCTGCAGGCTCCGGATTGGGCGGCAGCACTTCCACCGGTTCGACTGCCGTCAGCGTAGAGACGTTTTGCGCATCCTTTTCGGCGGCGCGGGGCTTGCGCGGTGCGCGCGGCTTCTTCGGACGCGGCGCTTCGGTGCTCGCGTCATCGTAAGTTGCGTCGATGGCGCGAGGCGAAGAGGCAGCCTCCTGCTCGTTCGTTTCTTCATCGAACTGCAGGCCGTAGCGTACGCTCGGATCGATGAAGACCTTGATCGCCGCGAACGGCACGACGAGACGTTCCGGAATGCCATCGAACGTCAGCTTCACTTCGAATCGTTCGTCGGAAACGATCAGGTCCCAGAAGCGATGCTGGAGGACGATCGTCATCTCGGTCGGATATTTTTCCTTGAGCCGCTTCGACAGGATCACGCCCGGAGCCTGCGTTAGGAAGGAAATATAAAAGTGGTGGTCGCCGGGGAGACCCGTCTTGACGACCCGTTGCAGAACGGCGCGCACGACCCCGCGCATCGCCTCCTGCTGCAACTTCCCGTAATCTATGGACGGCCCCGATGCCATGCCTCAGCCTTCGATCCTACTTGAATTCCATCTGACCTCTGAAATCAGATTTCCCGTCCCGTCAAGCCCGCGCCGTCAAGTTTACCTCGGCGCCCAGGCGGAAAGGTGGAGGGCTTCTGTTGCCCGGTGCCCTCCGGACCGCGCCTTACCCTGCTAGGGGCAAGGGCTTCAAGTTCAGGCTAGTCGCGCTGCATTACGCAGCGAGAGCGGCCTCAGCATAGTTGTCATTGGCAACTATTCTGTATGACCCGATAACGGTGGTATCATGCCGGGCAAAAGCTAAGTCCTTTACACCTTCGTCGATCCTATTTCGCCCCCATAACAGCTGGGCCTTACGGCCGGTGCTCGCCGGGAAACCCAACGAGATCACCGGGCCTTGCGGCCGGCTCCCCGGAAGGGGAGTCGCAAGGCCCAGCGTAAATGGTGGAGGCGCCGGGTACCGCCCCCGGGTCCGATCGGCTTATTACGACCGCGTTTATCGCCATAGCTGGCAGAGCCAGCACCATTGAATATAGGGGGCAATGCTTACGAAAAAAAGCGTTTCGGTGACCTAGTTTCGCTCGCCCTGAAAACCTGTTACCCGCTGTGACGGCTGGGTGACGATCAACCGGCTCAGGCGGACCCCCCGGAGGCCGTATTTGCGTGGGTGTTTCGATGCGACCGCCGCCGGAAAGAAGCAGATAATCCCCCGTGGAAAACATAATTCAGACCTGGAAAGGTGTGGTCGTCACGGCCGTTCTGGCTGTCGCGATCATCGTCCTGGCCACCGGAGCCGGGTATGGAGCAGCCTGGCTGTTCGACGTCTGGGCTCAAATTCATGAGCCTCGCGCATTTGCCGCAGGCGAGCTTGAGGCGCTGCTGACCGGCCGCGTCGCGTCTTCGCTGTTCGCCTTCCAGGTGGTGACGGTCGCCTCGGTCCTGATGGTCAACGCCTACGGACGCCGGACGACGGGCGCCAGCGCGTTGAGCTTTGCCATGCCGCGCGGCGGAATCTGGACGCTTTTTCTCGCCGTCATTGCCCTAGTCTCACTGGCGACCTGTTTCGCCTCGCTCGTCTTCGTCTTCAATCCGGATGCGCTGCGCCACGATTTGCAGCCGTTTTCCGAGATGATGAAGTCTCGGACCTGGTGGCTCATCCTGCTGGCCGCCGGCATTGGCGCACCGTTGGCGGAAGAATTGCTGTTTCGTGGCCTGATCTACGGCGCGCTGCGGCAATCGCCGCTAGGCTTCGTGGGGGCGATGGTCATTACAGCGGTCGCGTGGGCCTCCCTCCACGCCAACTATTCGCTTTACGGTCTCGGCGCGATCACGCTCATCGGTCTTTACCTAGCGTGGCTGCGCGAGCGCACCGGCAGCCTGCTGACCCCGATGGTGTGCCATGGGTGCTACAACTCATTGATCATTCTGCTTATGGTCTTGGCGCCCGATAGTGCGCTGACTACGGGCTGAAGGTCGTCTCAGAATCGCATAAGTCTGACCCCATGCAGCAATACCTCGATCTCCTGCGCCGCGTGCGCGACCACGGTACCGAAAAGACTGACCGCACCGGCACCGGCACGCTGTCCGTCTTCGGTCATCAGATGCGCTTCGATCTGGCCGAGGGCTTTCCGCTCGTCACGACCAAGAAGCTGCATACGAAGTCGATCATCGTCGAGCTGCTATGGTTCCTCGCCGGCGCGACGAACACACAGTATCTGAAGGAATATGGCGTCAGCATCTGGGACGAGTGGGCAGACTCGGAGGGCAATCTCGGTCCGGTCTACGGCAAGCAATGGCGAAGCTGGGAAGCCGCCGACGGCTCGACCATCGACCAGATCGCGAACGCGGTGTCTGATCTGAAGCGCAATCCGGATTCGCGCCGCATCATCGTGACGGCCTGGAACCCCGGCGACCTCTCGAAGATGGCGCTCGCGCCGTGCCACTGCCTGTTCCAGTTTTACGTCGCCGACGGCAAGCTCTCGTGCCAGCTTTATCAGCGTTCGGCCGATATTTTCTTAGGCGTGCCTTTCAACATCGCGAGCTACGCGCTGCTGACGATGATGATGGCGCAGGTAACCGGGCTGAAGCCGGGCGAGTTCGTGCACACGTTCGGCGATGCGCACCTTTATCTCAATCATCTCGAACAGGCCGACCTGCAGCTTTCGCGGGATCCACGGCCGCTGCCGACGATGACGATCAACCCGGACGTCGCGTCGATCTTCGATTTCAAATACGAAGACTTCACGCTGTCGGGCTACGACCCGCACCCCCACATCAAAGCGCCCGTCGCGGTTTAAGCTATCTCCACATCGTCATGCCGACGAAGAGCCTGCCCCGGCGAAGGCCGGGGTCGGCACCCAGGCAAGCATCAGCAGACGCTTGTTTCGAGTTGACTGGATCCCGGCCTTCACCGGGATGACGTTGCTGGTCTCCGTCCACGACGGCCGGCTAGACGAATGAGAGTCGTCGCGACAAACGAAAAGCTCGGCCGGCTCCCCGCAGGGGAGTCGCAAAGAGCAAACAAATAATGCTATGCCCCGCCGATGAATGACACATGCATATCCCTGATCGTCGCCGTTTCGGAAAACGGCGTCATCGGCCGTGACGGCGCGCTGCCGTGGCGGCTCTCGTCCGATCTGAAAACATTTCGCCGCCTGACGATGGACAAGCCCATCGTCATGGGCCGAAAAACGTTCGACTCGATCGGCAAGCCGCTGGACGGCCGCGATAATATCGTCATCACGCGCGATCCGGCTTTCGAGGTAGCAGGCGTCTCGACCTGTGAGTCCGTAGCCGACGCGCTGACGCTCGCCCGAGTGCTCGCCAAAACCCGCGGCGCCGACGAGATCATGGTTATCGGCGGCGTTCAGGTATTCGAGGCCGCGCTTCCCGTTGCAGATCGAATTTATCTGACCCGTGTTCACGCCGATGTCGAAGGCGACCGCCATTTCGGCGCGCTCGATGCAGCCGAATGGCGCGAGTTAAGCCGCGAGCCGCTGCCCCAAGGCCCGCGTGACGACCACGCCGCAACGCTCATTGTTTACGATCGCCAAAAGCAGGACGCCTGAAAAGCCTGGCCGCCCTTGAAGGCGCGTGCCGAGGCCCCAAATTGCGATTAGCCAAACCAACGGGAAATTTGCGAACGTCGGGGCCCTGCCCTATAAGCTGCGCAAATCCCGGTTTTATCTACGTTGCTCAGGCCTTTGCAGTGCGTGTGTTTACATCCGGCGTCACCACGGTGCCGCCACATCTCGAAAAGGCCATTGGGGGGCACGATTTTAATCTTCAGCTCAAATTCGAAAGAGGCCCTGATTTATGCCCTGGAGTAGTCAAGGCGGTAGCGGCAGCGGTGGGGGAAACGGCGGCCGCAAAGGTGGTGGTGGTCCGTGGGGCCAAGGGCCATGGGGACCGCAGGGCGGCGGTGGCGGCGGGAAAGAACCGCCGGATCTCGATGAAATTTTGCGTCGCGGCCAGGATCGCATGCGTCAGGTGATGCGCGGTGGCGGCGGCAACGGCAGTGGCGGCGGTAGCTTCGGCGGCGGCGTGCCCAAACCGTTCCTGTTCTTTATTGCGATGCTCGTTCTGGCGGGCGTCGTCTTCTACGGCTTTTTCTTCCGCGTGAACCCGGACGAGCAGGGCATCGTCCTCCGCTTCGGCAAGTATGAGCGCTGGGTCGGCCCCGGCCTCAATTGGCGCTTGCCGTACCCGATCGAGGAAGTGCGCCTGCCGAAGGTTACGCAGCAGCGCACCATCGAAATCGGCGCCGGCCGCAGCGTCATCGGTGCGCGCGACAGCGGCTTGATGTTGACAGGCGATGGCAGCGTCGTTGACGTCCGCTTCGTCGTCTTCTGGCGCATCAGCCCTGACAAGAATGAAGCCAACGGCCAGACCGGCGTTGAGGAATTCCTGTTCAACATCGCACAGCCGGAAACGACGGTGCGCGAGGTTGCTGAAAGCGCGATGCGCGAAGTCGTCGGCCAGTCCAATCTGCAGCCGCTGCTGACCGGCGGCCGTCAGGCGACGCAGGAAGCCGTGCAAAAGCTCATGCAGAAGACGCTCGATTCCTATGGGGCCGGCATCAAGATCGACCAGGTTCAGCTGAAAGAGGTCGATCCGCCGGAAGAAGTCATCCGCTCGTTCCGCGAAGTTGCAGCCGCGGCTCAGGAAAAGGAAACGCTGATTAAGCAGGCGCAGACCTATGCCGATCAGGTGGTGCCGCGCGCCCACGGTGATGCCGATCGCATCATCGCCGCCGCCGAGGGCTATCGCGATCAGACGGTCGCGGAAGCAACCGGTCAGGCCGCCCGCTTCCTCAAGGTCTACGATGAATACAAGAAGGCGCCCGACGTAACGCGCGAACGGCTCTATCTCGAAATGCAGGAGCGCGTGCTCTCCGGCGCCGACAAGATCATTCTGGACCAGAAGAGCAACGGCCAGGGTGTCGTGCCGTTCTTGCCGCTGGAGCAGCTCCAGCGCCGCCCGAGTGACGATCAGACCAGCACCGATACGGATGGAGCGAAATAACATGCGTGCGTTCTTCGCTTTCATTCTCGCCGTTATCGGCGTCGCAGCGGTGGTGCTCTATTCCTCCGCGTTCATCGTCCACCAGAACGAGCAGGCGCTTGTCCTGCGCTTTGGTAAGGCGCAACCCGCGATCACTCAGCCGGGCCTGCATTGGAAGATGCCGTTCATCGATACGGTCGAGAAATTCGACAAACGTATCCTCGATCTCGACACGACCGAGCAGGAAGTGACGGCGTCCGATCAGCAGCGTCTCATCGTCGACGCTTACGCCCGCTATCGCATCGTCGACTTGCTGAAGTTCTATCAGAACGTCCACGACGAGGATCGCGTCCGCGAAGTTGTCGGCCCGCTGATCGAATCTGAAATCCGCCGCGTGCTTGGCTCCGCGACCTTGCAAGAGGTCGTGAAAGACAAGCGTGAATCGCTGATGAAACAGATCGCGGATCAGGTGAATACGGAAGGCCGCGACTATGGCCTCGAAGTCGTCGACGTCCGAATCAAGCGCGCAGACCTGCCGCAGGAAAACCTCGTGAAGGTTTATGACCGCATGCGGGCCGACCGTGTTCGCGAGGCGACTGAGCTTCGCGCCCAGGGCGAAGCCGAAAGCAACCGCGTTCGCGCCAACGCCGACAAGGATGTGACGATCATCAAGGCGACCGCCACGCAGAAGTCGGACGAAATCCGCGGTGACGGCGAGGCCAAGCGCAGCCGCATCTTCGCTGAAGCCTTTGGCCAAGATCCGGACTTCTTCCGCTTCTATCGGTCGATGCAGGCGTATACGACGGCCCTGAAGCCGAGCGATACCCGCATGCTGTTGTCGCCCAACAGCGAATTCTTCCGGTACTTTGAGGATCCTAACGGCAAGCCTCCCACTGCGGCTGCTCCCGCGCCCCAGCGATGAACGACCTCCTGGCGGGACTGGGCGTCGCCCTTGTCCTTGAGGGTCTCTTATGGGCCGCCGCGCCCCAGTTTGCGCGGCGGACCGTTGAAGAGATTGCGAATTTCTCCACCGGCCGCATCCAGATCTGCGCGGTCGCCGCAGTGGCCGTTGGCGTATTTGTAGTCTGGCTCGCGCGGGGATAGGCAACTTATCCCCGCATGCTGGCGATATGCTACCTTGCCATGTTCACGCTTTGATGTTGGGCGAGCTAGCATAGGTCCGCGGCGGTCCTCGGGTGCCGGTCAGACTTGGAGTTCCTTGCAATGACGAAGAAAGTATCGGCGCTTCTTCTCGGCTTGAGTTTGAGCCTGGGATTGTTGAACGTGCCAGGCGCCTGGGCTGAGACGTTCCAATACGGTCCCGCGTCTGTTGCTCCGCTGGCCAAGAAACTCTCTGATGCCGTCGTCAACATTTCGACGTCGCAGACCGTGAAGGGGCCGGCAGGCGTGCCGCTGCCGAAGGTGCCGAAAGGTGCGCCATTCGAAGACTTCTTCGATGATTTCTTCAACAAGCGCGGCGGCGTTCCGCACGGCGACCGCAAGATTTCCTCTCTCGGGTCCGGCTTCGTCATCGACGGCAAGGAAGGCCTGATCGTCACCAACAACCACGTCATCGAGGGCGCGGAAGAGATCGACGTAAATTTCCACGACGGCTCGAAGCTGGTCGTCGAGAAAGTCATCGGCCGCGATACCAAATCCGACTTGGCACTTCTGAAGGTTTCACCGAAGAAGCCGCTGGCAGATGTGAAGTTCGGTTCCTCCGACGCCATCGAGGTCGGCGACTGGGTCATGGCGATCGGCAATCCGTTCGGACTCGGCGGCTCGGTGTCGATGGGCATCATTTCGGCCAAGAGCCGCGACATCAATTCCGGTCCGTATGACGACTATCTGCAGACCGACGCAGCCATCAACAAGGGCAACTCCGGTGGTCCGCTGTTCAACATGAACGGCGAGGTGATCGGCGTGAACACCGCGATCATTTCTCCGACCGGCGGCTCGATCGGCATCGGCTTTGCCGTGCCGTCCGACACTGTCTCGAACGTCGTCGAGCAGTTGAAGCAATACGGTGAGGTTCGCCGCGGTTGGCTCGGCGTCAAAATTCAATCGGTGACCGACGAGATCGCCGAAACGCTCGGGCTCGATGAAAACGAAGGCGCGCTGGTCGCGGCCGTCACGCCCGACAGCCCCGCTTCGAAAGCCGGATTACAGCCGGGTGACGTCATCCTGAAGTTCGACGGCAAGGAAGTGACGAGCATGCGCGGCCTGCCGAAAATCGTATCGCAGGCGCCCATAGGTAAGGCCGTCGACGTCGAGCTGCTGCGCAAGGGCAAGCAGGAGAGCACGAAGGTGACGGTCGGCCGTCTCGAAGACGATGACGATAACGCCAGCGATCTCAAAAACGACGAGGGCACGGAAGACGAAGATCCGAAGGGCTCGGCCATTATCGGAATGCGCCTGTCGCCGCTGACCGATGAACTGCGTAAGAAATATGGTTTTGACGCCAAGATCGCTGGCGTCGTCATCGAAGCCGTCGATCCGCAAAGCCCGGCAGCCACCAAGGGGCTGAAGGCAGGTGACGTCATCGTCGAAGCGGCCCAGGACACCGTGTCCGATCCGCAGGATGTCGCCAAAAGCATCGAGAAGGTGAAGAAGTCCGGTCGCAAGGCCGTGCTATTGCGCGTCGAGGATTCGAAAGGGGATCTTCGTTTCGTCGCCGTACCAGTGTCGTAACGGGCGTGCTATCGCCATCTGAAAATTCACGCCAGGAGAGAATTGGTGTCTGAGGGTCACGGCTTACTCGATACGATCTTTGATCAGCTTTCGCCCGTGCATCCCGATGGACACAAGTTCATCGCGATCGCCGCCGCGGTGACGCTGCTGTTCTTCTTTCTTTATCCACCGCTCGGCTGGCTTTGCGCCGGCATCACGGCCTGGGTCATCTACTTTTTCCGCGACCCGCTGCGCGTGACGCCGCTTCGGCCCGGCCTCGTCGTCTCGGCCGCCGACGGAAAGATTTCCGGCATCGAGAAAATCATTCCGCCGGCAGAGCTTGGTCTTGGCTCCGAGGAACGCGTCCGCATTTCGACGTTCCTGTCGGTGTTTGATGTTCACATCAACCGCTCGCCGGTCGCCGGCCGCATCATTCGCTCGCTCTATGTTCCGGGCAAATTCCTGAATGCCGCCCTCGACAAGGCGAGCGAGGACAACGAGCGGCGCATCCTCGTCATCGAAACGCCGACCGATGGCGATGTCGGCGTTGTCCAGATCGCGGGCCTCGTCGCGCGGCGCATTGTGACGTTTTCGGATGTCGGCGACGCCGTCGGCGTGGGGCAGCGATTCGGCCTGATTCGCTTCGGTTCGCGCGTCGATATCTATCTGCCGCCCGGAAAAACGGCTCTTGTCAGTATAGGCCAACGTGCAGTTGCGGGCGAAACCGTTTTGGCGGATCTTCACTCGCCGGAGCCGGAACGGGAGGCGCGTCGCGCCTAGAGGCTGGACGATCGCGTCGTTGACGAAAAGCGATGTCAATTCGGCATGGGGGCAAGGAGGCTGCCATGGAGAACGATGAGCCGTTTATCGAAACCGAAACGCGTCGCCGCAGACGCCGATCGCTGTTTCGCCATCGGCGCGTTCCGGTGCGGATGCTCGTCCCGAATTTCTTCACGCTGCTCGGGCTATGCGCTGGTCTGACGTCGATCCGCATGGGCATCGAAGGCCGCTGGGATCTCGCCATCGCCGCGATTGTCTTCGCCGCCTGCCTTGACGGCATCGACGGCCGCATCGCGCGCCTGTTGAAAGCGTCTTCGCGCTTCGGCGCCGAACTCGACAGCTTGGCCGACTTCGTCAACTTCGGCGTCGCGCCCGCCTTCCTCATTTTCAACTGGGGCCTTGGCGACCTCAAAAGCGCGGGCTGGATCTGCGTTATGATTTTCGCTCTGGCCTCCGCTCTGCGTCTCGCGCGCTTCAATGCAGCCCTCGATGACGATCGGCCGAAGTGGCAGTCGAACTATTTCATGGGTATGCCGACGCCCGCCGCCGCCATTGCGGTGCTGCTGCCAGTCTATCTCTTTCAGCTCGGTCTCGATGAAACGAAGTCGCAGTGGGCGTTGAAAATCGTGCTCACCTACACCGTCTTCATAGCCTTCATGATGGTGTCGAACATTCCGACCTATTCCGGCAAGCTGCTCGGAGAGCGTGTCCGCCGCGAATGGGTGTTGCCGATCTTCATCGTCGCTATCGGCGTCGTCGCATTTCTCTTCACCTATCCCTACGAGACGTTGACGGTGCTGACGTGCCTTTACCTCGGCTTCATCCCGCTGAGCTGGCGTGCATTCCGCGACAAGTGCGAAGGTGAGGGGGCCGCGTCGGCTGCCGCTGCTTCTCCGGATGCATCTCCGCCGGGAGACACATCGGGAAAGCCTGAGACGACGACAGGCCGCATCTTCGCGTTCCGTCCGAACGATCCGGGAAAATAAGAAGTTTTTCGAGCGCGGATATATCCGCGCTCCGCTACTTCGTCTCTTCGGGCTGGCGATTGTAGATGTCGTCGGTGCGCTGAATGTCGTCCTCGCCGAGGTAGGACCCGATCTGCACCTCGATGATCTCGACTGGAACCTTGCCGGGGTTCTGCAGCCGGTGCCACTGCGTCGCAAATATGTAGACGCTCTCGTTCTCGCGAACGAGCTGTTCCTTATCGCCGATCGAAACCTGCGCCGTGCCCTGCACCACGATCCAATGCTCGGAGCGATGATGATGCATTTGCATCGACAGCTTGCCGCCGGGCTTGACGTGCAGCAGCTTGACCTGGAAGCGCGGTCCGATGTTCAGCGTCTCGAAGTAGCCCCACGGCCGATAGTTCCGCAGGTGCTGTTCCTGCTCCTTGCGGTTCGACAGCTTCAGGCGCTGCACAACTTTCGAAACGTCCTGCGTGCGGGTCTTGTCGGCAACGAGCAGCGCATCCGGTGTGTTGACGATGATGAGATCGTTGAGCCCGATCGTTGACACGATCGACTTCTCGGAGTGGACATAGCAGCCGGATGTATCTTCCAGCACGGCTTCGCCCTTGATGAAGTTGCCCTTGTCGTCGCGCGGCGCGATATCCCACAGCGACGACCACGAGCCGACGTCGTTCCAGCCGACATCCATCGGCAGGATCGCGGCCTTGTTCGTCTTCTCCATCACCGCGTAGTCGATCGAGATGTTCGGCGAGGCCGCAAAGCTCGTTTTATCCAGCCGCAGGAACCCGAGGTCTTCGCTGGCGCCCGCGAGCGCCGCGCGCGCGGCGTCCAGAATGCCCGGTTCGTAGCGTTCGATCTCGGCGAGGAACGTCTTGGCGTTGAGCGCGAAGATGCCGCTGTTCCAGAAGTACGAGCCATCAGCCAGATAATCTTCGGCGGTGGCGCGGTCGGGCTTTTCGGCAAAGCTCGCAACCTCGAAGGCGTCGCCGTCAAATCCTGACAGCGCCGCGCCGCGCTTGATGTAGCCGTAGCCGGTGTGGGGCTCCGTCGGCGTGATGCCGAAGAGAACGAGCTTGCCCGTCTCGGCCACGGCGGCGGCCCGCCGGATATTCTCCGCAAAGAGCGCCTCGTCGCCGATGACGTGATCGGACGGCATGACGGCGAGGATCGCATTTGGATCGTCACGCAGCGCGATCAGCGCCGCAACTGCAATCGCCGGCGCCGTATTGCGCGCGATCGGTTCAAGAATGATGGCCTTAGGCTCGATGCCGGCGCGGTCGACTTCCTCGCGCACGAGAAAGCGATGATCGTTGTTACACAGCAGGATCGGCGCCTCGAAACCGGCCTTCTGCGGCAAGCGCGCCAATGCCGAACCCAGAAACGATGTGTTCTGACCATTAAAGAAGCGAATGAATTGCTTCGGATACATCGAGCGCGACAGCGGCCAAAGCCGCGTCCCCGAACCACCCGACAAGATCACTGGATAAATGGTGCTCATGGAACAGTCTAACCCCGGTTAAGAGAAATAAATTTAAATCTCAATGGCTTATTGAACAAGGCACCAAGATAGCGCGGAAACATGACAGTTTCCAAGCGGTTCATTTTGGATAATCGACCGGGAACAGCGTTTTCGGACGAACGCGATATCAGGAGCGCGCCAGCCGTTCGCGCAACGATCTGAGCGTATCGAACGTGCTCGCCGCAGATGGCGCCATCGGCTTAGCTGGCGGTGCGGAAGATGCAGCGTTGTGCATCGGCGCAGCACCTTCAGACGGCGCTGCCGAAGTCTCGCGGCGGACGATCGAGCTGTTCGGACGCGTCGTTGACGCCGAACCGGGATAGGGCGGCGGCATCGTGGCCGGCCGATATCCGGCGGGTTCCGGAGCGAGGTCGTGGGCGGGCGCTTCCACGGGCTGCGCGCCATGAAGACCGAGAGCATCGGCCATCATCGCAAGCTGAGACGACGCGCCGTCGGCCGTCACCGGAATAGCCGATGCGCGCCAACGTTCGACGATTTGATCGAGGAAGCCTTCGTCGTTCAGCGACGTCTGCCAGCGTTTCGAGAAAACTGCGGTGGACGATCGTGGTAGTCCGTGCTTCGGCAATTCATCGAACTTGATGCGGACAGGCAGCGCCATACCGTCACCGAAGGCGATGGCTTCGCGTTGCCCGAGCGACGGCAGGAATTCCAGCAAGCCCGAGCCGGTGTCCGCGACAGCCGATTGCACGATCGCCTGGTCGCGGTCGTTCGACATGCGCAGCGCAAACACGGTATTGCACTGGGACAGGATTGTCGGATCGATTTCCGCGGGGCGCTGCGTGACGATGCAAAGCGACGCGCCGTACTTGCGGCCTTCCTTCGCGATCTTCGCAATCGAGCGTTTGCACGGCTCGAACCCGAGCGCCGAGTTCGCCGGAACGTAACGGTGGGCTTCCTCGCAGACGAGCGTCACCGGCACTTGGCCTTCGCTCCACAGCGCGAAGTCGAAGGTCATGCGGCACAACACCGACACGACAACGTTGACGACTTCCGACGGAATGCCGGTCAGTTCGAGAATGGTAATGGGTTTGTCGTTCACCGGCACGCGGAACAGGCGGCTCAGCACCTGTGCCATGGAATCATAGACTGTCCGCGAACCGAACATGAAGGCGTAGCGGCCATCCTGCGACAGCGTCTCGATGCGGTTTTTCAGAACGCGGTACGGTGCGAGATCCTTGCGATTTTCGAGCTTGCCCATCCGTTCGTCGATGAGTGATAGCAAGTCCGAGATGCGATAGGGAACCGGTGTATCGACCGTATAGCGGCTCGCGTCTCCCAGTCCGCGTCGGCCGCGCGGAGACTCTCCGGCGCGCCCCGTCGCGTAGCGCGTTTTTGCGATCGGGATGAGATCCTGCAGCACCTCGATTTCGGTCTTGCGATCGCCATCGCCGACTAGAACCTCCACCATCTCCTCGAACGTCAGGAGCCAGTAGGGCAGCTGCATGTTGCGCGGAGAAATTACCTCGGCCCACTCGCGGAATGCGGTCGCGTATTCGTTATGCGGATCGAGCAGAACGATATGAGCCGCCGGGTTCTTTTCGACGATCGAGCGCAGGATGAGCGCCGTCGTGCACGATTTGCCCGTGCCCGTCGTGCCGAGAATGGCGAAATGCTTGCCGAGCAATTCGTCGACGCGCACCATGGCCGGAATGCTGTTGTCCTGGCGAATGGTTCCGACGCGCACCATGGCCGAAAGATCGCCGCAGAACGTCGCCTCAAGCTCGGGCTTTTGGGCCAGCCGCACCCGATCGCCAAGCGCTGGATATGCGGTGACACCCCGGTTGAACGTCGTCGAGCTATCGGATTTTGCACCTGCCAGCTCGCCGACGAGTCCCAATTCCGCAATCCACACCTCGCCTTCACCCTCGCGCTGCGAGGGCACCGGAACGCTCAGCGCAGAAACAATAGCAAGAACAGTCGTGCGCGACGTATCGATGGCAAGAAGGGTGCCCATTTCAGGGCGGTGCTCCGGTGACCGGCAGCGCAGGTCGCCGCCCCCGTCAAGCAGCACGATGGCTTTCGAGCCGGTGACTGAGACGATACGGCCGATGGAGAGGTCGGTGCCGTTCGTGGGAGTCGGGGTGCTGATGCTTGGCATTCAGGATCCGGAGGTCAGGGGGACGAAGCAGCGCTGAAAGTCGATTGCGACGAAACTATGGGGCTGACGCTGTCGCTCGCCGGGAATGCCATGACGACATCGGTTCCCGAGCCCTTCTTCGACCTGATCTCGATGACGCCGCCGTGCAACTCGACGAGAGCCTTGGCGATCGGCAGACCGAGGCCGACGCCTTCGCGCCAGCGCGAGCGGCCACTATCGACCTGCCCGAATGGCGTCATCGCGATATCGATTTCTTCGGCCGTCATGCCCAGCCCGCTGTCGCGGATGGCGATGATCGTGCCGCCGCTCACACTGCGATGGGCGATCACCTCGACGATGCCGGTCGCCTGCGTGAACTTCAGCGCATTCGAAATGATATTCATGAAGATCTGGCGCAGCTTTGTCGCGTCGCCGCGAACGGCCGGCAGATCGGCGGAGATATCCGAGCGAAGGTCGACATGCGCCTCGCTCGCCATCATCTGATAGGCGTTGACGCAGCCCGAGAGAATGCTCCCGACGTCGATCTCTTGCGCCTCGAGCGTGTACTTGCCGCTCTGCATCTTAGAGATGTCGAGTATGTCGTTGATGACCGAGAGCAGGTGCTCGGCCGCGTCATGAATGAGGTTCGCGTAATCGACGATGTCTTTGTCGGCGAGCTTGCGCTCATCGTGCTGCGACAGCAGCTTCGAAAAGCCGATGACGGTATTGAGCGGCGTCCTGAGCTCATGGCTCATGTTCGCGATGAATTCGGATTTGATCTTGCTTGCGAGTTCGGCCTGAATGCGGGCCGACTGCTCTGCGGCGCGGGCACGATGGCGCAGAACCGCGTCGCTCAAGAGCGAGGCGTACTCGTCCATCAACGAGTTGGATTTGACCTGTCCAACCGACCCAAACATCATCGACTGAGCTCAACGCGATTACAATTGCTCGGCTCAACTTATCGGCGACTGCCTAACTCAAGGTTAATCACAGTCCTCAGCGCGCAGATGCGCGAACGAAATCATAAAGATTGCGTAAAATTGTAGGCATCGCGCAGGCGGGGATTCGAGAACGCCGGCCGGCGTTACCGCATGATGAATTTGAACGGCTGCGTGAAGGCGAGCGGCTTGACGCTGACATCCGGCGGGATCGGCGGGAACGGCGCAGCGCGATCGAGCGCGTCGGTCGCCGCGTCGTCAAGCTGCTTGAAGCCGGAGCTTGTCGCGATCTCTTTCGACAGGATGTGGCCATCGACGCCGATCGTGTAGCGGAGCACCACCGTTCCCGATGCGGGAACGCGCGGGTTGCGCTTCGCCTTTTGAACGCGGTCGTTGATTTGGCTCATGTAGCGTCCGAACGCCTTGGCGTTGCCGCCGGACGCTTGCCCGGCGCTGCGGACTTCAAGAACGGCGACCTGGGCCGGCTGCGTGATCGTTTGCACCACTTCCGGCGGCGGAGGCGGCGTATCGGGCGGCGGCGGCGGTTCTTCCGTCTTGACGACTTGCTGCTCGACCGTGCCCTCGGGTGACGAGATGACGTCGCGCAGCTCGTCCGGCTTCTTTTCTTCCGGCGGCGGCGGCGGCGCAGCCTGCATCGCAGCGATTTCGGGAATTTCGCGCGTCTCCGAAGAATCGCCCTTCGTAACGCCCTCGTTCGACTCGGCGCCCTGGACCAGCATCACGTCCATGCCCTTGCCCATGTCCATGGCAGGCGCACTGGTATCCATGAGATGCGGAAGCATAGCGTAGCCGACCGCCCCGTGAATGATCAGGGCAAAGAGTATGGCGGCAATTCGCAAATACATCCCGGGCGGCTCTCGTCGTCAGTTGTTGGCCGTGGCCCCCGATGGAGGGGCACCCGATGCGGCGGACGACGACGATGGCGCCGGTTGAGACAGCAGCGAGACTCGGGCGTAGCCCGAATCACCGACGCGTCCCAAAAGCTCCATCACGTCGCCGTAGGGAATCTTCCGGTCGGCGCGAACGTAGACGACCGCGTCGCCTTCCTGAGCCTTGATCTGCTCAAGCCGCGGCACGAGCGTATCGCGCGTCACTTCTTCGTCGCGAATGTAGAGCTTGCCGTCCGGCGCCAGCGAAACGACCATCGGCTTTTTTTGTGCACCGATCTTGGAAGCGGTCGTTTTCGGCAGTTCGAGCGGCACGCCCTGAACCATCAGCGGTGCGGCGACCATAAAGATGATCAGCAGCACGAGCATGACGTCGACGAACGGCGTGACGTTGATTTCGGCGAGAGGCTTATAGCCTCCGTCGTCATCACCCCCCGAACCATTGCCAACAGCCATTCCCATTAGTTCGCGCCCTCCAGGCCGCGCCGGGACATTGTCCGCGCGATACCGACGATCGCCGGCATGACCCGATCGGACGCACGTCCGAGCGCGACCGTGATCTGGTTATAAAAAATGACCGCAGGAATGGCGGCAGCAAGGCCGACCGCGGTGGCAAATAGCGCCTCGGCGATGCCCGGGGCCACGACTGCAAGGCTCGTGTCTTTCTGCTGCGCGATCGCTGTGAACGAATTCATGATGCCCCAAACGGTGCCGAAGAGACCGATGAAGGGTGCAGCCGAGCCAATCGTCGCCAGAAATGGCAGTCCTTGCTCGATGCTCTTGAGCTTGCGTTTGACGGCGGCGCGCATGGCGACTTCGAGACGGTCGCGCACTTCGCCGGTCGAAGCATCGTTGCCGGCTTCGCTCCATTCGGTGCGTGCCGCTTCGCCAACCGCACCGATCAGGCTTGACGCCCGAGCCTCCGGCAATTTAGCGGTCACACCACTCTTTTCGAGCTTGGTGATCTCGCGGTTGACCATCCACACGCGAATGAGCTTCTCGAACGCCATGGCCCAGCAGATGACCGAGGCGGCCAACAGGCCAAGGATAATGCATTTCACGACGATATCGGCGTGATGAAACAGCCCCATGATCGATAGATCTTTGGCGGCGATTTCCGCTGACATCACATATAAGGGGTTCATCGCGTCACTTCGAAAGTTGAACTTTTGTCAGGGAAGTCGTCTTGAGCTGATCGAGACAGCCGGAAACAGGCCCTGACTCGGCCTTGCACTCCATGACGTCGTTGATCAGAAACGATCCGATCTTGTCGCACTGAATCCCGTCGATCTCGAACAGCTTGACGGATTTCTTCTTTGCCCTGAGCGGCGCCAGATCGATCGAAAAGCGCTTGCCGATCACGCCATCGGTCTGAAACAGAACGAGGTCGATCTTGTACGACTTGTACGTTGTCTCAGCAGGGTTATCGACCACGATATAGGCACGACAACCCTTCGAGGAAGCTTCGAGCTTATTCAATTCTACGTGGACACCGGCGCTCGGGGCTGCGGGAGCTTCTTCCGCATGCGTCGTCGAAGCGGGAGCGGCATTGGGATCGGCATTTGCAAGTGTCGCCCACAGACATGCGGGAAGAACAAGCAGGCAGGAAAGCGAGAAACGCTTCAGGGTTCTGATCACGCTAAGGTTTCCATTGCGTTTAAATTGAAATTCCCCAAACGCGTGTAGCCACTTTGGCCCGTTGTTGCCAGTGTGAAATTCGTAAGGCTGGCCAGTTCCGTCAACGCGATGAGTTTTCGATTTAGAACAATTTTCAGATGCGGCAGCGGCCTAAGCGAAGCTCGATTTTTGTCGTCGCGGCGCACCAAGAATTTTTCCCGAATTAACACGGGAAAAGCTCCCGCGCGGCGATTTGAGCTGTTATGTGCGCGCCGTCCCGTTGCGTTGGAACTCTGCGATTTGAATGCGAGCATGATCGCCAGCGCTTCGCGCACGACGTCGGGCGATTTCAAGCGGCGTGGGCGACGGCAGGCAGCCGAGCCGCGCGGCGGATCTCGTTGAACATGGCAGCGAAGGTCATGAAGCCGGCGTCGCGGTCATCCGAAATATCGGCGAGCACCGCCCCCGCGATCTTGCGCTGGTTCGCTTCGAGCAGCGCCACGGCCTTCTTGGCAAGCGCGCGCGGTGTCCGGTGCCAGGCCGTGAGGAACACGATCTGATCAGCGAGATCGGCCAGAATTTGCGCGTCGTCCGCTTCGAGTAACGGCGGCGCCGAGATGATGATCGTCGGGAAGCGTGCCTTGAGGTGCTGGAATGCCGCCGTGAACGCCACCGAACGAAGTGCAGACGGCATCGCCAGCGGGATCGGTGCCGAGCCACACGATGGCAGGAAATGCAGTCCCGTCAGGTTGTCGCGCAGAATGACGTTCTCGACCGGCGCATGCGACGCGATTTGATCGAGCAGCCCTGGCGGCGCATGCGGGGTCAGCTCCCGGCTGAGCACCTTGGCGTGAAAATCGCAATCGACCAGCAACGTCTTTTGTCCGTCGACCGCCAGATGATGCGCGATGTTCGATGCGAATGGCTCAGCGCCTTCACCGGTCAGCGCCGATACCGTGAGGATCACGCTCGGACCGTCACCATTGGCGCGCGCCTTGAGCGCGTCGCACGCCGCACGAACAGCTTCCGCATAACGGCATCCGGGCTCAGCAATGATCAATCGCGCCCGCCGCATCGCATGCGTGGCTTCATCGTCGTGCGTCACCGCGGGAAGCGACGTCATGTGCGGACAAGCGAGCATCTGCTCGACCTTGCGGGTACGCAGTCGCGTATCGCGTTCGAGCAGAACAGCAAGCATCAGCATGAGCAGAAGCGTTGACATCGCCACCGTCTCAGCGATGCGGACGCGTTTCGGCCCCGCTGGTACATCAGGTATTTTTGCGGCCTCAACGATCCGCGAGCCCGTCAGCGTCCGCGTCAGTCCATAGCGATCGAGAAGGGAAGCAAAAACCTTCTCCGAAGCGGTCGGTTCGGCCGATCGTTTCTCTGCGCTGCTGTTCGCGGTTGCTTCAGAAAGCAGCTCGGCGATGTAGCGCGCCGCGACGGCATTGGCGATTTTTGCCGCCTTCGCCGCATCGTGCGATGAGATGCCGATATTGATCAAAGACGAGTTGTGAACCCGTCGAACCGACAGCCGCGTTTCCAGTGCTTCGCGCGCTATAGCATGTGGATCGGAGTTATCGAGGGGCGACATCAGCCGCGAGAGCCAGGACCGCGATTGGAATTCCGGATCGGCCGTCAGATCCATCGCCGTCACCACGTTATCGAGCAACGCAGGCGAGGTCATTCTCTCGATCTGTTTCTCGACCTCGCGGCGTTCAAGTTCGAATGCCGCCGGTGGAGACGTTTTCGGCTCATCAGCCGATGGCATCGCCCGTCCAGGATCGACCTGGATCAATACGAATGCCGCATAACGGTTCGGAACGAACGCCACGACGGCCCAGGCGATCAATCCTATCACCAACGGGAAAAGCGCCACGGCCTTTGCCCGCTTGACGACAGCCACCTTGGCATCCGCAAGGGCGGACCGAAAGCGATGATGGTCGGCGCGTGCGCTGTGTTCGGCCATGGCCTCAGTTCATTTCCCCGCAGCGCCCGCGTAGCCCATCGCCGAACGCTCTCGTGACCGGCGCCAAGCCGACTCACTTCGCCATTGTCACGATCAAAGATGAACAGGATGTTGTTGGTTAAAGGGTGCGCAGTGTATCTGCATGCCTAAAGCTGCTGCCAGTGCGCCTCATCCACCGCCATCCCGCCGCAGGCAGGGATAAGGTCGAACCATAGCGCGTCGGAAGATCGCCCGGCTCAGCGCGCCGCTAGCGAAAGCGTCGCACTGCCCTGGCGAACGTCATAGGCACACCGCGCCGCGCCGCCCGTCGAACTCAGGATCAACTGCGGATCGCGAAAACGCTGGTTCCACCGTGGGTTCTGCGTATCCCAGATCGCGACGTCGATGTCCGGATTGCCGATGACGGCTTCGGCCTTCGATGCCGTACCCCACGCAGAAACGCCGTCCTCGCGCGCATCCGTGCCCCGCTTCAGCGCCATCCGGCGACAGATCTCGATGGCATGGTCGCGATAGGCATCCACCACGGCATCGCTCATGGCGACGCGATAGGTATGGTCCTGGAACCAGACCTTGCCGACTGCCAGCAGGATCAAACCGAACAAGACCGTACGCATGACAACGCCCTGGACGCGAAAACCTAAATTTCCCTCGCGGCCGATCATGCCTCCGTTATGGTGAAAAAAGCGTTGTCCAGCGGCAGGTTGCGGTGCAGCGGAGCGACTTGCCAGACTTGTCAGTTGCGCTTTGGTCGGGCACAAGCGTGCCGGCGAAAAACATCCGAATGTCCGGGAGGACCCCTCACGTCATGTCCAAGAAGAAGATCCTGATTACGTGGCCTCTGCCCGAAGCCGCCATGGCCCGCGCCCGCGAGACCTACGATGTCATCGCACATGGAGATAATCCGAAGATCACCGTCGACGAGATGCTCGAGACGGCGAAAACGGTCGATGCCATCCTTCTCACCCTCAACGAGAAGTGCCCCGCTGCGGTGATCGAAAAGATCCCCGAGAACATCAAGTGCATCTCGACGTTCTCGATCGGCTTCGACCACATCGATCTCGAAGCCTGCAAGAAGCGCGGCATCAAGGTCGGCAACGCCCCGCACGGCGTGACGGTCGCCACCGCCGAAATCGCGATGCTGCTGCTTCTGGGCTCGGCGCGCCGCGCTTCCGAAGGCGAAAAGATGATCCGCACGCGGTCGTGGCCGGGCTGGCAGCCGCTGCAACTCGTCGGTCAGCGCCTCGACAACAAGAAGCTCGGCATCTACGGCTTCGGCAAAATCGGCCAGGCCCTCGCGCAGCGCGCCCGCGGCTTCGACATGGAAATCCATTACTACGACATCTACCGCGCGAAGCCCGAGGTGGAAGCGAAGTACAACGCCACCTACCACGACAGCCTCGACAGCCTCTTGAAGATCTCGCAGTTCTTCTCGATCAACGCTCCGTCGACGCCGGAAACGCGCGGCTTCTTCAACAAGGCAACAATCGAGAAGCTGCCGCAGGGCGCCATCGTCGTGAACACAGCGCGCGGCGATCTCGTCAACGACGAAGACACGATTGCAGCACTGAAGTCGGGTCGCTTGGCCTACGCCGGCCTCGACGTTTTCGCCGGTGAGCCGAAGATCAATGAAGGCTATTACGACCTGCCGAACACGTTCCTGTTCCCGCATCTGGGCTCGGCGGCGATCGAAGCACGCAACCAGATGGGCTTCGAAGCGCTCGATAACATCGACGCGTTCTTCGCCGGCAAGGAGATGCCGTTCAAGCTCGCTTGAGGCTGCTCGCTCGCAAATGTTTTTACGAAATGGCCGGGCTCTCCCCGGCCATTTTGTTTTGCATCATGCTGGGGTTCCGGTGCCTCCATCTCCTCGTGCCGACGGAGGTCGGCACCCAGACAACGATCAACATACGCGGTGTATCGGGTTGGCTGGATCCGGGCTGCGGCGGGATTACGACAGAGGACGAAACCGGCGCGGCAATTTTCGGGGACAGTTCGCCTACGTTCTCCGCCCGCGCTCTTTCATCATCCACGACGCGACGCCGAGCAGGCGTCCGCTGTCTCCGCGCGCGCCAACGAGCTGCACGCCAAGAGGCATCGCATCGACGGTCAGCAGCGGTAGTGAGATGCACGGCAGCTTGAGATAGGTCCACAGGCCGTTGAACATTGGGCTGCCCGTGCTCTGCAGTCCGACCGGCGCGATGCCGGGGGCTGCAGGTGTCAGGATGGCGTCGTTGTGGACGAAGATCGGTCGCAGCGCCTCGCACAACGTTTCCTGCTTGCTGCGCGCGTCGTCGTAGCTTGTCGCCGAGAACGACCGTCCCTCGGCGATCACTTCCTTGAGCTTCTCCGACACGCGGTTCGGATGCGCATCGGCGATCGGCCCGTAGTTGCGCGCGATATCCGAGAACTGCACGATCTGCTGTAGGCGGATGATGTGCTCGAAGCCCGCAGGCAATTCCGTTTCGGTGACCTCGATGCCCTGGAAAGTCGACGCGAACAATTCGATCGCGGCGCGCATCTTCTCGTCGCCCTGCGCCCAAGCTGGCGATTTGACGAACGCCAGCCGCCGCGGCGCCCGTGATTTCGCGTTTTGCATCGCCGACATCAACTGCGGATCGTGCCCGATCATATCGCGGTCGACCGTGTCGAAACCGCTGATGCAGTCGATCAGCAGCGCCAAGTCGTCGACCGAGCGCGCATAGCCGCCGATCGTGTCGAGCGGCGCCGACTGTTCGAGAACGCCGGTGCGCGACACGTATCCGAACGTTGGTTTGTAGCCGATGACGCCGCAATAGGACGCGGGCCTGATGATCGACCCGGCCGTCTGCGTACCGAGCGCAATCGGTACTTGAAAATCGGCGACGGCAGCGGCCGAACCGGACGACGAGCCGCCCGGCGTTCGTTCGAAATCGTGCGGATTGCGCGTTTTGCCCGGACCGAAGAACGCGAATTCCGTCGTCACCGTCTTGCCGAGAATAATTGCCCCGGCAGCTTTAAGCTCGGAGACGACGAATGCATCCTCCGTCGGCTGACGGCCTGCGAAAATCTCCGAGCCAAGCTCCGTCGGGAAGTCTTTGGTGTCGATGATGTCCTTGACGCCGACCGGGATGCCTTCCAGCGCCCCCAACGGCTCGCCGCGCGCCCGCCGTTGGTCGCTCGCACGGGCCGCCGCCAGCGCAGCGGCGCTATTGAGATGTGCCCACGCGCCGATTTCCGGCTCGCGCTCGGCAATCCGCTTGAGACAAGCGCCGACAAGCTGTTCCGATGTCAGATCGCCTGCGGCGAGCGCCTTTTGCGCCTCGACCGCCGTCAGACGGACAAGACTGCCTGGTTCACTTGCATACATTTCAGTATTTCGCCCCATGTCCGGGTGACATGCGCCCACCAGCGCTTCGATGCAAGTGGCGCGCCTCCGACGTGCTTGTTATTACGGGAAAGAACCATTTTTTCCTGTTCAAACAGTCACCAGGACAAAATGCGCAGTACAGGCGCGAAAATCGGTCTTCGGGCCAATTGTATCCGGAACGGTTCGGTACTAGGACACCCGCGGAGACGAACAATAATAAGACTCTTTGAGGACTACGCGAATGTCGACAAGCCACCGCCGCCCCGGCCGCCACTTTTTGCAGATCCCGGGGCCGACCCCCGTTCCGGAGCGGATTCTGGCCGCGATGGCGCGTCAGGTTCTCGATCACCGCGGCCTTGAGTTCGGTGAGCTTGGCCGTCGCGTGCTCGGTGGCATCAAGGGACTGTTCAAGACCCAGGGCCACGTCATCATTTATCCCTCGTCCGGCTCGGGCGCCTGGGAAGCGGGTCTCAGCAACACGCTGTCGCCCGGCGACAAGGTGCTGATGTGCGAGACGGGGCAGTTCGCCGTGCTGTGGGAAGCCATGGCGCGCCGGCTCGGTCTTGAAACGGAAGTCATCTCGACCGACTGGCGCATTGGCGCCGATGCCAACGCCATTGAGAAGAAGCTGCGCGAAGACACGAACAAGAAGATCAAAGCCGTCTGCGTGGTCCACAACGAAACCTCGACCGGATGTCTGACGCGCCTCGATGAAGTACGCAAGGCGATCGACGCCGCGGGCCACCCCGCGCTGCTGATGGCCGACGCGATCTCCTCTCTGGCCGCCGCCGACATCCGCCACGACGAGTGGGGCATCGACGTCACGGTGTCCGGCTCGCAAAAGGGCATGATGCTGCCGCCGGGCCTGTCGTTCACCGCGATCAGCGCCAAGGCCATTGAGGCGTCGAAAACCGCCCAGCTCAAGAAGTCCTATTTCGCATGGGACGACATGCTGTCGATGAATTCGACTGGCTACTTCCCGTACACGCCGGCGACGAGCCTCCTCTATGGCCTCGCCGAAGCGATCGACATGATCAACGAGGAAGGCCTGGAAAACGTCTTCGCGCGTCATCGCCGTTTGGCAGAGGCAACCCGTCGCGCCGTCCGCGCCTGGGGCTTTGAAATTCAGTGCCGCGACGCGAAGTATTATTCGCCCGCCGTCACGACGGTGCAAATGCCCGAAGGCCATAACGCCGATGCGTATCGCAAGATTGTGCTCGACAACTTCAACATGTCGCTCGGCACCGGTCTCAACAAGATCGCTGGCAAGGCGTTCCGCATCGCGCATCTCGGTGACACCAACGAGCTGACGGTGCTCGGCGCGCTGACCGGCGTCGAGATGGGCTTCGAGTTGGCAGGCGTTCCTCACAAGAAGGGTGGCGTTGCAGCGGCGATGAGCTACATCGCCGAGACGGCCAATCCTGCGGAAGCCGCCAAAGCCGCCGCCGAGTAAGCGATCACCTCAACAAATGTCATCCTCGGCTTACTGCCGAGGATGAAACGTTTTTATTGCCGTCCGCCTGGCGCAGCCGGGATCCATCCAAGCAAGACACACCAAATTTTCTGACGCGTGTCTGGGTGCCGACCTCTGTCGGAATGACGGAGTAGATCGGGCCGCCCGCATATTTACGCGAGATGCGATCGCTCTGCAGCCGTTGCACCCCCGATCAACCGCAGCACACTTTCCAGCGTGTCGGCTTCGGTCGCGGGTTTATCCCAACGAATGCGATGAATCCGCGGAAACCGCATCGCGACGCCTGACTTGTGCCGCGTCGACGGCTGTACCGCATCGAACGCCACTTCGAACACCAACTGCGGCTCGACCGCGCGCACCGGACCGAACGCTTCCGTCGTATGGCCTCTGATCCATTTGTCGAGTTCGAGCAGCTCTTCGTCGGTAAAGCCTGAATAGGCTTTACCAACCGGAACGAGTTGCTTCTCGCCGTTGTCGTCCGTCTTCCAGACGCCGAACGTGTAATCTGAATAATACGACGACCGCTTGCCCGATCCGCGCTGCGCGTACATCAGCACGCAGTCAAGCGTCAGAGCCGCGCGCTTCCACTTGAACCATTCGCCCTTGACGCGGCCCGCCTGATAAACGCTCGCGCGCCTCTTCAACATGAGGCCTTCGATACCTTCCGCCCGCGCCGACGCCCATAGCTCGCCGAGTTCCTCGAACGTCTTGAACGCCACGAGCGGCGACACATCCGTCAGCGGCGGATGATGTTTCGCGTGCCATGCTTCGAGCCGCGCGCGCCGGTCTCCGAACGACAGCCCGCGCAAGTCTTCTGCTCCATCGAATAGCAGATCGTAGAGCCGCACATGCGGCGGATACATCTGCATCATCTTCGCTGTCACGGTCTTGCGGTTGAGACGCTGCTGCAAGTCGTTGAACGGCGCGATGTCGCCGTCGCGCATAACAAGCAATTCGCCATCGACGACGCAATCGTGCCCCTGAAATGCGCTGCGAATTTCGGGAAACGCGCCAGAGATGTCATCGCCCTGGCGAGAGAACATTTTCACCTCGCCGCCACGCGCCGCGATCTGCACGCGAATGCCGTCCCACTTCCATTCCGCCGAAAAATCTTCCGGCGAAAGCCGCGGCCAATCTTCTTCCTCGATCGGATGCGCAAGCATGACCGGCCGAAAGACGGGCTTGGAACCAGGGTCCGGACGCCCGGCTTCACCATCGAGCCACCGAAAGAGATCGAGATAGGGCGGCGTCAGCGCGTGCCAGATCTCTTCGATCTCGGAGACGTCGCGCCCGTAGCATTCCGCCAAGGCCGTTCGCGCCAGACGCGCAGATACGCCCACGCGCGGCGCGCCGCCGATGAGTTTCAAAAGCGCCCAGCGGCCGGTCGCGTCGAGCTGATCGAGGAGGTGTCCCAGGCGCTCGGTGCGTTGCGCAGTCGTACCGTCCGCCATCGCCTCAATGACCGCGCCGAGGGCAAGCTCCGGCGGCTCACCGGAGTTATGTCCCGCTTCACCCCACCCCCGACCCCTCCCCGTCAAGGCGAGGGGAGAAGTGGGAACGCCCATCGTGGAGGGCAGGTGAGAGTTCCCGTTGTTACTCTCTCCTTCCTTTACGGGGAGAGGCCGAGGCGCGGAAACATTCGGCGACGGCTGCCCCTCCCCCCAGCCCTCTCCCCGCACGCGGGGCGAGGGAGAAGTGAACGATTCCCCTCCCCCTTGCGGGGAGGGGCTAGGGGTGGAGGACTGACGAGCGGTGGGGGTGAGATCCAGAACAAGCTGCTTCGGCTTTTCCGGCACGTCATCTCGGGTTTCGACAGCCTCTGAAACGTCCGATATCGCAACGACAACCCGGTCGTCCGGCCAGAGCAGCGAAACCGTCTCCGCCGTATCGCCGACGTAGTCGCGGGAGAGACGATAGAGCACCGGATCGACAAAACGCGAGACGAGATCGCTCAGCATGCGTCGAAGCGGAATGCGGATCGGCACGCCATCGGTGAGAGCTGCAAGCGCCCAGCCGCGATCGGGATCAGGCGCGTTGCGAAAATAATGTCCAAGCAGCGCGACCTTGCGATTGCGGCTTTGCGTATAGACGAGGCTGTCGAGCAGGCGGGCGAACGCGCGCATCGCTATTCCGCCTCCTCGCCATATCCGACGAGCGCCAGCGCCCGTGCCTTGCGCCCGATAGAGCCCAGGTAATGCACCAGCGCATCCTCACGCCCGTGCGTCACCCAAACGTCTTCAGCTTCGGTTTCGATGATCGTCTGGATCAACTCCGGCCAATCGACGTGGTCGGACACGACGAGCGGCAGCTCGACGCCATGCTGACGGCCGCGCCCACGCACGCGCATCCATCCGCTCGCGAATGCCATCACCGGATCGCCGAACCGGCGCGACCAGCGATCGCCAAGAGCGGACGGCGGACACATCACGATGCCGCCGCGGATCGCTTTCGCGTCTGTCTCCGATACAAGTTGAAGGTCGCCCAGATCGATGCCGAGCTTCTGATATAGCTCCGTCAGCGCCGCTACCGCGCCGTGCAGATAGATCGGCTTGTCATAGCCCTGATCGCGAACGACGCGGATCATGCGTTGGGTTTTGCCAAGGTTATAGGCGCCGACAAGATGCGTGCGGTCGGGCTCGGCCGCGAGCGACGCCAGCAGCTTCTGCGCTTCGTGCGCGGCCTTCTCATGCCGGAATACGGGCAGCGCAAACGTCGCTTCGGTCACGAACACATCGCAAGGCACGAGTTCGAACGGCGTGCAGGTGGGATCGCTGGCGCGTTTATAGTCACCCGAGATCACCGCCCGCCGCCCAGCCCATTCGATCACGACCTGCGCTGAGCCGAGAATATGGCCAGCCGGGGCAAGACGCACGCGGACGCCGTTGATCGAGATTGTCTCGCCAAGCGCCAAAGCCTGGAACGAGCCGGCGCAATCCTCGCCGTAGCGCACCTTCATGATGGCGATGGTTTCAGCCGTCGCCAGCACGGCGCGATGGCCTGAGCGTGCGTGATCGCTATGGCCGTGCGTAATGATGGCGCGATCGACCGCCCGGCCGGGGTCGATATAAAAATCGCCAGGTTCGCAATAAATTCCGGATCCGACCGGATAAAGCCAAGTATCGACGGTAGGTGAGGGCGAGGTCATGAACTACTAAACGCGCGGAACTGCAAAGCAGCCTAGCGCGAAACGTCGTTCACGCAATAATATCGGGAAGGAGCTTATCCTCGATCTGGGTTATCCGATCTTTCAGGACGAGCTTCTTCTTTTTCAGCCGCTTGATAAGAAGTTGGTCAGCCGAAGGGTTACCTTCAAGGGCAGCGATTTCGCCGTCGAGCTCGCGATGCTCGGCGCGCAACGTGACCAACTGTTCCCTGAGCTCGCGTTCGTCGCGTCGCTCCATGCCTATTCCCTGTCGCTACCCGGATCGACTGTCCGTCGCTTTTGGGCGATTGCCTCACGTCTGGCAAGCCTTCCAAAGCGCGAACCTGGGCGACCTTTCTAATCGTCTGAATTTATTTTACGAATCACTAATAGCCGCAGCTGTGACGGCAACAGTAACAAAAATCAAACATCCAAGCTCAGACCTAAGACGCGTTGGACAACGTGAGAAACGTGTGGCACGATTTCAACGTCGGCAATCTCCATAGGAGGCAACTGATGACGATCACGGCTCATCTCGCGGAACTCGCAGAGAAGCACCGGGCACTCGAACAAAAAATCAATCAAGCAATAGTCAGCCCAGGTTCGGACGACATCGAAGTCCGCAGGTTGAAGCAAGAAAAGCTGAAACTCAAAGACGAAATCGAGCGGCTGCGTAGAGAGACGCGCCACTAGCTCAGGAACCAAAAATCGAATTCATGGTCGAAGCCCTGCCACCGGCGACAGCCGGGCGGGGCTTTTATATTTTTGGAGTTTTCTACCGTGCGTCGCTGATTCGCGAGACGTTCAAACGGTGGTCATCCCGGCCCAGGGCTTCCGGTAAGAAGGCCGGGATGAAAAGGAATTGCCCTTGGGCCCGTTACGGCGCCGCGCGGCGCGAGAACGAGACTGCGTAAGCCGCCGAACGCATCGGGAAGATCTTATCGTTCTCCGGCCCGTCGATGCCGTCGGTCACGTTGGTCGGATCGAAGATGCCGGCATCGCACGTCTTGTCGTCTTCGAAGCCGGTGATCGAGAGTGTGCCGAGCGTCAGTGTTTTGCGCTTGTCTTCCGGCCACATCGCCGTCGGATCGTCGGTCGGATCGCCGGGCTCACCGAGAATTGCGATCAGCTTGAACTGCGCAGGGCCTTTGGCCAGCCGATCTTTCAACTCCGGACGATAGAAGTCGGGATCTTTCTTTTTCGCTTCCTCATCCGACAGGCCGACGTCGCCCGCGACCGGAACGAGCTTGTACTTGAAGACCTGCTTCTTGCCTTCCGCGTTCGTTGCAGTGAAAGCATGAACGCCCCAGTAATCGACGGTCGCGAAGCTCGCCGGTACCGGTCGTGCGTTGAGCCATGCGACTTGCCCAGTCGAATTCGGGTTCTCCTTGAAGAATTCGCCGATCTTCGCCTTGTCTTTCGTCGCGACCGTTTGCAGCAGCTTCAGGAATTGATCCGGATCGCGCGCAACAAAAACGGGTGCCGAGATCGTCACGAGGTCGGTCGTGGTGTCCTGTCCGAGATCGAAATGGATCGCAAAGCCGCGTGCATTATCTTTCTGAGCGTCGGAAGCATCCGGGCTGCCGCCTGCCATCGAAAAGCGGGCGATGACTCCAACCGGCGTCTTCGAATTGAAGTGCTGAGCTCTCGTCAGCGTGGCAGCGGCAGGGTCTGCCACGAAGTTGCCTTTGACGCAAAAGCCATGCGGATGCGCCGCACGCAGACCTTTGTGAGCGCCGAAGACGGCGTTGAGTGCGTTGACGAGGCTTTCGGCATCGGCTTCTTCCGCGTATGCGCGGGAGATTGGGACAATCGCAAGCGCAGCGACAAGCGTGGCGGCAGCTACACGCCGTTTGAAATTCATGGAAGCTCTCCATTGCAGGTTTGCAGAAAGAGAGCGGAAATCCCGCCGAACGACACCGCTCTCCTAACGCCGTCATTGATAGAGAACAATTATTGCGGGGAAAGCACTGTGTACGCGGCCCTTAGCCACGTAAAGCCCAATCGAACTGATCGAAAATAATGATGTAGGGCCGGACATCGGTTTTGTCCGGCCCAGTGAAACGGCATCGGCTCATTTATGCGGCGTCCCGGCGCCATTCAGGGAACGGATCGGGTAGCGATCGCCACGCCGAGACGTCGAGCGGCTTATTCTCAGCAACGGGGAGCAGGCAGGCATCGAGATCGGCTTTGATACGGTCCTGGTCCATGTCGCGCATGCCGATGAAGACGATCTCTTGGCGGCGGTCGCCCCAGACCTTGTGCCAACCCTTGTCGATCCGCTCGACGAGGCTGGCATCGGCGGGCCAGTTCTTTTTCGGCACCGCCGCCCACCAATAGCCAATTGCTTCATGCCGCACGACGGCGCCCGCTTGGCTGACCTCGCCAACCCATTGCGGCCGCGAAGCCAGCCAAAAGAAACCTTTCGCCCTGACGACACCGGACCATGCCGTATTGAAGAACGCATGGATTTTTTCCGGCACGAATGGCCGCCGCGCGCGATAGACGAAGCTCGTAACGCCATATTCGTCCGTTTCCGGCGTGTGCTCCTTGAAGCCGTTGAGCTCCTTCAGCCAGGTCGGATGGCGATGAGCATGCTCGAAATCGAAAAGGCCGGTATCGAGAATGTCCCAGGTATCGACGCGCGCATGGCTCGTTTCGATGATCCGCGCATCGGCATTAAGGGAACGGAGGATCATCCGTGCCGCTGAGATGTCCTCCGGCGTCGCGATATCGACCTTGTTGAGAACGATCACATCGGCGAATTCGATCTGCTCGACGAGAAGCTGCACGAGCGGTCGCTCGTCGTCTTCGCCCGCAACCTCGCCGCGATCTTTCAGAAAGTCGCGGGACGAATAATCTTTCAGCAGATGTGCGGCATCGACCACCGTCACCATCGTGTCGAGGCGCGCGACGTCCGAAAGGCTGCGGCCTTCTTCGTCGCGAAACTCGAACGTCGTCGCGACGGGAAGTGGCTCGGCGATACCGGTCGACTCGATCATCAGGTAATCGAACCTGCGTTCGGCGGCGAGGCGGCGAACCTCTTTCAAGAGATCATCGCGCAGCGTGCAGCAAATGCAGCCGTTCGACATCTCGACCAGTGTCTCGTCGGTTCGCGAGAGGTTGCTGCCGCCCATTGCGACGAGATCAGCATCGATGTTGACCTCGCTCATGTCATTGACGATGACCGCGACCTTCAGGCCCAGCCGGTTATTCAGGACGTGATTGAGCAGCGTCGTCTTGCCTGCGCCGAGGAACCCGGAAAGCACCGTCACGGGCAAGCGCCCGTCCTTCGTGGCGGCGGTCTTTTTCAAATGCGTGATGATGTCGGAATCCATAGCCAATCTCCCGGGTTGAGGATCGACCATATATTCGGATGTTATAACATCCGTCAAGTGACGGACGATGACTCTTTGGTCCTCGCCATCTCGGTGAATGCCGGCCCCAGTCAAGCGGGAACAGTCCACAAAAAAAAGCCGCCGGGAATTCCGGCGGCTTTCAATCCTCTGCGCGTAAAGGCTACGCAATGACGATGATATCAACGACCTCGAGCGTGTCGGGATCAACGATCGCAACGTGCGAGTCGTCGATCATGAAGTACTCGTAGCCGCTATAGTCGGGCGCGATCGTCACGATGGTAGGCGGCAACGGATAGAAATGCACCGACCGCGGCACGACTACGCCGACCCGCACATCGACCCCGATATCGCGGGCGGGCGCCACCCGATGTCCGGAAAATGCCGCGCGCACTTTCGTCTTCTGCTCCGGGCTGATGTTCGTCAGCGAACCTTTTGCCCCTGCCTTGCCTTCCGTGCCCTCGCCGGCGCCCGTCGCGCCCCGATCCGGCCGGGAGTTGTCCCTGGCCTCATTGGAACGTGCACGGTCGTTTCGATCGTTCGTATCGGCACGGTTTTCGCGTTTGCCGCTACTATTATTGTCCTCGGCTTGACGATTGTACTGGTGAGTATTCCGCTTGTCGTTCGGCATGTTCTCGCTGCGTGCGTCGTTCTTCCTGTCGCCGGAAGACGCAGACCTATCCGTCGCGTCGCGATGGCTCTCCTGTGCCTCGCTACGGTCGCTTCTCATTTGGCGGTCGCCAAGGCTTTTCGCTTGGCCCGCCTCGCTGCCCTTCATTGCCGGGCCGCGATTGCCCATACCGCGGTCACCTAAACCTCCGCCTTTCAGATCGCCGCCGGAGCGCTCCATCGCGCCGCCGCCCGGACCGTTTCCGCCCCCGGGCTTGCTCATGTTCGGGTCCGCCATCGCAAACGTCGACGTCGCGACGAGTGCGAGGGCAGTGAGTGAAAACTTCAGCATTGAAACACCTCCATACGTTGTCCATTGAAGCGCGACTGCCCCTCGCGTTCGGGTGATCAACGTGTTGAATGGTGTGCCGTTCCAATTCGCCGAAATGGAACGCGTGCTGAGAAGTGCTTTGCGTTCGATCGCATTGACTTGCGGCAAACGGCTCAAAAACCACTGCGCTTATTGCAACGCAATCGCCGCGTCGCAAAAGGATTGAGCGCGTTGAATCGCCGTAAAATATCGCGAGAGTTGCCGAACTCTTCTTGTGTCGCAGGGGTTATCATCATACGATTCAACTATTCAAATGAACCCACGGTGATTGCGATGACTGATACCGCAACAGTGGAACGAGAAACGGCCACTGAGACACGCGACCTCACGAAAGCCGAGGTCGATAAATTCCTCTTCGGAAAGCACATTACGGGTTGCCCGGTCTGCGGACGCTTTCGCTCCAATTGCGACGTCGACATTCACATGCTGACGTGCGAGCGGAAATCGTCATCCAGCAACGCACCCGTCAACGTGCTGATGATCGTCTGCCAGAATTGCGGAGCGATCCAATTTCACGATCGGTCCGTTATCGCTAAATGGCTCGATTGCCAGCATAAAGTCTGGGTGAAATAGAACGGCCCGGCGCTTCCTTCGAGTGTGCTCGCTCGGTCGGAGAGAACTCGGACGCTGCCGGGCGCGACAGCGACGTCACTTTCGCGTCGCCGCGCCGCTATTCCATCGATAGGATAAAATTCTTCACGACCGGATAAATCTCGCGTTCCCACCGTTTGCCGTTGAACGTGCCGTAGTGGCCGACATTGGCTTGCAGGTGATGGCGCTTCAAATGCGGCCGAAGCGAATGGCAGAGATCGTGCGCGGCTGACGTCTGCCCCAGCGAGCAAATGTCGTCGCGTCCGCCCTCGACCGTCAGCAATGCCGTTCTCAGAATCTTGCCGGGATCGACCTTGCGGCCGTGATAGGTGAAGTCGCCAGTCGCGAGTTGCGCTTGCTGAAAAATCCGGTCGATCGTTTCGATGTAGAATTCTTCCGTTAGATCGAGCACCGCGAAATACTCGTCGTAGAAGGTCTTGATCTTCTGTGCTTCCGCGATTTCGTTGTTAGCCAGATGCTCATAAAGCTTCTGGTGCTGCGCCCGGTGACGATCGACATTCATGGCGACGAAGCTGAAGAGCTGTACGAATCCCGGATAGACGCGGCGGCCGCGCCCGGGATACCGCGACGGCACCCGCGCCGTGACATTCGACTTGAACCACGACAGCGGCTTGTCGTTCGCGAGCTTGTTGACGGCCGTGGGGCTTTCGCGCACGTCAATCGGGCCGGCCATCAGCGTCATCGAACGGGGCGTCGCCGGGTTCTTGTCCTCCGACATGACGGCAACGGCGACCAGCGCCTGCACGCACGGTTGGCAGACGGCGAGCAGATGCGAGTCGGGTCCGAGTTCTTCAAGAAAACGAATGACGTAATCGACGTGCTCATCGACGCCGAAACGCCCGGCGTCCAGCGGCACGTCGCGGGCGTTCGTCCAGTCGGTGATGTAGACGTCGTGATCCTGCAGCAGGGTCTCGCACGTCTTGGCAAGCAGCGTCGCGAAGTGTCCCGACAGCGGTGCGATCACGAGCACCTTCGGCTGCGGCGCGTCGATATCCTTTTTGAAGTGCAGGAGATTCCCGAACGGCAGGCTGAGCGCCACTTCTTCCGTCACCGGCACGTCGCGGTTGCCGACTCGCACCGTCGAAATTCCGAAGTCGGGTCGCGTATGAGTGAGTTGGAACCGGGAGATCATCTCGAAGCCCGCCGCCAAATGCGACTTCAGGGTGTCGACGGTCGGAAAAAGCTCTTTTTCTATCGCGGCTTTCGAGTTCTTGGCGACTTCGCGGAAGGGCGCGAGCAGGTCGTCTTGAAACTGATAGGCTTGGTAAAGCATTCGCGAGAAAGTCCCCCGGCAGTAACCGTAAAAAACCATGCGACTGAAAAACGTAGTGCATTCTTCGTTGCACTGCGAGAAGATTGTTTAGGCAGGGTTAGGACGACGGAGCAGATCGTCAATGGCGAACGCGACACTGACGATATCGTCGAAGAACTATTCGTCGTGGTCGCTGCGCGGCTGGTTGCTGTGCCGGATGGCGGGCCTCGATTTCGACGAGGAGATCGTGACGCATGACGATCAGGAGATTCGCCAGGAGCTTCTGCTGCTCTCGCCCTCGGTCAGGGTGCCACGGCTGATCCACGGCGCCGTGACGGTCTGGGACACGCTCGCAATTGCCGAATACATGGCGGAGATCGCGCCCGACGCCGGACTGCTGCCCGCCGACCAGGCGACGCGCGCACACTGCCGTTCGATCTCGGGCGAAATGCATTCCGGTTTCTACAACCTGCGCTCGGCTCTGCCGATGAACCTGAAGGCTCGGCACCAGTCCTTTAAGATCTTTTCCGGCGCCCGCCCGGACGTTGAGCGGATCAAGACGATCTGGCTGGAATGTCTCAGTAAATACGGCGGCCCCTATCTCTTCGGCGAGACGCCGACCGTCGCCGACGCGATGTACGCTCCCGTCTGCACCCGCTTCCGCACCTACGCCGTGCCGCTCGAACCGGAACTGTCGGGCTACTGCGAAACCATCTTCCACTGGCCGCTGATGCAGGAGTGGACGCAAGGCGCGCTCATCGAACCCGACGAGATCGTTGAACTCGAAGTTGAGTTTTAACCGCCGCTAGGATGTCGTCTCGTCTGCAGGCCTAGGTCCTTTTCTCTCTTCGTATTGCGGCCCGATGGCGTTTGATCGGCGTGTCATCCCGGGCGAGCCCCTTCGCGAGACCCGGGACCCAGGGTCCCTATGCAAAATTTTGATGCATTTAAGCGCTTCGAGCAACGCCGATGGCGAAAACAAGGCGTTAAAGACCGCTCTGTGGCATTTCTGAATGCCCATTGAATGCTGCGACGGAAGGCGAGAAATAAATCGTTTGAGAGCCAGTCGCCGAATGACGATAGTGCGGCCGCGCCCTGGTCGTGCGCACCGGAATTCGCAAGTCTTCTGAGGGTTCATGAGCGCCATTGCAAAGAAGCCGGCTTGGGCCGTCGCGGGGAACCGCGCGCGTGCTTAGCCATTCAGCCAAGCCGGGCGAAGGCTATCGGCCGGATCTCGATGGACTGAGGGGCATCGCCGTCGCAGCGGTCGTGGCGTATCACCTCGACCTGCCGTTCGTGACCGGCGGCTTCGTCGGCGTCGATATTTTCTTCGTTCTGTCCGGCTTTCTGATCACCCGATTGATTGCCGCCGAACTGCGCGCCGGGACATTCAGCATCGCGCGTTTTTACGAACGCCGTATCCGGCGCATCGTGCCCGCCCTTGTTTTCGTTTGCGCCTGCACGACGGTCGCGGCGACGGCGTTTCTTCTGCCCGACGAGCTGCAGCGTTACGCGTCGAGCCTGATGGCGGCAGCGCTGTCCTACAGTAACGTCTGGTTCTTCCAGCACTCCGGCTACTTCGATCCGGGCAGCGGTACCCAACCGCTGCTCCACACCTGGAGCCTCGGCATCGAAGAGCAGTTCTACGTGGTCTTTCCGCTTGTGCTGATGGCGGTTTTCCGCTGGTGGCCGCGGGCGCTCGGCGTGACCGTTTGGCTGGCGTTCGCGGCATCGCTTGTCGCCAGCATCGTCTTCCTGCCCGCGCATCCGATGGCGACGTTCTACCTCCTGCATTCCCGCGCTTGGGAACTCCTCGCTGGCTCCATCGTCGCGCTCGGGCTTTTGCCGCGCCCGACGTCACGCCTTCAAAGCGAAGCGGCGGCAGCGCTCGGCCTGACGGCAATCGCCGTCGCAATTTCCGTTTACACGTCGAAGACGTCATTCCCCGGCGCCGCAGCGCTTCTGCCGTGCATAGGTACGGCGATGGCGATATGGGCGGGCGAGGGGAGAAGCGGCGGCCCCGAAAGCGCTTTCGGCACGCGCGTGCTGACGTTCCGGCCGCTGATGCTGCTCGGTCTTATCTCGTACAGTCTCTATCTTTGGCACTGGCCGCTGATCGTCTTCACCAAGGTTCTGACGGCCGAACGCCTCTCCGGCATCGAGCAATTGGCGCTCGCAACGGCCGCCATCGGCCTTGCCACCGCGACGTGGTATTTCGTCGAGCAGCCATTCCGCCGCCGTGGCTCTGCGGGCTATTCGCCGAGTGCGATTTTCAAAGGCGGCACGCTGGGCCTCGGCGCCCTCGCTGCATCGGCGGCGGTCCTCGTTGGGCTCAACGGCATGCCGCAGCGTTTCCCCGACGCGGTACTTCAGATCGCCGCTGCGCAAGCCGATGCCAGTCCGCTGCGCGAGAAATGCCATTTCCACGGCGAGGGCAAACGCTCTTTCGACGATACCTGCATCATCGGCGATGACGTCGCGCCAAGCGTCATCGTCTATGGCGACAGCCACGGCGCCGAATTCAGCGCTGCGCTGGGCGAGTTTGCAAAAGCCCGGCACGCCAGCGTTCGCCAGATCACGGCCTCAGGCTGCCCGCCCGCTGCCGGTTTCACATTTCCGGCAGACGATCGCTGCGAGCACTACAACTCCGGCATCATCGATCGGCTGACGTCGATCTCGCCCGCGACCGTCGTGCTGGCGACCTATTCGCTCGCCTGGGATCGCGAGTATCCCGATCAGTTCTGGCCGAGCTTCGAGCGCACCATCGCGACGCTGCAAGCTGCCGGGCATCGCGTCGTCGTCCTCGGACCAGTGCCCGATCTGCCCGAAGCATCCGGCATCCCGGCGGCGGTTGCGCGCTGGACGGCGAAGGGTCGCGACCCGAACGACTTTTCGTTCAAGTATGGCGCCAAGCAAGTCCATGCCGTCGAGGCGCGCCTGAACGCCATCGCAACGGAGCATGGAGCCGTCTTTGTTCCCGTGTCGTCGGAGCTGTGCTCGGACAAGCGCTGCAAGCCCTACGCTGACGGCGCGGTGCTCTATTTTGACAACAACCATCTCTCGATGAGCGGCGCACAGTTGATCGCCAGCCGCTTGCTCGTGCCGGTGATCTGGCCCGAGCCCGATATTTCGCACCTCGGCACCGGTCCCGTGCCGTACTGACGGCGTCGGTCTGCGTGGGTCTTACATCTTCTCTTTGATGCCCGCGCGGATGAGCCACCAGTTCGCCGGAAAGCTCGTGATGAATCCGGCGATCATCGCGATCTGCATGGCGAACCAGAAGACCGGACTGTCCGGCCTCGCCTGCCGCCCAAACGATGCGCTGAAATAGCGTTGCGCCAGATACATCAAACCATACATCCCGATTTGCCAGCAGATCAGCGACAGCGCATCGGCCTTGAAGGCTTCGCGCAGGCCTTCGAGTGGCGCCAGCTTCCGCATCGGCACGATGGCAAAATATTGGAAGACGATGCCCAGCCCGAATGCGAGCACGAAATCGAGAATCCAGACGGCATACGTCTTGTCGGCAAAAATCGTTTTCCAGCCGAACAGAATAGCGATGGCCGGAAAGAGGAATGCCAGCGTTTCGGCAATCACGTCGCCGAGCGTGCAGCCCGCGCCGCAATGGAGCGTTCCTTTCGCCACCATGATCGGAAACGGCGTCTCCGGCGTTTGGTGCGTTTCGCCGCGATGCGACGGCTCGGCGTTGCGCCCGTACCTGAAATAAAGGGCCGCAACCAGCACCGTACCGAACAGCGCCGTCACCGGCCACACGACATTCATGATTCCCATATGCTGGGGAAAACGCGCCACATCGACCAGGATCAGCGCCGCACATCCGACGCCCAGATAGAGCGCCGACCACGACAGAATGATCAACCAATCGGGAAACGGTGCAGCGGCGGGCAACAGAACTTTCCTTCGCAACGGATACCTGTGAAAGCATCACGCGCGACGGAAGTTCCGTGCGGATAGACGCTCACGCGTCCTTTGCCATCTCGCGCAATTTGAATTTCTGAATCTTGCCGGTCGAGGTTTTCGGCACTTCGGCGAACACGATGTGGCGCGGAACCTTGTAGCGCGCGAGGCCGGCGCGACACCACTCAATGATCTCGTCGGCGGTCGCCGTCGTTCCCGGCCGCAGCTCGATGAAGGCGCACGGCGTCTCACCCCACTTCTCGTCGGGCTTTGCGACCACGGCGCAGAACGCCACCGCCGGATGCTTGTAAAGCACTTCTTCGACCTCGATCGACGAGATGTTCTCGCCGCCCGAGATGATGATGTCCTTCGAGCGATCTTTCAGCTGAATGTAGCCGTCCGGGTGCATCACGCCGAGATCTCCGGAATGGAACCACCCACCGGCGAACGCTTCATCCGTCGCCTTCTCGTTCTTGAGATAGCCCTTCATCACGATATTGCCGCGGAACATGACTTCGCCCAGCGTTTCGCCGTCGGGCGTTACTTCCTGCATCGTCTCTGGGTCGCGAACGCTTAAACCTTCGAGCGCTACATAGCGCACGCCCTGGCGGATGCGTTTGGCGCTGCGTTCGGCCGGTGGCAGGTCACTCCATGATGCATCCCATTCGTTGATCGTCGCCGGGCCATAGGTCTCCGTCAGCCCGTAGAGATGGGTCAAATGGAAACCGGCGTCCGTCATCGCCGCGATCACCGAAGCAGGCGGCGGGGCGGCCGCGTGATTGAACGCGACGACATGCTCGATCTTCTGCTTTTCGTCGTCCGGTGCGTTGAGCAGCGTCGCCATCACGATCGGCGCGCCGGAAAGATGCGAAACCTTGTGCGCCACGATGTAATCGTACATCGCCTTGGCGCGCACCCAGCGAAGACACACGTGCGTGCCTTGCACCATCGTGATCGTCCACGGGAAGCACCAGCCGTTGCAGTGGAACATCGGCAGTGTCCACAGATACACTGGGAAGCGTGTCATACCGGTCGAGATTGCGTTCGCGTAGCACATCAGCGCTGCGCCGCGATGATGATAGACGACGCCTTTCGGATTGCCCGTCGTGCCGGACGTATAATTGAGCGAGATCGCTTCCCACTCGTCTTTCGGCCAGCGCCATTTGAAATCCGGATCACCCCCTTGCAGGAACGCTTCATAGTCGATTGACGAGAGCGCCTCGCCCGTCTGCGGGAATTCGAGATCGTTATAATCGATGATGATCGGCTTCACCTTGGCCATCGCCAAGGCCGGCTTCATGATGTTTGCGAACTCGCGGTCCGTGATGAGAACTTTCGCGCCGCCATGATCGAGCTGGAACGCGAGGATCGCTGGGTCAAGACGCGTGTTGAGTGTCAGCAGAACTGCGCCGAGCATTGGCACCGCGTAGTGCGCTTCGAGCATCGGCGGCGTGTTGGCGAGCATGACCGCGACGGTGTCGCCCGGTCCGATGTACTTCTGCGCCAGCGCACACGCGAGCTTTTTGCAACGGGTGTAGAAGTCCGCGTACGAGATGCGTGTGTTGCCGTGAATGATGGCTGTGTGGTTCGGCGCGGCGATCGCCGACCGCGGCAGGAACGAAAGGGGCGTTAACGGCTGATAGTTTGCCGGATTCTTATCGAGGTGGTGCTCAAAAGGGTTCGACACGATTGCTGCCCTGCTTCTTCCTGCACGCGAACGCTCAGACTTTCAAAGCCGAAAGCCGGTCCGAGCATGGGCCGACGCTAGCGAATGCGCCTTGAGCCGACAATGCCGGATTTCAGCTTGATCCACCAATGCGAGCAGCCGCGAGGGACGAGGGCAATCGTGCCATTGATCTAGATCATGTTTCAAATATTCATCTTGATGTTTAAAGCATCAATACTTAGGCATAAAGCGTTAGAATCGGCACAGGGGGTTTGCGCTTGATCACGGCCTCGCAGATGCGTGCAGGTCGCGCTCTTCTCGGCATCGACCAGCAGACGCTTGCCGACCGGGCTGGCGTCTCGCTGCCGACGATTCAGCGCATGGAAGCGAGCAGCGGCAATGTTCGCGGCGTCGTCGATACGTTGACGAAAGTCGTAGCAGCGTTCGAAGCCGCAGGCGTCGAACTCATCGGTGAGAATATGCCAAGCACCGGACAGGGCCGGGGCGTTCGTCTGAGGGAGCGGCAGCCCGTGAAGGCCGCGCCCCCGGCACCGGGCCATGGCCGAGGCAAAAAGGGCAGCGTCTGAGTGCACCGGCACTTCTGAACGCCCGCAGATCTGAGTTTGCGCGACGACGACCGCCGACGGTGCAGCCGACGATCTCGCCGCTCCTTGTCAAAATGGGAGACGGAGACATGGACACTTCGGTAACCGGTAGATCCGCACGCGGACGACCGAGCTGGGCTGACCTGTTCACGCCCAAGCTCGTGACGGTCTTGCGTGAGGGATACCGCTGGAATGACCTGCGCGCCGATACCGTCGCGGGTCTGACCGTCGCCATCGTGGCTCTGCCTTTGTCGATGGCCATTGCCATAGGTTCCGGGCTCTCCCCGGAAAAAGGTTTGTTCACGGCCGTCGTCGGCGGCTTCCTGATTTCGGCGCTCGGCGGCAGCCGCTACCAGATCGGCGGCCCGGCCGGTGCCTTCATCGTGTTGATCGCGACCATCGTGGAACAGCGCGGCTATGACGGCCTGGTCTTGGCGACCGCGATGGCGGGCCTGATCATGATGGCGGCCGGCTTTCTGCGCCTCGGCACCTACATCAAGTATATCCCGTTTCCGGTGACGGTCGGTTTTACGGCGGGCATCGCCGTCATCATCTTCGCCAGTCAGATCAAGGATCTCCTGGGCCTCAATCTCGCCCACGAGCCTGCCGCGCTATTGCCCAAGCTCGCCGCGCTCGGTTCCCATATCGGAACGCTCAATCCGGCGACCCTTGCAATCTCTATATTGTCGATTGCGTTGATCGTCGGCTTGCGCCGATGGAGGCCGACCTGGCCGGGAATGCTGATCGCCGTGGGCGTGACCTCTGTCCTCGCCTGGGCGTTGGGTCTCGACATCGCGACCATCGGCTCGCGGTTTGGCGAAGTGCCGCGCACGCTGCCCGCGCCGCATCTGCCGGCGTTCGATATTGCCAAATTACAGGCTGCGCTACCCGACGCCATTTCGATTGCACTGCTCGGCGCCATCGAAAGTTTGCTGTCCGCTGTCGTCGCTGACGGCATGACCGGTCGCCGTCACCGCTCGAATTGCGAACTCGTTGCGCAGGGCGCGGCCAACATTGCGGCCGTTACGTTCGGCGGCATGTGCGTGACGGGAACGATCGCGCGCACCGCCACGAACGTCCGCGCCGGAGCGCACGGCCCCGTTTCGGGCATGCTGCACGCGGTCTTCGTCCTGCTGTTCATGCTCGTGGCCGCGCCGCTCGCGGCCTATATTCCGCTTGCGAGCCTTGGCGGCGTTCTCGCGATCGTTTCCTGGAACATGGCGGAGAAGGCGGAGTTTGCGGCGCTGTTACGCTCCTCGTGGGGCGACGCCGCCGTTCTGCTCGCAACCTTTCTGCTGACGATTTTGGTCGATCTGACGACGGCCATTGCGGTCGGCGTGACGCTCGGCGCCTTCCTCTTTCTTCATCGCATGGCGGAAGCCGTCGAGATCGAAACCGGCGCGCCTCTCATCAGGGACGATGTCGCCGATGTCTCCGATACCGAGCAGCCCGTGGATCTCGGCAACGACGTGATGGTCTACCGCATTTCCGGCGCGTTCTTCTTCGGAGCGACCGCGGCCGTCGGCACGGTGCTGGACCGCGTTGGCGCCAGCCCGAAACTTTTCGTTTTGGATTTCGCGGACGTGCCGCTCGTCGACAGCACGGCGGCGCGCACGCTGGAGGGCTTTGCGCACAAGCTTACGCGCTCCGGGACGAAGCTTTATTTCACGTCAGCCAACCGGAACGTGCGTCGCACGCTCCTGGCTGCCGGACTTCGCACCCCGCTCGTGCATTATGCGGCGCAGATCGAGGATGCGGTCGCTTCGTACCGGAGCGGAAAGACGATCAAGTAACGGCGAACAGCCGTTACTCGTCTTCGGACTCGTCCTTGGGTGCAGACGACATTTCCTTGAGCTTGGCGAAAACGCGAGCCTGCTCTTGCTCGGGCGTCTCTTCAGATTCTTCAGCAGCCTTCGGCGCCAGAATTTCGGCTCGAGCCGTCGTCTCGGCGGCGGGCAGCAGCGTCCCGGCGCGTTCCAACTCTTCGCCGCCAGTTTCCTTGCGATCTCGCTCCGTGCGGCGTGCAGCCTTCTTCACCTCGGCATCGAGATCGATCTGCGAGCAAAGGCCGAGCGTCACCGGATCCTGCGGCGTCAGCTGTGCCGAGTTCCAGTGCGTGCGGTCACGGATTTGCGCAATCGTCGGCTTCGTCGTCCCGACAAGGCGCATGATCTGGCTGTCTTTCAATTCCGGATGGTTACGCAGCAGCCAGAGCACCGCGTTCGGCCGGTCATGACGGCGCGAAACCGGCGTGTAGCGCGGTCCCTTGCGCGTTTGCGGCATCGGCGGCAGCTCGACCTTGCTGACGGCAAGCTGGAGCTTATGAGAAAGGTTCTTTTCGCCCCGCGCGATTTCTTCGCGCGTCAGCTGCCCCGTCGTCACGGGGTCCATGCCTTTGATCCCCTGCGCCACTTCGCCGTCGGCGATACCCTTAACCTCAAGCGGATGCAGGCCGCAGAATTCGGCAATCTGATCGAAGGAGAGCGCCGTGTTCTCCACCAGCCAAACGGCGGTGGCTTTCGGCATTAGGGGGCGGCGGTCGCTCATGATGTCCTCGTTCGGTCCTTCGCAACGGGTCGCGAAGGGCGGCTAAAACGGTAAATTAAAGGGGAATGGTCCTTTATAACGCCTCCAACCGCCTCGATGCAAGGCTCATTGCCTTAATCAAATGCAACAAGGCCGCAGCCATAACTGGTCCAGTATGGTTGCAGCCAGCGTTTGTAGCGGGTTAGTGTTCGAGAAAAATGGCTTGGTCCAATGATCTGGCTCAATAACATGCAGGGACGTCTGAATGCTCGCAACAGCCGGCCGAACCAAATATTTCGAAGACTTAGAGGTCGGTCAGGAAGCCTCGATGTCGCGAATAGTCAGCGAGGCGGATATCGTTGCCTACGCGGCGCTGTCTGGTGACTACAACCCGGTCCACCTCGACTCTGAATACGCCGCCAAGACGATCTTTAAGGAACGGATTGCGCACGGCATTCTGTCGGCGGGCTACATCTCGGCCATTTTCGGCATGAAGCTGCCCGGTCCCGGCGCCATTTACATTTCCCAGACGCTGAATTTCCGCGGCCCCGTCAAGATTGACGACCGCGTCGAAACCCTGGTCCGGCTCGTCGAACTCATTCCCGATAAAAAGCGCGCGCGCTTCGAGTGCTTGTGCTCCGTCGCAGGTAAGCCGGTGCTGACCGGCGAAGCGGTTCTGATGGTTCCTGGCCGGCCGAGGTAAAGGCAGTCTAGCCCGCGATCGTTTTCCCTTAATAGGTATGCCACCGGGAACTCCGACGAGGCTGCGCCGAATGCACGTCATCCATGGATACAAGCACGTTCCGCCGGAATATCGCGGTTCGGCCGTCGCCATCGGCAATTTCGACGGCGTCCATCGCGGCCATCGGGCGCTGATCTCGGAGGCAAAATCGCGCGCTGCCGAAAAGCACGTCCGCGCATCGGTGCTGACCTTCGAGCCTTATCCGCGCGAGTTTTTCCAGCCGAACGAGGCCCACTTCCGGTTGACGCCGCTCAGGCGCAAACTCGAGATCTTCGCGGGCCTCGGTCTCGATATTGCGTTTGTCGAGCCGTTCAACGCCGAAATGTCCGGGCTGACTGCCGAAGACTTCATCCAGCGCGTGATCGTGGCGGGCCTTGGCGCCAGCCACGTCGTGATCGGCTACGACTTTTATTTCGGCCATAAGCGCAGCGGCAATCCGGAGATGATGTTGCGCGCCGGGGAAGAACTTGGATTTGGAGTGACCGTCATGCCGCCAGTTGCCGAAGCGGGCGAACCGTTCTCATCATCGGCCGTCCGGCTCTATCTGGCGCAGGGCGACGTCAAGGGCGCCGCCAACGTCCTAGGGCAAACGTGGCGCGTCGCAGGCAAGGTCGTCGGCGGCGCCAAGCGCGGCACCGGCATGGGCTACCCGACCGCCAATCTGCCGATGCCGAGGGGCACGACGCTCGGCCACGGCATTTATGCTGTCAGGGCCTACTTTGACGGCGTTCCCCACGATGCCGCAGCCTATCTGGGCACCCGGCCCACGTTCGACGATGGAATGCCGGTGCTGGAAGTCTTCCTGTTCGACTTCAATGGCGACCTCTACGGCCGCGACATGGAGGTCGAATTCGTCGATTTCATCCGCGCCGACCGGAAATTCCACACGGTCGACGAGCTAGTCGCCCAAATGGACAAAGACATTGCAGAGGCGAAGGCCGTTCTGGCCAAGTCTTAATCTCGTCGCCGAGAAGATGGGGGCATGTCCGTCACCCCGACGAAGGTCGGGGCCCAGCCAAGCCTGAGGCCACCCGTCTTCCGAGGTTTGCCTGGATCCCGGCCTGCGCCGGGATGACGTCAGACAGTGATGGGGGCGTCAGCCGGGCGAAGGATGACTTGGCGGACGCACCTTGCTAGAACCCGCGCTGATTTCCTTTGGAATTGAAAGCTCAACTAATGTCGAAAGACGCCAAGGCTGCCGAAAAGGCAGCTGCAACTCCAGACGCCGCTTCCGGCCGGGATTGGGGCAAAACGCTGTTCCTGCCGCAGACCGACTTTCCCATGCGCGCCGGGTTGCCCGAACTCGAACCCAAGCTCTTGAAGCGCTGGGACGAGATCGGCCTTTACGAAAAGCTGCGTTCACAGTCGAAAGGCCGAGTGAAGTTCACCCTCCACGACGGCCCGCCCTACGCCAACGGCAACATCCACATCGGCCACGCGCTGAACAAGATCCTGAAGGACCTGGTCGTCAAATCGCACCAGATGCTCGGCAACGATTCAAACTACGTTCCGGGCTGGGACTGCCACGGCCTCCCGATCGAATGGAAGATCGAGGAACAGTACCGCGCCAAGGGCAACGAGAAACCGAACTTCTCCGACCCCGTAGCGATCAACGCCTTCCGCGATGAATGCCGCAAATTCGCCGCTCATTGGATCGACATCCAGCGCGAGGAATTCAAACGTCTCGGCGTCGTCGGCGACTGGGAACGCCCGTACCTGACGATGGACTATCGTGCCGAAAGCATCATCGCGCGCGAGCTGATGAAGTTCGCCGCCACCGGTCAGCTCTACCGCGGCTCTAAACCCGTCATGTGGTCCGTCGTCGAGAAGACGGCGCTGGCTGAGGCTGAAATCGAGTACCAGGATTATCAGTCCGACACGATCTGGGTGAAGTTCCCAGCGAAGGCGCTCCCGGAACTCGACTATATCTCGCAAGCCGATCTGCCGCCCGAACTCCATCCCGAGTGGACGCCGGACAATCTACTTGGCGCCTCCGTCGTCATCTGGACGACGACGCCGTGGACGATTCCCGGCAATCGCGCGATCAGCTTCTCCTCGAAAATCACCTATGGGCTTTACGAGGTGACGGCTGCGCCCGACGGCAACTGGGCGAAGGTCGGCGACCGTTACATCCTGGCCGATAAGCTTGCCGCCGACGTGATGAAGGCAGCCAAGGTCGAAGCGTACGAGAAGCGCGAAACAGTCAGCGCCTTCGAGCTGCGCCATCTCGTATGTGAGCATCCGCTGCGCGACCTCGGCTATGCATTTGATGTGCCGATGCTCGACGGCGATCACGTCACCGACGACGCCGGTACGGGCTTCGTCCACACCGCGCCTGGCCACGGTGCTGACGACTACAACATCTGGATCGCGAACCAGAAGAAGCTGCGCGATCGCGGCATCGACACCGAAATCCCCTTCACCGTCGACGCCGACGGCGTGCTGACGAAATTGGCGCCCGGCTTCGAAGGCAAACGCGTGCTGAAAGAGAACGGCGATAAGGGTGATGCCAACGACGCCGTCATCAAGGCGTTGGCCGAAGCCGGAAACATCGTCGCGCGCGGACGCTTGAAGCATCAGTATCCGCACTCGTGGCGCTCGAAGAAACCGGTCATCTTCCGCAACACGCCGCAGTGGTTCATCTCGATGGATAAGCCACTTTCCGCGCTTGGCGGCCGGCTCCCCGAAGGGGAGTCGCCAAGCGCCAACAAAAGAGGCCATAATGCGCCCACCCTCCGTCAGCTTGCTCTCGAAGAGATCAAACGCGTCGCCTGGGTGCCGGCGGCGGGCGAGAACCGCATCACCGGCATGATCGAGAACCGGCCCGACTGGGTCGTCTCGCGCCAGCGCGCGTGGGGCGTGCCGATCACCGTTTTCCGCAATGTCGAGACGGACGAGGTGATCCCCGGCCCCGGCTTCGAAAAGTCGGACGAGCTGATCGCGCGCATCGAAAAGGCGTTCTACGAAAAGGGTGCCGACGTCTGGTTCGAGGAAGGCGCGAAAGATCGCTTCCTCAAAGGCTTCATCTCGCCGAAAGACAAGAACAAGTGGGAGCAGGTGAAAGACGTGCTCGACGTCTGGTTCGATTCAGGTTCGACGCATGCCTTCACGCTTGAAGACCCGACCGCCTTCCCCGGCTTCAAAGGCTTGAAGCGTAAACGTGACGGCGGCCAAGACCGCGTCATGTATCTCGAAGGCTCCGACCAGCATCGCGGCTGGTTCCATTCGTCCCTGCTTGAAAGCTGCGGTACGCGCGGCGACGCGCCCTACGACATCGTGCTGACTCACGGCTTCGTGCTGGATGAGAAGGGGCAGAAAATGTCGAAGTCGCTCGGCAATGTCGTCGCGCCGCAAGACGTGATGTCGAAGTCCGGCGCCGATATTCTCCGCCTTTGGGTTTCCGCATCCGACTATTCTGACGATCTGCGCATCGGCTCGGAAATCCTGAAGACATTCTCGGAAACCTACCGCAAGCTGCGGAACACGCTACGCTGGATGCTCGGCGCGTTGGCGCACTTCAAGCCCGAAGAAGCCGTGCCGGTAACCGCAATGAAGCCGTTCGAGCTTGAGCGGCTCATGCTGCATCGTCTTGCCGAACTCGATCACGAGATCCGCAAGGCCTATGAGCATTACGACTATCGCAAGATCATCGGCCTGCTCTCGCAGTTCATGAATACCGAGCTGTCGGCGTTCTATTTCGACATTCGCAAAGACACGCTCTATTGCGAAGCGCCGTCGAGCCTGAAGCGCAAGGCGGCGCTCACCGTCATCGACAAGCTGTGCGATGCGCTGATCCGCTGGCTCGCGCCGATCCTATCGTTCACGGCGGAAGAGGCATGGCTGCTCTACAAAGCGGACGAAGCCGAGAGCGTGCACTTAATGCCGTTCCCGAAGATCCCGCGCGAGTGGCGTGACGACAATCTGGCTGCCAAGTGGGATCGCGTGAAGGAAGTCCGCAGCGTCGTGACAGGCGCGCTCGAAATCGCCCGAGCCGAAAAGAAAATCGGCTCGTCGCTCGAAGCCGCGCCCGACGTGTTCGTCACCGACGCGGATTTGATGTCGGGTCTTGACGGCGTCGACATGGCGGAGGTGTGCATCACATCCGGTATTTCGATCTCGGCCGATGGCCCGCCCGAGGGCGCCTTCACGCTTCCGAACGAGCCGGGCGTCGGCGTTGTCGTGAAACGCGCTGAAGGCAAGAAGTGCGCGCGCTCCTGGCGGATCACGCAGGACGTCGGCTCCGATCCTGCGTATCCGGAGCTATCGGCCCGCGATGCCTCCGCCATGCGCGAGATCGACGGCGGAGCGACGGTATGACGGAGGTGGCGTCCTCGCGAAGCATCTTCTGGAGCCGCTCGGCGCCGCTGGCGTTTGCCGTCATCGTCCTGACGATGGCAATCGACCAGTTCCACAAGTGGTGGATGCTGCACGTCTACGACATCGAAGCGAAGGGCCGCGTCACGGTCGGTCCGTTCCTCGATCTCGTCTACGTCAAGAACATCGGCATCAGCTATTCGCTCTTCAATCAGGCGAGCATGACCGGCCAATATCTACTGGTTGCTTTTGCCGTAGCCGCCAGCTTCGGTCTGTGGCTTTGGCTCAACTGGAGCCGTGGCAGCCGCCTCATGGCCTTAAGCCTCGGACTGATCATTGGCGGCGCGCTCGGCAATGCCATCGATCGGCTGCATCTGGGCGGTGTGGCCGATTTCTTCTCGTTCCACGCCTACGGTTTTCACTGGTACGTCTTCAACATCGCTGATGTAGCCATCGTTGCCGGGGTAATTGGCTTGTTGTATGAGTCCTTCAGGGGCGAGTCGCATTAGCGCCGCAAAGTCGGCCTAACTGGGCTTCGGGGGCGTGTCGGTGGGACACGGACATAAAAGCATGTCGTTGAAAAACGGTCCGAAAATCAGTTTCTGCGTATCGGCGCTGACGCTGGTTCTGGCCGGCTGCGGCGGAATTGACGGCGTGCAATTGAACGGCAAGGTCTTTGACGCTGTTGGTTTGAACGGCCCGTCCACCCCGGAAGGCGATCCCAAAATGGCCGTCCGCCAGCCGCTGACGCTGCCGCCGACAGACTCGCTGCCGCCACCCGGAAGCGGAAGGGCCGACCAGCCGTCGCTTGCCTCCATTCAAGACCCCGATCGAAAGAAGGTCGTCGATCAGGCCGCGCTCGAAAAGCAGCAGGCGGAATATTGTCAGAAGAACTATACGGAGCCGATGCAGCGGGGCGACTCGTCTGCCGAATCCGCGTCGGGTCCGCTTGGCTCATGTCATCCGTCGATTTTCACGGCCGTTCAGAAGTGGACGCAGAAAAAGCCCTATGAGGACACCGGCGGCGAAGACACTTCGTCGACGCAGTGATCGCCCAAAAGCGCAATAACCAAATATTTCCATCGCCGTAAAAATATTGATCGGGGCGGGGTTTGACGCGCCTTGAGATGAACGCCTTGTCATTTGACTTTGATTGCCCATCTGCCGCTCACTGGCACGGCTTCCCGCTATCCGGCGTCCGCGCCTTCTCGCGAAAGTAATCCCCGGCTCTGCAGTTTGGGGTAGGATCAAAAACGCTAGGGAGCAAACTACTGCATTCGGTTCGAAGGATCGCCATAATGCGTCTAGCGACGTGCTCCCGTATTAGCCTCTTAACCGTATTGGCCACCCTGATGCTCGCTGTTACCCCACACGCCCGCGCCGCCGACGGCAGCACCCGTGCTTCGGAATTCAAGCTGTCGAACGGCATGGAAGTCGTCGTCATTCCGGATCATCGCTCTCCGGTCGTAACCCACATGGTCTGGTATCGGGTCGGCGCCGCAGACGAAGTGCTCGGCAAGTCCGGCATCGCCCACTTCCTTGAGCATCTGATGTTCAAATCGACCGACAAGATTCCAGTCGGCGAATTCTCCAAGATCGTCAGCCGTCTCGGCGGTCAGGACAACGCTTTCACCGGCAACGACGCGACCGCCTATTTTCAGCGCGTCTCGAAAGACCGTCTCGGCAAGATGATGGAGATGGAAGCCGACCGCATGGTCAACCTGCGGCTCGACGAAAAGGAAGTGCTGACCGAGCGGAACGTCATCCTCGAGGAGCGCCGCTCGCGCATCGATAACAATCCCTCTGCGTTGCTCGATGAGCAGATGAACGCCGCGCTCTATCTCAATCACCCGTATCATAAGCCGGTGATCGGCTGGTATCGCGAGATGGCGCAGCTCTCGCGTCAGGATGCGCTTGATTTCTACAAGCACTATTACGCGCCAAACAACGCCATCCTGGTCGTCTCGGGCGACGTCACCGATGCCGAAGTGAAGAAGCTCGCCGAAGACACCTATGGCAAGATCCCAGCCAATCCGGCCGTCTCTTCCGTTCGCCATCGTCCGGGCGAGCCGCCGCAGCTTGTCGCGCGCCGCTTAGTGCTGAAAGATCCCCGAGCGGGCAATTACCTGATGCAGCGTTACTATCAGGCGCCGAGCTACGTAACGGCCAAGCCCGGCGAAGCCGAAGCGCTTGACCTGCTGATGAAGATCGCAGGCTCGGGCTCCACCAGCCGCATCTACAAGAAGCTCGTCGTCGAGCAGAAAATCGCCTCCAGCGCCGGCGGTGATTATTCCGGCTACGGTCTCGACGGCGGCACGATCTCGCTCTACGGCATCGCCGCCGATGGCGTGCCGCTCGAAAAGGTCGAAGCCGGCATCGATGCTGTCCTGGCCGACATCGTCAAGAACGGCGTCACCGACGCAGAGCTGACGCGCGCCAAGAACAGCTATCTCGCCGACTACGTCTACGACAGCGACAATCAGGCGACGCTCGCGCGCCGCTATGGCTGGAACCTCGCCGTCGGCCGCACGGTCGCCGAAGTCGAAGCGTGGCCCGACAATATCTCCAAGGTCACGACCGACGACGTGAAGAAAGCCGCTGCTCAGTACCTCGACATCAAGGATTCGGTGACGGGTTACCTCGTTCCCGACCAGTCGGGCGTTGCCCAGGCCAACGACGATCTTCCGCCCCCGTCCGCAGGCGGCGTATTGAGGTGATATTGATGACAGTAATCTCACGCGCGGCTGCAAAGGTCGTTCACCATGCAGCCCGCTTCGGCATCGTCTCGGCCCTTCCGGCCTTGGCTCTGTTGTTCACCGCATCCGCCAGTCAGCCAGCATCAGCCATGAACATTCAGAAAATCAAATCTCCCGGTGGTATCGAGGCATGGCTCGTCGAAGAGCACAGCGTTCCTCTGCTGTCTTTGCGTTACGCATTTGACGGTGGCAGCAGCCAGGACCCGGTCGGCAAGGAAGGCCTCGCCAACTTCCTCACCGCGATGATGGACGAGGGTGCCGGCGACATCAAATCCGAAGACTATCAGGAGCGCATGGAAGATATCGCCATGCGCATGAGCTACGACGACAGCAAGGATTCGCTCTACGGTTCGTTCGAGACGTTGACGAAGAACCGCGATAAGGCCGTAGAGCTGTTGAAGCTTTCCGTGCAGAAGCCGCGCTTCGACACCGATGCCGTCGAGCGCATCAAGCAGCAGCTTCTCGCCAACCTCGCCTATGCCGATAAAGATCCCGACAAGGTCGCGATCCGTGAATGGTACGCGCAGGCTTTCCCCAACCATCCTTACGGCCGTTCGGCGACGGGCACGGCCGAAACCGTCTCGAAGATCACGCGCGATGATCTCGTCGCCTATCACAAGAACAACTTCGCGCGCGACAATCTGAAGGTCGTCGCGGTCGGCGATATCAACGCTGCCGAGCTTGGCAAGCTGCTCGATGATGTCTTCGGCAGCCTGCCCGCCAAGGCCGACCTGGCGCCCGTCGCCCAGACTGCGCCGGTGAAGGGCGGCAGCCAGAAGATCGTCGAAATGGGCGTGCCGCAATCCGTCGCCGTGTTCGGCGTTGGCGCCATGGCGCGCAAGGACCCGGACTTCATCACCGCATTCGTCGTCAATCATATCCTGGGCGGCGGTGGTTTCTCGGCCAAGCTGATGGAAGAGGTCCGCGAAAAGCGCGGTTTGGCCTATTCGGTTTATACCTATCTGCAGCCTTATCAGCACGCGTCCATTCTTGTCGGCAGCGTCGCGACGAAGAATGCGTCGATGGCTGAAAGCCTCAAGATCATCCGTAGCGAAATGAAGAAGATGGCCGACAACGGCCCGACAGCGGAAGACCTTCAGGCGGCGAAAGATTATCTCACGGGCTCTTATGCGTTGCGCTTCGACACCAACTCGAAGATCGCCTCGCAGCTTCTGGGCCTGATGCAGGAAGGGTTCGGCCCCGACTACGTCGAGAACCGCAATGCGATGATCAACGCCGTCACGCTGGCCGATGCCAAGCGTGTCGCTGCTCGCTTCCTGCAGCCCGACAATCTGGTCGTCACGATTGTCGGTAAGCCGGTGGGCATGAACTCCGCTGCAACACCGCCGGTTCTACAACCCGCGGTCGCCGCCCCCACCCGTGGCTGACAAAAAGCAAAAATGCCATCTTCGGATTTAATCCGAGGATGGCATTTGTGACCCCGTTTCCATTTACGTCGTCCTGGAGGCGGCCGGGACCCAGCCAAGCAGAACAACTGCGGTGCCTGACCGGGGCCGATACGGCTCGCGCAGGCTCTTCGTCGGCATAACGGCCGGTCTGTCCCGCGTCTTTGCGGCACATCTCTTAGGCACATGTCCCATAACTGTTGGCACGCCGGTTAACGCTCCCCTTGGCATAACGCGAAGCGCACTTGGCCGCACATCCGAAATCGGTTAGGCCGGAACGGATTTAGGTAGGGAGCGTTGAAGCGGCCATGCAAGACGGGCAGCGACACGACGGGAATATGTTTCAGCAGAATATTGACGGGTGCCTCGAAAACGCGATTGGCCAACACGGTCTCGCGCCTCAGGCTTACGCCTCTTGGCTCGACAGCATCGGGCCGCATGTCGAAACCCTGAAAGACGACTATCGCAAGGACCGTCTCCCGCTTCTGCGCATCGCCGAGGAGGAGCAGGACATCGCTGACGCCGAAGCGGCGCTCGCGAAACTTTCCGAAGGCGCCAAGACGCTCGTCTTCTTCGGCACCGGCGGATCGAGCCTCGGCGGCGAGACTTTCGCGCAGATCGCAGGCTGGGGCATTTACGGCGTCGCACTCCCGGGACAGGCCAAGCGTCCTCGTACGCGCTTCTATGCCAACCTCGATGGCGGTACGCTGCAAGGTGTTCTCGACTCGCTAGACCTGCCGACGACGCGCTTCATCGTGACGTCGAAATCTGGGGGCACCGCCGAAACACTGGCGCAAACGATCGCCGCGTTGACGGTGGTGAAAGCTGCGGGTCTCGAAGCGCAAATCCCGAAAATGTTTCTCGGCATCACCGAGCCCGACAAGCCCGGAAAGACGAATGGCCTACGCACGCTGCTGTCGACGTTCGGTATTCCCATGCTCGAGCATCACACCGGCATCGGCGGCCGCTTTTCGTGCCTGACCAACGTCGGCCTGATGGCTGCTCTTGCGCGCGGTCTTGATGCGCGCGCCATTCGCGCTGGCGCCAAGAGCGTGGTCGACGCGCTTCTCGCCGCCAAGTCCGCGGCTGATTTCGCGCCCGCCGTCGGCGCCGCCACCGCCGTCGCGCTGTCGAAGGAAAAAGGCATCGCCACGCTCGTAATGATGCCCTACGCCGACAAGCTCGGCCGCCTCTCGGCGTGGTTCGTGCAACTCTGGGCAGAAAGCCTCGGCAAGGGCGGCGAGGGGACGACGCCGATCGGCGCGCTTGGCCCTCTTGACCAGCACAGCCAGCTTCAGCTCTTTATGGATGGTCCGCACGATCACTATTTGACGATTCTACGTGTCGCGAGCGAGGGCGTTGGCCCTAGGATCGACCCGGAACTCGCGCGAATCGCTGGCGCCGAAATGCTTGGCGGCCACACCGTCGGCGATATCGTCTCCGCCCAGTCGCATGCTCTGCCTGAGGCTTTGGCGCGCGCCGGGCGTCCGGTGCGAACAATCGACATTGCAAAACTCGACGAAAAGACCATCGGTGCGCTGCTGATGCATTTTATGATCGAAACGATTCTCGCGGGGCGCTTGCTCGGTGTCGATCCCTTCGATCAACCGGGTGTCGAGCTTGCGAAAGTCCTGACGAGAGAGCGCCTCGCGAAAGGCGCTTAGGCGCCTTTTGACTGGGGGAACGTTTAAGGTGGCGATCCGGCAGCTATCGACAGAAACGATCAATCGCATCGCCGCGGGCGAGGTGATCGAGCGTCCGGCGAGCGTCGTCAAAGAGCTTGTCGAGAACGCCATCGACGCCGGCGCAACGCACATCGAGGTCGTCGTCTCGGGCGGCGGGCTGTCCCTCATCCGTGTGACCGATGATGGCTCCGGAATGAGCCCGGATGATCTCGCGCTCGCCGTCGAACGTCACGCGACGTCGAAGCTCGACGAAGAAGATCTATTCGACATCCGCTCGCTGGGTTTTCGCGGCGAAGCGCTGCCGTCCATCGGCTCAATCGCGCGGTTGGAAATTCGTTCGCGCACGGACGGCGTCGCGCAAGGCTCGGCCATTGCCGTCACACGTGGCGCCAAAGCACCCGTAGCGCCGTCGGCAGTCAATCGCGGTACGGTCGTCGAGGTCCGAGATCTTTTCTCCGCGACGCCCGCGCGCCTGAAGTTTCTGAAATCCGAGCGCGCCGAAGCGATGGCCGTGACCGACGTCGTCCGCCGTTTGGCGATGGCGCATCCTGACATCGGCTTCACACTGCAAACGGGCGAAAAGCGTCCAACGGTTTTCGCGCAAGGCGATCGCTCCTCGGCTGCCTGGCTCGAACGTATCGGCGCCATCATGGGGCGCGAGTTCATGATCGACGCGCTTGAAGTCTCCGGCGCGGCGAGCGGCGCGTCTGCGCCTATGCGTGTCTTCGGCTTTGCCGGCTTGCCGACGCTGCACCGGCCCGATAGCACGCAGCAGTTCCTGTTCGTCAACGGCCGCTCGGTGAAGGACAAGCTCTTGATCGGCGCGGTCCGTGCAGCCTACGGCGATCTCATTCCGCGCGGACGCTCGCCGCTGCTGGCGCTGTTTCTCGACGTCGCGCCGTCGGATGTGGATGTGAACGTGCATCCGGCCAAAGCCGAAGTGCGGTTCCGTGATTCTGGCCGCGTCCGTGCCATGCTCGTGCGTGCGCTGGCTGACGCATTGGCGACTGCGGGCCATCGTGCCTCCGCGCAAGGCGGTGTGCTGACGGTCGAGAGTTTCGAGACGGGCGTTCTGCCGAATGCCGCGGCTCAACAGTATTCCCCTCAGATGCCTTCGGATTACGGTTGGATGCCCTCGCCCGCGCGGCCACCGGCTTTTGCAGAAACCACGCCGTCACCGTTCGCCGTATTCGATGCGCCAAGCGCTAATGCGCCGGTCATGCACGCGCCCCCTGTCGCCGAGCACACGATCGACAAGCCGCTCGGCGCCGTTCGCGCGCAGGTGCACGAGAATTACATCGTCGCGCAAACGCGCGATGGCCTCGTCATCGTCGATCAGCACGCCGCGCATGAGCGTCTCGTCTATGAGAGATTGAAAACCGCGCTGGCGAATGGCGGCGTCGCGACGCAAGGCTTGCTCATTCCGGCGATCGTCGAACTCGATGCCGACGACGCTGCGTTGTTGGCGGATCGCGCCGACGAGCTTGCCGAACTCGGCCTTGTGCTGGAAAGCTTCGGGGAGGGCGCGGTCGCCGTGCGCGAAACCCCTGCACTGTTGGGCGATACCGACGTCGAAGGCTTGGTGAAAGATCTCGCCGCCGAAATACGGGCGGATGGCGCGCCGCGCGCTTTGAAGGATCGCCTCGATAGCGTGGCCTCCCGCATGGCCTGCCACGGCAGCGTGCGCTCTGGGCGAAGGTTGACTGTCGAAGAGATGAACGCGCTGCTTCGCCAGATGGAAGCGACGCCCTATTCCGGCCAATGCAACCACGGCCGCCCGACCTACGTCGCGCTCAAACTTACCGACATCGAACGCCTGTTCGGCCGGCGCTGAGCGATACCAAGCGTCATCCCGGCGAAGGCCGGGATCCAGTCAACCATAAACGGCGCAAGTGCTGCCAATGGCCCGGATGCCGACCTCCGTCGGCATGACGGTGGTGTGGATGCAAAGTTTGTCATCCTCGGCTTTATGCCGAGGGGGCCATCCTGCATTGAGGTTGGTGCGAAATGGATCCTCGGGACAAGCCCGAGGATGACAAGTGGGAAGGTATGCGCTTGCGGCCGCGCGCGGAAGGCGTGTCGCAAGCGCAAACTTATCAGTGATCGTCGTCGCTTGCGGGCTCAGCATTGAGCTGGCCGTAGTTCTCGACACCAATCTTGGAGAGAAGGTCGAGCTGCGTTTCGAGGAAGTCGATGTGACCTTCTTCGTCTTTCAGAAGGTCCTCAAACAGCAGCATCGTCACGTAGTCGCCGACGTCGCGGCAGATCTCGCGCGACTTTTTGTAATGATCGCGGGCGATGTTCTCACCCTTGAGATCGCATTCCAGAACTTCCTTGAGGTTCTCACCGATCATCAGCGGCGCGACGTGCTGGAGGTTCGGGTGGCCATCGAGGAAGATGATGCGGTCGATCAGGCGATCCGCGTGCTCCATTTCCTCGATCGATTCCTTGCGCTCTTTCTTGGCGAGCTTCTTGAAACCCCAGTTGTCCAGGAGGCGATAATGCAACCAGTACTGGTTGATGGCGCCCAGTTCGAGCTTCAATGCCTCATTGAGACGGGTGATGACGTCTTTATTGCCCTTCATGGCGCCGCTCCGTGCCGAATGTTGTCTCTGAATGCTTCCGTCCTGGAAATCCAGAAACATTCTAAAGTAGACAACTAACGGATTAGAGCGAGTTTAACCAGAGGCTTGCGAGATTTCTCGCGCCTTCGCAAAGGCACCAAATTTTTCAGAGTGTTACGCGATTGCGCGGCGTCTCTGGGCACGACGTTCTGCAATTTCCGCGTCGATCCGGCGCTGGCGGCGCTCACGGCGCTCTTCGATGCGGATGAGGCGCGCGCGCGCTTCAGCCAGTGCAAACGGACAGACGCCCGTGGTCGTCTCAAGCCGGTCCATGGCGGCATAAATAGCCGAAACCGTCAGCGGCGCGCAGCGGCAGCAGTTCATCTTCTTGTTGAGATGGCGAAAAACCACGCCAGGAGTCGGCAGAATGGCCGGACCTGTGCTCATGATTTCGGAAACCGCAACATCAATGTCGCGATCAGTGATTACGGCGCACGAACAAACGATCAATTGCGGCTCCAATCAAACGGGGTTCAAGGCCCCGGCATCGGATACCCAGTCGGGTTATCGGCTAGTAGTTTTCAGAAAAAGTATACTTTCGTCAAGCGCCCTTTTTCATGCGTTCGACATAGTACGCCAGTTCGCGAAAATCAAAAGCTTCCGTGCAGAAATGCGTGCATTTTCGCGCTTTCGATAGGTGCGGCGCCGCGTCGCCGGATCTGCTAACTTTGACGGGAAAATGGGGATTCTCAAGCTGCTAGCATATCTTAGCGCTACGCCCCTGGTGAATGGCGTCGGCGCAGCAAAAGACGGCCCTTGGAGTGGGATTTGAATAATAGGGGTCCGGAGATATCCCCAGACAGCACTGGCGGCGTCAGAGGTATCCTGACGATCGGCCTGCTGTTCTTCATCTTCGGGTTCGTGACGTGGCTGAATGGCCCGCTCATCACTTTCGTCAAACTCGCCTTCACCCTCGACGACGTCAACGCCTTCCTCGTGCCGATGGCGTTCTATCTGTCGTATTTCTTCCTGGCGCTGCCCGCGTCCGCCATTCTGAGGCGCACGGGAATGAAACAGGGGATGGCGCTCGGCCTCTACATCATGGCGGCGGGCTCGGTGCTGTTCGGTCAGTTCACGACGATGCGCGACTATCCCGGTGCGTTGGCGGGGCTGTTTATCACCGGCGCAGGCCTGTCTCTGTTGCAGACGGCGTCGAACCCCTACGTCTGCATCATCGGTCCGCATGAAAGCGCCGCGCGACGCATTGCGGTGATGGGCATCTGCCATAAGCTCGCGGGCGTCATCGCGCCGTTCATCTTCGCGGCGCTCGTGCTGAAAGACGTCGAGACATTCGACACCGACGTCGCCAAGGCGCCGACACATGAGGCGCGAGAAGCCCTTCTGGATGCCTTCGCCGCGCGCGTCTACGCGCCCTATCTGTTGATGGCGCTGATGCTCGCGCTGCTCGGTGTTTGGATTGCGCGCTCGAAATTGCCGGATGTCCGGCCGGAACCCGCAGTCAACAGCGGAGAGATGCGAAGCGTCTTTGCCGTGCCGCATCTCTGGCTCGGCGTCGTGTGCCTGTTTCTCTACGTCGGCGTCGAGGTGATGGCGGGCGATGCCATCGGCCTCTACGGCGCGGGCTTCGGCCTGCCCATCTCGGCGACGCGGCTGTTCACCTCATACACGCTCTTCGCGATGCTGATCGGTTATGTCGCCGGTCTGCTCGTCATTCCGCGCTTCATTTCGCAGCAAAGCTATCTGGCGGTGTCGGCTGCGCTGGGCGTCATCCTAACGGTCGGCGCGTACCTGACGGGCGGGTACACATCCGTGGCCTTCATTGCTGCGCTGGGCTTCGCCAACGCCATGATGTGGCCCGCGATCTTCCCGCTTGCGATCCGCGGTCTCGGCAGCCACACCGAAACCGGCTCGGCCTTCCTCATCATGGCGATCTCGGGCGGCGCGCTGATGCCCTACGCGTTCGGTCTGCTGAAGGAGCACGTTGATTTTCAGCTGGCATACCTGCTGCTGGCCGTGCCGAGCTATCTCTACATCCTGTTTTACGGGGTAGCCGGATGGCGGGCGAAATCCGCAGCGTCGCTGGCCCAACCCATTTAATTTTATCCGGGTATATTGACGGCATGTTTAATCCGGGTAATATTCATCCAAATCGCAATTGGGAATACCGAAATGACCGACTCCTTCAGCGCCTTCGACGGCAGCCGCCGCTTTGCATCCGGCACGCGCGCCTGCGTAATCAAAGCCATCAAGAAGCACCTCGAGCGCCAGCCGCAGGCGTCCTTGCTGATTTTCGATGATGCCACCGGCAATCAGACCGATTTGGATTTGCGCGACAGCGGCGAGCAGCCCGCTGCAACTCCGCCGTCGGCACCGGCGGCTGACGTCAGCCGCGGACCGGGCCGCCCGAAGCTCGGCGTCGTCGCCCGCGAGGTGACGCTGCTGCCGCGGCATTGGGATTGGCTTGCCAAACAGCCGGGCGGCGCGTCGGTTGCAATCCGCAAGCTCGTCGACGAGGCGCGGCGCACCACGGCGGCCACCGAGACGCCGCGCGTCGCACGGGAGCGAGTCTACCGGTTCATGTCGGCGATGGCGGGCAATCTGCCGGGCTTCGAGGAAGCGAGCCGCGCGCTTTTCGCTGGCGACGCAGACCGCTTCGCGGCGCAGATCGAAAGCTGGCCCAAAGACGTCCGCGCGTATGCGCTTGGGCTGGCCGAAGGCGCATTCGCCTGACGGATCACGCCGCCGCTGCGAACTTCAAAAATCGCACGTCGGTGTCGCCGTAGGTCCGCGTATCGAGCAGTTCGAACGCCGCCGGAATAACGACGTCCGTTCCGGCGCGTTCTTCCAGCATGCAGATCGCGCCGGGCGTCAGCCATTTGCCCTCGGCAAGTCCGGCCAGCGCTTTCTCGCCAAGGCCTTTGTCGTAAGGCGGATCGAGAAACGCGAGCTCGTACGGCTCCATATTGCCGGCTGGCCCAAGATGGGTCGCATCGCGCCGGAAGATGCGCGTCTCGCCCGTGAGGCCCATGGCTTCAACGTTCTTGCGGATCAGCGCCCTGGCGTCCGGTGCCTCCTCGACGAACAGGCAATACGCTGCCCCGCGCGACACGGCCTCGATGCCGAGCGCGCCCGTCCCGGCGAAGAGATCAATCACGCGCGCGCCGTTCAGCGAAAAACCCTCGATGCCGTGGGTCAAAATGTTGAAAACACTCTCGCGCACCCGGTCGGACGTCGGACGAATGCTCATATCGTCCGGTGCCTGCAAAGCCCGGCCTCGAAACCGTCCGGCGACAACTCTCATCTGTCGTCGGCCTCGCTCGCCGCCTTGCCGCGTGCGTGGCGTTCTTTGCGCTGTGCCTGGCTTTCCGAAAGTCCGAGCGCTTCGGACGTGCGCGGTCCGAGCTGTGCGATCAGCACCTTGCGGCGAACGGCTTCAACGGCCCCCGGCTGTAGATCGAGAAGCTGAAACGGCCCGAACGAGACGCGGATCAGCCGGTTCACCGTCAAGCCCAGATGCGCTAGCACGTTGCGCACTTCGCGGTTCTTGCCTTCGCGGATCGCAATCGTCAGCCACGTATTGGCGCCCTGTATGCTATCGACTTGCGCTTCGACCGGACCGTAGTTCACGCCGTCGATAGTGACACCGTCCTTGAGCTTGGCGAGATCGTCCGGAGAAACGCGGCCTTTGGCGCGGACGCGGTAGCGCCGCACCCAGCCATTTGCCGGAAGCTCCAGATGCCGCGCCAGCGCGCCGTCATTGGTTAAGAGCAGCAACCCTTCCGTATTGAAATCGAGCCGCCCGACGGAGATCACGCGCGGCATCTCGGGAGGCAGCTTGTCGAACACCGTCGGGCGGCCTTCCGGGTCCGAATGCGTCGTGACGATGCCCTTTGGCTTGTGGTAACGCCAAAGCTGCGGCGGCTCGGCGCTGGGCAGCGGCTTGCCGTCGACGATCACTTTGTCGCCGGGTTTGACTTCAATGGCCGGCGTCTTCAGCAGCTTGCCGTTGACGCTGACGCGCCCATCGGCGATCCAACGTTCGGCCTCCCGGCGCGAGCAAAGCCCGGCGCGCGCCATCGCTTTTGCGATGCGCATCGGCCCGTCGCGGTTTACGGGCGGAGGCACGGCGGCCGGTTCCGGCGGCTTGGAGCGCTTTGGCCCGGATTGTCTCGGGCCAGACGCTTTTGGGCCTGACGTTTTTGGGCCGGACGGTTTCGGTCCGGAGGGTTCGGGCCTGGATCGTGGTGCGTTGGACATCATCACATTCGAGCTATGAGGAGCGAAGCGAGCTTATGACATCGAAGGACGCCGTAAGCCATATGGCACGCGCGCTTTCCGAAGCGGAAGCCGCAGCCGCGCGCGGCGAGGTGCCGATTGGCGCCGTCATTGTCTCGCCCGACGGTCGCATTCTTGCCAGCGCAGGTAATCGCACCCGCGAGCTGAACGATCCGACCGCCCACGCCGAAGTGCTCGCCATCCGCGCCGCCTGCGCCGAATTGGCTGATGAACGCCTCGTCGGCTGCAGCCTTTACGTTACCCTCGAACCCTGTCCGATGTGCGCCACGGCGATCTCCTTTGCACGCGTGAAGCGGCTCTATTACGCCGCCAGCGACCCCAAGGGCGGCGGCATCGAGCAGGGCGCGCGTATCTTCAGCCAGCCGACGTGCCATCACGCCCCCGAAATTTACCCCGGCCTCGCCGAGGCCGACGCGAGCGCGCTACTGAAAGACTTCTTCGCCGCCCGGCGTGATTGAGGCGTCTTTTGTCTCCATGTCCCACCGTCACGCCGACGAAGGTCGGCACCCAGTCAAGTATCCGCAGGGCGGTGTCTCGATTTGTCTGGATCCCGGCCTGCGCCGGGATGACGGTGTTTACTAGTGCCCCTTGCGGCTACGTGGCAGCAGGCGGCGTTTTCGCCGCTCGGGACGCGGGATCGTGCGCACTTCGATGTCGCTGCCTTCGAGCACCGGGAGCGTCTCGACCGACAGCACGCGCGAAAGCTGTTGCTTCAGACGCTCTTTTGCGGGCTCGGCGGCAGCTAGGATATCGTCGCATTTGAGGAAATCGAGCACCTGGAACTGGCTCGTTCCCGAATAGATCAGAATGTCCGGCTGCCGCGTCTTGAGCTTCTCTTTGATGATCGTCCGCTCGAACAGAAACGCGCTCGAAAAGAGCGCCGAGAACGCGGTCGGCGCCACACGCCTCGGATCAGGCACAGGCGCACCCGAAACGTCAATGGCAACGACGATGTCCGCTTCAGGCAGCAACAGATCGAACGGCAACGGATTGGTCAGGCCGCCGTCGATCAGCGCACGTCCTTCCTGTATGACCGGCTGGAAAAGAACCGGCAGCGCCATGCTCGCCGCAACCGCCGGACGAAGCCGCCCATCCGTGAAGATCTTCTGTTCCTGATCGTAGAAATCGGACGCCACGATCTTCAGCGGGATTTCGCATTGATCGAACGTTTCCTTCACGTCATTCGGAAGGATCATGTCGAGCACGGCTAGCGGATCGAGAATGGCGTTACGCGCGCCGAAAAGGCTCAGAAACTGCGAGAACGGCTGCGCGCGACGCACGAACAGATCGCGAATGAGTCCGAACCGCTGTGACAAGATATAGCGCGTATGCTCACGCAATTCGCGGCCTCGAATGCCCGACGCGTACGCCGCGCCGTAGACCGCGCCGATAGATGTTCCGGCGATGACGCTCGGTTTGATCCCCAGTTCATCGAAGGCTTCGAGCATGGCGATATGGGCAAGACCGCGTGCGCCGCCGCCGCCAAGCGCCAAACCGATTGTCGGCTTGTGCGCCGGGAGCTTGCCGTTGCCCGCAGACGTTTCCAGTGTTCTCGCCATGCCCAGCTGTTGTCCGATAATCCCGCTTATGTCTTCTGCCGTTCCAAGGCGCGCCAGCCGATGTCCTTGCGATAAAAACCGCCTGGCCAGTCGATCTTGGCGATCGCCGCATAAGCGGCATCGCGCGCGTCCTTCACCGTCTTGCCGCGCCCCGTGACGTTCAGAACGCGGCCGCCGTCAGCGATGATGCGGTCCCCGTCGCGGCGCGTTCCGGCGTGGAAGATTTCGACATTCGGGACGGCTTTCGCAAGATCGAGCCCTTTGATCTCAGTGCCTTTCTGCGGTGTGCCCGGATAGCCGTTTGCCGCCATCACGACCGTCAGTGCCGCGTCGTCGCTCCAGCGCATGTCGAAGGTTTTGAGCACGCCGTCCGTTGTTGCGAGCAGAGCGGCAAGCAGATCGGATTTGAGCCGCATCATCAAAACCTGTGTCTCGGGATCGCCAAAACGCACATTGTATTCGATGAGCTTCGGCCCCGTTGCGGTAATCATCAGGCCTGCAAACAAAATGCCCTTGAATGGCATGCCGCGCGCCGCCATTTCCTTGACGGTCGGGCTGATGATCTCGGTCATGACGCGTTCGGTCATTTCTGCGGTCATGATGGGCGCAGGCGAATAGGCCCCCATGCCGCCCGTATTGGGTCCGGTGTCGCCGTCGCCGACACGCTTGTGATCTTGCGCCGATGCAAGTGGCAGCGCCGTGACGCCATCGCAGAGCGCGAAGAAGCTCGCTTCTTCGCCGACTAGAAATTCCTCGATGACGACTTCGGCGCCCGCTGCACCGAATGCGCCTCCAAGACACGCTTCGACGGCCGCCTCAGCATCGGCGCGCGTTTCCGCAATGACGACGCCTTTACCGGCCGCAAGTCCGTCCGCTTTGATCACGATCGGAACGCTCTGCGATGCGAGATACGTTTTCGCCGCGTCGAGATCCATGAAACGGCCATAAGCCGCTGTCGGAATACTGGCTTTACGGCAAAGATCTTTGGTGAAGCCTTTTGACCCTTCGAGTTGCGCCGCGCTTTTCGTCGGCCCGAAATACCGGATGCCGGCATCACCGAGCGCGTCTCCCAATCCGGCCACGAGCGGCGCTTCCGGCCCGATTACCACGAGCTCGATGCGCTCATCGCGGCAGAATTCAATGATGCTGTCCTGGTTCGCAGGATCGAGCGGAATGCATTGCGCCACCTCGGCAATTCCGGCGTTGCCCGGTGCGCAGAAGAGTTTCGTCAAGAGGGGGCTCGCGCTCAACGCCCAGGCGAGCGCATGCTCGCGGCCGCCGGAGCCGAGAAGAAGGACATTCATCAGGTCGCCTGTTGCAATCCGGTTGTCAGTGTAGCATCCCCGTGTAGCATCGGCGGCGAAACAAGCAAGACCGCCAAAGAGAACGGTAAACTCTTGAATTCCATTCCAAACACGCGCGAATCCCGTTCCGGCGCCAATGCGCCCGAATTTTCCGTTTCCGAGCTGTCGGGCGCCATCAAGCGCGCGCTGGAAGACGGTTTCGGCTATGTGCGCCTTCGCGGCGAAATCTCGGGTTACCGCGGGCCGCACGCGTCCGGCCACTGCTATTTTGCCCTGAAGGATGACAAAGCAAAGATCGAGGCCGTCGTCTGGAAAGGCACGTTCGGCCGCCTGCGTTTCAAGCCTGAAGAAGGCATGGAAGTCGTCGCGCAGGGCAAGATCACAACGTTCCCCGGCTCATCGAAATATCAGATCGTCATTGAAGCGCTGGAACCGGCCGGCGCTGGCGCGCTGATGGCGCTCTTGGAAGAACGCAAGCGCAAGTTCGCCGCTGAGGGTTTATTCGACGAAGACCGCAAGCGGCCGCGTCCGTTTTTGCCGAAGATCGTTGGCATCGTGACGTCGCCGACCGGCGCCGTCATCCGTGACATGCTGCACGGCTTCAACGAGCGTTTCCCGACGCGTGTCCTGCTTTGGCCGGTGCGTGTGCAAGGCGAAGGCAGCGCCGCCGAGGTCGCCGCCGCTATTCGCGGATTCAACGCGCTTGAAGCCGATGGCGCCATCCCGCGTCCCGACGTGCTGATCGTCGCGCGCGGTGGCGGCAGCCTCGAAGATCTCTGGAGCTTCAACGAAGAGATCGTCGTGCGCGCCGTTGCCGAAAGTACAATTCCGCTCATCTCTGCGGTCGGTCACGAAACCGATTGGACCTTGATCGACCTCGTTGCCGACGCCCGTGCGCCGACGCCAACGAAGGCCGCTGAATGGGCGGTGCCGAAGTATTCCGAGCTGATCGAAAACGTCGAAAAGCTGATGCTGCGCAAGCGAACGGCTGTGCGTCGCGCCATTGAAAGCGCCCGCACGCACCTGAAGGCTTCGGCGCGTGGCCTGCCGAAGCTTCAGGATCTGGTCGCCTTGCCGCGGCAGCGTTTCGATGCCGCCGACCGCCGATTGTCCCGCGCGCTGCTGGCCAACACCCGCGCCCATGCAACCAGGCTCGCCCGCGTCAGCGGCCGCCTGTCGCCCTCACCGATAGTTCAGAAGCATTCCAGATGTGCCGAGCGGCTCGATGGCCTGGAGCGCCGCGCCGGACGGGCTTTACTCAATCGCGTCGCGGTGAGCCGCCGCGTTTTCGAAGGCCGTGCGGCGCTGCTCAAGTCCTTGGGCTATCAGAGCGTTCTGTCTCGCGGCTTTGCCCTTGTGCGCAATGAAGCGGGGCATATGGTGCGTCAAGCCGCCTCTCTCGTTGCTGGCGACGTTTTGAATATTGAGTTTTCCGACGGCCGGGTCGGCGCCACGGTAAACGGCTCCGACGTATCCTCCGCAACGCCTGACGTTTCCAATCCGACGCCGAGCAAAGTTAAAACGCCGCGACAAAAGTCGAGTGGGCGAGGCGGGCAAGGCTCACTATTTTAAAAGGCTTGAAGTAGATTATAGTTCGCATCCGCCCGGATTATCCGATTGCAGATGATATCGGCGGCAGAACGGGATTACGGCTCGGAAACGAATGAACCGCATCGAGAAATTTTTTGGTCTGCGCAACGAAGCTAAAATTCGCTACCTGGATGGCGAATTCGAAGTCCTGTCTCCCGGCGACTTCGTGCGCTGTGCCGTGACGGGCCAGCCGATCACCCTGCCGGATCTGCGTTATTGGAGCGTCGACGCCCAGGAAGCCTACGCGTCGCCGGAAATTTCGGTGCAGCGCTACCTTGAGCTGAAAGCCAAGGAAAACGACGACGCCCAGCCCGGCTGAGCCAGCTTTCCAGTTTCTCCCCCGTCGTCATCCCGGCGCAGGCCGGGATCCAGGCAAATCGAGACTCTACGCATGCGGGTGCTTGACTGGGTGCCGACCTTCGTCGGCATGACGGAACCGAAGTCAGCAGACTTTAACATCACCGGCCGAGCGCAGCGCGCAATGATTGCCGTAAAATTTCAAGGCCGTCGCCTTCGATCACCGTCGCAATGGTCAGCGTTTCCGAACGCTTTTTGAGATCGGCGCAAAATCCTGAGCGATTGCCAATCCGGGCGTGATCCTTTTCCGTCGTCACGAGCATCGCGCCGAGACGCTCGGCATCATCGAGAAGGCCGCGCGCCTCTGCCTCGCTGAACGGGTGATGATCGGCAAATGCCCGCTTCGCAACGATATTCGCGCCCGTCTGTTCCAGTGTCGAAAAAAACCGTTCCGGATTGGCAATGCCAGCGAAGGCCACGACCCTTCGACCGCGAAAGCGGGCGGCGGTTTCGTCAGCTTGCGTCCGTGCGGCGATGATCGGCACTTCCGTCAGCTTGCGGATCATTCGCACGGCGGGATTGTCGGCGTCCGCCGCGCCGCTCATCAGCATCACCAACTGCACCAGCGGTGCTTGCACGGCCAGCGGCGCGCGCAGCGGTCCGGCAGGAATAACGCGGCCGTTGCCAAATCCCCGTTTGGCATCGACGACGGCAATCGAAAGTTCCTTCGCCAGCGCCGGGTTCTGCAGGCCGTCGTCCATGATGATGACGGCATTGGCGGATGCCATCGCTTCGATCATCTTCGCGCCCTGACGGCGGTCGCGGGCGATGACCGCCGGAAATGCGCGCGCGAGCAGCAACGGCTCGTCACCGACGTCTCCCGCGCTATGATGTTCCGGATCGACGCGAAGCGGACCTTCAAGCTTACCGCCGTAGCCGCGCGACAGAAACCACGGCTCTCGGCCTTCCGCGGCGATGATGTTCGCCAGCAGCAGCGCGAGCGGCGTCTTGCCTGACCCACCTGCCGTGAAGTTACCGACACAGATGACGGGCAGCGGGGAGCGATACGGCTTTGCATTAAGAATGCGCCGCCGCGCGATCGCGCCGACGATGGCGGCGATGGGGGAAAGCAGCGATGCCTTCCATGTCCCGCCCGCCTCGTACCACCATCTCGGTTCCGAGACGGGCACGGCTCAGGCCTGCTTCTTTTCGAGCAGGGGCTGAATGGCGCCGACCGTTTTCGCCAGCGCGCCGCTCAATGATTGCAGCGCAAGGTCCGCGCCGTGGCGCATGCGTTTCGCCGCCGATTGATCTTCGAGCAGCATTGTCACTTGCTTTGCGATGTCATCGGACGAACGGACCTCGACCGCACCCCCTTCGCGGAACAGAGCGGAATAAGCATCACGGAAATTATAGACGAACGGCCCCGTCAGCACACACGAACCAAGCCGCACGGCTTCAATCGGATTTTGGCCGCCATGTTCCACCAGCGATCCGCCGACGAGCGCCACCGGCGAAATCGAATAGAACGCGCCAAGCTCGCCGATCGTGTCGGCAATATAGATTTCCGTGTCGCTCTCTGGTGCTGCCGAGCGCGTGCGAAGTTGCGTCCTGAGGCCAAGGCCGCCGAGCGTAGCGGCAAGCCCGCTGCCGCGCTCGGGGTGCCGCGGTACGATGATCGTCAGTAGGCCGTCGATCTCGCGGCGGATCAGCGAATGCGCCGCAGCGATCATCGCGTCTTCGCCCGGGTGCGTGCTCGCGGCGAGAAACAGCGGTCGTTGCCCGACAGCGTTGCGCAACGACGCCAACGTGGCGGCATCGACAGGCGGCGGCGGTGCATCGATCTTGAGGTTTCCGGCCGTGATGACGTTCGGCGCGCCGAGCCATTTCACAGCGCGCGCGATCTGCGAGTTCTGCGCCAGCACGGCAGCGAAGCGCGAGAACAGCGGCCGTCCGACAGCGGCGTATTTCCGCCAGCGGCGGATACTGCGCGGCGACATGCGCGCATTGACGAGCACCAGTGGAATATGACGCTCCGATGTGCCCAGAATGAGATTGGGCCAGATGTCCGATTCCGTGAAAATCGCCAGCGACGGCTTCCAGTGATCGAGAAAGCGCTTCACGTATTGCGGCACGTCGAGCGGCACGTATTGGTGCACAGCGCGCTCCGGCAGCCGGTTGGCGGCGATCTCGGCCGACGTCCTGGTGCCCGACGTCAGAAGAACATGAACGTGCGGATTTGCCCCGAGAATGCTGTCGATCAACGGCAGGATGGCGTTCGTCTCGCCGACGCTCGCGGCATGTATCCACACGACCTGGCCTTCGGGCCGCGGCCTGCCCGCGAAGCCCAGCCGCTCGCCGCGCCGGTCCGGATCTTCCTTGCCGCGCTTGCCGCGCAAGTTCAGCAGCATTGGCACGGCCGGTCGCAACACCGCCGTTCCAAGGCGATAGGTTTTCAGAGCCATCCCCGGCGCCGGAGGTGTCTCCGCAGCGAGCACATCGAGTGGCGTTGCCCGTGTGATATCGGCCCCCGCAAGTTCGTAAGCCCTCAGTGTAGCGGCATTGAGCGCAGTCTCAAGTTCGAGACGCTTGGCTTCCACATCCTCGGCCGTCGCTGTGCTCGGAACAGTGATGGGATCACCGGCGACCGCTGCTAACCGCGAGAACGGCAGATTGATCGTCAGCCTGCTCCAAGTATCGAAGGATGCGAACCGATTCGTCGCAACGGCAACAGGCACGATCGGGCGTCCCGACATTTTCGCGATCGCGATGATGCCGGCGCCCGCCTCCCGCGCCGGTCCCGGCGGCACGTCCGCGGTCATGACGACCGATGAGCCTTCCTCAAGAGCTTGCAACGACGATCTGAGCGCCGATGCTCCGCCGCGATCCTTTTTTCGGTAGCCCGCGCCTGCGCCGCGAATCAGCTGAACGTCGATGGCCTGGAGCGTTTCGCTAATGATTTCCGCGTCGCCGTGGCGTGCCACCATTGCGGCAATTTTCACATTCTCCGGCCGCAGCGTCGCAACCATCATGAACTGGCCGTGCCAACACGCCGCAATGCACGGATGCGCCTCGCTAAGACGCTTCATCAGGTCCGGCGGTTCGTGGATAACGGTCGAGGATTGAGCAACGAGCCGAATGATACGAGCAGCGGTTTGTCCGCCTAGCCGCATAAGCTGCTTATTGATTTTGGCCATGCGAGCAGGGGCTGCCTTAATTGTGAGGTAAGCGGAAGGTTGTGCGCGACGCAGGACGTGGTTCTTCAAGCCCCTTGCAGCACGTTGCTATAGCGAATAACTAGCAAGTTCAATTGCGAACGGGCGTGGCTTTTTATGGCGTTTTGTAAACGAACATGAACCCCCGAGCCGTCGCTGGTGAAATCATAGCAGAAGGGCTGCCCGCTAATCGGGAGCATCGAGACAACTCCTGATGGCAAGCCTCCTTAAGCAGGCAAAACGCGGATTGCGACGCAAGAGCGGTGCGCTATTGCATAATGCAGTGCACGCCTCGCCACCTTGGATGCGTTCTAGATTTGCGCCAGCGCTTTGTTACGCTGAGATGCTATTTATCGATTATGGCATCGTTCGCATCCTATATAACAATCGCCATCATATCTCCAAAGACGTCTGGCGTTCCGCACAACCTGCTCCACATCACATTTCCTGGGCCGCGCGGCGAGGAATCCGAACCGTCGTCAATCTACGCGGGCCTGAGCAGTCTTTCGGGACGCGCTGGCTGGAGCAGCGGGCGTGCACGCGCCACGGCATCGCCCTCGCGGACTTGCGGCTGCGTTCGCGCGCCGCGCCGACGCGCGTCGAGTTCCAGTCGATCAAGGATCTGCTGGAAAAGGTCGAATTTCCGATTCTGGTGCACTGCAAGTCGGGTGCCGACCGCGCCGGTCTGATGAGCGTCATGGTGCGTCATATCCACGACGGTGTTCCGATTCGCGAAGCCGTTGACCAGCTTTCGTTTCGCTACGGACACATCCGGAGTGCCGACACCGGAGTGATTGATGCGGTCTTCGATCGTTATCTCGAAGCCGAGGCACAGACAGGCATCGGCTTCTGGGATTGGGTCAACACTGTTTATGACGCCCGCGAGGTCAGCACGACGTTCAAGGCGCGCGGCTGGGCCAACCGCCTCGTCAATGGCATCCTTCGCCGCGAGTAGCTTCGCGCCGACTGGCATCGGCATTATGCGATATCAATTGGCGATCATCGCCTGCGGACCACTCGCCGAGCGGTTAAGCCGTGCATAAGAACCGTTTCGCGCAATCAATTCCGAATGCCTGCCGCGTTCGACGATGCGGCCGCCGTCCATCACGCAAATGACGTCGGCATTCTGTACCGTTGAAAGCCGATGCGCGATGACGAGCGTCGTGCGCGAGCGGGTGAATTTCGCCAGCGCTTCCTGCACGAGCTGCTCGCTCTCGTTGTCGAGCGCGCTCGTCGCTTCGTCGAGCAGCAGGATCGGCGCATTCTTCAGGATCGCGCGCGCTAACGCCAAACGCTGACGCTGTCCGCCAGAAAGTCGGCTGCCGCGATCGCCGATGATCGTCTTGTAGCCGTCGGGCAGCGTCATGATGAAGTCGTGCGCGGCAGCGGCCTTCGCAGCTTCGATGATATCGGCCTCGCTCGCGCCGAGCCGCCCGAGGCGGATGTTCGCTTCGATCGTATCGTCGAAAAGCGTGATGTCCTGACTGACGATCGCGATCTGATCGCGCAGCGATTTGAGCGTGACATCCATGACGTCCTGGCCGTCGATCAGGATCTGCCCTTCGGTCGCGTCAAAGAGCCGGGGCACGAGGTTAATGATCGTCGATTTTCCGGCACCGGAGCGGCCCACGAGCGCGATCGTCGATCCGCCCGGCACGTCGAGCGTGAACCCATGCACGGCCCGTTCCTCGGACGTCTTGTCGTAGGCGAACGAGACGTTGCGGAACGCGATTTCGCCTTTTGAAATAGCAAGCGTCTTGGCGCCGGGCTTGTCCGTGATCGACGGCAGTTCGTCGATCAGGCCGTAGAAACTTTCCGCGGCGGCAAGGCCTTCCTGCAGGCGACCCGTTAGATTGCCAAGCGATTTGATCGGCTGCGCGGCCATCATCAGCGCCGTCACGAAACCCATGAAATCGCCGACTGAGGATATGCCCTGCGAAATGCGCAAATATGCGAAGCCCACGACGCCCGCAATCGCGACGCCGCCCAGAACCTCAAGGATCGGATCCATCCGCGCCCGCGTCCGGACGGACTTCATCCGCAGCGAATAGATCTGCTCGAACATCGAATCGAGCCGGTCAGCGGCATAGTTTTCGAGCTGAAACGATTTGATCAGCCGGGCGCCGGAAAGCTTCTCAGTCAGCAGCGATGTCATGTCGCCGAGGCCGCTTTGCGTCTGCTTGGCGACGCGACGCAGCCGATGACTGATCGAGGCAACGGGAATGGCGGCCAGCGGATAGACGCCCAGCACGATGAGCGTCATCGCCCAGTCGAGATAAAGCATCGCAATGACGAGCGCGATGACCGAAAACGTATCGCGGAAGATCGAGTTCAGCGTCGCCGTCAGCGCGCTCTGAATGAAGCCGATATCGTTCGTCAGTCGCGACATCAGCCGTCCCGGCGTCTCGCGAGAGAGGCGCGCGAAATCGGCGTTGATGAGATGTCGGAACGCTATCTTCTGCATGTCCGATGTCATGCGCAGCACAAACCGGCTTGTCGCGACCGCCTGCAGAAACAGCAACGTCGCACGCGCGAGCGTGATTCCGACGATGGCAACCAGAACGTAGGGGAGGGCGCCGGCCTTGCCGCCCATCAACAGATCGAACGATTTCTTGATGACGCCCGGATAGCCGCCCGTGACGGCGGCAAGGCAGGTCGTGAGGAAAAGCGTCCAGGCGAGCTGCCAGCGACGCGGCCATACCCAATCGCGCACGAACCGCGCAAGCAGCGCGCGCGAAGCGGCATCGAGCCGGAGCTTCGGCCGCGGTTTCTTCTCGGCTTTCTTCAGGAGATCCGTCACGTCGTGGCAGTTGTCGGCTGTGAGAAGTCGAGCATCCGATGCAGCGGAACAACGAAATAGCGCATCATGGCGTTGTCGACGGAGCGCTGGGCCGCGCTTTTCCACGCAGCATAAGCTGACGGATAGTCGGGGAAGATGCCGACGACATCCAGACTGTCGGGTTCGCGGAATTCGTGGCCGTTGAGGGTTTTCAGTTCACCGCCGAACACGAGGTGCAGAAGCTGAGGCGCAGACTCGGGTGAAGATGTGGACTTGGACATGGACGGCTGTCGACTCCTGAAGGTTGCTCCCGCGAGATTCCTAGAAACCGCGTCGTTCCAGGACCGTCAACGGCGCAAACCGTCCGCCATGGCCCGGGAAAGTCGCGAATTCAGAATAAGTATTTGTTTACGCTATTTATTAAGCCGATCGGAAGAAAATTCTGCGAGGATGACAATCAATGCCCGTCTTGAGCGGCTCGAAAAGTCAACAGTGAGACCGAATAGCGCGGCGTGAGGTGTCCCTTCTCACGCCGCGTTATTTTTTTGCATTCAGCTAAGGCCCGCGAACCACGATAGGGCCATATCCGCGACAAGCCCCGCGAGCAGCGCCAGCCCGACGTCGCGATTGGACTTGAAGCGGCGCAGGCAATTGGCCGGATCGTCGATATCGAGCGTCGAGACCTGCCACGACATCTGCAGGAAAACCAAAACCACGGCGAGGAAGTAAACGAGGTGGGCGCCCGCGAGCGCACCCGCAACGAGCCACATCACGCCCGCCAGTGCATACATGCCGCCGACGAAAGAAACCGTGTCCTCGCCGAACTTCAACGCCGTCGAGCCCAGCCCGAGGAGCGCGTCGTCTTCCTTGTCCTGATGCGCATAGATCGTGTCGTAACCGACCGTCCAGAACACGCAGCCCGCATAGAGCGCCAGGGCAGGCAGCCCGATCGAACCTTTGATCGCCGCCCAGCCGACGAGCGCCCCCCAGTTGAACGCCAGCCCGAGAACGATCTGTGGATAAGACGTCACCCGTTTCGCGAACGGATAAACAGCAACGATCAGCAGCGACGCGATCGCCAGCCAGATCGTGAAGCTATTGAACTGCACGAGCACGGCGAGGCCGACTAGGGCCGAGATGATGATGAACGCAAGCGCAGCCGCCGGTGCGATCTGCCCGGACGCCAGCGGCCGGCTGGCCGTTCGTTGCACGCGGGCGTCGATATCGCGGTCGACGTAATCGTTATAGGCGCAGCCCGAGGCGCGCATCGCCAGCGCACCGATGGCGAACAGCAGGACATAGGTGAGATCGGGATAGTGGTCGCCTGAGTTCACCTGCGCCAGCGCTTGCGACCAAAGGCAGGGGAAAAGCAGCAGCCACATGCCGATCGGGCGATCGAATCGCCCAAGCCGAAGGAACGGCCGCCAGGATTCCGGCGCCCAGCGATCGACCCAGTTTTTCGGCGGTGCATCGGCAACACTTGCTGGCGGCTCGGGCGAAATCGCGGCACCCATCGTCAACTTCAGTTTCTCCTTAGCCTAATCCGCAAGACCTATCCGGCCTCCGTCATCGAAGCAACACGACCATCCGATTGCGATGAATTTGACTGCGCGCGCGGCTCCGATAAGACCGCATCATGGCCATCAGAGACTTGACCTCAGAACGACTGTTTGTTGACGCCGATCTTGCCCCGGGCGGGCGCGTCGAGCTGGAGCCCGCGCAAGCCCATTACCTGACGGCGGTATTGCGGCTGAAGCTCGGCGCCCGGCTCTTGGTCTTCAACGGCCGGAACGGTGAGTGGGTTGCGACCCTCAGCGAAACCCACAAGCGCGGCGGTGCTCTGACCGTCGACGATCAAGCGCGGCCGCAGGAAAGCGGCCCGGACGTCGATTATCTTTTCGCTCCGCTTAAGCGATCCCGGCTCGATTACATGGTCCAGAAGGCAACCGAGATGGGGGTCGCTCGGCTGCGGCCTGTGATCACGGAGCGGACCATCGCCGAGAGGGTTAATGGCGAGCGGATGCAGGCCAACGTCATCGAGGCGGCCGAGCAGTGCGGCGTCCTTCGAGTACCCGAAGTTCAGACGCCAGTCAGGCTCGACGACGTTTTGGATGCCTGGGACGCCAGCCGACGCATCGTGTTTTGTGATGAGCAGGATCAGGAAAACGACCCTATTGCCACGCTGCAAAAGCTTGAACCGGGTCCGCTCGCCATCCTGGTCGGTCCGGAAGGCGGGTTTTCGCCGCGCGAGCGTGAGCGCCTCGTCAGCAAGACATTCGTGACGCCGCTGTCGCTCGGCCCGAGAATCATGCGCGCCGACACCGCTGCCGTCGCAGTTCTGGCGCTTGTCAATGCCACACTTGGGGATTGGCGCCGCGACTAGGGTGACGCAGCCGAACCTATTGCCGTCCCCCTCGCACCTCGCCATAAGGCTCAAGCTGCGGGTCTGCCCGCGTCGGAATAGGAAGCTGGGCCGCTCGGGCATGTCGACACGAGAACAAGGTGCTGCCAGCGCGGCGATTGAGACGCGCGACGATCTCGTGCGCTGGATCGCGGCGGGCGAGAAGCCGAAGGTCGATTGGCGTATTGGCACCGAGCACGAGAAATTCGTCTTTCGCACCGTCACGCTGAAGCCGGTGCCTTACGGCGGTTCGGATGGCATCCGCGCGCTGATGGAAGCGCTCATCCAGCGCTATGGTTGGGTCGCCATCAAGGAAGGCGACAACATCATCGCCTTGAAGCGGCCTGAGGGCGAGAAGGGTGGCACGATCAGCCTGGAGCCCGGCGGCCAGTTCGAGCTTTCGGGTCAGCCGCTCGAAACACTGCATGAAACCGCGGACGAAACGGACGAGCACCTGCGCGAAGTCCTCCGCGTCGGCGAAGATCTCGCTATCGGTTTTCTCGGTGTCGGCTTCACGCCGAAGTGGCGTCTCGATGAGATCCCGATGATGCCGAAGAAGCGCTATCAGGTGATGGCACATTATATGCCAACCGTCGGCAGCCGTGGTCTCGACATGATGTTCCGGACCGCGACCATTCAGGTGAACCTCGATTTCGCCTCCGAAGCCGACATGGTGAAGAAGCTGCGCGTCTCGCTGGCGCTACAGCCAATTGCAACGGCGCTATTTGCGTCTTCGCCCTTCACCGAAGGCAAGCCGAACGGTTATCAGTCGATGCGTAGCGCCGTCTGGCTCGATACCGACAAGCGGCGCACCGGCATGCTGCCCTTCGCATTCGAAGACGGTATGGGCTACGAGCGTTACGTCGATTATGCCCTCGATGTGCCGATGTATTTCGTCTACCGCGACGGCAATTACATCGACGTCGCTGGGTCTTCGTTCCGCGATTTCATGGCGGGCCGCCTGAAGGGCTTCGAAGGCGAGCTGCCGACCATCGACGACTGGGCGGATCATCTCACCACGCTTTTTCCGGAAGTTCGCCTCAAACGTTTTCTAGAAATGCGTGGTGCGGATGGTGGACGCTGGGGGACGATCACCGCGCTTCCCGCGTTCTGGACCGGAATCCTTTATGATGAAGACGCGCTCGATCAGGCCTGGGAGTTGGTTCGCGATTGGAGCGAAGAAGAACGCGAAGCTCTGCGTGTCAGCGTCCCGAAAACAGGACTAGCGACCCCGTTTCGTATCGAGACGGTAAGGACGTTGGCGTTGCGGGTATTGCGCATTTCGCGCACCGGTCTCAAAAATCGGCGTCGCATCAACGCTAAGAATCAGGACGAAACGATCTATCTGGCGCCGCTTGAGAAAATTGCCGGCAATGGCCAGACGGTTTCTGATGAGCTGCTTCGGCGCTATTCGGGGGAATGGCAGAACAATATTGATCATATTTTCGAAGAGCTTGCGTTCTGACCGCGCGCCTCGACAGCGTGCGGTTCAGCGCGTGTTCATGGTCGGCGCATTAGCCTCCCCGGTTTGCTTAGGACCAGCCGCCCAGCACCTAGGCCAGGTTTGAGGAGGCGGTACGTGTCGCGGTTGCGGTTGGCATCGATGAGGATGGGGGGGATGGCTGTTCTGGCTGTCCTGATCTTCTTCGCCTTTGCCGGAAACGCAGCGAAGGCCGACCCCTGTGCCGTAGCGTGCCGCTCGCAGCACAACGCCTGCCGCATGGCGACCAAGCTTTTGTATACGCCGCGCTGCGACGCACAACTGCAAGCCTGCATCAGCCAGTGTTTCTCCGCCGGGCGGTTCAATCGTGGCATTCGCGAAGGCCGCGGACCTGACGATTTCCGTGATCACCGTGGCCCTCCTCCGCCGCCGGAAATGAGGGAGCCGCCAGAGCGACGCGGCCCACCACGCGATTTCCGCGACCCGAGAGGTCCGCGCTGGCTCGGCGGAACCGGGCGTTGGGGCAGCTTTCGCTGACCCATCAATGGCTGTGGTCGCTGGCGTGCGGCCATATTGCCGGTCGCGGACACACGTGCGAGGATGCTTAACGCTGTTGAGCGGCGCCAAAGGCTGCCGTCCGCGACCTCGAAACAGCACCCTGAAGACCAACGTGGAGACGAACGACGATGCCGCATATCGAGCTGCCTGAGCCCGATGCCGGCGTCATCCGCCGCTTGCCGATCCTGGTGGAAGGCTTGAAAGCGCGCGTCGGCAAAGACCTTCTGATCCTCGACGAGGAAGGCCGCCGCGCCTACGAGACGGATGCCTTCACCGCCTACCGCCGCGTGCCGATGCTCGTCGTGCTGCCGCGCACCACCGAGGAAGTCTCCAAGATCCTGAAGTTCTGCCACGAGAACGACGTCAAAGTTGTTCCGCGCGGCGCCGGAACATCGCTCTGCGGCGGCTCGCTGCCGACAGAAGATTCTATCGTTCTCTGCATCTCGAAGATGAACCGCGTCATCGAGATCGACGGCGCCAATCGCATCGCGCGTGTCGAAGCCGGCATTACCAATCTGCAGATTACAGCGCAGGTCTCCAAGCAAGGTTTCTTCTACGCGCCGGACCCGTCGTCGCAATTGGCCTGTTCGCTAGCAGGCAATATCGCGATGAACTCTGGTGGTGCGCACTGCCTGAAGTACGGCGTCACGACGCACAATATTCTCGGCGTGAAGATGGTCCTGATCGACGGCACTATCGTCGAGATCGGCGGCACGACGCTCGAACGCAACGGCTATGATCTGTTGAGCTACGTCATCGGTTCTGAAGGTCAGCTCGGCGTCATAACAGAGGCGACGGTGAAGCTCGTCCCCGCACCGGAAGGCGCTCGCCCGATGATGATCGGCTTCCGCTCGCCGGAAGCGGCAGGCAGTTGCGTGTCGGCCATCATCGCCGCCGGCATCATTCCGGTCGCCATCGAATACATGGATCGCGCGGCCATCGAAGTTTGCGAAGCATTCGCGGGCGCTGGTTACCCACTCGACGTTGAAGCTTTGCTCATCGTCGAAGTGGAAGGCTCCGAAAGTGAAATCGGCATCCTCTTAGGCCGCGTCGCCGAAATCGCCGCGCGCTTCGATCCCAAGACCGTGAAAATCAGCGCCGATCCCGAGCAAAGCGCCCGCATCTGGGCGGGCCGTAAGGCGGCGTTCGGCGCCATTGGCCGCGTCGCCGATTACCTTTGCATGGACGGCACCATTCCGCTCGGGCAGCTTCCGCACTGCTTGACGCGTATCAACCAGATCTGCGCCGAATACGGCCTGAAGGTTGCCAACATCTTCCACGCCGGTGACGGAAATCTGCATCCGCTCGTTCTCTACGACGCCAACGATCCCGAACAGGCCGACAAGGCCGAACTGGCGGGAGAAGCTATCCTGAAGCTCTGCGTCGAACTCGGCGGCTGTCTCACGGGTGAGCATGGCGTCGGCATCGAGAAGCGCGAGCTGATGGCGACGCAATTTTCGCAGACGGATCTGATGGTCCAGATGCGCGTTAAAACCGTCTTCGACCCGACGTGGCGGCTCAACCAGGCGAAGGTTTTCCCGCTCGCCTATACCGACGTCATGCGCACCGGAAATGCCGCAAGCGCGCCCGAGGCCGCCTAGGAGATCATTGGCTGTGAGCGAACTTTGGCGTCCCGCCGCCGAGTGGGAATTGCAATCCATGATCGCCAAGCTCGTGCGCGAGCAGCGCGGCATCGAAGTGGTAGGTCATGGCGCGCTTCGCAACACCGGCCGCGTCGCGAAATCCGATGTCGTACTGACGACGTCGGGCCTGAAAGGCATCACGCTCTACGAGCCGACCGAACTTGTCATGTCGGCGCGCTCCGGCACGCCGCTTTACGAGATCGAAGCAGTGTTGGCAGCGCGCGGCCAGATGCTGGCGTTTGAGCCGATCGACCTCGGTCCGGCGACGGGGGCTCCAGGAGGCGCGCTGTCGATCGGCGGCGTCTTCGCTACGAACTTCTCCGGCTCTCGCCGTATTTCGGCTGGTAGCGCGCGCGATAACCTCTTGGGCGTGCGCGCCGTCAACGGTCGCGGCGAGCTGTTTAAGTCGGGCGGACGCGTGATGAAGAACGTCACAGGATTGGACGTCGCGCGCGGCCTAACCGGAAGCTGGGGCACCCTCGCCGTTATGACGGAACTGACGTTTAAGGTCGCGCCGATCCCGCAAACGATGCAGACGTTGGCGTTTGTCGGCCTGCCTGACGATCTCGCCATCGAAGCGCTGAACGTCGCGCTGAATACGCCGCTGGAGGTTTCCGGCGCCGTCCATCTTCCGAAGAACTGTGCCGCGCGCCTCCGAACGCCGAAGCTGAGAGGCCTTGACCAGTCATTGACGCTGCTGCGACTTGAAACGTTTGCGGCCACCATCGACGAGCGCAAGGAAAAGCTGAAAGCTGCGCTGAAGGTCTACGGCGCGCCAGTCGAACTCGATTCCGAACATTCGTTCGGTCTCTGGAGCGAATTTCGCGCGCTGTCGATCATGCCTTTCTCAACCGAGACGGCGTTGTGGCGCATTTCGTCATTGCCCACGAAAGCCGCCGAGATCGTCTTCGCGATTCAGAAATTCATGCCAGCCGTTGCCTTCTACGATTGGTCGGGCGGCATGATCTGGCTCGAAGTCCCAGCCGCCGCGGACGCAGGCGCTGCCGACGTGCGCCGCGCCGTCGCCGTTCGCGACGGTCATGCAACCTTGATCCGTGCCGAACCCGAGGTTCGCAGCAGCGTCGATGTGTTCGAGCCGCTGAAGCCCGAAATCGAGCGATTGACACGTGGCATCAAGTCGGCGTTCGATCCGGCGGGCCTTCTCAATCGCGGCCGCATGTACGCCAGTTTCTAGAAAAATAAGCCCGGCAGTCAGGCGCGATGCAAACCAATTTCAAGCCAGAGCAACTCAACGATCCGGATGTGAAGGAGGCCGAGCGCATCCTGCGCCGTTGCGTCCATTGCGGTTTCTGCACAGCGACCTGCCCGACCTACGTCGTGCTGGGCGACGAGCGCGACAGCCCGCGCGGCCGCATCTACGCCATCAAGGACATGCTTGAGAAAGGCCTCGACGCGAAGCCCGAAATCTCGACGCACATCGATCGCTGTCTTTCGTGCTTCTCTTGCATGACGACCTGCCCATCGGGCGTCGATTACATGCATCTGGTTGAAGTGGCGCGAAAGCATATCGAGAAGACAGGGCATCGTAGCCTGAAGGATCGCCTCATCCGCCGCGCCTTGACAGAAATCCTGCCGCATCCGCGCCGCTTCCGCTGGGCGTTACGCGCAGCCCCGCTCGGCCGTCGTCTGGCGCCGACGCTGCGCAAGCTGAACTTTCCCGAACTCGCCGCAATGGTCGAGCTGGCGCCTCAGCAAAGTCCGAACGCCGGACGCTTCAAAGGTCCTGGCACAGCGTCGCCGACAGGCGTACGAACCGGCCGCGTCATCATGCTCGCCGGCTGTGCCCAGCAGGTGCTGCGGCCCGAGATCAACGACGCGACGATCCGGCTGTTTGCGCGTGGCGGCGTCGATGTCGTCGTCTCAGCGGGCGCGGCGTGCTGCGGCGCCTTGAGCCAGCACATCGGCCAGGAGGAAAAGGCGATCGCAGCGGCCAAGATCAACGTCGATGCCTGGAGCAAGGAAATCGCCAAGGGCGGCGTCGACGCCATCATCATCAACACGTCGGGCTGCGGCACGACGGTGAAAGACTACGGCCACCTGTTGAAGCACGAGCCCGACTACGCCGAGCGGGCTAAAACCATCTCGTCGATGACTAAGGACGTGACGGAATTCCTAGATCAGTACGACATCGGCGCTCCGAAGCGTTGGTCGAGGCTTAAGGTCGCGTATCACGCCGCCTGTTCACTGCAGCACGGTCAGCGCGTGACGACGCAACCGAAAGCGCTATTGAAGAAGGCTGGATTTACCGTGCTTGACGTTCCGGAAGCGCATCTATGTTGCGGCTCGGCGGGCATCTACAATATTGTTCAGCCGGAGATCGCAGGCGCGCTGCGGGATCGCAAGGCCGGTCACATCAAGTCGTTGAAGCCCGACGTTGTGGCGGCCGGTAACATCGGTTGCATCACGCAGCTCGGGACGGCTCTTGAGGTTCCGGTCGTGCATACGATCGAGCTGCTCGATTGGGCGCACGGCGGCCCGGTTCCACCAGGCCTCGAAGCGCTTGAGAAGTATTCGACAGACGTTCCGCAGCCGAAGAACACAGTTGAGGATTATATCGGCGCATGACCCCCGCACCCCCAGTTACCAAGTCCCGCGAGCTTTTAAGCGACAAGCTGAAGGCCCACATCCGCGGCAAAGCCAAGCCGGTTGGCTCGCTCGGACGGCTCGAAGAGCTCGCCCTGCAGATCGGCCTGATCGCCGGATCGACGGCGCCCGATCTCGGCAATGCAAAGATCGTGGTCTTCGCCGCCGATCACGGCATCACGGCCGAAGGCGTGACGGCATATCCCTCCGTCGTCTCCCGCGAGATCGCGAAGTTCGTTCTCTTGGGCTCCGCTGGCGTCAACGTGCTCGCGCGCGCGGCTGGCATCGGCGTTGAACTCGTCGATGCCGGACTGCTCGAACCGCTGCCGCCGCATGAATTATTGACGGAGCGCCGCATCGGCCCCGGCACGAAAAACGCGCGCCGCGAACCGGCAATGTCGGTTGAAGAATGCACCGCTGCGCTCGACGCAGGCCGCGTTCTCGATGCACGCCTAGGCACCGAAAATGTCGGCATCGTCGGCTACGGTGAAATCGGTATCGGCAATACGAGTTCGGCGTCGCTGATCGCGCATGCCCTGACAGGCCTCGATCTCAGAACATTGGTCGGCCCCGGCGCAGGCGCGCCCGCCCTCGGCCTCGATCACAAATATCAGGTGCTGACGGAAACGATTGATCGCGCCGCCATCGCACCGTCGACTGAAGCGGGCCGCACCTTCGAAGTCCTCCGTCAGTTCGGCGGTTTCGAAATCGTCATGATGGCAGGCGCCATGACGGCGGCGGCACAAGCGGGTCGGGTGATCGTCGTCGATGGCTTTATCTCGACGGCGGGCGCCATTGCCGCGGAAGCGCTTTATCCGGGCACGCTCGACAACTGTGTCTTCGCCCATTGCTCGGCTGAACCCGGCCACGCTGCATTACTCCGTCATCTGCACGTTAAACCGCTGCTCGAACTGGAGATGCGGCTTGGCGAAGGGACGGGCGCGGCCCTTGCCGTGCCGATCATTCGCGGCGCGGAATTGATGCTGCGCGAGATGGCCGATCTGCCGGGCGAACATCCCGAATGATCGCGCATGAGGTTCGGTTCTTCCTCATCGCTCTGCAATTTCTGACGCGCATCCAGGTAAAGCAGATCATTCCTTTTCCCGAGGATTGGCTGCCGCGCTCGGCGAAATATATGCCGCTTGTCGGCGCGCTCATTGGCGCGACCGTCGGCCTTGTCATGCTCGCGGCTACTGTTGTCTTTCCCGCATCGGTCGCCGTCGTCATCGGCCTCGTCGCGTCGGTGCTGCTGACCGGCGCGCTGCATGAAGACGGACTTGCTGACACGGTCGATGCTTTCGGCGGCGGGTCGAACGTCGAGCGCCGCCTCGAAATCATGAAGGACAGCCGCATCGGCACCTATGGCGTCCTCGCGCTCATTGCCGTTCTCGCACTGAAAGGAACGTCGCTTGCCGCCATCGGGCCGGTCGCGGTTATCGGCGCGTTGATCGCCGCTTATGCGGGTGGCCGCCTCGCCGCGGTGCTAGCGCTGGCATTTCTCCCTTATGCCGGCGGCGATAACGTCAAAGTCAGCCGCTCGCCGGTCCGGATGACGCGGGGCGAACTCATCGTCGCGATCGTGACAGGCCTCGCCGTCGGGCCGCTCGTTATGAGCATCGCAGCTTTCTTCGCGGCAACCGTTGTCGCTTTCACCGCCGCGGCCGTGATTGCGATCCTCGCGCAACGCAAGATCGGCGGTTATACCGGCGACGTGCTGGGCGCCGTCGAGCAGGTTTACGAGACTGCGTTCCTGGCTGTTGCCGCTGCCGTAATCGCAGGCGCTGGCTGATCGCCTTGTCCGCCTCGCGCAGAACTGCTGATACGAATCCGCACGAGGCAAAGCCGTAGTTCTCATTTAAATGAATGTCGTTCACACGGCGCATTCTCGCCGCGATGGGGGGCGAGTATCCGCTCGCAACGCCAAGAGTGTAGTGCGTAATGGCGACGGCAGAAACGGGGAACGGCGCTTATCTGAGCGCCGGAGGGGAGCAGGCGCGGTCGGCGACGCCGGGCGAAATGCGCTTTGTTGCCGAAATTTTTGACGGTGCCAACGACGCGCTGGCAGCGCTCGAAGTCATTGAAGGCGGCCTCGTCGCAACGGGCTTTCAAACGCTCAACTGGCTTACCGTTTTCTATGACGAAGTCGCGCACGCGCACCGCGCCATGCCGCGTCTTGTTGTCGTAACCGACAGCGAAAGCGATCAGGTTGTTCTGGCTTTGCCGCTCGTTGTCGCGAAGGAAGGTCTGTTGCGCGTTGCGAGCCTCGCCGCTCTCGAAGCCGTGGGCCAAGGCGCGCCTCTTCTTGGGCCCGAGCCGTTGTCCGATCCCGACCGCATTCGCGATATTTGGCGAGCGTTGCGTGCCGCCATCCGCGATGTCGATCTTATCCGCCTCGAACGTATGCCCGCCGAGATCGGCGGTTGCCCGAACCCACTGATTGTTCTGTTCGGCAGTTCCACGTCACGTGCTTCGGCGCACCGCCTCGTCATAACGGGCAGCTTCGATGATTATCTGCAGGGGCTCGGCAAGAGGTACCGCAAGGACGTGGAGCGCTGCCATCGGCTCTGGCAGAGCGAGGATAACCCGCGCCTCTTTTGTGCTGAGACAGACGACGAAATCGCCCACGTCTTCGCGACAATGGAGGAGCAGCAGGCCGTCTGGCACGCGGCCCGCGGCACGAAGGATATCTTCGCTGAGAGATCCAATCGCGAATTTTTGGAGCGACTGGCCTTCGACGGCGCCGACGCCGGGGTGACGTCACTGTTTGCGCTCGAAGCGGGCGGCCGGATCGTCGCCACCCTGTTTGGCCTGACCCACGACGGCGTCTTTTCGCTGCTCTGCATTTCGACGGGCGGCGAACAGTGGAGCCATCTTTCGCCCGGACGCCTCATCGTTCTTGAAACGGTCAAGCATCTGTCGGCCCAGGGCGTCCGCTGCTTCGAACTGGGGGTTAACGCCAACCCTCTGAAGCATGGCTTCGGAACCGAGGAACTCCCCCTTTACGACCTCATCGTCGCCCAGGACCTCGCAGCCATGCCCAAAGCGCTCGCGCACGAGCTGGCCGTCCACCTTCGCGGCACTTCGCGCCTCACATCGGCTCTCAAACGGGCACTGCCACGCTTTCGGAGCTGATTTCTGGGCATTTCTGCCCGACTTTCCTCATGCCGGTCGATCCGATATAAGGCGGGCTCACACGCCGGACGCCCGCCAGGGTGTCTCGGCAACTTTTTTATTTGGCCCTGGTTCTCCGATCCTCGTCATGTCCAAAGCAAACATCAGCAAGCGTCCAAAAGCGCGCCTCGCGAAGGGTTTTCGCGATATCGAAGCGCCCGAGCTGAAGGCGCTCAATGACATGATCGCGAAAATCCGTGACGTCTACGAGCGCTATGGCTTCGAGGCGCTCGAAACGCCTGCGATCGAGTACACCGATGCGCTCGGCAAGTTTCTCCCCGACCAGGATCGCCCGAATGCAGGCGTCTTCTCGTTCCAGGACGAAGACGAGCAATGGATGAGCCTGCGCTATGATCTCACCGCGCCGCTCGCTCGTTATGTCGCCCAGAATTTCCAGACCCTGCCGAAGCCGTTCCGCCGCTATGCGTTCGGCAACGTCTATCGCAACGAGAAGCCCGGCCCCGGACGCTTTCGCCAGTTCATGCAGTTCGACGCCGATACGGTGGGAGCGAAAAGCGTCGCCGCCGATGCCGAACTCTGCATGCTCGCCGCCGATACGCTTGAAGCACTTGGACTGAAGGGCAAATACGTTATCAAGGTGAACAGCCGCAAGGTGCTCGACGGTATGTTGGAGACGGTCGGCGTTGATCTTGCCGACGACACGCGCCGCTTAGCAGTCCTCCGTTCACTTGATAAGCTCGATAAATTTTCTAAGGACGACGTCGCGCTTCTTTTAGGCCCTGGCCGCAAGGACGAATCCGGCGATTTCACCAAGGGCGCTGGACTAAAGAAAGAACAAATTGATGCGCTCTTGGATTTCGTGAGTCAGCCGGCTCTCGAACAGAACGGCCCTGGCCTTGCAGCAAAGCGCACAGGCGGATTCGAGCCGTCGCAGCTCTACATCGATGGATTGGCCGATCTCAGCGAACTCAAACGCTTCGTGGAGAAAGCCGGATATGAGGGCAAAATTCGAGTTCCCGATTACTCCGTCGTCCGCGGCCTTGAATATTACACCGGCCCGGTCTTCGAAGCCGAGCTGACGTTCGAGATCAAAGGCGACGACGGCAAACCCGTGCGCTTCGGTTCTGTTGGCGGCGGCGGTCGCTACGACGACCTCATCGCGCGCTTCACCGGCCAGCAAGTTGCTGCCACGGGCTTCTCCATTGGCGTGTCGCGCTTGCAGGCTGCGCTGTCGCTCATCAACGAGAGCAAGATCCAAGCGCTCGGCCCAGTGGTCGTTCTCGTCATGGATAAGGACGCCGACTCGGTGGCCGGTTATCAAAAAATGACGCAAGCGCTTCGCAACGCCGGCATCCGCGCCGAGATGTACCTCGGAAACGCAAAATCATTCGGCGACCAAATTAAATACGCCGACAAGCGCAACAGCCCGTGCGTTATCATTCAAGGTTCCGACGAACGCGCGAAGGGCGAGGTGACGATCAAGGATTTGATCGAAGGCGCGAAAGCCGCCGCCGCGATCAAGGACAACAAGGAATGGAAAGAGACGCGCCCGGCGCAGTTTTCCGTTTCCGAAAGTCGCCTCGTGCAGGAAGTTCACAACATCATCAAACGGCACCAGGAATAGCTATGGCCGCCGAGCCGGTCCAAAATCTCGAAGCATTGGCGTCGCAGGCGCAGACGATGATGTCGGTCTTCATCAAGGCCGGCTATGATGCCGTCTCGCCGCCGATCATCCAGCCCGCCGACGTCTTCCTCGACGTCATCGGCGAGAGCCTGCGCGCGCGAACGTACGTCTTCACCGATCAGGACGGCGCCGAGCTTTGTCTGCGGCCCGACATCACCGTGCCGACCTGCCGCCTACACTTGGAGCGCCATGCCGATCCGATGACGCCCGCGCGCTATTGCTACAACGGCCCAGCGTTCCGCTTTCAGCCGCAAGGCGCAACCGCCGCGCACCCGCGCGAGTTCCGCCAAGCCGGTATCGAGCGCTTCGGCGATAAGTCGCGCGAAGTGGCCGAAGCTGAGACAGTCGCGATCATCATCAAGGCCATCGAGAAGACGGGCTTCAAGGACTGGACGATGCGCCTCGGCGATCTGGGCCTGTTTTCGAGCGTGCTCGAAGCGGCTGGCCTGTCCCCGAACTGGAAAAAGCGTCTCGACGATGCGTTCCTGCGGCCGCTTTCGTTCCGTGAAGCCCTGAAAGGCTATGCGGCAAGCGTGCGACCGGCGTCTTCGAGTATCCCGGAAGAGGTTCTCTCCTCTCTTCGCCGTGACGACATGGAGGCAAGCGAAGCCGCGGTCGCCGTCTATCTCGAAGAAGAAGCCATCGAGCTGATCGGCACGCGCTCGCTCACCGACATCACGACGCACCTCATCGACATCGCCGAGGATCGCCAGGAAAAGCCGCTCGACACGCGAACCGTTGAGTTGATCGAGCGTTACATCAACGTCTCAGGTCCGGCGATCACCGCGGGCGAAAAGATTTCCGCGCTGATCAAGGAAGCGCCGAACGGTTCGGGCTACGCGCTCGAAACCTACGACCGCCGCCTGGCGCTGCTCGCCAATGCCGGTATCGACCTTGACCGTGTGACGTTCTCGGCCGAGTTCGGCCGCACACTCGCATATTATACCGGCCTCGTCTTCGAGGTGAACGCCGCGGAACTTGGCGCCAAAAGTCCGATCGCCGGAGGTGGTCGTTATGACGGTTTGATGCGCGCCGCGGGCTCGAACGAAGACATTCCGGCCGTCGGCGCGGCGGTTCATTCCGAGCGCTTGCTGGCAGTCCGGGGAGGCAAAGCATGAGCAAGCTGACGCTCGCTATCCCCTCAAAGGGCCGTCTGATGGAACAGACGACCGACATGTTCGCGCGAGCTGGTCTTGTCGTGCGCAAGGTCGGCCACGTTCGCGGCTATCGCGGCGAGATCGAAGGCCTTCCCGGCGTCGACGTCGCGTATGTGTCGTCGAGCGAAATCGCCGAAGCCTTGAAGTCCGGCAGCGTCCACCTCGGTATTACCGGCGAGGACTTGATCCGCGAGAACATCTCCGACGCCGCTACGCGCATTCGTTTCCTGCACAAGCTTGGCTTCGGTTTCGCTGACGTCGTCGTTGCAGTGCCGACGTGCTGGATCGATGTTTCGACCGTGGCCGAACTCGAAGAGATCGCCATTCCGTTTCGCCGCAAGCACGGCCGCTGGCCTCGCGTCGCGACGAAATACATCAACCTGACGCGCCGCTTCTTCGGCTCCAAGGGTTACGGTGATTATCGCATCATCGAAAGCGCCGGCGCGACCGAGGGAGCCCCGTCATCCGGCATGGCGGAGCTGATCGTCGACATAACGACGACGGGCGAAACGCTCCGCGCCAACGGTCTCAAGATTTTGGACGACGGCGTGATCCTGAAATCGCAAGCCAACCTGTTCGCGACGAACGCCGCGCCATGGACGCCGGAACTCGAAGCGCTTTGCGCTGAACTGACGGGCAAGCTGTCCGCCTCGATCCCGGAGAAAGCGACGGCCCGCTAACGCGCCTTCGCCGTACGGCAGCGAAGTTTACATGCTATCCGCGAGCAGGCATTTCAGGATGCCATAGTCGTACTGCCCGTCGAGCGCCGCGAATGCGGGACCAAGCTTGCCGCTATCACGGGTCTGACAACGCTCAAATGCCGCTTCGATTTCGTCGCGCTCCGCCGGCTCGAGCTTCAAGGCATCGTCCGCCGTGACGAGACCGGCTTCGATGGCTTCCGCCAGATGACCGTAAACCGTCGACACCTCGATCCCGCGATCCGCTGCGATCGCTTCGGCATCAAGCCCGCGCAGGTGCGCGGCAAGCGTGACATTCACCGTCGCCGACAAACGGTTGTTTAGTGCCGGATGCTTCTTGAATTGTGAGATCACCTCAAGAAACGCCGCGCCGTAGCGCGCGATCTTGCTGGCGCCGAGGCCCATGATGTCGTGCAGAGCGCTTTCCGTCGTCGGCCGCTTCTCAGATAACTCGATCAGCGTCTTGTCCTGCGCGACCACGTAAGGCGGCAGCTTCGCAGACGCCGCAAGTTTCTGGCGCATCGCGCGCAGTGCGTCGAACAGCGGCTGGTTTTCGCGCGCGACTTTGGGGCTCGCCGATGCCGAACGCTTCGACGATTTCGCGCTCTGCCGCGTCACGCGCAAAAGGAAACGCTCCTCGCCGCGCAGCAAAGGCCGCGACCGTTCGGTCAGCACGAGCGAACCGACGCCCTCTTCGTCGATCGAGAGATAGCCGAGCGCCGTGAGCTGCCGGTAAAGCCCTTTCCACGTTGCCTGCGGCACGTCCTTGCCGATGCCGTAAACAGAAAGTCGGTCATGGCCGTTACGGATGATCCGCTCATCGACGCCGCCGGTCAGAACGTCAACGAGATAGGTAACGCCGAAACGCTGCTCGGTGCGATAGACGGCGGAGAGCGCCTTCTGCGCCAACACCGTGCCATCTTCGGTGTGGGGAGGATTGAGACAGTTATCGCAGTTCCCGCACGGCTCCGAACGCGTCTCGCCGAAATAGGCAAGCAATGCTTGACGGCGGCAGCCCGGCATTTCCGCCAGCCCGATCAGCGCGTCGAGCTTCTGCCGCTGCACCTTCTTGAAGGCGTCCGAACCTTCAGATTGATTGATCCATTGCCGAAGCTGCACGATATCCTGGAAGCCGTAGGCCATCCAGGCATTCGCCGCTTCGCCGTCGCGCCCGGCACGGCCCGTCTCCTGATAGTAGGACTCGATCGACTTCGGCAGATTGAGATGCGCGACAAAGCGCACGTCCGGCTTGTCGATACCCATGCCGAACGCGATCGTGGCGACGATGATAAGCCCGTCTTCCGTCAGGAATTTCGACTGCGCCGCTGCCCGCAAGTGTGCATCGAGGCCCGCGTGATAGGCCAGCGCCTTGCGCCCCTTCGATGACAACCACGCAGCCGTCTCTTCCACCGACTTGCGCGACAGGCAGTAGACGATGCCCGCGTCCGTCGGATGCTCGCTCTCGATGAACTGCCACAGCCGCTCGCGCGAGCTGACGCTGCCGAGCTCGGCAATCGTGTAGCGAATGTTCGGCCGGTCGAAGCTCGCGATGAATGCTGCCGCGTTTTCGAGCGACAACTCCGAGATGATGTCCTGCCGCGTGCGCTCGTCCGCCGTCGCCGTCAGCGCCACCCGCGGCACGTTCGGAAAACGTTGCGCCAGGATTTTGAGCTGCCGGTACTCCGGCCGGAAGTCGTGTCCCCATTGCGAGACGCAGTGTGCCTCGTCGATGGCAAAAATCGCGATGTCGCTGCGTTCCAGCAGATTGAGCGTGCGCTCCTGCACGAGCCGTTCGGGAGCGACGTAGAGCAGGTCGAGCCCACCGGCAGCGAATTGCCGCTCGATCTGGTCTTGGGTTGCGCGATCCTGCGTCGAGTTGAGGAATGCCGCCTTCACCCCGAGATCGCGCAGGGCATCGACCTGATCCTGCATCAAGGCGATGAGCGGTGAGACGACAATGCCGGTGCCGGGTCGGACGAGGGCAGGGATTTGATAGCACAGCGACTTGCCGCCTCCGGTCGGCATCAGCGCCAGGCAATCGCCGCCGCTGAGGAGCGTCCGGATGATGTCGCTTTGGTGAGACCGGAAACCCTTGTAGCCGAAGACATTTTCAAGGGTCGCGCGAGCGGCCTCCATCTGGCTGTCCGTGGTTGGCGCAAGCGGAAGGGAAAGCGGCGCGGCGCGGGCCGGCATGCGAAAACCTTTGAACTGAACGATCGAAGCCGGAACGCTAATCTGATTCGAGGGCCGGGGTCTCCGCTCATGGTCCGTGCAACTCAAAAAGTCGTTGATTCTATTGAGGGCTTCCCTGATGCCGAAAGGTTGCGACTATTTAACCCTGCGTTCAGGATGAGTTCATGTTTTCCCGGCTATGTTGCTCCTCAAGCTGGTGTCGACACCTCCCCCCGTGCGCACCAGATGCTGCTGAGCCCGACCGAGCCCCAAGACATCCCCCCGTCTTCCCCGCTTGGTCGGGCCGCAGCCTAATCCTCACAGAAAATCAGAATCTTACGACCTATGCCGAAGCCGGTGTGGCGGCTGTTGCGTCCTTGGCGCCGAGGGCGATTCCGATAATGCCGAGCACTGTCGCCCCGGCCTCATCCATGGTGATTGCTCTGGCCGAACCAAGATCTGCGGGAATATGGACGAAGCCTACCGCTCCTGACCCGCGCGCTTCGGCGCTCGCGAGCGATTGATAGAGCACGGCATTGCAGAGATAGCCCCCGGCGTCGTCGGAAATCGTGCAGGTTTTGCCACGTGCCCGCAACGCGGCTGCAATCGCAACGTTATCGATGCTGGCGCGGCGTTCCGACGGTCCGCCGGCACACAGTGAGGTCGCGAGCGGTAGCAACCCCGCAGCATCGGGTGCCGCCCGGCACACATTTCCCGCGCATGTCTCAAGCCGAATGCTTGGCTCACCGGATGCCACACCGATATGCAGCGTCAGGCTCGGACGAAAGCGATCCTGTAACGTCGCGACGAGTTGAGGCGCGCGCCGCCATTCCGTCGGCAACACCGCGGCGACGAAATGAAATGCCGGAAATGCCCGGCGTGCAAGGCGAACGACAACCCTGACAACTTCTCCAGACACATTAACCGGGACACCCGGAAATGGGCCAAAACCCGTCAGCAGGACCGTCGGAGATAAAGCGAGCTCGTCGGAATTGGGCATCTGCCGACTATAGCGGCTGTCCGTTATCCCTTGAACGGCCGGGATCGCATGTCTCACGCCTCACCGACCGGCGTCTCACGGCGTCTTCGGAGGCTCCTTGCTGAACACTAGCCGGCCCTCCTCAGCTTTGTTGAAGTACTGGCTCGCGATGAGCCATCCCTTGAGAGGCCGCAGTGGCGGAATGCACGTCAGCAGGATCAACGGCAGGCTGGTGACGAGATGCACCCAGTACGGAGGGGAATGCGCGACCTCCAGCCAGACCGCGAACAAGGCGCTCGGAATACAGGCGAAGCACATTACGAAAAACGCCGGTCCATCGGCCGGATCGGCAAATGACAGGTCCAGTCCGCACACAGGGCAGGCCTTCTTGAGCGTCAGGAATCCGTCGAAAATCTTGCCCTTGCCGCAGCGCGGGCAAAGGCCCCACAGCCCCGTTTTCGTTGGGGGAAGTTCCGGCCATTGATGTTCCGCACACATGATAACAATCCTTTTTTAGTCAGTTTCAGACCACGTGCACACATAATGTATGGCTTATGGGCAGGACATTATAGCTATTGTATGGCTCAGCGTCATTTGGTCTAAAAGGCTTCAAAACACGACAAGATACGAGTAAATAGCTACTTTCGTCAGACTCGGAAGTCAACGGTGGCGAAACTGTATGATTTGCACTTCCGTGTATTTGCCATGCATGATAGAAACATGTATGGCTTCTGTATTCAAGGATATCGGAAATGTCTTGGAAACCTTGGCTGGTTGAAGGTAGCCAGCTCAAATACCGCGGCATTGTCGAAGCCATCGAGGCGGACCTGAAGGAAGGGCACATTCAGCCCGGCGATCGGCTGCCGCCGCAAAGGACGATCGCCGAGGTGCTGGGGGTCGACCTCACGACGGTTACGCGTGCGTTCAACGAGGCGCGGCGGCGTGGACTTGTGGAAGCCAATGCCGGACGCGGGACGTTTATTCGCCGCCGCATTGATGATGGCCGCATGTTGGGTCTCGGATCACCGCCTGCCGTCGATCTCAGCATGAATATTCCCCCACAGCCGACAAGTGCGAATCTCAAGCGCCTGATTCCGGAGACCGTCGCCAATCTCCTCTCCGAAGAACATGGCATGCTCCACCTGCACTATCAGGAGAGCACCGGCAGCGACACCGATCGCGCCGCGGCGGCAACATGGCTTGGGCGTCGCATCAATCAGGTTCGGCCATCGTCGATCGTGTTGGCGAGTGGCGCCCAGAGCGCGCTCTTCGCCATTTGCGAATGCGTGCTCGCTCCAGGCGATACGATTGCCGCCGGCTGCGTCACCTATCCTGGGCTGAAGGCAGTCGCACAGCAGCGCGGGTTTGTTTTGTATCCGCTGGCAATGGATGACAAAGGTATCGTTCCGCAGTCGTTCGAGGCCTGCTGCCTGAAACGACCGCCGAAGGCGCTCTATGTCATCCCGTCCATCGACAACCCGACGACGGCAACCCTTCCCGAAGAACGCCGCCGCGAGATCGTCGCCATCGCCCGACGCTACGGCGTGACGATCATTGAAGACGATCCTTATTCGGTACTGCAGTTCGAGCCGCTGGCACCGCTCGCGGCTTTGGCGCCGGAGTTGACATGGCATATTGCGACCTTGTCCAAGTGCGCAACACCGGCGCTGCGTATCGCCTACGTCGTTGCGCCCGGCGCAGCCCAGGCGATGCGGCTGGCGGGCGTCATCCGCGCCGTCAACCTGATGGTGCCGCCGATCAATGCCGCTGTCGCGTCGCGTTGGATTTCGACAGGCATCGTCGACGATCTGACTGTTGCCATTCGCGATGAAAATATCGCCCGCCAGCGTTTGGCAAAAACAGTCCTCGGCGACGCCAATATCGCAGCTGACCGCTGCGGCCATCACATCTGGCTGAAAATGCCGGTGCATTGGCGGGCTGCGGATTTCGCCGATCACGCAGGCCGATCAGGAATTTCTGTTGTCCCGAGTTCCGCTTTTGCGACGGGCGCCGAAGAACCTGAAGCGCTGCGGCTCTCGCTCGGCGTCGCAACGGACCGCGAGTCGCTGGTCGAAGCGCTAAAGCAGGTCGCGACCATCATTTCGCAACCGGCAGTCGCCGTAAAGGCGATCGTCTGAAATTTGAAAGCAAGGTTCGGGGTGTATTGAAATGGGCCTCGCGCTACGATGCGCTTACCATGACATCCCGAACCGCAATGGCCCGCAAAGATAAAGCTCCACATAAATCCGCTGAGGCGGCCGACCCGAATGCAGAGCGCTGGGCCGCCATCATTGCCCGTGATAGATCCGCCGACGGAGCGTTTTTCTTTTCCGTCAAGTCGACGGGCGTCTATTGCCGGCCGTCATGCCCATCGCGTCGCGCTAAGCGCGAGAACGTGGCGTTTCATGCAACGCCGGCGGCCGCCGAAGCCGCAGGCTTTCGCCCCTGCAAGCGTTGTCGTCCCGATGAGATATCGCTGGTTGCGCGTCGTGCCGAAATCATCGCTGCTGCATGCCGTGCGCTGGAGGACGGCAGCGATGTTCCGAACCTCGACGAACTGGCGAAGGTAAGCGGTCTCAGCCGGTTTCACTTCCATCGGATCTTCAAGGAGATCGTCGGCGTGACACCGAAAGAGTATGCTATCGCGCATCGCCGCAAAGCTGTTCGCAAGGAATTGCAGAGGAGCACGTCCGTGACAGAAGCAATTTACAATGCTGGCTTCAATTCGAGCGCTCGTTTTTATGCGAACGCTTCCGAGTCGCTTGGCATGTCACCGAAAACGTACCGTCGCGGCGGCAAAAACGAGGTGCTGACGTTTGCCTATGGACGCAGCTCTCTGGGAGATATTCTGGTCGCCGCAAGCGCCAAGGGAATAGCCGCCATTCTGATCGGCGACGATCGCGAGCAACTGATCGCAGACCTTGAAACTATTTTTCCCCACGCCGAACGCGTTGCCGGAGATCGCCAGTTCGAAAAAATCGTCTCGGATGTCGTCGGTCTGGTCGAGCATCCGCAACAGCCGGTTGACCTGCCGCTCGATATTCGCGGCACGGCATTTCAGCAGCGCGTCTGGAAGGCGCTCCGGGACATACCCCTCGGCGCAACTGCCACGTACACGGAAATTGCTGACCGGGTCGGCCGTCCCAAAGCTGTCCGGGCCGTCGCGAGGGCCTGCGCAACCAACCCGTTGGCGATCGCCGTTCCCTGCCACCGCGTCGTTCGTGCCGACGGCAGCCTGGCTGGTTACCGCTGGGGCGTGGAGCGTAAAAGCATGTTGATCGCGCGCGAAGCGGGTAGCGCCAAAAAGCCAAAGCCGCGCGGTTAATGGCGCACCGAAGGTCGATTGAACCTCATGTGTCGCGTATCCCGGCGACGGCCTTTAGGCGTCGAAGTTTGAACTAAGTCTGGATTATGCTTCCAAACGACCCGTTGCAAACGCTCACGTCCTAGATATCCTTGCGACTATATCGCAATTGATCATCAGGGTGGGTCTGGAAATGCTCGCGGCGTCGATCCTGTCACGTCTATCTCTGCGTATGGCCCTTGCCGGCCTCATGTTGGTTTCAACCCTTTGGGCCGACGCCCAGGCGCAAAAGACCGATACGTCAACCATCACTATCTTCGCCGCAGCCAGTCTGAGGAACGCGCTCAACGACGCCGTCAAGGCCTATGAGAAGAGCACCGGCAACAAGATCGTCATCTCTTACGCGGGTTCATCCGCGCTCGCTAAGCAGATCGAGCAGGGGGCACCTGCCGACATCTTCATTTCGGCCGATCTCGACTGGATGGATTACGTCCAGAAAAAAGATCTGATCAAGACCGACACGCGCTTCAACCTGCTTGGCAACCGCCTTGTCCTGATTGCTCCGAAAGACAGCACGGTCTCATTGAAGATCGCGAAGGATTTCCCGCTCGCCGCGACCCTGGGCGACAATCACATCGCGATGGCGAACGTCAAATCGGTGCCGGCCGGCAAGTATGGCCATGCCGCACTTGAAAAGCTGGGCGTCTGGAAGGATGTCGAACCCAAAGTCGCGCAAGCCGATAATGTCCGCGCCGCCTTGGCGCTCGTTGCGCAGGGCGAAGCACCACTCGGTATCGTCTACGAAACGGACGCTGCTGCGGAGCCCAAGGTTAAGATCGTCGACGCGTTCCCCGCCGACACGCATCCGCCGATCATCTATCCCATTGCGATCATCGCCGCATCGAAGAATGCCGACGCCGATACGGCGTTCGTCAACTATCTGAAGACGCCAGAAGCACACGCCTTCTTCACGAAGCAAGGCTTCACCGTTCTCACCAAATAGCGAAACGATCTGCGGAATTGCGAACGAAAGGCAGGCAGGGTGCTAGGATTTTCCCCCGACGAATGGACGGCCATTCTGCTTAGCCTGCGCGTCGCAACGGTCGGCACGCTTGTCGGACTGCCGATCGCGCTTTTTCTGGCCTACGTTCTCGCGAGGTGGCGGTTTCCAGGGAAGGTCATTCTTGACGGGTTCCTCCACTTGCCGCTCGTCCTGCCGCCCGTCGTTACCGGCTATTTTCTGCTGCTGACGTTCGGCCGCCAGGGGCCGGTGGGCAGGGAGCTCTATGACCTCTTCGGCATCACTTTTTCTTTCCGGTGGACCGGCGCCGCGCTCGCATGTGGCGTCATGGGCTTTCCGCTGATGCTGCGCGCGATAAGGCTGTCTTTTGAAGCCATCGACCGCCGCCTCGAAACAGCGGCGTCCACGCTCGGCGCCAATGCCTGGTGGACCTTCACACTTGTGACGCTGCCGTTGGCGCTGCCCGGAATCCTGGTCGGCGCCATTCTCTGTTTCGCGAAGGCGCTCGGCGAATTCGGTGCGACGATCACCTTCGTTTCCAACATCCCAGGCGAAACACAAACGATACCCTCGGCCATTTACACCTATACGCAGGTGCCGGGCGGCGACTATCAGGCTCTCCGGCTGGCGGCGGTCTCGATTTTCATCGCGATGGTCGCGTTGATCGTGTCCGAAATGCTGAACCGCCGCATCCAGAAGCGGATTGCCGTATTCGAATGACGAGCATGGAGCCGGCACTCAGCGTCTGGGCATTTCAAAAGCGAAACGGTTTTACCCTCGACATCGCCTTCGAGAGCAACTGTCCGCTGACGGCGCTCTTTGGGCCGTCCGGCTCGGGCAAGACGTCGGTCTTGAATATGATCGCTGGCGTTCACCGGCCTGCCAAAGGCCGCATCGTTGTTTCTGGTCACGTGCTGACCGATATCGAAGCCGGCATCTTCGTGCCGAGCCATCGCCGCCGCGTCGGGCTGGTCTTTCAGGACGCCCAGCTTTTCCCGCATCTCACCGTCCGGCAGAACATCAAGTTCGGGCAATGTTTCAGGCGGAGCGAAGGCAACGCTTTGCCCGAAGACGCGATTATCGCCGTGCTTGGTATCGGCCACCTTTTGAAGCGCCGACCTGCAACGCTTTCGGGCGGCGAGAAGCATCGTGTGGCTATGGCGCGGGCGCTTTTGTCCTCGCCGCGCATTCTGCTGATGGACGAACCCTTGTCGGGCCTCGACGACGCGCGACGCATGGAAATCATGACCCTGATCGAGCGCGTCCGCGATGAATTTAAGGTGCCGATCGTTTTTGTGACGCATAACACCGACGAGGTGCGCCGACTGGCGTCGCGCGTCATTAAGATCGCAGATGGCCGAGTAGTCGCCGTAGGCACGCCTGCCGAGGTATTGAGCCGTTAGCTCGCGATCACGTCCGCGCTGGCTGCGATCCTTTTTTCGGCGGCTTGGCTGCTGGCTTTTCGACTTCCGCCAGATGTTTCTCCATCGCCGAGAGCGGTTTCGCAAAGACGGTCAACGCTCTGGCTTCCATTTCCCGGTATTGCCGGACCAGCTCGGCGCCGAACGGGGTGAGCTTCGCGGCCCCGCCGCCCTTGCCGCCATGCTGACGCTCGATCAGCGGGTCGGCAAACATCGAATTGAACGCGTCCATCAAATACCAGGCGCGCTTGTATGACATGTCCATGGCCTTTGCCGCCTTGGCGATGGAGCCGTGCTGGCCGATCAGCTCCAAGAGCTGAATCCGCCCATGACCGATGTAGCGGTCGTCGTCGAAGTCGATCCGGATCTTAATGACTGTCATTTCGCACCGTGTCGTATTTTCGGAGAGGCGCTGAAGCTCGCCGGTCTTTCATCGTTTGGCCAATCCGGCAGGAAGCATGTTCCGTTAAGAGCGCATTGGCGCATTCTACGTGACAACCAATTGCGACCACAGGACATTTTCGCATCTGCTCAGCAAACGAGTCGCTTCAGGCCTCTCTGGCGTGTCCGAAAATCCTGAACTAACATCCCTTCCGGTATAACCCGGCGAAGAGGTTTGGGCGGCTCTTGGTGCCCGCCGCTTCGTCGCGGCGTGCAATCGGAGGAGTAAGCACACATGACGCCCACCCGGAAGACACTAGTAGCATCGTCAGCGATTCTTTTGTTGGGCAGCTTCTCCGCTTGGGGCGAGCCTTTGAAGTCCATCGGACCGGGCGAGGGCGAGGTCGATATCGTCGCTTGGCCCGGCTACATCGAGCGTGGTGAGTCCGATAAGAACTACGATTGGGTCACGGGCTTCGAAAAGGAAACGGGCTGCAAGGTCAACGTGAAGACCGCAGCGACGTCCGATGAAATGGTCACCCTGATGAACCAGGGCGGCTTCGATCTCGTCACGGCATCGGGCGACGCTTCACTTCGCCTCGTCGCGGGCAAGAAAGTCCAGCCGATCAACATCGACCTGATCCCGAGCTGGAAGACCATCGATCCGCGCCTTCAGAATGCGCCATGGCACACCGTCGACGGCGTCCATTACGGCGTCCCGTACCAATGGGGCCCGAACGTCCTCGCCTACAACACGACAGTCTTTAAGGAGCCGCCGAAGAGCTGGTCGGTCGTGTTCGAAGAGCAGACGCTGCCGGATGGCAAGAGCAACAAAGGCCGCGTTCAGGCCTATGACGGCCCGATCTATATCGCCGATGCTGCGCTCTTCCTCAGCAAGAAGAAGCCCGAGCTTGGCATCAAGAACCCATACGAGCTGAATAAGGAGCAGTACGCCGCAGCCATTGCGCTGTTGCAGTCGCAGCGCGCCTTGATCGGCCGCTATTGGCACGATGCCACCGTCCAGGTCGATGACTTCAAGAACGAAGGCGTCGTTGCCTCGTCGTCGTGGCCGTATCAGGTCAACCTTCTCCAGGCTGACAAAAAGCCGATCGCCTCGACGATCCCGGACGAGGGCGCAACGGGTTGGGCCGATACCACGATGATGCACGTGAACGCGGCTCACCCGAACTGCGCCTACAAGTGGATGGAACACTCGCTGAACCCCAAGCTGCAAGGCGATCTCGCCTCTTGGTTCGGATCGGTCCCGACGGTTCCTGCTGCCTGCAAAGGCAATGCACTTTTGGGAGACAAGGGTTGCGAAACGAACGGGTCTGAGAACTTTGAGAAAATCTGGTTCTGGCGTACTCCGACGGCCAAGTGTGAAAAGGAAAGCTCTTGCGTCCCCTATTCTCAGTGGGCGAAAGATTTCATCGCGATCCTTGGCAAGTAAAGGTCACGTGGCCTGCGGTCGGCTGCTCGTCAGCCGGCCGCAAGGTCCAAAAGAGTTTCATGTCTCCAGCAGTCCGCTTCCAAAACGTATCGCGTCGCTTTGGCTCCGTGCGGGCCGTTGACGACGTCTCGCTCGACATTGAGCCGGGCGAATTCTTCGCGCTCCTGGGCCCATCGGGCTCCGGCAAGACGACGTGCCTCCGGCTGATCGCCGGATTTGAGCAGCCTGACGACGGCCACATCGAAATTTTCGGCGAAACCGCTGAGGGTGTTCCCCCCTATCGGCGCAATGTCAACACCGTCTTTCAGGACTACGCACTTTTCCCGCACATGACCGTCGGCGAGAACGTCGCCTATGGCCTGATGATCAAGGGCGTTGCGAAAGCCGAGCGCGAGGCGAAAGCCAAGGATGCGCTCGCCCTCGTCAAGCTCGCAGGCTACGAGACGCGCCGCACGGCACAGCTTTCCGGTGGTCAGCGTCAGCGCGTCGCTCTGGCCCGCGCCCTCGTGAACGGCCCGAAGGTCCTGCTGCTCGACGAACCGCTCGGCGCGCTCGACCTGAAACTGCGCGAGCAGATGCAGGAAGAGTTGAAATCCCTGCAGACGAGCCTCGGCATCACGTTCGTCTTTGTCACGCACGACCAGGGCGAGGCTCTTTCTATGGCGAACCGCGTCGCGATCTTCAACGAAGGCAAGATTGTTCAGGTTGGAACGCCGTCCGACGTCTATGAGCGTCCGACAACCCGTTTCGTCGCCGATTTCGTTGGATCTTCGAACGTGCTGCCGCCAGAATTCGCGATCGCTCATGGCGGCACGGCGTCCTGGACGAGCCTCCGTCCCGAACGGATCGACGTCGTACCGGAAAGCGCCACCGTCGCTGCCGACTATGCCTCCGCTAGGGGCACGGTCAGTGCCGTCAGCTATCAAGGTGCAGTGACCCGCGTCACTGTCGTCACCGAGAAACTACCGCTGATCGCCACGATCCCGGCAGGCACATCGCTCCATAAAGACGAGCGCGTCATGCTCGTGTGGCCGAAATCCGCAATGGTCGCGATGGGAGATGGCGCGTGACGATTGCGGCAGAAAGACCGCGCGGGATCGCAGGCGCTATATCGGACGTCTTCTTCGCCCGCCCGCAACTGTTGACGTTCCTGCTGCTGGCGCCGCCGTTGCTCTGGATCGGCATCGTCTACGTCGGCTCGCTATTTGCGCTTCTTCTGCAGAGCTTCTATTCGCTCGACGACTTCTCCGGTCTCGTGATCCACGAGTTTACGCTCTCGACCTACGAGCAGCTTTTCGATGGTTCCAACGTCCAAATCATCTTGCGCACCGTGACAATGGCGGCTCTGGTCACGATCGCGAGTGCGTTTATCGCTTTTCCGATCGCCTATTACGCTGCCCGTTACGCGCGCGGTTGGATGAAGGCGCTCTTCTATCTGGCGGTGATGATGCCGCTGTGGTCGAGCTATCTGGTCAAGGTCTACGCCTGGAAGCTCATTCTGGCGAAGGAGGGTGTCATCACCTGGTTTGCCGGGATTTTGCATCTCAATTGGCTGCTCGATGGCATTTTGGCGTTGCCTGTCATTGGCGGCCCGTCGCTATCGTTTAGTTATCTCGGCACGTTTCTGGTGTTCGTCTACATCTGGCTGCCGTACATGATCCTGCCGACCCAAGCTGCGCTCGAACGCGTTCCGACGAATTTCATCGAAGCATCGGCCGATTTGGGTGCCGAGCCCGGACAGACCTTTCGCACGGTGATCTTTCCGCTGGCGCTGCCGGGCATCGTCGCAGGCTCGATCTTCACGTTTTCGCTGACGCTCGGCGACTACATCATTCCGCAGATCGTCGGCAATTCGCGCCTGATGATCGGCCAGGCGGTCTATACACTTCAAGGCACGGCCGGAAATATCCCGCTGGCAGCGGCCTTCACCGTCGTGCCGATGGTGATCATGGCCTTCTATCTCTGGATGGCAAAGCGCATGGGGGCCTTCGATGTCCTCTAACGGCAAGACGAAATCGCCGGTTGGTTTGCGCATCTCCGCGACTGCCGGATTGCTGTTCCTGCATCTGCCGCTCTTCTTCATTTTCCTCTACGCCTTCACGACCGAGGAAAAGAGTTTCGAATTTCCGCCGCCGGGGCTGACGACCAAATGGTTCGGCGTCGCCTGGAATTCGCGGCCCGATATCTGGCCGCCGCTTTACCTGTCGCTGCAAGTCGCAGCGATTGCGACCATTCTCGCGCTGATCTTCGGCACGCTCGCTGCGGCAGCGCTCTCTCGCGCGAAGTTCTTTGGCCGCGAAACGATCTCGCTGCTGTTCGTTTTGCCGATTGCGCTGCCCGGCATCATCACCGGTATCGCGCTGCGCTCGGCCTTCGACATCATGAGCATACCGTTCTCGGTCTGGACAATTATGCTCGGCCACGCCACGTTCTGCATCGTCGTCGTCTATAACAATGCCGTTGCACGCTTCCGGCGACTGTCCGGCAATCTTGTCGAGGCATCGATGGACCTCGGCGCCGACGGCTTCCAGACGTTCCGCTATGTCATCCTGCCGCAAATCGGCACCGCCCTGCTCGCAGGCGGCATGCTCGCATTCGCGCTATCGTTCGACGAGGTCATCGTCACCACGTTCACGGCCGGACAACAGACGACATTGCCAATCTGGATGCTGTCCGAACTGATCCGTCCGCGGCAACGGCCGGTGACGAACGTCGTCGCCGTCTTCGTCTTTCTCGTAACGCTATTGCCCATTCTCGCGGCCTACTACCTGACGCGGGAAGGCGAACACACTGGCGGCTCCTCGAAGTAACGAGGCGCCCGAGCGACCATTGGAGGAAACCATGCTCGAAACCAATATGCTGATCGGTTCGGACTTCGTCGCCGGCACTGACGCTCCGGAACCGATCGTCAACCCGAAGACGGAAGAGGTCATCACCAATCTTCCAGACGCGTCCGTCGCGCAAGTGGATGCGGCCGTCAGCGCTGCCGAAAAGGCCTTCAAGACCTGGTCGCAGACGACGCCCGCCGAACGCTCGACCCTGCTCTTGAAGCTCGCCGATGCGGTCGAAAAGGAATCGGAAGCCTTCGCAGCGCTCGAAGCGCTGAATACCGGCAAGCCGCGCATCCGCGTCCTGCAGGATGAAATGCCCGCGATCGTAGATTGCTTCCGCTATTTCGCCGCCGCCGTCCGCAATATGCACGGCCCTGTTGCGGGCGAATACCTCGCCGGTCACACCTCGATGATCCGTCGCGATCCGGTCGGCGTCGTCGGTTCGATCGCGCCGTGGAACTACCCGCTGATGATGGCGGCTTGGAAGCTCGGCCCGGCGCTCGCAGGCGGCAATACCATCGTGCTGAAGCCCTCCGAGCAGACACCGCTGACGCTGCTGAAACTCGGCAAGCTCATCGCCGACATCTTCCCCGAAGGCGTCGTCAATATCGTTGTCGGCAAGGGCGCAACCACCGGTTCGGCGCTCATCAACCATCCGAAGGTTGCGATGGTTTCGCTGACCGGCAGCATCGGGACCGGCCAGAAAGTGCTTCAGGCCGCAGTCTCAAACATCAAGCGCACACATCTCGAACTCGGCGGCAAGGCACCGGTCATCGTGTTCGACGATGCCGACATTGCTTCCGTTGTCGAAGGCGTGAAGATCTTCGGCTTTTACAATGCCGGTCAGGATTGCACCGCTGCTTGCCGCATCTACGCCGGTAAGAAGGTCTACGACAATCTCGTCGCCGACCTCGCCAGCGCCGTTAGCAGCCTGAAGTTCAATCAGCCGAATGACGACGACAACGATCTCGGCCCGCTGATCTCATCGGCTCAGAAAGGCCGCGTGCAGGGCTTCGTCGAGCGTGCGTCGCAGTTGAACCATGTCAGCGTTGCGGCTGGCGGCAAGGCGCCAACGGGCAAAGGCTTCTTCTTCGAGCCGACGCTTATTGCCGGTGCGCAGCAGGAAGACGAAATCGTGCGCAAGGAAGTCTTCGGCCCGGTTGTTTCAGTCACGCCGTTCGACGACGCCGACGAAGCCATCGCCTGGGCGAACGACAGCGACTACGGCCTCGCATCGTCGGTCTGGACGTCGGATATCGGCAAGGGCATGAAGGTCGCCTCCCGCCTTCAATACGGCTGCACCTGGGTCAACACCCACTTCATGCTTTGCAGCGAGATGCCTCACGGCGGCCTCAAGATGTCGGGCTACGGCAAAGATCTCTCGATGTACGCGCTTGAGGATTACACCGTGCCGCGTCACGTGATGGTGAAGCTCTGATACCGTAAATATTGCGCGGCAGCACGATGCGCTGCCCTGTCAACTGCGGCGGCGAAGAGGTCAAGTCCTCTTTGCCGTCGCTTCATAGTGTGGTCTCAACGGAAATTGGTGTGGTCGACGAGTCGGATCGCACGGGAACACACGGGATTTCGAACCACAATGAAGGGTTCCGACGAACTAACCCACGAAGACCTGCTGCAACGCCTCCAACACGTGGCAGAACGTTCGGTAAAGCGGTTCGGCCTGCCCGCCGGCGTCCCCGTCAAACTCATCAACGTATCCGAAAACGCGACGTACAAGGTCGAAGACAGCACCGGCCGCAAGTGGGCGCTGCGCGTCCACCGCGAGGGATATCATTCGCGCACGGCGATTGCGTCGGAACTGGCCTGGCTTGCATCGCTGCGCGAAACCGGCGGCGTTGCGACGCCGGTGCCTGTCCGCGGCCTTGACGGTGAATACATCCAGACCGTCGCAGGCGAGGGCCTGCCCAATCCGCGCAATGTGGTGCTCTTCGATTGGGAAAATGGTGCCGAGCCCGAACGCACGGACGTCGCGGGATTTGAGCTTTTGGGCGAGACGGCCGCGCGCATGCACGCCCACGTCCGCAAATGGCGCCGCCCTGTCTGGTTCGAACGACATTCTTGGGATTTCGAGACCAGTCTCGGCAGCCGCCCGCATTGGGGCTATTGGAAAAACGGCATGGGCATGACGGCGGAGGCGATGGAAGCCTTCACCGAAACGGTCGCCCTGATCGAGCAGCGCCTTGAAGCATTCGGCAAGTCGCCAGACCGCTTCAACTTGGTCCACGGCGACATGCGCTTGGCCAACCTCCTGATGGACGGCAGCACCGTCAAGGTGATCGATTTCGACGACTGCGGCTTTTCTTGGCTGCTTTACGATTGCGCGACCACGGTCTCTTTCTTCGAACATACGCCGGAAGTTCCCGAGCTTCTGCAAGCCTGGGTGCGGGGATACCGCCGTATCGGGACCTTGAGCGCTGAGGAAGAGAACGAAATCGCGACGTTCGTAATGTTGCGCCGCCTGCTGCTCGTCGCCTGGATCGGTTCGCACTCGGAGACAGAGTTGGCGCAGTCTATGGGAGTCGACTACACGCGCGAGTCGATACCGCTTTGCGAAAAATATCTCTCAGCGTACGGCCGGCCCAACGTCAGCACGGTTGCGGCGCCAGTCCCCAAAAAAGGCGTTCTTGGTCGCCTGTTCGGCTGATTGCTGCAGCGCAATTGTGCAGTTGCTAGTATTGAATGCCGAATAATTCAGCGTGCGCGCCGGTTGACCACGCGGTGGCATCTGATAGCCTTTTTCTCTTCGAGATAGGCATCTTCTCATCAGGAACCGATGGGAACCGGTATTGGCGATATAATGGCGTCGGACGCCGGCAGCGCGATTGGCAGAGGTGCCGATCCCTCGGTTCTTGCGTCCGCCGCAACCGGCATCGTCAAGTTCATCGAACGCCAGCGCGGCGACGTCGATCGCATTTTCGGCAATGCCGGCATCTCGCCGGAAATGGCCGGATCGCCGACGCTTCAGCTCAGCCTCAGTTCCTATTGCCGCCTGTTTGAGGAAAGTGCGCGTATCACGCGCAACGATAACTTCGGACTGTGGTTCGGCCACGCTTTTGATCCGCGCGATCTCGGTCTCTGGGGCTACGCCTCGTTGTCGGCGCCGACGGTAGGCGCGGCGCTCGAAACTCTCGTCGGTCTCTTTCCGCTGCACCAGCAGTCGTCCTCGATGGCGCTCAAGATGTCGCCTGAAGGCCTGATGCGGCTGGAATACCGGGTGGATGCTCCTCAAATTGTCGAGCGCCGCCAGGACGCCGAGCTGTCGCTCGGTATGTTCCTGAATTTCATTCGCGAGGCGATGGGCCAGAGCTGGGCGCCAGAAGAGGTTCATTTCGAGCATCCCAAGCCCGAACAATGGCGCGAGCACGAACGCGCTTTCGCGGCGCCTGCTTTCTTCGCCCAGCCGACAAACGCCATCGTCTTCCGCCCGCAGATCCTAAGGCATATCATGCCGGCCGCCGATCCGCGGCTGATGTCGGCGATGAAGCTTTGTCTCGAACGGCTTTCTGAACGTCAGGACGTCCGCTTCAGCGTGACCGATCGCGTTCGCAGCGCCGTCCGCGCCAAGCTGCCTGAAGGGTTTCCGCCGATTGAAGGCGTCGCTGCCGAGTTGCGATTGCCGCTCTCGACCATCCAACGCGAACTTCATTACGACGGTTTGAGCTACAGCACGCTGGTCGAGAACACGCGCCGCGATCTAGCGCTGTCTTATGTGCGCCAGCGCCAGCTGTCGTTTTCAGAAATCGCTTTTCTGGTGGGATATTCCGAGCTTTCCGCTTTCAGCCGTGCGGTCCGCCGCTGGACGGGGCTGTCGCCGCGAGCGCTGCGTGCCGAGGTTCTCCGTAACCACGGGTGACCTTCGACGACGTGGCGCTCGCGGCGCATGATCTATGCCTGCATCATCTTAGGCTTGCGCTAGCGCGTCCATGCTCTCGGGCAGGATTTGGCCGCCATCGACGATGATCGTCTGTCCGGTGATGTAAGCGGCCTCCTTCGAGGCGAGGAACAATGCCGCATAGCCGATGTCTTCCACCGTGCCGAGCTTGTTGAGCGGGATCGACGCTGCCATCGACTTCTCATAGTCGGGTCCGAGTGCAGCCAGGCCTTCCGTCTTGATGTTGCCCGGTAGAACCGCGTTGACGGTGATGCCGTATTTCGCGAACTCGAGGCAGGCCGTGCGCATGAAGCCGAGCTGACCGGCTTTCGTTGCACCGTAGTGCGCCCAGCCCGGAAAGCCGGTGATCGGCCCGGTGATCGACGACGTGATAACGATCCGCCCCTGGTCCGATTTCTTGAGGTACGGCAGGCACGCCTTGATGGGCAGGAACGTGCCCTTGAGGTTCGTCGAGGAAACGAAATCCCAGTCTTCCGGCGACAGGTCCTCGATCTTTGTCTGCGGGAAGATGCCGGCATTAGCGCAAAGAATGTCGATGCCGCCGTGAGCGCTGGCAGCCGCTTCAGCGAGCATCTGCATGTCGCCCATGCTGGTGATGTCGGCCGCGAAGCCTTTGGCCGTCCCGCCGGCCTGGCGGAATTCCTCGGCGGTCGCCTCCGCCTCGTCGAGATGGCGGGACACAACCAAGACTTTGCCGCCGTTCTTCGCGAACACGCTAGCGATGCCTTTGCCGATTCCTTTGCTGGCACCGGTCACGATGACGGATTTGCCTGCGATAGATGTGAGCATTGGGCTTGCTCCCCTTTTTCGTGCGGTTATGTGATGAAAAGGCGGGCGCCGGTTTCAGCGTCCGCCTTCTGGGTTTTGTTTTATATGAGCGTATAGGCTAATCGTTCAGAACCATGCGGCCGATGCGGGCGTGGGCGGCAGGCGAGATCACCCGTAGCGCCAGACCCCAGACCAGACCGACGCCAAGAATGATGAAGGCGATCAGCGGAATGCGGCTGCCGAAGCCGCCCGTCCCGCCGAAGGTCTCGAGGTTCACGACCAGCAGGTACACAAGGTAGACCTGCGAAAGGAACGCGATGGCGGGTGCAATCAGGCCGGCGAAGACATTGACTTCACCTGGATGGTTGGCCCGGAAGTACACGATGATCGCAATCGAAACGACAGCCTGCAGGATGAGCAAGAGCATCGTGCCGAGAACGGCGAGCATCGTGTAGACGCCGAGATAGGCCTGGGCGTTCGGGTCATTGGTTCCCGTGAAGTAAGCGAACAAGATGATCCACAGGGCGGCAAGCAGCGTCTGGACGACGGATGCCACGTGCGGGCTCTTGTGCGTCGGATGCGTCTTGCCGAGAACGCCCGGCAGCACGCCCTCACGGCCGAGTGAATACATGTAGCGAGAGGCCGTGTTGTGGAACGCCATGCTGCAAGCGAAAGAGCTGGTCAGGATCAGAAGAGCCATCGCTTCGTTGGCCCACTGTCCGACAAACTCCGTCAGCGGCGACAGGAAGAAGTTGCCCGAGTCGCCAACCGCTTTCGCCAGCATGTCGCCCTCGGTCGGATAGGCCGCGATCGCGCACCAGCTCGTGATGATGTAGAAAATGCCGAGACCGATAACGGAATAGTACAGCGACCGCGGGATGATATGCTTTGGATTGACCGATTCTTCCGCGTAGTTCGGCGCCATCTCGAAGCCGACCCACGACCAGAACGCCATGAATACGCCGACCGCCGCCGCGCCGGACGCGATATCGACCGTGCCGACTTTCTGTGCTGCTACCGGGGTCATGACGTGGAGAAGGTTGAGTGATTCAAGATTAAACGCGCCGGGGCCTTTTGCGACGAACACGCCGACGTCGAAGATCGTCAGCATGATGACTTCAAACACCAGGGCCGCTCCCAAGACCTTCACCGACAGCTGCACGTCCTGATAGGAGAGGATCGAGGTCAAAACGACGACGAAAAGCGCGAGATAGAGCCACGGCACGTTGATGCCGAAATGCGTTTGAAGCCACGAGTTGCCGAAGAAGGCGAACAAGCCGGTAAGGGAGGCTTCGAAAACGCTGTATGACGCCAACGAGGCAATGCCTGCCGCCATGCCGACGTCGCGCCCCAGGCCCATGCTGATGAAGGAATAAAAGCCGCCAACCGACGAAACCTTGCTGGCCATCGCGGCGTATCCGACCGAGAAGATGGTGAGCACGATCGTGGCGAGCAAGAACGCCGCCGGAACGTAGATGCCGTTGCCGAAGCCCGCTGCGAACGGCACGTTGCCGAGCATGGCGGATTCGGGTGCAGCGCCGGTCACCGTCAAGAATAACACGCCAATCAAGCCGATGGCCTTGGCGTGCAACTTGTCGACCGACCCATCCTTACTTACATCGAAGCTCTCTGTGGCTTCGAGAGTACTGGTGTTTGGTGATGTCACGTTGGCTACTCCCCCTGGGTTGTGGTCAGCCGAACATCCAGGATCTGTTCGGCGCGATATTAAATCGTACACGTACTATCCGGCGGTGATTCACGGCGGATCGCCATGCATCAGGTATTCCAGGCAGTGCGCACATAGTCGACGAGCGTATATGTGCGGCGCAGTGCAAGGTTTGACATTGCGCTGTCAAAACTTGACCTACTTCAGTCCAGGCCCATGATCTGTTTGAGTTCCGTGCTCGACATGACGTGGCAGTAGATCATATTTATGATCTCGAGTTCCTTATGGTGAAGCTCGTCCGAGCCAGCCGCGCAGCAGTCCTCGACGACGACGACAGCGAAACTTTCATCCGCCAAGCTCCTCACCGTCGATGAGACACATTGGTCGGTAAAGATCCCGCAGCATACGACGGTCTTGATCCCGAGGTTGGTAAGGATAAGGCGCAGGTTCGTTCCCGTCAGTGCGCTATCCGTTGTCTTCGTCACGACGATTTCATCGCCGACGGGGGCAAGGTCCGGCACGATCTGCGACGGCAGCTCGTCCTTCGGCAGTAGCAGGTTGTTCCAGCCCGGCATCTTCTGCGATAGCGACCGGTCCCGCCCGTCTTTGGTGTGGCAGGCGATGCGGGCGAACAGGCATTCGATGCCGTTTTTGCGAAAGGTCGCGAGCAAATCCTTGGTTCGCGGCAGCACGGTTTGATGCATGCGGTCGTGGAAAGGCGTCCAGGCGTCGTACCGGCGTTGGTCTTCGGCCGAAAGCGACGCCCGGTCCGGCCGTTCGAGGTATGTGTTCTGGACGTCGATGATGAGGAGGGCGGTGTGGGCTTTGGAAAGGTCGGGATCGGCTGGCTCCGGCGCGCCGTCGTAATAAATGGACCGGTAGGCTGTCTTCCAGCTCATGCGTGACCTTTCAATATCGCTTCTTGTAGAGAGAGCGGCGCTCATAAACGTCTGCGGCTTCCTCGATGAAGGCCGCGACGCCGTTGGCGCCGTAGACCTCCCGCAGCTCCTTGGCGGCCGCCAGCAGTTCGTCCTTCGACCCCGCTCGTCCGGGGCGCAGCAGTTCGTAAGTCCGCATGATCACGTCCTGAGGCACGTCCACAAGCTCGGCGCCACGCTCGAAGTTGGCCGCCAGTGTCGGCCGCCCGGCGGCTTTCGCGACCTCAGCCTGCTGCCGCAGCGCCCGGCCCGTGATCCGTAGATCTTCAAGCCCGACCTTGTCAGTCAAGACTGCGTCAAGGCTGATATCATCGAGCGTTCTGCCGGTTTTCGTTTCGACGATGTCCGGGCGTCGCTCGGCCAGCGGATAATCGGCAACGGAAAGAGGTTTGTCGCTCATGCTGCCGCTCCGAGGAATTTGATGTCGATCTCTTCGGGCTCGGCGCCTTCGGATGTCATCTCGGTTTCGATGGCGTAAATCATCGAAACGCGGGCGTGGTAGCGAGAGCCCATGGCCTCCCCGCGCGTCGGCACGATCACGGGCTCCGGCATTTCGCCGCGCGCATAGGCGGCCGCGTTGAGGCCCATCCGCTCGTAATGGTCGAGCTTGGTAATCGGCGAGTTCGAGAACAGTTCAAGGTTATTATGCGGCAGCCGGTCCTTCTGGTGAATGACGGCCGTGCCCTTCGCCTGGATCCCGATCCCGACGCCGGACCCCGCCAGCCGAGCCGCGCTGAGGCCGAGAAACGATGTGTCAGCGGTATGCAGCATCCGCACGACCCTTGCCGTGCAGCCGCCTTCCGTGATTCCGCCGATCAACACCCGCAAAATGGCCGACAGCGGATGGCCCGCGACCGTCTGGAACAGCTTGACCCCGAATGCCGGGCTGATGCCGATGACGACCTCGCGTGGATTGCCGGTCACCGCTGCCGGTCCGACCGGACGATAGGCGATGCGGGTCACTTCAGCCGGACGATATTGCGCTTCGCCGCGGAGCACTTCCTGCCGGGTCAGCACATCGCGGATGGCGACCAGTTCCTCACGCCGGGCCTCGCTGACGCGGTAGCCCGTGCCTGGCCCCTGGTACTCGTTCGGATCATTGACGGCGCTGACGATCTTGCCGTCGCGGACGACAGCCGAGGTCTGCAGGTAGTCACCCGAGACCCGCAGGCGCACCAGCTTTAACAGGTTTTCCGCTTCATCGCGGAACCCGCGGGCCGCCAGCGCCTTGATGACATCAATGACCGTGATCGACCGCGCGAAGATTGTCTCGCTGATCTGCCCAACTTCCCGGCCCGAGAACGTCCGCGTCTCGTCCGAGCCGGATGCAGCAATAACGCTCTGCTTCATGTCGGAGGTCGGCTTGGCGAGCCCCAGCTCTTCGAGAACGGCGCTGATGGCATCAACCGCCCGGGCGCGAAGATCCATGATCTGCGCTTCGCCGACCGGCGTCAGCCCGCCGTCGGCCTCGAAGTCCCGCTGCAGAACCAGATAATCCTCCAGCTCTTCGCCGTTGAGCAGCGACGGGTTGAACGAGTTGTCGTACTTCAGGATCGAGCCGAAGCCCGAGCAGATGAGGTCCGATCCGGCGATCAGATACGGCAGGATTTTCGCGCCCACACGAATTTCGGATTCAGTCGCCCGTGCATCGTTGCCCGACGCGCATTCGAGGTCGAGCCAGACGGCAATCAGGTTCTCGGCCATCAGCTCGCGCATGCCGCCGGGAACCGTGCAGGTCACCGGCGCGCCATCAACGCCACCGTTCTGCGTGCCTTGCACGCCCATGGCGCGCTGGAGGCAGAGACAGCGGGCTTCGAGATAAAGCAGCGACTTGCGCTCGTGAAATCCCATCAACAACTCGGACCCGGCGCCCGACGTGCATCGCATCTTGATACCGCGCGACGCGTAAGCCGCAGCCAGAAACGCCTTCGACCAGGGCGTATCGTCGCCGTCGATGAAGCTCTTTTCAGTGCCGTAAACCGACAGCGTTTCCGCATACGAGGTGAAGCCCGCCATGCCGATCTTCAGCTCTTCGGCTTCCTCGCTCGAACACTGAAACAGCGTGCCCCAACGCCCGACCGACGCCCCCACCGCACAGGCGACGGCGTTGGACCACGAGTTCCGCGCCACCCGCATCGTCGTTTCGATCTCGTCGAACCCGAAGGCGACGGCCGTCGCCGCGTCGGCGGCCATCTGTAGCGGGTCGTCTTTGGCGTTGGTGACGTGCGCTTGGTTTCCGGGCGTCTGCCGCGCCCGCATCTTGCCGTAGGCGAACGCGATCTCTAGCGACGACAGATGCGCAACGACTTCGGCAAGCTTAGCGGGCGTCATGCCGTGCGCCAGCCTGACGAGCGTGCTGCGCGGCACGTTCATATCGACCAGCATCCGTGCCACCTCGATCGAAGGCATCGCCATCGCTTCCGGCGCAATTTCGGGATCGAGATGATATTTCGATATGAAGATGTCGATCATATCGAAGTCGCGGACGGCAACGCCATCCATGGACTCGACGACGCCTTTCCCCATCGCAATGCCTGGCTTGGGATCGTCGGGGCTCTTGAAAGCGGCAAAGCCGCTCGATGCGTCCTCGATAGCGAACTTGTCGAGACGCAGCGGCCGCTCGTCCCAGTCGGAAAACCGCTTCCAGCGATTGGCGCGAACGTGCGACTCTTCGGTCATGGCGTCTGTTCTCTGCGATGGCGGCATCGAATTGAATCGCAGTCACGATACCCCGGTATCCGTACCGGGATTTGACCCCAGCCGCCCTGAAGTTGACGTATTGCGCGCAAGGCCAATGGCGACCGAGCCGGCAAACTGAACAGACAATGCAATTGACGGTCAAGCTGCAAGACCGCGGGGCGCCTATATAGCCATTGGGAATGTGCCAAACGGCACCGCATTATGAAGGAGCCTCTCCGAGGTCCGCATGGAAGTCACAAAAAAAATCCTCGAGCTCAACGCCTTCGACATGAACGCGGCCGCGGGGCTCTCGCCGGAGGTGGTAACGCTGATCGGCCGACGGCGCGCGACCTTCGGCCCGACCTCCATGCTGTTCTACGAAAAGCCGCTCAACCTCGTGCGCGGCGAAGGCGTGTGGCTTCACGATGCCGACGGCACGCGTTACCTCGATGCCTATAACAATGTGCCGTCCGTCGGTCATTGCCACCCGCGCATCGTTGAGGCAGTTGCCCGCCAAATGGGCACGCTTAATACCCACACGCGCTATCTCTATTCGAACGTCTACACCTATGCGGAGCGATTGCTCGGGACGATGCCGGCCACCGTCTCGAATATCGTCTTCACCTGTACCGGCAGCGAAAGCGCCGACTTTGCCCTTCGCGTCGCCCGCGCGGTGACTGGCGGAACCGGCTTCATCGTTACCGACAACGCCTATCACGGCAACACCTCGGCCGTGACTGAAATCTCGCCATCCTCCGCCAGCGCCGAGCCTCGCCCGCCGTACGTTTTCGTCGTACCCGCACCCGACACCTATCGCGAGATTTCCGAAGCCGTCGGGCGGCGCTTGGCGCGAGACGTTCGCACGGCCATCGCGAAAATGAATGCCATCGGCATACGCTTTGCGGGCTTTATCGCCGACAGCATCTTTTCGAGCGACGGCGTCTTTCCCGGAGAACCCGGGTTCTTGAGAGAAACGCTGGAAGCCGTGCACGCGGCGGGCGGCGTTTACATCGCCGACGAAGTGCAACCGGGATTCGGCCGCACGGGCGAAAAAATGTGGGGCTTCGATCGGCATGGCCTCGTGCCGGACATGGTTGTCATGGGCAAACCCATGGGCAACGGCTTTCCGATGGGCGGTGTCGCCATAAAGCCCGACCTGCTCAAGACCTTCGGTGAGACGTCCGGCTATTTCAACACGTTTGGCGGCAATCCGGTCGCAGCCGCCGCGGGACTAGCCGTGTTGGATGTGCTGAAAGACGAAGGCCTGCAGCAGAACAGTTTCGAGACGGGTGCCTATCTGCGTTCGGAAATTCGCATCGCCGGTTCCGAGGGAGGCTGTATCGGCGACGTTCGTGGTGCCGGGCTCTATATCGGCGTCGACATCGTCAAGGACACGCAGACGCACGAACCCGATCGCGACACTGCCGAGAAAATCGTCAACGGCATGCGTGACCGCAACATCCTGATTGGCATAGCAGGCGGCCATGGGAACGTCTTGAAGATCCGTCCGCCGCTCTGCTTTAATCGCGAGCACGCCGATATCTTTCTCAACGGATTGAGGGGCGCGTTGGCCGACGCATCCTGACGACCCGCCGTGTTTCGTTTCAAGCAGGAGCCGTAATGCAATCGAAGCTTTTCATCGACGGAAAGTGGACCGACGCCCGTGAGGGCGGCACGCTCGACGTCATCAATCCCGCCGATGAGCGCGTGTTTCACAAGTGCGCGGCCGGAACGGCTGCGGATATAGACGCCGCAGTCGCCGCTGCCAAAGCCGCAATGGCCGGCCCTTGGTCACGCACCTCCGGCCATGATCGCGCCGGATATCTCCGCGCCATCGCAGCGAAAATCGAAGAGCAGAAGCAGGCACTGGCGGAAATCGAAGTCCGCGACAACGGCAAGCCGCTTCCCGAAGCACTTTGGGACGTGGGCGACGCCGCTTACTGCTTCAATCTCTATGCAACCTATGCCGAAGAGCTCGATGGCCGCCAAGGCGAAGTCATCGGCGTGCCGGACGAGCGCTTTCAGTCGCGCGTGAAATATATGCCGGCCGGCGTCGCGGGTCTCATCGTTCCGTGGAACTATCCGCTGTTGATGGCCGCCTGGAAAGTCGCGCCCGCGATTGCCGCCGGCTGCGCCGTTGTCTTGAAGCCATCGGAATATACGCCTTTAACGGCGCTGGAACTCGGCCGTATCGCCGCCGAAGTCGGCTTGCCTAACGGTGTGTTGAATGTCGTGACGGGTTACGGCGCTACCGCCGGCGCACGGCTGTCAACGCATCCAGACGTGCGCAAGCTGGCCTTTACCGGCTCGGTGCCGACCGGCATTGCCGTGGCATCCGCCGCGGCGCGTGATGTGAAAAGCGTCAGCCTGGAACTCGGCGGCAAATCGCCCATCGTTGTCTTTAATGACGCCGATATCGAGCAGACCGTCGAATGGGTGATGTTCGGCATTTTCTGGAACCAGGGACAGGTTTGCAGCGCGACCTCGCGTATGATCATTGAGAAAGGCATCGCGCCGAAGCTCATCGACCGCCTTTCGGAAGAAGCCAAGAAGATCACCATCGGTGATGGCATGGCGCCTGGCACGCTTCTGGGTCCGCTCGTCAGCAGGACGCAATACGACAAGGTCCTGAACTACATCGACGTCGGCAAGAACGAGGCGACGCTCGTGACGGGCGGCGGGCGGCCGTCGCATCTCAATGAGGGCTACTTCCTTGAGCCCACGATTTTCGCCGACGTGCCATCCAGCGCGCGCATCTGGAACGAAGAAATCTTCGGCCCCGTCCTCGTCGTTTCGACGTTCGAAACCGAAGACGAAGCCTTGAAGCTTGCCAACGACAGCGAGTTCGGTCTCGCCGCCGCCGTCATGTCGCAGGATCACAAGCGCGCCGAGCGCGTCGCCGATGCGTTTGAAGCGGGCGTCGTCTGGATCAACTGCTCGCAGCCGAACTTCCTCGAGCCGCCGTGGGGCGGCGTCAAGAAGAGCGGCATTGGCCGCGAACTCGGCACGTGGGGCCTCAACAACTTTTTGGAGCCCAAGCAGATCACGAAATATCTGAGCAGCGATCCGTGGGGTTGGTATCTGAAAGGCTGACGGCTCTCGCCGTTACGCCTTCAGGCGATAGCCCGTCCTGAAGATCCACCAGACGATGCCCATGCAGATCGCGAGAAACACAAAGATCATCAGCACGCTGACGCCGACATTCACATCCGAAATCTCATAGAAGCTCCAGCGGAAGCCGCTGATGAGATAGACGATGGGATTGAAAAGCGTCACCGTCTGCCAAGCGGGCGGCAGCATCTTGATGGAATAGAACGTGCCGCCCAGAAACACGAGCGGCGTGATGATGAGAAGCGGCACCGCTTGCAGCTTCTCGAAGCCGTCCGCCCAGACGCCGATGACGAACCCCAGCATGCTGAAGGTCGCGGCCGTCAGGATCAGAAAGCCCAGCATCCAGAACGGGTGCGCGATATGGATCGGCACGAACAGGCTCGCCGTCGCTAAAATAAGCAGCCCCAGCAGGACCGCTTTCGTCATCGCTGCGCCGACATAACCCAGCACGATCTCGAACGGCGAGATCGGCGCTGAGAGATGCTCATAGATCGTCCCGGTGAAGCGCGGAAAATAGATGCCGAACGAAGCGTTCGACGTACTTTCCGTCAATAGCGACAGCATCATCAATCCCGGCACGATAAACGCCGCATAGCTGACGCCCTCGATGTTCGATATCCGCGAGCCGATGGCCGCGCCGAATACGATAAAATAGAGCGAGGTCGAGAGGACGGGCGAAATTACGCTCTGCATGAACGTGCGTTTCCACCGCGACATCTCGAAGGTGTAGATGGCTCGAACGGCTTCGATGTTCATCGCTTTTCCTTCACGAGATCGACGAATATGTCTTCCAGCGAACTTTGCGTCGTCGACAGATCCTTGAACGTGATGCCGGCCGCGCGCATGTCGTTCAGCAGCGCCGTGATGCCGGTGCGCTCTGCGCGTGTGTCGTAGGTGTAGATCAGCTCGCTCTTGTCGGCTCCGAACTGCAGGCCGTAAGCACCGAGCGTTTCCGGAATAACGTCGACGGGAGCGGAAAGCTGCAGCTGAAGCTGCTTCTTGCCGAGCTTGCGCATCAGCTCGTTCTTTTCCTCGACAAGAATGATCTGCCCCTTGGCGATGACGCCGACGCGATCGGCCATCTCCTCGGCCTCTTCGATGTAGTGCGTGGTCAGGATAATGGTGACGCCCGTTGCGCGAAGTTCGCGAACGATGTTCCACATTTCGCGGCGAAGTTCGACGTCGACGCCGGCCGTCGGCTCATCGAGAAAAAGAATGCGCGGTTCATGCGCCAACGCTTTCGCGATGAGCAGACGCCGCTTCATGCCGCCGGAAAGCGTCATGATGCGCGCATCCTTCTTGTCCCACAGCGACAGGTCGCGCAGCACCTTTTCGACCAACGCCGGATTGCGCGGCTTGCCGAACAGGCCCCGGCTGAAATTGACGGTCGCCCACGGCGTCTCGAACATGTCGGTTGAGAGTTCCTGCGGCACCAGGCCGATCATCGCGCGAACGGCGCGATAGTCCGTGACGATATCCTTGCCATCGACGGTGATCCTCCCGGCTGACGGATTGACGATGCCGCAGATCGTGCTGATCAGAGTGGTCTTGCCTGCGCCGTTTGGACCGAGCAGAGCGAAGATCTCGCCCTGCTTGATCTCAAGATTGATATCTTTCAGGGCCGTGAAGCCGGAGGCGTAGGTTTTGGAGAGATCGGCAACGCGAATGATCGTTGTCATATTCAGGACTGTTCTGCTCTTTTGGCTGCGAGCGCCGGGAGGGGATCGCAGCCCAACCAGCATGTTGTCAATGGTATCCGCCTGCGACCCGGATAGTTTCGCCCGAGACCCAGCCGGAATTGTCCGAAGCGAGGAATAGCACGACTTTTGCGACATCATCGGGTTGTCCGATCCGGCCGAGAGGCGTTCCCGCAACCATCTGTTTCTCTAAATCGGTGCCAATGAGGCCGAGCGTATGAACACCTTCCGTTTCGACGGGGCCGGGAGCGATGCCGTTGACACGGATTTTTTTCGGACCGAGTTCCGCGGCGAGCACGCGTGTTACGGCGTCGATCGCCCCTTTAGTCGCCGAATACGAAACGGTTGTCGGCATTGAGGCGGTGCTCGCAATAGAGCTAACGTTGATGATGCTGCCGCCGTTCGGACCGAAATTCTTGAGTGCTTCTCGCGCTGTTAAGATGGTGCCGAGTACATTGATGTTGAAGAGACGATGAAACTCGTCTTCAGTCAACGCGTCGAGTGGTTGGAACGCGTAGACACCGGCATTGTTGACCAGAATATCCAGAGAACCGAACGCTTTTTTCGTCTCGGCGAAGATGTGCTCAACATCGGCCGCTTTCGCGACGTCGCCTTTGATGGCAATTGCTTTGCCGCCTTTGGCAGTAATGTCCGCGACCACGCGATCAGCGCCTTCTTTGCTCGATGCGTAGTTGACTGCAACCGCCGCGCCCGCTTCTGCCAATGTTCGTGAAATTTCAGCGCCGATGCCCTTCGACGCGCCAGTTACGATGGCCACTTTGCCTTGCAAGATGCCCATAGGGGTTCTCCTCCTATTGCTTGTTCGATTGTGAATCTTCGCGCCAATTATTTATTCAGCCGGAACGGGTGGGGCGTGACCGTGCGATTCGTGTGAATGCGCCACCGGAGCCAAGACATCGCCCGTATGCTTCAGCGGTCTGTTGCCGCTGAGCTTGCGCAGGATGACGTAGAACACCGGCGTCAGGAATATGCCGAATACCGTCACTCCGATCATGCCGGAAAACACGGCGACGCCCATGGCACGTCGCATTTCCGCGCCCGCTCCGATGGAAGTGACAAGCGGCACAACACCCATGATGAAGGCCATGGACGTCATCAAGATCGGCCGCAGCCTGAGCCTGCTTGCTTCAATCGCGGCCTGCACCGGATTGCGTCCGGCAAATTCCAGCTCTCGCGCAAATTCCACGATGAGAATGGCGTTCTTCGCCGACAAGCCCACGAGCACGATCAAACCGATCTGCGTGAAGACGTTATTGTCGCCGTGCGAAAGATAGACGCCCGTAATCGCCGCCAGCAAACCCATCGGCACGATAAGGATGATCGACAGCGGCAGCACGAGGCTTTCGTACTGCGCCGCAAGTACCAGGAAGACCAGGAACACAGACAGCGGGAAGACCCAGATGCCGGAGTTGCCAGCAAGAATTTCCTGATACGTGAGATCAGTCCACTCGAAGCCGATACCTTTGGGCAGCACCTGTGCCGCGATACGCTCGACGGCAGCCTTCGCTTGCCCCGACGAATATCCCGGCGCCGCGCCGCCATTGACGTCGGCCGTCAGGAAGCCGTTGTAACGCATGGCGCGTTCCGGTCCGGCAATCTGCTTGATGTTGAGCAACGCCGAAAGTTGAATCATCGCGCCGGAATTCGAACGGACTTTCAGCAAGCCGATGTCTTCCGGCCGCGCGCGATACTTCGCGTCCGCCTGCACGCGAACCGAATACGTGCGTCCGAATTTGTTGAAGTCGTTGACGTAGAGCGATCCGAGATAGATCTGCATCGTATCGAACACGTCTTGCACAGCGACGCCAAGCTGCCGCGCTTTCGTGCGGTCGATGGCGGCGTAAAGCTGCGGCACGTTCACCTGATAAGACGTGAAGATTCCCGCAAGTTCCGGCGCTTTGTTCAAGGCCGCCGTGAAATCCGTCATCGCCTTGGTCAGTGCGTCGTAGCCCAAGCCTGCGCGGTCTTCGACCTGCAGCTTGAAACCGCCAATGGTTCCGAGCCCCTGCACCGGCGGCGGCGGGAACATGACTATGAACGCATCTTTGATGACCGCATATTCCTGATTGAGCTTACCCGCGATGGCCGGGCCGCTGAGATCGGGCGATCGCCGCTCGGCAAAGGGTTTTAGCGTCGCAAAGACGATGCCGGAGTTGGAGCTATTGGTGAAACCGTTAATCGACAGGCCGGGGAACGCCACCGCGCTTTCGACGCCCGGCGTCTTCAACGTGATTTCGCTCATCTTACGAATGACGTCTTCCGTCCGGTCGAGCGTTGCACCATCGGGAAGCTGCGCAAAGCCGACGAGATACTGCTTGTCCTGTCCCGGCACGAAGCCGCCGGGGACCGACTGGAACAGACCGTAGGTTACGCCGATCAAGCCGAGATAGATGAAAAACGCCAGCGCCTTGTGGCCAAGGATGCGTTTGACGCCGCCGCTGTAGGCATCAGAGCCCCAGCTGAAGGCGCGGTTGAAGCGTCGGAAGAACCAGCCGAATGCGAAGTCCATGCCGCGCGTCAGCCAGTCCTTCGGCTCATCGTGTCCTTTGAGCAGAACGGCGGCGAGAGCAGGGGAGAGCGTCAGCGAATTGACGGCCGAGATCACCGTCGAGATCGCAATCGTCAACGCAAACTGCTTGTAGAATTGCCCTGTCAAACCTGTGATGAGCGCCAGTGGCACGAACACCGCGACGAGCACAAGCGCAATGGCGATGATCGGTCCGGACACCTCGCGCATGGCCTGAATGCTCGCGTCGCGCGCGGACAGGCCGTTCTCGATATTGCGTTCGACGTTTTCGACGACGACGATCGCGTCGTCCACCACAATGCCGATGGCGAGCACCAGCCCGAACAGCGTCAGCGCGTTGATCGAAAATCCGAACACATGCATCACCGCAAACGTGCCGATGATCGACACCGGAACGGCAATCAGCGGAATGATCGACGCACGCCACGTCTGCAGGAACAGAATAACAACGAGAACAACCAGCGCCACCGCTTCGAGCAGCGTGTGAATGACGGCCTCGATTGACGCCCGCACGAACTGCGTCGGATCGTAAACGATCCGGTAATCGACGCCTTCGGGCATGTACTTCTTCAGTTCCGCCATTGTCGCGCGGACGTTGTCTGAGATCTCGATGGCGTTCGAGCCGGGCGACTGGAAAATCGGAATAGCGACAGCCTGCTTGTTGTCGAGCAGCGAGCGTAACGAATAATCGGCGGCGCCAAGTTCAATGCGCGCAACATCGCGCAGGCGCGTCACCTGATTGTTATCACCTGCTTTGACGACAATGTTGCCAAACTCCTCTTCCGTCGTCAGGCGTCCTTGCGCATTGACGGAAAGCTGGAAATCGAGGTTCGGAAGCGACGGTGATGAGCCGACGACGCCTACGGCGGCTTGCACATTTTCGGCGCGCACGGCGTTGACAATGTCCATCGCAGAAAGGCCAAGCTCCGCAGCCTTCGCCGGATCGACCCAAACGCGCATCGAATAGTCGCCCGAGCCGAATAGCTGTACGTCGCCGACGCCGTTGATGCGCGCCAGGCGATCCTTGACGTTGATCACCGCGTAGTTGCGCAGATACGTCATGTCGTAGCGGTTGTTTGGCGACAGCAAGTGCACGACCATCGTCAGGTCGGGCGAACTTTTTACTGTTGTGATGCCGAGCGCGCGTACGTCTTCAGGCAGGCGCGGCTCCGCCTGTGCAACGCGGTTTTGTACCAGCTGTTGCGCCTTGTCGGGATCGGTCCCCAGACGGAACGTTACCGTGAGTGTCATCAAACCGTCGGTCGTCGCCTGGCTGCTCATATAGAGCATGCCTTCGACGCCGTTGACCTGCTCCTCGATTGGCGTCGCAACGGTCTCCGCAATCACCTTTGGGTTGGCGCCCGGATAGTTGGCGCGCACCACGACCTGCGGAGGGACGACCTCCGGATATTCCGAGATTGGCATTGCCGGCAGCGAGATCAGGCCGCCGAGAAAAATTAACGTCGACAGCACGCCCGCGAAGATCGGACGGTCGATAAAGAACTTCGAGATATTCATGACAAGCGTGCCTGACGAGGTTGGTATGAAGCCTTGCTGTGTTGAGGCTTTATTGTTGAGGAATGTCCGCGGACGCGTGCTCTTCCGTCAGCGGCTGGCCGTTCATTGCCACTGACTCCGGAGCCACTTCGTCGCCAGGCTTCACGTGCTGAAGACCCGCGACGATGATGCGATCGCCCGTATTGAGGCCTTTCGTGATGATGCGCAGATCGTCCGACATCGCGCCGAGCTTCACTTCGCGATAGACGGTCTTGTTGTCCGGGTTGACGATCATCACGTACTTTTTGTCTTGGTCCGTTCCGATCGCCCGTTCGCTGATCGCGACCACCGGCGCGGGTTGGAACCGGGCCAGCCGGACGCGAACGAATTGCCCGGCAATCAGCCGCCCATCGCTATTGTCGAAGCGCGCGCGCAGGCGCACGGTGCCGCTCCCGACGTCGACTTTATTGTCGACGAACTGAAGCGCGCCTGGCTGCCAGACGCCTTCGTTGATGGCAGTCGACATCTGGACGGCGATCTTCTCGACGTGCGCCGACGCGTTGGCTTCCGGCGAGAGCGTCGCAAGGGCGCGCGCGACGACGTTTTCATCGGCGTTGAAGCTCGCGTAGATCGGATTGACAGACACGAGCGTCGTCAGCAGCGGCGCGTTTGGCCCAGCCTCGACAAGATTGCCGACTGTAATCTCTCGACGCCCCACGCGCCCGGAAACCGGCGCGCGCACTTCCGTCCATTCGAGATTGAGTTTCGCAGTCCGCAGCGCCGCTTGCGCGCTTTTCAGATTGGCGACGGCCGCATCGTAGGCATTCGCGCGTGTATCGAGTTCGCGTTCGGAAAGCGCATCGCCGATGATCTGCCGTGCGCGCGCAACGTCGGCCTTGGTGAAGACTACCTGAGCTTGTGCAACCGCGACGACGCCGTTCAGCCGGTCCACCTCCGCAGCATATGGCGCTGGGTCGATCGTCACCAGCGAGTCGCCAGCCTTCACCATCGCGCCTTCACGGAAGTGAATGGCGACGATCTGCCCGGCGACGCGGGGGCGCAGATCGACACGCTCGACCGCTTCGAGGCGACCTGAGAATTCATCCCAGACGCTTGCCTCGCGCGCCTTGACGGTTGCGACCGAAACGGCGACCGGGGCGTGAGCCGGTGCCTCTTGCGCGAAAGTCGCGTCGAACGGCACGCCGACGAGTGCTATCGCGACTGCTGACGCCGCTAGGCCGTTCAAAAATTTGGATCGTGTTTTGCTGCTCATGATCGTCGATCTCTGCGAGGTTTGCTGGTCGCACGGACCCAAGACCGACCGTTGCCGGACCGGCCGTGCGCGCGAAAATTTGGGGAGCGAGAACGCCAGCCGCTGCGCCGGCTGCCGTTCTCGAACGGCTTCAGGAGAAATTGTCGAGGCTGAGCCCCGGATGCCAACGGTCGTCACGCTCGCTGAATTCAGTCGGCGTCGGCGCCTGGCGATATCCACAGGCGGATACAACAAACGGGACGTGATCCTCGTCGGCCATTGTCTCGCCGCCGCGACCGGCGAACCATCCTGTCAAACCCCGAAGGGCCGCTGCGGTCGTAAAAGTGAGAGAGCTTTTCATGACGAGCGCGTTCCCTATATATATACTGAGCGGTACGGATATAGGTCGCGGTAAGGTGCTGTCAACTACTATTTGTACTGATGAGTACGTAAATGTATAGTGGGTCGGCGAAGAAAACGAAGTTCGGGAGAGAAGCGGTGCAAAAAGAAGCGGTGCATAAAGGCCGCCCGCGCGAGTTCGACGTCGAAAAGGCGCTCGACAAGGCGCTCCACGTCTTCTGGCAGCATGGCTATGAGGGCGCCTCTCTGTCGGACCTGACGGAGGCCATGGGCATCAGTCGCCCAAGTCTCTACGCGGCCTTCGGCAACAAGGAGGAGCTTTTTCGCCGCGCTCTTGACCGCTATGCCGAAAAGGGCCCGGGCGCGGTCCAGTCGGAAGCCCTAGCCGAACCGACCTCTAGAAAGGTCGTCGAACATCTTCTGCATTCGGTCGTGATGTCGCTGACCGACCCCTGTAATCCCGCCGGATGCCTGGCCGTACAAGGCGCACTGACGTGCAGCTCGGCTGCGGAATCGATCAAGCAGGAGCTTTGCAAACGCCGTTCCGAAGCTGAGGAAAATCTCCGCTGTCGCTTTGAGAAAGCCAAGGCTGAGGGCGATCTTGGCGCCGATTCAGATCCTGCCGCTCTCGCGCGTTATGTCTCGACCGTGACTCAGGGCATGTCGGTGCAGGCCTCGGGTGGTGCTTCTCGCAATGAGCTGCTCGCCGTCGCGGAGATGGCCCTGAAGGCCTGGCCAGCCTGATGGCGGACATGCCGAGAACCGCGCTTGCCTGCGGCGGCCGGGTCTTGTAGGTCGCGCCAGGCACGGCCACGTCTCTTCACAACTGAAAATAATCTGCGGAGCATGCGCTTATGGCGAATGGCTTGATCACGCGTCTCGTCGGAAACCGATCTCGCCGAGTGGGTTTCAACGCAGCAGCTTTCTTCCTCGCCGCGCTGGCGATATCGCCGCTGTCGGCAGTCGATCGCGCGTCGGCCGACGAAACCTGTCCTGACGGCAATACAGGCCTCAAGTTGCCCAAGGGGTTCTGCGCCACGATTTTCGCCGACAATGTCGGCTCGCCCCGCCACTTGGCCGTTTCCGCCGATAACGTCGTTTACGCCAACAACCAGAAATCGTTGCTTGCGCTCAAAGACACGAAGGGTGTGGGGCACGCCGATGTCATCGAAAAATTCGGGCCGCCCGGCGAGGGCGGCACGGGCATCGGCGTTTACAGGAATTGGCTTTATGCTGAGATCGGTGATGAGATCGTTCGCTATCAGTTGAAACCCGGCGAGATCGCTCCAACCAGCAAGCCGGAGGCGATTGTTTCGCAATTGCCTATCGACGGCGATCACCGGCCGCGCCCGTTCGCAATCACGCCTAAAGGCGAGATGTTCGTCGATCTCGGCTCGGCGACGAATTCTTGTCAGGAAGAGAACCGCACCAAAGGGTCTCCCGGCATCGACCCGTGCACAGAGCTTGAAACGCGCGCCGGTATTTGGCGTTTCGATGCCGATACGCCGGGCCAGATCTTCTCATCCGCTCAGCGTTACGCGACAGGTCTGCGAAACGCCGAAGGCATCGACTACGGCGCAGACGGCCGCCTCTACGCCACCCAGCATGGGCGCGATCAGCTTTCTCAAACTTGGCCGAAGCTTTACTCATCCGAGCAAAGCTCCGATCTTCCGGCCGAAGAACTCGTCGAAGTGCGCGATGGCGGCGACTACGGCTGGCCGTATTGTTATTACGACGGTTTTCAGAAAAAACTGGTCCTCGCACCGGAATACGGCGGTGATGGCGGCAAGGCCGTTGGGCGCTGCGCCGACAAACTCCCGCCGGTTGCCGCCTACCCAGGACACTGGGCGCCGAACGATCTGAAAATCTATAAGGCGAAGCAGTTCCCTGACACATATCAGGGCGGCGCATTCATCGCCTTCCACGGTTCGTGGAATCGGTCGTCCGGCGGCCAGCAGGGCTATAATGTCGTCTTCCAGCCGTTGAAGGATGGCAAAGCCTCTGGCCCGTATATCATTTTTGCTGATGGCTTCCGGAACGGAGACGGAACAGGCGTCGAGCATCGTCCCACAGGGCTTGCAGTCGGTCCCGACGGTGCGCTTTACGTTGCCGACGACGCTGCCGGCCGCATCTGGCGGATCGTCTACAAAGGCTGACGTTTTAGATCGTATTCGCGAGCGGGGCGCGGAGACTTGGCAGCAAAAGACATCGCGTTCCTGACAGGCGCTTCGGGCTTTGTCGGCTCGGCCGTCGCGCGCAAACTTCTCGACGAAGGGTTTGCGGTGCGCGCGCTCGTTCGTAAGAGCAGCAATCGCGCTAATCTCGCAGACATTCCGCTCGACGTCGTCGAAGGCGATATCCGCGATGCGGCTCTCGTCGAAAGGGCCATGCAGGGCGCGCGTTACGTCTTCCACGTCGCCGCCGACTATCGCCTGTGGGCGCTCGATCCTGAGGAGATCGTCAGAACTAATACGGAAGGCACGCGCGCCATCATGAGTGCCGCGCAGAAGGCCGGCGCCGAACGGATCGTCTACACATCGAGCGTCGCCACCCTGCGTTTGGCGGGTGATGGCACGCCGTCGGACGAAACGATGCCGCTCAAGGCAGAAGACGCCATCGGCGCCTACAAGAAAAGCAAAGTGCTGGCCGAGCGTCTCGTCGAACGCATGATTGCCGACGACGACCTGCCGGCAGTTATCGTTAATCCCTCCACACCGATCGGCCCCCGCGACGTGCGGCCAACGCCGACCGGCCGCATCGTAGTCGAGGCTGCGGTCGGACGGATGCCCGCCTACGTCGAGACGGGCCTGAACCTGGTCCACGTCGATGATGTCGCGGACGGTCACGTTGCCGCCTTGAAGAAGGGGCGAATTGGCGAGCGATATATCTTGGGGGGCCAAGACATGACGCTCGGGCAAATGCTCGCTGAAATTGCGCAACTCGCCGGACGCCGCGCGCCGACGATCAAGCTGCCGCGTGAGCTGATCTATCCGATCGCCTATGGCGCCGAACTCGCCGCCCGCGTGACGGGCCGCGAGCCTTTCGCGACTGTCGATGGCTTGCGCATGGCGAAGTACAAAATGTTCTTCTCCTCCGCGAAGGCGGAGCGCGAGCTTGGCTATCGGGCGCGTCCGGCGCGCGAAGCTTTGGCTGAAGCCTTCAATTGGTTTCAGCGCGCGGGGTACCTCAAGTGACCGCGCTGACCGTCATCGCGAGTATCGGCCTCGCCGCGTGGCTCTACCTTCTTCTTTTCAACGGCGGCTTCTGGCTGAGCAGCGAACGCGAGGAAGCTGAGCAGAACAAATATCCTGAACCCAAAGTTTGGCCGCGTGTCACAGCCGTTATCCCGGCACGTAACGAAGCCGATATGCTGCCAGGATCTCTGACGTCGCTCGTTAAGCAGGATTATCCCGGCGCCTTTTCGATCGTCCTTGTCGATGACCAGAGCACCGACGGGACCGCCGACGTCGCTCGTGCCATTGCCGCGGCGTCGAACCGCGAGATTACCATCGTCAGCGGCGCACCGCTGCCGCCACGCTGGACCGGCAAAGTCTGGGCCATGCATCAAGGCATCGCGACGGCATCGGCAGGAGACGCGCCGCCGGAATACCTGCTCTTGACGGATGCCGACATCGGCTATCGTCCCGATGTTCTGAAATCGCTGGTCGTTGGCTCGACCGCGAAGGGCCGCGCCATGACGTCCGTGATGGCCAAGCTCAAATGTGACAGCCTCGCCGAGCGGTGGCTGGTCCCCGCCTTCATCTTCTTTTTCGAGATGCTTTACCCGTTCCGTCGCGTCAACCGGCGCGCTGATCGCACCGCCGCCGCAGCGGGCGGCTGCATGCTTGTCGAACGCACTGCACTTGAGCGCGCAGGCGGCATCGCTGGCATCCGCGGCGCCCTTATCGACGACTGTGCGCTCGGAAAACTGTTGAAAACGCAGGGTCCGATTTGGCTTGGACTTTCCGACCGTGTCCTGAGCCTCAGACCCTATGAGACCTTCGAAGATATTCGCCGAATGGTTGCGCGATCGGCCTATGCCCAGTTGCGTTATTCGCCGGTTTTGCTGGTTGGAACGGTCCTCGCGATGCTCGCAATTTATGTTGCGCCGCCCGCTCTGGCTGTACTCGCCGCCTATCCAGCGAATATGCTCGCTGCCGTAACGTACCTATTGATGTTTATCGCATATCAGCCGACGTTGCGCTTTTACAACCGTTCGCCACTTTGGGGCTTGGCGCTACCACTTATTGCGACGGTGTATGTGGGTTTCACGTTAGATTCGGCGTATCAGCATGTACGGGGTCGAGGCGGTCTGTGGAAGGGCCGCGTTCAAGCCGAAGTAGGGCGGCAATGACAGTCGATACGAAGTACAAATCCGGCAAGTCGGAGGGTGACGAGAACTTTCCCGTCGCTTCGCGTATCGTCGCTGCGCGCCATCGCGCGCCGATCCTGGCGTTCTACCGTTTTGCTCGCGCCGCTGACGACGCCGCCGACCATCCGACGCTCGATCCGCAATCGAAGCTTTCGATCCTTGATGCACTTGAAGACACGCTGCTCGGTCGTTCCGATGCTGCAACGGATGCGATCGCGCTGCGCGAGCAGCTGCAGCTTCGAAACCTCAGCTCGCAACATGCGCTCGATCTTTTGAAAGCCTTCCGCCAGGACGTCACGAAGCTCCGCTACGAGACGTGGGAAGAACTTCTCGATTATTGCCGCTATTCGGCGATGCCGGTCGGCCGCTTCGTGCTCGATGTCCACGGCGAGTCCAAGTCGACGTGGCCGGCATCGGACGCGTTGTGCGCAGCACTGCAGATCATCAATCATCTGCAGGACTGCGCGAAGGACTATCGCAATATCGACCGCGTCTACATTCCGCGAATGGATCTCGCCGCGCATGGTATCGGTGTCGAAGCGTTGGCGGAGCCGCAGGCATCTCCCGCGCTTCTGGCGTGTATCCACGCTCTGGCCGAGCGAACCGAGACGCTGATGCCCGATGCCGCGTTGCTTCCGCCGGGCGTTTCCGATCTTCGTCTTGCCGCCGAGACGTCTATCATTGTTGAACTCGCGCGCAAGCTGATTGCCATTTTGAAAACGCGCGATCCACTGTCGGAGAGCGTGCATCTGTCAAAATTGCAGGCGGCGATGGTCGCTTCACGCGCCACAGCTGTTACGGTCGCGAGCCGGGCTCTTGCACGTTTCGCGTTTTCGAAGTCGACGGGGATGATGCCGCATGAGCGCTGAAGTTGATACCTTGAGTGCCGAAGACGTTCCGGCAGCGGCAAGCAGCTCATTCTATGCCGCGATGCGGGTGCTCCCGCGCTCGCAACGGGATGCGATGTATCACGTTTACGCCTTTTGCCGGGCGGTCGATGACGTCGCCGACAACGGCGGCTCGCGCGAGGTGCGCCACGCCGACCTCGAACGCTATCGCACCGACATTGAGCAATTGTACGCTACCGGCCGCACGACGCCGCGCACGCGCGATCTGCTCGTGCCGATCCGGCAATATGGTCTTCTGATGGACGATTTCATCGCCGTCATTGACGGCATGGAAATGGACATCCTCCGCGATCTACGCGCGCCGGAATGGAAAGTTCTCGATCTCTATTGCGATCGCGCCGCCTCTGCGGTCGGACGTCTGTCGGTGCGCATTTTCGGCATGGACGAGAAGCCTGGGATCGAGCTGTCGCACAATCTCGGCCGTGCTTTGCAGTTGACGAACATTCTGCGCGACATCGACGAAGACGCCGCGATGGGCCGCCTCTATTTGCCCAAGGAAGCGCTGCGTGATGCCGGTATCGACGACACATCGATTGACGGCATTCTTGCTAATCCGACATTGGATCGTGTCTGTCGCGGCATCGCCGAGATCACACGGAAATACTACGATCGCTCCGAAGCGATTATGGCCGCCGCGCCGCGTCGCGCAGTGCGGTCGCCGCGCATGATGGCGACGGTCTATCGCGGCATTCTCGAAAAGCTGATCGCCCGTGGCTGGAAAGCGCCGCGCGTGGACGTGCGTCGTTCGAAGCGCACCGTCATCTGGGCGGTTCTGCGTGACGGCATCTTCTGAATGACGAGCGGCACCGTTCACATCGTCGGGGCCGGTCTCGCCGGCCTTTCGGCGGCGGTTGCGCTGGTCGGTCAAGGACAAAAGGTCGTCGTCCACGAACTCGCGCGCCACGCAGGCGGCCGCTGTCGATCCTATTTCGAGCCGGCGCTCGGAATGACGATCGATAACGGCAATCATCTTCTGCTGTCGGGAAACGCCAGCGCGCTTGCCTTTCTCGACAAAGTCGGCGGCAGGCATCTTCTCGATGAGCCGCAGCACGCCGAATTCCATTTCTTCGACCTCGCTGCCAAAAACAGCTGGGTGCTGCGGCCGAACGACGGCCCTGTGCCGTGGTGGATATTCAGCAAGGACCGCCGCGTGCCGCAGACGCGGGCGAGAGACTATCTTCGTCTCGGCCGCCTCTTGAAGGCCGCGCCATGCGAAACGGTCACGGAAAAGATCGACTCGAACTCGGTGCTCTATAAGCGGCTGATGGAGCCGGTACTGCTTGCGGCGTTGAATTGCGATCCTAAGGAAGGGTCGGCGCAACTCGCAGCTGCCGTCATTCGCGAAACGCTCGGGCGGGGCGGCAAGGCCTGCCGTCCGCTGTTCGCCGCCAATGGTCTCGGACCCGCGCTCGTCGATCCAGCAATTGCATTCATCGAGAAAAACGGTGGCGAAGTACGCTTCGATCATTCTCTCCGCGCCATCGAATGGCAGGACGCGCGCGCTCGCGCCCTGCAATTCGACGACGGCCGGGTCGAGTTTGGTCGCGACGACCGCATCGTCCTCGCCGTACCGGCCTGGGTGGCGAAAACGCTTGTCCCCGAATTGCGCGTGCCGACCAAATACCGTTCGATCTTCAACGCCCACTTCGCGTATCCATCGCCGAAAGGCGTGCCGAAGATTACCGGCGTCATCAATGCCACGACGGAATGGCTGTTTGCCTTCGACGACAGGCTATCGGTAACGGTTAGCTCAGCCGATCGATTCAACGAAGCCGAGCGCGAGCCACTCGCCCGCCGCATCTGGTCCGAGGTTGCGACAATCGCCGGGATCGACGCCAACCTTCCGCGATGGCAGATCGTCAAGGAACGCCGTGCGACTTTTGCGGCAACGCCGGACGAGAATACCTTGCGACCTCGCGCGCAAACGCACTGGAAAAACCTTTTTCTTGCCGGAGATTGGACCGCCACCGGCCTTCCCGCGACAATTGAGGGCGCGATAAGGTCAGGCGAAACCGCTGCCAAACTGGCGATGGCGACACAACTCTGATACGACGCTCGGACTTCTGGAGAGCCCGAAATGACTTTCGAATCCACATCGCAATCTACGCGCTTGGCGTCTGAGATCACGGCACGTGAGTTGACGCCGTCGGAGATCGAAGGCGCGATCGCGGCGGCGAAAAATGCTCTCCTTGCGCTCCAGCGCGATGACGGCCATTTCGTCTTCGAGCTTGAAGCCGACGCGACGATTCCCGCCGAATACGTTCTGATGCGCCACTATCTTGCTGAGCCGGTCGATGCCGTGCTCGAAGGCAAGATCGCCAACTATCTTCGCCGTATCCAGTCGGAGGACGGCGGCTGGCCGCTGGTTCACGACGGGGCGTCCAACATCAGCGCCAGCGTCAAGGCTTACTTCGCTCTGAAGATGATCGGTGTCGGCATCGACGAGCCGTACATGAAGAAAGCGCGCGGCTGGATCTTGTCGCAAGGCGGCGCCTCACACAGCAACGTCTTTACGCGCAACCTGCTCGCTCTTTTCGGCGTCATTCCGTGGACGGGCGTTCCGGTGATGCCGGTCGAGATCATGGTGCTGCCGCGCTGGTTTCCGTTTCACCTCGACAAGATTTCCTATTGGGCCCGCACCGTTGTCGTTCCGCTGACGGTCTTGAATGCCTTGAAGCCGAAAGCGCGCAATCCGCTTGGCGTCGGCATCGCCGAGCTTTTCACCATTCCGCCGGACGAGGTGAAGGTCTGGCCAAAAGGGCCGCATCAGAAATCTCCGTGGTCCGAAATCTTCGGCGCCATCGACCGCGTCTTGCGCTTCACCGAACCACACTTCCCGAAGTCGCTACGCAAGAAGTCCATCGATAAGGCTGTCGCGTTTGTCGATGAGCGTTTGAACGGCGAGGATGGGCTCGGTGCGATCTTCCCGGCGATGGTCAACGCACTGCTCGTTTACGATGCGCTCGGTTATTCCAAGGATCATCCGAACTATCAGACCGCGCGCGGCTCGATCGAAAAGCTTGTTACCGTCAACGACGATGAAGCCTACTGCCAGCCATGCCTCTCGCCGGTTTGGGATACGGCGCTGTCGGCCCATGCACTGATGGAAGTCGGGGACGCCGAAACCGAGGCTGCCTCCGACCGCGCGTTGCAGTGGTTGAAGCCTTTGCAGGTACTCGACACCGTGGGCGACTGGGCAGCGACGCGTCCGAACGTCCGTCCCGGCGGCTGGGCGTTCCAATATGCAAACCCGCACTATCCCGATACCGACGATACCGCCGTCGTGGCAATGGCGATGGATCGCACGCTGGGGCGTACCCAGCAGCCTGACACGACGTATCGCGAAGCCATTTCGCGTGCCCGCGAGTGGATCGTCGGCATGCAGAGCAAGAATGGCGGCTGGGGCGCATTCGATGCCGATAACACCTACGAATATCTGAACCAGATCCCCTTTTCCGATCACGGCGCGCTGCTCGATCCGCCGACGGCAGACGTCACCGCGCGCTGCCTGTCCATGCTGGCTCAACTCGGTGACCGTCCCGGGAACTGCTACGAACTCGATAGGGGGATCGCGTATCTCAAGTGCACCCAGGAAAAGGACGGCAGCTGGTACGGCCGCTGGGGAATGAACTATATCTACGGCACGTGGTCAGTGCTGTGTGCGCTAAACGCTGCCGGTGTCGAGCCGTCTTCGAGCGTCGTGCGCAAGGCCGTCGATTGGCTGCTTGCTATTCAGAACAAGGACGGCGGCTGGGGCGAAGACAGCGAAAGCTACAGGCTCGATTATCGCGGTTACGAAGCGGCGCCTAGCACCGCGTCTCAAACTGCCTGGGCGCTGATGGGTCTGATGGCCGCCGGTGAGATCGACAACCCGGCCGTGAAAAAAGGTATCGCCTATCTCACGTCGACCCAAGCCTCGGACGGCTTCTGGAATGAGAAGCGTTTTACGGCGACAGGCTTTCCCCGCGTCTTCTATCTCCGCTATCACGGCTATTCGAAGTTCTTCCCGATGTGGGCACTAGCACGCTATCGTAACTTGAAGGCCTCCAACGCCAAGGCCGTGCTCGTCGGGATGTAAGGTGGCTCTAGGTTTCGTCATCGCCGCAACGGGATTGAAGGCTGAGGCGCGCATCGCCGAGCAGCCGGGACGCGTGAAAGCCGTTATCGGTGGTGGCCGCGAAGACCGCCTCGCAACGCTACTTCAAGAGGGCCTGTCGGAAAGCACGCGCGGCCTTATCAGCTTTGGCATAGCGGGCGGGCTCCGGCCCGGACTGAAGCCCGGCACAATCATCGTCGGCACGTCGGTGCTGCACAGTAGCGGCAGGATCTATCCAGCAGATGTGCGCTGGAGCGATCGGCTGTTCGAGGCTCTACCGAACGCCGAAAGCGGTCCGGTTACAGGTTCGAGCACCATCATCGCCAATCGCGACGAGAAGCACGCGATCTATCTCAAATCTGGTGCCTTTGCGGCCGATATGGAAAGTCACGTCGTGGCGCAGATGGCCGCCGAGAGGGGACTACCGTTTGCGGTCCTGCGAGTGATAGCCGACCCGTCGACGCTGAGCCTGCCGCCCGCAGCCGTCAACGGTCTCAATCCGGACGGCTCGCCGAACATTCCGGCCGTTTTGAAATCGCTCGCGACGCAACCGAGCCAGCTATGGGACATCATCCGCATAGCCGGCGCGACGCGTCGCGCGATGAAGAGCCTACTCCGCTGCCACCGGCTTCTGGGCCCGGGCCTCGGCTGCGCTGATCTCAGCTAGCTTGTTCTCGACATGCCGTGAGAACACGAACTCAGCTGGACGCTGCTTGTCGAGTGCGATTTCGGGCGCCATCGGACCGTCCGTCTTGACGCCGCGAAGCGCAACCGCCGCGATCTTCCACGGCTTCTTGACGGCATCCATGACCGCAGTTGCTTCGAAGCCCGAATGCACCATGCAGTCGGCGCACTTCTCGTAGTTGCCGGTGCCGTACTTGTCCCAGTCCGTGCTTTCCATCAGCTCCTTGAAGGTTTTCGTATAACCTTCGCCGAGCAGATAGCAGGGCTTCTGCCAGCCGAACACGGTGCGCGTCGGGTTGCCCCACGGCGTGCAATTGTAGGTCTGATTGCCCGCGAGGAAGTCGAGGAACAGCCCCGACTGGAAGAACGGCCAAGCGCGTCCGCCCCTGCCGAGCTTGAAGATGTCGCGGAACAGTTGCTTCGTCTTCGTGCGGTTGAGGAAGTGCTGCTGATCGGGCGCGCGCTCGTAGGCGTAGCCTGGCGAGATCGTGACGCCGCCGATATCGAGCTTCTTCATCTCGTCGAGGAAACTCGCGACCTGCTCGGCCTTGGCGTCGCTGAACAGAGTCGTGTTGATGTTGACGCGGAAGCCTTTTGCCTTGGCAACCTTGATCGCTTCCACAGCGCGATCATAGACGCCCTTTTGGCAAACGGAACGGTCATGCATCTCCTTGTCGCCGTCGAGATGGATCGACCAGTTGAAATTCTTGTGCGGCTTGTAGAGATGAATTTTTTTCTCAAGCAGCAGCGCGTTCGTGCACACCGTGACGAACTTGCCCTTCTTGAGCGCACCTTCGACGATCTCCGGCAGCTCTTTGTGCAGCAATGGTTCGCCGCCAGCCAGCACGACGACCGGCGCGCCGCATTCGTCCATCGAATGCAAAGCATCGGCGACGGAAATGCGCTGGTTCAAAATCTTGTCGGGATAATCGATCTTGCCGCAGCCCGCGCACGCGAGGTTGCAGCGAAAGAGCGGCTCGAGCATCAGCACGAGCGGATAGCGCTTGTTCCCCCTGAGGTGCTGTCCGATGACGTAGGCACCCACAGACAAAGCTTGGTTTAGCGGAATTCCCACCCCAACGGGCTCCTTCTAGTGAGGCTCGAACCAGCAGGCGTCCCGGTCATGATGCTTCGAGCAATTCAGGCGGCAGGCGGAAGGTTATCTTTTCTTCGACGCCGTCAAGCGTCTCGATTTCGATTGGCCCCGCCTTACCTATCGCAGCTAATACGTCCTGGACAAGGACGTCAGGCGCCGAGGCACCCGCAGTTACGCCGACCGTCGCAACTCCGGCGAGCCAAGCCAAATCGACTTCGCTGCCGTCGGCGACGAGATAACTTGGAACCCCACATTCCGACCCGATTTCCCTCAGGCGGTTCGAGTTCGAGCTGTTGCTCGCCCCGACCACCAGCAAAAGCTCGACATGCCGGCAAAGGTCCCGCACTGCCGTCTGCCGATTTTGCGTGGCATAGCAGATGTCACGCGTTTCCGGCCCAATTACGTCCGTGAACCGCTTTTTGACGGCCTCGATCGTCGACCGGGTATCATCGACGCTGAGCGTCGTCTGGGTGATGTAGGCGACGGGGGTATCATCCGGAATATCGAGTTTCGCGACATCCTCGCCGTTTTCCACAAGGTAAACGGGACCGGAGATGCGCCCCAATGTCCCTTCGATCTCGACGTGCCCAGCATGCCCGATCAGGATGATCGTTCTGCCCAGTGACGAATAGCGCTGGCCCTGCTTATGGACCTTCGAGACGAGGGGGCAGGTCGCATCGACGACATTAAGACGACGAAGGCGCGCCTCGTCCTCGACGGAATGGGAAACGCCGTGAGCACTGAAGATCGTGACGGAGCCGTTCGGCACGTCCGCTAGGTCCTCGACAAAACGGGCGCCCTTGGCCTTCAAATCTTCGACGACGTGCCGGTTGTGGACGATTTCGTGGCGCACATAAACAGGCCCATCACGATGAGCAAGTGCGCGCTCGACGGTGTCGATCGCACGAACGACGCCTGCGCAAAATCCCCGGGGCTGTGCCAGAATCACTTTCATGCAGAAACCCCCCGTTTTCTGCCAACCGGGCATCGCCGTTGCGGGCTTCAGCCTTAAATCCGTACGTCAAAGACTGATAACTTTGACGTGCCCACCCTCTAATACTTCTGACATTACGCGCGAACGCTGTGCGGGGCAGCAAAGCCAGCGTCGCGCCATTCACGCTGGCGGTATGACGTGTCTCAAAAGCAACACAGATCGCATGCTCCTCACCCTAGCGGCTCGACATGACGGCCGTCCGGAGTGCAGTGGTTGGGAGGGATGCCCTTTGCTTACGAATAGGAAGAGCCGCCGCAGAATGGCCAAACACGACACTTCGCAATGCCGCCCAAACGTGACGGTGCTCGAAGCATGATCGAGCGCGTCGTTGCCGGCATTGTTGCAGCCTCGGTGCGGCTGTCGTGGCTGACGATTTTGCTTGGCCTCGCTGTCTCTGCGGGCGCGATTTATTACGTCGTCAATAATTTTGCGATTACCACCGACACGAGTCAGCTGATTTCGCCAGAGCTTGATTGGCGTAAGCGCGAACGTCAGTTCGACGCGGCGTTTTCCCAGCACACCGACACGATCGATATAGTCATCGACGGTAAAACGCCGGAGCTGACAGAGAGCGCCGCCGCCGAGCTCGCAGCCGCTCTCAGCAAATCAAAGCCGGACCCGTTCCAGATCGTACGCCGACGCGATGGCGGACCGTTCTTCGACAAGAACGGCTTGCTCTATCTGTCGCTGCCCGAGGTACAAGACATCACGGCAGGCCTCATCAAGGCACAGCCGGTGCTCGGCACGCTATCGGCTGATCCGACCCTCAATGGCTTGGCGAAAGCATTGGCGCTCGTCCCGCTCGGCATCAAAGAAGATCGGGCGAAGTGGATCGATTTCGAGAAGCCTTTGGGTGTGATGGCCAATGCCATGGACGGCATGCTGACCGGCAAGCCGACGTACTTTTCATGGGGGCAGTTGCTGACTGGCGGCGCGCCGAGCCCGTCGGAGCTACGCCGCTTCCTCGAAGTAAAACCGGTTTTGAATTATTCCGATCTCGAACCCGGTGCCGAAGCGACCGATCTCATTCGCGCTACGGCCAAACAGCTGGGGTTGACCCCTGAGAATGGCGTTCGGGTCCGTCTCACCGGCTCAGTCCCGATGGCGGATGAGGAGTTCGGCACGGTCGCGGAAGGCGCAGCACTCAATACTACGCTTACCATTGCTGCTGTGCTGGTCATTCTTTGGCTGGCGTTGCGATCCGGCAAGATCATCTTTGCCGTGCTTGTCGGCCTGTTTTCCGGCCTCGCAATTACAGCGGCGCTGGGTCTCTATCTCGTCGGCGCGCTGAATCTCATCTCGGTTGCTTTTGCGGTTTTGTTCGTCGGCATCGGCGTCGATTTCGGCATCCAATATGCCGTTCGCTATCGGCATGAGCGCTATAGCCGCCAGGGTCTGCGCGAGTCGCTTGTTGCGGCAGGACGCAATGCCGGCAAGCCCTTGGCGCTCGCTGCCGCGGCCACAACCGCTGGATTTTATGCCTTCTTGCCGACCGATTACGTCGGCGTTTCCGAACTAGGTCTCATCGCCGGTAGCGGCATGATCGTCGCGTTTTTAACCAGCATAACGCTGCTTCCGGCGCTTCTGGAGGTGTTGAACCCACCCGGTGAGTTGCACGATGTCGGCTACCGCTCGCTGCAGCCGGTCGATCGCTTCATGGCCCGGCATCGCAAGATCATTCTTGCGCTCACGGCAATTGGCGTGATGGCTGGATTACCGCTGCTCGCAAAGCTCGAATTCGACTTCAATCCGATCAATCTGCGCAGCCAAAAAGTCGAATCCGTCTCGACCTTCAATGACCTGATGCGCGATCCGAACACCGCGCCGAACACGATCGAAATTCTGACACCGAACCTCGCCGACGCCGAAAAACTCGCGACGAAACTCGACAAGCTGCCCGAGGTCGATCGCACCGTAACGCTCGCAAGCTTCGTTCCCGATCATCAGGATGAAAAGCTGGCGCTCATCCGCGATTGCTACGATTTGATCGGCCCGACAATCGAGCCGGACGAAGTGGCAGACGCCCCGACAGACGCGGACACGAGGCAGACGCTTCTCGATACTGCCAAAGACTTCGAGGACGTCAGCAAATTGCCCGGCGCTTCGCCGCTCGCTGCGCACATGGCAAGCACGCTGCGCAAGCTCGCTGACGCAACCCCTGATGTCCGCGCCAAGATCGGCGCCGCATTGCTCGACGGCATGAAATTGCGCCTGACACAGATCCGCGCCGCTCTTAAAGCGGAGCCGATTACGTTGAAAAACCTGCCGCCCGAAATCGTCGCCGACTGGGTGACAGCCGATGGCCGTGCCCGCGTCGAGGTCGGCCCCAAGGGAGACGGCAACGACAACGCCAATTTGCGCCGCTTCGCGTCTGCTGTTCTCGCCGTCGATCCGAACGCAACCGGCGTCCCGATCCTGATCCAGGAATCGGCGAAGACGGTCGTTCGTGCCTTCATTCAGGCGGGGCTGCTGGCGTTCGTTTCGATCACGGTCATTCTGTTCGTCGCGCTGCGCCGGGTGACGGATGTGCTGCTGACTCTCGTGCCGCTGCTGCTCGCAGGTGTCGTGACGCTCGAACTGTGCGTGCTGCTGAAACTGCCACTCAATTTCGCAAATATCATTGCGTTACCGGTGCTGCTCGGCGTCGGAGTCGCGTTCAAGATTTACTACGTGCTGGCTTGGCGAGCGGGTGAAACCAGCCTGCTTGCGTCGCCGTTGACGCGCGCCGTCATGTTCAGCGCGATGACGACGGCGGTGGCCTTTGGAAGCCTGTTCTTCTCAAGCCATCCCGGTACGTCGAGCATGGGCGAGCTGCTCGCCCTTTCGCTGGTGACGACGCTCGCCGCAGCGGTGCTGTTCCAGCCAATATTGATGGGTCCGCCACGTGCGGTAGCGAGCCCTAAGGACAACAAAATTCCAGAGGCCGTTGAGCCTTAAGTGAGCTCTAAGCGGCGGCGCTGCGGCGCTCACGCAGGAACTGGAAGAATTCCACGCCCTCGCGAAGGCGGCGCTTCATCATGTCGGGCTGTGTCACCATCTCGCCGACGATCGCGGCGATCTTCGGCACCCGGAAGTAGAACTTGCGATAGAAGTCCTCAACCGAGTTGAAGATTTCGGTGTGCGACAGGCCGGGATAGTGCAGTGGCGCGATCTGGATGCCGTTGTCGTTAATGAGTTCGGCGTTGTCGACATCGAGCCAGCCGTTCTCGGACGCCTGCTTGTAAAGGAACGTCCCCGGATAGGGCGCTGCCAACGAGACCTGGATCGTATGCGGATTGATCCGCGTCGCGAACTTGATGGTCTCCTGGATCGTTTCCTTCGACTCGCCCGGAAGACCGAGGATGAAGGTGCCGTGGATCTTGATGCCAAGCTCGTGGCAGTCTTTGGTGAACCGCTCGGCAACTTCGACCCGCATACCCTTTTTGATGTTGTGCAGGATCTGCTGATTGCCGCTCTCGTAGCCAACGAGAAGCAGGCGCAGGCCGTTGTCTTTCAGCACTTTCAGCGTTTCGCGCGGCACGTTCGCCTTGGCATTGCACGACCACGTAACGCCGAGCTTGCCAAGTTCCTTTGCAATCGCTTCCGCGCGCGGCAGGTCGTCGGTGAAGGTGTCGTCGTCGAACATCAGCTCTTTCATCTGCGGGAACGCCTTGAGGATGTATTTCACTTCCTCGATGACGTGCCCAACGGAGCGGGTCCGGTAGCGATGGCCGCCTACCGTCTGCGGCCACAGGCAGAACGTGCAGCGGCTTTTGCAGCCGCGACCCGTGTAGAACGAGATGTACGGATGCTTGAGATAGCCGATGAAGTAATTCTCCATCACGAGGTCGCGTTTGTAGACCGGCGTAACGAAGGGAAGCGTGTCCATGTCGTGCATCACGGGGCGGTCTTCGTTGTGCACGATCACGCCCTGGGGGTTGCGATAAGACAGGCCCTTGATGTCGCTCCAGGCCTTGCCGTCGGCGACGTCTTTGATGGTGAAGTCGAACTCGTTACGCGCCACGAAGTCGACGATCGGCGCGTCCTTCAAGCTCTCATCGGATTGAACCGCGACCTTAGCGCCGATCAACCCAACCTTGAGGTCCGGGTTCGTCGCCTTCATTGCCTCGATGACCTTGACGTCGGAATCGAATGATGGCGTCGAAGTGTGCAGCACCGCTAGATCGTAATCGCGAACTTGGCTGAGCACGTCCTGAAGACTTGTGCGGTGAGGCGGCGCATCGATCAGCTTGGAGTTCTCGACGAGCGCGGCGGGCTGCGCCAGCCAGGTCGGATACCAGAACGATTGGATCTCTCGGCGCGCCTGATAGCGCGAACCGGCTCCGCCGTCGAAGCCATCGAACGAAGGGGCCTGCAGGAAGAGTGTGCGCATCTTGGCGCCTTTCATATCGGCGTGACGGTTCCATCGGAGCCGACGCTATAGCGACGGCCTCTCCAGTTGACGGCTCCGGGCATGAAGCTCGCGACGAACACCGCGAAGCTCAGCAGATCCCTCAGCGGACTGAGCCACCACGTGCTCTTGCCCCCACCCGCCAACTTCTCAACTTGTATCGGAACAAAAAGGCGGCAGGCAAGCGTTCCTGCGAGGATCATCCACGCTATGGCGCTGAAGCCACTGAGCGGCAACGCTGCCAGTGCAAAAGGCAGGGGATGCGTCACGATGGATCCTGCGTACCCCATGGGGTCGACAAGACGAATCGTCCGCGCCCAACGGAGTTCATGCGCCCAAAGCTCTTTAAACGACGCTTCCGAAAACGTATGCCCGACCGTGAACGGGGCAATTTCGACCTTCAGACCGAGACGGCGGACGGCGTCCCCCATCGCGTAATCATCAGCAAGAGTATCAGCGAAAGCCTCGAAGCCGCCGATTCGTTCAAGCGTGCTTCGCCTCAGCGCGATCGTTGAACCGAAACAGGGCTTTGCCAGTCCAACGGCGAGGCCGACAAGCACACTCGGAAGAAAGTGCTGATCGACGGCCGAGGCTGCCATCCGCGACCAAAAGCCTGTGAGCGCCGTGCCGCGGTAGAGACACGTGACGAGCCCAACTCCGGGTTGCTGCAAGATCGCAGAAACGTGCTGCGCATAGTCGGGAGCGACCCGCATGTCGCTGTCACTGAGAATAAGAAAATCATGCTTCGCAGCCGGAAACATGTTGGCGATGTTTTCGACTTTCGGATTTCCCCCGCCGCGTCGCTTGCCGACAACCAGTTCAAGGTCGCGCGACGGGAACCGCTGTTGCAAACTGTGGACAACTGCGATGGCCGGATCCGCCGGGTCCTGGACCCCGCACAGCATCTGCAGATCGCGCGGGTAATTTTGCGCGCAAAAAGAGGCGAGACTCACGTCAAGGCCGGTTTCTGCACCGTAGAGCGGCTTTATCAGCGTGACATTTTCGAAGCGTTCCAGTTTAGGCTTGGGTTCACGGGCAAATCGTGCCACCAAAAAAGTCGCAAACAGGGCGTAGACGCAGCCGATTAAGGCAATAAGGGTGCATACAAGCCACAGACAGGACGTCATTCGGACGTTACTTTCTGGTTTGAGTTGGGGGCAAGCCTGTCGGTAGTGGCAGGGAGGCTAGCGCCTCGTGCGCGATTACGGTAGATCTGGAATTGCTCGGCTGGTGGGGCCAAGCAGGGGGAATATCGGGACGTGAAAGTCAGCGCCATCCTAAATTGGGTCGGCTGCGTTTTCGTTGGTGTGGGCCTTTCGGCTTGCGCCAGCACGTCACCGCCTGCGCTGGAGCCCCAGCATCTTGCCGCCACCGGCGACGACACCACACCGAAGCCGGTGTCTGATCCGAACGAGGCGTTCAACCGCCAGATGTTCGACAATAGCCAGGACTTCAACCACAACGTTCTTTATCCGGCGGCGGAAGCTTATAACAACAACGTACCGGAAAGCGTCCGTGATCGCATTGATGCGTTCACGACGAACCTTTCCGAGCCGATGACGTTCGCCAACAACGTGCTGCAGCTTCGCCCTGAGGCCGCGGTGACGACGCTTGGGCGTTTCGCGCTGAACTCGACATTGGGCCTGGGTGGCCTGTTCGATGTCGCGGCTGAACAGGGCATGACGCATCAATCGGGTGACTTCGGCCAGACGATGTACGTCTGGGGGTATCGCGACAGCGCCTATGTCTATCTCCCCGTTCTGGGTCCGACGACGGTGCGAGATGCGATCGGCAGCGGGGTTGAATTCGGTGCGTCCTTACCTGCTGCGGCTTTGATCCCGACGAAATTCGCGACCCTCGCAAGCCGGGTTGATCTCGCCGGAACCGTGACCAGCCCGCTCTCGAACCTCAGCAAGGCTGAGGACATGAAGACGCTGGAAGACAGCTCGATCGATTTCTATTCGATGCTTCGCAGTGTCAGTCAGCAGAAGCGGCAGGCCGACCTAGATGAAGCCATAAACACGAGCGTCCTGACGAGCACCAACCCGCCAGTCCGCGATCCCAATGCGATCGAACCGGTGACGGAACTCGTCTCATCGCCGATGATGCTCGAAGATCGCCGCCGGGTCACCGACGTTCCAAAGATGACGCGTACCGCCGACCGCAGGCCGTTCGTCGTTGTCGGACCGCCGACCGCCGTTCAGGCGTCGCCAGCCGAGGAGCAGGCGTCTCCCGCCGAAGAAATGTCTCCGGCGCAAGAACAGCCGTCTCCGGCCGAAGAGCAAAAATCGCCTGCCGAAGAATAATCGGCGGTCGATCGTGACGCCGCGCGTCGCGATCTCGAAATCCGTACAGTCAGACGATTTGCCATCGCACGAATGATTCGGGCATGGCACGATAGCCGCGAATGAGCGCCCTGTTTACGTGCCACGAGCTCCGTGAAGCTATGGGCTTGATCCGCCGACGTGGGCTCCTATAGCGGCTTTCACCCTGTCAAAAAAAATTAAGGGCGCCGATTGCTACGGCGCCCTCAAAATATCCGAGCTATCGAGAGGCGTGATCTCTCTCAGCTGCCCGAGAGCAGTTTGTCGCCCTGCTTCTTCAGCGACGCAATGAGCGCATCCGGTCCGCCGGCCTTCAGGATGGATGAAAACTCAGAGCGCCGGCTCGCCAGTTCGCTGATGGTGCCGTCGAGATAGATGTCGACGATCTTCCAGTCCGGTCCCGATTTCCGCATGAGATAGTTGATCGCCACAGGCTTGCCGTTGCTCTGGATGATCTGCGTCTTGACCATCTTGTCAGCCGCGCCGCGGTTGGAAATCTCGACGATCCGGAAGCTTTCTCCCGAGAATCCATCGAAGCGCTTCGCGTAGGTCGCGATCATCATGCGCCGGAACAAATCGATGATTGACGCCTGCTGTGCAGGAGGCAGAGATCCCCACGTTTGGCCCACCGCCAAGCGCGTCATCAGCGGTGTATCGTAAATCTTCGACAGTACCGGTGCGAGCGCTTGATAGCGCCCTTGCACGCCCAGGGACTGAGCCTGCTTCATGGTGTCCAGAAGTGCCGTGTTGAGGCCGTGAATCGTCGCTTCCGGAGAATCGGCCGCCTGCGCCGTCGTAAATGACGCAGCCGCGACGGATACCATCACAAATGCCGCCAACGATAACCCAAACGCCTGCAATTTCCTGATCAGGAGCATTGCCCCTCCCTCGATATCTTCAATGTATGCCTTAGCCCCGCCATTATCAGCGTTTCGGCTATAAGGACCTAGGCAGTTACAATGGCGGTATTTAGTCGGCCATCCTTCTAATTTGTGAGGCTTGGCTGCAACACATCCCCGCAGAGTCCACTCTGCGCTGTATGATCCATTTTTTGCGACGTGTCATAGGTTCATAATTTGCCATCGAGCTCGGGACTCGAGCGGCAGTTGGGGGAGTTCGGTCATGGATGCAAGGGTCACTCGGCCATCCAAAACACCGCTTTTGGATCAAGTCGATACGCCGGACGATCTCAAGCAATTGTCCGAAAGCGAACTACCGCAGCTCGCGGACGAGCTTCGCACGGAATTGATCGAAGCCGTTTCGCAGACGGGCGGCCATTTGGGCGCTGGTCTTGGCGTCGTCGAGCTGACGGTCGCTCTGCATTACCTCTTCGATACGCCGCGCGACCGTTTGATCTGGGACGTCAGCCACCAGTCCTATCCGCACAAAATTCTCACCGGTCGCCGCGATCGCATTCGCACGCTTCGCCAGCCTGGAGGTCTTTCCGGTTTCACGAAGCGCACCGAGAGCGAATACGATCCCTTCGGCGCCGCGCATTCCTCGACGTCCATTTCGGCTGGCCTCGGCATGGCCGTTGCCCGCGAGATGTCGGGTGGCACGAACAACGTCGTTTGCGTCATCGGCGACGGCGCAATGAGCGCGGGCATGGCCTACGAGGCGATGAACAATGCCGGCGCGCGCAGCCAACGGCTGATTGTTATCCTGAATGATAACGAGATGTCGATTGCGCCGCCGACAGGCGCGTTGTCGTCCTATCTCGCCCGCACGACATCGAGCGATTCCTATCTCTACGTTCGCGATCTCGCGAAGCAGCTTGCCAAGCGCCTTCCGAAAAGCTGGGGAGAGCGCGCCGCGCGCGTCGAAGAATATACTCGCAGCCTCTGGCACGGCGGCGCGTGGTTCGAAGAACTGGGTTTCTACTACATCGGTCCGATCGACGGTCATGATCTCAGCCAGCTCGTGCCGATCTTGCGCAACGTCCGCGATGCCGAGCAGGGGCCGATCCTCGTCCATGTCGTGACGAAAAAGGGTAAGGGCTACGCTCCGGCCGAAGCTTCCGCCGACAAGTATCACGGTGTCACGAAGTTCAACGTCGTCACCGGCGTGCAGACGAAAACTCCGGCCTCGGCGCCGTCATACACGCGCGTGTTCGCCGATAGCCTCATCGACGAAGCTAAGAAGGACGACAAGATCGTCGCCATCACCGCGGCCATGCCGGACGGTACGGGTCTCGATGTTTTTGGCCGCGCATTCCCGGATCGCACGTTCGATGTCGGCATTGCCGAGCAACACGCCGTGACGTTCGCAGCCGGTCTCGCGACTGAAGGCATGAAACCGTTCTGCGCGCTCTATTCCACGTTCCTGCAGCGCGGCTACGATCAGGTCGTGCATGACGTCGCGCTGCAAAGCCTGCCGGTGCGCTTCGCCATCGACCGCGCCGGTTTCGTCGGTGCTGACGGCGCGACGCATGCTGGATCGTTCGACCTCGCGTATCTCGGCTGTCTGCCCAACATGGTCATCATGGCCCCGGCCGATGAATGCGAACTCAAGCACATGGTCGCCACTGCCGCGGCAATCGACGACCGTCCAAGCGCGTTTCGTTATCCGCGCGGCGAAGGTACAGGGGTGGCGCTTCCCGAGACGGGCATTCCTCTCGAAATCGGCAAGGGTCGCATTTTGCGCGAAGGCTCGACGATTGCGCTGCTCTCGCTCGGGACGCGGCTTCAGGAAACACTGAAGGCCGCCGATCAATTGGCAGCGCTGGGTCTGTCAGCCACGGTTGCTGACGCGCGCTTCATGAAGCCGCTCGACACCGATCTTATCCGCCGTCTCGCCGAAAACCATGACGTGCTGATCACCATCGAAGAAGGCTCGATTGGCGGCTTCGGTAGCCACGTGCTCCATTATCTGGCTGAAAACGGCTTGCTCGATCGCGGTCTCAGAGTCCGATCGAAAGTGATGCCGGATGAATTCGTCGATCAGGATAAGCCGGAAGTGATGAACCAGCGCGCCGGGCTGTGCGCTCAGGGCATCGTCGAGACGGTTTGCGACGCTATTCAGCTCGAAAGAGCGCCCTCGAAGACAGCCGCTCGCGGCCACGCCTGCTGATTTGGCGGCCCATCACGCCGCCATTTCCGTGATCTCGGTCACGCAATTGGCGGCGGTTTTATTTCTTTGAGCGCTTGCTGCTCTTTTTGTCGTCGTCGTCGCCCGCGATCACCTTACGGCACTCGGGGCTGAGCCGATTGATATTCTTGTTGAGGCACGCGACGATCTTATCTTCGTTAGGGATCTGCCAAAAGCAGAGGCTCAGAACGTCGGACGTGCAGGCAGATTGTTCTTCGGCAGTTCCGCTGTGAGCGGACGCGCCGTGCGTGCTCGCAATCACGAAGACAGGCGCCGCAAGCCCGGCCAGCAGCATCGCTCCAAGTCGAAATATTCGTTGCACGGTCTTGAACCTCACAAGAATTGGTTGGCGTCGCGATCGGGCTTAGTGCTTCTTGCGCGCATTCGCTTTGGGCTTGTCGCCTTTCATCACGTCACGGCAAGCAGGGCTGAGCTTTGCCATGTTCTTGTTCAGACAGGCAACGATGCGCGTTTCGCTTGGGATCTGAGCCGAGCAAAGTCGAAACACGTCTGGCGTGCAGGCCTGCTGCTCATCGGCCGTGCCGCTGTGCGCGAAGCTCGCTTCGGCGCTGGCGCAAAGGAAGGCCGCGATAAGCGCGCCTACCGATGCCGTGCGCGTCCTAGAAAAGTTTCCGATGATCACGTTTGCTCGCTGACAGAAGAATTGATGTGTTACCGCCCGCCGATATGACGATGCGCAATGGTGAGACTAAGGCACGTCCGTAACAGTCCGCCAGCCTATCGTCTCTGATGCGCGTTCGCCGACGGATCATTTAAGTTAACAACGCCAAAAAAGAAGCGCCGCCGTCGCATAGGCGTCCGGCGGCGATAGATTTCAGGGTTTCGGAAACCGTTCAGGCAACGGAGATTTTGCTGGGCGTCACGACCGGAAAGTCGACATCGGTCTTGAACGTCTCGTTGAAGAAGTTCGTCCACACGTTGAGTGCGACGTGCTGAACAATCTCAATGACCTGACCGTCGTCGTAACCAGCAGCCTTGACAGCGGCCAGATCGGCGGCGCTCACATGTCCACGCGCCTCCACGACTTTCACCGCAAAGCGAACGGCGGCATCGGCTTTCGGATCGTTCGAGGCACCATTGCGATTGGCCGTGATTTCAGCGTCGTCGAGCTTGGCGAGTTTCCGCCCAAGGTAGGTATGCGCTGAAAGGCAATAGCTGCAACCGTTGAACTCTGCGACGGCCAGCGCAATGCGTTCGCGGGTCTGCGGCGGCAGCTTGCCCTTTGCCAGCGCGCCCGAAAGACCAAGGTAGCCCTCCAAAGCGGGGGGGCTTGTTGCGATCAGCCGAAACATGTTTGGAACGGTACCGAGCTGTTTATTCACCGCCTCTAGGAGCGGCTGTGCAGCGGCGGGAGCATCAGCAATGGTGACGGGGGTCGGGATGCGGGACATGGGCGTCTCCTACTCTCTTCGGGCCGGGATTGGCCGACGCCCCTGAATTAGGTCCTTTCATTTTCACGAAATAGTCGACAATATTGGCAGCCACCCTACCGGATTATGAGAGTCAAAAATGGACCGCTTCGACGCCATGTCGGTTCTTCTTGCCGTAACGGACGCTGGTAGCCTCTCGGCTGGAGCGCGCAGGCTCAGCATGCCGCTAGCAACGGTTAGCCGGAAGGTGTCCGAACTCGAAGCCCATCTCCACACCAAGCTCTTGAATCGCGGCAGCCGTCGATTGGAACTGACCGATGCCGGGCAATCGTACGTCGCCGCCTGCCGCAGAATTTTGGAAGACGTCGTCGAAGCCGAGCGCGCCGCCTCCGGCGAATATCGCGCGCCGCGCGGTGAGTTGGTCATTACGGCGCCGATCGTTTTCGGTCGCCTGCATGTGCTGCCGATCGTCGGCGCGTTTTTGAAGGCTTACCCCGATATCGACGTGCGCTTAACGTTGGCCGACCGTGTCGTGAACATCCTCGAAGAGCACGTCGATGTCGCGCTTCGTATCGGCGAACTCCCCGATAGCAGCCTGATTGCGAGCCGCGTTGGATTGATTCGCCGTGTTGTTTGCGCGAGCCCTGATTATCTCGAAGCACGCGGAACCCCTGCCGATCCGAACGATCTCGAATCGCACGATTGCGTCACCTTCGAAGGCCTGATGTCGTCGCGTTCGTGGACCTTCTGGAACAATGGCGTGCCCCAGGTTGCCGCCATTCACTCCCGCCTCGTCGTCAACACGGCGGAATCTGCCGTCGACATGGCGGTCGCCGGACTTGGGTTGACGCGCCTGCTTTCCTACCAGATCGAAGCACCGCTTGCAGAGGGAAAGCTCACGGTCGTGCTGGAGCGGTTCGAGCCACCCCAGGTCCCGGTCAGCCTCGTTTACGGCAGCAGCGGACTGCTGCCGCTGAAGCTTCGGGCATTTCTCGACTTTGCGATGCCTCGGCTGAAAGCGAAATTGGCCAAAGCCTCTTCGCCCGCCGAGAGCAGCTAGAAATTAAGGGTTTGTGCTCGGAGCGGCAGGCGTTGTCGCCTCGGCCGGAGGCGTCGTCGCTTCGGCAGGTGCCGCCGGCTCGCTCGGTGCGGCTGCCGGTGCTGCGCTCTCTTCGGTCGGCGAAGAACGGACTTCGCACAGCGTCGCGGAATCGAGCGACGCCTTGTTCATGAATGCCCAATTCGCGAACGCGATGTAGCAGACGGCAACCGTTTCCTGCTTCTGTAACGTGACGACGACGTTATCGGTCTTGACCTTTTCCGTGACCCTCTTGGCGACCTCGAGAGGAATGAGCGTCACGGATTTGACTTCGTAACCTTTGCCGACGAGCGCAGTGAACGAAGATTGCAATCGCTCGTCTGCAGAGGCTGGAGCCGAAATCAAAGCTGCCGCTGTGGCGAAGGCGAGTCCAAGGCTGATGCTGCGCATCCCGTCCCCTCTCAAGTTATCGAAGCCCTCAGGCTAATCAACAAAACGTCACTACTACGGCGCGCCGAGGCTCTCAACCCAGCAACGGACGGCTGCGGTCATGAACTGGGGACAAGAGCGACTTTCCAAGCGCGATAGTGCGTTTTGCCTAGGTTTTATTAGGATAAAAGATCGCGACTGGGCCAACATAGTCGGGCGGCGCCAGACTTGGAGCGATCTCCTCGCCGGACTTCAGGAACTCGGCAAGGAAATGGGTATGCGCGCCATTGGGTGACGACTCGCCGGAGCCTGGAATTCTGGAAAAGATTTCGATGCGCGCTGCAGCGCTTTCAACGATGCGATGCGGACTCACGGCGACAAATTGATTGAGCATGACCGGCATGAAATCCGACCAATGCCGCCGATCATGATCCGATAGCGCCGATGTCAGCGTCTCGTCCCGCGTGCGAACGCAGAAGCGGGTATATCGGCGCCCAATTCCGAGATCGAAAAGTTCGTCGCCGCGATGCGTCTCGTCGATTGCGCCGGCATCCAGACCAACAGCTTGAAGTGCCGAACCAGATTGAATGGCGGCGCGTCCTCTCGGTAGTCCGAGCACAATCGGGCCGCCATCCGTGAACGCGAAAGCACGAACCTTGTCGTTGATCGCGATACGAAACGCGGCATCTGCACGCCGCGCAGTTATCACGCCGTCCTCGACGTGCAAATCAATCGGTGTGTTATCGGCGCTGGGAAACTCCGCGACAGCGCCCGGCACGCCGACGACCCACGCGCCTTGCCGAGCAACGAGGGTGTCGCGGACCCAGTTAATCAACTCGTCGCGAACCCACGGCAACACGCGAACGCGCACCGAGAGCTGTGCGAGCCGTTCTGGCAGCTGGTCCCAGACGGAGTCGCGCTGAGCTTCGCTCATCGCCATCCAGTCGCCGATTTCAGCGGCCGTGCGCGCGCAGCCGAGGCAAAAGCCCGTCCCGTCGTCGAGTTTGCAGATACCTATGCAAGGCGAGTGGCGTGCCACTAGCAGACAGCCTTTTCAGGATGTTTGGCGATTGCAGGTCAGATCGCAGCAGCAAGCGCAATGCGATCTGGCGGTATTTGAGCGGCGCGTGCGCCGTTCAATGAGCGATTTTCTCGTTCGATCTGTCGACCAGCATTCCAAAGATAATGCCAATCGTCATCCACAGGATGCCCTGAATGCCGAACGACACCACACGGAACTTCCAAAGCAGATCGGCAGGAAAATCATTTGGAACTTCGTTGATCGGCGGTAGGAAATAGCCCGCAAGCGCCGTTAGGGCAATATAGACACCGCCTCCGATCAGGATAGCGTTCCAGCCGCCGACCTGAGCGAAGAACTGCCGTCCAGCGCTGATCGCGATCGCCAACGCGGCGAGAGAGAAGACGATCATTCCGAAGTAGAGCTGCGTTCTGTAGCCGATCGTTTCCGGTGCCCCGACCGCAGGTGGGTTGGCCGGATACTTGATGTTTGGAATGAAGTAGATCGCCAGAAAGCCAAGCGCCGCTATGATGATCGCCGTGGTCCGCGGTGACATGCCGACGAGAAGTCGGCCATTGAAGAACGCAAAGGCCAGCGCAAAAAGACCGCCCATCGCGGTCCCGACGACGGCGACGCCGGTGAACAGCCCGAAGCTCGCCTGCACTGCGCGGCTGACGATTTCCGGTTCTTCCGGTTCACCGCTCGCTTTTGCCATTTGCTCTTCGAAGCCGATCGCCCGATCGACCTGAGGTTCGCCGAAAACCTTCGCAAAGCCGAAAGCCAGAATACCAGCGAGAAGCCCGGCAATCATGCCGCGCACAAGAAGAGATCCCATATTTGAAATTCTCCGCCGCGGTTAGTGGCAGGGGAAGCCGAGAAGGTGACGGGCGTCATGCACATACTCGTGCACGTACATTCCGTTGAAGATCGCCATGGCGCCTTCTTCGACGCCGATGAAATACATGGCGAGGAAGAACAGCAACCCGGCGAAGATCGCCCAGGGGAGAATCTGGCGAACCGGAATAGGCGTAGCGAAGCCGCCTTGAGCGCCGAGAGATTGTGCGACGATAGAAGAATGAGCCATTTTAAAGAGCCTCCATGGGATTACGCGTCCCGTTTCAAGGTGTGCTCTGATCACGAGGAGGGTCTGACTTTCGGTGGACGCTTGAAGCGACCCACGATTACAGTGGCGCGACCGTTCCGGAATTTCACCGGCTTCCGACCCGTGAGGATGCACGTCTCACCATAGGGCGGGCCGGGCATTTGTCAACGCAAGCCATTGAGCCAAGATGCCGCCACGCCTGACCTTTGTTGCCAACGCCTCGACCACCGCGGCGAGGGCCGCGGCCTTTCCTCTTGACGAAGGAATCGACGATTTTGGCCAACAGGACGCGGCCGCAATGGCCGGCGAATTTCGCAATGCCTCCATCGTCTTCTCCAGTCCCGCTCGGCGGGCGCTGGAGACCGCCGCTGTCTTAGGACTTTCTCCCCGGATCGACCCGGCGCTCAGGGACATCGAACTTGGCGACTGGGCGGGCCGCACCGTGAGTAGCGTTGCTCTATCCGACGCCGACGCATTAGCAAGCTGGCTCTCCGACCCAGGCTCTGCGCCTCATGGCGGCGAAACAGTTGAAGCGCTCATCGCGCGGACGTCGGTCTGGATGCAGACGATTTCGGAGCGTGAGGGACCCATTTTGGCCGTGACGCATCCGGCGGTCATGCGCGCGGCGATTGTCGTCGCGATCGAGGCGCAAGCGATCTCATATGCGCACATTGATATTGCGCCGCTTTCCGTCGTCGAACTGACATCCAATGGACGGCGATGGGCGCTTAAATCCATACGAAGTTAGAACGCGCCGATATTGCAGCAGGGAAAGACAATTCGCATACATTTCATTTTGTATTTGCTGGTCCTCGTTTTGCCTTTGTAGTTCCGCGCCACGTTGTCTCGGAATGCGGAAAGCGGCAATGGATTTGATACTTTAGAAGTGTTCACCCTATTGCCGGGAAAAAATCGGGGGTGCACTATGCCAATGTCAGACAACGGATCTGACGCCCCCCTCCGGTGTTGGCGGCCGGTTTGAACTTCAAGTAAGCGAGGACAACATGGTCGGTATAAAAAGCCGCGCGACCGCGGCGGCGCTCGCAGCGTCGCTTGCGGTTTTCGCATTTGCTCCCGTCGGCGCTCAGGAAATCGAGCACAAATCTAAAGAGGCGATCAAAGGAGCTCCTGCGCGAGCGGTCACGCAGGAAGAATTGTCGAACGCTGCGAAAGATACCAAGCAGTTTCTCCACACCAACGGCAATTACGACCAGACACGGTATTACCTCGGCAAACAGATCAATACCGGCAACGTCGCAAAGCTTCGTCCGGCGTGGATCTTTCAGATGGACGTAAAAGAGTCGCTAGAGACGACGCCTATCATCGTCGGCGACGTGATGTACGTGACGACATCGTTCGATCATGTCTACGCGCTGAACGCCAAGACCGGCGAGCAATACTGGCACTACAAGCACAAGATGGGGCCGATCACGACGTATTGCTGCGGCCCGAACAATCGCGGTGTCGCGGTTTACGACGACAAGGTTTACCTCGCGACGCTTGATGCCAAGCTCGTCGCGCTCGACGCCAAGACCGGCAGCCTCGTTTGGGAAACGGAAATCGCCGATCCCGAAGACGGCTATAGCGAAACGATGGCGCCGACAGCCGTTAACGGCAAGATCATCATCGGCACCAACGGTGGCGAATACGGCATCCGCGGTTTCGTCCGCGCTTATGATGCCAAAACCGGCAAGCAGGTTTGGAATTTCGACACCGTGCCGGAAAACACGGTCGGCGTCTGGGCCACGAAGGATGCCACGGGCAAGGATCTGCACCGCGACATCGAAGCCGAGAAAGCTCAATTCGCCAAGACTGGCGATCCCTACAAGACGTTGGGTGGCGGCGTTTGGCAAAATCCGGCGGTTGATCTCAAGCTCAATCGCTTGTTCTTCGTGGTCGGCAACCCGTCGCCGGACCTCGACGGTTCGCTGCGTCCGGGTGACAATCTCTACACGGACTCGCTCGTATCGATCGATCTCGATACCGGCAAATACGTCTGCCACCTTCAGTATATCCCGCACGACGTTTGGGACTTCGACGCTGTCAGTCCGCCGATCTTGGTCGACGTCAAGGACAAGGACGGCAAGGTCGTTCCGGGGGTCATCCATGGCGGCAAGACCGGTTTTGTCTATGTTCACAACCGCAAGGATTGCAGCCTGATCCGCTTCTCTGAGCCGATGGTCGCGCAGGAGAACATGTGGACCTTGCCGACACCGGAAGGTGCGCGCATGCTTCCTGGCGCAAACGGTGGCGTTGAGTGGTCGCCTATGGCGGTCAACCCGAAGCTCGCTCTGACCTATGCCGTCAACTTGCACCAGCCGATGACGTATCAGGTCCAGTCGAGCCCCTATCCCGATGGAAAGCTGTGGCTTGGCGGCGCCTTTAAGGTCATTCCGACCGAGGCTTCGTTCGGAAACGTCACTGCGGTCAACTACAACACCGGCAAAATCAAATGGCAGGTCAAAACACCTGAGCCGATGATGGGCGGGGCACTTGCAACCGCAGGCGATCTCGTTTTCACCGGCGAAGCCAACGGCTGGTTCCGCGCCTACAACGCCGAGAGCGGCAAGATCCTATGGTCGTTCCAGTGCGGCGCAGGCGTCAATGCTCCGCCATCGGCGTATTCGCTCGACGGCAAGGAATACATTGTCGTCGGCGCAGGCGGAAACACGCAGATTGACTTCAAGCGCGGCAATAACATCATTGCCTTCACGCTCAACTGATGATGTGGACGTCGGAAAGGAGCGCGCATGCTCCTTTCCGATTTTATTTTAATCGCTCGTCGAAGACCGGGAGTTTCGATATGCGGCAAGCAGTAATTGGATTGGGGTTGCTCGTTGCCGCAATCTCGACCGGCAGTCATTCGGCATTTGCCGACGAGATCGCTGACAAAATTCAGCTTTGTGCAGGATGTCACGGCGAAAACGGCATCCCGCAGCAAAAGACGACCCCCGTCATCTGGGGCCAGAACCAGGGCTACCTCTATATCCAGCTTCGCGACTTCAAGAGAGGTGCGCGCAAGAACGATCAGATGTCGGCAATCGCTGAGGGATTGAGCAAAGACGACATGAAAGCGCTGGCCGCGCATTTCTCTGGGCTCAAGTGGCCGAGTATTCAACAGCCGTCGCCTTCCAAAGACGTCACCAAGCACGCGCTCACTGTGATTGGCTCCATCGGCTGTACGTCGTGCCATCTCGATCAGTATCAGGGTGACAGCACGACGCCACGGCTGGCCGGTCAGCAGGCCGCTTATCTCCTCAAAACGATGACAGATTTTCGCGATCACAGCCGGGCGAACAATCCCGGCATGTCGGATCTCATGAATGCAGCCCAGCCGGCCGATCTCGATCCAATCGCCCAGTATCTTGCAAGTTTGACGGTCATTGGCGGCGGCGGGCAGTAGCCGCTCCCACCTCCATCAACTCGCCGCGAGCCTCTTTTTGAGTTCGTCGTTTGAGGCGAGGTCCGCTGCCGTCTTTCCTGACTTGTCACGCAATGTCCGGCTCGCACCGTGTGCGAGGAGCACATCGACAGCGCGCTCGTGACCAAGCGAAGCTGCGATCATCAGCGCTGTCCGCCCGCGATTGTCCCGGTCGTCGATATGCGCGCCGCGCGCGATAAGCAACGCCAGCACGTCCGCGACATCGCTCGTTCCCGCGCCGTCTTCGTGCCCAGCCGCCCACATCAACGCCGTCAGGTCGTTGCCGTAGCGAGCGTTCACGTCGACGGAATGATCGAGCAGAATGCCCGCAACTTTAGCGAAGCCGCGGGCGGCCGCGTAGCAGATCGGTCCCTTTCCTGTCGCGTCCGTGCGCTTAGGATCGGCACCCTTGGCGAGCAACAGCGTCGCGATATTTTCATTTCCCATGTAGGCGGCGGCTTCCAACGGCGTCAGTCCGCTGCGGCCTGCGAGATTGACGTCTGCACCATGTGCAACGAGGGATTCGACGGCCGGTTGGTTGTCTTGTTCCGCCGCCAGGAACAACGCGGTCGATCCATCGAGATTGCGCGCATCGATAATGGCGCCGTGCGCAATGAACAGATCCAGAATGTCGGTGTGTCCGGCCTTCGCTGCGTGAGACAGCGGCATCGCGCCCTGGCGGTCGCGTGATCCCAGTGACGCGCCATCGTCAAGAAGGCGCTGAGCGAGCTTCACGCACCCTTTATCGGCAGCAGCTGACAGCGCGGCGTTGATCTCCAGTGGCCCGGCCGATGGTTTGATCTCCTCGTAATGCTGGTCTTGTTCTTGGCAGATGCGCATCTTCGCGGCGGCAGCGTCCGTCGCCGCGATCGTGCAGAACGCTGAGCCGACAAGGGCAACAGCCGAAATACGAGCAGGATTAATCAAGCATCGGCTCCATCGTTATCGGTCATTCTATGCCGATAATCGAGGATTTCCATAGGTACGGAAGTCCGACGCGGCGTGAAGTTCGTAGCCGATCAGAACGGGCGGACGTCGTGGAACGACGCGAAAAAGAATACCGTCCCGAGCACGAAGACCGCGGCCGAACTGACAACGCTGGCGCTCCGCGCGACGAAGTCGCCCCATCGGCTTTCGGCGCCCGCCAGGATGATCGCAAGATTACGCGAGCCGACCGATACCGCTGCCAATGCCGATACGGTTAAGGCTGTGCCAAACGCCATCGCGAATGTCGCCAGAATGCCGGCCCAGATCATCCCCTGCGTCGCAGCGAAGATGATAACGAGCAAAGCTCCGGTGCACGGCCGCATGCCGATCGAGAACGCAATGGCGAGCGCCCGGCTCCACGACAGCTTGCCTCTTAACTCGTCCGGACCCGGTAGATGGGCGTGACCGCAGTGCTCGTCATGGACATGATCGTGCCCGCAACCATGAGAGTGATCGTGTGAATGATCGTGTCCGCATGACGCAGGCGCAGCTTGGCCGTGGTGATCATGACTGCATCCGTGATCGTGTCCATGTTCGTGATCGTCGCCATACAGTTGATCGGCGCGAACGGGCTGGCGCCGAGACGTAAACATCGGCCAAAGCTGCTTGAACATCAGCCAGGCCCCGAGCAACGCCACCGCGCCCCAGCTTAACGTTTCAAGCCAGGCCTCCGCCCATTTTGTCTGCAGTCCCGTGGCCAGGGCCGCCACGTACAGTCCGCCGATCAGCGTAATTGCGGACAGCGCTTGGATCAGGGACGATAGGAACGCGAGGAATATGCCGCGCCGTAGCGTCTCCTTGTCCGCCAGCATGTAGGATGAGATGACCGCCTTGCCGTGTCCCGGCCCGACAGCATGAAGGATGCCATAAATGAAGCTCGCTACAACAAGAGCGCCGGTTGCGGCCATGACGTTGGTCGTCGATTTCAGATTGCGCACCGCGCCGGTCATGTTTTGAGTAAAGCGATGCTGTTCGAAGAGAAGGATGGACCACGCGGCGTCCATGGCCTGCGTAATCATCGAAGGTTCGCGAACAGGCTGCGCCTGCATCGCGCCAGCGAATCCGAACGCGGATTTCGGTCCTGTGGGCGCCTCGTTAGCGTGCGCAGCCAAACCGAGCGACATGACCATGGTGAAAATTCCTGCAGCCCAGGCCGCGGCCCATGCGGCTCGTTTGCCAAGCCGACGGCTGGCCGTGCGGCTGCTCTTCCAATGTCCCATCGGACCCCCCGAAACTGCAATGCGTGAATGTAACTTTGGCCGCTTGATGCGTATGTTATATTATTGGATAGACACCGTATGATTATGACCGGACCGAGGCGGCCGCAGCGCGCGTCGGATTGGCCGCAATCAAATCCTTCGGAGAATGGACCATCGCCAACATGAATCGATTGAAACTTCTTGCGCGTCTTTGTGTTATCGCGCCGGCCCTGGCGTTGGCGGGCGTTTCCGATGGGGGCCCCACCGCTGAAGAATACATCGGCTATACAAACGGCTCAGCGTATCTCGTCCCCGTCGGCCAACTCAGGCTCAAGGGATATCGCATCCAATGCGGCGACCGTCCGACCGTAATTGACGAGAAGCTTGACGATTATGGTGCGGCCTATCCGGGCTTCATCATTCTCAACACGCACTTGCTCGATAAGCTGCCGCGCCCAGTCGAACTCTGGATCTATTCGCACGAGTGCGGACATCAGTTCCGCGGACCCGATGAGCAAACCGCCGACTGTTTCGGCGTGCAGCGCGGACGCAGGGAAGGGTGGCTAACGGAAGACGGATTGAATCAGGTGTGCGACTTCATTAGCGCCGCTAAGGGCGACAATATGCACTTTGCCGGTCCGCATCGCTGCGAAGCCATGCGCGCCTGCTACACCGACTCCAACGTGCACTAAAAAATGCGGCGAGCTTTTGAGGCTCGCCGCTTGATCGTTGGAGGTTGGTTTTCGCTGCCGCTCAGGTTCCCGCGAAGGCCTTCGACAACTGATCGACGTTGTAGTGAAACATCTTCGCGTAGGTCGGCGCCGGGCCATCGGCCTTCGACAACGATTCGACATAAAGCTCGCCGCCGGGTTGCGCGCCCGTGGCCTTCGCGATCTGCTTGACCAAACGCGAGTCGTTCGAGTTTTCGAAGAAGTACGTTTTGACCTTCTCGGCCTTGATCTGATCGATCAGCTTGGCAACGTCGGCGGCAGATGCTTCAGTTTCGGTCGAGAGGCCAATAGGCGAAAGAAACGTCACGCCGTATTCCCGCCCGAAGTAGCCGAATGCATCGTGGCTGGTTAGGATTTTGCGCCGATCCTTCGGCACCGTCTCAAGAACCGATTTAGCGTACGTATTCAACGCATCGAGCTTCTTGGAATAGGCCTTGGCATTGGCCTTGAAGTCGGCAGCGTCGGCCGGGTCGGCCGAGGCAAGCGCCTTCTCAATATTGACGACCCAGATCTTGACGTTGACCGGGCTATTCCAGACGTGCGGATCGGTGACGGTCTTGCCATCCTCTTCCATGGTTCGTGTCTTGATGCCGTTCGATACAACGATTGGCTTGCCATTGTAGCCCGATGCCGTCACCAGCTTTTCGAACCAGCCTTCGAGGCCTTCGCCGCTGATAAAAGTGATGTCCGCTTCTTTCAGAGATTTCGCATCGTCAGGCGAAGGCTCGAATTCATGTGGATCGCCATTCGGCGGGACAAGGCTTTTCACGTTTACGTGGTCGCCGCCGACTTGCTTCACGACGTCGGCGAGCACCGTAAAACTGGCCACGGTATTCAGCGTCTTTGCCGACGCGGCCGCCGAGAAGCCGACGGCGACGCCGGAAGACACCAGTAGTCCGAGGACGAGGTTAGAAACCCTCATGATCAATCTCCTGTCTATGCTTTGAGGTGAGGACGCGAATAGAGACGCCGCGCCATGCCCGAAGGGCTGAGAATGAGCGAGACGCCATAGATGCAGCTTGCGGTAAGGATGATCGTGGGGCCGGAGGCCACGGCGAAATGGAACGACGCGACCAAACCGAGATAGCCTGAGACGACCGCCGTCCCCGCCGCGACCGCGAACATGGCTGGAAGTGATTGTGCCCAAAGACGCGCGACAGCCGCGGGGAGCATCATCAGACCAACGGCCATAAGCGTTCCAAGCGCTTCGAAGCTCGCGACCAGATTGATCACGACGAGCAGCAAAAACAGAAAGTGAAAGAGGGAGCCGTGACCCCCAACGGCCCGCAGAAATCCGGGATCGAAGCATTCGGCGACGAGTGGCCGGTATACGACCGCGAGGATAATGATTGTCAGCGAGGCAATGCCGCCGACGAGATAAAGCGCATTCGAGTCGATCGCCAGGATCGTCCCGAACAAGACATGCAGCAGGTCGATGTTCGAGCCTCGCAGCGAAACGATCAAAACGCCGAGCGCGAGCGATGTCAGATAGAAACTAGCGAAACTCGCATCTTCACGAAGCGAGGTCGTCCTGCTGATAACGCCGGATAGAAGCGCAATGCTCAATCCTGCCACCAGGCCGCCGAAACCCATCGCCGGCAGAGAAAGACCGCCGGCAATCAAGAAGCCGACCGCCGCGCCGGGAAGGATCGCATGGCTCATGGCATCGCCGACAAGGCTCATGCGCCTGAGCATTAAAAGCACGCCGACAGGCCCCGAGCCGAGCGCCAGGGCGAAGCACGCAATGAGCGCGCGGCGCATGAAACCATAATCGATGAACGGCGAGATGAAGATGGCGTGCAGGCTCATGCGGCGGCCGTATCCTTCTCGCAAACCTCAGCGCCTTCGTCCCAGCTTTCCGCCATCGCTCGGGCGCGCAGCAGGTTCCGCGACGACATCGCGACACTTGTTGGCCCCCACCCGATGGCCTCGCGGGCGAGAAGGAGAGTGTCGGGAAAGTGGGCGCGGACCTGATCGAAATCGTGCAAGACGGCGATGATCGTCCGTCCCTCCTTGTGCCAGCGGCAGACGATATCCAAGAGGTCGCGCGTGGTGCGTGCGTCGATCGCCGTAAACGGTTCATCGAGAACGATGATCTTCGCATCCTGAAGCAATAGCCGCGCGAATAGCACGCGCTGGAACTGCCCTGCCGAGAGCGAGCCTATGATGCGGCCGCCAAAGCTGTCCAAGCCAACAGCCGTCAACGCTTTTCGTGCTTTCTCCATCGCACCGGAATCAACGCGTCGGAATGAGCCGCTTCGGTGCCAGGCTCCGAGCATCACCGTATCGGCGACAGACATCGGAAACTGTCGGTCGATCTCGGCGGCTTGCGGCAGATACCCGAAATCGCATGCTGCAAGACCAGGCCGCTCGATGGCGCCTTCCGCTAGAGGCAGCTCACCCATGATCGCCTTTAACAGTGTCGACTTGCCCGCGCCGTTAGGGCCGGTTATCGCCGTCATACTGCCTTCGTCGAACGTCCCCGATACATGATGGAGCGCCGGGTGACGCGCATAGGCCACCGTCACGTCTCGAAGCTTGATCAATGGTTGCCTCATGGAAGAGCCACCGCCCAAAAAATTGCGATCCACAGCACAACCAGGATGCCGCCCGCGCCGATCAGCCGTCGGTAAGCGGGCTGCGCCATCAAGGAGCGCTCGAATGGATCTCTGTTCGACATGGTTGTGATTTATCCGCCTAGTAGAAAATGTATAATATAACATCTAATGTGGAATGACTACGGCGGAATTGTGGGTCGCGGATTTGGTTGGGAGGATATTAGGAGGCGCGGTTGCCGGCATGACGGAGAGGGCGCCGGTCAAGGCGCGTGCGGCCGTGCGAAACTGCCGTCGCGCGATAAGGTCGTGGGGATTTGAGAGCGTGGTGCCGCTCACACGAAAAGGAAAGGCACTGGCTTAGCCAAGTGGCCTATGCCGCCCGTCACGCACGGCAAACATTGCGAAAAATTGATTTTGATCAAGGGCGATTGCGACATATGGAAACTTGATTTTAGAAGTCAAGTTTCCTATTTCAGGCGGCAATACCCTGAGACCAAAAGTGAAGGGAAAGAGAGCGTGCTCGCTCCGTTTCTGATCATGCTTCGCGAAGGCATCGAAGCAGCGCTCATCACCGGCATCGTTGCAACCTATCTCGCTCAGACGGGGCGATCCGAATGGATGCCTGCGGTGTGGATGGGTGTGCTGCTGGCTGTAGCCTTCTCTCTTTTCGCCGGCGCCGCGCTTCTGTTCGTCAGCGCCGAGTTTCCCCAGAAGGCGCAAGAGCTGTTCGAGGCGATCGTTGGCTTCATTGCCGTCGCGGTGCTGATCTCGATGGTGTTCTGGATGCGCAAGGCCGCACGCTCTATCAAGAGCGAGCTGCAGCATTCCGTCGAAGCGGCCTTTCATTCGTCGCACGGCGGGACGTGGGGGCTCATCGGTCTTGTATTCTTCGCCGTCGCTCGCGAAGGGCTCGAGTCGATCTTTTTTCTGCTTGCGATCTTTCAGCAGAGCAACGGCCTGGAAGCTCCGCTTGGCGCTCTTGCGGGTATCGCGGCCGCTGTTGTCGTCGGCTTGATCATCTATGTCGGCGGCGTTCGGCTCGATCTCCGTCGCTTCTTCCAATGGACTGGCGTCTTCATCATTTTTGTCGCCGCCGGCATCCTCTCTTCATCGGTTGGCGCCTTGCATGAAGCCGGACTTTGGAACGGCCTGCAGCAGCCCGCCTACGATATGAGCGCGGTATTGCCGATCTCGAGTGTCCTTGGAACCATTCTTTCTGGCGTTTTCAGCTATCAGGAAAATCCGACAGTCGGCGAGGTCATCGTCTACCTCGGGTTCCTTGCCATCGTTCTCTATCTCTATTTGCGGCCTGTTCGTCCGGGCAGTGTCTCAGTCGAAGCATACCAGGGTAACAATAAAAATGTCCGCGCCTGAGACCCGCCAAGGAAAGCCGAAAGCCCCATCGTCCGGCATTATGTATCTTGGCGTTGCCGGGGCGACGGTTCTCGTACTCGTCGCGGGTGCTGCGTTTTACGCGGCGACCAAGCAAACCCGTCATGACAACGTCGCGGCCGTGCCCGTTGCCGTGACGTCGAAAGCATGTGAGCCCAATTCGCTTTCGGTCCCCGCCGGCGAGCGGACGTTCGAGATTTCGAACAAGTCGGAACGTCCCGTTGAATGGGAAGTCCTTGACGGCGTGATGGTCCTGGCAGAGCGGGAAAATATTGCGCCGGGTTTCAAGCAGACGCTGAAAGTGCGCCTTGCCCCGGGCACCTACGAAGTCACCTGCGGGTTACTGTCGAATCCGCGCGGGACTTTGCTTGTCACCCCATCGCAGGAAGCGAACGCCGAGCCTCCGAAGGCGACGATGCGCGCGCTCCTTGGGCCGATGGGCGAATATAAATTTTATCTCGGCCGTCAGAGTTCGGCGGCATTGCGCGATGCCCAGGAACTTGCCGACGGCATCAAGGCCGGTGATCTCGCCAAAGCCCAGGCTCTCTATATCATAGCGCGGCAGCCCTATAAGCGCATCGAACCGGTCGTGCATCGCTTTGCGGATTTGCAGAATGCGATCGACCCGGTCGCGGACTATTTCGAGAAGCGCGAGAACGATCCGGCATTCGTCGGATATCATCGCATCGAACGTGGGCTCTTCGTCACGAAAAGCCTGGATGGTCTTAGCCCCATTGCCGACCGTCTCGTCGCCGATCTGACGACGCTCAATGAGCGTCTGAAGGCGATGAAAATGACGCCGGGCATTCTCATCGATAGCGCCGGCAATTTCACCACGCAGCTATCGCGTGATCGCCTGCCCGCGAAAAACGACAGCATTGCCGAAACCGACATGACCGATCTCGAAGCCAACCTTGATGGCATCGACAAGATCGTCGGTTTGCTTCGGCCGGTTGTGAAGCCGGTCAATCCGGACCTCGCTCACAAGATCGACGCTACTTTGACCGCCACGAAAGACGAAGTCGCCAAACAGAAGAGCGACGCCGCGACGGCCTCTTCGACGTCTGCCAGCCCGAGTCAACGCAAGGAGCTGACGGCGGCTTTCACAAACCTCGCGGACGCACTCAACGAATTACCGTCCGCTATTGGGATGAATTCCAATGGTACATGATCAAAAAAAACCGGCTGATCGGCACGGATCCGTAAGCACCGACCGCCGGAAAATTCTGCTTGGTCTCGGCGTTGCAGCTGGCGGCGCGTTGACATCGGGCCTCGCCGTTCAGGAAGCACGCGCGAACGACAAGCAGGTGACGGACGCGCCCGAAAGCCATCGCACAGACGTCGAGCAGAGAGTTCCGTTCTACGGCCTCCACCAGGCTGGCGTGGTTACGCCGCGGCCGGCCAATGGCATGTTGGTTTCACTCGACGTCATCGCCGATACCCCGGCCGACTTCGAGAAAATGATGCGTAAGCTGACCGAACGCATCGTGTTCCTGACACAAGGCGGCACCCCACCGGAATTAGACCCCAAACTGCCGCCGGCCGATTCAGGCATTCTTGGTCCTGAAATTCAGCCCGACAATTTGACGATTACGGTCGGCCTAGGCAACTCAATGTTCGAGACGCGCCCCTGGCTCAGACGACTGAAGCCGCGTCATCTCCAGCAGATGACGCAATTCAAGAATGACGCTCTCGACGCTGAGCTGTGCCACGGCGATCTCTCACTGCAGTTCTGCTCGAACACGGCCGATACGAACATTCATGCGCTGCGCGACATTCTGAAAAACATGCCCGAATACCTCGTACCGCGCTGGAAGCAGGAAGGCAGCGTTCCAACCGTACTGCCCGAAGCTGACGGCTCAGTGCCGAGCGCGCGCAACTTCTTGGGTTTCCGGGACGGCTCGGCCAACCCGAATTCCAATGACAAGCCGATGATGGACGAGATCGTCTGGGTCGGCCAAGGTCACGACGAGCCTGCGTGGGCTGTCGGCGGGACATATCAAGCCGTCCGCATCATCCGTAACTTCGTGGAACGCTGGGATCGCACCCCACTTGGCGAGCAGCAGCGCATCTTCGGTCGCAAGAAGATGTCCGGTGCGCCGATGGATGGCGTCAAGGAGATCGACGTCCCCAATTACACGAAAGATCCGGATGGAAAAATCACGCGCCTTGATGCGCACATCCGGCTTGCCAATCCACGAACTTCCGAAGCGCGAAAGAACCTTATATTACGCCGGCCGTTCAACTATTCGAACGGCATCACCAAGAACGGCCAGCTCGACCAGGGGCTGCTGTTCATTGCCTACCAATCAGACCTCGAAAAGGGGTTCATTGCCGTGCAGTCGCGGCTCGATGGCGAGCCGTTAGAGGAATACATCAAGCCAATCGGTGGCGGTTATTTCTTCGTTCTTCCAGGGGCGCGGGAAGCTGGCGACTATCTGGGCCGAAAGTTGGCCGAGGCCGCGACGGCGGATCCGTCGACACGTTCCTAGAAAACCCCCTTACCCAACTAAGCACCGGAGGGACGACCGATGAAACGACACTTGTTGGCTGCGACCGCGCTCGCAGCGGCGTTTGGATATGCTGGCTTGGCATATGCCGAAGACGACGATTCAAAACTCGTTGAGCCGCTCGCCGCGTACAAGAGCTTTGTGGCCGATCATACAGAGAAACTTCTCGAAAACACGACGAAGTTCACCGAGGCCGTCAAGGCTGGCGACATAGCCAAAGCCAAGGCGCTCTACGCGCCGACGCGCATGGACTATGAAACGATCGAACCGATCGCCGAACTCTTCTCCGATCTCGATCACACGATCGACGCTCGCGCCGATGACTTCGAGGCCAAGGAAAAAGATCCGAAATTTTCGGGCTTCCACCGCATCGAATACGGCCTTTGGGAACAGAAAAGCACGAAGGACGTCGCCCCTTATGCCGATCAGCTTCTTGCTGACGTCAAAGATCTCAATCACCGCATCGAGAATCTGACGTTCCCGCCGGAGACCGTTGTCGGCGGTGCTGCAGCCCTGATGGAAGAGGTAGCCGCGACCAAGATTTCGGGCGAAGAAGATCGCTACAGCCATACCGACCTGTGGGACTTCAAAGCGAACTTCGACGGCTCGAAGAAGATCTACGATCTTGTCCGGTCCCTCATCGATAAGGATCACCCCGACTTCGTGAAGAAGGTCGACGGTGACTTCAAGGTCGTTGACGACACGCTGGCGAAGTACAAGACGGCCGACGGCTACGAGCTGTACGACAAGCTGTCGGACGAAGACCGCAAGGTTCTGTCAGCCAAGGTCAACGCTCTGGCGACCGAACTTTCAACGCTTCGCGGCAAGCTCGGTTTGAACTGAGAAGCGCCGGTCGCTTTGATCTGACTACGGCCTCGGTTGACGTTCGCCTCGTGCGGATTTGCGACCGGGGCCGTAATTGCATTCATTTCTGCGAAACGCGGCATATTTGTCGCTGAAAAGACACAACTAAACGGCGTCTTATTGTTGACTAATAATGTAGACTTTCATATTCTCATCGTATACCCGGCAAACGTCGGGATCTTCATTGCGATCACCTCCGGGGGAGGGTTTCGCAAAGAGGAGGCAAGCCCGCCATTGTGCGCTTAAGCGCCTAGCCAGCCAGCCCCGTATCAACACGGAATAACGGGGGTCGATAGGATGGCTGTGCGCGGCGTTGATGATTCGAGTAAAGCGCGTTTGATCGCGTTGGGATTGCATCCGGTTCCCGCTTGCAAAAGCTTTGGCAAGGCGGCCTTGGCGCTGACCGTGTCGGCCGCAGCGCTGACGTTGGCCGGAACTGCATTCGCACAAGAAACACCGCTGCCGGGCATCGACGTTCAATCCGCGCAAGCGAAGAAAAGCAGCGCTCCGAAAAAGAAGCCACAGGCTGCTCCAGTCCAGGAGACTGCTAATTCGGCAACGCCTCCGCCGACGGCGAGCGAAGGAGGCAATCAAGCCGGATTGATTGACTCGCCCTATAGCACGCCGGCTGGTGTGAGCGTCGCGGGGCAAAGCGAAATTCAGACATTCGGGCAGACCAATCTTCAAGATGTGTTTCGTTCGATGCCCGGGGTCTCGACCGGCGACGATCCGAACAATCCCGGCATCGCAGTCAATATCCGCGGCTTCGAAGGCGAAGGCCGCGTGAATATGACGATCGACGGTGTGCGCCAGAATTTCAGATTCACTGGCCATACGGCATCGGGTTTTGCCTATGTCGATCCATTGCTTCTGGCGAGCATTGAGGTGCAGCGCGGCTCGGTTTCGACAGCTGGCGGTGCGGGTGCTCTCGCCGGCACAGCGGACATGCGCACACTTGATGTCGATGATGTGCTGAAGCCGGGGAGCAACTACGGCGCGACGGTACTTTCCTCGTGGGGAAGTAATGGCGTCGGCTTTTCGGAGATGGGTGCGGGAGCCATCCGCAGCGGGGCGATCAGCGTCATCGGCGCCATCAGCAAGCACGATCAGGACGATTACGATAATGGCTTGGGGCAACGCGTGCCCTACACAGATCAAGACCTGATCTCTGGTTTGGCAAAAGTCCACATCCAGATCGATCCGGAACAGCGGTTGTCGTTTGGTACAGTGCTCTACAACAACGACTTCACCGCAAATTCCTACAATCAGAATATCGATTCGAAGATCTACACTGCCCAGTATTCCTACGACCCCATCGGCAATGACCTCGTGCATTTTCGCGCCAATTTCTCTGGCAGCGACCTGACGATGAAGTACGGGAGCGGCATCGATGGCGCCTCTGCTGCCGAAGGCCGTAAGATCAATGATCTTGGCCTAGGTTTCACCCTGCAGAATACATCGCTATTCGATCTTGGTGGTATCCACGTCAAATCGAACTACGGCTACGAATACTTTCATGACAAAGTTGACGCCTCAAACGCTCTAGATCCGAGCGCCGGTGGTGGTGTCAATCCGTCCGGTAAATCAACGATCCGTGGCGCGTTTTCTGAAACGACTTTCTCAAAAAGCATCTTCGATTTTATCGTTGGTCTGCGCTACGACGACTATAACTTGAACGGCCACGGCGACGTGACGGAGCCCCATATTCCGCCATACTTGCTTCCCTACCTGCCACCCGGATACACGCCCGCGCTGCCCAATGGTCTTTCGCTCGGACCGTATTCGGTCGACAAAAGCGACGGTGGTTTCAGTCCGAAGTTGACGCTTGCCGCAAAGCCGGTCGAATGGTTCCAGCCATATGTGACCTGGTCGAATTCGTTCCGCGCTCCAACCATCTCGGAAACGCTTCTCGACGGCACGCATCCAGGCAGTGTCTTCGAGCCCAACTTTTTGCCAAATCCTCTTCTTCAGCCTGAATCACAGAAGGGCTGGGAGTTTGGCTTCAATTCAAAGATTAACAATATCTTCCATTCCGGCGATCAGTTTCGCTTCAAAGGCGATTACTACACGATGGACGTGGACAACTACATTACGGCCGCGTGCGACGACTTCGGAATTATCTGCACGTTCATAAACAACCAGGGCACTTCGAAAGTCGAAGGTGTCGAACTGCAAGGCACGTACGACGCGGGTTACCTCTTCGGGGGCCTGAGCTACAGCCATAACCATACGACGCTTCCATCGCAGATGGATGGCCTGGGACTGCACAGCTACCTGCCTGGCGATCTTGCGACCGTCACCGGTGGCCTTCGCTTCTTTGCTGAGCGTCTGACGGTCGGTGCAAGAGCGAATATCGTTTCCGACAGTCAGAAGGCTGATGTGAATGTCGGTTCCGACGGCGTCCTGACTTACGAGGGCTATACGACCTACGATCTCTTCTCGAGCTACAAGGTCACCGACGACATCGACGTCTCTCTCAACGTGACAAATCTCACGGACGTCGCCTACACGCCCGCCCTCAGCGCTCCTGCCACTGGCGATGCGCCGGTCGAAACAGGTCGTGGCCGCACGTTCCTGCTCACGACAAAGGCGAGGTTCTAGACCACAGCGCGTGATCGCACGGAGAAGAAGTTCGAGCGTCGGCGGAGGAATTCGCCGACGCCATCATGACAAAAGCCAGTTTGTTGTAAACCGGAGGCGAGCGAACGTGACGCTCATCGAACGCAATGACCACCCGCGCCGCGATGAACGTTCGCGAACGCCCGGGGGCCGCGCGCTCGATGCGTCGGCCGGATCCAATATCGTCGCGTTCGACTTTCCCAAGGCGCTCAATCGGGCGGCAAACATCGCCGGACGAGCGGTTGTGCTTCCGCCGTTCAAGATCGAAACGCCATTGGACACCGCAAAGAATGCTTCCCAAAAGCTTCTCTTTGTAGCCATCGCAATTTCGGTTGCATTGCACGGTGGAGTCATTGCCTCGATGTTTATGGGAAAATCTGGCGAGCAATTCGGCACGCTTTCCGATAACACCGACACCTTCAGCCTCTCAATGGAGCAGTCGGTCGTTCTCGAGTCGATCTCGACGGAAAGCGTGCAGATGGCATCAGCCTCTGCAGCGGCGTCTCAGGCCGGGAGCATCCGAGCTGCGGAATCGAAACCGCAAGAGCTTGCGGAGTTAGAGAACGATCCGCTCTCAGATGAACCGCCGCCGAAGCCGATTGATGTTGCCGACGTCACTCCGGCCGCGCTGACGCCGACGGACGATCCGCTGCCGGTTATTCGCGGTGGGGGTATCGAGCAAGCGGTAAGCGAGATCAAGGCCCATCAGATCGCTGAAACCGAGGTCACGGAAATGCCGGAGGCGGTCGAAACGAAGGAAGACAGCCCCGCGAAGGCAGAAAAGAAAAAGGAAGTCGAAAAAGAAAAGAAGACCCCGCAGCAGGAGTCGCATGCTCAGGTGGCTGGCAGTTCCACGTCGCGTTCTAATGCATCTCAAGCTTCGGTAAGTGGCCGGGTTTCGGCGAGCCGGGGAAATGCCTTGAGCTATGGTGCGCGTGTCCGCGCACAACTTGCACGCAATAAGCCAACAAGCATTGGCGTCCGCGGCACGGTCCGCGTTTCATTCGGTATCGCCGCCGACGGCGGCATTCGATATCTCAAGATTTCGGAGTCTTCAGGCAGCGCGACGCTCGATGCCGCCGCGCTGACTGTTATTCGTAAATCGGCGCCGTTCGGCGAGCCGCCGGCGGATTTGACGCCAACGCAGCTCGCCTACGTCATTCCGTTTTATTTCCGCTGAGCCGATCCTTTGGCCGGCGCCGTCTGCGCACGAGCAGCGGCTGAATCTTCCATCAGCTCGTACCACATGGCGTTGAGGACGGCGAAAGCGGCTGCCAGCGGAAGGCCGAGAAGCCAAGCGAAATACCACATGATAGTTCTCTCCTTTCTAGTGGCTTAGTAAGCGTGGCCGTGGCCGTCACGGATCGCCTTCTCGTCAACTTTTCCCCACATCACGTGATAGACCCACGTCGTGTATGCGATGATAATCGGCACGAAGATCACCGCGCAGACGAGCATGATGAAGAGCGTCAGGTGGCTCGACGATGCATCCCAAACCGTCAAGCTCGACCGCGGGTCGATGGAAGACGGCAGAAGAAATGGGAATATCGAAACGCCAACCGTCGTAATGATTCCGGCGATGGAGAGTGACGACGCCAAAATCGTCGCGATTTCCCGTCGGGTGTTCATGAAGACGTAGGTAGCGCCGGCGCCGATTATTCCGAGTACGGGTGCTAGGATCGTCAGCGGATACGAGCCATAGTTAGTGAACCACGCACCCGACGCTTTGGCGACAGTTTTTGCCAGCGGGTTAGACGGTCCTACCGGGTTGACCGTGCTCGTGATCTGATAACCATCGATTCCGAGCCACAGCACGACACCGGCGATAACGAAGAGTGCGATGGTCGCAAGTGCGGCGACGCTTCCAAAGCTGCGGGCACGGTCAGCGACCGGACCCTCTGACTTTAATATGATCCACCCGGCCCCGTGCATTACGAGCATGGCGACGGAGACCAATCCGCAGAGCAGGGCGAACGGATTGAGAAGCTCGAACAGCGTCGTGCCGTCATAGAAGATCCGAAGATCGCTGTTGAAGTGGAACGGCACGCCGCGCAGGACATTGCCGACCGCGACGCCGAAGATCAACGCCGGAACGGCACCGCCGACAAACAGCGCCCAATCCCACGTTTCGCGCCATCTGGTACCTTCGAGTTTCGAGCGGTACTTGAACCCGACCGGCCGCAAGATCAACGCGAACAGAATGGCGAACATCGCAAGATAGAAGCCGGAGAACGAAACCGCGTAGAGCGGCGGCCAAGCGGCGAAGATTGCGCCGCCTCCGAGGATCAGCCAGACCTGATTACCTTCCCAAGTCGGTCCGATGCTGTTGATCACCACACGGCGTTCGACGTCTGTTTTGGCAACGAACGGCAACAGAGCCGCGGCACCGAGGTCGAAACCGTCCATGACGGCAAAACCGATCAGCAGAATGCCGAGCAGCAGCCACCAAATGATACGGAGCGTGTCGTAATCTATGAACTGATGCAGGATCATTGATCTACTCCGCAGCGACGAGATTGGGAGAAACAAGAATGGCTTCCGGATTGTCGTCGGGTTGGGGACCGGCGCGAACCGCACGAACCATGAGGCTCATCTCGACGATGAAGAGAACCGAGTAGAGCGCAATAAAACCGAGAAGCGTTAGGAGTACGGTGAATGCACCGAGGCTCGAAACGGCGGCGGCGGTCGGGAGAATGCCCTCGATGATCCACGGTTGCCGCCCGAACTCGGCAACGACCCATCCGAGTTCCGCCGCGATCCACGGCAGCGGAATGGCGAAGGTCGCGATGCGAAGCAGCCAGGGATAATGGTCAAGCCGCCTGCGCGCCGACAGGTAGAAGAACGTCGCCATCAAAACGATGAAGAAGAAGCCCAAGCCGACCATAATGCGGAACGCCCAGAACAAGGTCGGCACGCTCGGTATCGTATCAATGGCGGCTTGTTCGATCTGCGCATCGGTCGCTTTGCGAGGATCATCGACATAACGCTTCAGCAGAAGCGCATAACCCAGATCGTTGCCATTCTTCTCAAGTGCGTCGCGCGCCGCCGGAGGAATCGTGGACGGATCTCCAGCTGCACGTATTTGCTGAAGTGCATCGTATGCCAGGATGCCGTTGCGGATCCGCGTTTTGGCGCTGTTGACGAGTTCGTCGATGCCCGGAATTTGCGTCGTCAGTGAGCGGGTGCCGATCAGGCCCATGACCCACGGGACACGGACGGCGTAGTGCGTCTCACGGGTTTGCTGGTCGGGGAAGCCAAACAGTGTAAAGGCTGCGGGCGCAGGTTCCGTTTCCCACATCGCCTCGATGGCTGCGAGCTTCATTTTCTGATGTTCGCTCGACAGGTAGCCGCTTTCATCGCCAAGCACGACGACTGAAAGCGCCGCCGCTAGGCCGAACGAAGCAGCGACCGTCATGGATCGCTTGGCGAGCGCGACATGGCGACGATTGTATAGGTACCAAGCGGAGACACCGAGAACGAAGACGGAAGCCGTAACGTAGCCGGCCGAAACCGTGTGCACGAATTTCGCCTGCGCCACCGGATTGAACACGACATCGAAGAAGTTCGTGACTTCCATACGCATCGTCTGCGGATTGAACGATGCGCCGACGGGATTCTGCATCCAGCCGTTTGCGATCAAAATCCAAAGCGCCGAGAAATTCGATCCGGCCGCGACGCACCATGTCGCGACGAGATGGCCGACCTTCGACATGCGATCCCAGCCGAAGAAGAAGAGACCGACGAATGTTGCTTCCAGGAAGAAAGCCATCAGACCCTCGATCGCGAGAGGCGCGCCGAAGATATCGCCGACGTAATGGCTGTAATAGCTCCAGTTCATTCCGAACTGGAATTCCATGACAAGGCCGGTCGCAACGCCGACCACGAAGTTGATGCCGAACAGCGTGCCCCAGAATTTCGTCATCTGTCGCCAGATATGGCGACCGGTCATCACATAGACCGTCTCCATGATCGCGACGATGATCGAAAGTCCAAGCGTCAACGGGACGAACAAGAAGTGATAAAGCGCCGTCGTCGCAAATTGCAGGCGCGAGAGCGCCACTATGTCAAGTTCCATCTGCTTTCCCGACTCCCGGTCGGCCTCCTTCCGAAATGACGGCGCTGAAGAAACGCCGCCGGAACAATTGTCGTCAGTCCTGTCTCAGGGTCGAGAGCAGGGCTTCGAATTGAGAATCTCCGCGCGACGCTTGACCGATCACCCGCCCGTCCTTCATTGCAATAAGACGATCGGCGATTTCTGCTTCCCTGCGGATATGCGTCGCAATGAGCAGTGTGCATTGCACCGCGTTTGCCGACAGCCGCCCAAGGACGTCACGTGCTGTCGCGTCATCAAGGCCTTCGGTCGGTTCGTCCAAAAGCCAAAGTGGTGTTTTCCGAAGAAAAAGCCGCGCCAACGCCAAGCGGCGGCCCTCGCCACCCGAAAGCCCGAGACCGTCCTCGCCTAGGCGCGTGTCGAGACCGTTCGGAAGGGCGTCGAGATAAGGCTTTAGTCCGGCGGACATCATGGCGCGTCTCAGGCAATCATCATCGGCGGTGGCATTCGCAAGTCGAAGATTGTCGCGAAGGGTATCGGTGAAAAGTTCGGTGCGTTGTGTGAGAAGCGTCGAAGGGACACTTCGAACCGAACCATGATCGGGAGCAAGTTCGCCCGCTATGACGAATATCAAAGTCGATTTTCCAGATCCGCTGCTCCCGATCAGAGCAACGCGTTCGCCAACCCGGAGTGATAGGGTGATATTTTGGATCGCAGGCCGGTCCCCATGCCCGTAATGGACCGAGACCGCATCCAGCACGCATGCAGTGCCTGACGGTGGCGATGCCACAGAAGCATGAGCAGGCGGCTTGAGGCGAACTGCGACACGGCGCGCGGCAACGCAGGTCCGTCCAAGCTCGATGGCACCCCGACGCAAGGCGGAGAAGGGCTCAAGCGCCGCGATCGTGACAAGGACAGCGAGCGCCATTATGGGCGCACCGATTTCGGCATGCCGGGCAAGAAAAAGCGTGACAAAAAGCGCCGAGGCGATGAGAGTGGCGCTGACGATGCCAAGCGCTGCACCGGACGCGACCTCCGCAAAATTAAGCTCGCTGTCGGCATCTGAGAGTTTCCGATCCGCCTCGGCGATGGCACGGCGCTGTGCTTCAATCCGCCCGGACATGACAAGGTCGGTTTGCCCCGAGACCAAATCGATAACGCGAGATCGTAGTGCTTCAAGCGCAAGAACGCGCCGTTGTGCGGGGCGTTCGGCAACCCGCGCAGCGATCAGCGGAATGCCGAGCCCGGCAATGACGAGAAACGCCCCAAAACCAATGCCGGCGGCAGGGAGTATCGCGCCGAAGCACAAGCCGATGGCCAATGCGGCGGCGATGGCAGCGGCGGCCGGAACGACCACGCGTAGATAAAGGGAGTCGAGCGCATCGATATCGTGCGTTAGACGAAACAAGAGCGCCGCGGGGCGCATACGCAACTTTTCCGCCTCCCGCATGGCCGCTGAGCCGCGAAAGAGCCGTTCGCGAAGTTCCGCCAAAATGCTGAGCGTCGCGTCGTGCGTAACGAGGCGTTCGCCATATCGGCTGACCGTCCGCGCCAATGCGAAGAACCGGATGCCGGCAGACGGCGAAAAGACGTCGAAGGCCAAAGCGGTCGCTGCACTCAGTCCAGCAATCGCCGTTGCCGTGATGAACCAGCCTGAAAGACCAAGCAGCGCCAGACCGCATAATGTGGTTGCAGCGCTGAGGCCCAAGCCGAACAGAAGCTTGCCACGCGGTCCACGCCAGAAAAGCGAAAGTATAGGCGCTAGGTCCCGCGAAACTCTGCTCATGCCGCTCTCTCCAGCGGCCGGTTACCCAAGCGCACGATGCGATCCATGCGCCGCGCCAATGTCAGATCATGTGTCGCGATGATCATTGTCTTGCCGCGACTAAGTGCGATCAGGCTGTCCACTATGTCGTTTGCTGTTTCGGCGTCGAGATGCGCCGTCGGCTCGTCGGCAAGGACAATCCCGGCATTAGGGCGAGCGGCGATCCTGGCAATGGCGAGCCGGAGAGCTTCGCCGCCGGAAAGGCCGACGCCGTTCTCGCCGATGGCATGTGCGCCCCGCGCGACGGCGAGCGCGCCGAGCTTTGCGAATTTCAATGCGTCGGCGATGCGCGCCCTATCGATATTCCGGCCAAGCGCGACGTTGCTTGCCAGCGTTCCGGCGAAGATGTGCGGCCGCTGACCGATCCAGGTCATACCGAAGCGCAGGTTTGCGGCGGTATTGTCGGTAAGACTTTGGCCGTCGATCAATATTGTTCCTGCTGCCGGACGCGCGAGGCCCGCTATCAGCGCGAGGAGTGTCGACTTTCCGGTGCCGCTCGGACCGAGCAGCGCCACATGTTCCCCCGGTGCGATGGACAAGTCGAAGCGATCGAAGACCAATCCATCGTTGTCGCCGTACCGAAATGACAGTTTGTCGATCCTAATGGCGGGAGCGCTGGTCAGATCTGCCACCGCGGCTTTCGAATGGGTGATCGAACCAGGGATCGTACGCCCGGATGTCGACAGTCGGTTAAGTTCGTCGATCGCGGCGCGCCCTGCAGCGCGATCGTGCCAGACGGCGGACAGCTCGCGAAGCGGCTCGAAGAACGCCGGCGCCAGAAGCAGAATGGACAAGCCTCCGCTCAAGCCGAGATGCACACCCCACGTGCCGAAGCTCAGCTGCCCGAGAAGATAGAAGCCGATGTAAACGGCAACCATCGCCACGCCGAGCGCCGCAAACAGTTCAAGCACGGCTGAAGACAGAAAGGCGATGCGCAGCACGGCCATCGTCCGTGTGCGCAAGTCTTCGGCATTGGTGCGAAGCCGTTTCGCCGTCGCGTCGACTGCTCCAAGCGAGCGGATCGTAGTGATGCCACGCAACCTGTCGAGAAGGAAGGCATTCATGTCGCCTGTCTTCGCGAGTTGCGCTTCGCTCGCTTCCTGCGCGCGCCAGCCGATCAATGCCATGAAAACCGGAATGAGTGGCGCCGCGAACAGCAGCACGATGGCAGCCGCCCACGACAGCCACAGGACGACAGCAAAAAGCACGATGGGCACGACTACGGCGCGCAGCTTGGCAACCTCGAAGCGCGCAACGTAAGGCACGATCATCTCGGCTTGCTCGGCAATAACGCTCGCAGCTTTGCCAGCTTCAGGACGTTCGATATCGAGTGGTGAACGTTCGGCGAGCGCAGTGACGGCCTGTTGCCTCAGTCGGCTCGCTACGCTGCGCCCCGCACGAAAGGCCATGCGGCTTCCAAGGCTATCGAGTACGGCTCTTAGAATTCCTATCGCGAGAACTCCGAAAGCTGCCCACGCACTGCTGGTTGATGCGTCTCCGTTCGCCACGTCGCCAATGGTCATGGCAATAAGGGCGGCCTGAGGTACCCACAGCAGCGAGGCCGCAATCTGCAGCGCCGCGCTTTTTCCATGGACGGTCGTCTTTAAGCGTGCCGGCTGCGCCGATTGACGCGCGTTTTCTCCAGCGACGGCGGCTTCTGACGCCATTCCTTTGGTCTTTCCCCGGAAAAGTATCTCGATCAATAGAGTGCAATCAGGCGACGATAATTGACTAATATCAAAACTTGGCTACCAGATTTTACATTCAAAAAAACCTTTATCGACGAGAATATCTCTTCTGGAGCCGCCAATGAAAGCGGTCCTCGTCGCACGATCGCAATTGAGCTAAAATTTACATCGCTGATTGACGCGCCAGTTCAAACAGTCTGCTAGCGTCATAAGAGATCAGTCGGAAAAGAAGAACGATTTAGAAAATGCGTCTAACGAGCGTGCGCACCTTTGCAATTGCACCCGTGATACTCTCGATGATATCGGCGGCATCAGCCCAGGAACCGAATTTTAGCGCTTATGCGCAAGCCGCATTTCTCCCGTTTTTGAACGCAAACGATGGAGAACTCCGCCGTTCGCCGTCACTGGGTATTTCGTTTGGAGAGCGCTTCCATAGAGCCACGTTGGACACCGGATCTACAGGTGTGGTCGTTGGCGCGACTTCGATACCAAACATCGATCAGCTACCGAGAATTTCAGAAGGCCAATTGACCTACACCAGCTCGGGCCGCGTCATGCGAGGCCATTGGGTTCGCACCGCATTTACGATCGTGGGAGGCCGCGATAGCGCCGTTCAAGTGGAAGCGATGCCGGTGCTTGCCGTTGAGCGCGTTGATTGCTTGCCGCGGGCAAGAGATTGCGATCCAAACGAAGATGTCAGCCGAATTGCAATGATCGGTATTGGCTTTGCGCGCGAGGGAGACAGGCAAAGTCAAAGTACGCCAGACAAGAACCCGTTTCTGCATGTCGTCTCGAACAATTCCAGGCAACGGCATGGGTATGTTTTGACGGCCAGGGGCGTCTACGTTGGTTTGTCGGCCGTCAATACAAGCGGCCATTTCGAGTATGTAAAGCTCGACCGCAACAACGAAGATACCGATTGGTCGCCGATACCGGCTTGCATCTCGATTAATGGGAAGACGCCGCCGGCTTGCGGAACCCTTTTAGTGGATAGCGGGGTTGGTTCGGCATTTATGACGTTGCCACCGTGGCAGTCGTCCCAAGCAAAGCTTCAGCCCGGGGATCAGGTTGCCGTCGCGGTTTCGCGCGGACAATCCTCTCTACCGCTTTACAGTTTCAAGATTGATGATGGTCATCCGCTTACTCCCGAAAAAGTTCACCTGAGATTATCGCCGGATCGCACGTTTCTGAACACGAGTTTCCATTTCTTAAACGGCTTCGATTTTCTCTACGACGCTGACGGCGGCTATGTTGGATTTCGCCGACGTAGCACCGGAACTCAGGCAATTCGGTAGGCGAGGAACCATAAATGGGTGTGATGCATCGTTTCAGCTACGCTTTGATTTGTTCCGCTTGGACGATTATTCCGCAGATCGCTCTAGCGGACACCAGTCAAGTGATCAAATCCTGGCGCACAGATGCAGGATGGTTGACAGAGCTGCGGCAACACACCGATGGGGCTCGCGTGTGCGCGACCGGAAAAGCCTTCAAGGAGGGCCGACCCTTTGGTTTGTCGATTGTCAAAAGCGGTCCCGTGACGCTCATCACATTGGTAGATGAAAAGCAGCCGCCGAGCCGTGGGGGCAAGATGACGTTCTCCGATCAGGGTACGACATTTGGAGATTTATTCGTTACGCCTGCGGGTCCCGCTTTCGCAACGACGGAAGGCGAGAGCGAGCAGACGTGGAATACCATTAACAGGCTTCCAGCACAGCCGCTGTCGATCGGCATAGACGGTAGCGAGTACTCAGCAGATCTTACCGGCATCGACCAAGCGCGCGAGCAGCTCAAAGTATGCGAAACGGAAGCATCGCGTTGAACTGCGATGGCGTCAGTCCAGAACAGCCCAACGCTTGAACCAGGACGTCATCTGTTTCCATGCGTCCTTGGCGGCATCGGGCGTATAGCTTGGGCGGTAATCGGCATGAAAGCCATGTGGTGCGCCGGGATAGATCTTGAACTCAGCCGTTTTTCCGGCAGCAGAAAGCGCGGCCTTCATGGTTTCGACTTGCTCATGCGGAATACCCTGGTCGGCGCCGCCGTAAAGCCCGAGGACAGGGGCTTTCATTTCCGACGCAAGTTTGATTGGACTTTTCGGCCAGATCGCTTTTTGCGCGGCAGGATCGACAAGTGAGCCATAGAAAGCAACCCCGGCTTTGACGTTCGGGTTCGTCGCGCAATAGACCCAGACCGTTCGTCCGCCGCGGCAGAATCCGGCAATGCCGAGGCGCGAAGTATCGCCGCCTTGGCTCTTCGCCCAGCGGACCGTTGCGTCGAGATCGGAAATGAGCTGCGCGTCGGGCTTTGAATTGACGAGCGGGATCAGAGCCTGGATGTCGCTGATTTTCGCGAGATCCCCCAACCTGAAATAATAGTCGGGTGCGACCGCGAATGCGCCGAGCTTCGCCAACCGACGGACGACATCCTTGATGTATTCGTGCAGACCGAAGACTTCCATCGCGACCAGAATGACAGGCGGATTGGCAACGCCAGCAGGTTTGGCGAAATATGCCGGCATCGCACCGTCCGCTGTTTCGATCGTTGCGGCTCCGGCGTCGAGCCCTTCGGTGTCAGTGACAATCGCGGCAGCGCTGACCGGGCCGGCTGCGAGCGTGTAACCGGCGGCAGCGGCGGCCGACGTTGTCATGAAGCGGCGGCGGGAGAGCTTCGCGCGCCGGATGAGCCCGATTAGGTCGGATGCAAGATGATCGCTGGCGCGCATAATGGCCTCCCTATCGAGATGCGACGGCCCGATGGCTCGGTGTCGCGATGATATATCGATCTCGATGAAGGGGAAACGACGTCCAGCGCCACGGCTATCGGCTTATTTCTGTGCCGTGTCGCGGGGATGCTTGCCGTCTTCCGGCGTGATCACAACCGTCGACGTCCGTCCGGCGACCAGACGGACGCCCTCTGGCACGTGGTCAAGTGCAATGCGCACGGGAATACGCTGCGCCAAACGAACCCAGCTGAATGTCGGGTTGACGTCGGCCAGCAAGTTCGAGCCGGCACTACGGTCGCGATCCTCGATGCCTCCGGCAATGCTCTGAACATGGCCCAGGATCGGTCTGTCCTCACCCATCAGGTGTACGACGGCTTTGTCGCCGACTTGGATGAGCGGCAACTTAGTTTCTTCGAAGTAGCCTTCGACGCGCAGGGAATCATTGTCGATCAGGGCCGCCACGCCCTTGCCCGCGGTGACATAGTTGCCGGGCTGCAGGTCGAAGTTCGTGATCGGGCCGTTGACCGACGCGCGGACTTCCGAACGCTCCAGGTTGAGCTTCGCGAGGTCGCGATCCGCTTCGGCTTTATGTAAATCCGCTTCAGCCTGCGCCTGCGTAGCGATCACCTGTTCGACCTTCTGATCCGAGACAGAAAGATTCGTCAGATTTTTATAGCGCACCAGATCCTTTTGCGCGGCTTCGAGTGCCGCCTTGCGGCCCTCGACATCGGCTTCAGCCTGCCTCAGCGCAAGAATATAACGGTCGCGGTCAATCTGAAACAGAACGTCTCCCTTGTGGACGATCTGGTTGTCGCGAACCATCACTTTGGTCACGAGCCCGGAAACGTCCGGTGCAATCTCGACGACGTCGGCGCGAACGCGGCCGTCGCGTGTCCAGGGTTCGAGTTCATAATGAACCCAAAGCAGCCAGCCGGCGAATACGGCAGCCCCGACGAGCGCAAGTGTCGTGCCGTAGCGTATGAAGGTTTTTAGGCGTGGGTTCATGACTGAGCCTGAAAGAGGAAGAGGACAGTCGCGCAAAGAATGCAAACAAACATTGAAAGATTGAAGAGCGACCTATGCCAGATGTACTGATATGCGCCGACGGCGCGGAGGACGCGCGAGACCGCCACCATAACGACATACGAGATGACGGAGCACGCGAGAACGGACGGCACGAAGATGCCAAACAGACTGATTTCCTCGTTCATTGCGCAGCCTCGAGCAAGACCGGAGCGTGGGGCAAATGAGGAGGCGAGCGGTCCGGGAAGAGGCTGCGCCGCAGGCCGACGAGGCCAAGCAACGCCGAGCGCGCAGACGCGCCATGCTCGTTTCGAACGACCGCCAGCGCGCGATTGACCGCAGCAAGAAGCAAGTCCGGCGCCGGCACCGTGGACTTGTTCTGATAATAGCGCTTCAGCATGAGAAGCACGGCATCGATGCGGCGCCGCGAGTAAGGCGTAAGCCCGATACGCGATCGCCGGAGATCAAGAATGTTGAAACCTTCTCGCAACTCTCCGATCGCGCCAGGAATCCGGTGTCCTGCAGCTTTCGCTCGCGGTGCGAGAAGAACAAGACGGTCGAGCATGACGCCGGTCAGCCGCGCCTCGTCGCGTGCGGTCTGAGCATCTGCGATCTCCGCCAGCGTCTCCTTGTTGGCGACCGCGAGTCGGCGAATACTCCATTCGGCGCCAAGTGTACGCAGCATCGAAGCCGTCGTCGCGGCAAGGATGACGCCAACAGACGTAGCGATGCTGCTGTTCCAGAACGTCGACGTGTCGACCGCAAAAGTCACCTGCAGGCCCATCATCGCAGCCACACAGATTGCCAAAGCGAGCCCCATGAATAACGTTTCGGGTTTCGAAATGCATAACCCGAAAAAGACGAGAGCCGGAGCCAGCACAAGCGCGAGCGTTTCAAAGTTGTGAACGTGAGGAAGAATGCCGAAGACGTATAGCGCTGCAATGCCGATAGAAACGACGGAGCACTTCGCGAACATGACGATAGACGGCACCGGATTATCTTGCGCCGAGAACAGATTGCCGGCCACGGCAGCCATCAACACCGCATAGCCGCCCTCCGGCCAGGATAGCAGGATCCAAAACGTGCAGCAGACGGAAATCGTCACGAAGCTGACGATCGCAGACAACATCGCAAGGCCGTGATCGTAATGATGGACCAGCGCCGCCCGCTCAGCGATAGGATAGGTATACGGTCTCGATATATGATCGGGCGCCTGCTCAACGCTCCTTAGAATGTCGAGGCAATCCCATCGGATCGCGGCAAGGTCGCCCAACCGGATAAGAAGGCTAAGCTCCACCAGGTCGTGCCAGCTGCGATGAGCGCGGGTTGAGTCGACGCAGGCCTCCATATCGCTTCTCAAGCGATCGAGCTCTTCGGCATCGGTTCCGCCGGCGGCAAGCCATTTATCCATCCGATCGACAAGCTGCTGTGCCGCGCGCGATGGGCCACCTAGCAAGGAAAGCTCATGAAGTCGGTCCGCGATCGAGGACAGAATGGGAATAAGCATCAGCATGCGCGGCCGGACATCACGAATGAGTCGCAGGAACTCCGGGTGACCACCCGCATCATAAATGAGGTGCGTGCTGAGATTTTCGATTTCGCCTGTATCACCTGCGAGCTTCAGCCGGTGCCGGTCGGGCTCGGCTCCGGTCCGCAACTGCAGCGCATCGCGGGCGCTCAAGTCCGCGTTGGCAAGCCAGGCCTTGAGTCGCTGTGCGATTACCGGCGCAACAGGGCGCGGCAAGATGATGCTTGAGACGACAGCGGCACATAGAATGCCCACGATGATCTCTTCGGTCCGCGCCAGCGCCACGTCGAAAATCGTGCCCGGTACGTCCACCGTCGGAAAGCCGATCAGCGCTGCAGTGTAGCCTGCAAGCATGAAGATGTAGCTTCGCGGCGTGCGGTCGAGCATGGCGATATAAAGACAGCCTGCGGACCAAAGACCCAGAGCGATGATCAGCAGGATCGGGGTGTTGACGAGATTGGGCACCATCGCGATAGCGGCTGATGCACCAAGCAACGTACCGATGACGCGAAAGATAGCTTTAGATCTCGTCGCGCCCGATAGCGGGTTTGATGCGATGTAAACCGTTGCGATCGACCAATAGGGATTAGGCAGCGGAAGCCACAGTGCGATCAGCAGCGCCAGTAAGGCGGCAATCGTCGTCTTAAACGAAAAAATCCACTGCTGTAGAGCCGGGAAGGCCATCGCACATCCTGTTTGAGAGCAACTAAAACGAGGTTTGACGAATTTCGATCTTGAACATTGCCCTCAACTAGGTATAAATGACTTCGCGGTCACTTTTGTCAAGACAAACGCTCAACGCTGATAATGCGTGGGGCGCATAGGTATCCATCCAAAATCGAGTGCGTGGCCGCATAAGCCGATTCACGAAGTGAGGCGACATGCAAAAAAGTACACAATCCGCCGTCACCAATCTTGTCCGCAACGACCCGCCGGTCATTCGCCGACGCGGAGCCAGCCCGGAAAAGACCGCCATGACGCGACAGTCAATCGTCGATGCGGCGCTGGCGGAGTTTCTGGAAAAGGGGTTTGCGAACACCACCATCGAGACTGTGGCGAAGCGCGCAGGCGTCGCAAAGGGCCTGATCTATCGCTATTTCATCGCCAAGGAAGCACTGTTCTCGGCCGTCGTGCAGCAAGAAATTGTAAACGCTCACATCGATACGGACGACGCCAAGCGCGCGCCGAACGAGAGTGTCGAAGATTTTCTCCGCCGGACGCTTGTCGTTTCGATCCACCAGATCGAGAAGAAGAGCCGTGCGGATATCGCCCGTATGGTCATCACGGAGGGTGTGCGTTTTCCGGCCATTGCCGAGATCTACCGGCGCGACGTCATCGAGCCGCTCCTTCAGAAGGTGAAGCGGCTGGCCATGGCTGCGCGGAAATCAGGCGAACTCAAGGATGATCGTCTAGTCAAAAACCCGTACTTGCTTTTGGCGCCGGTCTGGGCCGGTATCGTCATCAACAAGTTTCTCGATCGGGCGCATCCGGTCAATATCGGTGAATTGTTCGAGACGCAGCTCGACTTGATCTTCGCGAAAGAGGCGGCTTGATGAATGGGGGCCGCCTTGCAGCGTTGTGTTAAAGAAGCGACCACTGTCCGGCGACTACCGCCCACGTGAAAATGACTGCATTGGTTGTCATGTGTGCCGCGATCGCGTCGCCGATCCGGCCTCGGCGGATCATCAACAGCGCGTAAAGCGCACCGGCCAATGCTGCCGCAAGCCACCGGTCGTGCATCAGACCGAACAAGCTCGAAGAGACGACGAGGGCAACGAGTCCGAATGCCCGAAAATCGACTGTCTCGAATTTTGCCGCCTGTAGGACGCGGTAGACATATCCGCGGAACGCCAGCTCTTCCGCGATCGGAACCATGATGATGGTGCCGAGGCCTCTGAACGCGAGCCAGAGAGCGACCATGATCGGCGAGAATTCCGAAAGCGACTGCTCCAGCGGCGTGTGGCTGCCGGCACCTGGGTCAGTCGCGATCCACAGCACACCCGCCATCCCGCCAATCAAAACCGAGACAGCATCCGGAGTGCTCAGCAGCTGCTTATAGACGTTCCGGAAGGCATACAGCGCCGCAAACACTGCAATGACTTTAATAGGATAAAGCAGATAGTCGTGAGGCGCCGCAATGCGCGTCACGATTTGACCGGCCATCAGCGCGATAAACGGTGCAAGAAAGATAAGCGCTGGATTGGAATCGGCGGCTTGTCGAGCACGCGCCGCGTTTGCTGCATTTGACATCGCCGCTGCCATGATCGGTGATCTCTTACCGAAGAAAGCGAGCTTCTGCGCAACCGTCATGATCGTGATTGCGATGAGTAAGAAGCTGATCCAGCCGAACTGCGAATGAAATCCTCCGAGCGCGATATCCGGCGAAAAGTTCGCTCCAATGAAGACCAGCAGCGCAATCCGCAGGCTGTTGAGGAGCCAGATTGCGCCCATCGCCAACGGGAACAGCAAAAGGACGTTGGGAAATTTCAGCGAGCGACGGAAGATCAGGATATATCCTACGACGAACAGTGCGATCAGCATCATGCCTTCGTAACCGGAACATGCCGCAAAGATCCTGACGCTGAAATCGCCGGCGCCGAGAATGCGCGTAGCCGGGTCCATGAAAGCGCTGTGATCGAAGTGCTTGAGGATCCAGTACGACAACTGCAGGGTGGCGTCAGAAAGCTCAGCCCAATTGTCTTCCGATAATAAACTGCCGCGCTCTCTATCGAGGGTTGCGCCAGTGACATATCCCAAGAGACCCAGTCCGAGCGCCAGCATCAGTTCCGGTTTGCAAAACGTTACGATCTCTCGCCAAAAGCCTAGCGGCGCAGCGACAAGGACGAGCGACGTTATCGCCGTCAGGAATAACGCCGAATAGAGATAAGCAAGAAAGGCATCAGCGCCTGGAGGAGCCTGGGCGAGGAGTCCGCGCGCGAGAAAAGCGGCCAACATCGCAGCCGCGCTGATTGCAGCTGTCGCTGATATCTGCACCGGGTCTGCATCTTGATTGAAGGCTGCGAGGATCGCGCTGCGCTTGGACCAGCCGACAACCACAAAAATTGCGGCCACTAGCAGAAGTATTTTCGGAACAGCTTGGACAACGCCGACAACTGGCCAGATGCCCCAGACATCCGGAAGAGGTGTAAAGAGTCGGATCGTCAGCATTTCGACGACGACAAGCGCCATCGTCGACACAATTCGAACCGAGGGCCAAGCGGGATGAGAGGCAGCTTTCAACATGCGAAGCATGCCTGCCATGCGATGGCAGAGGCTGCCAGATTATCGCTACTGTGTTTGCTGCATGCGGCGATAGACAATGGCGCCGACGCTAAGGAGAAGCGCGATCGCCGCGACACTGCTGGCGGCATTGATTTCCGGAGCCGGGTGCGGGCCTCCGGGATCGCCTGCACCGCCACCGCCGACGCAGTGCCAAACGACGATGAAACAATCGACCACAAATTGCATGGACGTCTCCTACGCAAACACATGTTGAAGCGACTAAAACGGGTGCCGTGCTCCATCAAGAACAACGTAAACAGGTGGTTAATGTCGCGGCGGAATTGTCCCATGATAGGAGTCTCGACGTCGCCTTCGCTCGTTGAAATCCGCCTCTGCATTGCACAAGAACTCGTTCCGAAAGGGCCTGAATGGAAATTGGCGTAGACAGTTTTGCAGCAATCATGCCAGAGGCTGCGACCGTCGGGACTTTGTCTCCGACAGACCGATTGGCGAATTTACTGGAAGAAATTGAAGTCGCGGATCGCGCAGGCCTCGATGTCTTCGGCATTGGTGAGCACCACCGTCCCGAATTTCTCGATTCGGCTCCCGCGATCATCCTTGCGGCCGCCGCATCTCGTACCAAATCGATACGACTGACCAGCGCCGTAACAGTGTTGAGCGCCGCCGACCCCGTTCGCGTGTTTCAGGAATTCGCCACGCTCGACCTGATATCGAAGGGACGCGCCGAACTCGTCGTCGGGCGCGGGTCCTTCGGAGAAGCCTATCCGCTCTTTGGGATGCGCTTTGAAGATTATGACGCTCTTTTTGCTGAGAAGATTGAACTGCTCCTGAAGATACGGGAGAGCACAAATGTAAATTGGTCGGGAAAGTTCCGCCCGGCGCTTTCCGGCCAAGGCATCTATCCACGCCCCCACCAAGATGTGCTGCCTGTGTGGATTGGCGTCGGCGGTACGCCGAGATCGTTCACCCGCGCCGGAGAACTCGGTCTGCCGTTAATGGTCGCTATCATTGGTGGCGAGTTTCGTAGATTTCGCCCGCTCATTGATCTTTACCGCCAAGCCTACGCGCGCGCCGGCCATCCTCCACAACATCTGCGTGTCGGCGTCCATGCGATGGGCTTCGTTGCGGATACCGCAGACCAAGCGAAAGATACCTTTTTTCCGGGCTGGGCGCGGATGTTCACGGACATTGGACGGGAGAGGGGCTGGTCACCGGTTTCGCGCGCGCAGTTCGAAGCGATGTGTGGACCGGGCGGCGCTTTCCTGATTGGTGATCCGGCCACAGTCGCAAAGAAAATCGTCGAGGCGAGCGAGGTCCTCGGTCGCGTCGATCGTTTCACATTTCAAATGAGCTCTGCATCGGCGGAATACGTTGCGATGAGGAAATCGATCGAGCTTCTCGGGACGGAAGTTGCGCCGGTGGTTCGTACCTCACTCGCGAAGTAAATGTGATTAAGCGTGGTCGCGATGGTGTGCCCGCGTTCGTTGAAGACAGTGAAAAAATGAAAGGAACGCCCTTTGATCAAAGTCAGCGTCACGTATCCGAACACGCCAAATGCCCGGTTTGACCACGACTATTATCGCGACAAGCACATGCCCATGGTGAAAGCAAAGATGGGCGATACCTGCAAGTACTATACGGTCGATAGAGGCATTGCTGGCGCAGCTCCCGGTACGCCGCCCACCTACATCGGCATGTGCCACATTTTCTGTGACTCCGTAGAGGCGTTTCAGTCAGGCTTCGGGCCGCATGCGCGTGAAATCCTGGCGGATATTCCCAATTACACCGATCTCTCGCCGGTTCTGCAGATCAGCGAAGTCGAGGTTGGGTAAATAGCGCCAGCGGCGCGGGCTTTAGTCAGTAAGCGTCCTTGAAGACGTCCGAAAGCGAATTCGGAACCCACGGCTTGTTTGCCGGTGGTGGGGCTGGCGGCGGCGCCTTGGTCGCCGCTGGCGCTGGCGCAGCTGACGGCGGTGTCTGCACCGGCTGTGCAGACTGCGGCGGCGGCGCTCCAAGAAAAAACAAGATAGGCGGCGGCGGCAGATTGGGTTCCCCAGGAACGCCGGTCGGTTGTGGTGCCGCGGCCGCCGTCATCTGATTGTTCTGCGGTGCTCGCCGTTTCTGCGCGACGGCTTTCTTCCGCTTTGTGGGCTTGTCCTGTTTTACTTTTGGTGCCACTGCGGCTGACGCATCCTCATTCTCGTTCTCAGCGATGCTTGCCCGATTGCTTCTGTCAGTCATGACATCCGACATCGCGAGTTCGGCACGAAACGAGCCGTCTGGCGATCGAGGCAGGCTGCCAGCAACATAGGGCTGGCTATCGAATGGGAAACGCCACTTCGCATCGTCATCGGCAGCGATTTGTGGAACTGCCATCCTGCTCGTCTCTTGATCGCCGCCAACAGTTGGTGTTTCAGATTGCTCGGCCTCGGTTGAAATTTGGCTCGCGTCGCGATCGATCGGTAAAGGCGCGAGCGTGGGCAAAGGTGGAAGAGCCGGCGTCGCCGTCTGCATGCTGAGAGTGATGGCATTCGAGAGCAGCCTATCGCGAAGGTTCTGTGCAAAGGCGAGTCTTTGATCGAGGTCGAATGCCGGTGGTGGCGGCTCAGGTGCGACAGCTCTAGCGTTCTTTATTGGCTGTTGCGGACGGTCGAGCGTCGAAAGAAGAGCGAGCGAGACGAGGAATGCGGCGACCGCGAGCTTTGTAATTTGTTCTTTGACGCTATAGCGCCGCCAAAGAGCGGGAAGATCATAAAGATGTGTGCGAAGGCCGGCGAGGTGAGCTTTGATTGCGTTGGCGTACGGTGCCAGCGCTGCAGCCGATTGTGCATAAAGCAGCGCAAGCTTGGCGCGGAAGTCGCGCTCCGGTTCAGGCTCTTCCGTAAGCTCTGGAAAGCGCGTTGGATTGACGAGAAAGACCGGCAGATCGTTCGTGTGCACTCCAGTCGGACGCTCATTCTGATGCCGCAACAAACGCGTCTTACGCAATCGTCGCGCCGCAATCGCAATATCGTGAGTATGCGTTTCGCCAACCACGACCGAGGCGTCCCCAGTTGATATAAATGCTCAATTCGCGAACAAATTAGGAGAAAATTCGAGGCTCTCTCTTCAGCCTTAGACAGACGAATTCTCTTGCGCAGACGAAATCTGGAACAAAGTTGATAGATCGTTTCTAAACGTCCGACAAAGATCGCACACTGATTTGAAGCGTCGAGTACCGAGCCTGTATCAATCTTTCGTCGGTTATTTTTTTAGACCCCAAACAAGAGAAAGATCCCTCGGGACCGAAGAGGGAAAACAGAAAACGTACACTGATAGTATGTATTGTATGTATTTGTTTTACGAGGCTCGATGCATCGACTTGGTAAATGCGGTCGGGCAGCAATGCTCACAAAATATGATCTCGACGTATAGCGATAGCGGCGTAGCGTATGCGCCGCGATAACTGGTAAATTGGTTAAAAAAATCGTTGACGCTGGGCGCGACGCTCTGCACAAGTGCATTTGCAGGCGCGGTCCGCGTTTCAGCTATTGGAACGGACGATGCCACTTTTGTCTGTCAGGTGAAGCGATTCACCCGCAGTTCGGTAGATTTTTCTCTTTCACATTTCGAAGACGTCACCAGCTTTACCCGCTGAACGCGATTTGATGCGTGCGTTCTCTCTCACACAAACATCGAAGAGACACCCGATTTCGCCAGCCGATCGAATGCCGCGTTTGCTCGTCCTCGAAGCAGGGCGCGCTGAGCGCAACTATTGGTCCGACCTTTGGCATTATCGCGAGCTGTTCGCCATCCTGGCGTGGCGCGATATCGCGGTCAGATACAAGCAAACCGTCATCGGTATTGCTTGGGCGATCATTCGTCCACTTTTGACGATGATCGTTTTCACCGTTGTATTCGGAAAGCTGGCAAAGCTGCCGAGCGACGGAGGCGTTCCCTATCCGATCTTTGTATTCGCCGGAATGCTGCCCTGGTTCTTGTTTTCGAGCGTGCTGAGCGAAGCATCGAACAGCCTGATCACAAGTGCGCACGTTATCAGCAAAGTCTATTTCCCGCGGATGATCGTTCCAGCTTCCGCCGGAGTCGTGGCACTCGTTGATTTTCTCGCAAACTTGACAATCCTGTTCTTGCTGATGGCTTGGTACGGCTATCTGCCGAACTGGCACATCATATTCCTACCGTTCTTCATGCTTTTTGCAGTGGCCGCGAGCCTTGGCCCGGGGCTCATGATTACGGCACTCAACGTCAAATACCGAGATATGCGATACATCATTCCGTTCGTCATTCAATTCGGACTCTATGTATCGCCGGTCGGCTTCTCGAGTGAGGTGGTGCCCGAGAGTATTCGCGTTTGGTACAGTCTCAATCCTGTCGTTGGAGTGATTGACGGCTTCCGATGGTGTCTTCTGGGCGATGCCAGCAGACTTCACCTCTCAGGCCTGTCGGTAAGTCTCGGTGTTACCGTGCTCATGCTTTGGATCGGCATCAGATACTTCCGCCGAACCGAGCGCTCATTCGCTGACCTCGTCTAAGATCGCAGGAAGAGCTACCGAGATGAGTGATGTTGTCATCCGTGCCGATGGCCTCGCAAAAAAATATCTGATCGGCCATCATCGGCCGGAGCGCTACACGGCCCTGCGCGATGTCGCCGTAAAGGCCCTGAAACATTGGGCGCGGACAGGAATGGATGTCGCGCGCGGGCGGCAGCTCGTTGCCGGTGATCAGGTCGAGGATTTTTGGGCGCTGAAAGATGTCTCGTTCGAACTGAAGCGCGGCGACGTCGTAGGTATCGTCGGGCGCAACGGCGCGGGGAAATCGACACTGCTCAAAATCCTGTCGCGGATCACCGAGCCGAGTGCAGGACGAGTTGAGATCCGGGGCCGCGTCGCAAGCCTCCTTGAGGTGGGAACGGGCTTTCATCTTGAGTTGACGGGGCGCGAGAATATCTATCTGAACGGCGCCATCCTTGGCATGAAACACGCCGAAATTCGCCGAAAATTCGATGAAATCGTCGCCTTCTCGGAGGTTGAGAAGTTTCTCGACACACCGGTAAAGCGCTATTCCAGCGGTATGTACGTTCGTCTCGCATTCGCCGTCGCGGCGCACCTGGAGCCGGAAATTTTGGTGGTCGACGAAGTTCTCGCCGTCGGCGATGCTGAATTTCAGCAGAAGTGCCTCGGTAAGATGAAGCACGTAGCCGGACAAGGACGCACCGTTCTCTTTGTCAGTCACAATCTCTCAGCGGTCAGGGCATTGTGCAATCGCGGCCTGTTGCTCGAAGGCGGCAAGATCACAAGCGACGCGTCCGTGGAAGTTGTTGCCCGGCGTTACATCAACGCCAGCAGCTTGGCTGACTCGATTTCTTTCACCGCAAACCTCTCGCATCCCTCGATTACTTCGATCATCGTGAACCGAGAGGCGCTCGTTGACGGCGAATTAATCGCCGACATCCGGTTCGTTTCCCCGCGACCGATCTCGAAGCCGGTCGGTGGCGTCATGCTTCGCGCCGACACTGGCGAGCCTCTTTGGGGCTCGGACAATCGCTTCCACGCATCCGACGAAGTCACAAAGGGAATGACTTCGGGAACGCTCCGATGCCACGCGCGGGCATTGCCGCTCCGGCCCGGCACATACCATCTGTCAGCGTCGCTAGCAGATTGGCATGAAGAACTCGACGCCAAGCAGGATGTTCTGAGCATTCAGCTTGGCGACGAAACGGCCGATGTTCTGCGTCCGTCGGCTTCAGCCGTGGGCCACGTGGAATGGCCCGCGACGTGGCAGTCCTATCCGGTTGAAGACGCATCGGCGGCTTAATCTATCTCCTGCGTCCGTGTGTCAGAGTGGGGCGGTCAGGTACAGCGAAACGCGCAGGCCGCCATGCGAGATTGGCCCAATCGGTTTCGAAAATGGCAGACCGGTCGCTGTCGCGAGCGCCGCCTCGTTCGTAATGACGCCCACGCGCCAGCCGTTAAAGCGCGCCTTCAATGTCTCCCCCAGTGAGCGATACAAGGCGTGCAACTGTTTCTTATTGCCGATGCGGTCCCCATACGGCGGATTGACGATAACGAGTCCGGGTGGCCCCACTGGCACTGTGAGATCGCTGATCACCTGCTGACGAAATTCTGTGAACTCTGAAACGCCCGCGCGCTCGGCGTTGGCGCGGCTCATGTTGATCGCCCCGGCATCGCGATCGCTACCGTAAAATTTCACCGTCGGCACTTTCGGCTTTCGCGCGTCGCGCAGTTTCTGCCACGTTGCGGCGTCGAAGTTTGCCAACTCTTCGAAGGCAAAATGACGTGTGCGTCCCGGCATTAGGGCCGCCGCAATTTCCGCCGCTTCGATGACGAACGTGCCCGATCCGCACATGGGATCGACGACAGGCTCACCTCCATCAAACCCGCAGAGTCGCAAGAACAGCGCCGCGAGCGTCTCGCGCATCGGGGCCTTGTTCACGGCCTGCTTATGTCCACGTTTGTGCAGGAGATCGCCCGAAGTATCGACGCCGATGGCGCAGATATCGTTTTCGATCCGCGCTCTGACGCAAACGGCGGCATCGGGATCGAATGGCGCGCCGAGTTCCTCGCGGATTGCGCGTTCGATGCGCTGTTCGGCAGCACCCGAGTGGTAGATCTTCGAACTTTTGCACGAGGCTTCGACGCGGAAAGGCCGGTCTCGGCGCAGGACACCGCCCCACGCCACCTTACGCGCACGCTTATCAAGCTCGGAGAGATGCGAAGCCCTAAACGTCGCGATGCGTGCGATAATGCGCGTTGCGCCTCGGAGTTCGAGATTGGCGCGCCAGACGTCCGGCCAACCGCCCCGCACGGTCACGCCGCCTGACGTGATTGCGGCCTTCTTGAAACCGTTCGCCCGCGCTTCGTCGCGCAGTGCGGCCTCAAGCCCAGGGGGGACGACAAGGAAAATTTCGAAATCGCTGTCAAACGCCGTCATGCGGCCTCATTATCCGGAAGCAGTGAGCGTATCGACATATTTTTGAGACCTCGGAAAGTTCAGTACGATCATTGCGGGAAACAACGCCGGATGGGGGACTGGAAAATCGCTGAGACCCCATAAATTCAGCATTAGCCGGCGGGCCTATCTCGACAAGGAGATGATTGGGATGAGCGACGTTTCGGAACAGATTTGCCACCTTGTGCGCCCCGACGATACCTATGACGGCAAGCAGGGTCTAACCTACTTCTGCGGCATCGCCGCTGAGACGGTAGGCTCGAAAAGCATTTGCATGCACTTGCTGACCATTCCGCCAGGCGGCCGGGCCAAGGCACACATGCATGCCAATCATGAGACGGCGATCTACGTTCTGGAGGGTGAAGCCATCGCCCTCTACGGCGATAAGCTTCAGTATCATGCCGTTACGAAAGCCGGTGACTTGTTCTACATCCCTGCGGGTGTTCCCCATCTTCCGATCAATCTGAGCAACAAGCCCATATCAGCGGTCATCGCCCGCACCGACCCGAATGAACAGGAAAGCGTTGTGCTTCTCCCGGAGCTTGAAACGTATGCCGACTCGGCGATCGCCCGCCTCATGCAGACATCGCCAGCGGCTGAGTGAATCGGCAAGCCGATGGACGGCTAAGCTTCTGGCCGCAACGGCGCCGGTGGGTGGCTCGGTTCTTTGTGAAAGTATCTGAGCGTAACATAGGCGCCTATCCACGACCCGACGACGGCGAACGCGACATACACCCAATTGTTCGTATAGCTGATGACCGCGAACGACGACAGCATATACCAGATGCCGCTCCAGTTGGCCGCGGAAAGCGGTCGACGCGAGACCACCGACGCCGTGAACATGACATAGGCGGCGTCAGTCGCGGCCGTCGCGAGCAGAACCCCGGCGCCGATCCATAAATCGATAGTCATCGAAAACTCCATGCGAGCGAGGGAGGCTGGCTAGTCGCTTATACACCCGTTCAGAACAACATTTTTGTTGGGAAGCGGCAAATGGATCGGAAATCGCGCGAGAGGCTTTGCGGTTAAGCTTTATCGATTTGGCTACGATGGATGCGACGCTCTTCACCGCTATCGCCGGAACGTTGCTTGGTATCGGCTTCGGCCTGACGATTCCACTCGTCAATCACATGACCGTTGAACACAGCTCCTACGCACAGGTCATAAAAGGACACCGGCAGGGTGCAGAACGCACCTGCCGGTGTTTGATTTGCCAAAATCGCGGCCAATGAGAATTGTGGATGGCGTTAGTTGCCACCATACGAATTGCCGCCGAAAGCGCCGTGGACTGAGAGAGAGCTGTTATCAACGGGCGAAGCAACGGCTGCGGTGCTGATTGCCGAAACTGCAATGACGATTGCGAGTGCGATGGTCTTCATGATGATGTCTCCAGTGGGGGTGCTAAGAAGATTTTCGGATTGTGAGAGCAGCGCTCTCGGTGTTTCCGAAATTCAATTCGCAACGACGCTGCGAAACGTTACCCGCGACAAACCGACCGCGTCAGCGCCGACCGATGTTCATGGCGCGATGCGCACCGCGAAGCCGGCCAAAATTTAAAGCTCCTCGAAGGCCAACATTCAAATGCGCGGGCTTGCGGGTCCCGGACTTTGCTGTTGGCTCGCTCCATCCGGACGGCGCGCATCCGCTAAAGGCGGTTCGGCAGAAATATCGCCATAGCGATTCGCCTGCGCATCAATAGTGATCACCGATCGCGTGAGGTCGAAGATCGGCAGCTACATCTGAACAGTTGGCGAAAACACACGCCCACCTACAACCTATAGGCGAATGCCAGCTTTTGCTGCGGGAGAAAGCGCCGCGTGTTTTGGGTGGGGTGATGCACAGAAATGACGGTGCATAATCACTGTTGCGCGGAAGCCTCGTCAAATTTCAACATGGCGCGACAACGTGATAAAGTCACTTTATAAGGGCTCACCCGAAGTTGGCAAAAAGAGGATGACCGAGCGATATGAGCGGTCACACAAGAGACATGAACCCATCTAACCGTGGTCAGGAAACACCCGAAGTGCTTGCTACATATCGCAATCGTTCAACACGCTCACGTCTGTTTAAGTTTGCACTGATGTCATCGATGTTGGCGCTCCCGTTCGTCTGGGGACCGCACGCGGCCTTGGCTGATTCGGTAGAGGATGCCGCCGCGGTCTGTTCGGGCTGCCACGGCGAAGCCGGCGTTCCGATGGACAAGACGATACCGAACATCTGGGGTCAACGCCGCGAATATATCTTGAAGCAGCTTTTGGACTTCAAGGACGGCCACCGCAAGAACGACACGATGTCGGCAATCGTTGACTCTCTGACGAAGACCGACATGGAAGCTCTCGCCACCTATTTCTCGGAAAAGAAATGGCCGAACCTCGGTCAGCCGGCTGCTTCCGGCAACATTAAAGACCAGGCGATCGACACCATCGTCCAGTTGAACTGCAAGGGCTGCCATCAGGAGCACTTCCAGGGTGACTATGTGCGACCGAGACTTGCCGGCCAGCAGGAAGAGTACCTGCTGAAGACGATGACGGACTTCCATACCGGCGAGCGTGCAAACTTCGCACCGATGGAAGCGCTGATGAGATCGCTGAGCGAAGATCAGCTGAAACCCGTAGCTGCCTACCTCGCTGGTCTGACCGAACCAGCGACAGTCGGACAGAAATAACGCCACGCTGATATAAGACTTAAGTGCCTCGGCGCTTAAAGAGAGATCCACATTGGGCTCGCCGCAAGGCGGGCCCGATTGTTTTTGGGCGGCCGTTTTCGAGATGTTGCCATGTGACTTAGGTCAAGGGCCAGTCCAAAGGTGATCGTACCTTGCGCGCCATCATTGATGGAAAGCCGAGTGGGTACACAGATGAAAGCTCTTGTTTACAAAGGCCCAGGCCTGAAAGCCGTCGAGGATCGTCCTATCCCCGAAGTACAAGCCGCAACCGACGCGGTCGTTAAGATTTCGAAAACTACGATTTGCGGTACGGATTTGCACATCCTGAAAGGCGACGTCCCGACTTGCACGCCTGGACGAATTCTCGGACATGAAGGCACGGGCGTTATCGAGAAAGTCGGCGCCGGCGTCACGTCCTTCAAACCGGGAGATCGCGTGCTGATTTCGTGCATCTCAGCATGTGGCCGCTGCGAATATTGCCGCAAGGGAATGTATTCGCATTGCACGACGGGCGGCTGGATTCTCGGCAACTCTATCGATGGTACGCAGGCCGAGTACGTACGCATTCCGCATGCCGACACCAGCCTTTATCTGCTCCCCGAAGGCGTCGACGAAGAAGCATTGGTGATGCTCAGCGACATTCTTCCGACCGGCTTCGAATGCGGCGTTCTCAATGGCAAGGTCGCGCCGGGAAGCACGGTTGCGATTGTCGGCGCAGGTCCGATCGGAATGGCAGCGCTATTGACCGCGCAATTCTATGCCCCAGCCGAGATCATCATGATTGACCCTGACAGCAAGCGGCTGGAAGTGGCCAAGCGTTTCGGCGCAACCAAAACGGTCGCCGCTACGGGAAGCAGTGCGACGGAAGCCGTCATGAAGCTCACCGGAGGACGCGGTGTCGATACGGCAATTGAGGCGGTCGGCATTCCGGCGTCTTTCGCGACCTGCGAGGAAATCATCGCGCCGGGCGGGTCGATTGCAAACGTCGGCGTTCACGGAACCAAGGTCGACCTTCACCTGGAACGCCTTTGGAGCCAGAACATCAGCATCACCACACGTCTCGTCGACACTGTAACGACACCGATGCTTCTCAAAACGGTGGAAGCCAAAAAAATAGATCCGACCAAACTCATCACGCATCGATTCAAACTCGGTCAGATCCTGGACGCTTACGACACTTTCGGCCATGCTGCCCAAACGGGCGCCCTGAAGGTCATTATCGCCGCTTAACGGCATCTGAAAAAGGTAGAAGACCCAAGGATTGAAAAGGGCGCCTTAGGCGCCCTTTCCATTTTTATTATTTGCCGTTGTTCTCGTTATTATTCGGAGTGCGATCGGAAGTACCTTCCGGTGTCTGCGCACCTCCCGCTCCTGGAGCACCGGCCTTCGTAGATCCGGGCAAGCGATCCGGTGACGTGTCTCCAGGCGTGCGGTCGGAGGTTTTTCCTTGCTCGCCCGTCGATGCACCACTCGATGCGCCAGTGTTCATGTTTAGGTCGGATTTCATTTTGCTCGACTGTTGGTCGGCGATTGCCGGTCCTGCCACCGCAGCGAACGCAATCGCACCGGCCAACACTGCTGAAACTTTCAGGTTCATATTCGTTTCTCCTCGAGGCTATTGTTTTGTTTGGCGGGCTTTCGCCTGCTATCGAGGAAGACTCTCGCGTGCCGTATGTTCCCGCATTTGTGGTCAAAGTTTACCGCGGGAGGGAATGACTCGCGAATTTGTGATGATGCGCCCGGCGAGAATGGAAGCGGCGCGGTTCTCGTTTCGCAGCAGCTTGCCTAGCGTTTGCCGTCTTGAGCGGAGGCTGGCATCGTCCGGCTGTCGATCTGAACAGTCGCGGTAAGACCTGCGACCAGCATTACGCCGTCCGGAAGCTTATCAATTTCGATGCGGACCGGAACTCTTTGCGCCAGTCGCACCCATGTGAAGATCGGATTGACCGTCGCCAGTCCCTGCGAGCCGGGCTGTGCATTGGGAATGTTGATGCCGCGTGCCATTCCATGAACGCGGCCCTCGATGATCTGGCTATGACCCATCAGCTTGATCTGAGCGCGGTCGCCTTCATGGATGGAGGCCAGAACATTCTCGGTGAAGTAGGCGTCGACCCAGAATGAATCGGCATCGACCATCGTGATTTCGCCTTGCCCGACGTTGGCGTAATCACCGAGCTGAGCCAACAGGTTCGTCACCCAGCCGTTGACGGGAGAGTGCACCTCTACGCGCTTGAAATTGGCTTCGGCTTGATCGAGTGCCGCTTTGGCTTGCGCAAGCGACGCGACTGCGCTGCCGCGCTGGGCGGTTAACGCATCGATCTGCCGTTTGGAAACGACAAGGGCTGCTTCAGCGTTCTTGAGAGACGCCTGGCTTTGACGTAGTGCAGAAGCGGTCTGCTGCGCCATCTGCACACTGCCAAACTCCTGCTGAGCAAGTTCACCATATCGCGATGCTTGTTGTTTTGCGAACGCGAGCGCGGCCTGGGCGTCGTCAACTTGCGCTTGGCTGGCACCGATCTGCGCCTGTTGGACCGAGATCTGGCTATCCACATTCTGGATGTTGGCTTGTGCCTGTTGCACGGAGGCCTTCGCGGAATCGACGGCGATCCGGTAATTGGTCGGGTCGATCACCATCAGCAAGTCGCCCTTATGTACGAACTGATTGTCGGTGACATGCAGTTCGACGATCCGTCCGGCGACCTCCGGCGCGACCGTCACGACGTAGGCGCGTACAGTTCCGTCGCGGGTCCACGGTGTCTCCATGTACGCGACCCACATCTTCCAGCTTAGCGGTAATGCGATCGCGACGGCAATGAGCGTGAGCAGATAGGGCACGAACCGCGGATGCAGCTTGGCGCTGTCGCCTTCCGACGGCGGGGCTGCATTCGCAAACACCTCGCCGCGATCGTCTGTGCGCGTTTTCAATTCGTCGCTGACGTTCGACATAAAAATTTCACCGATCGGCGATCAAAATCATGGACGATAGGATGATCATGTAGATAGCAAATACGAAAAGCGCAGGATGCCAAACATAGCGCAAGCCATCATATTTAACTGCGAGCCTGCGAACGCCGATCATGAGAAACCACGCCGCGATCATCATCAGAGAAATCGGTGCCACATAGACGCCGAAGATGTCGATCTCGCTGAACCTCATGATGCGGCACCAAAGTAAGAGGGATGTTGGTTAAGCGCGCCTGCTATCGCAAGTATGCAGCTTCGGGCGCGCAAGAAATCAGGCTGCAAGCCGTTTTGTGCCGGAAGCAATTCAAAATACCGATCCACCTCGCCCAACTGATGTATGGTCTGCCCGATTTCTCCGCGCGCCAGATGACCCAGAGCGACGTCGAATTGGTGCCGCGGGCCATGGGCACCGACGATATGGCAAAGTTGGATAATTTGCTCTCCCACAGACAGCGCCGCAAGCAATCGCGCCCTCTGTATCGGCTCTGCCGCGGACGGCATCGCGACGAGGCGCGCATACATGCGCCGATCCCAGTCATCCGTTTCGCCTGGCACTCCAAGACGCGCCATGCGGCGAAGATCGTTCAAGGTCAATGCTAGTAGCCGTCGTGTTTGCGTGGCGGGGGCGAGTGGTGGCAGCACACGGAAGAAAAATGCGCCAAGGCCAGTGCCACCCACAATGGCCAGCGCATTGTTGTAGAAATTGACGGTGTTGTAAGTCATTTCGTTCGCCGGCATCAGAAGCGGAATGAATAGAGCGACGACCGCAACCAAGACGGGCGATTGCCACTTTGACATCGCAGCGCCGGCTGGCACCAGAAAGAGGCCGAGAACGACACAAAGCCCTGCGAACGTGTCGATCTGAGGCAGGATAGCGAAGGCGATGATAGCAGCAAAAATTGCACTGATCACGGCTCCGATCATGAAAGCCATGACGAACGAATAAGCTTCCTCGGCTCTTGGCGCAAAAATCGTGACGGCAACCGCCGCCCAAGTGATTGCCGCAGCGCCGTTCGGCCAGGATGTTGCAATCCAGAAGATCGCGATCGCCATAATCGCGAGAAACGCGCGGGCGCCGTTGATCAACGCAGGCAACCAGTCAGGCACAGAAACGTGAACCGTCTTGCTTTGCTCGTTTCGTCGAGGAGCGGCAACCAGGAGCGCCAACCCGCCGATGGCTTGGGCGATTCCAAAGAGGGCTTTCGCTGTCTGATCGGCAATCAATCGCGTCGACGGCGTGTCGAACGGCGAGGAGCGAAGCGTTTCTCCTACGCCGCGATACTGCCGCTGCATATCCACCGGGTCGGAAAGCCAACCCCCGGAGCGGCCCTGCTGTGACATGTCGCGAAGCTTGAGTGGAATTTCATTCAGCACCGCATCAGCGTCTTTCCTGGCTTCTGTTTCGGGGGCGTTGGCAAGACGAGCTGCAATCCCACGCCAAGCGGACAAAGCGGCAAACATGCCGACCATAGTTCCACGCAATACCGATGAGTGGTAACGAAGCCCAGCCGACTCCCCGATCGCCTCGTCGATCACGGGATCTAGCGCAATAACGCGCCGTGTGAGATCTCGCCGGATCGGCTGGAACGGCAAATTTTGTGCACCGGCCCTCAGTGTCGAGTCGATGCCGGTCGCGATATCTGCCGTCAACGATGCTAGCGACGCGGCAAGACGCCTGCGGGCGCCACCGAAATCTGTTGCTGCGAGAATGACACCAGCACAAACGATGCCGAGAATGATCTCCGTCGAGCGCTGGATAGCCAGCATGAACGCATCGCCGTTGAGGCCTCCGACAGCGCCGAGCTGGTCGGTGGCGATGACGGCTGCGGTAAAGCCGGACAGCGCCGCCGCGTAGGAAGCAAAATTGCGTAGTAGTGTCGCCACGAATGCTGAGGCCCCGCACCAAAGTGCGAGTGCGGAGAGGAATGCGATCCGGTCCTGGGGGAATAGCGCTGTCAGGATAACGATTGCCACGGCTCCAACCAGCGTGCCCAGCATTCGGAACCACCCCTTACGGAGCGAGGCGCCAAGATGCGGTTGGCAGACAATTGCAGCGGTGGTTCCGGCCCAAAACGCGTTATCCAGCTCCAGTCGAAACGCGACATACAACGCCAGGCACGTCGATGCCCATAAACGAAGCCCAAAGAGGAGCGCAGGCAATGACTCGCGAGCAAGGTTCTCCGTTTGCGTAACGATCTGTGACGAGTGTTTGCGGAAATGAATGAAAAGGGGATGAGAGAACCCGGCAAGCACTGAGGAGACCTCTGGTCACATCCGCCAAGAAATAACCGTCCTGGAACGTCGCGACATTATGCTTTTGGGAGCGTGCCCGTAAACGGCTTATTGGCGGCAGGATGGAGTTTGCCGTGCGATTGCGAAATGCGGGGCTTCGGCCGTGCCCACTGCTGGCTCGGGTCGGCTGCGCTTTGTTATGAGAATGCACGAGGGCGCACAGGATCGGTCTGCTGATGGCGGTGGCGCCGTGCCTTTGGCAAGCCGATAGAGGACGGTTGCAATTGATTATGACGCGCGCCTGAGCGTATGTTGCGATCCAGATGAGACGCATCCTCGCTCCCGAGTTTCGGGGCAAAATTTGTAGGTGCCTTGTCCTTCCCTCGCTGAGGGCGGGACCGAGCGTCTTGATCATAGTCTTCACCGCTTTTGTCGCCGCTGAACGGGGATCGGATCGCCCGTTCGCAGCAGGTTGCGCTGTCAAGCCAGTGCCGGCGACAACATGCTGAACATGGACACCGCTTTACGAAGTGCTGGATGCACAAAGGAGTTCAACCAATGGTTCTGTCTCGACGCGACGTTCTGAAAGCCGGCGCTGCAGTCTCAGCCATCGCAGCGCTGCCGAGTTGGCCCGCGCGAGCTGGGTTCGCACCGCAAACCGGAAAATGGCGCAAATTCGAATTATCGACACGGTTGGCGATTGAGAACGCCTCTGGCGTAACGCAGGCGTGGATTCCGCTTCCGGCATTCTCCGAGCCGTCCTGGATCAAGCCTGAGGGCAGTAGCTGGCGTACGAACGCCAAAAGCGTCGAAATCGTAAAAGATCCGAGATACGGTGCTGAGTTCCTGCACGTCGTGTGGAATGAGGGCGAGAAGGCCCCCTCCATTGAGGTGAGCAGCAAGGTTGCAACTCAGAACCGCGCCGTCGATCTCTCCAGGCCGCTCGGAACGCAAACGCTATCGGACACTGAGCGTCATCTTTATCTGATGCCCACGGATCTCATCCCGACGGACGGCATCGTGAAGGAGACGTCCGATAAGATCGTGGCCGGCGCCAAAAGCGATACGGATAAGGCGCACGCAATCTATCAATGGATCGTCGAAAACTGCTATCGCGACGCCAAAACCCGCGGATGCGGTATCGGCGATATCGCCAACATTCTCAAATCCGGAAATTTTGGTGGTAAGTGCGCGGATATTAATGCGCTGTTTGTCGGCCTCGCCCGCGCCGCGGGGCTGCCGGCCCGCGATCTTTATGGGCTGCGCGTGGCGCCGTCGGCGTTCGGCTACAAAAGCCTCGGCGCCAAGAATGATATCGTTACCAAGGCTCAGCACTGTCGCGCCGAGGTCTTTCTTGCGGAATTTGGCTGGGTCCCCATGGATCCCGCCGACGTGCGCAAAGTCATGCTCGAGGAGCCACCGGGAAATCTACCGCTGACGGACGAAAAGGTCGCCGAAGCGCGCAAGACGCTGTTCGGCGCGTGGGAAGGGAACTGGCTCGCGTATAACACAGCCCATGATTTGGCGTTGCCGGGTGCAACTGGACCCAAGGTCGGCTTTCTGATGTATCCGGAGGCCGAAGTCGCAGGCGAGCGGCTCGATTGCCTGAACGCTGACACGTTCAAATACGTGATTACGGCGCGCGAACTCGCCGTTTAACCGCAATAAATCGTCGGTCGTCCGATGCTCTTGTTCGCTCCATCGTGTGGTGATGGAGCGGATGGGCATTGGCCGTTTTTATCTATCAGTTTTTCGAAAATGCGGCGCCGACAACTTTCCCGCTTACTTCCAACATGTGCCGCGAGACAACCAGAACCGTGCAGCCGCCGCAAGTCGTTGTTGCCAGAGGCATCATGGGCGACAATAGAAGAGGGGCGCCAGCAACGATGCGAATGTTCCGGCTGGCACGCCCGAGGGGATACGCTGACAACAATTAAAACACCTAGACAGATGGGGGCTAATCCGAATAACGAATCGGATAGAATGCCCCTACAAACAAAAAACCCGCGGATGAGCTTCGATTAAATAGCGAAAATGCGTATTTGCAGAAGTCATGATCGAGGGAGGAGCTTTAATCGCCGGCGCCACGCGCTCGTCTCGGCAGCATTCGCGCTGCTGAGTGTTTTTCATTTTGCATCTCTTCTGCCTAACCATGTTGTCTCCGAACTTCGGCACTTTCTGTTCGCAGCCGATTACGGCAGCTTCGCCGATTTCATCTGCGAAAGCGGCAAATCCCGCTCTGAACAACCAGGCGGCAAGACGTCGAGCTGTCCGTTTTGCAAAGGTCTCGCTGCGTTCCAACTCGCAGTGACCTCGGCGCCCATAATCGTTCGGCCGCCCACTCAGAAAAGCCAAAAGATCGCCGCGAGCGAAGCGGTGCTCCTTGCGATTGTTTTCCTTGTAAACGCCCGTAGCCGCGGCCCCCCACCGCTTGCCTGATAGCGATTGGATCGCTCTGTATATCTGCGATCCGACACCAATCATTCACAACGTATATCAGTTCCAGTGTTGACCAGCGTCGTCGCTGCGCGATGACCCGCGGTCAAATGGGGGAGCCTTTATGTTTCGTAGTCAGCCAATGCAGCTGCTGGGCGCAGCGGCAACGACCGTCCTTGTGCTTGGATCGCAGGCACAAGAGAGCTTTGCACAGGAAACGCCAAACGGGGATAATTCGATGCCGCCCGTGGTTGTTCAGCGTGAAAGCCCTGAAAACAAGTCTGAGACGGCGAAAACCCAGAGGTCTATCGGAATGAATGGCAAAGGCGATGAGGTGCGATCCTCGCAGCAACAATCAATTCCGGTTGCCATGCCGATCGAGATGGAGAGCGCCGGGAGCAGCACAAAGAGCTTGGCCCAGCCCCTTAATTCCACGCGTCTATCTCGCAATCAGATCCAGTCGCAGCTTCCGTCTACGAGCGATACGGCTCAGCTTTTGACCAAGGTTCCAGGCGTCAGCGTCTATACTTCGGGAGGGATTTCAAGCTTGCCCGCGATCAACGGGCTGAACGGCGACCGGGTCAAAGTGTTGGTCAACGGCATGGTCATCTCGCCCGCATGTACCAACCAGATGAACCCACCGCTTTCATACATCGATCCATCGCAGGTCGCCGTCGCGGAGGTAATCGCCGGCATAACGCCGGTCAGCAAAGGTGGAGACAGTCTCGGGGGAACGGTGATTGTGGATTCGCGTCCGCCAGAATTCGCGGTTGCTGAAGAAGGCGTGCGCACCTCGGGGAGCATTTCCGCCTTCTACCGCAGCAATGGCGACGGGGTCTCAACTTCCGTGCACGCCGAAGCGGCAACGCAAAACGTCCGCCTCGGTTACTCGGGCGCTTGGACAAAGGCTGATGATTACGCTCGCGGCGACGACGGAGCTATCGTTCGCTCGACGCTTTATCAAGCTTACAATCACGCTCTCACGCTCGGCATAAGGAACGGCGCCGATATCTTCACATTTCAGGGTATCTATGCGTCCGTCCCATATCAAGGGTTCGTGAACCAGCGGATGGATATGGTCGACAACGACGCGTGGCTCTTCAATCTGCGCTCCTTCACGCATCATGATTGGGGAACGCTCGACTTCCGTGCGTATTATCATCAGACCGCGCACCGTATGGATATGCTAGCGGATAAATCCGGCGCTATGCCAATGAACGTCGATGGAACGGATGCGGGTTATTCAGTCAAAGCCGAAATCCCGTTGACCACCGTCGATATCCTGCGCGTCGGCAACGAGTTCCATCGCGAGACGCTGAACGATTGGTGGCCGCCTGTGGCCGGCATGGAACCGATGATGGGACCGAATACGTTCATCGATATCAATCATGGCACGCGTCAGCGACTTGGCACATTTGCCGAGTGGGAGCATCGCTGGGATAGCGCATGGAGCACGTTGATCGGACTCCGCAATGACATGGTCTGGATGGATACCGGCGATGTCCATGGCTATAGCACCATGTATGCAGCTGATGCTGCGGCGTTCAACGCGCAAGACCACGATCGCATCGATGCCAACTTCGACGTAACGGCGCTCGTCCGCTATCAACCGTCCGCAAATGAAACCTACGAAATAGGCTACGCGCGCAAGACACGCTCGCCCAATCTCTACGAGCGCTACGCCTGGAGCACTGGCAACATGGCGGCCGACATGATCGGCTGGTACGGTGACGCCAACGGCTATGTCGGTAACCTCGACTTAAAGCCCGAGATTGCCAACACCGTAAGCTTCACGGCAGGCTGGCACGATCGGACGCGGAGCGCGTGGGATATCAAGGTCACGCCTTACTACACATACGTGCAGGACTACATCGATGCCAATTTCCTGAAGTCGCAGAGCAGTATGGGCGAAATGGGCGGCATGAACATGGGGGGCATGGCGATGCCGTCCAGCGAGTTCGTGACCTTGCAGTTCGCCAACCACGCCGCCCAACTCTACGGCGTCAACGTGTCGGGCAGCCTCGATCTGTGGAATAGCGCCGTCTATGGCCAGTTCGGCATCGCCGGCATTATTGGTTACGTCAATGGCGAGAACCTCGACACCGGCGATACCCTCTATCATATGATGCCGCTCAACGCGCAGTTGACGCTCAGCCATCAACTCGGCAATTGGTCGAACGCGGTGCAATTGACTATGGTCAACGCTAAGGATGACGTCAACGCGTTGCGACACGAGCCCACAACGCCAGGCTACACGCTTGTCGATTTGCGGTCCAGTTATCAGTGGCAGAACGTTCGCTTCGATTTCGGCATCTCAAATCTTTTCGACAAGCTCTACTACCCGCCACTCGGCGGCGTCGATTGGGCCGACTACGCTGCCGAAGGACAAACCGGTTTGATATCGCCTGTTCCCGGACAAGGACGCTCCTTCAACGCTGGCGTCACCGTTACCTTCTAGTCCGTGTGATGCCATGTCGGCCGGTCATCGAGTTGATGGCCGCGCCGCCACTTCAGCCTGCCGGGGTGAAAATGCCAGCTAATGACAACAAGGTTCTAAAAGCTCACCCGATGCGCTCAACCAAGGCTTGGCGAGGCTCGTTGACCTCAATTTGTGCAGCAGTGATGAGCCTGCTACAGCCAATCTGATTTTTCCAACTTAGGATTACGAATTATCGTTGCGTTTTCGGAGATGGGGGGTCTCGGAATGCGGACGAAAATCCAATTTGTTGTTTGCATTTTGCTTTCTGCCTCCGCGGTAACAGAGGCGCATGCTGACGAATATGGCTTCTCCACTTACGGACTGGGAAGCGCCGCATTCGGGGCTGGCATCACTTATAATTTCGAGAACACGGCCAGGGACTATTAAAGCGGCACGAATTTTCACTACGAGTGCGCCGCGAGGCCGCGAAGGGATTGGTCATCGGCGTCGTAGCCTATGAGTATCGCCAATTTCAGGATCCGGCGCCCGCCTAGGTCCGCTTGAGGGCAGCGTCGACGCGATTGGCGGCGGTGTTCAATATACGACGATCGCGAACGGCACCGTCCTGATTCTCAACGCTCGGCACTATGAAGAGGACAATGTCGAGAAGCGTTGGGATGGAAGCATGACGATTGTTTCTGGCACCTTCCGCTATTGATCCGACTATCGAATGACCAACCTCTTATCATTCGAAATAGGATTTTAATCAGTACGCAGCAGTGATTTTCATTCTGTCCTAACGCAGCGCAGCGACGTATTCGTTTGACTATCGGCAAAAGCCACTAGACAGTCCGCGCTGGGTAGGCGGTCACTACGCGTCAGCGAGCGGCTGGTTATGCTTAAGCAATTTTTGGCTAACTTTCTTCGAACGCATTTTCGTTCCCGCGCGCGATAGCTATCATACGCCTCCAGCTTTGTTGGCAAGAATTCTCCGTCGCACGGGGAGACGATGATCGTTCATCCGGACATCTACTCGAGACCTCAAGCTGAAGTCCCGACGGAACGACCGGGTATGGTCTTCGTGCCCGGCGGGACATTCCGAATGGGGTCGGACAGGCATTATTCCGAAGAATCCCCGAGCCATCGCGTAACTGTCGATGGTTTCTGGATCGACGAGACGCCTGTGACGAACGCCCAATTCAAGAAATTCGTCTCGGAAACTCGCTACACGACGTTTGCCGAGATCCCCCCCAAGGCCGAAGATTATCCCGGCGCGCTTCCTCACATGTTGAAAGCCGGTTCTCTCGTCTTTACGCCGCCCAGGCATGCGGTCGACTTGAGAGATTGGAGCCAGTGGTGGGATTTTCGCTTCGGCGCGAATTGGCGTCATCCGTATGGAAGAGGTTCGTGGACGAAAGGGCTCGATGAGCATCCGGTCGTCCATGTCGCGTATGCTGATGCGGAAGCCTACGCGATGTGGGCCGGCAAAGAACTCCCGACCGAAGCTGAGTGGGAATATGCAGCACGCGGCGGTCTCGAAGATGCGGAATTTGCCTGGGGGGACGAATTCACACCTCAGGGTCGGCACATGGCCAATACCTGGCAAGGCATGTTCCCGCTCGAAAATCTGAAGGAAGACGGTTACGAGCGTACCTCGCCAGTCAGAGCCTTTCCCGCAAACGGCTTCGGCCTATACGATATGATCGGGAACGTCTGGGAATGGACATCTGATTGGTACTCGACGAAGCATGCGGCCGACGCTCCAAAAGCCTGCTGCGTTCCGGTTAATCCGCGCGGACCGGCGAGAGAGCAAAGTTTCGACCCGTGCCAGCCAAACATCCGTATTCCTCGCAAGGTGTTGAAGGGCGGGTCGCACTTGTGCGCACCAAACTATTGCCGCCGCTATCGCCCTGCGGCGCGCCATGCCGAACCAATCGACACGTCAACCAGTCATGTCGGATTCCGATGTGTCGTTCGAAAACGTCCTGACGAGGAATAAGCGTTGCGAGGAAAAATGAGAATACTCTTGAAGACTTGTGTTGCCTTCCTAATGCTGTCTGTTGTTGTGCCGGCTGCCTCTTATGCCGATGAGCAGAAGTTTTCCAAGCAGCAACTCGACCAGATGCTGGCGCCAATCGCGCTTTATCCAGATGATCTTCTGTCCAACGTTTTAATGGCGTCGACCTATCCCCTGGATGTCGTGGAAGCGGCGCGATGGCGCAGCGATCCTGCCAACGCCAAATTGCAAGGTGATGCGCTCGTCGATGCCCTGAAAAGTAAAAGTTGGGACCCAAGCATTAAGGCGCTCGTCCAGTTCCCGGACGTCTTGAACATGATGAGCAATCAACTCGACTGGACGCAGAACCTCGGTGACGCATTTCTTGCACAGCAAGACGCTGTCATGAATGAGGTGCAGTTCCTGCGTCAGAAAGCCGATTCAAGTGGCCATCTCAGAAGCAATTCCCAGCAGACCGTCACGCAGGACGATGGATCCTACGTCATCCAGCCTGCCGAGCCCGATACGGTTTACGTGCCGGTTTATGAACCGTCGGTGGTCTACGGGCCGTGGTGGTATCCGGACTATCCGCCGTATTATTGGGGGTATCCGGACGCGACGTTCGTGGACGGATATTTTTGGGGGGCGGCCGGTGTCGCCATCGCCGGCGGCATCTGGGGCTGGAACCACTGGGATTGGCGTCACCGTCGCATCGACGTTAACGTGAACCGCTGGAATCGTATCGACGACAACCGCCGCCGCATCAAGAGCAATGTCTGGAAGCACGACGCGCACCATCGTGGGCATGTCGTGCGCAATAAAAATTTCAACCGCGCCAACGTCGAACGACGCCTCAAAAATACCGACCACAGGGCGCTCGACAATAAGGTCAATCACGGCGCGCAATTGCGCCATAACGGCCGCAATTTCAATAAGGCAAGAGGCGGCAAAAACAGGGCAGCACATGTTCGTCGCTCAACGGGTGGCAGGAAATTCGTAAAGCCGAACCGGCCGCGGCACATGCGCGCTCGTCCTCATGCGAAGCGACCAGCATTCCACGCTCATCGCGGCGGCGGGAGGCGCGGTGGTTTCAGAAGGCGCAGATAGCGTTCTGATTCCGAGGCGGATTGAACAAAATGATCGATGAGAGACTGCAACGAGTTCAGTAACTCCTAGAGCCTCACATGATGGTTGCGGTGGCACGCATACACATCGGCTGGATGCTGGGTTTCCTGGCATGCATGCTCGTTGTCTCGGCCGCAGCCGGCGCGCTATCTGATCCATTGCCCTCCTGGGAGGAAAGCCAAGCCAAGCGGCAGATCCTCGACTTCGTTGGAAGGGTGACGGCGAGGGGCGGAGCGCACTTTGTGCCCGAGACGCAACGCATCGCTGTCTTCGATAATGACGGGACGCTGTGGGCGGAGAAGCCGATTTACGTCCAGGCACAATTTGTCATCGACAGAATTCGAAGTCTCGCCCCGCAGCATCCCGAATGGAAGGATAAGGAGCCGTTCGCCTCGATCCTGAAAGGCGATATGAAAGGTATCGCTAAATCCGGAGAGTCCGGCATTGCGGCGGTTATGGCCGCCACGCATGCAGGGATGACGACGGACGAATTCGATAAAATCGCCGAAGACTGGATTAGCACGGCCAAGCATCCGACGATGGGCCGGCTTTACACCGATCTAGTCTATCAGCCGATGCTGGAATTATTATCCTATCTCCGCGCCAACGGTTTCAAGACGTTTATCGTCTCCGGTGGCGGTATCGAGTTCATGCGGCCTTGGACGGAGCGCGTCTACGGCATTCCACCGGAGCAAGTCATCGGCAGTTCTGGTGGGCTGAAGTTTGAAATGCACGACGGCAAGCCGTTGATCGTGAAGTTGCCGACTCTCGTCCTCAACGACGATAAAGACGGAAAGCCGGTCGGCATCGAGCGCCACATTGGCCGGCGGCCGGTCGCCGCGTTCGGTAATTCCGACGGCGATCTTCAAATGCTCGAATGGACGTGCGATGCGCCGGCCACGCGGCTTTGCCTGCTCGTGCATCACACCGATGCCGAACGCGAATGGGCCTACGATCGCTCATCTCGCGTCGGCAAGCTCGACAAAGCACTTGATCAAGCGACCGCCAAAGGTTGGACGGTTGTCGACATGAAGCATGACTGGAAGACGATCTATCCCAAGGAGGTCAAGCCATGAACCAGGAAAAATGGGGTTCTCACAGGGCCCCCCGCGCCAATTTGAGCTCATGCCATTGGGCATGGCACGCCCGCACCGCAATAACAAATTACATTGACTACTGAATGATCTCGCAAGACAGTCTCGGTCGTAGATGGGTGGTCGCTACGCGTTCCCGGATGCCGGCTATGCGTATGTATTTGTTCGCACGATTAAAAGCCGCTCGCTGCCCAGAAACCGGCGTATGATCTCGATTTTTTTTGGCGCAGGAGCCAATTTTCCCTTCGCAGCGTTACGCCGAAATTTTAGCGCTGCCGGAGGATGGGCGATGAGTATCTCCGCTTCGCGAAGTCTCCTGGAAGCAATTCAAGAATCCACTTCAAGCAAATATCTCAACGCATCTCGTCAGGGAGCGCCATAGATGACCAGCCAAACCTCATCTGGCTCAAGCGTCCTGGCGCAAGCCGTGGTGCTGGCGTCCGCGGCACTCATCCTGCTCGGCTTGTTTTGGTACGGCGTGTCGAGCGAGGTTTTTAAAAGACAATGGCAAGACTTTACGGGGCGGCCCAGCGGACCGATGTCATTCCGGTTTATTTTGCAGCCGACGATGGCGATGATGGCTGCCCTGCACGATGGCATTAATGACGCGCGTCTCGGCCGGTCCCCTTATTTCTGGACGGTGCTCACGAACGCTCAGAAACGTCCGGAGCGGCTACGCGAAGGCATCGTCTCTACGGCGCGTATCATTCTTTTGGGACTCGTCATGGATGCGATCTATCAGTTCAAGGTATTGGGAACTTTCTATCCTGCTGAGGCCGTTATCATTGCCGTTGTTTTGGCCTTCGTCCCGTACCTGCTGATCCGAGGGCCTGTCGCCCGCATTGCGCGGCTATGGTGCGCTCAGAAATCCCGAGAGGCATGATCAGTTATGGCGCGCGATCCAAAATCCGGCATCACAAGTGCATCTGCGTCGGACGATATTTCGGTCGAGCTTTCGCTACGTCGTACTGGTATGTCGTTTCAACGCACGCGTATGAGCGCCGACCGGACGTTGATGTCTGTCATCCGCACCTCGCTATCGCTCATCAGCTTCGGATTCACTATTTTTCAGGTGTTTCAGAAGCTGCGAGATCAGGATGTGATCACGCATGCCGGAGCATCCAGAAATTTTGGTGTGGCGCTCGTTCTGCTCGGCATTATCATGTTGGTCGTCGGCATCATCTATCACGTGCAATTCATGTTGGGCTTGCGCCAAGAGCGCGAGATGATGCGCCAGGCCGGACTGGTTCACGGCGAGAGCCGCTTTCCTCCATCCTTCACACTTATCACTGCAATCGTCCTTTTGTTGATCGGCATCTTTGCGATCGTCAGCATGCTTTTCCAGATCGGACCATTTGGCTAGCGCCAACAACAGGAGGCAAGATGGATACGTAGGACGCAATCAGTACGGGCGAAGCGAATTTATTGGGGAAATACCATGGAGGGAATAGCAGAAACCAAAAGGAGCCTAACATGGCCAAGGAAGCGAAAGGCAGCAGCGGCGCACCCCGTAAATCCGACAAGCCCAATATCCTCGTCATCTGGGGTGACGACATCGGCATCTCGAATTTAAGTTGTTATTCGCATGGATTGATGGGCTATCAGACGCCCAACATCGATCGTCTCGCCAAAGAAGGCATGATGTTTATCGACGCTTACGGTGAGCAATCGTGCACCGCGGGGCGCTCTTCTTTCATCACGGGCCAAAGCGTGCTTCGCACCGGCTTATCGAAAGTCGGCATGCCTGGCGCGCCGATCGGCATGAATGAGAAGATCGTAACGATTGCGGGCGCATTGAAAAATCAAGGCTATGCGACTGGTCAATTCGGAAAGAACCACCTCGGCGATCTTAATCACATGCTGCCTACCAATCACGGCTTCGACGAGTTCTTCGGCAATCTCTACCATTTAAACGCCGAAGAAGAGCCGGAGATGTACGACTATTTTCCTGAAAAGGACTTCCCAAATTATCGCAAGAATTTTGGACCTCGCGGCGTCATCCATTCTTGGGCGACCGATAAAGACGATCCAACCGAAGAGCCGCGCTGGGGGAAGGTCGGCAAGCAGAAAATAGAAGACACGGGTCCATTGAACCGTAAGCGTATGGAGACCTGTGATGACGAGTTCGTAGCCGCGGCGAAGGATTTCATCAAGCGCGCCGAAGACGCGGGGAAGCCGTGGTTCGTGTGGCTCAACACCACTCACATGCACCTTTATACTCACCCCAAAAAAGAAAGCCTCGGTCAAGCCGGTCGTTGGCAGTCGCCGTATCACGACACGATGATCGACCACGATAAGAACATTGGCCAGATGCTGGATTTTCTCGATGAACTCGGCATCGCAGAGAACACGTTCGTCCAATACTCAACCGACAATGGTCCTCATCGCAACTCCTGGCCGGATGGCGGCATGACGCCATTCCGTTCCGAGAAAAATACGAACTGGGAGGGTGCCTTCCGAATTCCTCAGTTGGTGCGGTGGCCGGCAAAGATAAAGCCGGGACAAGTCTCCACGGAGATAGTTCAGCTTCACGACTGGTTTCCGACGTTTCTCGCAATGGCGGGCGATCCCGACGTCATGGACAAGCTGAAAAAGGGTTATCAGGCTTGTGGAAGGACGTACAAGAACCACATCGATGGCTTCAATCTGCTCCCGTTTTTGACCGGCGAACAAAAAGAGAGTCCACGCAAGCTGTTCGTCTACATCAGCGACGATGGCGATATTCTCGCGTTGCGCTACGACAATTGGAAATGTGTCTTCATGGAACAGCGCTGCAAGGGAACGCTCCAGGTTTGGGCGGAGCCATTTACGCGATTGCGCGTGCCAAAACTCTTTAATCTACGCACTGATCCCTACGAATTCGCCGACACAACGTCGAACACGTACTATGAGTGGTTCATTCGTCGCGACTATATTGTGTTCGCGATCAATATGGTTGCCGCAAAATTTGCCGAGACGTTCAAGGACTTCCCGCCGATACAGAAGCCCAACAGCTTTACGATCGATGACGCGATCGAAAAAATGAAGGCAACGGCGGTGGCTGGCGACTGACGCGCTATGCATGAGAGGGCGGCGAGGATCTCGCCGTCCTATCGCGCTTCAATTCAATCGCCTAGAAGCCGCGTGCGTGGGTGAGATTGATGACATGGGCGAGCGAGACGAAGGGCCTGCTGCAGGCTTCGTGATATTTGCCAGTCAAGCCACGAAAGCCGTGCGGATCGTTGCTGAAATGGACATGACGGACGCGTTGTCCATCGACCAAAGGCTCGTGGCAACTCGCACAGCGCGGTCCGCGCGGTTCATCCTCGTCACGCATTCCATCGAGTGGCATGAGACCTTCCCCCGAAAAATCCCCAGTCAGCATTCAGGGTGGCACGACATCGGGAGCGCTTCAAAGTCGAATTTGGTCGCAGCTTGTGGGCAAAGTCGTCAAATCTGTGAAGAGATGAAAAAAGCCGCGCTTATCCTTTTGGGAGGTCGTGATGCGTTTTTCGCCTGACGGCAAATACTTTTACGTCAATGGCATTGGTTTTCCGCTTTCGCATCATTTGGTCCTGACCGCCATCTTCCTTGCAGGACGGGCGCTGCAGCAGCTGAGGGCGGAGTCGTCGACCTCTTCTACAAGCCGGTCAACGAAACACCTCGACAATGAAATGCTCAGCTTGCCCTGCGCCTGCTCGCCCGACATTGAAGCGCAAACCCTTGCGTCGACTTCGGATGCGAGGGAACCGCCCTGAATCCATGTCCCTCGCTATTGATGCAGCTTTTCGAGATACGAAGCGATCGCTGCCGCATCTGTGGTCTTCAAGCCCATATCCGGCATGGCGTTCCCAGGGGCGACGGATTGTGGGCTGGCGATCCATTTGGTCATGTTTTCGATGTTGTTCTGCAATCTCCCCGCAATGAAAACGCGGTCGCCAATTCCCGCGAGCGGCGGGCCAACGCGCCCGTCGGCGTTATCGATGCCCGGAATCGTATGACACGATCCGCATCCATAGTGTTCTATGAGCGCTTTGGCATTTTCCGGTGCACCGGCGGGCTCGGCCTTAACAACGGAATTTCCTGACAAGACAGCGGCGACCAAAAGCACCAGCATTCGGGCTCTAGCCAAATGCGTTACTGTTCTGCGACGTTCAGCATTCTGGAGCGATTTGACGAACAACCAAGCAATCGGAGCCAGAAAAAAAATTCCGGCAGGGATCCACATGATCAAGCCCGCGATTTGCTGATCTTCAAGCGGCGTCATTCCCCATGCATAAGCCGCCATCCCGTGAGCCTTGAACAGGACAACCGGCGACAGGATCATCAGAGCGCCGGGGAGACCACTGAGAACCGCGATGGCGGCAACGAACAGCATGCTCGGAATAAATTCCATTCGACGCCGACCCGACGGTTCGATCACAAGCGTCCAGAACATGAATGAGGTGATGACGAAACTCAAATGCTCGAACGTGTGTACCCATTCATTCTGAAGGCTCCAGGCGTAGGGGCGAGGCAGATGCCAGAACGAAAAAGTTCCGAGGAAAAGCGCTGCCACCGACAACGGGTGCATCAGATGCCAAATACCTGATCGCAGCCAATGGACCGTAATGGAAGTGGCGACCTGCTTGCGGAAGCTGCGCGGCAACCCCCAGATCATTACGAGGATCGGGCGACTCCAGACGAGCAAAGGGGGTACGACCAGCATCAGGATCAAATGCTGACCCATGTGCGCCGAGAAAAGCGCGTCGGTGATTTCGTCAACTTGTGGGGACAGGACGATGACGAACAGGGCCATCGCGATTGCAAATGCGATAGTTTGCGACGCGGTTACGACGCGGCACTCACCAACCTCTCGCCGTATGCGAATGACGCCCGCTGCATATGCTACGACGGCGACTATGATAACGATTGTTTCGAGGTATCTGATCGTCTCAGACGATTGAGTGTCATTGGATACGGCGTGTGCGCTTGCTGCCGTAGCGCAGAAGGTCGTCAGCAACGGTAAAAGAGCGCAAAGTCTTTTCAGCATGGCGGCCCCACAATAGATCCCAGGGCATCAACTGCGATTGCGAACCCGAAAAGGGTGCTTGTTAGAACTCCGCACATGGCCATGAAGCGCGTTCGACCTTCTCCGGCATGGACGAGTGCGCGCGCCTCACCCACTTTTTCGTCTTTCGTTTTCTTCCAAAAGACAAATGCGACGTATCCTGCCGACACCGCCAACGCGAGCGAGGCGATGTCCACGAGAAGAATCATGGCCAGAGTTCCCGGCGGACCACGTAAAATGTCTTCCCGAGCTACGGCACCGATGCAACGTTGGCCTGCGATCGAATAGTTGATGAGCAGATGCAGAGCCCACGCAATTGGTGCGGAAAGAAGCCCGAATGCCAACGCCGACAGGGGGGCCTTCTCTCGGTGAGGGGCTGGATGGGCTGAGCCCGATATGGTTGCGCCTTGATGCATCGCTTAGCTCAAGTAAGGGGTGATGTAGAAAGTGAAGAATACTGTCAGCCAGACGGCATCGACGAAATGCCAATAGAGCGCGCCGATTGAGAGCGCGATGCGCCGGCGATCCGAAAGGAGCCCCGCGGCCATCCAGGAAATCAACGCGACGATCATCAGCAAGCCGGCAACGACGTGTGCCATATGAAATCCTGTGATCGTGAAATAAAGCGATCCGTACGGGTCGGACGAGACCGTGAAGCTCTTATTGTGCCATTCCAAAAGTTGAATGCCCAAGAACAAGAGACCTAGAAATGCCGCGAGCGACATGCCGAGGAACGCCTCTGCGCGGCGCCCTTGTTTGAACTGACGCTCGCCCCACCAAATCGCTACGCTGCTGGCGAGAAGAATGATCGTGTTCGGCAATGCCAACTTCAATGAAGGCGGATGTGTGGGCCACGTCGAATGTATTTCTATGGCCATGTAATAATAACTGAAGAGCAGATAGGCGAAGACCGCGGCTTCCGTCGCAATTACGAACAGCATTCCCCACCAGCCCGATGACCGATGAAGTCCGGCAGCGGGAAGGTGCACATCCGGCCGAGAGACGACAAGATCAGCCATGCGACACCTCAACGGGCCGGAACGTCACGCGCGTGGGCCAAAGCCACAGCAGTATCGAGAGAAGAATGGCGACGACGGAAAAAGCGCCGTAGGCGAGCGACTGCGCGAGCATCGAGACGAAAAGCGCGCTGAGACCTAATGCCAAGAATAACGGCGCATAGCTATCGTCAGGCATTTTTAGGATAGCTTCGGGCTCCGCGTCGATCGGGGTTGTGGCGATCGTCTCGCGGCCATGGTCGAGCGCCAAGCCGCTATTGATCGAAGAGCGCTCATCGGTTTCCCGGAGGCTATCTTCCCATAAAGGATGGCGACTTGCGACGATTGGAATGACTGCGAAGTTGTAAGCCGGTGGTGGTGAGGACGTCGCCCATTCGAGCGTCGGCGCGTTCCACGGATTTGGTCCTGCGAGGGCGCCCGAACGCAGACTGATGGCGATGTTGATGAGAAATAGCAGTATTCCGAAAGCGAGAATGAAGGCGCCGATCGTTGTGATCATATTCAGCGTCGTCCAGCCGAAGTCGGGTCCATAAGTGTAGATGCGGCGCGGCATTCCAAGAAGTCCGGTCAGATGCATCGGCAGGAACGCAATATTGAAACCGATGAAAGTTAGCCAGAAATTCCATTTGCCCAGGCGCTCGCTCAACATGCGCCCCGTCATTTTCGGGAACCAGTAATAGAGTCCTCCGATAACCGGAAAGACGTTGATACCGATCAGCACATAATGAATGTGGGCGACGACAAAATAGGTGTCGGTCAGCTGCCAATCGACCGGCACGGCTGCGGTCATGAAGCCTGACACGCCGCCGATAACGAAAAGAATAATGAAGCTAGAGAAGAATAAAAACGCGGTTGTCATTTGTGGACGTCCCATCGCGATGGTGGCGATCCAGGCGAAGACGGCAGTCGCGCTCGGAATAACGATGACGAACGAAGCCGCACTGAAGAAGGACATGCCGATGTTCGGCAGACCTGTCGCAAACATGTGATGGACCCAGACGCCGAAGCCGAGAACCATCGTCAGGACAGTAGCCAGCGCAACGAAGGTGTAGCCGACGAGGGGACGCCGGCAAAAAACAGGAAGCGCATCGGACACGATGCCCATGGCTGGAAGCACGATGGCATAGACCCAGGGATGCCCAAACATCCAAAAGAGGTGCTGCCATAGGAGAGGTTGGCCCCCGGCTGGGACGTCATAGAAATGCGTTCCAAATCGCCGGTCGAGCCAGAGAAGAAAGAACGCCAGACTGACAGCGGGAACTGCCAGGATATTTCCGGCCGATGCCGTCAGCGTTCCCCACACCATGATGGGTAAGCGATTGATCGACATCCCAGGAGCGCGCGTGCGCAGAAGCGTCACGACGAAGTTGATCGCGCCCACCGTCGTCGAGATCCCTAGAAAGATCAGCGCCATCGCGTAAATGTCGATGTTGATGCCGGGATTGAAGTCCTTTGACGCATACGGCACGTAGTCGAACCAACCGGCGTCCGGGGCAACGCCGCCGACGAAACTGCCATAGAGGAAAATTCCGGAGAATAGATAAATCCAGTAGGAAAGGGCGTTGAGCCGCGGGAACGCCATGTCGCGAGATCCAAGCAGCAACGGCCACAGGTAGTTGCTGAACCCAGAGAGAATTGGCGAGGCGTACCAAAAGATCATCGACACGCCATGCATCGTGAAAAGCTGATTATATTGTTCGGGAGTCAGCAAATGCTCGTTGGGACCGGCGAGCTGGAGACGCATAATCAGCGCTTCGATGCCGCCGATGATTAAAAATGCAAAGGCCGTAACGATATAGCGAATGCCGATCGACTTATGGTCGACGGTCGAGAGCCATCCGAGGAATCCCGGGCGCGTCTCCCAAATGCGTTCGAGCTTTTCAGCAAGTGCAGGCGTCGCATCGACGGTCGGGATCGCGGTCGTGTCTGCCATGCGTGTCCCTCCTAGTGCAACGTTCTGAGGTAGCTCGTGACGGCTTGAAGCTCGTCGCCCGACAGAGAGACCCGCGGCATGCGGCTTGCCGGTTTGATGTGCTGTGGGTCGGCAATCCATCCCGCGAGATAGCCGCCGGCGTTAGGGACCGTTCCATCCGCGAGTGTCGCACGAGTCATAAGGTGCGACAGATCTGGCCCATAGATACCGCCGGCTTCCGTCCCGCGAACGGTGTGGCAGCCCGCGCAGCGCCGCTCGAACATGACCAGTCCAGCTTTCCCGTCGTCCGTAGCTGGCGGCGCTGCGGGTTTCAGCTGATCGTTTCGCCATGCCTCGAATTTGTCCGCGGGTTCCGCAACAACGCGGATTGCCATATGGGCATGCTGAGCGCCGCAGTATTCCGCGCATTGCCCGAGATAGGTGCCCGGCTTTTTCGCTTCGATCCAGGTGGTGTTGATCTGCCCTGGAATGACATCCGTCTTACCTGACAGTGCGGGTACCCAAAATGAGTGGATGACGTCCGCAGATCGCAGCGTCACTTTTATCGGAACGCCCGCCGGGATGTGAATTTCATTGGCTGTGGTGAAAACTTGAGATGGCTTGTCGCTCAAATAGCGAATACCCCACCACCACTGATGTCCCGTGATCGCGATCGTCAACGCAGGCTTTTGCGGCGGCTCGCCAATGGCCGCAAGCGTTACCATTGTCCAGACGACGCAGCCAACAAGGACAAGCGTCGTGATGCCGAGGCCCCATCCAAAAATGTTGAAATTGTTTGGTCGATGGCCGTCAGGCTGTATGCCGTTGTCCAGATGAGACGGGGAGCGCGACCGGAATACAGCCCATAAGACCAGCCCAGTCATCAAAATCACAACGATGATCGAAATCGCCAGTAGGCCCCAGGTCAGCGCAAGGATGCTGTCGGCCTTAGGGCCGGAGGACTGAAGAAAATTGAGAGGGGCAGCGGTCGCGAATGCCCGGGCAGGAAAAAAGGCGCACAGAGAGAACGCCGGAGCAGCGTTCGCCGTCACTTTCACTAGATCGTGCTGCGCGCTTCTCATTTCTTTTCTTCTTGAGCGGCTGTCTGATTATGCGGCGGATGTGATAGCGAGCGGACGTAAGCGGCGAGCTGCCAAATCTGTTCGTCTGGCAGGAATCCGCGGAACGACGGCATGCCATTCGGGCGGCCTTCCCGGATGGTGGCGGCAATGTTTTCGATGGAATCGCCATAGATCCAGACGTTGTCCATCAGAGGCGGCCCCATGCCGCCGCCGCCATGGAAATGGCACCCGACACAGTTCATGGCCGTGAAGAGTTGCTTCCCTGCAGCGATTTGCTCGGGATCGTTTTCGATGCGGCGGCCTTCGGCGCTGTGATCGACGACGGGCTTGCCTGCTCCAGGCGTTAGCGGCACCAGGGCGACGCGTGGCTCTTCGTTCGATTGAGTAGAGCTTCGCTCAGTCGCTTGGTCGCCTTTGCTTTCTTGCGCTTTGCATGCCGACAGCGACATCGCCAATGCGGCGCACGCCAGAAAGGAAAATATACGCGTCACTGTTCTTACTCCGCAGTTGCGGATTTCTGATCCATGGAAGGCGTAATGTTGTAGTCAGCAAGAATTTTTCTGATGTCGTCGCGTCTCCGGTCGATAATTCGGTTGATCTCGTTCGCGAGTTCTTCATCTTGCTTGCGAACGCCCATGGCGATCGAGAATGACATCAAGCGCCCCGTCGTAACCGGCGTTACGCGCAATGGAGGTATCTCGCGTGCGGCGTAATAGTCGGCGATAGGTCCCCACACGAGCGCGATATCGATATCGCCGTTCGAGACTGCGTCGACGATCGGCGCCAGCGGATTTGGCTTCGACCAATCGCCATAGACCATGAAACCCTGGACATGCTGATTGAGACCACGTCGCGCAAGCTCATCCATCGGCGGCGTATTTGCGCCGTCATTACCGACGAGTTGGACACCGATGCGTGAAGTCTTAAGTCGCTCATCGTCGAAGGATGTTACGGGGCTTGCCCCTTGCCGCTGAACGAAGGCATAGCTCGCCGTATAATAAGGTTTTGTTGCTCGAACGCGCTCAAAGCTCGTCGGTACGCCGGGAACGACGTCGCAAAGCCCGGCTTTCAGCCCTTTACGGACAAAGCCGCGCCATTCTGGCTTCCAGACGAACTTCGCCGTTGCGCCCATGTCGGCGGCGACCAATTCGGCGATCCGGTTTTCGAAACCTTCACCTTTCGCGTTGGAATAAGGCATATTGTTCGGATCGGCGCAGACCTTGAGTTCGCGTGAGATTGCGGGAGAAGATGCCAGGAAGACGGTCGCAACGGCGCCGCATGCGAGGCTAAGGAAGCGCGAAGACATTGAGCGTTCCTCCTTTTGTCGTGGCCTCTGGCAGATCCTTCATCGCATTGACGAAGCCGAGCGCGGCTGTTCCGTCACGCTTGTCAAGGCCGCCGGCAACGATGGCGCCCGCCCATCCGCCGACCCCCGATAGAACCGACACATACTGTTTACCGTCGGGGCCACGCCATGTTGTCGGCTGGCCGATAATTCCCGACGAGGTTTTGTGCTGCCAAAGGAGCTTGCCGGTTTTAGCGTCCACCGCCTTGAACCAGCCATCCATCGTTCCGTAAAAAACGACGTCGCCAGCCGTTGAGAGAGCGCCGCTCCAGACGGGGAACTTTTCGTTGATGCTCCACACCTTCGTCCCGGTCTTGATATCCCAAGCGTCAAACTCACCGCGATGGCCGTCGCCCGGACCTGCTTTCATCTTGACGTTGGCGCCGACGTAGGGCGTCCCCGCGATGTAGCCGACTTCGCCCTCCTCGATATCCATGCACAGATTATTGTGTGGAATGTAGAGCAAGCCCGTTGAATTCGAGAACGAGGATGGCTGCCAATCCTTGCCGCCTGGTGGAGCGGGACAGACGTCTTTGACGACTTGATCGACCTTTGGCTGCTTAGCCGCGTTATATTGAATGCGCCCGGTCTTGAGGTCGACGCCGGTGCTGCTCGTTATGGGGGCGAAAGGCTTCGCCGATAGAACTTCGCCTGTCTCGCGATCGAGAACGTAAACGTAGCCATTGCGATCGGGATGAACGAGGAGCTTTCTTGGTTTTCCGTTCCAGTTGGCATCGATGAGGATCGTCTCGTTCACACCATCGTAATCCGACATATCGTGCGGACTTGTCTGATAGAACCATCGCGCCTGCCCGGTATTGAGATCGCGAGCGAAAATACCTGCCGTCCACATATTGTCGCCAGGCCGCATCGACGAATTCCATGGACCCGGATTCGACGTGCCGTAGTAGACGAGATTGAGATCCGGGTCATACGCAACCCAGCCCCATACGGTGCCGCCGCCATGTCTCCACATATCGGCAGGCCATGTCGATACGCCCAGGTCTTTGCCTTTGTATTGCGGGTAGAATGGTTTGAAATCCGAACCGATCAGCACCTCGGAATCGGGGCCGGTGCTGTAGGCTTTCCAGTCGATCTTACCGGTCGCCTGGTCGAGTGCCGCAATCCAGCCGCGCACACCCATTTCGCCGCCTGAATCGCCGACGAGAACTTTGTCCTTGGCGACAAGCGGCGCCATGGTGATCGTTTCGCCGTGCGTGATATCGCCGAGCTGCGTTCGCCAAATCTCTTTTCCGCTTGTCGCGTCGACAGCGATCGTATTGCCGTCCAACGTGTTGAAGAAGACGCGGCCGTTCGCATAGGCCGGGCCGCGATTGACGACATCGCAACATGCTACGCCTTGCGACGCGGCCAGAGGGTGGGGTTTGTAACTCCACTTCAAAGGCGCACCAGGTTTCGAAAGGTCGAGCGCATACAGGATATTGGGATACGGCGAGACGACATAGAGCGTATCGCCTATGACGAGTGGCGCCGCTTCCTGCCCGCGATCGACGCCCATCGAAAAGGTGAGGACGCTCGTCAGCTTGCTAACGTTTTGCGCATTGATGTCCGAGAGCGAGCTGTAGCGCGTGAGCGCCGTGTTTGCGCCAGGCATAGGCCATTCGTTGCCTCCCGGCGTCGCGAAGGCGGGGCCCTGCGGTTTTGACGCATCGGCCCCCGCATTTTCTGGATTTGCCGCCGTGCCGACCACCGCGGTCCTGATTTGAGGCGAGGATGTCTGGGAGAAGGATGCCTGGGGGATCAATACCGGCAACGATAGAGCTACAAAAAAAGAGAGAGGCGACCCGAGCTTTTTCATCGGCGGTCCCTGATGCGAGTTCTTTGCGCGCTTAGCAAAATCGTTGGCCGCTCGGAAAGGCGACCTCTAAACTTGGCTACTAGTCGTTGCTCGCTAGAACCGTATCAGCTGGTCATGGTTCCGAAATTTATCGATCTTTTTGTGCTCGCTCTTTTGCAGCACGGATAAATACGATGAGCACCGACAAACCGTCTCCGTCAGGGGAGACATGAAATACGGTGCCCTGGTGTTCGAAGGCTATTCAGCCCGACGTTCCAGTTTTTCGTTCGATTACATCGACGATTTTATCCGAGCGAGCCGCTGCCTTTTCCTGATGCTCGCGCTCGGCCTCGCTTTCATTATAAAGCTCTTTCGTAGCGCGGTCGGTAATGTCACGAGAATGGGGTATCCTATCTTTTTCGCGCGTTGTTTTCATGCCGTAGAGGTAAAGCAACGCTAGAACGACCGGACCGCCAACAACAGCGGCGACAAATATAAGATTGCTGAGCGTGGACATGGATCCGTCCTCCTTATCGTGGCAACAGACCGCCTGCTCCTGAGTTCCGAAATCTCGCGCTTTTGTAATGGGTGACGTTTCGATCAGCTGAAAATTGTCTTCGACGAGAGCCTCCTTGTCATTCTCGTCGATGTAGAGCGTCGGCCACGACGAATGAATCCAAGCGCAATGCATATTATGACATCGAGATCGACCGGGCCTTCGCGAAGCCCCACGTGGGCCAACTTTCCGAAGATGGCGAAAGGTCGCAATGTTGCCGATTGAACCCACGGCCTGAGCGTCTTGCACGTCGCCAAGCGCGATCGGATTGATACATTACAATAAAAGTATACAAATGGAGGCAAGACCATGGGCGTCCCTTGCAATGATACGGGCCGCTCCGGTCACGGGTGGAATTGGAATAGGAGTTTCAGGTGTACAGTGCTTGGCGTGCCGTTTGCGCGTGCGGAACCGTATGTTCTGTCCTCACACTGTCTCAAGCTTCAGCTCAAGAGCCAACGCAAGATTTCACGCAAGCGCCTGCCGCTGATCCAATTCCGATGCCGGAGATCACTGTCGAAGCTGCCAAGGTAACCTCGACGAAGAAGGCGCCTTCCAAGAAAAAAACCGTCGCGTCGAAAAAGCCAAATTCCCTGCCGCAAAGTGCCAGTACCGTGCAGTCTGACTCGGCTGCAGCTGCGGCAACAATGCCGACGGCAAACCCGATGTCGACGCTGACGCCGCCCGTGGCTTACGCTGGCGGTCAAGTTGCGACGGGCGGCCAGCTCGGCATGCTTGGCAACCGAAGCGTGATGGATACGCCTTTCAACCAGACAAGCTTCACGGCGAAGACGATCCAGGACCAGCAGGCACGCTCGGTTGCGGACGTCTTGTTGAATGATCCGTCGGTGCGCGCAAACCAAAGCGCGAGCGCGGGCTATGGCCAGGATACGTTCTACATTCGCGGCTTCTACTACGATACCGGCGAAATGGGCTTGAACGGGCTCTATGGCATCGCACCGACGTATACGACACAGCCCAATTACGTCGACCGTATCGAAGTTTTGAAAGGACCGAGCGCGCTCTTGAACGGCATGCCTCCGGGCGGCGCGGTTGGCGGCAGCATCAATCTCGTTACGAAGCAGGCGCCTGACGATCCGATCACGCAGGTCACGACGACCTATCAATCACAAGGCCTCGTCGGAACCGAACTCGACTATGCGCGGCGCTACGGCCTGAACAAAGAATTCGGCGTGCGGTTCAACGGCAGCTATGGCTCGGGTGACACAGCGATCGACGATCAGCACAACGAGGTGGGCGATGCCGTTCTCAATCTCGATTATCGCGGCGAGCGGCTGCGCCTCTCTGCAGACGTCGGTTATCAGGCGAATGATTTGACAGGCGTCCAACGATTCATCACCGTGGTTCCTTCATCACTTCCTACTTTGGTTAGGCCCGTTCCCCCCTTCCTGCCGCTTATGAACGGAAAAGTTCCGCCAGCGCCAGATGCCTCATCTAACTACGGCGGCATGCCTTGGGAGTATTGGAATACAAGCTCGACGTTCGCGATGGTACGCGGCGAGTACAAACTTACCGATCACGTGACGGCTTACGGCGCCTACGGCTGGAGTGACAACAATCTCGACTATCTCTTCGCGTCGCCTGGGCTGCTCAACGCTAACGGAGACTTTGTAACCTTCCCGCTCAAAGGTGGCTCTCTGACGCAAAACTGGGCGGGCAACACGGGGATCCGTGCCGACTTCGATACCGGTCCGATCAATCACCTGTTCAATGTCGATTATTCCAAGACTGTACGCGACAACGTCGGTCGCTGGCACAACGGTAACGCGGCGTCTTGCCTGCCGCCGCCCTACAACGCAGCGTTCCAAGGGTACAGTATCTGCTCGAACATCTACGATCCGGTTCCCATCTCGAAGCCGACGTCCTTCGGCCCGCAGATCGCGACGTTGGCGGAAACCAACCTGTCGAGCGAGGGCGTGTCGGATACGATGTCGATCCTGGACAATCGCATCCAATTCACGATCGGCGTCCGTCATCAGGATGCGGGTGCCGACAACACCCGTACTACTGTTACAAGCACCGAGATCTCGTCGACGGACGCGTCGGTCTGGAGTCCTGCTTACGCCTTGGTGGTAAAGCCGCTCCGTAACGTTTCGCTATACGCGAACTACATCGAAGGCCTACAAATGGGAACGACGGTTGGCCCAACCTATGCGAATGCCGGCGAAGCGCTGCAGCCGTCGCAAACCACTCAGAAAGAGGTGGGAGTTAAGGTCGATTTCGGGTCCATCAGCACAACGTTCGCTGCTTTCGACATCGCGCAGCCGTCGCTCATCGCAATCAACAACGTTCTCGGTTATGACGGCGAGCAGCGCAATCGTGGCCTCGAGTTCAATGTCTTTGGTGAGCTTACGCCTACGCTGCGGCTCTTGGGTGGCGTCGCTTTGATTGACGGGCGCCTTGAGAAAACTGCTGACGGCACCAACGACGGCCACAAAGCGCAAGGTGTTCCCGATACCAGCGTCAATATGGGAGCCGAATGGGATACGCCGATCCAAGGCCTGACCTTGAACGGTCGGGCGATCTATACGAGCGGCGTCTATATCGACGCGGCAAATCATTACTCCATTCCCGATTGGACACGCTACGATGTTGGCGCCCGCTACACGTTCGATAATCCTTGGAACGGCAAGCCGATGACTGTTCGTTTCAACGTCGAGAACGTTCTAGATACGAACTATTACGCATCATCATATAGCAGCGACGGCATCATAACGGTCGGCGCGCCACGAACCTATCTGGTGTCCAGCACGGTCAACTTCTGATCGTTAAGTCTTCGCGATTGTAGTCCAAGCGCGGACGCTCATAACTGGATGTATGTAAGTTCTAACTTCGAAGAGGCCCGCAATTCCTTCGCCGTCCTTCATGCTGACAGTGCTGCCGGCGCTCATTTTTATGGGTGCCGGTCTCTTCTTACTGCGCGCCAGTTGGCTCAGCGATCGAAGACCGCATTTGCCATGGGTAGTCGGCGGCTGGCTGTCTCTTGTCGCAAGCGTCGCCTTCCTGATGCGCGAAATGAGCGGCGAGGTCGCGCTGGCGTACGCTCTGCTGGCACTCGCCGTCATGGCCTATGTCGCCGTCGCGATGACGGTCGAAGTGCGGGGCAGACGATCTCCGGTGATGATGTCTCTCGCGCTTGAGCCGGAAGCTCGGCGCACCGACTGGCGACGCGCGGTTGCCAAAAGTCTGTTGGCTATTGTGCTCGCGGGTGTCGCTGCAATCGGCATCGGGGTCGCATTCGCCGTCGCCATGCCGCTAGGCGTTCATGACCGCATTGTTATAGGCGGCGTGCTGGTGCCCGTGCTGTGGGGCGGCGGCATGGCGTGGACGCTCGCGGATGCGAAGCTCGCGCGGGCGACGATCATTCTGCTTGGCGTGTCGGCCGTAAGTTACGGCATTGCTTTTTTGCCAAAAGTTTTGATGTGATGACGAGTCAAAAGCCGATTGTGCAAGACATCGCGAGAAACCGGAAACGTCCGCTGCTGCCGCCGAAGTTCGTGCAAGCAATGCTCGCGGGACACTCGGCGCTGGGGCTCGCGTTTGCCGCTTTGATTTATATCGTATGCCTGACCGGCACACTCAGCGTTTTCCTGCTCGAGTTTCACCGCTGGGAACAGCCGAATGCGCCGCGGGTCAGCGGTCCGGTCAGCGCTAAGGCCATAACGGAGGCGACTTGGGCAGCACACGGGCAAGCCCTGATCGATGACGCCAGCCAAAATGTCGTTCTGACATTTCCAAGCGCGATCAATCCCCGATTCACCGTCAACTATTTCAATGTGGCTACAGGAAAAGACGGAGAATGGGTGGCGGATGCGGATGGCCGATTGGTCGTGCGTACCGTAGCTCCATTCGCCGATTTTCTCGGCGAACTGCATACGCGGCTGCATCTGCCACGGACCTGGGGGTTCTTCATTGTAGGTTTAACCGGGGTCACGCTGCTATCCTCTCTCATATCGGGACTGCTCGCACACCCGCGAATCTTCAAAGATGCTTTCGCGTTGCGCTGGGGTGGATCGAAGCGATTGCAGGAAGCCGACCTTCATAATAGGTTGGGTGTCTGGGGACTGCCGTTTCATTTTATTGTTTCGCTGAGTGGGGCGCTTCTTGGTCTTTCGACGTTAATCGTCGGAGTACTGGCTTTGGCTGCGTACGACGGCGATTCCGACAAAGCGTTGGCGACCATTCTCGGTCCAAGAGCAGTGGCGACGGGCAAGCCCGCTGCGATGCCGGACATCGCCTCTATGATCGCCGACGTGCGGCGCGAGAAACCCGACGCAGAACTCGTATCTGTTCAATTTCAGCAGATTGCGACGAGCGGCCAAATGGTGCACTTGCGGATGCGGACACCGGGACATCTTGCTTTTGCAAATACCTATTACTTTGACAGCACAGGCAAACGCATCGGTGATGGCGGTCTTGAAGAGGGCGGGATCGGGCAGCAGATCCTCGGAGTGCTGCAGCCGCTTCACTTCGGCTGGTTTGGTGGCCTAACCGCAAAAATTCTCTACGCTATTCTAGGTCTGGCGCTCACGATCGTCACGCAGAGTGGAGTTGCGATCTGGCTGGCTCGCCGGCGAGACAAAGGGCGGCCGGCTGAGCGATGGGAAAGGGTCTGGTCAGGTCTGGTGTGGGGACAGCTGCTGGCACTCGCAATTGTAGTGGTTGCGGCGCTCTATGTGCAGGATGGGCTCATTGCTGTTTATCTGACGGCGACCATCGCGAGTCTTTCAATCTCATTCGTGCTTTGGAACGCAGCGCTCGTTACGAAAGTACTGCAAGCGCTGACGGGCGTTGCCTTGGCGTGTGTCGCCACGCTTCACTTCTGGAAGTGGCGCGGATTGGCGACCGATCCAGCGTCATCGTGGATCGATGTCGGATTGCTGATCATGGCGGCAGTTATTCTAATTCTAGCCGTTCGGACTTCGTACACGGCAAGTACGCCGAATATCTCTGCCGCGATCCCATGATGGCCAGTCAGCAGAGATAGCGATCGGAGCGTTAGCTGCGTGGCAGCCGCACTGTCGCCAGCAAACCACCGTCATGAGGTGAACTGAGTGCGATCGTTCCGCCCTGAGCAGAAACGATATCTCGGGCAATGGCCAATCCAAGTCCTACGCCGCCCGTTTCTCTGTTGCGAGATTGTTCAAGCCGGTGAAATGGCTGAAAGGCTGCCTCAATCAGATCGTCCGGAATGCCGGGACCGTGATCCTTTACAGTGACAACGACGTGCTCGCCAATTAGCTGAAGCCCGACGCGTGCGGACATCCCGTATTTCACCGCGTTATCGACAATATTCATGAACGCTCGTTTGGTTGCGAGGGGCTGGCAGACAGTAAGCAGATGATCCGGACCTTGGTAGTCGACGCATGCGCCTGCATCCGAAAAACTATCACAAATCGTGATAAGCAATGCACCGAGATCCACACGCTCGGTCTTTTCGCGTTTCGAGTCGTCGCTTGCGAAAGCGAGCGTCGCGGAAAGCATCTGCTCCATCTCCTCGACATTGTGGACAAGCGCGTTCCTGCTCGCGCTGTCATCTAGTTCCTCCATCGTCAACCGGAGTCGGGTCAGGGACGTTCGAAGATCGTGCGATATGGCGGCGAGCATGTGCGTCCGCTCATCGACGAAATTCTTGATGCGGTTCTGCATCTCATTCAGTGCGCGGCCGACAACCGCAAAGTCTCCCAGCTTCCTCGTATCGACCGGGGTGGCGTTGCGATCGATCCCAAGGCGTTGCGCCGCGCCAACAAGGTCATCGATCGGAGACAGCGTACGCTTGGCCGTCCATATGGATAGGAAGGAGATTAGAAGGATCGCGGCGGCGGCAGTGATCATCGGGGGACTAAAAAGCGGACCTAATCGTGGTGGGCGGCGCGGCTCAATGTGTAGCCAGCTTCCATCAGGTCCTTGGACCAAAATGCTGAAGTCGCCGATAATGGGAATATCCGGCTCGTTGGTCGTCAAGGCACCTGTCGGCAAATGTTGCTCAAATCCTGCGGGCACAAACTGTGTGTTCTCGCCGCCTCGCGGGAATGGCGGACCCCCGCGCGGTTCCACCGAGACGCTCCTGATGCTCCCGCCCAGGCTTTCACGAAGCGAACGCTCCAGCCGCATAAAGAACCCGGACGCAACGCGCTCTGGGCTTGGTGGCTCCATACGTATCTCGTCCCACGAAATGAAAAGGTGCAGTTCGTTGCTGAGGGCTTTTGCGACTTCTTTGCGATGCGTCGTCTCGACGTCGAAGATTTTCTTCGTTGCTTCGCTCGTTTCAGAAATCAGCCAACGCGCGCTGTAGATCGTTTGTGTGGGCGGCGGCAAAAAGAAGAATGTCACCGCATTGAGCCCCTGCAAAAGAAGCAGTGCGGTGAGCATCGTGAGTGCAATGCGCGTGCTGAGGCCGACCCGAAATATTCGCATGGGGGTTGCTTTCAATCGCGCGTCGCTTCGCTGTCGATCGGGGCGGTGAAAATATAACCGCCGCTGCGAACGGTCTTGATGAGCGTCGGTTGCGCGGGATTGGATTCAATCTTGCGCCGCAGTCTGCTGAGCTGGACGTCGACTGTGCGATCAAAGGGCGTGCTGGAGCGTCCGCGCGTCAGGTCGAGAAGTTGGTTTCTGGTCAGGACTTGCTGGGGCCTTTCGACAAATGCGAGCAGCAAATCGAATTCTCCCGCTGTAAGATCGACGAGGACATTATCCGGATTTCTCAGGACCCGTCTCACAGTATCGAGATGCCAACCGTCGAACATGTAGATGCTCTGCGTAACCGGCTCTTCTTTCGAAAGAGCGTTCTGCGTTCTGCGAAGAACCGCACGGATACGCGCAAGAAGTTCGCGCGGACTGAATGGCTTTGTTACGTAGTCGTCGGCACCGATTTCCAGACCAATAATGCGATCCGTCTCGCTCGACATCGCAGTCAGCAATACGATCGGAATCGGCCGGGTTGCTCTTAGTCGTCGGCAAAGAGACAAGCCGTCCTCGCCCGGCATCATAATATCGAGAACGATAAGATTGAATTTTCCCACCTCAAGCGACTTCCACATCGCAATATCGTTTCCGGCTTCTGTGACGCGAATGCCGTTCGAGACGAGAAAGCGAGCTAGGCCGGAGCGTATCTGTTTATCATCGTCGACTAGAAGAATATGGGGAGATGCAAACAACTTATCGCCTTTATGGTTCTAACTGGCATCCTATCTTTATTGCTTGGTCAGCCACACAACAATCTCATTTCTGTAACGGACCGTTACAGTTCGAAGTGTCCCCGAAATCCAAACCTCCCTTCGCTCTGTTAGATACGGCGCAACCGGTGATCGCGAGAGCTTTGAAAGCTGTTGGTGATTCGCCCTGAAGCTGAGGAGGTTGTCGTGTCCAGGAATAAACGATCCGTCATCGTAGTGACGGCTGCCGCCGCAATGTCACTCGTCTGTGGCGCCGCCATCTATTCGAGTGCGGCCGCAGAGCCAACCAACAAAATTCCGCCGCAGAAGCAAATGCCGATGGAGCCCGGTTTCCATGGAATGGGCGACAAATTCCCGGGCTGCGGAATGTTCGGTTCCATGCCGCCGCCCCCGCCGCCGCATAGTCCTCGTCCCTTGGCTTCGCTTCTGTCCGAAGCTGAGACCGAGATCGGCATTCGTGTCGAACAACTTGATGCTTGGCGCGACTTTACAGACGCGTTGCTGAATGTCGCCAAGCCGCCTCATCCCGGTAAGAAAGAGCCGGAACCGGCGGCGGGTGATCAACAAAAGCCCTTCGCGTTCGCTGAGAAAATGGCAGATGACGCGGTCGCGCGCGGTCACGATGCAGAAGCCCTCAAGAAAGCTATCGAAGCTCTTCGGGCAAAACTCACGCCCGAACAGTTGACCAAAGTTAGTGCAATAGAACAGCGCATCATGCCTCCGCCGCACGACGGACCGATGCCGCCGCCGCCTTTCAATCTCGTTCCGCCTCCGGGTTTGGGTGGCGGGAACGGACCTGACGGTCCGCATCCCGACCCGTTGTGAGCGGAGATGCTGGGCGCGGAGTTTCCTATCTCTTCGCGTCCAGCACATTTGAGGAGACGGTGATGACACGCTTTTACGAAATCGGATTGCTGCTCACACTGGCGTTTCTGTTCTTTGTTATCGCAGTGACGAGTGCACACGTCTGATGTCATTTGGCAAAATGAATATGGAACCAAAAAATATGAATCGGCAGTTGTTGCCAGACATTCAGCCTCAGACGGCGTCCGAGCAATTGGCTCTAAGCCTCATACGCGACGGTGCGTTGAGGGAAGAGGAGTTTTTGGAGATGTCGGCGTTGTACCCGAGATGGCAGGTCTATTTGTCATTGCGCTTAAGAAGGCTCGCGCATTCTTGGGGCTGGAATTGAGGTTTTAACAGCATTGAACTTTAGTTTAGGCCACGGCGGGCGACCCCCGGGCGGCTGCGGTTTCAAGCCGATGTGTTAGACGGAGCAGCGTACGTGAATTGCTGCTCGGCACTGCGGCCATCAATCGCGTTGAAAAGCCAACTGAAGCCTATGCCGCTGATAGTTCACCCGTTGGCTAGCCGGGAGAGTGCACGCTTTTCCCCAAGAGATCGAAGGACCCTACTATTTCGATCGAAAACTTATTCGCTCCGATATTCGCGAAGGAAGGTCGGGCCTAAGCACGATCATGCTGCTCATTGTGATCGATGCAACGACATGCAAACCAATGACCGGCGCTCGTGTCGAGGTCTGGCATGCCGATGCGCGCGGCGTCTATTCGGGCTATGCGCAAGAAAAAATGGTCGAAACGGTTCTTGAGATTGACGACGAGCGGTGGCGCAAAATTGTTCTTTGATAGCGTCGAAGGTCGCGGAGGGAGGGCCATAGAATGCCTTGATCGCATATTTCCGATTCTGGCGATTTGGTATTCGGATGAAAAGTTTTATGGCTGTCCGTTTGTCAATGCTGCGACTGAAGACGCAACGCACGATAAATTTCTGAGCGGGTACCGGCTGAGAGCGGGGAGTAGTTCAAGGTGATCGACAAGTGGTGAGTTGAGCCAACCTTCGGTGAGTGCGGTGCCTGCCGTGCAGAGCATGCAGACATGGGGCGCGACGACCGCTAAATGCAAATGCTACCGCAATAGCATCTGCTGCAGACCCATAAGCAGACGTGGACTAAGATGTCCTTGTGCGTACCATCTTCTCTCCATTTTCTTTTGTGTCGGTATCCCTTCGCTGGCGATCCCTCACCTCTTCGAGATCTCGTTCGAGAAAGAAGTTCAACATCGTACGAATGAGCGCAACAGCGGCCAGACGAGCCACGGCTTGCCAATCCGTTGTGACGGATGTTTCGATTATGTCGGCGGCTAGCTGAAACGTGAGTCCAGCAACGAGCCATCGCGCATAGCGCAACCACACATCGCGACGTTCGTGTCCTGTCCGGGATCCCAACAACACAAGACTACCGTTCACGAACGCCTCAATCGTTCCGAGTACGATGACCAGTAGCGCAACCGCATCGATGAGCAGAACCGCGGTCTTTCCGGCTTCAACAAACCAGGCCTCCACGACACACTCCAAGTATTTGCGAGCAGCAAAATGCTTCCTTGTTGCTCAAAGCTAGCGCCGCTTGGCGGTGTTGCCGATCCAAACCGCAAGTTTCCGGTAAGCTCAGTATCCGCGACACCAGCAAAGATTCGACCCGCGGCCGAAGGCCGAAGCTGGAAGCCGCTAGGGGAAGGATGTACCCTTGCATAAGATCAAATTTTCCGCCGCCGTTGGTGTGGAATAATAGCATGATAATTTGATAGGTGCGGCCAAGATAATTGAAGTCGTTGATATTCTGAAAGCGAGATAGAACTGCACCGTCGAGAAGACGTTGAGTGGGGTGGGGTTTTCGCTTTTTCGCATCGGCCTAGATGGACGGGGCGCGTGTGCGCAACGCGGGGATACTCAGCCGCTAAGTGGTAGATCGAGCTGGGCGGGCTCGCGTTGCTGAAAGCTTGAAACCGAAACGCCGACGAGACGAATGCCGGTAGAAACAGGATAGGTCGATCGTGTGAGCCCGAGGCTGAGTTCGCGGAGAAGCTCGCGGGAATTTATGAGGCCTGCGATCGTCCTGCTACGCGTAATGATGCGGAAATCGGAATACTTAATCTTGACCGTGACGGTTGAACCGAAACTCTGGTTCTTGTCGCACCATTCCCACACATCATCGGCCATTTCTAGCACGCCTGCTTCGATATCGGCTGGCGCGAAGCGGTCTTCGTGGAACGTGGTTTCAGAGCCCGAGGATTTGCGCTGCCGGTTTGGCTGGACCTCGCGGTGATCTTCTCCGCGAGCGATTGCGTAGTACCATGGTCCGGACTTGCCGAAGTTCTGTTCGAGAAAATTGAGCGACTTGGCTTTAAGGTCGGCTCCAGTGAGAATTCCAAGCGCGTTAAGTTTCTCTGCGGTCACTTTGCCGACGCCGTGGAACTTCGCGACAGGCAATCCTTCTATGAACTCGGCACCTTTCTGCGGAGGGATCACGAACTGGCCGTTTGGTTTGCGCATGTCGGACGCGAGCTTTGCGAGAAACTTATTGTAAGAAATGCCCGCCGAAGCCGTGAGGCCCGTCTCGTCAAATATCCGTCTTCGGATTTCTGCTGCCGTGTCGGAGGCCGTGGGTAGTCCCCGCAAATTTTCAGTCACATCGAGATAGGCTTCGTCGAGCGAAAGCGGCTCGATGAGAGGCGTGTATTCCGCGAAGATATTGCGGATCTGATTTGAGACGGACTTATAAACATCGAAGCGCGGCCTCACGAAGATAAGGTCCGTGCAGTTTCGCATCGCCGTGGTCGATGGCATCGCAGAGCGTACGCCAAACTTCCGGGCTTCATAGCTCGCGGCGGCGACAACGCCGCGTTTCGCGCCGTGACCGACAGCAACCGGCTTCCCACGCAGCTCGGGATCATCCCGCTGTTCGACGGACGCATAAAAGGCATCCATATCGACGTGAATGATCTTGCGGGCGACGTGCTCTCTCATCGGGCCAGCCTAGCGGAATTGCGTGCGCTCGGCACGAAGTTCTGCGCCAGCCGCGAATGGACACCGGCCGTAGACGACACTTCCGCGCTGCGAGGTTTGATAATTTCGATTGGAAGCAGTGCTCAGATGGAAGGTGGCGCGCGAGGACCGTTCAGCGATTGATCCAAATGGTGCAGTGGCAGTCGATCTTACTTCGGAACAATGAGGGGCAGGATCGTCACTCCCGACTTCGCCAGCAACCCGTCTATCCAATCAAAAGCCGGTCAACTTCTGCACAATACGCGCAAGCTTGCTGTGAAATCGCATCGGTCCTTCCAATGCGATTAGGCATATGCAGTCTGTTCCTTCCGCGGCGACGGGGGCGTGCTCGAAGCCCTCGCCCATCTCGACAACATCACCAACTTCATACGATCCGAATTCATCGCTGAACGCTCCTTGAAGCACGAGGGTCAACTCCGATCCGGAATGTCCGTGATCTGGCAGTTTAAGGCCGGGGCCGACCTTAATGAGCCTGAGTGACGATTTGGAATGTTTTGCCAGTGGAATAGGAAATTGCCAGATCCCGGGAGTGACGCGTTTCCATTTGATGTTTTCAAGCCGATTTCCAACGAATTTTCGGAGCGGTGCTGGAACATCGCATTTAATCGAATTTTCCGTGATTGATATGGGCTGCTCGACCGGAACGTTGGGAGACGGCATTTTCATAACGAGCGGCATGGGTGACACGTCTTCAAGAAGTGTCGCACCGACCGAGCCCAGGAACGTAAGCTCCTTTTGGCAACGAGGACAAATGGTCATGTGGCAGGCCATGACAGCCGCCAAAGCTTCCGGCATGCTGCCAGCCGCACAGCTCACTAGATTTTCGGGGGCGGGGTGGCGTCTGATCGTCATTGTTCCGGTTCCCCAACCGCGTTACGAAGTTTCAAATACGCCAAACGGATACGCGACTTGACCGTGCCAACCGGCAAATTAAGCCGGCTGGCAATGTCACGATGTGGCAAACCTTCAATGAAAGACAGAATCACCACCTGTCTTTGCTCCTCAGGCAGCGCATCGAGAGCTCTCCTTATAATCGAGCGTTGCTGCTTGCCTGAAACGGCCTCATCAGGAGACGTATCCGAACTCGCCTCCTGAGCGTAGTTATCCGGCAATTCGACCCACGTCTTTTCCTTACGTAGGTAATCAATCCTCAGATTACGTGCGATCGCAAAAATCCATGTGGCTACGCTGCCCTTGTCCTCGGAGTAGAGCGCGGCCTTGCGCCAGACGCTCAGCATCGTTTCTTGCGCGAGCTCTTCTGCCGTGGCGGCGTCAGCTCCCTGCCGCATCATGAAAGCTTTCACGATGGGTCCGAATTTCTCGAACAGCGCGCGATACGCTTGGGCATCCTTTTGAGCAGCGATCCGTTCGAGCTTCTCGATGTCCGGCATTTTTGTTTCAAATCTTGAGGAAGTCGGGCCGCCGCCGCGAATTAAAGCGTCCATCTAATAGTGATCGCGGCACCGCTTAACAGCTTTTGTACACCTTGTAACGTAAATCAAGATGAGGCCGCCGATCCAAACGCGATGGCAAGAAACCATAAATGCTATCGCAATTTGTTGTCGTAGGCGCTTTCCGATACCGCCGCGCACGCGCTTTCGCCGCTGTGATCCGAACTCTTTGGTGGTGCGTAATCTTCGCAAGTTCGCCTTTCAATCTGGGCGAATGTGCCATTGTCAACTTGCGGGGTCCATCTTGCCACGGCCCCGCATTTTTCCTTCCGCGCGGGATGCGTCTCTAACTCGTATCTCTCCAATACACATCACCGTGAGATGTGATCTTTGAAAGGCTCGCTCACGTAGCTTTGCGAAATAAAAGGGAGCGCCGCCATGCTTGCCATTTTTGTTTCCGCCTGCCTTGTTCGCGACCCCAGCGTCTGCCGCGAATTCAAGATCCAAGTTGATGCGGGTATCGATTCGATGACCTGTGTGGTCCAGGCGCCGTTGCAGTTCGGCTTCTGGGCCAAGGAGCATCCGGGCTGGCAGATTTCTCGTTGGCGGTGCGGCGCGGCTAGCGAAAACAAAATATGAGAGTTGCTGCGGATTAGAGCTGTGTGACTGTCGTCGCCTGAAACGATCCGGATAGAATTTGATACTGCTTACCGGAACGAGGCGATTGGTGAGAGATCCAAATGCGCTTTTGGCGCGTAATGATCGCTTAGACCATTCGTGGATGTCGGTATGCCTATCGTCTCGCCGATGCTTTTCTTGGGTGCAGTCGCCATCTTTGCGGCAGTTGAGCGGTTCCGCTCTTCGCAGACGCAGCTAGCCACAAGAACAAGCGTGACGGCTTTATTGAGGAAGATTGTTGAACGGCATTTTGACTGAAGCAACGGTTCAAGACAGGTCGCCATGGCTTTTCTGACTGGTTACGTTGTGTTCCTCATCGTTTTCGGACTGATGGATTTCGTTTGGTTGAGCATCACGGTTCCGAAACTGTATCTGCCTGTTCTCGGAGATTCGGCTGCGACGACTGTGAGGCTAGTTCCTGCGATCGTTTTTTATCTTTTCTACGCGGTTGGCGCAGTCTTCTTCGGCGCGTTACCGGGACTGTCGTCGGGTCCACGAACAGCGTTTTTGTGCGGATTGTTTTTTGGCACCGTTGCGTACGGGACGTATGACCTCACGAACTATGCAACCTTGCGGAACTGGTCGTTAGCGCTGACCGTTGTCGATATGTCGTGGGGATCGTTGGCGACAGGTGTTGCCTGTCTTGCCGCGTATTTTGCAATGAACCACTTCTCAGCTTGAGCAATTTAAGCCGCGTTCAACGCCCTGCGATGAGCGCGCAATAGCGTCTTTAAGAACGGCGCCGATGCGGACCTGGGAAAAAGGCGTTGGTGCCTGCTTGATACTTGCGGAATTCGTCGCCGGAGCGGGTGAGCATGTGCTGTTCGAGAAGTGGTATCCCCGAAACATGAACGAGCAGCCAGTACATCACGACGGGCCCCAGGATCGCGAGCCACCCCCAAGGATATCCGCCACTTAGATCAACGGCGATGATGGGGTACGTGAGCCAGCTTACCCACTCGAAGAAATAATTGGGATGCCGTGAGAACTGCCAGAGGCCCTGATCGCACACCCGCCCCTTATTCGCGGGGTTGCTGCGAAATCGCGCGAGCTGCCAATCCGCTAGTGCTTCTCCGGCGCAGGCAAAAATCAGTACGACGGCACCCAGAAGATCCTGAAGATGCAGCCCTTTCACGGGATTCCAGGCCGCGATCAGGATCGACAGTGTCAGCGGGATGCTTACCCACGCTTGCTTTTGCGCGAACCAGAACATTTGACGCTCGGCGTCCGGCTCCCATTCCGTAATCAGCCGCGCGTATCGCGGGTCGTCTGTTGAGCCGTTGGTTCTCACTCCGATATGGAGGGCCAGGCGGCCGGCCCACAGGCAAACCAATAGAGCAACCAGTGCGGAGCGTTCAGTAAACCCGCCGCCCACCAAAGCGCCTGCGATCGCCGTCAGGCCCACCCCGAGTGTCCAGGTTGTGTCAATCCAGCCGGAGTTGCGCGTCCCCCGCCAAACTAGCCATCCAACTGTCATGGCCAGAGACAGAGAGCCGAACGCATATGCCACTGCGAACACGAAGGATAAATTCGTCATCAGCTTCCTGTGGGCGCCAGCCTGGGGCTCGTAAGGCGCTACGTCAACGTATGCGACGACAATGTCCCGCCGAAAACGAGTTGGGCGATTGGATAATGCTTACGCGGCTTGCCCGAATATGGATCACGCCCGGGTGATCCAAGATCTACGAGCGCTCGTATTCGTACTAAGCGCTGGCGTAACCGTTCCAGTCCCTGCCGAGAAATATTTTGATGCATCACACTGCTGGCGAGCCGTTGCTGAGGATTGCTGTTGTTGGCAGTGGCATTTCGGGGCTGTCGGCGGCTTGGCTTCTGAGCCAGAGGCACATTGTAACGCTATACGAACAAGACGAGAGAATTGGCGGCCACTCAAATTCCGTGTCTGTGCCAGGCTCTGGTGAGTTCGTTGACACCGGATTTATCGTATATAATGAACTGAACTACCCAAATTTGACGGCACTATTCAAGCATCTCAACGTTGCAACGCAGCCCTCGGAGATGTCTTTAGCAGTTTCTCTTCGAGGCAGTCGGCTTGAGTATTCAGGGACCAACCTACGTGGCCTGTTTGCGCAACGACGCAATATCGTCAGCCGGCGATTTTGGTCGATGCTGTACGATCTGCGCAGGTTCTACAAAAATGCTCCAGTGGATCTTCCAATACTCGAGGCCCGACCTATCACGTTAGGCCGGTATCTGGAGGAAAATGGATACGGCGGGGCCTTTCGGGATGACCATCTCTTGCCCATGGCGGGTGCGATCTGGTCGTCGCCGCCGCACGCAATACTCGATTGTCCCGCGGCGACCTTTGTTCAATTCTATCATAATCACGGACTGCTGAAATTGAGCGACCGGCCTCCCTGGCGCACGGTAACGGGGGGAAGCAGAAATTATGTAGCGATGTTGACGTCGTCCTTGCGAAAGAACATCCGTATAGGCACGTCGATTTCCCAGATCAAATCGAGCGATCAAGCCGTGTTTGTCCGGGATGCGCAGGGCGGCATCGATAGCTTCGATCACGTGGTCATCGCGACCCATGCTGATCAGGCGAGGGGGCTTATCGTGGACCCCAATATCGCGGAGCGCGCCACACTCGGAATGTTCCGATATAGCCGAAATCGGGCCGTCTTGCATTCCGATGCCTCGTTCATGCCGAGGCGGCGCGCGGTTTGGTCAAGCTGGAATTATATCGAGACGGGCGAAGGCGTTGGCGAAGTGCCGACGATCAGTTATTGGATGAACCGGTTGCAGAATCTTCGGACGGAACGGCCGCTTTTCCTCTCCCTCAATCCGAAGTCCGAGCCGCGTGACGTCCATTATGAGACCTATTACGAACATCCGCTCTTGGATCGTGCTGCAATAGTCGCGCAGAAAATGCTGTGGTCTCTACAGGGACAGCGGCGAATTTGGTTCTGTGGCTCCTACTTTGGATATGGCTTTCACGAAGATGGCTTGCAGGCGGGGCTGGCGGTAGCCGAACAAATCGATCCGCGTTGTCGGCGGCCTTGGTCCGTTGAAAACGAATCCACTCGCATCTTCATTCGCGCCAAATTGCGATCGCCCGAGGCAGTGGCATGACCGTTGGCTCTGCTCTCTATTTAGGCTCTGTCACGCATCGCCGCGTTCGCCCGGTGCTTCATCTCTTGCGTTATCGCGTATTCTGGCTTCTCCTCGACCTGCGCGAAATTGATCAGATTTCAAAGTCGTTGCGGTTGTTCTCGCGAAACCGCTTCAACGCACTCAGCTTTTTCGATCGAGATTATTGCGACGGCGGAGAGACGCCCCTTGGCGCCCAAATCCAAGAGCATCTGCGAAAAGCCGACGTTCCAGCCGACGGCAAGATCCTTCTGCTGTCGATGCCTCGAATTCTCGGATACGTCTTCAACCCACTGAGCCTGTACTTTTGCTACGATGTCGGCGACCGGCTAAAAGCCATCGTCTATGAAGTTCACAACACGTTCGGTGAATGCCACAGCTATGTCCTTCCCGTGGAAGGGGATGGAAAGACGATCAATCAGCAATGTGAAAAGGCGTTTTACGTGTCGCCTTTCCTCGGGATGGATTTGCGGTACGAGTTCAAAGTCACGCCTCCCGGCAACCGACTTAGCGTTGCGATCCGCGGCTACGACAGCACGGGTCTCGTGATCGCGACCTCTCTTTCCGGGTCCTTACGCCCGCTCACAGACCGTGCGTTGCTTTCGGCTCTGGTAACGTTTCCATTCCTGACATTGAAAGTCATCGCTGCAATTCACTGGCACGCGCTGCGGCTCTATCTGAAGGGCCTTAAAATATATGAGCATGGTCTCGCAACTGCTGTGGCGAGAGATATTCCATCCAGGAAATATAAATGAACGATACAGCAGCACGCCTGAGTTTGAGCGATAGTTTTTCGACGCGCTCGCACTTGGCGAGGCTTATTGCTCGACGCATTCCGCCGATTGACGCGGGCGCATTGCAGCTTTCTCTTCCCGATGGCGGAGAGATTATCCGGCGCGGTGATGCGCCGGGCCCGGAGGCCATTATCAAGGTCTGCTCGTGGCGGGGGCTCGTGAGAGTACTGATCGACGGAGAGCATGGGTTTGCCGATGCTTATCTGGCGGCCGAGTGGTCGACCCCAGACCTTAGAGCGGTGCTGGCTTGGGCAATACTTAATGAAGCCGCGCTTGCGCGCGCTGGGTCGGGTTCATGGTTCACACGCGTGCAAAACAGGGTCTGCCACCTTCGGCGCAACAACACGCGAAGGGGCAGTCGCCGTAATATCGCTGCTCACTATGACCTGGGAAATTCTTTTTATCAGGCTTGGCTTGATACGGGCATGAACTATTCGTCGGCAATGTACGTGCGCGGCGACACATTAGAATCCGCCCAGACGCGAAAGATAGAAAGCATAATCGATCTCCTTGGTCTAAAAGGGGGCGAGCGGGTTCTTGAAATCGGTTGTGGTTGGGGAGCCCTTGCCGAGCGTATCGTCGGCAAAGGTTGCGATTTGACGGGGCTCACTCTCTCTCGTGAGCAGCTTTCGTATGCCCAGGGTCGAATAGGGGCCGTTCGACAAGGGGCTGCCAATTTACGGCTTCAGGACTACCGCGATGTCGTAGGATATTATGATCGCGTCGTCTCGATTGAAATGATCGAAGCGGTGGGGGAGCGGTTCTGGCCGGCCTATTTTTCAAAAATACGGGACGTTCTCAGGGAAGGCGGCAGTGCAGTCTTGCAAGCTATAACCATCGATGAAAAGCGTTATAGACATTATCGCAGAAATCCGGACTTCATTCAGCGCTATATCTTTCCAGGCGGTATGCTGCCGACGCGGACACTTCTTGTCGAACTGGCTGCTTCTGCCGGATTAAGACTCGTGCATGAAGAAGCATTTGGAACGAGTTATGCGCGGACACTGGCCGAGTGGCGGGAGCGATTCCTGTCTGCATGGCCGCGGATCGAAAGCATGGGTTTTGATCAGCGGTTCAAGCGCATGTGGGAATATTATTTTGCCTACTGCGAGGTTGGGTTTTACGTTGGTTCTGTCGATGTGAGGCTCTTTAAATTTGTTCGATGATGATGCGCTGGCTACGAGAGTTAAGTTAGCTATCGCTCTAGGCCCAACACTACGGCGCGGTATCGTGAGCTTTCGGTCGACATCGGATCGATTTGGCGTTCGTGGATGCCATGTCGATGGGCGGGCTAATTTGGCCGGGGCGCTTGGCTCCCACGCCGGTGCGTTCACCGTTTACTCATGGGCCTCGTTGTGCTTTCGCCTCGGCGATGGCCGCCCGAAGATCCTCCTGCAGATAAGGTTTGGCCAATCTCGTGATGGGAAAGCCGTTCCCGGGCAGCTCGGCGTAACCCGTAGCAATCACGATAGGCAACTCTGGATGAAGCGCCTTTGCCTCGTGCGCGAGCGCGAGACCGGTCATCTGCGGCATTGCCTGATCGGTAATGAGCAAATCGATGTCGCTCCGCTCCTTGAGGATGCGCAATGCGTCGGCGCCGGAATTCGCGCTGACGACCGTGTGCCCGAGATCCTCTAGCATCGCTTTCGTGCCCATAAGCACGAGCATATCGTCATCAACCACAAGGATGCTCATCGGATCGCCCGTGGAGATGAAGGTTTTGGGAACCGCTTCGCTCGGAACTGTCTCCTGCTCAGGGGCGGCGGGTAATACCAATTCGACCGTCGTCCCTTGGCCAATTTTGCTGAAAATATTGATTTTCCCCCCGGATTGTTCCGCTAACCCCTGCACCATCGAGAGGCCGAGGCCCGTTCCTTTGCCCACCCCCTTCGTCGTGAAAAAAGGCTCGCCGGCACGGCGCAAGGTCTCATTATCCATTCCTGCGCCGCTATCGGTCACGTACACGTGGACCTGCTTATTCCCCCCACCCGGCTGACCCGAGCGGCCGCCAATGACAATGGTCCCCCCGCCCTCGATCGCGTCCCGAGCATTGACCACCAGATTGAGGAGCGCCGTCTCCAGTTGGTGTGGGTCAGTAAGCACAGCAGGAAGCCCCACGGGAAACCGCGTCTCGAGAACGATTTCCAAACCAATGCTACGTCGAAAGATCTCAGACATGCCATGAACGAGAGAAGGAATATCTACGGGCACCTTCGTCAGCTCGGTGCGGCGCGCGAACACCAGCATTCGCTGCGTCAAAGCCGCGCCGCGCTTGGCGCCGAGAAGCGCGTTGTCAACCAACGCGGAGAGCTTGTCGTCGGCAAGAGGTCTGATCGCGCGCTTCGTCACGAGGAAGCTCATTCAACGGATCGCCGAGGAGTACGGGAAAGGCAGATTGCTCCTCATCATGACTACAAATCTCGATCAGTCACGGCCCGTCATTTGGAACATTGGAGCCATCGCCGCGAGCGGAAAGCCGGAGTCACGCGATCTTATCATCGATGTGTTGCGCGCGTCGGCAGCCATTCCGGGTGTGTTTCCGCCCGTGATGCTGGATGTCACGATAAACGGCCAGCATTTTCAGGAAATGCACGTGGATGGAGGAGTCGTTGCTCAAGCGTTCTTGTATCCGCCGACGTTGAGCTTACGCGATATCGGCAAAGCGAACCCTGATCAAAAGCGAGTTGCTTATATTATTCGTAACGGACGGCTTTTTCGCCCAGAAGAGAGCGTCCGCCGCCAAACGCTATCGATTGCCCAGCAGGCAATTTCGACGATGACTGCAACGAGCGGTGTCAACGACATGTATCGCTTGTACGTGACCGCCAAAAGAGATGGCGTCGGCTATAATTTGTCGTTTATCGATACGGACTTCTCGGAGCCATACCAAAGGACCGTTCGATCGCGACTACATGAATAAGCTCTTTGAATACGGATATCGCAACGCGCGCATAGGCTACACTTGGCACACTTCGCCGCCGGGATATGCTGAATAGCCATGATACCGACAGCGGCGATCTGAACCGAAAGAGATTGCTGTCTCCTCTGAGCTGATGTCGGTTATCTCCACACTATAGTCTTCGCTAACTTGGTCATGCAGCGTGTTTGCTCAGGTCAGCTTCTGGTGGTTGTTGGCGGCGGGGGTGCCGAGGCACCGGACGGGCAGATGGCTGCTTTGATGCGCAACGCGCACGCAACGCGTGAGGCGCTGATGACGGGGCGGGACATAACCATCGACGCAATGTCGCATAGGCTTGGCATCAAACGGGATTATCTGTCGATGCACATGCGTCTGACTTATCTCGCGCCGGACATAGTGCATGCGTTGATGTTAGGACGATATCCACCCGAGCTGACACCGGCCCGTCTTCTCTCCCTTTCCAAAGAACTGCCACATGACTGGCAGCTTCAGCGCGCAGTTCTCGGGTTTGAGACGCAGTCGCGCGCCGGTGACGCCTAAAAACGATGCGACTCTGACCGGCCGAAAAATGCCGACAGAGATAAATGGCGCCCGAGGCCCGAAAACATCTCCAGAGACGAGGCAGGCTGGACGAGAGCCCAAAATGGTAGTCGACAAGTGCCGGATTCGGCGACGAAATTCCGCCTACAGAAATCATAAAACATACAGCGATTTCAATGACTTGGTCGCTGGCTGTGCTGGCAGTCTGCCGCGAACGGGTCTCCATTTGGGAAATCCCTGCAAACAGCGAAATTATCAGGGAAGTCGTGACTTTCGCCAGCTGAGTTGCCCGCGCCCAGCGACCAGCCGCCTGTTTTCATGCACTTTTCCGCTGCACGAATGGCGAATTCCCTAAACGGCCGAACAGGGAATATCAGGGATCTCAAGGGGCGTCGGACGACAGCTTCCAGACGAGGTTTCCTCTACACCTGAAAGCTTGAATGCATCGCTGGATAGAGCCCGAAAACGGGTGGGTCGCAAACGGACCACCCGTCCTTTTTCCGGACACAGCGCCTCTCGTATGGGTGCGCGTCCGCCGTCTCCTGTGCTATAGTCGCTACATGGCTAAGACAGTTTCCAAGGGCAGCAAGAAATCCTCCGGCGGCGCCAGGTGGGTCGTTCGCGATTCACATTCTGGGCAGTTCAAGATCGGCCGCGACGCCTTCGCGAGTATCAGTTCTGTCGAAGGCATCTCCCTCTCCCAGGACATGCGCAAGGTACTTGCGCGTACCGAAGGCATGAGCGCTGCCAAGCGCCGCTCGGAACTTGCCTCGAAATACGGAAAGAAATAAGCGCTGGCTATGTACGACGCCGAGCGCGATCCGTACTGCTATCCGGGCAGTGATGTTCTCAAGAATAAAGCCGGTCTCACGACGGCGAAGGCGCTTGAGCGATTCGAGACGGCAATGACGTTTGTGCGTTCGGAAGAACCGCTGCCAAGCGGCAGGCTGTCGGTTACGCATTACCGGGCCATCCATCACCATCTTTTCCAGGACGTCTACTCGTGGGCCGGTCGCTACCGCACGATACGAATTTCGAAGGGCGACAGCGTGTTCTGCTATCCGGAGAACATCGCGGCGCAAATGACCCGTGTCTTCGGTTGGCTCAAAGACGGAGATTTTCTGCGCGGCCGAGAAACGGTTAATTTCGCCAAAGACGCCGCTCATTTTCTTGCGGAACTGAACGCCATCCACCCCTTCCGAGAGGGCAACGGCCGCACGCAGCTCACGTTCCTTGCCCTTCTTGCCGACGCAGCCGGACATGCCCTTGATCTCGCCAAGCTCGATGCCAGCGCTACGCTCGGCGCTATGATCGCGAGCTTTAACGGCGACGAAGCCGATCTCACTAAAATAATCGCGGACCTTGCCGCCTAATCCTCCGTGACCATCGCACGCGTCACACCATCTCCGAAATGGGGCGGAAGCGGAGCTGATCGGCGCCCTTTGCCATTCTTGAATTCGCAGGCTGAAAGCCTAATTGCATCGACGGAAGGCATCTCAAATCGGGGGTGGGTCGCAAACGAACCACCCCGTTTTTTTGCCCTTGAACACCCACTCCAATTGCCCGATTTTTGTCTCGGACGCTTCACCCCTGAGGTGGCGGTTGTCCAAGCGAGCCAGTCAAGCCAAGGATGGGCAGTACGTCGGCCGCGCTTTCAGCCAGGTCCTCGAGCCAAGCTCGGACCTGAGGAGCGCTGCGCGATGTCGGGCCCTCGATTGGCGACTTCCATTCCGGTGGTGAACGTATTGTTCACAGCCTGGAGAGCGAAGTCGATGTCAAACACCCGATCCGCACGGGACCCGATCCGGGCCGCAACCGGTCTTAAGTCAGCGCTGCAGGAGAAGTCACGGAACCGACGGCAGGCGAAAAAGACACTAGCCTCCTGCGAAGGTTCGGCCGCTTACCAGCGCAACGATCTGCTACCGAACCTGCGCGTTGAATATTTACCAATCGACGCGCTGCGTCCTGCCGACCGCCGTGTACGAAAATCGACTGCCTCACAATCGGCCAAGGTCGACCTGAGCCTGAAGCGGTTCGGGCTCTGCGTTCCAGTCTTGATCGATAGTGACGGTCGCATCGTGCACGGGCACGTCGTTTGGGAAGCTGCACACCGGCTCGGCCTCGCAACCATACCGGTCATCCGAATTGAACATCTTAACGCGAGCGAGCGGCGTGCGCTTTCGATTGCCCTCAATCGGCTCGCAGAAACGGGTGACTGGGATGTCGACGGTCTGCAGCTCGAGTTCGAGGAACTGATCGAACTCGATGAAGACGTCATCGCCACCGGTTTCGAACTTGCAGAGATTGATACGCTCTTACTTGTTCACGACGATGACGAAACCGCAGGCGACGTCCTCCCGCCGCTCCCTCAGTCGAGCGTTTCTCGACCGGGAGATATTTGGGTATTGGGAGACCATCGACTGATTCAAGGCGACGCGCGTGACCGCGAAGCCTATCAGCGGCTCATAGGAGCTGACGAGGGTGCCCAGCTCGCCTTGACCGACGTCCCGTTCAACGTTCCGATCCAAGGCCACTGTACGGGCCAGGCACATCATCGAGAGTTTCAGGTCGCGCACGGTGAACTGAGCCGTGAAGAGTTCGATGTCTTCAATAGGGATTGGATGCAACTCGCATCATCGGTCCTTGTCGATGGGGGCCTTCTCGCGACGTTCATCGATTGGCGCAGCGTCGAACTCATTCTGTCCGCCGGGCGCGAGCTCGATTTGGGTCTCTTGAACGTCATCGTCTGGTCAAAATCGAACGCCGGGCAAGGCAGCCTCTGGCGATCGGCGCACGAGATGCTTCCGGTCTTCAAGAAGGGAAGCGCATCGCATAAAAATAACGTCGAGCTCGGGCGCTGGGGACGCTATCGCAGCAACGTCTGGACCTATCCGGGTGCATCCAGCATGGGCTCGGATGCGCGCGAAGGCCTGGCCGTACATCCGACCGTTAAGCCTCGTGCGCTGCTCGAGGACGCTCTTCTCGATATCACGGACCGCGGCGACGTCGTGCTCGACTCCTTCCTGGGATCGGGCTCGACGCTGCTTGCGGCGGAGGCGACCGGTCGCATCTGCCGCGCAATCGAGATCGACGGCCGGTACTGTGATGTCGCCATCCACAGATGGCAGCAGATGACAGGGTGCGAGGCGATCCTTGAAGAAACTGGCGAGACGCATGCTGCGGCCGCGCAACGGCGTAGTACAGCGTCCCCGGACGAGGGAGAGAGGTAATGTCCGAGAAGCCAATCAAGGCATCACCGAAGGATGCTGTCGGTTATGGTCGTCCTCCGAAACAGCACCAGTTTAAGCCTGGTCAATCCGGCAACCCGAAGGGTCGACCGAAGGGCGCGCCGACACTCCAGGAGATCATGGCGAAAGAGGCCACCAAGCACGTCAAGATCAAGCAAGGCGAGAACATCGTCACCGTTTCTAAGATGGAGGCGCTCGCGCGGCGCGTCTTTAGCAAAGCACTCGAGGGCGATCTTGCAGCGGCCCGCGTGATTTTCCAGCTGGCTGCCGAACCGGAGGCGGCGGCGAATGCAGGTTCCGAAGAGCCCTTCGCGTTACCGAGCGACGATACCATCAAGCGTATGCTGAAACGGTTCGACCACCTCAACTCGTCAGGTGGAGGTAAATAAGATGAGCGCGATGGGTGTTGCGCAGCTGACAGGCGACGACATCGAGACGTTCGATGCTCTGATCGCCATGGCGCGTGCCGACTTCATGTGTTTCGTTGATATGACCTTCAGAGTTCTGCACCCGGGCAGCGACCTTGTCTATGCAGACTATCTACAAGTCTTGGCCGATCTGTTGATGCAGGTGGAAGAGGGAAAGTATCGACGCGTCAACATCAACCTACCGCCACGACACATGAAGTCGATGATGGTGTCCGTCTTCTACGTCGCGTGGCGCCTAGGACGCAACCCGGCATCCAAGTTCATCGCGATCTCGTATGGCGACGATCTTGCGCACGATCTTTCGGTGATGACCCGTACGTTGATGCAGTCAGAAATTTATAGACGGATTTTTCCTGAAACGGTTCTCGACAAGAAATCCGAAGATCACATTCGTACGACCCAAAAAGGTGGTCGCTACGCGACGGCGGTCGGAAGCGACATCACGGGCTTCGGTGCCGACCTCATCATCGTCGACGATCCGATCCAAGCCGATGACGCCGGTTCGGAACACGTCAAAGCTCGCGTTCGCGATTGGATGTCGAACTCGGTTTCGACGCGCTTCAACGATCAGGCAAAGGGTGCACTTATTCTTGTCATGCACAGGCTGGCTCCGGACGACCTTTCGGCAACGCTCGAACCGAATGCCGACTTCGTTCTGAAGCTGCCGATGATTGCCGAAAAAGAAGAGAAGTACGAGTGTCACGGCAAGCTGACGATGCACCGCCGGCCCGGCGACGTGCTCAATCCGGCGCGCATGACAGCAGAGGACGCGGCGAAGCTCAAAGCAAGTCTTCCGCGTCACGTCTGGGACGGTCAGTATCAACAGCGGCCGACGGCTGGCGGGTCGGGCATGCTCTCGGTCGAACGATTCCAGCGGTTCGATTTATCGAAGCCGCCGAAGTTCGAACTGAGCGTTCATTCCTGGGATGTCGGCGCGACCATCGGCGGAAATGCGAGCGTCTGTACGAAGTGGGGGCTGGCCGCCAATAAAGACAACAGAGACGCGCTCCACTTGATTCAAGTTATCTCGGTGACGCTTGAGCTGCCGGAGGTGCTTGCAACGATCAAGTCCGAAATCGAGCGGGACCGGCCAGCCCTGGTCGTCATCGACGAGCGCGGAGTCGGTCTCGGCGTAGCGCAGCATCTGAGGAAGGCTGGCTATCGAAACATATCCTGGTCTGACACGAGGTCAGCTCCGATCATCCCCGGGCCGGCTTCAAAATGTCGACCATCCGACTCCAAGATAGTGCGCTTCGGAAGAGCGATCTTCAGGATCGATGCCGGTGAAGTTCTGATTCCGACGTCGGCATCGTTTCTCGAAAAGTTTCTCTACGAGGTGAGCGCGTTTCCTAATATTTCGGATGACGATCAGGTTGATAGCATGACCCAAGTTGTTGCAAACCTCGATAACGCAATTTTTCAGGCGAGACGCAATATGCGAAATTTTGGCTAGGTGAGGGGGAAACAACGTCATTCGCACTTCCAAGAGCCACACGTTAGTGCATCGCCGGCTTCCCAGCGATACCCAGTGGTGCGTGCCCTCCGCAAGCCCACCGCGTGCCTGCACGATTGCCATTTTTCGTGCAGGAAACGGGTGCGCCGACAATGCAAAAATCGGCGACCGTCGGGCGCGTCTGAGAAGGCGCGCGCACTCCTAGTAACTCTCACTCGCCTGAACTCGACTTCAAATGCCGGATCGTTGACACGGCGCCGGCGAGGCCGTCGCTAGTCAGTGCACTGCAGCAATGAGCGCCGATGTTAGCCTTAGGAATAACTGTCGTTGATGCGCGCCTTTGCGTGTGCCAAAAATCCTGCAGCGGGCCTCGTACGTAAGCTGATATTTTGTTGTAAGGGAAATGGTGTGACCACATCACGCCTCCAAATGAACTCGACGGGGCGTCGTGTTCCCTTCTTTGCAGGCCCGGCTCTCAGCAGTGCCGACCACCCCTGGGCCGGTTACTATTTCGAGGAATCCGACGGACCCGCCGAGCCAATTCCATGTCATTCCTGGCCCAAGACAACGCTGCTGTTCGTTACCAGCGGCGGCGGGTCGTTGAATTGGAAGCATCGCGGCATTTGGCGAACGGATGCAGTTCAGAGGGGAACTGTCTCCATCATCCGGCGCGACGTTGAGATTCAAACGTGCGTGCCAAGCAATCCCATGCCGACGATGGTACTTCAATTGGATAACTCCAAATTGCAGCACATAGCACCCGATAATGTTCTCGCGATCGATAAATCCTTGGACACGGCGCAGGTCAGAAGCGATCGCGTGCTCGCCGCATTGATGTCGACGATGCGTGAGGAAGTACGAGAAGGGTGTCCCTCTGGCAGACTATTCGCAGAAACCATCTCACTCGCTTTGCTTACATATTTGGCGAGCCGATACGTAATTGCGCAGAGTGCGAACGATCGCGGAAATAGCCTGTCGCTAGCTCAAAAGCGTGTTCTTGTCGATTATATCCGATCGAACCTGACCAGCGACATTGCCGTGACTGAGCTTGCCGGACTCGTGCATATGAGCCCTTCACATTTCAGCCGGATGTTTCGTTCCGCATTCGGCGTAACGCCTTATAGATTTGTTATGTATGAGCGAATAGAAGCGGCGAAGAGCATGCTTGCCGCCACAAAATTAACTGCGAGCGATATTTCGTCCGCATACGGATTTGCTAGTCAAAGCCATTTTGTGAAAGTTTTTCGCCAGTTCACAGGCGTGACGCCGAAGCAATACAAAAGAAGCATTTGATCCGCCTACGTTCAATTGCCCATTGGGGGGCGCCGATTTTCTGCGCATGAATAAGTATACGCTGTTCGGAGCAGGATCGTGCCCGAATGCGCAGGATCATTGTAGTTCTATTGCCAGCCCGTCCGTAACATCCGTTTTGATGAGCGCACATGAGTTTCGACGAAGATCGAAAGTGCTTGTCATTAACATCAAGGGACGAAGCAAAAAAAGGTGAGTCAATGATGGGCAACAATAGTCGACTTGCAAAATTCAGTCCTTGGGGGGTGGGGGCGTTAACGGCCCTTTTCGTCGCCACAGGATCGACCGGCGCGGCTTTTGCGCACGACAACGGCAATCATGGTAAGAGGCCGCCTATCGTGCTCGACAGTTCCGGTGGGTTCATAATCGGCGGGTACCACAAGACAGGCCTGAGCCCTTCGTTCCCCGATCGAACGCTGTCGTGCGATCACGGGTACGTCGAGTATTTCCTGCCCGCAAAGCCGCGCAAGACCAGCCTTGTCCTGTGGCACAGCTCTAGCGCGCAGGTCTGGCAGAATCGTTGGGACGGCGGCGAAGGTTATAAGGATAAGATGCTGCGCGCCGATTATCCCACGTACATTTGGGACGGCCCGCGAGTGGGCAGGGCCAACTGGAGCTGCGAGACGGTCACCTACACGCCGTCAGCCCGCGATCAAGGCAATTTCACCGCCTGGGTTTTCGGCCCCGCGGTCCCTGCCGGCCAGGTCCCTACCCCAGCGGAGTTTTACCCGGGCTCCCAGTTCCCTTACCAAAGTCCGAAACTTGAGGAGTATTGGTGGAATGCGACCGGCGCTCGCTACGACGAGTTCGATATTGAGAAGAATATCGAGATCGAGACGGATGCGGCGGCCATTGCGGCCGACTCCGGCAGATTGGGCAAAAGCATCGTCTATCTGACAAACTCCGCGGGTGGGCTTCGCGCTATGAAGACGACAGCCAAGGCCACGGGCAACAACATCAAGGGCATCTATACTTACGAAAGTATCGGATATGTGTTCCCGATCGGTGATCCGCAAGTTGCAGCCGCGAACATTACGCTGTGCACGGATCCCGGCCCGGCCTGCGCCTTCGGTCCGCTGGGGGTTACACCAGAAGACTTCAAGAAGCTGGCAAGACTTCAGATTACGTTCGCATGGGGCGATCACCGGCCTGAAACATACAGCTTCGTCATACAGTCCCGCTTGTGCGCCAAGCTCATCAACGAATACGCTGCGAAGTACCACTTAGGAGGGCACGCCGAAGTGCTGAAGCTGGCAGAAGATGCAGGACTCACGGGAAGCACGCACATTGCGTTCGCCGACATGGACAACGATAAGGTTGCAGCGCTGCTCTTCAAGTTCCTGAAGAAGACCAAACTGGACGGCTATGCAAAGGCCGATGACCATGGCCATGACCACGGTTGGTGATCATCGGTAGCGAAAGTATTGATGCCTCTACCTGCGCGGTGCAGGTAGAGGACTAGCTATCGTGACACCAAGTTTGCATGGTCAGCTCATCCAAGTTTGGCGTTTTAATGCTCCGATATCGTAACCTGGAGTGCAAGTTGGAGGGTGCTACTGCACGCAAAACCGAAGAGCGAGACGGTGGAACGGAGCGAACGCGCGAGCAGGGCTTCGTGCTGCTGGTTGTTCTGTGGGTGCTCTCTTCCGTCGTCATGCTGGTTGCGTCGTTCAACAGTACGGTCCGCAGTGGCACGTCTTCGGCCGTATCAGAAGTCGGGTTGACCAAATTGGAAGCATTGCTCGACGCGGGTGTCGAAGTTGCGGCGGCGCATCTGATTGATCAGGACAAGCAGCAACGGTGGTTGGGAGACGGAAGAAAGCATTCAATTGAATTCGCCGGCGCGCAGCTGTCGATCACGGTGATGAATGCAAACAGCTTGATCGATTTGAACAAGAGCAGTGCCGCGCTGCTGCGCGCCTTCTTTCTAAAATTTACAAATTCCAAGATTGAAGCATCACGATATACAGACCTTATTCTGCGTGCCCGGCGGGCCGCCAGTGAAGATGGACGTGTCGATGGCGGCAACACGGCAGACCGCGCGGCTACGGATTTCCCTTCTCCAGATGCGGCCTTCATCGATGTATCGCAGCTCGGTCGTCTGCCCGGCATCCCCCGCGACGTGTTCGATGATGTTGCACCCTTTCTTACAGTTTTCAGCGATGATGGTACCATTTATCCTGTCACAGCACCGATTCAGATTCTTGAGGCAATTCCGGCACTCGGCCGGGCTGACGTTGAAAAAGTTCGTCACGCGGACAAATCGACTCTTGTTGGCCTGATGGGAATGGCGCCGGACTTTCTGACTTACGAAAGCGGGACCGCACATCTCGTCACCGTTCGCGCCCACCGTTCGAACGATGATTATGGCGTCGCTCGAACTTTTGTGATCGCAACAGGGGTCGACCGAGATGCGCCCTACAGGCTGCTGGCAAAGTGGCCGATGACAAATACGGCTGCAGAAAAAGCAAGATGACGCGAGAAAAGACAAACAAAAGGGCGGTTTTTCGCCTGCATAGCCACCGTTCTTTTCGGGAGATCGCCGATGCCAGCGACACGCGTTTTGGATAAATCAGTTGATCGTCTCAGTTTTCCGGCGGCGTCCCAAGCCGGTTGCCGTCAAATATTTGAACAAAGCCAGGGGCAGACGACGGTTCGCATCAGGCACCTAAGTGATTTTCCTTCTATCAACATGCTTCACACTGCGAGTTATCAGACGGGAGATGTGGAACGGCCTCGAGACATGGTTTGCGCGTGGACGTCGGATATTGCTCCAGCTTGTTTATCGAGATCCGCCTATGCGCTTTATTTAATTTCCGGCGAAATTACATATGGAGATTTGCATTGTCCGGCGACCGCCGGCGATCTCTTGGTGTTCTGGGGTGATTTTCGATTAGCCAGCATCGAAGCAGCAAAACTCAGAGCGTTGCTTTTGATAGTACACGAGCTCGAGCGACCAGATGGCATAGCCGACCAGTTCTCCACGGCAGTTCATATCTCTCGTCACCAGCTATTGGCACCTTTAGCGAGCTGTTTGGCGTTCATCGCTTCTCGCTATTCATTGGCATCTCAATTTGAATATGAAATGCTGTATGGTGCAGCTCGGGGATTAATCGCTATCGGACTGGCTCGGTCTGGCCAGCATGCTGAACCTATCGTACGGTCGCTAGGTCTCCAGATGCTCCAATACGTTGATCGCGAATTGCAGGATACTGATTTAGATCCGGCGAAAGTCGCCAGCTACTTCGGCGTCAGCGTCCGCTACGTGCACAAGTTGTTCGCTCAGCAAGGGCTTACGCTGGGGGCGTACATAAGAGCGAAGCGGCTAGAGCAAGTGCATTTTGAGCTCACCGCGCCGGGGAACCAGGACCAAAAAATAGCTAACATAGCGAAGAAGTGGGGCTTCAAAGATCTTTCAACGTTCGCGAGAGCTTTCCGAGAGAAGTACGGCTGCAAACCGAGCGAAGCGCGTTCCTCCCAGGTCCCGAGCCTCAGAAGCACTCCGCAATTAGATTTTTAGTTGCGTTTGGTCCCGGTCCTTGCAAAGTCCGATCGACCTAGTCGCCTGATATCCCGACTGAGAATTTCTCATTATCGGCCAGAATGGACGGTAAGTGCGTTCGCTTACTGATCGCGGGGAATACGCAATAGCGACATTACGCCTTGGCGCTTCCATGGGTTTAGGTCGCTCCGGGCGTCCGCTCGCTGAACGGGACATGGCTTCGGAGGTTTTTGCTATGTCTATCGCGCTCTTTGAATGACCTTAGCGCAACCGGCGAAGGCGCATTCTAACTACAGAGCTTCGTTATCCTGCACGATAAAGACCGTAACCTTGTCCATTGTCGGAAGGAAACCCGCCGCCATCGCTAGCCGGCGCCAGCATCATGGCAAGAACTCTTAAAATACTGATGAAATTGAGTTCTCTGTCAGCCTCTTTTTGTTCGCCGTAATCCGAGACTGCATTCTGGGTATCGCTACACTTTCCAGTGTCAAGACTCCGAGAATTCAAAACCCTCGTAGGTCAGGAGGACGACACCATGAAGAAATCCAATCAGCGATCGAAATTTCGGGCGCAAGCCTTGGCGGCTGGCATTCTTTGCATCTTCTCAGCGCCTTGCGCATTGGCGCACGGTAACGACAAAAATAACAACGACGATCTTGGTCCCTTTATCGTCGGCGAACAGGGTGTTCTCTACATGGGCGGCGTCTATGACACCGCGCCATCATCGGGAATGCCGACGACGATGTCAGGACAAGCGCATGTATTCTATCAGCTTCCTGTTTCGCCAAATAATCATTCGTGGAATTGGAAACGTACAAAGCGCCTGCCCATTATTATGATTCACGGCAGCCAGCAGACCGGCGCTAACTTTCTCGGAACTCCTGACGGTCGTCCGGGATGGGCAGCCTATTTCGTGGCGCACGGCTGGCCGGTTTACGTGATTGACCAGCCGGGCCGCGGCAAATCCGGCTATTTCCCGAATGCCTATGGGCCACAGGGTCCTAATCCGAACCCGACGACTGTAAAGCAGATGTTTACGGCGCCTGAACTCACCAGTCCTCTCGGCTGGCCGCAGGCAGCGCTTCATACGCAGTGGCCCGGCGGCCCCGGGAGCGGTGTGCCGGGCGAGTACGCCTTCGACCAGTTTTTCGCGTCACAAGTCGCGAACATGCCCAATGGCGATCAGGCTCTCGCACTCACCACGGCTGCAGTCGCAGCTTTGATCAAAAAGATAGGCCCGGCGATCATCATGACCCATTCGATGACGGGTCCGGAAAGCTGGTTTATTCCTCAGGCCGCGCCGGGCATGGTCAAAGCGATCATCGCGGTCGAGCCCACCGGTAATTCGAGTCTTAATGGTGACAGCACGCCTGGAACGTCATGCGGTCTCAGCAATGTTTGTTTGAACTTCAGCCCGCCTGTCGCGAGCGCTGCGGACCTCGGTCTGACCAAGACTCCGCCGCCGTCAGGCGGAGTCCAAGGACAGCCAGCAGCAAATCTGAAAAGCTGCTGGTTGCAATCCGGTCCCGTTATTCATCAGCCGACCAACCTCAAAGGCACGCCCATTTTGATTCAGACGGGCCAGGCGTCTTATCACTCAGGATATGATTACTGCACGTCGATGTTCCTCGATCAGGCCGGGATTCCCAACACCTACGTCTATCTGCCGAGCGCAAAGATATACGGCAACGGCCACATGCAGATGCTTGAGATGAATAATCTGCAAATTGCGGCCTTCGATGAGAAATGGCTTTCGAAGGCGCTTCATGTCCACGACAACGATTTGGCATGGGATCACTGAGTTTCAGAGCGGCGAGGGAAGCGGACAAGAACGTTCGCTTTCCTCGAAACGTGCTTTTCAGTTAACGGACAAGTGGCGTTGCGCAATCTATCGCCACTTGAGAGCCTAACGACGAAGGGAGCGTTGCCAGCAAGTGACGACCGCGATTTCAATCAGCTTTGCCAGAATTTCTCCGAGACGTCTTTCCTAGAAATCGTTCTATAGTCGCGAAATTCCAAGTCTCTTCTCGCGGCTGATGCGCGTTATTCGGATGGGGGCAACTTTGCGGAAATCGAGATACCAGCTTCCATCGATGAAGCTGCTCTTTTGCGGGCTATTGGCGGTCTCCGTGTTGAACGGTCCCGCCGCCGCCTTGATGCCCCCGAAGCATAGCGGTGTCGGCACTGGGTATCCCTTGGTTCAACTGGCGCATGGCTTTCATTGCCGACGAATGTTCGGTTGGGATCCTCGTTTGGGGATCTATCATTGGCATCGCCATGAAGGAATATGCAGAGATCATCACCGTTGCATGAAAGTGATGTACCGATGCGATTTGCTGATGGGGAAGGGATGGGAACCCTGGTCATACGAGCGGTGGGGCTTCGATAATTGGCGCTTCGACAAATGCATGCTTGATGCAGGATGCTATTAGTTCGAGGATGGCCTAGTTCATTCGAGCTTTGGATTTCCGGCGATGACGCGTGGTACTTCACTTGGCGGAAAATTTGCGGCCCGAGCATTCTTTTTCACGCTTGCGCTCGTTCTTGGCCAATCGGAACTTCGTGCAGAGGGTGTAACGATTGAGAGCGATAACCCGTCGCAACGCATCAAATTGCAAGTCGATAAAGCGACGGTGGGAGAGGTGCTGCAAGCATTACACGACAAATACGGTGTCGAGTTAGCTGGCAATACCGACATCGACTCTGATGATCCAATCTCGGTGACCTTTCAAGGCAGTCTGCCAAACATACTTGAGCGATTGTTGCGCAATCGAAATTATATGATTGTCCGATCAAAAAAGAACGTTACGGGCGTAGAGAAAATTTTGATCGCCGTCTCGGACCACTCGAAGGATACGAAAAGCCCACCGCCTCCCGCCGCGTCGCCGGCGATGCCTTGAGTCATCTTTCCTTGCTTAAGGCGGTGAAAGGCTAGGGACATGACGTCCCTCCGGAGTCCGAGCAAGCCTTCTTGAAGCGGATGACCTGAGACGTCTCATCATCGCGTTTAAGTGTGACCGCGTCCCGCTCCACCGAGGCTACAAGCCATCCCTTGAGCATGTCGCCGACCTGAACGTGAAAATCCGTTCCCGTATCTTCGCTGCGGAGCAATGCAATTGTTCTTTCGGGGTTCAGCAATACTCCCAGCAGTTGGTAGTCAGGTGGCGGCTGCGGTGGCGCAATTTTCGATTTAGCTTCTTGCGGGGGTGGCCGTCGCCGACTTGGCGCAAAGAGCGGTCTCTTCACCCAGTTTTCAAGCGACGCTTTGTCGAACGTGGCCAAGGGATTTCCCGTAAGAAGAGAGACTTCCGTCGTCGGCTTTTGTTCGGGCGCCGCATCTCCCTCTGACTTCGCGTTGTCGAGGGGGGTGATTTGTGCAGTCGCGCTTGAAGGGCTGGGAGCTGCGGAATTCCACATCGATAATATGGTATCACGGTTGTCGAGCCATACGAGCGCGCCCAAGGCTAAGCATACAATAACGAGCAGAAGGGGACGATACTTCGCCATATCAGGACGCTCCGCTTTGTGCAGCAAAGCCGCTAACCTGCAAGGTTACATCGAGGGGCCCTAGATAGTGGGGCTCGGGGGGCCGAAAGTCGTCGTGAATCGCTCTGACCGTAATGTCGTCTATGAAGATGAGGGGCGTTCCCGTTTCGAGTGTATGAATAATGTCGCGCAGACCGTCGATCCCGACGTTGATCGAAATGCTGACGGAGATTTGCATGAGATTGCCGTCCTCCTTGGGCGGCAAGATTTGAATGCTCGAGGCTGTTCCACCGTTTGCAGTCACGAGCGAATTGACGAGACTTTGCAGGTTCGCACCGGCCACGCCCGTCTTGTCGCCTTCGAGCAGCAGGCTCTTATCTTGTCCGAGGGCTGCGAGATCTGCATGCTCTTTGCGGAGCTTGTCCTCATGGGCGACTTGCGCACGCAGTTGCGGGAGTAATTCCTGTTTATCCGCAATCGTGCTTTCGAGCGCTGCAACGCGCATAAAGGGCGCTACTGCAACGCCGCCCAGAGTCAGGACCACGACCAGAAATATTGCGACGGATACGTAGGCTCCATAGGATTTCACTGGTTCTTCTCCGGAGTTCCTTCGCTTTGGACCTTTCCGACGATCGAAAATGTTCCGAGTTTGTCGCCGTCATCTCGTGTCGTGGGGGCGGAAAATCGCACGTCTTCAAATTCGGGAGTGCTTTCAAGTGTGCTGATGAGCCCCGTCGGATCAGGTGATTTTCCGACGATGCGCGCTTCGTTGTCGTGGATTTCGAATTCGTCGAGATAAGCGGTATCCGGAAGCGCACGACTAAGTGCCTCGATCAGTTCCATCACTGGGCGATGATCGATTTTTCGCTTTGCGAGGCGCTCGCGCTCGTCTCTGATCTTTGTGTTCTCTTCGTTGAGCCGCTTCACTTCGTCGACGCGCTTCATGACGGCGGCGATCTGACTATCGAGTTCTCTATATTGCGAATCTCTATTCCAAAGTTGATAGACCCCGAAGGCGCAGATTGCGAAGCTGGAGACGACGAGGGCGCCAAGCACCAAATTCAATCGGCCCGCCGTCCTGACGATTGGGTCGGGTTCGAGCCGTAGCAGCTCGATTTTCGATGCAGCCTCCGGCGAAGGTGCAAAGTCGACTGCACGAGGAGAAAGGCCAATTTCGCGCGCACGTTCGAGCGCACTGTCGACGATTTGCCGTGTTGTCGCGACGATTTCCGTATCGATTTGGTCGGAGGAGAGCGCGTTAGGGCCGATGATGCGATAGCCGTAGTACGTCTTCTCCTGCGGCCAAGCAACGATAGTTTCAATCTTGTTTTCCACGATGGAATTCATCAAATCGGCGGCGGCTTCGGGGACACGTATGGTTCTCTGAACGACCTCGGTCGGAGAAACTCGGAGCAAAATCTGCTTTGAATCTTGCGAAGATTTGCCGATCAAAATTCGCCTCACCTTGGCGATTTCGTCGGGCCCCGCATCCTTTGCGAGTGTCGCGAGGCACACCATGGGACCTTCGCCTTTCGTGAAGATCTGCAGGCCTCCAGCGGTATGAAAGAGCATCGTACGCCATGGGCGCTCGCCCGTGGGTCGACGTGTGATGACGCTGCTCAATTCACGGAGCCACCAGGTATAAAGCCGGCGAGCACGGCTTTGATTGTTTGGATCGTGCGTCACTGCGTTTTCTCCGCGGGCACACTGACCATGGGCAATTTCGCGAGCAACCTATAGGGTGCCGACGGATCAACGCCCGTTGCGATTACGAAGGTGCGGTTGATGCTATAGCTGTCGTCGGGGCGGTGGGCGCTGACCGTTACGAGATAGGCCGGTCCACTCTGGTCCGTCACGTAGGCCTGAGCATTTTGTACGATGTCCGCGACAGCCGATTTGTCGGCGTACTTTAGTTTTTCGATATCGGCGCGATTAAGACCCGGTATCGCCTCCAACACGGGGCGTGGCGCCGCGATAGGGTCGATGGTTCCGTCTCTGCTGTAGACGGTGAGATAGGGGGCGACCCGATTGAATAAGTCGACGGGTATTCCTTTCGTTCGTCCAAGCTCCCAGACATCGATGAATGCCGCTCGAGTAGAAAACGTATCATGCGGGGCGTTTGAAGCAGCATCGGTTTGGCTTTGCTTTCCGGTACCGGTAGCGGCTTCGCGAGCTTTCATCACGATGTTGGTCATTTTTTGAGCTTTGATGGCAGAGCGCGTAAATTTCTGGAAGAAGGACAGAAGCAGCTTTTCATCACTTTTATTGAGATCGATGAACCCATTTGCATCTGTGGCTGAGATCGCTAATTCGGATCCCGCAAATTTTATGGTGTGTTTTACGCCGTCTCCGGTCCAGCGCCGATTATCATTCTGGTCAATCAGATGCGCCGCCGCGACTTCGACCCCGGCGTCGATGAGAGCTTCCGACTTCGTCCAACTGACTTCTGAGACGGCGGATGCCGTGCTCCCGCGGACGGCGCCGTTGAAGGACGAGACAAGGATGACTGCCGAGGTCAGGACCCACAGAACAACGAGCATGACGAAGCCATGTTCGCGGGGGCGTTCGATCGCGTCCGCGCCACCAGTGAGCCTGCCAGAGATCTCCCTTTCCACCGTCTATCTCCCGCTTTGTTCCTGAGACACGAAGGTGTTCTGGTTGAACTGCCCTTTGGTCCGGGCGCTGCATCCGTCGGAGCCTTCGGTGAGACAGTCGAGTTCCGCGTCTGTCCGCAAGGCGACGACAAAGGGCTGAGCGATATCGGCGCCTGTCCTCGCATCGATGATCTCAAGCCGAATAAGATCCGGCAGCCGGTTGGGCTTCGGCCATGAGGCGAGCCATCGACCGCCGCGCGCGCCCTTCTGGGCATATGAGAATTGATATTTAAATGGCCCTTCCAATAGCGACACTTGGTTTGCCGGCGTGGCTCCTGGAAACTGAAACATGTTGCTTACGTAGGGTGCGCGGGCTCTGATCATCTCTGTCTGCGAACCATTGCGCGCGATCGAATAGTCGACGAAGTAGGGGCCGGGCGAGGTCGGGTAGGGAGGTTCCATGGTCACGAACGACAGTCGTCCTTCGGTTCCCGTGAATATGAATCGCCGGTTTTCATTCACGGTATGGCTAAGTCTACGGAGGCCTGAGACGTCCCGCTGAAAAATATCGAATGCGCGCGACAACATTTCGAGCCTCTCGATGCCGTTTGCGTTTGCATTCCAATTCTGTGAGAGCGTGCGAAGAGCTGCGCTCAGCAGGCCGAGTATCATCGTCAGGATCGTGAGACTCACGAGCAATTCGATCAGTGTGAAGCCGCTCTCTCCACGTATCGGTGCCCTATGTCTCGGGACGCTAGCCATTGTTACGTCCTAACTTCAACGAATCGAGCTCAAGTTGCCGGCCGCCGGGCCAACTGACCGTCACGCGGACGTGCTGGAGCTTCCAATCATCGCGCGCCTGAATCTTTGCCCATGGGGCCGTTTCCGGCTGCACGTCGACCGACCACTGAAAGCCGTTGTCTTCGCCGGTCTTCGGAATGGGCTTTCCCGACCAGCCGGAGTCCGCATCGGCGAGCAATCCCTGGGCAAGAATCCGCGCTCTGGCGTAGTTGGCCGCAGTTCCTGCCGTTCTAAGCGCGCGCGAATGCGCTTCAAACAAGCTGACAAGTCCGATCGACAGGACCAGCATTGCGATCAGCGTTTCGAACAAAGTGAAGCCAGATCTTGGGTCGCCGGACACGGGCCGTTCAGTTGAGCGAGTCGGCGGAGACGCGACCGGTAAGCCAGTTGACGCGAATTTCATAACCTTTGCCTTCTGATTTGAGAGCGATGGTGCCGCCGGTAGAACTGCCGTTCGGGAAGAAACGGATTCCCGCACTGGAAGGAGAGAGCCTTTCACTATCCGCGGCCGTGACATCCAAATTTATGGATCTTGAGAGCGCTAGTGGTGGGATGCCGTTGCCAAATTCTATCGCGTGCCGATCAACGTCGATCACCGCGACGCGATCCGTCCCGGAGATCATCGCGCCGGATCTGATATCGCGCAGACGCGACGCCGCCAGGAGCGAAGCTGTCTTCAATTGGGCGGAGCTCGATGGGCTGCGATAAAGCGTCGAAATCGCGCCCGCGGTTAGCGCAATAACGACGAGTACCACCAACACCTCAAAGAGGGTGAAACCGGCCTCTCCGCATGCAGCTCGGTTGCTATTGCCAGCTCGCCACATCTTGGTCCTCGCCTTCGCCGCCTTCCTTCTTGTCGGCGCCGAGTGTCAAAATATCGAATGCTCCGTGCTTTCCGGGATAACGGTAGATATACGGCTGTCCCCAGGGATCGAGCGGCACCTTATCCTTCTTGAGATAGGGTCCGTTCCAGCTCGGCATGTTGCCGGGCCGCTGAACAAGCGCCGTCAGCCCTTCTCGCCCATCGGGATATCTGCCGTTATCGAGCTTGAAGAGTTCGAGCGACGTCCCCAGGCTCTCAATCTGCACTTTTGCGGTTTTTGTTCGCGAGCTTCCGAGATAACCGATCACCCGCGGTGCGACGAGGCTCGCAAGAAGAACGAGGATGACCATCACGACGAGCAATTCGATGAGCGTGAAGCCCATCTCGCCGGCGTGCTTGCGCTTCTTTCGCCTGGCGAGGTTCGAACGATTGATTTTTTTTATCTTCATTTCCGCTGCCCTCTTCATATGGCGAGATCGTTGATGCTGATGACCGCACTCAGGATCGACACGATGATGAACGCGATGATGCCGCTGACGAGAAGAATGATCACCGGTTCGAATATCGTGAACGTCCGCTCCACGGTTCTCTCTAATTTCTCTTCGAAGACTTCCGCCATATGCTGCAGGGAAGATGAAAGGCTGCCGGTCTCTTCTCCGACCCGAAGCATGTTGATGAGGACCGGAGGGAAGATCGCCGACTGGGCAAGCGGGTCGAGGAAGCTGCGACCCTTTCTGAGCGCATCGTAGGAGCGTTCCAGGGCAGCCGACGCCGACTTATTGCCGATAACGTCGCCGACAAGCTTCATGGCCGAGGGGAGATCGATGCCATTCTCGATCAGCATGCCGAGCGTGCGGCAGAATCGGACTGTCAGGTTGAGTTTGAGGATGCTTCCGATCAAGGGGAGGCGCAGAAGCAGGTTCTCGACGTGGCCGCGGAGCTTGGACCAACCAAGCACGAGGATGATGATCGTCGCTGCAATGGCGGCAAGCAGATATTCCCAATTGGCGAGCAGCCAGTCCGACGCACCGATGACAAAGCGCGCCTGATCGGGAATCTTCGTGCCGGCGTTGCTGATCATATCTTTGAAGCGCGGTACGACGACTGTCAGCATGATCGTGACGGCGGCGATCGCCATCACGATTAGCAGGCAGGGGTAAAGCACTTCCGAAAGCGCCATGCTTTTCAGCTTTTGAGACTTTTCCCGGCCTGTCGCTATTCGCTCGAGGACGGTCTCAAGGGTTCCGCTCGCTTCGGCGACGCGGACCATTCTGGAGTAGATCGGTGGGAACGCGCCACCTTGAAGCTCTAATGCCTCGCAAAAGCTCTTTCCGCTGCTGATCTCCCCGCCGATGCGGCCGATCAATCGCCCGAGCGCTTTCGAGCCTGCATCTCTTTCGAGAAATGCGAGCGCTTGGTCGAGCGGCAAGCCAGCTTTGATCAGCATGCCGAGTTCGCGTGTGAAGAGTGTTATCTGCCGGCTTGACGGAAGTCCCGAGAAGAGAGACGAGCGCGCGCGGTTTGGCCCCGATGCAGACGCTTTGATCTCCATCACTTCGATCGGAAAATGCCCGAGCTGATGCAGGTCCTGCAAAACGGTCGTACGGTCCAACGCTTCCATCTCACCGGAGAGGCTGGCCCCGGCGCGTGTAAGCGCCTTATATCGATAGAGCATGATTAGTCGGCCAAGTGAGTATCGCCGAATCCATGCGTGTCAGATGTTGTCATGATGCGTCCTCCCAATTTCTATTTCTTTTGACGACGCTGTCTTTGGGCGTCTTCAAACGTCGAGTGCTACGCGCCGGACCTCCTCTTGCGTGGTGACGCCTGAGCGGCATTTGGCCAGTCCGTCCATAATCATCGTGGTCATGCCGTTTTTTCTGGCCGCAGCCTCGATCAGGGCTGTCTCGGCGTGCGGCTGAATGAGTTGGCGAATTTCATCATCGACGCTCAGGACTTCAGCGATGACGAGGCGCCCGCTGTAGCCAGTCCCGAAGCATCGTTCGCAGCCGACCGCGCGCCAATGACGATCTTCGCCGGGCGTGGCATCGGCGGCTTGTGCGCGACCCAGCGACAGCCTTTCGTCTGAAGGTTGCTTACAATAATCGCAAAGAACTCTGACCAAGCGTTGCCCCACGACGCATCGGAGCGAGGAGGCGAGCAAGAACGCGTCAATACCCATATCGAGAAGGCGGGGGATCGCGCCGGCGGCTGTGTTCGTGTGAAGCGTCGACAACACGAGATGTCCGGTGAGCGCTGAGTGGATTGCGATACTCGCAGTCTCTCCGTCGCGCATCTCGCCAACCATCAGAACATCGGGATCGTGACGAAGGAAAGAGCGGAGTGCGTCCGCGAACGTGAGGCCGATAGACGGCTTGGCCTGCGTTTGGTTGACACCGTCAAGTTCGTATTCGATGGGGTCTTCGATCGTCAAAATTTTGCGGTGAGATTTGTTAAGTAGCGACAGTGCCGTCGCAAGGGTCGTCGTTTTGCCGGATCCGGTTGGGCCAGTGACCAACATCAAACCGTATGGCGCCGATAGGTGCCTGCGTATTTCGGTTTCGTCGCGCTGGCTAAATCCGAGAGGAGCGAAATCCAGCATCCGCCTGACGTTATCTAGAAGTCGGATCGCCACGGCCTCGCCATGCACCGTCGGGATCGTGGCGATGCGCAGGTCGAGCCGGTGCTCGTTGATGCGGATGCGGGCGCGTCCGTCTTGTGGGAGCCGACGTTCGGCAATGTTCAATCCGGACAGAATCTTTACGCGTGAGACGACAGCCTTGGCCATTTGCGCTGGGGGTGGAGTGACCTCTCGCAACATCCCGTCGACCCTTATACGAATGACGACGCGTCCATCGAACGGTTCAATGTGAATGTCCGTTGCACGCGCGTGTATCGCATTCTGAATCATCTGATTGACGAATCGAACGACGGGCGCGCCGAGTGCCATGTCGCGAAGATGTTCTACGTCGTCGCCGCCTTCGGCTTTATTGCCCTCTTGCCAAACGGTGGTTGTTCCACGTTCGCGCGAGCTTCGCTCGATGGCGGCCAAGATGTCCTCGGCTGCGGCAACTCGAGGAATGATTTCGCGCTGAAGTGCAATGCGAACGGCGTTGATGGATTGAACGTCCGACGGGTCCTCCATCGCAAGAAGGACGCCGTCTTCGACCTCTCCTAGGGGAAATATTTTGTTTTCCCGCAAGAAGATTGGGGAAATATCCGTTTGCGGCGGTTGAAATCTTGTCCAGTCGCCCTCTTCGACTTTTGGGACATTGTGAAAATCTGCGACCGCGCGAACCAACGCCTGCGACTGTAAGCCGGATGCCTTTCGTAGAGCGGAAAAGATGGATGCGCCGGTTTCCTGACGGAACTTGCCTACACTGTCCAGGTCGGTCGGTGTGATGAGCCGCCCGCTGAGTAGGTACTCTTCAAAGCTTCCACTCATACCTTCCCTCCAACACCGAGCGCCAAAGTCGAGGGCGTCGACTGCGCGCGAGTTTAGCAAAGTGGGTGGGCTTCAAAAATCCTTTTATTTCGATTTGAGCTGCTCAATCGATCAGAGACTCGATATTCTTTTATCGGTATTTCGCATTACGAACACGGAATGCACGGAAATCCAATTTAGTGCACTAGGTGCAAATTTCGCGCGATTATGCTTTCGAGATTAAGTAACGCGGGCGCCACAGACCGCTTTTCAAAGTCCGCGCGACCAACGAAAAGACGTCACTGATTTTTTAACGCGAGCTATTGTCTGATCGATTCGGAAGGTCGGCCGTTCGGGGAAGCGGCTGATCACTTTGCGAACAGCTTTGGAGCGCCGGGTCGAAGAATAAAATAATAAAAAAAATGCGTTCGAGTCCGAGTGGTGACGGGGGAAGGCGTTGATGATTGGGTGGAAGTTTCTGGCCTTGGCCGGATTTGTTTCTATCAGCGTTTCGGGTTGCTCGGCGTTGCTTGAGAAGCCGCTTATAGAGCCGCCAGATGAGATGGATAAACTTTCTAACGCCGATCTTGCCCCTGTCGCTCCAGCGAAATATCAGCCGCAGGTGAGCCGGAGCCTGAGCACCGGCTCGATCGAACGGAAATATCCGGGCGATAACCGCATCGCGAGAATGCCTCGGCCGTCAAGCGCGGGTGTGACCCAGACGGAAGCGGGATACGAGCTCAACTTCGCCGACACTGAGCTCTCCGAACTTGCAAAGGTCATACTCAAAGACACGTTGGGTATTACGTATGTCTTTGACTCCCACGTCGAGGGCCGCGTGACGGTCTCGACGGGCGGCCCTGTTACGCGGGCAGAACTCATCTCTATTCTCGAGAGCATCTTAGCGACAAATCATGCGGCGCTGCTTATTGAGAACAATGTCTACCGCATTGTTCCGGAGGCGGATGCACATCAACAGGGGATTTCTGCATTCGACTATGTCCGCGAAAGCCATGAGGTCGGCGGCGGCTATGGGGTGTCGATTTTCGCACTTCGGTATGTCTCCACCGAGGCGATGATGCGGATGCTCGATGGCTTGATGGTGAAGCAGGACGATCTTCGCGCCAGCGTCTTCGACAACCTTCTATTCATTCGCGGATCGAGCCAAGTCCGCCAGTCAGTTGTCGATATCATTGCCATGTTCGACGTCGACTGGATGAAAGGACAGTCTGCTGGAATATTTAAACTCGCCAATGCTTCGCCTGACGATGTGATACGCGAGTTGCACCAGGTGTTCCAAACTGACAAGCAGGGTCGTGGAATGGTGAGGTTCCAGCCCATCGGACGCCTCAATGCGATTTTGGCTTTAGCTCCCCGGTCTCAGACCATCGATAAGGTCGGGGATTGGATTTCGCGCCTCGATCATAGCGGCGCCGACGACGACAACTACTATGTCTATAGAGTTGAGAACGGCAGAGCCAAGGACTTAGCAAAGCTATTGATGGCTGCGTTCTCAGGTTCAGGTGAATCGGGTCGCGGACCCGAGGAAAAAGAGGTTGCGCCGACGCTCGGCGCATCGAGACTCAATTCGACAAGCGGCAGCAGCTTTGGAAGCTCTTCAACAAATTCGACTGGAAGCGGATTTGGCACTAGCAGCGGCGGATCCGGCAATAGCGGTTTCGGCGGCGGCGACACCCCCGGAGCATCAAACAGCAGCCCATTAAAGAGCGCTCCTCCGTTGGCGTCGTCAGATGATGATTCCTCATCGGATATTTCGACATCTTCCACGTCATCATCATCGTCGTCGTCGTCGTCCGGCGGCGTGCGCATCACCCCGGACGAGCACAACAACAAGCTTCTGATCAGAGCATCCGAGCGGAACTACAAGAAAATCTTGCAAATACTTCGCCGAATTGATCAGCCGCCTTTGCAGGTCCTAATCAACGCGACGCTCGCCGAGGTCACTCTCAATAAGAACTTGCAGTACGGTGTACAGTTCTTCTTTCAGAAGAACCACGGGAAAGCGGGAGCTATCGGATTCAGCACTGCGGATGCGCTGGCGATTGCTCCAGTCACGCCGGGTCTCAATTTGATTGCAGGAAGCGTAGGCTCCGATCCGAGAGTCATTCTCGACGCGCTTGCGCAGGAGACCGCTGTTCGCGTGGTGTCGTCACCATCGGTGGTGGTCCTTCATAACCAACAAGCGACGCTGGAAGTGGGAGACCAAGTTCCGATCATCACCCGTGAAGCTCAAAGTGTAATCAATCCGGATTCGCCGACGGTCAACGAGATCGACTATAAGAACACCGGTGTTATCCTCAACGTTACGCCCCGCATCAACAGCAACGGTTTGGTGACGATGGAGATCCAGCAAGAGGTAAGCGCCCTGCAGAATCCGACGGGCCAAGCGAACGCAACCGCCTCTCTCACGCCGACGATATCTCAGCGGCGCGTCACAAGTACTATTGCCGTACAGAGCGGCCAGATGGTCGTTCTTGGTGGTCTCATACGTGAAGAAGTGAACCGTTCGAAATCGAGCATACCAGTGCTTAATAAAATTCCGTACTTGGGCGACGTATTGGGTGGGGAGACAGACAACAACAAAACACGGACGGAACTCATCGTCTTCATCAGGCCTACAGTTATCCGCGATCCGGAAGATGCGGCCGATGCCGCAGAAGCGCTGCGCGCAGGCGTGGCGTCGTTGGCGCCGCGGCCTACAGCCTGGGATGCACGAGTGGAGGGCTATGGTGGGAGGAACGAGCCACGTCGAGGCGCAATTAAATGAATTACGATGCGGCGGTTGGTAATAACCGTCTAGGCAGCCGCCGTTAAGGCATTTGCACACCAGACGATCCAAATCGCCGGTGCCAGGAAGACGCCAAACGGCATTGCGGTCGCGCCGGATAGCACCCGCCTTTGCCACAGCATCATCGCGATGATGTAGGTGATCGCGAGGATGCATCCCAATAGGAGGACATTCGTCATCCCCTGGAAACCCGTCCAGGCTCCGGCAACTGCGCCTAGTTTTACATCTCCGAGGCCAAGGCCTTCTCTGTTGCGCCAGTAAAAGTAGGCTTCCCTGATGCCATATAGGAGCATCGCACCGAATATCGCCGCTCCGGTGTGTTCTAGTGTCAGTGACGGGTCATGTTGGAGGTCGCCCAGGAAATATGTTGCCAGCAACCCGATAGGGATTGATGGCAACGACAAGGCATCGGGGATTATGTAACGTGCGACGTCGGATGCTGCGATCCCCAGCATTGTCCAGCCGAGGACGCAAGAGACTGCCGCATATGGAAATTCGAAGACGTAAACAGAGAGCACCGCAATCGCTATTGCCGCGCAAGCGATGACAGGTGGTGCAACGCGAGTGCGAGTCATCGGTGCCGTCCGTCGTGCCGTGAAAACATACACGCCGCGGCGGCAGCGACCGGGTTTGGACGGGATGTTCCAGCGTGGATAACCACTAGCGTGTTACGATCGGCAGAGGTACGGGCCCTGTAATAGTAACGGCCAATGGCGCGGACGCATCGACGATATTCACTGGGAACGGCGTGCCGCCATTGGTAACCGGGAGCGGAGTGTTCACGTCAAATGCAACGACGCGAACGTTGGCAATCGATTGCGCGTCGGCCGCGGGCGTCGTGAAGAAAGGACGTATTGCGATACAAACCAAAGCAATCGCAATGATTGTTTGAATGAATTTGCTGTATGAATCCATTTTTTATGGCTCGCTGGAAGGATTGATATCGGGCAGCACAAGAAGTTCATCGAAGCTAGCCTGTCTCGAGGAAAAATTCTCTCGTAAATATCCAGCGTTAAATCGATGAACTCTCCTGTCGCGGTTGTTCCTACGACCCGATAACACCTGCAGGTTCAGATGGCGGACGTCCTTGGCTACTCATCCGCTATAACGTAGCTCGCAACGAGGAGCGTCACCCCGTTCGACGCTCGACTTTGTGCTGGTCCTGACAAGTTCCTGGTAGTGAGCATTGCTCGGCGTACAGCCGAATTGCTTTTTGAATGCCCTATGGAAGGTCGACAGATCGTTGAAGCCCCAACGATAGGCCAGCGCGGAAATGGAGGGACGACGTCCGGAGCTGACTTCAAGATCCCATTTTATCCGCTTCAGCCGTTCGGTCGTCACGTGTGCGCTGAACGTCGTCCCGAACTGCACAAACAGCTTATGCAAATAGCGCACGGATATTCCGAACTGCTCGGCCACGTGGGGTGGTGAAAGTTCCGGATCAGAGAGGTTGTGATCGATATAATCGAGAAGTCTGGCTAGCAAATAGTTTTTTGGAATATTCGGCTGTCGATCGCATTCGATGAAGCCGACGGACATTGGAAGCAACGAGATGCATGCTTGAAAAAGAGCGGCGAGTTCTTCAGCCGGGGCGGTGCATAGCGTCTGCGCGAGCATCGTGAGGCAGCCGGCCAATGGACCAACCAGCTTTTCTGAAGGTATTAGGACGTTTGAAAATTTGTGATCGACGTCCTGTGCTTTCGGGAATGCAGAAGTTGGAATGATGAAGGCGAGATTATCGCACGGAGCATCAGGCCGTTCGGTCAACGTCACGGGAGAGAAACTCTCATACAAGACGAGGTCACCGCGTTTGGCGATGTTTGAGGTGTCGCCCTGGTCGACTTTCAGCTCACCGGAGATGATAAGATTGCCGTGTATGCAGTCGATCGGCGATTGCGAAATATTCGATTTCGTTTTTATTGCCACGATTGGGCTCATCCGGACGCGGCCGATAGCTCCATTTGCCAGCGCAACACTTTCGACTCTTCCTGCAAAATCCCTCCCGTAGAATTCGGGAGTCCACGGCATAAATGCGGTACAAATTGTTTCTCGAAAGAGGCTGAACGCTTCGGCTTTAGATCCGTATTGGCTGTCCCAAATATGAAGATGATCGTTTTTCTGCGGGAAGGCCCCATCGACGTGGCTCGCCATTGAATTCCTCCTTGCAGCGGTTCTTGCGCCGCTGCTTCTCAATGCTAGCCCGGACTAAATAACCTGTCTTGGCGTTAACAACCATGGCGCGCAGTGAACTAACGCAGAAATGATACGAACTATCGCCTGAACAATATCCTCATCTCAATCACTGCTTCCGGAGCAACTCCGAGAATTTGCTTCAAATGAGAAGAAGAGGACACGCGTACATCAATCCTCAATATTGTGCTGCAACGCGACGTGCTCTTTCGGGAATCGCCCACGCTCACAAACAAGGACATGTCTTGCAAGTCTCGCCTCAGACCTCGCGGCGCGACGGCAGGGACCGCGCTTAGTCCAAAAGCGGGCGCGCCTAGAGCGACTTCGTGCATTCGTTGCAACAACCTGTGCGCCCACGCCGTCGCTGGCCTGATCAAATTCGTGGACAACCACTTCAGGCAGAGGAGCCGGGTCTAGCCGGTCGAAGGTCCGATCGTGGCGACGCTAAACAAACCTCTGTTCTGAAGCGATCGCCCGCGTCTCAGGGAGAGAAAACATGAGAACCGCTATCCAATATGTTGGACAAAAGCGTCCCGCACGACGGCGAAGCCTGAACTCGCTTGGGTCGGCCGCAATGATGGCTGTCGCTGCCGCCGGTTTGACATTCAATGTCGCCATTGCGGACAGCGGGCCCGTCGTCGGCACAGTCGACGGCCCGGTGCGAGGATATTCTGACAAAGGCGTGAATATCTTTCTTGGGATTCCCTACGCGGCGCCGCCTATTGGAAAGCTCCGGTGGCAACCGCCTGCGGCGATGAAGAGGTGGAAGGGAACGCTTGATGCGACGCACTTCGGAAACACCTGCCCGCAGGTCACCGAACTCGGAGCATTTGCCGGGCCATCAAGCACCAGCGAGGATTGTCTTTACCTCAATGTCTTCACGACGGGTGCGAGCAAGAACGGCAAGAAAAAGCCGGTCATCGTCTGGATTCATGGTGGCGGCAACATTGACGGAGAAACAAATGACTACGATGCGAGCAAGCTCGCGACCGGCGGGCCCGCAGGCGTGCCGACGGTCGTGGTGACGCTCAACTACCGTCTCGGCATCCTAGGCTTTTTCTCTCACCCGGCCATCAACGGCGAGGGGCATCTCTGGGGTAACTACGGAATACTTGATCAACAGGCAGCACTTCGCTGGGTTCAGCGCAACATCGCGGCATTCGGCGGAGATCCAAACAAAGTGGCTCTCGGCGGCCAATCTGCCGGTGCAGTAGACACCGGCGCAAACCAGGTGTCTCCGTTCGCCAACGGCCTGTTCAACAGAGCTATCTATCAAAGCTCGCCCGGCTTCTTCTCGACGCTTCCCTCTGCTAGCGACGCCCTTGCCAAAGGGAACAAGTTCGCAACAGACGCGGGTTGTTCAGGATCGAATTCCGATGCCGCGAGCTGCCTTCGAAAACTTTCAGTGGCTCGCATACTTCAGCTTCAAGGAACACCGAATGCGGACGGTCCCTATACGGCAGGCGCGTTCGTGGATGGGACGGTTATTCCTTTAACGCCTGAGCAGGCTTTTACGAGCGGCAAGTTCAATAAGATGCCCGTCATCGGTGGCGCCGTGAAAGACGAACTCACCTTTACAACGGGCATAACCGAGTACTTCTCCGGTCCGCCCCAGGCACCCATGACTGCAGATCAGTACGCAGCAGCCGTCACCGGGCCGGCGGCGGCGCAATATCCCCTCTCGAGCTTCGGCGGAGATACGATGCTCGCCTACGAACGATATTTAACCGACCCCAATAAATGCCGTGAGCTTCATGTCGTGCGTCTCTGGGCTCCCCAGGTTCCGACTTACGCATATGATTTCACCTATCAGAATGCTCCCTATTATTTTCCGAAAATGCCGGGTTTCTCACCTTTGGCCGCGCACACCATCGACATCCAGTTCCTGTTTGCGAATTGGCACGGCGGCAATCTTGGCGTCAACATCGACCAGTCGTCGGGCCAACCGCGGGAGCTCAACGGGCAGGAGACGAAGCTCTCAGATCAACTCGTTGCGGCATGGACCAACTTTGCCGACAAGGGCAATCCAAACGGCTCCGGCAATTCGCCTTGGCCGAGATTCGGGAACGGGAAAGGCGCAAAGTACTTTGTGCAGGACATTCCGCTTTCTACGACGTCAATCGCAAATTTCCGGAACGAATATAAATGTGATTTCTGGGACACTCAGCTTACATACTAATGCATGCTGACGCACAATGAGAGTGCGGGGCGATGGCTTATTCGCTCCGCATTTCGAGTTATCGCAAATAAGACCAATTTGCATCAAAGATCGCGATTCGGATGATCGATGTTCCTGGACCGCTCATTTAATGACGTGATGCGATACGAAGTGTGCATCCCTTTCTGAGCGACGAACGTCGATCGAAATGGCTCTGAGAAATTTTACGACGCTGAATGATATTTTTGTGCGCTGGCTGCGCGCACGACGTGCGCACTACGCCAAGTTAAGTTCTCCTGCTGCGAAGCCGATTTTTTTCATCGACGCATAATTCTCTCGCGGCATTGGCAGAGACCAGCCGCTGTTCACGGCGGTCGGTGGCTCAATCCATCGGACCAAAAACAATAAATAATAGGAGAGAAAATTATGCGAAGCAGTTTTGCGTCGTGCAAACGGCGCGCGTCTCTGCGGCGTGGCGCCGTGGTCTATACGCTTGTGGCGGCAGGGTTGATGTCGTCGCCAGCCTTCGCGGGCAAGAAAGATGATGGCGGCCCGACCGTCTCCGTTACCGATGGTCGGGTCCGCGGTACGACGGCCAACGGTGTCAACATCTTCCGCGGCATTCCTTACGCAGCTCCTCCGGTAGGAAAGTTGCGGTGGGAACCGCCGCAGCCTGTCAAGCGCTGGAAGGGCGTTCTTGACGGCACAAAGTTCGCCAACACCTGCCCGCAAGTGACAGAACTTGGCGCGTTCGCCGGCCCCACGAGCGTGACAGAAGACTGTCTATACTTGAACGTCTTCTCGACCGGCAGCAGCAAAAAGAAGGGCGTTATTGTATGGATCCACGGCGGCGGGAATGTCGACGGCGAGTCCAACGACTACGACGCGACAAAACTCGCACAAGGCGGTCCTGATGGACACGAGACTGTTGTCGTCACTCTGAACTACCGCATGGGACTTTTCGGATACCTCTCGCATCCTGCGCTGAACAGCGAAGGGCACCTGTGGGGCAATTACGGGATCATGGACATCCAGCAGGCTTTGCGTTGGGTTCAGCGTAACATCTCGGCATTCGGTGGCGATCCCAATCGAGTGGCGCTCGGCGGCCAATCTGCCGGTGCGCAGGATACTGGTGCAAACGTTATCTCGCCGATGAGTGCCAACCTCTTTAGTCGAGCCATTTATGAAAGCGGGCCACTGCCGACAATGACTTCAGCGGCAACGGCTCTCGGTCGAGGTCAAGGGTTCGCTGCGGCCGCCGGATGTCCGACTGATGGCAGCAAACAAGCCGCCCAGTGCCTACGCGGACTGACGACGGAGCGAATTCTGCAACTGCAGGGCACTCCGAATGCCAACGGCCCATATATCGTTGGTCCGTTCGTCGATGGCACGGTGATTCCGATTACGCCCGAAAAGGCTTGGACCACAGGTCAATTTAACAAGATGCCTACCATGGGTGGCCGTGTGAAAGACGAGGGTAATTTCTCGATCGGCATCACCGAGTACTTCTCCGGTCAGCCGCCTGTCCCAATGACGGCCGATCAGTACACCGCAGCTATCACAAAAACCTACTCAGGCAATGCAGGTCCAGGCGGCGCGCCTCCGGCATATCCGGCTGGCACGGTGGACAAGGTCCTCGCGCAGTATCCGCTGTCTGACTATGGAAATGATCCTATGAAAGCGTACGATCGAGTGACGACGGATACTCAGAAATGTCAGGCTGATCATGTCCTTCATCTCTGGGCGCCGCAGATTCCATCATATGCATACGATTTTACCTACCAGGATGCTCCATACTATTTTCCGAAGATGCCTGGCTTCAAGCCCGGAGCGGCACATACGATCGACATCCAGTTCCTGTTCGACAACTGGCATGGCGGTCAACTCGGCGTTAATCTCGATCAGAGTTCGGGTCAGCCTCGCGAGCTCAACCAGCAGGAAACGAAACTTTCCGATCAGCTGGTGGCCGCGTGGACGAACTTCGCATGGTCCGGCAACCCGAACGGGTCTGGTAATTCGCCTTGGCCGAAATATGGTGCGGGCAACAATGCGAAGTATCTAGTCGAAGATATTCCGCTGTCGACTATGGGCCGCAAGGATTATCGCGACGCATACAAGTGCGATTTCTGGGACAGCGTGCTGCTGTATCCCGCTGAGTGAGATCAATAGAAGAGAGGAAGGCCGCTCGATTTGAGCGGCCTTTTTTATTTCGGCTAGTTCAAAGGCTTTTCATCGTCCTCAAAGCGAGCGATCGCGTCTTCGATCTGATCTTTGAGCGTCATCAACGCGCGGTGGATCGCAACGAGGCTATTACGGTCCAGCATGCCAAAACCATTTGCCGCTGACTTCTCAATGGCATGGCAAAAAGCGATTAGGAGGCGAGGATCTTCGGACATGGCGAGATAAATATGGTTTTGAGCAAAATTAACATTGAAAACGCCGACCACTATAAAACCCGTCGCGAGTGCAGGCGAATTTTTTCCGTCTCGTTGGCGGTTATTTGAAAAAGACGGCAGGTCTCATCCGGTTGCTTCCGGCTGCCGAGGACCGCGGAAAGCGGTAGTGACGGCCACGATTTTTGTGCATTGCGCACGTTGAAGAGTATCCTTAGCGCCAGATTTGAGATGACATTATGCCGAACTGGTCGGTACATATGCCATCAATGAAGAACGTTCGCGCCTAAAGCAAAAACACTCCCGACGGGCCGAAGAAGCCTGCGTGCGAGACAAAATGATCCCGAACGGGAGGCGAAAATGAAGGCGGGAGAAGACGCGGCCGACAGGCTTCATCTCAGCATTTGCGATACGGAATTCTATCCTGCTCGCGACGGATTTGCTGCCTTCCGCGAGGCGGTGGCGGCCGCGTTTATGCCATGGCTGCTGGAGCGAAATTCAGAGGCTGAGTTTAGTGCGCGAATTGCGAGTTTATCCACAGAGTTCGGATCATTCGCGCGCACTCGGATGACGCCTCTGCCGGGTTTTCGAAACAAGCCGGAGATCTCGAAATCGCCGGAACTTTGCCTCTACGCCAACTATGTCATATCGGGCCAGCTCATCGTCGATCAGGGTGATCGTATGACGACCGCCAACACAGGCGATCTCATCATTTACGACAGCACGCTGCCTGTGAAGCACATCAAGCTTGGCGATGCCCCGTTCGAAGACCTGTCTTTCAGCGTTCCTAAGACGCAATTCGGGAGCGAAGGGCAGGTCTTTGAAAACGTCTCGATACCTAATGCCAAGATTATTTCGCCCCTTGCCAGCTGCTTTGCGTTTCTCTCGCAAAATATCTCATCAGCTCAACCGGACGAGTTAGGAGCTGTCGGCGCGGCTTGTGCCGCATTGCTGCCTATTGCGGTCGGTCACTTGACTGAGCCCCCGCGCGGTAAGGACTTCGTGGTTACATCGAGCTACTATGCGCGGGAGCTTATGAAGTTTGTCGATGCCAACATCAACGATATAGATCTATCGCCAAGTACGGCAGCCGCGAACCTCGGCATATCGGTTCGTTATGTTCACAAGCAATTCGCTATGATTGGGACTACATTCAGTAGTTACGTAATGTCGAAACGTCTCGAACACGTCAGTCGCGATCTCGTTTCGGACACTGGACGACAACAGCCGATTTTCGTCCTCGCCTACCGTTGGGGTTTCAACGATCTTTCGACCTTCATAAGAGCCTTCAAGAAGAAATTCGGGTGTTCTCCGCGGGAATACCGCGCGAAGTTCTAGCTAACGCCGCACGCGCCAGGAAACTCTCGGCCCGATGGGTCCTCAAACTAAGACCCCATAGCCCGCAACTCGGTCAAGCATCAGAAAGTTACGCGAACCGCCAGCTTTGAGCGGTCGATTTTTTTGCGTTTCGTTCGCCCGCATCCAATCTGATTCTCTCGATGCAAAGTTCCATGCACGGCGATGCGCTTTATCTAACGCGCAAGAAAACGATCGTGTGTCAACGCACGTCAAAAAAAGTTCGGAGAGGAAATCCCATGCATGGATTATTTGGCGGCCCCGGCCGGGAACGCTCGTGGCGAAAGCGGATTTTTGCCAGTTTGGCAGTCGTGGCAGGCCTTGCGACGGTTCCAGCTTTCGCTCACAGCAACGCGAACTTCATTTTCGGCCCCTTCTTCTTTCCCTTTTGGGGCCATGATTTCAACTACTCTGGACATCATCACGGCGGCGACAGCAATGGCCCAGTCGTAAAAACTGCAGAAGGGTCAGTGCGTGGCTACACGCTGAACGGCGTCAACATCTTTCTTGGCATTCCCTACGCGGCGCCACCCGTAGGCAACCTGCGCTGGCGGCCGCCGCAACCCGTGCAGAAATGGAAATCGACGCTCGACGCGACGGAGTTTGGACCCACATGTCCGCAGGTGACCGAGCTTGGCGCCTTTGCCGGTCCAACAAGTATCAATGAAGACTGCCTCTATTTGAATGTCTTCACGTCCGGCAAAGGCCGTACGAAGAAGCCTGTGATTGTATGGATCTACGGCGGCGCCAACGAAGATGGCGAATCGAACGACTACGACGGCAGCAAACTTGCGACCGGTGGTCCGCTCGGGCAGGACACCGTCGTCGTGACGATGAACTACCGTATCGGCATTTTGGGCTTCTTCTCGAACCCCGCCATCAATTCCGAAGGGCATCTTGCCGTCAACTACGGCATTCTTGATCAGCAGGCCGTGCTGAAATGGGTCCAACGAAACATTGCAGCGTTTGGCGGCGATCCCAACAACGTCACCCTCGGTGGCCAGTCCGCAGGCGCCTACGATACGCAAGCGAACTTGATCTCGCCCTATGCGAAGGGACTGTTTCACAGAGCGATCCTCCAAAGCTATCCCGCGACCAGTTGGTTGACGGCGGATGCGACGCTGACGCGTGGAACCAATTTCGGCGTGGCAGCGGGATGTCCGGGATCGAATGCCGCTGCTGCAAAATGCCTCCGCAATCTCTCTGCGGCACGCGTTCTCCAACTCCAAGGCACGCCGAATACGACGACGCCATATCTTGCGCAGGTGACCGTGGACGGTAACGTCATCCCTCTCCAGCCGGATGATGCTTGGAAGTCCGGAAACTTCAACAAGATGCCGATTATGACGGGTGACGTGCACGACGAGGGCAACTTCACCGTCGGTATCAACGAATATTTTTCATCACCCCAAGGCCCGATGACACAGGATCAATACCTGGCGAGAGTCACCGGCGCCGCTCTCGATCAATATCCGCTCTCCAACTATGGAAGTCCAAATCTCGCTTACAATGCTTACGGTTCTGACCCGCAGGCGTGCCTGACACTTCACGTCGTCAAAGAACTGGCGTCGTTGGTGCCCGTGTATGCCTATGAATTCAACTATCAGAAGGCGCCGTATCACTTCCCGCAGATGCCGGGTTACACGCCGCTCGCAACCCACACGATCGATATTCAGTTCCTGTTCCCCGGTTATCACGGGGGAATTTTGGGCGTGAATCTCGATCAGGCGACGGGTCAGCCGCGTGAGATCAGCGGGGACGAGGTGACACTCTCGGATCAACTCGTGGCAGCGTGGACGAACTTCGCCAAGACGGGCAATCCGAATGGCTCTGGCAACTCGCCCTGGCCCAAGTTCACGACGGGTGATCAGAACTTCTACTCGCAGAATGTGCCGTCATCGAGCGTCTTAGGGGCCGACGCATACGCGAATGATCACAAGTGCGCCTATTGGAATCCCGTACGCGGGTACTGACCGCAGGCCATAGAAAATTGAGAGGCGCGCCGTAGCGCACCTCTCGTCCTTCGTTTGGCGCCATTGCTAGTTCGGTCGCATGACTGCAAGCGCCGACGGCAGGCGTGAAGAAATTCGCATGTCGTTCTAGGGAGAAGAAAATGAGAAATCAGAGGTCTCTTCTGAAAGCACTGTTGGCCTGCGGAGGAACAGCTTTGCTATCCGCGGCCCTACCGCAATTCGCAGCAGCACAACAATTATCTGATCTCAAATCGTCGCCGCCATTGACGCTGAAAGGAGAAGGAAGCTTCTTTGTCGGTGGCAGTACGCACGTCATTGACTCAAAGTACATCTCGCCATCGGCTTTTTCCGCTGACTCCGGGAATTCGATGATCAACCAGATGTACGTCCAGTTCCAAATTCCCAAGGATACGATTGATCAATATCCGATTGTTTTCGTGCATGGTTGTTGCCTGACATCGAAGACATGGGAAACCACGCCCGATGGACGTATGGGCTGGTACGAATACTTCACGCGGAAGGGCTTCAAGACCTACATGGGTGAACAGGTCGGCCGTGGGCGTTCGGGCTTCGATGCGTTGCAATACCAGAAGGTCCTGACGGGTGATGCGCCGCCCAGCACCAACCCCGCTATTCTCATAGCAACAGACCAATTCGCCTGGAATGTTTTCCGCTGGGGCGACTATGCAACGAAGACGCCCTACAAGGATGAACGATTTCCGATGCAGACAGTGGGCGTCGGCAAAAACGCTACGCTGGATTTCTACAAGCAGGTCATCCCGGATCTGAACTCGACGTTGAGCGAGGCAGCTTCTCCCACCTGCGCAGATGGCAATTGCACGCCAGCCGACCCCAATGCGCCTTTTAATACTCCGGAGAACATGGCGCTGCTCGCAAATCAGCTAGATGGCGCTATTCTCGTTGGCCATTCCCAATCGAGCGGCTTTCCTACGATGGCTGCCCTCCGGCCCGGTTCAAACGGCGTGAAAGGAATTATTCAGCTCGAGACGGGGTGCTTCGCGAATCTCACGCCTGCGAATATTCAGGTCCTTAAAAACATTCCCATACTGATTATGGTTGGCGATCACTTCTCGACGCCCCAACCGACACCCGCTTGCGTCACGATGCAAAAGCAAATCAAGGATGCGGGTGGCGATATGACGTTTGTCGCGCTGCCGGATCTCGGCATCCACGGCAACAGTCATATGTTCATGCAGGATAACAACAACCTGCAGGTCGCCGATATCATCATCAGCTGGATTAAAAAGCATGTGAAATACAAAAATCATGGTCATGGCCATGATGGACACGGACACTGGTGATGTCGACACCGACTATCGCATGTCGCCTCGGTTGCCGTTGGCAGACGGTTCATCGGATTTTTCCAATGAACCGTCAGCCATTTTTCATGCGATAACCTTGTCCAAGAATGTCCGTCGTGCGGCGTCTCTATCAGACGGTGCCATAACGCCTCTGGTTCGGGAATGGCACGGGCAGACGCATACAGTCATCATCTGACAATGCCTGAAAGTGATCGCACGACTCGCCATGCCAATGTACACTAGTGAGAGTGGCCCTGTGAGAACATCCGGCGCGACGAACGTTCGGGCAAATGTGCGCGGTTTCTCTCGGACGGGATTTTGCGGAAATTGGAGCGGCATTTCTTCGCTTCCAGAAGTATTGTGCGCTTAAATACAAGGCCGCCGTTGGGCAGAGTCACTGCGAACCGGGTCTTGTGAATTGATTAATCCAAGCAGCACGATTTCATTCTAAGGCAGGGTACCGATAGGCGTGCATCCAACGCGGCTTCGCAGAAAAAGCTGCCGAGGACTAGGCAGGGCAGAGTGCGTCGCACGCGGTTGAATCGTCCCAATAGCTGTCGTTGAGTAGCAGCGATCGGTGACGCAGGGAGCCCTGCCGACCACGTCCGCTGTGAGAGCGAGATAGGTCGAATCGTCGGATGGTCGATCGCGTGTTCAAGCCCTGAGTTGACTTGTTCACGTTCGGAAATCGCTTCCGAAGGCTACGAGGCCGGACGATGCTTTTTCTGCTGCTTCTTTTTATGAGCGAATTTTGACCCAGGCTTATATTCGCCGCTTGATTTTGATGAACCTGGGTGAGGCCCTGGACCCTTGGGATGAGTTTTCTGCGCGTCACGCTTTCGATGAGGATGCGCGCCAGCTTTTTCTTTGTTTCGATCCCGCCATGGCATCTTCGCGTGCCGACCCGTTTGAGGATCAGACAAGGTTGCGGCTTTGGCCTCGTCGTCTTTCTGCTGCCGGGGAGCGAGGGTCGGATTGCGGTGCGTACCAGCGTCGTCACCCATGGAGGCGCCGATGCGCGAAATTCGCCCCTCGTTAGGCTTCATGGAGCGCGCGGCATCCGCGAACGTCTCTGCGGATTGGGCGGCGATCTGGAAGCGCGTGTCGCGGTCGAAGATTTTGATGGAACCGATCTCGGCTTTCGTCACATTGCCGGCGCGGCAGAGAAGCGGCAGCAGCCAGCGGGGCTCGGCATTACGCTCGCGGCCGATATCGATCCGGAACCACACCATCTCACGGCCCTGATCACGTACGGCGTGCGCGGAGCGGCTGTCTCTCGGGGGCGCGATCGCGCGCTCGTGTCGGCCTTGCGGCCCTTGGCAGCGTACTTGCCTATGCTCGACCCGCTCCCGAGGTGCTCGCGCATGATCATTGCGCCGCCGCGGCGAGCCCGTATCCTCAGTAAGATCTTCCGGCGCGGGCAGCTGGGCTCGGTGGATGCGGACCAACGCGAGAGCAATCTCTTCTGCCGTGCGGCTGGACTGAAGGGATTGCGCAAGCTTCAGGTCCTCGTCCGTCGTGGGAGCGGTGAAGATAGAGCTGGCCAGAAAGCGCTCCTGATCGCGTGCGCGGATCTCCTCAGCGGTCGGTGCCGGGCCCCCATGTGACCTTGAGCTTCGCACCGACCAGCAGCGCATCGGCCTTACGCCGGCGGTCGAAGGGGACAATCAACACACACAGGCCCTTGTTGCCGGCCCGCCCCGTGCGACCAGAGCGATGAAGGAGTGTCTCTGCATCATTGGGCAGATCGGCGTGAATGACGAGCGAGAGAGCCGGCAAGTCGAGCCCGCGCGCCGCCACATCCGTCGCGACAAGGACGCGCGCGCGGCCATCGCGCAGCGCTTGCAGTGCATGCGTGCGCTCGTTCTGCGTCAACTCTCCGGATAGGGCCACCGCAGAGAAGCCGCGTTCCAACAGACGCGCGTGCGTCCGCTTTACGGCTTCGCGCGTCGAACAGAACACAATCGCGGCGCCGGCCTCGTGAAACCGAAGCACGTTGACGACGGCGTTTTCAGTATCGCCCGGAACGACGCGAATGGCGCGATAGTCGATGTCGGCATGCTGCTCGTTGCGCTTCACCGTTTCGATGCGAACAGCGTCGCGCTGGTAGCGGCGCGCCAGTGCTTCGATCTCGCGGGGCATGGTGGCCGAGAACAGGAGCGTCTGGCGGCCTTCAGGGGTTGCGTCGAGAATGAATTCCAGATCCTCGCGAAATCCGAGATCGAGCATCTCATCGGCCTCGTCAAGCACAACGGCTGCGAGTTTTGTCGGGTCAAGCCGCCGTCGTTCTAAATGGTCCCGTAGACGTCCGGGCGTGCCGACCACGATATGGGCGCCGAAGCCGAGTTGGCGGGCTTCCGCGCGTGCGTCCATGCCCCCGACGCAGGTCACAACACGCGCCCCGGTGTCTGCATAGAGCCAGTCGAGTTCGCGCTGCACTTGCATCGCAAGCTCACGCGTGGGCGCGATGATCAGCGCCAGCGGCTCAGCGGCTTGCGAGAGACGTTCCGCTTCTCCAAGCAGCGTCGACGCCATCGTAAGTCCGAAGGCGACCGTTTTCCCGGAGCCGGTTTGCGCCGAGACCAGCAAATCGCGCCCTACCGTATTGGCTTCGAGAACCGCTAATTGCACGGCGGTCGGCGCAGAGTAGCCGCGCGCAGAAAGAGCGCGCCCGAGCGCGGGATGAACCGACGGGAAGGTCATGATTGTGAAGTCTTTTCGAATGGAGAAGGCCCACCCGGCTCTATTCGAGTGGCAGGCGCACTTCGTCAAGAATGTCGTTATTAGCGTGCCTAGGGGGTATTCGGCGTAAACGCCAGCAGGCAGTTAACGCGCTTCGAATGTTGGTTAGCCTGCCACGTAAGACTTTCGGCCGGAAGGTCTTAATAGCGGTCGTTAGCGTCCCACGGTCGGCGACGACAAGTTGGTCGCGGACCATGTCTGCCCACGGCGCTTATGCGTCAGATTTCGATCTTCTCGGCAAACTCGATCGCGTCGTCGACCTCAATGCCGAGATAGCGCACCGTGCTCTAGATTTTTGAATGTCCGAGCAAAAGCTGGACTGCTCGGAGGTTGCCCGTCCCCCTATAGATAAGCACCGCCTTTGTGCGCCGTAGAGATGCGTGCCGAACTTGGCCGGATCAAGCCCGATGCTCGCTACCCACTCCTGCACTAGTTGGCGCGAGCGTGAGCAACTGGTGTTAAGTTGTCCGCCCTATGATACGATTTCATCATGGCAGCTTCACTCTACGACCTCGGCGTTCCGACCTTCCTACAGAACCTGAGAGCCGTCGGAGGCGATGAGAAAGAGGGACGAATTAGGCAGTTAGCACGCAAGGCCACCGCATTTCAGGCGACGTCGGCTTATGGGATGTTCCCTCAATTCGGATGCGCATTTCTTTCCTCCAATCACTGACAACGACTCCCTTATGGGTGCCGAAGAATCGAATCGCTTTAAACTCGGGCTTGCGAATTGAAAATCCGGGCAGCAGTGTTGGTTCAAGGATGGCCCACATTTGAACCAAGGCACCGGTAACTGCATATCTAGGGGACGCTTCGCAGAGAAAGCGGAAGTCGCATCTTTGAAATCGCATGCTCTTCTGATGAGCGGATACGACTTCACGAAGATCCCCGAGAGCAGACATCGGAAAATTGACACGATTGGCCAAGAAGAGACATTTTGCAAAGCTACAAAACGAGCGGAGGCATAAGCAAAGACGCTTCTTGTAATAGGATTTTATCCAGATATCCCATCAATTGAAAAGTTTTAATCGGCAGCTTCTCGTAGGCTTCAAAAGTGCTCTCCTGTTACGGGTTGAAAATCAGTGCGGCGAAGGTCAGGAAGACTACGAGACGGAGGACGCCAAAGACAATATTAGTCGGGGCGCCGGATGACTTCATTTGTGCGAGGAACAGAGTCAACGTCAATAGAGCGATTCCGACCGGCTCAAGACCGAGTTCAAACGGAGTTCCTATTGCTAGACTGATTGTCAGCATGACCGGAATGGTCAGCCCAATTGTCGAAAGCGCTGACCGTCGGAAATTCAACCGTGGCGAACCGAATTAGGACCTACCTAAAGCCGGCTGTGCATGACGAATTTGTCGATGAAGCCGCTTGCTGGATGGTGAAACCGATGTTAGCCGGCCTTATTTCGCGCATGGTGAGAGGACGGCCGCGTCTAGACGCGGCCGTCCATCAACAGACCCTACATGGGATAGCTTAAAAGCGGATCCCAGAAGTCGCATTTGTAATTGGCTCTATATTGAGTAGTTGATTCAGATGCCAATGGTATATCCTGCTGAAGGAACGGACCTCCAGTTGTAGCCTTTGGCCATGGGGAGTTTCCCGTTCCATTTGGATTTCCGGTATTTGCAAAGTTGGTCCAAGCCGCTACCAACTGATCAGACAGAGCGATTTCCGTCCCCTGCAGTTCGCGCGGCTGGCCGCTGGTCTGGTCGAGATTCACTCCCAGATTTCCACCATGCCAATTTTTGAAGACGAACTGAATGTCGGAGGTATGGTATGCGAGAGCACGGAAATGGCCTGTGGGCGATGACACATTCGGCATCTGAGGAAAATAATACGGTGTATTCTGGTATGTGAAGTCATAGCTATAGGTAGGTATTACGGGTGCCCATAAGCTTAGCACGTGAAGTGCTTGGCACTTGCCAGGATCCGTTGTGACGCGGTCATAAGCAATCTGCGGGTCATTACCGTAATTGCCAACAGGGTATTGTGCTAATACGGCGGCTGCGTTAGCGCCATATGTGTTCGTAACGTTAGCTTCATATTGCGCTTCTGTAATCGCGGTCTGAGGGGGGCCGGAAAAATATTCCGTAATGCTTATTCCGAAGTTTCCTTCGTCCTTCACCCTTCCACCCATGGTGGGCATTTTGTTGTAATTTCCGGATGTCCAGGCTGCCTCAGGCTGAATTGGAATTATTGAACCATCCACAAATGGTCCGGTGATGTATGGGCCGTTGGCATTGGGGGTTCCCTGCAATTGGAGTATCCGTTCGGCGCTCAATTTACGCAGGCATGAGGAGTTCGAACAATTGGCGGCAGCTGCGAACGCATTGCCTCTAGACAGGGCCAGCGCTGCGGTTGCAAGGGACGGCAAAGGGCCGCTCTGGTAAATTGCTCTGTTGAAGAGACCTCTAGCCAGTGGCGATAAGACGTTCGCGCCGGTGTCTTGCGCGCCCGCAGATTGACCACCAAGCGCAACCTTGGTCGGGTCGCCGCCGAAGGACGCTATATTGCGCCGTACCCATCGAAGCACGGCCTGCTGATCAAGGATACCGTAGTTACCCCAAAGATGCCCCTCCGAGTTCAGATGCGATTCTGATAAAAACCCGAAAAGACCCAGTCTGTAATTCAGGGTTACGACCACTGCTTGGGTGCCCATCGGACCGCCCGTAGCCAACTTGCTGGCGTCATAGTCGTTGGTCTCACCATCCACGTTTCCGCCGCCGTGGATCCACACTATAACGGGCTTCTTTTTTCCTTTATTCCCTGTCGTGAAAACGTTTAGGTAGAGACAATCCTCGTTCGTGCTCGAAGGTCCGGCAAATGCGCCAAGCTCGGTAACCTGTGGACAGGTGTTCGCGAATTTGGTGGCGTCCAACACTCCATGCCAGCGCTTTACTGGTTGAGGTGGTTGCCAGCGCAGATTTCCGACCGGTGGCGCCGCGTACGGGATTCCCAAAAAGATATTCACGCCCCCTTGATTAAAACCTCTGACGGGGCCGTCACTGGTGGTCACTGTCGGGCCACTAGAGGAATCGTGATTGCCCGCTAACGCGGGACTCGAAATAGCAGCCGCTGCAATTAAGCCGCAACAAATGACGCGTCGGCGTGATGATTTTGATCGCCGGACTTGATTAAACGACCTAAACATAGCGCTCTCCCTTAACAAACTGATTGTGGGTGCCAGCTGTTTGCTGGACCTCCATTTTGCGACGATGAGGGGAAATTGGCGTGGGAGCGAGCGCACTCGAAAGTGCAGTCAGTGAACTGGGCATACGAGACGCTTAGCTATGAGCGCACGATCAGAGCACGAAGTGCACTGAGTTTGCCTTCGCGAGTTTTTTTGGATTGGGTTGTCCGTCTTTAGGGTAATCGCGACAGTTGAACGTCGGCTCATCTAGTTGAAGGCCATGTGGTTGCGTTGCAGTTGACGGGGCCTCTGATCGATAGTGCGTCGCATGAGTGCGCCAACTTTTTTCGGATGCGGGCACTACGCCCGAAGTCAACGTAGGCGGGTGTGAGAATGCCCGGGCATTCGTGGAACTGGCGGCGACTGTAGTGGTCGATGAGCTGGTGAGGCCTTTCCCCTTCCGATCATGGACACGTTTCGGGGACGGCGAACAGGATTGAAACGTCCACGGAATTCACGACAAGCACGAGTATGATTTCTGGTCACGAATTACAAAATTATCGGCTGCATCCCAAATTTGGGGTGCAGCAAAATTCCAAAGCAAAGACTGGCGAGTGGCAGAAGTGCACTGCAAGCTCATATCAGTTCACCCTGAGCGTAGCTGTGATTTTCGTTCTCTGAAAAAATTCACGCGCGCGAGGGCCATCTAGATCATGTCTCGCACGCGAAAATGGCGCGCACAAATGTCTGGCCGTTGGCATGACTGCCAAACAGGAGTTGCCATCATTGGGAGAGGAACGTATGAGTTTAAAGGGCCTAATGGGAACAAGATGGAATCGCGGGCTCGCGCTTTGCTCGGCATTCCTCTCAGTATTCGGAATTTTGGCGCCCGCACTGGCGCATAATTCCGACAATGGCCAGGGACCAACCGTTAATACGGTTGATGGGCCGGTCCGGGGTTTCACAAAGAATGGCGTGAACGTCTTCTTAGGCATCCCCTATGCGGCACCGCCGGTCGGAAACCTGCGCTGGCGGCCTCCGGCGCCGGCCGCCCGGCACGGTCTCCTCGATGCCACGCACTATGCCGATTCGTGCGAGGTGACTGAACTTCAGTCGTTCGGCGGCCCCAAGAGCATGAGCGAGGACTGCCTCTATATCAATGTTTTCACGGCAAACGTGCATGGCGGCAATCACGGCAAGGCCATGCCGGTCATCGTGTGGATCTACGGCGGTGGTAACGTCGAGGGCGAATCCAATGACTACGATGGGAGCAAGCTAGCGACCGGTGGGCCGCTGGGCACCCCCACCGTGGTTGTCACCTTCAACTATCGCCTCGGTCTGTTCGGCTACCTATCAGAACAGCATTTGAACGCGGAGCATCACATTTGGGGCAACTACGGGATCATGGATCAGCAGGCCGCGCTCCGTTGGGTTCAGCGTAACATTCGCGCGTTCGGCGGCGATCCGAGCAGGGTTGCGCTTGGCGGCCAATCGGCTGGCGCAGTGGATACCGGTGCGAACGTGCTTTCACCGGGTTCAACGGGTCTGTTCAATAGAGCAATCTATCAAAGCTCCCTGCCGGCGTTCTCCGGATTGCCGACCTCTGCGACGGCGTTAGCAAGGGGCAGCGCCTTCGCTACTGCGGTCGGCTGTTCGAGTTCTGCTTGCCTGCGCAGTTTGTCAGCCGCACGCATCCTGCAGATCCAGGGAACGGCCAAAGGCAATGCCGTCGATCCGATCCTCAAGCAGACCTACACGGTTGGTCCGTTCGTGGATGGAACCGTCATTCCCCACCAGCCGGAGACGGCCTTCACGACGGGGCAATATAACCACATGCCGACGATGGCTGGGACGGTTGCCGACGAAGCGAATTTCGGTGCGGCGATCACCGAATATTTCACCGGACCGCCGCAAGTGGCTATTACCCCGGATCAGTACACGGCCAGTAAAAGTGCCGCCGTGCTGGCCGCGTATCCGCTATCGGCCTATGGCAACAATCCGCAAGTCGCGGCGGACCGGGCCGGCACCGATCCAACCAAGTGCCAGACGCTTCACGTTCTCAATCTGTGGGCGTCGAAAATACCAACCTACGCGTACGATTTCACTTACACGAAGGCGCCGTTCAACTTTCCGCAAATGCCGAACGCCTACTCTCCGACCGGACATTTCCAGGCGCTCGCCTACCACACGGCGGACATTCAGTTTCTGTTTCCGAATTTCTCGGGCGGTATCCTCGGTGTAAACCTCGATCAGGACAGCGGCCAGCCACGCGAGCTGCAGGGTAGCGAGATCAATCTCTCCGACCAGCTCGTCGCGGCTTGGACCAACTTTGCGGCAACCGGCAACCCGAACGGTCCGGGTAACCTGAAATGGGCACAGTACAGAGCAAACACTGGCCCATTCCTGCAGCAGGATATTCCCACCTCGGTTGAATCCGTCGCCCAATATAGAAGCAATTACAAATGCGACTTCTGGGATTCGAGTCTGACCTATCCCACTGACTAGCTTGTGAATTGATAGAAACGGAGAATAGGGAGGAGCGGCCTGTCCGTTTCTTGTGATTGAAGGGACAGGCCGCCGTCAGAGGGCGCTATTGCAACGGCAAAAACAGTGCGAAGATCGCCTCATCACACCGGTCTCGCGTTCGCTATGGCACCTACACTGGCGGCGATGGCTGAACCGCAAGAACGAGAATCTATGATCTTATTTTGATGAACATCACTTGCCGATTTTTGCATTGAGAGAGGTTACGAACGCGAGCCTGCCGAGATGAGCCGCCGCGTGGCTCGGCGACACATTCCCGACCGTCTTCAGAGCCTCTCGTGTATCGGACTTTTCGATCTCTTAATGCTCGACTGAAATTAAGCGAGGCGCAGCGCGAGCGATGTCCGCTATGGGTAAATCGCGTCTGTTTCCAGTTGACCAATGACGTCTGCTTCCAATCTGAAAGTTCCATCGAGGCAAGCAGAATATCTTTGGATGCGCCACGGCTTAGATTTGCCAGTCGTTGGCTATGTGATCTCGTTGTTCAGATTTGTCTTCGGAATTTCGCAATAATCTCGTCGCTTGCTTTTTCCGCGAGCATGGTCACACAAGCATAAATGTTACCACCTACCAAGCCCGGCATGACTGATGCATCGACCACCCGCAGGGCTTCGATTCCCCTCACGGAGAAATCCGGCAACACGACTGCATTGGGATTCTCGGCGGCACCCATCCTGCATGTGCCGCAGGGATGATGCAAATACGATGTATTGCGACTTATGTATGCGTGGCGCGCATCGTTCCCCTTCGGTATATCTGGGGCTGCGCGGTTGTCGATGATGTTCGCCATGGCGGGGCGGCTGGTGATCGCCTCGATAGTTGTCAGCGCTTCGGCCAGCGTTTGATCGTCGGCCGGAGCGTTTTTCCCCTGCTGAACCACAGGATCCTTTGACGGGTCGCTGTTGACGAGTTTTAAAACGCCGCTCGCCGAAGGCCTTAGCACCATGGCTCGGATGGAAAAGCCATCGGGCGCGTGCGGAACCGCAAACGGAAGATAGGGCCGTGCGTCATCGGCGACCGCCGTGCAGGAAATCTGCAGGTTTGGCGCCGCGAGGCCGGGATCGGTCCGCGCGAAGCCGATTGCGCAAGTCGGCAGCATGGAGAACAGGCCGTCTCGGAAGAGCCGAGCACGCGCCAATTCAATTGCCAGCCGGTCGTAGCGAAGATGGCGTCGGATCGTACCGGTGTCCTTTCGCCGAAACCGCACCGCCAGGGAAAGGTGATTCTGCAAATTGCGCCCGACGCCCCCAAGAGGCGCCTGCACCCGGATCGCGTGCGCGCGCAGGACCTCAGGATCCCCGATGCCGGAGAGCATCAAAAGCGCTGGCGATTGGATCGCGCCGCCAGACAAGATGAGCTCGCCTGTCGCGCGGGCGTATTTTGCCCGACCATTTTGGGCGTAATGCACGCCCCGCGCGCGTCCTGCGCTTATCTCAATGCGCGTTGCGCGGGCGCCCGCTTCGATGGTGATTGATCCGCTGCTGCTCTTCTGGCGAATGTAACCGTCAAAAGCGCTGCAACGGCGACCCTGTCGTATCGTGGCTTGGACAAATCCAAAACCATCCTGTTCGGCGCCGTTGTAGTCGTCGTTCAGTGTATGACCGGCCGACTCGGCTCCGGCCAAAAAAGCTTCGGTCAGCGGATCAGGAAGATAAGCGCGTGCAACAGATATCGGTCCATCACCGCCCCTTAGCGCGCTGGCTCCCTCTTCCCATCGCTCCATTCGGCGAAAATAATGAAGGACATCTGCAAAGCCATAACCTTTCAGGCCCTGCGCTTCCCACCCATCGTAATCAGTTTTGTGGCCGCGAACAAAGGCGAGCGCGTTCACGCTTGACGATCCGCCCAAGACCTTGCCACCGAGAAGCTCGCCTGTCTTGCGATCGTCGACACGATTTTCGTAGATCCAGTGCTGTCGTTTGCGCCGTAACAAATCGGGCCAGGCGAACGGGAGCGGAATACGCCAATCCTTGTCCGCTTCGCCGACTTCGAGAAGCAATATCCGGGCGCCAGAGTCAGCTAGGCGCCGCGCGATGACACAACCCGCGGCACCAGCGCCCACAACGATATAGTCGTATTCCGGTAATCCGTCCGACGGATGGTTAGGCATGACTATGCTGCAGCATGCTCTCGATGAAGCCAGCATTCGCGATGAGCGAACTGTCCTTGTTCCGGAAACCCATGATCTGCAACCCGAGGGGAAGTCCGTCGGCGCGCAGGACCGGTAGTGAAATGGCCGGAATGCCAAGCAGCGAAGCGGGAATCGCAAAACTTGGATCGCCCGTTGAATGTAATCCCACAGGGGCGGGACCCGAGGCCGAGAGCGTCAAGCACACGGAAGCAACTTCAGAAAGTTTTTCATAAACGCCGCGAGTTCTCTCGCGTTCGGCTAAGCAAGCGCCATACTTCTCCTGCGACATCTCGGCGGCCGATTCTAGTCGACGGCGCATGACATCGCTGAGTTTGGAAGCATCAATATCGCGCGCATAGGTGTTGAGCGGCCATTGATCTTCCCAGATATTGATCAAACCTGCCAAACCTGCGGCCCCCGAAATCGCCTCTTCCGCAGCAGCGACTGCGGGATGCGTTTCGCTCTTGTGAATGCGAACGCCGGCGTCCCATAGCGTGGCGATGGTCTTCTCGATCTCTTTCCGAGCGTCTTCCGACGCGGCCGCCCAAGCGCCTGTCCGCAAAAAGACGATGGAGTCCGGCCGCTCTGGCGATGGCACACTTAGAGGTCCATCCAGTCCCATATGTCCGTAGTCGCCGCCGGCACGCAACGATATCTGTCTGGCGACGACCCACGCTTCATCGAGGGATGCTGCGAGGACGGTCGTTACGCTGTGACTCTTGTAATCGAAACTTCCGCCTCGGTTGATCGCGTTCACGCTGGGCTTAAAGCCGTAACAGCCGCAAAAGCTTGCTGGCCGGATTGTTGAGCCGATGACTTGCGTCCCGAGGCCGACCGGAATCAAGCCGCAAGCAACCGCTGCAGCGCTTCCGCTGCTCGACCCGCCGGGAGTTCTGTTCAAATCCCAGGGATTATGCGTGGGGCCGGGTTCGACGGCGGCAAATTCCGTTGTCACGGTTTTACCGAGGATGATCGCGCCTGCCGCTCTAAGCGCTGCGACCGCGGCTGCGTCCCGATGGGTGCGCCGTCCCCTGAACAGAGGAGAACCTTCCCCCGTCGGCATCGATGCGGTTTCCATGATATCTTTAACGCCGATGGGCATGCCATCGATCGGCGACAATGGCTTTCCGGTTTGCCATCGTCGGGTCGCTTCGGCTGCAGCTCTCCGCGCCCCAGCGATGTCAAGAGCAACGAAGGCAAGGACGTTCCGCTCGTTCTCTTCAATGGCTGTCAAGCAGCGTTCGAGAAACGCCTCGGGGGTGTCTCGCCCCGCGACGAAGGCATTGGTCGCCGGTAAGAAGGGCCGCATTTCGGGCTTGAGATCCCGGCTCCAGTTGTTCACGTGACACGCCTTTTCTTGTGAAGATTTTTGGGGATTCACAGATGTCGACACGCGACACAGTCATCTGGAACGAAGCGACGGCAGCTATGCGGCCACTTCGTCGAGGGTGATCGACGCCGCTCGTTGCTGCATCGCCAGCATGCTCGTCTTCATCAGGAAGCCTCGCGCGGCGACAGGATCGCTCGCATCGGCTTGCAGGGACTGAAACACGCGCTTGCGTTCCTCGGGATCCTTGGCCTCCAAGCGCTTCTTGTTGGCGATGGTTTGGGCCTGGACGAACTCGATCGAAACCGTCCGACGCTGCAAAGAGTACAAGGACAGAAGTTCGTTGGGCTCACCATTCAAGACAGCCAGTAGCTTCTCAGAGAGATTGGCTGCGTCTTGCAGACCGCCGTTGAGGCCCATGCCACCGATAGAGTTGTTGATATGGGCCGAATCGCCAGCGAGCAGGACGCGCCCTTGCCGGAATGTCGTCGCGACGCGCTGGTGTATCGTATAGATGTTGCGATGGACGATCTCGTAAGGGCGAGGGGAGGGAAAGAATTTCTGAAGCCTGGACTGAACGGCGATATCACTCAAAATAATCTTTGGATCGATGGTGGGATCGGCGGGAAACACCGCGCGCCAAAGGCCCGGCGGGCCATCTCCTGCAACTTTGAAGCAGTTGCACCACTCTTCGGGATCGCGAAATAACTCCGTACACAATACCCGCGCTGTTCTTCGAAATCAAAGGGCGTCGTGATGACGAGAAACCGCTCAGGATAGGTGAAACCCGCAAACTCAATGCCGCACGCCTTTCGGACCGCGCTACGCCCTCCATCGGCGCCGATCAAATAATCCCCTCTCATCTTCTTCTCGACGCCGTTGACGCGGGCGGTGATCGTTACTGAATCCGCGTTCTGCTCAAGACCGAGCACCTCGTGTCCGAAATTGACCTCGACGTTGGGAAGCTTTCTCAGATGCGCCAGGAAAATGGCGGTCGTCTTGAATTGCTCACACTGCACGACGTAAGCGAACTCTGTATCCGCTTTCAGGACCGCATGGTCGAATTCCGCGACGAGGTCGCCAGTGACGCGATCCCAGAATTGAAAGATGGGAGCTACGAGACCGACATCGCGCATCTCATCCACCAACCCCTCTTTGGCTAAAACCTCCAACGTCGCGGGATGGGTCGTCGCCGCGCGGGGGTCAAGCTGCAATTCGTCATTGAGATCGAAAAGGCGCACATCGACGCCGCGTCGTCCCAGTATCAGCGCGCAGAACAGGCCGACGGGGCCGCCGCCAGCGATGAGCACAGTCTTTCCTATCATCGCACGTAACTCCAGATTTCCTACCGTGTCGCACGGGCCGACCGGCGGCCCCTGAGCCTTGCAAGAGAAGCGAGGCGCCGAAGCCCATTCTCAGCGCCCACCCCTTCTCCAAATAACGTTCGTTCGTTAGCCATCGAATAGTATCGGCCGAGAAAAGCACCATGGCCGCTTCTTTCTCCGTGTGTCGGCATGGTAAGGCCACGGGCCGTATTCGTAGTCTTCAATGGAATAAGCGCGTGGCGAAGTCTCCTTCGATTTTCGATCAGCAAATCGGCCTCATGATCTGGGATGTGGAACGCCACATCGCCCGGGAGTTCGCGCTCCGCGCCGCGACGCTTGGCATCGCGGCCGGTCTCACGCCGTTTTTGAGGGTTCTCGAGACCCGCGATGGGATCACCCAGCAGGAAATCGCCAACCAGGCAAGGATGCGCGGATCAACGACCGCGAAGGCCTTGAATGACCTTGAGCGATATCGTTTGGTGACGCGTGAATCGTCTAAAAACGATGGGCGCAAGAACATCATCTGGTTGACGCGCGAAGGAAGGGATCTTTGTCGCCGTCTCCAAGTCGAGGCGGAGCTATTCAACCGACGCCTTCTCACCGGGCTGACCCAGCGGGAGGAAAAGGCCCTTCGGCGTGCGCTCGCGAAAATTCGCGACAATCTCACATGAATGAGTGCCATCGCCATCGATTCACGAGAGATCGACGAGGATATCATCGCCTTCGACGCGCACCGGGTAGAGCTTGAGATCGCAGATGATCGGCGCGCCCATCCCGCGGCCGGTTTTGGCCTCGAACCGGCCGCCATGGAGCGGGCATTCGAGAACGTCTCCCTCGAGCCAGCCGTCGCTCATGAAAGCATGGGCATGCGTGCAGATATTGTTCGACGCATAGATCGCCCCGTCGACATTATAGACCGCGATATCACGGTCTTCGATCTTGAGGCCCAATATCGTGCCCGGCTCGATGGCAGATTTCTTGGCAACGGATGTCCATCGCTCCGTCTTGGTCTCGGTCATGTACGTTCGGTCTCCTCGTTGCGCATCACTCGCGAGGCCGCGAAGGGCTACTTGCAGAGTTCTTGAATTTTGTATGTCCGGTCGGCCAAAAGTGCCGCGTTGACCCCCTGGCCCTTTGCAATCAACTGGCGCGCAAAACGCATATCGCGCGCGTTATTGATCGCGATGGCTCCGACCGGCACGCCGCCCAGAAGTTGAAATGCGATCGATTGCTTCTCTTCCGGTTCTCCGCGCCATACAAGTTCATCCCATTCGATCGGATGGCCGGCGACCTGCAGATTCATGTCGAATTGATCACTCCAAAGCCAAGGCACCTCCGCAAAGGGGGCCGTTCCCCCAACCATTACGTTGGCGACAGCGATGGCCTGGTTCTGCGCATTCTGCCAGGCTTCCAAGCGGATCTGCCGCTTTAAGAGTGGATTGTAATGGCGCGTCACATCGCCGGCCGCGAAAATTGCGGGATCGCTCGTCCTTCCAAATTCATCGACAACGATACCGTTAGAAACGGTAAGCCCCGCCCGGGACGCCAATTCGTCGTTGGGAACCGCCCCGATGCCGGCAATGACCGTATCCGCTTCGACGGTCTCTCCATCGGCAAGACGGAGGACAACCCTAGCGTCCTTCCGGTCGACTGCGACGACCGCTGCGCGAAAGCGAAAACGAACACCACGGTCGGCATGTTTGCTGAGGACGACATTTCCGATCGCGTCCGGCATGACGCGGCCTAAGGGGCCGGAGGCAACTTCAAAAACTTCGACGTCGCAACCCACCGTGACCGCCGTTGCGGCGATTTCCAGACCGATGAAGCCGGCTCCGATAATCGCAAGTTTTTTCCCACGCTTCAGTCGATTCCTGAGACTGAAAGTGTCGTCAATACCCCGTAAATAGATGATATCGGAATCGGCACTTCCGGGAAGCGCGAGCCGCCGCGCGCGTGAGCCGGTTGTTATAAGGAGCTTATCGTACCGGAATGACCGGCCATCCTCAGCAACGACCCGCTTGTCATCGCGGTCGATTTCGACAACTCCTGTCCCGAGTCGGACATCAATGCGGGTGTTGTCGTACCAGTCGCGTGTTCGCAGGAATACGGTATCGAGAGCTACGTCTCCGGATAGCACACCCTTCGACAGTGGCGGTCGCTCATAGGGCAAATGGACTTCTTTGCCGATCAGGGTGATACGGCCGGTGTAACCTGCGTCACGCAAGGCAGCGGCAGCGCATCCGCCGGCCTGGCCGGCGCCGACGATGATGATGGAATCGTCGCTCACCCGTCTCCTCGCCTTAAATTGCATTGATGATTCCGGCAGACTTACGCGCAACAAACCCGCCGATGCACGCACACCTAGAGGAAGACCACTGGGTCGTCAATGTGAAATATCACTGGCACTTAAAGAACTCCAGATCGCGCGTTGCTTTGTGTCGTCTGGACATGTAATATTTTTGGGCATGTGCCTGTGATATTTTCAGGCAAGAGGGCAAAGACCACGATGATTCAAATGGCTAGAAGGGCACCCGCGAAGGCTGCGAGGCGCGACCGCAACAAGCCGCATATTTCGTTGCGCGACAAGGCCTACGAGACGATCAAGAACAAGATCATTACCTGCGTCTACCCCCCAGGGGAATGCATCAATGAATCTTTGGTCGCCGACGCCATTGGTGTCGGTCGCACCCCGGTTCATCAAGCGCTCGACCGTTTGCGGCTTGAGGGCATGATCGAGGTGATGCCGCGAAAGGGCATCATCGTTAAGCCGGTGATCCTGTCGGCCGTGATGCAGATGATCGAGGTCCGTGTCGCCAACGAGTGTTTCTGTGCACGTCTTGCGGCCCAGCGGGCAAGCGACGATGATATCCGCGCGCTTCAGCAAATCGCCAAGCGTGCGCGTTCCGCAATTGCAAAGCACGATATAACCGCGCTTATGTCCCTTGACCGGGATTTTCACATTGCGCTCGCCGAGGCTGCGAAGAATAGCGAACTCAGCGATATATTGCTGCGTCTGCACGAGCAGTCGCTACGATTTTGGTTCATATCGTTCAAAAGCGATCATCACGTCTCTTTCCAGGACCAGCATGAGGCTTTGATTGACGCGATTGAGCGCCGCGATCCCGACGCGGCTGAGGCGGTGATGCGGGCGCATATCGAGGCGTTTCGCGAGAGCGTAGCTCGGAACCTGTAGAATTCTTCGCGCGTGACTGGGAGGGCGCTGCTGAAGGCAGAGTGCCGTCACTCCCCGTGAAAGCGCCTTCGACGGCTAATCGGAACGATTCGATGTGACGACGCATTGCCTCTGAGGCGGCCTCCGCGTCGCCGCGTTTGATCGCCTCGACAATGGCCGCGTGTTCGGCAGCGATTTGTTCGAGGCGCATCGGCGTTCCTGGGACAACGAACCAATAGCCAAGCGATCTCGCATGGAGATTGGAAAGAATGTCCTGAAGCAGGAGATTCCGCGATATCCGGGCGAGGCTTGCGTGCAACGAGCGATCGAGGAGTAAGAGGCGTTCGACGTTCCTCATCGCCGCCGAGTGCTGCGCACGGACCGAGATGTCGTCTAATTCATCGATATCGCCTTTTGTTGCGTAGCGCGCGGCCAAACGCGCGCAAAGCTCCTCATTGGCTGAGCGTACTTCGGTTATGTCGAGCACTTCGCGCGGGCCAATAGCTCGAACGATCGACCCCCGACCCGGAATGAATTGGACAAGCTTGTCGTGCGTCAGTTGCTCCAAGGCTTGGTGCGTTGGCGTGCGGCCGATGCCAAGGTCTTTAGAGAGAGAACGCTCATTGATATAGTCGCCGGGCTTTAGTCGTTGGGTGGCGATCAAATCCAGAATGCTCTTGTAAGCGAGTTCGCGCAAGTTCGCCCGCGTCGCCTTTGCTGCTCTCTGTCGAACCATCATTGGGGCCTGTCGATGAATCATTCCGGGCTCTCCGCAGAGCAATAAGCGATGGAAAACCCGACTTCGCGTCCGAACATATATCGTTCGCAAGGTCTGAACTCTAGCACGCGACGTTGAGAACTTTGGAGCGCACATAAGCTCGCTTGCTTTGGAGGCGCGATTGACATAACGTGCCCGCACAGTGAAATACCACAGGCTTATAAATGACAGTTTATCCGGTCGCTGGATCGAAATGGGTTGATGTCCAGAAGGGCGAGGTCAGTCGCGATGTGTTCGTCGATGACGGCATCTACCACACTGAACTAGAAAAGATTTTCAACAAGACGTGGGGGTTTCTTGCGCATGAGACGGAGATCCCCGCGCCTGGCGACTATGTCGTTCGCAAACTAGGGATCGCCGAGGTCGTGGTTGCCCGGGACCGACAGGGCAAGCTCCAGGCATTCTTGAACAGTTGCCGTCATCGCGGCGCGCAGGTCTGCAGGGCCGATTCGGGAAACGCCCGCAATTTCGTCTGTCCTTATCATGGTTGGACCTATGATCAGACGGGCGCGCTGCTAACCACGACCTTCGACAAGCATCTTCCGAAAGATGTCGACATGTCGGCGCTGGGCTTGCCCAAGGTTCCGCGTCTCGAAGTCTACAAAGGTCTGATCTTCGGCGCTTGGGATGCCGACATTGTTCCGGTCGCTTCCTATATCGGCGATTTTGCTTGGTACCTGGATCCATTTCTGTCGCGTTCGCCGGGCGGCATGGAGGTGTTGGCGCCCCCGCATCGATGGCGCGCCAAGTGCAATTGGAAAGTTGGAGCGCTCAACTTCGTTGGCGACGCCCAGCATATCCTAACCACGCACGTTGGGCCGCTCACCCTCGACCCCGTTCGCGCGGCTCGCTCGGGCTTTGCGACCGCAGCCGAGAATAGCTTCCAGGTGGTCGATGAGCGCGGTCACGGTTGCACGCTGACTTATTTGGCTCCGGGCTTACCTGAGGAAGCTTATCAAACTCATCCAAAAGACCTCGATCAAATCTACCGTGAAACGCTGCAGCCAGGTCAAATGGAGATGCTCAATAGGCTCCGCGTGATCGTCGGCACCATCTTTCCCAATCTCTCCTTCATTGAAACGCAGGTGGGGCCCGCCGAAAAGGCGGTGATCATGCGCCAATGGCAGCCGGTCAGTGGCACGGAGATGGAGATTCGCAGCTGGATCCTCGCAGAACGGGAAGCAACGCCTGAATATAAGAGCAACGTGCTCCGCAAGGGCTTCCATAATTTTGGTGCAGCCGGCGTCTTCGAGCAGGACGATGTCGAACTTTGGGCGTCCGCAACACTCGCTAGCGACAACACGATCGCTCGCCAATTTCCCTACAGTTTCCATACCGCTCTCCCCTACCTCAACAATCCGGACGAGGCCCATCAGGGGCCATGCAAGGTATTCAGGCCTGCCGATACCGAGGTGGCACAGCTCGAATTTATGCGCCGCTGGGGACAGCTCATGGAACCGATCGCTTAGGGAACATCACAGTGGTTATTGCTGATTGCGCGATGACGGACGAAGATTTTCGCGTTCTCAAGAACGTCGAGCGGTTTCTGTTTCGGGAAGCACGCACTCTCGATAGTCGGGATTACGAGGCGTGGTTCGCTATGCTGACGGATGACATTCGCTACGTCGTCTGCGCCCAGGAAATGCGCGAGGCCGGCGCGAAGCCCGTCTCCTACGCGTTGATCGATGAAGGGCGGTCCGAGCTCGGCCAGCGCATTGATCAGATCAGAAACCCGCGCCTGTCGAGAGCGGAAAATCCACCTTCCCTTTCTCGGCGCTTGGTTTCAAACATCGAAATCCTGGGTGTGGGCTCCGATCACATCTTGAAGGTCAGTTCCTATGTCATGGCCCACCGCGCGCGCGGCAACGTTCCGCAAGGCGGGTTCTATGTTGGTCACCGATCAGACGTCCTTCGAATGACTTCCGATGGTCTGCGCGTCGCCCAACGCGAGGTTGTTCTTGATCAGGCCATCCTCTTTGACGGGGCGTTGACCACCATTCTTTAGACACGGCAATCCAGTTTTGCCGCCGGATAAATGCCAAATGGATACGGACCAGATAAGGCTCGGCATTGCGGGTCTCGGGCTTGCCGGTGCGTTCATGATACGTGCGGCAGCAGTGCATCCTGCTTTTGCGCTTGTGGCGGGCATGGATCCCGCAGCCGCGCCCAGGGATGCCTTTGCGCGTGATTTCGGCGCGCGCACCTATCCCGATTTCGACGGTCTGTGCGCCGACCCGGATGTCGAGGTGATCTATATCGCATCGCCCCATCGCTTCCATGCGGAACAAGCCATCAAGGCGCTTGAGAGCGGCAAGCATGTGCTGGTGGAGAAACCGCTGGCCCTAACGGTGGAAGACTGCGATCGAGTCGTGGAGGCGGCAGTGCGGACAAAGCGCGTCCTGATTGTCGGGCACAGCCACGGCTTTGATCCGAATGTGCGGAAAATGCGCGAGATCATTGCGTCGGGCGATCTTGGCCGCGTCGCCATGGTTCTGACCTTCAACTACACCGACTATGTGTATCGGCCGCACGGGCCGGACGAAGCCAATCGTGCGCTGGGTGGCGGGGTCGTCTTCAATCAGGTGGCGCACCAGATTGAGATTGTCCGCTTGCTCGTGGGCGAACCAATTACGGCGTTGCGTGCCCACGCCGACCGTCTGGACCCTGATCTGAGCACGGATGGAGCGGCAATGGCCTTTCTCGAATTCGAGGGGGGCGCCGTCGCTTCGCTGACCTATAATGGATACGGCTATTTCGATAGCGATGAGTTTCATCAGAACGTCGCGGAAGGCGGAACGCTGAAAAGCGGCGGCCACGCGTTCCTGCGCAACAAGGGCGCAAGGCATCGGGACGAAAGCGCGATCCAGGGGTTGGCATACGGGGCGCGCAACCTGCCTGTCGAGCAGCCGTTTCTACCGCATTTCGGAGTGACGATCGTAACGTGCGAGCATGGGGATATTCGATTGTCTGCCGATGGAATTCTCATCCACGGCGGCAATGGCACGGAGCGTGTCGCTGTTCCGCGAGGCCGAGGACGTCCCGGGCAAGGCGACGCGCTTGATGCTCTGTGGAGTGCGGTTCGCGAGAGAAAGGCTTACGTGCAGGACGCTCGATGGGGCCGCGACACGGTCGCGGCGCTGCTCGCCATCGAGCGCTCGGCGAGCACGTCGTCCCGCATCGAGCTCGAGAAAACCAGAGTCATGGCGTGACGGGTCATTCGATGCTGCACGAGCCGAAACGCTATGTTGACATACCCTTTCCCGAACGGGCGAGGATTTCCTGGCCAAACGCGGCACGCATTGCCGTCTGGGTCGTGCCTAATATCGAGTTTTACGAGCTCGATCCGCCGACGGGGCCGGTCAGGCCACCCTGGGGCCGTCCCGTTCCGGACACCTTGGCCTATTCATTGCGCGATTATGGCAATCGCGTTGGTGTCTGGCGCGTATTCGAGACGCTTGATCGGCACGATATCCGTGCTTCGGTTTCGCTCAACGCTGCTGTCTGCGATCATCTCCCGGACGTTGTTAATGCCTGCCTCGATCGCGACTGGGAGCTTTTTGCCCATGGGATTTACAACACACGGTGGATTTACGGCATGGATGAGCGCCAAGTCCGCGCCCTTATCCGGGACAGTGTCGATACCATTCACACTTTTTCAGGTGTGCCTGTCAGAGGTTGGCTGTCTCCCGCGGTGAGTAGCACGGAAGATTTCCTCGATCTCCTTCCCGAGTTCGGCATCGATTACGCCATTGACATGGTCCACGACGACCAGCCAACACCGATTTGCGTGCGTGAGGGCCGGCTCATCAGTCTTCCGTATTCGAGTGAGATAAATGATATCCGCGTGATGGGCATGCGCGGCTACACGCCCGCAAGCTGGGCGCAGATGCTGAAGGATGCTTTCGATCGCCTCTATCTCGAAGGGGAGGAAAGCGGAACGGTCTTTTGCATTCCACTGCATCCCTACATCGTCGGCCAACCGCATAGGATCGCGGCACTGGACGACGTCCTTACGCATATCAAAAAGCGCGAACACGTGTGGTTCGCGACGGGAAGCGAGATCGCCGATCATTATTACCGGACAAGCTATCCCGCGGCTCTCGCACCGTGCGGGGATCTCAGCCAATGATCGGCAATGAATACCTGCAGTATCCGGCGCGGCGCCCGGGGCTCGACCACATGTGGTTTCCTTTTCGAAGTGCGAACACGAGGCGCCAGCTGAGGTGGCCCGGCACCGCACAACTCGCCCTATGGATCACGATCCCGCTCGAATTCTTTCCGATGAGCGGCGGCAACGCGCCGTTTCGGGCAACCGGCGCTCTCGACCGTCCCTATCCGGACTTCTGGGGCTACGCAGCGCGCGACTACGGTCTTCGCATCGGAGTTTATCGCATCATCAAGGCTCTCGACCGGCACGGCTTTCGGGCAACCGCTGCGATCAACGCTAAGGTGGCGCCCCGCTTGTCCCGCCTTCTCGATGGTCTTCTGGAACGCCGATGGGAGATCATGTGTGCGGGCGCCGACATGGGCACGCTTCACCACAGCGGCGTCGATAAGGATGCAGAGCTTGCCATCATCAGGAGCGCCCTTGGCTGCTTGCGCCGGAGCGGTCGCGACATCATCGGATGGCATTCGCCCGGCTACTCACAATCAATGCACACGATGGAGCTACTAGCAGGCGAAGGCGTCAAGTATGTCGCCGATTGGGTCAATGATGACGTTCCTTACGAAGTCCGCACCGCCAACGGCAGCCTTGTTGCCATGCCGCTTACCTACGAGCTTTCCGACCGCAAGGTGATGGTGGAGCATGATCGTACGATCGAGGACTACACAACGATGGTCCTCGATGCCGCGCGCCGTTTGCGAGCAGAAACCGCCGACGGTGCACGAATTCTGTCGCTCTCCGTATCTCCTTGGATCGTCGGCTACCCCCACCGTATTGCGGCATTCGAGAGGATGCTCGACGGCCTTCTCGATCAAGGCCCCTTTTGGGTCGCCACGGGGCGCGAGATCTTCGAAGCCTATCAATCCATAAACTCGGAACCGGTCCCAAAGGCGTGAACATGGAAGCACAGCTCATATCGGAAAGTGTCGCGAACGACGCTCGCCACAGCACCGCATATTACTTTCTCGAAGGGCTGAATGAGATCGGCATCGAGTATCTGTTCTGCAATCTCGGAACGGATCACGCGCCTATCATCGAAGAGATGGCGGCGTGGCAAGCCGAAGGCAGAAAGATGCCTTCGGTCATTCTTTGCCCTCACGAGAATACGGCTGTTCACATGGCGGGCGGCTACGCGCTGCTGACGGGACGCGGCCAAGGTGTCCTCGTTCATGTGGACGCCGGAACGGCTAACGCCGCTATGGGCCTTCACAACCTGTTGCGCACACGCCTGCCCGTGCTGCTGATGGCGGGCACCGCTCCATTTACGAGCTTCGGCGAGTTGACCGGGTCGCGGGATACTTACGTGCATTTCGTCCAGCAGCCAAATGACCAAGGCAGCCTCGTCCGTCCCTACGTCAAGTGGGAATACACTCTGCCATCGGGCGTCATCGCAAAGCAGGTTCTGCGCCGAGCCTCATCCATAATGGAGAGCGAGCCGAAAGGCCCGGCGTATCTGATGCTCCCGCGCGAAGTCTTGGCCGACGAGTGGAAAGAAAGCGAAGTTCATTCGTATCCTGCCGAGCGCTTTGGCACGACATCGCCCGCAGGTGCCGACCCGGATCTTATTGCAGAACTGTCTGTTCGGCTTCTAGCCGCCGAAAATCCCATATTGATTACCCAATACGCCGGACGTGATCCGGAAGCGTCGGCCATCATTGCCGAACTTGCGGCGTTCGCCGGTATCCGCGTGATCGACTACCTATCGGTCAACAACATATCCTGGACGTTCCCGGGATTCGGCGGTTTCCAGCCCACCGAATTGGAGAAAGTGGATGTCGGTTTGCTCGTCGACGTCGAGGTCCCATGGCTCCCTTCGGTCTATAAGGACAATCCTGGAACTTATTGGGCCCAAATCGACGTCGACGTGCTGAAGCCCGCGTCCCCGATGTGGCCGTTTCCAGCCAATTTGCGCCTAGAGGGTCGTAGCGCAAGAATTTTAGCCCAACTCCTCAACGCTCTTCGCAAGAGGGCAACTCCGAAATTCAAGTTCGAGGCGACGAAGCGGTTCGCAGCGCTAAAAGAGGCGCAACACGCGAGAGAGCAAGGCTTCGCCAAGCTCGCGGCGGACCCGGGATCTCAGAACCTTATCAATCCTCACTATATCTGCGCCGCCCTCGGCGAGTTCCTGGAAGAGGACGACCTCGTTATTAATGAAGCCGTCACGCGCCAGTCCGTTCCGGCTATGCAGATTCGCCGGCCTCTGTCGGGGACAATGATCAGTAACCCCGGCGGCGGACTCGGGGCCTCTGGCGGCCTTGCCCTCGGCGTAAAACTTGCGCGGCGAGACAATGCTGTCGTTCAGATCGTCGGAGACGGCACGTTTTATTTCAACAATCCGTCTGCCGTTTTCGCCGTGTCGAAGCAATACGGACTTCCGATATTCACGATCGTCCTCGACAACGCCGGCTGGTCGGCTGTCAAGCAATCGGTCCAACGCGTCTATCCCGACGGCATCGCCAACGCGCACGACAGCTTCCAGGCAATCCTCGCATCTGAAATGGATTTCACGAAAGTCGTCGAGGCGGCTGGCGGTTATGGCGAGCGGCTTACCGATCCGGCGCAAACCAAAGCCGCGATTGCGCGATGCCTAGCGGCCGTGCGCGGCGGTCGGAGTGCCTTGCTGCACGCATGCACAAACAAGCTCTAAAGCGCAGATCGAAGCTTTGCGGGAAAGCCAACATATGACCTCTCGGCATTTTGAGCCTGTGCATGCCGGCCTTTTGATCGGCGGCGAGTGGCGCCCCGGTAACCGCGAGCTGGAGGTGCGCGACCCGGCTCGCTTCGATGAGCTCGTCGGAACCGCAACGCGTGGTTCAGTGGCAGAAGTCGATGAGGCGATAGCAGCGGCAAAAGCGGCACAGCCGGGCTGGGCGAAAATCGGTTTCAGAGAAAGAGCGGCTGTACTGTCGCAGGTTTTGGAGCGACTCGACCGCGACTTCGAAGCGCGCGCCATCCTCTACGTCCGCGAGAACGGCCGCACTCTCGCCGAGGCGCGCGCGGAGCTGGGCACAATAGCCGTAAATCAGCGCCTGACTTTGGAATTGGCCGGAACGCTCGAACAGGGCCGAAGCTCGTCGTTTGATCGCGGCACGACGCTTGTCCGTCACATCCCGTTCGGCGTCGTTGTGTCCATTGTTCCCTGGAACGCGCCCGTAACGCTCGCGATGCTGCAGATTATTCCGGCCTTGCTCGCGGGCAATTCCGTTGTGCTGAAGCCCCCGGAAAGCTGTCCACTGACGCTCATCAGAACGATAGAGCTTTTTGCGGACTTGCTCCCTGCCGGAACACTCAACGTCGTCACCGGTCTGCCCGCGGAGATCGGCGACAGGCTAACGACGCATCCTGATGTCGGCAAAATTGGCTTCACCGGCAGCATCAAGTCCGCGCAATACATCATGGCGAAGGCGGCAGGCACCATCAAAGGCGTTACGCTTGAGCTGGGTGGCAACGATCCGGCGATCGTGTTGGTGGACGCTGATCTCTCGGAAGAGACGCTCCGGAAAATGGTCGGCGGGATTTTTCAAAGCTCAGGCCAAGTGTGCATGGCCATCAAACGGATCTACGTCGCCGATGAGATTAAAGACCGGTTCGTTGACACGTTCCAGCACGTAGCCGATCGCATTGTCCTCGGCCACGGACTGGAAGCCCGTACTTCCATGGGCCCCATGCACACGCAAGCAGGTGTCGACCGCGCCGCCGGCCTTTTGGCCGATTGCAAAGGACGTGGCGCTGATATCGTAACGCTTGGCTCCGCTGATATTTCCGCCGATTTTTCGCGTGGCTATTTTGTGCAACCTGCCATGGTGAACAATCTTCCTGACGATGCTCCGCTCATGGCGGACGAACAGTTCTGCCCTATCATTCCCATTAGCGGCTTCAATGATGTCGACGAGATCGTTCAACGCTCGAACAACACGCATTTCGGGCTTGGCGCATCGGTTTGGGGACGCAACATGGATCGCGCCATCGACATCGCCAAACGGCTTGAGGCGGGAACCGTGTTTATCAACAGTCACGGAATCTCGAGCATCAACAGAAGAGCGCCCTACGGCGGCATCAAGCAGAGCGGCATCGGTCGCAAGGCAGCGCTGGAAGGGATCGGCGAGTACCTGCAGCTCCAGACTTTGACTATTGCAGACTAGGCCCGCTCGTCGGGCCGCCTCCAACAAGTTCAGCGAGATCACGCGGCGCCGCCCACGCGTTGTCGGCATTGCATCACGTCTAGTTCCCATTATCGCGCAAAAGCGCGCTCAGCCTTTGGCGTTCCTGCTCAAAAACTAGAACCTGATCAAAAATAATTCCAAAGGGGATCAGTTCGCGGGTTGACTAAAAAATGGCAGTGATGTTTCACTGTGCATAAAGATCGTCAGATCGTCTGGAGCTTACTATGACCGCGATACTAGAAACGACAGTGCTCAAGGGAGCTCACGTGATCGATCCGGCAAACGGCATCGATCGGATTACCGACATCATGATCCACGATGGTCGCATCGCGGCAGTAGGCGACGCGCTCGACGCCGAAAATGCATCCATCATTGATCTCAAGGGAAAATACGTCACGCCGGGCTGGATCGATATGCATGTCCACGCGTACGGCACGCTGGGCTTCGCCGACCCGGATACCGTCGGCGTTTACCACGGCGTCACGTCTTTCGTCGAAGCCGGTGGGCCGGGCATTGGCACCCTCGATGAATTCTTTGCGTTGATGACCGATCTCGAGACTGACCTTTACGTCGGTCCCTTTATCCGTCCGTTGGGATTGCTCGGCCTGAACTTCATCGAAGGCGATGTGCGCACGCTGGGTGATGTGCCGATCACGCGCTGGGTGGATACGGCGAAACAGCACAAGGATCGCATCCGCTACATCAAATGCAATGCCATGGGCGATTACGGTCCTGGCACGTTGAACGTGACCAAGGGGCTGGCCCAGATTCTGGGCGTACCGCTTTATATGCACATCGGTGAGTTCCAGCTTCAAACGCCCGACCCGGTGCTCGCCTATGAGGCGTTCCGAATTGCCGAGAAGGGTGACATGATCACCCACATCTACCACGGAAATCTTGGTCAAATTATCGACGAGAACGGCAAGATCATGCCGGTCGTCAAGGATGCGCTGGAGCGTGGCGTGATTTTCGATCTCGGTTTTGGCGGCTATAATTTCTCTTGGGACGTCGCCGAGAAGGCCTTCGCGCAGGGAATCGTTCCCCATACGATCAGCTCAGATCTCCAACAGTTCAATGTCGTGCGACCCGCAAAATCGCTCGCCAACGTACTGAGCATCATGATGCATCTCGGTATGCCGCTGAAGCAGATTATTGAAGCGGTAACGATCAATTCGGCCAAGGCCATCTCCCTGACGGATCGTGCCGGAGATCTATCTGTCGGAAAGCCCGCCGACGTTACTGTGTTCGAAATCGAAGAAGGCCAATTCGAACTCAGCGACTGCTTCACGCAGACGCGCACCGCCAATAAGCGCTTTGTGCCCAAAATGACCTTCAAAAACGGCAAGCGCTTCGATGTGGATATGGATCTCGGACAGAATGAAGCCAATTGGTTTCTTCAAATCGCAGAAGACCATATTCCCGAGGCCGGCGCCGCGCTTTCGGATCGTCAGCGTGCCTTTCTCGGCAGTCTCGGCGGGGCGCTGTCGAACGTCGATTGGGAGCTCTCCTCTGCGGAAAGGCTCGACATTCCAAAGGCGCTAGAACTTCAGGCTCTTTTCCACCGCGTGCGAGAAGAGAATGATCTTCCGCTCCGCGAAGCTCTGCGCGCGGTTTACGACTCCTTCGTCGATAGCAAATTTACCATGCAGATCGGCCTTTTCTTGATGCGTATCGAGCGGCCGCTCGCCTTGTCGAGAATGGCCGAAATGGCCGGCAAGCGCCCGCACATGGCGGCGTAACATCGACGCACCTTTCGCACCGCGACGACAACCCATCTGGACGGCTCAAGAATGACAACGATGACTGAATACTCCTGGCAAGCGCTCAAAGGTCTCGATCCTGAAACCGCTACCTTTCCGGCGCGCGCCAACTTCGAAGGTGAAGGAATAGTCATATTTCGGACCAAAGACGGCTTTCGCGGAACGCAACGAGGTTGCCCCCATATGCAGGCGACCATGCTGAACGGCGAACTCACTGCCAACGACACCATGGTTCGTTGTCCCTTGCACGTCTTCACCTTCAAGCTGTCGGATGGAAAGGGCGTCAACTGTCCGGGCTTCAAAATAAAGGTCTTCGAGGTGAGGCAGGATGGCCAAACTTTGTACGCACGGCCGGTCAACGCGTGATCGTCAAACGTTTGCAGGGATAGTGAGATGACGGTCGTCGACGTAAAACAGAATGCCGCCATTGCGCGTGAGGAAATCAGCGTGCGTCGCCGCCGCATGAACCGTAGCCTCACCATCCATCTGGTGCAGTTCGGAATACTCGTCGCGATCCTTGCCATTTGGCAATTCGGTGTATCTGACGCGTCGCTCCCCTATTTCAGCCGTCCGACGATCATCGGGCAGCGACTTATCGTGCTTTTGAGCGGCACGACAATTTACCGGCACATCTATGTGACGCTGACTGAAATCGTTTCGGGTTACGTCCTCGGAGCCGCGCTCGGTCTTCTGCTCGGCTTTGTACTTGGCCGTTCTCCCTTTCTCTCGGCGGTGCTTCAACCCTACATCATGGCGCTTTACAGCATTCCAAAAATCGCGCTGGCGCCGGTTTTCATCGTTTGGCTTGGATTGGGAATCGCGTCGAAGATCGCCGTGGTCCTGCTATCCTCCTTCTTCCTCGTGTTCTTCAACACCTACTCGGGCCTTCTCGGCGTGAACGAGGAGTTTGTTCGTCTAGCGCGTCTCATGGGCGCCTCCTGGACACATACCCTCTGGCGCGTCGTTCTTCCGGCCGCGGCCCCGCAGATATTTATCGGACTTAAGACGGCCGTTCCTTACGCCGTCATCGGCGCCGTGATCGGCGAATACATCGGCGCCAACGAGGGACTAGGCTTCTTCATTCTCTACGCTTCGCAAACCTATGATGTGCCCTCATTGTTTTCGGGCATCATCCTGTTGGTCAGCATCGTCTTCGCCGTGAACGTCGTACTGACGCGTATTGAGCGGCGCATCATGCAGTGGCGCAAAGTCGGCCCGCAGGCGCTCAACATCTGATGATCACCCATTCCTTGCCATTTCTTACATCAGTCGTTGGGGGAGAGAGTTATGCTTGAACGTCGCCTATTCATCAAAAGCGGGGCAACCGTCGTGGCCTCGCTTGCTTTGCCAAATACATACATCTCTAAAGTTTTCGCCGCCGCCGGCGCATTGGCAGCACACGGCGTCTATTCGGCTCCCGGACTTTCTTTTGCGGCGATCTTTCTCGCAGATGCATTGGGGACCTGGAAGAAAAACGGCCTTACGGCCGAGGTGAGCCAGGTGCACGGCGGCCCACTTGCGATGGCCGCTCTGACCAACGGAGAGAGCGCCTTCGCCGCTGTCGCTTCGTCCGATCCCGTGATCAGTTGGGACAAGGGGATCAAAACCCAAGCCGTTGCGGTATTCACGGGGTCTCTCGCGCTTCAGGCGACCGCCCATAAGGATTGGCTTGCTAAAACGGGCAAATCTTTGGAAAGCCCGATTGAAGAGCGGTTGAAGTCTTTCAAAGGGGCACGAATTGGAGTGGCGACCATTGGCGGGGGGCCAGCGCAATACTTACGCTACGCACTTCGCAAGGTCGACATAGATCCTGAGAGAGACGTCACCATTCTTGCGACTGGCTTTGGAGCGACAAGAATGGCAGCTTTACGTACCAAGCAGGTGGATGTCACCGTCGGAGATGCCCCGGAGGCAGATGAGGTTACGGAAGAGGGCTTCGGTTCGCTGTTCATCAATTTTGGACACGACGTGCCGGAGTTTCGCGAGTTCGCGTACACCGTCCTATCAGTGTTGCCGGAAACGGCCAGTAAAAATCCGGAACTGGTCCGGCGCATCGTACATTCGATCAAGGATGCGAATGAGACGATCCACAAAGACGTTGAGGCTGCCGTCAATATTCTGATGCCGGTCTATAACAATAAGGTCGACGCGAAGATCCTGAAGCGGGCAATCCTGCGCGATCAAAAGGCTTACACGCCCGGCTGTCTGATGACGCAAGCGATGTGGGAAAACAATTTCGCAGCCGCTCTCGCGACCGGCATGATCTCCAAAAAACCCCCCATCGCTGAAGGACAGTTCTGGACAAACCAGTTCCTGAGCTAGGCCCCGCCACGATGGATCAGTCATTTTCGAGCCGAGATGGATTACGCCAATGCTGAACAGAAACGTCTCGGGTCAAAATGATGTGGCCCTCACCTTTAAAGACGTGAGCTTGATCTTCGGAAGCGGCCAGCACGCTGTTCCCGCAATCGATAAAGTCAATTTCGACGTACTCGATGGCAAGGTAACAACGGTTGTCGGTCCTTCAGGTTGCGGCAAGACCACGTTGCTGCGCTTGGCGGCCGGCATGGTGCCCGCGTCGGGCGGTCAGGTTCTCCACGACGGCGCTGTCGTCAACCGGCTAAATACGCAGGTGGGCTTTGTCACACAAGACAGCAATCTGTTCCCTTGGCTCACAGCGCTCGCCAATGTCGAGTTCCCTCTCATCGTGCGTGGCGTTCCGAAGGAAGAGCGTCGCGAGAAGGCGCATCGCTGGCTGAAGCTCGTTGGATTGTCCGGGTTCGAAAACCACTATCCCTCGCAGCTCTCAGGCGGAATGCAAAAGCGTGTCTCGATTGTGCGCACGCTCATCTACGAGCCGAATGTCGTTCTATTCGATGAGCCTTTCGGGGCGTTGGACGCTCAGACTCGGATGACGTTGCATCACGAGCTGCTCGAACTCTGGAAAGAGAAGAAAAGCACAATGCTTTTCATCACCCACGACCTCGTCGAAGCTATAACATTATCAGATCAGATTATCGTCATGACCCGGCGCCCCGGGCGCGTGAAGCAGATTTATGAAGTGCCGCTGGCGCGGCCGCGCAACGTCTTCGAGATCTACCTTGAGCCCGGGTTTGACGAAGCTTACGCTGCACTCTGGCAGTATTTCAAATCAGAGATCGTTGTCGCTTAATGGCATCTACCTGAAGCGCGTAAATCGCTAAAGCGAGGTCGCTGGCCTAAATGACCAGCGACCTCTTTTGCTATGGCTTAGCGTCCGTCTCTCTGCGGAAGCGATCGCCAAGGCGATCAAACACAAGATAGTGGCCTTTGAACCAAGGCTCCTGTGCAAGTCGGTTCCGCCATGGTGTCTCGCGGGCCTGTTTGCGCGCGTCCGACTCCAGAACCGATCGATCGGCGAGGTAATGCAGCGCCAGACGATTATACTGACCGGGCTCGCCATCAAAGATCTCGAAGCGACGAACGCCGAGCCACCGGCTGTCCTGCATCAGAAGGGGAATATGATCCTGATCGTACCAGGAATCGAAATCCGACTGGCGTTCCTCCGGCACGTAAAAGAACACGGGATAGAGAACCGGAGAGTCGATGAAATCATCATTGCTGTTTGAACGTGACCCGATTTGCTCTGCGAGATAGCGCGTAAAACCAGTCACCGCGCCGAGCATCTCCTTTGTCTCTGCCGAAGGCTTGCCTTTGATCTCCTTGTATTCCGGTGTCTGTAAGACATCCGGCGACGACATTTCATAGACGGCGAGGTAGTTTCTTTCGTTGCCATCACGATAGCGTTGAGCGCTCGTAAATCCGGGAGCTCCCATGCGGAGCGGGATGTGATGTTCGTCATACCAACGATTGAAGCGGTCTTCGCGATCCTCCGGCGGTGTCATTTCAGAAAAGAGGATCGTAGGCACTTGGGACATCAGAATTCTCTCCGAGGTATTGCTTGACAGCACGAATGTGGCTCGCCAAATTCCGCCCAATTCACTAGGTTGTCAAACAATCTGTGAGTAAGACGATAGCGAGAGAATGGACAATGCAGCTGAACATCAGGCGAATGAGCACGGTCATCGAAGACAAGTTTGAGGAAGCCGGCAAAGCTGCAAATCCGCCCCTTCGAAAATTGGCCGTTATTGCCGTCGTGGAGAACCCGTTTGTTGGGCGCTATGTCGAAGACCTAAGCCCTCTGGTTACGGTGAGCAGCTCGATCGGCGCAGAGATGGCAAAACGTGCGATCGAAGCGTTTGGATCCTATGAAGTTGAGAGCTACGGCAAGGGGGGCATCGTCGGCTTGTCGGGCGAGCAGGAGCATGCGAACGCGCTGTTGACGACGACCTTCGCTACGCCTTTCCGCGAATTGATCGGGGATGCGCCGGCCTGGATTTCATCCATGACCAAAGTCGCCGCGCCCGGCTCGCTTATTGATATTCCAATGAACGCGATAACCGACGTCTATGTGCGGTCGCACTATAACGGCATGTCGCTCGTCCTGGCCGATTCCCCGTTGCCGGATGAGATTGCGCTCATCTTCTGTCTTGCGAATCGCGGCCGCCTCAACGCCCGCGTGGGCGGATTGACGTTTGAAGACTCCAAGTCCGCGCTACGCAAGCCCCAGTTTGCCTAAGCGTTCGCCACACCATTTTCGGTAAACTATGGTCGGCCGCCGAGCCGGGAACCGACCCTTCATCACTGCTTCCGGGGGGATGGCGTCGCAGACCTTCAGTGGCTTTCGCCACTGAAGGTCTGTTGGATGCGACACTCTGCGACTCGCGCCTTTCGCACTGTTTCCGGAGTGTTTCGGCTGCGGCCAACGAAGCGCGGTATGCCGTCGGTTACGACGGCGCCAATTCCCATGATGTCGCCATTGCATAAGGCGGAAAGCGCGTCATTTTGCGAGCCGCCGAGGCAAGCATCCACGAGCACGATGTCGGCGTCCTTCCCTTCTGCGATAGTGCCAGAGTTCAGCCGATACGTTTTTGCGTTGTTGCCCGTCGCCATCGCGATAGCGATTTCCGGCGCGACGTGTCCAAGCGACGCCAAATGGCTCATCGTATACATCATGCCCAATGGCATGATCCCGCTCCCGGTAGGCGTATCTGTCGCGATGAGAAGCCGGTCCAGACGATCGACGTCTTCAAGCAACTCAGCAACCAGCAGCGTCGTGCGCAGATTACCCGCCGTGCAGACCTGCATCGCGACATCGCTCTCGTGGACGAGACGGGGGAAGTCTCTGTCCGGCATAGCGATCGGGCCACCATTGACGTGGAAGGACACGTCGGGCTGCATCTTGATGAGGTGATCCGCCCAAATTCCTGAAGATCCAGGAATGGACGAACCGCCCGTGTGGACCATCGTGACCATGTTCTGGTCCTTCGCGAGTCGAATGTAAGGAGCGTAATCGTAGGGCGTCGCAAACGCACCAAACCCGGCTTTGGCAAGCCATACCCCGTTCCGAGCCAACTCCGCAAAATCGGCGCTCGTCAAACCCGGCTCGATGATTACAGCCCCGGCATGGACGCGCATTCCGCCGGGGCGGAACTTATCGAAGGATTTCCGCGCGGCGATAGCAAGGGCTTTCACGCCATCGGGATCGCGGGGACGGCCGGGCACATGAACTTCGGAGGCGCTGATGCTCGTTGTTACGCCGCCGTGGGTATAGCTCTCCAGAAAGCCCACGGTCTTTTGGCGAGGTGTGTAATCCCCGAAGGTGATGTGGACGTGAGAATCGATCAATCCCGGCATCGCCATCATGCCTCCCGCATCAATGGCGACATCACTGTCGGCGACCTGCCCCGATCCCACGGAAGTTATTTTGCCGTCGTCCACGAGGATGACATCGCCGGCGATTGCGGGTGAGGCAATGTCGCCGGTCAGGATCTTACCGATATTGAAGATGGATACTTTCATGAAGCTATTTCCGCCGTTCTTTATGCGTGTTTCTCAAATCCGTTGGTCCGTTCCGTGACCGACTTATTTTCCCTAAATGTCAAAAGGACATGCGTAATTAGAAGGCATTACACGCTCAAAGTTTTGTCAAACGCGCTGCTGATTTTAGATTGTCAGACGATTTGTCAAGTGCTTAGTTTTCAACTTCAGTATTCAGCTATGGGGGAATGGCGTTGAACCGGGAGAGGGACGAATACGGAAGATTTCTCGACAGACTTCCAATGAACCGTCGCCATTGGACCGTATTTGCGGTTTGTGCGGCCGCATTTGCTTTTGACGCTCTCGATTTTCAAATCATGGCACTCGTCGGGCCGGCGATCACAAAAGAATGGAGCCTTCGGCCTCAGGAACTCGGATTTATCCTTTCCGCAACCGGCGTAGGTATGCTGATAGGAGCCTATCTCTTCGGCATTCTAGGCGATCGGATTGGACGGCGCTTAGGATTTCAGATCACGATCGCAATCTTCGCATTGTCCAGTGGACTTTGCGTCTTTGTGCAAAACCCCGCCCAATTGGTGGCGCTGCGCTTCATCACCGGCATCGGAATTGGCGGATGCATTCCCATCGATACGGCAATGATGTCCGAATACATGCCGGCGCGCCGCCGCGGACAGCTCATGGCGTGGTTCGCCCTGTTTTTTCCAATTGGAGGCCTTTTGGCGGCTGCCGCTGCGCGAATCCTGGTGCCGGAAATCGGGTGGAGAGCCCTATTCGCTGTCGGCGTCGCTCCCGCAATTTTAGTCCTTTTGGTCCGCTTGCTCATCCCCGAAAGCCCGCGCTTTTTGCTTGCCCGGGGGCGCATGAGCGAAGCTGAAAAATCTATCGACTGGCTTACCGGAGGCCATTTCCAGAAGCGTTCGTCGTCTTTTTCCCTACCGCTATCCGCGATCGCTCCTGCCAATTTCGCCGACCTCTTTGGCTCGACATATTTCAGGCGCACCGTGATGTTGACGGGAGTTTGGTTCTTCTGGGCCTTTTCTTATTTCGGCTTGATCTTGTGGCTTCCGTCTATCCTCACCCGCTTCAAGGGCATCGAACCTGCGGGCGTTTTCGAATACCTCATAGGATTTCAATGCTGCGGCATTCTCGGACGTGTCACGATGTCGTTCGTTGTCGATCAATGGGGACGGATCAAGACCTTTGCGCTTTGCGCGACGGGCGCTGCTGTCGCGGCGATGGTGTTCGGGCAGCAAACTTCAGTGATCGGCACTCTTGTTGCTGGCTACATATTGGCATTCTTTCATGACGGCGGCCAAAGCGGAATAGCGGCTTACGCACCGGAGCTCTATCCGACGCGCGTGCGAACCACGGGCGTTGGCTGGGCCAATGGAGCGGCGCGAATAGCGGCATTTCTTTCGCCGGCGATCATGGGGTATTTGGTTCCTTTCGGCCCTTGGGCTCTCTTTGCGTTGCTTGCAGCCGGATATCTTCTCGCTGGCATCGTCATCGTCAGTTTCAGGATCGAAACCGCCGGTCTAAATCTGGAAGATGCGGCACTCGATGCCGATTCTCAGTCCCATGAGACTGTGGCGGTGCTGCCTTAGCGCGAGAGCTCGCGCCGGTCACGAACAAGGTAACTCTTGTCGAGCATGACATGGATACCCTTGTTGCCGTTGACGACCTGTGTCACCCGAATGTCGGCGGCAATGCTGCAAAGGCTATAGGCATCTTCGCGAGAGAGTCCGGTGCGCGCGCAGATGAGTTTCAGCATATCTCGCAAAGCGATCACGACACCATCATCGAGATCAGGGTGAAACGCCATCGTGATGATATGATTCGCCGTTTCCGCGAGCGGCCAATCAAGATGTAGATCTTCGCGCAGGTGCAATTCGAAGGTCCCGGTCAGGCCGGTCTCGATTGCGCTGCAGACCTCACCGTCGCCTTGTGCTGCATGCCCATCTCCCACCGAGAACAGTGCGCCCTCAGCGTGAATCGGCAGATAAAGGGTCGTTCCCGCAACCAGTTCCTTGTTGTCGATGTTTCCGCCATTTCTGCGAGGCGGCAGAGACGAGACGGCGCCCCATTGCTTAGGAGGCGCAGTTGCCATCACGCCGAAAAAAGGCGTGAGGGGAATTTCTAAGCCCCACGGCATTTGCGCGATCTTACGTTTCCGGTCGATCGGAAAATGAATGACTCTGAATTCTTCGAAGTCATCGGGCAGCGCGCCGGCCAGCGGAAAAATGATGTTGTAGCCCCAGTCGCAGTTGAGCTCGATGGATTTGATCCGCACCTCGAGGACGTGGCCGGGTTTGGCGCCACGAAGTTCCACCGGCCCCGTCAGAATGTGCCCGACTGGGCCTTGCCTCACTTGGGCATGGATAGCAGATAACGCGTCCGGCACGATGAAGCCGCTCGCAGCTGCCGGCATATCCATAGGTCTGCCCGAAACGGTCGAAAGTGTAACCGTGTCCCCCGATGTCACAGATATAACGGGCTTCAGGGAAGCGTCGAAAAATCCCCAATGCACGGTATCCGGCGATGCGGATACGCGATGATGTCCGAGAACCCTCGTGGCTTCTTCACTGTCATTCATCGAGATCTCCGGAGAAGAGGCGCGTCGATGGGAGCCCGCGCTTTGCAGCGGGCTCCTCTTGCTGGTGATGCGCCGCGAGGTTCAGTGGCGACCCAAAAGCGGGATAACCGCGCACGAGCATATTAGGCTGCCGCAGACAAGCACGTAGAGGCCCCAATCGATACTGTTGGTCGCTGCGATGACTACGCCCATGGCAAAAGGAGCGAAGGCCCCGATCGTGTTTGCAATTCCATTCATAACTCCAATTCCGGACGAGGCAACCGTCGGCGGAATGATCTTTATCGAGAGGACGTAGGTGGCAGGAACGCAGAGACCAAAACATCCGGCGCTGAGCGCGATCAATAAAGCCGCTGATGTTGATGAGTCGACCGCCGTGGCGAAATAAAGCAACAGGGAGGCGCCCGTCAGGCCGATGAAAAGTAACGGCGCTTTCCTTTCTAAGCGATCGGACAAGAATCCGGATAAGACCTCGCCGACGAAGAGCAAGACGAATGGAAGAGAGGAATAAACACCGAGATGCTGGACGTCGAAATGGCGCGCGCGCTGCAGATAAGTCGGCAACCAGCTATTCAAGCCCCACAGGTAAATAAGCTCGCCGCAATCGAAAATCGTGAGGAGCCAAAATGCCGGGCTCCGCAGGAAAATTTTGCTGTCGTCCCAAATGGAACCCAGCGTCGCGCTTGAAGCAGGTTTCGAACCAGGAGCGTCCGAGCGCTCTCCGACCACCATCCAAAGCAGCGGTGTCATGATAGCGATGCTGAGTATGCCCAGAACCCAAAACGCTTCCCGCCATCCATAGCCCGTGACAAGGAAGATAATCAGGGGGAACCCTACTGCAGATCCGAAGGGGCTGCCCAAAAGCCAAATCGAGTTCGCGCGTCCGTGTTCTTTTGACGGAAACCAACTGCTGACGACTTTGAGTATCCAGCTGAATTGCGGACCTTCGAAAAGGCCAAGCGCGATCCGGGACGTAAGCATAGATGCGTACGACGTTGCGCTTCCCATCACCAGCATGAGCGCGCCCCAGATGACGGAGCCGGAAATGAGCATTTTGCGTGGCCCGAAGCGATCGCCTGTAAAACTAAAGAGAAGTGACGATATCCCGTAGGTGACGAAGAAGGCGGTCATCAGCATTCCAAGAAGCGCGGGATTGAATCCAATTCCCATCGCGTTCTGAAAATCGGCGTTGTTGAAAAGAACAGCGACGCTAATCCGGTCGAGATAACCTATTACGACAAGAAGCATAAGCACGACAGCGATAAGCCATCGCTTGCCCGGAGCGCTTTTACTTTGCACCGCAACGCGGGCCGATGTCGTATCTGTTTCGAGAGTGCTGTCGGTCATCGGATTTCGTCTCCGTGTATAGGTAAGAAACAGCAGCGCGATTGAGGACTTGGCGTCAATCGGCCGACGAATCTGAGGCTAGCAAGGCAAACGGTGGGTCTGTGTGACCATATTGTCTGTATGTCTTACAGAATGGGAGGCCAATGTTGCGGCAATTCCACGTTCACCTTGCCTCAAAAGCATGCATATCGGCCCGGGTATGACGATTTAGCAACTCTCGTTCAAAGCCTCATGTAAACGGTTTGACTGATTGTAAGACAAGTTGGCATTATGGGGACGCATCGCTGGTTTGCAGCATCGGAGGACGGGGAATGAGTGTGTGGGGGATGGTTACAGGAATTCGAAAGGATGGGGCGGGCATAGGGAGTGTCAATTTCGCTGCTTCGGTCGCTCTGAGTGCCTTTTGCTTAATTCCGGCAGACACAGCCTGTGCGGTCGAGAACGGCATCTATGGCGCGCCGACGGGCGGAACGGATATTCGGCAGGCGTATCTGCCGGATGCGCCAGGCATCTATGGCGGCGCGGTCAGCGCATTTTTCAATTCTCCGGACTTTCGGAACCAGTTCGGCGACAAGTCGACGACCCTCAATCCTGCGCACTTGAATGCAGAGGTTCTAGGTGCGGGAATCTTGATCGTCTATCCCTGGAAGCCGCTTGGCTTCACGTTGGCCTCATCCTTTCAGGCGAGCGCTCAATACGAAGGCGAAACTCTCACTCCGGGAGGCTTTCACAAGCACGGAGCAGGGTGGGGCATCGGCGACAGCTTCACGGATGTTATTCGCGCAAGTAAGTATCTCGGCCTTTTCGGCGCGGAGCGGGGTGATAAGCCGTGGAAATACGGGTTGACGGTCGCCGCCGGTCTCGCGCTTGAGGTCCCAGTCGGCACGTATAACAAGAACGACTTCGTCAATATCGGACATAACACTTTCATCACCATCCCGAACATTGCTGCCACGTATTTGACAGGGCCCAATCTTTCTCTCGGCGGTGACGGCACTGAAATCAGCGGCCGGCTATTTTTTGATACAAACAAGCAAAATCCCGACACTGGCTATCACAGCGGCAATCTGATCGACCTCGACTGGGCGGTGAGCGAAAGGTATGGATCTTGGCAGGTCGGTGTTGCGGGCGACTATGTACAGCAGCTCACTTCCGACCGAACCGGGTCGGGGCTGCAGGTCGCACCCGATGGCGATCTCTTTGGCAAAATAGATCTCGGTCCAGTGGTGGCTTATGACTTCGAAGATCATAGCTCGCTGAAATTCAAGGCGCTCTTTCCGATCGAACACGAGAACAATTTCGATAACCGCGCCTTCGTTTTGTCCTACACACGTAAGCTGGTCTCATTTTAACCGACAGACCTAGATGAACTCCCGGAGCGTCCGACTAGATAGCGACGCTGTACTGCAAACGGAACGGAGCCTTTAGGCCGTTCCGTTTGCATTTTTTTTGTGGATATCAGAACGCAATCTTTTGATGAGCAAAGTCCGGGATCTCGTTCGCCGGATTATCTCAGTTTGTCGGCTTTTACGCTGTCAAATAGGGGAATTAGCGGAAATGTAGCCGAAACAAAATGCGGCTGAGGAGGCCCCGGCCGCGACGTCGTCAGAGGCCTGGTTCCGAGGACTAAGTCCGCGAAATCTCAAATACGGACGGATGGAAGATCTCGTTCAGTGCGAGTTTTCGCGCGGCAAGGCCCTGGTCGACAGAATAGCGCACGAGGGTTTCGATCTCGTGCGCTGATTCAGAAATGCCGTAGCGCCAGAAGTCCGCGCCCATCAGCTCCTTGGCGTCCTGCAAATTTACTTCCGGCCATGGAAGCGTCAGCCGCGCGACTGCTTGCTCCGCCATCTCGCGGAGTGCCACCTCCTTTGCCTGGCAGAACGCCTTGTAAAGAGTTGCTGGCAACCAGGGGTAGCGTTCGACAAGCGCCTTCTTGATCCCGATGAGATGCATCATCGGGAAAATCTTCGTCCGCCGATAATAGTCGCTCTCAACCTCCCGAAAGTTGGGAAACATGAGGCCGATGTTTGGCGTACCTTTTACATAGCAAGAAAGCTCGCGCGCGCTGAAGACGGCGTCGAGTTCTCCGTCAGCCAGCATTTTGTTCAGCGTTTTGTCAGCGGGAATCGCTTGCAGTTCAACACCGGCCGGCAATGACAGAGGGGTTCGTTCATCGCGGCCGGACTCTTCCTGACCGCCGGTTCGCCAGCGGATATCAGCGGGATCTACATCATACTCGTCCTTCAATATGCCGCGCATCCAAACATTTGCAGTCTGCTGGTATTCCGGAAGGCCGACGAGTTTTCCTTTCAGATCGCGTGGTGTCTGGATGCCGCGATCGGTTCGGATAAACAGGCAGGAGTGCCGAAAATGCCGGGATACAAACGCCGGGATCGCCACATAAGGACAGCGATCGCGCGATGTCTGCATCAGGAAGCTGTTGAAGGAAAGTTCCGCGATATCAAAATCTCCGTATCGAAACGCCCTGAAGAAAAGCTCTTCAGGCTCCAAGGCGAGGTACGTGACCTCGCAACCGTCGACGCGAACACGCCCGTCTTTGATGGCACGCGTGCGGTCATAGTCGCCGCAAGCAATAGTGATAGGCACTGGTTTTGACATACACGTCACCTTGAGCTTCCTGAGATATTTCACTGGAATATAGAAGCGGTGAGTGTTGATTTGGTCAAGTGCGCAGATCCGCAGACCTGATTGAAGACGCGGGCGAGATTTTCCTTCTCATTGCCGCCGCCTGACGATTCGCGTCAGATGTTGCCCCCGCTAAATCGGCTTGGGCAGCTCTGAGTTAAATCAAACGAGACCTGGGGATACGCAACCGTAGGGTGTTGCAAAATGTCAGCAGTTATTCGATATTGTCAAACAATCAGACTCAAGGGGGGCGAGTGAGGTTGCTCTGTCGAGGTTTGACGGCGTTTCGAAGCACGCGATAAAGGTCTAGTGTATCAGCTTGCCAAAATCTCGTAACGCGAGGCCCGTGATCGCCGTAATATTGGTTCCCATCCGGCGCGCCCTGCGAACGTCATAGTCAACTCGGAATCACCTCGGAGAGGATGATGGACCTCAAGGTCTCAGCGCAGACTGTTCAAGGACAGGCGGTACGCAACCTGCGCGAAGCGATTACTTCGGGCATGTTCCAGCCTGGTGATCGTCTTGTAGAGGCAGAGATGTGCGCACGATTGGGGATCAGCCGCCCCTCGTTGCGAGAGGCGTTGCGTAGTCTTGAAGCCGAGCGATTGATCGTAATCGTCCCCAATAAGGGACCGCACATCCCTATTCTCTCTCTCGAAGAAGCGAAGCAGATTTACGACGTGCGGGCACTGCTCGAAGGGGAGGCTGCCGCGTTGTTTGCCAGCCGGGCCACGGTGGCAGCGCTGGATATTATGAAGCGTGCGTTGACCCAATTTGACTTGGCGACGAAAGAAGAGGATCTGAGTGGGCAGCTTGAAACGACGCGACAATTCTATGAACAGATGCTCGGAGGTTGCGGCAATAAGATCATAGAGGAGATGCTGAACGCTTTAACTGCACGCATCACCTTTCTTCGGTCGAAGTCGATGTCACAACCCGGACGGGCGCAAAAGAGCAGTCGGGAAATGAAGGCGATTTTCAAGGCTTTTGCCGCAGGCGACGCGGAGGCCGCGCGCGAAGCAGCCGTGGGACATGTGCGGATGGCCTGTAAGGCAGCGACGGAAAAATTTCTTGCGGACCAAGCTAGTCCTAAGAATTGGCCCTCGCGCGGTCGATCGAAATAGTCGAAGCCGTAGGCAAATACCCGGCATTCCTCGCCGACCTGGTGTTGCAGTGGGTTGGGCTCCGTGGGGAGCGTTGCAAAAAGTGCGACCCGGATGCACGAGAGAATGCATCCGGGTCCTGGGACGCGCGACTCTCATGACGAAAGCATGCGCAAATGGCTTTATAGCACCTCTTTTTTCCCAGGCAAAGATTGTCAGACAATATGGTGGTAGTGTGTTTCCTACCTCAGATTGCTGCTCAACCATTCAACACAAAGTAGGAGCGCCATTCGCTCATAGGGAACTGCCTCGGCTTTGGGAGCCAACTCCTGCAGTACGAATCGACTTACGTTTTTGTCCGGAGTACTTGATGTCCCATGATTATGACCGCGACCACATTTGCCTTCTGCTCGTCGAGCCAGGATAGAAGCTTGGATATCTCTCGGTCCGGATAATGAACCAGTTCGACTTCCGAATGAGTCTACATCAAGCAAAGTCAAGCGTCGCGTGCCCCAATCAAGCGAAAACCACCCTAATCGGGCTTCACATCTAAGGCGAGATCGAGCTGTCCGTCCGCATCGGATCCAAATTTCGAGACAGCGACGCCGACCAACCGAATGCCCTTTGAGACGGGATAAACGGATCGCACAAGTGACAGACTAATATTGCGAAGGCAGTCGTGCGTTGCGATGGGCGCCGTTACTGTGCGGCTCCGGGTGATAATTCTGAAATCTGAATATTTGATTTTTACCGTGACTGTCGCACCGAAGCTCTGGTTCTTCTCGCACCAGACCCAGACATCATCGGCCATCGAAAGGACGCCCTCTTCGATTTCGGCTGGAAGAAAGCGGTCCTCGGGAAACGTCGTCTCGGAGCCCGACGATTTTCTCGGCCGGTTCGGCTCGATGGGTCGATCATCCTCCCCGCGCGCAATTGCATAATACCACCCGCCGGATTTACCGAAATGCTGCTGGAGGAATTCGAGGGACTGCGCGCGAAGATCGGCGCCGGTGTAAATCCCGAGCGTGTTGAGCTTCTCGGCTGTCACAGGCCCTACGCCGTGAAACCTCTTGACGGCTAAGGCTTCAATGAATTCTGCTCCGTGATGAGGTGGAATGACGAACTGGCCGTTGGGCTTGCGCATGTCGGAGGCCAGCTTGGCCAAAAACTTGTTGTAGGAAACGCCCGCAGAAGCCGTGAGGCCTGTCTCGGAGAAGATCCGAGAGCGAATTTCGGTGGCAGTATCGGCTGCCGTGGGCAGGCCACGCAGGTTTTCCGTCACGTCGAGACAGGCCTCGTCGAGAGAGAGCGGTTCAAAGAGCGGCGTATACTCGGCGAAGATTTCTCGAATCCGGCGCGAGACGGCGCGATAGACCTCAAAGCGTGGCGGTACAAAGATGAGATCCGGGCATTGCCGCAGCGCCGTCGTTGAAGCCATCGCCGAGCGCACGCCGAACGCTCGAGCTTCATAGCTTGCGGCTGCGACGACGCCGCGTTTAGCACCATGGCCGACTGCGACGGGCTTGCCGCGCAGATCAGGATTATCTCGTTGCTCGACTGAGGCGTAGAACGCGTCCATGTCGACATGGATAATTTTGCGGATAACTGTCTCGCCCATATCGAGCACCTAACACATCCACGCTAGGACTGAGAAACCGCGCTATCCAGCACTGGCTCTGGTGGAAAGAGTCACTGCAAACTCGAACTTGCGAATCCACTAAGCGGCTCCAAAATTTAATGGTGGCCAAGTTCATGCCGCGACAGCATTAGCCTTCTGATCTCGAGCCAAGACAGAACTTTGCACATCTCTCTCACCGAATTGATAAGGTAGTCCGTAGACCAAGTCAGGTCCTAGGGCCGGAGGCGATGATCCAGTATCGTCCTCGACGACGGTTTGAACTCGCCCGTCATTTTTTGTCTTGGTGCTGGGATTGCTGTGATACGCACAGCTGAATCGGAAAACTTGGCTTTTCCGCTTGAATCTTATGCGAATCGAAGAGAAACCAGAAAATTCTTCCGATCGTCTTTTTTAATCATTTTGCTTTAATCCCTTTTGCGAGGGCGACTATGTGGCCCGACACAGAAACTGACGTCGATTTTCTGAATTATACCGAGATCGCGGAACTTATCGCCGAGCTTATTGAGCGACCGAGCCTTCTGCCTTTGTCACTGGGGGTCTTTGGCAGCTGGGGCGTCGGGAAATCGAGCACCCTTCGGCTGGTTGAAGCGGAGCTAAAAAAAAACTCTGACAAATATCTCATCATAAAATTCGATGCTTGGCTCTATCAGGATTTCGATGACGCGCGCGCCGCGCTGATGTCCGTGATCACAGGTGAGCTCGTGAAGGCTGCTCCCAAACCGGACCTAAAAGAGAAGGCAAAAGGCCTGTTCGCGCGTGTCAATAAGCTCCGCGCCCTTGGCCTCCTGATGGAAGCTGGCGCGCTCACCATAGGCGTGCCCACTTTCGGGCTCGTACAAAAAGGGATCACGGGTCTAGGCGACGTGCTCACAGGTCAAGGCAACGAAGCCGACGTGAGCGCAATCGAAGACGGCATCAAGGCCGTTGGGGAAAAAACATCCGGTCTTGTGGAGCCGGCAGCGCCGCGCGAACCGCCACAGGAAATCGAAGCTTTCCGGGAAGAATTTGGCGAAGTCCTCCAGAGCCTGGGTAAAATTGTCGTAGTATTCATCGACAACCTCGATCGATGCTTACCTGCCAATGCGATCCAGACGCTCGAAGCAATCCGCTTATTTTTGTTTCTTCCCAAGACTGCATTCGTGATTAGCGCTGACGAGGACATGATCCGCCACGCCGTCGCGCATCACTTCAAGGAGCCGGGCGAAAGGCACATCGCTGACTACCTCGACAAGCTGATCCAGGTGCCGGTGCGGGTTCCGCGCGTCGGCGTAGAAGAAGTCCGAGCGTATCTTTTTTTGCTGCTGATCCGCGACGCTGTCCCAAATGAAGAGGCGCGCGAGAAAATTCGGCAGCATCTGTTGGAACGTTTGCGTCTGACATGGACTGACGAGCAACCCTTCAATGTGGCTCAAGTGCTGGCGATCATTGATAGAGCATCCGACGATAGTCTGCGAACGTCCCTGGAAATGGCAGAGCGCATGGCGCCAATGCTCGCCCAAGCGTCGCGAGTGCAGGGCAATCCACGCATCGTCAAGCGGTTACTAAACGTCGTGCGCATGCGAACATCAATCGCCAAGAAAAGGAAGATGCCGCTCGATGAAACCATCATTGCCAAGCTGGCATTGTTTGAGCGTTGCACTGATAGCCAAGCGACCGAGGCGCTCCACGATGCGATCAATAATTCGCCGGGCGGAAAGCTTTTATTTCTAGCGCCCGCTGAGGCCGGCGAGGAGGAGAGCGAATACAAGTCGAAACTCCCCGAGGCCTGGCAGAAGCACTTACTGTTCATTGGGGAATGGATCCGGCTCGAACCCAAAATAAGCGACGTCAATTTGAAACCGGCTGTTTATTTGGCTCGCGAGACAATCCCCCTTCGGTACGCGACGAAAAATCTACCGCACAAGGTCGCCACGGCAATCGCGGAGTTGTTGAAGACGCCGACGCTTGTGTCGTCAGTTGCCGCGAATGTTATTGCGGGCCTTGACGCGAGCGAGCGCATCTTGGTCACAGAGCAGGTGGTAAACCACGCCAGACAAGATTCTGAATGGAAGAAGGCTCGTGCCGATTTTCGGGGTTTGATCCTTCTCGCGCGCAGCTCGACGGACGCTGCAAAAATTATTAGACGGTTCATTCAGCAACTGCCGGTCAAGCCCCCGTGGATGGCCACCATGCTCAAATCTGAAGAATGGTTTGAGGGGTAGCGCATGGGCACGTCTGCATCGAGCAAGGGACCAAATTCGAAATCGCCGCTCGTGCCGCCCTGGGCCGATGCGAACCCGTCGAGCCCTTTGCCAGACCCAGGCCATTTGCGCTTTCGAGGCTTTCGAACGGATTTTGGACGGGCCGCCGCGGGTGGCGGCAGAGCTGACCTACAAAGGGCGCTCGGAAAATATGCGAGGGAAGCCACCGGCGGTTCGTCAATAGGTCCACGCCGTTTCGGGCCAGCCTATGTTGCTGGAGCTGCGCTCGCGGGCGCTCTGTCAGATCTTGCCGCGGGCGGAACGGGGGAGGATGCGAGCGGCGTAGACCTATCGAGTTTTGTCGGCCGACCCATTGACGTGGCGGCACAAGAAATCGCTCGTGCTCTGTCGCCGAAAAATGCCGATGCCGATCAGATCGCGGCCGCCATTCAAGAGGCTTTGGCCGAGACCCTCCCCGAGGTGGATGTTTTTGATCCAGCGCTAATTTCTCCAGACCAACTCATTCAAGTACTGGTTGAATTCTTTAGCCGCATTCTCTTTCAGGAAATCTGCAGCGTCGCCGGCGAAGCTTGGAAGCATTCTCCTGACGCCCCCGCGACGATGCAAACGGAAGCGGATCTTCTTGAGCTAGTGAAGGTCGTGGTTGAGAAGCACTTAGCCCCGCGCCTCGCTAGAGGACTTGATAGGCTCTCTCGGGCCGAGATTGCTCGATTGGAGCGGCAGGCGATCGACGAAGTTTGGCGGGAATGGGAGAATATCTCATGACACGCTTGGTCTTTAGAGTGGAAGAAGCGAAGGTTTCGGCGCGTGAGCGAAAGTCGGAAATTCAAGTTCTTTTATACGGCTCTCATGCGCCCTATTCGCATGTCGCCACTGTAGGCGCACAGGCGAGAGAAGAGTCTGCTCGCATGGGTGTGCAGCCTACTCCCGAAGCGATGGATCTTTTGTCAGTGGCGATGGCGGTAACCGCCGCCGATACTTTTGTCGCCCGAGAGGATGCGCCCGATGGATGGAGCCGTCATTTCGAGATCGAGTTACCCCTTTGCCAACCGAAGTTGTGGGAATCGCTCGAGCCGACGCTGACCGACGCATTGCGCTTCTTGAGTTCCGATACTTGGAGCTTCACTTTCACTAAGGGTGGCATGCGGCCTCCGACGTTATCAGAATTAGGTCGTTACCGGCGAGTACTGGATCTAACCCGAGCCGATTGCACGGCGTTGTTTTCGGGAGGACTAGATAGCGCGATCGGCGCGCTTGACCTACTTGAGGGCGGTGCAAGACCCCTTTTAATCAGTCACGCATCGCGCGGCGATGCTACAAAGCAGGAGGCTGTCGGCGCACGCCTCCCTTCCGTGTGTCAGCGTCTATCAGTAAATACCTATCCAACATGGGAAGGAATTGATGACGATAGCATGCGCACGCGAAGTTTTCAGTTCCTGGCGCTGGGCGTCCTCGCGGCCTCGTGTATGTCCCAAGTACGTGGGGGAATCATAAAGCTGTTTGTCTGCGAAAATGGATTGATCGCACTCAATCCGCCACTTACGCCGCGACGAATTGGCTCTCACAGCACACGGACGTGTCATCCTTATTTTTTGAACGGGTTTCGTGCGCTTGTGGAGGCACTCAAGCTTCCCGTTGTCATTGAAAATCCGTATGAGTGGCGAACGAAGGGTGAAATGGTCGCCGCGCATCGCGCACATAAAGGGTTTCGCCAGTTGGCTGCCGAAACCGTTTCGTGCGGTAAATGGAAGCGCAAGAACCAGCAGTGTGGCCGGTGTGTCCCGTGCCTTATCCGGCGTTCAGCGCTGCACGCTGGGGGCTTGATCGACGATACCAATTACCAATTTCCAGATTTAATGGCGGTGATGAAGGACGAGGATGGCCGAGACGATCTGATTGCCATTCAGGCAGCCATCATGCGCGGAGGATCATTCGCTTCCTGGGTTTCTCAATCAGGACCTCTTCCAATCGAAGATGCAGAGCGGAATCATTACCTTGACGTGGCGCGACGAGGCCTCAATGAATTGGCAGACTATCTTCGTTCCGAGGGCTTTCGTTTGTGATCGATTTTCATTGCCATCTCGATCTGTACGAGGACCCGGAAAACGTTGCAAAGCAAGCGGAAGATGCACGCATCTACGTTCTGTCCGTGACCACCACCCCCAAGGCATGGCGTGGAACAGCGGCGCTCGGCGCAAAGCGGCGTTATATTCGGACGGCTCTTGGTCTCCACCCCCAGCTAGCCCACGAGCGAGTCCAAGAGCTAGCTTTGTTCGAGAAGCTATTGCCCGAGACGCGCTATGTTGGAGAGATTGGACTCGATGGGTCGCGTGAGTTTCGTCAACATATCGATGTTCAACGCGCTGTCTTTGATCGCATTCTCCAAGCCTCTAAGGCTGCTGGTGGGAAGATCCTCACAATTCACAGTCGAGGTGCAGTCGATAGTGTACTGAGCGCGCTGCATAGCCATCAATCGGCAGCGACCTCAGTATTGCATTGGTTTTCGGGAACGGCGGCCGAACTTGCGGCCGCGTCTCGGCTGGGATGTTGGTTTTCGGTTGGGCCGGCGATGCTCAGAAGCGAAAAGGGGCGAGTCCTTGCCAAAATGATGCCGCGCGATCGGATATTGACGGAAACCGACGGGCCCTTCGCCAAGAAAGGAAACCGCCCTCTCGTTCCGGCAGATGTCGCGCTCGCCGCGCAGGAACTTGCTGCGATTTGGAAAACGAGCACCGACGAAGTGGAAATGATTCTGAAGAGAAATCTCAAGGAGTTGTTGAACCGCGTCCCTGGTGAAGGTGTGGCCGCCACAAAATAAAAGTGTCACCGTTTTCCAGTGCCGCCGATCGAGGCTGATGCCAAAATTCGCCGGCTTATCCCTTCCACTGTGCCTACCCGTTAAGAGCTCGCTTCCTCGTTCGGTTGAGCGCCCTTACTGCCTCGCGATTGGCGTCGTCGTGCAGAGAAAGCTGCCGAAGACGCGCTAGGCGATAGTGCGCTGCACATCGACGCGATGTCCCAATACCTGACGTTGGGGCTGACGAAGTTCTGCACCAACAATCGCTGCACAAAGAAGCCCGCTGTTCGATGATGAACAAACGTCATGGCTTCCTTGCGTGGCGGACTTGAGCCGCAGAATAATGCAAATCACCTTAACGTTTGGCGCGTGATGCTCGCCGCCGCGGTTGTTACGCCGAGTTCTATTGACGGCGACATGACGATCCCTTCGACAGCCGTCGACAAGCTGATTTCTTACCTGCGCGGGTCATCGTCAGGCCCGCGACGCCTGATCAATCCGCCTTATCTGTGGCACCGGATTTCCTGTGGCCAGACACACAATGAAGGGAACGTCCGTGCGAAGAGAACTCGGCTATTTTCCGCACAAGCTTGATATGTCGTTCGATGACATCATCATCGCCACCTTGCCCGAACTGCAGCGTAAGATTGAAAAGCTCCAAAAGAGCGAATATCGCGATGGTGATTGGATCTTGGCACCGGGGCGACGTCGCGTATTTGCGATGCCGAAGACGCATGAGATTGGGGCTGGGAGCGGCTCAAACATGCAGCGAATCGAGTTTATGGTCTGGTGCCTTGGTTTCCTGGTCGGGATGCGGCTGACGACAGCGGAAGCTGGCTTCCTGGACGCAACGCCTTGCCGTCAAGGCTGCCTAGTGGATTTTGTCTGTACTCCGGGCGATCTCACTCGCGCGCTGACCCACTGTAACCGCTTCTACGCTGACCGTTCGGGCGGGAAGGCGCCGGGCCTCGTGGTATCGGTTATCCACGCGCTGTTCGTGAGCGGGAGCCCGCACCTTCTTTGCTATGAGCGATTGCAGTATCTGTACACGGCACTCGACGCCTGCTGGAAGGCATCAATGGATCTGAAGCAACTGAAGAAACAGTCGCACGGCGAGCGCATCGAAGCAATGTGTCAGGCTTGGCAGATCGCGCCTCCGGCATGGGCACTCTATGACAAGTCGACCAATAACTGCCAGCTTTCAGAACTGCGCAACGCAATGATCCATGAGGGGCTGGTGGGAAGCGAGCCCTTAGGTTTTAGGATCATTCAGGGTTTCGATGGCACCCCGCATCCCCTGGGCAACCCCCTATTGGAAGTGGAGCACCTGGTATCGCGCTTGCTTGTTTCCATCATGGGCATACCCGCCTCCAGCTACATAGGCACTCCCATGGATACGAGGAGCATCTTAGCCCTAGAAGTTACGGCCTGAGACAGCATGCTTTCTGTTGGCGGCCGCTCACCGTGGGAGACAAATGATCAAGGACAGACCTCAGGCTCTTCTCGCCGATCCGGCATATTGCACGCTGCCCAAACCGCCGCTTCGGGTCGATTGGTCATCGGTTCCGGAGTTGATCCGTGCGGCGATGCAAGATCTCGGAGGTATTCAGCCGGTTACAAAGGCTATGGCCGAGGCCGCGGGCGGCAAACTTCGCGACAAGCCCAGCGACGGCGAAGTCGCACTATTCAAGAAGCGCGGTGCGCAATTCCAGATGATTTCGGTCGTGCTGAGCGTGGTTGCCGCTGGCGTGTCGGAAGGCGCGCTCAATGTGAAGCCGTTTGCCGTGACGCTGATTCCTGGTTCGAAGCGGGGAGAGATCTCGCATGACGGCATCGAGTTCGTCTCGAAAGTCGACGTGGCCAAATGGTTGAAGACCGAGCCCTCCTACACGGGCTACGATCCGTTCTCTGGCGACTGGTCTCTCTACGGGAATATTCCAGGATATCTCGACGGCAAGAGAAAGGGCTTCCTGGATGAGATCGGGATCGTCGTCGACCAGTTTTTCTTAGCCACCGAACTTGCGGATGACGATGAAGTTTTGACGATGAATCTGCAAATGCCCTCGCAGAAAATGACGGAGAAGTACGAGAAGCACCGCAACCGTCTTCTCTTCACGCCATTCCAAGAAGTCGAAGCGCGGCGCGTGTGGGGCGCCGAGACGCCAATCGAGTTATTCCTTTTGCAAGCTCTCGCAAAGGAAGGGCTATTCCCGCAGAGCCAGATGCTGATCATGGACGACGGCGTGACGTTTCCATCGTGGTATCACCTATGGAGTGACATTGAGTTTCGCCACAGCAGGGGGCTGGTGACGGAGGCAGACTTCTTCTTTGAAACCGAGCGCATTGCCGTCTTCTGCGACGGGGCCCATCACGCGAGAAAGAAGCAGCGCGAGAAGGACACAGCCATCAACCAGAAGCTCGAGGCCCTGGGTATTCAGGCTGTGCGGATTCCTGGTAGCGAAATCAATTTCGATCTTCCCAAAGCCGTTTCACGCGTCACGGAGGCCTTGAAGGCCGCAGACAAGAAGCAGCCTGTGGCACGGGATGCGAAAGCGGAAGCATCATGAAGCCACCACCTAAGATCGAGTAGTGGCGCGTTGCGACCTGTCCGATTGCCGCCATCTCTGCCTCAGCCAATTTGGCGTCGGTCCCATTAGCGGCCATGGGCCTCTAATGATCGGCGCGGCGAGGATGGCCTCGGACAATGTCTGAATTCGGAGATGCTGCGTCGACGCGGTGATATGCAAAGACAGTGTTTAGTGGCCTCAAAAGCGACCGCACCTAAGCGCGGTCATCGAGACAGTCTCCTCGACAATGTGTTTGCGGATTTCGAGGAGCATTTGCGTGACGGCCTCGTCAAAGCGAGCATCCTCAATGCGTTGCGCAGCTGTCGCGATCATCGTTCCTCCGAATAAGTACTTGCGCATGTTCTTTGTTTGTTCTATGCATGAAGAATGGTAAGGCGGGCGAAATCACGAACTGTCAGATTGATCGTGGATGGCCTTACCAGATCGCACTCAATGCGGAGGTGACAGTCGGTAGAGCGCACAATGCGGCGGCGAATTTTGCAAAAATCTGTCGATCGCACCGCGTGGCCATACGTTCCGGCAGAACGATCAGTGGATCAATGTGTGGTGTTTCGCGCAAGAAGCCGATGCCGAGAAATTCCGCGCGCGTTTTGGCGGCGAGTTTCTCGATCCGGATGAGAGGCCGAGATGGCCAGGAAAGCCGCGGAAGCGCAGCCCACGGTGAACGAGGGAGCGCGCATACCGCCCAATCGACTCAACGATGGCGGCCTTCCTTTTCTGCTAACAACTTTTGCGAACAGTACTATTGTGTTTTTTGTCGGGTCGGCTGCGATTCGTCTCAGGGGCATTTATGGCGGAAACTCAAATCGAATGGACCGATGCTACGTGGAATCCGGTAGCCGGATGTTCCATCGTCAGCCCAGGTTGCAAGAATTGCTACGCCATGGAGATGGCAAAACGCCTGGAAGCGATGAATGTCGAGAAATACAACGGCCTAACTCGGCGGAGCGGCAAGCGCACCATTTGGAAGGGCCTTGTGAGGGAAGATCCATCTTCGCTCCGCATTCCCTTGAGCTGGAAAAAGCCTAAGAAGATTTTCGTAAACTCGATGAGCGATCTTTTCCACGAGGGGGTGAGCGACAAGTTTATTGCTGAAGTGTGGAAAGTGATGCGTGCCACGCCGCACCATCACTATCAGATCCTCACCAAACGTCCCAAACGGATGGCGAGGGTCGTCACTTCTCGCATTGGTGAAGTTCTGCCCAATGTTTGGCTGGGTACGAGCGTCGAGAACGCCGGCGTGATCGATAGGATTGAACATCTCCAATCCGTCCCTGCCGCTATCCGCTTTATTTCATTTGAACCCCTCATTGGCCCTGTGGGCGAAGTCGATCTTTCCAACATCCATTGGGCGATCGTCGGCGGCGAGAGCGGCAGATCGGCCAGACCCATTCGTGAAGAATGGATCGACGAAATTCATGATCAGTGCTCTCACTACAAGACTGCATTCTTTTTCAAACAGTGGGGAACGTGGGGCAAAGATAACAAGCGTCGCTCAAAGAAGGCGAACGGCAGAATCTATCGCGGCAGGGTATGGGATGAGATGCCTCACGCCGCCACCGTGGCAGGAACGTAAGTGACCGCCGCTTTCCCAAAATAACAGGCCGCATAAATGGTCGAAAAGCCTTACCAATGGGCGAGCGGCGCAACGCTCGAAGAACACTCCAAGCGCAAACATGCTATCTTGCGCCAATACTTTTCACGATACCTGGCCGTCCGCTGCCAGTTACCTCAGCAAACCCGTTTCAGGCTTGCCATCGTTGAGGGTTTTGCAGGGGCCGGACGTTATAAATGTGGTGCCGCCGGCTCTCCGGTTATTTTCATTGAGGAGCTTCGCCAGACCTGCGAGGCAGCCAATCTAAAACGGGCTGCGGAAGGATTCGCGCCACTCGACCTTGAGTGTCTGCTCATCTTCAATGACGCCGACCCTGAAACCGTAGAAATCTTGAAGACAAATTTGCAGTCTCTCTTGGCGGCTGTCACGATTGAAGTGCCGCGTCTTCACTTGAGAGTGGAATTTTCGAGCAAGGCATTCGAGGAAGCGTATCCCGAGATCAAGCAGCGCCTACTGGCAGCGCGCTATCGCAACGTCGTCTTTAATTTAGATCAGTGCGGCCACAAGCATGTAGAGCGCAAAACACTCGTGGACATCATGCGCTCGTGGCCATCCGCTGAAATTTTCTACACCTTTGCCATCGAATCTTTGCTTACCTACCTTAGCCAAACAGCGCCGCAGGTTGTTCAAAAACAACTTTCGTATCTTGGCCTCCCAGCTGGAGGATTCGATGCGCTTGACGGCCTGATGAACAAAGACATGTGGCTTGGGGCAGCGGAAAGGATGGTATTTGAAGCCTTTCGCGACTGCGCGCCGTTCGTCAGCCCATTTTCGATCAACAATCCGGAAGGCTGGCGCTACTGGCTCATTCATTTCGCCAATTCTTATCGCGCGCGCCAGGAATACAACGATATCCTACATCTCAATAGTAGCTCTCAAGCCCACTTCGGTCGATCTGGCCTTAACATGTTAGCTTACGATCCTACGCACGAAGGGGCCCTCTACCTTTTCGACGTGTCAGGCCGCAACAACGCGCGAGACCAACTCGCAGAAGACATACCGCGTCTCGTATCGGAATTTGGTGACGCGATCATCTTGGGTGATTTTTACGAGAGCATTTACAATATGACGCCTGCTCATATGGACGATATCCACGGAGTTATGATCGAGAACCCTGACCTTGAGGTGTTAACGGGCGAAGGAGGTGAGCGCAGGAGACCAGGCACCATCGTTGCTTCGGATATTCTACGGATGAAGCAACAGCGCAGTTTTTTTCCGATGTTTTTCGGGGCTCAAAAGCCCCCAACGAAGGATTAGCAGGGCCTAGAAACCGCGCCGCTGATGCTTTGACTGTGACGCGGGATAAAGGTTTAGTGTCGTCGCCCATAGGTAACCAACATATTGATTTCGCTGAATTTTTATTGGCGGCGTTTAATGAAATTAGACACGTGCATACTTGATGTATTATAAATAGCGCTGTGTGACACCAAGGTTTCGATGACTGCGCCATTCTCCTCGATGATCGAGGACATTCTCTTCAAGGACGGGCCGATGTTGTCGGCCGCTCTTTGCAAACGGCTAGAAGGGATGGGGCTTTCGTCGGATGTGGCGCGGCAACGCGTTTCACGCGCCAGAGGCAAGGTGCGCAGATTATCGACCCTGACCTTTCCGAAAAACACATTCATTCTCTACCACGAGACGACGCATAATTCCGCTGATTATTGGGATGCTGTTGTACGCATCACATCGGCCGAGAGTCCTGCGTATGGTCCGGCGTTGGCAGCGATCCTTCGGCGCGATGGCATCGTTCCAGAATCTCAATTTTGCATCATCAGCGGCGCCCCAGAAAAGCAGCGCGGGCAAACGCCAAGTTCACTCCTTCTCGCGCGTCTTATCTCATGCGGACTTCTCAAGCGTGTCGCGATCGAAGGTATCGGTTCATGCGTCGCCTTAGATGCTAACGGTCACTTTCAACATGCTTCGCCTGCGCGGCTGCGCGCACGGCTTCTCACGGAAAATATCATGATCCTGGCCGTCCGGGACTGGGCACGAAAACTCGGCATGGCGAGCTACGAAAAAATCGCGACACGGGATGGTCTCGTTACGCCTAAATACGGAACCTTCCATTGGGACTTGTGCGGACCGTCCTACATTCGGCCGATGATAAAGCGGATACCTGGCGCCCAACCCAATCCCGGCTTTCTCGTTTGCGATGTCGTGGCGGGTAATGCCATTGACGAATACGCCATCGCTGCCTTCATCCGCAAATGCAAGACGCTCTCTGCTTTGCGCGGGCTTCCGCCCATGATGCCGATGCTCCTATCGGATGGGTTTACACGCGAAGCTTTTAGAGCGGGGCGCTCTCATGGAATTATCATGGCGACCCCGGAAACTCTCTTCGGTCGCGACGTGGCCTCGGGCTTAGCGCTTCTTCTTCAAACCGTGACGAAGGCCGCCGATGTAGTCGTTGAACGGCCGGAGGTGATCCCGGAGCTTTTCGGCAAACTCGGTGAAATCGAAGGCGCTGCCGGCAATTTGCGCGGAGCACTGTTCGAGTTGATCATGGGTCACGCCATTCACATGAACGAAGGCGATCCGATTGAAATCGGGAAAATCGTTACAAACCATGCAACCGGAGAGCGCAGAGAAATCGATGTTTTGCGGATCAAAGAACGTAGGGAGGCTTGGGTTTATGAGGGAAAAGGTAATCAGCCTTCAGAAGTCATTAGTCTCGCAACCGTCGAAGAATGGGTAACAAAAAAAGTCTCGGTTATCTACCGGGCCTTGCGGGTCGATCCTCGGTTTCAAAACCTAAAAATAGGCTTCGAATTTTGGACATGCGGCAGCTTTTCAAATGACGCTCGCGCATACCTCGAAGAAGTGGCGCGGAAGGCGAAGAAGTATACGATTGGGTTCAAGGACGGAGCGGATGTTCGTAAATACGTCGCTGAAACAAAATCCTCTGCCATTTTGAAGACCCTCGACGATCATTATTTTGAGCATCCGCTATCGCGATTTGATTTGAAGTACGATGCATCAGCAAAACGTCGCGCGGTTGAACCCGCGCCGAAAGTAGAGTTGGGCGACTTCCTTGACTGTCCTTCCTCGGAAAATTCTCCATTATTGCTTGAAGATTTAACGCAGGATCATCAGAAAGAAGGCTAAGGCGCGACGGAGTTATTCGTAAGTTTGAGCCCCTGGGATGGCGACGGAGCCCTCATGGACGAACGCGAGGCTATGGCGCGCCCGTGTGACGCCAACATACATTTTAGTAATTGATTTTTCGATGTGCGTTAAGGCTCCGGTTCGTAGCCACTGCTTGGCTTTTCCATGGGGAAATATCAAAACGCGTTTGAAGGTGAGGCCTTTGGACTCGCCAAAGTTCATGGCCGGTATGCCGTCGCATGCTGTTTTAACGTCGAGCCGAAGCACCTGCGGACTAAAGGCCTTCATGTATTCGGCAACCTTCAACGGCGCGATTATGAAAACGCCGTCATGTCCTGTGGTCTCCGTGTTTAAGGACGTCGTCGCGGGTTCTCCTGGAAAAAAGCTATCGCCGAGATCAGCAATTTTTTGATGACATCTATGCGTGTGTCGCTCGTTAGAGAGGATTGCAAGGTCAGTAGTTGCCCATTCTTCGAACTTTCTAATGATTTTTGAACCGCCGTAGGCGGCATTTTTTGCGTTATTATTTGTTTTGAAAGTTGCTTGGCGGTGGTCGCCAACGAGCGTCAACTTCACCCCCGATTTCAGAACAAGTTCGAGCAAGTCGAGATCGTATCCCGCCATGTCCTGAACTTCATCGACGATCAGGTGATCAAAACGCGTGGCGAGCCGATTCATCACGGCGCCATTCGTTAAACGGTTACACTCGCAGATGAACTTTGAGATTTTATCGGAGTAGATGTAGCGGCCTTCCGCAAAGTAGTGAGCCGCTACATTGGCAGCCGGGACGAGCGCCACGGATTTCCCTTCAACAAACATCAGATTGTCAATGCGTCGGTCGTGAAGGACACGGCGATAGGGCCGAGCCAATTCGCGAAGAAGAAACGTAAACCACGTCATCAACTCGACATGAGCAGGTATCACCGCTTCACGCTCATAAAATTTGCGCGCGATCTCCCTTTCATTGTTACGGGTATAGGTTACGAGCAAAGAGCGAGAATTGGCATCATGGAGCGCGTCGCTGACAATGCGCGTTGTCTTTCCGCCGCCCGCAGCACACATGATGATACGGTTATTCGACGGCACGGGCGATGTACTCCGGAACCTTCCAATCTTCTGTGGTTGCAAAGAACTTCAAAGCGGTGTCGGCTTTGTTGCTCGTCATGTAGTCGAGCAGCTCGGCGTCTGAAGTAAAAGCTCTGCCGAGGATTTTCTCGATCGTTGGGCGCCCATTCGCCTTTAGCAATTGCGGTTCAAGCGTCGGAAAAGATTCATCCGGATCGAAAAGGATGGCGACCTTGGGCCTTCCCGCGTAGTCCGCGTATTTCGATTGGAGCGCGGCGATTTTCCCATCGTTGTCGGTTACAACCGCGACCGTTCGATCGAGCAACACGGCGATTTCTAGAAAGCGTTTGAAGGCGAGAGAATTGACGGAGATGACGTCAACGCCGCCCTCCAAAGGCATTTTCCCGTGCAGCTTTTTGAACGCGGCTTGGACGATCAGCTCGTCCGATGGTCCCTCAACAAGATTGAGCGCGTTGCCAGAATGAGGCGCAAGGTGTCGTGACCCGGAAGGCGCATGAAGTAATCATGTGTTCCACTTGTCAGGTCGTTCAGCCGAATAGAATGTCCCTGATGGAAAAGCACCACCGCTTCCACCCCAAGCTTGTTCAGAACGAAACTACTATGCGTCGTGATGATAAGCTGCCGCTGCCCTCGGCGCTCGGCGATATGGCTGATAAGGGCGTTGAGGTTAGAGAAAGAAAGATGGTTCTCGGCTTCTTCGATGAGGATGAGGTGAGAGTCGGCGGATGATTCCATCGCCAGCTTTATTTTGATGGCGTTTTGCTCTCCCTTGCCGACGAGCGTCATAGGCACATCGTCGAGGTGGGGCATGACTCCGGTCTCCCAACTCGCCCTTGAGGATGTGTCTAGAGATACCGACAACGCTTTGTTGGAGATGTCACCCTTCTTTTGCGCCAGAGCATCATTGACCGCTTTGACCTTCGCCTGCTCCATGAACGCGTCTTTCATCATCCGATAGGACAACGCAAGGTCCACTTTTTGCTTCTTGTTCAGGCTATCCCGCACAATATCCACGACGTAGCGCGTCGCCGCAGCATTGTTGCGGATGATGCTTGCGTCTATGAACGCCGGTTTCAGGGCAATCGTGCGCGCGGTAATTTCGTTGTCGGCAAAACTTCGCCAGCGAACCATGTAGTATTCAACGGGAAGCGTCCGAATAACTTTCGGATCGGCGACGTAAGCCTTAAATTCCTCCGCATATTCTTGATTGAACTCGATCGTAAGCGTGACGCCCGGAGCATTTTGATTGAGGGAATTATTCGTGCCCTTCAAAATGGCAAGAGCCCCCACATCTTCTAAGTATAATTCGATCGTGATGGCAGGAGGAGCAGTGGTCTTGCCCGAAATGAGCGTGCTGATGTACTCCCCAACTGCCGATGCATTGAAAAGATACGGATGAAGCTCACTTTGAATTGGCCTTCCGTTTAATTGCCCCGTCAGCGCTAAATGAACGGCCTCAAGAAGCGTGGACTTGCCACACTCGTTATTGCCGACGATGATATTTAGGCCAGCGTTTAATGTAACATCTGCCTTCCGGAGGCAGCGATAATTGCTCACAATGACGCGTGAAATATGCACATTGCCCCCGATGGAAATGTCGCTCAACATGCTAGCGACGATTTAGAAAATTGAAGGAGTCCCTCCGGGGCAAAACGGTAGTCCCCGACTCACCGAATTTATCCTACCCGCAACCAGCTTTAAAATGGGAGTCGGCGCTTCGCCTGTTGGAAGCCATTATTTATGCGTGCAAGTGCGATCACGGGACGGGCACTTTAACGGCGATGCTGACTGACGCATGGCCAATCGTGGTTGTCGTCATTGGCGTTCCCGATTTCTACATTCATGCTCTTGTGAACCTGCGCGACACTGAACGGTCCAATCCGCCAGGCGATGGTATTGATGCTTCCCCTCAGGCGGAGCGCAAAACCGGCTAATTTTCTGATCGATGTCCGTTTTCAACCGTCAAGCAGGCAACGAGCGATGCTCTGTTTGGCATGAATGCGAAGACATCCCTGACTTCTGCTTTCTCGGCCTAGCAGCCGCGCACCAAAACGACGTGCTGCGGTTGCTCAGGTCAGCAAATGGGATAATGCCGTCCCAGCCCGCTGGTCGATCAAATCTAAATGTCAGTGCGTCGACACGGTTGTTAACCGATATTTCGAAGTTAGACACAGCAGCGAAATCAGCTCTCGACTTCTGCCGCAAAGGACGCATTCGTGTGGGAAGCGGTCGGCACTTTGGCTCGCTGAACATCTGAGAAATCACCTCGCGGTCGCGGGGCTTCAGGCAGTGGGAGCGCCATTGGGGCGCGCCAAAAGTCACGGAGCCCAGCATGACCACAGTTGAAGTTCATTCCCCGACCAAAGCCAAGCGAGCAACTCAACCCTCTGGTGGCGCGAACAAGTCGAAGCGTGGTCCGGAACAGTCAAAACCGGCGGCAGCGCCGGCAGGGCGCCCTGACGTACCAGCGCGCAGCACGAAGCAGAACCGTATTCTGTCGCTGCTGAATCAACGCTACGGCGCGACCATCCCCGAGATGATGCTGGCAACGGATTGGCAACAGCACAGTGTCCGTGGTTTCCTCGCGGGAACAGTGAAGAAGAAGCTCGGTCTCGATCTGACGTCCTCCAAATCTGATGGAGAGTTGCGGCGGTATAGGATTGCGCCCCGTCGCGGTCGCTGACATGGCAAAACCGTCACTGGGCCTACCTGCAGAGATCGCACGACTTGAGAGCCTTGCGATCGATGCGCTGCGCAATGAGTGGCGGCGTCTCTATCAGACGTCGCCACCCAAACGCCTGAGCCGCGATATCCTGCTGCGTGGGGTGACCTACAGGATCCAGGAATTGGCGCATGGCGGGCTATCGAAAGGTTCACTCCGCAGACTGCAGTCCTCGACTTCGGAAGAACTCTCGAGCAAGAGGCGTCGTCGGCCCGTCTCGTTTAAGGCGGGTACACGTCTGATCCGGGAATGGCGTGGGCAGACGCATACCATCGTCATCCTGGACGATGGCGTCGAATGGCGGGGACAGCGCTATCCATCGTTGTCGGTTGTCGCCCGCGAGATTACGGGCGCCCGCTGGTCTGGACCAAGGTTCTTTGGTCTGAAGACTGGTGCGGGCGCTGCCTCGTCCTCTGGTCAAGAGAGGCTTCTTGAATGATCAAGGTCCGCTGCTCCATCTATACCCGCAAGTCTTCCGACGAAGGCCTGGAGAAAGAGTTCAATTCTCTCGACGCGCAAAGGGAGGCCTGCGAAGCCTTCATCAAGAGCCAGAAGCATGCAGGCTGGACTGCGGTGTCTAACCTCTATGACGATGGTGGCCTTTCTGGCGGGACGATGGAGCGTCCTGCGCTGCAGCGGCTGCTCGCCGATATCAAGGCCGGGAAGGTCCAGATCGTTGTCGTCTACAAAGTCGACCGGCTGACACGCTCTCTGGCCGACTTCGCCAAGATCGTCGACATCTTCGACGTCAATGGCGCCTCGTTTGTATCGGTGACCCAGCAGTTCAACACCACTACGTCGATGGGGCGTCTGACGCTCAATATGCTGCTGTCGTTTGCTCAGTTCGAGCGCGAGATCGCCGGCGAGCGCATCCGTGACAAGATCGCGGCGTCGAAAGCAAAGGGCATGTGGATGGGCGGCACCGTGCCACTTGGCTACGACGTCAAAGACAGAAAGCTCGTCATCAATTCGGCCGAAGCTGAAACCATTCGCCTGATTTTCCAGCGATACGCCGAGCTCGGCTCAGTCAAGTTGCTGCAAGCTGAACTCGATCGCCGTGGCCTGCGTAGCAAGCGACGTGAGGGCACGAAAGGCCTAATTACAGGCGGCGCCAAGTTCTCACGCGGGATCCTGTATCTGATCCTTCAGAACCGACTCTACCGAGGTGAAGTCGCTCACAAGGGTAACGTCTATCCCGGCCAGCACGAAGCCATCATCGAGGCCGAACTCTGGCTTGTGGTTGAGGATAAGCTAGCCGCGAACCGAAAGGCCCGGTCCCTGGCGACAGGGGCGGAGGCGCCAAGCCTTCTATCAGGGCTGCTTTTTGACCATGACGGCAACCGGATGACGCCCACGCACGCTAACAAGCGTGGTCGCCGGTACCGATATTACATTTCTGCCGCCCTGCTTGATACAAGCAGATCCTCCGGAAACACGATGCGCGTACCGGCAAGCGAGGTAGAAGGTCTGGTCCTTGATCGCGTACGTACGCTCCTGACATCGCAAAAGGAGATCGCCGACGCTCTAGCTGCACTTCAACTGAGGGCTGGAGAACTGGAGGCAGCACTCAGCCGTGCCGCGAAGTTCGGGAAGGAATGGCCCATCATGCCGCCTGAGACGGCACGGGCAGTTATCCGTCAGGCCGTTGCTCGCGTGATGCTCTCGCCAGATCAGATCGAGATTGTGATCGATGCTGAACAGCTTGCGGGCGCGCTCGGCGTAGAGGGAAAAATTGAGAGCGCATCAGATCGGTCGATCATTCTCACAGTGCCGGCCGAGCTGCGTCGTTCTGGTCAAGGCAAGCGCATGGTGATCGGCGACCCATCGCAGAGACCTCCCGACGCATCCCTCGTTCAGGTGTTGCAGGAGGCCTTCTCTGTTCGCGCCAAGATCTTGTCCGCTACGACGGAAACCCTCAATGACATCACGTCGGGCATAACCAAAAGCAAAGGTCGTCTGACGGCACTGATGCGTCTGACGTATCTCGCGCCAAGCATTATCGAGGACATCTTTGGCGGTCGGCAGCCACCGGAGCTCAGTCCGAAACGCTTGCTCCGTACCTCCCAGGATCTGCCGCTCGATTGGAGCGCGCAGCGCAAGTTCTTGGGCTTCGCCTGACGGTCGAACGCCGGGATACTATGGCCGAAGCCAAACCGCCCGCCCCAAAAGTCGGCAGCAGAGACGTTTCGCGGAATGCCGCCTCGGAACGTGCTGATTTGCGTCTCTGCGGACCACTCACGGGACCCACCGAGGGCTAAGCCGCGGAAACGACGGCGTTATTTTGAGAGCACCCGGAGGCGTGAAAAGTCTGCGATTTCAGTAAGTTGGCTGGCTGTGCAGGCAGTCTGACGCGAACAAGTCTCTAGGTGGATTTTCCGTGTTCACCCCCGAAAAACACGGAAAATGCGCAAAAATACACGGAATTGGCGCGATTGATCGCTTCAAACGCCCGATATCATAGGGCTTTCGCGAATTTGCCGATGAAACCAAAACACGGAATCATGGGTGGTGAAGCACGGATGCCAGTACGGGGATCGCGGTTACGGCCCGGCGTCGCTTGAGGCCGGGCCAAGCTATGTTCGAGGACGTTGACGGCGACTTCGTCGAGCGCCACGCCGTCATGGGTTGAACTCACGACGGCTTTCGGTTCATGTCCTGCAAGGACTTCGGTGGAGGACGCTGGTGAAGAGCACGTTGGTCTCGGAGCAGGAACGCGTGCGCAAGCTCGAGAACGTTGAGAAATTGAAGAGCGATGACTTAATGGACGTCGCGCACCACCTGCGACAGGTGCTCGACGACAGACCAGACGAGTTTCTTACGATCGCGAAGCAACTCGGCATCGCCAGGCGCAAGGCATATTATTATGTCGAGATCGATCGGGCCTTCACGGAGCTCAAGGTGGATAGCCGTCGCTTGAACCGGATCGGCTGGACCAAGCTGCGTCTCATCTCACCACATATTAACGTTCGCAACTGCGAGCGGCTCCTGAAGCTCGCCGAGGAAAATTCGACCTACGGTCTTGCCCGTCTCGTGAATAATGACGGGGCAGATCCAGGTGCCAAGGTGCATGCCGTGCTCCTTCATCTAACGCCGGAGCAATACGACGTCTTCCGGGACGTCCTCGAGGCTCACGGCGCCAAAGCTACAGGCGGTGGCCTTTCCGAGAAGGAGCAGGCCCTGACCAAGGCGCTCACGAAACTCCGAAAACGATAGGTCGCGAGCAGCAGTTGACATCGACGGCACGTCCGTGCAATTAAAGTGCACGGACGAGGGCCGGCACACCTTGTGGCATGTGCTGATCGGCGAGATCGGACATGGCACGTCGGCTCCCACCCAACTGAATAGCACTTAACTAGCCCAGAGTGTGAACTTAAAGTGCCCACGTTTTTGAACCGCTATAGCGGTCAGTCATCTCACTTCGGAATGTGTTTCGAGCGTTAAGCATGTCAGCCAGAGAGACGATCAACTCACGAGCTTTGAAAAAGCAGCTTCAGACGGCAACTAAGAATCGCCGCTCGAACAACCATGATGAGACGCGGATCAGCGCCGCGCTCCATGGCCAAGGTCGCAATGATCCGCAACCGGCGCTCACAACTGTCTTTAAGCCTATCAACTCGCTCCGTCCGTCGGCGAATAGGACGCGCGAGACGACAGCGCAGCTCCTCGAAAGCGTGATCCGATCCATCATGAAGTTTGGGATGGTGCTCCCGATCCTGATCGACAAGAACGGCACCATCGTTGCAGGGCACGTCCTGTGGGAAGCGGCGGTCCGGCTCGGCCTCGAGACAATCGAATGCCGGGTCGTCGACCATCTCAACCCGCTTGAGCTGGAGGCCCTCAGTCTCGCGCTCAATCGCATCGGTGAGATTGGCAAGTACAACCTCGATAAACTCCGCGACCGGATGATCACAATCGAGTCGCACGGGATCGAGCTGATCTCGACCGGCTTCACCTTGCCCGAGATCGATCAGATCAAGCTCGAGCCGCTTCCGAGCGAACGCAATTCTGAGGAAAGTGAAGGCGCGGCTGATACTGTCGTTGTGCCGATGAGCAGGGCCGGTGACCTGTTCCGTCTTGGCCGCCATCAGTTGCTCTGCGGTGATGCTCTTGATGAAGCGTCGTATAAGCGTGTGCTCAGCGGGAGCGCGGCGCACGCGGCCTTTTCCGATCCGCCCTACAACTGCAAGATCGAAGGTTTCGTCGGAGGTCTCGGCAAACACAAGCACGAAGACTTCGTCATGTTTGCGGGGAAGGAGAGCGAGGCCGAGTTTCGGCAGTTCCTAAGAACGTATCTCAGTCTTTGTCGGGCATCATTGTTACCGGGCGCTGTCCTCTTCGCCTGCATGGACTGGCGTCAGATCGAACTCTTGCTCGATGGGGGGCGTGAGGCCGGCCTGGATCGCATCAATGTCGCTGTCTGGAACAAAGGGTCGGGTGGCATGGGCGGGCTCTACAGATCGTGCCACGAGCTTGTCGCCGTGTTCTGCAACGGGAAGTCGCCGGCCACAAATAATGTGGCGTTGGGTGTTTTCGGGCGAGATCGCACCAACGTCTGGACCTATGCGGGCGCTAACCGGCGGGGATCGTCGGCCGCGCTGGCACTTGCCGACCATCCGACCCCGAAGCCTGTGGAACTTGTCATTGATGCGATCGTCGACGTGACCAATGTCGGCGAAGTGGTGCTCGACCCATTTTCGGGGTCGGGCACGACGATCATTGCCGGCGAGCGCTGTGATCGCGAGGCCCGCTGCATCGAACTCGATCCCAAGTATGTCGATCGTGCGATCCGGCGCTGGGAACGACTGACCGGCGATCGCGCCGTGCATGTCGAGACGGGTTTGACCTTCGCGGAACTCGTCGAACAACGTACTGACGACGGGCAGGGCAGCCATGAGTGAGGAGAAGAAGCCTCCGAAGTCCTCGAAGTGGGGCAAAGGCAAAACCGACCCCGAGAGCTGGTGGAAGAAGGGCGGCCAATCACCCAACCCGAAAGGCCGACCCAAAGGGTCGAAGAACCAGAAGACGCTCTACCAGGAGGCATTCGGAGAAAAAGTCACCGTCACCATGGACGGTAAACAGAAGACCATGTCAAAGAAAGAACTGGGCTACCATCAGGTCGCCCAGCAAGCCGCTGCAGGCAACCTAAAGGCTTTTCAGATCCAGAAAGAGCTCGACGAGAGGTACGACCCGCCGGAGGCCGCGCCGCCATCGCCAGATGAGTCCGCCGCGGATTTTGCGACGCTCGATGCGTGGATCGAGCTTCGCGAGAAATTTCACGTCTTCAAGAAAAAGGATGATGTCGATGGCTGACCCGTTCGAGCTGCGAAGGATCGTCGATGACTTGTGTCGCCGCGAGTTCCGTTCCTTCGCGATCCGGGCCTTTCCAGTGCTCGAAGGAGGAATGCTCGAGCTGTCTCATCACATCAGCATCATCTGTCGGTTGCTCGAGAAGGTTTATGATGGCGAGGTCCCCCGCGCCCTGGTTTGCATTCCACCACGCTATCTGAAGACCTATCTGATTTCGATCGCCTACACAGCGTGGCTGCTCGGCAGGAACCCTAAAACACGCATCGTTTGCGCATCCTATGCAGCATCGCTCGCCGAGAAGTTCAGCGGAGACACGTTGAAGCTGATGCGATCTCCTTTTTATCGGCGACTGTTTCCAGGGACGATTCTGGATCCCAAACAGCAGAACAAGACCGAGGTTGGCACAACCGCGGGGGGATATCGTCTCGCAACGTCCGTCGGCGGCACGGTGACTGGCCGCGGCGCGCATTTTTTTATCGCCGACGATTTGCTCAAGGCCAGCGAGGCGCATTCGCCGACGGCTCGGGAGAACTGCATCAACTGGTTCAACTCGACGATTCACAGCCGCTTCGACAAACCGAAAAAGCGCAGGATCATTGTTGTCGGACAGAGACTTCATGCCGAGGATCTGCCGGGCCATCTCATCGCGAAAAGCGGCTGGGAAGAATTGATCCTGCCGGCGATCCACTCCGAAAAGAAAATATACGACGTTGTCGCCGGAGGATGGAACGTGTGGCTCGGCCCGGGGCACATTCTTCAGCGTTCCCGGCACGACAAGGAGGATCTTGAGCAGCTCAAGAAAGACATGGGCGAGCATGATTTTGAAGCCCAGTATAATCAGCGCCCGTTGCCGCCGGGCGGCTATATCTTCAAGAATGCCTGGGTGAAGCGCTATCAGAAAGCTCCTGGTCCAGCGAAAGTTGAAGCAGTGATCCAATCGTGGGACACTGCCTATCAAGGTGACGAAACCAACTCCTACACGGTCTGCACGACCTGGGCGAAGTGTCCCGACGGGTATTATTTGCTCGACCTCTGGCGCGACCGCCCCAACTTCGTGGACCTCGTCAATCAGGTCAAAGTCCAGAAAGAGAAGTGGAACGCCAAGCTGGTCATCGTCGAGAAAAAGGCCAGCGGCATCAGTCTCATCGAGTACTTCAATAAAACGGGCAACCAGCCGTGGCTGCTCTCGCGGGACCCTGAAAAGGGTAAGGTCGAGCGCGCGCAGGAGCAGACAGTGAAGTTTGAGCAGGGCCTCGTCTGGCTACCTGTCGAAGCGCCGTGGCTGGCAACTTATGAGGCCGAGATCTTCCAGTTCCCACATTGCAAGTTCGACGATCAGGTTGACTCGACTGTCCAATTTCTTGGTTCTACGGGTTTCGCGCTCTTTCGTAGCCGACTTCGTTCGCTGGTTTGACAGCCATCCTTCGCTCAATTGCGCACTCGCCATTGGCCGAAGACGACCCTCGACTTCTGCCGATCGGGTCGCTGTAATTTGATACAGGCTCGACCGCTCGATGGCTGCCAATTACCCTAAAGACATAGGGGCCTCGAACTCGATCCACGCTATGTCGACGTCTTCCTGCGCCGCTATCACGAGGTCTCAGGCGAGCAACGAATTCTGCACGATACCGGGGAAACGTTCCAGAAGCTAGTGTTCCGTCCCGGACACAGGATTCCCACGGCCTGGCAAATCAGTCATTCTCGGGGACATGCGAGCAAACATATCCTTCAAGGTGAGCGCGGCTGAGCGGGAGCGCCTGCAGCGCCTGGTAGCGGATCGCAACACGCCAGCGAAAGTCGTATGGCGCGCCAAGATCATCCTTGGCTCCGCGGATGGCTTGGGCACGATGGCGATCATGCGCGTGTCAACGCCGGAGCGATAGTGCAGCGGCTGGCCGGAGTAAAAGTGCAGCAGGGATGCGCAAGCAGGAAGGCCCCCTCGAGGGGGCCTTCCTGCTTGCGGCGCGTCATTCATGAGGAACGGCATCCGTCGGGTTGTCGGCCCGGTTGCGGCGTGACCGGCGCTTGGAGTGGGCGAGCCTGAAGCTGTCGCCGTTCATCTCCAGGATGTGGACGTGGTGCGTCAGGCGGTCGAGCAGCGCCCCGGTCAAGCGCTCCGAACCGAACACGGATGTCCACTCGTCGAACGGCAGGTTGCTGGTGACCAATGTGCTGCCGCACTCGTAGCGCTGCGAGAACACTTCGAACAGCAGCTCGGCGCCGGTCGGCGATAACGGCACGTAGCCGAGTTCATCGATGATCAGCAGCTTATAAGCCGCCAGCTGACGCTGCAGCCGCAACAGGCGTTTCTCATCACGTGCCTCAAGCAGTTCGTGGACGAGGGCCGACGCCGTGATGAAGCCGACGGATAGGCCCTTCTGGCAAGCCGCCAAGCCGAGCCCAAGCGCAACGTGGCTCTTGCCCGTGCCACTGTTGCCGACCGCGATAATATTCTCGCGGCGCTCGACGTAATCCGATCGCGCCAACTCCAGAACCAGCATTTTGTTCAGCGACGGCAGCGCCAGGAAGTCGAAGCTATCGAGGCTTTTGACGGTCGGGAACTTCGCCGCCTTGATCCGGCGCTCGACCATGCGCCGTTCGCGATCGATCATTTCCATCTCGGACAACCGCATCAGATAGCGCGCATGATCGACGCCCTCGGTGGCGCACAGACGGGCAACCTTGTCGTACTCGCGCAGGAACGTCGGCAGCTTCAGCGCCTTCAGATGGTGGGCGAGTAGGATCTGTGGTGTATCGGTCATGCCGCCACCTCAGCCAACAGCTCCATGTACGACCGCGCCGACGTCGTGGCCACGGTCGCTTTGGGCAGATACGGATAGATCGTCATGTCGAGCCGTGGCGGACGCCGCTCGATACGACACAGCACCAGATGCTTCACGGCATCGTATCCGATCGCCCCGCGTGCAATCGCATCGCCAACGCCGGCGGCCACGTCTTCGATCTTGAAGATCTCCATCAGCCGCAACACCTGCACGAACTCGCGCTTTCCCTTTTTGCCCATACGGGCTTCGAGTAGCCGTCGCAGGGTCGCGAACGCATTCGGCAGCTTCCAATCGGCCAACGGTGCGGCCTGGTCGAGCGCATTGGTCTTCTGCTCGATCAACGCCAGATAATGCAGAGGATTGAACACGAAGTCCTCGCGCTCATACGAACGGGGATGTCGCGCAATCACCTCGGCACCGCAGGCGATGACGACCTCGTGGACATAGCCCCGGATCAGAACTTGTCTGTGCCCGAAGGCCGTCGGCACCGAGTAGTCGTTGCTGCGATAGCGCACCAGCGACAGCGAGTTGACGCTGCCTGGCCGTTTCTCACAAGCGTCATAGGGCGCCGGCAGCGGCTTCTGGAATGCAGCACGATCCCGTTCCAGCCGCTCGCCGATCGTGCCGTCATGGCCACGCAGCCGGTCGGCCAGACGCTTGCGGCACTTGTCCAGAAGATGCGCGTTCAACGCCTCGAAGCTCTCGAACACCGGAACCGGCACAAGGAAGTTGCGCCGCGCATAACCGACGAGTCCCTCGACCTTGCCCTTGTCGTTGCCTTTTCCGGGGCGACCGAACCGGTCCGTGAACAGGTAGTGCGATTGTAACTCGCTGAACACGCGCGTGCGCTGGCGGCGGCCACACCCAAGAATGCGGCCGACCGCGATCTTTGTGTTGTCGTAGAGGATCGACTGCGGCACGCCGCCGAAGAACTCGAACGCTTTGACGTGCCCGTCGCAGAACGCCTCTGTCGTCTCGGCCGGATACGCCACGACGAAGATCGCGTCAGAGTGCGGCAGATCCATAGCCAGATAATGGATCTTGCGCTCGACGCCGCCGATGACACCGAGCGCCTCGCCGAAGTCGGCCTGGGCATGGCCCGGCGGATGCACCAGCGGCACGAACATCTCTTGGCCGCGCTGGCGCCAACCCGCCACGTAATCCTTCACAATCGTGATCCGGCCCGTGAAGCCGTGCTCATCGCGAAGCCGCTCGAAAATGCGTTTGGAGGTATGCCGCTGCTTCTTCGGCCGATCCTTGTCAGCCTCCAGGATCGCATCAATGATACCAATGAACTCTTCGAGTTTCGGCCTGAACGGCGGCTTCTGGCGCACATACCCAGGCGGCACTGAGAACTTCAGCATCTTGGAAACGGTTCGGGCGTTGATCCCAAAACGCTCCGCTGCCGCTCGCCGGCTGATCCCCTCAATCTGCACCGCGTGACGGACCCGTGCGTAAAGCTCCACCGTCTTCATCCCCCGCCGCCCTCTGCCGACGCAGGCACAAGGCTTCGTTCTGCCGCACTTTTAGTCCGGCGCAGCCGAACAAATCAGCCGCTTCTGCGAGGTAGTATTGCTCCGGCTTTTACAGGACGAGGTGCTGCTCACAGCGACGGCGCAGAATTTGAGGCGACTGGCGAAGCTGCTCTGCCGATCGCCGCCCCGAGCCACGACGGCATGTGCCGCGTAAACGTCCGGTGGCGTCAGGAGTTGGTGCGCATAAGTCGATGCGGCCGCTCTGGAGCGAGGGCGGAACAGAAAGGCCGCTCAAAAATCAAATCTGAGTGGTCGCGCCCGAGCAGACGGGTTTTGCAACACATTCTGAATAACTCCGGACATGGAAGCCATCAACACTGGCCGCCAAGGCTTGTTGGATGCGCAGTTTATGTCAACGCGACGGCAGGAGCCTTTTCGAGAGGGACCGCTGAGCTTCTCGTCCTCGACCTCGGAACCTGGACAGGGATTTGCATTTATCTTGCTGTCTCCGACCGGACGCCGCGCGCGTTTTTGTTTCAAATGGCTGGGTTCAGCGCGGCAGTCATCAGCGTTCCCTACCTCGACGATCCCGGCAACATCTTCATGGCCACGATTTCGCGTGTCGAGGAAATGAAGGTCGCTATCTTGGCGGTTACGCTCGCTTTTGGATTTTCACCCACAAGATTTTAAAATGCCGACATTTTTTTGGTAAGCTTCTGTTGGCAATCCACTCAAACTCTCACGCCTAAAGGGGGCCGCGCTACGACTTCCGAAGGAGTCTACATCAAGCAAAGTCAAGCGTCGCGTGCCCCAATCAAGCGAAAACCGCTCTAGGGTCCAGACTCAATTGAGCCAATATGCGACGAGAGCGGCGAGATGAACAGCGGCCAAGAAATTCCGGGCGAGCTTGTCATATCGCGTGGCGATGCGGCGGAAGTCCTTAAGCCTGCAAAAGCAGCGTTCGATGACATTTCGGCCTTTGTAGGCGCGTTTGTTGAAGCGATGGATGACGACACGGTTAGATTTATTGGGGATTACGGGCTTGGCGCCGCGACGAACGATTTCGCCGCGAAAGTTGTCGCCGTCATACCCTTTGTCGGCGAGGAGCGCGCGCATGGGTGGCGCGAGCGCCAGGACATCGGGCGCCGCAGCGATATCGGCATCCTGGCCTGGAGTCAGATGCAGGACGACCGGCCGGCAGAGCGGATCGCTCAGCGCATGGATTTTTGTCGTGCGGCCTCCGCGCGAGCGGCCAATTGCTTGGTTGTGCTCCCCCCTTTTCCGCCGGAGGCACACCGGTGAGCTTTAATCGAGGTCGAGTCGAGCGACAGCACAACGCCGTCTTCGCCAGGCTTGGCCAGCGCTTCGAAGATTGCGCACCATCGTCCTCGCTTGGCCCAGCGATTGAAGCGATTGTAGATCGTCGTGTAAGGGCCGTATTCACGCGGACAATCGCGCCATCGTGCACCCGATTGCAGCATGTGAATGATGCCGCTGATGATGCGCCGATCGTCGTCCCGATCCGGCCCCGTCAGTCCCGTCGGCAGATGCGGTTCGATACGCGCCCATTGCCTGTCATTCAGCCAAAACACACCAGCGCGCATTCTCTCGCCCCCGAATCAAAAACACGTAGGCAAGAGAATCACGTGGCGCTATTTAGGGAACCTCTGAATAGCACGCTCGGCCAGGGGCGGCAGTGACGTTCATCGCGCTTTTTGGGGGCGTTCGAGCAGCTGGCAGATGCCGCTACGGCGCCGTTCGGCCCGCATTCCTCGCTCAAGCAGACGCAAGTCGACTGCGAGCGAGGTAGAGATTGGCGAGCGCGAAGAGCGCGAACACCTGTGCGCCGTTCTTGGCGATGCCGCGGTAGCGCACTTTGCGATAGCCGAACTGGCATTTCAGGACACGGAAGACGTGCTCGACCTTTGCGCGCACCTTGCCGAAGCGGCGGTTCCTCGCGCGCTGGCGCTGCGTGAGATCGCGGCCGGGCTTCGCCTTCTCCTTCACCGCCCAGAGCACACCGGCGTCTTCGGCAGCGCGCTTCTTCTCCTCACTCGCGTAGCCTTTGTCGCCGTAGACCGCGGTGTCGTCCTCGCGGATCAGGTTGGCCATCACCTTCGCATCGTGAACCTTGCCCGTCGTCACGCCGGCCGTGTGCACGAGCCCGCTTTCCGCATCGACGCCGATGTGCGCCTTCATGCCGAAGTACCACTGGTTTCCCTTCTTCGACGATGACATGGCGGGATCGCGCTTCTGCTCCTTGTTCTTCGTCGAGGATGAGGCGGCGATCAGCGTCGCGTCGACGATGGTGCCGCCGCGCAGCAACTCGCCCTTGGCCGCGAGGTGCTCGGCCACGCTCTCGAAGATCGCCTTCGTCAGCTCGTGCCGTTCGAGCAGATGGCGGAAGTTGAGGATCGTCGTCTCGTCGGGGATCGCATCGCGGCCGAGTTCGAGACCGGCGAACGCGCGCATCGATTGGATGTCGTAAAGCGTCTCCTCGGCGCCAGGGTCGGAGAGGTTGTACCACTGCTGCAGGCAGTAGATGCGCAGCATCGTCGGCAGCGGGAACGGGCGGCGCCCGCCCTGCGGGCCAAGCTTGGGATAGTGCGGCTCGATCAGCGCTTCGAGCTGGGCCCACGGCACCACGGCCGACATCTCGGCCAGGAATACATCTCGCTTCGTGCGCTTCTTCTTCGCTGCAAACTCGAGCGATGCAAAGCTCAACTGGTCAGCCATCCGTTGCCCCCTCGAATCAATGACCTCAGTGTGCCATGGCCGAGCGTGCTATTCAGAGGTTCCCTAAATAGCGCCACGTGATTCTCTTGCCTACGTGTTTTTGATTCGGGGGCGAGAGAATGCGCGCTGGTGTGTTTTGGCTGAATGACAGGCAATGGGCGCGTATCGAACCGCATCTGCCGACGGGACTGACGGGGCCGGATCGGGACGACGATCGGCGCATCATCAGCGGCATCATTCACATGCTGCAATCGGGTGCACGATGGCGCGATTGTCCGCGTGAATACGGCCCTTACACGACGATCTACAATCGCTTCAATCGCTGGGCCAAGCGAGGACGATGGTGCGCAATCTTCGAAGCGCTGGCCAAGCCTGGCGAAGACGGCGTTGTGCTGTCGCTCGACTCGACCTCGATTAAAGCTCACCGGTGTGCCTCCGGCGGAAAAGGGGGGAGCACAACCAAGCAATTGGCCGCTCGCGCGGAGGCCGCACGACAAAAATCCATGCGCTGAGCGATCCGCTCTGCCGGCCGGTCGTCCTGCATCTGACTCCAGGCCAGGATGCCGATATCGCTGCGGCGCCCGATGTCCTGGCGCTCGCGCCACCCATGCGCGCGCTCCTCGCCGACAAAGGGTATGACGGCGACAACTTTCGCGGCGAAATCGTTCGTCGCGGCGCCAAGCCCGTAATCCCCAATAAATCTAACCGTGTCGTCATCCATCGCTTCAACAAACGCGCCTACAAAGGCCGAAATGTCATCGAACGCTGCTTTTGCAGGCTTAAGGACTTCCGCCGCATCGCCACGCGATATGACAAGCTCGCCCGGAATTTCTTGGCCGCTGTTCATCTCGCCGCTCTCGTCGCATATTGGCTCAATTGAGTCTGGACCCTAGAGCTTCAATGAATTCTGCTCCGCGCTGGGGTGGAATGACGAACTGGCCATTGGGCTTGCGCATATCGGAGGCGAGCTTGGCCAAAAACTTGTTGTAGGAAACGCCCGCTGAAGCCGTGAGGCCGGTCTCGGAGAAGATCCTAGAGCGAATTTCGGTGGCAGTATCGGCAGCCGTGGGCAGGCCACGCAAGTTTTCCGTCACGTCGAGATAGGCCTCGTCGAGGGAGAGCGGCTCAAAGACCGGCGTATATTCGGCGAAGATTTCCCGGATCTGTCGGGTCTCGACACAGATCGCGGCAAGACCCATCTCAACGAGGCCTGCATAAATCCATTGGGATAGTGGTCCGGCCTCCAACCCGACGCGCTCAAACGGTTGATCGAGTTCGCGCAGCCGTTCGGCAATAGCGTCCGGAGCGCTCTCAACCGTCGTTTCGAGGAGAATCTGACCATTCGCGTCGAGGACACAAATAGCGGTCGTCTTCACCGAGATATTCGAGACCAGCAAACAGTGACATGACGGCTCCTTCAATATGGAATGTCGGAGCTGCCATCTCACGCCACAATCGGCGGCGGGGCGAGGGGGAGCCCGAATACCCCATCTAAGCCCCGCACGCCGACGCGTTTGCATTGAGCATGTTCGACACGAACTCCACGTCTCCGAGCGTCGCGCCTGTGCGGCGCTCGGTCAGCATCGCTCGACGCAACGCAAGGTGCCGATCGGCCGCGACGATGAAGAGCGGCTGACCGCCGACATTATCGAACTGGCCCGCCAATATGGCCGTTACGGCTATCGCAAGATCGCCGCATTGCTGAGAGATGCGGGCTGGCTCGTGAATGACAAGCGGGTTGAACGGATCTGGCGACGCCACATTCGGTCTGACTACGGCCCCGAGTTCATCGCCAAGGCACTGCGCGAATGGACACTCTTAAAGAGGCCAGGATCATCATCGAGAGTTGGAGACGCCACTACAACCGCGCATCAGAACACCCATCTTGCTATGTGATTGAAGAGAAGAGGCTTTGTTGGCCGGGATGCGATCCCGTGGGGTATCTCGGGTTCTGTCGTGCCCGTTCGATGATTGATCGGGCGGCTGATGTCGTGAGCGCGGTGCGGGCGAAGATCCACGGTCCGTCAGGAAGAGGATGGATTGCCTCGATCTCTCCGGCTTCCGCAGCAAGCCGCAGCGTCTTGGGCGCAATCTGCAGAAGCTTCGCGGCGTTACTCAGGTTGAGCCATGGCTCAATCCCATCCTCGGCGGGCTTGAACACCGGGATGCGATAGTTCGAGCGCATCGATGTTACGCGCTCGCGGGTCCATCGGTTGCCATTGCCGGTCTTCAGACCATTGCGGTTGAGGATGCCTGCGATCAGGTCGTCATTGGCGATGAGCACGAGCTGGCGCACGGCGGTGGTCACATCGGCGGATGTGCTGTTCCGTTGACCGCGGCGACGCTTGGGCAGGCGCATCTCGCTGTGCACACCGCCAATCCAGTGAACGACGAGAACGATCTCGGCGGCTGCATCGTCGATATCGGCCACCACCTCATGGATGATGGTGCGCACGATGCGCTTCTTCAGCCGCGCATCGGTCGCTGGTGCAGACCAGACGGTCTTGAGGTTCGACGCCAGCAGACCGAGCGCGAGAGGATCGATGGCGGCAACGGGCGTGGCTGCATCATGCGCCGCGATCTTGGCTTCGACCTCCGCCACATGCGTGAGCGCCCTGTTCCAGCGCGCCTCCAGTTCGCCCGTGACCAGCCGATTGGCTGGATCGGCAGCATCGTATTGCCTGAAGGCGCGGTCAGCGGCGTAGCGCGTCGCTTCGAGGTCGCGGCCGAGGGCCTCGCGCACCTGATCCCGCCGCTGGCCGGCCTCCTTCTCGGCGGCCGTGGCGGCGGCGATCGCGCCGGGACCCACCACAGTCAGCAACGCATTCTCGATGGCATCGTCAACACGCAGACCGCCGAAGGCGATGCAGTGAGGGGCGCCATTGTCCATCCAGGCTCGGCTGCAGCTGTAGCGTGGGATGCCGTGCTTGGCGCCTGTGTACTTCAGCGTCAGCTTGCGCCCGCAGCGCTTGCAGCGGATCAGCCCGGCAAGGAGCGCGTCGCCATGCTTGGGCGCGCCGTGATGCCGGCCGGTGGGAACGTTGCTGCTGACCATTTTGCGGATCGCTTCCGCCCTCTCCCAGCTTACGTATCCTTCGTGCGCATTCGGCATCAGCGCCAGCCAATCAGTCCGCGCTTTGCGACGGACCTTCACGCTGACGCCATCGGCGCTGTATCCCGATGCTGCGGCAGTCTTACCATAGGCATAGGCCCCACCGTAGATCGGATTGTCGATCATCCGGTGGATGGTGGCGTAGTTGGGACGCCGCCAGGTCGTGTCCCCGTTGTTCTGCTTCACCGGCAAATCAAGATCGTGCTCATGGAACCAGCACAGCGCCTGCCGCGCGCTGCCAAGCTCCTGCACCTTGTCGAAGACCAGCGTGATCGCCTCCTGCACACGCCGGTCTGGATCCTTCTCGTAGCGGTCGCCGGCCTTCACGAAGCCTACCGGCGCGCTGACGACAAGCTCCCCTCGGCGCGCCTTCTCGTAGCGGGCGGACAGTGAGCGCTGGCGTAGGAGATCGAGTTCGTATTCGTTGAGGCTGCCCTTCAAGCCCAGGAGCAGCCGGTCATTCCCTTGTCTCGGCGCATAGATCGTCTCCTGATCGACCAGCACGGTGTCGACCACGCGACACATCTCGATCAGCTGTTGCCAGTCCCGGCTGTTGCGGGCGAAGCGCGAGACCTCGCGTGCGCAGACGGCGCCGACCTTGCCGAGGCAGACTTCGGCAACCATGCGCTCGAAGCCAGTGCGCTGCACGCCGCCGGCGGCGGAACGGCCAAGATCGTCATCAATGACCTCGATCTCCGACCAGCCGAGCGCCGTCAGGCGGTCTCGCATGGCGTACTGCAGCGCGCTGCTCTCGCGGTTGTGCAGCACCTGATGGGCCGAGGATTGCCGCACATAAAGTAGCGCCTTGCGCTCCAGGTGATGCGGCCGGACCTTGCCAGTGATCATGACCGGCCTCCATCCGCACGGCCGGGCCGCTGATCTGAGCGTGCTCCAGGATCAGCCGCGCCATCAGGCTGGTCAGCGTATCCCGCGTCTCCTGCGGCAGGTCCTGCCATGCCGGTATCTGCGTCGGCGTTACGCCGTCGAATAGGTCGATCTGCTGGCAGCGATCGCTTTGCTGAAGCCTTCGCCGGTCGGCCGGCATCGCTGGCGGTTGCACCGGGCTTCGCATGGTCATGGGCCTCTCCCCGATTCTGATCGTGAGAGGATATGGATGCGCCAGAATGCGACGCATTCGATGACGGCAGCGGCGGCTTCAATGCCTGCCGCAGAAGATCGGACAGCGCCGACAGCGCATCCATGCTGACAAAGGGCGATGCGCTCAGCCGCGTCGGATCGAAGCACCTCACCCGGTCGAACATCCAGGCCGGCACTTCCAGCCACCGGTCCGTCGCTGAGCCGCTCAACGTGCAGCGGAAGACGACGTCATCGGCCTTGTCGACCGCCTCGTGAATCGCCACTCGCATCCCGAACCATGGATGCCAATGATAAAGCACTTCTCGAAAAACGGTCCCGTGGGCGTTCTTAAATCTTGTTGTACAACACCGTCCGGCCACACTCATCGCTCCACTACAGGCCGCCGGCTCCGGAGGCCCTGCAATGGCCGGCTACGCAACCCGAACCAGCTTCGCCGGCCACTCCAGCATTGAAGCCAAGGCCGACGATGCATTAACATCCAAACTGGATCACCTCATGGGTCTGGCCAGTAGGGACGGGCGCGCCGGAGGCTGCTAAGATTCCACGCCGTTTACGAGCCCCAATTTCAACGAGAGCCCCCCGCCCCCATGACCTCGACACGGAAGCTTCTGATTTTTGCCGTCCTCGCTGCGATCGTGGCCGGGGGAGGGTATTGGGGGTGGCAGAGGTTCTTCAACAAAAGTCTGCCCGACGGTATCGCCAGCGGCAACGGACGCATCGAGGCGACCGAGATCGACGTCTCCACCAAGATCGCCGGCCGCATCAAGGACATCCTGGTGAACGAAGGCGACTTCGTCGAGGCGGGCCAGGTGCTCGGCCATATGGATATGGAGCAGCTCGAGGCCCAGCGTCGGCAGGCGCAGGCGCAGCTCCAGCGGGCCTTGATCGGTATCGACACCGCCAAGAGCCTCGTCACCCAGCGGGAGGCCGAGCGGCGCGCCGCCGTCGCCACCATCGCCCAGCGCAACGCCGAGCTCGACGCCGCTGATCGCAAGCTCGCGCGATCGAGCGAGCTTGTGAAGACCAATATCGTGTCCCAGCAGGTGTTCGACAATGACCGGGCGAGCGCCGAAGGCGCCAAGGCCGCCGTGGCGGCGGCAGAGGCCCAGCTCGCCGCCAGCGAGGCCGGGATCAGCTCTGCCAAAGCGCTGATAGTAGATGCGGAAGCGGCGGTGGACGCGGCGCGCGCGGCCATAGACAGCATCACCGCCGACATCAATGACGGCGTCCTGAAATCACCGCGCGCGGGACGCGTCCAATATCGTGTCGCCCAGCCGGGCGAGGTGCTCTCGGCCGGGGGGCGGGTGCTGAACCTCGTCGATCTCGGCGATGTCTACATGACCTTCTTCCTGCCCACCGCCCAAGCGGGTAGGATCGGCCTCAGCACGGACGTGCGCCTCGTGCTGGATGCCGCGCCCCAATACGTCATCCCCGCCAAGGTCACCTTCGTGGCGGACGTCGCGCAGTTCACCCCGAAAACGGTGGAGACGGAGGAAGAGCGCCTCAAGCTCATGTTCCGGATCAAGGCGCAGATCCCGCCGGAGCTGCTGAAAAAATACATCCACCAGGTGAAGACCGGGCTGCCCGGTATGGCCTATGTGCGGCTCGATCCCAGCGCGAAATGGCCTTCCCGTCTGCAACAGGGACTGCTGCAATGAGCCCCATCGGAGACGCAGGTCCGCCGGTTCCTCCCATCCCGCTGGTGGTGTCGATCCGGGCTCTGTCTCTTGTCTACGGCAAAACCCGGGCGCTGGGTGCGGTGAGTCTCGATATTCCCGCCGGTCGCATGGTCGGGCTCATCGGGCCGGATGGCGTCGGCAAGTCGAGCCTCCTGTCGCTGATCGCCGGAGCGCGGGTCATTCAGCAGGGACACATGGTGGTGCTGGGCGGCGATATGGCCGACGCTCGCCACCGGCGCGCCACCTGCCCGCGGATCGCCTACATGCCCCAGGGCCTGGGCAAGAATCTCTACCCCACCCTGTCGGTGTTCGAGAACGTCGATTTCTTTGGCCGCCTGTTCGGGCACGACCGGACCGAGCGGGAGCGCCGCATCCGCGAATTGCTGGAGAGTACCGGGCTCGCCCCGTTCGTCGATCGCCTCGCCGGCAAGCTCTCCGGGGGCATGAAGCAGAAGCTCGGGCTGTGCTGCGCCTTGATCCATGATCCCGATCTCCTGATCCTCGACGAGCCCACCACCGGCGTCGATCCTTTGTCGCGGCGCCAGTTCTGGGAGCTGATCGATACCATCCGCGGCGGCCGGCCGGGCATGAGCGTGATCGTCGCCACCGCCTACATGGAGGAGGCCGCCCGCTTCGACTGGCTGGTGGCCATGGACGCCGGGCGGGTGCTCGCCACCGGCACGCCCGCGGATCTCCTGGCGAAGACCGGAGCCACCAATCTCGATGCGGCTTTCATAGCCTTGCTTCCGGAAGCAAAGCGCGCTGGGCACCAGGAGGTAATCATTCCGCCCCGCCCGGAGGGCGCCGACGGGGAGATTGCCATCGAGGCCGAACATCTGACCATGCGCTTCGGCGACTTCACCGCGGTGGACGACGTGAGCTTCCGCATCGGCCGCGGCGAGATCTTCGGCTTCCTCGGCTCCAACGGCTGCGGCAAGACCACCACCATGAAGATGCTCACCGGCCTGCTGGCGGCGACCGAAGGACGAGCACATCTGTTCGGTCAGGAGGTGGATCCTGACGACATGGCGGTGCGACGGCGCGTCGGCTACATGTCCCAGGCTTTCTCGCTCTACTCCGAACTGACGGTGCGGCAGAATCTCGACCTGCATGCGCGCCTGTTCGGCCTGGCCACCGATGCCATTCCCGATCGGATCGCCGACATGGTGAAGCGGTTCGATCTTGCCGACGTCACCGACACGCTGCCGGACGCCATGCCGCTCGGTATTCGCCAGCGCCTGTCGCTGGCGGTAGCCATGATCCACGCGCCCGACCTGCTGATCCTCGACGAACCCACGTCCGGCGTCGACCCGATCGCCCGCGACAGCTTCTGGCAGATCCTCTCGGACCTGTCGCGCAAGGACAACGTGACCATTTTCGTCTCGACCCACTTCATGAACGAGGCGGAGCTGTGTGACCGCATCTCGCTGATGCATGCTGGCAAGGTGCTGGTCAGCGACCGTCCGGCGGCGATCATCGAGAAGCGCGGCGCCAAGGATCTCGAAGAAGCCTTCATCGCCTATCTGGAAGACGCCATCGGCGCCAAGGCGGCTCCTGCCGCGCCGGCGGAGGAGCCGCAGACGGCGCCCGCGACACGCGACCTCGTGGAGGAATGGGCCGGCCAAGTGGCCTCACATGGCAAGCCCACCTTCAGCTTGCGCCGCATGTACGCCTATACCCGGCGTGAGGCTCTGGAGCTCAGGCGGGATCCGATCCGCGCGACCCTCGCCCTCCTGGGCAGCGTGCTGCTGATGTTCGTGGTGGGCTACGGCATCAACATGGACGTGGAGAACCTGTCCTTCGCGGTACTCGATCGCGATGACACCACGGTGAGCCGCGACTACGTGCTGCAGATCGCCGGCTCGCGCTATTTCACCCAGAAGGCGCCCATAACCGATTACGATGACCTCGATCGGCGCATGCGCGCCGGCGAGCTCAGCCTCGCCATCGAGATTCCCCCCGGCTTTGCGCGCGACGCGGCATACGGACGCAAGGTGCAGATCGCCGCCTGGATCGACGGCGCCATGCCCACCCGGGCGGAGACGGTGCAAGGCTACGTTCAGGGCATCCACGCGGCCTGGCTCACCCAGAAGGCGCGCGAACTCTACGGCAAGGCCGCTGCGGCCGGGGATTTCCAGCTGCAGTTCCGCTACCGCTACAATCCGGGCGTCGAGAGCCTGGTCGCCATGGCGCCGGCGGTGATCCCGCTGCTCCTGATGATGATCCCGGCCATGCTGGCGGTGCTGAGTGTCGTGCGCGAGAAGGAACTGGGATCGATCATCAACTTCTATGTCACGCCGGTGACGCGGCCGGAATTCCTCGTCGGCAAGCAGCTGCCCTATGTGGGCCTTGCCATGCTGAACTTCCTGATGCTGGCGGCCGTCGCCGTCTTCATCTTCCAGGTTCCCTTCACTGGCAGCTTCCTCACCTTCACCTTCGGCGCCCTGCTCTACGTCATCATCGCGACCGGGATGGGGCTCGTCATCTCCACCTTCATGAGCAGCCAGATCGCCGCCATCTTCGGCACATCGCTCATCACGCTCATTCCCGCGGTGCAATATTCCGGGATGATCGATCCGGTCTCCTCGCTCGAGGGGCTGGGGAAGTTCATCGGGACGATCTACCCCACCACCTATTTCGTAGTCATCTCCCGCGGCACCTTCTCGAAAGCCCTGGGCTTCGCCGATCTGTGGAGCGCGTTCGTGCCGCTGCTGATCACCGTGCCGGTGCTTCTGGGCCTGGGAACGCTGCTCCTCAAGAAACAGGCGACGTGAGCCATGCGCGCCGCCAACGTCCTCCAGCTCGGCATCAAGGAACTGCGCGGCCTCGTCCGCGACCCGATGCTGCTGTTCCTGATCGTCTATGCTTTCACGCTGTCGATCTACACGGCGTCCAGGGCGATGCCGGAAACCCTGAACCGGGCCGCCATCGGCATCGTGGACGAGGACCAGTCGCCGGTGTCGGTGCGCATCTCCACGGCGTTCTACCCACCCTATTTCACCCCGCCGCAACTCATCACGCAGCAGGAAATGGATGCCCGTATGGATGCGGGCATCGATACGTTCGCCCTCGACATCCCGCCCGACTTCCAGCGCGATCTCCTGGCCGGTCGGTCGCCCACAATCCAGCTCAACATCGACGCCACCCGCATGTCCCAGGCCTTCACCGGCGCCGGATACATCCAGTCCATCGTCACCGGTGAGGTGAACGAGTTCCTCAACCGCTATCGCCGTGCCGACACCGTGCCGGTGGACCTCGTGCTACGCGCCCGTTTCAACGCCGAACTGAACAAGAGCTGGTTCGGAGCCATCACCAACATCATCTCGTCCATCACGATGCTCTCCATCGTCCTGACTGGCGCCGCCCTGATCCGCGAGCGCGAGCACGGCACCATCGAGCATCTCCTGGTAATGCCGGTAACGCCCACCGAGATCATGGCGAGCAAGATCTGGTCCATGGGCCTCGTGGTGCTGGTGGCGTCCGCCTTTTCCCTGACAGTGGTCGTGCAGGGCCTTCTCGCCGTGCCCATCCAGGGCTCCCTCGCCTTGTTCCTGGCAGGCGCCGCCCTCCAGCTCTTCGCCACCACATCGCTGGGCATCTTCCTGGCGACGGTCGCCGGTTCCATGCCGCAGTTCGGCCTGCTGCTGATGATGGTGCTACTGCCCCTGCAGGTGCTCTCCGGCGGCGTCACTCCGCGTGAGAGCATGCCGGAGATCATTCAGATCATCATGTTCGCGGCCCCCAACACCCATTTCGTGATGCTGGCCCAGGCCATCCTGTTCCGGGGAGCCGGGCTCGACGTGGTCTGGCCCCAGTTGCTAGCCCTCGTCGCCATCGGAACAATCCTGTTCTTCTTCGCCCTCCAGCGCTTCAGAGCCTTCCTGCGGTGAGCACCGCACCCATCGGTCAGCATGAACTGATCTTCGCCCGCACAGGTGGACACCTCGGATAAGCTCCTTCGAGGCTCGAACGAACCGACGCTCTCGCAGCTAAGCATCGATCCGGAGTAGAGGGCAATGACGATTGAAACACCTCCTGCAGGCTCAAAATCACACGCCCGACTCCCCGGTGGCATCTGGGCGCTCGGATTTGTCAGCATGTTCATGGACATCTCGTCGGAGATGATTCACACGCTGCTTCCGATCTATCTCGTAACCATGCTCGGCACATCGACGTTGACGGTCGGCTTCATCGAAGGCATCGCCGAGGCAACCGCGAACATCACCAAGATATTCTCCGGCGCGCTCTCCGACTGGCTCGGCAAGCGCAAGCTGCTGACAGCCCTCGGCTATGGCCTCGCCGCTTTCACCAAGCCGATCTTCCCGCTGGCTGCCAGCGTCGGCTGGGTGGTCGCAGCGCGCTTCATCGATCGTATTGGCAAGGGCGTCCGCGATGCCCCCAGGGATGCGCTCATCGCCGATCTTGCACCGGAGGAACTGCGGGGCGCGGGCTTCGGCTTGCGTCAGGCTCTTGACACGATCGGGGCCTTTGTCGGGCCGCTCGCCGCGATCGTCCTGATGGCGCTCAGCTCCGACAATTTTCGCTTCGTGTTCTGGATCGCGGTCATTCCGGCCTTCATCTCGCTCGCGGTGATGATATTTGCAGTTCGCGAGCCCGCTCGGCATGAAGCCGACGCCAAGCCGAGGCTCCGCCTCGTGGATGCGAAACGCCTGTCCGGCCAGTTCTGGGCCGTGGTCGGCGTCGCCACCATCCTTACCCTTGCCCGGTTCTCCGAGGCATTCCTTATCCTGCGTTCCCAGAATGTCGGTCTGCCGATCGCGCTGGTGCCCACCGTCATGGTGGTGATGAACATCGTCTACGCACTTGGCGCCTATCCGGCCGGCGTGCTCTCCGACCGGATCGGAAGAGGTGGATTGCTCGCGGTCGGTATCGTCTGCCTGATCGTCGCCGACCTCATCCTCGCGCTCGGCACGGGCATTTCGCTCGTCATGATCGGCGTCGTCTTCTGGGGGCTGCACATGGCGCTCACGCAGGGGTTGTTCGCGAGCCTGGTGGCCGACACCGCCCCGGAGGATCTTCGCGGGACGGCGTTCGGCGTGTTCAACTTCGCCGGAGGCATCGCCATGCTGATCGCCAGCGTCATCGCCGGCGGCTTGTGGGACGCCTACGGTCCGGCCGCGACCTTTCTGGCCGGCGCGGGGTTCGCCGTGGTTGCGTTGATCGCTTTCGGCCTGTCGCAACGCTGGGCCAGCAGCACCTCCCCTGACCCGAGCAAGGATTGACGTGCCCCTCGCCCCGAAACTCAAGCCGTCAGCCACCCGCGCCAGGATCGCTTCAGGATCTCCAGGACGACAACCAGACCTATGGCGGTGCCGAACGCGACGGCGAGATCATCGGCATGCAGCGGCCCGAAGCGAAAAAGATCGCGCGCCGGCGCCCATGCCAGGGCAGTGCCCAGCAGGACGCCGGCCACGGCGCTCACCCACCACAGCGCGCGATTGTCCCACCGGAGCGCCCCGCGCACCGAGCTGTCGAAGGAGCGGTTGACCAGCACCAGTCCCAGATTGGCCAGCACGAGCGACACGAAGGTGAGCGCACGCACATCCCCCGCCGGCATGCCGCGCCGCAGCGCCAGCAGATAGAGTGCGGCAACGGCTGCGAAGGCGAGAACGCCCTGCAGCAGGCTCCAGAGCACGAGCCCCGACGAGAACAGACGGCTCGTCGCCGCGCGCGGCGGCCGGCTCATGATGTCCGTCTCCTCCTTTTCCGCCTCGAAGACCAACGAGCAAACGGGATCGATGATCATCTCGAGAAAGGCGATGTGGATCGGCGAGAAGATGATGGGCAGGCCGGTCAGCAGTGGCAGCAGCGCCAGACCGGCGATCGGCACATGCACGGCGAGGATATAGCCCATCGCCTTGCGCAGATTGTCGTAGATGCGCCGGCCGAGACGGACGGTCTTGACGATCGAGCCGAAATCATCGTCGAGCAGGACGAGCGCGGCGGCTTCCCGCGCCACATCGGTGCCGCGGCCGCCCATGGCGATGCCGATATCGGCGGCCTTGAGCGAGGGGGCATCGTTGACCCCGTCGCCCGTCATTGCGACGATGGCCCCCGTCGCCTTGAGCGCGCGGACAATCCGCAGCTTCTGCGCCGGCATGGTACGGGCGAATACGGAGACCGAGGCCACCCGCCGGTTCAGTTCCGCATCGCTCATCGCCTCAAGGTCATCGCCGGTGACGACGGTGTCGGCGGCGAAACCAGCCTTATTGGCGATCGCCAGAGCCGTCGCGGGATAGTCTCCCGTGATCATGATGACGCGGATACCAGCCGAGCGGCATTCTTTCACGGCCTCCAGCACTGATGGCCGCAGCGGGTCGGCAAGCCCGACAAGGCCCAGACAAGTGAACGCGAACCCTTTCGGCGATGCGGGCCACTTCTCGCCGCGAAAGCGCGCCTCCGCCACCGCGAGGACCCGCATGCCCTCGGCGGCCATCCGGTCGACGTCGCGGGCGAGCGCGCCGAGCGCTTCCTGATCGAGCCGGCAAAGCGCGGCAATCGCCTCCGGCGCACCCTTTGCGGCGACCTTGCAATCGTCCGTCCCGGAAACCTTCCAGACCTGTGTCACCGCGAGCAGATCCGGGCGTAGACCATAGCGGTGCACGAGTTCTTGTTTGTCCTCCCCGTTGCCTTCGCTGCTGCCCGCCTGCGCGGCCAAGGCATGAAACGCCCTCTCCATCGGATCGAACGGATCGGGAGCGCTTGCGAGCTGGCCCCAGTCGACGAGGCGCCGGAACCTGTCCGGCAACATCGACTCCCGTCCGGGCTCGAGACGGAGCATCTCATCGCCGGCAACGAGACAGATGATCGACATGCGGTTCTCAGTCAGCGTACCGGTCTTGTCGGTGCACAGGACCGTTGCCGCTCCAAGGGTCTCTATGGCCGCGGCGCGGCGGGTGAGCACGCGCGCCCGCGATATCCGCCACGCGCCCATGACAGTGAACACGGTCAGGACGAGGGGAAACTCCTCGGGCAGCATCGACATACCGAGCGCGATGCCTGCGAGAAGCGCCTCGAGCCAGGACCCGCGCCACAGACCGTAGAGGAGGACGGTCAAGGCACAGGCCGCGAGACCGAAGATGGCAAAGACACGCACCAGCCGGCGGGTTTCCTGAGTCAGGCGGGGTGGCGCGCTGTCGATCGCCTCCAGCGCCTGACCGATCTGGCCGATCTCGCTGCGCGGCCCCGTGGCTTGGACCCGCGCCAGTCCCTGGCCGCGCACCACAAGGGTGCCAGAGAAGACGAAAGGCAAATCGTCACCGCCTGGCCGCGCGGCACGGACGTCATCGCCGGCCACGACTTTGCGGACTGGCGCCGATTCACCAGTCAGGAGCGACTCGTCGGCCTGCACGTCGGTCGCTGCCATGAGGCGCGCGTCCGCAGGCACCCGGTCGCCTTCGCCGAGGACGATGATATCGCCGCGAACCACTTCGCGGCCTGGGATCCGCTGTCGCTCGCCGTCGCGAATCACGAGCGCACGCGGGCTGGTGAGATCCCGCAGCGCCTCGAGCACGCGCTCGCTACGGCTCTCCTGCACGATGGCGATGATGACCGAAATCGACGCGAAGACGAGAAGCATCAGCGCCTCGACGCGGTCGCCGAGCAGGAGGTAGATGATACCAGAGCCGATGAGCAGACCGAACATTGGCTCGCGCACGATTTCGAAGGCCATGCGCGGCAGCGATCGATGTCCAGCGCGCGGCAGCTCATTGTAGCCTTCTGCCGCGAGACGGGATCGCGCTTCGCCGCTTGTCAGTCCTTCCAAATCATCCCGCACGATGACTGCCTCCTTGATGTATCGGGATGGCGCCGCCGGTCGAGAGGAGCTGCGTTCGGGGTGCTGACTTGAAACGATTGATGCCCGGTAAATCGATCTCATTCCGACACTAGCCTGTAGAAGATCGCCCGCATTGCGTCGAGAGTCAGGATGGCCGTAGGCAACAGCAAAGCACCGGCGAGCTTGTTCATCCGAAGCGGCCCGAAAGGCGATGCCTCCGAATCTCGGAGACAAGCACGCGGCGGAGCGCTGTCCGGTAGGCCTGGGCGAGCGCAATTCGACCACAAGCAGCGGCAAGGTACCGTTCTGTGTCAGAGGCAAGAAGGGGTACTCCAAATGTGGCTGTCAAAGCTCACGAGGGGAGCCCTCCATGTCACAGCGGGCTGCGACGATTGAGAGTCTACCAATGGCCTTCGAGATGGTGAAGGCGATGCAGGCTGACAGGTTAGAGTGGGCGGAAGGTTATCGCCCGCTCGGCCGGCAGGCCTTTGAAGAGGCCAAGCCAGATATTATTTGCCCGGTGCACCCGCTGCGATGCTGGTGCGGATGCCGTCGAATATCTTCGTTCCGTCCTCCAGCAGATGCGACACCGACTGCTGCGCAAACGCGACATTCAGCTTAAACGCTTCAGCGGGATCGGTGCACTGGGAGACCTGTCTCAGGTAAGTTGCCTGATCCTGCAGCCTGTCTGCGGCTAGGCCCAGAACCTTCCCCCATCCGTCGGCGTAAATCTTTGCCGGCGCGTCGCTCCAGAGTTTTACCCAGTCTGTATTGCCCAGAGACGCGAATAGGGGATTGGATGCGGCCGTTTGGCTTTTCGGCGGTGTCGTTTCGGTCGCCATGACGAGGCAATCCTTTCAAGAAAAGTGGTTAACACCATTATTTTATTATCAAGGCGCCGGTCGTCATTGATTTATCGCAACGCGCGTTGACCAAAAATATGATAAAAAAACCCTGGAGTTTCTAGTTTCTGGAGTTTCTAGTTTCTCATGGCCCGACCCACCGCCGGCGCCGCAGCAGCCAAGCGCGAGCAGATCCTCGAGGAGGCGATCCTGCGGTATGAAGACACATCGCTCAGGGCGATCGCCGCCGATGTCGGTATCGATGTCGCCCATGTGCACTGCTCCTTCGGCTCGAAGGAACTGCTCTTCGCCGAGGCTGTCTGCGCAACGAGACGCCCGGAACGTTTCCTTGGCGGTCCGCCGGGCCTGCTGGCCGCCAAGCTCTCGGCCGAGATTCTTGTTCGTCAGGCGATGCATGACAACGACGAGGTCAGGCCGCTCGATATCCTCATGCGCTCGCTGAGCAGCCGTGAAGCCTCCTGGATCCTGCACGACAGCGCTCTGACCGATTTCATCGAGCCAATTTCAAAGATGACCTATCCGTCCTCCGCGCGGCGCGCCGCGATGATCGCCGCCGTGCTCCTGGGGATCGGTGTCCTCAGGGAGGTCCTCACGGTCGAGCCGCTGCTCGATACCGAGGATGGTGAGGTCCAGCAGCTCACCATCCAACTGCTCAAGGTTCTGATCGGCGCCCGTCCCTATGATGTGGCCGCGCGCGCGGCCGAGGGAGACGACCGATGACAGCAGCAGCCTCCACCACAAAGCCTTTGACGGCGGTTGTCGCGGTCGGTGAAGAGAGCGTCGGCAGCGAGGGGTTTCGCGCTATCGACCGCATGAGCGACGTGGTCGTCGCCCAGGTCACGGTCGGCTTTTCCCCGGCCTCCCTCGCGCTCGCCTTTTTCGACTGGTCAATTCATCTGGCGGCGGCCCCGGGCAAGCGCGCTGAGCTCGTCAGCAAGGCGGCGCGCAAGGCAGCCCGCTTCCTCGGCTACCTCGCCGCGGCCAGCTCCCATTCCGATACGCCGCCGTGCATCGAGCCGCTGCCGGGGGATTATCGGTTTGCGGCGGAGGGCTGGAAGAAGCAGCCCTACGCCGCCTTCGCCCAGGCGTTCCTGCTCAATCAGCAATGGTGGCACAACGTGACCCACGAGGTGCCCGGCGTCACACCGCACCACGAGCACGTCGTCTCCTTCGTCACCCGCCAACTGCTCGACCTGTTCTCACCCTCGAACCATCCGCTCACCAATCCTGAGGTTGTCGCCAAGGCGTTCGAAACCTGTGGTGCGAATTTCATCCAGGGCTGGCGCAACTTCGTCGAGGACGCCACCCGCACGGCCACCAACCAGCCGCCGGTTGGAACCGACGGCTTCATTCCCGGCAAGGATGTTGCCGTCACGCCCGGCAAGGTCGTCTACCGCAACCACCTGATCGAGTTGATCCAGTACGCCCCGACGACCGACAAAGTCCGGGCGGAGCCAGTCCTGATCGTCCCGGCCTGGATCATGAAGTACTACATCCTCGATCTCTCGCCGGAGAATTCGCTGGTCCGCTACTTGGTGAAGAATGGCCACACCGTCTTCTGCGTCTCCTGGCGCAATCCGGACGCCGCCGACCGCGACCTCACCATGGACGACTACAGGCGCATGGGCGTCATGGCCGCCCTCGACGCCGTCAACGCCATCGTTCCCAATCGGAAGATCCACGCCACCGGTTACTGCCTCGGCGGGACGTTGCTGACGATCGCCGCCGCCGCCATGGGACGGGCGGGCGACGACCGGCTCGCCTCGGTGACTCTGCTCGCTGCCCAGATCGATTTCACCGAGCCCGGCGAACTCGCGCTTTTCATCGACCACAGCCAGATGCATTTCCTCAACAGCATGATGTGGAACAGGGGCTATCTGTCCGCCGATCAGATGGCCGGGGCCTTCCAGCTCTTGCGCACCAACGACCTCATCTGGTCGCGTCACGTGCGCGAGTATCTGATGGGTGAGCGTGCGCCCATGATCGATCTCATGGCTTGGAACGCGGATTCCACCCGCATGCCCTATCGGATGCATTCCGAATACCTGCGCCGCCTCTATCTCGACAACGAGCTGGTAGCCGGCCGCTTCATGGTCGACGGCCGTCCCGCTGTTCCCCAGAACATCCGTGCGCCCATGTTCGTCGTGGGCACCGAGCACGACCATGTCGCGCCGTGGCGGTCTGTCTATAAGGTCCACCAGCTCGCCGACACCGACGTCACCTTCGTCCTGACGAGCGGCGGCCACAATGCCGGCATCGTCAGCGAGCCCGGCCATCCCCGGCGCCGCTTCCGTGTCGCCACGAAGCGCGTCGCCGACTTCGATCTCGGTCCAGAGGAATGGCTGCTCGCGGCGGAGCGGAAGGACGGCTCCTGGTGGATTGAATGGACGCAGTGGCTCGGCGCCCACTCCTCTCCGGAAACCGTGTCGCCTCCCAGCATGGGCGCTTCAGACGAGGGCTATCCGCCGCTCGAGGACACGCCGGGCAGTTACGTCTTGCGGCGATGAGGGTGTGATGACCCAGGATTTCCTCACCAATCACACCCTCGATGCGCTGCAGCCTGGGGATGCAGCGTCTCCGGTGCGCGCCGCCGAATGCAACGACGTCGACCGGTTCGAGGCGGTATCGGGAGATGTGATGTGAAGCGGGTGCTGGGCTGCCGATTCCCGGCGATCGGAAGTGAGCATCCAATATACGGGCAACTGTGGAAGGATTTGAGATTGACCTATACGGGGGCGCCTTCCAGTGCCGCATAAGAAGTACCCTGCGGAAGAGGAACAAGCCCCACGCTCGGGTCGCCCTCCGGCGCACATCGGTGGTCTCGCATCGCAAAACGACTTACCGCCCGGCCCAAGCATCGGTATCGACCATATGGTGATCGATGGAAGGCCAGTAAGCATACGAGAGCAGGGCGTGATCGAAAAGCCATTTGGCCGCCTTCTGCATTTCGAGGCGGATCTGACCGGACGAAGGCCTCCGATACTCGTCGTCGCGCCTCTCTCGGGCATGAGGGCGGAAATCCTCTACGACATGATCCTTGGAATGCTGCCCCGCCACGACGTCTATTGTCTTGCCTGGAAAGACGCTGCAGACGTTTCCGCCCGAGACGGTCCGTTCGGCCTCGAAGACAACATCACCTATGTCGTCGAGATGATCCAGTATCTCGGCGGCGCGACCCATGTGATCGGACTTTGCCAGTCCGCCTTGCCGGCGCTGGCGGCGGCGGCGATCCTCGCGGAGGACCCAGTGCGGCCCGCGACGCTGACGCTGCTGGGCGGCAAGCTCGACACGCGCATCAGCCCGACCCGCACCGATCTTCTGACACGCAGTCTGCCTCTGGCATGGTTCAAGAATTATGTCATCGCTACTGTCCCCGCCTCCCGGCGAGGGCATGGCCGACACGTCTATCCGGGCAGCACCGAGCTGATGATGCTTTCGACCTATTGTTTCCGTCATTGCGCGAGCGGCGGCGAGCTTCTCGCTAAGTTTCTTCACGACGACGGCAGCGATGCCTTGGGCCATCCGTTCTTCAGGCTTTTCTTCTCGATTGACGATGTGTCGGCGGAATTCTTCCTGGATACGGTTGCCCAGGTGTTCCACCAGGCCGCCCTGGCAGAAGGCCGGTTGGCGTGGCGGGGCACGAAGATCGCTCCTGAACGAATCACGAAGACCGCGCTACTGACCATCGAAGGCGGGATGGACGACATTTCGGGACCGGGTCAAACGCAGATCGCCCATGATCTCTGTGCGGGGATACCCTCCGAACGGCGTGGCCATTTGCTCTGCACGCACGCGGGCCATCTCGGGCTGTTCTTCGGCTGCCGCTGGCGAAAGGAGGTTCTTCCGCATATTAGCCGCTTCATTCGGGAGAATGGAAATTGAGTCCATTGGCCACGCACGTGCTGCACGAGATTCCAGACCCGCCGCCACGGAAGGTCGCCCCCGACACGTGTTCCGTTCCGGCGCGACTCGGCAATGTTGAAGGGCTCAAATTATGATGCCGGGGTTCGAGCCGGAGCAAGGGGTGTCGACGGACACTGCGGTGTCCGTCGACAACTCGCATCCCCCGCCGCGACATATCGATTTCCTGCTGGTCGGAGGTGGCGTCGCCAGCGCCGTCGCGGCCGAGACGTTGCGGGCGGAAGGGGCTGCCGGCTCGATTCTGATCCTGTCGCAGGAGGATCTGCCGCCATACCACCGGCCGCCCCTGTCCAAGCGGATGCTACTCGACGACGGCATCGGGCAGCAGATCTTCGTTCACCCCGAAAGCTTCTATCGCCAGAAGGCGATCGATCTGCAACTCAACGCCCGGGTGGCATCCGTCGATCCGGAAAGCCACACGATAACGACCGCAATGGGCGAACGGATCCACTATGGCCAGCTCCTGATCGCCACCGGCGCGACACCGAAGCCTCTTCTCGTCCCAGGCGCAGATCTCGCCGGAATCCATGTCCTGCGGCAGAGAGCCGACGCCGAGATGGTTCGTCGGGCCGCCGCCCAAGCCAGGCGTGCCGTGGTGCTCGGGGGCAGCTTTCTTGGTATGGAAATCGCCATGTCGCTGGTCGAGCTCGGCCTCGATGTCAACATCATCGAATTCGGTGACCGGCTGCTTCCACATCTCGAATCCGCCGACGTCTCCGCCTACTTCCAGCGATATGTCGAAAATCGTGGAGTCTCGGTGCTGCTGAACGACACGGCGGTTGCGCTCCGTGGCCAGGACCGCGTTCAGGAACTCGAGATGAAATCCGGGCAGCGGATGCCCTGCGAGCTCGTGGTCGTCAGCATCGGTGTCGTGCCGGCCACCGCGTTTCTGCATGACAGCAACATCGCCCTTGAGGAGGGACGCGTCGTGGTGGACGCGCTGCTTAGGACGAGCGCGCCGGATGTCTTCGCGGCCGGCGATGTCACCACGTTCTATGACCCGGTCTTCGCACGGCGCCGCCACATCGAACATTGGGACAATGCGGTGAAGCAGGGACGTCTTGCCGCTAGGAACATGGTGGGACGCCGGCTGCCCTATGACGAGGTTTCCTATTTCTTCTGCGAGATCGGCGATATTGGCTTCAACATGCTCGGCTGGCCCACGGAGGCGGAGGAACGGATCGGTCGCGGCGCGATCGAAACCCGATCCTTCGCGCTGTTTTATCTTAAGGGCGACGTGCCGCGTGCGCTGTTCTCGATAGGCAGGCCCGTCGATGAAACCCGGCTCGCCGAAGGCCTGATCCGCCATCGGGTGAATGTACGCGCGATCAAGGACCGGCTCAGTGATCCGGCCTTTCCCCTGGAGCATATTCCTGCGGGGACGGCACTGGTCCTTCAGGGCGGAGGTGCTCTCGGCGCCTTCGAGTGCGGTGTCGTCAAGGCCCTCGAAGAGGAGGAGATTTTCCCGGACATCGTCGCCGGCGTTTCGATCGGCGCGTTCAACGGCGCGATCATCGCCAGCAACCCGCGTCATGCGACGCCGGCGCTTGAAGCATTCTGGGCCGAATTGGCCGTCGCGACCGTGGAGCTGCCATTCGCCTGCGGTGAGCGAGCGGCGGCAGCGTTACAGGTCCTGACATTCGGGGTGCCGCGGTTCTTTCGACCCCGCTGGATGCTGCCGTTCAGCTCGCTCACCGAATTCCCAGTAAACTGGACGAGCTATTACGACACCGCGCCCGTGAAGGAGCTTCTTGCGAAGTACGTGGATTTCACGGCGCTCAAGACGAGCCCGGTACGCTTGCTCATCAGCGCTGTCAATGTCACCACGGCGGAGCTCGAAGTCTTCGACAGCTATGTCGACGATCTCACCCCCGAGCATGTCCTGGCGAGCGGCAGCCTGCCGCCGGGATTCCCCTGGACGGTCGTCGACGGCAATGCCTATTGGGACGGCGGCATTGTCAGCAACTCACCGCTTGATCTTCTCGTCGACCGCTGCGGTCCGGACGGCAAGCGGGTTTTCATCGTCGATCTGTTCTCGGGCAGAAGTCCGCTTCCGACCAACATGATGGAGGTGCTGCTCCGGCGCGACGAGATCGTCTATTCCGAACGGACAAGAAGCGACCTGCGCCATCGCGAAACGATCGGCGCCTATCGCAAGCTCATCGATCATCTTCTCACCCATCTAGATCCGGCGGAAACCGCCAGGATCAAACATTTGCCGGCGTATATTCAACTCATGGGCGACGGAGCTGCGACGACCATCACGCGGTTCAGGCGGCAAGGACAAGACCGAGAGCCTGCTTCTCTCGACTATGATTTTTCATACAAGACCATTCGATCGCATCAAACCGAAGGTTACGCGGTCGCCAGGAAGGTCATTCGCGGTGGCTCACCTTGAGGGAACTCGGACTTGAATACGTCGGGCTTCAACGGCTGATGCAGGGCCTCGACCAAAGCCTTTTCTCGCGCTTCCATCAGAGAGTATACCTTGCGGGGCGGGCTTCCCGTCGCCTTTCGATCAGCCCCTCGCGCCAAAGGCGATCGAGCGCCGGATAGATGGCCCCGAAGCTTGCCTCGGTGAAGTAGCTGAGCGGCCCTTCCGCAGCGCGTTTGCGGATCTCGTAACCTGTCGCCTCTCCAAAGGACAGGATGGCCAAACATAGCGTCTTGACGTGCATGTCATCAAAAGACGGGATATCTCTTGTCATGGCATTGCTCTCCTTTGTGGAATCAGCACCCCGAGCCTACCGGCTCAAGGTGGGCAAGATCGGTTCTGCCTTACGGCAGGGATCGAGGCGCTCGGCACGATGATGGAGGCGGATGTCACGGCGGCCTGCGGGCCGCGCCACGGTCGTGACACGGCGCGGCGGGCGCACCGTTGGGGCCGCACGCGGGGACGGATCGGCTTCCACGGCGGCAAGATCGAGGTCGAGCGCCCGCGGGTTCGTGGCGTGGACGGCCGCGAGGTCACGATTCCGAGCTGGGAAACGGCGGCGCAGGAGGACTGGCTCGGTCGCTGGGCGATGAACCTGATGCTGATCAACGTGTCGACGCGCCGGTTCGCCGCGCTGTCCGGCTGCCCGAGGGTGACGTGCCGGCACCGCCCGGATCGGGGGTTTCGAAGTCGGCGGCCTCGCGGAGGTTCGTCGCGCTGTCGGCGGCGCGGCTGGCCGACTTCATGACTGCCGATCTGTCCGCGCTCGACCTTCTGGTGGTCCAAATCGACGGGCTGCATATCGGCGACGATCTCGTGCTGGTCGCCGCGATCGGTGTCGACGGTGAAGGCAACAAGCATCCGCTGACGCTGGTGGAAGGGGCGACCGAGAACGCCGCAACGGTTCAGGCCCTGCTGGACAACCTGGTCTCGCGCGGGCTCGCACCGACGGTGCCAAGACTGTTCATCGTCGACGGCGCGAAAGCGTTGTCGAAGGCGATCCGCCGCACCTTCGGCTCGGCCGCCGCGATCCAGCGCTGTCAGATCCACAAGGCGCGCAACATCATGGAACGCCTGCCGAAAGAGCATCATGCGGCCACCCGTCGGGTGCTGCGCCAGGCCTGGGAGCTCGATGACGCCGACAAGGCTGAAAAATTGATCCGCAATCTCGCGCGTCGACTCGACCAGCGATGGCCCGGCGTAGCGGCCAGCATCCTCGAAGGCGTCGACGAAATCCTGACTGTCGTCCGATTGAAGCTGCCGAAGGAGCTTCGTCGATCGCTCGCCTGTACCAACATCGCCGAGAATATGATGGGCACCATTCGCCGCGTCACACGCAACGTCAAACGCTGGCGTGATGCCGGCATGGCCTTGCGATGGGTCGCGGCCGGCATGATCGAGGCCAACAAGGGCTTCCGACGATTGAAGGCGCATAAGCAATTGTCGGTTCTGCGTGCGGCCCTTCAAGCTCACCACGATCGCATGACGATCAAGCCCGTTGCCCACGTCACGAGGGCCGCGTAACATTCAGTCCGGCAACGTCGGCCCGACCTAGTGTTCCGTCCCGGACACAGGATTCCCACGGCCTGGCAAATCAGTCATTCTCGGGGACATGCGAGCAAACATATCCTTCAAGGTGAGCGCGGCTGAGCGGGAGCGCCTGCAGCGCCTGGTAGCGGATCGCAACACGCCAGCGAAAGTCGTATGGCGCGCCAAGATCATCCTTGGCTCCGCGGATGGCTTGGGCACGATGGCGATCATGCGCGCCACGGGCAAATCGAAGCCATGTGTGTGGCGCTGGCAGGAGCGGTTCGCGGCGGAAGGGGTGGATGGCCTTGTGCGCGACAAGACGCGTCCGCCGGGCCGGGCGCCATTGTCGGCGGCGGTGAAGCGCAAAGTGCTCGCCAAGACCGCGAACGAAACGCCGCCGGACGCCACGCATTGGAGCGTGCGGACGATGGCGAAGGCGGTCGGCATCAGCCGCACGAGCGTCCAGCGCATCTGGGCCGAAGCCGGCCTCAAGCCGCATCTGGTGAAGAGGTTCAAGATCTCCAGCGATCCGGCGTTTGAGGAGAAGGTCACGGATGTGGTGGGGCTCTACATGAAGCCGCCTGATCGCGCTCTGGTGCTGTGTGTGGATGAGAAGAGCCAGATCCAGGCCCTTGACCGCACGCAGCCCGGCCTGCCCTTGAAGAAGGGCCGGGCGGCGACGATGACGCACGACTACAAGCGGCACGGCACGACGACGCTCTATGCCGCGCTCGACGTAAGGACCGGCCTGGTCATCGGCGACTGCAAGCCGCGACACCGTGCGCGGGAGTTCATCGCCTTCCTCAAGTTGATCGACGAGATCGTGGACGACCGTTTCGCCCTGCATCTGGTGGTGGACAACTACGGGCGCACAAGACGGCAGCGGTGAAGGCCTGGCTCGCCAAGCATCCACGCTTCCATCTGCACTTCACGCCGACCAGCGCCTCCTGGCTCAATCTGGTCGAGCGCTTCTTCGCGGAGATCACGAGAAAGCGCATCCGGCGCGGTGCGTTTGCCAGCGTGGCCGCGCTCGAGGCTGCCATCCGCGACTATCTGGCGAGCCACAACGCCAATCCAAAGCCGTTCGTGTGGAGCAAGACGGCGCACACCATCCTGGAAAAGGAACGGCGTGCCTTCAACGCACTCGAAGCCGTCAAAGCTGGGTATCAACCGTCAGAGTCGGAACACTAGGTTGACGTGCTGTGAGATGTATTCTTGCCTTGACGCTGATTTTCATTTCGACAGCGGTCCATGCTGATGCTGTTTCGGAATGCAATGACGGCTCAAATATTGCTCGACAGATTCACGGATGCACCGAAATTATTGATCATACAATGATAACCGAAAACCTGTCCATCGCGTACATCAACCGAGGCATCGCCTATGCGGGACAGAGCCAATCGGCCAAAGCCTTGGCCGACTTCAGCGCGTCCATAGCAGCTGACCGGAACAATGGTATTGCGTATTATGATCGCGGTAACATCTACTTCGATCTACAAAATTTTGAGAAAGCGGTCGCCGACTATTCGAAGGCGATTGAGCTCGAGCCCGACATGACCACTGCATATTTGAACCGTGCGATGGTGAACGAAATTCTTGGAGTTCGCGTTGCGAGTATTTCGGACTATCGGAAAGCCTTGGCCCTCGATCCCTTACTTTCGCCAGCCTCTTCAGGCCTGAAGAGGCTGGGTGCGGCGCCATAAGTTTGCGCCTTCGGCTAAACTGCGCTCTTGATGGAATATTGCGGCACGCCGGCCGTGTGCTTGCTAAGCTAATCTGGCCGACAACGATTATAACGCGAACTTTATTGCAGATAGCGAAGTCTCCCGAGCTATAGACCGACAATCTTTCATGAACGTGAGGGAGTCGCTCTACGGAACCACGACGACAACGCTAGGCGAGAGGCTCGCCACTTTTTGCGATACACTGCCGAGCAACAGAGCGGCGAGACGCCCACGCCCTCGTCTTCCAACGACAAGCATATTCGCCCCCACACTCTGGGATGCATCCAAGATATTTTGAGCGGCGTCTCCCCACAGTTGCTGGGTTTGAACAGTCTTCACGCCTTTAGCCAGCGCTCTTTCCCGTGCACGTATCAAGATCTGCTTGGAATGTTGATCGATAGCGTCGCCGATTAGCTTCTCCATGGCAGGGCTCCGCCTCACCTCGTGCAACGTCTCTTCGGGCAAGTCGCTTGCCACGTACACGATATGCAGGATGCCGCCGGTAGCTTTTGCCAACTCCGCCGCAACATCCACGGCGCGTTCTGCACTTTCGGACCCGTCGGTCGCCACCAAGATCTGTTGCATGTCTTTTCCTCACTGGTGGCCGTCGGATCCTGAGAAGGGGTGAGCGAACCTTTGAAGGCGCGGCACTAGGCGGGGGGAGCCTAGTGCCGCTTATCTTGGGTCTTTGCCTCGGATGTATCCGAAGCCCTGGCTCAGCATCACGGGGGGTTGAAGCTGAGCCACCCAATCGAGCTAGCCGGAGAGGGACACCGGTAGCCAACGACATCAAGACTGAGAGACGGGGACGAGCGCATTGATACGGGTCAACTGTTTTCCCAATACGACCCTCTCCATTCTTAACCGGATGCGCTACGAGATCTGAAAGTTCAAGGCATAGTAAGTTATTCTGACTCGTCGATGAATTGGAAAAACCCGCTCAATAATACCTTTGCATCCGACGACCGTCTAAATGTCTGGCAGGTGGGCACATATCTTGAGCACGAACCAACAGGTTTGTTCGCTCTCGGCGCATGGGCACGCATCAACCAGCAAGTCAATAAAATGAACAATCCAACAACAGATACGTACTATCTCAAAATTGGCGATCGATTGAAATTTACGTCACTCGGCCACACCATCCCATTCGGAGAATATCTGCAATCGACCGATGGCGTTGCAATCTATGACGTGAACAACACTCAAGGTGGCGCCAAGGTTATCGATGGGTCGGGGAGCACAATTTTGGGGACTCGGCGTTGCTCAGGAAATTGACGTTGCTGCCATGTTGGTTTGGCTACGCTACAGGCATCATGAAGTCGACGTCCCAGGTCGGAATTTAGAGGATGCGGACACCGTTGCCTTTGGATCTCAGATAAGTTTCTAAGTGATCGGACACAGACCATTATATCAAGGTTTATCGCGACGAATCCGCTAAGCGTCTGTGATGCGGTGATTGGCCGGCAATGACGACGAGAAGCGAAATACGCACATTCTGACGAACGAAGATTGGCGAGATTGCATTCGGTTTGTTAGGGAACCTCTGAATAGCACGCTCGGCCAGGGGCGGCAGTGACGTTCATCGCGCTTTTTGGGGGCGTTCGAGCAGCTGGCAGATGCCGCTACGGCGCCGTTCGGCCCGCATTCCTCGCTCAAGCAGACGCAAGTCGACTGCGAGCGAGGTAGAGATTGGCGAGCGCGAAGAGCGCGAACACCTGTGCGCCGTTCTTGGCGATGCCGCGGTAGCGCACTTTGCGATAGCCGAACTGGCATTTCAGGACACGGAAGACGTGCTCGACCTTTGCGCGCACCTTGCCGAAGCGGCGGTTCCTCGCGCGCTGGCGCTGCGTGAGATCGCGGCCGGGCTTCGCCTTCTCCTTCACCGCCCAGAGCACACCGGCGTCTTCGGCAGCGCGCTTCTTCTCCTCACTCGCGTAGCCTTTGTCGCCGTAGACCGCGGTGTCGTCCTCGCGGATCAGGTTGGCCATCACCTTCGCATCGTGAACCTTGCCCGTCGTCACGCCGGCCGTGTGCACGAGCCCGCTTTCCGCATCGACGCCGATGTGCGCCTTCATGCCGAAGTACCACTGGTTTCCCTTCTTCGACGATGACATGGCGGGATCGCGCTTCTGCTCCTTGTTCTTCGTCGAGGATGAGGCGGCGATCAGCGTCGCGTCGACGATGGTGCCGCCGCGCAGCAACTCGCCCTTGGCCGCGAGGTGCTCGGCCACGCTCTCGAAGATCGCCTTCGTCAGCTCGTGCCGTTCGAGCAGATGGCGGAAGTTGAGGATCGTCGTCTCGTCGGGGATCGCATCGCGGCCGAGTTCGAGACCGGCGAACGCGCGCATCGATTGGATGTCGTAAAGCGTCTCCTCGGCGCCAGGGTCGGAGAGGTTGTACCACTGCTGCAGGCAGTAGATGCGCAGCATCGTCGGCAGCGGGAACGGGCGGCGCCCGCCCTGCGGGCCAAGCTTGGGATAGTGCGGCTCGATCAGCGCTTCGAGCTGGGCCCACGGCACCACGGCCGACATCTCGGCCAGGAATACATCCCGCTTCGTGCGCTTCTTCTTCGCTGCAAACTCGAGCGATGCAAAGCTCAACTGGTCAGCCATCCGTTGCCCCCTCGAATCAATGACCTCAGTGTGCCATGGTCGAGTGGTTGTTCAGAGGCTCCCTAGATTCTTCTTGCAACGCGGGGCGAAATGAGGATTACATTGAGAATCTAAATTGGAGAGGCGCTTTCCGTCCCGCTGGGGGAGCAATCCATGAATAGCAATAGAAAGAATATTAGACATTCGGAGCAGACAAACCTCTCAATCACTATTTTTGATGCGGAAAGTTGTTCGGAAAAGCAAAAGTTCGCTCGCTTTCGCGACACGCTTGCAAGTAAGGGCATGCCTTGGCGTTTCGAAATGATGCCGGACGCTGATTTTCATGCACGCATTATAAGTGCAGAATTGGGTTCCGACCTGATTTCTCGTGTGCAAATGACGCCCCTTATTGGAACGCGTTCAGGGACAGAAATAGCAAATTCAAATGAGGACGTCTTTTATGTTTGTTACATTTTGCACGGCGCAGCGCAAGTAGAACAGGATGGACGGGACGCGTGCGGAATAAAGCGAAGCTTGATGATTTTTGATGGCTCATCTCCGGTCAAAGTTAAGGAGCGTGCTGAACGCTCCTACGATGTATTCTCGCTCGTGGTCCCAAAGGTTCGTTTCAATGACTTAGAGAACGCTAACTCTCTGTTTCGCAATATTTCTATTCCACCTGAACAATTGGCCAATCCACTGGCGGCGTGTTTGGACGCTCTGGTGATGACGTTGCCAACTACTTCGTCGGAAGAGCTGGCAGCTTTGTATGATGCTTCCATTATTCTTCTGCCGATGGCTGCCGGGCGGAGAAGGAAAGAGCTTATAGAACGAATGGAGCTAATACCTAGCCGCTATGTTCGAGAGTTGTTGAAATTTATCGAACATAATCTCGGTAACGCGGAACTATCTCCGGGTGCAGCAGCTGAACATTTCAACGTGTCCGTAAGATACATTCATAGGCAATTCGCTATCAATGGCACGACATTCGGCACTTACGTGATGGGAAAACGCCTAGAAGGTGTACGTCGCGACCTTGTCTCCAACGCATACGACAACATTCCTATTTCGGCCTTGGCTTTCCGCTGGGGGTTCAGTGATCTTTCAACATTTACCCGAGCTTTCAAGAAGCGATTTGATTGTACCCCGAGAGAATGTAGACGCAGGGGTTAAACGGCCAGCGGAAGTGGCGAACACTGCCGCCACTTCCGCTGGTTTACGTCGGCCACCGTTCAGTAGCCTGCAACCGGATCCCAGAAATCACATTTGTACTCGCTTCTGTACTGCGAGACAGTCGTCGTCGAGAGAGGTATGTCCTGGACGAAGTACTTCGCGCTGTTGCCGGCGCCGAACTTTGGCCAGGGTGAATTCCCCGAGCCATTCGGATTGCCGCTCTTCGCGAAGTTAGTCCACGCGGCAACGAGCTGATCGGATAGTTTCGTTTCCTTGTTATTTAACTCTCGTGGCTGACCCGTCTCCTGGTCGAGATTCACGCCGAGTTGTCCGCCATGCCAGTTGTTGAACAAGAACTGGATGTCAATCGTGTGTGCTGCCAGACCTTTGAAGCCCGGCATCTTCGGGAAGTAGTAAGGGCTGTTCTGATAGGTGAAATCGTAGGCGTAGGTCGGCACCTGCGACGCCAATGTCTGTAGAACGTGGAGATCCTTGCACTTGATCGGATCCGTCGTCGCTCTGTCGTAAGCGGCCATCGGATCGCCGCCATAGTTGGAGAGCGGGTACTGATCTGCAGTTCCGGCCGGAAATGGCGTTCCAAGGAAAGGAGAAAGCGCTCCTTGTGCGATCGCCGCTGCATACTGATCCGCTATCATCGGCGACTGAGGCGGGCCGGAGAAATATTCAGTAATACCTGTAAAGAACGTGCCCTCGTCTTTGGTCGCGCCTCCCATGACGGGCATCTTGTTGAACCTGCCGGCTGCCAAGGCTTGCGCCGGATTGGTCGGGATGATTGTGCCATCGGCAATTGCTAAACTGATGAAAGCACTGTTCGCGTTGGGCGTGCCTTGCAATTGCAGAATGCGCGCCGCTGTGAGATCGCGCAGGCATTTTGCGGCGGCCGCATCAGATCCCTTGCATCCGGCCGCAGTCGCAAAGTTCTTGCCGGTGCTCGACGCGGTGGCTGCTGGAATGGCTGTGTCGAAAAATGCTGGTGAACTCTGCGCGATGGCTCGGTTGAACAGGCCATTGCTCAACGGCGAAAGCAAGTTGAGTCCGGTATCGAGCGCGCCTGCAGATTGGCCGCCCAACGCAACACGGGACGGATCACCACCGAACGCTGAAATGTTGCGCTGAACCCAGCGAAGCACAGCTTGCTGATCGAGGATGCCGTAGTTGCCCCAGAGATGGCCTTCCTTATTTATCGCAGGGTGTGAAAAAAAGCCAAACAGGCCTAGGCGGTAGTTCATCGTCACAACGACGGTCGGGGTACCGTTCGGGCCGCCGGTCGCCAGCTTGCTGCCATCGTAGTCGCTCGACTCGCCATCGAAATTTCCACCGCCATGAATCCAGACGATGACCGGCTTCTTTTTGTTGTTATTCTTGTTGGTAGTGAAGACGTTGAGATAAAGGCAGTCTTCGTTCGCACTCGTCGGACCTGCAAATGCGCCGAGGGTCGTTACCTGCGGACACGTGTTCGCATAGTGCGTGGCGTCGAGTTGGCCTTTCCAGCGTTTGACTGGTTGCGGCGGCTGCCAGCGCAGATTGCCGACGGGCGGAGCGGCATACGGAATGCCCAGGAAGATATTGACGCCATCCTTTGTGTATCCGCGTATCTTTCCATCGGTCGTCTTGACGGTCGGTCCGCTATTGTCGTTGTTGTTTTGGGCAATTGCGGGAGTTATCGCTAGTCCTGCTGCAAGCATTGAACACGCAAGAAGACTTTGGCGCAACGAACTATGTCGAGCGCCGAGATTGAAGATACTTTGCATTATTCCTCTCCATTGCAGATTGTTTGCTTTTCTTTTATTGAGAATAATTCGCTGCTTCTTTCGCAAGGAAGTGACGGAAGCATACTCATGGCGTTATTTCGTTTGTCCTGAGCGAACAGAATTGGCCTGGAGCGCCATAATCCGGATTTTGGACCTGTATCTTTTGCACTCAACTCCGCGCATCTTGCCTATGCCAACGCAGCGTTGATTAACACCCCAAGCATTTCGGATTGAGAAGTGGCGGCTTCTGTCGCCACTTCCAGAGTTCTTGTCGTGCGTAGCTGCTTAGTAGCTGGCGACGGTGTCCCAGAAATCGCATTTATAAACAGATCGGAATTGCGATACCGGCGTCGTTGACAGCGGAACGTCCTGCACGAAATATTTCGCGTTCTGTCCGGCATCGAACTTCGGCCAAGGCGAGTTGCCCGAGCCGTTCGGATTGCCATTCTTTGCGAAGTTGGTCCATGCAGCGACAAGCTGATCGGAGAGCTTTGTTTCTTTCTCATTGAGTTCGCGAGGCTGGCCTGTCTCCTGATCAAGGTTCACGCCGATATTGCCGCCATGCCAGTTATTGAACAGGAACTGGATATCGATGGTATGAGACGCCAGAGCTTTGAAGCCCGGCATCTTCGGGAAATAGTACGGCGCATTGGGATAGGTGAAGTCGTAGGCATACGTCGGGACCAGCGGCGCCAATTTCTGTAACACGTGAACTTCTTTGCACTTCGCAGTATCTGTCACCACGCGTTCGTAGGCGATCATCGGATCGTTGTTGTATGTGGACAGTGGATACTGATCGGCAACACCTGCCGGCATTGCACCACCGGTGCAGAAGGCGCAAGGCGCGCCTTGTGTGACCGCAGCTGCATACTGATCGGCGGTCATCGGTGCCTGCGGTGTTGCGAAGTATTCGCTGATGCCTGTTAGGAATGTCATCTCGTCCTTGGTTGCGCCACCCATGACCGGCATTTTATTGAACCGCCCGGTGGCCCAGGCTTTTTCAGGGGTGATGGGGATGATCGTTCCGTCGACGAACGGCGTGCCCGTCGTGTAAGGGCCATCGGCATTTGGCGTACCCTGTAACTGCAGAATGCGCGCCGCAGAGAGATTGCGCAGACAGTCAGCGGCCTTTGCACCCGAACCGGTTGGGCAAGCGGCAGCCTTGGCAAAATTTTTGCCGCGCGTTAGTGCATCCGCAGCTGTCGGAAGTGTGGAAAAGAAACCAGGCGAGCTTTGGAAGATTGCGCGATTGAAAAGACCATTGCTCAAGGGCGACAAGAAGTTCACACCCGTGTTATAAGCCCCAGCGGATTGGCCGCCCACCGCCACGCGGGTTGGGTCGCCGCCGAAAGCTGAGATGTTGCGCTGGACCCAGCGAAGCACAGCCTGCTGATCGAGGGTGCCGTAGTTGCCCCAGAGATGGCCTTCTTTGTTGATCGCCGGATGGGAAAACGTTCCGAATAAACCCAGTCGATAGTTCAGTGTTACAACAACTGTTGGCGTGCCGTCGGGACCACCAGTCGCGAGCTTGCTTCCGTCATAGTCGTTGGATTCGCCATCGACATTGCCACCACCATGAATCCAGACGATGACAGGTTTCTTTTTGTTGTTATTCTTGTTGGTGGCGAAGACGTTGAGATAAAGGCAGTCCTCGTTCGCGCTGGTCGGACCTGCAAAGGCTCCAAGAGTAGTTACCTGCGGACAAGTATTTGCATAGTGCGTAGCGTCGAGTTGACCTTTCCAGCGCTTGACCGGCTGCGGCGGCATCCATCTCAACTTCCCGACCGGCGGAGCGGCATACGGAATACCTTTGAAGATGTTGACGCCATTTTCGGTGAGGCCGCGCACCTTGCCTTCGGCCGTTTTGACCACTGGACCGTCGCTATTCGCGCCTGCCGACGTAGGCGAGGTAATAACTGCGGTCGAGATCAGCGAACAAACCAGAATTGCACTACGTGTCGATCGTTGTCGTTGGCTCAGGTTAAACGAGCTTTGCATAGTTCGCTCCCTAGTCGTTGTGTGTGTGTTTGCTATTTTCTTTGCTCTCCACTTGGGGAGGCCGTACTAAAGGGCACTTCGAGAGCGACTGCGTTGCAGAAACCGACAGTAATATGCAGTGAGCGACATTAATCTTGATTTTGCGATGCAAAGAGCCGGCTCCGGAAATCTGCACAGTGCGATAATCTCGCCTTCATCATTCCAACTTCTGCATTCCCGAAAGCACAGGACGTCGATCACAAATTTTCAAACGTCCTAATACCTTCAGAAAAACTGGTTGGTCCATTGGCCGGCTGCCTCACGATGCTCGCGCAGACGCTATGCACTGCCCCAGCTGAAGAACTCGCGACTCTTTTTCAGGCGTGCATTTCGTTGCTTCCAATGTCCGTCGGTTTCATCGAATGCGGTCGACAGCCGAATATTCCCAAAAACTATTTGCTAGTGGATGGAATCTAACGCTTGGTGCCCGCGCTTGACGGCGGCGATGATCTTGTCGGGATCGGCGGTCCAGGTGAAGGGCTTTGGCTGCTGGTTGTGCTCGGCGAGGAAACGGTTGATGGCGGCCTGGAGATCGACAATGGAGTGGAAGACGCCGCGTTTCAGGTGGCGCTTGGACAGCTTGGCGAAGAAGCCTTCTACCGCGTTGAGCCATGAGCATGATGTCGGAGTGAAGTGGAAGGTGAAGCGCTCGTGACGGTCGAGCCAGGCGCGCACCTTGGGGTGCTTGTGGGGAGCATAGTTGTCGAGGACCACGTGCACCGCCTTGTCTGCGGGAACCTCGGTGTTGATGGCATTGAGAAAGCGGATGAACTCCTGATGGCGATGGCGCTGCATGTTCCTGCCGATGACGGTGCCGTCGAGGACGTTGAGGGCGGCGAACAGGGTGGTGGTGCCGTTGCGCTTGTAGTCGTGCGTCATCGTACCGAGCCGCCCCTTCTTCATCGGCAGGCCGGGCTGCGTGCGGTCAAGGGCCTGGATCTGGCTCACATGGGGATTTGTGGGTCAAGATGTTCGGATCAGGATTCCATGGTAAATCTCCGGTCGTTGCTGCGTATCCAAGGTCTGAGCCCGTTTGCATGACCCGGCCCGTTTCCGATGCCGCTTCAAACTCACATCCGGTCGCCGCTCACATCGGCCGCACCAATATCCCGCTTGCGTCGGGCGAGGGCTCAGGAGGGCGGGACCATTCTCTTCTTCGGCTTTTTAAGCCAGGCCAAATTTCGGTCCGCTCACCTGGATCCACCGGAGCTGATCAGGCCCCGGAAGATTGAAAAGGGGGAAGCGTTTGTTTTCAGGCGGCCGTTGTCTCGGCTCCTTCCAGCACAACCCCGGCGGTCACATATTTCCAGAAGGCGATCAGCAGCTTTCGCGCCAAGGCAACGATCAGCACTTTCCGAACTCGGCCACCATTGAGCTGTACGCGCTGATGAAACCACAGGGTCAGTATCGAACGGGGCTGATGCCTTACCCACAACCAGGCGAGCTGGATCATGGTTGTTCGCAGCCGCGGGTTTCCGGCTTTGGAGACGCCTTGTTCGTGCGCGACGGATCCGCTCCGCCAGGGCGTCGGCGCCAATCCGGCATAAGCGGCAACCTGCCGTCGGTTGGAAAAGTTTCGGAACAACCCCTCCGACCACAGGACACCGGCGAATTCCGGGAGCCGATCAAGTTCGCGTCCAATCTGTGCCTTCAAATGCTCAGGTAGCGGACGACCATCACCGGTCCTGAGTTCCTCAAGCCGCTCCCGTCTTTTGCGCAATAAGGGCCCATAGTCAGAGATGCCCTGGGCGAAGAGCAGCCCCTTGATCCGATTGACGTGCTCGACCCGCTCCGCTGTCAGCGTCTTGCGCTCGCGACAGATCCGGCGGCGATCCTCCTCTTGTGGGGTCGGTGCTCGAACCATGGCGCACACCCGCGGCTCGCCTCGCTTATACGCCAGCAGCGCGCGCACCAGAGCTTCCCCGTCGATCTTGTCAGTCTTCGCCCGTCGACGCCGGCGCGACGTCGCGATTGAAGCAGGATCAACGACGTGGCTTTCGACCCGTTCGTCCTGCAGCAAGCGGTGAATCCAAAAGCCGTCGAGACCCGCCTCCTGAATCACGATGATAGGAACGACATGCCCCGTGCGGACCTGCACCTTGTCCTTGAGCTGACAGAACCGTGCCCACAGTCCAGCGACATCGCCGCTGCGAACCGTATGCTTCGACATCTTTTCTCCGCCGCCCGGCGACAGCGATGTAATCAGCCAGGTCGATCGACTAAGTTCCAACGAGACGAAAATCGCGCCAAAATCGGTGCGGATAGCGGTCGGCGCTTGGGGTTGGTCAGTAATTATTTGCATGGTCGCCTCCAGAGTGGGTGGGTCAGCAACCTCACTCTGCCAGAGCGTCGGTCGCTATCCACTCCCCATGGGATCTCTTCTCATCCACACACAGCACCAGAGCGCGATCAGGCGGCTTCATGTAGAGCCCCACCACATCCGTGACCTTCTCCTCAAACGCCGGATCGCTGGAGATCTTGAACCTCTTCACCAGATGCGGCTTGAGGCCGGCTTCGGCCCAGATGCGCTGGACGCTCGTGCGGCTGATGCCGACCGCCTTCGCCATCGTCCGCACGCTCCAATGCGTGGCGTCCGGCGGCGTTTCGTTCGCGGTCTTGGCGAGCACTTTGCGCTTCACCGCCGCCGACAATGGCGCCCGGCCCGGCGGACGCGTCTTGTCGCGCACAAGGCCATCCACCCCTTCCGCCGCGAACCGCTCCTGCCAGCGCCACACACATGGCTTCGATTTGCCCGTGGCGCGCATGATCGCCATCGTGCCCAAGCCATCCGCGGAGCCAAGGATGATCTTGGCGCGCCATACGACTTTCGCTGGCGTGTTGCGATCCGCTACCAGGCGCTGCAGGCGCTCCCGCTCAGCCGCGCTCACCTTGAAGGATATGTTTGCTCGCATGTCCCTGAGAATGACTGATTTGCCAGGCCGTGGGAATCCTGTGTCCGGGACGGAACACTAGTGTTCCGACTCTGACGGTTGATACCCAGCTTTGACGGCTTCGAGTGCGTTGAAGGCACGCCGTTCCTTTTCCAGGATGGTGTGCGCCGTCTTGCTCCACACGAACGGCTTTGGATTGGCGTTGTGGCTCGCCAGATAGTCGCGGATGGCAGCCTCGAGCGCGGCCACGCTGGCAAACGCACCGCGCCGGATGCGCTTTCTCGTGATCTCCGCGAAGAAGCGCTCGACCAGATTGAGCCAGGAGGCGCTGGTCGGCGTGAAGTGCAGATGGAAGCGTGGATGCTTGGCGAGCCAGGCCTTCACCGCTGCCGTCTTGTGCGCCCGTAGTTGTCCACCACCAGATGCAGGGCGAAACGGTCGTCCACGATCTCGTCGATCAACTTGAGGAAGGCGATGAACTCCCGCGCACGGTGTCGCGGCTTGCAGTCGCCGATGACCAGGCCGGTCCTTACGTCGAGCGCGGCATAGAGCGTCGTCGTGCCGTGCCGCTTGTAGTCGTGCGTCATCGTCGCCGCCCGGCCCTTCTTCAAGGGCAGGCCGGGCTGCGTGCGGTCAAGGGCCTGGATCTGGCTCTTCTCATCCACACACAGCACCAGAGCGCGATCAGGCGGCTTCATGTAGAGCCCCACCACATCCGTGACCTTCTCCTCAAACGCCGGATCGCTGGAGATCTTGAACCTCTTCACCAGATGCGGCTTGAGGCCGGCTTCGGCCCAGATGCGCTGGACGCTCGTGCGGCTGATGCCGACCGCCTTCGCCATCGTCCGCACGCTCCAATGCGTGGCGTCCGGCGGCGTTTCGTTCGCGGTCTTGGCGAGCACTTTGCGCTTCACCGCCGCCGACAATGGCGCCCGGCCCGGCGGACGCGTCTTGTCGCGCACAAGGCCATCCACCCCTTCCGCCGCGAACCGCTCCTGCCAGCGCCACACACATGGCTTCGATTTGCCCGTGGCGCGCATGATCGCCATCGTGCCCAAGCCATCCGCGGAGCCAAGGATGATCTTGGCGCGCCATACGACTTTCGCTGGCGTGTTGCGATCCGCTACCAGGCGCTGCAGGCGCTCCCGCTCAGCCGCGCTCACCTTGAAGGATATGTTTGCTCGCATGTCCCCGAGAATGACTGATTTGCCAGGCCGTGGGAATCCTGTGTCCGGGACGGAACACTAGAATCTTGAATATATTCCGGTCAAAGCCGATCTCATGCAGCAACTCCAGGAGATGACCCGCTATCTTCCAGCTCTGGAAGATCCCGATTTTGCGCCCGGTGAGTTTAGTCCCGCTCAGAAGACGAAATCTGGTTCCATCATCATGCCTTATGTGATTTTCGGCGACGTCGCCGAGGCGTTTATCAGGACCGCCTATAATCGTGGATGGGTGTTACGCGGTTTCGACTGGGCATCATGGGCTCATTCGGACGAAGCTCAAGCGATGTGCGGCGATCGGGGTAGCGCAGAATCTGAGGAAGGCCGGTTATCGGAACATATCCTGGTCTGACGCGACGTCAGCTTCGATCATGTCTGGACCAGCTTCAAAATGTCGACCATCCGATTCCAAGATCGAACGCTTCGGGCGAGCGATTCTCAGAATTGATGCCGGCGAAGTTCTGAGCCCAATATCGGCACCGCTTCTCGAGAAGTTTCTGTACGAGGCGAGCGCGTTCCCTAATATTTCCGACGACGATCAGGTTGACAGCATGACTCAAGTTGTTGCGAATATCGATAGCGCAATTTTTCAAGCGAGGCGCAACAAGCAGAATTTTGGCTAGGCCCACAAGCTTCACAGGGCGATCTCGTCAGTCTACGAACGATAATCTGACGCGCGCGGACACCAGTCTCGCGCGACCGTTCCGAGCCCGATGCTTATGGCTTCCACCCGGAAGCGAGTTTGAACTCGTGGACAACTCCGCAAATTCATCAAGAGCAGGCGCACGCGGCGGTACTCGATCAGCTTCCAGAAAAGTCCCTTTCAATCGGCAGTCCTCTCGGCACGCGCGTCCGTTCGCTTCGCGACCCGTGGACCATCATCGAGCCTCGGCGGCTTGCTCCAGTTGGCGTAGCCGCGACTCTTCTTCGGTGATGTAGTTCCTCGTGTTGGGAATCGCGTCGATTTTCCTGGTAAGTTGCATTTGGAAAACCATCAGTCCGCCGTAGCGAAAACCAACTTCGCTTCCCGCCAGATAGAATTCCCACATACGGCAGAACCTTTCGCCGAGAACGGCCGCAGCATCTGCGCGATGACTGAGGAAACGGTTGCGCCACGCCGCAAGCGTGTCGGCATAGTGCAACCTCAGGATCTCGATATCGGTGACGATGAGTCCGGAATTGTCAACAGCGGGAAGAACTTCCGCTCGCGAGGGCAGCCCGTTGATCGCAAACGGCTCTATCAACTCTTGGTTTCGATGATTCAGGCTATGGTAGTTTGCTACTTTGCCCAGGAGATGTCCCGATCGCTGTTGAACTAGGTCGGGCCGACGTTGCCGGACTGAATGTTACGCGGCCCTCGTGACGTGGGCAACGGGCTTGATCGTCATGCGATCGTGGTGAGCTTGAAGGGCCGCACGCAGAACCGACAATTGCTTATGCGCCTTCAATCGTCGGAAGCCCTTGTTGGCCTCGATCATGCCGGCCGCGACCCATCGCAAGGCCATGCCGGCATCACGCCAGCGTTTGACGTTGCGTGTGACGCGGCGAATGGTGCCCATCATATTCTCGGCGATGTTGGTACAGGCGAGCGATCGACGAAGCTCCTTCGGCAGCTTCAATCGGACGACAGTCAGGATTTCGTCGACGCCTTCGAGGATGCTGGCCGCTACGCCGGGCCATCGCTGGTCGAGTCGACGCGCGAGATTGCGGATCAATTTTTCAGCCTTGTCGGCGTCATCGAGCTCCCAGGCCTGGCGCAGCACCCGACGGGTGGCCGCATGATGCTCTTTCGGCAGGCGTTCCATGATGTTGCGCGCCTTGTGGATCTGACAGCGCTGGATCGCGGCGGCCGAGCCGAAGGTGCGGCGGATCGCCTTCGACAACGCTTTCGCGCCGTCGACGATGAACAGTCTTGGCACCGTCGGTGCGAGCCCGCGCGAGACCAGGTTGTCCAGCAGGGCCTGAACCGTTGCGGCGTTCTCGGTCGCCCCTTCCACCAGCGTCAGCGGATGCTTGTTGCCTTCACCGTCGACACCGATCGCGGCGACCAGCACGAGATCGTCGCCGATATGCAGCCCGTCGATTTGGACCACCAGAAGGTCGAGCGCGGACAGATCGGCAGTCATGAAGTCGGCCAGCCGCGCCGCCGACAGCGCGACGAACCTCCGCGAGGCCGCCGACTTCGAAACCCCCGATCCGGGCGGTGCCGGCACGTCACCCTCGGGCAGCCGGACAGCGCGGCGAACCGGCGCGTCGACACGTTGATCAGCATCAGGTTCATCGCCCAGCGACCGAGCCAGTCCTCCTGCGCCGCCGTTTCCCAGCTCGGAATCGTGACCTCGCGGCCGTCCACGCCACGAACCCGCGGGCGCTCGACCTCGATCTTGCCGCCGTGGAAGCCGATCCGTCCCCGCGTGCGGCCCCAACGGTGCGCCCGCCGCGCCGTGTCACGACCGTGGCGCGGCCCGCAGGCCGCCGTGACATCCGCCTCCATCATCGTGCCGAGCGCCTCGATCCCTGCCGTAAGGCAGAACCGATCAAAGCTCGCCCGCACTTCCGCATACGCTTCGTCCACAGCCCCGGTCGCCGGCGAACCAGCTGGTGTGATATCTCTTGTCATGGCGTTGCTCTCCTTTGTGGAATCAGCACCCCGAGCCTACCGGCTCAAGGTGGGCAACGCCGACCTCTTCAGAAATTCAACAGAACCCCGGGACATCCCCTGAACCCGATTTCAATCCTTCTAGCGAGCCAAAAAAATGGATAGATACAGCAAGTTCATTCAGACCGTAATAGCGATCGCCCTGGTTTGGATCGTGATTCGACCCTTCTTCACGGTGACGGCCGCGGACGCGCAATCGATTGCCAACGTTCGCGTCGTCGCATTTGACGTGAACACTCCGCTCCCGGTCACCACTGGTGGCACGCCGTTCCCAGTGAATATCGTCGACGCGTCCGTGCCATTGGCCGTTACTATTACGGGGCCCGTACCTCTGCCGATCGTAACACGCTAGTGGTTATCCATGCTGGAACATCGCGTCCAAACCCGGGCTCTGCCGCCGCGGCGTGTATGTTTTCATCGCAAGACGGACGGCACCGATGACTCGCACTCGCGTTGCACCACCTGTCATCGCTTGCGCGGCAATAGCGATTGCGGTGATCTCTCTTTACGTCTTCGAATTTCCCTACGCCGCACTCTCTTGCGTCCTCGGCTGGACAATGCTGGGGATCGCCGCATCCGACGCCGCACGTTACATAATCCCCGATGCCTTGTCGTTGCCATCAATCCCTATCGGATTGCTGGCGACATATTTTCTGGGCGACCTCCAACGTGACCCATCGCTGACACTAGACCACACCGGGGCGGCGATATTCGGTGCGATGCTCTTGTATGGCATCAGGGAAGCCTACTTTTACTGGCGCGACAGAGAAGGCCTTGGCCTCGGAGATGTAAAACTCGGCGCAGTTGCCGGGGCCTGGACGGGTTTCCAGGGGATGACGAATGTCCTGCTATTAGGATGCATCCTAGCGATCGCCTACATCATCGCGATGATGCTGTGGCAAAGGCGGGTGCTATCCGGCGCCACCGCAATGCCGTTTGGTGTCTTCCTGGCACCGGCGATTTGGATCATCTGGTGTGCAAATGCCTTAGCGGCTGCTGCCTAGACGTCATTACCAACCGCAGCATCGTAATTCATTTAATTGCGCCTCCTCCCGGCTCGTTTCTCCCACCATAGCCCTCCACGCGTGCATCCCAAGCTGTAGGCCGCGGCGCCAACGAAGCCATGCCCGCGCGCAGCGCCTCTGCGGCATCCGCCGCGTCCTCCGGATCGCGGATAACCGTAGGTCTGATGAACACGATGAGCTCCGTCCGTGTTTTGCTGTTGTCTGTCTCCCCGCCCAATACGTCGCCCAAATACGGAATTTTGTTGAGCACAGGTATGCTCGATTTCGAACGGTTCACTTCTTCGCGTATGAGACCACCAAGAACGACCATCTGGCCACTCTGCACAGCAATAGTACTTGTGACGCGTCGCTGAGATATCGTCGGCGTGAGGGAGGCCGTTGCGTTCGCTTGACCCGTCGGATTCTGCAGGGCGCTTACCTCTTGCTGAATCTCCATCGTCACCAAACCGTTGCTGTTGATGCGGGGCGTAACGTTGAGGATAACGCCCGTGTTCTTATAGTCGATCTCATTGACGGTCGGCGAATCCGGATTGATGACACTTTGAGCTTCACGGGTGATAATCGGAACTTGGTCTCCCACTTCCAGCGTCGCTTGTTGGTTATGAAGGACCACCACCGATGGTGACGACACCACACGAACAGCGGTTTCCTGCGCAAGCGCGTCGAGAATGACTCTCGGATCGGAGCCTACGCTCCCCGCAATCAAATTGAGACCCGGTGTGACCGGAGCAATCGCCAGCGCGTCCGCAGTGCTGAATCCGATGCCCCCCGCTTTCCCGTGGTTCTTCTGGAAGAAGAACTGCACGCCATACTGCAAGTTCTTATTGAGAGTCACTTCGGCGAGAGTGGCGTTAATTAGGACCTGCAAGGGAGGCTGATCAACCCGACGCAGGATTTGGAGGATCTTTTTGTAGTTCCGCTCAGATGCTCTGATCAGAAGCTTGTTGTTGTGCTCGTCCGGGGTGATACGCACGCCGTCGGATGACGACGATGATGAGGACGTGGAAGATGTCGAAATATCCGATGACGAATCATCATCTGACGATGCCAGCGGAGGAGCGCCCTTTAACGGGCTGTTGTTGTTTGATGCTCCAGGGGTGTCGCCACCGCCGAAACTGCTATTGCCGGTTCCGCCCCCGCTAGTGCCGAATCCGCTTCCAGCCGAATTCGTTGAAGAGCTTCCAAAGCTGCTGCTGGTCGAGCTCAGTCTCGATGCTCCGAGCGTTGGCGCAACCTCTTTTTCCTCGGGTCCACGAACAGATCCGCCGCCTGAACCTGAGAACGCAGCCATCAATAGCTTTGCCAGGTCCCTGGCCCTGCCGTTCTCGACTCTATAGACATAGTAGTTGTCGTCGTCAGCGCCGCCATGATCGAGACGCGAAATCCAGTCTCCGACCTTATCGATGGTCTGGGACCGGGGGGCTAGGGCCAAAATCGCGTTGAGGCGCCCGATAGGTTGGAACCTTACCATTCCGCGACCTTGCTTGCTGGCCTGAAACACTTGCTGCAACTCGCGTATCACATCGTCAGGCGATGCATTGGCGAGTTTAAATATTCCAGCAGACTGTCCTTTCATCCAGTCAACGTCGAACATGGCAACGATATCGACAACTGACTGGCGGACTTGGCTCGATCCGCGAATGAATAGAAGGTTGTCAAAGACGCTGGCGCGAAGATCGTCCTGCTTCACCATCAAGCCATCGAGCATCCGCATCATCGCCTCGGTGGACACATACCGAAGTGCGAAAATCGACACCCCATAGCCGGCGCCAACCTCATGGCTTTCGCGGACATAGTCGAATGCTGAAATCCCCTGTTGATGAGCATCCGCCTCCGGAACAATGCGGTAGACATTGTTCTCTATGAGCAAGGCTGCGTGATTTGTTGCCAAGATGCTCTCGAGAATAGAGATGAGCTCAGCCCGCGTAACAGGACCGCCTGTCGAGACCGTCACGCGGCCCTCGACGTGGGAGTCAAAGACGTACGTAATGCCCAATGTGTCTTTGAGGATCACCTTTGCAAGTTCGGAAAGCTCAGTGTCGGCGAAGTTGAGTTCGTATCCCGTATTAGTCTGGGTAACACCCGGGGTTGAGGTCCGAGGCATTCGCGCGATCCGGTTATCGCCAGGATATTTCCGTTCTATCGAGCCGGTGCTCATACCGGGGCTAACTTGCGGCCGATATTTTGCTTGAGCGACAGGGGAAAGATCTGCGTTGGAAAGCTTAGCCATCTCATCCGGCGGCTCTATGAGTGGCTTTTCGAGCAAAGCAGAACACCCCGAAACGCTGATAGAAACACATCCGGCCAGGGCCAGAAACTTCCACCCAGTCATCAACGCTTTCCCCCGTCACCACTCGGACGCCAACTCATTTTTATTATGTGATCTATCGATTCGCTGCTCAGAGGTAGTTCGCCGAAGCCATCTGCCGCTTCCCCGGACGGCCGACCTTCCGAATCGATGAGAAGGGGACAATAGCTCGCGAAAAAAAAAGCAGTGACTTCTTTTCGTTGACCAAAGGGACTTTGAAGAACGCTCTGTGGCGCTGGCGTAACTTAACGTTCAAAGCATAACGGTGGGAAGTTTGCGTTTAGTGCACTGAATTGGATTTCCGTGCATTTCGCTCCGCAATGTACGATGCCGACAAAAGAATATCGATTAGTCTTAGATCGATTAGCCCGCACAAATCGAAATAAAAGGATTTTTGAAGCCCCTTCACTTTGCTAAGCTCACTGGCAGTCGACGCCTTCCTCTTTGGCGCTCGGTGTTGGAGGCTATGTATGAGTGGAAGCTTCGAAGATTACCTGCTCAGCGAACGGCTTATCACACCGACCGACCTGGACAGTGTAGGCAAGTTCCGTCAGGAAACCGGCGCATCCATTTTTTCCGCGTTACGAAAGGCGTCCGGCCTACAGTCGCAGGCGTTGGTTCGCGCGGTCGCGGACTTTCATAAAGTCCCAAAAGTCGAAGAGGGCGACTGGACGAGATTCCAACCGCCACAAACGGATATTTCGCCAACCTTTTTGCGGGAAAACAAAATATTCCCACTGGGAGAAGTTGACGGCGGCATCCTTCTTGCCATGGAAGACCCGTCAGACGTTCAATCCATCAACGCCGTCCGGATAGCACTTCAGCGCGAAATCATTCCTCGCGTTGCCGCGGCCGAGGACATCCTGGCTGCCATAGAGCGAAGCGCGCGAGAACGCGGAACAGCCGCCGTTTGGCAAGAAGGCAATAAAGCGGAAGGCGGCGACGACGTAGAACATCTGCGCGATATCGCACTCGGCGCTCCGGTCGTCCGATTTGTCAATCAGATGATTCAGAATGCCATCCACGCGCGTGCTACGGACATTCACATAGAGCCCTTCGATGGCCGCGTCGCCATTCGGATAAGGGTCGATGGGATGTTGCGGCAGGTCCCTCCGCCCCCGGCGCAGATGGCCAAAGCCGTTGTCTCACGCGTAAAGATTTTGTCCGGATTGAACATCGCCGAGCGTAGACTCCCGCAAGACGGACGAGCGCGCATTCGAATCAACGAGCACCGCCTCGACCTACGCATCGCCACGATCCCGACGGTGCACGGCGAGGCCGTCGCTATACGACTTCTCGATAACGTCAGGCGAATGCTGGATTTCGCTCCTCTCGGTTTTTGTGAGCGTGACGAGGCCGAAATGCGCAAGCATCTATCGGCGCCGTACGGCTTGATGTTGGTCACGGGCCCAACCGGATCCGGTAAGACGACAACGCTTGCGACAGCGCTTTCGCTACTCAATAAATCTCACCGCAAAATTTTGACGATCGAGGATCCGATCGAATACGAGCTTGACGGCGTCAACCAAACGCAAGCCAAGCCCTCGATCGGCCTCACGTTTGCGGACGCGCTCCGCTCATTCCTTCGTCACGATCCCGATGTTCTGATGGTTGGCGAAATGCGTGACGGTGAGACTGCGAGCATCGCAATCCACTCAGCGCTCACCGGACACCTCGTGTTGTCGACCCTTCACACGAACACGGCGGCTGGCGCGATTCCCCGCCTTCTCGACATGGGAATTGACGCCTTCTTGCTGGCCTCCTCGCTCAGATGTGTCGTGGGGCAACGCCTCGTCAGAGTTCTATGCGATCATTGCAAGCAGCCTTCAGATGAAAAGCTCTCGCTAGGTCGAGCACAAGCCACCGATCTTACGCCCGACGAAAATCGCCATTGGCGCGCGGTCGGCTGCGAACGGTGCTTCGGGACTGGCTACAGCGGACGCCTTGTCATCGCTGAAGTTCTGAGCGTCGATGATGAAATTCGCAAGCTCATTCAGCCGAACGCCGAGACCGCACTAATCGAGTCGGCAGCTAGAAAAAACGGCATGACGTCGATGATTATGGACGGACTGGCCAAATGCCGCTCCGGCGTCACCACACAAGAGGAGGTCCGCCGCGTAGCACTCGACGTTTGAAGACGCTCACAGACAACGTCATCAAAACAAAAAAATTGGGAGGACGCATTATGACATCGACAACTGACGAGCATCGACTCGGCGATTCCCGCCGGGCCGACTAGTCATGCTCTACCGATACAAGGCGCTGACGCGCGCCGGCGCCAGTCTCTCCGGCGAGATGGAGGCGCTGGACCGTACGACCGTCCTGCAGGACCTGCATCAGCTCGGGCATTTTCCGATCGAGGTGATGGAGATCAAGGCGTCTGCGTCCGGATCAAACAGCGCGCGCCCGTCTCTCTTCTCCGGCCTGCCGTCAAGTCGTCAGATCACACTCTTCACGCGCGAACTCGGCATGCTGATCAAGGCGGGTTTGCCGCTCGACCAAGCGCTGGCATTTCTCGAAAGAGACGCGGGCTCGAAAGCGCTCGGGCAGTTAGTCGGGCGCATCGGCGCAGAGATCAGCAGCGGAAAGAGCTTTTGCGAGGCATTAGAGCTCCAAGGGAACGCATTCCCGCCGATTTATTCTAGAATGGTCCGCGTTGCCGAAGCGAGCGGCACTCTTGATACCGTCCTCGAGCGAATAGCTGCCGGCCGGGAAAAGTCCCAAAAGCTAAAGAGCATGGCGCTTTCGGAGGTGCTTTATCCCTGCCTGCTGATCGTGATGGCGATCGCAGCCGTCACGATCATGCTGACGGTCGTCGTACCGCGCTTCAAAGATATGATTAGCAATGCCGGCACAAAGATCCCAGATCAGGCGCGCTTCGTCATCGGTGCGTCGGACTGGCTGCTCGCCAATTGGGAATATCTGCTTGCCGCCATTGCAACGACGGTCATCGTTCTCTTGCTTGGCTGGTCCAAGCTCCGCGGCCACGTCGAGACCGTTTTGCTGCGTCTCCCTTTGATTGGAAGCATTCTCAAGCTCAACTTAACGGTCCGGTTCTGCCGCACACTTGGCATGCTGATCGAGAACGGCATCGATCTGCCCGCTGCCATGAAGCTCGTCGGCGACGTTATCGGCAACAAGTCGGCGTCGGCCGCCCTGGACCGCTCATACGACGCGCTCAGAAAAGGTCGCAGCTTCCTCGACCCGCTTTCCCAGTCGGCAATCTTCCCTCCGGTCCTGATCAACATGCTTCGCGTCGGAGAAGAGACCGGGAGCCTTTCATCGTCCCTGCAGCATATGGCGGAAGTCTTCGAAGAAAAATTAGAGAGAACCGTAGAGCGCACGTTCACGATATTCGAACCAGTGATCATTCTTCTCGTTAGCGGAATCATCGCGTTCATCATCGTGTCGATCCTGAGTGCGGTCATCAGCATCAACGATCTCGCCATATGACAGAGGGCCGCGGCAATGAAGACCAAAAAAATCAATCGTTCGAGCCTCGCTAGGCGAAAGAAGCGCAAGCGCACCGGTGAGATGGGCTTCACGCTCATCGAATTGCTCGTCGTGATGGTCATTCTCGTTCTTCTTGCGAGTCTCGTCGCGCCGCGCGTGATCGGTTATCTCGGAAGTTCGCGAACGAAAACCGCCAAGGTGCAGATTGAAAGCCTGGGGACATCGCTCGAACTCTTCAAGCTCGACAACGGCCGATATCCCGATGGACGAGAGGGGCTGACTGCGCTTGTTCAGCGGCCCGGCAACATGCCGAGCTGGAATGGCCCCTACCTCAAGAAGGATAAGGTGCCGCTCGATCCCTGGGGGCAGCCGTATATCTATCGTTATCCGGGACAGCATGGATCCTTCGATATTTTGACACTCGGCGCCGACAAGAAGGAAGGCGGCCAAGGCGAGGACCAAGATGTGGCGAGCTGGCAGTAACAAAGCAGCTGCACGTGGGGAGGCTGGTTTCACGCTCTTTGAGGTGTTGGTGGTGCTCGTCGTCATTGCGCTAACGGCGGGCGCGATCTCGACTCTTTATCGCAGCCCCTCAAGCTCCGCCCAATTGAAGACAGCTTCGCTCCTGATGGCATCACGTCTCCGCGATATCAGATCGGGCGCGATGATCTCCGGGACGGATCGCGTCGCGGTGATCGACGTCGATCGGCACGCGATCGAATTCGGTAACGGCATCCCGCCGCTCGCGCTTTCAAGATCCATCCATTTGGATGTCACAGCCGCGGACAGCGAGAGACTCTCTCCAACCAGTGCGGGAATTCGCTTCTTCCCGAATGGTAGTTCTACCGGCGGCACCATCGATCTCAAATCAGAAGGCAAAGTCTATGAAATTCGCATCAACTGGCTTACCGGTCGCGTCTCCGCCGACTCGCTCAACTAAACGGCCCGTGTGCGGCGATTCAAGATCTGGCTTCACCTTGTTCGAAACGCTGATCGCGATGCTGGTCTTGTCAATCGGGCTTGTCAGCTTGTTTGAAGCTCATTCGCGCGCGCTTAAAACGGCGGGAACCGCAGCTAACTATGCCAGAGCGCGGATTCTTGCCCAGGGATTGCTCGCCGACGCCGTCTCCGGCTGGTCGGGAAAGCCGGTTGCGAAAAACGGCGAAGACAACGGCCTTAAGTGGTCGGTCGACGTCCGGCCGGAAACGGCCCCTTGGGCGAAAATTCATGCGCGCGACGATTGGAAGCTCCAGCGCGTCCGCGTGACGGTCAGTTGGTCCGGCGGGCGACAACTCGAGCTCGATTCGTTAAAGTTAGGACGTAACAATGGCTAGCGTCCCAAGACATAGAACATCGGCAAGTGGAGAGAGTGGCTTCACACTGATCGAGTTGCTCGTAAGCCTCACGATCCTGACAATGATACTCGGCCTATTGAGCGCGGCTCTTCGCACGCTCTCGCAGAATTGGAATGCCAACGCGAACGGCATCGAGAGGCTCGAAATGGTGTCGCGCGCATTCGACATTTTTCAGCGAGACGTCTCGGGCCTCCGAAGACTTAGCCGTACCGTGAATGAAAACCGGCAATTTATATTCACGGGAACCGAAAGCCGGCTGTCGTTCGTGACCACAGAACCTCCCTACCCGACCTCACCTGGCCCCTACTTCGTCGACTATTCGATCATTCACAATGGTTCGCAGACAGAGATGATCAGGGCCCGTGCGCCCTACCTAAGCAATATGTTCGCCTTTCCAGGAGCGACACCGGCAAACCAGGTGTCGCTATTGGAAGGGTCATTTAAATACCAATTCTCATATGCCCAAAAAGGCGCGCACGGTGGTCAATGGCTCGCGTCGTGGCGGAAGCCCAACCGGCTGCCGGACCTCATTCGGCTTGAGATCATCGATGCGAGGACGGGCGCCGATATCGCTCAGCCGTTTGTCGCCGCTTTGCGGACAGACGCGGAACTCGCCTGTCTCACCGAAGGCTCCGACGCATGCAGCGCACGGACAAAAGGACAGTTCAACCAGAACACCTTTGTGTCTCAGAAAGAAAGCGGGAGATAGACTGTGGAAAGGGAGATCTCCGAGAGGCTCACTCGTGACGCACACGCGATCGAATACCCCCGCGAACATGGCTTCGTCATGCTTGTTGTGTTGTGGGTTCTGACTTCGGCAGTCATCCTTGTTTCGTCCTTCAACGGCGCCGTCCGCGGCAGCACTGCCTCCGTCGTCTCGGAAGTCGGTTGGACGAAGTCGGAAGCTCTTGTTGACGCCGGTGTCGAAGTCGCGGCCGCGCATCTCATCGACCAGAATGATAATCGGCGCTGGCCAGGAGATGGCGTAAAACACTCCATAAAATTCGCGGGAGCCGAATTATCGATTTCAGCCACAGATGCGAATGGGTTCATCGACCTCAACAAGAGCGACGAAAAGCTGCTTCTGTCCTTCTTCCAGAAATTTACGCGCTCTGCGATCAAAGCCCAGAAAATAACCGACGTCGTGATGAAAGCTCGCGAAGCTGCTACCGGCACCGGCAAGCAAAGCCAAACAGACGCTGCTTCAAACGCCCCGCTGGATACGTTTTCTGCTCGGGCGGCGTTCATCGATGTCTGGGAGCTTGGGCGAACGAAAGGAATACCAGTCGACCTATTCAACCGGGTTGTCCCCTATCTCACCGTCTACAGCAGGGACGGAACCATCGACCCCATTGCGGCGCCGAACGCAGTGTTGGAAGCGATACCGGATCTTAGTCGCGCCGATATCGAAAAGCTAAAATACGCCAGCAAATCGGCCCTCGAAGACGTCGCGCAAAATGCTAAAGCCTATGTGACGGATCAGAGTGGCCCGGCTTATCTCGTAACGGTGAGCGCCCATCGGCCCAACGACAGCTATGGCATCAACCGGACCTTCGTAATCGCGACGGGTGTAGATCCGTCGGCACCCTATCGGATGCTCGCGAAATCGCCCATGGTCAGTGTGCCCGCGGAGAAAACGCAATGACGCGCGATCCGAACAGTCAAGGCCGCGTTCGCCGCCTTTACATATGGTGGCTGCGCGAATTGAGCAGCGTCATCACGCGTCGACCGACAGGCGAGCGTCCATGGCGTACGATGCTTTTTCATACCGTTGGAGGCCTGCAGATCTTCACTAAAGGCGAAGGTCCCATAGTGTGTCTCGCGACACTGGCGAAGGACGCGGGGCCAGACGAAATTGCCAACGTGAGGCGAATTTTGATCGGCAAGTCTTCGCAAGAGTCAAAGCAGATCTTGCTCCGATTATCGCCGACGGAGGTTGTTCAGAGAACCATACGCGTTCCCGAAGCCGCGGTCGATTTGATGAATTCCATCGTGGAAAACAAGATCGAAACAATCGTCGCCTGGCCGCAGGAGAAGACGTACTACGGCTATCGCGTCTTGGGTCCTAACGCACTCTCCTCCGACCAAATCGATACGGAAATCGTCGCGACGACGCGGCAAATCGTCGACAGTGCGCTGGAGCGTGCGCGCGAGATCGGCCTTTTTCCGCGCGCAGTTGACTTTGCGCCGTCGCCGGAGGCTGCATCGATCATCGAACTGCTGCGGCTCGAACCTGACCCAATCAGCAGAACGGCCGGCCGATTGAATTTGGCGCTTGGTGCCCTCGTCGTCTCCAGCTTGGCGATCTGCGCATTCGGCGTCTATCAGCTTTGGAATCGCGAAGCGCAATATGGCGAACTCGATAGCCAGATCGCCGCCGTCATGACACGCGTCGCCGAGGTCAAGCGGCTCAACGAAGAGAACACAAAAATCAAAGACGAGCGCGAGCGCCTCGCCAAGCGTAAAATTGATCATCGACCCGTCATGGAACTGATCGAGGCACTTAGTCGTGCGCTGCCGGATACCGCTTATCTCGATGAATTCGAAATCCACGACAATGAAGCGCGCATCGTCGGAAAATCACCTGATCCGACGGGGCTCATCAGTACACTTGAAAGCACTCCCGAATTTGAAGACGTGCGATTTTCCGCCCCCACGACACGAGATGACGGCGAAAAGCTCGGAACATTTTCGATCGTCGGAAAGGTACAAAGCGAAGGAACTCCGGAGAAGAACCAGTGAAATCCTATGGAGCCTACGTATCCGTCGCAATATTTCTGGTCGTGGTCCTGACTCTGGGCGGCGTTGCAGTAGCGCCCTTTATGCGCGTTGCAGCGCTCGAAAGCACGATTGCGGATAAACAGGAGTTACTCCCACAACTGCGTGCGCAGGTCGCCCACGAGGATAAGCTCCGCAAAGAGCATGCAGATCTCGCAGCCCTCGGACAAGATAAGAGCCTCCTGCTCGAAGGCGACAAGACAGGCGTGGCTGGTGCGAACCTGCAAAGTCTCGTCAATTCGCTCGTGACTGCAAACAGTGGAACAGCCTCGAGCATTCAGATCTTGCCGCCCAAGGAGGACGGCAATCTCATGCAAATCTCCGTCAGCATTTCGATCAACGTTGGGATCGACGGTCTGCGCGACATCATTCATACTCTCGAAACGGGAACGCCCCTCATCTTCATAGACGACATTACGGTCAGAGCGATTCACGACGACTTTCGGCCCCCAGAGCCCCACTATCTAGGGCCCCTCGATGTAACCTTGCAGGTTAGCGGCTTTGCTGCACAAAGCGGAGCGTCCTGATATGGCTAAGTATCGTCCCCTTCTGCTCATTATTGTGTGCTTAGCGTTGGGCGCCCTCGTATGGCTCGATAACCGTGACACCATATTATCGATGTGGAATTCCGCAGCACCCCGCCCTTCAAGCGCGACTGCACAAATCACCCTCCTCGACAACGCGAAGTTAGAGGGAGATGCGGCGCCCGAACAAAAGCGGACGACGGAAGTCTCTCTTCTTACGGGAAATCCCTTGGCCGCGTTCGACAAAGCGTCGCTTGAAAACTGGGTGAAGAGGCCGCTCTTTGCGCCAAGTCGGCGACGGCCACCCCCGCAAGAAGCTAAATCGAAAATTGCGCCGCCGCAGCCGCCACCCGACTACCAACTGCTGGGAGTATTGCTGAACCCCGAAAGAACAGTTGCACTGCTCCGCAGCGAAGATACGGGAGCGGATTTTCACGTTCAGGTCGGCGACATGCTCAAGGGATGGCTTGTAGCCTCGGTGGAGCGGGATGCGGTTACACTTAAACGCGATGATGAGACGTCTCAGGTCATCCGCTTCAAGAAGGCTTGCGCGGACTCCGGCGACGCGGCGTGCCCTTAGTCTTTCGCCGCATTGGAAAAAGAAGGAAGCTCAAGGCATCGCCGGCGACGCGGCGGGAGGCGGTGGGCTTTTCGTATCCTTCGAGTGGTCCGAGACGGCGATCAAAATTTTCTCTACGCCCGTTACGTTCCTTTTAGATCGGACAATCATATAATTTTGATTGCGCAGCAACCGCGCAAGTATGTCCGGCAGACTGCCTTGAAACGTCACCGAGATTGGATCATCAGAGTCGATGTCGGTATTACCGGCCACCACGACACCGTATTTGTCGTGTAATGCTTGCAGTACCTCTCCCACCGTCGCTTTATCGACTTGCAATTTGATGCGTTGCGACGGGTTATCGCTCTCAATCGTTACACCCTCAGCACGAAGTTCCGATTGGCCAAGAACGAGCGCAAGCGCAAAAAGGAATGCTCGGGCCGCAAATTTTCCGCCAAGTGAAGTACCACGCGTCATCGCCGGAAATCCAAAGCTCGAATGAGCTAGGCCATCCTCGAACTAATAGCATCCTGCATCAAGCATGCATTTGTCGAAGCGCCAATTATCGAAGCCCCACCGCTCGTATGACCAGGGTTCCCATCCCTTCCCCATTAGCAAATCGCATCGGTACATCACTTTCATGCAACGGTGATAATCTCTGCATATTCCTTCATGGCGATGCCAATGATAGATCCCCAAACGAGGATCCCAACCAAACATTCGTCGGCAATGGAAGCCATGCGCTAGCTGAATCATAGATTCTTTGTGGGCGAAATTGCTATATCTCGGTGGGTTCAGCGCTGCGGCCGGTTCGCTCAGTAGGAGCGCCGTCAGTAACCCGCAACAGAACCACTTCATAGACGGAAGCTGGTGTCCCGATTTCCGCAAAGTTGCCCCCATCCGAATAAAGCACATGAGCCGCGACAAGAGACGCGAAAGAACTATAAAACCATTTTTAGCGAAACCGCCCCGAAGAAATTATGGGCAATGTGATTGAAATCGCGGTCGTCACTTGCATGCCACGGTCTCCCCTCTTCGCGCGGCTTCCATGGCTATCGACCCCAAGCTCTCTCCTGATTACGCACCATAGTCAGCCATCTTGAGCCACCAGTATGGAGCGGGTTTTGCGGCAACTGCGGCGCGGGCGAGGGCGGGGATCATGGCGGCGAGATCGAAGCGGTGGTTGAAGCGCCATTCGAACTCGGCGAGGTAGCGCACGATGTGCTTCTTGCGCAGCGCGCGGTAGGTGCCGGTGATGGCGCTCTTGATGTTGCCGAGCATCGTGTTGACCCACTTGAAGGCGGGATGGCGGGGGGCCTTGCGGCCTGAGCCCGTCGCGATCGCGATATGGACGCAGCCGGCGTCAGCGACGCCGCGGAAGCAGGCGAGCCCGTCGGTGAGGACCGTCGCGCCCGGCGCGATGATGCGCTTCGCAAGGCTCTTCACACGTCGGCGCTTGAAGCGGGCGATGCGGGAGAGCTTGATCCGGTGCGGCCGGCCTTTCTCATCGGTTTGAACCGCCGCGACGATCGGCTTCTTGCCGGGGCTACCGCGACCCGTTTTGGCGCCGCCGCGCTCTCCGCCGAGATAGGCGTCGTCCATCTCGATGCGTCCGTCGAGCTTGTCCTCTCGCTGGCGATCCGCATCACCTCGGCGAGCTTGGTCTTGATTTTCCAGGCCGTCGTCTGCGTCGTGCCAAGGCGGCGGCCAAGCTCGATCGAGGAGATGCCCTGCTTGGTCTGCGTGATGAGGTACATGGCGCGGAACCAGGTCGTCAGCGGTACCTTGGTGGAATTGAAGATCGTGCCCGCCGTCAACGACGTCTGTCGCCGGCACGCGTTGCACTGGTAGAGCTTGCGCGGCCCAACGATACAGTGATCGGTTCCGCCGCATGCCGGGCAGACGAAACCGCCCAGCCACCGCCACCCGGCAATCGCCGCCCGGCAAAGGTACGCGATTGCGTCGGAAACCGCCTGGACTTCTGCCGGAAAGCACGCATTGGTGTCATGACTGGCTCGCGGCTCAACGACCGCGTTCAGCAGTAGGGCTCGCCTCGCGACTTGCGGGGCTTTGGGTGGTGCGAGCGTCAACTCCGACGCCGCGATCCACCGGAGCCCAACACCATGCCCACAATACCACATTTAAATTCATCGAACTCAAAGCGTTCGCGAGCCACCACCCGTGCAGCCGTTGAAAGACCGGCGCAATCTAAAAAGCCAACATCTCGCCCGTCAGTTAAGGAACTGCCGAAAGACGAGCCACATCGTACCGGCGTCACGAAGCACGGACGGCTTCTTACTCTTCTCGGCCAGCCACATGGTGCCAGCATCGAAGAGATGATGCAGGCGACGGATTGGCAGCAGCACAGCGTGCGCGGATTTCTGGCAGGAACCGTCAAAAGGAAGCTTGGCCTCGACCTGACATCATCCAAGACCGATGGCGAAGTCAGGCGTTATCGGATCGTGACGCGTCGAGGCCGTTAACATGGCCAAAGCCGTCCTCGATATTGCAGTTGAGATTGCGCGGCTTGAGAGTCTCGCAATCGACGAGCTGCGCGAAGAATGGCGGCGTCTACACCAGACGCCGCCACCAAAGCGATTAAGTCGCGATATTCTGCTGCGAGGGGCCACCTACAAGCTGCAGGAGAACGCATTCGGGGGCTTGTCGAAAGCGGCACTTCGCAAACTTCAGGGCTCGATTGCTGGTGGCTTATCGTCTGCCGAAAAATGCCGCCCGCGCGTTTCGTTCAAGCCTGGCACCCGGCTCGTGCGCGAATGGCACGGCGTGACGCACACGGTTGTCATCCTGACCGACGGTGTCGAGTGGCGTGGCCAGCGGTATGGGTCGCTGTCAGTCGTCGCACGGGAAATAACCGGTGCGCACTGGTCAGGGCCAAGATTCTTCGGCTTGAAAACGGGGGCAGCGCTCGAATGAACCGGATTGCCTGCGCCATCTACACCCGCAAGTCGTCCGACGAAGGGCTTGAGAAAGAGTTCAACTCGCTGGACGCACAGCGCGAGGCGTGTGAGGCGTTCATCTTGAGCCAGAAGCACGCCGGTTGGGTAGCCGTCCGCGATCTCTACGACGACGGAGGTTTATCAGGTGGCACGCTCGAGCGGCCGGCACTACAGCGGCTGCTGACTGATATTACGGCTGGTAAGGTGCAGATCGTGGTCGTCTATAAGGTCGACCGGTTGACGCGCTCGCTCGCCGACTTCGCCAAGATCGTCGACGTGTTGGATGCACACGACGCCTCGTTCGTGTCCGTGACGCAGTCGTTCAACACGACGACGTCGATGGGCCGGCTGACACTCAATATGCTGCTCTCATTTGCGCAGTTCGAGCGCGAAATCGCGGGCGAGCGCATCCGTGACAAGATTGCGGCATCCAAGGCCAAAGGGATGTGGATGGGGGGCACCGTGCCGCTCGGCTATGACGTCAAGCATCGCAAGCTGGTCGTGAATGCGGCCGAGGCTGAAACGGTGCGCCTGATCTTCAGACGTTATGCCGAACTCGGTTCCGTCACGGTCTTACAAGCAGAACTGGACAGCCAAGGTCTTCGCAGCAAGCGCCGGGAGGGGGCCGGCGAGCGGCTGGCTGGTGGCCGGCCGTTCTCGCGCGGGATCCTGTACTTGATTTTGCAGAACCGGCTCTATCGCGGCGAGGTTGAGCACAAGGGCAATGTCTATCCCGGTCAGCACGAGGCGATCGTGGAGCAAGAGGTTTGGACACTCGTTCAGGAGAAGCTCGCCTCCAGCCGTCGGGAGCACAAACTCGCCATCGGTGCCGAAGCACCAAGCCTCCTGTCGGGTCTCATCTTCGATAGCGATGGTAACCGGATGACGCCGACGCACGCCAATAAGCGCGGCCGGCGGTACCGCTACTATATCTCCGCCTCGCTTCTTGACCGCACAAAGCCTGGACCGAACCCCATGCGCGTGCCAGCAAGTGAGGTTGATGGACTGGTCGTCGAACGCCTGCGGAGGCTGATGGCATCGCGCCAGAAAATTGCGGACACGCTCGCGTCGCTGGGCCTCAAAGCGCGGGAACTCGAAGCTGCACTGGAGCGGGCCGATGCGCTCGGCAAGAAATGGCTAATGTTGCCGCCGGAAGAGCTGCGAAAGTTGACGCGAAGCGTCGTCGCCCAGGTGATGCTTTCTCTTGAGAAGATTGAAGTCACGATCGGAGTGAAGCAACTCGCTGTTGCACTTGGCTCGCCGGTCAAGTCCGAAAACGATACGGGACTCACAATCGTGTTGTCGATTCCCGCCGAGCTGCGCCGATCTGGTCAAGGCAAGCGCCTTGTCATTGGCGAGCCGTACATGCAAATTGGTGACGCCAGCTTGGTTGCGTTCCTGAAGGAAGCGTTTGCCGCCCGGCAGGCGCTTTTGGCGGATACGAGCGAGACGCTGAACGAGATCACAGCACGCACGACGAAGAGCAAGGGGCGACTGACGGCGCTCATGCGCGTCTCCTATCTTGCGCCCGACATTGTCAGCGACATTCTGGCAGGACGTCAGCCGCCTGAACTCAGCGTCAAGCGGCTGGTGCGCACGTCGCAAAACTTGCCTCGCGATTGGGGCGGCCAGCGCGCCTTTCTAGGCATGGGCTGACGAAATCAGCGCGCACCGTTCGCGAACAGTTCCGAATCCGCCCGCCCCGGCAGCCGCCATTTGAGACGTTTGCCCAGAAGTCGTCGGAGATCGCCGAAATTTGCGTCTCTGATAGGTTGTGATGCGATCACGTCGCGGCTAACGCGCGGAACTTGCGGGCTCTTTCGTCCGCACACAGAAATAAAAAATATTATTGTATTTCAATAAGTTAGCTGGCTGAGCGAGCAGAATTCGAACCTGAGCAGGCAACAGCATCGTCGGCGAAAACCACCTCTGTATGCAAGAGCGGACATTTTTGGCCTCGAGCAGAAGCTTTTCTATGGACCAGAAGCGGAACTCCCAGCCCTACGGGCTTCTTGCTGCACGATGACTGCTCTGTCCCAGAAGCGGCCGACGGCACTTGGAATGGTTGGTAGCAGCGGCGTCTCCTCGGATAGGTCCACTATCCGGCGATGAGCGGACATCGAAGGCACAGTAAGAGTGCTAATGACCGATGAGAACCGGGCCCTTGCATGAGATGAGCTTCGGACGGAACGCGGAGTGGTGGACCCCGGCGAACAATCCGTAACGGCGAAAGCGAGATCTTCAACGTGAATGCTCAGTTTGTATTCTGTGGAGAATTGCGTCCATGCGCACTTGCCACTCAACATCGAATATTTGGCACGCCACAATGGCGCATGCGATTGATACATGCAGCAAGGGGCGCAGCGAGTTCATACTGCGCGCGTGAACGGATGGCACGCACGGGTCGGACGCCGAAAGGACATTGGCTTTGGACCAAGAAAGAAGACGATATCGTCAGGGCGCTTTATCCGGACTACAAGGCTCTCCGCCGGAAGTTGCGCAGACGAACCTACCCTGCAGTTAAAAATCGCGCCCGAACACTCAACGTCGTCAAGCGACGGCGCATGTGGCTTGCTAGCGAAGTCTCGCGGCTTAGACGCCTGTATCCGAGAGCGACGCAGGAAGAACTCATGCAAGCTTTCCCCGGGATGACTTGGAGAAGGATCGCTTACAAGGCCCGGCATGTCGGCATACGCCGGGCGCGACGCAAGCTCGCGACCACCGGCCATCCGTTGATAGACACAATTAGGGACCGCGCGCAAAACCTCAATCTCTCGATGGTAGATATCGATGAGATCGCGGGAACTAAGCGCTATTTTCAGAAGGCGGCTTGGTGCAACGGGAACTTCAACCGCAAGGCCGTACTCCGCGCGGTCGAAGCCTTGGGTGGCGAGGTTTCCGTTCATTGGGATCGAGATGGCCACTTGCTGCAAGCCGTTGGATGACGCTTGCAATATTGGCGCGCAGATCGCCATGGCGTTTCGTGCGCCAAGGGAACTCGGTAGGGCGGGGCCAGTCGATGCGGTCCACTAACCATTTATACTCGCACAAAGCGACTGGAGCGCTAGAATAGGAAATTCACTCGCAACGTCCCATAAGCGGCAGTCGGCCTGATGTTTGAGGGGTTGGCATTCCAGTCTATGGGAATGTCGGTTATTGAAAGAAAAGCAGAAACACCTTTGGTCTGGCTAGTGGGGTGCGGCGAGAAACCGAGAACCGCGAAACGAGGGATTGGACGTTGAGTGGTGGCGTCAGTCCGACGGCCGATAATATGTCGTGGCAACTCCATGAAACTAGTTTTGCGATTTCTTCTGTTCACCACCCTTTCCCATGTCTAGGCACCGCCAGCCGACAAAGCATAATGGAATTATGCCTCGTCGATTCACCTGGGAGCGCGGCCCCTTCGAACAATGCCCGCAATGTATGCAGCGGACGTTCGGCATATTATCGGCCGGTGGGCAAGGCCTGACCATGCGCTGCACCGACTGCCGATATTCTTACGTCGACGGCCTGCCCGTGGTCGACAAGCGCGTTCTTTACCTGGATCAGAATGCCTTCAGCGTGCTGTTCGCCGTTTCCTCAGGCGGCAGACTCCCGAAAGGGCATGAGGAATTCGCTCGGGAAATGCATCGGCTATTGCAACGCGTCGTCCTACTCCAGCAAGCCATCCTTCCGCACTCCGACATCCACCGGGACGAAACCACGGTCTTCCGTGACGCCAGCGCCCTACGGCGGGCATATGAAATGATCGGCGGAGATATTTCGCTCACCGACACGCACTCGGTCGAGCAGCGTCAGATTGCGGAATACGCCAGCGCCTTCATCGCACAGCGCGAGCCGGCGCTGAATTTTGACGTCGACGAGGTGCTTGAAGATGAGCGCAATGATTGGCTGCGCGATATGCATATCACCGTCGACATGCACTATGGACAGTTTGCCGACGAACTGCGGGCCTCGCGCGACCGCGGGCACGAGGCGATGATGCGCCTCGTGGAAATATGGGCAGCGGAGCGTCCGACCTTTGACGCCGTGCTTCAACATGAACTGAAAGCCTTCGCGTCCGTCCGAAAATCGGGGCTCGTCGACGCCGTGAATGCAGTGATTGCCACGGCCGGAAGCGATGATCCGATGGCATTCTCCAATGCCAGTCAGAACAACTTTCTTTTGGAACAAACGACGCTCCGGCACGCATTTCTTGAAGCCGGATATAGTGAGCGTGATGCTGGGCGAGAGGTCATTCGATTCTGGGAATGGGAACGCAACAAGGATATTCCCCACCACCGCATATCTTCCTATCTCTTCGCGGGCATGGCACGTCGTGTCGTGGGTGGGCAGCGTCGTGTCACTCGTGGCTTTATGAATGACGTCCGCGCAATATCGACTTATGCGCCCTACGTGGACGCGATGTTCATCGACCGCGAATGTGCCGATTTGCTTCGGGAAGGTAGGCTTCGCGATGAGCTTCAATATAAGGCGAAGATTTTCTCTTTCGCTGATCCCCAAGCCTTCCTAAAATATTTGCAGGAGATCGAGGAGCAAGCGTCGACCGACGTCCGATCATTCGTCTCAAGAATTTATGGTCTAGACCGATGAGCGAGGCGCCGTTACGCGACCTAACGCCGGAGTTGCTCGCTCTCGTTCGACAGCATGATGCTTGGTGGGAGAGATGGGCCGGCGATAAGGATCAAGCCGACAAGCCACCTGAGCCCGTTTTTCACTACACAAGTTGGGACGGCTTTCTCGGAATAATGAAAAGCCAGAGCTTTTGGCTGCACAGCATATTCGGGATGAACGATGAGACGGAAATGGACTACGGGTCTAGTATCGCTCGCAATATTCTAATCGGCAAGAACGTCGCCGCCCACATGGCGGATGATGAAATGCTGAAAGTATTTCTAGGTCCCCTGCTTGCACCGGATCACTTGAAGCACATCAAAGAAGTGTTTGATTTTTACTCAATCAGTTTCGGTGAACGCGACGACCCCGGTCAGTGGGACACATATGGCGATAAGCATCGCGGCGTTGCCATTGGACTGGCCCCGGCACTATTCGCGAACATCAATGCAAGAGACCTTGCCCCGGAAGACAAGGTTTATGTCGCAAAGGTTTTATATGGCCCACTGGCATGCGCAGAGCGTCACCATGCGGCCATCGACGTCACCTTCGATCTTTTAGAGATCGCACGCCAGCGCGGCCTCGTAACGGCGAACGCCGCCGGTTTAGCGTTCACGAAGGCCATGGCGACACACATGGCCGTGCCGATCATATGGAACAGCATCACAACCAAATCGCTCGACTGGGAGCATGAACGCGAATTGCGGATGCTAGCCGTCAATGATTTGACGAATCCCCATCTCCCCATTCACCACCGCGATGATGGGCGATCCTATGTGATTGTGCCGATGCCCCTTCTTGAAACGGGGATGGTTGCGGAAATCGTCGTGGGCGCGAATGCCCATGTCGATGCCGAAGCCGAAGTGGAACACTTATTGCGCAGCGTCGGCATGCATGCAGTTCCGCTTATACGTCGCGCTTGAACGGCGCGCCGATCTTGATTTCGATATGGCAAGCATATGCCGCGCGGCCCGTGCAGGCGAGGCGCCCGGAGATGCCGATAATTCGCATTAAGACGATACAGCATCGCTCTGACTGGCTTCCGTGCTTTGAAGGCGCCCGAAATCTGCAGTGCCATCTGTTTGAATGACATACCGAAACGTCAGAGAATCTTGGGATGCGTCCCTAGTATCGTCCTGAATATCGACGATTTGAATTGCGGCATAAAAGCCATTTGAGTTTCGCAGGATCGCGATTTCGCCAACAGCAGGTGATCGCGATCGCGATGTAAAATCGAACGCCGATGCATCGGATATAGCGGCAATTTCACCCGCTCCCTTGGCAATCGCTACACCGTCGATGGACGGCGGATCGTTGTAGAGATGAATGCGCTCGTTGCTGGCCTTGGACCATTTCGTCTCAAACGTGAACGGTCCTGAACCAATCAAAAAACCGCCATTATAAGCGCTGTAGTCGAACGTCACTTCGCCGACAGTGGCATGTGCGGCGGGCGGAGCAATATCCGATGCCTTCGCCGACCCGGCGCCGATTCCAAGTTTCTCGCATATTTTCACGGTCAGGGCGGCAGGGCTGAAGTCTGCCGCTCGCAGGTATTGCAGCGTGTCGGGAATGCCGGGGAGCGGAGTATCGTCAAAACGAACGGGCAGCAGATATTCATCGTCTGCGCTGATGGCTCTGCTGAGGGCCGAGCGGCGCTCATGCCTCGTCCATTTCTTGGCGACATAGGCCTCCGAAATGAACATGACGGCATGCCGAGCATCTTTCGTGAAGACCTTGTGGAAGTATTCTACACCGTCCTTGCCCCACAAATTTGTGGCTTCGAATTCGTCGTAGAAGACGGCCACGCCTCTAGCGACGAGATGGCGTGCAACTTCTCGAACATAGGCTCGTTGCTCCCCCGCGAACGAGAGCGCCACTTGGTAGGCGCGCGGTGCAGCAGATGCAGTTGCGTCCGCCTTCACTGCGGGTGGCATTGCTTCGGGGGCAGGTGGAAATAGGGCGGCCTTCAGCGCCTCGGCCTGCTTGACGATCGCCTGATCGCTCACATCCTCCCAGTTTCCGGAGTCGTGCTCTGCAGGGAAATTGATCCCATCACCGCGCAGGATACGGTCCTTTTCGATTGCAGCCCGACGCAGCTTGCCAACGAAGCTCATCAACGCGCCCGCACATTCGTCGATCGCCTGAATCGCGACTGCGGGAGAATAATTCCTCACGGCTTCTTCGACCCAAGTGAACTGCTCGATGACCTCTTTTTTCGTGCCGCGAACGATTGCCCACCAATAGACATTGCGCGGTGATCCCGAGAACTTGATTCCGCCGTAGTGTGCCTGTCGGCCGTCAAACGTATCGATGTCGGCCGATGACCCAGCCCCGATGTGATGCCACTTGAAAAACCACTGGTTGTGAAACCAGAGGTATCTCTCGTCCAGGCGCATATGCAGGCGGGTTGCTGTAGGTGTCATGGCTGGATTTCTATTAGACTAGACGCGAATGTCGCAAGCGTTGCCCTGAGTGACGGAGGTTCCGCCCACAACTCACTGGGCGACAAGCTTGCCAACAAGGGGGTTATTCCTTCAGCGTGAACGGTTTTGGCGCGTGTTCAACGCATTCTCTATCCCGCGCTTGAAGCGATCTTCCGCGCCGGGTCCGTCTTCAACTTTCTCAGGTTTTTTTGCCATGTCCAAGTCTTACAGGCTCCGCAACACGAACTATGAGTTTACTCCGACCGACGGTCCCGTAGATAACGCAGAGCCGTCTCCAGGAGATAAGCTATCGAGAAAAATGGCTTGGTGGGGTAAGGTTGCCCTGAATCAGGATTGTAACGACTGGTAGGACGTAGCCATCAGCTTCACGGAACAGTATACCGATGCCCTCCTCCATTGGGAACGGCGGGTTAACTTTTGGGCTGGTGTCCAGCACGCAGAGGATGCCTATCCTCTTGCCGTTGCCAACCGCGTACGACGTTGTTTGCTTGATGAACTTCTTGCAATCCTCGAGCGCAAGAGTACGATTTGTCTCCACCTTGAGTTCGATGGGTACACCCTGAAACATTAAGTCGCCGATGCCGCCCGCTGAGCGTGGGTGCTCTTGCAAGGCCGAGCCAATGCTCGGGTCATTTCGAAGCGCCTTGCGCACTTCGATCTGAAATTGCCCCTCTGACCAAACACCGGGAAACACGTTGTCTTGTACGGCTTGACCGACGTGTTTTGCTAAGTTCACTAAGAGTTTAAGGCAGATAGCTCTTTCGTCCTGCGAAACAGTGGGCCAACGTCGCAGCTCATCTCGAATGCGCAGGATACGTTGGTCGATATTTGCGTAGCCTGTTTGGGGATTGCGCTGCCAGTCAACGCTCTCAAGCCTGAGCGTTCTTTGCCCAACAACCTCGACCGGCTGCTCGACGCTTAGCGGTTGAAACTCGGCGCCATACTTGAACTCTAACGGTCGGGAAAAAAATGACTGTGGGACGGAAAAGACAGCCCGCTCTCGAACTGAAAACGTGAACGGCGGATCACCGGACGGCGCAGAAACTTTGAAAGTTGGCAGTTGGTAGAGAGTCGCGGACTCGACGCTCAAGGGAGTCAGCACGAGGCGTTCTGCCTTCTCGGGCCAACGAGATATGCGAATGTGAAGCTCGAGGTCATGGGTCACGTTGGGTGCCATATGCTGGATGTCGGCTACGGGACGGCCATCAATGGTGAACTCAACGAATGCGACCGCGAGCTTCGGCTTTTCTTTGCCTACGCTACGATGATCCCCATCAAAAATCGGTCGCTCTTTGGGGTGGCTGGCAAAGATACCCAGGGGAAGCGGTTGTTTCGCCAGCTTGCTGAGAACAGCCTTGCCGTCGTCAGACGTCGACACGCTCGAAACATTCGCCGCAATCTCGCCAAGCGCAAGTAGGTGTTCCCGGCCAGCGTACTCCTTGAGCCAAATTGATGCCTTCTCTTTGGCCGCGCGCAAGAATCTGTCCGCGTCGCTTGTGGCGGCCACCACAGCCGCATGCCACTCAGCTATGCATGTGCCTATGCTTACGAGGTCGGCGAAGCCAGCATAGATGGAGGCCGCGGGACCTTCTCCAAATGCTTTGGCCGTATCACGCATACGCTCCGCCGCGAGTCGCAATCGCGCTGGATCGACAGCTTGCGCGGCTTCGGCGACCGATCGAAGTGCCTCTACGGCATCAATTCTTGTGGAGAAAGCCTCGCATAGGATCTCGTCGCTGCTTATTCGTCTCGTAGTCAGTTTCACGTTCCTTTCGCACCTTTCTCCATCGTTGAGCGAGAGTGTCAAGTTCTTCGGTCTTGTTATTGGCAATGACGGCTTCGTATTCAGCCGCCAGCATCCTGAGCTCAGCCGAAAGCTTAAGCTGCTTATTTGCGGTCGTGTCCTCGATCCCTTCGTAGGCAGCACGAGCCACGTGCGCAGCTTCAGCCCACGCACCGGCAAGAGACAGCAGCTCAATTGCGAAGATGGCCAGGCTGTAGGACCTGGACGCTTCCCGCAATCCGAAGTTTTTGATCTCGTCGAGACTAGTCTTCACAACGTCGAAGGGAATATTGATGAAAAGTTCCAGCAACTCGTTGGTGCGGTTACTTCCAATCTCCCTGTCGTCGAGCAGCTTGATCAGAAGCTGCGGATATTTGACATGCGATAACAAGCGCCGAGCCCAATAGTGAATGTCTCGCGAAATGACGGACGATTCCAAGCCTAGCAGAATTGACATGACCGTGTCGCCCAGCCGCCCTTGCAAATCCTCGGGCTTTCTGCAGCGGTCGCAGTAGAGCTCTAGGCATTGGAGCAAGAAACGGTCGTCCGAACGACTCTTGTTGTAGACATTCACAAGGTCGGCCAAGGCCCGCGCCTGTTCCCTCTCCAAATCCGTCGGCAAAAAGAACCGCTCCAAGGCATGTAAGGCCGCCTTGTGAACAATGACGTACGGGTCGCTCAGCAACGGTAGGAAGGCTTGGAAGACCAAGTCCGGCAGGTCTTTGGTTCGCCTGCCGGAAAGCTCGCCGATTGCGGTCGCCGCATAAGAGCGCAAGAGCTGTGAACCGCTGACCATTGCGCCATAGAGGTCAGGGAGAATGGCGCTCAGCTTTTCTGCGCTGCGGGCGATTTCTGGTAGATTGCCAATGATAACCCCAACCAATTCCACCCTGGTCTCGGGCTGGGCACGCAAGAAGACAACAACCTTCTCAATGTCCTCAAGCCCGGCTGATCCGGCAGCCTGACAAGCCCATCTAATGCAGGTATCTCGGAGATACGTCAGACCAGACCGACGATGCCAACGATCCATGGCAACGAGTTGGGCTGGACGTGGATCTTGAAGTAAGGTCGGCTCCTCTAGCTTGTTGAGTTTGTCGTCAAGTATCGCAGCCGTGCCTAGCAAACTGTCGATCTCTCGAATGGCCAAGGGCTTGAGGTCGTACAAATCGCGACTGAATGCACTTTGTAGCGAGTCGAGTGCCTCCTCGCCCTCAATTTCCGTAGCGGCCCAGATGAGGCGCCGGAAGGCTATCTCGTGGGCCTCTTTTGGAGTGACATTGCCGTTGGTAAACCTAAGATCGCGAAGCGCCCATTCGTATATCTCGAGAGCCGCCGCCCTCCCTTCATCGTCTGCGCCAAGCAAGTAGCTTTGAATCAGAGCATCGACGTCCTTGGGACTATGCAGGAAGGCATCAACGATGGCGTTGCGTATGATCGCGGCTTTCTCGAAGTCGTGATCGTCCAGGCCTTCGAGCAGGTATTTCGCGCGGATAATCTTGGCAATCAACGTGCTGGCGAACTTGACCGAAAACGCTGGATTGGCGCCTCCGATACTGATGATGACTCTAGCCGCTTCCTCGACATCGTCCGCTGAATGAGAATCGAGCATTTTGAGAATGCCGCGCTGTACGGCATCAGGATGGTGTTCGTAGATTCTAAGAAGCGGGCCCGGGCGCTTTTCCCGGCGCATTCCGCCAATCATCATGTACTCACGCGGATACGCGTGGTTGGTCAGGGCGGACAATGCGGGTTCGACGAATCCGCTATCAACCGCTTGGGCATGCTTCTCAGCTAATTCCGCAGCAATCTCCCTGCCGTCGTAACGAGCCAGGGATTTGAGCGCGGCATTTCCAACAACAGAAGGCTGTGCGCCGAGAATGTCCAGCACAGGCAGCCCAGCTGCAGCGCGATGGCCGCCCACGTCGATCAAGCTCAACAAATGCTGCTGAACTTCTGGGCTAAAGTGCTCCGGCGCGAGTCGGGCGGTCTCCATTATTGCTGCAACCTTGTCGTCACTGGGATTGTGGTCGAGTTCAGCAAGCTGATCCAGAATAGCCGCTTGCACGACCGTCAATTTTGCCCTGATGAGACGTCGATCCGCGTCTCGCTTAGCCAGTTCCGCAAGTCGATCGGATTCATACCTCGCATTACGTAGTTGCTGCTCGGCATTTTCTTTATCGCGCGTAACGACCAATTCACTGATGTTGGGAAAGCGAACCGCCGCACGATGCTTGCAGTCGACGCAGTTGCGATCGTAAAAATCGACGGCTGCCTCGCCGAGATCCCACATAGACATGCCATCAGCTGGCGCATGGGGACATTCAATCGAGTGGTGGCCAATTGGCAGGCCGGTCTCCATTTCGATCAAGCCAGTTCCGCCAAACTTCTTGACCTTGGCATGCCGGCACCAGTTGTTGATCAACATGAGCGCGCGCTGGTTCTTCTGACCAGCAGCAATACTCTCATTGATCAACTTGTGGGTGTTTCTCACGGCCTCTCCTTGCGCCTTGTGCACACCAAGCGAGCTAGAGCATGTTCCCACTGCGACTTGAGTCGGGCAACCGGAGTGCCGGGCCGAGAAGCGGAAAAACTGGAACGCAAAAATCTTATAAATTCAGTTCATTAGCGTGCATTCAGCTTGCCGAGGCACGTTTTTAACGGGCACTTCGCGCCAGTGCGAGTTTATCAAGAACAACACGAAGAGCGGCAGTGGTGGTATCCGAGGGCTCGAGCGGGGCGTTGCGGCATCCGTGATGGGTTCCACCGCTGGCCCGCAGGTCCCGTGCAGCTATGTCCGATTACTGAGGTGCTGCGGCCATCTCGCTACACCAGCGTGGGCCTCGGATCGTCGACGCCGCGAATGTCTGCAAACTCGGGAGGGTGTGTGAAAACGCGCCCAAATGTAGCGAAGCACTGTACGATTCTCGCTAGCTAAGCGGGAGGACTGAATGGGGCGGTTCATCGAGGGCGCGGACCGCGCGCAGGCAACGCTTCTTCCTGAAGCGATCGACGACTATGTTGGCGAACACAACCCAGTTCGCGTCGTGGATGCCTTTGTCGACGCGCTCGATCTGGCGGGGCTCGGCTTCGACGGCGTCATCCCCGAGGACACCGGTCGCCCGAGCTATCACCCGGCGACGCTCCTGAAGATCTATGTCTACGGCTACCTCAACCAAGTTCAATCGTCGCGCGGGCTGGAGCGCGAGTGTCATCGGAACCTCGAGTTGATCTGGCTGACAGGGCGCCTGGCGCCGGACTTCAAGACAATTGCCGACTTCCGCCGTTGCAACGGGATGGCCATCCGTAAGGTATGCCAGCAGTTCGTTGCCCTTTGCCGCGGCCTGGATCTCCTGGACGCCAGCATCGTCGCGATCGACGGCAGTAAGTTCAAAGCTGTCAACGCGAAGACGAAGAGCTTCACGCGCGAAAAGCTGCAACGGCGACTTGGCGAGATTGACGCCGCCATCGCGAGGTATCTGGTTGAACTCGACCGTGCCGACGAGGTGTTGAGCAAGACCGGCATGTCAGTACCGGAGGCTCGGCTCGGCCGCGCGATCAAGAAACTGGCCCACTGCCGGCGCGAGGCCAATACCCTGAAAGCGATAGAGCAGCGCATGGACCGCAGCGGAGAGACGCAGGTCTCGCTGACCGATCCCGATGCCCGCGCCATGGCGACTACGAGCCGGAAGCCCCGCGTTGTTGGCTACAATGTGCAAACTGCCGTCGAGGCGAAGCATCACCTGATTGTCGCGCATGAGGTGACGAACCTTGGCTACGATCGCGATGCCCTGGCGATGATGGCGCGCGCGGCGCGGGAGGAGATGTCCAGAGACGATATCGAGGCGGTTGCCGACAAGGGCTATTACAAAGGCGAGGAGATCGTCGCATGCGAGGAGGCCGGCATTCCGGTCACCGTGCCCAAGCCGCACACCTCCAACGCAGCTGCCCATGGTCGCTTCGATCGCGCCGACTTCACCTACATCGTCGGCGAGGATGCCTATGTCTGCCCGGCCGGAGCGCGGCTGACGTACCGCTTCACGAACACCGAAGCTGGTAAGACGCTGCACTCATATTGGACCGATGCGTGTGGAAGCTGCGCTATCAAAGGCCGGTGCACCACCAGCAAGCAACGTCGCGTTCGTCGCTGGAAGCACGAGGACATCCTCGAACGCGTCCAGCAGCGGCTCGACGATGATCCCGACAAAATGCCTTTGCGTTGCCAGACCGTCGAGCACCCGTTCGGGACGATCAAAGCGTGGATGGGCGCCACCCACTTCAAGATGAAGACGCTGAAGCACGTCGCCACCGAGATGGCACTGCACGTTCTGGCCTACAATCTGAAGCGGGTGATAGCGATCCTCGGCGTGCCAAAGCTGCTCGGGGCGATCTGAGGCGCAGCGGGATAGGCCCCTGGTTGCGCCAGAATCCATCCGTGCCTGCTCGTTCTCACACAGCCTCTCGGCAAAGCGGATAGGTCAGGTGGCTGATCGCTCGGTGACTGCGCGTCGGCGCAGGTCGGCTTGCGCGATCGCCGGCGGCTGGTAGGCTGCTCCGTTCACCGCAATATCCTCGCCCGGCGGGGCGATCTGATCGATCCGATTGAGAATTTCATCGTCGAGGCGCAACGCGGCACCTGCGAGCAGATCGTCGAACTGCTGCATCGTGCGCGGTCCAAGAATGGCCGACGTGACATCGGAATGTGCCATCACGAAAGCCATCGCCATGTGGGTAAGGGAAACCCCGGATTCTCCCGCAAGCTGGATAAGCCGCTCGACTGCGTCGAGACTGCGCTCATCGGACATCTGCTTCGGGAACACTTTTGCGCGCAGGCTGTCGGGCATCGGCTGCCCCTTGCGGTAACGTGCCGTGAGCAGGCCCTTCGACAAGGGGCTCCAGACCATCACGCCCATGCCGTAACGCCGGCAGGTCGGCAGCATGTCCCGCTCAATACCGCGATCGAGGATCGAGTAAGGCGGCTGCTCGGTGCGGAAGCGGGCAAGCCCGCGCCGTTCCGCCACCCACTGCGCTTCCACGATCTCGGAGACGGGGAAGGTCGACGACCCGATCGCGCGCACTTTGCCGGCGCGCATCAGATCAGTGAGCGCGGAGAGTGTTTCCTCGATGTCGGTGTCGGGGGAAGGCCGATGGATCTGGTAGAGGTCGATGTAATCCGTCTGCAATCGGCTGAGCGAGTCTTCTACCGCGCGGATGATCCAACGCCGCGAGTTGCCTTGCATGTTCGGGTCGTCTCCCATCGCCCCATGCACTTTGGTGGCAAGCACGATCTTGTCGCGCCGTCCCTTCAGCGCCTTGCCGACGATCTCTTCGGACGCACCCGCGCTGTAGCGGTCTGCAGTGTCGATGAAGTTGATGCCGGCATCGAGCGCCTTGTGGACAATGCTGATGCATTCGTCGTGATCGGGATTGCCGATCCCTCCGAACATCATGGCACCCAGGCAATAGGGACTGACCTTGATGCCGGTTCGTCCCAACGAGCGATACTGCATTGCCGGTTCCTTGCTCCAATGTGGCCAACTCAACTGTGTCGCGCTATAGAGAGACGAAGCGGAACAGAATTCCGTTTATATGGAACAATGTTCCGTTTAGCAAGAGGCATACGTGAAGGACAAGCCGGCGCATCCCGACGAGGGCTCGGAGCCTTCAAAGCGCGCGGATGCACGGCGCAACACCGACGCGTTGCTGCAAGCCGCCAAGGAAGTATTTGCAACGTCTGGAGTAGACGCACCGGTTCGGGAGATTGTGGAGAAGGCCGGTGTCGGCCTTGGTACTCTTTACCGGCACTTCCCGCAGCGATCAGATCTGATCGTCGCAATCATGCGACGTGAGATCGACGCCTGCGCAGAGGCCGCGCAAACTTTGTCTACCAAACACAAGCCGGGCGAAGCATTGGCTCGTTGGATGCAGCGTTACGTCGATTTCGTTGCGACCAAGCGGGGCCTCGCGAGCGCACTTCACTCGGGCGATCCGGCCTACCAGCCGCTGAGGGGTTATTTCGACCAGCATCTCAAGCCCGCGCTTCGCGCGCTGTTGAAAGATGCAATCGCAGCAGGCGAGATCCGCGCGGGAGAAGAACCAGACGATCTGTTGCGTGCGGTCCCGAGCTTGTGCATGTCCGCTGAGGGAAGGGAAGGCCTTGCGCGCGCTCGAAGAATGGTTGCCCTCCTCGTCGATGGATTACGCTACGGTGCGTCTTGAGCGGGCTCGTCGTCATAAAATTATGGAACTTCCGCTGAGGGTCAAAAGCGCCGTTTCGCGTCCAGCCGTTTGAAGTCCGCTTGTTATCCGTAACCGTACATCGCAATTTTTAACTGAGCGTCTGAATTCGTGCATTTGCAGCGACAACAGGCCTCGACTTCTGCCGCAAAGGACGCATTGGTGGTGTGACAAGAGGCGGTTAGCTAGCTGCCGATTTTTTCAGGGCTTCGCCCCGCGGAATGCGGGGCTTTGGGTGGTGGAAGCGCCGATTGGGCGCGTCCTTAAACCCAGGAGCCAGATATGACTTCAGCTGAGACCATTTCTTCCGCGCAGCCCCCGAAAGCCGCATCTCGGAATAAAACCGCCAAAGCAAAACCTACGGCCAGACAGCCATCATCAGCGCGGACCGCACGTAAAGCCGATCTCAGCGACGGTTCGCACACGACGCGGGTCACAAAGCACGATCGCGTCCTGACGCTGCTGAACCGACGTGAAGGCGCGACGATTCCGGAAATGATGGAAGCAACCGACTGGCAGCAACACAGCGTTCGCGGCTTCCTCGCCGGAACGGTCAAAAAGAAGCTTGGCTTTACGTTGACGTCGAAGAAGCTCGAGGGCGAGCTTCGCCGCTATCGCATCGAGACCAAGCGTGGTCGCTGACGTGAACAGCACATCACTTGACATCGCTGCTGAGCTGTCGCGTCTCGAAGGCCTCACCAACTTCGAACTGCGAAGCGAATGGCGGCGGCTGCATGGAATGCAGCCGCCGAAAAGCCTCTCTCGCGATCTCCTGCTTCGCGGCATCACCTACAAAATCCAGGAGAGGGCGTTCGGCGGCCTCTCCAAATCTGTCCTTCGCAGGTTAAGTGGTGCGGCGCCGGAGGTGCCCGAGGGCACTACCCGCAAAGCGCTTCCTGCCACTGTGAAGCCGGGCACACGACTTGTTCGCGAGTGGAATGGGCAGACCCATACCGTCCTCGTCCACGCGGACGGCGTCGAGTGGCGCGGCAAGCGGTATCGGTCGCTCTCGGTCGTCGCGCGGGAGATTACCGGCGCGCACTGGTCCGGCCCGCGCTTCTTTGGTCTGGACGCGCGTTCCAAATGAAGCGGCTAAATTGCGCCATCTACACTCGCAAGTCCTCTGATGAGGGCCTTGAAAAGGAGTTCAACTCGCTCGACGCACAGCGAGAGGCGTGCGCTGCCTTCATCCTGAGCCAGAAGCATGCTGGCTGGGCGTGCCTTCCCGACCTCTACGACGACGGAGGTCTTTCGGGCGGCACGATGGATCGGCCGGCACTCCAACGGCTGCTGGGCGACATCCAAGCGGGCAAAGTTCAAATCGTGGTCGTCTACAAGGTCGACCGGCTGACGCGGTCGCTCGCTGACTTTGCCAAGATCGTCGACGTGTTCGACGCGCACGGCGCCTCGTTCGTCTCGGTCACGCAGCAATTCAATACGACAACGTCGATGGGGCGCTTGACGCTTAACATGCTGCTCTCATTCGCGCAGTTCGAGCGTGAGATTGCCGGCGAGCGCATTCGCGACAAGATTGCGGCATCCAAGGCCAAAGGTATGTGGATGGGCGGCAATGTTCCGCTGGGATACGACATCAAGGATCGCAAGCTGATCGTGAACGAGGTTGAAGCCGAAACCGTCCGCATGATCTTCCGGCGTTATGCGGAGCTCGGATCGGTCAGGGCGCTCGGACACGAACTTGATCGGCTTGGTGTCGTCAGCAAGCGCCGCGAAGGTGCCGGTGGTGTTTTGGCGGGTGGAAACCGATTCTCACGGGGTGCTCTCTATACGCTTCTACAAAACCACCTCTATCGCGGCGAAATCGCTCATCAGGGCAACATCTATCCCGGACGGCATGAGCCAATCATCGACGCTCAGCTTTGGCAAGTCGTTCAAGAGAAGCTGTCTGGTAACCGACAAGCCCGGGCGCTTGGCGCGACTGCCGACGAGCCCAGCCTGTTGGCTGGACTGATCGTGGACGGCAGCGGTGGGCGCATGACGCCGACGCATGCCGTCAAGAAGGGCCGCCGCTATCGGTATTACGTCTCGACGTCGCTGATCACGGGCGCCCGATCGGATCACACCAAGGGCTGGCGCATTCCAGCGGGCGACATCGAATGTCTGGTTTTTGATCGCCTTCGCGCATTCTTTGCTTCTGCGTCGGATGTTGGGGAAGCGTTGTCATGCTTCGAGCTTGACGCATCGAGACTTCGTTTGGCGCTTTCGAAGGCGATGCAACTCACTGACGGTTGGGCGGCACTCCCTTCGGTCGGGATTCGGGAACTCGTCAGATCCGTTGTCGGGAATGTCGAGATCCACGATGAAAAGATCATCGTGTCGCTCAAGCGAAAGGAGATGGCATCTGTCCTGCTGGGTGACACTTTCAGTCTGTCAACGATCAAGGGGCCTGAAACATTCGAGCTGCACATCGGTGCGAAGCTGCGCCGTGCAGGGAAGGGGATCCGGTTGGTTGTTGGCGGCGGGGTCGCCGAGACACCGGACGGGCAGATGGCTGCGTTGATGCGCGACGCGCACGCAACACGTGAGGCGCTGATGACGGGGCGGGACATAACCATCGACGCAATGGCGCATCGGCTTGGCATCAAGCGGGATTATCTGTCGATGCACATGCGTTTGACTTATCTCGCGCCGGACATAGTGCGCGCGTTTATATCAGGACGATATCCACCCGAGCTGACACCGGCCCGCCTTCTTTCTCTTTGCAAAGACCTACCGCATGACTGGCAGCTTCAGCGCGCAGTTCTCGGGTTTGAGACGCATTCGCGCGCCGGTGACGCCTAAAAACGATGCGACTCTGACCGGCCGAAAAATGCCGACAGAGATAAATGGCGCTTGAGGCCCGAAAACGTCTCCAGAGACGAGGCCAGCTGGACGAGAACCCAAAACTGTAGTCGACAAGTGCCGGATTTGGCGACGAAATTCCGCCTACGGAAATCATAAAATATGCAGCGATTTCAATGACTTAGTCGCTGGCTGGGCAACCAGGATTCGAACCAGAGCATGCAGAGTCAGATTCTTCCTAACCTAACCCACGGAAATAACGAGAGAAAATTCAGAGGACTTTCGTTTCTCTGCACTGAGACGCAGAGATTCGGCATTTCAGACTCCCTGCCTACGGAGGCTCCGGCTGCCGCTTTTCGCGAGACTGCTAACGTCCCTCACCACCAAGCCGTCAGCGGTGGCGGTTCGCCCAGCGGATCATGAAATGGATCGACCGCGGGGAAGAGGCCTTTACGCTTAATCTCTTCGGCTAATCCCGCGGGACCAAGCAACCGGTCAAGTTCTTGGAGGCGTTCGCGAACCCAATTCGAAAAGCGCACAAGTCCCTCATCGGCCTCGGCATCAGCTAATCGAGACAAGCATTGCCGCAGATGAGAAGCTTCGTTTTGCTGTTCGATAACGAGCTGAAGAAAGCTTTGGCGGTTCTTGTCCCGCTCCTTGCGTTTCTTGGAGAGATCGTGACGTGCAACTAGTGCCTGATGCAAGCGCTCCTTTTCTTCACGTTCTTCTCGCCGCACCTTCTGCAGAGCAAGAAATGCTTTAAGGCCGGCCGCGATATCGTTGAGCATGCTTTCAAGCGTTTGTGTTTTGCCGTCGCCCCATGAGCGTCGGATTGGATCCCAATATCCTTCGATCTTGAATACCAGTTGTCCCGTATAAACCGTGTCGTGATCTGGATAGGCACGTGTGAATAGATTTTCGTCGCCGAAAGTGCTTCGGTTGGGATCGCGAAAGTATTGATCGCGCCTTCGGATACGCCGTTCCTCGGCTGCAATTTCCGCAGCGCTAGGCTCATGTTTCTCGCGCTTTGTTCGTTCGATAACAACAAATGTCGCGTGATCTTTCTCCTGGGTGATCCGCATGGCCTCGCCAGTTGCTTCAGGATTAAAGCCATCTTTATCGAGAAGTTTAAAAAGAGCGTCGACGAATAGCGTAACGCGCTGGACACTTTCGGGCCCAACTATGACGCCACACAGCCCTTCACCGACCGCATGAACGGCCCCGTCGGGCTCGCATTTTCTCGCTCGTAAAATTTTCCAAGTGGCGCGAAGCGTAGGATGCAAATTGTCGAAGTCTGCATTGATTACTGGTGGAGTTGCATCCTTGATCTTCTTTTCGGCTTTGGACTTCGCTAGGATTTCACGAGCCGGTTCTGGAAGTCCGGTCATTGCTCCGGAAATTTTAATTTTAGCAGGGATCCGGCCGACCGGCTTTAGAAGCGGCGGCCGGCGAACCTTTTGGCCCGCTTCAACTCTCGCCCAGTAGCCGCGAGGCGGGGTCGGAATTTCATTACGGGTGCAGACCTTCGAGAGGCCGACATCCGAGATGCCAAGCTCTTCGGCAAGCTTCTGCATCGGCTTGGACCAGACGAGCTCGTATAGCTCGGCGCGGGTGAAGTATTGCTCTTTCATCGTCATGAAACTCTGTTGGCACTTTCGCCATTCACTTGGGGGACACAACCGCCAAAGCGAATCAGCTAAGTTATCCGCCTTCCGTGCACAGCTTGCCCACACGTTGTGAAGGTCGGCCATGGTCAATTATCGAGACATCAACGCGCTCGCAAAAGATGCAAAGCGCGTCCAAAGCACAGCAAAATTCCTGTTCGCGCTAGACGCTGATTGGACGGACTGGGAACTCGATTTCCTGGAGACCATGATGCGGTGCTCAAGCGATCTGAGTACCAGACAGGCAGAAAAACTGGCGAAGCTTCGTGATGACGCGACCCGTTACACTTCGGCGAGCGGTTTCGTGTTCTCAACGGTGATAGAGAGATGCTGGCGCGACCGTTTCGACCTCGAGACCGATGAAGATTTGGAATTCATCGAGCGACTCAAGAGTCGAGGAGAGGTAGCTTTGCGTCGAGGCGATGCTTATCGATTGAGGCAATGCGCGGTAACGCTTGGCGAGATCGAGCCACATCAACCATGGGTACTCACATCTCGTACCTATTGACGAGCCAACTCGGATATATGTGACTTCGCCCGTCAAAGGCCTACTTCACGACTGGCAGCTCCAGCGCGCAGTCCTGGGGGTTTGAGACGCCCGTGACACACTGACAATGCCTTAAAGCGATGCGAGTCTGACCGGCCGAAAAATGCCGACAGAGATAAATGAGGCTCGAAGCCCGAAAATATTTCCAGAGACGCGGCCTGCTGCGCGATAACCTAAAATGCGGGTCGATAAGGCGCCGATTTTGCGACGAAATTCCGTTCGCGGAAATCTGGTAATATGCAGTGATATCAATGACTTAGTCGCTGGCTGTGCTGGCAGTCTACGGCGAACTAGTCTCTAGGTGGATTTTCCGTGTTCACCCCAGAAAAACACGGAAAATGCGCAAAAATACACGGATTGGGCGCGGTTGATCGCTTTAAACGCCAGATACAATAGGGCTTTCGCGGATTTGCCGATCAATCCAAAACACGGAATCCTGGGTGGTGAAGCACGGATGCCAGTACGGGGATCACGGTTACGGTCCGGCGTCGCTTGAGGCCGGGCCAAGCTATGTTCGAGGACGTTGAGGGCGGCTTAGTTAGGGGGGGCGCCGTCACGGGTTGAACTCACGACGGCTTTCGGTTCATGTCCTTCACGGACTTCGGTCGAGAACGCAGGTGAAGAGCACGTTGGTCTCGGAGCAGGAACGCGTGCGCAAGCTCGAGAATGTTGAGAAATTGAAGAGCGATGAATTAATGGACGTCGCGCACCACCTGCGGCAGGTGTTCGATGATAGACCAGACGAGTTTCTTACGATCGCGAAGCAACTCGGCATCGCCAGGCGCAAGGCATATTATTATGTCGAGATCGATCGGGCCTTCACCGAGCTCAAGGTGGATAGCCGTCGCTTGAACCGAATCGGCTGGACCAAGCTGCGTCTCATCTCGCCACATATTAACGTTCGCAACTGCGAGCGGCTCCTGAAGCTCGCCGAGGAAAATTCGACCTACGGTCTTGCCCGTCTCGTGAACAATGACGGGGTAGATCCAGGTGCCAAGGTGCATGCCGTGCTCCTTCATCTAACGCCGGAGCAATACGACGTCTTCCGGGACGTCCTAGAGGCTCACGGTGCCAAAGCTACCGGCGGTGGCCTCTCCGAGAAGGAGCAAGCTCTGACCAAGGCGCTCAGGAAACTTAGAAAGCGATAGGCCGAGCAGCAGTTGACATCGATGGCTCGATTGTGCAATTAAAGTGCACGGACGAGGGTCGGCGCACCTTTTGGCGTGTGCTGATCAGCGAGATCGGACATGGCACGTCGGCTCTCACCCAACTGAATATAGCACTTGGCTGGTCGGAGTGTGAACTTAAAGTGCGCTATGTCGGTTTTTCGAACCGCGATAGCGGTCGGTCATCTCACTTCGGAGCGTATTAGCGTTAAGCATGTCGGCCAGAGAGACGATCAACTCACGAGCTTTGAAAAAGCAACTTCAGACGGCGAGTAAGAATCGTCGTTCGAACAACCATGACGAGACGCGGATCACCGCCGCGCTCCATGGCCACGGTCGCAATGATCCGCAACCGGCGCTCACAACTGTCTTTAAGCCTATCAACTCGCTCCGTCCGTCGGCGAATAGGACACGAGAGACGACAGCCCAGCTCCTCGAAAGCGTGATCCGATCTATCATGAAGTTTGGGATGGTGCTGCCGATCCTGATCGACAAGAACGGCACCATCATTGCCGGGCACGTCCTGTGGGAAGCGGCGGTCCGGCTCGGCCTCGAGACAATCGAATGCCGGGTCGTCGACCATCTCAACCCGATTGAGCTGGAGGCCCTCAGTCTCGCGCTCAACCGCATCGGCGAGATCGGCAAATACAACCTCGATAAGCTGCGCGACCGGATGATCACAATCGAGTCCCACGGGATCGAGCTGATCTCAACTGGTTTCACCTTACCCGAAATCGATCAAATCAAGCTCGAACCTCTTCCGATCGTACCCAATCTTGGGGATGACGAAGACGCGGATAAAACCGTCGCTGTTCCGACGAGCAGGGCCGGCGACCTATTCCGTCTTGGCCGCCATCAGCTCCTCTGCGGTGATGCTCTTGATGAAGCATCATACCAGCGTGTGCTCAGCGGTAGCGCGGCTCACGCGGCCTTCTCCGATCCGCCTTACAACTGCAAGATTGAAGGTTTCGTCGGAGGTCTTGGCAAGCACAAGCACGAAGACTTCGTCATGTTTGCGGGGAAGGAAAGCGAAGCCGAGTTCCGCCAGTTCTTGCAAATGTACCTCAGTCTTTGCCGGGCTTCCTTATTGCCCGGCGCGGTTCTGTTCGCCTGCATGGATTGGCGTCAGATCGACCTTTTGCTTCAGGCCGGACGCCATGCCGGCCTGGATCGGATCAATGTCGCGGTATGGAACAAGGGATCGGGCGGCATGGGAGGGCTGTATCGGTCGGCCCATGAACTCATTGCTGTATTTTGTAACGGGAAGTCGCCGACCACAAATAACGTCGCGTTAGGCGTTTTCGGCCGAGATCGCACAAATATTTGGTGCTATCCGGGCAGCAACCGGCGGGGGTCGTCTGCTGCCCAGGCACTTGCCGATCATCCAACGCCGAAACCTGTCGAACTTGTCGTTGATGCGATTCTCGACGTGACCCATGCCGGTGATGTGGTGCTCGATCCGTTTTCGGGGTCGGGCACGACGATCATCGCCTGCGAGCATTGTGACCGCGAGGCCCGCGGGATCGAGCTCGATCCTAAGTATGTTGATCGCGCCATCCAGCGCTGGGAACGGCTGACGGGAGATCGCGCCGTCCACGTGGATACAGGTCTGACCTTCTCCGAACTCGTTGAACAGCGCATCGCTGAAGAGGCGGAGGGCAACAATGGCTGAGGAGAAGAAGTCACCAAAGTCCTCGAAGTGGGGCAAGGGCAAAACGGACCCTGAGACCTGGTGGAAAAAGGGAGGCCCGTCTCCCAACTCGAAGGGTCGACCCAAGGGCTCGAAAAACCAGAAGACGCTGTACAAGGAAGCATTCGGAGTCAAGGTCACCGCCACCATAGACGGAAAACAGAAGACCATGTCCAAGAAGGAGCTGGCTTACCACCAGCTGGCCCAGAAATCCGCAGGCGGGGATCTGAAGGCATTTCAGATTCAGAAGGAGCTCGACGAGCGATACGACCCGCCAGAAGCAGCTCCGCCAATGCCAGAAGAGTCCGCCGCGGATTTTGCGACGCTCGAGGCATGGATCGAGCTTCGCGAGAAATTTCACGTCTTCAAGAAAAAGGATGAATCCGATGGCTGACCCGTTGGAGCTACGAAGGATCGTCGATGACTTGTGCCGTCGCGAGTTTGGTTCCTTCGCTATTCGTGCCTTTCCGGTGCTGGAAGGAGGGATGCTCGAGATGTCTCGTCACATCAGCATCATCTCCCGGCTGCTCGAGAAGGTGTATGACGGCGAAGTCCGGCGCGCGCTCGTTTGCATCCCACCACGCTATCTGAAGACTTATTTGATTTCGATCGCATACACAGCTTGGCTGCTCGGCAGGAACCCAAAGACACGCATAGTTTGTGCATCTTATGCAGCCTCGCTCGCAGAGAAGTTCAGCGCAGACACATTGAAGCTCATGCGGTCTGCTTTTTATCGGCGACTGTTTCCAGGGACAATTCTGGATCCCAAGCAACAGAACAAGATCGAGATCGGAACGACTGCAGGGGGATACCGGTTGGCAACGTCGGTCGGAGGTACGGTGACTGGGCGCGGCGCGCATTTTTTTATCGTCGACGATTTGCTCAAGGCCAGCGAGGCGCATTCACCGACGGCACGCGAGAGCTGTATCCACTGGTTCAACTCAACGATTCATAGCCGTTTTGATCACCCAAAGAAGGGCAGGGTCATTGTTGTCGGACAGAGATTGCACGCCGAGGATCTGCCAGGCCATCTCATCGCGAAAGGGGGCTGGGAAGAACTGATACTGCCAGCCATATTCCCCAAAAAACAGATTTACGACATTGTCGCTGGTGGGGACAAGATTTGGATTGGGGAGGGATCCATACTTCAGTGGTCACGGCATAACACGGCGGATCTCAAACAGCTGAAAATAGACATGGGCGAACATGATTTCGAGGCCCAGTACAATCAGCGTCCGCTGCCGCCGGGCGGTTATATCTTCAAGAACGCCTGGGTGAAACGCTATCAAAAAGCCCCTAGTGCAGCGAAAGTCGAGGCGGTGATTCAATCGTGGGATACCGCCTATCAAGGCGATGAAACCAACTCCTACACGGTCTGCACAACCTGGGCGAAGTGCCCGGATGGGTATTATCTGCTGGACGTATGGCGCGACCGGCCCAACTTCGTAGATCTCGTTAATCAGGTCAAAGTCCAGAAAGCGAAATGGAACGCCAAGCTGGTCATTGTCGAGAGAAAGGCTAGCGGCATCAGTCTCATCGAATACTTCACCAAATCGGGTTACGAACCGTGGCTACTTTGGCGCGATCCTGAAAAAGGCAAGGTCGAACGCGCACAGGAGCAGACGGTCAAGTTTGAGCAAGGCCACGTCTGGCTACCTGTCGAAGCTCCTTGGCTAGCGGCCTATGAAGCCGAGATCTTCCAATTCGCTCAATGCAAGTTTGATGATCAAGTTGACTCAACCGTACAATTTCTCAGCTCTACGGATTTGGCAGTCTTTCGTAGCCGGCTTCGGTCCCTGGTCTGACAGCCATCGTTCGCTTAGTTGCACGGCCGCCATTGGTCGAAGACGACCCTCCACTTCTGTCGCGAAGTAGACATTCGTGCCGGAAGTTAGCGGCCTCGTAAACTCAATCGGGCCGCCTTGTTTCATTGATGCGGGATTCAGCGCGCTATGGTTGCTAAAAGCCCTCCGGACATTCCAAGTAGCGCCGAGCTTCTGCGGTATATGGAGGAAATGGCAGCTTATCTTCCGGTTTTGCAAAGTCCTGATTTTTGGCCGGGCGAGTTCAGACCAGCGCAGAAGACAGAAACCGGATCCATCATCATGCCTTACGCGGTTCTCGGCGACATCGCAGATGCATTTGTCAGCGCCGCCTATGATCGGGGGTGGGTACAGTGCGGCTTCGATTGGGCATCGTGGGCTCATTCGGATGAAGCACAGAAGTTATGCAACGATCCCTCTGCACTCGCGCAAGCTGAGCCATTGCAGCTCGTGTACCTGATCACAGTCGTGTGCCGGCAGGATCGCTTTCGAGACGGCACATTGCTCAGTGCATTTAAGTCGTTCCTGATCCTCGGCATCGTACGCCGGGCAGCGGCCATTGTGGAGGATGAGAGATGCCGATTACAAAGTTGAGCGATTGACCTTACACCCCCAAAGCATTCGATTTGTTTTAGAGAGGAGGGGCCATTATGAATTTTGTCGCTTTGGATTTCGAGACGACAAACGCCGAACTAAGCGGCATTTGGCATGTATTCATGGAATCGACGAAACGCAGGTTCGCGGTGCACTGCGCTTCGAAGCTATTTATCCCTGCGATAGCAAACTGGCAGGCTCACAAGATGATCGTCAGCCACAGCCTCTTGAAGTCCCTCGTCACTCAGGCAGAGAACAATCAGCGTTCAACCCAACATGCCACGATCGCCCCACAACACTGAAGAGAACGATCGCGATATTGGCGAGGGGAATCTTCGACAGTAGTCTTCCATATCGATCAGCTTGCTGCAGATGCGCTTGATTGTGGTCAATATCTGAAGAATGACTTTCCGGTAAGCATCGGAGATACTTAATCGAATGCGCAGGAGTATTCGAACATGCTTATGACGAGGATTGTCTACCTCATGTTCACGCTCATCATCCTTGCGATAAATATCGCGGCACTTTGGGGCGTGTTCCGTGGCTCGGGTGAAATCGCCCCGGTCGTGCCTGCAGCGCTTATTATTAATAGCGTGTGCTGGCCCCTAGCCCTTGTAGTTGCTTACCGGGTTGGCCAGGTCACAGGTGTTGAATATTTTCGCAAGGCGCGTGGTTAAATTTGAAGCCATGCGGAAGGGTAAACCGATAGCGTCGGTTGATTTTCCGCCAACGAATCCTTTTGCAAATGATTTCAATTTTTAGGTTCAGAAGGCTTGCCTAGCGAGTACGCGGGATTGACTTAGCTCAATGCCAATAAACTGCGCGGACTGCAAATTTTGTCCGGAGTATTGCGTAGCGTATGGAGCAAGTTCATGTCGATCAATAGCGCGGACGGAAGCGAGTCATGGTTGATGGCGCCTCCTATTTTGACGGCCGCTCAGACGTTTCCGGGCGTGGCGGCGAGGTGGAGTGAACTTGGAGTGTCGGCGAACCGGCAGTATTTCCAATTCCTCAATCGTCGGATCCAAGCAGACGTCGAGTTTTTAACAAGCCTTGCCCGCGTGCGAAAGCCCGAAGAGTATTGGCAGGCATGGACGTCTTACTGGATGCGTGCGACGAACGACTATCAGTGCGAGTTTGCCGAGGTGTCGAAATACTGGCAGACGGCCGCATCGGAAGGCGCTGAGATTCTATCGACTTCTCTTGAACGAGGAGGTCAGAAGTTAGCAGCGTAGATAGCCGAGTACAGGCCGAAAGACGCTTGTGCATATGGCTTTGACTGACGGCTATTTAACTCCAACTAAGATGTGGCCAGATCTTCTCAAAGAAGATATCGCGAAGACGTGGGTGCCCGATGGGTTCGAAAATAGCTGGCTGTCGCGTCGTTGTGACTGGTATGGGTACGGTTACGGCTTTAGGTCAGACGGTGTCCGAATTCTGGTCGGGCCTGACGGCAGGAAGGTCAGGCGTGGCGCCGCTCTCTGACGCCTCTTTCTCGGGTTCGCGAATCCGGATTGGCGCTTCGGTTAGGGACTTTAATCATAAGAGTCGGCTCGCGCATTGGCGCCGCGACCAAACGGTGGTGCTTTCTGATCGTTACTCATGGTTGGCGGCAGCCGCCGCAGACGAGGCAATCAAGCAATGTGGGCTTGAGCTTCCACTAACGCATGGAGCCCGCGCAGCTTGTATTATCGGCTCGGGCGCCGGCGGTCAGATCACGGCGGAAACTGCCTGCCGCGATCGATTTATAGATGGCAAGAAAGCTGTCCACCCGTTGTTGCTTCTGCGAACGATCAGTTCGTCGGCTGCCGCGCACATCGGGATAGAGTTGGGTATAAAAGGTCCAACTTTTTCAATTTGTAGTGCAGGAGCGAGCGCATCCCACGCCATAGGCGTCGGTCGTGCTCTCATTCGTGACGGCTTCGTCGACGTGGCCATCGTCGGTGGCTCCGATAGTATGCTCACTTACGGCGCGATTCTGGCATGCGATGCACTGCATTTGTTGTCGCCAGAAGGATGCTTTCCGTTCTCGCAAAATCGTAACGGAACGGTTTTGGCGGAAGGAGCCGGTGTACTGATACTCGAGTCGCAAGCGTACGCGACAGAGCGCGGTGCGAAAATCCTTGCAGAACTCTGCGGTTTCGGAATGACCTCCAACGCGACTGACATGCTACACTCGAACGATGCGAGTATGAGCGCGACTATGGACGCCGCTCTCAGCGACGCCGAGCTCGGGCCAGAGAATATTGATTACATAAACGCCAATGGTACCGGCACCGTCTCGAATGATCAGAGCGAGACGATCGCCATCAAAAAGGTTTTTGGCAGGCACGCAAAGAACCTCGCTGTTTCTTCAACAAAGTCGATGCATGGTGAGTGCTTTGGTGCAGGAGGCGCTATCGAGGCCATAGCGTGTATCAAAGCTATGGAAACCGATGTGATGCCACCAACAATTGGACTGGCTGAAAGAGATCCAGTTTGCGACCTTGACTACGTGCCGAACGTGGGTCGCCTTCGAAAGCTGCGCCATACCATGTCGAACACATTTGCATTAGGAGGGTTGAATGCGGTTTTGGTTTTCGGACCGCCCCCTTCAGCGGCATGAGCTCAGAGGAGAAGTCGCGCTCTTCAAATCTATCCTGAAGAGCACATAAGCATCGGGATTGGAAAGATCTTGATGGACGCGCTGAGCATCTCGGGGCAACCGCTGGGTAACGGAAACTGTGCTTTGAGACAAATCAATTTCGAGCGGGCTTCGCTCGGATCAATAAAACTTACGTGTATTGCGTGATCGGGGATGTGTCTCATGTCGAACGAAGAGAGTGCCGTTACTGCGTCGCCATTTTCGAAATTTTTTGAAAACGCGTCGACAGCAAGTCAGCATTACTCCGATTTCTTGCAGCGTCGAATGCAGTCGAATATAGATTTCGTCGGCTCTCTTTCGCGTTGTAAAACGCTCCCCGAATTTTGGAGGGCGTGGTCAGACTACGGCACTGCGTCCACAAACGACTATCAGAAAGAATTTGCCGATACCGCGAAATATTGGCAATCAGCCAACGAGGAGATCACCAAAGCTTTTGTGGGGTCTCTACAGGATGCAGGCAAAAAATTAGCTGCTTTAAAGTAATGCAGCACGATGGCTTTTGGCCTGAAGCTTCGTTAGGATGAATTGATCATCCAAGGCTCCGATCTGGAAGCCCCTCCGATGATTTTATCTCTCGCAATTAAAGATTTATTCGCCGACCGCCTGAAATTTATTGCGACGCTAGTTGGCGTCGCATTTTCGGTCATGTTGATGGCAGGCCAGACCGCCATTTTTCTCGGGGCATGCAGGGACATCACGATCATGATCGACCGATCGCGAGCTGATTTATGGATCATGCCTCAGGGATCTCCAAGCTTCGAAGAAGCTCTTCCGCTATTGACACAGTTCGAGCGGCAGAGCGCGTTGGTAACCCGCGGCGTCAAACAGGTAACTTCGCTTGTTACGTGTTTCTCCAATTGGCTGCAGCCCTCGGGCGAGTCGAATATTATTGTATTGATAGGCTCCGAGCCAGGCTCGGCGGGGCCGCAACCTTTCGATTCTCCCGTCATCGGTCAGGAGGGAGGGGCGAGTGTCGACATCGACCGAGGTTATCTTGACGTCCTTGGCGTTTCAGGGATTGGCGCGACAGCGGCCGTTGACGGCCGCCAGGTACGCATTTCCGCGTTGAGTGAAGGGATCCGTTCGTTCACCCACTCGCCTTACGTTTTTGCGAAGCCGAACCAGGCGCGCAAATTTCTGGGTCTTCCCGCTGATGCATCGACCTTCCTGCTTGTTGATATTGATAACCTCTCCAACCCTGAAGAGGTCCGCTCAAAGCTAAAGGAGCGGATGCCAGACGTGGATATACTGACGACACAGGAGTTCAGGACACGCAGCATCAATCGCTGGCTCTACCAAACTGGAGCCGGGCAAGCCTTGGTAATTGGGACAATTCTCGGTGCACTTATCGGAGCCGCGATCATTGCACAGAATATCAATATGAGCGTCGAAGACCACATCCACGAATTTGCCGTTCTTAGAGCCATCGGAGCCGCTAAAGGCTATTTGCAGTCAATAGTGTTGATTCAGGTTCTCGTTATGACCGGCATAGGCACGATCGTCGGACTCGGCACAATCCTTTGTCTGGTGCCCCTGAGTGAGAGATCCCCCTTGCTCCTCACCGTCAGCGCGTCTCAACTGACACTCGTCGTCGTGGCGACGTTGGGCATAGGGTTGCTCTCATCGATCGTCGCCCTCAATAAAGTCAGAAACGTCGACCCTGTAGACCTTCTGAAATAGCTAACAATACTCCGACCGCTACCCCTTATCTCCGGCTCGGCAAATCAATTTTGCCTGCGTGTTTACTGGCAAAATCTGAAGTGGCATCCGCATCGATATTGACTAAGCAACTCATCATTGGCGAACAAGTTGGCGGAAAGCCCAGCTGAAGCTTATGAGGCAGGTCAGACTTTAGGAGTTGAGTGCGTCGATCATCTATATCCTTATGCGATCTTGGCGACGTCGCCGATTCGTTTATCAACGCTGCTTATGATCGCGGATGGGGTACTTTTGCGGCTTCGATTGGGTCTCTTGGGGGCATCCGAACGAAGCTCAAGCGATGCATCCGTATTCGCCACGTGCGGAGTCGATACAACTATTGTACTCGAGCACAGCTTTGATCCGGCCGGATCGGTTCTCGGAACGTTGCTCGAGATATTCAAGTCGCGCTCGATCCTAGGCATAGTGCGCCGCGCAGCAGCCATCATCGATGATGAGAACATAACAAATGTGGTGAGAGTGGATGATACCCCTTCCGCTTCTTAACAACTGCCCTCATCAAGTCGTGCTCGACTGAAGGTAATCCAGGGGCTTATCAGCCTCTTATGTCAATCGGTCAGTGAACAGGACTGTGCACCGCCTTCCCTCGCTAACGTAGCAAGGAGCCATCATGCACTACAGCAGCGGAAACTATGAAGCTTTTGTTCGTCCCCGAAAGCCCGAGGGAGTCGATAAAAAGACGGTGTGGTTTGTCGGCTCAGGTCTCGCTGGGCTCGCGGGTGCGGCCTTCTTGATCCGAGATGGCGGTGTGCCGGGCGATAAGATCACCATCCTCGAAGAGTTGGAAATTCCGGGTGGCGCGCTTGACGGTCTCAAGGTGCCTGAAAAGGGTTTCGTGATCCGCGGCGGCCGTGAAATGGAGGAGCATTTCGAGTGTCTGTGGGACCTCTACCGCTCAATTCCATCCCTGGAGATTGAAGACGCCAGCGTCCTTGATGAGTTCTATCGACTGAACAAGGATGATCCGAATTACTCCCTGCAGCGCGTCACTCAGAACCAGGGACAGGATGTACCCGACAAGGCGCTGCTGACTCTCAATAAGCAGGCCCGGAGAGACTTGATCTCCATTTTCCTGGCGACGCGCGAGGAAATGGAAAACAAGCGCATCAACGAAGTTTTTAGCGAGGATTTCTTCAAGAGTAATTTCTGGCTCTATTGGCGCACCATGTTCGCCTTTGAGGAGTGGCATTCCGCGCTGGAAATGAAACTCTATCTTCATCGCTTCATCCATCACGTCGGACACCTCGCGGACTTCTCTTCCCTCAAGTTCAATCGATACAATCAATATGAATCGATGGTCCTTCCGCTCGTCAAATGGCTGCAGGATCATGGCGTCCGATTTCGGTACGGCGTCGAGGTGACGGACATCGATTTCGATATCCAGCCGGGCCGCAAGCAAGCAACCCGGATCCATTGGGTGGAAAACGGCGCGATCGGAGGCGTCGATCTCGGGCCGGACGATCTTGTGTTCATCACCAACGGATCGCTGACCGAGAATTCCGACAGCGGCGACCACCACATGCCCGCGAAAATCAAGGATGGGGCGGCGCCCGCATGGGACCTATGGCGGCGGATTGCGGCCAAGGATCCAGCCTTTGGTCGCCCGGACGTGTTTGCCGCCCACATTCCCGAGACGAAATGGGAATCGGCGACGATCACAACGCTCGACGAGCGGATACCGCGCTACATCCAAAAGATCGCCAAGCGCGATCCCTTCAGCGGCAAGGTCGTGACGGCTGGCATCGTCACCGTGAAGGATTCCAGCTGGCTCCTGAGTTGGACGGTAAGCCGACAACCGCACTTCAAGCAGCAACCGAGGCATCAGATCGTGGCCTGGTTCTACGCTCTGTTCGTCGATAAGCCGGGTGACTACGTGAAGAAGCCAATGCAGGACTGCACGGGCGAGGAAATCACTCAAGAGTGGCTCTATCACCTCGGGGTGCCGGCAGAGGAGATCCCGGAACTCGCCGCGACCGGCGCAAAGACCGTGCCGGTGATGATGCCCTACGTCACAGCCTTCTTCATGCCGCGTCAGGCGGGCGATCGGCCAGATGTTGTTCCGGAAGGGGCAGTCAATTTCGCTTTCATCGGCCAGTTCGCCGAGTCCAAGCAGCGCGACTGCGTCTTCACCACCGAATATTCCGTTCGAACTCCGATGGAAGCCGTCTACACACTCCTCAACATCGAACGGGGCGTACCGGAAGTTTTCAACTCCACCTACGACATTCGCACGCTGCTTGCCGCGATCGGCCCGCTGAGGGACGGCAAAGGAATTAGCGTCCCTGTGCCAGCGTTCCTGCGCAAGCTTCTAGTGAAGAAGCTCGATTCCACCGAAATCGGCGAACTGCTCAAGGAGTTCCATTTGATTTCGGAGTGAAGAAAAGGGCCCGTCATTGCAAGACGATCACTCGCATGGCTTGTCACTGGGCTTTCGGGGAGGTGGGGGTCCAGCAATTTTCGAGCTTGAAAAAGCGACACGTGGATCTTCATGGCCTTGCATTGCCAAATCGGAGTTTGATGGCGGCGATGAATATCGACATTGGGTATTCACTTCAAAAGTTCGGTGCACATGTTCTACGAACGGCCAATCATCGTCGGGATGTCCCTGCACGCCTCCAACAAAATAGCGGTCTAATCAGCCTTAAACATCATAGAAAATGTTGTGCCAATGATTGTGATCAAGCAAAGGAAGAGCGACGCTGCCTTTGAGCGACATCAAGGCGAATTCGTCCAGAACTGTTTTTGAGTTGGTCGTTGTCGGTTTCCCTCCCCGGCAACACGTTGGGTCTGCTTGCATCTTTTCCCCCGTGACGCAAGCTCAGCCTTGGTCATTCCCCCCCACCAAGGCACCTTAACCAACTCGGCGGCATCAGGTGTCCTGCTCCTTCGGATCCTGCTGTCGCCTTCTCTCCTCCCGACTTAACTGCATTGTCAGTGCCCAATCGTACGGGCGAGGCCCTTTTGCCGTTAAAGAGCGGTCCCGAAAACGTATCGCCGGGAGGTGTCCCAGCGGAACCGCCAGGGTCTCGTTCGGGTCGAACAGACGTGTTTGAAATAAACAGTGGTTTATCTAGCACCGACTCATTGCATGTAGTGCAACGTTACCCTGGCACCGACACTGGACAAATTTTGTCTAAAGCGCGAACTGCTGAAGATGGCTTGACGGGCAACGTGCCGGCATTCTGTCCACGCCCCACAGGAGGTACAATATATCCGCTTATATCAAGGCCGGGCAACGCGACTGACCGTAAGCATTTGTAGAGTGTGATGTGTTATCCGACAATTCATTACATAATTAGCTGTCTTTTAGGCGGATTTTACATATCGTATCAAACAATCATTTCACTTTTATATTGAATTAGCTTATCCCTTAGCCTTGTAGGGAGCAGTGGGCCGATGGCGAAACAAAATTCGTTGGGTCACTGCGCCCCATAGATCGCCGGTGCTGCAATTAGAAACTCACGACGATCGCAAAGCAGCGCGCTGGAATTCGGTGGTTTAGCCACTGCTGACGAGTAGCCGCGAGTATCTGAGAAAGCGATACGCTACCCAGAAGAAGCCCGGCAAGACGTCCCCGGCCGCGGCGACCGACTATGACAACATCTGCTTTTAGCTGCGCAGCCGTTTGCATGATCACCTCGGTCGGATCACCCCAGCCCCAGTGAAGAGCTAACGGGTTCGCACCTGCCTGACGGGCCTGCTCTCGGGCCCTTGCTAATATCTGTCGGCACTTGGTATCGAATGCTTCTGGCATGGCCTCCTGTTCCTCAACGTTTGCAAATGCCCCAAGATCCTCGCCTAAACCTGTCATGACTGAAATTACCGTCAACTCGGCATTCGCGCGCTTTGCGAGGATTGGCCGCGAATTTGACCGCCCGGGCTGCTCCTTCGGAGTCGTCCGTGGCAACCAAGATTGAATACATTTGGTGCTCTCCTTATATTTCCGAGAGCCTCCTATTTGACGCGCAAACTCCCAAGAACGCACCGCGCTATTCAATGCCTGGGTCGTACACTTCTTTTTGCACGTTTGGTGCCAACTCTACTGCCGCGATGCTGGCGATCGGCGATGAATTTGATCGTATTGAAAATGAGAAACTCAAGTTCACGTTCGTCTATTCCGTGGCTTGGTTCGATCCGCAGAACCTTCCGTAGAATGCCTACGCCTGCCAACAGCGAGGCAATGATAAAGGCACGGCATTCCGTCGAATCCTCGAGTTTGTTCCCGAGAGGCTGAATGAAATCCTTCAATACAAATTCGTGCAAAACCCGGGAGGCATCCGGGCTCGAGAGCGAATGAACAATAATGTCGAGTGGCCCTGGCGCTCTTAGGTCGCCTGCCTCCTGGGCAAATAGCTCGTTCGTGAGAACTTCGGGTAGCTCGTTTAGGCTTCCGATGAGAAGACGCTCAGGTTGGACTGCCGTTTTAATTGCTTCAGCGAAAAGCCGCTCTTTCGACCCAAAACACCGATGGACATAGGCGACGTCCACTCCGACATCAGCCGCAATATCTCGTAATCCCGTATCTTCAAAGGAATGCGTGGAAAACCGGTGTATCGCGGCATTAAGGATTTGGTCCCGCGTAGTGGCCGGCTTCGCTAAACAAGGACACATAAATACCTCACCAAAATAGAATATTGCGATCTTCGCCGAAAAAAAGTCAACAGCTGTTGACGAGGATCAAAGCTGATCTATCGGGTTGCTGCTGATGCTCGTGTTATTGCCACTGCAGGCTCTCTCAGGAGGCGTGACACCCCGAGAAAGCATGCCCGAAATCATTCAAGATATCATGCTCGCAGCACCCAACACGCACTTCGTGATGTTGGCACAGTCCATTCTGTTTCGTGGTGCGGGGCTTGATGTGGTCTGGCCACAGTTCGCTGCTCTCCTTGTAATCGGATCTATCCTTTTCATTTTGTCATTACGGCGCTTCCGGAAGTTTTTGAGATGATTGCACTGGGTGGAACTGCGGAAGCGAAGTCCTTTTGTGTTCGTCTGCCCACTTTAAACGGCGCTTAAGGTGACTGAGCGAACCCGGCTATTTCCAACCTCGGTTCAGGAAATGAGGAAATGGCGGTGCAATCGCCAACTAAGGTTCAATTCAGCTTTCGTCGTCGCAACGCATTAGTGCCGGCGAATCGGGTACATGGAGCGTGTACATCAAGGGTGGCAAGCGCATTGATCTGCGAGCTACCGCCCATGCGCACGCTAGAGAAAATTTCCGTTGGCAGAGTGGTAGAGCTGTGGCCTGAAATGAAGCTTGCCACGACCAGATCATCGAATGACAGGGTGCAGGCCAATAGCCGACCGGCCCCGAGCGCGGGTGCAATCAGCGGCAACGTGATCGCCTAGAGTGAGCGGCGATCGCTCGAACGAAACAAGCCGAGCCTGCACCACTAAGGCCATCTGCCCCATCCGCGGATCATTCGGTCGACAAAGCCATAGGTCCAGCAGCTCCTCCGGCAGCAGATTCGTCAGCTTCCCAATTTCGCCCGGGTCGAGCCCGCTCTCCATCACGCCGAAAACGGCGCTCACTGCCTCTTCCGGATCAATGCCCAGCCCGCGAAATGGATCGCCATCGACATAATCTAGGAAGTCTTGTTTGTGGTGCTATCACATCCATTCATCGAGAGATCCAGCCAGACTCGATGTTTCGACAGGACCCCCAGGAGACAAATCTCTGGCTTAAAGAGCTGATGAGACGGTTTGAGACCGGAGACCGATATTTGGCATATAAAGTGCTGAACGCTACCTTGCGCGCGCTTCGCGATCGTATCGGGCCAGAGAACGCGGCGCATCTGCTTCCCATGCTCATCCACGGGTTCTATTATGAAGGCTGGCATATGGCTGCGACGAATGGACAATGAAACAGCCTCTGAAATCGAAACTGCTCGGTGTCAATTTTTCGATCCCTGGCTGGCCTAGGCAGTGAACCTTAGGCAGCGAACTCTGAAGCGTCACTATCTTGATGCTCTACATCGGTCGATCGCGGATGTGCCCCTCGGCACGCAGAACGGCAATGGCCGCCTCGAAAACGCGTCGTGGGTCGCCGGAAGCGTCAAGACGATGCCATGATATCGGACCGAGATCGAACTTCAGTTGCGAGCGGACGACGTCCGCCGTCGCATCGGAGGCATCCCCCATGCGCGCTTCAACACGGGCCGTCAGTTGGTCTTCCGGAGCATCGAGCCAGAAGCCCAAGAAACGACCGCCTGCGCGCAATGCAGCTTCCTCTATCGCCAACCTTTCATCAGGACGTGCGAATACCGCGTCCGTCACCACCGAATGGCCGGAAGCAACAGTTGCTGCAGACTTGTCGCCGAGGTGTTGGTAGACGGCCTTCGACGTCTCGGCAGTGTAGTATTGGCGCGAGAGACGGTGCTCTTCCGCCACCCCCGCGAGACGCTTGCGCTCAATATCGCTGCGCAAATGTATTGCGCCCGGGGCACGCCCCAAAAGCGGAGCGAGTATCCGTCCTAAGGTCGATTTTCCCGAACCGGATAGCCCTCCGATGGCGATGGCAATTGCCGGAGACGGACGCAGGTATTGAAGCGAAGAGGTGAGAAATGCTTGGGCTTCCCGGAGGAGCCCGTCCGAAATAGGGCCTTGCTCTTGCCGCGCGCGCTCGAGCGAAACGACGGCCCTGACGCAGGAGCGACAGGCAAGGAAGAGCGGTAGGCACGCGAGACCATCGATCTCAGAGCCAAGCGGTGCTTCGCCAACGTAGCCGTTGATAACGCCGTTGGCTTCGGCTCGCAGGCCACGATGGTCAAGATCCATCAGCAGAAAAGCGAGATCGTAGAAGACGTCGGTCGTCGCCAGCTCCTCATCGAACTCGAGAGCGTCAAAGGGAACGGGGTCGGAGTTGATCATGACGATGTTCCCGAGATGGAGATCGCCGTGACATCGTCGCAACGCACCTGATGCCGCTCGTTGATCGAGCAAACGCGCATTTCTAAAAAGATGGTCGTGCGCCAAAGAGCTGAATGTTGAGGCATTCTCGCAAATGAGATCTCCACCCGTTGAAAGCTCCGATGCGAGCTGCTCGACGAGACGGTAAATGCGTGCTGAACCTTGGTCTGCCGATGACCGCGGCGCAGAGCGATGGTAGTTCGCGACCATAACTGCAAGCTTCTGTGGCAATACCGCCGGCAGCGGACCGCGATCGGCGATCCGCACAAGAACCGAGGCCTGGTCGAACCGGCGCATATGAACAGCCCAGTCGACCGTCTTGCCGGCATTCTCCAAAGTCAAGATGCCGTCCGCACGCCGCGAGATCTGCCGAAGACCGAGATAGATGGTTGGCGCGTGGGGTTGATTGAGCTCGATTTCCCGGCGGCATGCCGAGAACCGTCGCTCGAGGATCGTGAAGTCGAGGAACGGCAACTTGACCCGCTTCTTGACCTTGAAGGCCTGATCACCTGCTAGAAAGACGCGCGCGCAGTGCGTCTCAATGACGTCGACAGATCCGCGAGGCAAAGAATAAGTCTCGGCGGCACTTAACAAGGCAACAACTTCGGCCTCTTCGTCGATTGCATCGTTCAAGCGTCGAAGCTCCTTGCCAGCCAGCCTTGCACTTAGCTCCTACCCCGTGAAACGGCTACCAGACTCGCTCAAAAGCATCATCAGACGAATGGAGCATATGCGACCGTACTCCCAATGATCTCGGTTTCGTCGGTGCGGATCAGTCCCAAATGGCCTGCTGCCTTGAAGCGGCGCCAAGGTGACTGAGCGAATCCGGCTATTTCCAACCTCGGATGAGGAGATGAGGAATGGCGCGGAAGCGGTTTACGACAGAAAGAGATTATCGGCCTGCCGCGGGAAGCAGAAGTCCGGTTGAGTCAGGGCCAGACGATCGGATCGGTGTGTCGAGGCCTCGGTGTTTCAGAGCAGAGCTACTATCGCTGGCGGCGTGAGTACATTGGCCTGAAGCTTGACCAGGCGAAGCGCTTCAAAGATCTCGAACGAGAGAACGGACGGCTGAAGAAGGCCGTGTCAGAGCTCACCATCGACAAGCTGATTCTGAAGGAAGCGCTCGAGGAAAAATTCTAAGCCCTTCCCGGAAGCGGGCATGTGTTGCGCATGTCCGCTCCCAGCTGTCCATATCCGAACGCTGGGCGTGCACCGTTATCGGTCAATCTCGTGCGACGCAGAGACGGTGTCTCACGACGGCAGACGATGAGGCGGCTCTGACAGCCGACATCGTGCGGCTGGCGACCCGTTATGGCGGTACGGATATCGCCGCATCTGTGCGTTGCTCGTCGCCGAAGATTGGCGGGTGAAAGTCAAACGGATCTATCGGATCTGGAGCCGGGAAGGGCTGAAAGCTCCCATGAAGCAACTGAAACGGGGCCGTCTCTGGCTCAACGATGGGTCATGCGTGCGTCTGAGGACCGATCCGGCGAACCACATCGGATCGTATGACTTCGTTCACGACCGCACTCAGGATGGTAGGAAGTTCCGCATGCTCGTGGTGCTTGATGAGTTCACGCGGCGATGCCTTGCGATCATCGTTGCCCGGCGGCTCAGATCTGACGACTGTCTCGCCGATCTCTTCGTCACTCACGGACCGCCGGAACACATCCGCTCCGACAACAGCCCGGAGTTCGCCGCAATAGCTGTACGGGGAATGGCTCGGCCGGGTCGGCGTCAAGACGCTCTCCATCGAACCGGGAAGTCCATGGGAAAACGGCTACTGCGAGAGCCTGAACTCGAAGCTCCGAGACGAGCTTCTAAACGGTGAGATCTTCACGACATTGCGTGGGGCTCAGGTCCTGATCGAGAACTGGCGGCGACACTACAATGCCGTTAGACCGCACTCATCGCTGAATTATCGGCCGCCGGCACCAGAAGCGATCTTGCCGCCAGCATCCGGTCAGCCCAGATGCTGGACAACGACGGCCGGATTCTAACTTAGACCCTGGCTCCGCGATGTGGGGCAGGCCAATGCCTAGCAACGGCCTCAAGGCTGCTCGACAAGTGAATAAGCAGCTATTAGATGATGCGGGTCAGATAACCTCGCGCTTTCTTCAGCGTTGAAGCACGTAATAGCCAGGAGCGTCGTCAAGCGAGGGGTATCCTTTTTCAGGTGCTCCCAAGGATGGCGGTGGAACGTCCTCAGTCGAGTGCTCCCTCAGCCACGCTTCCCACTCAGGCCACCAAGAACCTAGGCATTGGGGTACTTCTTGGTGCCAGACGTCTGGTGCGACGTACGACTGAGAGGCAGGCTTGACAGCCACCTGATAAGAGCGATGCGGATGGCCGGGCTCCGAGACAACGCCGGCGTTGTGGCCGCCGCTCGTAAGCAGGAAAGTGACCTCGGTCTCTGCGAGCAGGTGAATCTTGTAAACGGAGCGCCACGGAGCAACGTGATCTTTGAGAGTTGCAACTCCGAAAATCGGGGGGCGAATCTCACTAATGGAAATGGGCTGGCCGTCCACAGCATAACGTCCCTGAGCCAGATCGTTACGCAAGTAGAAATGGCGCAGATACTCTGAATGCATTTTGTATGGCAAACGGGTGCCATCGGCGTTCCAGGCCATTAAATCGAATATAGCCGGACGTTGACCGAGTAAATATTCACGAACGGTACGTGACCAAATGAGGTCTTTCGAGCGCAGAAGCTGAAATGCCCCGGACATCTGATTAGAGTCGAGGTATCCCTTTTCCCACATCATGTCTTCGAGGAACGCGACCTCGCTATCATCAACGAAAAATTGGAGTTCGCCGGGCTCCGAGAAGTCCGTCTGTGCAGCAAGAAGAGTCAAGGATGCAAGCCGATCGTCTCCGTCGCGACCCATAGCTGCCGCTGCTAAGGCGAGGAGGGTTCCCCCGAGACAATAGCCGACCCCGTGGATCTTACGATCAGGCACAATGGCGCCAACAGCTTCGAGCGCTGCCGTGATGCCAAGGCGACGGTAGTCATCAAGACTTTTATCCCGATCATTCTCATCTGGATTTTTCCATGAGATTATGAAAACGGTGAATCCCTGGCTCACTAACCAACTAACAAGAGAATTCCGCGGCGACAAATCGAGAATGTAATACTTCATGATCCAGGCCGGCACGATCAGGATGGGCTCGGCTTTGACCTTATTGGTGGTGGGTACGTACTGGATCAGCTCGATCAGCTCATTGCGTAAAACGATTTTGCCGGGCGTCAGCGCAACATCGCGGCCCACAGTGAAATTTTCGGTCCCCACGGGTTGATCACCGAGAACTGCGCGGCACCAATCCTCAAATAAATTTTGGGCGCCGAGTACGAAGTTGGCTCCTCCTTCCTTCAAACTCCTATCGATAACTTCGGGATTGAAAGCCGGAAAATTTGATGGCGAGAATGCATCGAGGATCTGCCGAGTTGCAAAGGTGACGACATTCTCGTGATGCGGTTCCACACCCGCAACACCCGTCATTGCGTTATGCCACCACTGTTGTGTGAACAAGAAGCCCTGATAGATGAGATTAAAGGGTGGCCGCTGCCAAGCTGGGTCATCGAACCGGTCATCCTGTTCCAGCGGTTCGATGCATGGCTGACAATCTTTTCCGACGACGGCGTGGAACGTGAAGTTCACGTAGCGTAACCATTTCCGCAACCCCTTTTCCCACAATTGCTGTTGCTTCCCAGGGGAAATCGCTAGATGCGCCAGCCAATCGGAATAGGCGCTGGTCAAGGACCCAGGCGAAAGACCGAGCGTCGCATGGGCCATCGCTGCGTGGATGAAGCGGTCGAGGGCGCGGCGCTCGCCAATGTCCTCGCCCGGTTCTCGCAGGACCGTGGTATCTTGCGATGGCGTTACAATGCCGTGTCTTGAGTTCGGAGCCAAAGGCCGACGGGCTGTTTCACTATGGCGAGAAGCCTCGCCAACCTTGTCACGCGGCTCGTCGACACGAAGTGCTGCTTGAACTTTCTCAGTCATCGATTTCCTCGCGCTATTCGCTGGCATGGGTCGGATAAGGGCGGGGTAGAAACTATGAGGGTGTTATTTTTTTCCGAGCTTGCTTAAGGCTCGTCCCAGAGGAGTTTTGAGCCTTCCTGCCCACCAACGTTCAATTGAGGGCGGCGGATCTGGCGGCTTCGTATCAGACGAATTTTGAGATGTTTGCCCGGTCCCAGACTTTGTCGATCGTTCGTCGGGCACGATGCATCTCCCTCCGGTCAGGCCAAAAGCTTGATTTAGGCCAAAGATGAGCGAGATCGTCATGTCTGTCTGTTCGATTTCCAACAGATCTATCCACTTAAAATATCGGTAAATTTTGCGTTTTTTTGGCTCCCCGAGAAGGCGATAGGTCAGATCTCGGATTGTGCCATAACACTCGCAGGTGCAATCCTCGAGCCCGCGCCGATCTTCGATTGTTACCCAGCCTCGAGAATAGCTAATGAGGCCTGATCGTTGGAGAGCTTTGGCGGCAATTGAAACCCCAACGCGCTGTAGGCCGAGCATCATAGCCAGAAATTCGTGAGTAAGGTCGAATTGGTCGGATCCGGCGCTATCATGCGCGATCATAAGCCAACGACAGCACCGCTGCTCCAAGCTGTGCAAACGATTACAGGCAGCAGCCTGCCCGATTTGGTCGATAGCAAGATGATAATACCGCTCAAGCAGCTTTTCAAAGCGCCGGTTCCTCGCAACTTCGGTCCGAAGATGATGCGCATCAAAACAAAGCGCCGAACCGGAGAGTTGAACTATCCGCTCAAGGGTCGCCGTCGACCAACCCAGCAGCGCGTGGGGCCCGACAAGCCTTCGATCCCGACGGCGTCGATCTCGACTGTACGCACGTCTTTGATAGTGATGATCGTAGAAACGAGGCCGCTGTTGACGAATTAGGCTTTGTCTGTTGACTCCTCGGCGCCATAAATAATTTGACCGCGACGAAGAACGAAGCGTTTCATCAAGGGGAGAATGTCTCGAAGGGTCGCAGCTGGAACGGTCAATAGAAGCCGACTTTTAATCTCGACGTCGCCGACTTGGCAAAACCACTCGCTTCGCTCTCAACGCTGCTACGTTCGGGGATGTTTCAACAGCCTACCAATCATCCCGGGGGCAGGCTCGAGATCTCCTCCTTGCCAACTAAGCGATAGCACGAGCCCAGCCGTGTGTTTAGCCACTATCAATTCCTCGTTCGTGGGAATGACCCAGACAGAAACCTCGCTATCGACTGTGCTGATGCGTGACGCATTTTTTCTGTTCGCATCATCATCGACCTGAATTCCGAGCCATCCTGAGCGCTTACACACTAATTCACGGACTTCTGCGGCGTGCTCTCCGATTCCGGCCGTGAACACGACCGCATCGAGCCCCTCGAGAGCGGCGCACAAAGAACCAAGTTCTGATGATACCCTGTAGACGAATAGGTCCACCGCTTCACGAGCTTGCGGTTCTTTGCTCGAAAGAAGGTCTCGCATATCGCCGCTCAGTCCTGAAACGCCCTTCATTCCGGACTCTCGATAGAGCATCTGCTCCACCTGCTCGACGGTCATACCGCGCTCTCGGAGAAGCCAGATCATGAGGCCGGGGTCGAGATCGCCTGAGCGGGTGCCCATTACGAGACCGCTCAAAGGGCTAAATCCCATCGTCGTCGCGATGCTCCTCCCGCCACGAACTGCACACATACTGGCACCGCTGCCAAGGTGTGCAATGACGGTGCGTCCCTCCGCAGCGCGTCGATCGAAATTTGCAAGGGAGCCACTGATGTACTCATAGGAGAGACCGTGAAAGCCGTAGCGGTGCGCGCCGGCTTCGCTCAAGCTGCGCGGAAGACCATAAAGCTCCGCGACGCGCGGCATCGTCCGGTGAAATGCGGTATCGAAGCATGCGACCTGCGGAAGATGAGGATGCAATCGCTTCAAGATCTCTAGTGGCTCGAGATTGCGCGGTTGATGTAGCGGGGCAAGCGGCACGAACGAACGAAGCTTTTCCAGAATAGCTGGCGTGACAACGACGGGACCGGTATGTTCCAGCCCGCCTATAGCCACGCGGTGGCCGATGGCGCCGAGCTTCTCGGAGCCAAGATGCTCTTCGAGCCAACTCATCAACTGCGAAAGCAAGTTATGGACGTCGTTTCTGTCCTGGGTTGGCGGGCGCCGATCGACGAGCGACGTTCCGTCGGCGTCCGACGCCACAAGACGAGGATGCGTCCCGATACCGTCAAGTTCCCCATGGAGCCTTAAAGCAAGATCTACCGTATAAATGGCGAATTTGATGCTCGATGAGCCGGCGTTGATCACGAGGATGTTCGAATCCTTAGCCGTGGCCGCCTCCATCAGTTAAGTCTGACATCGCCAATTGCCGTTTTCGTCGTGCATGAGCAAGCAACGCGGCAACAGCACTCGACGCCAAGCGGCTCTTCGCGCTATCGGCCCTGCTTGTGAGTACGATTGGAACGCGAGCACCGAGCACGATGCCGGCCGCCTCACTGTCCGCTAGATACTCGAGTTGCTTCGCGAGCATATTGCCGGCTTCAAGATCAGGCACAACGAGAATATCTGCCTGCCCGGCGACGGGTGAGTGGATATGCTTGATCTCGGCCGCCTTCAGATTGATCGCATTGTCGAATGCAAGGGGCCCCTCAAGAAGGCCACCCACAATCTGCCCCCGATCCGCCATTTTGCAGAGCGCGGCCGCTTCGATTGTCGAAATGATCTTTGGAGTAACGGTCTCCACCGCGGAGAGAATAGCAACCTTCGGTTCCGAGATACCCAGAGCTTGCGCGAGATCGACCGCGTTCTGGATGATATCGACCTTGTCCTCAAGCTTCGGATAGATGTTGATCGCCGCGTCGGTTATCAGCAACATACGAGGATAAGCTGGAACGTCGAATATAAAGACATGACTGATGCGCCGCGCCGTGCGCAATCCGGTCTCATCGTCCATCACAGCATGCATGAAATGGTCGGTATGCAAGCTCCCTTTCATAAGAGCCTCAGCCTCACCAGACCGGCAGAGGCTCACGCCTACAGCGGCAGCCTTCACATCGGTCTCCACGTCGATGACCTTATAGCTTGAAATATCGAGTTTCAGACGATGCGCCAAATTGGCCAATTCTTCCTTTGGCGCAATGAGCGTTGGCGTAATGAGCCCTGATTCCGCGGATTCACAAGCGCCCCGTAGCGCAACGTCGCTCAATGGGAACACAACCGCCGTGGTGATCGGCTCAAGGATTTCAGCTCTATCAACTAGCTTCGAAAAAATGTGATGGTGTCGAGACATCATGACGTCGACCCGCCGACCGGCGTACCATTGAGATCATCGCGGCACGACCGAGTCCAATTCCAATGCTGTCGCAAGTTTCGTTCCCTCCCTTTGGGTTCTTGACTCATGAACACTCAAGCGCAAGTGCAATGCCTTGTCCGCCGCCGATACACAGAGCGACAAGGCCTCGGCGAATGCCATCGCGGCGCATCGAATGCGCGAGGCGTGTCGTCAGCACTGCACCTGTCGCACCAATCGGGTGACCGTGGGCAATCGCACCACCCTCGACGTTCACAATCTCCTCGGGTAATTGGAGCTCTTGAATAAGCGCCAGCGCGATGGCGGCGAAGGCTTCGTTGATTTCAACGCGCTCGAGATCGCTGATCTTCCAGCCCGCCCGCGCAAGGGCCTGATGCACGGCTGGCACGGGGCCTAAGCCGAACATGCCTGGTTCGACGGCACCAACGCCAAACGAAACGAGCCGCGCCATGGGCTCTATGCCCTGCTTATCGGCCCAATTCGCATCCGCAACGATCATTGAAGCCGCGCCACTATTGAGCCCCGGTGCATTGCCAGCGGTTATTGTTCCATTCTTGCGAAAGGCCGGTTTCAGCTTGGAGAGCTTTTCAAGCGTCGTATCCGGACGATTTTGCTCATCTTTCTCGAACACCAAAGGGCCCTTACGACTTGGCACGTCCACAGAGACGATTTCTGACGTGAATTTCCCCGCAGCTTGAGCGGCGCCAAAGCGCGTCTGCGAGCGGTAAGCCCACTTGTCTTGAGCTTCCCGCGTAATTTGAAACTTGGCGACCAAGTCTTCCGTCACCCAGCCAGAATGCTCGTCGCAGAAGGCATCGGCCAACCCGTCGCGTAACATGCTGTCATAGATTTGGGCATCTCCCATCCGGTAGCCCCACCGTCCCGACGCCATCAAGTACGGTGCTTGATCCATATTCTCCATGCCACCCGCTATGCCGCATTTCGCGTGCCCAAGCATTACTTCCTGGGCAACACTTGCGATGGCCTGTGAACCGGATCCACACACACGATTTACCGTCATTGCTGGAACTGTCACAGGAATGCCGGCTTTAACAGAAGACTGACGCCCAGGGTTCATCTTCGAGCCCGCCTGAATAACCTGCCCCATAACGGCAAGTTCGACTGCCGATGGATTGAGTTTCGCACGCTTTAGCGTCTCTTTGATTACTGCAGCCCCCAGATCCGGCGCAGCAATATCTTTGAGCTCTCCTTTATACGCACCGATTGCCGTGCGGACTGGAGAGCAGAGAACAAGAGCCGACTGACCCATGGATTCATACCCCTGAAAAATTTACCTCGGCCTATTGCATGTACTTGCCGCCGTTGATCGAGAGCGTTTCGCCTGTGATGAAACCAGCATCATCACCGACAAGAAAAACAACGGCACGCGCAATCTCTTCCGGCTTTGCCAAACGTCCGACGGGCACAGCAGCGACAATTTTTTTCAAAATGTCCTGAGGCACTGCCGCAACCATCGCCGTATCGGTGTATCCCGGGGCGATGGCGTTGACGGTAATGCCGCGGGCCGCACCCTCAAGAGCCAGAGATTTGCTGAAGCCGATAATTCCTGCCTTTGCGGCGGCATAGTTGGTTTGACCGAACTGCCCGGCGAGGCCGTTGATTGAACTGATATTGACGATGCGGCCGAACCGCCTCTCCCGCATGGATTCGATCACGGCCCGGCACATGTTGAAGCAGCCGCCAAGATCGATGTCGATCACGGAGCGCCACTGCTCGCATGTCATCTTATGCAACGTCACATCTTGCGTGATGCCAGCATTGTTGACGAGGATTTCGATTGGTCCGATCGCTTTCGCGATTTCCGCAACACCACGCTGACAATCATCGAAGACGGCGACGTTCCACTCATAAACCGGAATTCCGGTTTGATCATGAAACTTCTTCGCCTCGTCTCCATTTCCGAAAAACGTTGCTGCCACCTGGTGGCCGGCCTTCTTGAGAGCGATACACGTCGCCGCACCAATACCAGTAACGCCTCCGGTAACAACCGCTGTTCGCGTCACATCAGTCATCCGACTCATCCTCCCATATAAAATCAATTTAAAACCTAGCTCGACAATCGTTGGCTGGCATTGATATCGATCAGTAAAATCGACATCGGAGAGAAGGACGGCGGCGTCGTTGACCACATTGGCCAGTAATCGTTCCGGTCACCCAGGCAGCACTCCAATGGATGAAGCGGTATGGGCGTGAGCCGCCCCCAATTCTTGGACCACGTGGGATGAGAAAATTCTCAGGTTGTCGTCATCTGGGGCGCGCCCCAGATGACGGTTTCGCCAGCTCGCTGGGCGTTCTGTTGCCGATCGAGCTGTGGGGCCGAATTTCGTTATAATCTCGTCGCCATATATCACACTTTCGCTGGGCGTCCGAGACATTCATGAACCAGTGTACGTTCAGGCACTCAGCTCGGAACTTGCCGTTCAGGCTCTCGATGAAGGCATTGTCCGTCGGTTTCCCGGGCCGCGAGAAGTCGAGGATTACACCGCGCTGGTAAGCCCAGAGATCGAGATCCTTGGAGACGAACTCCGAGCCTTGGTCGACTCGAATGGTCTTCGGATAGCCGACGTCCCGACAGACACGCTCGAGCGTTGCAACCACATCGGCACCTTTATAGGTCCGGCGAACTTCGATGGCCGGTACAAAGCGCGAGTGCGTGTCTATGACCGTCAGGATGCGCAAGCGATCGCCATCGTAGGTTTGATCATGCACGAAATCCATCGCCCACACATCGTTGGGATGAGATGCCGCCCGGCGGTCTTCGCGCAATTTTGCTCTGACCCGCCGCTTCGGCGTTTTATTGCGCAATTGCAGGCCCATTTCACGATAAAGCCGATACACACGCTTGGCGTTCACACCCCAGCCTTCACGCCGCAGAAGCACGTGGATGCGGCGATAGCCATAGCGCACGCGCGTCTCGGAGATCTCTTTGATGCGCTTTTTAAGTCCGGCCTGCCCGGCACGGCGGTGGCGGTAATGATAGGTCGAGCGGCGGGCCCTCAGAACCGAGCACGCACGCCGAATGCTCACTTTCCATTCGGCTCGAACATCATCAACCAGCTCCCGCTTGCGAGCAGGCCTTAGAGCTTTCTGCGGATGACGTCCTGCAGCATGGCACGATCAAGGCTCAGATCGGCGACCAGCTTCTTCAGCTTGGCGTTCTCTTCGTCGAGCTGCTTCAGACGCTTCATCTCCGACGGCATCAAGCCGCCATACCGCTGACGCCATCGATAAAAAGTCTGCTGGGAGATTCCAGCTTTCCGGCACACCTCCGCAACCGCTGTCCCTTCGTCAGCTTGCCTCAGAATGAAGGCGATCTGGCTATCGGTAAACTTCGAGCGTTTCATCGTCTCTCCTCGTCCGGCCAGCAAGGCCGCTAAACGAGAATTTTCTCAGATTCGATGGTCCAGTTTGCGGGAGGCAGGTCATGGAACTCAGACGCCGACAGCACTTCAACGCAGCAGCATGATCTTCAACCCGATGAGCCAAAGACTCTCTTGGATCAGCCGCTCAACTGTCCTGAAAACCCTGACGGCGAACAGTTGATCGCTTCGACGCGTCCGATAAACTCTCGAACCTGCGTGACAGGTTTTTTCTCTGGGATCGCATAGCCAACCACCGGAGTTCCTCCCGGCATTTGAGCATGCGCTGGTGAAGCAAGAAGAAGTACGATTGTGTGGGCTGCAATCCAATGGAAGCGATTCTTTTACAAGAAGCGATGGACATCATTTGTCGCCCTTGGAGGATATGTCGCGATTGAATGCCGGGTGTGCGAGACCCGTGACGTCGGACCCTACCGAAATCGCCACTTGGTGGCTTGCCAGTTTCCGCCGATCCGGATCAGCTTGTGGTCTCCCGATCTTGCCTTCCAGATCAGTAAGGTCGACGAACTGATCCGCCTGCCGTCGCAAGTCGTCCGAGATCATTTGCGGCTGCGTTTGCAACGTAGACACGACGCTGACGCGTCGGCCTCTTTCCTGCAGTGCCGCCACAAGATAGCGAAGGTTGCCATTTCCTGAAAAGAAGATGAGATGATCGATATGAGCGGCGATACGCATGGCATCGACTGCCAATTCGACCTCCATGTTTCCCTTGAGCCTACGTCGGCCGTCATGTTCCATGGTTTCCCTGATAGGCTTAGTCACCACGGAAAAACCATTGTAGTCTAGCCAGTCCACGAGGGGCCGGACGGAAGAAAATTCCTGATCGTCGGCAATTGCCGTATAATAATAAGCTCGGATAAGGCGCGCCCGCTCGCGGAAGACTCCAAGAAGCCGACGATAGTCAATCTCAAAGCCGAGCTGTCTCATGCTCGCGTAAAGATTGGGGCCATCGATAAAGAGTGCCATGCGTTCATTGCGGTCAAAAAACATCGAACCTGACATCCCGAAGAATTTCGTGCCGACTATTCAAAAAATTACCTATTTCAGTTGTTAGCGGACACGGCTAAATCTGAAGCTTTTCTATTAGGGGTGCCATGACGCGCCTCTGCTTCAAGACCGGGAGGCGTCTTCATCCACGTGTAACCACCACGTCCTGCGCGGTAACCGACTTGGTAGAGCGTGCGCATATACTTTTGATCAAAGGGTTCGGGACTCTTCATTTTGAAGTCAGCCGGGATGGCAGCGAGGTTGAAGTCCATATGATCGCGCTCGGCCGTTGCATAGATACGATAGAGGTCGCCGAGGCCTTCGTTCTTGATGAGCGTCGAGATCGAGCGTCCGGTAATCGACAGCGTGTTCGCTTCAATCGGCTGCCACTCGGGGCTGATCTTGCCATTCCGGATAATGAAGACCCGTCTGGTCATGGCCTTCGCACTTAGGTCAGCGCCGGACAACGACAAGGCCGGAGGCGCTACAAATACCTGCTGAGTGACGCCGCCGTCGGCATGCAATTCGTCATAGGTTCGGCCATCCGCACGCACTTGGATGCGCACAGGCGGAAAGACCCCCGGAATCGATGCCGAAGCCAGCAAGACCTTTCGAAATAGACTAAGGGCCTCGGGACTATCGCTCATCGCAATGCGACCCATATCCCAGAGCACCGGGCGCTGCGCATCGAGATTCGTCGTTCCAATAAGGAGTATGCGGCCGTTCATGCGCTCGCGAGCGACCTCGCGCAGGAACTGCCGGTCGACATATCTGGCGATGAGACGCGCGAGAGGAGAACTGTCGGCCAGGGCGGAACCACCGAAAAGTCCGGAGACGACGTTTTGCGTGAAGATGTCCTGCTGTGTATACTTCGTGAAAATCTCCCCGAGCTCTGGATCCTTTTCCCGCCCAAGAAAGACGAACGGCGCGATCAGTGCACCGGCACTAACGCCGGTGACGAGATCAAAATCTGGCCTCGCACCGGCATCGCTCCAGCCGACTAAAAGCCCCGCACCAAATGCCCCGTCATCGGCTCCTCCCGATATCGCGGCGATGTTGATCACGGGGACCTGGCCTTGATGCTGATGTGAAGCCATAAGGGCACGCATCTTAGGAGCTTCAGCGCGCACGAGCTTTCGCAAAGACTCTTCGGAAGCATCGCCCCAGATGCGAATGCCTGTCATCCCTGTTAGCTGGGCTTCATCGACGAGCGTTTCCGGGACAATGTCGCGAGGGAGTGTGGCCGCGCATCCTGCGTCGAGACCGGCAAGAAGGACCGCTGCTAAGATTGATCGCGCACGCGTTGTGGAGCCATGTTCTGGACGCATCTGTGTCTCCCCCCTTCCGGAAGAATCTCTCAGGCTCGCCGCAGCGGCCTTCGATTCGTCCTTGTTTCTCTAAGGGACATAGTCAGATCGTTCGTCCCGTAGGCTTTCAAAAACGCGGCGACACCCGCCTTGGCGCGCCGGCGAATCTCTTGAGAGGAAAGTCTGGATTCGACGCCAAAAAGAGCTTTCAACTCGGTATCCCGGCACGTAAGCGCCATAAAATGACCAGCCGCCACGAACGGGTCCGCCAATTCGAGGTGGCCATTTTGGGCTTGTTCGCGGAGATATTCTGCAACTGTTTCCTGTGCCCGCTGCGCGCCCGCCTTGTAAACGGTGGGACAAAAATCTGGGAAACGATCGGTTTCAGTGAGCGATAATCGGTAAAGGGCAACGAACTTGCGGCGAACCAGAAGTCCGAGCGTATGTTCGGCAAACGCAATAAGGGTCTCGCGGACGTTCGCATCCCTGCTCGCTCTGGCGAGAGGCTCCATGAACTCATCGACGAGCTCATCAATGATCGCACGAAACAGGGCCTCTTTGCTTTCAAACTGATTGTAGATGGTTTGGCGCGAAACGTTGGCCGCTTCAGCAATTACTTCCATGCTGACGCCATCATAACCACGAGAGACGAACAGCTCGGACGCTGCAAGGATGATTGCATCGTGTTTCCGCGAATGCTCGCTCAATTTGATTTGTGTCATGATTGCCCTCCGCCTTGGGAGACATAACGCTTAGGATTGGACTGTAAAGTCTAAAATTTTGGCAAAAGCAAGTTTCCCAGGGCTTATGAAGCGCTGGGGAATGACGCTATGAAGTAAAAGGCAATTATTCGGGAGCACATTGCGCAGAAATTGAATGGGCCGGCCGAGGCGCTTATCCGGCCAAAATAGATAGGAGCCTCCGCCCGGATGGAAAGAGCAGCAACATCTTGGGTCGTTCGACCATGAACCCTGAGAGAGCACAACGCACATTATAATAGCGAGATAATAGCGAGAAAAAAAGGTGGCCGAGAGCTAAGTCGCCAGCAGGAGGGGGAAAGCTGGCACAAAGGCTCTGGCCACCTAGGGCACCCACGAAGTACGATTTGAAGCCGCAAAAGATACTTCATTTTCTTGTTAGTTTGCTCAACGCGTGACCCAGCCGCGTTCGGCCTAAGCTCCCCAACTTTCCAAATTGATCGTAGGAAGATTGGATCGGGGCCGAAGCGTTTCCTCCTTTTTTATTATGCAACCTTGATGCAATGTCGAAGACATCGCATCTGACCCTTGCTCTTGTTCCCTCGTTCGGCAAAAGATCATCGCCGAGTTTTTACTCGAAGCTCGAGACGGGTGTCTGTTCGGTTCCAAACACGGAGGTTGAAGAAGATGGTGATAGAAAACAAAAACAAACGATTATTTTGTGGGTTGGAGAGAGAGGCGATCAAACAGGCGTCGAATCGTGCCGTAACATTCGCAGGCCGTAGCTTCGAGACCACCGCGTTCTATGATTGTTATTTGCCCCCGCTTATATTGGATATAGCCTTCCTGCTGGAGGGTAAGTGCGGTGAGGGAAATACTGGCGCGTTGAACTCCAAGTGTCATGGCGAGGAACTCATGTGTCAGCTGAAAATGATCAGCTCGCGCACTGTCATGTGCTGTTAGAAGCCAACGGCAACAACGTTGCTCGAGTTTATGTAGACCATTGCATGCTGAGATTTGCGCGATCTGACACATAGCTAGATAACAATATTGCTGCAGAAGCGTCATGAAGCGAGGGTTTCGCGTAACTTCGGGCTGTAAGTCTCCAGTTTTGCAGTAAAGAGCGGTGGTGGGAAGGCTAACTACATATTCGAGAGCGGCGGCCTCGAATCCGAAAAGAGCAACCGCGCCGACTGCACCTTCAATACCAACAGCGCCGATCTCCATTGTGCGCCCGTCCTCCATTGTCCTGGCAGACGAGACGGGCCCTTGATTCACGAAGTAGATCTTATCCACGCAGTCGCCGACGCGATAGAGCACCTGTCCCGCTGACAATCTTATGACTTTCATTGGAGCAGTGACGCGCTTCAGGGCTTCCGGCGGAAGTGCGCACAAAACGCGGTTTGCGATTACCTCATCGGGTCGTTGCCCCATCCCTTTTGCCCTGTCCCCTTTGAGACGCACCGACGGCAAGGCAACGCCTATCGGTTGTGAGTCCCAACAGAAGCTCGCCATTCCACGTGTCTTAAGTGGAACGCCCCATAAAAAATGACCGAATTAGACTGGACTGTAAAGTAAAAAATCTAATCACCTAGAGAATCGTCACCTTCGTATTAGGCCCGGGGCTCAGGTGGTGCGGCGAGTCGGCAGATGTCTCGCTTTCACTCTCTTCTCAAGCTAAGGCCGATGGAAACGATCTCAGCAATACTGTTTCTTTTCCTGGCCAACCAGACGCCGACTTGGCCGTTCGAGCCGCTCTCCTCTCTGCAGCTGGTGGTAGAGGGGTGAGTTCCAGCGTGCCGACAACGTCCAGGGAAAGTGAAGGCCACGACGTTGACGTCATCTTTGTCAGGCTCGAGTTTAGCTAAGCGTTGAACGAGATTTGATAAGTCAATTCTCCAGATACGCGCGGCCGACTGCACAATGTCGCCAACCGTCGCTAGCCGAGCCGTCGGTGTAAGCCGCAGTTGAGAGTGAGTTACGTAGGCAGCGCCGTCACCCGTTATGAGAGCAGCGATGCCGTCGTGGTAGTAGCATGATGATCGATAGGCCTCTCTACATCACGACCGGTGCCGCAGGACAAAGAAGGCTTTGTCACCGCGGACACTAAAGCCCACAAAACAAGGGCCAGATCATCAGGATCAAATCATCGGTGGCTGGACACGTTTTATCAGCTGAGGGCGCTTTTCGTAATGTTCCACGCCTGTGCGAGCTTGCTTGACCTGCGCTTGTAGTCCTCGCGAACTTCGGAGATCCTTTGTACGATGGTGTCCTTCGTTTTCGCCGCCGCAGCTTTCGCCTGCTCCTGCAAGGCCGCAACTTTGGCTTCGGCTTCGTCGTGCAGCGCGGTCGCCTTCGCCTTAGCGCGCTGCAGCGCGTCCTCGAGCCGTTGTTCGACCTCGGTGATACGGCCCTCAAGATCTTTTTTAGCTTGGTCCGTCGCTTTTTTGTACGCGCTGTGAAGATTGGCGAGTTCGGCTTTAGTAGCGGAGATTTCGCGCTCTATTTGCTCGTCCTCGACATCGTTGCGGAATGTACGGATAACTACACCCCCAAGTGCTGAAATCCGCGTGTCGAGAGGGGTCACCCAGTCTTCCCCGATCTCAGCGACGATCGCCGTCTTGCCGGGCGTCAATTCTCCGGCCACCCGCTCGACGAAGTCAGCAGAAACTCCCATGTCGTAGACGTCTTTGAAGCTGCCGGCGAATGCCCCAGCAGCCAGTCCTGCAGCAACACCGAGCGGTCCGGCGAGGAGACCGATCAAACTTCCAGTCAATGCACCAATCGCCGTCCCTAATGGACCGCCGGAAGCTGCCTCTTTGACCACGATGAGACCTTTGTCATCTTTGGCAATGACGGCCTCGCTATAGACGACGATGTCGCCGTCCCTATGCAGTTCCTTGAGTGCGCGTGTGCCTTCATACGCTTTTGCTTCATCGGAAAAGATAATCGCTACGAATTTGCTCATTGCTGTTGTCTCCAAAGCCGCAACGGCCAGGACGGGCCTTCACATATATTACATACATGCCGTATGTTTGCAAATGAAGGATGCAACCGATTTATCGGATGAGATCGTGGGCCGGGATCCCTGTGAAGTCAGTTAACCTTGCTATCACAAGAGACAAATACGAAGACGGCCATTGCGTCCAGGTTGTCAGGATACTGATCTGTGCGATCTCTCGACCAGGGATGCATTCGTCTGCTCATTGCTTTTTCAACTCGTGCGCAAACCGAGCGCCAGAGCGACCCAGGCCCATCCGTAGAAGATCAAATCAATTCCAATAAATAGGCCGATCACCCAAAGTCCTGAGGCGGGCCATTGAGCGAGAACGAGTAGCCCGAGAGCGAACGAGATTATTCCATCCATTGCCTGCCAACCCCAGCCCGGGAGCGCTAGAACGATGGAACTGATCAGGTGAAACAGTCCACCAACAATGAAGAACATCGCCATAAACATCGTCACAACCTCGGCGCTGGCCAACGGCCTCGCAACTATCAGCAGACCTGTTACCCCGAAGAGAATGGCGGCAAGCAGGTGGTGAAAGACACCTGCCCAATGCCCAATCATGATGGCCTGCGCAATTTCGATACCGGACGCAATTACAAGCAACCATCCGAAGAACACCATCGACGCGACTGTGGCCGCCATGGACCGAATGACTGCGGCCATACCGAGCGCCACCAATGCAATCCCGAATGCCAGGAACCAGCCCCAATATTGAACAAGATCGGGCGGGATCTGCACAACAAGAACTTGAACGTCACTCATCCCTGCGATCCTATCTGCGCATTTGGTTTGCTCTGGAATGCACGCCACTGGTCAAATGACCAACGAACTCATTCACAAAAACAGTTCCGGCATATTGACCCGCATCACTTGACGGCGAACGGAGGGTGATCAGCTCGAAATCGTTTTGCGGAGCGCTATTCATTGACCAGCCCGTTACTGGCGGGTTGGAATGCAACCGCCGACGAGATTGGTGCGCATGGGCAAAATCTCCCACGTGCATAACTTCGTCGTCATTTCGGAATGCTCAGGCTGAATACCTTTCCAATTTCGTGCATACAAACATACTGTATGTATGTATATTAGGCAACATGTATTTTAAGCTACGTCGCGGTACGCGCATGACGCCGCGGATCGACGGCAATAAGCAGGCGGGCGACCAATGAGGGAAGCGAGCTACATCGACGCGTCGTCGGCGTCGGTAGGCGATAGCAGGAGCATCAAGCTGCATGGGCCTGAGGCCTTCGAAGGCATGCGCCGGGCGGGACGGCTGGCCGCCGACATTCTGGACCGGCTCGTCCCCTACGTCGTGCCGGGAGCACAGACCGATACACTCGACGCTCTGGTAGTTCAGATGTGCTAGTTCAGATATGCGCAGAAGCAGGTGCACGTGCACGTGCTGCGTCGCTCGGCTACCGCGGATTTGGTCACAGTTGTTGCATCTCGATTAATCATGTCGTCTGCCACGGCATCCATCCGAATGGACGCTCAAAGAAGGCGATATCGTCAATATCGACGTGACACCTCTGCTCGACGGCTGGCACGGTGATGCGAGTCGCATGTACCTCGTCGGCGCGGTGAGCCTGAAGGCTCGCTGTCTTGTCGAGGTGACCTATGAGGCACTGATGCGAGGCATCGAACAGGCGCGCCCTGGTAACCATCTGGGGGGACATAGGTCACGCCATCGAGCGGTTCGTCGGGCCCTATGGCTACGGCATTGTGCGCGACTTCTGCGGCCATGGCTCGGACGCGTATTCCACGACGCGCCCGAAGTTCTGCATGTGGGCCAATCGGGCAGTGGTCCGCAGTTGCGACCCGGCATGTTTTTTACCATCGAGCCCATGCTTAACGCCGGGAGTCAGGCAGTGAAAGTCTTGAAGGACGGCTGGACTATCGTCACCTGTGATCATAGCTTATCGGCGCAGTTCGAACACTCAATAGGCATTACGGCAACCGGTTGCGAAATTTTCACCCTTTCTGCCGCCGAACGATAGTGAGGAGACCGAACACGAAGTGAGGTTCAGGGCATTGCCAAGAGCGGCGCCCGTCAACCAGACCAGCGTGCGATGCCCTTGAAGTATTCGATCTTCACCTCAACGGAGAGTTCACGCGAGCATGCTCCGCTCGGGGCGGCTTCAGCAGAGGCCGCTTCAGCAGAGATCGGAGCGGCCATTCCTTTCCTGACAGTGCAGACATGACCGACACCAAACGACGTCTCCCGATTATCACCCCCTCAACGCCGCACGAATTGTCTCGCGCAAAGAGGTGGTCCGCCGTCCGATGAGCTTGCTGAGTTGGTGGCTCTGGTCAAAAAGTGCCCCCTTGCTGGCGGCTACGTCCGATTGCGCCAGCATCGCAGCGATCGGCTCGGGCAGGCCGGCGTTGAGCAGCACTGCTTTGTATTCGGTTTCAGCCAGATTTTGAAAAAGGATGCTCTTTCCTGTCTGGTGCGAGAGTTCGGCGGCAAATTCGGCAAGCGTATAAGCCTCATCGCCCGCTAGCTCGTAAGTGCGACCATCCTGGTCTTCGCCAGCGGTCAAGACAGCGGCGGCCGCATCCCCATAGTCGCCCCGGCCTGCCGAGGCGATGCGACCGTTTCCGGCGCTGCCGAGGACGGCGCCGTACTGGAGCGCAGCTGGGATGGAGGCGGTGTAGTTTTCAGTATACCAGCCGTTTCGCAACAGTACGTAAGGAACGCCGCTCGCCTTTAAAAGCCCCTCGGTCTGGCGATGCTCCTCGGCGAGACCGAGCAGCGAGGTATCGGCGTGAAGGAGGCTCGTGTAAGCGATGAGCTTGACGCCGGCCCCCTTCGCCGCATCGATGACTGCCTTGTGTTGCGGTACGCGCCGTCCAACCGCATTGCTCGAAATTAGCAGCAACTTGTCGACACCTGAGAGCACTGGGCCAAGGGTCTCGGGCCGGCTGTAGTCAGCCTCCCGAACCTCGATGCCTCGTGCCACAAGATCGGATGCCTTCTCAGGGTCACGCACGAGGGCTGCGATCTCCGCCGCTTGAACAGTTCTTAGCAGTGCAGCGATTACAAGGCGGCCAAGATGGCCAGTCGCTCCGGTAACTGCGTACATGATATTTCTCTTTGTCGCCGGTTGAGATGTCACCTATTTAGGGAGCACTGTTGTTTTCGATAAGTACGCACACGAAGGTAAGTATGGATGGAGAGGCAGACTGATCCGGACCTCCAGGAAAGCGGATGCTTTTCAGACAGAGTTAGGCGGGGCGAGGTGCTCGCCGCCGACTGCCCTTCGCGCAAAGTCCTGATTCATCTCACCAGCTGCTGGGGCGTGCTGATCCTCGTCGCGCTCTCGGCGGGCACGCATCGCTTTAGCGAGCTCAAGCACAAAATCAGCAGTGTGAGCGAGCGGATGCTGGCGCAGACGTTGCAATGGCTCGAGGCAGATGGATTCGTGCGTCGCGTCTCGCATCCCGTCGTGCCGCCGCACGTCGAATATAGCCTGACCCGACTCGGCGCTCACGTTGTTGATGCGTGATTGCTGCCTGCCTTGCAATTAGGGAATGGCACGAAAGTGCCGAAGAACTGCTCAATGCCCCGAGCTTGACAGCTGTCCTCCAAGGTTCGGTCTATTTCCTGCGCGAGGCGTTCTTCGTCAGTATCGCCCAAGAATCGAGAACGGACCTTACGATGGCTGCGGCGTCGGGAATGAGCTCGAAATCGGTTTTGCCACGAGCCCATTCATTGACAAGCCCACTGATCACAGCCTGAAACGCAATGGCAGCTGATGTGGGAGTCCAATGGGCGGGCATTTTACCGTTGCGTCCGACGGCTTCAAAAACGGTGACAAGCGAAGCACGTAAGCGCTGTTGAAACACATCGCCATCGTTTGGGGCATCGGTGTCGTCGGTGCTATCGAGCTGTAGGAGGACTTTAAGCAGCCGCCGCTGACGCGGGTCCGCCTGAAGTCGTTTGAACGTTGCACTTATGACTCTGCCGAGAGCGTTGAGAGGATCAACCTTGGTGTCCTTCGCGAGCTGGTCGGCAAGCTCCTGCATGGGAAGGCGCATGTCGTCCCGGATGGCAAAGACGACGCCCTGCTTGTTGCGGAAATGCCAATGGACAGCACCGCGCGTGACGCCGGCGGCAGCCGCAATTTCGTCGAGCGATACATTCTCATAGCCCTTATCGAGAAAGAGCGTTTCTGCGGCCTTCAAAATGGTTCTCCGCGTCTCTTTCGCTTGTTCCTTTGTTCGTCGCATCCTTCCCCACATTCCTAGCTATTCACAAACATACTGTATGTATATTAGGCTAACCGTTTTTAGCGTCCAGTGCATGGTCCACGTATGATTTCCTTCCTTCGCAAAGCAACGCTGCTTGGCGCAGCCTTTTTCTTTCCCTCTCCGGCACTTGCGCAAGCGGACCAAGGGCCACCGCCAGCCGTAGGCGTTGTAAAGGCGGTAATGATCCGCGATCACCGAGACCACAGAAATCAGCGGCCGCGTCCAAGCTGTCGACCATGTCAATCTTTCAGCTCGTGTAATGGACTTTCTAGATGAGCGTCTTTTCGTTGAGGGGGCGGAAGTCAAGAAAGGCGATCTCCTCTTTCGTCTCAAGCATGCGCCATTCGACGTGGCGGTGAAAGCCAGTCGTGGCGCAGTGGCTCAGGCCCAAGCCCAAGCCCAAGCCCAAGCCCAAGCGCAGTTGGAGAACGCCAAACTGACGCTCAATAGGGCAGAAGCACTACTGAAAACCGCGGCTGGCATGCAGAGCGCCGCTGACAACGTGCTTGCGGCACAGAGGTCGGCTCACCCCACCCCTATCTGGCGATGCCGAGAACGGTTTCTTCCTCAACATGCTTCTTCCACATGGTCAGCCTCTTTATCGCTATACGGGCCGCTCGAGGTTTAGCGAATACGCGGTGGTCACGGAAGACTCGCCAAGGAAGATCAATCCGTAGGCTAACCATCAGCACGTGTTGTCTGCTGGGCCGCGACGCAGCCACCGGCATCGGCGCAGTTCATAACATCGACAGCGTTCAGATAGGCAACTCAAGTACCATGTTCGGTCTCGGCGGTATCGACCTCGCGATCGAGTGCATCGGTGGCGTTCTTATCATGCGGGTATCGTGGCTGGTGGTAGTCTGAGATCATCGGCATGGCCAGTCGGACTAAGTATGATGGCTTTCATTTGGGAGAAGAGGATGGGCTTGGCGAGCGTAGATTCTTTCTCAAACTGCAGTTCAACGTTTACAGCGGACCCGTATTTGCCGGAACGGTGTCGAGATCAATCATCGAATTGAGTTCGTGAAACGGACAGCCGTTCAGCTCGCTGCGGTAGTTGGCGGAAAACCGGTAGGCTGATCGGCGTGCGCGCATAACATTTCCCAGCGGACGATGCGCCTCAATTCCGTGCCAAGGGGAGAAAAGAACCCCATCGTCCAAGTTGGCGGATCGTGCTGCGGTCCAGCTCGCTTGCGGTGGAACTGTCAGTGTTGCCACTGGGAAAAATGGGCTGCCGCTCTCTGGCCAGACCACGGACGCATCCTCAATAGGATTGGCCTCTAGGTCGCGGCACAACTGCGCCCGGATGGTCCAGGCACCGCCTTCCTGCGCGAGAATTCCCGCAAGTTCCTCGCGAATCGCGTTGGGCCGGGCGGCGAGATTGATCCGCTTTTCTTGCAGAGCTTGGAAATTCGCGATGTTTACTCGCTCCTCGGATTGAACGGCGCGTCTTGCGGAAAGATTAGGCCGTGCTCACGTGTAGCAGGAATTGTGTCCTCTGAGCTGGCCACGCTTGCTCGGAAAGACCGGATTCGTGTTAAATTTGAATGGGGTTTCGGCCAAATCTTCGCTAGGTCAAGGTCTGGCCGCGCCAATGCGGCTGCGTGGAGTTGGGATCTTGCTTGAAAATGGGCAATTATCAAAGCCAGATAGCCATGCGCTCGTATAAATTTTTTTCAATTCAAGGGAGTGCAAACCGGACCTCGAGTAAATCAGTTTCGCGTACAAGACGTCGAACCAGTTCCTGTGAGATTTGATTCGAACGACCCAAGCGATAGATTTCTTCGCGTTCAGCCTTGATAGCTGCAAGACGCAATTCTCGCTCGATGCGGCTGGCTTTCTTAGCTATAGCTGCCTCTTTCCCAGTTTTTGATCTTCCATCAATTCGCTCTCTATACAGTTCCATAATGCGCGCGCTTACATCTGCGTAGAGGTCTGCATCGTCTCGGCTTCCTTCTTTCTCGCGGAGAAGTCGATCAATCGCTTTAATAGCAGCTTCTGCGGAAGCGACACGTGCATCATCTTCTTCTTGAAGATGTGAAGGTTCCGGTGGAAGCTTTAGACCAGATAGGAGAAATGGCAGACCGACTGTGGCGGCGAGAAGCGAAACGATAATAACGCCGGCAGCGAGAAAGATTGCAAGATCTCGTGCTGGAAATGGCGAGCCGTCGTTCATTACGAAGGGAAGCGTCAAGATACCCGCGAGCGTAACTGCGCCTCGCACACCAGCGACGGAGGTTGCGGCAACGAGCCTCCAACTCGGCCTTTCCACATACTGTCCACTCCGCGCCGCGCGAAAGAGTGTGAAGCGCAGAGAGACCCAAACCCATATCAAACGTAACACCGCGAGTGCCACGTTTATCGCTATAACGTAGATGGCAAGCCAAATGGGATTTGGGTGACCTGTGTCGCGAACAACTTTCGCCGCTCCGTCCACGAGCTTTGGGAGCTGTTCTCCGAGCCCGACAAATATCACTCCGTTTGCCGCAAACTCTATCGTCGAAAGAACCGCTGTGCGCCGAACACGGGTGACGGCGAGCGCCTGTCCAGTTTGTTCTGCGTAGCTCATTGTTATGCCCGCAGCGACAGCCGCGAGAATACCCGAGCCTTGTAAATGATCAGCGAGAAGATAGGCGCCAAACGGGATGAGGAGGGCGATCAGTATCTGCGACTCAGGCTCTTCTCCCAGACGGCGAGAAAGTAAATTCTTTCCGATAATAGCGCACCAAGTGAAGGTAACACCAACCAATATTCCCGCAAAGGCGAGCCAGAGGAATGTGAGCGAGGCTTCTGCCAGCGAAAATGCCCCGGTCATGGCCGCCGCGACCGCGAAGCGCATGCAAACCAGACCCGATGCATCGTTTAGGAGCGCTTCTCCCTCCAGGATATGCATAAGCCGATTAGGTATCGGTACACGTTCGGCGATTGCCGATACGGCAATAGGATCGGTTGGAGAAAGAATTGCCGCAAGTGCAAAGGCAACTGAGAGTGGCACAGCCGGGATCATCCAATGAACAAAAAATCCCAAACCTAATACCGTGAAGACGACAAGTCCGAGAGCTAGTCCCAAAATTGTCTCCTTGTCGCGAAAGAGGCCGTCTTTGGGAATTCTCCATCCATCGATGAAGAGAAGCGGCGGCAAGAAGAGGAGAAAAAATACCTCCGGCTTTAGCTCGATTCCTTGAGACGCCACAGAGGCAATGCCTGCACCGAGCGCGATCTGAACAATTGGGAGCGGCAACGGAATTGGAGACAGTCGCGCGAGCCATCCGCTGATGACTACGGCAAGCAATATCAAAAGCATAATAACGATAGCGTCCAAACGGCTTTCTCCTTTTTATGGCTTTCAAGGCCGACGAACCGAAATTCAGCATTGTTTTCGCGCAACCTAAAACTTTGGTTGGCGAGCATCGGTGCGAACTCGTCCTGTGTACTCGCGCGCATATGCGCTTAACCGGAATTTCTCCGAGGAAGCAGGTATGGCGTTTGATCGTGGATTGGAAATCATCGCGCTCAGTTAGCAAGAAAGCCGCTGAACTTCCGAACGGTTCGAATCTGATCGATGAAGAGCGATGCCGAATGCCGCGATGCATAGGCCTTCGACAAAGATATCAATTTCCAGGACGGTCGGGAGGCTTGGCTTCCAATCAAAAATCAGAGCACAGCCGGCCCAGAGGGCACCAACGGTTCCCAAATATCCAGAATCTCCGATCCACTGAGCTGCCCGCCGCGGATAGGCCGTTATGCCAATCCAGACGCGTGTTAAGGCAGATAGCAGCAAAAGCGCGCCGCTTGCGGCGAATTGCAGATCATTGATCTTGTCATTCACGAGAATGAGGCCTGCAACTGCGACGAAGGCGCCATTTAACATCCAATCGAGATAGATATCGGGCCTAGCGATCTTAGAAGTCATGACAATCGTCGTTATACCCGTGAAGGCGGCCGTCATCCCGATTGCCAAATTGGATGATGTCGCTTGATAACAGATCAGCAAAAAGCCGATCAGACAGTAGAGGCTGATCATGAAACTCAATACGATGAGCCTGAGCCAATCGGTCTTCTTTGAGAATCGCTTAGCCGAAACCGTTCGGCTTGACTGAATAAAATCCCACATTCTTGTCCCTCGCTTTGAGGTTGGCGGTCGAGGCGGCGCCTAAGTCGTTTCTTCCGATCTGTCGTCATTAGCTGCATGCGAGGCGAAGCGTTTTGAGACGCCGTGCAGAAAAAGTCGTACCGAGGCCGAGACCCATTGTTCGATATCGTCCGGACTGGGCGGACTTCCGGAATAGGCGCGCCGTAGGCAGCTATCTATGGCGAGACTCATGAATTGCTCTGCAGCCAATTCGAGGTCGTTGATGTCAAGTTTTTTGCGATGTTTTCTGAGTATGGCGACTATAGCTGCTATGGCAGGTTTTCTGGCCGCTTCGTCCGCGAGCGCACCGAATTCGGGACGTCGCTTTGACTCAGAAATTATGATTCGATTGACGCTGACGTGTTGTGGCGTAACGGCGAATGTTGCCAAGTAGTGAGCGAGAGCACGAAGGGTCGTCTCAAGGTTGCTGCTCCTGGACTTTGCCTGATCAATTGGAACGAGCCACCGGTTGATAAGTCTGCGAAGCACGGCATTAAACAGCGCACCCTTATCGGGATAATGTGCGTAGAGCGTTCGTTTGGACGTCCGAGCAATCTCCGCGACCGCATCCATCGTGGTGGCGTCGAAGCCCAGCCGTAGAAACATCTCTCCCGCCACGTCGAGGACGAGAGCCTGGCGCCGTTCGATATCGTCGTTTCTGGGCCGTCCGGACTTGGCTTTGGGAACGGCAATTTTTCTGGTTCTGATCATCGCTGATTTTCCAGTCGCAGTTTTTTTAATGCAAAATAAAACGGTACAGTACCGTTTTATTTTCATTGCTGCGCTCCCTAAATTGAGGGGCTCAGAAAGAGCCGACGGCGACGCCGATTTATCCGGGGAACACTGTTGTTAAAGCGGGTCAACGCGTTCTACGCGGGCGCTGGAATTTAGCTCCGCGCATGATGTTGGAACGCTGCGTCGCATGGGGAAGAACGTGCTCGAACGGCAATCGATCGTAGCGGATGTACTATGAAACCCAATGTTTTCTCACGAAGTGGAGCGCTGAGCCTCCTTGACGCAAATCTTCTTATCCGAGATCGCGATAGAAAGTCCGTTGGTGATCGAAGTTTTTACAATTCCGCTTTGTGTTCCGGCTCAGCGCTTCTGCCCTGTTTGATACGTTCGCGGATCGACTGGAAGAACACATAGAGCATCGGGATCAGGAAGATGCCGATGATACTGGCTCCGAGCATACCTGCAAAAACCGGTGTTCCAACGTCGCGTCGGCTGATCATCGCCGCGCCCGTTGCAACAATGAGCGGGTAGAGACCGAGAATAAAAGCAATCGACGTCATCATCACAGCGCGAAAACGCATTTGAGCGCCGAGGATGGCGGCATCTTGGATCGAATCGCCATGTTCCCGGCGTTCCTTGGCAAATTCGACGATAAGAATGCCGTTCTTTGCTGCGAGCGCGATCAAGACGACCAAACCGATCTGCGCGTAGACGTCGAGCGACAGCTTTGCCGTCAAAATTCCGAGGAAGGCGCAGAGGACACCGACGGAAACGGACAGCAGAACCGGCACTGGAATCATCCAGCTTTCGTACAGGGCGACGAGGAAGAGGAAAGCAAAGAGAACGGCAAGCCCGAGCACGATGCCGGTCTGTCCTTGAGCTTCGTGTTCTTGATAGGCTGTGCCGGTCCATTCAAAGCTGTACGACGGCGGTAAAGTTTTCGCCGATACCTCAGACATGGCTTGCAATGCGCTTCCCGAAGAGACGCCGGGGGCGGGTGAGCCATTGATGGTTGTCGAGCGATAATTATTGTAACGGCTGATGGTCTGAGGTCCGAGTATAGTCGATAAGGTGGCAACTGAGCGAAGTGGAACCATTTCACCGCTCTTATTACGTACGTAAATTTTCCAGATCGCGTTTATGTTGTTGCGATCGGTTGTTTCCCCTTCAAGATTGACCTGCCACACGCGACCGAAAAGATTGAAGTCGTTGATGTAGGTTCCGCCGAGTGTCGATTGCAATGCGGAGAAGATATCGCTGACTGCGAGCCCCAATGCCTGCGCCTTATCGCGATCGATATTCAGATAGATCGAGGGATTGGAGGCGGTGAAGGTCGAGAAAACGCGCTGCAAGCTCGGATCCTGGTTCGCAGCAGCGATCAACCCTTGCATAACGCTGCCCATCGTTGCGGGATCGGCGCCTTCGAGGTTTTCCAGCTGATATTCAAAGCCGCCGCTCGTCGACAGACCGATAATCGGAGGTACGTTGAACGCGAAAATTTGAGCGGTGCTGATCCGTTGCGCCGCCGCTGTTACCTGGCCAATCAGCGCTTGAGCCGAGTCTTGCGGCGCCTTGCGGTCTTCGAATGGCTTAAGGCGCGCGATCAGAAAGGCTGCATTCGGTTGTGCGCCGCTGTCGAGAAGGGAATACCCAACGATCGAGATGCTATCCTGCACTTGAGGATATTGTTTCAAGATTGCTTCGGTTTGGGCGACGACATCTGTGGTCCGGTTAAGGGATGCGCCGTCCGGTAATTGGATGACAATGAAGAAGGCGCCTTGATCTTCTTCCGGGACAAAGCCTGTTGGCGTGACTCTGCCTAGGTAGAAGATGGCGGCCGCAGCTGCGGCGACTGCAACAAGGCTGAGAATTGAGACGCGCACGAGCCGGCGGACAATTGCGGCGTAGCCATCGCGCACATGATCGATGCCACGCAATACATAAGCCATCGGACCACGCTTAACGCTGTGCCGCAGGAAGACGGCGCAAAGTGCGGGTGATAGTGTCAACGCGTTGAGCGCCGAGATAATCATCGCTGCGGAAATCGTGACCGCGAATTGCCGGAACAGTTCACCCGTAAGCCCTGGAATGAACGCTATGGGAACAAATACCGATAGCAGGACCAGCGTGATGGCGATGACGGGGGCTGTGATCTGGGACATCGCCTTCTTTGTGGCATCTGCGGGCGAAAGTTCCGGCTCCTCCTCCATGACGCGCTCGACGTTCTCGACCACTACGATGGCGTCGTCGACGACGATACCGATGGCTAGCACCATGGCCAAAAGTGAGACGGTATTGGCTGAATAGCCAAGCGCGAGCATGACCGCGAAAGCGCCGATCAAGCTTACCGGGACGGCAATTGCCGGAATGATGGTCGCGCGGAGACTGCCGAGGAACAAGAAGACGACAACGATCACGAGCACGAAGGCTTCGACAAGTGTTTGAATGACCTCGTGAATGGTGTCGCTGACGAACGTGGAGGTGTCATAGACAACCCGAGACTTCAGCCCTTCGGGATATCTCTTGGACATCTCATCGAGCGCGGCGTTGATGCGGGCCGACGTTTGAACGGCATTGGCGCCGGGTGCGAGATAAATTGCGATAGCGACGGCGGGCTTTCCATTGAGCCGGCTGTTCACATCGAGGTTTTGCGCTCCAAGCTCGATGCGGGCGACATCTCGGACGCGCAAAACCGATCCATCCGGATTCGCGCGGACAACGATATCGCCGAACTGTTCAGACGTCGTTAGACGGCCTTCAGTCTGGACGTTCATCTGAAACTGTTGATCGCCCGCCGCCGGTTGCGCACCGATACGACCAACGGGAGCCTGCACGTTCTGAGCTTCGATAGCCTGCACAATGTCGGACGGTTGCATTCCGAGATTCGTTAGGCGCTGCGTATCAAACCAGATCCGCATCGAATAATTCTGCGCGCTGAAAAGAAGCGCCTGCCCCACCCCTTCCGTGCGCGACAAGCGATCAAGAACATTGATCGTCGCGTAATTTGTGATGAATAGCGGATCCTGCTTGCCAGTCTCGGAATAGAGAAAGATGACCTGCAACATGGCTGACGAGCGCTTCTGCGTGAGAAGGCCTTGCTTCTGGACTTCAGGCGGCAGACGGGACAAGGCAGCCTGGACGCGATTGTTTACGTTGACGGTATCGATGTCGGGATCGGTGCCGAGCGCAAACGATACGGTCAGATTATAACTTCCGTCGTTGCCGCTGTTTGATTTCATGTAAAGCATCTTGTCGACGCCGACGATCTGCGACTCGAGCGGCTGAGCCACCGACGATTCGACCACGCTTGCGGAGGCGCCAGGATAGGTCGTCGTCACCTGAACCTGTGGCGGCACAAGATTTGGAAATTGCTCGACCGGAATGCGTGTGATCGCAAGAGCGCCAGCGATGGTGATGACGATTGCAATGACAATAGCCAATCGGGGCCGGTCGACGAAGATCGCAGAAAACATTGGTTATTGACCGTTTGCTTTGGTGGGGTCGGGCCCGGCTGGCTGGGGCGCAACTTTTATATTAGGACGAACGCGTTGGATGCCTTCGGTGACAATTTTCTCGCCCTCGCTCAGGCCGGTCGACACCATGGCGACGGCTGCTGTCGATTGCCCGAGTTGAATCCGGCGCTGCGTTACGACGTCATCATTATTGACGACGTAGACATAATCGCCCTGCTGATCCGAGAGCACAGCGGAGCGCGGAATTGCGAGGGAAACGATAGGCTCGACGCCTTCGACCAGCGCGGTGACAAACTCTCCGTCTATCAACGGGCGGACCGTTACCTCTCCTGCCTTGCTCACTTTTTGCAGGGGATTGGGAATCGTGCCGCGAACAATGACGGTATCGGTATTCGCGGCGACTGTGGGATCTACGTAATCGAGCTTGCCCTTCTCCGCATAAAGAGTGCCGTCAGGAAGGCGCACACGAAGGATGACGGCATCAAAGCCGCCTTTCGGACCATACATCTTTCCGAGCTCCAATAAAGTCGGCGATGGCACGGGGAAGGTGATGTACATGGGGTCCTGGCTGACGATTGTCGTCAACGTTCCGGAGTTGGGACCAACAATGTTGCCCACCGTCACGGCGATTCGCCCGACTTTGCCGTCGATGGGAGACGTGATCGTGGTGTAGCCGAGATTGATTTCCGCGGTTTTTTGCTGTGCTTGGGCACCAAGCATCTGGGCTTCATAAGCCTGCTGTTGCGCAAGGGCGCTATCCACGCTCGATTGCTGGCCTGCGGGGCCGGAAAGCAGTTTTTGATACCGCTCCGTCGTCAAGGTTGCATTGCGAAGCAGTGCGTGGAATTGATCGACCGATGCTTTTGCGCTTTCTACTGCGGCTTCATAAGGGGGCTTTTCGAGTTCGTAGAGAATGTCCCCTTTCTTGACTTCCGTTCCCTCCTTGAACGGAGCTTTTTCAAGTTCCGCCGAGACGCGGGCAATCACATTCACCTTATTGACGGCTTCAACGCGGCCGATGAATTCCTGAACCTGCTTCACCGGCTGCTTCTTAGCGATCGTATAACCAACGACGGGAGGGGGACCTGGCATTTGTGCCATGGCCGGCGACGCGAGGAAAAAGGTGATCGTAACTGCAATCACACACCTGAAATTTTTCGTATAGTGCAGCATTTCTTGTCCTTAAGTGCAGATCACAACTGAGAGTTCATGCGTGTTAGGCGATTTTTTCCCAGCGACGCTTTTTGCTGACCCAATCGTGCTTCGATGTCTGCGAGTTCAATGAATTGATCTTTCTGACGGCGCAGAACATCTGCAACTATCGACGTGCTCGTTCTCGTGGCGTCGATATGATGCGGGAAGAAGCCGAGAAGCTGTCTAAGCCGATTCACACCGACGCTCATCGCTTTCAGTTGGTCGCCGATACCGCGAAATCTGAAGCTTTGGATGAGCACCTCCGGGACGATGTCCCGCGGAAGCGCTGCCGAACAACCAGCGCCGACCAAGGCTGGAAGCACGACGATATATGCGGGATGTGGAACAATATTCGGACGCATCCGTGCCCCTGCCTAAAGCGGCTCAAGCCTGCCGCACCGATCTCCGGTTTGTCTTCGGAATTTTGTGCGACAGGGTCAGTTCGCTTCGTCCATACACTTTCAGAAAAAAATCGACTCCCGCCTTCGCGCGCCCTTGGATCTCATGGGTCGATAGCCTAGATTCGACGCCAAAAAGCGCTTTCAATTCGGTATCTCGCACAGTGAGGGCAATAAACTGTCCGGCCGCAGCGAACGGGTCTGCCAATTCCAAGGTGCCGCTTTGGACTTGTTCGCGAAGGTATTCCGCCACCGTTTTCTGCGCTCGCAGCGCGCCCGCTTCGTAGATGGTGGGCCCGAAGTCCGGGAAGCGGTTGGTTTCGGTGAGCGCCAATCGGTACAAACCCACAAATTTCGGTCGAACCAACAGCCCAAGGGTATGCTTCGCGAAAGCAAATAACGTCTCACGAACATTCGTACCCCGACTGGCCTTGGCCAGGGGGGCCATGAACTCGTCTACGAGACAATCGATGATGGCGCGAAACAACGCCTCCTTACTCTCAAACTGATTGTAGATGGTCTGCCGAGAAACGCCGGCTTCCTCTGCGATCACTTCCATGCTCGCACCATCATAGCCGTGAGAGAGGAACAACTCGGAGCCGGCGCGTATGATCGCGTCGCGTTTGCTCAAGTGCTCACTTAGTTTCATCGGTGCCATGGCGAAGCCCTCCAACCGACGAGATACCACATAAGATTGGACTGTAAAGTCCAGAATTGGCGCACGCGCAGAAATGTCGCGACGCCGCGGGAAGCCATCCAGAAAGATCTGCGCTACCAGTCCTGAGGCAACCAGCGTCGAGTGACACCGAGGGCAGTCGGAAGATTTTGACGGTCACTTGACCAGAAGGGCATATTCCTGGAATAGCCTCGTGCAGACACTAATTCTTGATCATCGCTCGATTTCATCGAGTGACAGAGGGGGGAAGCCACTAGTGTCTACTTCGAACCGCAGCTCTTGGGGGCAGAAAATTGCTGCGGATAAGGTCTTTGATAATCGCCTCAATTTGCTGAGCATCCTTGTGGCGAATCTGCTTCTGGCCCATCGCCCGAAGTACAAATCCTCGCAGTAATCTGAAGGAAATGATCGTTGTAATGATTGTGCTCACCCGCAACCGGACGGCGTTCGGATCCATAGTGCGAGGGGAAATATTTTTGGCCACTTCAGATACATTTTGTTGAAATGGCTCAAGGGCATCGTCGTAAATCATCGCGAATGCGTCATCGTTCTCGAACGTGCAGCGTGCGAGAAATGATGTCCAAGATCGCGGTTCCTTGTCGTCCAGTATGATATGCAGAAGATGGAGAAAAGCGCTCTCCACACGCGTCAAAGGGTCCTCGCTGTCGAGCTCGATAAGCAGATTGCTTGCTTCCTCGAGTCGGCATTGTGCGTAGTCTGCTATCTGACGTGCAGCCGCCAAGTAGAGTTCGCGTTTTCCCCCGAAGTGATAGGGAATTGCAGCAAGATTTACGTTTGCCCGCTGCGTGAGCGTGCGAGTGCTCGCAGCTTCATACCCTACAGCACCAAACTCATCGATGGCAGCTTCGATTAATTTCGCCCGCGTCTTTGCGCTGCGAACATCTTGACCGCTCGGAGGTGAGTAAGAAGCGGTGCTTGTCTTGCCAGACGGGGACATCTCTTTCGAAACCTCGAAGTTAGCTTAGCATTATTTCATTCGAGCGAATAATCAAAGTCGCGTTCGAGACCTCAAGCGCTTCTCGCTGGCCGAAATTGGAAAGACCAAGTTTAGGCAAGGGCGTATCGCATGGAACGGAACTCCAGGAAATCCCCCTTTGCTCAGCGTCTGCTTCAGGGCGCTTTAGGCTGCGAGCCGAGACGAGAAGCATAACCACGCCCAGAAGAGCATGGCGGGTCCCTGCGCTTCCATCATTAGTTTTATTTGTTTTTAAGGGTGAGGTGTTCCCGTGAACGGGCACGTGTCAAAGCGATTATTCGCACGTCTTGAATAATTCATTCGATTGAATTATATGTCGGCGGTCTGGTGATTGAACGTGAAGAGATGAGGTTCTGTTTCCGGTCCGTCATTGCCCTTCTGAAGCGTGTCAAAGATCAGAGCGTATTCAAGCAGAGTATAATGTTGGCTGATAATAGAAGGATGTGATCTTATGGCTAGCCAAGCGGCAACGCACGATGCCATCGCATGGGCAAAACAACGCCTCGATGAACTTGACTCGGTTGTATCCGAGATTGAGAAATCTGCTGAGAGCATGAAAGGCGATTTTCGCAAGAGCGCTGATAGCGCAATTGCGAAATTGCAGGCATCTCGGGCAAAATTGGAAAAAACACTCGATGATTTGCGCGCCGAGCCGGACGGACTGAAGCTTGATGCGAAGAAGGTGCAAGGCGTTCTTGATGCAGAATGGGTTGAGATTGAAGCGTCGATCCAAGACTATTTGACCGCCGTCAAGTCTCAGGCGTCTGCTGTGCAGGGCGTTCTGGTCGCGCGCGCTGCAGCCCAGCATCAAGCGTGGGAAGCAACGCTACAATCTCTGCGCGCTCAAGCTTCGGCCATCGTTGAGAAGGCGACCGGAGAGCTGGAGATTGCGATTCAGCGCCTTACGCAGGAGGCCGACAAATTCCAATCTAAAATCGGTGCGGTTAAGGGCGCTGGCGACGAGTCTTGGAACGCCGTGAAGAGTGGTGTCGCTGAAGCCAAACTCGCCCAAGATCGAGCGATCCAGAAAATCAGGGATGCGTTTTCAAAGTTATTCTGAATGTAGGCCACAAAACGCCGGTCTTCGCAGGCCATCGGAACTGGAAAAGATGAAATGAAAATTCGCACGTCCGCTATTGGAATCGTTGTGGCTGCACAAGCTATGGTCCTTACAGCACCTACAGCCTTTGCGGATGCAACTGATGCGCAGCGCACTCAGCAAGCATCCGAGGAAAAGCTCTCGCTGGCGAGGCAAGCCATTCGATGGTCAAAAGACAGGCTCTCAGAGGCCGACGCCTCAATTGCCGTTCTAGAGCAGCACGCAGCCAAACTTCAGGGGGACGCAAAGGCAAAAGCCGACGCCGCCCTGCAGTCTCTCCGTGACAAGCGCGATGCCTACCGGAAGCAGGCCCAGGAGGCAGTCGAGGACGCGAAAACTTGGACAGACGCTCAGGTGGATACTGCACGTAAGTCGCTCGATGAACACTGGGATGCGTTCCAGTCGGCCACGAACGACTATTTGGAAACAAGAAAAGCAGATCTTGAAACACGCAAGGCTGTCCTCGAGGCCGACATCGAAGCTCGACAAAAAGCCTGGGAAAAATGGATTGAGGATTTGCGTAAGCAAAGCGAGAAAGTCGCCCAAGAAAAGCGTGCTCAAATTGACGCGCAAATCGCCGCCCTAAAATCCAAGGTGGACGAAGAGAGAGCTAGGGCTGATCGTCTGAAGGATGCTTCGCGCGAGTCATGGAAGAAAGCCCAGAAAGGTTATGCTGACGCCCAGAAAGTCATCGCTGATACATACGGTTCTATTCGGCAATCCATTGAGGACGCGTTGAAATAAAAAAGGCGGCATGACGTTTGACGATCGAATTCAAAGGTAGAATCTAATGAGTCTCGAGAACAAAATCGCATTGCTGAGAGCCGAAATCAACGCGACTGCACGATCGACTTCGTCGCGCGAGTTGCCAAGTGAGGTTCCTCAAGCACCTACAGCATCCGTCGAAAACCGAGACCAACAAGAAATCGAAAGTCTTATTAAGCTGATAAATGACGCGCTCGATGAGCTTCCAAAAGAGATAGAAAAATATCCTCGATTGACGGCAATCGGGGCTTTTGGCGTTGGTCTTGCTTTTGGCGTCATTCTCGATAGGCGATTCCAATGGTAAAACCCCGATTTTTAGGCTTTTGATGTCAACATTAAGTTCCGCAAAACTGTATGGGCGGATCCCACTTCTTCGCCGACAAGTGCCGGGGGGCTTGCAGTGGCGACATTCATTGTCGCTGCCGGATTGGCAACATATGCGCTTTATCTTGTTGGCCTGCCCCTCGTCACGATGCCACGGTCTAAGTTAGAACCCGGCCGTCTGACCTGCCTCCCGCAAACTGGACCATCGAATCTGAGAAAATTCTCGTTTAGCGGCCTTGCTGGCCGGACGAGGAGAGACGATGAAACGCTCGAAGTTTACCGATAGCCAGATCGCCTTCATTCTGAGGCAAGCTGACGAAGGGACAGCGGTTGCGGAGGTGTGCCGGAAAGCTGGAATCTCCCAGCAGACTTTTTATCGATGGCGTCAGCGGTATGGCGGCTTGATGCCGTCGGAGATGAAGCGTCTGAAGCAGCTCGACGAAGAGAACGCCAAGCTGAAGAAGCTGGTCGCCGATCTGAGCCTTGATCGTGCCATGCTGCAGGACGTCATCCGCAGAAAGCTCTAAGGCCTGCTCGCAAGCGGGAGCTGGTTGATGATGTTCGAGCCGAATGGAAAGTGAGCATTCGGCGTGCGTGCTCGGTTCTGAGGGCCCGCCGCTCGACCTATCATTACCGCCACCGCCGTGCCGGGCAGGCCGGACTTAAAAAGCGCATCAAAGAGATCTCCGAGACGCGCGTGCGCTATGGCTATCGCCGCATCCACGTGCTTCTGCGGCGTGAAGGCTGGGGTGTGAACGCCAAGCGTGTGTATCGGCTTTATCGTGAAATGGGCCTGCAATTGCGCAATAAAACGCCGAAGCGGCGGGTCAGAGCAAAATTGCGCGAAGACCGCCGGGCGGCATCTCATCCCAACGATGTGTGGGCGATGGATTTCGTGCATGATCAAACCTACGATGGCGATCGCTTGCGCATCCTGACGGTCATAGACACGCACTCGCGCTTTGTACCGGCCATCGAAGTTCGCCGGACCTATAAAGGTGCCGATGTGGTTGCAACGCTCGAGCGTGTCTGTCGGGACGTCGGCTATCCGAAGACCATTCGAGTCGACCAAGGCTCGGAGTTCGTCTCCAAGGATCTCGATCTCTGGGCTTACCAGCGCGGTGTAATCCTCGACTTCTCGCGGCCCGGGAAACCGACGGACAATGCCTTCATCGAGAGCCTGAACGGCAAGTTCCGAGCTGAGTGCCTGAACGTACACTGGTTCATGAATGTCTCGGACGCCCAGCGAAAGTGTGATATATGGCGACGAGATTATAACGAAATTCGGCCCCACAGCTCGATCGGCAGAGACGAGGCCAGCTGGACGAGAGCCCAAAATGGTAGTCAACAAGTGCCGGATTTGGCGACAAAATTCCGCCTGCGGAAATCGAATAATATGCAGCTATTTCAATGACTTAATCGCTGGCTGTGGTGGCAGTCTACGGCGAACTAGTCTCCGGTTGGGTTTTCCGTGTTCACCCCGGAAAAACACGGATAATGCGCAAAAATACACGGATTGGGCGCGGTTGATCGCTTCAAACTGCAGATACAATAGGGCTTTTGCGGATTTGCCGATGAATCCAAAACACGGAATCCTGGGTGGTCGAGCACGGATGCCAGCACGGGGATCACGGTTACGGTCCGGCGTCGCTTGAGGACGGGCCAAGCTATGTTCGAGGACGTTGAGGGCGTCTTAGTTTGGGGGCGTGCCGTCACGGGTTGAACTCACGACGGCTTTCGGTTCATGTCCTTCACGGACTTCGGTGGAGGACGTAGGTGAAGAGCACGTTGGTCTCGGAGCAAGAACGCGTGCGCAAGCTCGAGAACGTTGAGAAATTGAAGAGCGATGACTTAATGGACGTCGCGCACCACCTGCGACAGGTGTTCGATGACAGACCAGACGAGTTTCTTACGATCGCGAAGCAACTCGGCATCGCCAGGCGCAAGGCATATTATTATGTCGAGATCGATCGGGCCTTTGCGAAGCTCCAGGTGGACCGCCGTCGCTTGAACCAGATCGGCTGGACCAAGCTGCGGCTCGTCTCGCCACGTATTAATGCCCGTAACTGCGAGCGGCTCCTGAAACTCGCCGAGGAAAATTCGACCTACGCTCTTGCCCGTCTTATGAACAATGACGGGGCCGATGCGGGTACCAAGGTGCATGCCGTGCTCCTTCATCTAACGCCGGAGCAATATGAGGTGTTCCGGGACGTCCTTGAGGCTCATGGCGCCAAAGCTACAGGCGGGGGCCTTTCCGAGAAGGAGCAAGCCCTAACTAAGGCGCTGATGAAACTCAGAAGACGATAGGCCTCGCGCCGCGCTTGACATCGGCGGTCCAGTCGTGCAATTAAAGTGCACGAGCGATTGACGCGCCTGTTGGCGCGTGCTGATCAGCGACACAGGACGTGACACCCTCGGCTCTCGCGCCATCGAGCATAGCACTTAGCTCATCGAGGGTGTGAACTTAAAGTGCCCTCTGATCGGTCATCAATCGAGATATCAGGGCAGTCAGCCATCTCATTTCGGGGCGCGTCTGAGCGTTAAGCATGTCGGCAAAAGATACGATCAATTCTCGTGCTCTGAAAAAGCAGCTTCAGGGCGCGACCAAGAAGCGCCGCTCAAACAACCAGGATGAGACGCGGATCGCCGCTGCCCTCCATGGCCACGGCCGCAATGATCTGCAGCCAGGGCTTGCCACTGTCATAAAGCCGATCAACGCACTTCACCCGTCACCGAACCGAACGCGAGAGACCACGCCACAGCATCTCGAAAGTGCGATCCGATCCATCAAGAAGTTCGGCATGGTGCTGCCGATCCTGATCGACAAACAGTGCACCATCGTTGCGGGGCACGTCCTTTGGGAAGCGGCGATCCGGCTTGGCCTTGAGAAAATCGAATGCCGCGTGGTTGATCATCTCAACCCGGTTGAGCTGGAGGCCCTCAGTCTCGCGCTCAACCGCATCGGCGAGATTGGCAAATACAACCTCGATAAGCTGCGCGACCGGATGATCACAATCGAGTCCCACGGGATCGAGCTCATCTCAACTGGTTTCACCTTGCCCGAGATCGATCAGATCAAGCTCGAGCCTCGTCCGACGGAACTCAATTCCGGGGTTGACGAAGACGCGGACAATACCGTCGTTGTTCCGACGAGCAGGGCTGGAGACCTATTCCGTCTTGGCCGCCATCAGCTCCTCTGCGGTGATGCTCTTGATGAAGTATCATACAAGCGTGTGCTCAGCGGGAGCGCGGCTCACGCGGCCTTCTCCGATCCGCCTTACAACTGCAAAATTGAAGGTTTCGTCGGAGGTCTCGGCAAGCACAAGCACGAAGACTTCGTCATGTTTGCGGGGAAGGAGAGCGAGGCCGAGTTTCGGCAGTTCCTAAGAACGTATCTCAGCCTTTGTCGGGCATCATTGTTACCGGGCGCCGTCCTCTTTGCCTGCATGGACTGGCGTCAGATCGAACTCCTACTCGATGGCGGGCGCGAGGCCGGCCTGGATCGCATCAATGTCGCCGTCTGGAACAAGGGGTCGGGCGGCATGGGCGGGCTCTACAGATCGTGCCACGAGCTCATCGGCGTGTTCTGCAACGGAAAGTCGCCGGCGATAAATAATGTGGCGTTAGGCGCTTTCGGTCGAGATCGTACCAACGTCTGGACCTATCCGGGTGCTAACCGGCGGGGATCGTCGGCTGCCCAGGCACTCGCTGACCATCCAACCCCGAAGCCTGTGGAACTTGTCATTGATGCGATCCTCGACGTGACCAATGTCGGCGACGTGGTGCTCGACCCATTTTCCGGGTCGGGCACGACGATCATTGCCAGCGAGCGCTGTGATCGCGAGGCCCGCTGCATCGAACTCGATCCCAAGTATGTCGATCGTGCGATCCGGCGCTGGGAACGAGTGACCGGCGATCGCGCCGTGCACGTCGAGACGGGTTTGACCTTCGCAGAACTCGTCGAACAGCGTGCTGACGAAGGGCAGGGCAGCCATGAGTGAGAAGGAGAAGTCTCCGAAGTCCTCGAAGTGGGGGAAAGGCAAGACCGATCCCGAGAGCTGGTGGAAGAAGGGCGGTCCATCACCGAACCCGAAAGGCCGACCCAAAGGCTCGAAGAACCAGAAGACACTCTACCAGGAGGCATTCGGAGAAAAAGTCACCGTCACTATGGACGGTAAACCGAAGACCATGTCGAAGAAAGAGCTGGGCTACCATCAGGTCGCCCAGCAAGCCGCTGCAGGCAACCTAAAGGCTTTTCAGATCCAGAAAGAGCTCGACGAAAGGTATGACCCGCCGGAGGCCGCGCCACCATCGCCTGAAGAGTCCGTCGCAGACTACACGACCCTCGAGGCATGGATTGAGCTGCGCGAAAAATTTCACGTGTTCAAGAAAGCAGATGAAGCCGATGGCTGACCCACTCGAGCTGCGAAAAATAGTGGATGATTTGTGTCGTCGCGAGTTCCGTTCCTTCGCTATTCGTGCCTTTCCAGTGCTGGAAGGAGGAACGCTCGAGCTGTCTCATCACATCAGCATCATCTGCCGGTTGCTCGAGAAGGTTCATGACGGCGAGGTCCGGCGCGCTCTAGTTTGCATTCCACCACGCTATCTAAAGACCTATCTGATTTCGATCGCATACACAGCTTGGTTGCTCGGCAAAAATCCAAAGACACGCATCGTTTGTGCATCCTATGCGGCTTCGCTCGCCGAGAAGTTCAGCGGAGACACGTTGAAGCTGATGCGGTCTCCTTTTTATCGTCGGCTGTTTCCGGGGACGATTCTGGATCCCAAGCAACAAAACAAGACCGAGATTGGAACGACCGCGGGGGGATATCGGCTGGCGACGTCGGTCGGTGGCACAGTGACTGGGCGCGGTGCGCACGTCTTCATTGCTGACGACCTGCTCAAGGCTGGCGAAGCGCATTCGCCGACGGCACGAGAGAGCTGCATTCACTGGTTCAACTCAACGATTCACAGCCGCTTTGATCACCCGAAGAAGGGCAGTATCATTGTAGTCGGACAAAGACTTCACGCCGAGGATCTGCCGGGCCATCTCATCGCGAAAGGGGGCTGGGAAGAATTGATCCTGCCGGCGATCCACTCGGAAAAGAAAATATATGACGTTGTTGCCGGAGGGTGGAAGGTGTGGCTCGGTCCGGGGCACGTTCTTCAGCGGTCCCGGCACGACAAGGAGGATCTTGAGCAGCTCAGAAAAGACATGGGCGAACATGATTTCGAAGCCCAATATAATCAGTGCCCGCTGCCGCCAGGCGGCTATATCTTCAAGAATGCCTGGGTAAAACGCTATCAAAAGGCCCCGGGTCCAGCAAAGGCCGAGGCGGTGATTCAATCCTGGGATACCGCCTATCAGGGCGACGAGACCAACTCCTACACGGTCTGCACGACCTGGGCGAAGTGCCCCGACGGGTATTATTTGCTCGACGTCTGGCGCGACCGCCCCAACTTCGTGGACCTCGTCAATCAGGTCAAAGTCCTGAAAGCGAAATGGAACGCCAAGCTGGTCATCGTTGAGAAGAAGGCCAGCGGTATAAGTCTCCTCGAATACTTCAACAAGACGGGTAACCAGCCGTGGCTACTCTCGCGCGACCCCGAAAAAGGTAAAGTCGAGCGCGCGCAGGAGCAGACAGTAAAGTTTGAACAGGGTCTCGTCTGGCTACCTGTTGAAGCGCCGTGGCTGGCAACTTATGAGGCCGAGATCTTCCAATTCCCACACTGCAAATTCGACGATCAGGTAGACTCGACCGTCCAATTTCTCGGCTCGACGGATTTCGGGCTTTTTCGTAGCCGACTTCGGTCCCTGACCTGAAGGCCATCTTCGTTTAACTGTGTCGAAGACAGTCGTCGACTTCTGCAGAAAAGTACGCATTCATGTCGGGAGTGGGCGCACCCGTAACGTCAATCAGGCCGCTGTGATTCATTGATACAGGCTCGACCCCGGTGGCTGATAAGAACCTTAAGGACGTTCCGAGCAGCTTCGAACTTCTGCGGTGCATGGAGGAGATGGCCCTCTATCTTCCGGATTTGGAAAGCCCTGATTTCGGGCCAGGTGATTTCAGTCCCAGTCAGAAGACGGAGGCGGGATCTATCATTCTGCCTTATGCGGTTCTCGGCGACGTCGCAGATGCGTTTGTCAGCGCTGCTTATGATCGCGGATGGGTGTTACGCGGCTTTGACTGGGTATCATGGGCTCATTCGGACGAAGCTCAAGCGATGTGCAGCGATCCCTCCACACTTGAGCGAGCGGAGCCATTGCAGCTCGTGTACCTGATAACTGCTTTGATCCGACAGGATCGCTTTTCGGAAGGCGCGTTGCTCGGCTCATTCAAGTCTCGCTTGATCCTCGGCATTGTGCACCGGGCAGCAGCCATTATCGAAGAAGAGAGGCGCCGCTCACTGTCCCCCGTCAGGACCTGCCGGTCGGATTGATCTGATTGCATAAGAGAGAGTTTGCGGCTCATCGTAACCCTGGGAAGGGACACGATGAGACAGAACGGCAAGCAGCAGGCTCCGCAAAGCGCAGAGCGAACCGTCAGGGACATCCGACGGGCGACCCGGCGGCAGTTCTCGGTCGAGGAGAAGATCCGCATCGTCCTTGCAGGCCTGAGAGGCGAGGACAGCATCGCCGAGCTCTGCCGCAAAGAGGGTATTGCCCAGAACCTCTATTACCGATGGTCCAAGGAGTTCCTCGAAGTCGGCAAGAAGCGGCTCGTCGGCGATACCGCCCGCGAGGCGACCTCCGATGAGGTCAAGACGCTCCGGGCCTCGGTCCGATTGTCACTCGTTAATGTTGCCAGACGATCACAATGAAGACGGTAAGATCGTCATTATACGTCACAAATTAATCCGCCCTAAATAAGAATGAGCATATCGATGGCGCTGATCCGGTGATCGAACAACATCGGAGCGCATGAATCCTCGGACCCACGCCAGAGAGCGAAGAGACGGCAGAAAGGCCGCGACCAACGCAGCGAAAGCGTATCGGTAATGATCGCGCCACATCTGGCGATGGTCGCAGCCTCCCATATTCTCCGTCTATTTGCTGTCCCACACGCCATGCGGCGTGATGCTGCCGGAAGCAGAAGCCTCGCGGATTGCATTGCCGTATTCCGAAGAGCCAGCGAATGCGGGCGTGCAAGTGGAGAAGACAACCGCTGCAAAAAGAGCGGACACTATCAATCGAGTCATTGCTAGAACTCCTTTGTTGGTTTCTGACGTGGGCAGATCTCTGGCTGTCGATCGAAGCGAGGGGGCTTGCAGACATCCGAAATCGAATGTTAGTCGCGGGAAACTCGCGAAAAGTTACAGCTGGTCCGAGCCTAATGGGTGCCATGTCAGATCTTGTCGATGAAGCCGAGGAGTACGACGCACAGGTTGCCGCCTATCGGCCGGTGCTGCTCAAGCTCGCGCTCGTGCAGCTTCAGGATCAGGCAACTGCGGAAGATGCCGTACAGGAGACGCTGGTCGCGGCGTTGAGCGGTCGAAAGTCATTTCGTCAAGAAGCCAGCATCAAGACGTGGCTCGTTTCGATCTTAAAGCATAAGATCCTCGACATTATCCGATCGAAAAAGCGATATCAGCTCGCGCCAAGCAAATTCGATGATTCTGACTACGACACCAGTGCCTTCGACGCTTTGTTCGACGAAACGGGTTGCTGGCGAGATACGAAGGATCCATGGACCGACCCGGAAAGCGTTACAGAACGGGCCGCTTTCTTCAAAGTCCTTGAAGCCTGTCTCAGCCGTCTGCCTGAAAAGACATCGCGCGCTTTCATGATGCGGGAATGGTTGGACATCGATGCCGACGAAATTCAGCGGCTGCTCAAGATCACACCCGGTCACTTGCGCATCCTGCTTTATCGCGCGCGAATGCAGCTGCGCTTGTGCATGGACATCAACTGGAGAAGAGGATGAACATGACCCCGAAGATAACTTGTCGCGATACAACTTGGCTCGTCAGCGACAGTCAGGATCGCCGATTGAGCGAGGCCGAATCCCGTGCTCTCGAGCAGCACATTACTGAATGCCCACTATGTTCTAAGGCCAGCATCCAGTTTGAGGTCTTGTTTCGACATTTGCGGACCTACTTCAATCGCGAGACGGATAAGGGTGACCCGAGATGAACGAGGTTCGCTCAGTCGCAGGCTGAATTCACCCTCTTCGCGTCACAAATGAGCTCTATCAGGAGCGATTGATAAGCATCGTAGCAACCCGAGTAAAATGTCTCATTAACTCGGATTTGACATCACACGGCAGTCCGACACGATCTATGGCAATTGCCATGCATTCGAGCCAGCGATCGCGAGCCGTTTTGGAAATCTCGACATGCTCGTGCATTTTGCGAACGTCAGAATGGCCGTAACGCTCGACATAAAGGCGTGGCCCACCGAGGAAGCCCGACAAAAAGCGAAACTGCTCGATGCGTGAATGCGCTACGCCGTGTCCACGCAGGTGCAGGATATGGAGTTCCTCACCAGTGGGTTCAAATTCAATAATATCGTAAAACGATTCAACCAGCGCCCGAAGATTTTTCTCGCCGCCGAGACGGTCATAAAGCGATTTTACAGTTTTTCGAGGCGTCGCGCCGCCGGGGCAATCTGAGGGTGCGTCCATGGAATGATTCGCAAAAAAAATCGGAAGTGCAATTCCTAAGCCTTGAGATCCGCGTTGCGCAAGTGCGCGCCTGACACGACGTAACCGCAGAACGATGGATACTCCCTATAAGGAACGCAGTTCCCGATGTAGGAATGCCAGAGCCAAACTATAGGCAGCGGGTTATGGACCCTATAACGATTTGCTCTTCGACAAATCTTCTCTCGTGCCCGAAACAGGAATGTCTCGAACCGCGCTGATACATAATGCGTGGTGTTTGAAAACGTCGAAACACGAATGCATCAAGGTGAACTGTGAACTTTCTTGATTGGAAGGCCTATCGCTCGTCGCTCATGGCCCATATCGGCGACTTTGGGAAGCTGTCTCCGGATAGTGTTAACGGCTATCTGACGACCATGGGAGCAGGTGCAAAGACCGCTCATTTGGACGAGAAAACGCGGCAGCTCATTTCGTTGGCGGTTGCTGTCACGACGCGGTGCGATGGCTGCATTTCTGATCATTCTCAGCTCGCGGTCGATGCCGGTGCCACGAAAGAAGAGATCGCTGAAGCGCTGGGCGTGGCCATTGCGATGAATGCAGGCGCGGCATTGGTCTATTCGGTCCGCGCGATGGACGCTGTCGAACAAGCGAAGAAATAAAAAAATTCCTAGCGGCAGAGCAACGATCAAGGCGCTCGTCCGCGCAGGAGCGGAGCCGGGCGACCCCTACCCCGGCTCCGCTATTAATCTTCAATAAGTGGCCGGGGGATGTTCGACAGTTCTTTTCATTTGAACCGCCTCATTCATCGCCGCAACGACGTTAATTGGATGTTCCCGTAACGCCAGGGCGTTCTTCCCCGACTAATCGCCATACCCAACGCAAAAATGCGTGATCGGCCGGGACGGCGTGATTTGCGACAACCTCGCCTCCTGGCTGCATTTGGGTGGCTCTACCGGAGGAGAGAACAGCATGAAGACTATTTTAGTATCTGTTTTGATTACGAGCGCGTTTATGGCGGCGGAATCGGTGTCGCTGAAGGCGGACGAAGCCACGCCAGATAGCCTAGTTCACGCTCTTAACGGCGTGTTCGGCGAGCACATGGTCCGGGCGGTACATGCAAAAGGAACAGTCCTTAAGGGCACATTCATAGCTGCAGCCGGTGCCGAGCGGCTTTCTGAAGCACCGCATCTGCAAAGCGGTTCCGAAGTGCCCGTGATTGTGCGCTTTTCCGACTTCGCCGGCGTCCCAACGATTCCTGACAACGATGGTCTTGCAAGTCCCCGAGGCATGGCGATTAAGTTCAAGCTGCCTGATGGCACCGATACTGACATCGTCGCACATTCTTTCAATGGATTCCCCGTAGCCACCGCCGACGAATTTCAGCAATTGCTTATCGCATTGGCGAATTCAAAACCTGACACGCCCAAGCCCACACCCCTTGACAAGTTTCTTGGCGGTCACCCGATAGCAAAGGCGTTTCTTACGGCACCGAAGCCGATGCCAGAGAGTTACGCGACCTTGCCATACTTCGGAGTGAATTCGTTCAAGTTCACGAACAAGAGCGGAACGGAGACCTTCGGAAGATATGAAATTATCCCGGGCGCCGGAGAGCATTTCTTTTCTGATAAAGAGGCCAAGTCGAAGTCCGCGAACTACCTCATCGACGAAATCGCTCAGAGGGTAAAAACGCAACCTGTTGTCTTCTCGCTCGTGGTTCAAAAATCAGCAGCAGGCGACAAAATAGCGGATCCTTCGATCGCATGGCCTGCTAGCCGGCCAACCGTCCTACTCGGCACGATCCGCCTCACAGAAAGTCTCGGGGGTGATGCATCGAACTCCAAGCTCTTTTTCATGCCAAATGCGGTACCAGCGGGAATTGAGCCTGCCGATCCGATGATCGATGCAAGGGCCGGTGCCTACGCAGTTTCGGTAGCGCACCGAATGAAATGATGATGCACGAGTCGCGCGACACAATGCGCGACTCGCCTTCAAGAATCGGAATGTGCTTCACCCACGTGTCAGAACGACGTCGTTAATAACGAGAGGCTTGTCGGCGTAACAGAAACGAGAATCCGTTCAGCAGCGTGCATAATGTCGAAGACCAAATTGTTATGGAGGCTATAGTCAGCAGTTATGAAACTTACGTCGCCTGCAAACGGCTTGAGCGACGAACTCGCGCTATGGAGTGTGGCGTATAATTGGATGAGTATAGAGTCGATAACGAATTGGTCTTCGACATCTTCTCAAGCTTCGCCATAGTCGGAAATGAGTGCCTATCGGGGCAATCGCTCCCTAGAATTGGACGCGGTATAGCACTCAAGCCTACAGCCTACGCTGACCGTCTTACCTTGAAATCCTTCGGTGCCAGCATGATGTCGGCAAGGGTGTGCTTATCGAGTGTGGCTGCGAAGGCGAGAAGCGCTTCATTCAAGACGCCTTTCAAGCGGCAGCGTGGTGTAATGAGACAGCTGTTTTGCGTGCCAAAGCATTCAACCAATGCGAAATCGGGTTCCGTCGCGCGCACCACATCGCCAAGTCGGATCTTTTCCGGACGAAGGGCGAGTGCGAAGCCGCCGGATCTTCCGCGTACGCCGCGTAGGAAGCCGGCATTTGTCAATTGGTTGACCACTTTCATCAGGTGAGTACGCGAAATCCCGTAAACCTCTGCGGTTTCTTCAATCGTGATGAGGCGATCACCGTGCGAAGCCGCGAAAAGCAAGACTCGGAGGGCGAAGTCGGTGAAGTTGGTCAGTCTCACAAGCAGCTCCACGTCGGAAATGACAACCACGTTCGATAATGCCGAAAAGATGCATCGAGCTTATATATTTTTCAAGCAAACCATCTGCGCGGCCGACGACGAAACCTTATATGGCGCTTTGTTTATTGCAGAACAGTCGCAGCCAAAGCAGTAAAGCCAATGGAAATGAAGCCCGTTGAGTTGCGGCGCCATCCAAAATCACATGCGCCTTATGTGCCTGCTTCGTATTTTGGCATTGTTCTGGGCCTCGCTGGACTGGCCAATACTTGGCGCGTTGCCCACCGAGTGTGGGGCCTGCCTATCTGCGTGGGGGAAATCATCGGGGCGGTGGCGACCTTCTTGTGGGCCGCTCTATTGATCGCTTACGCTTTGAAATGGTCGGTCGCGCGCGAAGCAGCCTGGAAGGAATTGCGACATCCAGTCGATGGTAGCTTCATCGGTCTCGTCGGTGTTGCAACCACGCTCATCGCGGGATTGATGGATAACTATTCCCATCCCGTTGCGCTTGGTCTTTTCATCGCGGGCAGTTGCTTCAGCCTCTCCTATGCGGTTTGGCAAACGGCAGAGTTGTGGCGCAATGATCGCGGCCACGAATCGACGACGGCGGCGATGTATCTCCCTACGGTGGCCGGCAGCTTCGTTGCCGGCACGACAGCGGCGACATTGGGTTTTCGCGATTGGGGTGAACTCGCATTCGGTGCAGGCGTATTTTCTTGGCTTGCGATCGAATCCGTTCTTGCGCATCGCTTGTACACTGTAAGCGGCTTGCCCAAATCGCAGCGCCCGAGTCTCGGGATACAATTTGCGCCACCAGTCGTCGGAGGCGTTACTTATCTAAGCATTACATCGGGTCCGCCGGACTTGGTGGCGATGGCTTTGATGGGCTACGGGCTCTTACAGGCGCTTGTCGTCATTCGCTTGTTGCCATGGATCAGAAAAGAACCGTTTGGCCCCTCTTATTGGGCTTTCACGTTCGGAGCGGCTTCCTTAGCTACCATGCTTTTGCGCATGTTGGAGCGGGGCGGTAATAGACCTGTTGCGATACTCGCGCCTCTGGCATTTGTCGCAGCCAATATGGTAATCGGGACAATCGCGCTCGCGAGCGCGCGCTATTTTATTCAGCGATTTGAGGCGGCTCTTCGTCGATCTAATCAACGCCGCACTGCGCGGGCAACGCGCGAGCCAGGCATTTCGCGCGCGGAATCCTAATCAAAGGCAACGATCAGCCATGTTGTGACTGCATCGGCAGATAGCAGCAACCGCTGAGCATTAAAGATACATTATTGCATCTTTTTGGTGTCCGGTATAAGAGGCATCGGTGATGCATCTTTTTGGTGCGGTGTGACTTCAATTCGGGAATGATGTGATGAAATCGCTGAGTGAGACTACGATTGCCGTTGTCAAGGCGACCGTCCCGGCCCTGTCCGCGCATGGGCAGGCCATAACCACGGAGATGTATGCCCGGCTCTTTCAAGATGAGCACATTAGAGCGCTCTTCAATCAATCCAACCAAGGCGATGACGGCAAGCAGGTGAAAGCCCTGGCTTCAGCGATTCTCGGCTACGCACAGAACATCGAAAATCTCGGGGCCTTAACGCCGGTCGTGGAACGCATTGCGCAGAAACACATTGGCTACAACATCTACCCGGAGCACTATCCATATGTCGCCAAGGCGCTGCTCGCTGCCATTGAGCACGTGCTCGGCGACGCGGCGACGCCGGAAATTATGACCGCTTGGGGAGAGGCTTACTGGTTCCTTGCCGAGATCTTGATAGGGCGGGAAAAGGCAATTCGGAATGAAATCGAAGCAGTTGAGGGCGGGTGGACCGGATGGCGGGACTTTGTCATCTCGGAGAAGGTGAAGGAGAGTGCTGTCATCACCTCATTCGTGATGCGTCCCGTCGATGGCGGAAAAATCATCCCGCATAAGCCGGGCCAGTACCTGACCTTCGCGCTTGCGCCACAAGGCCGTACACCGATGAAGCGCAACTATTCCATTTCGAGCGCACCGAGCGAAGAAACCTACCGCATCTCTGTCAAACGCGAAGCGAATGGCCAGGGAGGATCGAGGTATTTGCATGATGAGATCGATGTCGGAGCGACGCTTCAAGCGACTCCGCCTGCCGGTGATTTTTACTTACCCGACGATCAAAGTCGCCCCATAATCCTTTTATCCGGCGGCGTGGGCCTGACGCCGATGGTAAGCATAGTGGAGACAGTGGCGGCGCGGCATCCGGATATCGACGTCCATTACATTCACGGCGCTCTCAATAGTTCGACCCATGCTATGGACGCCCATGTGCGCACAATCGCCAAACAACACGGCCGAATCTCAGTTGCAACCTTTTATTCAGAGCCCGCGACGTCCGACGTTCTCGGAAAATCGCACGATGTAGAAGGCATGATCACGGCCGACTGGTTGGCCGCCAACACGCCGTTGCAGCAGGCCGACATTTTCGTTTGCGGGCCACGGCCATTTCTGCGCGCGATGGTAGGCGATCTTTCTCGAGCGGGCGTGGCGTCTTCGCGGATCCATTATGAATTCTTCGGCCCTGCGGACGAGCTTCTGGCCGCATAGTGCAAGACGAACCGTCGCCACCGCGGCCTTCCCGCCGCGGCGGTCAGAAACGGGAAAGGAATGACTATGACGTCGAACCGATTGCGTGTTGGTCCTGGAGAGGCGGTAGGCGTCACAGAGTCGATGATTGCCGAGGTGGTGAACGCGTTCTACGCGCGCATTCGGTCTGACGACTCGCTGGGCCCCATATTCGAGCGCGTCATCGGCGAAAACTGGGATCACCATCTCTCAAAAATGCGCGATTTCTGGTCATCGGTGCTTCTGATGTCGGGCCGCTTCCATGGAACTCCGATGGCCGCTCACATAAAGCTCGGCGACCTAGAGCCTCATCATTTCAAGATCTGGCTCGATCTGTTCGAAAAGACCGTGACTGAGATCTGCCCGCTCGAGGCCGCTGCATTATTTGTGATGAAGGCGAACATGATCGCGCAAAGTTTGCAGCTCGGAATCGCCCACCACCGGGGCGATCCGCTGGTTGGTCGTCCCGAATCACGAGCGACAGTGGCTGACGACCCGCCTATCACTTTGCCGGAAACACCGGCGGGGCGCCCTTATCCTTGACGAAAAAGGCGAGGAACTTTGCGGGTTCCGTTTGGCTGGCATTGTGTCCGACGATGTGGATGTCGTCAGGACCCTCAAAGAATGTCTGACCGTTATGCAAGGTGACCTCCTTGCCGCCGCGTACCTGCATGACAACGCTTCCTTCGAGCACGTAGACAAAAACTGAAGCATTGTGACGGTGGACTGGATCTGAGCCGCCAGGCGGATACTGGACGAGAAGAAGTGCGCCCTCCTTGCCTGGAATGCCCTTCAGATCTTTTGAGAGGAGAGGCGTGACTTTGGTCGTCCCTGCGGCAGCAACAATCCTCGGATGAACGGACATGACCGTAACGGCCAGTATGAGAGTAAGCATACGATAGAACATCTTCGCCTTTCCTTCTGTGTGCGTTGTCAATCTCTCGCGCCGTCCCGCGCTTCGTGGAGCCTCTCGTGCTCAAGACGAAAATCCGGCTGCCAACCCAAGTCCTCAAGCGCTTTGTCGATCACAACCGCGCCTTCCGGTTCGGCGATGTTGTAGGCTCCGGAGCGGCCATGGTTGATGGCAAGCAAAGCAGCATATGCTGCGGCATCGACATGCACCGGCGAGCGGCCGTGGGGTACCTTCGACCATGTGCCATCACCGTAGAGCTCACCGTAGCGAAGGACGATGCCGATAAAATCGTTCTGGTCGATCACCGCACGTTCGAGCGCGATGACACCTCCGACGGTTACGGCGCGAAGACCATCTGCGTGCTCGTCCAGCGGATCGTCTTCATGATAAGGCGGCACGTGCGGAGCGTAGGCCCATGCGATGCTTTGTGCGATCAGCCGTTGCACGCCAGCAGCGCGTGAGGCGGCGACCAAATTGTACGTGCCCTCGCGGCGAAGTCGCGCGTTTCGTTTCAAAACCCCCGCTTGTACCTCCGGCGTCAATCCCGCTGAAAGATCCGTCAGCTGATGAATGACAACGCTCGGCCGTGCAGCTTTGACCGCGAGTTTCAGCGCTTCGCCATCGAGGACGTTAACAATGACAGGATCGATGCCAAGTCCATGCAGCTTACTTGCGCCCTCGGTGGTTCTGGTCGTTCCAGTAACAGTATGACCGTCTCTAAGAAGCAGAGGGATCAAGGAGCGTCCGATGACGCCCGTGGCTCCGGCAAGAAAAACTCTATGTTTCACGACGGCTTCGCTTACTCTTGACCTGGATGTGTTTTCTTTGCCCTGCACGCATCGCCATCTGGCGTGCTTTTTCGCGCTCGGTCTGTCGGTCTGCGAACCAGCCGCGAACCTTCTCGGGAAAATCATTGGGGAGTCGTTTTTCGATGAAGCCTCTGGAAAGCGAGGCAAGGCTCGTTTGTGCCAACTCCGCTCGGAGAACCTGTTCCGCACGGAGCATTACAGCGTGAATTCCACAAACGCCTCGAGTCGCCCATGCCGGCGCACTGCCGTCAAACAGAACGCATCGCGCCCTTATTTCTTGGCAATCGAATAGGGCCTTTCGTCCTTCGATCGCGTCGACAATGTCCAGAACGCTTATTTTCTCCGGCGGCCGCGCAAGCCGATAGCCGCCGCGGATCCCGGTCATCGCCTCGACAATCCGGGCTTTCTCGAGTTTCTGAAAGATCTTTGCCAGAAAGGTCGGCGAAACGCCCTGCAACTCCGCAAGATCCCTACTGCTTGGCGGGTGATCCAACGGCGCTGCAATCCAAAGAAGGCAATGAAGAGCGTATTCGACGCCATTTCCGATATGAGCCATAACAGAGACTATATAGATCCTTGTTATAGCGAGCAAGTGCAGCGAGAAGGGAATGCCGATCAGCCGCTATCAGTGCTCCTTTGCTGTTTCAGGATGTCTACGAGGGCCTTGGCAGCCGCGCTTCGGTAGGCGTCTTTTCGTTGCAGCACGGATAACGTCCAGGTACCTGGAGACGGTAAAAGCGAAACGGCCTTGAGGCCGGTGAGTTGCCTCGCGGTTGCCGACGGCATCACCGTCGCGACCGGCGCACCTCGCACGATGGCGATAATCGAATCCGCTGAATTAGATTCGATTGCGATCCGGGGGCGCACCTTGTGGTTCCGGAAATAGCGATCGATCGGGCCGCGCGTAATGAACGCCTTTGTCAGTAATGCAAGATCGGCGCCCTTAAGCTCCGACACCCGCACCTTATCTCGCCCGTAAAGCGAATGCCGCTTGCCGACCACGAGACAGAGTTCGTCGTCTTCGATCTGCTCGACTTCGATCTCCTCGCTCTCGACATCGCTGAACGCCAAGCCGATATCAATGGAGTCGTCGATCAGAGCAGCCTCAAGCGCGGCTTGCGCAAGTATGTCGATCGTGACCGCAACGCCAGGATGCTGTATGTAAAACGCTTGCATCAGGGGTCCAACTAAGTGCGTGGTGAAAAGCGGAAGAAATGCGACGCGAAGTGTACCGCCAAAGGCCCTCGCGACGTCCTGCATCGCCCGCTCTCCGGCATTAAGCTCACGCAGAGCGCGACGCACATGCTCGATATAGGTTCGTCCCTCGTCCGTTGGTCTCACCGTTCGACCTGAGCGGTCGAAGAGTTGCACGCCGAGTTGAGCCTCGAGATCGATGATCCGTTGCGAGAGAGCCGGCTGCGAGATGTGGAGGGCAGATGCGGCGCGAGTGAAGTTTCCGTGATCCGCGACGGCGAGAATGTAGTGCGCCTGCCGAACAAGCATAATCAGCCACCTATGATATCAATAATATTTTGGTCTTGGACATTATTGCATATCGGACGCATTTCCTATGGGCAGACGAGCTTTTGGTATCTCGATGTCTGATCACGGAGGAAACGACATGCTCGGAGAAGTTTCGCGGAGAAATATCATGGCCTTGGGCGTAGGCGCCGGAGTCGGACTAGGATTGTCCGGGCTCAATGCGCCGACTTTTGCAAAAGAAGCAGAGCAGCGCACCCAAGCGCCGTATTGGTATCGCTTCTATGTTGGCGATGCGGAAATATCTGTCGTCTCCGATGGGTGGCAGATGCTCGGCGATCCGACGAACACATTTCTGGGAGGCCCGGAGGGAGAGGTTCGTCGAGAGTTGACCGAAAATTTCATGAACCCGACGGATATGAACATCGAGCTCAATTCCTTCGTCGTGAACATGAACGGCAAGCTCGTTCTGTTCGACACAGGCCTCGGCACATCGAAGATGTTTGGTCCAAAGGGAGGGCTGTTGGCAAATACCCTGGCAGCGGCTGGGATCAAACGCGAAGATATCGATGCCGTCGTCATCTCGCACGGCCACATTGACCACATCGGTGGCATCGTCGATGCGAACGATGCCCTCATGTATCCGAACGCTCACGTCTATATGAGCCAGGCTGATTTTGATTACTGGACCGATGAGGGGCAGATGGATTTGCCCTGGAAGAAGAAATTCATCGCCCACGCCCGCAAGAACCTGCTGCCCGCCCGCGATCGCCTGACGTTCTTCAAGGATGATCAGGAGTTTCTTCCGGGCATCACGGCCATTTCCGCTCCGGGTCACACGCTCGGTCACACCATGTTCAATATTCAGTCGAAAGGGCGGTCATTCATGTTCGTCGGCGATATTTCGCATCACTCGGTGCTTCTCATTGAAAATCCACGCATGGAATTTGTGTTCGACACGGACAGAAAGCTGGCGGTGAAAACGCGCCTAAAGATGCTCGATTTCCTTGCGACGAATAAGATTCCAATCCTGGCCTATCATTTTGCGTGGCCCGGATACGGGCATTTCGCCAAGCAAGGCGATGGATTCCGCTATCTGCCGGCCCCGATGAATATGAATCTCTGATGGAAGACGGCGGAGCCACTCAGAATGAGAGGGCTCCGCCGCAAGGCGATAGCCGAAGAGAAAGACTCCCCATGAAGTATGCAAAATCAAATGATGAATACGGCCGTTTTCGTATCGCCCTGAACGTGGGGCTGGCGACCGCCGTGACCTCGGTATTGGCTGGTATCTGGTTCTTGTCGCGAGGCTGAGCGCCGGGAGCTTCGTTCGGGAAACCGAGCAAGATAAGGAAGACGCGTCAATGTATTCTATCGTGAAAGGAAAATCCAAGCGAAGAAAAATAACGACGCGGCATGAGCATTCCCTTGCTCAATGTATCGAGCGAGCGGCAAGAGCATAGCTCGCCAAAACATTTTTTGCCATCACGCCGCAATTATATGATTTTGAGTGACTCGGACAGATGTGAAAGACGCTTGCCCAATGATGCGGGAGGGCAATGAACGGGTTCCGAGCTTGCTTCTACTTGTCAGGGGAAACTGCATTTCGTCTGCTCATGCCTGCATCGCGAGGCGCCGACTGGGCATCATGGGCCCATTCGGACGAAGCTCAAGAGGAGTGTAGCGATCCACCCACAGCCGCACGAGTGGAATCGATGCAACTCTTGCACTTGATTACAGCTTTGATCCGACAGGATCGTTTCTGCGAGGGCACGTTGCTTGGCGCATGCAAGTCAAGCGTTCTTCTATAGCGGCGAGAGCACATTATCCGTTACCAGCCGCAGCTATTGTTCAAGCACGGCGGCATAGATAAAGCAGTTTGAAGCATGCAGGCTCCGGTGAAGCTGTCGCTATCGCCGAACGAGTCTCGGCAGTGGGTAGCGCCGCACATGCACTTGCCTACTGCGAGGCCGTGCGATCGTACGAAAGAGCCGCCAAAGGAAATAGGTTCTTCAAATATATTCACGTCCAGGGATATTGGTTCCACATGTGGCGTAACTCACGAGTGTTATAGATCGCACTTTTCCCAGAGTTGCCCTCACGGCCGTACATTCTCTATCTCGCAGAGGGCTACCAATCAATTTGGCGGTCGAATAAAAACATTCAAATTTTGAATTTGGATCCTTGGGCACCCTTCAGTTAGCTTTTTTACCTTGCCCGGTTTTCTCGTGCGCAAGGATAATGACTAATCGAGGGGGGGTGGTGGAACAAAGTTGCTTCGGGCACGGGGTCGGAACGCCCTTTGAACTTCTTGTTGTCGAAGACCATCCCATCGTCCTCGCCGGATATCGCCACCTCTTTCAGGGCAGCGCCAGTGTCCTCGTCGAAGCGAAGACCCTTGCGGAGGCGCATAACCAACTCATCACCCAGAAGCCTGACGTGATGTTGATTAACGCAAATCTGCCCGATGGATCTGGTCTCGCGTTTCTGCGCCGATTAAAGCGAGAAAAGTTGTGCATGGGGATCGTTGTATTCTCCATGAGGAGTGATGTTCGTGTGGCAATGCAAGCCATCGACTACGGTGCCAAGGGGTTTGTCACTAAAAGCGAAGGTCCGGAAGACATTGTCGCCGCTGTCCAAGCGGCAGCCCAAGGGGAGATATGGATCACTGACGATCTCATCCGGCGGATTGCCTTCGGAAGGATTAATGGATGTACTCGCATAAAGGCACAGCGTGCTATCTCCGCATCGAAGACGACGCGTTTTACCCGACGGGAAAAGAACATACTCGGTCTGCTGATCCTCGGAGCGGAGGCAACGGAGATTGCGTCAGAACTCAATATCTCACCAATGCTGGTGTCGAGCGACACGGAGGCATTGTGTCGAAAACTCAATGCAAGGACGGTCGACGAGATGATAACTATTGCTGTTGAGTCGAACCTTCAGACCATTGTTTGGTCAACCTATCGGCTGAGGCCAGAACATTGGGAGAAGCGGTTCGCAGCAGCGCAAACCACCTAATTTATCGCCAACCTCCAATCAGTGCCTTGTGTCCGTGCTCCAGCCCTGCGCAAGCGGGGCAATTAGAGCTTCGCAACCGGCATCGCCGTGCAACGTCGAGCGCCTCGCTGAAGTAAAACCTCACGAGGAACAGAATGACTAAAACGCCATCACGCGCGCAAGCGTTGCGACCGAACCTCGAACCGCGTTGGGAGTATGCCCGAGAGCAATAGGGAATATCTTGCGCTTACGAGCCTTTGGCGTTCCAAATAGAACACGCGAGGCTTGGACCGAGGATTGCCCTCCTATCTTGTCGGCAGTAGTCGGAGCAATGCCTCACTTCCCCAGAAGGATAATTCGGGACGATGATTTCGGGAATGAAACGACCTTACTTGATGTGGCTTGCAGTAGGCGCGTTGTACTGTGCCTTCGTCAGCCCGCGTATCGCGTCTGCCGGAGAGTTTCCAAAGAATCAGGCGAGCCTTGATGCATACATTCGAGATTATATCCTCAAAAATCCGTCCATCGTGCGCCAAGCGTTACTGGAACTTCAGCAGCAAGAGGATGGCGACCATGCCAGAGAGGTCTTGCGCGGCTATCGCAAGGACATTTACGGCACAAATTCGCCAGAGATAGGGGATAAGGCTGCGAAGATCACTATTGTCGAGTTCTATGATTACAATTGTCCCTACTGTAGAGCCTCATATCCGCGTCTCAAAGCCTTCCTCAAGACGCATCCCGACACCAAACTGCTGCTCAAAGACACCGCGAGCTTCGGCAAGGACTCGGAGGCTGTTGGACGCCTTGCGCTGGCTGCGAACATACAAGGCGAGTTCGCGGCCTTTCACGATGCGCTCATGTCACAGAAAGGAACGATGACGAATGTCCGCGCCCTCGATATTGCAAAAGGCCTGGGAATCAACATCGAACGCCTGAAGGCGGATGCGAGTTCGGCGAAAATCAGTGAAGCTCTGGATCAGACACGGCTGCTTGCGAATAAACTGAACGTCACCACAACACCGCTTTTTATCATAGGCCATAATGGCATCGTCGGCGTGCCGGATGATTTCGACAAGCAGCTCGCATCCTATGTCGATGCCGTCCGCACCGCAGGTTGTGACGCGTGCTGAGCCGTGACGACGGTCAATCCATTTGTCTAAGGCGAGACTTTCTCCTCCGATGCGGGTGGTTCCGTATGAAACGCTGCGCGCAATAAGGAGCCGCCGAGCAGACCTACGGTCATGGTCGATACAAAAATGATAGGTTCGCCCCGGACGAGACCGAGCGCCGCGATCGCGGAACCAGGACAGAAGCCTGCGAGCCCCCAACCAATCCCGAAAACTGCGGCGCCGACGACCAACCGGAAGTCGACAACATGTACCGTCGGCAGATGGAATGCGCGATCAAAAAGAGGCGCTCCGTGCGCCCGCGCAAGCCAGAAGCCGGTCGCCGCGATGAGAAGAGCGCCTCCCATGACGAAATCGAGCGAGGGATCCCATGTCCCCGCCACGTCGAAGAAGTTCAGGACTTTGGCGGGATTGATCATGCCTGAGATCGTAATCCCCGCTCCGAAAACAAGGCCGAACAGGTAGTACAACACCGAGCGTATCATGGTGTTCCTCCCAACACATGGCGTAAGACGAAGACCGTTACCCCAGCGGTAAGCATAAACGTGAGCGTCGCTACGAGGGAGCGCACTGAAAGCCGGGAATTCCCGCAGATCCCATGACCTGAGGTGCAGCCCGAGGCGAGGCTGACGCCCACGCCGACGATCAGTCCGCTGACCGCCAGCGTTAGCGTGGATATGGATGTTGAGAACGGGACCTCGAGTTTGGCCAGCCGTTGAAGGAGAAATGGCGCGCTTGCAATTCCAATCAGGAACGCGAACCGCCACACGAAGCCACCCCCCGCGTTCGTGAGCATGCCTTGAATCATGCCGGAGATCCCCGCAATTCGTCCGTAGCAGACCATAAGCATAGCGGCAGCGGCACCGATCAATAGCCCTCCCTCGAGCGATTGCAGGGGTGTGAAATCCGTCATCGTCGTTCCTTCATCCGAACTCAGGCATCATCCCAAGGCGTCCCGACCAAACGATTGAGTGGAAATTTGAGATATCGCGTCCCGTTGGCTTCGAGAGGAGGAAGGAGACCGCCGTTGATGTTGATCTGCAACGCATGCAAAATGAGTTTAGGCATTGCGAGTGTCATGTCCCGCGCCTCTCGCACCTTAACGAAGCTTGCTTCGGTCTTGCACGTTGCGATGTGAATGTTCGACGCTTTTTGCTCTGCGACGGTGGATTCCCAAAGTGGCTTCCGGCCACCTGGTTGATAATCGTGTCCGGTGAAGAGACGCATCTCGTCTGGAAGCGAGAGGATTTCCTTGATCGATTTCCAAAGTGCCTTAGCGCTGCCACCGGGAAAATCCGCTCGTGCGGTGCCGCTGTCAGGCATAAACAAGGTATCGTGAACGAAAGCCGCGTCGCCGATCACGTATGTGATCGAAGCGAGCGTGTGACCTGGCGAAAACATGACTTTAGCGGGGATCGTGCCGATATGAAAAGTATCGCCGCGCGCGAAGAGGCGGTCCCATTGAGAGCCATCGGTCGCGAGGTCGGGCCAGTTGTAAATATCTTGCCAGAGCAGCTGCACATCGACCACTTTTGTGCCGATTGCTTTTGGCGCGCCCGTTTTCGATTTCAAATAATCCGCCGCCGAGAAATGATCAGCATGCGGATGCGTGTCGAGGATCCACTCGACGACATAACCACGTTCTTTGATGAATTCGAGGATGCGATCTGCGTTAAAAGTGGCTGTCTGCCCAGACTTTTCGTCGAAGTCGTAGACAGGATCGATGATTGCGCATTTACAACTGACAGGATCTGCAACGACGTACTGGACGGACCAAGTGTGACGATCAAAGAAACCAGTGACTTCCGGAATGTGTTTCATTCGTTATCCGCTTGATGAAAAGCGAAGCTTCCTTTCCGATCCGAGTTGTGAATTGATCGAGGTCTATTCGTCCATGTCACCGTCGGCGAGCAAAGCGCGGCGCATGTCGAGCTTTGTCTGTAAGCCGGAAATATCAAAGCCGATATCGCGGCATCTCGCGATCAGAGAATCCGTGTCATTCTCGGCGACAGTGGCCATGGCCCACAACGACGCGGATCGCCCCCCCGACCTGCAATAGGCAAAGATGGGATGCGGCATCTCCGTGAGCGCCTTGTGAAAGCTGCGGACATCGCGTTCCAGCGGATTGTGGCCTTCAATCGGGATATAAGTGTAGTCCAAGCCGCAGGATTTTGCTTCAGCCTCCATCTGGGATGACGTCATCAGCAAGCCCGCGTCGGTGTCCGGTTGATTGTTGATGATCGAGCGGAAGCCGGCGGACTTAAGGTCACTCGTAGTTCCCGGTCGTGGCGCGGGACCCACCCAGAGGTCGTCCGACAATGCAACAGGTCCTGTCGGCTTCGGAAGGCTGCACGTTTCGATTTCGGTCATCGAGTATCCCATCACCTAAACTTCCGCGAGGAGGATGGCCTCCATCCGCTTGATGCCGAACATGCCGCCGGTCACGATAGCGACAAACGTAAGAAGCGATCCGAGGGCGAGGGTGGAGACTCCTGTCACGCCTTGGCCAATCGTACAGCCTAGAGCCATGACGCCGCCGATTCCCATGAGCGCCGCGCCGAATAGGTTCCTGACAGTATCGGCAGGGTTGGCGAACGTCGTCAGTCGGAAACGCCCCGACGTGACGGAGGCAACCAATGCCCCTAAAATCGCGCCGAGAGTAGTCGTAACCGCAAAACTGGGAACAGGACCCGCGGTGAACCGCTCGAACCACTCCAGAGTATCTCCAGCCGGGCGGACAAATGTCAGCGAAACCGGTGAGATGGGCTGGGCAGCCATATCATCGTAAGCAAGCCCAGTAAGTGCCCATCCCGCGATAACGCAAAGACCGATGCCGATGCCCGCGAAAATGTGGACCGGAGAAGACCGGAACGAGGGATCGCTGAGACAGTAGAGAATAGCGATTCCAGCGATGACAGCCGTCGCGATCAGGGCAGCGGTGGAAGCAGACAAACCGAATGCCTGAGCCAACAGGGACGGAATCGTCGTTCCGCCCGCGGCAGTGAGATCGATGGATGTCCGGGCCGAGACATCCGCACGCACAGGTCCAAGAAGTCCGCCGATCGATATGTATGCAAAAAGTCCGATTACGATCAACACAAGAAGCGATCGCAGATCTCCGCCACCTGCCCGAGCCAAATTTCGGCTGGCGCAACCACCGGCGAATACCAATACGCGACCACCGCGCAATATGGAGCGGGCTTAACAGGGACCCTTTGGAGCGGCGGTTCATGCAATCCCACACCGCATCACCGCCGCCTTGGCCGCCGTGCTCACGACTCGAACGCGGCGGGCCACTTCGAGAACGTTGCAACTTTTGCGAGACGAATTGCGGAGGCAGTTCGCGTAGCTAAGCCGGAGTTGCCGATGACGGCTGGCGCGGTCAATTATTGCGATCCATTTTTCTGCGCTTCGTGGCAGCTCAAGGTGGGTTTTTCAAAACATTTTAGGTACGCTTACCAGAAGGAATGGCGGTTTGTTTGGCCGATGGCCGCGCCCACGGAGAGAAATGAGGCATTCTTTATTGAGCTAGGTCCACTGGATTCTTTGGCTTCGCTGTACACAACTTGAGGCGTTGGCATCGCGGCAGATGAAGAACTGCTTCGGCTACATGCTTTCCATTCAGGCTTCAGGCGGCGAAAGCGCGGCTATCCGCACGGCTGCGAATGTCAAGATCTATAAGCATGCGACGTCACTTGGGGGCGTGGGAAGCCTGATTGAGCATCGGGCGTCCATCGAGGGACCGGATCGCCGTTTCCTGCCGACTTGCTGCGCCTTTCCACCGGCCTGGAAGATATCGACGACCTTTACGTGGATTTGGACCGGGCGCTTATTGCCGCCCACGGCTGAACGATTTTAGCGGGCCGCTGCCTATCCCCTGATACGGCAGGCAGCGGCCTGTATTTACTTTGCCTCACAAGCTATTTGGTCACCGAGTCGACGGCGTCGAGAGCACGGGCGGAATAGACGAGGGCCGCGCCAGCATTCATGGCGATCGCGACGCCAAGCGCTTCGGCGATTTCTTCTTTCGTGGCGCCATTTTTGACGGCGAGGTCGGAGTGCACCGAAATGCATCCATCGCAACGCGTCGTCACGGCCACTGCAAGGGAAATCAATTGACGGGTTTTCTCGTCGAGATGCGCTGTCTTTGCACCCGCGCCGCTTGCCATCATGTACCCACCTACCGAATCTGGCGAGAGCTTTCCAAGCTCTCCGATGCGACCCATCAGGTCATTGCGATAGTGAGACCAGTCCATCAGTGGCATGTCATTCTCCTTGGGCTTGCTTATTGTGAGGCAACGGCCTTGCCGCTGCTTCCTGTGAATTTGACGTCGTCGGAATCGACGGCTACGACATCGAGACCGTTCTCCTTGCCGTTCGCATACGTGAAGCGGAAATTCGGATTGGTTGCGATGGAAATGCCCGTCTCCGCCTTGAAGACAAGGTCGCCGCCGCGTTTCACCGTGATGTCTTTGATGAATCGCGCCGGAGGATAGCCCCGCGTGTCAGGGTCCATCTGCATGCCATTGATGTTAGGATGCTTGATCATCAATTGGCCTTCGCGCAAGGGAGTGGTGTCAACGGCGGGATCAAAGCTTTTGACGATCATTTTGCCGATATCGGCTTTATCGGCGTCGGCATCTTTCGGGGCTGGCGCCGAGCAACCGCCTGACGCTTTAACGAAAGCTTTCGCCATGTGCAGAACGCCATCGGAGGTTTCGACGACGGCATGAACGTAACTGTACATGTCCACGCGCACGCGCGTCGACATGTGGCGTTCGCCGCCGCCGTCGCCCGCTGCCGGGCCGAAGACGAAATTGGCGGCTACCGGCGCCGGGTTCTTGTCGATGATGAGAGCCATCGACTTAAGCCGGCCTTTTATAGTGGGCGGTATCCGGATGTTTATGGGCACCACGGCGGCGTCCTCGGCCCGCTCCGGCGCATCCAGAATGACAACGCCGTCATTCTCCTTGAGCGGACGCGACCCGTATAAGTCTTGCCGGATTGAGGGCCACGGGTCATCGTCGGCCTTGGAGGCGACAGGCAACGAGAAGATAGTGGCGAATAGGGCCGCACCCAGGGCCAAGCTCCAAACCGAATTCATCCGCATGTCGATGCTCGCAATCATGACCAGTCTCCGAATGACGACGTTTCTATTTCTTCATTCCCACTCGAGTTCCGCGAAGGCCGCGGTGACGTTACGGACGTGGTATTGATCGAACAGTTGCCATTTCCCGCGCTCTGAAGAGCCCGCCGAGGCCGCCGCCTGTTCGATCGTCTTTCCTTCCTTGATCATCCTGCGGACATCGGCAGCGACCACCGACCAATATCTCTGCTCGTCATACATTGCCGCCGGGAGGTGCATCGCGTGAGGGCCGTGGCCCGGGATGACGCGCGCGGCCTTGCGATGTTCAAGTTGATCGATGAGCGCGAGCCAACCTCGGATCGATCCATCGAGCGTCGGAATAGCGCCGGAGAACAGCAAGTCCGCCAAAATAACCGTATCCGACTTGGTGTCCGTGACGATCAGGTCGTTGTCTGTATGGGCCGTCTTCTGCGCTTCGAGCACAAGGGTGCGGCCACCGAGATCCAGTTGCATCGTGTCCTGGACACCGACCGAGGGGAGGATGATCTCACATCCTTCGAAAGCGACGGGGCCAAGCATATCTTTGCTTGCCCTCAGGTATTGCGTCGCTCTTTCCGACAAACCGCGCGCAAGTTTGTGATGGCCGACGAACTGAGGATTGTCCTGTTTGAATGCGGCGTTTCCGAATACGTGATCGGGATGCATATGGCTGTTGATGACGTATCGGATCGGCCGATCGGTCACTTTTTTGATGGCCGCCCGCAGCGCATCTCCCGCTTTGGCGCTTCCCAGAGTATCGATGACAGCGACGCAGTCGTCTCCGATAATGAAGCTCGCATTCGCCATGTCCCCTATATTTTCGGGAGACTGAAGTTCGTACCGTCCCTGGTGGACGTAGACGCCCGGAGCGACCTCTAAGAAGGACATGTCAGTCGCCGCCCGCGCCGGCAACTTCGACAGAAAAGGCGCCACAGAAAAGGCGAGCGCGGAAGCGAGGAGTTCGCGACGGCCTAATCGGCAGCGTCGCAGCGCTTTGGATACGATCTGCGTCTCGCCGCTTCCTGCGGTCCCGATTGCTTTCAACTGCTCCATCGTGCACATCGCCGGACTTCCCTTTCGGTAGCAGAGCCTTTGCGCAAATTAACTATCGGATGATGCTCGCCAGCGCCTGCGTATAAGCCCTTTTAATGACGCTCGGATCTTTTAAAGCCCACGCGATAATGCTTGCGCCCTGCAGGGTGCTCAGAAGCAAGGTGGCCGTTGACGACGCCGAGGGACCGGATTTCAGCATCCGGTCGCGCAGACCATCCGAGACGGTTTCTTCCAGCCACTCCAAATGAATCTGAAAAAATTTCTTGACCCTGCGTTGCATTGATTTCGGCAACGCGCTCGTGTCGGCCGCTAGAGCACCACAAAGCGGCATCAGACCATCGTTGAGGCTGGTCGAGAAGAATTCTCCGTAGGATGATAGTTTTGTCGCCGCGTCAACAGGCTTGCTCGCGAGTGCGTCGAGTTCTCGGGAAAAGCGCTCAAGATATGTATCAATCACCGCGACGCCCAAATCTTCCTTGGTCGGAAAATGGTGATGGACACTGGCCTTGCGGATGCCAATCCGTTTGGACAGGTCGGCATAACTGAAACCGGCATACCCCTGAATCCGTATAAAACGCTCCGCCTCATCGACGAGGGCCGATCTCGTATCCAGACTCTTCATTAAACCTACCTACTACCAGGATGGTTTAATGTAAATACCCACGAGGGGCAGAGATCGCAACTCCCCTGCAAGCGTTCAACGCAAATTTAATCTTGGCGTTTCTCTCATCAACGACGGAAGCGTATCGATTGTTGTGGCAAGAGTTGCGTGGATTTTATGCTCCTATGCCACGAAAGCGGAGGTTCGCGGCAAGTCGGCGGTGTCATTGAGGAAGATGAACTATCCTTCGTGCGCAGAAAATCCGGAAAAAATCGACACTTGGCTTGTAGGGCGGGTGAGTGGGTGGTTCGCGAGAGTGTGATCAATCATGCGGTCGCACAGACGACAAACGAGGAGCTGCGAAGCGTGGCGTAGTACCGGCACGATCCGGGAATCGTGTGGGCGGCCCTCAATAGACTTGATCACGGCGGCGAATTCCAGAAACCGCGCTGGACACGCAGCCCGCAAACTAGAACACTATCCGGCGCTGCCAGTCAGGATCTGTCGCCACATCCTTCCATATCGATGCTGGATCACAGTACAGACGCCGGAGGGTGCTCACCATTTCCTCGAACGACTTATCGAGCGTCTGACGAGTTCGGGCGGTAGGACGCACGTAACTTGAGCGGCCAGTTTTCTCCTGGAGAAGAAAGCCGGTCTCGATCAGATTTTTGACCTTGCGGTGTACCGTCGAGATTGGCAGATCCAACACGATTGCGAGCGCTGAAAGATCATAAGGCCTGTGCTGCATCTCACCCACGACCGTAGTTCGGATAATCAGGGCATCCAACGGGCCGCCCCACATTCCCGTCTCGATCGCATAAAAGCGGTTCAAACATTCGATGATCTGGGCTTGGACCGCGGCGCAGATCTCGTCGTTGCCTATCATCTTATTCATCTTGAAACCTTGGCAAACCGCGCGTTTTCCAGCGTAACCAGCGCAGACGAACACTCGCTCAAAGGTTCGTACCTGATCATCCAACTATCCTTTCCAGAATGGAAAGGTACACTGACGCGCCTCGGTGTCTCTCATGTTACGTTTCCTGAAAGTGTACCAGAAACCCGCGTCATGTGCGCAGAGAGAGAGTGGTCGTTTTGTCCAAGCATATCCTTGTTGTCGGTGGCGGCATCGGCGGTACGATGACAGCCAACAGTCTCGTGGCCAAGCTGTATCCTGAAATCGTACGCGGGCAAGTCCGCGTCAGCCTTTTGTCCGACTCCCCCTGGCATTATTACAAACCGGCCTATATGTATGTGGCGTTCGATATGTTCTTTCAGGAGGAATTGCGGCGGACGCAATCTAGCCTGCTTCGCCCGGAAATCGACTTCCGCATTGACAAGGCGGTCCATTTCGACTTCGCCGGCTCCAAGGTGAAGACGGCCAGCGGTAAGACAATCGGTTATGACTACATCGTTGTCTCAACGGGATGTCTGCCCGCACCGGAACGCGTTCCCGGGATGAAGGAAGCCGGCGACTACTTCTATCAATACGAACCCGCACGACAGCTTGCGGAGAAGCTGCGCAAATTCGAAAAAGGCCGAATCTTCATCACCGTGAATTTTCCTAAAACGCCCAATGTTCCGCACCAGTGCGGAATTGCGCCGATGGAAACCACGTTCATGGTCGATGAATACCTCCGACGCAAAGGCGTCCGCGATCGGGTCGAGATTGTCTACACCTACCCGACGACGTCTCAGCTCCTGCGCAACTGCCTCTTCATGCAGCAGGAAACCTGCGAGATCCTACCGTCCTTTTTCGAGGCCAAGGGTATAAAGTTTCAGCGTGGGTTCACGCCGGTCGCAGTCGATCCAGAAAAGAAGATCGTCCGCTCCGCGGAAGGCAAAGAAGAAAATTTCGATATTCTCATGTGCACGCCTCCCATCCGGGCGGTCGATGCGGTGATCGAAAGCGGCGTCTCACAGGCAAGCGACAATGAAGGTTGGCTACCTACAAACCGACAGACGCTTCAAATGGACGGTTTCGCCAACGCTTACGTGATGGGCGATACGGTGGACCTTCCGATCAGTAAGGCTGGCGGCTCCTGCCACAATCAGAGCCCCGTCATTGCCAACAATATCGCTGGCGACATCAGAATAGGTCGCACAGTCGACGCCTATGATGGACGCGTGCAGGCAATCGCGCAGATGGGCCTCGAAGTTGGCATGCCGCTCTTGTACAATTATCATGAGGACGTTCACCCCACTCCGCCGACAAAACTCGGGGGCTTGCTGCGCAAGTCCTTTAACCGCGGCATTTACTGGTCTGTCGCCCGAGGCATTATCTGATTGCCTCAACTGCACAGACAAACTCCGCGGAGGAACCCTTCATGACTGCAAATAATTCGAATACGACCATCGACGCACACGGCGAAACGTCGAGCCCGAATGTTTCTAGCCTTGCGCCGCTTCTCGATGAAGCGACGCAAAAAGGCTTAAGCGAGCTTTTGGGCAAGGTTGCGCCGCTGATCCAGGGCAAACGCCTCGACAATATCGTCGACCTCTTGTCTCTGGTCTCAGACGGCGTTGATATGTTTGACGACGCCATGGTCCAGAAGCTGATGAAAAACTATGAAGAGCTGACCGGCGCGGCATGGGGACTTGGAAATGCTGCTCGCTTCGCTGCTGCACAGACTTCGTCTTCGAGTCCCCCTGGCCTTTTCGGACTTTTACGCATGGCGAGACAGGAAAATGTTCGCCGCGGTTTGGCATTCACCCTCACATTTCTGTCGGTCATTGGCGGGCAAATGCGCAACCAAGAAGTGGGTGGTCCGTAGATGGATGCAGACTTGGCCAGTCTGTATCGCGACCACGTGCGAATGTGGGCGCGTAAGGTGCACAAGGATCGAAGGCTTGCCGAACCCGATGTCACGCTCGCTAGAACGAGCCGCGCTTGCGGAAGCAGGCTAACACTCGATCTGATTTTTAAAAACGACCATCTCTTTGATATCGGCTGGATGGCGCGCACTTGTACGCTCGGAATGGCCTCGACAGCGGTCTTCGTCGCATCCGCCCCTGGGCTGAGCTTGGAGGAAATCCAAGCTGTTGGTTGCGAGCTTTCCCGGCTGCTGGAAGGCAACGACATGCGCTTCGACGCCAGATGGAAAGCCCTGACCATGTTTTGCGCCGCGCGCGATTTTCCTGGCAGGCATAGCTCGATCTTGCTGCCCTTCGCGATAAATGCCGACGCAAAGGAGTTAACCGCAGATAAGTCCTCCTGATGCGGGGTGCTGCGGTAATTTTCTGATCGGATTCTTTCTTTTCGTCGCGCCGGACAATCGGCCGGATACGGGCGCCCAAAAGCGCTTGCAGCGCGGTGGGAGAGGTCTGACCCGTGGCCGGCGGTTCGCCCCAGCCGACTGGTCCCCGTCAGGACGTGCGGGAAACAGTCGAGAAAGCGGTTCGTGCGCGATTGGCGAAGGCGTCCTAGTTTTCGACGCGGCGGCCCGATAAGCGGACATGCTCCTGGCTGCTGGCTCACAGATCGCTCAGTTCCGCTATTGGGACACCCCGGAAATTCGGAAGCGCATTTCTATCTTCCAATAACCGACAACGATACCCTTATGTGTGCTGGTGCAGGGAGTCACTGCAAACTCGGACTTGCAATGCAGCCGGATCCGAGAGCGCTAGTTTCAACGCCAGAGCTCGTCTAAGAACGTACGGATGGACCTTCGCACCTGCGTGGCGCAAACTAAGTCTTTGCTTGAGCGCGGCGAAGTCGCCGATCACGCGTTTACGCGATGTTGAGCGCGTGACAAATTGCGGAACGCTCGATGCTGCTGGGGCGACGAGCACCACATTCTCTCCCAACACAACATCGGCAAAGTCTCGGACGACGGGGATATGGCCGTCCGCATAGACCCTCTTAGCAAATCGCACAAACCGCGGCTATTGCCGCAGAGAGGACGAAGTGCGGTGTGGATACAATCAACGAACGTTTTTGCGCTCCGCTGATTCGCATATAAGTGGGTATATATGCGCACACTGCGGCGCGAATTTCTAAACGCAGTTTTTATGGTAGTTGACTTCCAAGGCGACACAAGGAAACTTCCGCGTAGGACACGGGAGGTACGCGTGGAAGCCAATTGCCACGAATTCACAGCTATACGCGGTATTCAAGCAGGGGCTGCGTACTACGTCGTTATGGTTCCCCTAAAGGTGGTGCCGCGGCTTTTCCGATTCGACGATGAAGCGGTGCCACCGGAATTGCGAGCCCAACGGGTACTGAACCGAGCAAGGGTACCGGCAATCGCCCAATACATCACGGATAACGCGACTGAGTATATCCTTTCGTCGCTATGCGCTTCCGTCGACGGAGAAATAGAGTTCGAGCCCGCAGCCCACGACGGTCCCTTGCGAGCAGTGGGCAAGCTACGGATTTCAATGTCGGCTACGATTCTAATCAACGATGGACAACATCGGCGAGCCGCAATTGAAGAAGCGCTTCGCGGTCGCCCTCTGATCGGGGATGAAACCATCTCAGTGGTAGTTTTCGCAGATCGAGGCCTCAAGCGGTCTCAGCAGATGTTTGCGGACCTCAATATTCACGCAGTGCGACCGACGAAGTCCATTAGGCTACTCTACAACCATCGTGATGAACTGGCGAAGCTCACTCGCGATGTGGTCAGCGCGATCCCTCTCTTTCGAGATTTCACGGACCTAGAAAAGACAAGCATATCGAACCGATCTCTCAAGCTATTCACTTTGAGCAGCCTACATCAGGCCACCGCCGAGCTGATCGGGAAGGTCAAGAGTGGAACAATTGATGAAGCCGACCGAGAGCTTGCGGTAAGCTTCTGGAAAGAAGTGATTCAAAACATGCTCGACTGGCAGCGCGTCGGTACCCGCGAGGTAGCCGCCGCAGAGCTTCGACGTGATTACATCCATGCCCATGGCATCGCGGTCCAAGCGATCTCAATAGCCGGCGCGCAGCTCATTGGGGCTCGGCCAAAGGATTGGGCGAAGCGACTTTCAAAGCTCCGCGAAATTGAATGGTCGCGCGCCAATCGCAAACTCTGGGATGGCCGCGCGTTGGTCGCGGGGAAAGTCAACAAATCCAAGAATAACGTCGTGCTGGTGAGCAACGTTCTGGTCCGAGCGTTCGGTTTGGCTCTATCGGTCGAGGCGGCGCGCGTTGAGCAGCTTCACGCGCCTGCAACCGCTCCAAAGCTGAAGGTTGCAAGCTAATGGCAGTCCGCTCAAATTTTGATGGTACGGCCCTTGCGGCTCGTTACCAAGAAATCCGGGACGTTTATCTGTCGGACAATCGGCCGTGGGTGGTCGGGTACAGCGGCGGAAAAGACTCCACCTGTGCACTTCAGATGGTTTGGTCGGCTCTACAGGAACTACCTCCTGAAAGGCGGCAGAAGCCAATCTATGTGATTAGTTCCGATACCCTGGTCGAAACGCCCGTTATCGTTCGCTACATCGATGTAACGCTGGAACGAATTCAAACAGCGGCGCAAGCGCAGGGCCTACCGATAAAAACCGAAAAGGTATCGCCCACAACCGATCGTAGCTTTTGGGTGAATCTGATCGGTCGCGGATATCCGGCTCCATCTCGACGTTTTCGTTGGTGCACCGAGCGCCTGAAGATCGAGCCCGCCGACGATTTCATTAAGGCGTGCGTCGCTGAATTCGGCGAGGTCGTGATGGTTCTTGGCGTCCGGTCCGCTGAGAGCGCAACGCGTGCCCAGGTGATGTCGCTGCATCGAATCAAAGGCTCGACGCTTTCGCGGCATTCATCGCTACTGAATGCATTCGTTTACGCACCGATCGAGTCCCTATCCACTGACGACGTGTGGACTTATCTCCTTCAGACGCCGTCGCCTTGGGGTAACGACAATCGCGACTTGGTCGCAATGTATCGGAGCGCCCAAGCCGGCGAGTGCCCACTTGTCGTTGATAAGACGACACCGAGTTGCGGTAATTCTCGCTTCGGCTGCTGGGTTTGCACGGTCGTTGAGCGCGACCGTTCCATGGAGGCGATGATCGACTCCGGCGAGGATTGGCTCGAGCCGCTACTCGCCTTTCGTGATCTGCTCTCAGAGACTCAAGAGCCCGAGAAGAAGCGGCAATACCGCGAATTTCGTCGACGAAGCGGCCAGGTCAATTTTATTAGAGGCACTGATGACCCTGTGCCCGGCCCCTATAAACTTGAGTTCTGCAAGGAATTGCTCCGCCGTCTATTGCAAACGCAGATCGAAGTTCAGCGCAATGCTCCGCCGGGGGAAGCGCCTTTGCTGATCCACGATGCCGAGCTGCATGAAATCCGGCGAATATGGCGGACGGAGCGAGGGGATTGGGCGGACAGCGTCCCGACCGTCGTTCGAGATGTTTTGGGGCATGATCTTGATTGGGTAAGAGAAGACGCCGTAAGCCTGACCGCCGATGACGGACGGCTACTGCACGAAGTCTGCAGCGCTCACAGCGTACCCACCGAGCTTGTTGTGCAGTTATTGGACGTTGAGCGTGAAGCCCATGGCTTAAAGCGTCGGCATGCTGTTCACACCCGCATTGAGGATCTGTTTCGTCAGGAATGGCGCGACTTGGATACATTAGTGGCTGTCCGCAAGGCCGGACGCATCGAGAGTGATACCACCGAAGAGGAGTCCGAGATCGATCCCGAACCCGAGCTGCCGTTGCTACGCGGAATGTCTGAACGGACCAACCCATGATCCTGAGAAGCATCGAACTTGTTGACTTCGGGCTTTACGCAGGCACGAACGAAATCGATCTTATACCGCGGCGGCGACGCGGCTCCGAAAGCCCGATTATTCTAATTGGTGGAAAGAACGGAGCGGGCAAAACGACATTGTTAGAGGCCGTGCGACTTGCGCTTTACGGTCGTCGCGCCCTTGGAACGCGTGTCGCGCAATCCGAATATGAGACCTATCTGCGAGAGCGCATCCATCGAAACGCCGGCGTTCGGTCGGCAGCCGTCGGTCTAGAATTTGACTACGCCGAATCCGGCGTCATTCACCGATATCGCGTTCGTCGGGAATGGGTCGTGAGGGGAAAGAACGTCGTAGAGACGCTGGTGTTGAATAAAGATGGGACGCTGGTGACGTCCGTTCCGCGAGAGGAATGGCACTATTTTCTGCAAGAACTTATCCCACCGGGCGTGTCGCAATTGTTCTTCTTTGATGGAGAGAAGATCAGAGAAATTGCGGACGGGGAAGAAGAGAACGAGCAGCTGGCCGACGCTGTTCGAGGTCTACTCGGAATCGAGCTTGTGGGACGCCTTCGTACTGATCTTGGGCTTTATCTTGCCCGTCACAATCGCAACGATGAAGGCAGTGCGAAGAACAAGCTTGAAAGCGTTCTCCGCGACCACGCTCAATTAGAGCGCCGGGCGATCGCACTCGCGGAAGAAATTGCCGAGCTCAATTCGGTGCGGGAATCCCAGGCACGCGCGGCGGAACAAATTCGGCGGCGCTTTATAGCCGAGGGCGGTGACGCTGCGGCTCAACGAGGCCGCCTTGAAGGCGAACGCGAAGAAGTCCTGCGATCGATCGCCCGTTGCGAGCACGAACTGCGCGAGTTGGCTAACGGGTTGTTGCCATTTACGGTGGCCCCTCGGCTGGTCGCGAGTTTCCAGCGAGGGCTAAGAGCGGCAAACGCCGACAAAGGCACGCGAAGCGAGGCAAAGGCATTGCAAAAAGCGCTCGCCACTTGGAAGAAGAGCAAATCAGCGAGCCCGGAACGTCGCGCCACCTGGTCCGCGAAGCACTGGACTGATTTGGAAAGATTTCTCGACACCTGGTCGAAGGGACCGAAAGAAATCGCGCGAACCAGTCCTGCCTTTCGTGAAGTTGGCGACGGCAAAGCCGCGCTGACGCGCCTTACCGAGGTTGAGGTAGCTGTCAGGCCTAAAGCAAGGAAGATTTTGGATGAACTTGATACACTTGGCCGGCGGGCAGCAAAACTAGATGCGGCCCTCGCGCGCGCGGACAATGCCGCTGCCGGAATTTTGTTGGATGAACTTCGACTGGCTGAGCAGCGCGTCGGGTCCACGGAGGCAACGCTCCAATCCAAGCAGGCGGAGCTGAAGGAAGTGCGTGGTCAGCAAGTTACGCTTGATAGAGAGCGACGGCGGTTGCTCGATGAACAAGCAGGGGCGGCAGCCGCGGCTGATCGGGCCGACCTGGCAGCCCGTGCTGCGCAGGCCCTCTTGGAGTACGAGTACAAACTTCTCGATCACAAGTTGGCGCAGCTGCGCGGTGAATTTGTTCGGAGATTTAATCAACTCGCCCGTAAGACCAATTTGGTCTCCGACGTGAAAATCGATCCAAAGACATTTGCGACGACTTTAGTTGATGGGCAGGGACGGGAATTACCAAAGTCCGCACTTTCTGCGGGCGAAAAGCAGGTTTACGCAATCGCTATGCTTTGGGCTCTCGCCAAAACGAGTGGTCGGCCGTTGCCGATGATCATTGATACCCCGCTTGCCCGTCTAGATTCGGAACATAGAGGCAGTCTTATCGAGCGTTATTTTCCTACCGCCAGCCATCAAGTCATCCTCTTGTCGACCGACACTGAGGTTGATGAAACGCTCGTGGCAGCGCTGGGTGACAGTATCTCGCACGCCTATCGACTCGATTATGATCAAGACGCGGCGTGTACGGTCGTTTCTCCCGGATACTTTGGGCGCAGCACGAACAGGCCAGAAGAGGATCGACGTGCATTACAGCAAGCTTAAGATCTCGGCTGATGCTACGAGCAAACTTCGATATTTGCGCCAACGGACGGGGTTGACGCCCAACCTCCTCTGCCGGATCGCCGTGATGCTGTCATTGGAAGAGGGCCCATTGGGAAATGTACCCCCGCCGGATGAGGATGGGTCGGAATTCAACGCGTACACACTAACGGGAGAATATGGCGCCCTGCTCGCCGCGTTGCTTCGATGGGTTGAAGAGGGACCTTCGCCCACGGAGCCGTTAGACAACGCCGCGCTGCTGACGCGGTTTCGCGGACACATCCATAGAGGCGTTGGTACGCTGTCTGTCCGTGCGAAGTCTCCTGCAGACGTTCTGCGGCTGGTGCCGGCAGCTGCGTGATTAGATAGGACACCTAGTATGGGCAGCGATCAGAGCTCCGTGATCTATCTCGATCACAACGCAACCACTCCAATCGATCCCGCTGTGATCGATGCAATGGAGCCTTACTTGAAATCCGTATTCGGAAACCCATCGAGCGTTGAGCACACCCATGGCCACGCGGCGTCGATGGCCGTAGATCGTGCGCGCGGGCAGGTTGCCGAGACGATCGGCGCAAGGCCGCAGGAAATTGTATTCACAGGAAGTTGCACGGAGGCGAATAATCTTGCCATTCTCGGTGTCGCCCGTGCTCATCCAAATAAGCGACATCTCATCACAACCGTAGTTGAGCACCCGTCGATCTTAGAGCCAGCTCGAGCGTTGGAGCGCGAGGGCTGGTCGGTCACTTATATTAAAGTCGACGAAAACGGCCGTGTCTCCCCGGATGCAATTGCTGAGGCCCTCACAGATCAAACGGTTCTTGTCTCTGTGATGGGAGCAAATAATGAAGTCGGGACATTACAGCCCATCAAGGCAATCGGGGCACTATGTACGGAACGGGGCGTATTATTTCACAGCGACCTCGCCCAGGCTGTGGCCTACGTCGATGTAGATGTCGAACGCGATAATATCCACCTAGCGAGTTTGTCGGCGCACAAGGCATACGGACCAAAAGGGGTCGGCGCCCTTTATCTTCGCTCACGGCGGCCGCGAGTGCGTGTCGCCCCGTTGATTTATGGCGGCGGTCAAGAGCGCGGATTGCGGCCGGGAACGCTGAACACTCCGGGTATTGTTGGAATGGGCGAAGCATTTCGGCTCGCGCGGTCCCAGAGTACAAGTGATGCGGCTCGTTTACGATCATTCTGTGAGAGTTTTCGTGAGCATCTAATCGGGACGCTACCAAATGCGCGTTTAAATGGGGATCCTATTGAGCGACTCCCCAACAATCTCTCCTTTTCCATTGAGGGGGTTGAGCCCTTGGCATTAATGCGTTCATTGCGCAATCAAATCAGTTTCTCGGCTTCGAGTGCATGCGCGACTGATAAGATCGAAACGTCGCATGTGCTGCTCGCGATGTTCGGGAACATCCCGCGCGCAAGAGGCGCTTTTCGAATCGCGCCAGGCCGTTTCACGACTGAAACTGAAATGTTGGGCGCCGCCGCGCACATTGTTCAGGAGGCACAGCGGCTATCAGAAATGAGTAGAACAGCAGCGTAGTTCTAAACCCCACGTCTTTAGCTCTAAGGATAGTCCTCGAAAGAATCCGGAAGGGCTGGGCCCTTCCGGAAGGAGTGGTCGTTGTCAGATCGCGCCGCGGCCGGCGAGCTCCATCAGGACGATCCCATAACACCCACGATAAGCGGCTTCCTTACGGCCTACTTCGGCGGGCTTGTCTTTGTTGTCGGCGTGTTCCTGGCGGATCACGCTGCACATCTCCTCGGTGGTCTCTTTCAGAACGTCGAACGGGTCCGCCAGCCAGCGAAATTTCCCAGTTGCCCATGCCTTGGGATCGATATTAGCGCGGAAAGCAGCCACAACAGGGTACAGCCATCCCAGTGGGATGTGTCCTCCGATTTTTCCGCCAGCAAAATAAGCCGGTTCGTCCTTGTGTTTGGCAGAGGCCACGCGATTGCTCTTCTTCGTCTCCTTTATCTTCAAACGACCCAGCTCATCAGCCATAGCGCGCTGTACCTCGTCGGTCAGACGCAAGATTTCGTGCAGTTTGGGCAGCATCCGCTTGTATCCGACATCCTGACCGCCATTCTTTCTCGCGTTGACGAATGTCTGCAAGAGAACTTTGGGCTGCCCGAACAACGTATGAGGGTAGCTCTTGCGGTCGGGGAATACGTTCAGATCGAGCATCGCCATGACAGTCAACACGAACATGATGTCGATCTCACCAAGGTCACCTTGGCGGTACGCGATCTGATCGGCACCTGGCTTCCCATCGAGCGCTTTCTTGATCTCATCGAAAGTGCTCTTAAGATTCTCAAGGCTTTTATCATCCACCTGCAGCGAACGATTTAGCCCCTCCGCCATATCCGCGATGTCGTCTTTCTCAACTCCCTGAACAAAGAACACGCGCACATAAGCCTCGATCGGCTTGGCAACGCTGTCGTCTTCCTCAACCTCCCTGATGGCAGTGAAAGTGTGCCCACCGTTCGCAATCCCGTGCCGATTGGAATCGGAAAGCGTAATGGTGAGGCTTCCTTCTTCCTCCGATGCGCGATCGAACAACATTTCGTCGACGAGTATGGTGATGCCGTTGTTGCGAAGCGACATCTTCTCAGGCTCATCTCGCAGAGTGTCGACGATTGCCTTAGCGACGGGCCCTTTCAGATGCTCTTTCCGGTCGAGCTTGGGGACGCGTGGATTAACCTCCATCCACTCGCCAAGTTCTGTTGGAAGATCGCCGACGCGCGCGAAACACATGCCAAGACGCACGTTCTTTCCAGAAGAAGTTTTGTAGGGGAATTTAAGAGCGCGGTATTCCGCGACAGGCAGCTTGAACTGCAGCATGACTTTTCCTTTCATAGCGGCCGGTGGGAAAACCCTGCGGCCTGACGGTGCGACCACCATAGCGGCACCGCAGTCAAGCTGGCACGAAAAGAGATGCTCGTCAATCCTCAGCGTTCGCGATTCTTGGATGGCAGCATGCAGCGTCCCTTAAGCTTAAAATGCGGGTTCTCGCCAGATCGGATTAGGTCTTCACTCGAGGAGCTGAAGGGATATTCAGTACCAGGAGGATTGCCGATCTGGATACGAAAATATTGTCAGCGATTTTTTCCGGCCCTCATTGCATGAGGCCAAATTATATTGGCGAGCGGTGGGCTATTTCTCAGCTCGGCGTTTGAGGCATTTTGCATCTGTCAGACTAGGAAACGCCTACGTTCTGTAGTCGACTTGCAAATCCGCATAACCGCATACCTCTCGTCATCATACTTGTTCTAACGTAGTAAGCTCACCCGCGCTGTACCAGAATCCGTGGTAAGCAACCAAGAACTCTTCGAGACTGCCCGGCGGCATCATGCGATCATGCACCAGCCTGAAGCCTTCGGCGGCATATAGGTTCAGCAACCTGTTTCCCTCATCGCTTAGGCGTGTCGCGGAAGTCGGATTGAGCAGCTTTACCATTTCCTGCTCTATGCTCGCCTTATCCTCCGGTGCGATGGCTTTTCGATCTAACTCCGCGTCGATGAGAAGGCCCGCGATAATGTCAGCCTGTGCGCGGTAGTCTTCAGGATATGCAACAATGAAGGGCTCCCCTTCTAGATCCTCTTCGTTTCCGATCTGTCGACCTTCGAGCCCGACCAACAAACAGCAGTAGTATTGGTCAAACATAATAAACTTTTGACCACTTTGCTTATCGATACCCTTAAAAAAATCGCGCGCACCTTTGGGAAACGCAAAACTCATACTACTGCCTCCGGAGCATGAAATGCGCGGAAGAAGGCTAAGCCATCCCGCACTTGCGTGACTTCATCCGTCTCACGCCACAAAGTGAGAAACCGCACGCTTTGTCGGGCATAGAATGCGTCGGCAAAGCCCTCGCGCTCGCTCGAGATAACAAACATAATCATTTGTCCAAACAAATTTGGGATCAGCTCGCCGACCTCTCGGCGAACCTTAGTATCGAGCGATACTGCCGGGCTATCAACAATGAACGGAAGTTGGTAAGGAGCCTCGGTGAGGAGCGACGTCAAAAACGCATAGGCAACAGAAAGGCTTTGGCCTTCACTCACATCGGCTTTGGATGCAAGTCGCGTTGATTCCAATTCCAATGCGCCGCCGATCCGAGCTACTTGTAGCGACTCGCTAGGAATAAAACGCAGCAACTTCTCATTCGTCGCCTTGCGAACGCGCTCGCGCAAACGATCAAGAGCAAGATCGGCTATCTTGCCGACCAGTTCCTGTAGGCGCTCGGCCTGGTCCATGAAGCGCCTCGTCTTCGTGACTGTCGCGTACTTCTCCTGACATCGCTTCAATTCGGCTTCGCACAATGCGATGTTATTATTTGTATCTGCCCGCAGAACGCGCTGGCGGGATGGATCTCGGGTCGCTACACGCTCCGCTGCTAGCTCCATCTCCTTCAATTCAGACTCAATTCTCTGCGCCTCAGTACGCAGCGCTTCAACCTCGGAATCTCCCGACTCGATCTGATCGAGTTCCAATTGATCATGGTCGCGTTTATTCTGCTGCAATTCACGAAGTTTGCCTCTCAGGCTATTGGCAACCGTCGAGAATTCAGAATCATCCGCGCTGCTCTCACGGAGAGCAAGCTTCATCTTGTTGATCACGGCGATTTGGTCCTCGGCCAAGTAGAGGTTTGCACGGTCAAGTACTGCCTTCTTCTCGATCTGGCTAATGGGACGGCCGCAGACACACTCATTTTGCTCCGCAAGCTCTCGAAAAAACTCGGAAGAGATGGTCTTCGGGAGTTTTAGACTAGTGAGCTTGCCGCCAAGGGCATGGAGCCGAGCAAGAATGCGAGGGTGCACCTTCGGAGGCGAACGGAGAAGTGCCATTCCTCGGCTAGTAGCCTCAAAGAGCTCCTTGTCAATTTGGCCGCGCATTTGATCGAGCGCCTCTTTGCGAGCCCTCAAACTAGCATTCTGTTGGATATGCTCTTGAATAGTCGTCGCAATAGCGGCCTGTCGCTGCCCAAGCTCTCTCAAATGGCGTTGATACTCACGTTGCTCGGTGAGGAGTTGCATTTTCCGCGCTTCGGCGGCCTTCGCCGCGTTGCGCCACCGGCTTACGCCGCGCAATTCGGTGGCGCTCGTTACGGAAGCCGCTGCTTGCTGCCTTTCATCGACAAGCCGACCAACTTGGACTTTCAATTTTTCCAACTGGTCGAGCCGGTACAAGGTTTTGATTGCTTCGGCGGCGCGTTCTTTACCTACCGCGCGGATTTCCTTCGCTAGCTCACCATCAAAGATAAACAGGCGCGCAAACTCGGGCGTCAAAAGACGAACCAATTCTCTGGGCAGAAGCAATCCCTCCTCGATTCCACCGCTTCGCTCCTCAGATCGTGCCGTCCAATAGGCATGGCCGCCGGTGCGGTAGTCGAGACGCAGTTGGATGCGGTAGAGCCGCTCATCAATGGTGAGTCGAACCTCAAATTGGCCGGTCTCCGCATTATCGCTCGCTCGAAATTCGCGAACAGTGTTTGGAGAAAGAGCCTCGCCTGTGAAGACAGCCCTTAATAGCGCCATCGTAGTCGTCTTGCCGGTTCCATTCGGCATCTGAATGAGAGTCCACCGTGGCAACGGAGAACCGAGGTCGATTTCAACCTCGCGCAATCCGCCACGAATGTTCTCGTAGCTCCAACCGAGGACCCTGATATCCATATCAATCCTCCACAGGGTCAGGGACAGAGGCAAGTTCAATCACCTCTTGCACATCATCGTCGGCAAGGTTTCCGGTAACGGTGTTTTCGAGGAGACGCCTTAGGCGCCGCTTAAATTCATCGCTCTGGTCGCCGGCTGCTCCTAACGCCTCATCAATGGCGGCAGCCAAATCCGGATAAACCGATGTCATGGATACTTTCCCCCGCCCGACTTTTCTCTAAATCAGACACTAGGTTTCAGCGCTTTTGATAGAAGCAAGGGCGCGCAACCAATCGCGACGTTCTATGTCCGCGGTAAGCTCGCCGGTCGGATCATTTTCATCTATATCGTCTGTTCGGATGAAGTCGATCACAACGGCCCTCTTCCTCGGATTAGCGGGGTCCATTCGTAGGCACCGACCAAGGCGCTGAACAGTCTCAAGTCTTGCGCGCGCCGCTGAAAAAAGAACGATAGTGTTTACTGACTGAATATCGATGCCCTCAGAAATCCTATGGCAAGTGATAAGTGAGTCGAGCTCACCGCGAGCGAATCGTCCCAGGTTCAATCGATCATCGTCGCCATAATAGGTGTGGAAATCCAAGTTCAGGCTCATGAGTATCTCCTGGACAAGGAATCCATATTCGGCGGTTTCGACAAAGATCAAAGACCGCTTCAGCGCCTCCGGGTGCGTGTGTGTGTATCTACGAAATGGCTCAATCTTTTCACGCGAGAGTTTGCGGATGCGTGCGATCTCCTGATATAGAACGTCTATCGCGGGCGCTTCGCCGGCGCTTGCTTTCGCATGGTAACGGCGAATTGCCTGCCGAACCGAAGCTCGATCTTCGTCAGAAAATGCATATTCCAGTTCGACGTAATCGAAACTGCAAAGGATGCCACGTTCGATAGCCTCTTCCAGTCCGAATCTGAATATCACGGGGCCGATTTCGTCCTCGATAAACTCGTTGCCGACGTGATCGTATTCCCGCTCGGGCGTAGCGCTAAGACCTAGGCGGAACGCGAAAAGTTTCAATCTCCCAGTTAGCGCCGATACGAGAGAGGGCGAGCCCATTCCGTGTACCTCGTCGCAGATGAGGAGTCCTCGCTGGTAAGCCGACGCGCGAAGTCTGGAAAGAATCTCAGCAAGAGATTGGCGCGAGACCAAGAGAACTGCGTCTTCCGGATCGTTTAAGAATGATTGCGCTTCATGATGTCTTTCGTAGGCGCGGAATATGGGGAGAGAAGTGCGGCGGACTAGCTCTTTGTGCCACTGATCCAAAAGGTCGGTGCCGTATGCCGCAATGATGAACGTCTGCGCCATTCCGCGCTCTCGCAGTTCATCTACTATCGAGAGCGCAGTTCTGGTCTTCCCCGTGCCGGTTGCCATCTCAAGAATACCGTGCTTCTTCTTTAGAAACTCAGCAATGGCTTCGCGCTGATGTCGCCATTTCCATGCGTCGGCCGTATCTTCCTTGTCCGATGGCGCTGCATATGGGCGCTGTGAGTGGGTGGCGAACTCAATAAGATTGCGCCGCACTGCATCTGGAAGCTGGTAGACACGAAGATTCATTTCGCCATTATCCCAGATCAGATCAAATCGCTCCTGTTGGCCCTTCACCCGGCTAAGTTCACGTTCATCGACCCATGAATAATAGATACTGATGGACTCATAATTTCTGAACGCCTTCTCACTGTCATTCGGCGATCCGTGGAATGCGATTGCATTCCTCGATATGTCTTGGAAGATTCCGAATTTATCGTGGAAATCGCCATCAAGCTCTCCCGTTGGGATAGCAATGCGGAAGTCGAGCAAACCATCGGCGACCATCCACGCAAGCGTAGTCAGCGTATTGTTAGTGAGATCGTGGGCAAGGTCTTTGACTTCTTTTTCGAGAGCGGCACGCAAACGCGGATCATTGCGTGCATCAGCACCTTGGTTAAGTGCAGCACAATCGTCCGGATCGAGTTTAGGGCTCGCAATGATCCGCGCTTTGCCGCCATTTGCGGCAAGGCCAGCGAGACCGCTTGCTGCGAGGCGAAGCCAATTGGATGTAAAAAAACCTACGCCTCGATCGTAAGTATTTGAACGAGCCAGGGCCGGCACGTAGAAGCTCTCAAGAAGCTTGTGGGTAGACGTCGCGAGATGGGGAGTGGTCGGAAGATCGCGTAAGCTCATGGCCAATTGTTTTTCTGTTATCGATGTGCCCAACCAACATTGCTTGAAACAGCGGAGCCCACAAGTAGCTCCAAGCCATCTGAGGCGGGCGCTGAGCTAGACGCTGTCAACAGCTATCATTCAGGGGGGCGATTGGGGGACGTTCCGCCTGCCGAGACGCTCCCATCAGCAGACCCCTCGGGCTAGCCAGTTTTTGCGGGATTCAATTTCGCCCATTGCGGCTCATTCGGCGAATGCAGCTGCGCTAGTTTTTCTTTGCCGCATCCGTACTAACCATGTACTGGGGTTGGTAAAGTTCCGACGGGCTCTTCCAATCGAGAAGGAACTTCATCGGGTCGAGAGGTCCAAGAAGTTCGCGAGCTAGAGTGATGCGGTCTAAGACTGCTTGCTGCGCTTCACCCGGCAGTCGTGTAACTTTTTCCTCAACGCCAAGAAGGAATTGCTCGATATTCTTCGCATTGGCCCATTGTTGAATGACGCGAGCCAAGTGCTCCTGACTGTCCTTCAGCGACTGCGCTACCTTGCGAAGATCTTCCTCTCTCTTATGGTTTTCAATTGCGGCTAGTTGCCGGAGATGCTCGGCCTCTGCTGCGCGTTCTGCGGCCGTCAGTTTCTCCATCAGCATACCCGCTGACCCCTCGACAGTTTTAAGGATCATGCGCAAGGAATTCTCAAGCGGAGATTTGGATGTTTCCTGCCATTCAGTCGACCATGTTACGCGCCAGGAGGGACAATAGGCAGTGAGGCGCAATCTGCCGGACGGTATTGATTGCATCGTGGTCCATGTTCGATCCACGTAATAGCGCGACGCTTTGGGAGGTTTATAATCGGTATCTCGTATATAGGTACCGTCGACGTAACGCATGAGAACGTCTTCGGACATCTCGACGATCGCAAGTCCGAGCGCTACTTCTCCAACGTATACGACGGTCGGTTTTCTCGGTGTCCAGAGGCTTGGATAGCGATAACTTTGTTGTCTGCGATGCACCTCGTGCTCATCGATTTTCCCACGGTGCATGCCTGGGCTTGTTGCCAGCATCACGCGATGACCGGCGGATTCGAGAGCATTGAAAAGAGTGCTGGAAAAGCTGAAGGCTTTTTCGAGGCATGCTTTCGAAGACGTGATATCGACAAGAAGATTCTTGTACGGCTTAATGTAGTCGCCGTCTTTCATGGGACGACTATTGTCGAAGTGCTGTCTGGCGCTCCTGATCAACCAGTGCTCGAGTTCCCTGGATAGAGATTGGCGATCGCTCTCATTCATCCAAGGCCGCGGTTTGGCGATTGGAGCGAGTTCTTGCCCCGGCGCCCATGAGAGTTGATCGCCAGCTCGTGCAGCCGGCAAAGGAATTTGGGATGATGCTGCGCCAACGGCCAGTTTAGCCCAATAGCCCCGCCCTGGTTTAGGCACATTGAGGGCAGCGCAGACACGTGCCAAGTAGCTACTTGACACATTGAATTGCTCGGCCACTTTGGTCATGGGCGTGGACCACACTAGCTCGTACAATTCTTGCCTCGACACCATTTTTAGCTCCCTCTGGCGTGTTCGCCAAAACTCAATAGAAAGCCGTTTAACCGACATTCCGAAATTAGTGGCAGTTAGGTCAGCAGCCCTGGACTTCTGTCGCAAAGGACGCATTGGTATGGGACATCAGCGGTCGGCGCGTTGACGCGCTAGGAATTAAAATATCGCCTCGCGGTTGCGGGGCTTCGGGCAGTGGGAGCGCCAACGGGGCGCGCCGAAAGCACGGAGCCCAACATGACCGCAGTTGAAGTTCATTCCTCGACCAAAGCCAAGCGAGCAACCTCACCCAGCAAAGCAGGTAAATCAAAGCCCAATCCGAAACAGTCGAAACCGGCGGCAGCACCTGCAGGACAGTCTGACACACTATCGCGCAGCACGAAGCAGGATCGCATCCTGTCGCTGTTGAGCCAACGCAACGGCGCGACCATCCCCGAGATGATGCAAGCGACTGAGTGGCGGCAGCACAGTGTCCGTGGCTTCTTGGCCGGAACGGTCAAGAAGAAGCTCGGTCTTAATCTGACGTCCTCCAAATCCGATGGAGAGTTGCGGCGGTATCGCATCGTCCCGCGTCACGGCCGTTGAGATGGCAAAGCTGTCGCTGGACCTAGTCGCAGAGATCGTGCGGCTCGAGAGCCTTGTGATCGATGCGCTGCGCAATGAGTGGCGGCGTCTCTATCAGACGTCGCCTCCCAAACGCTTGAGCCGCGATATCCTGCTGCGCGGGATCACCTACAGGCTCCAGGAGCTGGCACATGGCGGGTTGTCGAAAGGCACGCTCCGGAGGCTGCAGCGCCCAAGTTCAGAAGATGCCTCGGCCCGGCGGCGCCGGCGCCCCCTCTCATTCAAGGCGGGCACGCGTCTCGTCCGGGAATGGCACGGGCAAACGCATACCATCGTCATCCTGGACGATGGCGTCGAATGGCGGGGGCAGCGCTATCCATCATTGTCGATTGTCGCCCGTGAGATCACCGGCGCTCGGTGGTCCGGACCGCGGTTCTTCGGCCTGAAGACTGGTGCGAACGTTGGCTCGTCCTCTGATGAAGAAAGGCTTCCCGAATGATCAAGGTCCGTTGCGCTATCTACACTCGGAAGTCCTCGGACGAAGGATTGGAGAAAGAATTCAACTCCCTCGATGCCCAACGGGAGGCCTGCGAAGCGTTCATCAAGAGCCAGAAGCATGCAGGCTGGATCGCTGTTTCGGATCTCTATGACGATGGCGGTCTCTCGGGCGGAACGATGGAGCGTCCCGCGCTTCAGCGGCTGCTTGCCGATATCAAGGCTGGGAAAGTTCAGATCGTTGTCGTCTACAAGGTCGACCGGCTGACACGCTCGCTTGCCGACTTCGCCAAGATCGTCGACATCTTCGATGAGCAAGGCGCTTCGTTTGTCTCAGTCACCCAGCAGTTCAACACGACGACATCGATGGGGCGCCTGACGCTCAATATGTTGCTGTCGTTTGCCCAGTTCGAGCGCGAGATCGCTGGCGAGCGCATCCGCGACAAGATCGCGGCGTCCAAAGCCAAGGGCATGTGGATGGGTGGCACTGTGCCGCTCGGTTACGATGTCAAAGACAGAAAGCTCGTCATAAATCCAGCCGAAACGGAAACCGTTCGCCTGATTTTCCAGCGATACGCCGAGCTCGGCTCGGTCAAATTGCTGCAAGCCGAACTCGATAGCAGTGGTTTGCGCAGCAAACGCCGGGAGGGCGCGAAGGGCCTTATCACTGGCGGCGCTAAGTTCTCACGCGGGATCCTGTATCTGATCCTTCAGAACCATCTCTATCGAGGTGAAATCGCTCACAAGGGCATCGTCTATCCCGGCCAGCACGAGGCCATCATTGATGCTGAACTTTGGTCTGTGGTTCAGGAAAAGCTGGTCGCGAACCGAAAGGCCCGGTCTCTGGCGACAGGGGCTGAGGCTCCAAGCCTTCTATCAGGGTTGCTTTTTGACCATGACGGCAACCGGATGACGCCGACGCATGCCAACAAGCGCGGTCGTCGCTATCGATACTACATCTCTGCCACTCTGCTTGATTCTCGAAAATCCACCGGAAACACGATGCGTGTGCCAGCGAGCGAGGTGGAGGGTCTGGTCCTTGATCGCGTACGTATGCTCCTGACATCGCAAAGGGACATCGCGGACGCTCTCGCGGCACTGGAACTGAAGGCCGGAGAACTGGATGCAGTGCTGAGTCGAGCTGCGGAGCTCAGCAAACAATGGCCCGTTATGCCGCCTGAGACCGTACGGGTAATCGTCCGTCAGACTGTTGCTCGCGTCACCCTTTCACCGGACCAAATTGAGATTGTGATCGATGCCGGACAGCTTGCGGGCGCGCTCGGCGTAGAGGGAAAAAATGGGAGCGCATCAGATCGGTCGATCAATCTCACAGTGCCGGCGGAGCTGAGTCGTTCTGGTCAAGGCAAGCGCATGGTGATCGGCGACCTGTCGCAGAGGTCTCCCGACGCATCCCTCGTTCAAGTGTTGCAGGAGGCCTTCGCTGTTCGGGACAAGATGTTGGCCGACACGACCGAGACCCTCAATAACATCACCTCGGGCATCACCAAGAGCAAAGGCCGTCTGACCGCGCTGATGCGTCTGACGTATCTCGCCCCAAGTATCATGGAGGACATCCTTGCCGGTCGGCAGCCACCGGAGCTCAGCCCGAAGCGTCTGCTGAGAACCTCCCAGGATCTACCGTTCGATTGGACCGCGCAGCGCAAGTTCTTGGGCTTCGCCTGACCATCGAACGCCGAGATCTTCTGATCGGAGCCCAAACCGCCCGCCCCGAAAGTTGGCAGTAGAGACGTTTCGCGGAATGCCGCGTCAAAACGCGCAGATTTGCGTCTCTGCGGACCTCCGATGGTGCCCAGGCAAGGCTAAGCCGCGGCAATGTGGGCGTTATTTCGAGCGCGTTGGAAGGTAGGAAAATTCTGTGATTTCAGTGAGTTGGATGGCTGGGGGACTAGGATTCGAACCTAGACAGGCAGAGTCAGAGTCTGCAGTCCTACCATTAGACGATCCCCCAAAGCCGGGATCAGGCGCGCCTGTTGGCCGCCGAGAGGGCGCGTCATAGCAGCAGCGCTGAGCGACTGCAAGGCCGGCGTCGCTTCAACGCTCCCCTGCGCCAAAAGGCTCGTGCGCACATCAGCTTACGGCATGGGGCCGTCACCACGCGCTGGGTCCAATTTGGATGTCGTCCGGCGCAAGGCTCGCGCCTATTGGCGCAGTCCGAGAAGCTCCGGGCGGTATTCGAAGTGCATCGTATCGTAGTGATACCAGCGCCCGCCCCAGATGAAGCCGTGCCGCTCGAAAATGCGCACGATCTCGAGCGGGACGGCGTTGCGATAGACTGGCAGTTCACTCGCGCCGCCCTTGGCCCATCGCCAGTAATGCGAATGCGTCGTCGCAATGTCGATCGCAATGCCGTAGCCGTGCCCCGAGCGCTGCGCCGTCCCCGCGATCGTGCGGCACACGAACCCTCCTGCGGAAGGAATGAGGTACGCGTCGAACCTTCCGGGCAGAGCATCGAGCTCGTCGCTGACGGCCTGGAGATGCGCCGCGACTCCATTCCTGCGGGTCACCACGATTCGCTGATTGGCTTTCCCCGGCAGCCACCGGACGGTCGTCAATGACGCGGCGAAGCCCGGCTGCTGGCAGTCGCCATAGAGCTTTGTAAAGAATGCCGCGTCGCGCGCACGGCCCGGATCGAAATTGAACTTTGGCGGACGAGCCTCGGCGCCTTGCGGATAAGAATATCGGAACATGTCCTTGATGCTCGGATGTGCGAGCCACGTTTCGAACGGTTTTTCTTCGTCGCTGCCGAGCGGCAATGTCGTTCCGTCACGGAACTTCAGATTGCGGCCGTCGAGGCCCGCCACCGAGTCGGGATAGGCCGCAGCAAGTCGCCCGGCCACAGCCTCATCGCTGAGGCCATCTGCAACACAAATAGTGGGTGAGATTGCGATGATCGAGGCAGCGTGTCCAACCACCCGGAACAACAATCGAATTCGCTGCAGCATGGGAAGCCGCCGTTCGCGAGGCACGCCTGAGAATGTGTGGCGCGGCGTTAAGCATCCCGCGAGAGCTTTACGGGCGTGCGCGACCTGATACACTTCCCCCTAACTGAGGTCCAGATCGTTGGCCTGATGAGCACGGCGCTTGGCGGCAAGCTGCTGATGCACCAGGTCCTGGAGATATAAATTTGACGCCCGAGAAATCAGGCTCCGATGCGTCCGACGCAGCTGGGCTCCCGGAAAAATCCGACGACGAGATTCCAGATACGACTGGATTTTCCGCGCTTTCGCTACCTAGTGAGAGCGAACGTGACGACAGCGATCGGCAGCTCTACAAGCGCAACGACAATGGTTCAAAGCCGTTCGTGAACCGGGCTTCGCCGCGCGGAGACGGCCGTGACGAGCGGCGCGATCCGCACGCCATTCCGGTGTCGTCGCTTGCGATCAAGCCGCCGGGCGGCGAACAAATTTACGGCGCGCTCGACCTTGGCACCAACAACTGCCGGCTGCTTCTGGCGCGGCCGTCGCGGCGCGGCTTTCGCGTCGTCGATGCATTCTCGCGCATCATTCGTTTAGGCGAAGGCGTAAGCCGCACGGGCCACCTTTCAGATCTTGCGATGAATCGCACGATGGAGGCGTTGAAAGTCTGCGCCGGCAAGCTGCATCGCCACAATGTGACGCGCACCCGTCTCGTGGCGACCCAAGCCTGCCGCGTCGCGGCCAACGGTCCTGACTTCGTCGCCAAGGTAAAGGACAGCTTCGATCTCGATATCGAAATCCTGACGCCGGAGTTGGAAGCGCATCTGGCGGTCGCCGGATGCGCAACGCTCATCGATCCGAGTACTGATTACGTGCTCGTGTTCGACATCGGCGGCGGCTCGTCGGAGATCATCTGGCTGGACCTGACGAGGCTCGGCACTCGTCAGGATGCGCTGAGCGGCCGCGGCGATGTCGACGACGCCATCGTCGCCTGGGAATCGCTTCCCGTCGGAGTCGTTACGCTGGCAGAGCGCTTCGGCGGTCGTGACGTGACGGCGGAGAGCTTCGCCGCCATGTCCGAGGCGGTAACGAAGCTGCTTCTGCCGTTCGAGGCGAAACATAATTTCCGCGAGCGGACCGCAGGCAAGCCCGTGCACTTCCTCGGCACGTCCGGCACGGTTACGACGATTGCCGGCGTCATGCTCGGCCTCGACCGCTACGATCGCAAGCGTGTTGATGGTATTTGGCTCGGCACGCACGACATCGAGAATGTCACGACCGAGCTTCTGGCGCGCTCCTACGACGAACGCGTGCTGCAGCCGTGCATCGGCCGCGAGCGCGCCGATCTCGTCCTTGCAGGCTGCGCCATCCTCGACGCAATCATGAAGCTCTGGCCCGCCGATCGTTTGCGCGTCGCCGACCGCGGGCTGCGTGAAGGCATCCTGATGCGAATGATGATGGAAGATGGCGTCTGGCGCTCCAGCCGCCGCCGTCGCGGGCGCGGCAAGCGCGGGAAGGGTGCACGGTAGTCGTGAGCGGCAAAAGTAATAACGGCGGTGCCGGCGGCAAGAAGGGCGGCGTCGGTGGCGCCCATTCAAGCTTGAGCGGCGGCCAGCGGCAGCTTCGCACGACGGTCAAGACTGCGCGCAAACGCTCCGTCTCGTCTGCCCGCTGGCTTGAGCGTCAATTGAACGATCCCTACGTCGCAGCGTCGAAGCGTGAGGGTCTGCGCTCCCGCGCGGCCTTTAAGCTGCGCGAGATCGACGCCCGCTATCATTTCTTGAAGCCCGGCCAGCGGATCATCGACCTCGGCGCAGCGCCGGGCGGCTGGTCGCAGGAAGCGGCAGAGCGGGTGAAGGCAGCCGACGGGAAGGGCCAGGTCGTCGCCATCGACTATCTGGCGTTCGAGCCGATCCCCGGTGTCGATATGATTGAAATGGATTTCACCGATCCGGGCGCCGAGGAGCTTTTGAAATCCCGCCTGCGGGACGGCCGCGCCGATGTCGTGCTCTCCGATATGGCGGCGCCGACAGTCGGTCACGCCAAGACCGATCACTTGCGCATCATGGGTCTCGCCGAGGCGGCCGCCGCCTTCGCCGCAGACGTGCTGGAGCCGGGCGGCGCTTTCCTTTGCAAGGTCTTTCAGGGCGGCACCGAGCGCGACCTGCTCGACATGCTGAAGCGCGATTTCAAGGTCGTGCGCCACGTGAAGCCACCTGCCAGCCGCGCCGAAAGCTCAGAGCTTTACGTTCTGGCGACGGGATTTCGGGGAGAGGGGTCGGCCGACTGAGGCTGTTTCGGCTCTTGCCGAGGCCTTGTCGCGATCTGCTTTCCCTGCCGCCGTGGGCTGGGGAAACGCTGAACGCACCCGCCGACGGCTCTAACTCAGAAGCAAATCCTATGGGGGCTTTGAACCCCGTGGGCGCCTCTTTGCTCCTCATCCGCGACACGCGTATGACGAAAAAGGCCTTTTCGCGCCACTTTTTGCACGCCGCTTGAATTGGTTACCATCATCCCCATTTGACGCGGCCAAGAACGCTTCCAAGTCGGAAATCTTGGTGATATAGACCCCGCGACAGTGTTCCGCCCCAGGGGGCCTGAACGTGTCGCCCCCCAAAATCTGGAGAAGTCGGCATGACTTCGAGCCTATCCGCGCTCGATTCGGCGATCGCGCTTACCTTTGACGACGTTTTACTGGTGCCGGGTCCGTCCGACGTCATGCCAGGACAGACGGACGTCTCGGCCCAGCTGACCAAGAGTATTCGACTGAATATCCCGCTGCTGTCGTCCGCCATGGATACGGTGACCGAAGCGCGCCTCGCCATCGCTATGGCCCAGGAAGGTGGCATCGGCGTTCTTCATCGCAACCTCACCATCGAGGAGCAGGCCCGCCACGTCGCACAGGTCAAACGCTATGAAAGCGGCATCGTCCTCGATCCGGTAACGATCGCGCCGCAGAAATCTCTGCGTGACGCCCTGACGCTGATGGCAGAGAAGGGCGTGACCGGGGTGCCGGTTGTTGATAGCGGCCGCGAAGCGCCGGACGGCAGCGCCGGCAAGGGCAAGCTCGTCGGCATCCTGACCAACCGCGACGTCCGCTTCGCCACCGACCTCGACCAGCCCGTTTCAAAGTTCATGACGAAAGACAATCTGGTGACCGTGAAGCGCAACGTGTCGCCGGAAGACGCTAAAAAGCTTCTGCACAAGAACCGCATCGAAAAACTGATCGTTGTTGACGATCAGGGCAACTGCATCGGCCTCATCACCGTCAAGGACATCGAGAAGGCCGCCAAGCATCCGAATGCCTCGAAGGATGCCCAGGGACGCCTTCGCGTCGCCGCCGCGACGACCGTCGGCGAGGATGGCTTCGAGCGCACCGAGCGCCTCATCGCGGCCGGTTGTGACGTCATTGTCGTCGATACCGCACACGGACATTCCATTAAGGTCATCGACGCCGTTGCGCGCATCAAGCGGCAGTCGAACAGCGTGCAGGTGATTGCCGGAAACGTCGCCACGGCCGACGCGACGAAGGCGTTGATCGACGCCGGAGCCGACGCTGTGAAAGTCGGCATCGGTCCGGGCTCGATCTGCACCACGCGCATCGTCGCGGGTGTTGGCGTGCCTCAGCTCACCGCCGTGATGGAATGCGCCAGGGAAGCCGCCCGTTATGGCGTGCCGGTGATCGCCGACGGCGGCATCCGCTTCTCCGGCGACATCGCCAAGGCCGTCGCCGCTGGCGCCTCGTGCGTGATGATCGGCTCGCTGCTTGCGGGCACGGACGAAGCACCCGGCGAGACCTATCTCTATCAGGGCCGCACCTACAAGTCGTACCGGGGAATGGGCTCCGTGGGTGCCATGGCTCGCGGCTCGGCCGATCGCTACTTCCAGGCCGAGGTCCGCGATACGCTGAAGCTCGTTCCGGAAGGCATCGAAGGCCAGGTTCCCTACAAGGGGCCGATGGAAGCTGTCGTTCACCAGCTTGTCGGCGGCTTACGCGCGGGCATGGGCTATCTCGGAGCCAAGACCATTCCGGAACTGCAGAAGCGCGCCAAGTTCGTTCGCGTTTCGCCGGCCGGCATCCAGGAAAGCCACGCCCATGGCGTCATGATCACACGCGAAAGTCCGAACTATCCGGGCGTTGGCCGGTAATCTAATAGACTATATCGTCTGGCCAACTCGCGAGGACCACATCATGACAGTCACGGACTTTTTGCTGCCGGTCTTCGTTGAGGTGCTCCTGATCTTCGTGCTGATGGGTCTGATGGGGCGGGCGCGGCTCGGTAGCATCGCCCGCGGCGAAGTGAAACCGGAGGACGTTGCGCTCGACAGCCGGAACTACGGCCCGCGCGCGCGGCAGTTCGGAAACAGCTTCTCCAACCAGTTCGAGCTGCCGCTGCTGTTCTTCGCGTTGATCGCCTTCCTTCTGATCACGCGCGTCGGCGACCTGCTGCTACTCGTCCTGGCCTGGGTCTTCGTGCTCTCCCGCATCGTCCACGCCTACATCCACACGACGAGCAACGATGTCATGTGGCGCACGCGCGTCTATTCGCTGGGTGCCGTCGTCCTTTTCATCATGTGGCTCGTCTTCGCCATCAAAATTCTGATTGGCATCTAGAGATGTTTTTCCAATGAAAGCCGGTGCTCGGATCGCTGCGGCGATCGAGGTCTTGGAAGCGATCATCAATCGCTACCAGCCCGTTGCCATTGCCTTGACCGATTGGGGCAAGGCCCATCGTTTTGCCGGCTCCGGCGACCGCAACGCCATTGGCGGCCTTGTCTATGACGCCATGCGCCGCCGCGCGTCCATCTCCTGGGCTTTCGGAGAGGACACGCCCCGCGCGCTCGCGCTTGGCGCTGCGTCTTCTGCGCTGGGCCTGACGCCGGAAGCCGTCATCGCCGCGTGCGACGGCTCCGATCACTCGCCGCCACCACTAACTGAGACCGAGCAAGCTGGCCTGACACGCCCGCTCGACGGCACACCGCCTCACGCGCAGGCCGACATTCCCGAATGGCTTTGGCCGTCGTTCTCCGATCAGTTCGGCGCCGACGCCGTCGCCGAAGGCCAGGCGATGGCCCGCCGCGCCCCCGCCGACCTTCGCGTCAACACGCTGAAGTCGACGCCGGAGAAGGTTCTGAAGGCGCTCGCAAGCTTCGGCGCCGAGCCATGCGGCCTGTCGCCGATCGGCATTCGCGTGCCCCCGCCCGTCGGTGCGCAGCGCACGCCGAACCTCCAGGCTGAGGCTGCCTTTCAGGCGGGCTGGTTCGAAATCCAGGACGAAGGCTCGCAGATCGCTGCGCTGCTGTCCGGCGCCGGACCGCGCAAGCAGGTGCTCGATCTCTGTGCCGGTGCGGGCGGCAAGACGCTCGCGCTTGCGGCCCTGATGCAGAACACCGGTCAGATCTATGCCTACGATGCTGACCGCAACCAGCTTAAGCCGATCTTCGAGCGCATCAAGCGAGCGGGTGTCCGCAACGTTCAGGTGCTGCGTGCGGGCGACGAGGTGGCGGTTGATGCCCTCGGCCCGCGCTTCGATGTCGTCCTCGCGGACGCGCCATGCACCGGAACTGGAACCTGGCGCCGCCGACCGGACGCCAAGTGGCGGCTGAAACCTGAAGCATTGAAGGCGCGGATGGCAGAGCAGCAGTCCGTGCTGAAGCGGGCCGCGAGCCTCGTCAAACCGGGCGGCCAACTGCTCTACGTGACGTGCTCAATTCTTCCCGAAGAGAACACTGGGCAGATCGCGTGGTTTCTTGAAGGCAACGCCGACTTCTCCGTCATCCCGACGGCTGAAGTCTGGAAGGTGGCGTTCGCGAGCGAGCCTCCGCCGTCGGCCGACGCGCGCACCGACACGTTGTTGTTGACACCTCACCGGCATGGCACCGACGGGTTCTTCATTGCGGCACTAGGCCGAAAGGCATAACCGAACTTTCGGCGGATTGATTTGCCGCCGGGGATCGTCGCCTTGAAGCGCGCGGACAGATTTCCTCAGCACGCAAACTGCTGCGGGAAATGTTTGTCCGCCCGTTACGCGCTGACATAAAATGTGAGCGGATTACTTGGGGCCACCGCCAAGAAACTCCGTTGACATCACAAACCTTCAAACTATCTCATCAGGCGTTTGCCGCTGGCTCGCGGCAGATCGAGGGACCGCGGCTTTGTATGCGTATTTCACGCCGTGCCCACGCTCGTGAGGCCAATTGAGGTCAATGAATGAGCGGTAGGCCCCACTCCTTCCTCTCCCCGAAATGCGAAGTTCGTCCCGCACCGGATCGCGGCGGCCATACCGTCGTTGCCCGGCACGCAATCGCCAAAGGCGAATTGATCGTCGTCTGGAGCGGAACGCTCGTAACCGGCGAGGAACTGAACGAAATGCCTCAGACCGTGAAGCGCTATTCGCTTCAGGTCGAGGAAAACCAGTATCTGGTCTCGCTGTCGGACTGCGAGCCGCCGGATTACGTCAACCATTGCTGCGATCCGAACTCCGGCCTCTCAGGCCAGATCACGCTCGTGGCGATGCGCGATATCTCGCCGGGCGAAGAGATCACCTACGACTACGCGATGAGCGACGGCTCGCCGTACGACGAATTCGCGTGCTCGTGCGGTTCGCCACACTGCCGTGGCCACGTGTCGGGACAGGATTGGATGCGCCCGGATCTCTGGCGGCGGTACGCAGGATACTTTTCGCCGTATCTCCAGCGCCGCATTCTGGCCGGTCAGGCGCTCACGTCTTTGGCGGCACGGCGGCGGCGATCGCTTCGCAAATCGGCGGCCGAGCCGATCATCATCCCTGGCGAGTAGCGCGTCGCGTGCGCTACTCCTGACCGCCGAGCTTCCGGTCGACGTGCGCGTCGAACGTCCGGTAGTCGCACGTGATTTCTTCCCCGGCTCGAATATCCCGCGAGGCGATGTCGTAACCCTCGATCGAGCCGGTCTCGTGCACGCCCTCGGTGTTCGGCTCGTCGGCGTGGTTCATGAAGCGGGCGTTGTCGGCGCAAAGCACGAACATGCCGCTGGCCTCGTGGAGATAGACGTGGTCGAGAAGGTTGGCGCGTGCGACCTCCGGCAGGCTTTCGATCTCATCTTCCCTCAGCAGCCGATCGAAGTGTGCCATGAAGCGCCATGTCACGGTGCCCTTAGGAATGTCTTCCGCCGCAAACAGCCCGATCCCGGCAATTTCGCTCAGACCAAGCCGGGTCTTTACCATCAGCATGAAATACAGTCCTTTCGATCATCGCGACGAAACAATTAGGCTTGCTCAACGATATGCATGCGCCCGTGTGAGCGTCAGTACTCGGTTCTGGTGAAATTGGGAGCTTCGAATTTGCGAAATCTAGGGTCGCTCGTCGTTTTCGCAGCATTGGTGGTGGCGGCCGCGTCATCCGGGTCGGCTTTTATGCCGGGGGAGTGGTACGCCGCGCTGAATAAGCCATCCTGGACACCCCCGAACTGGGTTTTTCCCGTCGCTTGGACGATTCTTTATATCCTGATCGCGATCGCTGGTTGGCTCGCTTGGCGGGCGGGCGGATGGACGCCGGCCATTCGGGCTTGGGGTGCTGGGCTTGTCCTGAATGCGCTGTGGTCATACCTCATGTTCGGACGCCACGACATCGCGCTCGCGCTTGTTGATCTTTGCGCGCTCTGGGCCACGGTCATTGTCTTTATCGTTACGGCTTGGCCCATCAGCCGCAGCGCGAGTTACCTGTTCCTGCCCTATTTCGCCTGGGTAACTTTTGCGGGTGCCCTGAATTTTGCCGTCTGGCAAATGAACTAGGACTTTTCATTTTCTGCCCCGCGGCGGATGGAGCGGGATGGGCTGTCGCAGGTGGCTCGAATTGGCGGGCGTTGCGACATGCCCCAACTTCGCGTAGGGGAAGGCCCTGAAGAAAGGGCCCACCCACTTTGACCGATTCCGTCCTCATCATCGACTTTGGCAGCCAAGTAACGCAGCTCATTGCACGACGTGTGCGGGAGGCGGGCGTCTACTCGGAAATTCACCCGTTCCAGAGCGCCGCCGAAGCGTTCCAGAAGCTGAAACCAAAGGCTGTGATTTTGTCGGGCGGTCCGGCGTCCGTCACTGAGGCAGACTCGCCACGGGCGCCGTCGGCAGTGTTCGAAGCAGGCGTGCCGGTGCTCGGAATTTGCTACGGCCAGCAGACCATGGCCGAACAACTCGGCGGCAAGGTTGAAAGCGGCCACGACCGCGAATTCGGCCGCGCCTTCCTCTCAATTGCGACGCACAGCCCGTTATTTGAAGGCGTCTGGTCGAAGGGCGAGCGCTATCAGGTCTGGATGAGCCACGGCGACCGCGTCACCAGTCTGCCGGAAGGTTTCGAAGTCATCGGCACCAGCGATAACGCGCCATTCGCCGCCGTGGCAGATGAGAACCGCCGCTTTTACGCCGTGCAGTTCCACCCCGAAGTCGTGCACACGCCCGACGGTGCGAAGCTGATCGCTAATTTCGTGCACAACATTGCAGGTCTGAAGTCCGATTGGACGATGTCGGCCTATCGCCGCGAAATGATCGCCAAAATCCAGAAACAGGTCGGCAAGAGCCGCGTGATTTGCGGGCTGTCGGGCGGCGTCGATAGCGCCGTCGCCGCCGTGCTGATCCATGAAGCGATTGGCGACCAGCTGACCTGCGTGTTCGTCGATCACGGCCTGATGCGGCTCGGCGAGGCGGACGAAGTCGTCGGCCTCTTCCGCGATCACTACAACATTCCGCTCGTGCACGTGGACGCGTCGGAGCAGTTCTTAAGCGCGCTCAGCGGTGTTTCCGATCCCGAGACCAAGCGCAAGACCATCGGCAAGCACTTCATCGACGTCTTCGAGGCCGAAGCCAAGAAGATCGGCGGCGCGGAGTTCCTGGCCCAGGGTACGCTCTATCCGGACGTCATCGAAAGCGTGTCGTTCACCGGCGGCCCGTCGGTCACGATCAAGTCGCATCACAACGTCGGCGGTTTGCCCGAGCGCATGAACATGAAGCTCGTTGAACCGCTGCGCGAACTGTTCAAAGACGAGGTGAGGGCGCTGGGCCGTGAACTTGGCCTGCCGGAAGCCTTCGTCGGTCGGCACCCATTTCCAGGGCCGGGTCTTGCGATCCGCATTCCCGGCGAGATCACGCGCGAAAAGCTGGACATCCTGCGCAAGGCCGACGCTGTTTATCTCGACGAAATCCGCCGCGCCGGGCTTTACGATGCGATCTGGCAGGCGTTCGCCGTCCTGCTTCCCGTGCGAACTGTCGGCGTCATGGGCGACGGCCGCACCTACGACCACGTTCTCGGCCTGCGCGCCGTCACATCCGTCGATGGCATGACCGCCGACTTCTTCCACTTCGACATGGCGTTCTTGGGCCGCGTCGCCACCCGCATCATCAACGAGGTCCGCGGCGTCAACCGCGTTGTCTACGACGTCACGTCAAAGCCGCCCGGCACGATCGAGTGGGAATGACCGACAGCCGATAGCTGCCGGTTGCCGCTCATGCCGCGAAATTGGTCGAGCGCGAGAGAGCATCCCAGGCACTGATTTCGGTCTGCATGCCCTTAAGCTTCTGTTCGACCAGGCCCAGGGCATCGTCGCCGAGAAATAGCCGCGTCGGCGGGTTTTCGGCATTGACGATGGCAAGCAACGCTTGGGCGGCCTTTGCCGGATCGCCAGGCTGGTTGCCACTCTTCGCCTGCCGCGCCGTGCGGATCGGATCCATGACGCGGTCGTAGTCGGCAATGCTTCGTGGCGTACGGTCCATCGACCGGCCAGCCCAATCGGTCCGAAATTGTCCAGGTGCAAGCGTCGTCACACGGATGCCGAATGACGCAACTTCCTTGCCGAGCGATTCCGAGATGCCCTCAAGCGCAAATTTGCTACCGCAATAAAAGCTGATCCCCGGCATCGTGATGAAGCCGCCCATCGAGGTCACGTTGATGATGTGACCCCGCCGGCGTTTTCTCATGCCGGGCAAGACCGCTTTGATCATCGCCACCGGACCGAACACGTTGGCGGCGAACTGCCGTTGCAGATCTGTGATGGAGGATTCCTCCAGCACGCCCTCATGGCCATAGCCGGCGTTGTTCACGAGCACGTCGATCCGACCGGCGCGCCGCTCCGCCGCGGACACGGCGTCGGGCACAGCATCGTACATGGTGATATCGAGCACGACGGGATGCGCAAGGTTCGGCGCAAGAGCTGCAAACGCGTCGGCGTCTTCCGCTCGGCGCACGGTGCCGATCACGCGATGTCCGGCGTCCATCGCACCTTTCGCGAAGGCGCGGCCAAGACCGGAGCTGACGCCGGTGATGAGGAAGGTTTTAGGTTCGGTTGCTGACATACGAATAGCTCCCACTAGTAAACAATTTATATCATGATATAGTTTGTCAATGACATCTCGCAAGAGCCAAAAGCCAGCCAGCCCGCGGGGCGAGCAGGTTCGCCAGCGCATACTCGATGCCGCCGAACGCTTGCTGCGCCAGGGCAATGCCGAGTTTTCAATGCGCGATCTCGCGGCTGAGGCCTCCGTCAGCTTCGCCACGCCGTTCAACCAATTCGGCAGCAAGCTTGCGATCATGCACGCGCTTTCGGGGCGACGCATTGACTCGATGGAAGCGTTGCTGAGCAGCGGCTGCCCGGCAGGCGACGCGATTGATCGCGTGTTCTTCGCCACCGACGCCGCAGCGTCCGTGATGGTGCTGGAGCCGGTTGTGAACCGGGCTGTCATGGGGTCGCTTGGCGCCCCCAGCTCTACGCCCGGAACGGTCTTGGAGCGCTCCGCGAAGCTATGGGCGACGGCGCTTGATCGTGGCGATGGCCTGTCGGGGGCTCATCGCGCTGAAGCGCTCGACATTCTGCCAAAGCAACTCGCGTTTGGATTTCGCGGAGTTTTGTCTTTTTGGACTGCGGGCGAATTGAATGACGCCGATCTCGCGCCCGCGGCGAAACGGGTGGCCGCGACGCTCATGCTCGGCTTCGCCGATCCACGTCGGCGTGCAGCGCTGATCCAAGCCGCGATCCCTCATGCAAAATAAAGAATTGACATGCTGATCTACTAGAAGGTAGACAGAAGCTATGAGCAACGTATCAACCACCGCTGACGATATTCTGGCCTGCGCACGCACTCTCATTATCGCAGGGGGCTATAACGGCTTCAGTTACGCCGATATCGCCGACGTTGTTGGCATTCGCAAGCCAAGCATCCACCATCACTTTCCGAGCAAAGTCGATCTCGTCCGCACGCTCGTGTCCCGTTATCGCCAAGAAGCCGAAGTCGGGATTGCTGAACTGGAACGGAATATCTCGGATCCTGTCGAATTGCTGCAGGCGTACACTGGGTACTGGAAGGAATGCATCACAGATGCCAGTGCCCCGTTCTGTGTGTGCGCTCTGCTCGCAGGCGAACTTCCCGTGCTTCCAGAAGAAATTGCACTTGAAGTGCGGGGGCATTTCCGCGCGCTATCGACGTGGCTCACATCCGTCTTTGAGCGTGGGATGCAGCTCGGCAGCCTTCGGCTCTCAAGTTCTCCGCGCGTAGAGGCTGAGGTCTTCATAGCCACAATTCACGGAGCCATGCTTTCCGCGCGAGCCTATGGAGATCCCCAAGTCTTCGGGCAGATCACCGACCCGCTTCTCGACCGAGTTTCCGTTCGGCACTGAGGCGTCCTGCGAAGGATCAGGGGGCCTCACTGAATTCACACGACGAGGCAGAAAGTCGAACTCATTTACCGCCGCTATTTTGCTTGCTTAACCTACCAACTAGTAGAAAGGACGTCAGTATGTCTACTCAATACGCGGAGATTTCCGCCGTCACCGAAGAGCGTTGGCTCAAGCAATACTATTTTATTCGAGGTGCGTTTTCGGTGCTGTGGGTCGCGTTGGCTCTGACAGCCGGACCGCAGGGAGGCGCGATCGCCGCCGCTTTGCTCATCATTTACCCGGCGTGGGATGCTTTGGCGAACTATGTCGACGCGGCGCGGAGCGGGGGTCTTGGGCAAAATCGCACGCAGGCCATCAACGTTTTCGTCAGCGTCGCAACGACGGCGGCCGTGGTCGTGTCGTTGCAGTCAGGCATGAGTGAGGTGCTCGGCGCTTTCGGCGTTTGGGCGATCCTCGCTGGCTTGCTTCAGCTCGGGACGGCCCTTGGCCGCTGGAAGACCTACGGCGCACAATGGGCAATGGTTTTGAGTGGCGCTCAGTCGGCCGTGGCCGGAGGCCTCTTCATTTCGCGTTCGACGATGGCCACGCCGCACTCGATCAGCGACATTGCGGGTTACGCCGGCGTGGGTGCGCTTTACTTCCTGATTTCGGCAGGTTGGTTGGCCGTTCGGGACTGGCGCAACAAGGCCGCGTGACGGCTATCGCTTCAGTGTGTCGCCAATATGAGCATCGATCCAACTGCCGACGATGCCGACGACTTTGTCTTCGATGCCATAGTATCCATGCGGACTAAGAGAGCCGCACGCACGGTTTGATCGATCGGTGCCACCGCTGACTTCGACGACGCGGACATCAGGAGAATGGATCATCGCTGCGGCGATCTTAGTGGCGTCGCTCGGAGGCGCCACGTCGCAGCGGTCATCCTTGTTAGCGACGATGAGTGCGGGCACGCGAATATCATCCAGGCCTGCATCGAATACGGTCTCATGGCTGCCGCCACGCACCGTAACGGACTCGGTCAGAATGACACCTGTAAGCGCACCGGCAGGTGCGTGTGCTGCTCCGTTGGCCGCCGCAATGGATCCCTGGCTCGTACCAAGGAGAAACACCGGAAGCGCGACCTGCGTCGGGGCATATTGGATCAAGTCTTCTACGACGGCCGCGTACTCCGGAGAACTTCGCGCACCGCGTAAACTTTCACGATTGATCCAGTCGGGTATCAACACGGCGTAGCCTTTAGCCAACCACATATCGCGCGATCGAACCACGAAGTTGTGGCCATGGCGGATATCGCCGTTGCGCGCTAATCCGACATCCCCCGCGCCTCCTGGCAGCATGACAATTGTGGCCCGCGGTGACGGCGGTGCGACGTAAAGAGTGTGCTGATGCTTACCGGAACTAAGCTTCAAATCGATGATACGTTCGCCGCTATTATCGGCGTCCGCCAAAGCCGGCGTTGAGAGAACAAGCGCACAGATTGCGGCCAAGCCCCAAGACAGGATGAATGTCTTTATTGTCATCGTCGAAAAACAAGTACCGGGCTAATGGAACAGCGTGATTGCCGTGGTCGCCAGCTCTGTGCCACTCTGAGCATGAACAGGAACTGGACGACACGCAAACGCCGCCGATCCGATTGATATCCGATGAGTTCGCCGAACATTCTGACCGACGCAGAGCCCGCCAACGCGTCGGATCGCACACGGCGCATGCGCAAGCTTGCCGTTACGCTCTTGGTGCTGGCGGGTTGCGTCAATTATTTTGACCGCGCCGCCCTTGCCGTCGGCAATCCGGAAATTCGCGCCGAGCTTGGACTGACCTACAGCGAAATGGGCTTGCTGCTGTCGGCTTTCGCGTGGAGCTACGGCCTCGCGCAAATTCCCGCCGGCGTGCTCGTCGATCGATTCGGCCCTCGCAAAGCCCTCGGCGTCGGAATGGTGCTTTGGTCGTTCGCGCAAATCGCCGGAGGCCTCGTTCATTCGTTGCACCAGTTTCTCACCGCGCGTGTCGCGCTGGGCCTCGGCGAGTCGCCGATGTATATCGGCGGCACGCGGGTCTGCGCCGACTGGTTTCCGCTGAAGCGCCGTGCGCTCCCGATTGCGATCTTCAATTCATCATCCGCGCTGGCACCTGCCTTGGCGCCGCCGATCTTGACGATGCTGATGCTCGCGCACGGCTGGCGCGTGATGTTCATTATCGCGGGCCTTGCCGGTTTCGTCGTTGCGGCGCTTTGGATGATCTATTATCGCGCCCCGAAAGATGCTGGCATTCCCGCAGCCGACATCGATGAAATACATCGCGATGACGGCGCTGCGATCCCGCACGTCGGCTGGACGCAAGTTCTCTGGCTGCTGCGCTTTCCGACGACGTGGGGCATGTTCCTCGGGTTCTTCGGCGTCGTTTACATCTCGTGGCTCTACGCGACCTGGTTGCCAGGATACCTAGAGATTGCGCGCCATCAGTCGATCGCGAACGCCGGGATCTGGTCCGCGATCCCGCTCGCGGCAGGCTTTGTCGGTGCCGTCGCTGGTGGGGTGATCTCTGACCGGCTTGGCCGCCTCGGAGGCATCGATGCCGCCGGCACCTGCCGATTGCCCGTCATCGTTGGATTGATCGTCGCCGGAATTGCTACGATCGCTGCGGTCTACGTCGCCGACTTGTGGACGGCGATCGCGCTCATGTCGCTCGGACTTTTTGCGGCCAACGTCGCTTCAAGTTGCGGTTGGGCACTTGCCGCCGTGATCGCTCCGGTCAACGCCGTCGCGACTCTCGAAGCGATCCAGAACGTCGGCGGTTCCGTCGGCGGATCGCTGGCGCCACTCGTGAGCGGCATCCTGCTTCAGCATTCAGGCTCGTTCGTGCCTGCATTCGTGCTCGCGGGCGCTATAGCGTTTGCCTGCGCTGCAATCTATTGGTCCATGACTCAGAGGAGAATTACGGCGCCCACCTAGTCCGAATAGGCGTATTGGCAGCGCCCTAAGAACAGGGCCGGCAATATCGGGACCATTTACAGGATGAGAAGATGCGCGACGTCGCGATTTTCTTTGCAAGGTCTGATTTTAAGAAATCGCCCCGCAGCCGCTAAGCTACGAGGCGATTGATCCGAGAGCGTGTCGGACGATCACCAGCCGCGTCGGCAGACATAGAACTTCCGCTTCCAATAGTAATCGCCGGTGGCGAGCCAGCGGTCGTAGAGATAACCGCAGCCGACGCCAGTATTGGCGATAATGATCCCGGGCCTCCGATGGTGATGGAAGAAGTGGTTGTGCATGGAGTTATTATGCATGTGCATTTGCATATGCTTTCCGCCCGCGTTCGCGGCCGAAATGCCGCCAGTCAACGCGGCGACTGCAACGACTGCGGCGAGTGCAAAGGACGTCTTTGACATAGGTATCGTTCTCCGTGAACAGAAGTTCGTTTTGCCAAAGCACGGGGGTGTGTTTTGGCAATCCAGAGCGCTGTGCGCTCAGGAACGGAGAATTGACAGGTGCGAGGGTGACCAACAGTTCCGGCTGGAACACAGCTCACGAATTCCGTTGCGACGTCATTTCCTCCAGCGCAGCGACACGAGCCACCGGCGCCTGCCCGAACGAAGTCACGATAGAGCCGTGGCCGACACACGGATGTTGTGGTCAGGTCACAAGGAATGACCGCTGAAGCCTTAGGGATGCTCGGCAAAAATTTCCGCGACTTCGAGCCCAGTGGCATCGCGCGGTAGCGAGAAGAAGTTGGCCTCTTTGCCCAACGCCTTCTCCAATTCGCGCTGGAACGTCATCCGGTCGAGTTCGATCGTGCCGAACTGCCGAAGGTGATCCGTCACGAATTGCGTGTCGAGCAGCGTAAATCCACCCTTGATGAGACGCGCCGCGAGATGCACCAGCGCGATCTTCGAGGCATCACGCTCCGTCGAAAACATGCTTTCGCCGAAGAACGCGCTTTTCAACGCTACGCCGTAAAGGCCGCCGACCATCTTGTTGCCATTCCAGACCTCGACCGTGTGGCAGGCGCCAAGGTCGAACAGCTCGCGATAGAGCGAACGGATTCGGCCGTTGATCCAGGTCGACATCCGCCCGGCGCGCGGCGCGGCGCAGCCGTCGATGACACCGTCATAATCGTTGTCGACCTTGACGGTGAATGGCGTGGTGCGGACCGTGCGCATGAGGCGTTTCGGGATATGTAGGCCGTTGAGCGGTAGTACACCGCGCTGCTGCGGCTCGATCCAATAGAGCGCGGGATCGTCGGCACTTTCCGCCATCGGGAAAATGCCACAGCTATACGCCTTCAGGAGAACCTGCGGCGTAATCTCGAACATCGGGTCGTCGCGCGACGCCATGCTGCCACTTGCCAAGCGAACTCTCGGACGCGCGCGGAACATGTCGCGCAGAGGCAAACCTTACTTCATCCCCAGATATTTTTCGAGCCAATGAATATCATAGGCCCCATCGACGATATCCGGCTCTCGGACCAGATCCTGGAACAATGGGATCGTCGTTTCAATCCCATCGATCACGAACTCGGCCAGAGCGCGGCGTAAACGCATCAACGCGTCGTTGCGTGTCTTGCCCGTCACGATCAGCTTGCCGATGAGGCTGTCGTAGTAGGGCGGGATGCGATAGCCCTGGTACACGCCGCTGTCGACGCGCACGCCGAGGCCCCCCGGCGGATGCCAATAAGTGATCTGGCCCGGCGAAGGCCGGAAATCCTTGGGATTTTCAGCGTTGATGCGACACTCAATGGCATGCCCGCGAAGCTCGATGTCGTCCTGCGTGAAGCTTAACGGCAGGCCGGCCGCAACGCGGATTTGCTCCAGCACAAGGTCCGTGCCGGTGACCATCTCCGTTACAGGATGTTCGACCTGCAACCGGGTGTTCATCTCGATGAAGTAGAATTCGCCGTCCTCGAACAGGAACTCCACGGTGCCGGCGCCGCGATATTTCAGCTTGCGCATCGCATCCGCAACGGTCGAGCCGATCTTCTGGCGCTGAGCCGCATTGAGAGCAGGCGAGGGGCTTTCTTCGAACACCTTTTGATGCCGCCGCTGCAGTGAGCAATCGCGCTCGCCCAGATGCACGGCATTGCCCTTGCCGTCGCCGAACACTTGGATCTCGATGTGGCGCGGCTTCTGCAGATATTTCTCGATGTAGACGGAATCGTCGTTGAAGGCCGCCTTCGCTTCGGACCGCGCCGTCGAAAGCGCGACACCGAGGTCGGCCGCGGTCAACGCGACCTTCATGCCCCGCCCGCCGCCGCCAGCAGCGGCCTTGATGAGCACGGGAAAGCCCATCTCCTTGGCGACCTTCATCGCCTCGGTCTCACTCGTCACGGCGCCCGCGGATCCCGGAACAACCGGAATGCCGAGCTTCTTCGCGGTCTCTTTCGCCTCGATCTTGTCGCCCATGATCCGGATGTGTTCGGACGTCGGACCGATGAACGTGATCTTGTGCTCTTCGAGAATTTCCGCGAAGCGCGCATTCTCAGATAGAAAGCCATAGCCCGGATGCACAGCGTCCGCGCCGGTGATTTCACACGCCGTCACCAGCGCCGGAATGTTGAGATAGCTGTCGCGCGCAGGCGGCGGACCGATGCACACGCTCTCGTCGGCCAGACGGACGTGCATGGCGTCGGCATCTGCGGTCGAGTGGACGGCGACCGTTGCAATTCCAAGCTCGCGGCAAGCGCGCTGGACGCGAAGCGCGATTTCTCCTCGGTTGGCAATCAGGATTTTATCGAACATTTGGACTCCGGGCGCTTTTCACCGCCGTATGCGGTGCGCGCTCTATTCTATGATGATCAGCGGCTCGCCATACTCGACCGGTTGCGCGTTCTCGACGAGGATGGCTTTGACCGTGCCGGCGCGCGGCGCGGGGATTTGGTTCATGGTCTTCATCGCCTCGATGATCAGCAGCGTGTCGCCCTGATTGACCTTGGATCCGACTTCGCAGAATGCCGGTGCACCGGGCTCCGGCGAGCGGTAGGCCGTACCGACCATCGGCGATTTGACCGCGCCCGGATGCTTCGAAAAATCACCCGCACCCGTCGCCGGTTTCGCTTCGCTCGGCGTCGACGCTGCGGCTGCAACCGGCGCAGACATGTAAGCCTGCGGCGCCGCGGCCGTGATCGAGATTTTCTTGGCGACGCGGATCTTGAGGCCGCTTTTCTCGATTTCGATTTCCGTCAGACCCGTATCGTTCAAAAGCTCGGCGAGCTCGCGGATCATCTGACCTTCGGCGCTTCCCATTTTCGGCCCTTGGTCTTTTGCGCTCATCAGTCCCGTGTCCTCGATATTTAGTTGGCGTGCGTCTTATAGCCTAAGCTCTGGCCGCAACGTCACGCTTTGCCTGTGGATTTGTTCAGAATGTCGGCCATTGCCTCGATCGCGAGTTCATAGCCCTTGGCGCCGAGCCCGCAGATCACCCCCGTCGCTGCAAGCGAGATGTAGGAGTGCTGACGAAACTCGTCGCGCCGGAAGATGTTGGAAAGGTGCACTTCGACAACCGGCAGGCTGACGGCCTGCAGGGCATCGAGAATGGCGACCGACGTGTGCGTATAGCCCCCGGCATTGATGATGATGCCCTTGGCCTTTCCGCGCGCCTCCTGCACCCAATTGACGATTTCGCCCTCGATATTCGATTGCCGGAAGTCGATGGCGAGCCCGTTCGCCGCTGCCGATTTTTCGGTGCGCACGCGCAGGTCGTCGAGTGTCTCGCGGCCATAGACTTCGGGCTCGCGGACGCCGAGCATATTGAGATTGGGGCCGTTAAGAACGTAAACGAGGGAGGTCATGTCAGGAGGCCGATAAGGCACCGAGCTGGTGCCCGACGCCGATTGTGAAGGCCCAGGGTCTATCAGCTTTCGTCGAATGCGCAAAGTGCGCGGCGATGGCCGCGCACTGCAATGTGTCTTTGATGTTAAATGTCTGGTATGGCACGAGAATTTCCGGCCACCCTCAGCACATGTTGCAGCCGGTCTTGCGGTAGCCGCTGACGAGTGCCTCAAGCTGGTCGTGCAGGTCATCCGGCGCGCCGGGCACCGACTTGTCGCCGACCAGGAAGTGCGGGGTGCCGTTGACGCCAAGCTGCTTGGCAAGCAGTAGATCGCTCTGCAACTCGTTCTTGACGTCGTCGCCTGCCATGTCGGCCTTGACCTTATCCATGTCGAGACCGAGGGATTCCGCGATCTTCAACGCTGAAGCTTCGTTGGCAACGCCCTTGGAGCCCAGCATCGCTTGATGGAACTCCCAGTACTTGCCCTGGCGCTTGGCGGCCAGCGCGACCTTCGCGGCCTCGATTGAGCCCGTCGACAGGATCGGCAGCTCCTTGAAGACGAAGCGAACCTTCTTGTCGTCGTGGATCAGCTTCTGCACTTCCGGCAGGCCGTGTTTGCAGTAACCGCAGTTGTAATCGAAGAACTCGACGACAGTGACGTCGCCATTGGGATCGCCGGCAACAGAGCTGTCAGGGGCGCGATAGATCTGCTTGGCGTTCTTCGCCATAAAGGCTTTGAGTTTGGTTTCCTGCTCTTTTTGGGACTTCTCATCCAGAGCGTTCTGCACCTCGAACATCACTTCGGGGTTCTTGATCAGATAGTCTCGGATGATGTCGCCGAGCGCCTTTTTCTGCTCGTCAGTGAACACCTTGCCGCCCGCGGTGGGCGCAATGGTGTCGGCGCGCGCGGAGCTATTTCCGAAATTCGATGCTGCGAGTGCCGCGAATGCCAGGCACGCAAATCCGAGCGCGATGACAGAGAGCTTTTTGCCGGCGGAAGCCGCGCGCGCTCTGTTACGGTCAGGAGACTTCTGGGTCATGGATTTGATCTCATTTTTCGATAAAGCAGCCGGCTGCTCAGGTTTGCGGCTTGTAGTTAATGATGTCGTCGTTTTTCAACCACTCGGGCGAGCCTGCTCGTAATTTCAGTTGGGCTCGTTTAGCGAAGACCTGTGCGTCTTTTATGTTCCCTTCGTTGAAGTAGGCCTGGGCCGTCATGGCGTCGGCTTCCGGACCCCGTCCCTGCTTATAATAGATATTTGCGAGCAGCCTGTAAGCATGGCCATTTTCCGGGTCTTCGATAAGGGATTTCCGCAATAGATCGATAGCCTCTTTTTGCGCATCGCTGCCCTTGAGGCTTTGGACCGCTGTGGCCAGTTCGACCATGATTAAAGGACTGTTAGGCGCCAGTTTCAGGGCTTGCCGCAAGCTCGGGACCGCAGGCGCGAGTTTGCCTGATCGCATAAGGAAATCGGCCCGAAGTTCGTAAAAGTACGGGTAATTTGGGTTTTCCTTGATCATGCTGTCGGTCTGCTGGACCGCCGATTCCAGCGCACCGCCGCCGCCGCGAAAGAATGTCGCGATGGCCCGTGCATAGCGCGCCGGCAGCGTCTTATTTGAGTCAGGATAGCGATTGAACACGGTCGCGGGCGATTCCAGATAGCCCGAAAGCTTCGCCCGCATCAGGTCGTGGCGAAGCTGCAGCGACGGAGGGTCTTTCTTGTTGAAATACGGACTGGTGGTTGCGAGCCTGCTGAGCCGGTCGAGGCGTTCGGCTGACAGAGGATGCGATCGAATGAACGGGTCCTGGAACTGATCTGATAGATATTCCTGTTCCTTGAACCGCTCGAACGTGTCGAGCATGCCTTTGCCCGACTGTTTCGTGGCCGTGAGATACTTGATCCCCGCCTGATCGGCCGCCGATTCCTGCGATCGCCGCTCGGCCAGAAGCCCCTTGAGAATGACGCTGCTGCCGCCCTGCAAAAGAGCAGCGCCGCCTTGTGCCGTCTCGCGTCCTCCGTCTCCGCCTGTGACGCCGCCCGCAACCATGGCGCCAATGCCGAGAACCTGCGTCAACAGAGCGCGTGTTTGATCCTTCGCGATGCGCGAGCGGAGCGCCGCCATGTGGCCGCCCGCGATATGACCGCTTTCATGCGCGATGACGCCGATCACTTCATTCGGCGTCTGGGCCTGCATCAGCGTGCCGGTATTTACGAACACATTCGCGCCGTCGAGAACGAACGCGTTGAAGGCTTCATTGTTGATGATGCGGACGGTCACGCGGCCGCCGCCGAAACCCGCCGCTTCAAAAATCGGTTTGGAATAATCCTGCAGCAACGCTTCGATCTCGGCGTCGCGGATCAGCGGCAGTCCCTGCGCTCGGGCGCCGTTGGCTAATGTCAACAGCGATGCGATGAGCGCAACGATCCAAATCGTCAAACTTCGGGCGTTGGAATGCGCCGGAAGTGACTTCCAAAATATCGGCATTCGCAGTGCCCTGATCTCGACAAGCGTTTCGAGACGCCACGCACAATCAAAGTATGCGCCAACCCTATTTGGGTCAAATGCGTTGCTACGAGGTGCTTATAAACATTCACGAGTTTAGGGCGTCAGCATGGCGGCAAGCGCTGCCGGCGGCGCTAGTCCGAAGCAAGATAGGCAAGTAGCAGCTTTGATTTTGAAAAGGGGGCCGAAGCACGCGATGCCTCGGCCCTTCGTCTTTTATTCGCCGCCGAACTTGCGCTGCCACCAGCCCTTGCGCTGCGGTGCAGCCTGGGCTTCGGCGTCGGCAGCCGAGCCTTCATCGTCCGGTCGGACAACAACGCGCTCGATTCGCGGCTCGCTGGAGCCGATCTCGTGCCGACGACGCGGTGCCGCCGCAGGTGCTCTGTCCTCGGCGGTGGCCGGAACTTCGGCGGGCACCTCAACAGCCTGCTGCGGTTCTTCCGTCGCAACCTCGGATGCCGTGCCTTCGAGCATCACGACTTCATCCGCGTCTTGCGCCTTCGAGGGAACGTCCCAAAGCCGTTGTTGCCGCGGAACCTTGAGTTCCGGCTGTTCGACAGCCATCGCAACGTCTTCCGACGACAGCGCCTCGGTGATGTGTCCACCGTTTGACCAAGTTTCCGGCTGGGCAGCCTCGGTATCGCCGTCGGCGTCCCCGCTGTCGAGTTGTTCGAGATCTTCGCCTTCGGCAACGCCGTTGGCATCATCGGCATGCATCGGGCCGCCTTCACGATTGCGGTCCCGACCGCGACGGCCACCGCGGCGTCCACGCCGGCGCCGCCGGGCGGGCTTTTCGCCGTTGGCGCCGTTTTCGCCGTGCTCACCGAGTTCCCCTTCCTCGGATGCCGGTTGGGCATCGAGGTCGCCCTCGTCAACCGGTCCTTGTTCGCCTTCATCATCGTCGTGCGGCTGCGGACCTGCCGCAAATCCATGATCGTCTTCGCCGCGCGGTTCTGAACTGAAACGCTCGCGGCTTTCGCCACGATCGCGTCCTCCGCGACCGCGACGCCGCCTGCGCCGCCCGCGACGGCCGCCGGCCTCATCGCCCTCGCCACGACCATTCTCACGGGCCACGGTATCTTCGTCGCCGTCATCGACGTGCGATACGGTTTCAATCTCGCCGCCTTCGAATGTCGGTGCTTCTTCCTCGCCGTCGAAGCCCCAGTCCATGTTGACGGCAGCACGTTCGACACGACGCACCGGAACGGCAGGGCCGCCGCGCTCGATCGTGAAGTTCGCACCCTGCACGCGATCGCTACCGAGTACCGTCACCGAGTAACCGTGGCGATGCTCCATGTCGGTGACGTAGGCGCGCTTGCTGTTCAGAATGTAGAGTGCAACCGGCGGCGTCGTCGTCGCGGTCAGCGGACCTGTAGCACCCGCCGTGATCGCATCCTCAAGGCCACGCAATACGGCGAGCGCGATGCTCTCCGTCGAGCGGATGATGCCAGTGCCCTGGCAGTGCGGACACTGTGACGTCGATCCTTCCAGCACGCCCGTTCTGAGACGCTGGCGCGACATTTCCATCAAGCCGAAATGCGAGATGCGGCCGAGCTGGATTCGCGCCCGGTCGAAACGAAGCGCATCCTTCAGGCGGCGCTCAACGGCGCGGTTGTTGCGCTTCTCCTCCATGTCGATGAAGTCGATCACGATGAGGCCCGCAAGGTCGCGCAACTTCAGCTGGCGCGCGATTTCGTCGGCAGCTTCGAGATTGGTCGCAAGTGCCGTTTCTTCGATCGAGAATTCGCGCGTCGATTTTCCTGAGTTGACGTCGATCGCGACGAGCGCTTCCGTCTGGTTGATGACGATGTAGCCGCCCGAACGCAGCGTCACCTGCGGCTGGAACATGGCGTTGAGCTGCCGTTCGACGCCATAGCGCGTGAACAGGGGCGTCGGCTCACGATAGGCCACGACGTTTCTCGCGTGGCTCGGCATCAGCATCTTCATGAAGTCGGCGGCTTCCTGGTGCCCCGCTTCGCCGGCAACGACGATTTCCTCGACATCCTTGTTATAGAGGTCGCGGATCGAGCGCTTGATGAGGTCGCCTTCTTCGTACACGAGGCTCGGCGCCGTGGACTGCAGCGTGAGATCACGCACGCTCTCCCAAAGGCGCAGCAGATATTCGAAGTCGCGCTTGATTTCCTGCTTCGTGCGCGCCGCACCGGCCGTGCGGATGATGAGGCCCATGCCCTCCGGAACCTCGAGTTCCTGTGCAATGGCCTTCAGGCGGCGACGGTCCTGCGGGTTGGTGATCTTGCGTGAGATGCCGCCACCACGGGCAGTGTTCGGCATCAAAACAGTGTAGCGGCCGGCAAGCGACAAGTACGTCGTCAGCGCTGCGCCCTTGTTGCCGCGCTCCTCTTTGACAACCTGCACCAGAATGATCTGGCGGCGCTTGATAACTTCCTGGATCTTGTAGCTGCGCGGACGGCGACGCTGACGTTGCGGCGCTTCCTCGTGGAACTCCGCGCCCTGCGAGTCGTCAATCTCGCCGCCATGATGGTCGTGATGGTCGTGGACATGCGGCTGCTCGGCATGGTGCTCATGCTCATCATGCTCGGAGCCATGATCGTCGTTGGCATGAACGTCCGAACCGCCTTCGCCCTCGTGGTGATGGTCGTGATCGTTGCTCTCGTCGTGCGCGTGGTCGGCGTCCGCCTCCGCGGCAGGCTCGTCCGCCGATGCGCTTGCTGCAAGATCGGGATTTGACTCGCCGTTATCTGCCGCTTCGGCTTGGACTGGTTCGGAGACGACGTCATCGTCCGGCATCGGAACGGCGACGGCCAAGACCTTGATCGGCTCTTCGTCTTCGTCGCCACCAATCTCTTCGATGTGCTCATCGTCTTCTTCGACATCGACGATGTGCGTGGATTCGCCGTCCTCAGAATCCTCTGAGGACTGTTCCGCGAAATCGTCGTTCGTCGCTTCCCCTTCAGCGTGAGGGGCGGTCGACCCACCGCCGCGTGTCGAATTTCTGCGGGCAAGCGCCTCCGCGCGCCGGTCGGCGGCGGCTTCGAGCTCGGCTTCAGCGGCAGCTTCTTCATCGAGAAGCGCCTGACGGTCGGCGACCGGAATCTGATAGTAGTCAGGATGGATTTCGTTGAAGGCGAGAAAACCGTGCCGGTTGCCGCCGTAATCGACGAAAGCCGCTTGTAGCGACGGCTCAACGCGCGTCACTTTGGCGAGATAGATGTTGCCGCGCAGCAGTTTCCGAGCGGCGCTTTCGAAATCGAATTCCTCTACCCGGCCGTTGCGTTGGACCACGACCCGAGTCTCCTCGGGATGCGTGGCATCGATGAGCATTTTCGTATTGGACATAGGTTATTTTCCTTGGCGCGCCGGGGCGGCGGCTCGCATCTCGAACCGGAATTGCCGGAACGGATCGCGAGGATCGCGCTGTGGCGCGTTCTTTTGGTTGATTGTGCTGATGGAACTGGCGGCCGAGCCGCTGTCTGCACCATCCCGTTCCCCGATGCGCGCGAGTGGCGCGCAGGGACGCATGCGAACGCCGGGTGGATCGAGATCCCGTTGGCGCTGTCTTGGATGATGCAAGCTGTCGTCATGGCCTGTCGTCTATGACCCAGCTGCGTGTCCAGAATTGGGGGACTTCAGGCTGGGGAGAAAAATCCGACACCCTGCGGCGTCGTGGTCGATCAATTTTGGGCCGCCCAGCAATTCGCGCTTTTACCCGACTGACAAACCGGGGCGACCGGCACAAAGTAAGTTCACTCCGACAATGAGCCGCCGGGGGCTCGGAAGTCAAAGCTGCGAAACCTGCTGAGCGACGTTGATACTCCCCGTGCGCTTGCCTCGAGCAGGTGCCATCCGTGCTGGCCCAATTACCTGTGAAAGCAGAGCTTTGCCCCGCAGCAGGCCGACTGGGTTCTGCAGGCGCCTGTTCAACCTACGCCACTTAGGCGTGTGTCTCGGGCGCCACCGAATACATTTCAAACTTTACGAGGTCGATCCTTCGCTGGCAAGTGCTATAAAACTGGCGCGGGATCGACAACGTGAGGCGGTAATGGTCCTTTTATATAACGAATGAAAACAAAGATTTAACGGGGTATGGGGATCGGGCAGACAAGACGAGCAAGGGGGAAAATTCGGCAATGCGCCCGCCCGGGAAACCTTTGGTGAACATTCTAGCAGCAGTAGCAACCGTGCTATGCCTGTTGCTTGGGCGGCCCGCTATGGCGGCCGATGCGCTCGAAACCCACCTGACGGTGACCGGCCGCTCGACGATTTTCGAGCTGACGATGAGCGAAGGCGTGACTGCACAGGCTTTTACGCTCGCGAGCCCCTACCGTGTCGTCATAGATCTGCCCGACGTCAGTTTTCGGCTGGACCCTGCGGCAGGACAGAAAGGGGCGGGACTTATCTCGGCGTTCCGCTATGGCCTTTTCGCGTCGCATAAATCGCGCATCGTGATCGATACCAAAGGCCCCGTTGTCATCCATTCCGCCAACATGACGCGGATCAAGGGATCGTCAGCCGTAAAACTCGCCATCGCCCTTATGCCGACCGACGCAAAATCGTTTGGCGGCGGTACGGGCGCGGGAATGGCCGCGGCCTCCCAGGAGCCGAATTTCGAGAGCGCATTTGAGGCCCCGCCCGATAAGAAGCAGCCCAACGCCAAGCCCGTCATCGTGATTGATCCGGGCCACGGCGGTATCGACCCCGGCGCCATCGGCCCCAACAATGTAAATGAGAAAACGATTGTTCTTGCTGTTGCTATGCAACTCAAGGAGGAGCTGGAGAAAACTGGCCTCTACGATGTCAAGATGACCCGCCACGACGATGTTTTCGTCTCTCTCGACGACCGCCTCAAATTTTCCCGCGCGGCCGGAGCCGATCTCTTTATCTCACTCCACGCCGATTCCATCGAGACGGCCGCCAGCAGCATTCGCGGTGCCACCATCTACACGCTGTCCAGCAAAGCGTCCGACAAAGTGGCGCGGATTGCGGCCGAAAAGGAAAATGCCTCGGATCTTTTGGCCGGCATCGAAAATCTCGACGAAGGCAAAGACGATCAGGTCAAAAGTATCCTCATCGACCTGATGAAACGTGAAACCTCGAACTTTTCCTCAGATTTCTCGCAGCTTCTGGCCAAACACCTGCGCAAAAAGATTACGATGTCGCGTGTGCCCCGCCGCTCAGCTGCGTTCAAGGTGCTGAAGCAGACGGATTCGCCGTCCGTACTCGTGGAACTGGGGTATATCAGCAATCGCAACGATGAGGAGCAGATGCTGACACCGGAATGGCAGTCGAAAGTCGCCGACGCGATCACCGGTGCGGTGCAAATTTACTTCAACAAAAGAACGGCCTCACGCCCTTGAGGATACTCGTCCATCCTCGGACGACGTGCTGCCACATTCAGTGCTAATGTGCGAATGTTCTGAGGGGATTGCCATTGCTGCGGCGCGGCAATAGACGTAACCGCCTCATTCGGAAAAATTTAAGCCAGCGACAGACTGACGGAATCTCGGATTTGATGCGCGCGCCCACGCTGCCGCCACCACCGGCGCCCAGGAGAAGGAAAAAGCGGCGCAGAAGCCTGCTGCTCAATTTTCTTGGGTTTGCGTTCGGTACCTTTGTGCTGGTTTTCATCGCCGGTTCCGCAGGTGCTGGCTTTTTGATCTGGCAGGCCTCGCGGGATCTTCCCGATTACGAGAGCCTGTCGAAATATGAGCCGCCCGTCATGACGCGCATCCACGCGCACGACGGCTCGCTGATTTCCGAGTTCGCGCGCGAGCGGCGAATCTTCGTACCGATCAACAACGTTCCGAAACTCGTGATCGGCGCGTTTCTGTCGGCGGAAGATCGTCGCTTCTACGAGCACGGCGGTATCGACATTCAGGGCGTGCTTCGCGCCGTCTTCGCGGCGGTCGAAGCGAAAATTCACGGTTCCAATCGGCGTACGCAGGGTGCTTCGACCATCACCCAGCAGGTCGCCAAGAACTTCCTGCTGACGAACGAGCGCTCGATCGAGCGTAAGATCAAGGAGGCGATCCTGGCGATCCGCATCGAGGGCGCCTACTCGAAGGACCGCATTCTCGAACTCTATCTCAACGAAATTTTCCTCGGCATGAACTCTTACGGCGTCGGCGCAGCTGCGCTGACCTATTTCAATAAAGAGCTGAAGGACCTTACCATCGAGGAGGCGGCTTATCTTGCCGCGCTTCCGAAGGGGCCGAACAACTATCATCCGTTCCGCCAGAAGGCGAAAGCGACCGAGCGTCGGAACTGGATCATCGGTCAGATGGCGGAAAACGGTTACATCACGAAAGAGCAGGCCGAAGAGGCCAGGAAGAAGCCCCTCGTCGTCAATCTGCGACCCAATACCGTTCGCATCGAGAGCGCCGAATTTTTCGCTGAAGAAGTTCGCCGCACGCTGCTTGCGAAATACGGCGAGGACAAGCTCTACGGCGGCGGCCTGTCGGTGCGCACGACACTCGATCCGCAACTGCAGAAGCTGGCGAGAACAGCTCTCGTCGATGGCCTCGTGAAGTTCGATCGTATCAAGGGGTGGCGCGGGCCGGTCTCGCACATCGATATTTCGGGCGACTGGGGTGTGGCGCTCGGCAAGATTTCGAGCCCCGGGGATATCGACCCCTGGCGTCTCGGGGTCGTCCTTGAAACGCAGAAGAAAAAAGCGATCGTCGGTTTCAAACCGCATCGTCAACAAGATTCCACGCTCGCGAAGGATCGCGAAGCTGTCGAAGTTTCGCTCGACGACATGAAGTGGGCCGCGAAGAAAGCCAACGGCAAGCGCATCACGCCCAAATCGACGGCTGACATTCTGAGCCCCGGCGACGTCGTCTACGTCTCGCCGAATGACCCGAATAACATTCAGGGTGCATGGTCCTTGATGCAGATTCCGCAGATTGGCGGCGGTCTGGTCGCCATGGACCCCTACACGGGCCGCGTGCTCGCGATCGCCGGCGGCTTCTCTTACGATTTGAGCCAGTTCGATCGCGTCACGCAGGCCAAGCGCCAGCCCGGCTCGTCGTTCAAGCCGTTCGTCTATGCATCCGCAATCGATAATGGCTACAAGCCGACGTCGATCGTCCTCGACGCGCCGATCGAGATCGACCAAGGCCCCGGTCAGGACGTCTGGAAGCCGAAGAACTATGAGACCGACGATACGGCAGGTCCGGAAACGCTGCGCTTCGGCATCGAGCATTCGCGCAACCAGATGACGGCGCGCCTCGCGCAGGATCTCGGCATGCCGATCATCACCGAATATGCGAAGCGGTTTGGCATCTACGACGATCTCTTGCCGGTTCTGTCGATGTCGCTTGGCGCTGGCGAAACGACGCTGCTGCGCATGGCGACCGGCTATTGCATGCTGGCGAACGGCGGCAAGGAAGTCACCGCCACTCTGATCGACCGTATCCAGGATCGCTATGGCCATACCATCTGGCGTCACGACGAACGCCAGTGCATGGGCTGCATGGCCGACCGTTGGGCCAATCAACCCGAGCCGCAGCTTGTCGATAGCCGCCGCCAGGTCATTGATCCGCTGACGGCCTATCAAATGACGCACATTATGGAAGGCGTCGTTCAGCGCGGTACCGGTAAGATACTGAGCGCTCTCAATCGCCCGATTGCCGGCAAGACCGGCACGACGAACGAGGAGAAGGACGTCTGGTTCATGGGCTATACGCCGACGATGGTCGTCGGCGTTTACATCGGCTACGACATCCCCAAGCCGCTTGGAAAAGGCAACACCGGTGGCGCGATTGCAGCGCCGATCTTCGGTGAGTTCGTCAAGGATGCGCTGGGTGACACGCCGCCCGCACCGTTCCGCGTTCCGCCCGGCATCAAGTTCGTGCGTGTCGATCTGAAGACCGGCCTGCGTGCCTCGGCTGACGATCCGAACACGATAATGGAAGCGTTTAAGCCCGACGAAGAACCCGACGACGCCTACTCGATGATCGGTGTTAACGGCATGACGGCAGACGCGTCTTCGTCGATGTCACCGCCGCCGGTCAGTGAACGTGTGGCGCGTCCCGCACCGCCGATGAGTCGGCCGGACAGCGGCTCTCTCACGCCGAACGGATTGTGGTAACCAAATGCGCGCCGATTGCCGCGCCGCCGAACGCGCGCGTTTACACGGCGACCGCGCGTCACTATACGTCCGCACCTGATTTCTGAGATTGATCCACTTTGCCGGCGAGAGCCGGCGTCGGAGGCTCCCATGCGCGCAGAAGCGCAAAAACTTTCGGACGGCATCGAGGAGGCGTTCGCCCTCCTGAGGAGGTCTCTTTGACTGGGAGACGGCCGAAGACCGTCTCGCCTCGCTGAACGCGAAAGCCGAAGACCCCAATCTCTGGAGTGATGCCAAGGCTGCGCAGAAGGTCATGCGCCAGCGCAATTCGCTTGAGCGCTCCGTCTCCGAATTCAAACGTCTGCAGCGCGACTACGAAGATGCATTGACGCTGATCGAGCTTGGCGAAGCCGAGAACGACGAGGCCAGCGTCAGCGAAGGCGAGTCTGCGCTGGAACGCATCGACCACGAAGCGCAGCGCCGCTCGATCGACGCCATGCTGTCGGGCGAAGCCGATGCGATGAACACCTACATCGAAGTGCACGCCGGCGCCGGCGGCACCGAGAGCCAGGATTGGGCGTCGATGCTTGCGCGCATGTACGTGCGCTGGGCGGAGCGGCGCGGCTACAAGGTCAAGCTGATCGACGAAAGCCCGGGTGAAGAAGCCGGCATCAAGTCGGCGACCTACGAGATCGAAGGCGAGAACGCCTATGGTTGGCTGAAGACCGAGGCCGGCGTCCATCGTCTTGTGCGCATCTCGCCATACGACTCGAACGCCCGCCGCCATACGAGCTTCGCGTCGGTCACAGTTTATCCGGTCATCGACGACACGATTGACGTCGATATCAATCCTGCTGACGTCGACATTTCATACGCGCGTTCGTCCGGCGCTGGCGGTCAGCACGTCAACCGGACGGAATCGGCCGTCCGCCTCGTGCACAAACCATCGGGCATCGTCATTTTTGCCCAGGAGCAGCGGTCGCAGCACCAGAACAAGGACATCGCGTTCAAGCGCCTTAAGGCGCGCCTGTACGAGATGGAATTGAAGCGCCGAGAGGAAAAGGCGAGCGCTGAGCAGGCGGCAAAGACCGACATCGGCTGGGGACACCAGATCCGCTCTTACGTGCTGCAGCCGTATCAGCTCGTGAAGGACCTACGCACCGGCGCCCAGTCTACCAACCCCGATGAAGTCCTGGACGGCGATATTGACCAGTTCATCGAGGCGGCGCTGTCACAGCGCATCAAAGGCGGCGGTGAAGCCGTGACAGTCGAAGATCTGGAATAACCGGATGAGCCGGAAATCCGGCTCAGTTGCGATCGCGAAGAATGGGCGTGTTGAAGGGCGAGGCGGGCTCGGCAGAGGTGCTCTGCGAGCCGGTGAAGCCGAAATTCGGCGATCCCGGTCCGTTCAGCCAATTCGTCCGCGCGCTGTCGGCATTATCCGTTGCGGACCCGGCTGAAAAATTGAAATTGCCGAAGGGTGACGACGAGGACGTCGATGGCGCGAGCGCCGCGCCCAGTTCGTCCGGATCCTTGTAATTGGCGGTCCCTGATCCCGGAGCACCACCGATAGACGTCGTTTCAAAGGCGTTAGCGCCGCTCGTCACCAAGAGCGCCGTGGCAAAAACGGCCGCCGCAATGGAACGATGAAATTGCATCAAGACCTCCGGTAACGTCCCGCCAACGCGCACCATCCTATTGTCGGCTAACGCTGATTTGCGGACGGATCTAGGCGGCGACACACTTTTCTCGAAAGTGTTGCAACCATGCCGCGCGGTGGGCGGCGTCTAGGCGCTCCGCCAGATCGCCGGCAGCCGCCGCTTCAAGCCGATCTTGGCCGCAGCCGCGTGAGAACCGCCCGTCGCCTGCGCGTCGAATTTCGCGCGCGCTGTTTCAACGGTTCGCCGATTCTCGACGGCCCAGTCGCCGAGCGGTTTCAGAATGCAGATTAGCGTCCGGCCAAGCTCGGTCAGCTCGTAATCTACCCGCGGCGGAATGGTCGGATAGACGGTCCGCGTGACGAGGCCATCGCGCTCGAGACCGCGCAGCGTCAGCGTCAGCATCCGTTGCGAGATGCTGCCCACCGCCCGGCGTATCTCATTGAAACGCATAGGACCATTCGAAAGCAGCCCGACGACGTAGACCGTCCACTTGTCGCCGATCCGAGACAGCACGTCGGAGACCGCACGGCAGTGCTCGGTTTCATGTTTGATACCGGCTTCCAAAAATGTGCCTCCTTGCGGGGTTTTTGCCAGTGAACAATTTAGCTCTGGTCACAAAATGTGACTGGCTGAGGCTCGGCTGTCAAATGGCCCGCTCCAGTCTCCGCCCAACCGTCATGGATGGAGATCCTCCTATGAAACTTTTGCATGTCGACTCGAGCATTTTGGGTCCGGGCTCGGTCAGCCGCCAGCTTTCGGCCGAGATCGTCACTGCCGAGCAGCGCCTGCACCCCGGTATCGAGGTCGTCTACCGAGACCTCGCGGTCGCCCCGGTCGGCCATTTGTCCGGTGCGCATCTCGCAGCCGCCCAGGGCGCCGCTCCGGAAACAGTTGATGTTCAACAAGATGTCGCGGCAGGCCAGGCCGCACTAAACGAGTTCTTGGCGGCCGATATCGTGGTCGTCGGCGCTCCGATGTACAACTTCGCTATTCCGAGCCAGCTCAAGGCCTGGATCGACCGCCTCGCCGTTGCCGGTAAGACCTTCCGCTACTCCGAGAAAGGCGCTGAGGGCCTCGCAGGCGGCAAGAAAGTCATCATCGCGTCGTCGCGCGGCGGCTTTTACGGCCCGCAGACACCCATCGCCTTCCTGGACCATCAGGAAACCTATCTCCGCAATATTTTCGGCTTTTTCGGCATCACGGACGTGACGTTCGTTCGCGCCGAGGGCCTGAATCTCGGGCCCGACCAGCGGGCGCAATCGATTGCCGAGGCGCAAAGCGCCATCGCCGGGCTGGCGGCCTGAATTCCCGCGCGGCGGAGGCTGCGACAGTCTCCGCCGATATCCGCCGGACGTTTGATTTCTCGACATAAGCGACAGTCGTGTTAAAGCGCGGACCCGTCTTTCCGTTCGAACCGTCCGCTGCCGATGTCACCGCCCGATCATTTGCACCTCGTCACATCCGAAGGCTTCTCCGACTACGCCCTGCTTGATTGCGGGGCGGGCCGTAAGCTTGAGCGCTTCGGCAAGGTCGTCGTCGATCGTCCCGAGCCGCAGGCTCTCTGGCAGCCGAAGCTCGCGAAGTCCGAATGGGCAAAAGCCAATGCCGTCTTTTCGGCATCCGGCGAAGACGACGAAAAAGGCAAATGGCGCATCGACAAGCCCTTGCCCGATGCCTGGCCGGTCAAACTTGCACTCGGCGATATCTACAAGAGTTCCCCTCACCCTCGCGGGGAGGGATTAGGGGCGGGCGGCTCCCAGCCCGTCACCATGCTCTGCAAACTCGCGGGCCTCTGGCACTTAGGCCTCTTCCCCGAGCAGGAACCGCACTGGACATGGATGCTCGATCATCTCGCCAAAGTGAAAGGCGAGACGCCACGCGTCCTGAATCTCTTTGGCTATACGGGCGCGGCGTCGTTGCTCGCCGCGAAAGCTGGCGCTGAGGTGACCCACGTTGATGCCTCCAAGAAGGCGATCCAATGGGGCAAGGAGAATCAGGAAGCCTCCAAGCTCGGCGCCGCGAAAATCCGCTGGCTGCTCGATGACGCCGCGAAGTTCGCAGCGCGCGATGTCCGTCGTGGCAAGACCTATCACATGATCCTCGTCGATCCGCCGAAGTTTGGGCGCGGCCCCGAAGGCGAAATCTGGGACCTGTTCCAGAACTTGCCGTCGCTGCTCACCGATCTGGCGAAACTGCTCGCACCCGAACAGGCTGCGATGGTGCTGACGATCTACGCCATTCGCGCCTCATCGCTCGCCTTTGACCAGCTGCTGCGCGAAGCATTGGCGAAGCGCGGCGGCACATTCGACAGCGGCGAGCTTGCCATTCAATCGCGTGCCGGCCTGCTCGTGCCGACATCGCTGTTCGTGCGCTGGGTTCAGACATCATGAAGCCAAACGCCAATACGCCAAAGATCATCACCAGTCTGACGAACGATCGGATCAAGGCGATCCGTGCGCTGGAGATGCGCAAGGTGCGCAAGGAAACGGGCCTGTTCGTAGCCGAAGGCACGTCGCTGCTCGTCACTGCACGCGATCATGGTTTCGCTCCCGAAACGCTCGTCTATCAAGCGGGCGCTGCGGCGGGCGGCGTCGCGCGCGGGCTGGTGAAGCATGCGCTTGAAGCGGGCTCGGAAGTTCTCGAAGTCTCCGAAGCCGTGCTCGCGAAACTTGCCTCGAAAGACAATCCGCAGTCGTTGCTTGGCGTCTTCAAGCAACGCTTCGTCTCACCCCCCGATCCTGCAAAGCTCACAAACGCCGACACGTGGCTCGCGCTCGAAGAGATCCGCGATCCCGGCAACCTCGGCACGATCGTCCGCACCGCCGATGCTGTCGGCCTATCCGGCATCATCCTCGTCGGCACGACCTGCGATCCATACGCATTGGAATCTATCCGCGCCACAATGGGCTCGATCTTCGCCGTGCCGCTTGTGAAGCTCGACCGCGAAAGCTTCTTCACGCTTGCGAAGGCATGGCCCGGCGAAGTCATCGGCACGCACCTCGATGCGCGCGAAGATTTCCGTCAGACGCAATATAATGGCCGCGAACTGATCGTCATGGGCAGCGAGGGGCCGGGCCTCTCGGGCGGCGCCGCCGCAGTCTGTTCGACGCTCGTGAAAATTCCGATGGCGGGCGCACTCGATTCGCTCAATCTCGCGATCGCGACCGCCCTGATGCTCTATCAGGTCCGCGGCCCTAGTTTGAAGCTCTGATCATGCGCATCGAATATCACCGCACACTGATCGCCGATCGGGTCCGCAACGAAGCGTTCTTCGCCGCGCTGAAGGCCGGCATCATTCCCGGCAAATCGGTCGTCGCGGACATCGGCGCGGGAACGGGCCTGCTCGGGCTCATGGCATCGAAGTTAGGGGCCAAGGAAGTCTTTCTGTTCGAAACCGCTGAAGTCGCGGGCGTCGCCGCCGCCGTGCTCAAAGCCAACAAGGCAAAACGCTGTCATCTGATCCCATGTCACTCTACGGAGTTTCAAGACAGGCTCGCCGTCGACATCGTCGTCTCGGAAACGCTCGGCAACTACGCGCTCGAAGAAAACATTATCGCAACGCTCGCCGACGCGCGTCAGCGCTTTCTGAAACCGGGCGGCACTGTCATTCCCGACCACATCATTCAATACGTGGCGCCCGTCGTTACGCCACGTATCGACGCCGAGCTGCGCGCCTGGGACCGCGTCGGCCACGGGCTCGATCTCTCAGTCGCGCAGACGATGTCGCTGAACAACGCTTACGTCCGCGCGTTGCAGCCCGCCGAAATCCTCGATGGCTGCCGCAGCGCCATGGTCTGGGACGAAGTCGATCTGACGACGGAGACGAAATCGAAGCGCCGCGGCGAAGCGGAATGGCGTCTGCCGCGCCCGGCGAAGATCTATGGCTTCGCGACCTGGTGGAAAGTCGAGCTGGTGCCGGGCATCGGTTTTTCGACCGGTCCGCTATCTCCGCGCACGCATTGGGAGCAGCTCTATTTCCCGCTCTCCGCGCCGATGGACGCCGACGCCAGCGATCTCATCGCTATCGATCTTCGTTCAAGCTCGTCCGAGGAAGCGGGCACCCATCTCGCGTGGACGGCCATTCACAAGAATGCTGGCGGCAAGGTGCTGGCGCGCCAGTCGCACGATCTCGACAAAGGATATCTGCCCTAGCCGCCCCTAGGCCTTGAGCCCGGCTGGCCGCGGCCCATTTATGATGCTATCGGGGCGAGCAAATTCCAGGGGAGGGCCTATGCCATGATGGTGCTGATCGTCGGTTTGATTTTATTTCTCGGCATTCATCTGCTGCCCACATCACCCGAACTGCGTGACGGATTGAAGGAACGCCTCGGCGAGACGACTTACAAAATCCTGTTCTCGTTGCTGTCGCTGGCCGGATTGATCGTCATCGTCCTCGGATTTCACAAGCTGCAGCTTCACCCCGGCAAGAACCCGATCCTGTGGTATCCGCCGGTTTGGACGCGCCACATCGCCGTCGGATTGATGCTGCCCGCGATGATCCTGCTCGTTGCTTCGCTCATTCCCTCACGCATCCGCACGATGACACGGCACCCGATGTTGATCGCTATCAAGATCTGGGCGCTGGCGCATCTTTTGGCGAACGGCGATCTCGCAGCGCTTCTGATCTTCGGATCGTTCCTCGCGTTCGCGGTTTACGACCGGATCTCGGTGAAGAAGCGCGGCGCGGCGGGTCCGCTCGGTACGGCGCAGCCCACAAGCGCATTGAACGACGTGCTCGTCGTCGTTATCGGTATTGGACTTTATGCAGCGCTACTCTTCGGCGGCCATCAGTGGCTGATCGGCGTCTCGCCGATGCCCGAGCTTGGCTGAACCGGCGCAAAGACTTTCGCTGGTATAATGCGCTTGATGACAAAGCCGATCACAAGCGCAATCCAGGTTCCGCAGCCGATGATCCAGGCGACCGGATCGACGATGTAGTCCCAGAGATTCCTGCTTGCGCCAGCCTCGAGCAGGAACCCCGCAATTCCGACGTTCAGCGCCAAGGCGGTGATGAAATATCCGCGCCATAGCGCATAGGCGATCACAATCGCGACCGCCGTCGGCAACAGATAGCCGCTATAGCCGATGACATACGGGTCCGCATTCAAAAAGCCCGTTGCGCCGGGATAGAGCGCGATGCCTGCCAGCGCCAGCATCAGTGTCGCAAAGCGATATTCCGCTGACGTTGCAACCCGCCTGCCGGTCGTTGCCGAAATCGCGAGCACGGCAAGCAGCACGAAGCCAGGAAACGATGGCCGCTCGATCGCGGAAACCATCCACGCGAAAAGCGAACGCGGCCCGGCCGAAACGCATAAACTTGCCGCGACAACAGCAAGTCCGGCACCAAAACGGAGGGGCGGTGATTTCGTGAACGCGGCGGCAAGCGCAGCCGCAACGGTAAAGAGGATGAGCGCCGCATTGCTGCTGTTCAGCAGCATGTTCAGTGTGTGAGTCATTGTTGCGCCGTGCTCTGCTGTAAGCCGTGTTCGATCCAGGCGCTCGACACGCGCACATGGTTGATCGTCTTTATCGGGCGCGAATACATCACGTCGAATTGCCCCGGTCCGGACTGGATCAGAAACGGATAGGCAACGATGTGGTCTTGTCTATCCGTATCCATGCGCGCAATGACGCCGATGCGGCGGAACGTCTTTCCATCGAGATCGGCAAGTGCCAGCGTGATGTTTCTCTCCATCTTGGCATCGTCGTTGAACGCCATCAGGATACGCGTTGCATCATACCGGATTGCCGAGATTGGGCCGCCGGGGTTGGGAAGGTTGGTGGGCTCGACTGGCGTCCATGTCTGGCCGCCGTCGGTCGTCCGGGTGATGAGAATTTCCCGCGGTCTTCGGCTCTTCAGCGGACGAACGAATGCGATGGCTGTCGACTGTCCGGTGGCCACGATCATCGGTTGGTAACCGATCTTGCCGGCCTTTCCCATGCGTCGCCGGTCGATGACATGGCCATCTGCATCGAGAACGAGCAGAACCGGGAATTTCCGGTTCATCTCCTGGTAGACAGGCAGACCGATGCGTCCGTCCGAAAACAGGAACGGCGTCGATTTCGTGAGGTGAGACATGTTGAAGAACGGCGTCGCATAGAGGCTTTCAGCCGGTCCCCACGTCGCGCCGTTGTCGAAGGAGCGTACCAATCCGATTTCGCAAGTCGCCCAGCCGCTGAGACGCGACGTTGCGAAGAACAGCCAGATTTCTTTGTCGGAACGGCGAAATGGCACAGGGTTGGCGAGCGACTTGATCCTGATTGCCAAATCGTGGCTGACGCGTGCGCTCGTCGTCACAACACGCGTCGGCGACCATTCCTTTCCGTCGAAACGCGCTGACACCAGTTCGGCATCGTTGGCGCCCTCGTAAGGCGCGCGATACCAGAACGCCTGCAAGCCGCCATTTGGCATCGCGACGGCGGAGGCGCCATGTACGAATTCGCTCTCACCCTTCGGCGTTACGATTTCGCTGCTCAGATCGAGCGGTCCTCGGACGGGTTGCTCAGGAACAGAGACGGCAAAGGTCCACGGCTCCGAGCTTGGCCGCATCTTTTGAAACAGCAGAACCATCAACGCTGCCGAGCACAGCAGTATGGCCCAGCCCACGAGGGTGCGCGTTCCGCGATCTAAAATCAAATGTGGTCACCGCCGATTGTGCGTGGCTTCGGTTGAGGGCCAAGCCGTCCCGCTTCAAGTAGCAGGTGGAACGTCGCAAGAGAGACTGTTCCGGCGCAACTGAAAAAAAGTACCGTGCAAGTGTGGCTAACGGGTCAGCACGACAAATTCAGTGCCGCTCCCGTTTTCGTGGAGCGGCAGTTCGCGGTCCGACACGATCAGCGACGAGCCCGGCCGCGCCAGCTCCGAGATTGTCTGCTGAATATCGTCCGGAATTGTGAACGCATTCAGCGCCTCATTCGCCATTTGGACGTCAAGCTCGCGCCCCCGCGCCAGCGCAGTCCGGCGGCGCTTCTTCTTGCCCTCGTCGAATGCCTGGCCGGGCGAGGGCGTTTGCGCGCTGACCAGACGCCAATCGAACGTGTTCGGATCGCTGCCGTAGTTCATGGCCGTGAACACGTGTGTTCCGACCTTATGCTTGAGCGGAGCAACCTCGATCGGCGCTTCGAGCAAGGGCTCGAAGCCCTGACGCACATAAATCCTCTGAGCGCGCAGGCTGATGAGCACCGCGACGGGCTTCGAACGCAGCCGCATTTCCTTGTTGACGTCTGTCAGCGCCGCCTTCGCCGACGTCAGATCCGACTGCGCATCGCGCAAAGCATCGGCGGCGCCATCGCGCGCACTCTGTGATGACGAGTAGGCACCTTGCACGCCGGCAAAACTTAGTTCGTTCGCCGCAGCATCGGCCCGCGCCTTATCGGCTTCGATCGTGGCGTCGAGCAGGGCATCTTCGAGATCGCTCTCCCGGTCCATATCGGCATTTTCGCCAGCAGACGCGGACTTGCTGTTATCCGCCGCGTCCGCCATGTAGGCTTCGAATGCCTTCATCGCCGCCGTCTGCTGGGCTTCTGCGGATTTCACGGCCGCTCGCAGCGGTTCGACCGAACGCCGCGCGGTTTCGAATTTCTGGTTCACGTCCGTGAAGTCTTTCGCGGTCTGCTGGGCTTTTTCGTCGGCGGACGTAAGCGCGGCTTCCGCGGTCTTGACGGCTGCTCGCGCGCGATCGAGCTTTTCCTGCATGATCTGATCGGCTTCGGCCCGTGTCGTCGGCCGCCGCTGCAGATCCTTGGGCATGTCAGCAACAGCGCGCAGCAGCGCTGGAGAAATGCCGATCAACCGCACGCCTGCACCCGCGGCCGAATGATCATCAGGCCGGTCGTTCACCGCGATGAGCTGCGGTTTCGCCAATCCGCCTTGCATCGCCGTCGCGTCGTCGAGCGGCAGCGGCTTGAACAGCTTCGGGCTGTCGAAGGCAATCGGATCGGGATCGTCATACGAAACGACCACACGGTTACCGATTTTGGTTAAGCCGTAGAGTTTGCGCGCAAAGCTATAGGGCAACCGGATGCATCCATGCGACGCGCGATAGCCCGGCAGATCGCCGGCGTGGAATGCGATGCCCGACCACGTGATGCGCTCCTGATAAGGCATCGACGCGCCGGAATAGATATTGCTGACGTGATAGACGTTCTTTTCCAGGATCGAAAACACGCCCGTCGGCGTATCGTGGCCTGGCTTGCCTGACGAAATTTTCGACGACGCGATTTCGCCGTTCATGTCGTACACGCGAACGCGCTGCTTCCTGATGGAAACGACAATGAGAAGCGGCGATTTCGACTGAGCGGCGGCCGATGCGGCGGCCTGCGATTGAAGTCTCAGCAGACCGGTTTTTGACTTCGCGTCGGCTGCGAGCGGATAAGCTGCCATCGCAGCTGCGACCGCATAAATCGCGATCGAACGCAACGCCGGAGATATTCTGCCGCTGACATTCTCTGCACGACGCACGCAACCACCCCGACGTTAAAAATAACGAAACCCGTCGCAGCGACATGATCAGGCCGGAAACTGGCCCCCGATTTTTGGCGCTGATGATTGGCTAACAGACGCCAGTCAGAGCGCGCAACGAACTACCGCTCATGCGGAGCATTCAACATTTGCGATGTTGCGCCAATTCAACGCTTTCGCGGGTTTTACAGAAATACTTGTGGACGGGACGTGGAAAAATTTACCATGCCACCGGTTCTTCGCCGCTCCTGTGGGTACTGGCCAGAAAGCCTGGGGTTTCGTAAACTCTGTTTAGCTGATCTGGGGTGACGTTGAAGCGTGCAAACCCCACATGATGACGGCTGATCGCTCGATTTGAGCGCGCCTGAACGGCCTCGGGCCGATGGAGTGAAATGTCTATTCACGTCAAGCGTCGGCGGCTCATGGCGCCGGATATTGCAGGCCGCAAAGGCGGCGACCCGATCGTCGCGCTGACCTCCTATCACGCGCACACGGCGGCCATCGCCGACAACCACTGCGATTTTCTCCTCGTCGGCGACAGCCTCGGCATGGTCATGCACGGCTTCGAGACGACGGTGCCGGTTCCCCTTGAGCTGATGATCATGCACGGCCAGGCAGTCGTGCGCGGTTCGAAAAAAGCCCTTGTCGTCGTCGACATGCCGTTCGCAACCTACGAGGAAAGCCCTCAGGTCGCGTTCCGTAACGCCGCCCGCGTTATGAAAGAGACCGACTGCGGCGCCGTGAAGCTCGAAGGCGGCCGCCGCATGGCGGAAACGATCCGCTATCTCGTCGATCGCGGCATCCCGGTGATGGCGCACATTGGCTTGACGCCGCAGTCCGTGAACGTGCTGGGGGGCTTCAAGACCCAAGGCCGGACGGTCGATCAGTGGGACGCCATAGAGGAAGACGCCCGCCTGGTTGCGGAAGCCGGGGCCTTCGCCGTCGTCCTCGAAGCCATGACCGCCCCTCTCGCCGAGCGCATTACCAGGGCAATCCCGATCCCGACCATCGGTATCGGCGCCTCCGCCGGCTGCGACGGGCAGATCCTTGTCATGGAAGATATGCTCGGATTGTCTCCAAACGTGCCGAAGTTTGTGAAGAAGTTCGGGGCCATAGCTTCCGCGATCGACCGTGCCATTGCGTCCTACGCCGACGAGGTCCGCGCCCGGACGTTTCCGGCCCCCGAGCACACCTACGCCCTGAAATCCCCCGATATGGAGGCGTCGGTCTCGCCGGTGCGAGCCACGAAAAAGCCGAAGACGACGAGCACTTAGCGGCTTCGGGCCTAAATTCAGGCGAGGATTGCGGCGCGAAACGCTCAGGAAACTTGCGGTCAGGGCTTGCCCGGAGCGCTTGCTCGGTTATCTATGCTCCCGAACCGGCGTGGCCGTGGGAAACCCCGCGTTCCGAGCTTCGGACTGAATGAGGTTAATGGTTTAATGGCCGAGAACGACGACAGTCTGTTTCGCGAAATCAAAGAAGAAATTCGCCGCGAGCAGATGGAGAGAATTTGGAAGCGTTACGGCGGCCTGATCCTCGGTGCTGCAGCACTGATCGTGCTTGGCGTTGCCGGCTTTCAGTATTGGCAAACGCACCGCGTTGCGTCGGAAGAGGCCGCAGGCGCTAAGTTCGCCGCCGCCGAGACGCTGAGCGACGACAAGAAGAAAGACGAAGCCGACAAGGCCTTCCAGGCGATCGCTGACGGCGGTCCGGCCGGTTATGCAGCACTCGCAAAATTGCGCTTGGCCGGCGCCGAGGTGAAGGAAGGCAAAACCTCAGACGCCATTGCAACTTATGACGCGCTCGCCAAGCAGCCGGGTGCGGATCGTCTGTTGAAAAGCTTTGCAGAACTGCAGGCGGCATCACTGCGAATGGCCGATGCCGACTATACCGAAATCCAGAATCGCCTGACACCTCTCATGGGCGATGGCGAACCCTTCGCCAATACGGCGCGCGAATTCCTTGGAATTGCCGCTTACAAGGCCAAGAAATACGGCGAGGCACGAAAGTATCTGGAGCCGCTTCTGATCGATCCGAACGCATCTGCTGACCTGCAGGAACGCGTTAAGATCATCATGGGAGAGATAGCGGCGGCTGAGGTGGCAGCGAAAAACCCGGCACCTGCAGCAACGGCTGCTCCGGTACCAGGGATTTTGGCGCCAGAAGCCACGGCACCGGCAACACCGGCTCCGGCAGCCTCAGCGGCGACGGTCAAACCGGCCGAGCCGGCCACGACGACGGAGGCGCAGCCCAAGACGGGAGAGGCTGCGGGGACCGACAAGAAATAAACCGCGAAGCGGTGTGAGGGGAGATTGGGGTTGAGATCAGGGGGAAGGCAAATGCGTTTCGGCGCCGCGTCGCTTTTGGCGGTCGCTGCCGCCGTTTTGCTCGCCGGCTGCGCGAGCGACGGGCCGACGCTTCCCAAGATCAGCGAACTCAATCCGTTCAAGACCAAGCAGACGCCGCTGCCCGGACGCCGCATCCCGATCGTGGAAACGACGGAAAGCATTGGGTCCAATCTGGCGGAGGCCAACAAGCCCATCTCGCTGCCGTCACCGCGTATGAACCAATCCTGGTCGCAACCGGGTGGCGACGCCAACAACGCCCCCGGCAATTTGGCCCTGACCGGCTCGCTGCATCAGCTCTGGAGCGCCAGTGCAGGTGAAGGATCGTCGAAGACCGGCCGCGTCACCGCCAGTCCGATCGTTTTCGGAGATCGTATTTATACGCTCGATGCCGCCGCCAACGTCGCCGCCTTCACCCTGACCGGCAGCAGCGTTTTCACCGTTTCGACCAAGCCTGAGACTACTGTCGGCCTCGGCGGTTATGGCGGCGGTCTTGCCGCTGATAACGGCCGCCTCTACGTCGCCAACGGCTACGGCGTCGTATCCGCACTCGATCCCGGCACGGGCAAGGCGATCTGGACGAAAAACCTCGATGTGCCGGTGCGCGCTGCGCCGACCGCAGCCGGTGACCGGCTTTACGTCATCACCATCGACGGGCGCTTTTACTGCTTGAGCGGCATCGACGGCTCCGAACTTTGGGCGGCACGTGGCCTGCCGCAGAGCGCCAGCCTTATGACTTCGACAAGTCCCGCGGTAGACGGCGATGTTGTCGTGGTTCCCTATCCGTCGGGTGACATCATGGCGTTCAAGCTGTCGGACGGCTCGACCGTCTGGACGGAAAATTTGGCGCGCACGCGCCAGACCTCGCAAATCGCCTCGATGAGCGATGTCGCGCGCCCTGCAATCGACGACGGCGTCGTCTATGCAATCGGTCACGCGGGCCGCATGGTGGCAACGCAGGCGAAGTCCGGCGATCGGGTCTGGTCGTTGAGCATTCCCGGCTCTGAGCCGCCGTGCGTGGCGGGAGACACCGTGTACGTCGTCGATACCGGCGGCCGCCTGATGGCGCTGCAGAAGTCCGACGGCAAGACCCGCTGGCTCACCCAGCTTCCGGCCGCGAAAAACTATGCCGGTCCCGTTCTGGCCGCCAATACGCTTTTCCTGGTGTCGAGCACGGGCGAGGTGGTTAGCGTGGATCCGATGACCGGCAAGGTCGGGGGTACGATGCAAATCGGGGACAAGGTTTATATTCCCCCCATCGTCGCCCAGGGTCACATGTACGTTTTGACCGACTCCGCAAAACTCATCGCTCTCAACTGAGAATTGGGCTAGGAGGGCATGTTCGCCTCGCCGCGGTACCCCCGCGCAGGCGTTCTTCCCGTATCCCAGCAAGCCCCGGTTTCTCTTTTGTCGTCGTCCCCTGAAATGCCTGTTGTCGCTATTGTCGGCCGTCCGAACGTCGGCAAATCGACCCTGTTCAACCGCTTGACCGCGACGCGTGCCGCGCTCGTCTCCGATTTACCGGGGCTGACGCGCGACCGTCGCGAAGGTATCGCCAACCTGTTCGGCGTCGATATCCGCCTGGTCGATACCGCAGGCCTTGAGGAGGCGCAGCGCGGCTCCATCGCTGATCGCATGCGCAAGCAATCGGAACAGGCGATCTCGGAAGCCGATCTCGTGCTCTTCGTCATCGATGCCCGCGCTGGCGTCACGTCGGCCGACACCGGCTTTGCCCGCATCGCGCGGCAGTCCGGCAAGCCCGTCGTGCTTGTCGCGAACAAGGCCGAAGGCAACAAAGGCACCGACGGCGTGCTCGATGCTTTCTCGCTCGGCCTCGGGGCGCCGATCGCGATTTCGGCTGAGCACGGCGAAGGCATCGGCGATCTCGCCGAGGACATGCTGGCCGCGCTGGGCTTGAAGTCCGCGCCGACGACGAAGAAACGGCGCAAGGGCGATGACGCCGAGGAAGAAAAGCCGCAAGAGCGCCCGGCTGTCGTCAAGCCGATCCGCGTTGCGATTGTCGGGCGTCCGAATGCCGGCAAATCGACGCTCGTCAACGCGCTGCTCGGCGAAGAACGCATGATCACCGGACCCGAGCCGGGCCTGACGCGCGACAGCGTCTCGACCGACTTCGAATGGAAGGGTCAGAAGATCCGCCTGTTCGATACGGCCGGACTTCGTCGCAAAGCAAAGATCACTGAGACCGCCGAAAAGCTGTCCGCCAGCGACGCCGTACGCGCCATCCGCTTCGCCGAAGTCGTCGTGCTGCTAATCGACGCCGAACGTCCCTTCGAGCATCAGGATCTCACCATCGGCCATCGCGTGACGGAAGAGGGCCGTGCTCTCGTCGTGGCAGTCAACAAGTGGGACCTTGTCGAAGAAAAGCAGAAAACGCTGCGTGAGCTTAAAAAGACGGTCGCCGAAAGTTTGGCGCAGGTTCCTGATGTGCCGTTCGTGGCTATCTCTGCCCGCTCCGAGAGTGGCCTCGATCAACTCATGACGGCGATCTCCAAGGTTTACGCGACCTGGAACCGCCGCGTATCGACGCCGCAATTGAACCGCTGGCTTAACGAAGCCCTGACCCGCCATTCACCGCCGGCCGTGCACGGCAAGCGGATCAAGATCCGCTACGTCACGCAGCCCTCGACGCGGCCGCCAACGTTCGTTGCCTTCTCGCAGCGCGCCGAAGCGCTGCCCCAGTCCTATGTGAAATATCTGACGAACTCGCTGCGCGACACGTTCGATCTGCCCGGCGTGCCGATCCGCTTCAGCCTTCGCAAAGGCGAGAACCCGTACTCAAAGAAATGATGGGCAGCATTGCGCTGTGCTTACGAGTGGCTGTGTATAGACTGCATTTATAAGGAAAAGTCGCAGCGGGAGGGGAGCAAACAGCAGCGAGAATACTCTCGAACCGCCACGCTCCCCGCCCGCACGGGCGTCAGCCGATTAAAACTGGCGCCGCTCCGGACGGGGTTAAATAGGGTACCTTGCGCCGACGTCAAGAGGTGGCGCGAGTGTCTTGCTTTTCGCCGTTGCCTGCGCCATCCGAGACGTATGGACGTTTTTTTCTACCACCTCGAACATCAGCCGCTTGATCGTGTGCTGCCGAGCCTTCTGGAGAAGACTCTGGCGCGCGGTTGGCGTGCCGTCGTCCAAGTTGGAAACGAAGAGCGCCTGGAAGCTATCGACCATATGCTTTGGACCTACACCGACGACAGCTTTCTGCCGCATGGCACCGCGCGTATCGGCCATTCCAGCGACCAGCCCGTCTATCTGACGACGACCGACGAGACGCCCAACGGCCCGGGCGTTCGTTTTCTTGTCGATGGCGCCGAGGCGCGCGAATTTGCGGGCGCGGAACGCTTCGTCTACGTCTTCGACGGAAATGATGCGGACGCCGTCGCCCTGGCGCGCAGTCAGTGGAAAGCAGCGAAAGCAGCGGGCTGCGCTGTCACCTATTGGCAGCAGTCGCAAAGCGGGCGATGGGAGCAGAAGGCGTGAGCCTTCGCAGAAACGATCCCTAAGCATGAATTACCATCACGATTATCACGCCGGAAATTTCGCTGACGTCTTGAAGCACGTCATTCTGGCGCGCGTCGTGACGTACATGAAGCAGAAGCCGAAGCCATTCCGCGTCATCGACACGCACGCTGGCGCTGGGCTCTACGATCTCGAAAGCGACGAAGCGGCGAAGACGGCCGAATGGCAGGACGGTATCGCCCGCATCTTCGACGCCGAGATGCCAATGGACGTCGCCGGCCTTCTGGAGCCTTATCTCGATGCCGTGCGCGCCGTGAACGGCGTCGGTCTCAAACACTATCCCGGCAGCCCACTGATCGCGCGCCACCTGATGCGCGATGAAGATGTGCTGGTCGTCAACGAGCTTGCAGACGTTGAATTTCAGCGGCTCAAGCAGGAATTCCGCCGCGCCAAATCGACGACCGTGGTGAACATCGACGCCCGGCATGCGGTGAAATCGCTGCTACCGCCGAAGGAGCGTCGCGGCATCGTGCTTATCGATCCGCCATTCGAAGACAAAAACGAGTTTGCAGATCTCTCGAGCGCCATCGACGACGCACTGACGCGTTTCGCGACTGGGACCTATCTCATCTGGTATCCGCTGAAGGATGAAGCAGCCGCCGATCGGTTCGTCGCCCTCACGATCTCAAAGCCCGGATTGGAATATCTTGATGTGAGGCTCTGGGTCGCAAAGCCGTTTCCTGGCCTCGGGTTGACGGCAACCGGCATGCTCGTTCTCAATCCGCCTTTCGTCTTGAAGGCCGAGCTTGAGACGCTGCTGCCATGGCTCGAAGAGCATCTCGCAGAAGGCCCCGGCAGTCGTTTCGCGTTGCAAGCCAGCGTTCAATAATGGGTCTCGTCGTTGCTCTGCAGCATTTCGCCTTGCAAGAAGCGCGCATTTACAGGATAAATTGCCGCACGCTAAGGCGGGCCACGGCACGGGAGCTCCCGACGCGTTCGACGTGACCGGAAGCGTGTTTGTGCGATCCGGTAGGGAGGCGCTTGGAATTTTCCGGCTCCGCAGTCCGCCACGGCTGTCGATGCGAAGCTATTTTGCTTCACTCGTCGGCCGGGCTGCCAGGAGACGATGCATGCGCCAGACAGGTACCGTAAAGTTCTACAATTCCCAGAAGGGCTACGGCTTCATCAAGCCGGATGCCGGTGGCAACGACGTGTTCGTTCACGTCACCGCTGTCGAGCGATCGGGAATCGGCGAGCTCAACGAGGGAATGCGAATTTCGTTCGAGACCGAACCCGATAAACGCGGCAAGGGACCAAAAGCCGTCGATCTGCAACGCGCAGGCTGACGTTCTACGCGGCCGAGCTTGCGCACGCTGCGGCCTTCGGTTGCGGCGATAGAGAGAGTCGTGCCTGCATTTGTCGATCGTTCCACGTCGCTTTGGCCGCTGCGCCAGAACAAGCAAAAACAATTCGGCTTGCGGCTGATTCGCAGCCTTTCGCGATAAAAGCGATAGATAACAAAAAGCTCGCCGGGCTTCGCCTGGCGAGCTTTCCGCATGTGAAGATGGGTCGACGCGTTACTTAGCGATGGCGCCGCGGAGAGCCCCGACGATCGCCATCAGGATGCCGCCACCCACGCCGCCGCCAACGATTTGCGTGACGATCGAGACGGGATCGAGCGCGCCGCCCGCCACGGCCGTATGAAAGACCTGCTCGAGAATCTGGCCGCCGATGCCGCCGCCGACGATCCCGGCAATGGAATTACCGAGCGTCCCGAGGCTGATATTTTTCATCAGGCTGCCGGCGACGTTGCCGCCAACGGCACCGCTGATGAGCTGGATAAGCAACGGAAGATATTCCATGTGAGGTCTCCACGAGCTAGGTGGGACAACGGCGAGCCGTGCGTTTACCGCATCGATAAGCTGCGCACCCAGATGGGTTCCCACAAAGGGAATCGTATCATAAGACCTGCGACAGGACGTTTTTGGCCAGTGTTCATCACGGCGTATCAGGGGATGCGTGTTCGAGAAGTGACATACGGTACCGAAATAAGGCCGGAAAACTTTTCTTGAGGCAGCGCAATGATAAATATTCGTAACTTTGCGCTATATAGGATGACCACGTGAACGGCGGCGGAAAGGCCAAACCATGATGTCGAGATTGATTTCAGCCTTGATTGCGGGCGTATGCCTCATCGGGTTGGTCGCGCCGGCCTTTGCCGACCCCGAGGACAACTACTCGATCCGCCGCAAGAAGGGCGGATACTCGTACGACAAGTCCGAGTCGGTGAACACGTACGGTGGGCCACGCAAGCCAAAAAGCGCACCTCCCGGACCGCCCGACTTCCGCGATCAGACGCCGTCAGGTCCGTTCGATAACAGCTTCTTCTTCGACTCGGGCGTCGGCAGCCTCTACGGCGGTAACTCGCCGTATATGCACTAAAAAACCTGACGGTTGTGGGTTTGGGAAGATTGCAAGCCAGGGGCCGCGGTATCGCGGCCTTTCGCATATCTGTGGCTTTCGCGGCCTAGTACCAGAATCCTGTCAACTGATGCCGATGCGCCACTCGCCCTGGTGCCGCCATTGTGCTGTCAATATAAAGGCAGCCTGATCCCAGGGTGGGCTATGAGGGAGAACTTCGTTATGCGCTTCTCGGGCAAAATCTTTGCCGCATTTGGCTTGGCCGCAACCATCGCCGTTGCCTCCGCCGCGTCTGCGAACGCGGAATGCAAGCGCTACGGCTTCTCGGTGAATGACTACGGCAAAGATGGCCCGACGAACGACGCTAAGAGCCTTCTCGACAAACTGATCTCCGACAAAATGGCGGAGAAGGGTGTGAAGGACTATCACACCGGCAAGAAGAGCGTGTCTTGCGAGCTGTTCCTCAACTTCATCGTGTTCGACGAGCACACCTGCACCGCAGAAGCCACCGTTTGCTGGGGCGGCTCGAAGCTTCCTGGCGCTGAGAAAACGTCAGCCGAAGACGTCGCGCCCGCGAAGAACGACGAAACGGCGTCGGAAGAAAAGCACGCCAAGAAGAAGGCCGTGAAGGAAGCTGCGGTACACACCGAAGCCGCTCCGGTTCACAAGACGGCGGCTGCTCAGACTGTGCCTGATCCCAAGTCGCTCATTTTTCGCAAAATGAAGAAGCCCGCCGGGAGCAAAGAGGCCTCCGCGACATCGCCAGTCGAGACGGGCTCTCTCGCTGAGACGAAGCACACGACGCACAAGTCTGACGACGTCGCGCCGGTCAAGGAGACGAGTGGGGGCGAGGGCTATCCGACGCCGGAAGCGCCGGCAGACGGCGACGCCGCGCAGTAAGCGCAGCACCACTGTACCGACCAGATAGCGCGCCGTGGCGGATCAAGCTGCGGCGCGAATTTCTTGCAGCTTTATTTCGATAATTTGCCGGTTGTACGGCTTCAGCAGGAACGTATCTGCTCCACGCGAAATCGCGCGCTGAATTTCGAACGGATCATTTTCGGTGACCATGTAGATAATGTACGGACGCGCGCTACGCGGCAGCGCTCGAATCTTTTCGAGCAGTTCGATGCTGTTGGTCTCCGGCATCCGCCAGTCGAGCAAAATATAATCCGGCGTTTCCGATCTGAGCCGCTCCATCGCTGCGATGGCGCTATCGGCTTCACTGACGCGGAAGCCGAGGCTTTCGAAAATGAGGCGCGTGTATTTCCTGATAATTTCAGAATCGTCGATGACGAAGCAATGCTGCATGTAAAGAGCTTCTCGTAAGCGAGGCGTTGCCCAACCGGCAGCAGGGCAACTGGAAACTCAAACGAATGCGTCAAAAAATGCCTCTAAACTGTTAAGGGCCTCTTAAGACGTATGGCGGAATCCGGTCATCCAGCTGAACGTCGGGCCGCTCTCAGCTTGCGGGTTTTGCCATCAGCAGAATGTCGGCGCCGTCCTTCAGGATTTCGAGCTTCATGCCGGCGGTCGGAGCGATTCGCCACGTGTAGTAGGCCTGGATGGTGATGGCATCGAGCGCCAGCGGATTGCCGGCGACGAAATCCGTCAGATACTGAGGCGGCCGCGCGCCGGTGCCCTTACAGCGAATGAGAAATGTTGGCTGCTCGAACGACCCGCCGATCGACACGTCGATCTCGCCGCCGCGCGGCAATGCCGTGACGGCCGAAGCAATGAGATTGAGAAGAAGCTTCACCTTGTCTTTGGGAACCAGACCAGGCGCGCCGCGCCACGTCAGCTTGTGCTTCCCTTGGGTGATGCCCACGAACCCACGAGAAATTTTCTCGGCCGTCGTCAAATCAATGACGCTACCTGCCGAGCCGGCGGCGCCAAAAGCGAAGCGTGCGAATTCGAGCCGGGCGGAGGCTTGCTCCGTCACGTTACGGATCACGGTCATCGCATAGCTTTTCGCCTGCTGATCGTCGTCCTCGTCAAGGATTTCCAAACCGTTGACGATCGCACCGACCGGATTGATGATATCGTGGCATATTTTGCTAGAAATCAGCGCTGCAAGTTCAAGATCGGTCGGCGGAACGCGCTGGTCCATCATTAGTCCTTCGTCGTGATCATTGTGTCGCTACGTTGCGGCAGTTTAAGCGCGACAGCGCGACGCGAATACAACGTGGCCGCTTGCGACAATGCCCTATGCTCTGATACATGCGCCGTACAACGGTTGCCAAGTCTTGTAGCCGGTGGGGTCATTGACCTCCGTTTTTCATGGAAGACATGAGTCTTGCGCGCCACGGTTTGAGCCGCGGCGCGATAATCGCATTGATGTCGCGAGCATCTCTCGCGCAAAATGATTCGGGTTGAGGTTTTGAAGCGCGCGATGGTGCCGATCGACGTCAAAGACTACGACGCTCTCATCGCGGCATTGCTTCCTGCGGTTCGAGAAGCCGGGCGCCTTGAGATGGCGCACTTCAACAATGGCGTCAGTTTCGAGCAGAAAGCCGACCGCACGCCTGTCACCGTCGCCGACAAAGAGGCGGAAGCAATCATTCTTGCCGCGCTCGCGCGCATTGCACCAGACGTGCCGGTCGTGGCGGAAGAAGAAATCGCCGCGGGCAAGGTCTGCCATTACGCTAGGCGTTTCTTTCTCGTGGATGCGCTCGACGGAACGCGCCTCTTCATTCGCCGCAAGCCCGAGTTCTCAATCAATGTCGGCTACGTCGAAGACGGCAGAACCAAGTTTGGCTTGATCTACCTGCCGCCGTCCGAGCGTCTGTTTGTGACGCGCCCAGACGGCGCGTACGAAGCCCACATGCCGATCGCAGGCGACGTGCCGTTCGCGGCCTTGCGTTTCAAGCGGCTCACAACGCGAAAGCCCGATCCCAATGCACTTGTCGCCTTCAACAGCCGCGGCGCAGGGGCGGCAAGCTCGGGTCTGTTGGCGCTGCTCAAAGTGCACGATGCCAAGCCGATCGGGTCGTCGATGAAGTTCTGCCTGATCGCGGCCGGCGAGGGCGATCTTTATGCGCGCTTCGGCGAAACCTGTGAGTGGGATACGGCAGCCGGGCAGGCGATCCTCGAAGCTGCTGGTGGCTCGGTCACGACGCTTGACGGCGCACCGCTGACCTACGGCCATTATGATCGCGCATTCCGTAATCCCCATTTCGTCGCTTGGGCACGCCAGCCGCTGTGGCGCGGAGCCGTTGCAGAATTGCCCTCCGTAGGCGCATAGACAACGCGAATTAGCCATACTTTAGCAACGAATACTCGCGATTCTGTATCCTAGGATTCGAGTGGTCCTCGGTCATGGGTGGCCTGCGCGTTCGCGCGTAGATGGCTTGGGGCGCGCAATCTCGAACGCAATGAGAAGAGGGAACTCGCCGATGCGTTTCGGCTTCGAGGGAATCTCGCGAATAGCACCTGCCGTTTTTCAGGTTCGCAACTGCGTGCCGGGTCTGGCGTTGCTGGCTTGCCTGGCGTTCGGCGGTTCGAGCGCCAATGCCGTCGACGATGCTTATCGGCCGCCTGAGGACACTTATTCAGGCCAAGGTTATTCGGGCCAGGGTTATTCCGGCCAAGGCGGCAGCGATGCCTATCAGCCCGATAATGGCTATCGAGGGAACAACCCGAGCAACTATCAGGCTCCCCCGCCAGGCCCTTCAGGCGGGGCTTATCAACCGCCACCCTATAACGGCGCGCGCGGTCCGGACAGCGATCCCGGTGGTTATGGTGCGCCCTATACGCCGCCGCCGAGCGCGAGTCGCGACTACAATTCGGGGCCGCCTCCCGGAGACGGGCCGCCGCGCGATTCATACTCGCAAGACGAAATCATCCACGCCGGCAATAAATTCTTTGGCTCCATCAGCGGCGGTCTGGCGTCGGCCATCGAATGGACGTTCCAGAAGGCGGGGCGGCCGAATGGCTACATCCTCGGCTCGGATGCGGGCGGGGCGTTCATCGGCGGCTTGGCGTACGGCGAAGGTATGCTTTACACGAAGGACGCCGGAAACTTCAAAGTTTACTGGCAGGGTCCGTCGGTCGGCTACGATTTCGGCGGTGACGGCTCCAAGGTCATGACGCTCGTCTACAACCTTCGCGATCCTTCCGACATTTACGAGCGTTTTGGCGGCGTCGAAGGCTCAGCTTATCTCGTCGGCGGTGTAAGCGTGCAACTTCAGAAAGCCGGACATGTCACACTGGCGCCGATTCGGGCAGGTGTGGGGCTGCGACTCGGTGCGAATATCGGCTATTTGAAGTATACAAGAAATCCAACTTGGAACCCGTTCTGATTGCAAGCAATGCACGCGGCGCGAGTAAAATATTGCAGGGAGGCAGAAAACCGGGTTTCTCTGTCGCTTAAGGGACGTTTGGAGCGGCGGGGGCCGCGAAGTTATTCATTTCAGGACGAGTATCCGTGATCAATCTGTATGCCGCGATGCTCGTCACGTTGGGCTTTCTCGTCGCGGCCCTGATTGTCGTTGTCCTGTTGCCGGCCTACCGGCGGCGCATCGAGCGCTTTACGGCCGAAGCCCTGAAGCGGACGCTTCCCCTCACCGAAGAAGAAATACGCGCCGATAAGGACCGCCTGCGTGCCGATTTCGCGATGGAGGTCCATCGCCTGGAGTCGAAGCTGGAAGATGCCGGGCTGATGGCAGCCCGCCAGCGCGTCGAGGTCAATCGCCGCGACGCCAAGATTCAGGAACTTTCCGAAGCCATCGCCGATCAGAAAATGAGCGTCGAGGAGCACGAGAACGCCCGGCGTGTGCTGGAGCAGGCGATTCTCGATCGCCTTCCGAAAGTCGAGCAGCGCCTGTCCGAGACGCGCAAGCTGCTCGCAACCCGCGACCGCGAGATTAAGACGCTCGCAGCCACCGGCGCCAAGCAGGCGGCCGCTCTCGAAGAAGCATCCCAGCTCAACAGGCAGCGCGAGCGCGAAATCGCGCAGTTGCGCACCACGCTTGATACTCGCGCCGTTCGCAATCGCGACAGCGTGAAAGGCGGAGCCGCTGACGCCAATGTCGCCCTGCGCACCGAGCTTGAGGCTTTGCGTGAAAAAAGCCGCGAACAGGCCGCCATGATCGAGCGTCTGCAGGCCGCCGGGAAAATGGCGTCGAACAGCGAGCAGAGCGCCGAGATCAAGCGCCTCATGCTGGCCCTGGCGAAAACCGAAGCCGAACTCAACGGGATCAAATCGGGCCTCGATGGCGACGACGCGGAGCGCATGGCCCTCGAAGACCGCATCGCCGATATTCAGGTCGCAAGCGACGCGAAGTCCACCGAGATCGCCAAATTGAAGGCGATGCTGCAGGCCTATGAGGATCGTGAGCATCCGCCGGCCGACTTCGCCCAGAAGGCGGACATGGGCGCGCTGCAAGCCGAGATCGACCACCAGCGCCAGGTCATCATCGAGCTTCGCGCCGAAATTGCCGCCGGGCAGGAGCGCCTGTCGCGGCAAGCCATCCGCTTCCATGAAGAGATGCGGCGCGTCGGCCCGGCCGGAGAAAATGGCGCTCAGGCGACGCCGCCCGAGCTTCCTCGACCATCGCTTGCCGAACGCATTTCTGCGCCCCGACCGCCGAAGCTCGCCGCCAACGATACCGAGGGCTCGGCCGCCAGCGAAAGCGCCCGTGAGCCGCGCCAGGGACCATCACCGATACGCGCCCTCAAGATGCCCTCAAACGGCGCTGGGGAAGTCCCGAAAGCGGATCTCGACGGACCGCCGCCACTTCCCGCAAGTGATGTGGAACCCGCCCAGGGAGTGCAGGCCGCCTCGCCTCGCCGTCCCCGTCTGCTTGAGCGCATCAGCGGCGTCGATAAGAGCTAGTCCCCGCGGAGGGCACAGGCGCTATTCGATTGCCCAGTGCCGCCGGATTGCGGCACCGTCTATAAACCCCATTTCAACGATGGGGATGACGTTCTCCTCCCAGGCTTGAATTTCGACTGAGCGGTAGACCATGACAACGCCACACGCTGCGCACGGTGATCACGACCACAGCGGTCATGACCACGCGGGCCATAGCCATGATGGCCACAGCCACGGTGGGCTTGGTCACAGCCACGCGCCGAAGGATTTCGGGCCCGCATTCGCGCTGGGGACGGCGTTGAACATCGCGTTCGTCGTTGTTGAAGCCATCGCAGGCTTCATGGCGAACTCGATGGCGCTCGTCGCCGATGCCGGCCATAACCTGGGAGACGTGCTCGGACTGCTGATGGCTTGGGGTGCCAGCATTCTCGTCAAGCGCCGCGCGACCTTCAACTTCACCTACGGCTTCGGTTCATCGACTATTCTCGCCGCGCTCGCCAACGCCGTGCTCCTGCTTGTGGCAGTAGGTGCCATCACTCTCGAAGCGGTTCAACGTCTGATCGAACCGGCGCCCGTCGTCGGCAGCACCATGATCATCGTCGCGTCGATTGGCATTCTGATCAACGGCTTTACAGCGTGGCTGTTCATGTCCGGCCGCGAGCGTGATGTGAATATCCGCGGCGCTTATCTACACATGGTCGCCGACACTGCCGTCTCGTTCGGCGTCGTCCTGGTCGGCATCGCGGTGCTGCTTACCGGGTGGGACTGGCTCGACCCGCTCGTCAGTCTCGTCGTCGGCGGTATCATCGTTTGGGGCACATGGGGCCTGCTGCGCGATTCCATTCGCCTCGCAATGCAGGGCGTTCCGGTGAAGATCGATCCCAGTAAAGTGCAGGCTCGTCTCGCTGCGCTGCCGGGCGTCGCGAGCATTCACGACCTGCACATCTGGCCGATGAGCACCACGGAAACTGCGCTCACCTGCCATTTGGTCATGCCCGGTGGACATCCAGGTGACGCCTTCATCGCGACGGCCGCCAAGATGCTGCACGACGAATTCGAAATCCGCCATTCGACGCTGCAGTTTGAGGTCAGCGCCGATGCACCTTGCGGTCTGGGTCATGACTGCGCGCCAGCACTCGAACCGATGCCCCACGGCCATTAAGGGCCAATTACAGCCTAAAATTGCATAATGATCGCATCGCCCCCTTATTTTTAGTGGGCGAGGCGATATATTGCCGACCGATCAATAAAGAAAATCGATTGAAACCAGCGGGGCTTTGCGTTGGAATGGCTTAAAGGAGAACGTCATGCTGCGGCAGATTTCGGAAGGAGAAAATCATGCCGCCCGCCATCCAAGCTGACGTTACCGTCGCTTCAACAGAAGCTCCCTCGATAGAAAACCGGCATCCTCGAAAGAAGCCGGCATTTCACGCGATTTACACGCAAGGCGTATGGCCCGGTCTTTTTCTCACGGCGACGATAGCAGCCCTCGCATACTGTCTCCGCGAGCTCCCCGGTGTCGGCACATTCAGCCCGATGATCCTTTCGATCATCATCGGCATCGCATTCCACAATATCGTCGGCACCCCGCGCCGCGCCAAAGAAGGCGTGACGTTCTCGCTCCGCCGCATCCTGCGCTTCGCCATCATCCTGCTGGGCTTCCAGCTGACCGCACAACAGATCGTCGAAGTCGGACCGATCGGATTTGCCGTTATCGTCGCGACGCTCGTTGCCACCTTCGCCTTTACAACCTGGCTGGGTCACATGATGGGCGTTGATCGTAAGCTGACGCAGCTCATCGCCGCCGGGACGTCGATCTGCGGCGCATCCGCCGTCATCGCCACCAACACGGTGACGAAGGGACACGACGAAGACGTCGCCTATGCCGTTGCGTGCGTGACCATCTTCGGCTCGATTGCCATGTTCACGTATCCGCTGTTCCCGGCAATCTTCCATCTTGATCCGCAGGCTTTCGGTCTCTGGGCCGGTGCATCGATCCACGAGATCGCGCAGGTCGTCGCTGCATCGTTTCAGGACGGTCAGGCATCGGGCGAATACGGCACGATCGCCAAGCTCAGTCGCGTGATGCTGCTGGCGCCTGTTGTCATTACGCTCGGATTAACGACGGTACGTCGCCAGCAGCCCCACCATCATCACGGCGCGGCGAACGTCTCCGGCAAGGCGCCGATGCCCTGGTTCCTCGTCGGCTTCATCGCGCTCGTCGGCTTAAACAGCCTCGTCGTAATCCCTCCGGACATGAAGCACGTCATCGTGCCAGTGACGACATTCCTGCTCTCCGTGTCGCTCGCCGCCATGGGGCTCGAAACCGACATCATGAAGCTCAAGGCCAAGGGACTGCGTCCGCTGTTGCTCGGTGCAGCTTCATCGCTCTTCATCGCCGGTTTCAGCTTGGGCTTGATCAAGGTAATCGTTTGAGAAGAACGCGAGGATGACATGACGCTTGAACAACTTCGCATTTTCGTCGCCGTCGCCGAAAAGCAGCACGTGACGCAGGCCGCCCACGAAATCAACATCACGCAGTCGGCGGCCAGTTCCGCCATTGCGACCCTTGAAGAACGTTACGCTGTAAAGCTGTTCGACCGCATCGGCCGCCGTATTGAATTGACCGATGCCGGCCGCGTCTTCCTCGTCGAGGCTCGCGGCGTCCTTGCGCGCGCGGCAACTGCGGAAAAGGCGCTTGCCGACCTCGCCGGATTGAAGCGCGGCTCGCTGTCGATCTATGCCAGCCAGACCATCGTAAATTATTGGCTGCCGCCGTTCCTCGCGATCTTCAACCGGCGTTATCCCGAAATCCAGCTGAAGCTCAAGGCAGGTAATACCCAGCAAGTGGCGATTGCGACGCACGATGGCATCGCCGACATCGGCTTTATCGAAGGAACGATCGACGATCCGCATCTTTCGGTCCGGACGGTCGAGGGGGATCGGCTCGTCATCGTCGTCTCCCCGAACCATCCGTTCGCCGGCAAGGAGAAACTCGAACCCGCCGACATCAAAGCCATGACTTGGGTGATGCGTGAGCAAGGATCTGGCACCCGTGGCGAATTCGAGACCGCACTCAAGGATCATAGTGTTGAGACAGCGGATCTCAATGTCGTCCTTGAGTTGCCGTCGAACGAAGCCGTGTGCGCGGCCGTCGAAGCGGGCGTCGGTGCCACCGCAATCTCAAACCTCGTCGCCGAGGCTGGGCTGCTCGCGGGCAAGCTCGTGGCGCTCGAATTCCCGCTTCCACAGCGCTCGTTCTACATTCTGCATCACAAGGAGCGCTACGCGAGCCAAGCCGAGCTGGCGCTTCTGGAACTCATGGGAGCGACAGGCAGGCCATCCGTCCGCCGCCGCGAAAAAGCAGTGTGAGAGAGGCGGTTCCGGCTCACAAGCCACGCGCAAGCCGAAGCAGAAACAGATCGAACTGCTAGGCTTGGCGGGCAGTAGGGAGCGGCCATGAAAATTCTTCTCGTGGGGCATGGCTATGTGGGGTCGTTCCTCCTCTCTGCGCTGACGAATGCCGGTCACGATGTTTCTGTCTGCGATCAGAACGTCGACCGCCTTGTCGGTGTCCGCAACGCCATGCGCTGCCGCTACCAGGAACTGACGATCGCCGATCTCGCTGACTTCGGCGTGATCCTTTGGTTCGCAGGTCATTCCAGCGTGCCGATGTCCTTGCGCGATCCGGACGGCGCACTTGCAAACAACTGTCTCGATTTGCTCCATTTTGCCCGCCGCAAGCAGCTCAACGCCCGGCTGATCTATGCAAGCACCGCAAGCGTTTATTCCGTGATGCAGGCCGAGGACGGCACGCCGCCATCCCCGCTCGATGAAACGGAGACGCGTCTCGATCCGGTCAATCCCTATGATTGCTCCAAGATCTCGATGGACGCGCTCGCCCGCTGCTTCGCCAACGCCATCACCGGCCTTCGTCTTGGTACGGTTTGCGGCACGAGCCCTTATTTGCGCGGCGAATTGATCTTTAACGCCATGAACCTCGCGGCCATGCGCGATGGTTTCGTGCAGGTCCGCAACCGCCAGTCCTATCGCAACATCCTCTTCCTGGAGGACCTCGCGCACTACGTTCTGCGCCTGATCGAGCTGTCAGACACCCTGCCGCCGATCCTGAATACCGGCTCGCTCAATATCGGCATCGGCGATCTGGCCGAGCAAATCGCCGCGTTCCACGGCGTGCCCGTCGTCGATAACGGCAACTCCGTGACGTATTCTTTCCAGATGAACTGCGCACACATTCAATCCCTGTGCGGCGCCCCCCGTCCGATGACCATCGCAGAGCGCTGCGCGCGTTTCCGCGAACAATTCCGGCCCGAGCTGCAAGTGGCATCATGAGTGCAATCTGCGAACTCCCACGCTCCTGCATCGTCTGCGGAAGCGATGTCACGTCATTACTCGATCTCGACGTGCAGCCACCGGCGAATCTGCTTCTCGAAAAGCCCGGCGACGCCTACGAGGCATTTCCGCTCGGATTTGCGAACTGCCCGTCATGCACGCACGGCCAGCTGACGTATTTCGTCGATCCCGCCAAGCTCTTTAAGCACTATCTCTACGCCAGCGGCACGAGTGGAACGCTCAAGGCCTATTTCGAGTGGTTCTCCGACACCCTGCGGCGCGCCTGCAAACCGGGTGCACGCGTGCTCGACATCGCGTCCAACGACGGCAGCTTGCTCGGCATTCTGGAATCCCGCGGTTTTGAAGCCATTGGCGTCGACCCAGCGGAAAATCTCAACAAGGTTGCGATCGCTGCGGGACGAAAGGTCGTTACCGGTTTCTTTCCGGCGGCGAGGCCCGAAGGGCTATTTGACGTCATCATAGCGATGAACGTCGCCGCGCACACGCCCGATCCGTCGACCTTCATGAAGGGCGTGCGCGAGTGTCTCGCGCCGGGTGGCGTCGCGATCATTCAGACCAGTCAGGCAATGATGATCGCCAACGGTGAGTTCGACACCGTCTATCACGAGCACTATTCGTTCTACACGGTCGCGTCGATGGCGCGGCTTGCGGAAAAGAGCGGCCTGCGAGTCGAGGCATCACGGCTGACGTCCGTTCACGGTACAAGCCTGCTTTCGTTTCTGCGCCGCGCCGATGAGGATGTAGAATCGTTCGCGTTTGAAGAAAGCGCGCCATTCAGCGTGACGTGGCCATCTCCGACGCCGCCCTTCCTTCTGCCCGAACTTACACTCTCCGAGGCTGATGCGGCCTATGCAAAGTTCGCCGACGGCGCGAAAGGCGCAATGCAATCGGCCGCCGAAGCCGTCGCACGCCATCGCGCGTCCGGCCGCAAGATCGCGCTGGTCGGCGTTGCCGCGAAAGCTTTGACCTTCATTCGCGCCGCCGGCATCGAGCCCGATGTCTATCTCGACGAAGCCGCGCTGAAAGTCGGGCTTACAATTCCCGGAACGTCCCAGCCGATCGAGCCGTTGCAGAACGCAGGCGCGATGGCAACCGATACGACGTTCCTCATCGGAGCCTGGAACTTCGCCGACGAATTGATGCGGAAAATTCGCAACGTCAGCGGCCCCACGACACCGAAATTTATCATTTACTTCCCCACGCTCACGGAAATCGGATAGCGCCGCGATGGCACAAAGGGTCGTCATTTCGCACTTCTTCAATGAGGCCTATCTGCTGCCGTGGTGGCTTCGCCATCACCGCGAAATCTTCGATCATGGCGTGCTAATCGACTATCATTCGACGGACGCTTCCGTCGAAATCTGCCGTGAGCTCGTGCCGCATTGGGAAATCATTTCCTCGGAAAACGCGACCTTCGCTGCGCTTCTTTGCGATTTCGAGGTCATGAAGCACGAGCAGCGTTTTCCCGACGCCTGGAAGCTTGCGCTCAACACCACGGAATTTTTCGTGGCGCCCGGGCTCGCGAAAATGGAACGCCTGATGCTGCAGCACGATCTTGTCGGCGCACGCCTGCCGGGCGCCGTCATGGTCGATACCGATCCCGATAATCCTCCGGACCCCGATAAGCCGCTGGTCGACCAGAAGGCGACGGGCATCTGGGAAGACGAGATGGACTTCAAGCGCCTCGCCATTCCCGGACTCACATTTCCGACGCGCAGCAGGCTTTATCATCGCTATGCCATCGGCGCCTACACGCCGGGTAGGCACAGTTCGCATCTCCCGCGCCAATGCAACGGCAGCCGCGACCTGGCCTCGATCCGCTGGTATGGTTTCAGCCCTTGGTCGAACGCATTCAAGGCGCGCAAGCTGCAGATCTCGACGAAGCGCGATTCATTCGATGTAAAGAACGGCTTCGGCGCTCAGCATCAAGCCGATATCGCTGAGCTTGACGGCCGTTGGGCCAAGCTCGCGCCGCTGAGTACCGCGCTGCATAGCGCGGCCTGACGATCCATCCACCTTCAGACAGTCGCTTCCGGAAGCACCGTGGCTGCGATGGTGTCGCGCAGAATTTTCACCTGATCGCGCCTGACGAACGTCGCGAACGCCTGACGCTCCAGTTCGCGCCGCCGCGCCTCGTCGCGCACAAGCATGACGCAGGCCTGCACGAGATCTTCATAAGGCACGGCGAACATCGAATGTCGGATGTCTTCATCAATTTCGGTTTTCGGTCCGCACTCGGAGACGACGGCCTTGCTGTTGGCAAGCAGATATGACGTGCGGACGATCTCGTGAATGCTGTCCTCATAGAAGTGCACGTTGAGGACGACCTTGGCTTCCGCAATCGCCTGATCGCGCTCGCTGCCGTACACGCTGAACATATGCTTGACGTTGAGCCCGGCCTTTGCGAGCCCCTGCAGAACCGCGATGCGGCGTGGATTGGTGCTGCCGTAGAACAGGACGTCGACCGGCTGTTCAAATGACGGAATGCGGCGCGTCATCTCCGGAACGTATCCGACGCTGAAATGGCGAATCAGCGGGTTCTGCGTCAAACGCCGAAGTTCAACGATGTTGCGGACGCTATAATCCCAGATGGCCAGCCGCTTCAGAAGGCTGAAATAAGCGGGCCGTCCTTTAACGTCGAAACCCGTCACCTGTTCGAGATTGACGACGACGGTGTTCGCCGGAACGCTGTCGGCCTCATCTTGCGAAGCGAGCAGATGGGCGCCGAACAGAATGTTGATGCCGGTCTCAGCGAACGAATTGATCCTTCGGGTCACTGAAACGCCCAAAGCCCGAAGCGCGCTTTCGAAACCCAGCACAAGATCATCGAATGCGGCCGAGTGCGGGTTGCCCGCGGGAACGATGGTGACAATGCTGACCGATTGCCACGCAGGCGGAACAGGATCGGCGCTCAGGAACTCGGATCCGAAAATATCCGCCTCGGCCTTCGAGTGGGAAGCGGTTCCCAAAGCCTTTGACCGCAACCCGCGAACCCGCGCCGCTTCGAGCTTGTATTCCAATTCCGTTGATGTGGGCTCGAGGTCGAGCGCCGTCTTAAAGGCGTCCGCCGCGTCGTCGAACTTGCGAAGGCTCACCAGCATTTCGCCGAGCATGTCCCACGACTGGGCAGAATTATAGCCAAGGCTGATCGCCTTCGCCTTGGCACGGCTGGCAAACTCGATCTTGCCGAGCGGGACGAGGACCGTCGCCAGCGCTTCGTAGGCCTCGGCCGATTCCGGATCCTTTAGGATAGCTTTCGCGAAAATTTCCGCAGCGTCGTCGAAGCCGCCCGACCGGGCAATCCGCAACCCAGCAAACAACAGCTCCGACACGGAAGCGGTTTCTGGATCGAAGGCGGCCGTCGTTTCGGATGCAATCTCAGTCTCGTCCGGAAGATCAGCAAGCGAGGGCCACTGTTGGTTCATTGCCATCGAGATCTCCGAAACGGCGCAAACGATCAGAAGCCGGACGCTGGTGGGACCGGCCCAATCTTTCACCTAACGGTTTAACCCTGCGCGAGACTGGCAATGGAAACCAACCAAGGTCCATGGGATGCCCCACGTCCGGCGCGCGTCCCGGCTCAACTTCTGGCGCGGTCCTTGGCGAGAGATACGAGAGCCAGCGTCCTGGTGCGTTCGATGGCGCGCGCCTGCTCAAGCAGAAAGGTGTAAGCAGGGTGATCGTCCGTCAAAGGCTCCAAAAGCTTCACGCCCGCCTTGTGCCAGACGGACCAGGCAATCTGTCCTTCTATGATCAACGCGGGCGCCAGTGAAATGTGCACCGGGTCTCCGGTCGCAAGTCCCTTGATGCTGTCCAGGCGAACGCCGGAGGCGGAAAAATCGATAACTCTGACCTTTTGGGTCGCGCCGCGGCATTCGACGATTGCAGGCAGCATGACCCGCCGCCGCTCGTCGCGTCGTCGCAAATAATTTCTCGATAAAATAGTTGCTGCCATCTCGCCTCCGAATGTCTCGCTTTTACGTGAGAGAAGCGCTGCGGAAACATTGAGCGCACAAAAGGGTATCCGCGCGCCTAACTCGGGCATTTTTGATCAATAAGTACTATAATCAAATTGTTCGGATCCTCAGTGGATCGAGAAAACTTCCCGAACATCTTGGATTCGCTCGGTATCCGATTTCCGTCTCGTGGGCCTCAACGGATGGGTCATTGCGTTTTACGTATAGGACTAGTTAACTAGGGCTAGTCATATATGATTCTAGGAGAATGCGATGCGGCCCGAACTCGAAGCTGTTCTGGAAGCCTACCGGCAGGATGCAGCACTTGAAGAGCAGTTGATCCAGGAAATCTTGACCGTCCTTGCCGTTACCGGAGCGGCGCGAAAGCGGACTGTTCAGGAATTGTCTCAGATCGTCAGTCGTCACACGATGAAGGCCGCCGAAGAGCGCGACTATCGGCAAAGCTCAGAGGATTTGGCGCGTTTCGATTTTCATCAGCCGCTACGGCAGATGTAGTCGGGCGCGGAAAGCCTGCGTGTCGCGTTTCATTCCGCCAATGTATGGGATCGGCACGCGTGTGCGACGCGCTGCAGGACCACTGAAGATCTGCCCAGACATCGACAGCTAATCCACTCATGATGAATCTTTTATCGCGCATGCGTCGGTTGCACACGAAGATCGCGTTTCCGCGGCATGGCGGCTTGAAAACGCATGACCGTGAGAACTGGTCCATCCTGCCGCTACGAATTTTCCGAAAAGTGAATAAAGCTTCCATTCCACAGGGCCAAATAGCATGTGCCACACAGCGGCACATGCCCCGCCGGCCACAAAAATTTGGAGTGCCGTCCAGCCAGTCCGCAACGAGCGACGCGCAGGAAAAGTCGGATGTCGAAGCTTTTCGTTCCGATCTTGAATTGATGTTGGCGTCAATGTCTGCCGCCCTCTCACCCAATCAGTGGCGGAGCGATGGCATCGACAGTCACATCTCTGATCCGGATTCGACCTTGGAAAGTGATGTCGCTGACGCCGTTCGGCAGCTTTCTATTCGCGCACTCGGTGTTTGACGCACCCGTTCCGTCGCGTCTGTCGCTTCGTATTTAAAGTGCTCCGGAAGACCGCCTTCGGCGACCGTTCTGCGACTGTCGCACGGTAGCGCTGCCGCCGTCGCGCGGCCTCTCCCTGGTCGCTATGCTCTCCTGATGAAATTGCGCCACAGCGGCTACCAATAAGCCATCCCGCCGACCGAGATGCTGTGCGCGACCGGATCTTGGTGCGAGGGATCGCTTTTAATGGTACTACGCATGTAGTACCTAATAACTACAACTCTCGATTCGCGGTGACGATCTCACCGCTCTGACCACCTTCAACGGAAAAAGCGCCAGCTTTTCCGAACGCGGAGTTGCGTGTGCTGCGTCAAAACACTGGGGAAACTTCGCATGGGCAGCAAACGCGCTCCTACGCTCCACCTCTTCCGCAACGGCGGGACTAAAAATATTGGTCGTCGTGCATGGTCGCATCGGCGAGACGGCTACGGCCCCTCATTTGCGCCACCGCCAAGTTTTGTTTCAGCGTTGGCGCTCGGCATGATTATCGGCAGCGGGAGCGTCCTGTCAGAACCTGCGGGCAGTTGCAACGCAACCGCCAATAGCCTGACCTGCACCGGTTCCGTGACCAACCCGAGTGCGTTCTCGCCAACCGGCGATTTCACCGTTGATATCGGAACGACGACGCCAACAGATACGCCTGCGCACATTGAGCAAAGCAATGGCTTCGCAGGCATCAAGATCAACGCCGGAGATTTTGGCGGCACCATTTCGATGACGACCGGTTCGACCATATCGGTCGCTGCAGGCCCCGGCACCAGTCGCAACGGCATGGTCGTCGCAAGCTATAGTGGAGGGCCCAGCCGGACATATACGCTCGATATCGATGGCACGATCACGTCGAACGCCACCGATGGCGATGCGCTCCGCTTGGAAGGATCGAGCAGCGTCATTTTCAACGCGACGATCGGCCGGGCAGGGCACCTCGGCGGCGGCACAGGCGATGATGCCGTCATCGTCACGGGCGCCCAAAGCCTGTTGCTGACCAACTACGGCGTTCTCGAAGGTGGCAGCGCGCATCCCGATTCAGGAGGCGAGGGCATCAACATCGGCAATGCCAACGGCTCCGGTGAGCGTATCGCAGCAGATGGCGTGACCATCAACAACTACGGAACGATCAAAGGCACCGGAAATGCCGGGATTTCCGGCGGTCAGGGCATCATCGCATTTGGCGCCGGTGATGTAACCATTAACAACGGTCGGCGCGGCGACATCATCGGCGCGAGCGAGGGCATGCACACGACGGACCTGACGCCAACGGTCGACAAGATTGGCCGCCATCGCATGGTAGAATGCGTGAGGCGTGCAAAAAGATAGCCTGGAAAAAGCGGACGCAATACCTCGCGCACTTGTCGAGCATGCCGGATTTGTTTCCGCAGCACGGGGACGTAGACCTCGTACCCCTGATTGCGAAGATGCATTTCCGCGGTGTGCTCGCGATTAGGATGCACGTTGACCGCGATCCACGCGGCATCGTCAGCAGTCGAAGAATCCACGAATTGCCCCTCATGGCTCTAAAATGATCCATAAGTATCATAACAGAATTTCTGGATGTCTAAATACCAATCTCGCCCCTCAGTCCAATTTTGCCCGCAGAATCTCGAAAAACGCGAATTTTCGGAAGCGGATGAAGGGTGTGGATGAACATTAGTAATGGGTGCATTTATAATTATAAAGGACTAGATATAAAGAGTTCGATTCGCTTGGGTGGTCGGAATGCATTGTTTCGTTTTGCTTGTCGTCGATCTCTTGCTCGTTTCGATGTCGACGCTTATTGCCGTCGTTGTCACGCTGCCTGGACCGGTCGCGTCCGCAATAGCGGCGGCAAGCGCGTATGGGGCTTTCACGCTCTCGGCGGCCATTCCTGTGATGCTGATCTTCGGTCTCAACCGCACCGTCTGGCGTTTCACGTCCCTGGGTGACGGCGTGCACGTGGCCGGCGCCGCCGTGGGGATTGTCGCGCTCACGACAGCGCTGGCGCTCGTTTTAGATCAGACGGTGCTGATCACGCCCAATCTGCTGATCTTGCAGAGTCTGCTGATGCTCTACGCGTTGATCGGGGTGCGCGTCGCAATGCGCATCCGCCACGATCGCCGGCGCCGCGCACGGGTACCCCATGGAAGTGTCGGTGGCTTTCGCAAAAACGTATTGATAGTGGGGCTCGGTCCGCAGACCGACATCTTTCTCTGCGGCGCCAAGGAAGCGGGAGGAGAAAACGAAATCGTCGGCATCCTGTCTCCCTCCCGCCGTCACCACGGCCGAAGGCTGAGATCGCGTAAAATTCTGGGGCCGCCGGAAGCGGTTTATGAAGTTCTGCACGACCTCGCTGTCCATGGCATCTTCGTCGACCGTATCGTGGTGACATTGCCACCGGCCGCACTTTCGGGAAAAGCACAGGCCGCGCTGGTGCAGTTGCAGGATGGCGGCCTGCTTCGCGTCGACTGGCTGCCGCCACGCCATAGTCTACGAGAGAATGCCGATGCCGCCATCGATGGCCTGGAGCCTTCGGTCAACACCTATTTGCCCTGGAAGCGCTTCATCGATGCCACCGCTGCGCTTGTTGGCATTGTGGTATTTGCTCCGTTGATTCTCGTCGTCGCAATGGTGGTTCTTCTCGACGTCGGCGCTCCGGCGATATTTTGGCAGCAGCGCCCTGGTGCACGCGGCAAGCCGATCAAGGTACTGAAATTCCGCACGATGGGGCCGCCGCGGGATCACGCAGGCCGTGCCCTGACAGATGCTGAGCGCGTCTCTACGGTCGGTCGCCTGTTGCGACGGATGCGTCTCGACGAGCTGCCCCAGATCTATAACGTGCTCGTCGGCGACATGTCGTTCGTCGGTCCACGGCCCCTGTTGCCGGTTGATCAGCCGTCCGCGCCTGCTGCCCGCTTGTGTCTCCGTCCTGGTCTGACGGGCTGGGCGCAGATCAAAGGAGGCCGTGACATTTCGAGTGAAGATAAAGCCGCCCTCGATCTTTGGTATATCAGGAATGCATCGTTCGCACTCGACATGACGATACTCGCGCAGACCGCAGGCATGCTTTTATTTGGCGAGAGGGTCGACCCGAACGCGATTCACGAGGCTTGGCAGCTCCTTCGCAACGATCGGCCGTCTATTCTGTCGGCCGATATGGCGGAACATAAACCCGTATGAAATATCTCTTTTCATTCCGACGACATAGCTTCGATTGGCCCGTTCTTCCAACGCCCGGAACCTAACGGCTTTCACCGCGTTAAGAGCCGTCGGGAAAATGGAAATGAACGGCGGGCCAATATCAACGATTGAACGGTCTTCTCTCATCTGGGGCGCATGCATAGCGCGCGTTCCTATTAGAAAGAATTAGACCCGGTTCAAAAAATGCGGCAAAATAAAAGTCGTACGTCTATTGCGTGTTGATCGCGATATCGGTATTGCCCTGCACGAACATTTCATTCCTTTCCGAAAGATTTTCCCTGGCGCCGCGTGGTTAACTAGTCGGCGGGACAAACATATTTGCAGTGTGGAGTTCAGGTATGCTGCGGATGGACATAGCCGGTGACGGCAACGGGGCAGGCGCCGCCAATGTCGCCGCGCTGACAATTCAAGACACAGATACCTCGCTCCGAACCTTGGCCCGCAACGAGCTTTTGTTCGAGGCCGGAGATATCAAAACGAAAGTGTATCGGGTCGAGTCCGGCGCGCTGTGCATTTACCGTATCCACCCCGACCTCCGCATTGAGATCATCGAGCATGTGCTCGCTGGCGAGCTGGTCGGCATGGGCTTCCTCGACCGGCACACCGCCAACGCCCGCGCGACCGTCGACGCGACGATCCGTTGTTTCGAACGCGATGCTCTTGAAGGGCTCATTGAGGACGACCCGCACAATAAAGCGCGCTACCACGACGCCGTCGAACGCGAATTTGCCTTCCGTCGCGAAAGCTTGGCGAGTGCTGCACGTGAGCGTCCAATGGTTCGTCTGGCCGCGTTTCTCGTCGCTGTATCGCATCGTATTCGCGACGAAGGTGGTGATCCGAGCTTCATCGATGACTCCGTCGATTGCGGAGTCATCGCCGATTTTCTCGGCCTTAGCGTCGACCTTCTTGCGCTCGCGTTGATGCAACTCGAGATGCGCGGACTGATCGAGACGGCACCGCTTCACGGTCTCCGCCTCAAGGACGTACCGGCCCTGGAATCCATTGCCGAGGAACGTGAGAACGTCCCGGTTAAGTGGGCCGCGGCGACGGACGAAGAGTGGCGCGCCACTCTTCAATAAGTGCGCCTGCCGCCTAGGTACCGTGCGCTCCGGTAAATCGAGTGGGTTGATGACGACGTGCAGTTGGCTGACCGGTAGGCGACGGCAGCGCTGCTTATGTTCGCGGACCGACCAATAAGCCTCGACGTTCGCTCAGCTTCCTGGCCTTGACGCGAGGGGAAGAATGCCCGTTGTTCGTTCCCGCAATCGAAGGGAGCGATCATGAGCGGATTTCCTTTTACGGCATTGAGCAAGCCGGGTGCGGTTTCGCGGCGTGGCTTTCTTGGCACGTCCCTGGCGGCCGCTCTGATTCCATCGGCAGTGACAGCCGAGGAGGCGGTGACCGCGCCGCCCGCGTCACCTGCTCAGCCTCAGCCCACAGCTGGTCCGCCACCCCGCAAAATCCCCGCACGCGAGCTGCCCGTTCCAAAAACAGTGAGCCCGGAACTGCAGGCGATCATCGGCTCGCCATATCCGGTAGGCTGGGACGACATTCCTCAGGACGCGACCGCCTGGAAGCAACTTGCTCTCAAGAGCGCGGCGTCAGTGGCGAGCAATATCGCCGCGATCAAAGAGAAATTTTCCCTTCACGTCGAAAGCACGACGATGGCCGGCGTGCCCGTGTTCGTCATTACGCCGCCGGAAATCGCGCCGAACAATCGCAATCGCTTGCTCGTTCATATTCACGGCGGCGGCTTCGTGCTGTTTCCGGGAGAAGCCGGCGCAGGCGAGGGCATGCTGATGGCGGGCTACAGCAAATGCCGCGTCGTCTCGATCGATTACCGGATGGCGCCCGACTATCTGTTCCCGGCAGCGCTCGACGATGTAACGGCCGTCTGGCGCGTGCTGCTGGCATCGTATGAGCCAAGCAAGATGGCGATCTTTGGTACGTCGGCGGGCGGCGGGCTGACGCTGTCGACGATTTTACGCGCGAGATCCCAGGGTTTGCCGCTGCCCGGCGCCATCGCTCCGGCAAGCCCATGCGCAGACCTGACATGGTCCGGCGACACCGTCATGGCGAACGCGTACGTCGACAATGCGCTTGTCTCGGGGGCGGGCTGGGCTCACGCGGCTACGACGCTGTACGCCGGAACGCACGATCTGACCTTTCCCGAGTTGTCGCCGATCTTCGGCGATTTCCGTGGCTTTCCGCCCGCCATTCTCACATCGGGCACGCGCGATCTGATCCTGAGTGACACGGTCCGAACGCACCGCAAGCTCAGGCAGGCTGGCGTCCATGCTATCTTGCAAGTCTTCGAAGGCGAAAGCCATGCCCAGTTCCTGACGCCGTTCGTCCCGGAAACGAAGGAGGCCTTCGATGAGATCGTTGGCTTCTTCGATACGCACCTCAAAGCGTGAGAAACGTTAAAGCCCCATCATAGCCATGACTTTGTCGACGGCGAGCGTCGGCAGGAGTGTGCCGTTGCGCACGGCCGCTTCAATTTTCGGAAGCTCTGCTCCGACCAGAGAATTGGCCTTCAGTGCGCCCATAAGCCGGTCTTCCAGCATGTCGCGCATCCAGGAGACGGCCTGAATCTGTCGCCGCTTCGCAAACTCACCAGTCTCCGTCATCGTCTTGCGATGTTCGAGAACCTTCTCCCACAGCTCTTTGAGGCCGCGGTTGTCGCGCCCCGAAACCGTCAGCACGGGCGGAAACCACGTCGCGCCATGCGGTGTGAAAATCTGCAGCGCGTTCTTGTAGTCGCCCGCCGCGCTCTCCGCCCGTTTGATGTTGTCGCCGTCAGCCTTATTGATGGCGATCATGTCGGCAAGCTCGATAATGCCTTTCTTGATGCCTTGAAGATCGTCGCCGCCGCCTGCGAGCAGCAGCACCAAAAAGAAATCGACCATGTCGGCAACGGCGACTTCCGATTGCCCGACGCCCACCGTCTCCACGATCACCACATCGAAGCCCGCTGCTTCGACGAGCGCCATCGTTTCGCGCGTGCGCCGCGTCACGCCGCCGAGCGTGCCGGACGAGGGCGACGGACGAATGAACGCGTTTCGCTCCTGCGCCAGCGAACTCATCCGCGTTTTGTCACCCAGAATGGAGCCGCCCGAACGCTTCGACGTCGGATCAATCGCCAATACCGCCACGAGGTGCCCCTCAGAGATCAGGTTCATGCCGAGCTGATCGATGGTCGTCGATTTGCCGACGCCCGGTACGCCGGTGATGCCGAGGCGAACGGCATTGCCCGTTTTCGGCAATAGCTCCTGCAGCACCTTCTGGGCGAGGCGGCCATGCTCCGGGTTCGAACTTTCCACAAGCGTGATGGCGCGTGCCAGCATCGCCCGGTCCCCGCCAGCAATGCCCGACACATAGTCGGCAACCGAAATTTTGTGTGCTGGGAGTGCGGTAACGGCCATGGCTTAAATGCTGAATCCTGTTCGTTCGCAAAGTGGACGTTGGACAAGAAAAACGACGCCGCTGCAAGCTGCGATTTCGCTCTTCGCCGTCACAATCACATGCCATAGATCCGGTTGCTTGCGGAGCCCAAGCTCCGTAGCCTTAAGACGGGGCGTTGGAGGGAGGGTAGCGTGACTTGGGTTACCGAACGCTGGCGGCGGCCGGCATCGCTCGCAAGGATCGGCCTGACGGCCATTATCGCATGCGGCCTGCTGACGGCCTGCTCCGAAGCCCCCAAAATCGGCAAGACCGCCGATAATCAATCGCGCTCCATCGAGGAAGCGCCTGCGGGCTCGGCCGCACCTGCTGCGCCTCCCGCGCCGGAAGCGAGCGCGCCTAAGCCAGTGGCTCCCGAACTATCCGACGGGCAAGAGCAAAGCCAAGTATCGAGCGGAAGCGACGAGAAGCCCGGAACGTACCATTACTATCGCAAGAAGAAGGCTGCCGCGCCGGATGAGGATGCTGATACCGCAGCCGAGCCGCCGTCGTCAGAACCCGCACCTGCCGGCGCTGCTCGGCCACCTGAGGAAGAATCTGCCGGAGCCGCTCCCACCGCTTCGCCATCTCCAGCACCGCCGCCGCCGCCACCCGTCGTTGCGATGCCGCCGCCGGCTGCACCGGGCGCCGCCGGTCGCGCTGCCGTCGAAACCGATCCGAACAAGAAATATAAAGTCGTTCCGGTTTTTTACGGAACGGATCGCGCGGTCGAGCCCGATCCAACGCGCCTTCAGTTCGGTTCCGAACGCGGACACAAGCTGCAGCTTGGCCGTGCGCTTATCACCGTGCCGTTCAGCCATGAAGTCCCGCACATCGAGCGGCCACGTGTGATCGAGATTCCGTATTTCAAGATCAAGATCTACGCCGAGAAGGAAGATCCCGATAAGCACTTCACCGTGCAGGAGATCACCAGCCTGACGGAAGATCAGATGCTGGCGCTCGTGAAGGAGCAACTGGCGAAATCATCTACGTTCAAGAACCACGCCTTCGTCTTCATCCACGGGTTCAACACGTCGTTCGATTGCGCCCTCTACCGGACGGCGCAGATCACTTACGACCTTGGCTTCGACGGTGTGCCGTTCCTCTATAGCTGGCCATCTGGCGGCAATGTCGCGAGCTATACGTATGATCATGGCAGCGTCGAGCAGGCCGAGCCGATGCTTGCCGAATTTCTCGACATGGTCATCCAGAAGAGCGGCGCAAAGTCCATCAGCCTCATCGCGCATTCGATGGGCAACGAACTGCTGCTGCGCGTGCTCGAACGGCTGCGGCCGAAAATTCCGCAAGGCGTTGTCATCAGTCAAGTCATTCTTGCGGCTCCGGATGTCGACCGAGACAAGTTCAACATCATCGCGCGTGAAATCAAAAACTTCGCCAAGGGTGTAACGCTCTACGCCGCCTCAAACGATCGGGCGCTTGGATATTCTCAACGGTTCTGGGGCGGCGTTCCTCGCGCGGGCGACGTTCCGAAAGATGGCCCGTTGATTATTCCCGGCGTCGACACCATCGACGTAACGGCCGTCTCGACCGATGCGCTGGGACTCAATCATTCGGGTTACGCTGAGAACCCGGCGCTTCTCGATGACGTCAAGGCGCTTGTCGAATTTGGTGTCCGTCCGCCGGACAAACGCTTGAAGAGTATTCTTGCCGTCGAAAGTCCGGGCGGACTGTATTGGCGCTTTCAAGCAACCAACTGACGGCGAACGTCGCGCGGCGTTCGCTTGATACGCTTAGCTACGCCGATTTGGCGCCCGCATCTCCTCCAGGCTGTGCATTTCCCGAGCTCGACCCTGGTTGCTTGCCGGGCTCGCCCTCATCGTGATGGTGGCGATCTTTGATTGTCAGTCCGTAATACAACAACACGCAAAAAATGATTGGCGCTGCAATCAGGGAAAGCACGAGCAGGATGTCGTTCAGATATCCATCCACTGGTCAAACTCCGGCAAGATTGCAGTTCAACGGAGAACCCCATCCAAAGTTCCAGGATTGGGGACTAAGAACTATCCTTCCAAAGACTTACATCACGGCGTTTGCGGCCTGCGCGTGAAAGAAAAAACCGCGGAGGCCTCGTCTTCGTGGCATATGCCACGAATGTAAATTTCGTTCAGAAAATACGAGTTGCGAAACTTTTTGGCTTGTCCGGAATGTCAGTATTCTTGACACGCTCAAGAAAACCGCGGCGACCGCCACCGATGGTTCCGGCAAAATCGTCTAGAAAGCCGAAGCTGTGCCGCGCAAAGCATGCTTTTTCGTGACGGACGGCTTATCGGCACGCCGCGCCTTGCCTGATTGTCCGCGCAAGTGCTCAGTCTCTTGTCGGACGTTGCGACGGATGGCCTGCGGCGGCTGCCCCAACACACGAAGAAACGCGCGGCGCATCCGGCCGCGATCGGCGAAGCCTGTCTGCCGCGCAACGACGTCGATCGAATGTCGTGACTGTTCCATCAAAATGCGGGCCGCCTCAACGCGAAGCGACTCGATTGCCTTTGCGGGAGATTGCCCCGTCTCGTCGCGAAAGGCGCGCGAGAATTGCCGCGGGCTTAAATGCGCAGCTCCGGCGAGATCCGTGACAGTGAGTGGCCGATGCAAGTTCTTCTTCGCGTAGTTGAGGGCCGTTTGAATGCGATCGGACTTTGGCTCCAACTCCAAAAGTTCGGAGAACTGCGATTGTCCGCCAGACCGGCGATGATAGAGCACGAGCTTCCGCGCTACCGAGCGCGCCGTCTCCGCGCCGAGATCGGCTTCCACCAATGCCAGCGCGAGATCGATCCCGGCGCTCATGCCTGCCGATGTCCAGATCTTGCCGTCGTTGATGAAAATGCGATCCTCGTCGACGAGGGCCGTCGGACATTTCTCCTGCAGTGTCCGCGCGAAGAGCCAGTGGGTCGTCACCCGTTTGCCGTCGAGCAGTCCCGCATCGCCAAGGACGAGCGCCCCGGTGCAGGTCGCTGCCACGCGCCGGAAGCGGTGCTGTGCTGACTGAAGATATTTGATCATGGCCGGCGACGCCGGCTTCGGCTCGTTCGCGCCATCCACGATAAGCGTATCTATTGCTATCCCGCCGATCCGCTTCGTTTCCAAGACGAGCCCCGGCGAGGTTTTGATCAGGCCGCCTTTCTCGGACAGGAATAGCATTTCGTAGACGTTCTCGCCGCGCACGACGTTAGCGACCTCGAAGACCGCCGAAGTGGCAAGCCCCATGAGCGAGCAGTTTGGATAAACGACAAATCCGATGCGCATGCCGATGCCTCATGACGACGATGGCTTAAAACGCCTCATATATGACGTTTGAGACACGGCAATGCAAGCCTACCTATCAGCCATCGCATCCTGATAAAACGGAGATTTGTTATGAGCGCTTCAAAAGGCACGGCCGTCGTCACCGGCGCGTCAAGCGGCATCGGCGCGATTTACGCCGACCGTCTCGCAAAAAGGGGCTACGATTTGATCCTCGTCGCCCGCAACGAGGAACGTCTGAAAGACGTAGCGGCACGGATCTCCGGCACGACCGGCCGTTCGGTCACGATCCTTCCCACAGATCTGAACGACAAAGCCTCGTTAGCCAAAGTCGAAAGCGTGCTGAAGGAAAATCCGGCCATTACGATGCTCGTCAACAACGCGGGCTTCGGCTCCGCCGTGCCGCTTCTTCAATCCGATATCGGTAAGATGGTGGAGATGATCGACCTCAACGTCACGGCGTTGACGCGTCTTGCGTACGCGGCAGCACCGGCCTTTGCGTCGCGCGGGAAGGGGACGATCATCAACATCTCGTCCATCGCGGGCATTGCGCCGGAAGTGCTCAACGGCGTCTACGGCGGCTCGAAGGCATACGTCCTCGCCTTTTCGCAATCTCTTCAGCACGAACTGGCCGACAAGGGCGTGCGCATCCAAGCGGTTCTGCCCGGCGCGACCGCCACCGAGTTCTGGGACATCGCCGGTTTTCCACATTCGAACATGCCGTCGTCGTGGGTGATGTCGGCTGAAGATATGGTGGACGCTGCGCTCGCTGGTCTCGAGAATGGCGAGGTCGTGACGATTCCTGCGTTGCAGGATGCAGCAGACTGGGAGACGTACGAGGCGGCTCGGAAAGCAATGTCCGGCAAGCTCAGCAACGTCAATCCGGCCCCGCGCTATGGCATCAAAGCCGCGCAGACGGCGTGAGCGTTAGACATCTCATCTGACTGATCATCAGTCGCGCGACCTTGAGCGCGCGGCGCTTCACCGCGCCGCGTCGCTTGCCGAGCGCCGCTCCGGAACTTGTGCGATTTGACGGCTGCCCGCTAGAAGGTGAGCAGTTCGCAATTGGCATGATGGAAAGTTCGGTGAGCAAACTTCAGACGGTGGTCGAAGAGATAGTCGACGAGATGCGCGGCATGTCCGAGCGCGGCACAGTCGCCTCGTACATTCCCGAGCTTGCCTGCGTCGATCCGAAGTACTTCGGTATCGCCGTGATCGAATCGGACGGTAACGTCATTATCGGCGGCGACGGCGACGTTCCGTTTTCCATTCAGAGTATCTCGAAGGTCTTCACGCTGACGCTGGCGCTGGGCAAGGTCGGAAACCGGCTCTGGACGCGCGTTGGCCGCGAGCCGTCTGGCAGCCCTTTCAATTCGATTGTCCAGCTCGAACGCGAGCAGGGGATACCACGCAATCCCTTCATCAACGCCGGGGCCATCGCCGTGACGGATTTGATTCTGTCTGGTCACCAGCCACGCGAAGCCCTGGGTGAAATCTTGCGGTTTATGCAATTTTTAGCCGACGATCCGACCGTTACGATCGACCAAGAAGTTGCCGCCTCCGAGCATCGAACCGGCTTCCGCAACGCCGCTCTCGCCAATTATATGAAATCTTTCGGCGTTCTCGATAATCCGGTGGATTTTACTCTAGGTGTCTATTTTCACCACTGCGCCATCGCTATGTCGTGCCGCCAGTTGGCCATGGCGGGGCGCTTTCTTGCACAAAATGGCAGCAATCCCTCAACCGGCCTCGCCGTTGTGCAACCGGAACGGGCGCGTCGGATCAACGCGCTCATGCTGACGTGTGGCCACTACGATGGCTCCGGGGAGTTCGCCTATCGCGTGGGTCTGCCGGGCAAGAGCGGTGTCGGTGGCGGCATCCTGGCGGTCGCTCCCGGCAAGGCGTCAATTGCCGTCTGGTCGCCGGGACTGGACCCCACGGGCAATTCTCGACTGGGCCAGATCGCGCTCGAAAAGCTCGCCAAGAAAATGGGCTGGTCGATTTTCGGCGCCTGAATGCCGTTGCTCGTTTTGAGGAGACGAAGCCACGTGGAAAATACCGAACGCCGCCTTGAGACGCTCAGCAAAGAAAATGCTTTTGATCTAATGGAAGTTCAATTTGGTCTAATAGAAGTTCAATTAAGCGGCTGAAATTCATCCGTTTCGCGCAAAAGGTTCGAGCCAACCCTTCGCGCGATCATTCAGCGGACATCTCGTCGACTTTCGGAATGGACGAGCACAAACGCTCAGCTCCAACGCACCACTCGGGCGTCTTCCTCGACGGCTTCTTCGTGATACCAGCAATCGCTGAAACCGACTTTGCGAAAATGCCATGCCGGCAAGATTGCTGCGCCAGACTTAACTAGGCGTTCCTGACCATGCAGGGCCGCACGTCCGCCCTTTGGGAATTGATAAATTTTAGCAGTCGGACGTAATTGCCTTTCTTCCATTTTAGCCTCTCGTTTCGTTTCGCCGGGTACAAAAGATGACCGGCTCGTCCTTCATGATGGCCCGATTTTCCTGATGCCTCAATTGAAATCAGCAATTGCCTATATTATGAGCATGCTAGGTTTTGCATCTTTCGGTAGCATTGCCAGCGCTGTTGAACGCACGTAGTCATCGTTGTGTTCCGCCGCAAGCCTTGGCTCCGATGGCCATGCTTCATTTGAGGAGGTTCGATGCTGACTGACGATTCCCAGGTCGAGAGCGACTGCCTCTTCGCCGGGAATGTGTCTGGAGGCATGTTCGAAGCCGCTGTTAACGTTGCCCGACGGCGTGATGGCGGCTTCACCATGGATATCTCAATGAGCGCCATGTTCCATCGACGCTGGTGCGCGTACGTCGCGCCCAACGCGCCTTCGGGTTCGCGCAGCCAGCCCTGCGATCGGCGGCCGCGCATCCAATAGGAATTCCACAGACGTCAACTTAGGGAGCTGTCCAGAATGACGAAGTACAAACTTGAGTATATTTGGCTCGATGGCTACACGCCCGTGCCCAACCTGCGCGGCAAGACACAGATCAAGGAATACAGCTCGTTCCCTGATCTCGCGGATCTCCCGCTGTGGGGCTTCGACGGTTCTTCCACGAAGCAGGCTGAGGGCTCGAGCTCTGACTGCGTTCTGAAGCCGGTTGCTCACTATCCCGATCCGGCGCGCACCAACGGCGTACTGGTCATGTGCGAAGTCATGATGCCCGACGGCGTCACGCCGCACGTTTCCAACAAGCGCGCGACCATTCTGGACGATTCCGGCGCATGGTTCGGCTTCGAGCAGGAATACTTCTTCTACAAGAACGGCCGTCCGCTCGGCTTCCCGGCTGAAGGCTATCCGGCACCGCAGGGCGAGTATTACACCGGCGTCGGCTACAAGAACGTTGGCGACGTTGCCCGCTCGATCGTCGAAGAACACCTTGATCTCTGCTTGGCTGCCGGCATCAACCACGAAGGCATCAACGCCGAAGTGGCGAAAGGCCAGTGGGAATTCCAGATCTTCGGTAAGGGCTCCAAGAAGGCTGCCGACGAGATGTGGATGGCGCGCTACCTGCTTCTCCGTCTCACGGAAAAGTATGGCGTCGACATCGAGTTCCATTGCAAGCCGCTCGGCGACACCGACTGGAACGGCTCAGGCATGCACTGCAACTTCTCGACCGAGTACATGCGCACGGTCGGCGGCAAGGATTATTTCGAAGCGCTGATGAAAGCCTTCGACAAGAACCTGATGGACCACATCAACGTCTACGGCCCGGACAACGACAAGCGTCTGACCGGCAAGCACGAGACCGCGCCGTGGAACAAGTTCAGCTACGGCGTTGCCGACCGCGGCGCTTCGATCCGTGTTCCGCACTCGTTCGTGAAGAACAACTACAAGGGCTACCTTGAAGATCGCCGCCCGAACTCGCAGGGCGACCCATACGCCATCGCGTCCCAGGTTCTGAAGACGATCTCGGAAGTGCCGGCCGGCGCTGCTGCGAAGGCTGCCTAACGCATTATCGTGGCGCCGGCTCTTGCAGTCGGCGCCACGAGTCTATCTGGGACGAGGCGTCCCTTCTGGCTCAGGCACTCAAACACCATTTTGCGCTGCGCATTCACGTCTCGGACCGCCTCTATTTGGGCGAACACCCGCGCCGCGTGAACAATGTAACGTCCGATCTCGACGCCACGTACTGATGAGCAACGGCCATAGCTTTCGATTGAGAGTTGGCTCATGACAGTTCGTTCACGATAGAGACCGGAAATGCTCCTGCTCCTCCTCGCATACGTCGGCGGCGTCCTCACCATCGTCAGTCCGTGCATTTTGCCCGTGCTGCCATTCGTCTTCGCGCGAGCCGATAAGCCGTTCCTGCAAAGCGGCTTGCCGACTCTCATTGGCATGGCGGCGACGTTCGCTGTTGTTGCGACGCTGGCGGCTGTCGGCGGCGGTTGGGCCGTTGCCGCCAACGAATATGGCCGCTATGCCGCGCTTGTTCTGGTCGCGCTCTTCGGTCTCGCGCTCATCTTCCCCGGCCTTTCCGAACGTCTCACCCAACCGCTCGTCGCACTAGGTGACCGGCTCTCGAAACGCGCTGACAGCGCTGCAGCCAGCCACGCCGCGATCTGGCCGTCGCTGCTGCTCGGCGTCGCTATCGGCTTGCTGTGGGCTCCCTGTGCCGGTCCCGTGCTCGGTCTCATCCTGACAGGTGCTGCACTTAACGGCGCCAGCGCGACGACGACGTTGCTGCTGCTCGCCTATGCGGCAGGCGCAGCGACATCACTCGCTTTGGCGCTGCTGGCGGGTGGACGTGTGTTCGCCGCCATGAAGCGCTCGCTTGGCGTCGGCGAGTGGGTGCGCCGCGGCGTCGGCGTCCTCGTTTTGGTCGCGGCAGGCGCAATTGCTATGGGCGCCGACACCGGCGTTCTCACCCGTCTCTCGCTTGCGAGCACGTCCTCTCTCGAACAGCGTCTGGTCGATATGTTCGGCGGACGCTCCATGATGCCGAATGCCGAAACCGCCGTCGCGTCGAACGACAAAGGCGAGCTTCCCATCGAAGGCAAGATGCCCTCAATCGATGGCGCGGTCGAATGGCTCAACTCTCCGCCGCTGACGCGCGAGGCGTTGAAGGGCAAGGTCGTCCTGATCGATTTTTGGACCTACTCGTGCATCAACTGCTTGCGCGCACTGCCGTATGTCGAAGCCTGGGCAAAGAAGTATAAGGCCGAAGGTTTGGTCGTCATCGGCGTCCACGCGCCAGAGTTCGCCTTCGAGAAGAAGATCGCGAACGTCAAGCAGGCAGTCTCGGATCTCGGTATCACGTACCCGGTCGCGATCGACAATAACTATGCGATCTGGCGCGCCTTCAATAACGAGTATTGGCCCGCGCACTACTTTATCGACGCCAATGGCAACATCCGTCACCATCACTTCGGCGAAGGCGACTATGACGGTTCCGAGCGTGTCATTCAGAAACTACTTGCGGAAGCGGGACACAAGAATGTCTCGACCGGCATCGTCTCAGTCGATGGTTCCGGCATCGAGGCGCAGCCCTCCGACACGGTGAAATCACCCGAGACGTATGTCGGTTACCGTCGCGCGGAAAACTTTGTCTCGCCGGGTGGCGCGATCCGCGACGCCTCCCACGATTATACTGGCAAGCCCGATGAGCTGAACGACTGGGCCCTGAATGGCAACTGGACCATCACGCCGGAGCATGCCGCGCTAAATGCGGCAAGTGGCAGCATCAGCTTTCGGTTCCATGCACGCGATCTGCACCTCGTTTTGGGGCCAGGGCCGGACGGCAAGCCCGTGCGCTTCAAGGTCACGATCGACGGCAAAGCGCCGGATGCCGGTCACGGCGCGGACACTGATGCCTCTGGCGACGGAACGGTCACGACGCAGCGGCTCTATCAGCTTGTCCGTCAATCTGGGGCGATCGCAGATCGCACGTTCAAGATCGAGTTTCTCGATCCCGGCGTGCAGGCTTTCGCTTTCACGTTCGGCTGATAGCCCCTGCGACGGCAGATCTATCAGACGGATTCTGTTTTCTGCTGTGGGTGCTCCAGAGTGGCTCCCACAAATCGCCAGAACGCGGCCAATTTGGCGGCGTCGTGGAAGTCCTGGATCTCTGCAATCAGAAATCCCCTGAAGCGGATGAGCTGCCGAAGCCGCACGGTCGATTCGATGCCCGTTTCGCGATGCCGCATCGTGGCGACAAGCCGTGTCCGCACGAGGCCATTGTCCCACCGAACATATTCGATGCGTGAGCGACTTTCGATGAGTGCCATAGCGCCGAGATAGCGGCGGCGAACATCTTCCTTTCCCCGAATAGTCAAAGACTCGCCGTTGGGACCACCGGTATTCGTAGTGTAGATGATGTCTTCTACGTATTTATCCAGCACGCCTTCAACGCTTCCGGAGTTCCATGCCTCCCGCGCGGATTCCAATATCGCTCTGATGATCTCGATATTGATGGAAAAGGATCTCTGCCGTTTCTTGACACGTCTAGCGCAACGTCCAAACGCTGTGCCGCATTGTCAACAAAATGCAAATTCGCTCGGATCGACGTTCAGTGCAAATCAAAATTGCTTATGGCGGTATGCGCGCGATGCATGTGCGATCATGCAGTGTTCGCGGATGACGGCCATACGCTATTCGACGAGGGCTGATTTCCGTCGAAGCGAAGCCCTTCGAGCGTGTGAAGAATATTTTGTATAAGCCTTGCGTTTGATCTTTCGCGAGCTGCGCTTGGTGACCGGCTTCGGCGCCGGCGGCGATACGTCGGCGATGACCTGCACCGGCGCCTTGGCTTTGAGCTGAACGACCTTGTAGCCCCCAGCCTTGAGCTTTGCTAGCAGTTGAGGAACGGCGTCGGCCGTCCACTTATGAATGTCGTGCATCAGGATGATGCCGCGACCGCGCGCCTTGAGCCCCGCCATCACACGCGCAATAACCGGAGCCGAACTCCGCACACGCCAGTCGTTCGAATCGACGTCAACCGCGAACTGAGCAATGTTGCGGCTCTTGAAATAGTCTTCCGACAGCTTGCTGCTGCTGAGATAAGGATAGCGGAAAAACGGCGCGACCGGTTCGGGGCTGTTCTTCTGGACGATATCGAAAGTCGCTTCGACTTCCTGCTTGATCTCGGGAAGCGTCAGTCGCGCGACGTTGGGATGAGACCAGGTATGCGTTCCGATCGTGTGTCCCTGTTCGGCGACTTCTTTGACGACCTCCGGATGGAGGGCCACCATCTCTCCAACCATGAAGAACGTCGCCTTGGTGCATTCCTTGGCGAGAGCGGCCAAAACCTTGCGCGTGTCCTGCGGCGAGGGGCCGTCGTCGAAGGTCAATACGACTTCGCCCGGCGCGAGAAATTTCGGATCCCCATGCGGCTCGCCAAACCACGGGCCGCCCGTCGTATCCACTTCGATCGTTCGCGATACTCCGAGCGTCCCTTTCGGGCACGTGTCCTCGGCGCGCACTGCGGTGGGCATCTGCAGGCCTGCTGTCATTACGGCCGACATCACAAAGCTTAGCTTCCAAATCAGCCGCATGTCGCCCACCCCCAAAGGGCCATAAAATCAAAGCAGGTAGAGGTCCAGAAACGACCACCGCGAGCGAGACTTCTGCTCAGCCTGAGATGGTTCGTCAATACAACACGTCGTGGCAATAGCGCATACATCTTAAGCTGCCCGACAAGTGTCCTGGCATGAGTCAGGACACCGCACCCGGCATTGGTCGTATAGGCACGTTCATTTACCCGGCCGCAATCGAATCTCTGCCACACTTAGCTAGCAAAGTCTTTACCTTGACCCGTGCAGGAGCTGATGTGCGTAAATTCGTTCTGTTGCTTGGCTGTTTTGCTGCAAGCCCCGTCGCGGCTGGCGAGGTCCAGCTCACGGGCGAAGCCATCAAAACGACGCTTGGCGGATCGCATTTGGCACTCGACACGCCTGTCGGGAGCACCGTTTCTGTTCACATCGGCCACGATGGCCTGATGTCAGGCGAGGCAGGCACCGCCCTGGGCGCGGTGCTGGGTGCCTCCAAGGATCGTGGCCGCTGGTGGGTCACCGAAAATAAAGTTTGCTTCAAGTGGTTTCGCTGGTTTGACGCCGAGCAGCGGTGCGCCACGATCACTTTGAACGGCGACCGCTTCACCTGGCGGAAGGACAACGGCGACACCGGCACCGGAACCATCGTCGAACGTGGCACGCCTGTCGCCAAGCCTGCCACGATCGTCGCCGAGGCAAAGAAGCCGGCGGCTCCGCTACGCAAGCGCGTGGAAAAGAAGCCTGAGGTCGCGGTGGCTGCGAATGAGCCGGAGGCGAAACCTTCGACGCTCCAGGCTTCCGCACCCACGGCCGAGGCCAAGCCTCGCGCCTCCCAGCAAGCTTCTCATTTCAATACCTCGACAGTGGCTGTAGCTGCGGCCGCGCCGAAACATATTGACGCCGAGACGACGACCGTCGCCTTCCATGTTCCCGCGCCGCGTCCGGCGGTCCGGCCGCAACATCACGATCCCGTCGCCGTCGCATCGGTGAAGCCGCAGTTTTTTACGTCGGTCAAGGTCGCCGCCAAGACCCATCGCGCAAAAGTCGAAGTCGCGAAGATCCAAGCCCCGCGCGCTGATCGGAAGCCGTTTCGCGTTGCTGGCGTCGATCCGAGCGACGTTCTCAACATTCGCACCGGTCCATCGTCTGACTACGAGACCGTCGGCGGCATTCCGCCCAACAGCCGCGGCATCACCATCACCGGGCCATGCCAGAACGACTGGTGCCCCGTGAAGCACCAGACGCTCGTGGGCTGGGTCAATCGCCGCTATCTCACCGAAGAGACCGCTGCAAACACCGCTGCGGTTTCGGAGCCGAATTACTGGGATCCGGCTCCCTGATGCGCTTCAGCGGCGCTTCCTGACAGAAATGCTTTCGCCGTTCCGCTCCTAGGCGGTCGGCGGCGTTTTGCGTTTGGCCGTCGTGCCTCAAAACCTTGCTGTGAAATGCTGCCGCGCTAGCGCGTGCGGCTGACGGCGCGCCACTCGCGCATCTGCGCGAGCAGCACGGAGACAAAAAGGCCGCCAAACCTCGTATAGCGAGACATCAGCGCTCGTTCGCGTAGCGATGGCGGCCACGCAACTGGTTGGCAGACTTTGCGCTTCATGCTCCAGGCGGGGCAAATAACATCGGATCACAATTGATTGCGAATTGCGGTTCAATGCGATCCGAGTGTTTTTCTGGTGCGGAATAGGTGATTCGTATTTAGGCTCATGGGCATATGCCGTGAGATATATTTTGTCGTATATCCGGCAATTGATTTTCTTCTGCAGAATAAACGGTGCTGCCGAATAGATAAAACACGCATGTTTTATATTTGTGAAATATCGGACACATAAAAAACTATTGTTTTTCAGGTTGATGGTGAGTTTTGAAGGATTCAAAATGGCATGTGGAATGCAGCGCGCTTTGTCGCTTTTCTTATGTGGTTATGCGAGTCAAATAAGAATTATTGCGTCAAATATAATGTGCTGAATTCATTGAATATCGATGCGAAATAAAAAGGGAAAAATAATCTGAATTAGGCCCTGGAATTGAGCGGACTGAATGCCACCTAACAGACGCCGTCGGAATGGCGGCCCGTGTCGCAAGGCACGTCTCCAAGAGGCGCACCAAAGTCTTGGTGTGGCTCCGTTCATCGATGGTCATGCATCGCTCGAGGAGTACCTGACTATGATTCACAGCGATAACCTCCAGAACGCCTTTCAACAGAATCCCAACAGCTACTACGGCGGCTGGAACCCGAACCCCGCGCAAGCCTGGGGTCAGGCATGGGGTGCACAGGCTTTCGCCCAGCCTCAGCACGCCTGGAACGCCGGATTAGGGCAGTCGGCCTTCGGCTATGGTCCGAACTTCGGCGGCCAGAATTTCGGTGGTCAGTTCGGCGGCCAGCGGCAGCTGTCTCATCACGACGTCGGTGAGGTCGTTCGCCAGCTTATGCCGATCCTGCCGCAGGTCATCGCCCAGGCCCAGCAGTCGCAGGCTGCGTTCGGTCAGGGCGGTTACGGCGCTGGGTTCGGAGCAGCTTATGGTGGAGCCGCGCGCAATCTTTCGCAGCAGGATGTGAATGAGGTGGTTCGCCAGATACTGCCTGTCATCCCCCAGATCGTCGGCCTGCTGCAGCAACAGGGCCAGCAGGGGTCTTATGCTAACGCCGTCTACGGCGGCGGCCAGGGTCTCAATAACCTCGGCTGGGGCAATCAGGGCTGGAATAACCAGGGTTGGAACAATCCGGGTCAGCACAATCAGGGCGCCTACGGCTACGGCAATCAGAACCCATATCAGTTGTCGCTCTTCGGTCAGAACCAGCCGAACGCGTTCGGACCGTTCGGTCAGGCAGCCTTCGGCGGCAATCAGGGCCACGCCGCCTTTGGCGGCAATCAGGGCCACGCCGCTTTTGGCGGCAATCAGGGCATGGGCCAGCAGCGTCAGCTGAACCAGGTCGAAGTCGGCGAGATCGTCCGTCAGTTGACGGCCGCCCTTCCGCAGGTGATCGCGAACCTCCAGGCGATCAATCAGCAGCCGAACATGCAGCGCGGCGCCTGCTGACGCCCACATTTGCTCTCCCCAAGCCAACCGGAAGCGCCGCCCTTTATGGGTGGCGCTTTCTTCCCCATTTCAAGAAGTGAGGATCACCCATGTCGAACGAGTCTCAGCGCTCCGATCAGGGCGGCAGATCGCAGGATACGCACGCGGATACGCAAGCCCTGATCGGGCTGCTCGAAAATCTCGTGCCATTATTGATGCGCTTTCAGTCTGATGCTTTCGGTCAGCAAGGTCCGTCGCATCTTGCTGGCGGTAACGCCGCGCAACTTGAGCAACATGCCGCCGTTGCCTTCACGGAAGATATCATCCTCGACTCTCTCCGAAACGTCTCGGCGTATCTTCAGCGAAACGCCAGCCGCTATCCCGGCCTCGATACCTATAGCGGTGTCGTCGAGCAGGCGCGGCGGGCGTTCGATGCGCGCGATTATCAGTCGGCGCTTGCTCTGATCCTGCAGGCGTATCGCGCGATCACTGTCGTTCGCTCCATTCGCCCCGAACTGCCGCCCATCCGTGAGAGGGCGCAGAACGAGCAAAACGGATCGGGCCGAGCCGTGCACTGAGTGCGCGAGACGAGACGGCTGAGCTGAGGCTTTGTCAGCGGACGCGCCGCGCGATTCGTCCGCGCGCGTGCGCGCCGCTTGTCTGCGTGCGCCGACGCCCGTTATCATGCCTCCTAAACCGTGACCGATAATCCTCAGTCCTGTGGTCGTCCGGCATTTTCGTCAGTTTTTTGACGGAAAATGATGTGACTGGCGCGAAATTCGCAAAACTCCTGATAAGCTTTTGTCACTTATCGGGGAACAGCGAAAATCGTGGATTTACCGGGAGATTTCGGCACCTTCCTTCGCGCCAATCGATGGCCGCCATTCCATGTTGATGGAATTCCAGGCAGCTCGGCTGCGTGCGGCATGGTCGATATCTCCCGCGCGTTCGCGCCTTGCGACCGCTCAGGCAATCCGTCCGCTCCGTTTCAGCCGCAGTCACAACGTGCCGAAAACGACCGGCTCTCCCGTCACGTCCGTGCAGGATTGCTGTTGCTCCTGGCATCATGCGGATGGATCGTCGGCGGCGACGAAGGCGTAAGACGCGCCGTTGCGCGCGGCACGCCGTGTCGTAATCGCGGCCCGGAAATGCAAAACGCTCCGCGTGATCATTTTGCGATCCGCACGCTCGAGCCGGCGGACGCTCCCGAGCTGTTCGCCGAAATCGATCGCATCTGCTGGCGCGCAAAGCTGCCGCAACGGCCTCGCATCTGCGTGCTGATCGGGCAGAGGGCGATGAACGCCTATGCATTCGGCGGTCCGAACGATGCGATCGTCACCTTCACCGAAGGGTTGCTGCGTGGCATGACCACGAAAGAAGTCGGGGCGATTTTCGCGCACGAGATTGCGCACATCTGTAACGGCGACAGCGCGACGATGTCATGGGCAGCGCAGCTGCAGCGCGCGATCAATGACGTTGCTGCGGCAGGTCTTGCACCGGTCCACGCTTTCGGCGCTGTCAAACAGCAATCTTCGCTGCAGTGGGTGCTCACGCGAGCCCCCGCAATCGCCGAGCTGTTGATGCTTGCGCTATCCCGCTTCCGTGAAATCGAGGCCGACGCATTCGCTCTCGAGTTGACGGGCGATGCCAAGACGCTCGAAACCGCGCTTGCCAAGCTTGAGCATCATCATCGTGCGCTGAGCGGTATCCCCGAAGGCTATATCGAGGACCGGCTCGCGTCGTATCTGCGCAGCCATCCGGTTACCAGCGAGCGCATCGGCCATCTGCGCGCCTCGCCGCTCTACGGCGCAGCCTAGTTACGCCGACTGGCGTAGCGGTTGGGTCGACGCCCTCTCGGCCCGCATCGGCAACTCGACGATGACGCGAAGGCCGCCCCGCGGCGAGTCTCCCAGCGTGATGGACCCATTGTGAAGCTCGACAATTTGCTTCGCGATCGCAAGCCCGAGGCCGCTGCCGCCGGTCTCGCGGCTGCGCGAGGGTTCGCGGCGGTAGAACGGCTCGAAGACCAACGCGCGCTCGGCAACGGGAATGCCGGGGCCGTCGTCATCGATCAGAACGCGCACGCGTCCGCCGATTGCGCCCGCCGTCACTTTGGGGGCTTTCGCACCGTAGCGGAGCGCGTTGTCGATTAGGTTCGTAAAAAGTCGCCGCAGCGCGACCTCGTCTCCCATCAGCGTCAAGGTATTGCCTGGAAGCTCCAACTCGACATTCGGATGATCGGCGCAGAGCATACCGAGCACTTCACCCAGATCGACGACACCGCTGCGAACCTGTTCCGACCCGCCACGTGCTACCGCCAGGGCATCGTCGATGAGAACCGTCATGTCGTCGAGATCGCGCTCGGCGCGCGCCTGCTGATCCGGATCCGAAATCATCTCGGTTCTGAGCTTCAGTCGCGTGATGTATGTCTTGAGATCGTGCGACACGGCACCGAGCAGCACGGTCCGGCCTTGGAGGAGCGTCGCGATGCGCTCCTGCATCCGGTTCGTCGCCTCAATCAGCCGTTTGAGTTCCGGCGCGCCGCGCGGCGTAATCACAACCGGCGTCCCATCGCCTGAGAACCTCGTTACGGCGCGCGACAGCTCTTTCAGAGGCCGCGCCTCGCGCCAGACCGCGAACAACGCCGCGATGCCAACGAGGGAACCGAGTACGGCCAGCCAATAGCCGGCCGGAACGCCGAAAAATCGCCGCGAAATCTCGCCCCGCGGCTCAAAGACAGCGTACCCGCCGCTTTTGAGAGCCACTGCAATCCGGACGACGCGGCGCGTCAGCATCCACCGGCTCCCAGGACGAATGTCGGCAACCATGCCCGTGCCGGTCGGGCCGGAGACCGCAATCACCTCGCGGTTGCCGAGTTCATTGACGTAACGATCGACCAGCCATTCAACCCCCTTGAGCCGCCGTTGATCGACGGCCACTACCGGAGCTTTGTCGGCAATCTCGACGCCGAGCGTATCGCTTCTCACGGCGTTGAGAACCGTCTCTCGGCGGGCGCCATCCGTCGTCTCGAGCAACTCGACGATGGCAGCCATTTGGTTCGGCAGCGGAAACGCGCCAGGCGTCGTGACCAAAGGTGAGTGCGTGACGTAGGACAGCCCGGCGCCCACCGCCCACAGACCTATCAGCGCCAGCAAAATGATCGCCGAGAGACGGCCGACAAACCCAAGACGCGACAGCACGCTTAAACCTCCTCGATGCGCGCAGCCAGAATGTATCCGACATTACGCATCGTCTTGAACATGGGGACCTCGCCGCGGTCTATTTTCTTTCGCAGCCGGCTGAGCTGAACGTCGATGGTGCGGTCGAGTGGTTCGGAGCGACGTCCGCGCGTCCAGTCCATTAATTGCTCGCGCGACAGAACGCGTCCCGGCCGCGTCACAAAACATTCGAGCAAGTCGAATTCGGCGCTTGTCAATTCAATGGGAGCGGCGCTTGCGTCCGTCACCGACCGCGCTTCGAGATCTATGATCATGTCGCCGAGCTTTAGACGCTTCTTCTCGACGGGCGGCGGCTCGTTGCGGCGCAGGATGGCACGAATGCGCGCCGTCAGCTCGCGAGGATTGAACGGCTTCGGAAGATAATCGTCAGCGCCGATCTCCAGCCCGACGATACGGTCGATATCCTCGCCGCGCGCCGTCAGCATCAGGATCGGCACGCGTGACGTGGCGCGAAGTCTTCGGCAGATCGACAAGCCGTCCTCTCCAGGCAGCATGATGTCGAGCACGATCAGATCCGGCTCTCCGAAAATCGATAGATGCCGGTCCAGCGCTGCGCCGCCGTCTCCTGTCTCGACGCGAAAACCTTGCTTCTGCAGATAGCCTTGAACGAGCGACCGGATTTCGGCGTCGTCTTCGATGATGAGGATATGCGGGCGGTTGGTCATGTCGCGATGTGAAGCCAGCGCCGGTGTGAGTGCAAGCGTTCCGAGGCCCTGTTACAAAACGTAAAGTTCGGGGCGCGGTTTGAAATACACCGGATACGCTAGCGGGTGAGGTTCCCTGTCGTCACGCCACCCCGGAGTGACGATTGCAAAGGAGAACCCTCATGATCCTCAAAAAATTCGTCATAGCTCCGTTTTGTGTCGCCGCCGCTATGTTCGTCGCTGGCGCCACCGTGGCTGAGGCCGGATGGCAGCGCTCCAGTGGAGGCGTTGGCCCTCGCGGTGGAACTTGGCACTCGTCGGGATCAGGTTCCTGTGCCTACGGCTCATGCGCTTCCCATCAGAGCTATACCGGTCCGCGTGGAAACACTGTGAACCGCTATGGCAGCACCAGCTGTTCTGGCGGGACGTGCAATCATTCCGCGACCTATAGCGGCCCATATGGCGGCAGCGTAACGCGCAATAGCTCGGTCACTCGAAACTGAAACCTGCCGCATAGAGACAATGCTCGGCCAACCCAAGCTATTTCATTTTTCCTTTGACCCCGGAGTACGTGATGCGACCCGTCATTTTCGCTGCCTTGTTTGCCCTACCTTGGATCGGCTTTTCCGCGGGCGTCGCGCTCGCACAGGCTGCATCCGACAAACCACTCACCAAGGCGCAGATTCAAGCTCTCGCCAATAATCCGAACGCCCGCGCGGCGCTCGCCGTCTGCAAGGACGATCGTGCGCGCCTCTGCGGCAGCGTGATGCCGGGCGGTGGCCGAATTCTCCGTTGTTTCTCGGAGAAGGCTGGAAGCCTCAGTCAGCCATGCCGCGATGCCATTATCGCCGTGAGGAATTCAGCGGCGAACTAATGCCGAAGACGACATGGCATCGAGACGGGGAGGGGCAATGCCCTCCCTGCCGTTGCGCGCACTCTCAAAATCAAAGGACGCAAGCCCCATGACGGATATTCCGGCATTTCTGAGCACTGCTCCCCGGCCGCTCTTCGGCTTCTTTCCTGTTGCGCTTGTATTCATTGCCGTCGAGCTTCTCTATATGCGGCTCGCACACCATGCTGACGAGCAAGATGGGCGGGAGACAGTAGCTTCGATAGGCGTCGCAGTCGGCGATCTTGCGTCGCGTATTCTGACCGGCGGCCTCGTCGCGATCCCGATGCTGTTCTTCTATCGGCATCGCCTTTTCGATATTCCGCTCGATACAGCATGGAGCTGGATCGCGCTGTTTCTCGGTGTGGAGTTCTTTTACTACTGGTTTCATCGCGCGTCGCACCGGGTCCGTTGGTTTTGGGCGACACACGCCGTGCATCACTCAGCGACTCACTTCAACCTGTCGGCCGCCATCAGGCTCGGCTGGACGGGCGTGATCAGCGGTGCGTTTCTGTTCTTCCTGCCGTTGGCGCTCATCGGATTTCATCCGGCTGCCATCGGGCTGACGCTCGGGCTGGGGCTTGTCTATCAGTTTTTCCTGCACACCGCCGTTCCCGTTCGCCTGGGTCCGCTGGAATGGGTCTTGAACACGCCGGCTCATCATCGTGTCCATCACGCGTCGAACGAAACCTGCCTCGACAAGAACTATGGCTCAGTCCTTATCGTCTTCGACCGGTTGTTTGGGTCGTTCGCGGCTGAGCCGGCTGGCGAGGCGCTGAAATTTGGCCTGAAGGGCCGCGAGCCCAGCACGAGCCCGCTTCACATCGCGTTGTCGGAATGGGGCTATCTTTGGCGGGATTTCCGAAACGCGCCGAACCTCTCGCGCAAAATCAGGGTGTTGTTCGGTACACCGTAAGCTCGCACGTCTTCCGCGAACTCAAAAGATATTGAACGCAAATCATCCAACTCGAATGTCAAGTTAGACCGAACGGCATATCCGGGCGCTCGAGTGCCTACAATTTAAACAATTGCAAACGAATCGATCTATCTGGCCGTTTATTTTCTGGAAAATCGGCTGATTTTCCTGAGAAGAACATGAAAATACGACCAGGCACCATTTGGCACGATTCCTGCGCTTACGAATTTGTAAGGAAACTGCCTTGGACGGCCGCGACGGCAGGCCAGGCACGAGAGGGGAGTCGCTTATGGCCGATCAATCCGCGGCAATGCTGACGATATTCACCGAGTTCTATTTCTTTCTCACTATCGTCTTGATGTTCTTCATTCACATCGGCTTCTGCATGTACGAAGTCGGTGTCGCCCGCACCAAAAACGTCCAGCACACGCTTCTGAAGAACGCGATGGCGATCCCCGTCGTCGGCCTTGCGTTCTTCCTGTTCGGTATGTGGATCTACATCGCCTTGCAGGGTTGGCCTGTCAGCTCGACATCCGTCAGCTTCTCAACGGGCTTCGAGCCATGGTCCGATAAGCTCGCTCCCAACCTGTCTGACCGCATCTCCGGCGTTTTCTGGGGTGCATTCGCACTCTTCGGCATGACCGCGGCCTCGATCGTCTCGGGCTCGATCATCGAGCGCGCAAAGACGTCGGGCTTTTTGATCATCGCCATCTATGTCGGCGCAGTTGCCTGGGTCGTCCCCGCAGCATGGGGCTGGTCAGGCAATGGCTGGATGACGCAATACCTCGGGTTCCACGACCAGTATTGCTCGGCCGTCCTGCACTCGGTTTCGGGTTTTGTTACCCTCGGCATCCTGATGCACCTCGGGCCGCGCATCGGCAAGTTCGCGCCTGACGGCACGCCGCGCGAAATCCCGGCGCACAATCCGTGGATGGTCACCGTGGGTCTCTTCATGATCTACGTGGGCTTCTTCGGCTTCTATGCCGCTTGCCACATCCCGATGGCCAACGTCGCCGCCGAAGGCCAGCCCGCCTACTGGACCGCGACGAACATCTATGGCTTCCCGATCACGTTGTCGGGCGTCACGATGAACTTCTTGCTCGCCCTCTTCGGCGGCATGATGACGGCCTATCTGGTGTCCAACGGCAACGCCTTCTGGACGTTCTCCGGCGGCCTCACGGGCCTCATCTCGGCAAGCGCCGGCAACGATCTCTACCATCCCGTTGTCGCTCTTGCGATTGCCGTCGCCGGTACGATCATGGCGTACTACGCGCATAACTGGGTCGAAAAGAAATACAAACTCGATGACGCTGTCGGCGCGGTTGCGGTGCACGGCTATTGCGGCGTGTTCGGCGGCATCGTCGCCGGATTTGTGCTGTGGGGTTACCCGGCAATCATGCCGAGCTCCGGCGCAGCCGTTGCGCTTTCAGAAGGTGCAGGTTGGTTCGGGACGAACGCGCAAGGTCTGCCGGTCGTAACGCCGATCGGCAACACCATCGCGACGCTCGTCTTCGCCCTCGGTTTCGGTCTGATCCCAGGCTACATTATCGGCTTTGTCCTGAAGATGCTGGGCCTACTCCGTGTCGATCCGAAGGTCGAGCTGACGGGTCTCGATGGCGAGCACATCGAGACGACCTACCCGAATCTCTCGGGAGCTGAAGCAGCCTTTGAGGCTCTGCAGCGTAAGGAACTCAAAATCTAATCTTTACGCCGGCGGCGGACTATGCCGCCGGCTCTCTTATTCCATAAGATCCAAAGGAGAGCTTCATGAACACGGGTGTCTCTGGCTTCGAAAAACTTCCCGAGATGAGCGCTATCTATCCGTTCCATGGCGACGAAATTCTTTTCACGCTCGCCATCCTCGCATTCTTTATTGCCTTCTTCATTTTCCAGATCAGCATGGAAGCAAGGCATCACAAAACGATCATCGGCAATTTCACGGCCAGCCCGGCTGAGTGACGAACTGAGATATAGACGAGCCACAGAAAGGCCTCCCTCGCGGAGGCCTTTTTATTTTTGCTATCACGGTCATGCAGGCACCGAGCGCCTTTCGAGCCCCGCCGTCCTTATGAGATTCTTATACGGATCTCCCCCCGCTCAACTCGAATTCCTATGCGCCGCGTGTCACCTAAACGCGGCCCGCAATCCCTTTCGTGCGGGCGCTGCATGCCTCGGAGTAGGAAAACGAAAATGCTGGACATCATCCTTGTAGCGGGCGGGCTGGCGCTCTTTGCCGTTGCCATCGCTTACGCTTTTGCCTGCGACCGATTGTGAGGTCTCCATGACATTCGACTACGCCCTGGCCGGCATCGTCACGGCCGGCCTGCTCGCCTACCTCGTTTACGCCCTTCTGCGTCCTGAGCGGTTCTGAAAGGCCAACGCATATGACACTTATAGGTTGGATCCAGATTGCGCTCTATTGCGCGATCGTCTTGGCGCTCGTGAAGCCGCTCGGCTGGTACATGACGCGCGTTTTCTCTGGCGAGAAAACATTTCTTTCGCCAATCTTGAGCCCGGTCGAAGCCGGTCTCTATAAAATCGCGGGCGTCGACGCACGCGGCGAGCAGGATTGGCTGCGCTATACCGTCTCGATGCTGCTGTTTCATATCGGCGGCTTCGTCATTCTCTATGCCGTGCTGCGCGTGCAAGGTGCTCTGCCTTTCAATCCGCAAGGAATGACAGCGCTGGCGCCCGACCTGTCTTTCAACACCGCCATCAGCTTCATCACCAACACGAACTGGCAGAACTACGGCGGCGAGACGACGATGTCGTATCTCACGCAGATGCTTGGACTGACGCATCAGAATTTTCTGTCGGCTGCAACGGGCATCGTTCTTGCGATCGTCTTGATACGTGGCTTTGCGCGCGCATCGACAAGAAATCTCGGTAACTTCTGGGTGGATGTTACTCGCTGCACGCTCTACATCCTGCTGCCGATTTGTATCCCTTACACGTTGTTTCTCGTCTGGCAGGGTATCCCGCAGACGCTTGGCGCGTATGTCGATGCGACGACGCTCGAAGGCGCCAAACAGACGATCGCCGTCGGTCCGGTCGCCTCCCAGGTTGCCATCAAGATGCTCGGCACCAATGGCGGCGGTTTCTTCAATGCCAACGCCTCACATCCGTTCGAGAACCCGACCGCGCTCTCGAACTTCGTCCAGATGATCTCCATTTTTGCGCTCGGCGCTGCGTTGACGAACGTCTTCGGTCGCATGGTCGGCAACCAGCGCCAAGGCTGGGCCATCCTCGCCGTTATGGGCGTGCTTTTCATTGCCGGCGTTGCGGTCTGTTACTGGGCCGAAGCCAACGGCACCACCGGCCTCAACGCACTCGGCCTGACAGGTGGCAACATGGAAGGCAAGGAAACCCGCTTCGGTATCGTGGGATCGGCCTTGTTCGCAGTCATTACGACGGCCGCATCCTGCGGCGCCGTCAATGCTATGCATGACTCCTTCACGGCCCTCGGCGGAATGATCCCGCTCCTGAATATCCAACTAGGCGAAATCATCGTCGGCGGCGTCGGGGCAGGGCTTTACGGCATGTTGCTGTTCGTCGTCCTCGCAATCTTCGTTGCCGGACTTATGGTTGGCCGCACGCCCGAATATGTCGGCAAGAAGATCGAAGCGAAAGAAGTCAAGATGGCCATGCTCGCCATATTGATCCTGCCGCTGATGATCCTCGGTTGGACTGCTGTCGCGGCGGTGCTCCCATCCGCCTTAGCCTCCATCGCCAACCCCGGTCCGCACGGCTTCTCTGAGATCCTGTATCTTTTCTCATCGAGCACCGGAAACAATGGCTCCGCCTTCGCAGGCATCACAGGCAACACTTTCTTCTACAACGTAACGGGCGCGATCTCGATGTTTGTTGGGCGTTTCCTGATGATCGTGCCGGCGATGGCGATCGCAGGCGCGTTGGCAGAAAAGAAGACGCTCGCACCTTCTGTCGGAACGTTCCCGACCACCGGCGGACTCTTTGTCGGCCTTGTCGTCGGCGTCATCCTGATCGTTGGCGGACTGACGTTCTTTCCCGCGCTCGCACTCGGGCCCATCGTCGAGCACCTCTCGATGACGGCCGGTACGCTCTACTGATCTCTCTTTTCGGAGTTTCCAAGATGGATACGTCTATGGCGCGCAAGAAAAGCTCGGCGACGATGCTCGATCCCAAAATCGTGGTTCCGGCAATCGGTTCGGCCTTCGCGAAGCTTGATCCGCGCAAGATGATCAAAAATCCGATCATGTTCGTTCTCGAAGTCGTGACGGTCTTGACCACGATCATCTTTCTCCACGGCATGGTAACGGGCGAAGGTAACTTGGCGTTCACGTTCCAAATCATCCTGTGGCTTTGGTTCACTGTGCTTTTCGCAAACTTCGCGGAGGCCATCGCGGAAGGTCGCGGCAAGGCTCAAGCAGACTCCCTGCGTGTTCAGCGCCAGGAAACGCAAGCCAAGCTGATGACGGGATCTGGCCGCAACTACAAGCTCATTCCCGGAACCACGCTGAAAGTCGGAGACGTGGTCCTCGTCGAGCCGGGCGACACCATTCCCTCCGATGGAGAAGTTATCGAAGGTGTCGCGTCGGTCAATGAAGCCGCGATCACCGGTGAATCAGCGCCGGTCATTCGTGAGTCCGGAGGCGACAGGTCGGCAGTAACGGGCGGAACACTCGTGTTGTCGGACTGGATCGTCGTCCGCATCACGGCGGCCCAGGGTTCGACCTTCATTGATCGCATGATCAAGCTTGTCGAAGGCGCGGAACGCCAGAAAACACCCAACGAGATCGCACTCAACATTCTTCTCGCTGGCCTCACGATCATTTTCGTCTTTGCGACCGCAACGATCCCGAGCTATGCCGCTTATGCCGGCGGCACGATCTCGGTCATCGTCCTTGTCGCGCTCTTCGTTACGCTCATCCCGACGACGATCGGCGCGCTGCTTTCGGCCATCGGTATCGCCGGCATGGATCGCCTTGTGCGTTTCAACGTTCTTGCGATGTCGGGCCGAGCCGTTGAAGCCGCTGGCGACGTCGACACGCTCCTTCTCGATAAAACCGGAACGATCACGCTCGGCAACCGTCAGGCAACCGAGTTCGTACCGCTGTCCGGCGTCAGCGAGTCGGAACTCGCGGATGCCGCCCAGCTCGCATCTCTGGCGGACGAGACGCCGGAGGGCCGCTCGGTGGTTATTCTCGCTAAAGACAAGCACGGCATTCGCGGTCGAGATGTTGCGGATATTAAAGCGCACTTCATTCCGTTCACGGCCCAGAGCCGCATGAGCGGTGTGGAATTCGAGGGATCGTCGATCCGTAAAGGTGCTGTCGACGCTGTGTTGAAATACCTAAATGCCCCGGTCGCGACGGCCTCGTCCGGCGCAACAGCACAAGTGCTTCGTCCGACAATCAGTGCTGAGGCCACACGCGAGATAAAGGCTATCACGGAAACGATCGCGAAAGAGGGCGGGACACCGCTGGCGGTCGCCAAGGACGGCCGCTTGCTCGGTGTCATCCACCTTAAGGATATAGTCAAAGGCGGTATTCGCGAGCGCTTCGCCGAGCTTCGCCGCATGGGCATTCGCACCGTGATGATCACCGGCGACAACCCGATGACGGCGGCCGCTATCGCCGCCGAAGCCGGCGTTGACGACTTTCTCGCCCAGGCGACACCGGAAGACAAATTGCGCCTCATCCGCGAAGAGCAGGCAAAAGGCAAGTTGGTCGCCATGTGCGGCGACGGCACTAACGATGCGCCAGCACTTGCACAGGCCGACGTCGGGGTCGCGATGAATACCGGAACTGTCGCTGCTCGCGAAGCCGGCAATATGGTCGATCTCGACAGCAACCCGACCAAGCTCATCGAGATCGTCGAAATCGGCAAACAGCTATTGATGACGCGCGGCGCGCTTACGACGTTCTCTATTGCGAACGACGTTGCCAAATACTTCGCGATCATTCCGGCGATGTTTGTTGCTTTCTATCCGCAGCTTAATGCGCTCAATATCATGGCGCTTGGTAGCCCGCAAAGCGCGATCCTGTCGGCGATCATCTTCAACGCTCTGATCATCATCGCGCTGATTCCGTTGGCGCTGAAGGGCGTCGCCTATCGCGCGATCGGTGCCGGACCGCTGCTCCGCCGCAACCTGCTGATCTACGGGCTCGGCGGCGTCGTCGTCCCCTTCATCGGCATCAAGGCCATCGACTTGGCCATCAACGCTCTGCATCTCGCTTGAGGTAACCCGTCATGTTGAAGGAAATTCGCCCAGCCATCGTCGTGCTGCTCGCATTGACGCTAATCACCGGCCTCGTATACCCGCTCGCTATGACCGGCATAGCCGAAGCCATCTTTCCCAAGCAATCCCAGGGCAGCTTGATCGTCCGCAACGGCAAGGTCATCGGATCCGAACTCATCGGCCAGTCGTTCATGTCCGATAAGTACTTCCATGGCCGTCCGTCCGCGACAACGGGCTCGGACCCAGCCGACCCATCGAAAACGGTAGCGCAGCCCTATAATGCCGCGAACTCGATGGGCTCGAACCTCGGCCCCACAAACAAGGCCCTGATTGATCGCGTTAAGACTGACATGGCCAAATTGAAGGCAGAGAATCCCGGAGCGGAGGTGCCGATCGAGCTGGTTACGACGTCCGCGTCGGGCCTCGACCCTGACATTTCGCCGTCTGCCGCCTATTTTCAGATGACCCGAATTGCCCAGGCCCGCAACATGCCGGAAGCGGACGTTCGCAGCCTCATTGACCGCCACATCGAAAAACCCTTCCTAGGGTTGATCGGCGAGCCCCGCGTCAATGTCCTGGCGCTCAATCTGGCTCTTGACGGTACGACGGCACAGTGAATATTGCGCGGCGCGCTGGCGCCGCGAGGAAAGTAATAAGATGGCGGACGAAAACCGCACACCCGATCATCGACCGTCGCCGGAGGCGCTCCTCGAGGTTTTGAAACGCGAGGAGCGCCAGAAGGGACGGTTGAAGATTTTTCTCGGCGCGGCTCCCGGCGTCGGCAAGACCTATGAAATGCTTCGCACCGCCCGCGCCAAGGTTAAAGAGGGCGCTGACGTCGTTGTCGGCGTCGTCGAGACGCACGGACGCAAGGAAACAAAAGCACTTCTTCGCGGTCTTGACGTTATCCCTCCGCGTCAGGTCGAATACAAAGGTCGGACGCTGGAGGAACTCGATATCGACGCCGTCATCGCGCGGCGCCCCGAGATTGCGCTGATAGACGAGCTGGCGCACACTAATGCGCCGATGAGCCGTCACCCGAAACGCTATCTCGATGTCGAAGAGTTGCTCGACGAAGGCATTGACGTTTTCACCACTATCAACATCCAGCATATCGATAGCTTGAATGACGTCGTTGCCCAGATCACCGGAATTCGCGTCCGCGAAACGGTGCCGGATTCGATCCTCGCCCGAGCCGACGACGTCGAGCTTGTCGACATCACGCCCGAGGATCTTATTCAACGATTGAAGGAAGGGAAGGTCTACGTCCCGGATCAGGCGCGCCGCGCGCTCGAAAATTTCTTCTCGCCCGTCAAGCTCACCGCATTGCGCGAGCTCGCTTTACGCCGCACCGCCGAACGCGTCGATGAACAACTCGTAACCCAGCTTCGCGCCAAAGCCATGTCCGGACCGTGGGCGGCGTGTGAACGCGTGCTCGTGTGCGTCAACGAAGATGTGCGCTCATCCGCGCTCGTGCGCTATGCGAAACGTGCTGCCGACCGCCTGCACGCACAGTGGACCGCGGTCACTATCGAGACGCGCCGCAGCCTCAGATTTTCCGAAGGCGAGCGTAACCGCATTGCTGAAGCGATGCGTCTCGCCGAACTTCTCGGCGGCGAAACGCTGACAATGCCCGGAAGCTCCAAGTCGATCGCCGACGATATCATCTCGTATGCGCGCGCCCACAACGTGACGCAAATCATCGTCGGCAAATCCGATCGGCCGCGATGGTTCGAAATTCTCAACGGTTCTGTCGTCCACGATCTCGTCAGGCAATCTGGAAACATCAGCGTTCACGTCATTTCCGGAGAGCAACTGCCAACCGAGCCGGCGACAGCGCAGGCGGTTCGAACAGCAAAGGATCAACCGCCGCATCGGCCGCTGAATTATCTCATCACGTTTGTAGCGATGGCTGTTGCGCTTGGCGTGGCCTGGGTGCTCAGACCATGGATCGGCGTGGAAAGCGTCGATCTTATATTCTTGACGGCGATTGTGGGCGTGGCAGCCAAGCTTGGCATCGGCCCCTCGCTTGTCGCCAGCGTGGCCGGCGCGCTGCTCTACAACTATTTCTTTCTGCCTCCGCTCTTCACATTTACCATCGCCGATGCCAAGAACGTCGCGGCGTTTCTTTGCTTCGTCGTCGTAGCGGTCGTCGTGTCGAACATCGCAGCGCGCATGCGCAGTCAGACTGTGATCGCCATGAACCGCGCCAGCACGACGGAGTCGCTGTATGGCTTCAGTCGCAAGCTTGCCGGAACCGGCACGCTTGATGATGTGCTTTGGGCAACCGTCTTTCAGATCGCCTCGATGCTGAAAGTCCGTGTCGTGCTGTTGCTGCCGGAGAATGGCTCGATTGCCGTGAAGGCGGGATATCCGCCGGAAGATATGCTTGATCCGTCCGATATCGCGGCCGCGACGTGGGCTTGGACCAACGACCGCCCGGCAGGGCGCGGCTCCGATACGCTGCCCGGGTCGCACCGCCTTTTTCTGCCGCTCCGGACCGCACGCGGTATCGTCGGGGTCGTCGGGATAGACAGCGACCGTCCCGGACCGCTGCTGACGCCGGACCAACGGCGGCTGTTCGATGCGCTCGCCAACCAGGGCGCACTCGCCATCGAGCGCGTCCACCTCGTCGAGGACGTCGAGCGCGCGAAACGCAGCATCGAGACGGAACGGCTCCGCGCTGCTCTGCTGACGTCGTTGTCTCACGATCTCAAGACGCCCCTGGCCGCTATTCTCGGCGCTGCAACGACGATGCGCGACCTGGGCGACAAGTTCGATGCCGAGGCGCAGTCGGAGTTGCTCGCTACGATCATCGATGAATCCGAACGCCTCAACCGGTTCATTGCCAACCTTCTCGATATGACGAAGCTAGAAGCCGGCGCCATCGTCGCCAAGACGGAAATTCAAGACGTTGGCGAGATTGTCGATGCAGCGCTCAAGCGCGCGAGAAAGATCCTTTCGAGACATAAGGTCCAGGCCAATCTTCCATCGGAGCCATTGAAGGTGGATGCTGATCCCGTTTTACTTGAGCAAGTGCTTTTCAATCTCCTTGACAATGCTGCAAAATACGCGCCCGAGAATACGTTGATTGAGGTCGGCGCTTGGAACGATCATGGACTCGCTGTCATTCAAATCCGAGATGAAGGGCCTGGCATCCCCGACCGTGATGTTGAAAAAATCTTCGATAAATTCTATCGCGCGAACAAGGCTGATCATGTCCGCGCCGGAACGGGGCTTGGATTGCCGATCTCCCGCGGATTTATCGAAATCATGGGCGGAACGATAACGGCGGGTAATCGGCCTGATCGCAGCGGTGCACTGCTGACCGTAACGCTTCCGGCATCCGCCCGATCAGAAACGCTGGAAAACGCCGCATGAGTGCGCCCGCTATCAAAGTTCTCGTCATCGATGATGAGCCACCAATCCGCAAACTTCTCCGCATGGGGCTTGCAACGCAAGGCTATCAGGTAATCGACGCGCCGAATGCGCGCAAAGCTCTGGAGCTGATGGCGGAGACTCCGGATATTGTCGTCCTCGATCTCGGCTTGCCGGATATGCAAGGCATGGACCTGCTGCGAGCCATCCGCGATCAGAATGAAGCCGTTCCCATCGTGGTGCTGTCGAGCCGCGCTGACGAAACCGCCAAGGTACAGGCCCTTGATTTCGGAGCCGATGACTATGTGACGAAGCCATTTGGCATCAACGAGCTTCTCGCCAGAATGCGAGCCGCACTTCGCCATCGGCTACAGATTCAGGGCGAGCGGCCCATTTTCCATGTCGGCGATCTGTCGGTCGATCTCGTGCGCCGCATTGTCAAGGTTGGCGAACGAGAGATCAAGCTATCGCCGAAGGAATACGACCTGCTGCGTCTCTTTGTTCAGCATGCGGGCAAAGTACTGACGCACAATTTCCTGTTGCGAGAGCTTTGGGATCCCTCTGCCGATTCCCAATACGTCCGCGTTTACGTCGCGCAGCTTCGGCAGAAAATCGAACCGCGTCCGAACAGCCCGGAATATATTCTGACTGAAACAGGCGTTGGCTACCGCCTCCGCGCTCCCGATTGACGGTGGCGCGTGCGCCGAGGATTTCTCATGGCATCCTGCATTATTGACTTTCTTTCGCCGCGCGCCGTCATGCTGGACGTGCGCGTGCCGACGAAATTAGCGCTCCTTCGCACGTTGTCGGAACGGGCATCTGCAGCGACCGGGCTTCCTGCCGAGACGATCTTCGCCGAACTCAACAAACGAGAAAGTCTCGGCTCCACCGGAATGGGCGACGGCATTGCCCTTCCCCACGCAGCTTATGCTGATCTCAAGCAAACGTTCGGCCTTGTCGCGAGACTTAAGCCACCGGTCGAGTTCGAAGCGATTGATAGCAAACCGGTCGACTTGGCTTTTCTGCTTTTGACACCGGCTGGAGCAGAGAAGACGCATCTGAATGCCCTTGCCGCGGTTTCACGCCGACTGCGTAATCGCGACGTAGCAGAGAAGCTTCGCATGGCCAATAACGAGAACGCGTTTTACGACGTACTTCGCGGTTCGGCTTAAAACGGTCGGCAAGACCGCGCCGTTAATCCGTTTTGATGCCAAGTTCGCGCGCGGCCGACACGAGGCGGACCTTGGCGGCAGCATCGCCGGAGAAGGCTTGGAGAGCTTTGGTCAACGCCGTTTTGGCCGCCTCGGTCTCGCCGAGCGTGACGCGCGAACTCATCAGACGCAACCAGCCGTTCTCATCGTTTGGGGAGGCCTCGAGTCTGGCGGTAAGCTTGTCGACCATGCCGCGGATCATGTCTTTGCTTTGTGTATCTGAAAGCTTTGCCGCCGCTGCGACGTCGTTGTCGGACGGCGACGCGACGCTGGGTGAAAATGTCTGCGGGGTGGCCTGCGCTGTGCGTGCCTCATCGAGCGCTTTCTTGAGCGTGGTATCGCCGGGCTGAAGCTTAAGGGCTGTCTCATAAGCCGTCGCCGCATCGCCTGGTCGCCCGGTATTGACATACGACCACCCGAGCATTTTCCAGCCATTGACGTCATTCGGTTGCTTTTCGAGACGAGCGATCAGTTTCGCAATCATCGTGTCCACGTCAGGCAAAGCAGTGGAAGTATTGTCCGGCGAAGCAACAACCTTCGACGACGCGCCAGAATTTGTATCGGCAGCGTAGGCGCGAAGATCAGCAAACGCTTGTGCCGTGTCTGGTTCAATATTGCCATCGGCGGCTTCCGGCGGCATCACATGCACGTCGCTACGGCTTATCATGGAAGAGCCCTCGACGCCGCTCGGGGCTTCTGCGATGTGCACAAAACAAGCCGCGGCGAGCGCTACGAGAGACCCAAGGACAATGCCCGATGTGCGCGTGTCGGCGCTAATCCATCGATGCGTAAGCGCAACGACCGGTCGGCGACCGTGGAGCGGCGCGCGCAACAACAGAAGTACTGCGGCCAGAAGTGCGACAGCAGTCCCCGCCGCGATCGATGCAAAAGCCTGGACCATATCCAACCTCGATGATCATTTGACGGAAGATTGGGATGCAAATGGGGGCCTAGCGTGGCGATGACGGCCAAAGTGCCCGCATCTTGGCACTACTGAGATGGATTACGCGTTGTCATGATCGGTGTGATAACGCCATTCACATGATAGTTGTGGCATGTCAGGCAGTCTTGGCGTACGCCGCTGCTGGCGTGGCAGCCCTGGCAGACATCCTTCCTCACCGCGCTGAAATTCGACGCAAAATTCTGCGGATTTCCCTGCTCGTAGCTCTTCAGATATGGCCGGTCTTTTGCGAGGTCGTGGCATGTAAGGCAGCCGCGCTTGCCCACGATGCCGAAATGCGGCTCGTGAATAAAACGCGTAAAGCGTCCGTCTTTGGAGCTTGCCGAAAGCGGAGAAAAATTGACGACGCGCCCACCATTGCGGCCGTCATCGATGCTGTGGCACTTCGTGCATGATCCCGGTGCGTCCTTATTGGTCAGGATGTTGAAAACAGCCGTAGCGGCCGTCGTGCCATCTTTCTGCGTCTTCGGACCAGTCAGGAACAGCCAAGAGTAGATGAACTTGTCTTTGTGCCCGGTGGGTCGATAGAAAATCGCGTAATCCTGCCGATACCAGCCGCCATATTCAGCCCAGCTTTCAGCATCGATATCGCTTGCAATGCTGATAATCGGCGGCGTGCTCTTTTCTGTACTCGCAGTTCCCGAGGGCGACGCTGCGTCTTGTGTTGCACTGCTTTGACCGCCGGCGATGCCTTTGTTTCGCGCCTCAAGATCGCGACTCTCCTCTTCTGAGAGAGAGAGAAGGTCGTCGGATTGGCGCGAGGCCTTTGCCGCGGGTTGAGCACGTGCGTTGACCGCGGTTTTGCTCGTCGAAACTTGCGCCAATTGCATTGTGCGTTCGCCATCGGCTGTTGGCCGGAGATCTTTCAAGCCTGCTTGCATGGCAGGCGGTAGAGGGTTGGCACGGGCCTTTTTCCTTTCCGTAGACGTGCTATCGCCATTGTCGTCGCCGTCCAAATGAGCCGCATCTGCAGAGTTCCCGGGCGCATTATTCATGATGCATTGACCGAAGACGCGTAGCAGGCACGCTGGAGGATCGCGCTTGACCTTATCCGCTGCCTGTCCCGTTTTTTCTTGATCACCGTCAGCAGGAGGCGAACGTTTGTCCATACTCGTCGCCTCGTCCTTCGCCGCGGAACGCAAAATACCGGGTGTTGAGTTGGACGCGCTCGGCGCCGGGGCATCTGGCAATGGGCCATTGGCAATCTCTCTCGCCAAATTTGGCAACCATTGCTGCTGCGCACCAATGACAACGTCCCGCGGGATGTTCGCAGTCAAATCGGCGACGAGCGTCACACTCAACTTGGCGTTGCCGTTACCTATATTAAGATCGCCAAGAACGTCTGATGCCTTTCCCGCGATCAGCGCATAGAACAGCTTTTTAATGTTCCACGCCAGATCGGTCACAGCTTTGATTTGATCGTTGTTAGCCTGTGCAAGGTCCTGCAGATTGAGGCCGTCGACCGCTCTCAACGTCGCGCGACCTTCGTCGGTTCGACCGATCATCATTTTCATGAAAGGCGTGAGTTCGGCTTCCGACGCATCCGGCCATTCGCCGATTGCCGCGTTCTTCTTTTTCAGCGTTTCGAGATCGAGACCCGGCAGCGTCAGAAATGCAACGCCTTTCGGACCGTTCACGCGGTCCTTACCGGTAATTTGTCCCAGATGACAGCCACTGCACGTTCGCTCAAAAGGAACAACAGCCATAAACCGTCTGTCGTTTTGGCTGTCGTGACACGTCGAGCAGGCGACCGGAATCTGTCGCGACGGGTCTTTTTTCTCGACGTCCCGAAAGTGTTTGTCGAAATGTGCGGCGTGGTCATAGATGATCCGTGTGCGTCGCCGGAACGGGTAGGTATCGAATGCCGGATGACCATTATCGAAGCTGTCGAATTTCACCGAATGACAGGATCGGCATTGCTCATTGGAGATCTTGTCCAGATCGAAATTGATGCCCTGGTGCTCCTGATGACAGCTTGCGCAGTTAATGCCTCCGGAAATCATCTTCTGCATCGGCAGGGCAGCGGTTTGCGCGCGCGCGGACAACGGTTGAGGGCCTACAGTTGCAATATTTACAAGCCGCAGCGTGCTCTTCCTCAGGACATCAGCTGAAGCGCCGTGAGGGTTAAAGGCGCTTTCCGGGATCTTGTGACAGGTCAGGCAAGCCTTGCTGTCGGCGGTCGATCCAAGGGCGACGATGCCATGGACCCAACTCAATTTTCCGTCGCCGCTATGGGCATGGCACGAAGAACAATTCTTGATCGCGCCGTGCACGCTGCTCAATGGCCCCGGCATGAGAAATTGTGTTCCGGGAGATGCAATGAAAGCAGCGCCCATGCCGACGAATGTTAAGAGCGCCAGAATGCGCGCAAATCGGTCTCGCCCCAAGCTGGGAAGCGGACGCAGTTCCGTCGCTCGCCATGGCAATAGCCGCATCACCAAGCCCCCGACGAATAGGAATAGACGACAAGGATGTGCAACACCGACAGCACGATGAGCGCGTAGGTGATGGGGACATGCACGAATAGCCACGCTCTCGTCAGTGCAAGATGAACGCGCGCAAAGTCGAGACGATCTTTTTCAGCCGTCATTTTGCTGATCGTCGCGAGCTTGTCTTGTCGTGGGCCATCGACGTAGCGCGACAGGCGTTCGATCTGCGCCGTCAGGCGCTGGAGCGGCCGCCGCGAGCCGAAGAGATGCGACGGAAAATTGCGCGACTCCGCGAAAAAGTGATTGAGATGGTTTGCGTAAAGATCGGTGATCCAAGCGTCGTAAGGCAGAGCGGGCAGCGACAACTCCATAGTAATTGGATCTGGTGTCGTAATGAGTTCGCGCACGTCTTGCGCAAGCTCGGCGCGGCGGGCAAGGATGCGCTCGCGGCTAACGTTGTCGTCGATTCCGCCCTTGGCGCGTGACGACCACGCGAGGTAAGTGCCGAACACACCACTGAGCGTCACCGTTACGAAGCCGCTCCACAGTGCCCACTCAAACGGGGTATCTGGCATCGAAAAATTGGAATGTGAGAGGAACGCGGCGACAAGCGCGTAGCCGATGAAGATGTGGACGCCCCGCCATCTCTTGAGGAGCTTCGGCGGAAGCTTGTTCGTCTTGACAGCGGCGTGAAAGCTGAACTGCAGGCTCACGCCGGCAGCAAGCACCCAGCCATCGAGATAGCGCGGATCGCGAAGCGCGCTGGCATATATCGATACCCAGAAGAATAAGCCCGCGGACAGCGCGATCATCAGGGCAACGAGGCTCGTGCGGCGGATGACCGTCCACGCCGAGCCAAGCATCCAGAACACGCTGCCGGGAACGCGTCGTCCTACCGTCTTCACGCGAGGCCACCAGATTTGCTCATTCCCACCCCCGTAGGAATTGCGCGCCGGTCGCGGCCGCGCTCAGATAACGTCAATTGACTGCTGAAGCTTTTCTTGCAGTGCCTTTGAACTGGCTTGGCTGCGGGATCATACTGTCGAGGCCGGCCATGGTGCTGCCGTCATACTTGTCGGTGATGCTGACGAGCAGCTGAGAGATGCCATCGGCTGCCGCCGAGAGATCTTTCTCGTTGTTCAAGGTCAGCGCAGCCGAATGAGATAATTCCACGATCTTGGCAATTTCGGGCACGTTTGGCACTGCCGTCGCCACCGCGGCGATCCGCCGTCGCGCTTTGTCTGCACGCTGAGCCATTTCGAGGGCGTAAGCCTTTCGCACAGTGGCCTTTCCGACAGCGCGCAACGCGGTTTCAAGTTCGACGCCAAGGCCGATCAGATAAAGCATGCGTTTGCGCTCCGCATCGGCCGGAACATTTTCTTTGCCTCTCGAATACCATGTGTTGTGCAAGACCTCGCCCTGCGACCAGGACACCAGCTCGAATAGGCTGCCAGCTCGATGTAGCCCTTTGTTTACGAGATCTTCTCGCGGCACGACGTGGCAGCCGTAGCAGTTCTTCGCCAGTTGATAGAGCGCATGACGTCGGATCATGCCTTTTGACTCCGCGAGCTTCCAGCGCGCCTGCGCTTCACTTTTCGTTTCCGTCTTCACGGTTTTGCCGCTGAAGCTGCTATGAATTTTGATCCAATCCTTAGCGGCGCCATGACAGGACTCGCAGGAGATGCCGGACACGGCTGCATCGCTGTTATCCTTGCGTTGAACTGTGTAATGACAATTCACGCATAAGCTTTCCGATTTGATGCGCCTGACGCCCATCCTTTCAGCGATTTTCTTGGCTTCGGGGTTGCGCGGCAGCTCTCGGAACGTCTTGAAATGATGTGTGCCTTTCCAGGCTTCGGCTTCCTGTTTGTGGCATTCGGCGCAGGCATTCGGCCCGACGACCTTCGTCGAATCCAACGCAACAGCGCGACCGATGTCGAGCGTAACGACCAACAACGGTGCGAGTGACAGACCGAACCGCACAGCATTGAAATATGCGCTGAGCATCGACCAATTGTTACGCTTTGAAACAAGCAATGAAATATTCCTCGCGCATCTGCTCGTAAGCGAGCAGCGATTGCTACCTGAAACCTCCTGGGCGCTCGTAAGCGAGTTGAAGCATGTTTCGATCGAGGGGAGAGGAGAGCTTCTCGATGGTGCGGGTGATAGGGCTTTGCCCGCCCGCTGTGTCGGGCGCCGGCAGGAATGGGTCGGCGTAGCAGGTCGCGCCAACGTCTGCAGAAACTGCCTTTACCGACTCGACCATGCCCGGTGCCCCGCAAGCGTACAAAGCATCGGTGGGCAATAAGCGTGGAAGATAGTCGGTTGGCCGACCCGGTCTGACCGCCGGAATCGATACCTGCAAGGAACTGCAGACCGGTACGACGACGACGTTCGGAAAACGCGCCAGGCGCACAAGAGCGGGGGCCATATAAAGGGAATCCAAGGTGCGGCCGCCGGCAATGACCATCATTCTTCGTGAAGGATCTTCGCGAAGCGCTGCGACGGCGATTGCCCAGATCGGCGCAAAACCAGTGTTGGTTGCCACGAGAACGATCCGGCCACCGGGATTCGGCCGGAAGTGCGCAGTTCCGAAAGGTCCTGTGAGTTTGACACGGTGCCCGATCCCGATCCGCTTGCCGAGGGATGCGCTGACGCGGCCCTTCTCGACGCGGCGGACGTGAAACCACGTGGCATCGCAGTTGTCCGATTCATTCAGAGCATGCGTGATGCTATACGAACGGTTCGGATAACCGCTGAACTGTACGTGCGCGTATTGGCCGGGCAGATGCGGAAGGGGACGGTCCGTTGTAATGCCGATTTCCAGGACCTCCGACGACAGCGGCCGCAATGTGCCCAAGACGCCGTTGACGGAACGAATATCAGCGGGCTGCTCGCGCTCGATGACTGCGTCGGCAACGATCAGACACTGACAGGCGTGAATGAGCCCGGGCTCAGCTCCTTCGCCACCGTGTACGTCGCCGGATACAAGCCGCACGCAGCATGTTCCGCAATGTCCGGCGCGACAGCTGTAGGGCAGGTCGATACCGTTGTTCAACGCCACATCGAGCAGACGCGCACCGCGCGGCGCCAGAAAGCTTTTGCCGTCGATCGTGATTTTGTGGCGTTTTGACATAAGTTCATCCCAGTAGGGTTGAGGTTCATGATGTCGATCTATCCCGCTGAGATCAGGCGCTGAATTTCAAGTTCATCCGCCTGCATTTTATTTCCAGTAATGATCATTCGTGGTCAGACAATGGCCGCGCGAGTAATCGCAAAAAAACGGAAATGAAGACGGAATTAGAAACGACGAAAAAGCAGTAATGAATGAGGCAATGAGAAAAATTAGATCAATGAGATGAGGCTAGGCGCGGGCCGCCGTGGCCTACTGCGAACGGGAGTGCGAACGGCACAAAAGGTCCGATAAACAGCCGCTTGCATTGGAAACATAATCAGCAAGCTGATGGAGTGTGTTGCCGTAAGGAAGCAAGTGTCATCAGTAATTACGAAGGCGAGTAATTGTCCGAATTGAACGTTCCGGCGAGAGAATAAATTTGCGGCCATATCGCGGCCCATTTCGCGTTTCAATTAATCAGCAGGCCATCCATTCCAGACGGCTGTTCAGCGTCGTTTCGCGGGGCGATGCTAATTGAAATGATGCCCTGAAATGTACTGAGGACAGGGATAAGGCCATGACGCGATTATCAACATTCGCAATGCTCTCCGGTATGTTCGCCGGTGCCGCTCTCATATCTGCGGCACCTCCGTATAAAGCCGCAGCCGAGGAGAACAACAACGCATCAAGGCATACACAAGCCCTGCCGCGCACGCTTATGCTTGCTGAAAACGCAGGCGAGATCCGAAGGCCGGAGGCCGGCAAAGCCAAGCCTGACGGATTGGATAACAGCAAACCCGATGCGCACGGCAGTCCGAATAGCGACGAAGAGCTTTATCCGACCGCCGCGCAATGCGGCACTTGCCATAAGCAGATCTACGAAGAGTGGTCATCTTCGCAGCATGCTTATGCGTCGATCTCACCGATGTTCCACAAATTCGAGCAAAAGTTCCAAACGCTGACGCAGGGGACGGTCGGCACCTTCTGTGTGCGCTGCCATCAGCAGGTCGGCACGCAACTCGGAGAAGCGCGCGAGGCTCCGCTTTGGGCTAGAAGCCAAATCTCACGTGAAGGCGTCACTTGTATCACGTGCCACCGGGTTAAAGAACAGTACGGCAGGGTCAACGGCGAGCGTCGGGTTGAACCGGGTAAGATTTACGAACCCGTTTATGGCAGCGGCGAAAAAAGCGTCATCAAAAACGTCATAGCGAATAAGGAAACCTATTCGGTCAAGACGAGCGCAAAAGGCCGCGGCAACGACATACATAAAGGCATGATCACGAACGACCAGATCACCAAGTCGGAGTTCTGCGTCAGTTGTCATCAGGTCGCCGTGAACCTCGGCATCAAGCTCGAAATCGTGTGGGACCAATATCGCGATAGCCCGGCGCGTAAAGCAGGGATTACTTGCCAGGACTGTCACATGGGCAAAGTTCCCGGCCAGTCGAAGGGCTATGCGACGGCGCCGTCGGCGATCGTCGGCGGCAAGGAGATCAATCCAGGTCGTAAACATGCCAACCACCGTTTCATCGGACCGGGCTATTCGATCGCTCATCCGGGCATCTTCCCGCACAACGTCAAAGCCCAGGCCTACAGCATTAAGGACTGGCTGCAGTTCGATTGGCGCGCTGGCTGGGGCACGAGCAAATTCGAAGACAAAGTCGCCGACGGCAAGATCAAAGTCTCGTTTCCGAAGCGCTGGAGCGATCCAAACGATCGTGAGGACGCGCGCGAAATTATCGACGAAAATCTGAAGAAGCTCGACGCACGAGATGTTTTTCGTCGTCGGGTGATGGAGAACAGCAGCAAAGTCGATGGCCCATTCATCGAAGGCACGCCGAAGGTCGGCTCGGCTCTTGCGTTCTCCTACAAGATCAAGAACACGAACACCGGCCACAACCTGCCGTCGGGATCTCTCGGCGCACAACCGCAGCTTTGGGTGAATGTCGCGCTTGTCGATCCGGACGGTAACAATGTCTGGGAGTCAGGTTACGTCGATAGCAACGGCGATATGGCCGATCTGCATAGTCTCGATGTCGCCGCCGGCCGCATCGATACCGACCAGATGCTGGTGAATTTTCAGACCAAGTTTCTGACGACCAACGTTAAGGGCACGGACCGCGAAATGTATCTTCCGGTCAATTTCGACATTGATCCGTTGCCGCAATTACGTCCGCCGAGCATCCCGACCACCGTCCTCAATCATCCGCCGCTGGTGCGCATGGAGAACCATTCGTTGACGCCGTTGGGTGTGAGGGAAGCCAAATATGAAGTGCCAGGTAATTTGATCAGCAAGCCTGGTCGATACCGCCTTGCTTTCCGCATGCGAAGCCGCGCCGAGCCGATCTATTTCATGCGCTTTGTCGGCGCCACCAAAGATATGGAGCGGAGCATGAACGAGCGCATCATGAACTTCCACGACTTCGCGGTTGATGTCGACGTAAAGGGCTAACGCCGAGAACCGAGCGTTTCGGATTTGGATCGAAGGAATGGTCCAAAGACGCGGGTCCGAAGCCTCTCTGAATCCTCCTGCCTGCGGTGAAGCGCTGGCCGGAGGCATGAAGTGGGAGCTTCAGCATGACTTCTGCCGTAAAAGGCAACTTGCGATCTTACGCCGGGACGGCAACGGCCATTGCGGCTTTGATCGCGGGCGGCAATCTTATGATCTCAGGTTCGCCTGCAGAGACGATTCTTTCCGAGGAACGCAACGACGCGCGCGAGCGGGACGATGTCGAGGGGGCGTCCGGAAAAGAAACGTCGGAGTGGAAGCCGGAAATAAAGCGCCACAACGAAACGATCGTTCCGAAGCAATATCTCGGCGCTGACGTTCCCGGCGATGGTAAGGCGAATACACCCGCGGAAGCGAATGCAAAGCCGCGCAAGAAAAAGACATCGACCAAGGGCGCCTTCCGTCCCGATCCGCAATACAACAAAAAGTACGATGCCAAGAGGCAGGCGGATATCTACGGCGGTAAAACCGCAGTTGAGCCACCACGCCCGCTTTTGGAAATCGGTCGTGAGCAGTACACGTCGGGGATATACGACGAGAGCAGCACGCTGTTCGGCAAGCTGAATCCGCTGCTTCCGGGGCTATCCGTCTATGGCGATTGGCGAACGGCGATCGCGTACAACAAGAACAACGGCAAGGATATCGCGCAGGTCGCAACCCGCTTGAACCTCGACGTCGATTTCAAGATCACTGCGACCGAGCGAATCCATGCGTTCTTTACGCCGTTTCAGGACGGGAATGCGAAATTCACTCGCTTCGAGTTCGGCGGTAACGATGGCGATCAGAAGTTTACCGACGAAATCGATCTTGATCCGCAGACGTTGTTTTTCGAGGGTGATGTTGGGTCAATTTATTCGGGCGTGACAGGGAAATATGCTGGCTTCGATTTGCCGTTCACGGTCGGGCTCTTTCCGTTGTTCCTGCAGAACGGCATCTGGGCGAACGATGCGATCCTTGGCGGCGCCGTGACAATCCCGGCGCAGAACTCGCCCACCCTCGGCCTGTCAAACTACGATCTCACCTTCTTCGCGGCCTTCGATAACGTCGATAATGCGAGCCTTATCGATCGAAACGGCAAAGTCGATAACCACGCCGCTAATCTGTTTGGCGTTACAACTTTCATCGATGCGTACGGCGGTTATATCGAAGCGGGATACGGCTTCCTTCAAGGCAACGGAAGTCAGGAAGCCGTCGAGCAACACTTCCTAACCGCGGCTTATAGCCGGCGCTATGCCAACACCATTTCGAATTCGACCCGATTGTTCGCTAACTTTGGAGACGATGGTCGGGGAAGCGGAGATGGCTTTGCCTTCATCTCGGAAAACAGTCTGATCTCACCCTTGCCGAGCACGCTTTTGCCTTACGCGAATTTCTTCGTCGGCGTCGGCAGTCCTGAACCGCTGGTCGATGGCAATAATGCGGGTATATTGAAGAACGTCGGTATCAACTTCGAAACCGACGCGCTGACGGGTTATCCGAAACTCGACGATACCGCATCAAATACGTTCGGCGGTGCGCTTGGCGTCGAATATCTCTTCAATCTCGACCAGCAGATTGTTTTTGAAGTGGCAACCGTGCAGCCATTCGAGAACGACGGCATCGGCGTAAGAGATCCGCAATATGGCTTCGGTGTTCGATACCAAATTCCGCTCGACCGAGCGTGGCTGTTTCGCGCCGATGCGACCTATCAGATCCAGGAAGGTGGCGAGGACAACTTCGGGTTCCGCACGGAACTCCGCAGGAAATTCTAGACGCCTCGCCAAAGGAATCGAATAGCGCCCCAAAAGTTGGGGCGCGTGGTGGATGAGATGAAAGGTGATTGGCGTGAGCTATCGCGGCCGAGCGATGGCTTCGATTTCGATATCAACATCATCGTCGACCATGGCTTGGTAGTCCACCATGTTGAACGCGCTGCGCCGAATGCGGGTCTTAGCAATAAATTTGCGCGCGCCGACGTCATACTTCAGGGCGGGATCATCGTGCGGCTCAATTGTGACGTTCAGCGTCACCGGCTTTGTGATGCCATTAACGGTCACCTCGCCGGCGACCTCCGCGGAGGTTGCTGATCCGGCATGCACTTCAACGCTCTTGAACGTTATCACCGGCGACGTTGCGGCATTGAAAAAGCTCGCCCCCTTCAGCTCGCTGTCTATGAGCGTATCCCCAGTCGTAAGGCTGGAAGCCGCAATCAAAGCCTTGATTTTGCTCTTGCCGGGCTTGCCTTCGTCGTAGTCGAGAGTGCCGGAAACCTTGGTGAAGCGGCCGCGCTGTTTTGCATAGGCGATCTTGTAAATGAAGCGCACCTCGGTGCGGCGCTGATCGAATACGAAACGCGCCGCTTGCGCGATCGGAGCCGGTAACAAGTTGATCGCAAGCGCAGCACCAAACAGAACGCGCGTAAAAGTGGGCCTTTTATAACCCCGCTTCTCCAGCACATTTTGGCGCTTGCGGACACTGACAGTCCCGAAATCGCCATGAACATGATTGCCGGTCTTAGCGTTTTTCACTGCTCGCGCTCCCTCGTTTGGCGTGCGCGTCCGCGCCGCTGGGCTGCGTTAGGGCTGCCACGACCTGCGAAATCTCATCTCGAGCCGCCAGGGCTTTGATCGCAATGATCCATGCTACGGACAGAGAAATAAGTGGTCCGAGCAACAGAATGAGGAGGTCAGAAAAGACGTCGGCCATCGCGCTTCCCCCAATTGCGAGTGCGCTCTCTCGCTGCCAATCTCCCCTCCGACACGACGCGACGACAGAGTGGCGAAAATGGGTTCGGGAAATGCGTGATTTGTCGAAAACGCAGTGCTGGCGCGCGACGGCTGCCTCGTCAAAATGCAAAGTTTATGAGGCTGGTAGCGACGCGCCGACGTGGTCCGATCAGCTCTGCGCTGAGCAATCAAATTTCATTGCAGTGATTTTGACGCCGGTGCCAAACACGCCGTAAGGAAAGAGTTGCGGCGGCGCCAATTTTTTTGCGCCGACGCCATTCGCAATGGAGTTAAGAAAAAGGTGATCAAAGGCGTCAATGGGGAATCTGGTTCTGTTCCTGCTTGACGATCGACTCATCGTTTCCCTGAGAGGCATTGGGATCGACGTCGGGCTTGGCGGAATCGCCGATCTGCTCATCCTCCTGCTTCACAATTGAGGAGTCTCCGCCCGTGGAGGCGTTCGGATCCACGTCGGGGCGAGCTGAATCGCCGACTTGATCGTGCTCCAATTTGTTAAGTTCTCCCGCTCTCAAATCCGATACATAGGCCGTCGCAACGACGGTCGAAGCTATGAACAGCATCAAAACTTTTTTGGACATCGGAGCTTTATCCTTCAATGGCGCTGAATTCATTGGGCAGTATTCGAGAAAGGATAGGGGACAGACCGAGCAACGCTCGGAGGCGGCATCGACGCCGTTCGCGAAATATGCAATTTTGTCCGATGACGGTCTTTTAGTTTCGCGCTTTTTTTAAAAAAGCCTAAATGGCATGTAAACGCCGTCGTCACAATCGATGCTTTGATGCGGCGCGGCAGAGTTTTCTCGACGGTGTCGAGCGCTCCTTGACCGAAGGCACGATGCCGGCTGATACTACGGCGTGGATTCTCATCAGCCGCCCTCACGACAAACCAACTCCCCTTCCCAGACTGCGATGCTGGGGGTGTGCGCCGCTATTCTCTCGTGCGCGGCGCTATATGTGGCCGAGACGATCTTCGCGCCGCTCGCTTTCGCGCTCTTCATCATCGCCATCACCTGGCCGTTGCAGAGGTTGCTGCAAGCCAGAATGGCCCGGCTCGTTGCAGTTGCAATAACAACAGCTGCGATCATCATCGTGATCGTCGCTTTTGCCATGTTGCTTGCCTGGGCCGCGGGGCGCGTGGGGCAATTTATCGTGAACGACGCAGCCCGCCTGCAGGCTCTCTATGGTTCGCTGACGTCGTGGCTGGAAGGTCATGGTGTCGAGTTGGCCGGGCTATGGGCGAGTTATTTCCGTGGCGATCAATTGTTGCGCGTGGCCCAGGAAGTCACCACACGCCTCAATACTGCGCTCAGCTTCCTGATTGTCGTCTTCATTTATGTGCTGCTCGGATTGCTCGAAGTTGACGACGCATGCGCAAGACTTCGTGCGTGGCGACAAGGAAGCCTTGGCACAGTTCTACTGACCGGAGGAGCGAACGCCGCCACCAAGCTTCGTCACTATATGCTCGTCCGCACACAGATGAGCGCGATCACTGGCCTTTTGGTATGTATGTTCGCGTGGCTTGCGGGGCTGCCGCTGGCGCTCGAATGGGGTGTGATCGCATTCGCCCTGAACTTCATACCTTTCATCGGCCCATTTATCGCGACCATGTTTCCGACCGTGTTTGCCGTCGCGCAATTTGCATCGTGGCCCGCGGCCGTCGCCATTTTCGCGTGTCTCAACGTCATCCAGTTTGTGGTCGGAAGTTATCTGGAACCGCGGTTCGTCGGGAACGCATTGTCGATATCGCCTTTCATCGTCCTATTTTCAGTCTTCTTCTGGACGTTCCTCTGGGGGCTTCCCGGAGCCTTCATTGGCGTACCGATCGTCATAGTGCTTCTTTCGCTGTGTGAGGTTCATTCGTCGACGCGTTGGATTGCGGATCTTTTCGGCGCACCGCCGCTGCGGGGGCCTGGGACACAGGATTGAGGGCGCCAGAAAGAACAACGCGCTCCGGCGTGAAGAGGGTAAATCGCCCGTCCGGTCCCGCGCCGAGCGTATGGATATAAAAATAGGTATCTTTATCGTCGGTCACGTCCATCACTGGCGACGGAGCAGAGACGATCGTCAGCTCGCCACAGCGCCCGATCCAATCGATATGACGATGGCCGTGCATGACGATGATCTTCTTCCCATGTCGTTGCATCCGACGAACGAACCAGCTGCCATTGATCAGAGCCGTGCCAATCCGCTCCGAAAGCGCCTTCGAGGCTTTGGGATACTCGACGACGTGATGATGAAGCGCAACGATCCAGTAGGCATTGGGATATTGCGCGAAGACCTTGTCGGCCGCATGTATTTGCTCGGTGGTCACAAGGCCGAGCGCATTCGTGAACGAGAAATGGGTCTCGGCATTCGAATCCATCAGGATGACGCCGAGCCCGTCCGGCGTCTGCGGCGGCAGAATCATCGGAAAGCTTTGCGCCCAAACGTTTGCGAGGCGCCATGATAGGCGCATGGCGCCGCTATCGGCGAATTCTGCAATTTGCTCTTCCAAAGGCTCAAGCGACTTTTGCAAGCTCGCGCCGGACTGATCGCTCTCGTCATCGAAAATGCGGACACGCTTGCCTTGCACCTCGGTTATGGCGGCAAGCGCCCGAACTTCGCGCAATCGCATCTTGGGACTGAGAGGCAAATCGAGTCGCGCAGGATTTGCTCTGTCGACGACATTGAGATCGTGATTTCCCGGGAGTATCACGGTGAGTTCTAACAGCCGCGGATAGTGCGTCATTGCATCGAGAAATTCCGCCCATTCGGTCGAGCGGCCTGCGTCTGTGATATCGCCGGTGATCACGATCAAATCGAGTGGTGTTCGTGCGTGAATGGCGTCGAGCTTCGCCAAAAGCTGCATAAGGCGATTGTTGCCGCGTGGGCCGGAGCGTCCTCCTTCTATGCGAAAGCCATATCTCTCGCCGACAGTATGAATGTCGGAAAGGTGCACGACGCGCCAAAGTTTTGTTGCTGAAGCTGAAGCGGGCCTCGGAGAAAAATCCTGCGGCTGCGCCATCAGGGTATCGGCCAGTCCCCAAGTCAACGCCGCCGCCGCGAGATATGCGGTGACGATGGCGACGCTGTTGCAAAGCGCGATACCTATCAGTCTGGTCGGCGATGAAAGATCGCTGACGGAGCCCGTCCACCTCGTCTGCGGCCACACGAGCGTAAAGACCCAGATCGCAAATGCGCAAATCAGAACGCCGGCTACAGTAGCGCTCATTGCGCGCACGCGGCCGCGGCTTCGCTGGTCAGCGCTGGCGGTCATGAAGCGCTCGGCGAATTGACGGACCGCTTCCCGCACAATCGCGTAAGCCGGCTGTACCGCGAGTGCGTTCAGTGACCAGAAATTCGTCTCGACGAATCGCCATAATGGCTTGCCGCCAAACCATCCGATCGCAATCAGGGCGAGCAACGCGATCGGCGCGAAGAGACCAGTATAAAGCGCGGCCGTCTTCGAAGAAACCGTTCCGATCCATATCGAAACGAGAACCGGCGCTGCTCCGAGCATGATCGCAGGAACGACGATCAGCGCAGTCCAGGCCGCAAGTAACTTTGGCAAACTGATTTCCGAGAGAAGCGTTCCCGCAAGGGATAACAATGTTCGCCGTTTTGTGCTCGATCCGTCGTCTTCGGCATCGCCGTTCCGCGGGTCGATGATCGACTGCATGGTCGCTTCTCTCTGACAGGGTGGCAAAGCCACGAGATTTGCAACACTTAAGGCAAGCAGGCCGAAGTGTCAGCTCCGGCCTCCATGCGCTTTCCTCCCTCTATCTGAGATAGGGATCGACTGCTTGTGGCCACTACAGAATAAACGATAAAAGGCGCCCCCCAGATGAAGGCTCCATGCGAACCTTCGCCCTGGGTGCCAAATGCCGCCTCCCGCCCAGCGTTCGTCAGCCGAGTGCGGCGCTGTTCTCCTGACGCACCCGGCTTCCGAAGAAGATCCACCAAATGCCATGAGACAGGAGATCGATGCCGACCAGAAGTCCCAAGACCCACAGGCCACTAAATGGCCATTTGGCGAGAATGACGAGGCCTGCCACGATGCCGATGATCCCGGAAATCAGCAGTAGTGGGCCGAACAAAGCCCAATACTGAAACGACTGGACGATCCGAACGCATCCCGAAGCGATCAGAGATAGCGCGAATACTAAGGTCAGGATAACCGAAGCACGTGCAGGGTCCGTGATCAGCATTATTCCGCAGACGCCGTAAAGAAAGCCGACAAGCAATCTCAAGATGAAGCCGCGCCAATGCTGTGTCGAAAACGCTTGGAATATTTCCGATATGCCTGCCACCAGCAGCAATATGCCAATGAGCATCGTACTGATTACCGTCGCAGCGACGACGTCTCCCAGGACGAAGATGCCAGCGAAGACGAAAATGGCTCCGACCAGGATAGCGCCCCACCAACTGGGGTCCGAGGCCTCTGTAGGTCTCGCAGAAACAGGACTGGCGGTCATGACGAACCTCTCAATCTATCGAACGAGGAACGGGAAATGCTGATCCATGAGTAGCGCCAAAGAGTGCGCGCCGACCGTTGGATCATAAGCGGCACGTGAAATGTTTAATGGCGCCATCGCCCAGCATATGACGTGCGCTTGCGGACATCTGATCGTCTGCGATAGATGGCGTCGCTATGAAAGACAGAAGAATTTACCGGCGAAGCGGCCGCGAGGAGAGACTGCATGATACGGACTCCTTGGTTTGCTTGTTAGCTGCCAAGTGTCCCCCGTCTCCCATCATTATAGAGAGCGCGCCGAGGAACTGTCTTCTCTTTTGTTTCTCAATTGATTGTCTTGATGAATTCCTGATCACATGCCGCCAATTCGTAGGCGGGGAAAGCAAGGCGCCTGAAGCGGGTGATTGGATCGGGGGGCTGCCGCGTCATCGTTAAATCCCGAGTCGTAATGAGACGCGCCTCGACCGCATCCGTTCGACTGAACGTTGACCTCCATCAAGGCCGAAAAGAGCGCGAGCAACCAGAACTCCGATGAGTTCAACGGAGAAGACAGATGGCTGCAGCTTTAAGACACTTCATCGACACACAGGACTTCTCGCGCGAGGAGCTGCTGCGGATCATGGACCTTGTCTGCCTTCTTAAGGAAGCTGACAAGGCAGGCGCATGCCCGCGGCTCCTTCAAGGTGCGTCGCTGGGCATGATCTTCGAAGAGCCATCGACACGCACGCGTGTTTCGTTCGAAGTCGCGATGACCAAGCTTGGTGGTCACGCTCTCTATTTGAGACCGGGAGAGATCCACCTCGGCAAGCGCGAGAGCATCCGCGATACGGCAGAGGTGATCAGTCGTATGGTCGACGTGATTGAAGCGCGAACGCTCAAGCACAAGACGGTTCTCGATCTCGTGGCAAATTCGACCGTGCCGGTCATGAATGGCTTGACGGACTACAACCATCCGACCCAGGTCGTGTGTGACGTCTTCACGATGATGGAGCACAAGCTTCCGGATAAGTCGCTGACCGACGTCCATGTGACGTTCGTCGGTGATGCGACCAACGTTTGCTCCTCGCTGATGATGATTTGCACGCAGATGGGCATGCATTTCACGCACGCTGCACCTGTGCGTTATCAGGCCCCGAAGGCCTGGCAGGATATCGCCCGCGCCAATATCGCGAAGTCCGGCGGCACCCTTACTGTTACAGATGACGTTAATGCGGCGGTTAAAGACGCCGATTTCATCTATACGGATCTCTGGTGGTGGATCGGACAGGAAGCTGAAATTCCTGATCGCGAACGGGCTTTCATGCCGAAGTATCAGGTCAACGAGAGCCTGCTCGCGCGTGCTCCCGCGCAGGCCAAGTTCATGCACTGTTTGCCGGCATCACGTGGTGTCGAGGTGACAGATGCCGTCATGGATGGACCTCAATCAATTATCTACGACCAATCTGAAAATCGGCTCCATACCGAGAAGGCCCTGCTGGCCTACTTCGTCTATCCGCGCCTGAAGATCGCGGATCCAAGCGCTATCGCGCGGTATCGGAGCGCGGTCGATGACTTCCACATGCGTGCAACCGAACTCGTCAGTTAAAAACATAAGAGGATAATCCAATGGCGGTCTCAGCCCCGGGTGCAGTGCGGCCTCCGCGCTTCCAAAAGGTTCTCCACGGCTTGGATATGACCTTGTTTACCGTCTGTGCGGTACTCGTCATTGACCAGCTGACGGCAGCGGCCTCGATCGGCGTGCAATCGATCTTCTGGTGGATATTCACGCTCGTCTTGTTCTTCATTCCGTATGGTCTGATCACTGCTGAGCTTGGCAGCACCTACACGGAGGAGGGCGGCATCTATGCCTGGGTTCGCCGCGCCTTCGGACCCGTCTGGGCTGGACGTACCGCTTGGCTCTGGTGGGTCAACGTCGCCTTCTGGATGCCGTCTGTGTACATCCTCTTTGCAGGCATTCTGGCAGAATTGATTGCGCCGGATATGAGCCTGTGGACGAAGATTGTCATCACGCTGGGCCTGACGTGGCTCACCGTCGGCATCAATATCATCACCCTGGAGGTCGGGAAATGGGTGCCGAATATCGGCGCCATTTTCAAAGTGATTATCATGCTCGCGCTCGGCCTCGGCGGCATTGCCTACGCAATGCATAACGGTCCCGCGAACGAGTTCAGCCTCGCGACGCTCACGCCGCACTGGGGCGATAGTCTCGCGTTCCTTCCGGTCATTATCTATAATTTCCTCGGCTTCGAGCTGATGTCCGGAGCGGGTGAGGAGATGGAAAATCCTGGGCGGGACGTGCCGTGGGCAATCGTACGCTCGGGGTCGATCATCGCGTTCTTCTACATTCTGGCAACCGTCGGCATTCTGCTCGCACTCCCGCTTTCCGACATCGGCCTCATTAAGGGCCTGCCGGATACGTTTCAAAAGATCTTCGGCGCAGGCATCTCCGGCAATGTTCCGGTCATCGCCCTATGTGTGATGACGCTCTATACATTGATCGCCAACATGACGACGTGGTCGATCGGAGCAAACCGATCGGCCGCCGAAGCGGCCAATCGTGGTGATCTGCCGTCGATCTTCGCCAAGCTTCATCCTGTTTATAAGACACCCGCCAACTCGGCTATCCTGTGCGGTGTCATCGCCAGCGTCGTGCTGTTGATTTACGGGTGGCTCGCAAAAAGTTCCGAAGATCTCTTCTGGACGACCTTCGCGTTCTCGTCAGTCGTCTTCCTGCTTCCCTACTTCCTGCTGTTCCTCTCGTTCCTGAAACTACGTAAGGATGATCCAGATATTCGACGTCCTTATCGCGTTCCCGGCGGCTATCCGGTTGCTGTGCTGCTGAGCAGCATCTGCATGCTCTTTATCCTGCAGGCTATCGTCTTCTTCATCTACAAGCCCGGCGCGGTTGATATGACCTACATAGGCGCCGTGGTCGGAGGCGTCGTGCTCACGGTCATCGTCGGCGAATTCCTCGTCCATGGCAAACGTCCCGAACCAGCGAAACCGACGAAGGAGATCGCCCATGTCTAAGGTCCTCGCAACGACACCTAAGCAGGACGGCTTTCGGATGCCGGCGGAATGGGAGCCCCACATTGGTTGCTGGATGCTCTGGCCTGAGCGATCGGATAACTGGCGAAGTGGTGCAAAGCCTGCACAGCATGCTTTCGCGGCTGTCGCCGCCGCGATCGCCCAGGGAGAGCCGGTAACTGTCTGTGCGTCTCCCGCTCAATATCTTATCGCCCGAGAGATGCTCGACCCGTCCGTACGTCTCGTCGAAATGACGAGCAACGACAGTTGGATCCGCGATTGCGGGCCGACATTCGTCGTAAATGATGCGGGCGCGGTAAGGGGTATCGATTGGAAATTCAATGCTTGGGGTGGGCTTGCTGGAGGGCTCTACTTCCCTTGGGATCAAGACGACCTCGTCGGTGAGAAAGTCATAGAACTCGAAAGGGATGATCGGTACGCGCCGGACTTCATTCTCGAAGGCGGTTCAATCGATGTCGACGGGCAAGGCACGCTCTTGACCACAGAAGAGTGCTTACTCAATCCGAACCGCAATCCCGATAAAAGCCGTGCCGAGATCGAGAAGTATCTCTGTGACTATCTCAATCTCGAGAAGATCATCTGGTTGGAAAAAGGCGTCTATCTCGACGAGACGAGCGGCCACACTGATAATTTCTGCCGCTTCGTTGCGCCCGGAGAAGTTGTGCTGACGTGGACGGAAGATCGCTCCGATCCGCAATATGCAATTTCGGCCGGGGCCTTGGAACGGCTCGAAAAGGCGACCGACGCTCGCGGGAGGCGGCTGAACATTCACAAGCTCGTCGCGCCAAAACCAGTCTTGATCACGGCTGAAGAAGCCGCCGGAGTCGATAAGGTTGCTGGAACGCTGCCGCGCGAAGCAGGCAATCGGCTCGCAGCATCATACGTCAATTTCTACATCGCCAACGACGTAATCGTGATGCCGCGCTTCAACGATCCAGCTGACGATCCGGCGCAGGATGCGTTGGCGAAACTCTTTCCGACCCGGCGGATCGTAAGCGTGCCTGGGCGTGAGATCCTTCTTGGTGGCGGCAACATCCATTGCATCACCCAGCAGGAGCCGCTCGGGCGACGTCTGCTCCGTATGGCAGGAGCCGCATAACAGATGCGGATTGTCGTTGCCCTTGGCGGGAACGCGTTGTTGAAACGCGGCGAGCCTTTGTCTGCAGAAAATCAGCGGCGCAATATGCGCGCCGCTGCCGATGCATTGGCCCTGGCATGTAAGGGACATGAAATCGTCATCGTGCATGGAAACGGTCCTCAAGTGGGCTTGCTCGCTCTTGAAGCCAATGCCTACAAGGCGCTCCCGCCGTATCCGCTCGATGTGCTCGGGGCCGAGTCGCAGGGGATGATCGGTTACGTCGTCGCTCAGGAACTGCGAAATGCGAGCCCGGAACGTCCCACCGCGGCGCTCATTACACAGACTATCGTCGATGGCAGCGATCCAGCATTTCAACGGCCGACGAAACCGATTGGTCCCGTCTACACTTCAGATGAAGTTGCGTCGCTTCGGGAGCAGCACTCTTGGACGTACGCGCAAGATGGGAAGTCATTTCGCAGGGTTGTGCCTTCTCCCCAGCCGGTGGAAATCGTTGAACTCCCGATTATTGATAGTCTCGTTCGCAGCGGCGTTCTTGTCATCTGCGCCGGCGGCGGCGGCATACCCGTCCGTCGCAACCCGGACGGCAGGGTCAGTGGCGTCGAAGCCGTCATCGACAAGGATCTAGCCGCAGCACTCCTTGCGGAGAAGCTTGGAGCCGATCAGCTGGTCATCCTCACTGATGTTGATGCTGTCTATCTCGACTGGGGAACGCCGCAACAAAAGCCCATCGGAAAAATCAAATCGCTCGATTTACGCCGCTATGGCTTCGCGGACGGCTCAATGGGACCGAAGGTAAGCGCGGCGTGCAACTTCGCCGAACGGACCGGTCGCGCGGCCGTTATCGGATCCTTGGCCGCTGTGCAGTCTGTATTGAGTGGAAAGGGTGGCACGATTGTGCTCCCCTGACGGCCTCATCGTTGAGGTGATTTCACCAGATCCGTGGATCCTTAGAAGGGCAGAAATCCCCCCAGTGACGATTCATAGGTAGGTTTTCGAACGGTGCGACGACCGCCGCTTCCTTTGCGCGCCAGATATCTCTTGGCGTCCGGGTCTCCCAAGGCGGCGGCTTTCTGCAGCCATGCACGGCCATCTTTCGTCATGCGGGGACCGCCTTTCCCCTGGATCAAAGCAATGCCGTAGTCGTACATGCCGATGCGATCACCCGCATTGGCAGCCTTCTCGTACCACTGGCGGGCTTCCTGAAGATTTTTAGGGCCACCCAAGCCCCTTTCGAGGAGAAAGCCATATAGAGGCATCGCAAACGAACAGCCGGCTTCAGACGCGCTCTTAGCCCATGTACGCGCCGACGAATAATTCACGGCAACGCCTTGCCCGTGCGCGTAGATTGTTGCGAGCATCCCCATAGCGTCCGCATCACCTTTTTCGGCCGCTTTTTGAGCCCAGTCCCGCGCTCCGCTTAAATCCTTTCGACCGCCGGTCCCGTCATACAAAACTTTCGCATAGTAGGTCATGGCCCGAACGAGGCCCTTTTCGGCCGCCTTCTGATACATTTCGCGCGCGCCCTGGGGATTTGCCGGGCCACCCTTCCCGGTTTCAAAATAGTAGCCCATTCTGTACAAGCCGTTGGCGTCGCCCTGATCAGCCGCCCGCTGAAACCACGATCGCGCCGCCGCGAAATCTTGAGGGCCGCCCTCACCATCCTGATAAAGATAGCCCATCCAATCCATCGCCGGGACATTCCCGGCATTCGCTGCTTTCTCAAACCAGGAACGAGCAGAGGCAACGTCTTTGGGGCCGCCTTGGCCGTCATGCAGCATCATGGCCAGGCTGAACATTGCTTCTGATAGGTCACCGTTATTTGCGGCCGCTTCATACCATTTTCGAGCGGCTGGTAAGTCCGCGTCGCCCCCCAATCCTTTCTGTAGGATCGACGCCAAAAGGTTCATCGCAGAAGCATTGCCGGCGTCTGCTGCGTGTGACAGCAGCTCTCGCGCCTGAGTTAGGTTTCCGTCGTCGTATGCCTTGGAACCAGCTTCCCAGAGTGCCACCCCTTTCGGGTCAGCGTCCCTCGCGTAGGCGCCCGTGTGACTAAAGAAATTCATAAGCACGGCTGCCAAGGCGAAGACGAATATTCGTGCCAATTCTCTTCTCCGTCTTATGCCGTGCTTGTTCAAAACGATCCGCGATATGCGGCGGGTAGCTGCAACGGCTATCATCGCCTTCGAGGCATCGAATAGCTTCGCTCATGACATCACCGGCGGCACCAACGATTGCAGGATGTGTAAGATTCGCGCTAGGCCAAGGCATTGCATGCGCTGATGGCCATCTGACGTCTGCGGCAAATGTTTTAGTCCTATCGCCCGGGCTCGTGCGGGGCACCGTAGACATGCATCAAGACATTGGTTTTCATTGATAAAATGGAATGGCGTGGCCATTTAAATGGCCGTTTTCAGACGCAGTTCCAAGTAATTTTGAGCCAACCTTCTAGGCTCGCGTGATGCTAGCCCAGCTAAAAATTGATTTCAAACGGCTGGTACATCTCGGCCGCGGATATCGATCGTGCCGACTCGGTTGCTCCTTCGCGACGACATCTTTCAAAGAAGAGGCTTCCCTATGAGCCTCAGCTCTCGAGCAGATTTGATTGATGTGAATCAAGCATCACTGGCAGTGCATATGCGAGCCTCGAAGCCATTCATTGCTCGGGAGGTTTCGTCATGTCCAAGAGCGGGAATCACACGCCATTTCATTACGTCGCAATCGCGATAGGAGTTTTTGGGCTTCTGTTGGTCCGTAGCCCTGCGGCATTCTCCGAGCAATTTCAATCTGCGCAAACCACATCCGAAACTCCAACGGATGCCGGGGAAGATGCTAAAGCGGCCATTGATGTCGCCAAGAAAGCCGCTTTGAACGCAATCGAAAAGGCAAGGCGAGCAGTCAAAGACGCAATCGACAAAGCGCGAATTGTCATTCCGCGTTCCATTGACAATGTTCACCATAAAACGACGGAAGTCTTGGACAAGGCGCAACGAAGCGCGGATGAGCTATTCGATAAGACCGAAGATGCGACGAAGGATGTCCTCGGCAAAGCTCGGGAAACTATCGATGAAGCGCCAAAGGCGATTCCCGATCAGAGGTTCAAAGCGGGCGAACAAACGTACCGAACCTACTGCGCCTTATGCCATGGAATAGGCGTAGGCCCTGGGATGTTTGCTGAAGCGCTGAAGAAGCCCGCTCCCGATCTAACCCAAATCTCCAAGCGCAACGGTGGTTGGTTCCCCAGAGGAAGGGTGGAACGAATTATCCGCGATGGCGGCATCAGTGGGCACGGAACAATGCGGCTGCTTGCGTGGGAAGGCTATTTCTACGAGAACATGCCACCTGATGCCGCTGATCGTGAAATTGATCAGCTGGTCTCCTATTTGGAGAGCCAGCAGGCACAGTGAACCCAATGCCAGTCTCGGCATCATTGTTAGCATGAGTTCATTGTAGCCGTGACCTGACAAGTTCTTCGGCAGTTGATGTTGGTCCCTAACGTATCGACGCGCCGAGGCCTGCGACGTCCGTCGATTGCACGCTCTTTTGAGAGCAGCTCCACGATCATCCCGACGGAATTCTCTCCAGGTGCACAGTCGCTTGCGCCAGTCTAAGAAACAGATCTCGCCGGCGCTTCAGCGGCAACCAATCGTAAAGAAAAGTCTCGATCGGCTTCCAATTGGCGACCCATCCAAAGAAGACTAAGCTCTCGGAGACGATGGCCGCAAGCGGCCCTGCGCCGAGCGTGCTTCGCACCAATTGGCTGCCGAGGAGACACGCCACAAGGGTGGCGGAGCCCACGAATAAATAGAGACGTCCGATTCTAAACAGCTCATTTAGTTCGCGTTGCGCAAATTGCGCGCGTTCTGTGAAGTAGTTTGCCAGCGCCGACGGAAGCTCCCACTTTTGAGCATCATGCATCGCCTCGTCGGGCAAATGGATAACAATCTTCAGAGGCACATCTGATGGTAACTCGCGTGCCCAGCCGACGATGTAATCTTCGGCATCTTGATCCAGATCCCGCTCGTGAAAAGGCGATGGGTCGAGCGAGTTAAAAAGCTGCGCCAGCTTTTGAATCCGCAGCTCGATGACGCCGTTGGCGTTCGATATCTTGTCGTCAGTGTTGCTTGTTGCCATAAGCCCGAGTCCCAATCCGAACCTGCGGTGGCGATGATAATATAAGGCTTAAGCAGGCTTGTGCGACCCACTGGAGGGTGTGTTCGCTTGGCCGAAGTGCGAAATGGCATTTCTACCACTTAGGGACGACGACTTGGGGTGCGCCTGGAGGCCACAAATGCATTTCTGAGTCTGTTTTCTATGCATCTCGGACGAGACGCTATATTTGCACCATTCGAGTGGCGGAACTCGGCGTAAGGAACTCGGCGTAATGAGTGTCCGAACGAGCGGTCGTTTAAAGGTTTTACCGCCGCGGCGTGTCGTTCACGGCCGAGGGCAGGTTCACGCGACGCGACAGTTCCTCGGCGCTTTCCTTCCTTTCACTGTAACGGTCGACAAGATAATCAGCGCGGTCGCGGGTAAGCAGGGTGAACTTCACCAGCTCCTCCATCACATCTACAACGCGGTCGTAATACGCTGACGGCTTCATGCGGCCGTCCTCGTCGAATTCATTGAAGGCCTTCGCGACGGAAGACTGGTTCGGGATGGTGATCATCCGCATCCAGCGGCCCAGCACGCGCATCTGGTTCACGGCATTGAAGGACTGAGAGCCGCCGCTGACCTGCATCACGGCCAGCGTCTTGCCCTGGGTGGGACGAATAGCGCCCGTAGACAAAGGTATCCAATCGATCTGTGACTTCATCACGCCGCTTATCGCACCGTGCCGTTCCGGCGAGCACCAAACCTGGCCCTCGGACCAGGCGGCAAGCTCGCGCAATTCCTGCACTTTGGGGTGGGTTGCCGGCGCGTCATCTGGCAGCGGTAAGCCATGCGCGTGAAAGATCTTCGTTTCGGCCCCGAAATGCTCCAGCAATCGCGCCGCTTCCATCGTGAGAAAGCGGCTGTACGACCGCGCGCGTAGTGAACCGTAGAGCAAAAGGATACGCGGCTTATGGCTACCCGCCACGGCGAGCTTATCATGGGCGGGAATGTGCAGATGCTCGTGCGCGATGTTGGGCAGGTCGCTGGCGCCGTTCTTGCTCATCAAGCCTTCTTTCTTGCCGCAATCACTTCGCCGTCCTCTTTGGTGAAGTTGCCGATGTTCGGCTCCGCCAGGATGTCGAGCACCTTCTCCGATGGCCGGCACAGCTTCACGCCTATCGGTGTGACAACGATCGGCCGGTTGATGAGGATAGGGTGCTCCATCATGAAATCAATGAGTTGATCGTCGGTCCACTTGGCATTGCCCAGGTCAAGTTCCGCAAAGGGCGTTCCCTTTTGGCGGAGCAGCTCGCGGGGAGTGATGTCCATGCGCCTCATCAGGTCCACCAGTGTTGTGCGCGAAGGCGGCGTCTTGAGGTATTCAATGATCTCCGGCTCCTCGCCGCTCTGGCGGATCATCGCCAGCGTGTTGCGGGAAGTGCCGCAGGCTGGGTTGTGGTAGATGGTGATAGCCATCGCTCATTCTCCTGCTTGCGCGGACAGGCCATGCTTTCTGACCGTCCGACCGGCCTCGTACCAGTCGCGCGACGAATTGACGATCTTCACCACAGACAACATCACGGGGACCTCGATCAGCACGCCAACGACGGTGGCGAGCGCTGCGCCGGAGTGTAGCCCAAAGAGGCTGATCGCGGCGGCGACTGCCAGCTCGAAGAAGTTGCTGGCGCCGATTAGCGCGGAGGGTCCCGCCACGCAATGAGCTTCGCCTGACGCGCGGTTGAGAAGGTAGGCGAGCGCCGAGTTGAAATAGACCTGGATGAGAATGGGTACCGCCAGCATGGCGATGATCAATGGCTGCGCCAAGATCTGCTCGCCCTGAAAGCCGAATAGCAAGACCAGCGTGGTGAGCAGGGCCACGAGGGACAGAGGCTGAATGCGCCGAAGCAATGCGTTCAGCGCCCCCTGGCCACCGGTCGAGAGGACGAGGCTGCGGATCACCTGCGCGATGATGACCGGCACCACAATGTAAAGGGCGACCGACAAGAGGAGCGTGTTCCAAGGCACCGTGATTGCCGAAAGACCTAGCAGCAGACCGACAATCGGCGCGAACGCGAAAACCATGATCACGTCGTTGAGTGCCACTTGGCTCAAGGTGAAATGCGGCTCGCCGTCAGAGAGGTTGCTCCACACGAACACCATGGCCGTACACGGCGCAGCGGCGAGGAGAATGAGGCCGGCGATATAGCTGTTGATCTCCTCGGCTGGTAGGCACGGCCGGAATATCCAGCCGACGAAGATCCAGCCCAGCAGCGCCATCGAGAACGGCTTTACCGCCCAATTGACGAAAAGCGTGACGCCGATGCCGCGCCAATGAGCTTTCACTTTGGACAGCGCTGAGAAATCGATCTTCACCAGCATCGGAATGATCATCAACCAGATCAGCGCCGCGACGACGAAGTTCACGTTGGCCACTTCCGCCGCGGCGATCTCCGCAAAGGCAACGGGAAAGAAATGACCAAGCGCGATGCCGAAAACGATGCAGAGCGCGACCCATACTGTCAGATAGCGTTCGAAGGTTGACATGCTCAGGCTCTCTCCGGCACGGCTGAAGCTTTCAATCGGCCAATATCGTTGAGGCGATTCTGGAGGCTGAGTTCGTCGAGTGACGCGAGCGGCAAACTGGTGAAAATGCCAATCCGGTTGTTGAGCATGCGGTACGTATCGGCGAAGGCGAGCGCTCGCTGAGCTTCATCCCCCTGAGCCTCGGCGGGGTCCGGCAGGCCCCAGTGCGCTGTCATCGGCTGCCCCGGCCAGATCGGGCAAACTTCGTTGGCGGCGTTATCGCAAACGGTAAAGACGAAATCCAATTCAGGTGCACCGGCTGCCGTGAACTCCTCCCAGGACTTTGAGCGGAGAGAACCGGTGCCATAGTTGAGCTTATTCAGAAGATTGACGGCCAGCGGGTGAACCTCACCTTTTGGCATGCTGCCCGCGCTGTAGCCTTTGAACTTCCCTGCCCCGATGCGGTTGATGATGGCCTCGCCCATGATGGAACGGGCGGAATTGCCGGTGCAGAGAAAGAGGACGTTATACGGTCGATCTCGGTTCATTTCGCTTCTCCCTTACACAGCTTACGCGCCTTTTTGATTGTCGAGCCGCAAAGCTCCGGATTTCCCTGGCAGCAGTCGTCGGTGAGAAAGCTCAAGAGTTGTCGCATTCCCTCAAAGTGCGCCGCATAGCGGATGTACCGGCCAACGCGCGTGGCATGGATTAGTCCGGCGCGGTCCAATTCTTTAAGATGAAATGACGCTCCTGTTGGGGTGGCGCCAACAGCTTCAGCGATCTCACCTGCAGGCAGCCCGTTTGGGCCCTCCCGCACCAGGAGCCGGAAGATAGCGAGGCGCTGATCGTGGGCCAACGCCGCGAGACGAGTGACAGCTTCATCAGTGTTCATAAATTGACAATACAAGAATTATTGAAATGTGCAAGCCTTATAAAGACTGCTCACTCACGTCTCCCCTCCCATCAACGGATGGGGCGATCAAATATGCCTTTCAGCAGCTCCAGGATTATCAGCAGTACAACGCCCACGCTGACTGATATGAGCGCGTCATGAGCGTGAAAAGCGCCAAAGTCGAAAAGGGCGCGTGCAGGTGTCCAGTAAAGAGTTGTCGCAAAGATTGCCGTAGCGAGTGTGAAGACTGCCCAGAGCATGGGGTTGGGTCGGACGAGAGATCCGAAGAGCACATTGTCAAAGCTGCGATTGATAATAACCAATGCAACCGAGGATGCGATCATTGCTCCGAAGGAGAGGGAACGAGCCTGGTCGGCGGGAAGACCATACCGCAAAGACGTAACATAGAGGCAGGCAATGAGAGCAAACGCTATTGCACCCTGCAGCAAACACCATAGGAGCCGCGCCAATGAGAGCAGGGGAGCCTTTGTCGATCGAGGCGGGCGGCTCATGACATCGGATTCTTCCGGCTCGTTTTCGAAGGCGATCGAGCAGACTGGATCGATGATGAGCTCGAGGAAGGCAATATGTAAGGGGCCAAGGATCGGTGGCAGTCCAGCGATGATTGGAAACAAAGCGACTCCTGCAATCTGCACGTGAATAGCTGCGATGAAGCCCGTTGCCTTGCGAAGATTGTCAAATATTCGACGGCCTAGCCGAATAGCAGTGACGACCGAGCTGAAGTTGTCATTCAGGAGGACGAGTGCAGCCGCTTCACGGGCCACGTCAGTTCCGCGACCGCCCATAGCCACACCGATGTGGGCTGCCTTCAGAGATGGAGCATCGTTTACACCATCACCAATCATCGCAGTAATCTCGCCGTTCGACTGAAGCGCCTGAACGATGCGCAACTTGTCGGCCGGCGTAATTCGCGCGAAGATGGAACATTCCCTGATGTTGCGGCCGAGAGCCGCCGCAGCCATGCTCTCGATTTCGGGGCCCGAGACCACACGGCTTGCGTCGATACCGGCTTTACGGGCGATTGCAAGGGCAGTCGTCGGATAGTCGCCGGTGATCATGACGACGCGAACGCCAGCGGCCCTGCACTCCCTGACTGCATTGGCAATATCTGCCCTGATCGGATCAGCGAAGCCGATGAGTCCCACAAATTGAAAATTGAAAGCGTTCGGCTCGAGCGGCAGATCTCTTTCAGAAAACGTCGCTTCGGCAATGGCTAACACGCGCAGCCCCTCGCGCGCCATCGTATCCGTCATCGTGGAGACCCCGGCATACTCGGCGGCCGATAACCCGCACAGGTTGGCTATCGTCTCGGGCGCGCCTTTGGCCGCTATTTTAAATTCGCTCGTAGAATTCGCCCGCCAAGCATTTACCACGGCCAGGCGCTTCCGTGTCATGCCATAGGTGCGCTCCAAGACGTCCCGATTTCGCGATTCTGTGCCGCAAGAACGCGCCTCGGCAAAATCGACGATAGCGACATCCATGGCGTCGACAGGCGTCGGTTGCGAAGCCAGCGCTCCGGCGCGGATGAGGCGATGGAACTGAGTGGGCAACGAACCCGACGCCTCTGGCTGGCTCGCGCCAAATGTCTCGCCTGTCTGCAAGCGCAGTTCAGCAATCGACATACGGTTCTCTGTCAACGTCCCTGTTTTATCGGTGCAGAGGACGGTGGCTTCGCCGAGTGCCTCTATCGCGGCCGCACGTCGCGTTAAAACCTGGGCGCGCGAAAGACGCCAAGCACCCATGACCGTAAAGACGGTGAGGACGAGCGGGAATTCTTCGGGCAGCATCGCCATGCCAAGCGAGATGCCTGCAAGGAGGGCGGGGAGCACGGAATGCCCCGATGCCCATTGCAATAGGAAAGCGAGAGAGCAGACCGCCACACCGATAATCGAGAACATCCGCACGAGACTATTGATCTCGGCCTTGAGCCGGGGCGGTTCCGGTTCAATTCGGGCGAGTGAGGCACCGATTTTTCCGATCTCGCTTCGGCCTCCGGTTGCGACAACTTCGGCTTTGCCTTGTCCCCGAACGGCGAGCGTGCCGGAAAACAAGTAAGGCGTATCATCGCCACCGGGTTTTCGGTCTATCGGAACCGAGGCATCCCTATCGACAGGAACCTTGCGGACGGCCACGGATTCCCCTGTCAAAAGTGACTCATCGGCCGACAAGTCACCTTCAATCAAAAGTCCATCGGCAGCAATCCGATCACCTTCGCTGATGATCAAAATATCGCCGCGGACAACATCTCTGCCAGCGATGCGGCGACGCTCTCCATCCCGAATGACGAGAGCACGGGGGCTCGAGAGCTCTTTTAGGGCGTCCAGCACACGTTCACTGCGAAACTCTTGGACAATTGCGATGGCGACGGAAGTTGTCGCAAAAAGACAGAGGACAATTGCTTCACTCGTTTCGCCAAGGATGACATAGATCCCGCCAGCGCAGACGAGGAACAGAAACATCGGCTCGCGCAGCACCTCCAACGCAATCGCGAATGCAGAGCGGCTGCTCTTACGTTCAAGCTCGTTTGGCCCCTCAGTGGCGAGCCGCTTCCGCGCGTCGTCCATGGTGAGGCCGGCTTCAAACCGGGAACTCCGCTCCACGTTGTCCGCGTCAAGGGCCATCATAAAAAATGACTATAACTTCTGGCCGCAAGCGTCGCCGTTGCATTGTCGGATAAGTGAAGGAAATCGCTCATCGGCAGATCAACACAGAGACAGCACAGGTCGTGACGACGCGGTGGGCCTGACTGCCAAGTACAAATTCCATCAGGCCGCGATGTCCGTGAGATGCCATAACAATCAGATCACAGGCCCGCGCTTGAGCCGCCTGGACGATGCCCTCAGCCGGAAATTCGTCTTTGATGTGCACGGTCTCGCAGGTTATTCCGACTTTGGCGGCTGCAGAAGCAGCATCGGCGAGAATTTTACTCGCATTTGAAGCCGCCGCTTTTTCATAATCTTCGATCGGATACACCACCGCGACTTCGGCCGGGGCGACCATCCTCCACGGTTCGGTGACTGTTACAATCGTTGCTTTCGACCCGAGCGCTTTCGCCAACTCGCAGCCCTGTGCGACCGCACGTTGAGCAAGCTCTGATCCGTCTGTCGCGATGAGTAAATGTTTGTACATATCGCTTTCCGAAAAGATGTTTGCGGATGATCTTCGCTAGCGCACTGTTTTCCTTGATGAACGTCAATCTCAAAGCAGTTTGAGCGTCCGGATGTGCTTGACGGCGATCAAGGTCGGTTCAGGAAACATAGCCATTTTTGCATCATTTGGAGGAATCCGAAAATGGCGAAGACTACTAGAATTATTGATGAAGCGCCTGCACTGCCTGAGCTTCAAATTTCTCCCGAAAAGGTTTGCTTTATTATTGCGAAGGCGCGGGAGTTCGACGCGAAAGACGCCGTCAGTGATCCAGATCCCGGCTCGAACGCGTCCGACGACAAGATGACATCTGTTCTCGAAGATCATGCGGACGATCCCGTCGTTGAAGAACTAACATCGGTAATCAACGACATGAATGAAGACGAGCAGATTGATCTCGTTGCGCTTGTTTGGCTTGGCCGCGAAGACTATTCGGCCGCGGATTGGGCCGAGGTGCGCAAAGAGGCGACCCGGGCGCACAACAAAAACACAGCGCGCTATTTGCTTGGTATTCCATTGCTTGGCGACTTCTTGGAAGACGGCTTCGCGCTTCTCGGTCGTTCCTGCGAGAAATTTGAGCTGGACCACCTTTAATTGTGAAAGGCGACGACGATGAAAACACGAGATTTACATCGCACAGAACCGCGCCATGATCTTATGAAATCGCATCTTATCGAGCCGCATCGGCATGATCCTTACAAGGCGCGAGGGAAGCTGCAAGAGCCGACAGTCTGCAATCAGTGCGGAGCCGTATTCCTCGAAGGTCGTTGGCAGTGGCTGGAAAGCGCGCCGACTGACGCTGCGATGCAATTGTGCCCTGCGTGTCTGCGGGAGAACGATAAATATCCTGCAGGTGAAGTCACGCTGTCTGGCAAGTTTTTCCAAAACCACAAAGACGAGATTTTCGAGTTAATTACAAACACGCAAGCCGATCAAAACGCTGAGCACCCGTTGTCGAGGATTATCGAGATCGCCTATGCAAACGGCTCGGCGATCATAACCACCACAGATATTCATCTGCCGCGCCGTCTCGGGCATGCGCTCGAGCACGCCTACAAGGGCCAATTTGATATTGACTACAGCGAAGGGGATTATTTCGTGAGGGCTCACTGGCGTCGCGACGAGTAAGAGCCATTCAAATTCGCAGCAATTTTCGACATAGCGGGAGTGTTTCCATGCAGATCCCTCTTCAAATCTCGTTTGAGCACATAAAGCCAGTTGATTACATCGCGATCCGGGTTCGCGACGAGGCAAAGAAACTCGAGCAGTTCTACGATCGGATTACATCGGCGCGGATCGTTATAGGGCGACCGCAACATCGCCACCGGCATGGAGATTGCTATAGCATCCGGCTACTCATTACGGTTCCAGGCGCCAACGATATTGCTGTGAGCCGTGAGCCGAGCGTGACGGGTCGCCACGAGGATATCAACGTCACAATTTCAGATGCCTTCGCGGCAGCGCGTCGTCAGCTTCAGGATCTGACTCGCAAGCGGCAGGCCTAGGACAGAAACAAGAAGGTCAGGCCGTGTGTTGCGCAAGATTTGCGCCTTTTCGGAATTCGTGCAGTGCTTTCGCAATCTCATCATCGTCGATCTGATGGAAGTCCTTATAGTGCATACCGACAGCGTAAAACGGCTCCGGAGTTTGTAAGCAGATCACCGCATCGACATCGGAACGAAGCGAGTTGACAGTTTCCAGAGGCGCGACGGGAACGGCTACAATAAGTTCCTTTGGCTTCTTTCTGCGGAGTGCGTTTATTGCGGCCCGCATGCTGGTGCCGGTCGCGATGCCATCATCGACAATGATAGCGGTTCGTCCCGTGATAGCGGGTCCAGCCGCCGTGCTGGCATATTCCCGTCTTCGGCGCTCGATCTCATGAAGCTCAGCTTTCATCTCGCGATCGATATAGGCTTGCGGGATTTCGATTTGTGCGCTGATCTCTTCGTTGAGAACAAGCTCCGGCGCTGCACCATCGACGACCGCCGCCATGGCGACCTCTTTGTGCCCCGGAACGCCGATGCGGCGCACGAAAACAAAATCGAGCGGTGCCTTCAGCTGTTTGGCGATCTCGATGGCGACCGGCACACCGCCACGCGGCATGGCTAGAATGATCGGATTTTCGAACTTTTGCTTGGAAAGCACAGATGCAAGGGCGCGTCCCGCCTCTTCTCGGCTTCTAAAAGGCAGCCAGAAACTCATCTGATATCCTCACGTCAAATATTGATCATACCAGCTGATTGAGAGTGCAATAACACGATCCAAAGTGCCCGGCTCCTCGAAAAGATGCCCTGCTCCTGGGACGATCTGCAGCTTTCGGGTACAAGTCATGTGCCGAGCGGCAAATTCGTTGAGTTCGATCACGCCAATGTCGTCGCCGCCAACGATCAGGAGCGTGGGAGCGGTGACGCCTCCCAATGCCTCTTTTGCTAAATCGGGACGGCCGCCGCGCGATACCACTGCCGAAATAGCCGGACCGAGTGCAGCCGCTGCGACCAATGCCGCGGCAGCGCCGGTGCTTGCGCCAAAGAGACCGAGGGTAAGGTCGGCTGTCTTAGGCTCCTCGAGCGTCCAGTTCACCGCCATCTGCACGCGACGCGCCAGGAGCGAGATATCGAACACATTACGGCGGTCGGAAGCTTCGGCCTCGGTCAAGAGATCGAAGAGGAGGGTGGCGTATCTATTTTCATTGAGGACGTCGGCGACATAGCGGTTACGAGGGCTAAGGCGGCTTGAACCGCTGCCGTGTGCAAATATAACAATCCCGCGTGCGCCGCTCGGAATGACAAGGCTGCCCTGAAGCGCCGGCAACCCAATCGTCACATCCTCTTCTTCCAGAACATCGACCGCCACTGACGCCTCCTTAAGCGTGGTGTGCAGATACGGCGCTGATCACCTCGCCAGAGAGATTACGGACGACCGCGTGCGAGACGTCTCCGAGGCTAAGCATGCCCACCATTCTTTTTTTATCGTCAATGACCGGAAGTCGTCGGATCTTCTTCGATTCCATCAAACGGATGGCATCCTCGATATCTTCGTCGGCCTTGCAATAGATGATGCCCTTTGTCATGACCTTCTCTGCGGTCAGGGCGGAAGGATTGGCGGAGTCGGCAAACCCTCTGCACGTAATATCGCGATCGGTCACCATGCCGATGAGACGATCATCTTTCCCGATCGGAACAGCTCCGATATCGAGGTCTTTCATCATTCTGGCGACCTCCGAAACAAGTGTATCGGGGGCAACCCATTTGGCACCTTTATGCATGACATCTTTGACTTTCATGGGACTTACTCCCTTCCCATTTTACGAAGCAACGGTGAGACGATCATCGACCCCTTGCACGCCGGGAACGGACCAAGCGGCATTCTCGATGATGTCGTGATCTTCCCAGCTGTTGACATGGCCTTCGAGACAAACTCGATTGTCTAAAACGGCGACGCGGATTCCTTCAGCCTCGACATGGGCGTTGCGAGCCAGTGCGGCCTCGATTTTCTTTTTGATATCCGGGGCCTCAACGGGCGATTTCACCACTATGGAATTTGTTACGCCGATCACGCCCATCAGCTTTCTGACCTCGTCTTCAGCGATCTTCTTTTGGTATTGCCAATCGAGTTCGCCGCTCAGATTGACCCAACCTTTCTGCACCGTCACTCGGACGTGTTCGTCGGGTATCATGGCATGCCATTTCAAGACGCTTAGTACGCGCTTTGCAATTTCCTCATCCGACGTCTTGATTTCCGCCGGATAGCAAACATCGATTTCCTGGGCGATGGCACGAACGCCTTTCACCCGACGTGCAGCCTGAAGCGCGGCGACTTTTTCCGCGTAGCTGCGAACGTGTCCGTGGAGCGTGACGACGCCTCCGCTCGCCGAAACGCCAATATTTATCGAGTTGATGCTCGGTTCGAATTCCAGTTCGTCTATGACCAACTGACGAAGCTGCATATCGTTCATGGCCAAAAATCCTCTGACGATAAAGCTCAAAAAAACTTCGCTAGGCTGTCGGTGCGCGCAGAGATCCTCCCGACAATAAAATTTTTTGCAGCGCACTCAGTTCTGAGAAATAATCCTTCGCTGCGTCTTGCCAGAATGCGATGGCGAACGACGTCAATTCGTTTGGCGACTTGATCGCTATGGTGCGCTGCAGCGCATCCACGTCCTTCAAGTAACGTTTCTGCAAAAATTCCATCCAATTGCGCGCGATCTCTTCATTAAGACGAAGGGAGACAGCGAGCGCTTGATATCCAGACCAATTGGGCATCAACGCTGCCAAGCCAGGTCCGGGCGCTTTTGGATCAAACATTTCGTGAAGCATACTGCGCACCTCCGAATTGTCAGTGCGATTTTTGCTGCTATTCCGCGCCTCTCATTGATGCATCTCAATGTTGTCGCGGAATGCTCGAATGAGCGAAGTTCAATTTAGATCGTCATCTTTTGACGCTCATCAACGCGGCACCTGCGTTTGATCTGCCTAAAGATGATCGTTGAGTATCGATCAACAAGGAGTTTTGTGCCATGGCAGAACCTGCAGTAAAACTTCCGGTAAAATCTCAGAGAGAATCTACATCGGGCCGTGAGTGGTGGCCGCTCGAAAATATTCGCCATCAGTTCGAGGATCTTGTAGACGAGTTTGACCGAGGTTTCTTGCGATCGCCGTTCCGCGGCTCACGCCTCGGTATTGAGCCATTATTGCGACGGGAACTGAGCTTTGTGTCTACGCCGCCTGTCGACATCGTCGATAAAGACACAGCTTACGAGATCACCGCTGAGCTTCCGGGCCTTGATGAGAACAATATCGATGTAAAGTTCGCCAATGGAATGCTGACCATCAAAGGGGAGAAGAAGGAAGAGAAAGAGGAGAAGAAGAAGGATTATTTTCTCTCCGAGCGTCGGTATGGTTCGTTCGAGCGCCGCTTCAGCGTTCCGGAAGGTGTCGATACCGGAAAGATTGAGGCAAACTTTAAGAAGGGCGTCCTGACCGTAACGCTGCCAAAGACGAGCGAGGCCAAGACAGCCGAGAAAAAGATCGCGGTCAAAGCCGCATAAAGCAGCGCCACCTCCCGCCGGGGTGCGCATCCCGGCGGGGAGTGTGAAATCCAAATTTCGGATGGGCTTAGGGTATATTCATGGAGTTTCATCCATGCCTAAAGCGTTGTTGCAGAGGAAATCGGAATCTTCCGCGGAAGAGCGGCATCAGTTTGTTGCAAGCCAGATAGAAAGCCGTGGCGTCCGTGACGCTCTCGTGCTTGAAGCCATGAGGCATGTGCCCCGCGAGCTCTTCGTTCCGCGCGAACTTGCGGAAAAGGCTTACGATGATACTCCGCTCCCGATTGGATGCGGCCAGACAATTTCGCAGCCTTATATCGTCGGGTTCATGATCGAAGCCCTTCGACTTCGCGGCGGCGAGCGCGTCCTCGAGATTGGCACGGGATCGGGCTATGCAACCGCCGTTCTGGCCCATATCGCCGGCGAGGTTTATACGATCGAGCGTATCGGAGAGCTTGCCGCGAGAGCGCGGGATAATCTCCAGCGGGCGCGGACACATAGCGTGCACGTGCGTCATGGTGATGGTACGCAGGGATGGCCTGAGTATGCGCCGTTCGATGCGATCCTCGTCTCGGAGGGCGTGCCAAATATCACGGCGGCGCTTCTTCACGAGCTTAAAATCGGAGGCTGTCTGATCGCTCCTATTGGCGATAACCCACGTTCGCAGGAGCTTGTGAGAATTACGCGCGTAGCCGAAGAGGAATTTGAGCGCGAGGATATCGCCGATGTGCGCTTCGTGCCCCTGATCGGCAAAGACGGATGGGAAAGCCCTGAGGATGATTGGCGCGTGAAGCCGCCTCGGGTGGTCCGCGCACGGCCGGCTGTCAGCGTTTCGGTGCCCTCGATGATCGCCAAGGAAGGCGAGATTTTCACACATCTCCATGACGCGGACCTCAACCCACTCATCGAACGCATCGGCGATGCGCGCGTCGTTCTCATCGGCGAGGCAAGTCACGGGACTTCCGAATTTTACCGCATGCGTGCGCGGATAACGCAGCGTCTCATTGAAGACAAGAAATTCAAATTCGTTGCCGTCGAGGCCGACTGGCCGGATGCTGCCCGCATCGATCACTATGTTCGTCACCGTGATGTGCCGCCGTCAGATTGGACAGCATTTGCACGTTTTCCCACTTGGATGTGGCGTAACGCCGAGACGAAAAGCTTCGTCGACTGGCTACACAAGAATAATGAGAAGCGAGCCTTCGAAACGCGTGTGGCCTTCTATGGCCTTGATCTCTATAGTCTCTACAATTCCGTTCGCGTTGTCTTGGAGTATCTCGACAGCGTTGATCCCGAACTCGCCGTGATCGCGCGTGAGCGCTATGGCTGTCTTAGCCCGTGGGAGGCGGATCCAGCTGCTTATGGTAGGGCGGCGCTGACGGGCGAATACCGAAAATGCGAAAAAGACGTATCCCGTGTTCTCGTTGACGTACTGCGAAATCAACAAGACTATGTGATGCAGGATGGCGAGCGCTATTTCGATGCGGCGCAGAATGCCCGTCTAATAGCTAACGCAGAACGCTACTATCGCACGATGTACTACGGTTCGCGCGCATCCTGGAACCTGCGCGACAGTCATATGTTCGAGACGCTCGATCAGCTATTGGTCCATCATGGTGCTCACTCTAAGGCAGTCATATGGGCGCATAACTCGCATATCGGTGACGCCTCGGCGACGGAGATGAGCCAGCGGGGTGAGTACAATATCGGCCAGCTGTGCCGTCGCGCCTTTGGCGTGGTTTGTTTCAGCATCGGGTTTGGCACGAATGACGGCACGGTAGCGGCGGCATCGAACTGGGACGCGCCGATGCAAGTCATGAATGTGCGCCCGGCCCACGCCCAGAGCTATGAACGTCTCTTCCATTTGACCAACGCGCCGGGATTGATGCTCTCGCTCAGGGAAAACGGTGCGCTGCGCGAGAAATTGATGAGGCCGCTGCTGGAGCGCGCCATTGGAGTTATCTACCGGCCCGATAGCGAACTTGCGAGCCATTACTTTGAAGCCACGCTGCCCCGACAGTTTGACGAGTATATTTGGATCGACCGGACGAGCGCTGTGAAACCCATCAAGGGCATTGAACTCGAAGGCATGCCCGAGACGTACCCATTCGGGCTTTAGCGGACATCGTCCGCGGCAGCGTCACTTATTGGCCGACGTCGGCTTCACAAGGTCTGCACGATGAAAATAGGAGTGATCCAGCGGCGGTGCTTCACGCTTGCCTTTCTCAACAATCTCAGAAAGGTCATCCACCATCCAGCTAAAAAGCTTTTGTCCATCCTCTACAGTCGCCAGGCTCGGTTTGCCAGTGACACCGTTTTCGCTCGTTCTGTTTACGGGATGCGCAAAGACGAGGTTGTCCGTGCGATCCGGATCATCTGACGTTGGGACAAGTTCAGCACGCACGATTTCCGGCGCGATCGCAAGCATAAGAGCCGTCTCGGCAGCATTGGCATGCCAATCCTGTGCATCGGAAAAATGCGCGTCACGCACTCGTTCGCTGATTGTCGCGGTGTTGATAACCGCAACCATCAGATCATCGTGATCTGCTCGCAGCATTTCGAGAGCACAGCGCAATGGCGCTGCATTCGTAACGTGACTGTTGACAATAAAGAGACGGCGGACTCCGCTGTGGTGTGCCCAATCGCCAATTTCTTTGACTAAGGTGATCAATGTGATGGGCTGTAGCGCAATCGTCCCGGGCCATCTCCGGCTATGCCCAAGAGAGCATCCGTATGGAAGCGTCGGCAGAACCGGAACGCGCGTTCGCTCGCCGACCACCCGGCAGAGCTTTTCTCCGAGAATAAAATCCATTCCGGTGCCGAGGTGCGGACCATGTTGTTCCGTCGCTCCGACCGGCAGAATTGCGATCCCGTGGCTATCGGCTAAGTCCGCCGGTATTTCAGTCCAGGTCTTATCGGCCCAATTCATGACGTTTCCCGAGTAAGCATGTGTTTGCTAGGCACCCGATTGAGTGCCATCCTCCTAGCGATGCTTCCGAACCTTGAATGACGTACGCTTCTTTTCGTCGTTGCCCCTGGCAGATGCTTTCATGCTCTTTTTGATATGAAGAGGCACATCGGGAAGGGGATGGAGCTGCGGAATGATCGCAGCCGCCAATTGCATTCGGCCGAAGATAACGCCGCGAAGCGTACTCAACTCGTCCGTGAGTTCCTGCAGCTTCACGGCAGGCCCCTGCACGAGAATAACTTCAAGCGTCTGATTTCCCGCCAAGTGCACGTGAAGGGAGCTGATAACCTCCGCAATGTTTTCGTATTGCAAATCAGCGAGCTTCTTCTGCAAGCCACGAACCGTGTTGTCGTAAAAAAGCGTGATCGTACCGACCATAACTTCGGTCCCGGACTCACGTTTGTGCTCAACCAGCCAATTGTGCAGCATATCGCTGATGGCCTGCGATCGGCTTGCGTAACCCTTCGCTTTAACGACGGCATCGAGCTCCCACAGCTGTTCCTCCGGCAACGACACGCTCATCCTAGCGACGAGGTTACTCGTTGTTTCTACAGACATCGGATCCTCCGGCATGGGCGCCTCCGCATGAAAAAATGCGGACAGCAAATTATTGAGTTGGAATCACTTTATCATGCCGGAGGATCGATGCTCAGAAGAGATGGCTGTAGCGCTCGGTCTCCCAGCTGCTGATCGACAGATGGTAGCTTTCCCATTCGGCCGTTTTGTATTTCACGAACTCGTCGCGAAGTTCCTTGCCAAGCGTTTCCTCCACGAAGGGATCGTTGGCGAATGCGGCAACAGCGTCTTGCAAGTTCTGAGGGAGGAACTGAATGCCGCGCGCTGAACGCTCGGATTCCGAAATTGCGTAGAGGTTATCTTCGTTCGGCTCGCCAGGATCCATCTTCTCGCGAACGCCTTTGAGGCCGGCTGCCAAGGCAAGCGTGGCCGCGAGGTAAGGATTCACCGCGCCGTCGGCGTTTCGTGACTCGCATCGGCCGCCGCTCATCGGGACGCGCAATGAATTCGTTCGGTTGTTTGAGCCGTAAGAGTTGAAGACCGGCGCCCACGAGAATGTTCCCATCGCTCCTTGGCGGACGAGTCGCTTGTAGCTATTGACCGTCGGCGCATACGCCGCGCACAGGGCGCGTCCATGACGCAGGATTCCGCCAATGAAGTGATAGCCCGTTTCAGTCAAGCCAAGGCCTCGCGGATCATCCTCCGGCTTGCAGGAAAAAACATTTGTCCCGGTCGCGAGATCGGAAAGCGACATGTTGAAATGGGCGCCGCATCCAGTTCTGTTTGCGAAGGGCTTCGGCATCATCGTCGCGATGAGACCTTCTTCTTTAGCGTAGTGCTTCGCCATAAAGCGGAAAAAGGTGAGACGATCGCAGGTCGTGAGGGCGTCCGAATATGTGAAATCAAATTCGAATTGACCGTTGGCATCCTCATGGTCGAACGAATAGAGATCCCAACCGAGATCGTTGATGCACGACGCAACCTTATCGAGCCAACCGAAGGCATTCACGAAGCCTTGCACATCGTAGCAAGGCTTGGCGAGCTTGTCGTCGGGATCTGGGATCGACAGGCTGCCATCCGCATTTTTCTTCAGCAGATAGATCTCGCATTCAATCCCGAGGTTGAAGCCGAATCCCATGTCTGCGGCTATTGCGAGCTGGTTTTTCAGTGCGACGCGTGTGCTGAGCGGATAGGGCTTGCCGTGGAACGTGAGATCCGCTGGCGCCCATGCGAGCTTTGGCTCCCAGGGAAGTTGGATGACGCCATTAAAATCAGGGACCGAAGCAAACTCATCTTCGTTCGGCTCCTGACCTAGTCCATCAAGCGCATATCCCGTGTAGAGTTCTGAACCTTTCGCCATATGCTTCAAATGCTCGATCGGGACGACCTTGCCTTTCGGCACGCCGTGAATATCGACATAAGCGCCGATACAATATTTGACGCCCTGAGCCTTCAGCCGCTGGTACGTTTCGTCAAGCGCTGACGCCGCGCCGACTGGGGTATGTTCATTCATCGTTTTTTCCTCATACTGGTGATTGTTTGATGCAGGTCGCGTCGGCGGTTGGCTTCTCTAACCGCTTCGCGAATTTGAGTTGTCTCTAGTCAATGGTGTCTGAGACGTCCGTCAGCCGCGTGAAAGTTGGAAACGGTTCGTCGGATGCCGCTTCGCTCTCGCTGCCGGTCGCAGCATGCTGGCTGCCATGAATTAGCATTTCCAACCGGGCTTTCGCCCCGACGTAACTGGGCGACGCCAAATCTTCGGGCGTGCGCGAACGTGGCACTGGCACTTCCATCAGTTCGATAACTTCACCCGGGTGCGGCTTCAGCACCAGGATGCGGTCTGCGAGGAGAATAGCTTCGTAGAGATCGTGGGTGACGAAGACGATGGTGATATCGATCTTGCGCCAGATCTCCATCAGGTGCCTTTGCATACGGCTGCGCGTCTGCGCGTCGAGTGCACCGAAAGGCTCGTCCATTAATAGAATGCGGGGCTGATTTGCGAGCGATCGGGCAATCGCCACGCGTTGTTTCATGCCGCCCGAAAGCTGGTGCGGATAGTGATTGGCGAACTTCGAAAGGCCGATCAAATCGAGCCACTGCAGAGCAGAAGTCTCCGGATCCCGCTTGCCGTCGTAAGACATCTCCAATCCGAACATGACGTTTTTCTTCACCGTCAGCCACGGAAAGAGTGTGTACCCCTGAAAAACCATTCCACGGTCACTGCCGGGACCGATCACAGGTTTGTTGTCGAGCAGTACGTCACCCGAAGTTTGCTGGTCGAGTCCGGCGATGATCCGGATAAGGGTGGATTTTCCGCATCCGGATGCGCCCACGACGCAAACAAATTCCCTACGATACGTCGTGAAATTGATGTCGCTCAGCGCCGTCGTTGTTTTGCCATTGCTGAAAAACGTTTTGCTGAGATTGCGCACCTCCAGAATAATGTCGCGCGCTTTGAGCCGCTGGAATCGATCGTGCACCGCCAGCGATTGCTCGAGTACCGGAAGCGAACTCATGTCCTGCATCAGCGCTAACTCCGCTTCGTTGCTTGGTCCCAGGGGAAAAGACGCCGTCCGATCCGCGCGAGCACCATGTCGACGCCGAGGCCGATGATGCCGATCATGATGATGGCGGCGTAGACGTTGGCGAAATGCTGGTATCGCGCCTGCTGCGTGATGAACCAGGTTATGCCGGAAGAGGTGCCGATCAATTCCGCGACGATGAGATATGTCCACGCCCACCCAAGCAGGATTCGTTGGTCGCGATAGAGGTCCGGCATGATGCCGGGAACGACGACGCGCGTCAGGATTGCTCGGCCTTTAGCGCCGAGTGTCAGCGCAGCTTCGATCAATCCGAAGTCGAGTTTTCTAGTCGTATTCGCGATAATCAGAATCTGCTGGAATAAAGTTCCGATAACGATGATTGCGATCTTCGGGCCGTCATAGATACCCAGGATCGCAACAGCCAGAGCTCCGAATGCGGGTGCCGGAAGATAGCGAACGAACTCAGTGAACGGCTCGATCAGCCGTGAGATGCCGGAATAGGCACCGCACAATACTCCGAGCGGGACACCGATGAGAGATGAGATTAGAAATCCCCAGAAAATGATCGTGATGCTGTGCCAAAGGCTTTCGTACAGCCATTGACCGTCTCGCGTCTGGGGAGGTGTCGAGAACGCCGTGAACATCGCGATCGCGACTTCATGCGGCGCCGGAAGATAAACCGGATTTGCCGGATTGCCCTCAGGCTTCGCAAGACCGGCTTTCTCCATAGCCGCAACCTGCTGATCGAATGCGTCTTGCTGAACCCGCATGCCGGGCCTGAAATAACTCACACCGCCGGGTTGCGTGACGACGACCAGTGGATGCCAAACGAACGGCACATAACTGACGACACACCAGAGGAGCACTGGCAATACGAATGACAGGATGCCGAGCATGACGCGCGACGTGGGGGAAAGGGGGCGTCCGACCACAAACCAGCGCCGCTTCGACGTACGCTGTTGTGGCGCCGCCCCCGCCGTAACGGCAGGAGCGGCGACGACGCCGACATTAGGGCTGTGCATTGGTGAGCGACGGATCGATGAAGCTGTCGACGTCGAGCTTGTCCTTGTAGACAGCGTATTTCGTGTTGAAGTCGTTAGCGATTTCGGACGAGCCGTAAAGCGATCCGAAGCCTTTGGCTTTCACAAAGACCTTTTTTGCGGCCGCCACATCGAGCAGTTTTGTTCCGGCGATCAGAGGTTTGTATTCCGCTGGCTTCAGGCCAACTCGTGCGGCCATGATTTTCGCTGCATCATCGACAGTCGCGGGATCGTTGATGTATTTAACAACCCGATCCCAGACCTTGATGACCTTTTCCCAATCCGCTTTTCGCGTCGCCAGACTCGTCGGGTTGACAGTGATGACGTCGTAGATCAGGCCGGGTTCGTCGGCCGACGTATAGATTGGCGTCGATCCCGGTACTTGCTTCATCGCCTGCCCTGAGTTCGGCTGCCATGCGCCAATCGCGGAAACCTCGCCGGAAGCAAGGGTTTGAGGTGTCTCATTTGTCTTGGTGTTGACGAGCGTGACATCCGATTCCGTCATGCCGTTTTTCTCAAGGCCGTTCAGCAGCAGTAAGTGCTCGACGAAGCCAACTTCGATCCCGACTTTTTTCCCCTTGAGGTCCTTCAGCGACTTAATTCCTGGAACTCCAACAATCATGTCATTGCCGTTGGAGTAATCAGTCAGCATGATCATCGTGTTCTTGGTGCCCGATCCACCCATGACGAGTGCATCGCCATTCGTCACCGTCACGCCGTCGAGCTTCCCAGCAGAAAATGCGTCCATCGATGGCACGTAGTCGAACCATTCGAAATCGACGTCGACACCGGCTTCTTTGAACCATCCTTTGTCAATTGCGACCTGCCACGCCACCCAGCCAGGCCAATCGCTGTAGCCAATTTTCAAAGGTTCTGCCCAGGCGTTTGCCGCAGATACTGCGAACATTGAAACTGCCAAGACTACGAGTTCACGGATGCGTAATCGACGCGCCATTCTCAACCTCCTGCGCAAAGGCGATATTACGAAAATGATGTTTCGTAATACTGATCATTAGCAAGCGGCGTGCCATTGAGACGGCGCGCATAGCATCGGTGTTTTGAGGGTATAAGAGAGGCGATCTACGCTTGGATTTGCCCAATCGACGGTCGACACGCCAAAAGACTGCGCAGCATCCATCCTAACATCACGCTGGAATGCGACGGACCCGATACCGAACGTGGCAGACGTTCCGGCTCCAATCTTCCTATAATGGATTAATTGAAAAGAAGACCTGCGGAGACTAAGGCCCTGCGATAGCCATAACTCGACGAAACCGAAGAAGCGCCAAAAATAAGAAAATTCCACCGATCGCGCCAACAGCAACAAATCTCGGCCAAACCACGTCGAAACCGGCGCCTCGATAAAGGATCGCCTGTGCGAACGCCACAAAATGAGTCGACGGTGATACCTGCATGATGGTGCGCAGGAACGGAGGCATGCTTTCGAGCGGAGTATTGGCGCCAGATAGCAAGTTCAGCGGCACAGCAACGAGAATGTAAAGCAGGCCGAGTTGAGGCATCGTACGTGCGATCGTTGCAAGAAAGATCCCGACCGCCGTCGAGAAAAACAAATAGATCATCACGCCGCACATAAACAGCGGTATGGAACCTGCGATGGGAATGTGCAGCAGTCTCTGCACGACAAAAAACAACGAGAGCCCGACTGCAATCGTGATAACCACGGCGTTCGCCCACACTTTGGACATGGCAATTTCAAATGGCGTCAGCGGCATGACGAGAAGATGATCGAGCGTTCCGTGCTCACGCTCGCGCACGACGGCCGCCCCCGCGAGGATGATCGCGAGCATATTCACGGAACTGATAATACCCATTACGGCAGTGAACCAAGCTGTCGTGACATTAGGATTGAAGGCTATCCGTACCGAGAGCGTGACGGCGGGCGGGGGGACATCCTCAATTCGGGAAACAAACTTATTGATCTCGGTCGAAATGATCTGCTCCGCATAGCTCGAGCCGATGCCCGCCTGGACCATCGCGGTTGCGTCCACATTGACCTGCAAGGCCGGCTTACGCCCTCCAAGGACGTCGCTTTCGAATCGGGGCGGAATGTCGATGACGAACGTGTAGTGCCCTGTGTTCATAAGCCGGTCGACGTCGCGCTCTTCAACATATTGCGGCGTTTTGAAATAGGGCGGCAGAAAAGCGCCCGCGATACGCCAAGAGAGATCCGAATGATCCTCGTCCACAATGGCGATCGAAGCGTTGTGCAGTTCTTGTGAGTTGCTCTGGGCCTGCGCCATTACAGCGATAGAGAACGAATATATGACGAGCGCGAGTAGGACCCAATCGCGGAAGAAGCTGCGTAACTCTTTCACTCCAAGCCAATAAATATTCGAAAGCTTACGCATGGCCGATCACTTTTCTTGCTTACGCAGAAGGAACAGGCTGATTGAGGTTAAGGCAGGGACGAAAAGCGCAAGTGTCGCGATGTATCGCGCAAGATCCGGGAACCCTAGCCCCTTCGTAAAAGCCCCCACACTGATCGGGACGAAATAGGTCATCGGAAAAAGACGGCCCAATATCGCTCCAAAACCGGTGATCGACGAAACGGGCGTCATCATGCCGGAAAACATCGTCGCTGGCAGGACAGTCAAAATAGAAGTCCCGAACAAGGCCGCAATTTGCGTTCCCGTGAAGGAGGAGATGACCATCCCATAGCCCGTTGTGGCAGTAACATAGATGAGCGATCCAACTAGCAGTGCTAAAAAGCTTCCCTTGAGCGGCACATCAAAAATAAAGATGGCCATCAGAAAGAGTATGAAGAAATTGAGCATTGCTACCGCGATGTACGGAAGCTGCTTTCCAATCAGGAACTCAAGCCGCGTTACCGGCGTCACGTAAAGATTGGTTATGGAACCCAGCTCCTTCTCGCGGACGATAGCGAGCGCCATCAAAATCGCAGGGATCAGCGCCAGTTGCATTGCGATCGTCGAGGGGACCATCGCATAAATGCTATCGAAGTCCTGATTGTAGCGAAAGCGGATCTCTATATCCGCGGGCGTGTCCGTATCTGCAAGGCCAACGTGACCTCGGATTGCGGGATCGGAAAGGAACTGCTGGTGCACGCCCTCAATATAGCCGTGAATAGTTTCGGCTCTGAACGGCATCGCGCCGTCAATCCAAACGCCAACCTCGGTTGGCCTCCCGCGTCGTATATCGCGCCCGAAGCCCGGCGGAATCTCGATCGTCGCCGTAACCGTGCCGCTTTTTAGCCGGCTCTGCAACTCATCCTCATTCCTGAAGGGCTCTTGCTCGATGAAATAGCGCGAGCCTCGCAGCTCACTGAGATAAGCGCGGCTTTCAAAACTATTGTCTCGATCGAGAGCGGCGAACGACAATGAGTTGACATCAGTCGTGATGCCGAAACCAAAAATCAGCATTAGAAATGCCGTACCGAGAAGAGCGAAGCTCAACCGGATCGGGTCGCGAAGCAGCTCGAGCGACTCTCTTATGGTGTAAGCCAACATGCGCCGCACCGAAAAGATTCTGGATACGCCCGGTGAAGCGGTTGAACTATCCCCTTTTTGTCCGACATCGAGGATCGTCTCTGACCCGGAGGGCTGCGATCGTGACGAAGCCGATTCCTCGAGGTATGAAATAAAGGCATCTTCGAGTGTCGTCGCGTGACGCGCTTCGATCAGTTTGGCTGGAGTGTCTGTTGCCAAAACGCGTCCCGCGTCCATAAGAGAGATACGGTCGCATCGCGCTGCTTCGTTCATGAAGTGAGTCGAGACGAAGATCGTCACACCATTCTTTCTCGACAGCTCGATCAGCAATTCCCAGAACTGGTCTCTCGCGATCGGATCTACGCCCGATGTCGGTTCATCGAGAATGAGAAGCTCCGGCTCATGAACCGCGGCCACCGCGAGCGACAGCCGCTGACGGATTCCAAGCGGAAGATCTTCCGCCAGTTTATTCAGGTGCTCTGACAGGCCAAAGCGCCGGACGAGGTAAGCAATCCGTCCCTCGATCGATCCAGCCGGAAGATGAAACAGTCGGGCATGTAGCTCGAGATTCTGACGGACGGTCAATTCGCCATAAAGCGAAAACGATTGCGACATGTAACCGACGCGCATGCGAGAACTTATTTCGTCCGCGTTGACGGGTTCGCCGAAAAGCATCGCGCTGCCTTCGGTCGAGGGCAGGAGACCCGTGAGCATTTTCATCGTCGTAGATTTGCCGCAACCATTCGACCCGACGAACCCGAAAATCTCCCCACGTTCTATATCGAAGCTTACGTGGTCAACCGCAGTGAAGTCGCCGAACCGGCGTGTGAGATTACGGGCGACGATCACCGCACCATCGGCAATGCTCTGACGCGGCGGGATCGTCGGAGTGCGATGGTCCAACTTCGCCTCCGGAGGAAGCAGGTCAATGAAGGCTTCCTCGATTGCGCCCGCGCCGGTTCTCTCTTTGATGTCGCTTGGGGATCCCGCCGTAAGGATCTTCCCGGCATTCATCGCGAACAGCCAATCGAAGCGCTCGGCTTCCTCCATATAGGCTGTTGCAACTAATACGCTCATGCCCCTACGATGCTCGCGCATCCGCTGAATAAGCTCCCAGAATTGCCGCCGCGATAGCGGATCGACGCCTGTCGTCGGCTCATCGAGTATCAAAAGATCTGGATCGTGAATGAGCGAGCAGCAGAGCCCAAGCTTCTGGCGCATGCCGCCCGAAAGTTTTTGCGCCGGCCGATCGGCGAAAGGTCCGAGGCCCGTGCTGTCGAGAAGCTTGGGGATGCGTTCTTCGCGCTGGCGCCGCCCCTGACCGAAGAGCCGGGCAAAAAATTCGATGTTTTCGCGCACGCTGAGATCGGGATAGAGGTTCTTGCCGAGGCCCTGCGGCATGTACGCGATATGCGGACAAACTGCCTCGCGGTCCACGGCCTTGGACATATCCGCGTTCAACACCGTGACGTGCCCCGATTGAAGCATGCGCGCGCCCGAGACTAGCGCAAGCAACGTCGATTTACCGACGCCGTCCGGTCCGATAAGGCCGACCATTTGGCCGGCCGGAATCTCGATTGTTAGGTCGTCGAGCGCGAGGATGCCGCCATATCTGTGGGTCACGCGTTCGAGACGAGCAACTGCTGCCCCGTCCGCCATCGTCATGATCCAGCTTTCAGGCGTTCCGGCCACTCAGTCTTGGTGTCGGTTCGAACGTAAGCGACTCCCGGTAAACCGCTCCGGACGTAGTCCGCATGAGCTTCCGAGCGCTCAGGATCGATACGCACGCGCACCCGGAACATCAGCTTGTCTCGTTCAGTCTGCGTCTCGACCATTTTTGGTGTAAATTGCGCCTGATCAGCAATAAACGTCACGTTCGCGGGAATGGGATGGTCTGGATATGCATCGAGCACGATGCGGGCGTCCTCGCCGATTCTGACTTTCCCGGCCTCGAGTGTTGGAAGATATACGTCCATGTAAACGTAACCGAAGTCCAGCATAGTGAAGACTTTGCCTCCAGCCGCGAGGACCTCTCCCGTATTGGCGATGCGATAAGCAATCCGGCCGTCTCGCGGTGCAACGAGGGTATTATCCGCAATATTCACCCGATAGAGTTCGGCGTCATGATTGGCTGCGTCCAGCGCATGCTCTGCCTCGGTGACGCGTGCCTGGGCCGCGAGTTCTCCGGCTTTGGACGAGTTGAGCGTCTGCTGGCGCTGATCATAGGTCTGCTTCGTGACCCAGCCGGATTTTAACAACGACTCGGCGCGGTCCATCTCCTGCTGCGCGAGCACGACTTGAGTATGCTGCTGATTGAGGAGCGCCTTTGCCTCGCTGATGCTCTTCTTTGCCTGTTCTGCCTGAGCTTCTGCTTTTTTAAGCGACGCATCGAGGTCGCGCGTATCCATGACGGCAAGAACTTGCCCAGCTGTTACCCTGGCGCCCTCGTCGACGCGCAATTCAAGAACCCGCCCGGCAAATTTCGTCGCTATGTCAATCGGGTCGGCTTCAATTCGCCCATTACCCATTACGATCCCGGGAGGAAGCGGAGGCACCCTGTGCATCCACCAATAACCAGCGCCGCCTATGGCCATGATGACGGCGAGAACTGCCAGCATCTTCCGCCAGCGGCCGAATGGGCCCGTCGAGATGTTCCCTGCTGGAACGGGTAATTTTGCTGTTACGGGAACGAGCTGTCCATGAGACGGCGGCAGTTCTTTCAGAGCAATTGCTTCTTTCTCTGCATTTTGCTCGGATTGCATGATGGATTGCTCACTTGGCTCAATGCACGGTTAGAACGCGTTTGCTGGGCCATTGTTCTCGTCTGTCGGCACGAGCATTTCCAAATAAACATTGGCTACGAGGTGCGTGTGCCCGACATGCTCACTTGCCCCTTAGCCATTTCAAGTCGACGCTTAACCTTGCCCATGGATGAGAGCGTTGACTTGGAACAAATTTTCTCTGCCACCCCTCCGGCCAACGCTACGATAATTCTCTTTGCTTGATACTCGTCAACGTTTGAGCCGCCGCCTAGGGTCATTTGTTTATGCGTCTAATCTTGGAGGCGTCTTTTTGGGTATCGCAGCAATGATCAGTTTAAACCAAAGCCGATTCACGGTCCCTGGGATTGCTGGCGCGTTTGCTATGCTGTGTGTCGCCAGTACCGTTGCCGTCTCCGCGCCGATTGGGGAGGCTGAAGTTCCCTCAGGGCGAGAACTTTTTCTTCACCACTGTGCTCAGTGCCATGGCGATGATGGCGCGGGAGACGGACCTATGGCCAGCGTTCTGACCTTAAAGCCGGCAGATCTAACCACGCTAAGCAAACGTGCTAACGGAAAATTTGATGCACAGCGTATCGTCGAGATTATCCGCTATGGAGGCGATATCTCCGGACATGGTACGAGCGCCATGCCAATTTGGGGCATGATCTTTAGCATTGAAGGCGAGGGTGGAAAGGTCGGCGCCGCCTATTCGCGCATCGCTGTCATCAACCTCAAAAACTATATCGAAGCCCTCCAGACGAAATAGCTGTCTGAGCAAGACAAGCGAAGCTGCAGAAATGAGACTAAACGCTGGGCCTTTGCCGTTTGCGAATGTGCGACGGTGATTGTTACGATCTCTACCGTCGACCCGGGCGCTTTCGACAACTCGCAGCACCGAGAGCGCTAGAGATGGTAAGGTTCCTCCACCAAATCATCTCAAATTCACTGCGCCAAAAAGTTCGAGGATCTCGCCCCTCCGCGATCCTCTTTTTATTTCCTCCCTCGCAGGCGATTGGTGCGCGGATCGCCCCTAATGTCGCTTACTCCATTGAAGTTCCGGCATTTACGACTGCCGCCACGGCCGAAGTGCAAATTTTGCTCTTGACGTAAGCTTGCGCCAGATCAGAATTGGCGGCGTTCATTTTTTCGGCACTTGGGCCTTTTCCTATGTCGCCAATTGCTGCTGACGACCCTGCCCCGGAGGCATCACTCGATCATCTTGCAGCGGTATTTCAGTCCGCAATCGATGCAATTATTGCTATCGATGGTCTGGGCCTCATCACGAGTGTCAACCCGGCGGCTGCAAGACTGTTCGGCTATACGAACGCAGAGCTAATCGGCGCGAATGTCAGCATGCTGATGCCGGCACCCGATTCGGAGCGGCACGACGACTATCTCCGGCAGTACCGTCATACGGGCCGTCGCAAGATTATCGGCATCGGACGCGAGGTTTTTGGGCGGCGACGGGATGGCTCGACCTTTCCCATGCATCTCTCGGTCAGTGAATATCAGATCGACGGCAAGGCGCATTTTGCGGGCATCGTGCGTGATCTCACCATGGAGAGGCGCGTACAAGAAGAAAGCGAACGCCAGCAAGTGCTTTTCGAGGCGATCATCAAGGATACACCCCGCGCGCTCGTTCTGACGGACAGTGGCCGGCGGATTTTTCTCGCAAATCCCGCCGTAAAATCTGTTTTTGGCTACGATGAAGCCGAGCTCGTGGGCCAGAGCTCCCGGCTCCTCTATGAGACCGACTATGACTTTGAGCGGGTCTGGAGAGCCTCTCTCGCGGGCTCGACGGGCCTCGATCCACTGGCGGTTAACTGCCGCCGCAAAGACGGAAAGGTTTTTCCGGCCGAGGTCGTTGCAACCTCTGTCACCGCCCGCAATGGACAGATCCTCGGGCATATGCGTTCCTTCCGCGATTTGACCAAGCAGGTTGCGCAGACGGAGGCACTCCACCGGTCACAACGGCTTGATGCGCTCGGCCAACTGACGGGCGGTGTCGCGCATGATTTCAACAACATCCTGACGATTGTCCTCGGAAATCTTGAGCAAGTTTTCGAAACCTCCGATGTTGCAGAGAAACACGATTACTGCCGGCGAGCGCTAGAAGCTGGGGAAATGGGGGCGCGTCTGACGCGCCGCCTGCTGAGCTTTTCCCGTCAGAGAAAACTGGAGCCGGCCGTTCTCCAGCTCAACACCTACATCACCTCGATGGTTGAAATGCTCGAAAGGGCCCTGGGAGAAACCGTCTCGCTATCGACGAACTTCGCACAAGATCTCTGGATGGTGTGCGTCGATCCCAGCGAAATTGAGAATGCGATCCTCAATCTCTCGGTCAACGCCCGAGACGCCATGAGGCATGGTGGCCGTGTGAGCATCGAGACAGCTAATCTCCAGCTGACATCCGATGACGTTCTCGAAGAATACGGCATCCCGGCGGGGGATTACATACGTATAACAGTGGCCGACAATGGCGAGGGAATGTCACCGGAAATCGTGAAGCGCGCCTTCGAGCCGTTCTTCACGACCAAGGGTACCGGTAAAGGTACGGGTCTCGGGCTTTCAAGCATTCACGGCTTTGTCAAACAGTCAGGCGGTAATGTCACCATCTATAGCGAACTTGGAAAGGGGACCGTGGTCAATCTCTATCTGCCACGCGTGGCGATGGAAGTGCGGCGAGATCTGCAAGCAACAGAAAAACACGCTATCCCTCCTGCCAACTTAAAGGTTCTTGTTGTCGAAGATAACCCTGAACTACGACAGCTGGTGGCCGAGCGAATTCGAAGATTGGGATATACCGTTGAGGAAGCCGATTCCGGCGCCTGCGCGCTGCAAAAACTTTCCGAGGAAAGCTTCGATATTCTCTTCAGCGATGTGGTGATGCCGGGGGGCATGAGCGGCTATGAACTTGGCTCCCGGACCCGCGTCGCGAGTTCCGGTACGAAGATCTTACTGACCTCAGGGTACGACTCGGAGTTCGCATCCGAGCTTAATAGCACCAATGATACGTTTCATGTGCTCCGCAAACCGTATAGGCAGGCAGACCTCGCGCAGGCGCTTCGAGACTGCCTGTGACCAGCGTGTTTTTTAAGCATATTGGCTCTGCCGGAGACAATGTCAGCTAAAGCCCGAATGAGTGAGTCTCGAGCATGCCTTCGAGTTTAATGTCCTCGATGGGTCTCACAGCGTTCGTCCGGTCGATCCAAATGTATTCGTCAAACTGTGGGATAGCGTGCTTCAATGTAATGGCTCGCAAGTTCGCTAGACGATAAGAAAAGAATCCTCCGCACCGCCATTTTGGATATCAAGCCTTCCAGCGTGACTCGCGGATCACTGAGCAGAAGTTCCCTCGATGGAAGTGAGGCACCTTGTCGGCGATGACATCAGCCTTGACGTTGCCAAATGTCGTGTCAGGCTTGTGTTTGATGCCGTCGTAGAAGGCTTGAATGATATCTTCCTTAAAGTGAGGCGTGCGCGGATAGGCCTTCACCACAGCCTCTCGGGTGTCATCGAAATATTGCCCATAGGTCAAGCCTAGAACATCCATTTCGACACCTGCGGTCGTCAGTGCAACGATTGGATGCATGAACTCAGGCACGCCCGGTGTCGTATGCAGCGCAATGGCCGTCCAGACTCTTTCTATGTCGGACGGATCGACATTATAGCTCCTGAGAAACTCGCGAGCCGCATTAGCTCCGTCCACTTCGAAACGAAGATTCGAGCTGCTGTGTTTGGGCATGAGGCCGACGTCATGAAACATTGCGGCAGCGTAGAGAAGCTCAGAATTGAAGGTAAGCTCTCGCTGCCCGCCGGCAATGGCAGCAAAGAAGTAGACGCGGCTGGAATGATTGAAGAGTAAGTCGCTTTCAGTGTCGCGGACGAACTCAGTTATAGCTCCGCCGAGCTTGCTGTCGGGCACCTTGACGCCTTCAATGCTCGTGGTCTTCAGCCTATCCGACATGGTTTGAAGCCCTTCCTCATCTCTATATTTCTGAGGATGTTATTGCCCCGTTCGGCGGCATGGCAGCAATAGTAACGTTCATTGAAAAACTGCCAAATTCCGACGATATTCTGCCGACGCCCTGAGAGGCAGCTGACAAGGGAAGTTGGGCTGAATGGCAAAGAAACAGGTTGCACTCGTTATTCATGAAGGTGTGCAAGCATTGGACGTAGCCGGGCCGCTCGACGTCTTTGCCGAGGCAAATGCATTTCTTAGCAAAGGCGAAGGTTATGATTGCATAGTCGTTGCAGGCCAGCGGGGTTCGCTGCGCGCCTCCAATGGCATGCTGATTGGCGTGCATAAGACGTTTGCGCAAGCCGCACGGAAATTTCACACGGTTCTTGTTGCTGGCGGCCCGACGCTTCCAAATGCCGAAGACGATACCGCTATGTCAAAGTGGCTTCGCACTTGGTGCAAGAGAGCGGTGCGGTATGGGTCAATCTGCACCGGCGCTTTCGCGCTCGGCCGAGCGGGTCTCTTAGACGGGCGGACGGTTACAACCCATTGGCAAAATGCTGCCAAGCTCGAAGCAGACTTCCCCAAAGCGCGGATCGAGCATGATCGTATTTTTTTGCGCGATGGCGCGTTGGTAACGTCCGCCGGCGTCACCGCCGGAATTGATCTTGCACTCGAACTTGTGAGCGAAGACTATGGGGCTTCAGTCGCTCTTTCCTGCGCAAAGCGTCTGGTGGTTGTGACGCAGCGCCAAGGCGGTCAGTCGCAGTTCAGCCCCTTGCTGCAGCCGCGCAGCGATCCGCGATCAGCCCTTGGTAAGGTCCAAGCATACGTGCTCAGTCACATTGGAGAGCCACTATCGGTTGCGCGCCTGGCGCAAATAGCTGGTACAAGTCCTCGCTCGATAGCCCGACTATTCGTCAAAGACCTCAAGATAACTCCTCACGATTACGTCGAAGCGGTGCGCCTCGACCATGCGCGCAATCTCCTCGAAGCAACCGACCTTGCACTGAAATCGGTGGCTTTTGCTTGCGGGTTTGGAGGCCCCGAGCAGATGCGTGCTGCTTTTCAGCGTCGGCTAGGCGTAAGCCCTCAACGCTATCGAGAGAGCTTCCGCTATGTGCACCGAAGAAGACTGGTTGACGCAAGATCTTGAATTCGCAACGCTCGAGTAAGGGGGCGGCATCACTTTTTGAGTCACCAACTCTTCCTCTCGCTCTGCTAATCCGCCAAGATGATGCGCGCCAGATCGCCGGGATTTTCGACCGCTGAGAAGTGGCCAGTGTCTTTAAGAGTGATCAAGTTTGCCTGTGGGATTAGCGAACGAGTCCGATCCCTTTCGACAGTATGAGACCAGTCAGTGTCACCGTAAATCAAGGTAACCGGTGCGCTGATGCCGCGATAAAGGTCCCGCGCTTTGCTCCAGGATCGCCAGCCGGCCAGCACTTTGCGCGCAGCGCGCTTATATCCTGGTAGGTGGGCAACTTGATCGAATTCGACCAACAAATCGGCAGGAAATTTTTTTGGATCGTGATAGCCGCCGTCCATGATCTTCTTGAGCACGACCTTGTTCTCCAACGACGCGTTAAACGCCCCCAGTACAGGGATTTGCAAACTGCCGATGATGAAGTTCGAGAACCAGTTTCCGCGCCGGATGCCATCGCCGTAACGGGTTTCGTAATCGTAAGGGTTGATCGAATATACGCGCTTGATCCGCTGCGGTATCGAGGCTGCAACAGTCAGCGCAAGTGCACCTCCGATGGACTCGCCAACAAGCGTAACGTCTGTGAGGTTGAGCAATTCAATGAAGCCGATAACGGCTTCTCTCATATAGGGTTCATCCAATCTTGCGTTGGGGTCGATGGGCGAGCGGCCGTGCCCGGGCAGATCAATAGCGTAAACGGTGTAAGACTTGGCGAGAGTTGGCGCTAACTCACGAAAGTATTCAAGTTGCGTTCGGATCGTATGCATGAGAACCAAGGGTGGGCCTTCACCAATCTTTTGGAATCGCATGCTGAGCTTGTCCGAGACCTTAAGAAGGCTTGGTGCGGATACGCTGGCGGTCGCCATAATGGTATCTCCTATATTGATCTGTAAGATTTCGTTCAGGTTAAATGACGCTTGCGAAGGCTTACGCTCTGAGATCTCAATCCTTCTGGTCGATGATCTGAAGCGCGCGGCGTTTTGCATCTGCGAGGACTTTTTCCGATAGCTGCACATCGTTGCTCGCCCGCGCCATGACGAGGGCTCCGAGCATCAGCCCTCCGAGCTCGATGGCGCGTTCAGCGCGCGTTTCCTTTGGGCAGGACAATCCGTCTGAGACAAGCTCAATGAGCTGACAGATACCGGACGTGAAGGCGCCGCGAACGACGTCGCTTTGTCTTGATGCTTCTGCGCCGCACGCCGAGATCATGCAGCCCACAGTGGGATCGTCGCGGTGCGTATCGGATAAATAGTCGAGCACGTACGCCGTGAGCGCCGCACGCGGCCCAGCCTCCTCCGCTTTTCTTTCAAAGCGTTCGACGACTTCCTCGAACGCCTTCGTTGCCGATGAGGCTACAAGCTCGTCCTTCGATTTGAAGTGGCGGTAAAACCCGCCATGCGTAAGCCCGGCCGCATGCATGAGATCGACGACACTGGTGCGCTCGATGCCCCGTTCCCGCAGCATCCTCGACGCTACGGATGTGATCTCCTTATGGTGTCGAGCTTTGACCTCGCGCGAGAGTCGCACGGCATTTCTCCTTTGTTCTTGCTCTTGTTCGGTCACGCCACTGCTGTGACTTCAGCCGCGTGCGAATGAACCTTTTCAGTCGGACGGACGCGGAACCAAATCGCGTAAAGCGCAGGCAGAAAGAGTAGGATCAAGAATGTTCCGACCGCCGTCCCGCCTATCAGTGTGTAGGCCATGGAGCCCCAAAAGACCGATGTCGTCAGTGGAATGAAGGCGAGCACGGCAGCCAAAGCGGTGAGGACAACGGGGCGTGATCTCTGGACGGTGGCCTCAACCACCGCATGATAATCATCGAGGCCTTCATCTTTGTTGGTCTTGATCTGCTCGATCAGGATCAACGTGTTGCGCATCAAGATACCGGATAGCCCGATCAAACCGAGGATGGCGTTGAAGCCGAAGGGCTGGTTGAAGATCAGCAGCGTCGGCACCGCACCGATCAGTCCAAGCGGCGCGGTCGCCAAGACAAGCCACATTGCCGCGAACGATCTCACCTGGAAGATGATCACGATCATTGTCAGTGCGATCATGATTGGAAACACGGGGACCAGCGCGTCGTTGGCTTTCGTCGCCTCTTCGATGTTGCCGCCCATCTCGATGCGATAGCCATCGGGAAGAGACGCAATCAGTGGCTGCAAGGCTTTTTGAATTTCCAACGATACCGGCGGCGGCTGCATCGACTCGTCGATGTCGCTCTGCACCGTAATCGTCGGCGTGCGGTCACGCCGCTTCAGGATCGGATCCTCTTGCACAATCTCGATGTGGCCAACCTGACTGAGCGGCACCAATTGGCCGCTATCGTTTTGCAGGACAAGATTGCCGAGTTTGGTCGGATCCAGCCTGTCCGGACCGGCGCTGCGGGCAACGACTTGCACCGTGCGGATATCTTCTCGGACCCCGGTCACAGTCACGCCGGTCAGCAGGAACTGCAGCTGCTGGGCGACGTCGCTCGGTGATAATCCGATCAAACGAAGCCGATCCTGATCAACCGTGAAACGAACGGACGGTGTTCTTTCGGTCCAGTCGGTGTTCACATCACGCGTATGCGGATTGGCACGCATGATCGCGACCACTTTTTGTGAGATTGCTCTCAGCTTATCGAGGTCTGGCCCCATGACGCGGAAAGCGACCGGGAAGGGTGACGGCGGTCCGAACACGAATTGCGCTGCACGAACGCGCGCCTCGGGTGCCAGTCCCTCGGTAATCTTTTGACGAATGCGCAACTTCAGTTCATCTCGTGCTTCCGAGCTTGGTGTCAGGACGACGATTTTCGCGAATGATGGGTCCGGCAGTTCCGGATCATAGGCGAGGAAGAAGCGTGCAGCGCCTTGTCCGATGAAGGAGACGATATTCCTCGTTTCGGGCTGCGTTTTTAGCCAAGCCTCGACTTTCGCGACGGCCGCGCTCGTCACTTCGATGCTTGAGCCTTCGGGCATCTGCACTTCGACAAGCAACTCACGTCGATCGGAGCTTGGGAAAAACTGCTGTTTTACCCCAGCCATGCCCACACCAGCGGCAACAAAGAGCAGGACGACGAAGCCCGCCACGATATACTTGCGACGCACCGCCCAGCTTACCGCTCGTCTGAAGCGCTCATAGTTCGGAGTTGAATAAATCGCGGTGTGTCCACCTTGGATGGGCTTAATGTTCGGCAGCATTTTCACACCGAGGTAAGGCGTGAAGGCTACGGCCACGATCCACGAAGTGATGAGGGCGAAGGCGACAATCCAGAAAATATTGCCCGCATATTCGCCTGCCGTTGACCTCGCAAACCCGACTGGCATCAGGCCGATGACGGTGACGAGCGTTCCCGAAAGCATCGGCGCTGCCGTGTGGCTCCAGGCGTAGGCCGCCGCTTTTGTGCGCTCGTAGCCTTCTTCGAGCTTCACGACCATCGTTTCGATAGCGATGATGGCGTCATCGACGAGAAGACCAAGAGCCAGGATGAGCGCGCCGAGCGTAATGCGATCGAAGTTTCTGCCGGTGATCATCATAATCACGAAGACTGCCGCGAGCGTCAAAGGTACGGCCGCTGCCACAACGATGCCGACGCGCCATCCAAGGCTCAGAAGGCTGACGATCATCACCACCGCCAAAGCGACGACGAACTTCAGCATGAACTCGTCAATGGATTCTCGGATGTTTTCAGCCTGATCGATAATCTTGTTTAAGGACAATCCGGCGGGCAAAGATTTCGCAATCTTCGCTTCTTCTTCGTCGAGGGCTTTGCCCAGATCCAGGCCATTCCATCCGTCTTGCATGACGACGCCTAGCACCATCGCCGGATCGCCGTTATGTCGGATCAAAAAGGTGGCTGGATCCTCGTAGCCGCGCTTCACCTCTGCGACGTCGGAGAGCTTCAGAACACGGCCGCCGGCCACGATTGGCGTGTCGGCAATCTTTTGAAGATCGTCATAAGCACCTTCGACCCGGACAAACACTTGCGGACCGTTGGTGTCGACGGAACCTGCGGCCGTGACGACGTTCTGGCGATTGAGCGCATCAAAGATGGTCCGGGCGCTGATGCCCAACGTCGCGAGCTTGGCGTACGAAAACTCGACGTAAATGCGTTCTGGCCGCTCGCCGAGGATATCGACTTTCTTTACGCCCGCCACATGGAGTAGTCGCTGCCGCAGCGCTTCGGCCTCTCTAGTTAACTGGCGCGGCGGCATCCGATCGCCCTGTACGGTATAAAGAGCAAAGGTGACATCGGCGTATTCGTCGTTGATGAAAGGCCCAATTGTACCGGACGGCAGCTTCAGCGCCTCATCGCCGAGCTTTTTGCGCGCTTGGTAGAATTGCTCGGGGATATCGGCTGGCGGCGTCTGGTCCTTCATCTGGACCTTCATCAGCATCAAGCCAGGGCGCGTGAACGTCTCCACCCGATCATACCAACGCAGTTCCTGCATGCGCTTTTCGAGAGGCTCGGCAACGAGATCCTGCATCTCTTTTGCGGTCGCGCCGGGCCACATGGCGGTTACCGTCAAAACTTTGATGGTAAAAGGCGGATCTTCGGCTCGGCCGAGCTTGTCGAACGCATAGGCGCCCGCCAAGGTAATTGCGATGATGAGAAACAGCGTGATGGCACGTTCGCGGACCGCGAGGGCGGAGAGATTAAAGCTTATCATCGTGATGCCGTTTCTTCGCCTTCGACGCGAACGTTATCGCCGTTGTGCAGAAGTCTACCGCCCAGTGCGACTACCTGATCGCCAACGTCTACGCCGCTGCTGATGAATGCCTTCTCTTCACCGATGCCGGCGAGCTTCACCGGTCGGAAATTCACGGCCATCTTCTGCTGATCGACCAGCCATACGCCCGACGACGTACCGTTATCGATCACCGCGCTCACAGGCACTTCGACGATATCTTTGGCTTTGAACTGCGGGATGTGAACCGTTACCGTCGCACCGAGAGGAGCATTTGCTGCCGCCCCGCTAAGGACGTATCGCGCTTCATAGGTACGCGTCGCGGGATTTGCGGCATCAGAAAGCTGACGGAGCCGAGCGATCGAGCGAGACTTGAGATCGCCATAAAGCGTAGCGGTTGCTTCCGAGCCGATCGCAGGCCGCACGGTTTCGGGAAGATCAACGGAAGCCTCTCTCGCGCCGGCATGCGCGAGGCGAACCACGGTTTGTCCGGCAGAGACGACCTGTCCGGGTTCTGAAAGCGTCTCCATAACCACACCGTCAGCGTCGGCTGTCAGGACCGAATAATCTTCTGCGTTGCGGGCGAGTTGCGCATTGGCTTCAGCGGCGGCGAGCTGCGCTTCCGCGTTATCCAACGCAGACTTCGCCTGTTCGTAGCGCTGATGAGAGATCCAGCCTTCGCCGACAAGGTTCTTGTACCGCGCCTCATCGGCACGCGCTTGAATGGCAGTGGCGCGGGCCGCATTGATGGCGTTTGTCTGCGCGACGATGGTGAGTTTCAGGTCTACGGGATCGAGCTTCATCAATGGCTGACCAGCTTTGACGGTCTGCCCGGTATCGACGAGGCGTTCGATGATCTTTCCGGCAACGCGGAAGCCGAGATTGCTCTGCACCTTTGCCGCAATCACACCTGTGAAGGCGCGTTCGGCGGCGCTTGCCGAGTGAACTGTTGCCACACGAACGAGTGGCACGCCGCTCCTCGGATCGGCGTCGGTCGGTTTGCAAGCGGCTACGCCCACGGACACGAGCGTCAAAGCCACGACGGCGACGGATGCTTTCAATAATGACGTGCCGACCAGATGCGAATGCCCGGCGTTCGTTTCTAGAATTTTCATCACGACCTCACTGCCTGACGGCGGTCCACTAACCTTCGAACCGAATTTCTAAATATAGATTATATTTGACATCTTAAAAGTGCAAGCGGGAAAAGATGCTGGCCATAATCTTTTTTATTTTGGACGGGGGGATGACGAGCAGCTTGGGGCGAGCCGGAGGGCGGAGGTCCGGCTATCAAGTGGCAAAGTCTGGCATGACGGCTGCTGGCCGGTTGCCGCGACGCGACTAGGCGTGCGGGGGCAACCGCATTAGCGTCCCGAAGTAGGAGGGAGCCCCGCGAGCCGGGAAGTTTCCGTTATTTACGGGCTTCGATGATTTGGTTTGCGCGTTTGCGGGCCGAAGCGATGATTTCGCCGGACAACTTTTCATCGTCCGTCGCGCGGGCCATAGCGACGGCCCCGGACAGAAGCGAAAGCAGCTCAACTGCTTTGTCTTTGCGCTCTGCCGCTGGGCAGGACAAACCCTCCATGATCAGGGACAGATTTGTCTTGATGCCGTTTGTGAATACGCCTCGGATGGCACCTTGCTCTCGACTCACGTCTGGGCCGAATGCCGCAATTGGGCAGCCCATTTCGGGCTTTTTGACATGCCCGAGCGTGAGATAATCCGTGACGTAAGCGATGAGAGCCGCCTTGCTCCCCTGCGACTCGACGCGTTCCTGAAAGCGCGCGTTGATCTCGGCAAAAATCCGCTCGGTCGCCTCGGCGACAAGCGCATCCTTTGAATCAAAGTGCTTATAGAAGCCACCATGCGTCAGGCCGGCCGCCGCCATCAAATCGGCGAGACTCGTACCGACGATGCCACGTTGGCGCAGCATTTTCGACGTCTCGGAAATGATTTCGTCGTGTCGTTGGGCCATCACCTCCCGGGACACTCGCATGGTCTCACCTCTTGTTTTGAACGTTTCTTTGTTGGTGCAGCTATCTTAATTGGCTGGCGTAACTTGATCAGTCACCTTGTCCGAAGCGTCCTGATCTCATTTTCCAATCGCGTGACGCAGGCTTCCTGTATGCCGCCAGGCTCGTAGGCCATCGCCAGCGCGACCAGATCCACCCATTTCAAGAAACGGCCTAAATGCCTGTTGTATCATGTCTATCCAAAGCGTCATTGCGTATTAGATGTCGATCGGAATGCAATTGTCAAGGATTGTTTGGGCGGCGTCCAAAATCGAGGGGAGACCGAGGTGGCCACTCGGTCCCCCGATCGTTCTCCTGTTAGCGCTTATTATGCCGCACGGACGCGCCAGCATGGCTAACCTTGGCCGACGAGGAAGCTTGCCAGGCTCCCTGCTTAGAGCCGTTGGGGTTGACATAGGAGCCGGCGCCCATAGCGCGATCGGTCTCTTCGAGAGCCTGGGCGCTAAGCGCACCAGCAGAAAGGGCAGCGGCCGCAACAGTGACGAGGATCAAAGCTTTCATTGTCGTTCTCCATTCAATTGTTTAGCCGCCAACCCGATGGTCGCGGATTTTTAGATGACGAATGTCATCCGTATAAATAGATTGCTATTAACATCTAAAATATCAAGACATAACCTGACGATGGGGAGGAAGAGACGATTGTGTCGCATCTTGGATGCGAGGCACAATCTAATCGAAGGAGTTTGCTAATCGCCGTAAGGCCTGATTTTCGCACCTAAGGCGCCTCAACCGCATCAAGCAACTTTGCCTGCCGTCAGAGCGGTATGATGCTTTTCGATTTTGTCGGCGAGATAGCGACTATCTTCATCGATGGCGAGGAAGCGACCGGAACCCCAGGTATTTAGCCAACCCAAGCCAATAAAATAGAAGCCGGGAACATCGCAGACGCCGCGATCGAATACGGGTTTTCCGCCCGCGCCGAACACGTCCACGTCGATCCAAGAATAATCCGGTCGGAAGCCAATAGACCAGATGACCGACGTGATGCCGAGCGCCGTGGCATCGATCTCCGTCGTTTCCGTCTCCGGGCGCCACAGTTTCTGGAATGCAGGCTCTGCCGGTACTTCGATGCCGTTCTTCTCGATGTAGGCGTCGATCTGCTCGCGGATGCCGACATAGCTCTTGTCGGCATCGTCGAGATTCTTTTCGAGATCGGGATCAAAGCTAATTTTTGCACCGTTCATGCCGGAAACAGAACCGTAAAGTGATACGCCGCTATCGACGACGAACCGGCGCAAATCGATTTCTTTGCCGCCGTCACGACCGGACATGTAATGGTTGGTCTGCGTGAGCGCCTTCATCGGATCCGGGTGTTCGGCGATCGTGATGGCGTAGTGGCCCATGTCGTAGAGCCAATCCGTTGCGTCACGACCGCGATACTTGCGCGGGCTGCGCGGCGCTGGGCCGACCGCCATGTGGACCTTCCGCCCGTCGCGAACGAGATCTTCCATGATCTGTACGCCGGACTGCCCCGTGCCGACAACGAGCGTCGCGCCTTCTGGGATCTGGGACGGCCGGCGGTAATCGACGGAATGAATTTGAGTGATCGCAGGATCGAGATCTTTCGCGTAGGGCGGCACGATCGGATTGTCATAACCGCCAGTTGCGATGACAACCTGATCGCAGATCCAGCTACCGATCGATGTTTCAATGGCGTATCCGCCTTGCTCGCGCGGAGCGATCCGCGTTACCGCGACGCCCTCACGGAGCGGCGGATTGAACGAGGATGCGAAGCCGTCGAGATAGTCCGTGATTTCGTCCTTCAGCATGAACCCGTTCGGATCATCGCCAGCATAGGGGTAACTCGGCAGTCTGCATTGCCAGTTCGGCGTGACGAGGCAGAACGTGTCCCAGCGGTTCACGCGCCAGGAGTGAAACTTCCTGTGGCGCTCGAAGACGATATGCGCAATTCGCTTTCGCGTTAGATAATAGCTCACTGAAAGTCCGGCCTGCCCGCCGCCGATAACGACGACAGGAATATGCGGTACGCCGATATCCTTCATATCCGTCTCCTTAAGTGGCCTGATGTCCAGACAAGCCACCTCGGCGTCTGGCGTCGCTTCGAACAATTTGACCCGCGTCTCGATGCGATCGAGCTGTCCCATGGCGGCGGCGCAGGCATATCCGTACTTGCGCATTACGCGTGATGAAGCGCGCTCCATCGCGATACGAGCGCGCAGAAGAAATTCCTGGAGCGGATAGCTCGCACCCGGCGTCAATAATTCCGATACAATGCTTGATGGCGAATAGCAGTTCTCCGTGCTGCCATCGGGCCAGCGCAGGGTGAAAGAGGTCTCAGGCATGTTCGCAATCCCTCTGCCGAAAGCCGAGGTAGGGTTCGTTCGCGTAGTTCCAGAAGGCGGCCGTTTCACCGCCCGCAGAAAAGCGCACTTCGTCCCCGTGGAAGACACTCCCGATCACGGCCGCGCTGATGTCGCGATCGGCAAAGTGGCTGACGACGCGATCGGCGAACGCCACGGGTACGGCGAGAAGGAAGCCGTAGCTTGGGAATGCGCGCAGCCAACGCGATAGCGAAATGCCGGCAGGCGTATCGATCGCGTCGAGGTCGAGCTCTATTCCGACGTCGGAGCTTTCCGCTAGCATCAGCGACGTGCCGGCAATACCGCTCTGGCTGACGTCCTTGCCTGCCGATACGAGATCGTCTTCGGCGAGACGCGGGAGAATCTCGAGATCGTTCCGAAGTCGGTCGGCCGGCGCGCCCTCTGCTGCGAAGAAGTTGTCGTAGTTGCGGAACGCACCGCGCCTGTCTATCGCGGCGATGATGACGTCGCCCGGCGTCGCGTCGAAACTCGTGATGATGGCCTTCGCGCGGCCTAAAACTGTCACGGCGAGGCTGAGCTCGGTTGCGGAAAAATTCGTATGGCCGCCGACAAGGGGCACGCCGTAAGCATCCGAAGCAGCTTTGAGGCCGGCGAGGAGGGGCCTGGCGAGATCGCTATTCGGCGCCCAAATCTGGTCGATGAGCGCGACACCGCGTCCGCCCATCGCGGCGATGTCGGAAAGGTTCACCATCACGCCGCACCAGCCTGCGAACCACGGATCGCTCGTCACAAATTGCGGAATGAAGCCTTCGCCTGCGAGAAGGTCGTAGCCGCTGGCGTGCGGCAGGATCGCGGCGTCGTCTCCCGGGTGGCCGACGCTTTGTTGGGCGAGGCCAAGTCCCTTGGCAGCGTCGCTGATCGCCCGCTTGGATTGGATCGCAGGATGATTGCGCAGCTCTTCGATCAGAGCGTTGAGTGCTGAGGCCGTCATGCCGCGATCCTCCGCGGCTTGTGATACCAGCCCATGGCCTCGTTCAAGATCGGCGGATAGTGGGCGAGATCCGCGCTCATGAGTCCATGTGGTCTGCCGTGCAGTTCAACCATCTCAAGCAGCCGCCAGTTCAGACGGCGGAACAGGATGACGTTCTGCTCCTGCACATGCGCGTGAAAGGTGTGGCAGCCGCGCGTGTTCGCCAGCGAAACAGCGAAGCGGATCAGCTCAGCGCCCAAGCGGCCGACTTGGCGAAAGTTTCGGTCGACGACGAGGCGCGATCCCCACCAAAGACCGGGCTCGGCCTGGTGAATGCGGACTGTGCCGACCACCGCATCGGCTTCGTGTGCGTAGGTTGAGATCGCGACGAGATGCGTGGCGATCAGATCAATGTCGTCGCGGTCGTGCTCCTTGAAGATTTTTTGCTCTTCGACGAACACGCGCTTGCGGAGATCTGATGCGCCGCGCGCTTCCCAAGGCATGGAGGCCGCACGAATGAAATAGCCTGGGCACTGATAGGAACGAGGCTCGATCTCGATCATTGCATCACTCGCAGCTTTTCATAAGTTGAGAGGGCTGAGCAGGCGCCGCACTTGCCGCAACCAGCTTTGATGTTCTCCGATGCCATGCCTGCCGCGACGATCATTTGGCCCAACGGGCGCAGGATCGACGCCATGAAGTCGGCGCTGGGGGCGGGATGACTTTCGAGCGGCGTGCCGGAGATAGGGACGAAGGGGACAACGAAGGGATAGACGCCCATCGTCACGAGTTTCTCCGACACGGCCAGGATGGCGTCGGGCGTATCGCCAAGGCCGGCGAGGATGTAAGTGGAAACTTGTCCGCGCCCGAACACTTTCACGGCGGCTTCGAAGGACGAGAAATATTTGTCGAGCGGGACGGACGCCTTGCCGGGCATGATCTGTTCGCGGATTTCTTGTGTCACCGCTTCGAGATGCATGCCGAGCGCATCGACGCCTGCGTCCGCCATGCGCTGGTGCCAGATATCGTCATCCGGCGGCTCGCATTGCACTTGGATTGGGATATCGACGGCGGCTTTGACGGCGCGTGCACTGTCGGCAAGGACCGCGGCGCCGCGGTCTTTTCCGGGCGGCGTGCCGGTCGTCATCACCATGTGCTTGACGCCGTCGAGTTCGACGGCCGCCCTGGCGACCTCGGCCAACTGTTCCGGCGTCTTGCGCGCGATGGTGCGACCCGCAGCGAGACTCTGACCGATGGAACAGAACTGGCAGGTCTTCTTCCGGCTTTCATAGCGGATACAAGTCTGCAGAACCGTGGTCGCCAGCACGTCGCGCGAATGCAGCGTAGCGATGTGGCTGTAGGGGATGCCGTCTTCGGTCTGCATATCATAGAAGCGTGGACGGCCGGGAAAGCGGACCTGCGCGATTTCGCGACCGTCTCTCGTAATGCGCGCGCGGCCATCGGAGCCCGGAGCCTCGACGAGAAACGGGCTTTCAAACGCAGGTGCGGTATGGACCGGCACCATCACCGTCTTATCGCCGATCGTCAGAGCCTTGTGGTCGGAGGGCCCTGCACCGCCACGGCGGCTTTCGTGGCCGGCGCGCGGATCCAAGAGACGTACGCCGCGTGTCTGAAGTTCGTTGATGAGCGCCGAGTCAGACATAGTTCGCCTCCTCCTCGATCGATTGCGACTCCGATGCTTGTGCTGCGTGCGATATCTCGCGGGCATTCGCGGGGCGCGTGTCGTGGACGAGGTGCAACAGCTCCGGCCGCGCGTAATGGCCGACGCTGTCCATCATCCGCTTGCGCTTCGTGATGAGCCGCATGTCGAGGTCGGCGATGAGGATGCCTTCGCCATTCGTGATGGGATCAGCGAGATGGCGACCTTCGGGCGAGACGATGCAGGTCATACAGCCATCACGCATTGCGGATTGCAGCTTGGGATCGGGATGAATCGATGCGATCTGCTCTTCCGTGAGCCAAGCTGTGGCGTTGACGACGAAGCAGCCGGCTTCGAGAGCGTGATGGCGCATCGTCACCTCGATCTGCTCGCCGAAGATCGGACCTACAAGACTGCCGGGGAAATGCGCTGCGTGGATCTCCTCGTGCTGTGTCATCAAAGCATAGCGGGCAAGCGGATTGTAATGCTCCCAGCAGGCGAGAGCGCCGACCCGGCCGACTTTCGTCTCGACGACCTTGAGCCCTGCGCCGTCGCCTTGGCCCCACACCATGCGCTCGTGATAGGTCGGCGTGATCTTGCGCCGCTTTAGTAAGAGCGAGCCGTCGGCGTCGAAGATCAGTTGCGTATTGTAGAGCGAGCCGTGGTCTCTCTCGTTCACGCCGAGAACGATGACGACGCCGCGCTTGCGGGCGATGTCGGCGACCGCATTCGTATCGGCAGAGGGAACGACCACCGCTTCCTTATAAAGTTCAAGATGCGGGGCGCCCTGAAGGACCGGAGGAAGGACGAACGAAAAGTAGGGGTAGTAAGGAACGAACGTTTCCGGGAAGACGATGAACTGCGCGCCTTTGTCGGCCGCCTCAGTGATGGCATTCAGCACGCGCTCGATCGTGCCAGCGCGGCCCTTGAGGTCGGGAGCAATCTGGACGGCGGCGGCGCGGATGGTATCAGTTCGCACGACTGTCTCTCCTTCTACGCAAGCGTGTTGCCGGTTGGAGCCGGACCGGCTCGTGCGCGGTCCGGCTCAGGGATCAGACGGTCCAGGTGTCGAGGATGACGGCGTTGGCCTTCTTGTGCAGAAGGACGCAATCGAGAACGTCCTGTGGCGCTATCGGACGAATACCGGGGAGTAGAGACGGCTCGCCGTGGCCATAGAGTGCCTGCAGCGCAAAGCGGCAGGCGTAGACCTTGCCGCCTTCCTTCATGAACTTGTTGAGGTTGGCAGCGAAGTTCTGGTGGCCCGGAAAAGCTTCATCACCGAGGGTTGGGAAGCCGCGCTGTACGCCAAGCGTGACGCCCGGCCCGTACAGCAAGATCGACGTCTCGTAGCCTTTCCGGTTGAGGCGGATGGCATTCAAGATGTTGACCAGGCCGATCGAGCCTTCGAAGGCCACGGTGTGGAACGTCACCAGGGCTTTCTCGCCGGGCGAGGCTTTGACATCCTCGAAGACCTTCTCCTCGTAGTCGACGAAGTAGTCGCCGGCCTTATGGGCTTCCTGGGTCACTTGCGGCATTGCGGGCCTCCTTGTTGCGCCAACATGATTGAGTGTTTCGTCGATAATATGCATACATTTGACGGTCAATAAGACAATCAATTATACATACAATATAGTCGCATAATTTTCTCTTTTGTCGATTTTTCTGGCACAATGGTGGGATTTTTGCTCGAAATTCCGGCGAAAGCAGTGCTTCAATTTCCAATATTTGCATGGCCTACATGCATACAATATTGCATCCATACAATCGGCTTCAATTTCCGTGCGGCATCACTTAATGGTTCGGTTGAGGAGAACGAGATGGCGACCTGGAGACCGACGCTCACCGACAGCGGCAAACCGCGATACCTGGCGATCGCCGACGCCGTGGAGGAGGACATCCGGAACGGCACCCTCGCGCCGGGGGATCGCCTGCCGCCGCAACGCAAGCTCGCCGAATGGCTTGGAATCGATTTCACGACGGTTTCGCGGGCCTACACGGAGGCGCAGTCGCGCGGGCTGATCGATAGCCACGTCGGACGCGGCACGTTCGTTCTCGGCACGGACGCGGGCGATGTTGGCCCTGATCCCGCGAGATCGAGCCAGGAAGATCTGGCAATGAACATGCCGCCGGAGCCGACCGACGCCGCACTTCTCGCCAAGATGCGCGAAGGGCTCGAGTACGTCTCGACCAACCTCATTCCGCTCCTTCGGTATCAGTCCGCGATTGGCGGCGAGAAAGACAAGATCGCTGCCTCGACTTGGCTATCGCTAAGGGGGATGGTGCCGAAACTCGACCGCGTGGCGGTGACGCCCGGCGCTCACGCGACGATGACTGCGATCCTGGCGACGATCACCAATCCCGGCGACATCGTTTTATGCGAGCGCATCACGTATCCCGGCATTCGCGCCATCGCCGGCCGCCTGCGTGTGAAGCTCGTTGGTGTCGAGATGGACGGCCAGGGCATTCTGCCTGATGCCATCGAGAAGGCCGTCAAAGCATTTGGCGCGAAGGCGCTCTACCTCAATCCTACTTTGCAGAATCCGACAACAATAACGGTGCCGACGGAGCGCCGCTTGGAAATATCGCAGGTGCTTCGCAAACACGGATTGCCGCTGATCGAAGATGACGCCTATGGATTCATCCCGACCAAGGCCCCTGCACCGCTTGCAGTCTCGGCACCGGAGCTCAGTTGGTATATCGGTGGACTGGCAAAATGCATCGGCGCGGGTTTGCGTCTTGCGTATACGGTTGTGCCGTCGGCAAAGGACGCTTACGCGCTCGCCGAAGCCTTGAAGGCCGTCTCCGTGATGCCGTCTCCGCTCGGAATGGTGTTGGCGACACGCTGGATTGAAGATGGTACCGCGGACCGCATCCGCCGGTTCATCCGCGCCGAAACGGCGGCTCGTCAGCAGCTCGCCTCAGAAGTGCTAAAAGATTTCGATTACATCGCCGCCGAGAATGCCTTTAACGTCTGGCTTCGTTTGCCGGAAGGTGCTGGGCGCGCCGATATCATCGCCCGCATGGCTGGGCGGCATATCGGCATCATTCCATCCGACGCATTCACCGTTGGCGGTTCGCCGAGCGAGCATGTCCGTGTCTGCCTTGGAGGCTCGATCGGCCGTGAGGCGCTCAGATCGGGACTTCTCTTCATGTCGCACACGCTCACGCAGAACGCCTATTCCGGATAGCGGTCTCGTCGAACCGCCGAGGCAGAGCGCGTCGCCTTCTCCATGTCAGGCGGCTCTATAGGGTCGTGAAGGTCCACGATCGCGGCAACTCGCCGACGTTCATCGTAGCGATTGATGTGCAGGAATATCCAGCGTTCGGACCATTTCGCGGGAATCGAGCCTTTGCACATTTTTTCTGCAACGCGATGCCTGAAAACCGGTCCGCCGAATCCAAATCTTTGTGCGCCTTAAGACAAGTGCACCGGCGCGCGCCGGGCATAGGCTTCTCAATCGAAATTGGACCATGGCGTGCGCCATGACGATGTCGAGGAGACCAGGATGCACAACCGTTATTCTCGTGAATGCCCGACGATAGCTTCGAGCATGCGTTGGCGATGGATCGCCGTCCTCTTGGGCGCAGTGCTCGTCGCAAATATTTGCGGAACCGCTCCGGCGAGCGCGGCTCCCGATGCGTGCGCGGCGCTGCAGGCAAAGTATCCCGCATGGAAAGGCAAGACGCTCGTCAACGCCATCAATCCGCACACGCCGGGATACGAAGCGCTCGATCCCAATGATCCGTCGAAGTACGTTGGCTACGATATCGATCTCGGCGAGGCGATCGGTGACTGCCTCGGCTTCAAGGTGACCTACAAGGCTGTGACGTTCGCGGCGCTTCTGACCACGCTTGCCAGCGGCCAGGCTGACATTGTCATCTCCGACATCTACGCCACCGAAGAGCGCGCCAAGGCCGCCGACTTCATCAAATACTCAAAAGTGTTCGATGGCGTCCTCGTCGCGAAAGGCAACCCGAAAAAGATCGACGGCATCAATCTCTCGATGTGCGGCGCTGCCGCTGCCGAGAACACGGGTTATGTCGAAGTGCCTTTGATTCAGGCTCTCGTTCCCGAGTGCAAGGCCGCCGGCAAGCCCGAGCCGACACTACAGCTCTACGACAACAACGCCGACTGCATTCAGGCCATTCTCGCGGGTCGCGCCGACACCTACGTCAACGACGTCAACACTGTCGATCAGGCCGTGAAGGCGTATCCGGACAAGCTCGAGAAGGCGGTCGCGGTGACGATCCCCTATTCGGTCGGCATCGCCGTTCCCAAGGACAAGCCTGAGTTCCGCGAGGCCGTCTTCGCCGCCCTCAAGGAAATTTATAAGTCTGGCGCCCAGGCCGAGCTTCTGAAGAAGTGGGGCCTTGATCCGAACAATCTCGAAGAGCCGAGCATCCTGTCGGTTAAATAATGGATCTCTTCTTTCACTATCTCAGCCTGCCGTACCTGCTTCAAGGCATCTGGTTCACCGTCGAGGTGACCGCCTTGGGGCTGGCCGGCGGGCTTATCCTAGGCGTGATGCTCGCGGGCATGCAGCTGAGCCGGTATAAAATTCTCGCCGCCTTCGCCCGCGCATACACCGTGATTTTCCGAGGCACGCCGCTGATTCTGCAGATGGTGTTCGCCTACGATGCCTTGCCGCGCGTCGGCCTGACGTTGAGCGCCATCGGGGCCGCGGGGCTGGCACTGGCCGCCAACGAAGCGCCATTCATCGCTGAAATGCTGCGCGCCGGCGTGCTCGGCGTCGACCGTGGCCAGATCGCGGCCGGACAGGCTCTCGGCATGACGCCGGGAATGCTGATCCTTCGCATCATCGCGCCGCAGGCGTTGCGCACGATGATCCCGGCGATCGGCAACGAAACCGTCAGCGCCTTGAAGAACTCCTCGCTGGCGAGCGTCATCTCGGTGCAGGAGCTGACGCTGCGCAGCACGCAGCTCGCCTCATCGACCTTCGATTTCTTTTCGATCTTCTTCGCGTCTGGCCTGATCTATCTCGGTCTCACGACGACGGTCAGCATCATCCAGCTTGCGCTCGAACGCATATTCGATCTCGACCGGCCCAAGGGCGCATCGATCTGGGCGAACTTTCTTCCCTGGCGCACGGAGGTTCCCGTAACTCCGCCCGAGCCGGCCGCGACTGATACCGAACCGCCGCAGATCTCCGCACTCGCACCCAAAGCCACCGTCCGTCGTGACGCGGCCGCACGCGCGGCGACACTTGCCGGTAACGACATGGCGGTCGAGGTGAAAGGTCTGCGCAAGAGCTACGGCAAACAGCCAGTGCTCGACGGCGTCGATCTCGGCGTCCAGTTCGGCGAAGTCATCGCGCTTCTCGGGCCGAGCGGTTCCGGCAAGAGCACACTGCTTCGCTGCATCAATCACCTCGAAAGCTGGGACGCGGGCTCCGTTCTCGTCGCGGGTCGCCGGCTCGACGTCAGCGAGAGCGGACGAGCCCTGACGCCGCGCGAAATCGCAAATGAGCGCGCGAGCGTCGGCGTCGGCATGGTGTTCCAGCATTTCAATCTCTTCGCCCATCTGACGGCGCTAGAGAATATCGCGGGCCCACTGCGCTGGATTCACGGCATGTCGCGCCCCGATGCGGAAAAGCGCGCCCGGTCGCTACTCGCCCGTGTCGGCCTCAGCGACCGTGCCGATGCTTTGCCGCGGCATCTCTCGGGCGGACAGCAGCAGCGCGTCGCCATCGCCCGCGCGCTCGCACCTTATCCGAGCGTCCTGCTGCTCGATGAGCCAACGTCCGCGCTCGATCCGGAGCTCATCAGCGAAGTGCTCGATGTCATCCGCCAACTCGCCGTCGAGGACGGCCTGACGATGATCATCGCCACGCACCAGATCCGTTTCGCCGATGAGGTCGCCGATCGCGTCGCGTTCCTGAGCGGCGGCGCCATCATCGAGCAGGGGCCGGCGCACGAGGTTCTGAGCAACCCCAAGCATGCGCTGACGCAGCGCTTCTTGAGCATGATGGAAGGCGACAAGGCGCCGAAGCGCTCGGCATGAGCAGCATCCGACAGACCATCCTAACCGCGCGCAAGAGGAATTCAAATGAAGCACTATAATCTGCCGGTTTCGCCCGCGACGATCCATTGGGGCTACTTCAGCAAGATCGTCACGCCGGCGCTGACATTGAAATCCGGCGACCGCGCCACTATCGAAACGCTGACGCACCACGCCAACGACGATTACGAGAGGATGATCGCCGATGATCCCGGCGCCGAGAGCGTGTTCAAATGGACGAAGGAACAAAAAAACGTCGCCCGCCGGGGTGCCGGCCCGACCGAAGGCCCCTTCGTACGCGGATCGGGCGAAGGCGTCGGCGTCCATATCCTGACCGGCCCCGTCGCCATCGAGAATGCCGAGCCCGGCGACGTGCTCGAAGTCCGCATTCTCGACATCCGCCCGCGCCCGTGCTGCCACATTGCCCACGCTGGCCGCTGCTTCGGCTCGAATGCCGCCGCGAACTGGGGCTTCCATTATAACGATCTGATCGAGGAGCCGAAGCCGCGCGAGGTCATCACGATCTTCGAACTCGATACGTCCGGCGAGCCGTTCGCCAAGGCCGTCTACAACTACGTGTGGGTGCCGCAGACCGATCCCAATGGCATCGTGCATTCGACCATCGATTATCCGGGCGTCCGGGTCGATCACACGATCGTCAAGAAGCGCGAGAACATTCTGCCGAACGTGAAGGTCCCTGCGCGCCTTCACTTCGGCACCATGGGCCTCGCGCCGAGCGAGCAGGATTTCGTCAGCTCGATTCCGCCGAGCTACACCGGTGGCAATATCGACGACTGGCGCATCGGCAAGGGCGCGCGCATGTATTACCCGGTCGCGGTGCCGGGCGCATATTTCTCGGTCGGCGATCCGCACGCCGCGCAGGGCGACAGCGAGCTTGCCGGAACCGCCATCGAGACGTCGCTGACGGGCGATTTCGAATTCATCCTGCACAAGCATCGCGATCTCGGCGGCACGCCGCTCGAAGGCCTGACGCATCCGATGCTAGAGACCGAAAGTGCGTGGTCGGTCTACGGCTTCACGTACCCCAATTATCTCGCCGAGCTCGGTCCCGGCGCGCAGACGGAGGTTGGCAAGCACTCGAGCCTCGACCGCGCCATGCGAGACGCCTTCCGCAAGCTGCGCCGCTTCCTGATGACAGTTCACGGCCTGAGCGAGGACGAGGCGATTTCGCTGATGTCGGTCGGCGCCGATTTCGGCGTGACGCAGGTGGTTGACGCGAATTGGGGCGTCCACGGCACCATCAGAAAGAACGTATTCGTCGGCGATTGAGCGCGCACCTTGCGGCTCTAATTCTGGTCACCGCCACCCAACGGCTGTGTTGGCGGAGAATAAGCAGTGACTTGGCACGCGGGTTGCGAAGCGTCGTTGATGATGAACCAACGCACCGGATTTCAGCCGTTCTCCAGCGAGTCCTATCCCGAGGATGCTCGCACCGAGGCCTGGCAAGACGTCCTGAAGATCGCCGGATTACAGGGCACGTCCCCATCTTGGGGGCAGAGCCGGCACGCCACGGCCTCCTATCGTCAGGCCGAGGGTGTTGCCGTTGTGAGGCTGTCCGCTGGTCCGCAGTCGGTTGCGCCACTTTCTGGCGGCAGCAAGGACCTGCCATTAGCGCTGATGCCTATTGAGGATGACCTCTGTCTGAAGACGTCCGACGGCCTTCGAACCGTTTCGGCAAAAGAGCTTGTGCTCGTGCCGCGCCGGAGCGGATCGACCCTTATTTTCCAGCAGACGATGCGCGCGCTCGTTCTCTCTGTTGCACCGGAAGCCTACCACGGCCGCAAGATCGACATGCGCGGGCTTCGCGAGGCGCAGGTCGTCGAACGCAGCGGCCTCAGCGAAATTTTTGTGCAGATGCTCGAAACGGCGTCGCTCTGGCTCGAAACGCTGTCGGATCCCGAGTGGCTGGCACTCGCCCGCAGCCTCAGCGATTTCTTGCCGCTGTTCCTGCCGAAGCTGTTGCCCTCTGATGAGCCCGTCGGCACGCATTCGCAAAGCTCCATCCTACATCGACTCTGCCAGACGATCGAATACCGGCTTGGCGATCCTGATCTCAGCCCCTCGCGCATTGCCGTGATCGAAGGCATATCCGAGAGCTACGTGCAGAAACTGTTCGTCGGCATGGGGAGCAATTTTACCACCTACATTCGCGAACGGCGCTTGCAGCGGGCGTGGGCCGATCTATCAAACCCTGTCGACGCACATCAATCGATTTCCGAGATCGCCTATCGCGTCGGCTTCTGCGATCCCGCGCACTTCAGCCGCGCCTTCCGCCACCGTTTCGGTATTCCACCGCGTGAGTTCCGCCGTCAGGAGGCCGAACGCGTGACGGCTTCCGCCGCAACGACGGGCCAGCGCGGTTGGCCGGCCGACGCCCTCGCGCAGTTGCGCGGCGCGTATCCTGTGCCAATCCCGCGCCCGAAAGCTCTGACATCGCTCGGGCGCGCCGCCGCGGGTAAGCACCATCACCATCTCGCAGTCAATGCCGGCAACGTCCATTGGGGCTACTTCTCGCGCTCCCTCCAGCCGCGCATCGAGATCAACTCCGGCGACGCGATTACCATCGAGACGCTGACGCAGCACGCCTCTGACGATCCCGAGCGCATGATCGCTGGCGATCCCGGTGCCGAAAGCGTCTTCCACTGGACGGCCGAGAAAAAGAACGTCAACCGTCGCGGCGCCGGTCCTATGGACGCGTCCGTCTACGGTCGCGGCGCGGGCGAAGGCTTCGGCGTTCACATCTGCACCGGCCCGGTCGCAATCCGCGATGCCGAGCCCGGCGATGTGGTCGAAGTCCGCATCCTCGACATCGTCCCGCGCCGCAGCCGCAATCCAGACTTCAAAGGCCGGTCATTCGGCAGCAACGTCGCGGCGTGGTGGGGCTATCACTATAGCGAAATCATTACCGAGCCGAAGCAGCGCGAGACGGTGACGATCTACGAGATCTTCGAAAAGGACGAAGATCCGCACGCGCGCGCGGTCTATTCCTATTTGTGGGAGCCGCAGATCGATCCGTCGGGTGTGCTCCACGACACCTATGACTATCCGGGCATTCCGATAGCACCCGAGACGGTGAGACGACGCCACGCCGTGCTCGACGGCATCCGCGTTCCGCTTCGGCCGCATTTCGGTGTGATCGCGGTCGCGCCGGCTGAAGCGGAATTCGTCGATTCAGTTCCGCCCTCCTACTTTGGCGGCAACGTCGACAATTGGCGGCTCGGCAAGGGCGCGACGATCTATCTGCCGGTGTCGGTCGCCGGCGCGCTGCTCTCGGTTGGTGACCCTCACGCGGCCCAAGGCGACGGCGAACTCGGCGGCACCGCGATCGAATGTTCGATGACGGGCACATTCCAGATCGTGCTTCACAAGAAGGCTGACCTCCCGGGCACGGTTCTCGCCGATCTCACCTATCCGCTGATCGAAACCGAAACCGACTGGGTGCTGACGGGTTTCAGTCATCCGAACTATCTCGCTGAATTCGGCGCCCAGGGGCAGAGCGAAGTCTACAACACGTCGTCGCTCGATCTCGCGATGAAGGATGCGTTCCGCAAGATGCGCCGCTTCCTGATGACGATCAAAGGTCTCAGCGAAGATGAAGCCATCACACTGATGTCGGTCGCGGTCGATTTTGGAGTGACCCAGGTCGTGGATGGGAACTGGGGCGTCCACGCGATCCTGAGCAAAAGCATCTTCGACGAGCCGAAATCCGATTCTTGAAGGAAGCCATCCATTGCAATTTCATATGATCACGGGCGGTCCACGCCCCGTCGCACCGTTCAGCCATGCCGTCGAAACGGCTGGCTTCGTTTTCGTGACGGGACAGATGCCGGATACGCCGGAAGCTCCCGGCGTGCTGCCTGAAGGGATCGAGGCGCAGACACACGCGGTGATGAAAAATCTTAGGCTTGTGCTTGCTGGGCTCGACCTTGGCTTCGAGCATGTGGTCATGAGCCGCGTCTATCTCGAATGCTTCAAGCGCGACTACAAAATCTTGAACGGGGTCTATCGCAGCTATTTCGCGCCGGACCGGCTGCCGGCGCGAACATGCGTGGGTGTTCAAGGCTTGGCCTACGACGCGCTTGTGGAAATCGATTTGATTTGCCGGCGGCCGGCATGATTGCACGAGCTGACGTATGCCAATCTTCTGGTAAGATCGGCAATAGTTTGAGCCAACTTGTATCAGTTGGCGCCATAGCCGAGGCTTACTTGGGCACACCCACATGTCGGGCTCTATGGCGCCCGTGGGGCAGGTTTCAACGCCAAGGAGATCAAAAGCTTATTAGGTCCGGCGCAGGTTCGGCGGAAGGCCGGAAGCTGGGCTTTTTTGACTGCACCGAGATCGGGCAAGTGCTTTGCAATTCCTCGAACACAATTGACCTCTACAAAACTCAGTATGCGGAAGCCAATGACTGCAAGCAGAGTTCGGCAGCACACTCCCGCCAAGGCGACCTCAACTCTGAAAATAAATCCACGATCGTTATCGGGAGCGGCGTGAGCGTCCACGAGTGAGGTCCATTGCAAGTTGCACCTCAGTCGACTCTGCCGGAGGCGATTCATGGGTCCTCGACGAGAGCTCTTGGGCTTGCGAAATCGCCGCTCGGCGAAGGCAGGACCTCTACGTAGTGCCACGCTGACTGCCTGAGAGCAGCCCCTTGAACTCGTGGCGGCGGCGTTCGTAGGAAAACATCAAGTTGGGTTGATGGTTCTCAGCAGGTGCAAAGCTGTTTTCTCCGAGGTGTGGGTGCTGAGCCTTCGGTCGAGCTAAGCTTTTTGAGGTTTGGTGGAAAGCATAACTGTACCTCTCGATAATTGCCCTTGATCGGCTGGCAGCCGCGTTTCAAGCCCAAGACAACACGTGAGATATGGGCCCAATCCCATTTTTCGAATATTGAAGACCATGCGTTGAAGTTGATTGTTCTTCTTCGGCCGACTCCTTGCCGGGATCGTTGTTTCGACTTCGGTCCCACTTGCTTGGGTCACGGGCGGCGGGTCAATCCCGTACACATTCAAGTCCAGTTGCCATGGCCAACGAATTTCGACGTCGATAGGCTCTTTTATCAGGCGAGGCGTCAGGAGTTTGCGCGCGCCGGACAGACTCACCACGAGACCTGTTGTGCTTCTAGGGACTCGCAGGTAGCGGACCAGGGATTTGCCCTGACCAATGTCCACCAGTCGTTGAAGCGGACGTGACGATGTCTCGATGAGACGAATGATGTCCCAATCCCGTGGCACCGTCTTCAATGCGATCGTGAGGGCACAGAGGCAGTCCCTTTCCAAACGCGCATCATCTTCCAGAACTAATGCGTACGGAAGGCCTCTCTCGACGATTGAGCGGTAAATAACGAGATGGCTTGCGGAGCAACCGATTTCGCCGTCGCTCATGCGATTGTCGTAGAACGTTTGCAGCCAGTCAGGAACAGCGCGCCCATCGACCGCAGATATCCTTTCGGCACGAAGTCCGGCGGTTGCGAGTTCCTCTTCGAACCTCACGCGTCGAGAGTGATCTCTATCCAAATTGATGTAGAAGGCGGGGATCGACAAATTGGGCATGATTGGCACACCGCTTCCTTGCGCTGTTGCCAACGATAGGTGTCACCCGATTGCGCGATTCGCTATAGAGCGCGCCAGTTATAAACGTTTTCTTCGAAGCCAAGCGCTGACGACACATCGGACCGCTCTTTCTCCACATCTTCTCTTGGCGCGGTTCTGGCGGATTTTTCCCGCTGCGGATTATTATCAGGCACGACGACTGCCAGTCAGGTGAAAATCGAGCATGCAGACATTGACGGTCGCGATGCGACACCACATTGAGGGCTTCCTCGCGCAATTCGCAGGAACCAAAGCGGTGTTCGTTCCTAATGAGGGAAATGTTGGCGATTGTTTTATTTTTGCGGCTACGATGAATGCCTTCGCCAAGGCATCTATCGACGTTGATGTGGTGGACAAACGCGCGGATTTTCGTAACCGCGTCGTGTTTTTGGGGGGCGGCGGAAACTTGGTCGGTGCGTACCGAGGAATGCGAGAGACGATCGAAGCCTGCCGACAACAAGCCGACCGCATTATTTTGTTGCCGCATACGATAAGAGCTAACGTCGACTTGCTTAAATCGCTCGATGACCGCGCGACGATCTGGTGCCGCGATCTCAGATCGTTTCAACATGTCCGTCAATCGAACCCGAGCCTGGATTGCCAATTGGCGCATGACATGGCTTTCCACTGCGATATCCCGCAGTTCATGAGCGACGAAGCTTGCAATAGGGCCGGGACGGCAATGCTAGCGGAAAAGCTAGCACTGCATCGCACGAGCCTGGATAAAATATCGAGCCTGCCTGTCGTTCGTTTCATGCGCACCGATCGCGAGGCGCGATCGTCGCATATTCAAACAGACTTAGACGTCTCGAGGGCGTTCGGATGCGTTACGGATGCCGAAACGTCGAGACTGGCGGCTTGGTGCTTCGTCAAGACGATTTCCGTCGCAAATCGTGTGCTCACCGATCGCTTGCACGTGGCAATCGCCTGCGCGCTCCTCGAAGTCGATTGTGAGCTGGTTGACAATAGCTACAATAAGAACAGGGAAATTTACGCGCATAGCCTGAACCGGTTCGATTGGGTTTCGTTTTCGAAAACCGGCAACGTGGAAGTGCCTGACATTCCATCTGCTAAATTATCATTGGTCACGAAAGTTGCTCGCCGTACCCAACGCTTCAGAGATCGTTGGTTGAGTGGCGCTTCGCGATGATGGGAATGCTAGGCAGCGGCCAAGATTATTTCACCCCCGCTCGATCGCTTGAGTTAGTAGCTGACGAAAGTCGGTCCAGAAATCCGCATTTGATCGCGGAAATCGATTTGCGGATTGTTCGGAATAATGTCGAGGTCATCAGGAAGACCACCGGCGTTTCCGTTCTGCCAGTTGTCAAAGCGGATGCCTATGGATTGGGAATACGGAGAGTCAGCGAGGCCATAGCTGATCTCGCTGACGGTTTTTGTGTGTTTAGCGCTTCGGAAGCAGTTGCGGTGAACCTGGCCCATCGTACCGATAGACGGGTGCTCGCACTGGGGCCGCCGGAAAGCAATGATCCAACAGACTACATCACTCATCGCATCACGCCGACAGTCTACAATCATCAGCAGGCTCGGCAGCTTCGTCGCGCTCAGCCCGCGCTTTGCGTTGATACTGGAATGCAACGCTTTTCCTGTCCCCCTGAAGACTGCCGCGAAGCCTTGACCGCAGGAGATTGTCGCGAGGTCTTTACGCATGCCGTCGAGCTGAGGCAAGTTGAGCAGCTGATCGACGTGACGAGCGGTTGCGATCTTCCACGTCACGCGGCGGCCAGCGGATTGCTTCATCAAGCGCTTGCCGTTCTCGACGCCGTGCGTCCGGGATTGGCGATGTATAAAGGTGCAGCCAATATTTCTGCGCGAATTGCCGAGATTCACCAGTCTCGTGGGCCAGCGGGCTACTCGGGCTTCACTGCGGAACGTCACGGGATCATTTTGGTCGGCTATTCGCACGGTCTCCGTCGAGGTCCCTGCTTAATCAACGGTCGGAAATCATGCTTGCTCGAAGTGGGCATGCAGACCGCTTTCGTCGAACTCGACGCCGAGGATCGCGTCGGCGACAGGGTTGTCCTGCTCGGCGACGGTCTGACGGAAGCGGACCTCGCGCAAAACTGGAACTGCGGCCCCCATGAAGTCCTGACAGCATTATCCTCGGCTGCCACGCGCCGTTACCTCCAGTAAATTACCAGCGTCACGGATATTTTGGAGAACTCGAATGGCGGGTCTCAAACTGCGCATTTCTGACGATGGGCTTCGCCGCGAAGTCATAAGTAACGGTGAGCTTCCTCCGCTTTTTTTTGAGATCACGCCGCGCGACAACGCGAGTGCTCCGGCTTTCGATGGTGGCGATTTTGCTCTGATCGCGATGCTGCCGATTGCGATGCATCAAATGGTGGATTTGCATGCCGAGTTCGAATTGGACTCAACACTTCTTGACGGCCTTGATCATTATCAGGAGGTTTGGCACTCCTGGCGGCCCGACATTTATAAGAAGAAAATTCAAATCACGTCGGACTCAGAATCCTATCGCGCAAATGCTGGCCAGGTTACAAAGCGCGCCTTGGTTGCGTTTTCGTCGGGCGTAGACAGTACCTTCACGCTAAGTCGTCATGCCCACAACGAGGCTGGCAGGGCAGTTCGCGATGTCGCGACCGCTGTCATGGTTCATGGATTCGATATGCCTCTCGACGAGGCCGACGGGTTCGAGACAATGGCCAGACATGGCTCGGCGATATGTAGGGATCTGGGAGTTGATCTCGTCACTGTTAGGACGAACTGGCGACGCCTGGTAGCAAATTGGGAAATGACGTTTGGCGCTGGTTTGGCTTCCGTCCTGCATCAATTTTCCCACCAACACAATCTTGCATTAATCGCAACTGAGGAAAGCTATCAGAACTGTTTCCCGGTTTGGGGGAATAGCTTTTGGAGCGATCGCTTTTTTTCTTCTTCGAAGCTGAAGATTGAATCGGACGGTGGCGCTTTCGATCGCATCGAGCGAGCGCGTTACATTGGGCGTTATCGGTCTCTTATTCCTCACCTTCACGTCTGCTGGGCAGGACCAAGGACAGGCAAAAATTGTGGTGTCTGTCCAAAGTGCATTTTGACCAAACTTAACTTTGTAGCGGCAGGCGTTCCGGAGCCATGGCCATTTCCGCAACCGCTGACCACCGGCTTGATCAGCGAGATGCCTCTAAAAACGCGCTGGCAGAGGCAATTCCTGGAACTCATTTTGACGAAGATGGAGGCTCAGCCGTCTGCAGACCCACAGATTGTTGCCGCTGTAAGACGTCGACTCGGCGTGGAGCAACCGCAAAAAGATCGCAAGTTTTCACCCGCCGTTTTGAAATCGGCTCTTTGGTCATCGTTTACTAGAAAAAAGGGGTAAACTTGTCCAAGCGCCGAAAAGCCTTGGGCTCCAGCGATCGACGCCGCTCCGCAGTGCGTTATCAGGCAATCAGCAAGCGCGCCAATCCAGTTTCGCATTCCAAAACCGGCACTGGAAACGCAGCTGGCGGCGGAAGGAAAAGAACGCGAGCATCCGTTTTATCCAAATGGGAAGACGTGATGACTAGAAGATAAGCGCGAAGGGCTACTTAGATACCGCGTTCGCGTGGGATGCGATCTGCCTCGGCAATTCTCTTTCCAGCAACGACGCGATAGCACGAACACGTGGTGGGATCGGTCTCATCGCGGAGTAGAGCAGATTGAGTTCGAAGCCGGGGACCGTTAACTCGGGTAGGTGATGGTTGGCCCGGTCGATGACTTCAGCGCTCAGGTCCTGCTTCTTACTGACGGACGCCAGGCAGATTCAATTGCGGATCGATCACCGAGCCTAATTAGTGCTGCATCAAAAAAGGCGACGCGGAAGCATGCAACCAATGACCCAATTCGGCTTGTCGACGACCTCGTGGATTCGTAACTCCCCGACCAAACCCAACATTGCATACGCTTCGAGCTCGCTCACGTTTTGCGATCGTGCAAGGGGAGCGATTGCCCGGCGAACCGCGTCGCGAGTAGCGGTCATCATATCGGGGCCGATGCCTGTAAAGATGCGATAGCCTTCCTCCGCTGCGAATGTATCTCCTGTCAGAATTTCAGGTGCTTCTATGCCCGCGTTTTTTATCAAGTTGATCTTGAGCGACATTTCCATCGGACATTCGATGGCGGTGCCATTGATTTCCCCGTCGCCTTGAATGGCATGACCGTCCGCGGCAGATAGCAATGCGCCGTCATTAAAGATAGGCACATACAGCTTTGCGCCGACTCCTAGATAACGGACATCGATATTGCCAGCCGCATTGGTTGGAGTGATGGAAGCGTAATCGCCGTCCTCGCCTGGAGCTACACCGATGCAGCCGATCATCGGGCGTAATTTGAACTTCGCTCCATTAGGCATTTCGATGTGGTCGCGATCAAGCTCCCAGATCTTTAGATAGGGATCCGTGATTTCGTCCGAGAGAAGACCGAAGTCAGGTAGGCATGCGTTCCAACCCCAGCTCAAAATCTTGAGGTCGAGCACTTCAATTTCAAGAGCATCCCCCGGAGAGGCACCTTCAACGTAGATCGGCCCTACCAACGGGTCGAGCTGGCGATAGTCGATTTTAGCGATGTCTGCCGTGGTCGATGCGCGCGTGATCTCGCCATTGGATGCGTCGGGCGATGAAATGGTCACCTGATCTCCGGGCTTGATGAACAGAAGCGGCTTTTGCGTTCTGTTCCAGGTTTTGTGAATGCATTTTTCGGAAAGACAGTAACAGGCGCTAGTGGCCATTGGGGCGGCGTCCGGATTTCGGTTCCTACTCAAAGTCGTCAGGCTAACAAAGTGCCATCAATCATTGATGAGGGTTCGACGTTGTGGGGGATAAGTTTGGCTTCCACCATGAAGTTGGACATAGCCTTGACGGCTTCAGAATAAGGCCCGGGTTTTTCCGGTGTCCCGATGAGCTGGATATTTTCGGGACGCGAATACATTTTGACACCGGCCCACATGCCCGCGAATTCATCGACCTTGACGTCCGAATGCTTCGCCATGATCGCAAATGCCTCGTCTTTATTCGTACTTACGAATTCGAGCGCGTCGTACCACGCATCCAAAAGGCGCTTCACGTCTTCCCTGCGCGACTTCAGGATGTCGTTGCGCGCCGAGATGATGTCTATGATCAGGTTCGGAGTATCTTTGCTCGTCACCAGCGCCGTGCCGCCCGATGCGATGCCTTGAGAGGCGAACGGTTCCCAGGTCACGGACACGTCGATAGCCTTCGCTACGAACGCCGCGCCTGCGTCTTGCGCCGACATGTTGATGATGTTGACGTCGCTCTCCTTTAGACCAGCTTTTTCCAGCACTTTGCTGAAAAAGAAATGGCTGACAGAACCAATCTCAAGGGCAACCTTTTTGCCCTTCAGATCCTCAACTTTGTCGACGCCCCGCGCGATGATGATATCGGCTCCGGCTGACGCGTTCGTCAGAGTGATGACTTTAGCCACTGGTGATACGGCGTCGATAGCCAGCACGTCGGCTGTATTAAGGGCGCAGACGTCAAGGCTCCCCGCAGCCAGCGCTTGCCGTGCGTCGGTTTGCACCGTGAATTGTGTAAGCACAGCATTGAGCTTGTGCTTATCGCCAATCTTCTTCTCATCCATGATCCAGAATGGCATCCAGCCCACCCAGATCGGAATTCCAACTTTGAGAGGCGCATCGGCAAAAGAAAACTTCGTACCGAACGTCAAACCAGCGGTGGCACCCGCCAGAAGACCAAGCGCGCCGCGGCGAGACACAATTCCGGCGACCATCGAAAATCTCCTTTTCTGACGATTTCGACGAAAATGGCGGACCGGATGCCCCGCGTCTTGGAAGAAAGCGCAGACTTTTAGAAAGGCGCAAAAATTCCAGTGCGTCAGGAGCGCACATTCTTGCGATATTTCGCCGGCGGCAATCCCTCGTAACGGCGAAATACCGAAGTCAAATGGGCTTGATCGACGAACCCAGTGGCGTGCGCGACCTCCCAAATCGTCATGGTGCTGTTGGCAAGATAGTCTTTGGCGCGATCGATGCGCATTCTGATGAGGTATTGATAGGGCGTTTGGCCGGTAGAGAATTTGAAGGCGCTTGCGAAAGAACGTTCTTTCATCTGTACGCGCTTGGCCAAGTCGGCCAAGCAGAGTTCGTCTTCAAGGCGATCTGAAACAAAAGCATGTAGCGACCCTAGTTCTGAACGGGAAAGGCGTCGGCCTTTTTGGCCACGAATTGTTCCGTCTTGAGACCGCCGAACAAGCGCAGCCACGAGTGCCATTCGCATTGAATCGGCATACAACGCGCCGTTACCATTGTTTTCCCGGGCCTCGAGCCAAAGCGCACGCACGATTTCGGATAAAAGCGTATCCTCGAAGCCGTCTTCGTAAGCCAGGCGCGGAGAGAAGGGCGCATCAGAGTGCGCTCGCCAGGGCTCAAATGCGTTCTGTGGCAGCGTCAACATAAGATGCTGCATTGGAGCGCTCATCCAAAAGTCTGCGGAGACATTTGGAGGAGTGACGGGAACGAACATCCCCGCACGAAAATATTGTTTTCGGGCTCTTAATCCATCAAAAGAGGAACGAATGTCGCCGCACCCGCGAAGCACAAAACATAGGACAAAATGATCGCCCGCCGGGTCTGCGCTGCCGCCAGCTGAGAAGTCGACGAGATCGAGGCGCAACGGCACAGCGCCGGCAGTCCGCCAGGATTCCCGCACGTCAACAGTCGCGGCGCAGGTGCTTGCCATAAGTAAGGACTGTCCGAATTACGTCTTGCAGTGTCTGGGCAGGTCCAGCTTATGAAGAGATAACGCAGACGCCAACGGCAAAAAGACATCACGATGCCCAACGAATAGCCATCTTAGCAGCCGATTTATGCAATCGCCGCCGTCACCGCCCACGGGTTTTCACTCGTTATCAGGCTGGCTAGAGTTTTCGTAGCGCGCCGGAGAACATCATTATTTTCCGCTGCCGATAGGCAGACGCGAACGGCATCCCGGGCGTTCTTTGGATCCAAGTTGAAGAACGCCGCCGGACTGACTCCCACGCCGCGTAGTTTGGCTTCCGCAGCAAAGACCTCGCTTGGCCACTCCTCCGGCATGTGTAGCCAAACGTGAAAGGCGTTTGCGTTAGATGAATAATCCAGGCCACGGAAAGCCTGCTCGGCGATGCGTTGCCGTTCCGAGTTTTTTTCTTGTTGCGCGCTCTCTAGATGCGCAATGAGACCGGAACGCACGAGCCGAGCCGCAATCTCGGCCTCGATGGGCGGCGCCATGAGTGTGGTCGCGCGCAGCGCAGTTCCAACTGCCCGACGCCACTGCTCGGGCACGCGCATGTAACCGAGGCGGAAGCCTGGGCCGCAGCTCTTGGAGAAACTGGTGATATAGATTGCTTGAGAGCTGAGCCGAACGGACAGCGGTTCACGTCGCGGCGACATGAGAAATCCATATACGTCATCCTCGACCACGGCGATTTTGTAACGTTCGCAGATTTTAGCGATCGCTTTTCGGCGCGCGGGTGGCATGATCGTAGTGGTCGGATTATGCAGGGTGGGTGCACAATAAAGCACCCTCGCGTGGCTCGAACGCACCTTTTCTTCGAGCGCGTCCGGTACCAATCCCTCGTCATCTATCGTTACGGGGATGACGTTGCGGCCAAGCATCCGCGCCGCGGTACGAGCGCCGTAAAATGTTGTCGCTTCCATCAGGATACTATCCCCAGGCTCGGTCAAAGCCGCAAAGGCGATTGCAATTCCGTGCTGCGCACCGGCACAAACGACGACATCGTCGCCCCCGGCCTTCACGCCTAAAGTCTCTAGATAAGCGGCTCCAGCCGCGCGATGTGAGACGGTCCCAACGTCGCTTTGCCTGCCGAGAAGCGCTCCGTAATCGAGGTCGCGAGCGACTTCGTTCGCAAGCTCGCGCAAGTTTGGAAGGGGCGGAGCGCCAGCAGGGAAGTTGTGCGAGAGATCAATAAATGGCGCACGGTTTGTCGCCGCAAACGATGACGCAGGCGAATCGGGAAGGCTCGCGAGTACGAAGGTTCCCTGGCCAACGCGAGCTTCCGCGAGTCCGCGCCGCTGAATTTCCGCATACGCACGCGTTACGGTAGTCACGTCGAGTTCCAACTGGTCGGCGAGTGAACGATGTGTCGGCAATCGGGTGCCGTTGAGAAGCTCGCCGCCGTCGATCGCTCGCGTCACTGCGTCTGCGATTGCGAGATACCGCGGCCCTCTGATGCGCCTGACTTCCGAAATCCATTTCATGCAGCATCCACAATCTGATCGCTTTGATTGTATGGATTTTTGCGCGCCTATAAAGACACTTTGTCTGCATATATTGGGAGCACGTCGCCGAACAGTTGGGCAAATAGCTCCTTCGTACATTCGCACAAGCAGGACGACCAGGTGCCGATCCCACAGATTTACTCGAGGAAACCGAATGCTACATCGCGTGACGAATTAGCGAGCGGCGTGGCACATGCTTTGCAAAATTCCATGCAGACACTTCGTCTGTATGGATCAGTTCATGTCGGCAAAAATTGCGACTACGGGATTGAGCTTTTACATGGTCTCGAATGCTCCGGAGCCGGTTGCCACATTCTCGCACGCAGTTGAAGCCGGAAGTTTCGTGCACGTCACAGGGCAGATGCCGACATATCCCGGTGAACCCGAACGCCTCATCGCTAATGACATAAAAGAGCAGACGCATCGGGTGATGGCCAATCTGCATATCGTGCTCAAAGGGTTGGGCCTCGAGTGGTCGAATGTCGTGCGAGCCGGTGCCTACCTGACGAACTTCGAAGACGATTACGCCAGTTTCAACGAAATCTACTCGAGCTACTTCCCGGCAGACCGGTTGCCGGCACGGACATGCATCGGCGTAACTGCGCTCGCGCGTGGTGCGCGCGTAGAGGTCGATCTCGTGGCCTTCAGGCCCGCTGCGCAGTGAGGGGGCTGGCCTGATGAACCAACCCGGGCTGACATTGCAATTACGCCGCAACATACCGACACGTCGCTATCGTGTGCTTGCCGTCGTCGGATTTGCACTCTGCCTCGCCGTTTGGGGCTTGATCAGCGCCTCGGCGATCGTCGATCCAGTGTTCCTGCCGTCTCCCGTCACCGTAGCACACACGATGACGGAGATTTTTAGCGATCAGACGATCTGGTCCGATCTCTGGGTTAGCTTCGTAAGAGTGACTATTGGCTTTTTGCTCTCGGCCGTTGTCGCTTTGCCGATGGGGATCCTGATAGGATCGTTCAAGCCAATCGAAGCCATTGCACAGCCGGTTACGGAGTTTGTTCGCTACGTTCCTGTTCCCGCGCTCATTCCAATTTTAATGGTGACGCTAGGCATTGGCGAAGAATCCAAATGGGCGCTGATTTTCATCGGCACTTACTTTCAACTCGTCCTTATGGTCGCCGACGAGGTTCGACGTGTCCCATACGAGCTGCTGCAAGTCGCTCAGACGCTCGGCGCGAAACGAGGGGAGATTATCAGTCGTGTTCTCTGGCGATCGGCAATGCCCGGAATTTTCGATGCGCTTCGTCTCTGCAACGGCTGGGCCTGGACCTATCTGATCGTCGCTGAACTCGTTGCAGCAAACGAGGGGCTGGGCTTTCGTATTCTGAAATTCTCGCGCTTTCTGCAGACACCGAAAATATGGGTGTATCTGATCCTGCTCGGTGCGATCGGCCTGCTTCTCGACTTACTGTTTCGCGCGCTCAACCGCCGTTTGTTCAAATGGGCGGAGAGCGGAAAATGAGACCGATCCTGGAGGTTCAGGACGTATCGAAAGTCTATCCCACCGATAACGGGAGCGTCGAAGCCCTACGTCCCACCTCGTTCAAAGTCGAGCGCGGAGAGTTCGTCACGCTTATCGGTCCATCCGGCTGCGGTAAGACGACGATGCTTTTTATGCTCGCAGGCCTGGATGAACCGTCGGACGGTTACATGCTCGTCAATGGCCGACAAGCCATCGGGCCAGGCGCGGACCGCGGCATGGTTTTTCAGAACTACACTCTCTATCCGTGGCTGACCGTAGCGCAGAACGTGCTTTTCAGCGCGACATTAAAGACTTTCCGCCAGGACGGAGGGGACCTGAAAGCCGCAAAGGAACGATGCGACGCGCTTCTCTATCTGATGGGGCTCGAAGCGTTTGCAAAGGCCTATCCACGCGAGTTGTCCGGGGGGATGAAGCAGCGCGTCGCCATTGCGCGAGCGCTGCTTCCGCGCCCGGCGATCCTTCTGATGGATGAACCGTTCGGTGCTCTCGACGCGCAGACGCGCGAAGAAATTCAGCAGCTAACCGCGCTTTTGACGAGGCACGAAGGCACGACCGTCTTGATGGTCACTCACGATGTTGACGAAGCGCTTTTTCTATCGACGCGTACGCTCGTGTTCTCACCTCGTCCGGGCAGAATCGTTGAAGACATTTCGGTTCCATTCGGTGAAGTCCGCACACTCGATTTAAAGCTGACCCCAGAATTCATATCACTTAAGCGGCGCATGCTTGGCCTTCTTAGGCGCGAATCAGATGCAAACCGCGAAGACTATTTGCAACGGCTGCTGCAGGTGCAGGAGCCAGAAATGTCTGATGTGAGCCACCGGCCTAAAGCGCGAAAGGAAAGTCTATGAAAGCTGCGTTCAGAGTATTGGCAGTCAGCCTCGCCTTGGGACTTTCGGCCTTAACGTGTTCCGCCGTCAACGCGGATGCGCTGAAACCTTATAAGGTCGGATATAACAGTTGGATCGGCTATATCTCGCTCTTCATTGCGAAGGAAAAGGGCTTCTTCAAGGACGAGGGCTTGGACCTTCAAATGCAATCGTTCAGCTCTCCGGGGGATGGACTGGCACCGCTCCTTGGGGGGCAGCTTGACGCGCATTTTACGACGGCTGACAGTGTTATCACTGCGCTGGACAAAGCTCCTGGTCGCCTGGAGATCGTCTATATGACAGACACCTCCGCGGGCGCCGATGCGATCCTTGCGAAATCGGATATTGCGACACCTGCCGATCTCAAGGGAAAGACTGTGGCCGCGACCGCCGGACAGTGCAACGAACTGCTGCTGCGAAAGGCACTCGCGAAGTACGGCTTAGTACCGAGCGATATCAAGCTGACAAACATGAATCCGGACGATGCAGGCGCCGCCTTTGCCGCCGGCAAGCTCGACGCAGCGGTCACTTGGGAGCCTTGGATTACGAAGGTTCAGGGCGAGAAGAAGGGTCACGTTATCTTTTCATCCAAGGAAGCCCCTAACCTGATCCTCGACGTCGTTGCGATCAGCGACAAGACGGCGAAGGATAAGGCCGACGAGACCAAGGCGTTCCTTCGCGCGTTGAACAAAGCCAATGAACTGGCAATCGCCGATCCCAAGGCCGCTTCGGAAATCGCAGCGAAATCTCTCGAGCTTAAGCCCGAGGAGGTTCTGGATATGCTTCCTAAAGTGAAGCTCTACGGTGCCACCGATAATGTCGCTCAGATGAAGGGCCCGGCGATTGAAGTCGGAAAAGAGCTCGCAGCGTTCTTCAAGGAAGTCAAAGTCAACGACGGCGTCGTTGATACCTCAAATATCTTCAACCCGTCCTTCATAGGCAAATGAGCTATGGAGCCACTCTATAGAGCCATGCCTGCCGGCAAAGTGGGGACGCAAAACACGGCTTTGCTGGTCATTGACATGGAGCGCGACTTCATCGACGCGGGCGCGGTTCAAGAGACACCGGGAGGGCGGGAGATTATCCCCGCCATCAATAGGCTCATAAACTGGGCCAGAAACCACGCGCTCCCCATCATTTTCACACACGAAATGCATCGGGCGGATCAAAGCGACTACGGGATCGAACTTGAGTTCGATCCCGTTCACTGCCTCGAGGGCACGCCTGGTTGCGAGTTGGCCGAGGGGCTGAATGCCCGTCCCGAAGATTGGCGCATTCGAAACAAGCGCCGTTATGATTGCTTCGTCGGGACCGACCTCGATATCCTCTTGCGCTCGCGCGGTATCAAAAACCTTGTCTGCTGCGGAGTGACGACGCACTGCTGTGTAATGAGTACGGTTTATTCGGCCCGCAACCTGGATTATCGCGTCATCGTTCCGACCGACGCCGTCGCCGCTGTTTCTCCCGCGCATCAAGCCGCCGCGCTACTCTGTATGAGCGACGTATTTGCCTATCTGTCATCGACAGCCGCAATTACGTCATGGCCAGTCGTCGCGTGCAGCTTCGACACTTCAACAGTTGGTCATCCTCAGCATGTCGTTGCCTGAGACGTCCTTGGGGTGCCGGGAGGCGGTCCTCTACGCATCAGGCGAAAAGGGCTGCATTTCGGCGCCCCATCACGCCGCAGCAGAGGCTGGACTCACGATCCTAGCCGAAGGCGGTACCGCAATCGAGGCTATGGTTGCGGCCGCGGCGACCATCGCCGTCGTCTACCCGCATATGAATGGTCTTGGTGGCGATGCGTTCTGGTTGATAAAGCGCAAGCACCAAGAGCCCATCGTCGTCTCGGGCTGCGGTCGCGCCGCCGAGCGGGCAACGGTGCGCTACTATCACGATCGCCGTTATGATGCGCTTCCGACGCGAGGCTCTGACGCGGCGCTGCTCGTTCCAGGTGCGATATCGAGCTGGAAGCTGGCGCTAGACCTCGTTCCCCCCACGCGGCGCTTTGCATTGGAGCGTCTGTTGCGAGATGCAATCGGCAAGGCGATCGGTGGCTGCCCCGTTTCGCGCAGCCTTGCCTCGACTCTCGAAATCTTCTCGCCCGAGCTCAGCACGATTGAAGGATTTGAGCAGGTATTCCTGCCCGATGGGCGAGTGCCGGGCGCAGGCGAGATTTATCGCCAACCGGCTCTTGGAGCGACTCTCGGTAAGCTCGCGGGTGACGGTCTCGATAGCTTCTATCGCGGCACGGTTTCGAAAATTCATGCGCAGTTCCTTGAAGAAGCGGGCACTCCGCTTCGGCTCGAAGACTTTCAATCTTACTCGGCTGAGTATTCGAAGCCGCTATCTCTGCCTGTTTCTGTGGGAACGCTCTTCAACACCCCGCCGCCGACGCAGGGTCTGGCATCTTTGCTCATCCTAGGAGTTTTCGACCAACTGGGCGTGAGCACGGCCGACGAAACTTCTTATATTCATCACCTCGTCGAAGCGACCAAGTGCGCATTCGCGGTTCGAAACGCCAAACTTGGCGACCCCGATTTCATGGATGCTAGGCCATCGGAGTACCTAGCACCCGCGCTTATCTCCAAAGCCGCAGCATCGATTAATCCGGCGAAAGCGGTACCATGGCCTGGCCCATCGCAAGTCGGGGGCACAATATGGATGGGCGCTGCGGACAGCGAGGGCACCGTCGTGAGCTTCATACAAAGTTTGTTTTGGGAGTTTGGCTCAGGCTTGGCGTGCCCCGAAACAGGCATCGTCTTCGAGAATAGGGGTGCCGGATTTTCGCTTGCGAACGGACCTAATCAGCTAGCGCCGCGGAAGCGTCCCTTTCATACCCTCAACCCCGCAATGGCCGAGCTCAATGATGGTCGCGTAATGGCATACGGGACAATGGGTGGCGACGGGCAGCCGCAGACGCAAGCGGCGGTATTCACGCGTTACGTCCTATCGGGCCGCGGCCTCGCGGATGCGATTGCCGATCCGCGCTGGCTTCTTGGCAAAACGTGGGGCAACAGCAGCCTTTCGCTAAAGCTCGAAGGGCGTTTTTCTGAACAAACCGAGGAGCAGCTTGTCCGACTAGGGCACGATACCGAGCGCGTCTCCGATTACGCGGAGATGATGGGTCATGCCGGAGCGGTCGTTCTTCATCCATCGGGCCATATCGAGGGCGCAAGCGATCCTCGCTCGGATGGTGCGGCCTTCGCGATATGACAGCGATCGGAGCAGCTCAAGGAAGCAATGCTTTGGCAAAAACATTCATCGAGGCCGATCCCTACCTCTGGCCCCACGACGGGCATTTGCAGCCGCAAACAACGGCGTTGCTCGTTATCGATATGCAGCGCGACTTCTGCGATCCGGATGGATATTTGGCTGCGTCGGGTTACGACATCCGCGCCACCCGCTCGATTGTCCCGAACGTCGCTTCAGTTTGCCAGACAGTCAGAGACTGGGGTGGTCTGGTTATCTACACGCGGGAGGGCCATCGACCTGACCTCAGCGATTTACCGCCCTTGAAGCGCTGGCGCTCGGAACGAGGCGGCGGGGAGATAGGGACGCCCGGGCCGATGGGTCGTTTGCTAGTCAGAGGCGAGCATGGCTGGGACATCATTGACGAACTCAATCCGCAGCCAAGCGATGTCGTCGTCGACAAGCCCGGTTATAGTGCATTTTTCGCTACCGATCTCGAACGCATCCTCAGCACGCGAGGTATCCGCAATCTTATCCTGACCGGAGTAACGACCGACGTGTGCGTGCACTCAACTCTGCGCGACGCAGTCGATAGAAATTACGAATGCTTGGTCATCGAGGACGCGTGTGCTGCAAGCATTCTTGACAACCATGCTTCTGCGTTAAGTACCATCGCAACCGAGGGCGGGATATTTGGTGCGGTGGCAAAATCCGACAGTCTTAGGCGGACGTTAGGAGCAGCCCTTCGTGCCTGAGAGCAACCCGTAACTGCGTGGGCTACGTCTGCTGCCCGCGCAACGCACGCGAGTGGGGCCGCCCAGCACGAGATTGAGCTTCTTTGACCAATGACGGCGAGAAGATGATCGGCCAATCGCCAGGGCTGGCACCTCGCAAAGTAGCAGCGAAAGGTAGCAGCGAGTAAAGAAAGCCCTTGTTTCTCAATGGCTTCTATAAAAATCAATGGCTTAGCTTGAAATGGCGCCCCGTAGGGGACGCGAACCGACCCGTCATCCTCTTGAAAAGTATATATAAAGCGCAATCGGAAGAATGCAATGTTGACGAGTAAGTTGACGAGTTTTTTTGGGGCAGAAAGGAGAGTTCATCCTAGCATTGTGTGGGGGGGATGTCACAGGGGGTTTGAAGTTGAATGCGGCGCGTACACGTCCTGCCCAGGAAAGAGTCACGCACGGTTGGAACCGTCGGCGCACTGACTATCATCGAAGGCAAGGTACAGCTGAGGAGCCAGGGCCGGGGCGGTGAGGCGAAAGCCTTCCGTGACTGAGGAACCGGCGGGCCTCGCCTTCGCGCCCCGCTGAACGAAAGGCCGCGCGTCGACCGCGGCCGACGACCAGGCCTGATGCACCTTGAAGAACCCGGCCCGCCGCATCGTCCTTTTGCGCAGGGGCCGGCTTCCCCGGGCAATCAGCGCGCGCTACATGCTGGCTTCGTCTTCGTTCTCGTCGCCTTCGAGGTCTGTGTCTTGCGGTTGAGGATTTTCTGCGCGCTGTTTGCGTTTGACGAGGTAGGGGAGAAGCTCTTCACACCGCCTGGCGAGGTTTGAGAAGTGTTCGACGTCGTTTCTCCACCGGGTGTGGAATTCCGCGTTCGCTGGATTTGAGAGGGCGTGCTCGAGATCCTTGAGGATGGCGCGGCACTCAATCAACGTGCGCTCGACGTGGAATTTATAGCGCCCCGATAGCGTCTCCAAAGGAAAGTAGGGGTCTTTGGCCATCGCTCAGATGGGATCAACTTCAAGATCGTAGCGCAGTTGGGCGGAGCGGCGCTCGAGGTTGAGGGCAAAGCGCCTGTCGAAATCCGGTTGGACCTTGCCGGAAAGAACGTCCTGATCATGGGCAAAGAGGGCGCGTTGCGCGGCGATGAGGCGTTGGTGAGCGGACGTTACGGAAGCGGGTTGAGGCGCGGACGGGGTGGCAACGGGTGTCTGTCCGGAAGAGGGATTGCGCGGAAGCAAGGTCATGGGAGTTCTTTCTCGGAGGCGGATGATGAAGGAGCGCGGGGGTCGCGTCAAACGGGAATTCGGGAATGTGTTGGCTTGCGCGTTTCAGCGAAGCCGCTGCAGTTTTTCCAGGTGGGACAGTTTCCAACGCTGCTTGCGCCGGTCGCGCGGCGGTGAGTTCAACATGTCGGCGACGGCTGCCGCTTCCTCTTGCACCGAGTAAGAGGCAACGGCGCGCAAACGGGCCTCCAACGCATCCTGCATCATTTTGGCGAGCGCCTGCTCAAAGGGACCCTCGGCGGATTCAGAAAACGATCCCACGAGCCCCACAATGCGCCAGTACCGTCCGAAGGCGTGGTCCTCGGGGCCGACGCGCGCGAAGACCTCGACCAGCTTGCGGGCGAGTTTCTCGAGCTGGGCCGGTGAGACGTCCATCGGTTATTTCGCAAAACCCTCCTGGGCGGCCTCGTGGAAGGCTTTGGCGAACGCTTCCTCAACATCACCCACCGCACCGCGTGAAAACGTCTGGAGCGTCGCCTCAACGCGTGCGCGTCGGAGAGCCATGTCGCGGGGACCGCTTTCGGCGGCGAGGGAAATAAGCTTTCGTGCGAGTGCGGTGAGGTCGTGGTCGGTGACGAGCATTATGGCGTATGGCGACCAGCGTAAGACGCCCTGACCTCCCTCCCCTCCCCTACAACTCGCGACCAAATCAAAAAGCAAAAAACAGCTGTTTTGAAGTTGAAGGATTTTCGGGGAAGAAGGTTCGGTGAGGTTCGGGGATGTTCTGTTCTATAAAGAGGGCGCCCCTCAATATGCGTGGAATTGGCCCCTGAATATGCGCGGTGTTCGCCTCCGGATATGCGCGGCGTCTGAACGGATCGCTCCCGATTATGCGTGCCCCCGCACCCGAATATGCGTGGGTGCTTGTGAAAGCCAAGCCAGGCGCGGAGTGCTTGGACGCGCGTCGCACCCGAATATGCGCGGAGGCTTCTGGTGTCGAGGGGCAGGCGCGGGGTGGCGTGTAAGGGAGTGGGTGACACGCCCCCGAATATGCGTGGGCGGGAACCAGGAGCGCGCACCTGATTATGCGTGGTCTGGCGGGTCTTTCTGCGCCCCCGAAACTGCGTGGTGGCCGACGGCGGGCGCCCCCGATTATGCGTGGCATGGAATGGGGATCGCGTGCTGTCGCTGGGAGGCGAGAAACCGGGGTGTCGGTGCGGGCGCCCCCGAATATGCGCGGGGGAACTGAATAACGCGCCCCTGAATATGCGTGGCGATGACGTGCGCCCGCACCCGAACATGCGTGGCGGATTGAGGAGGGAACCGGAAAGGAAAAAGGCGCGCGAAAACCGAGGGGCATGTGAAACGGCGGCGACGAAACGTGAGGCCTCCGCCCCCAAATATGCGTAAGTTAGATTCACTATTTCCGTGGCTTGAGAGGAATGGCCATGACCTCTGCCGCGCCGGGTTGGATTGTGAAACCTTTTTCTGAGAGAAGAACCGGCAGCTTTGGGAAGACTTCCTTGATCTGTTTGATCTCTTCGGTGAAGTCGGCGCGGAACTTCCGGTCGCGCGTGTAGCCGATGCCGAACTGTTCCTTGAGGGCGTCCCAGCTGATGTGCTTCGCCTCGGCGATCGAGTTGAAGCGGTAGGTGAGCCAGAAGTAGATGTCGAGCTTCCTGGGCGATCCGGCGAAGGCCCTCACGGCGTGCAGGTTGACTGGCAGAGCGTGCTTCTTGAGCGTGTTGTAGAATTCCTGGCTGAAGACGATTTTTTCCGGCCACAGGATCTTTTGCTTCGAGCTGGCGGGTAGCCAGATGTCGAGCGACGTGAAGGGCTGGGTGCTGATGGTGCGCGCCTTTTCCTTGTCTCCCGCGAACAAGCCGATCTTCATCGAACAGGCGGCAAGGGCGTTGATCTGCTGCTTGAAGGCGTGGATTGACCCTTGCTTGCCCCCCGTGACCGCGATGCCCATCGAACGGATGAAGCCGGTCAGGGATTTCTCGATGTCGATTTCCGGGCTGTTGTGGAGGATGGCCTGGCTGGAGAGGTGCATCAGGATCAGGCGTGCGCGGGACCCGTAGGGCAAGGTCTGCTGTTCCCATTCGCCGGTGTTCGGGTTCATGAGTTCTCCAGCGGTGATCTTGAGTTTCATCTGGCCCTGGGTGCGTTCCCAGGTCGGGTCGGGAGTGGCCTTGTAGGGAAGCGAGCACATCGCCAGGACCGAGTGGATGTGGCGGAGGCTGTCGCGTTCGGCCCCCTTCCCTTCCGTCAGCAGGTGCTGGGTTTCGGCGCGGCGGCGTTGGTCGCGCGGAAGCGTGCGCAGCTGGTCGCGGCGCGCCTGTTCCTCCTGGAGCCGGCGCATCTCGAATTCACGGATGAGCGGTGCCGTTTGGTCGAGCTTTTTGAGGAGGTCGGCGTCGCGGATGCCATCAACCGGCAGCAGACCGATGCGCGCGACACCATCGCCCTCGTCGGTCGGGGTCGTGATCAGGGCCTTGCGCAGGTTCATGCATGGGAGGCTTTCTTCGGGAAAGATGCGCAGGTGCGCACATGCGCAGGTGTGCATGTGCGCAAATCCAACAAGGCGCGGTTATTCGCGGCCACGGCGCCCATCCTCCGTGAAGTCGGCTTCGCGCACTTCGTAGCCCGCGTCCTTGAACGCTTGCAGCACGATGAAGCGTTTGGTCTTGTTGCGGGTCCTCTTTTTGTCGAGGGCCTCAAGGAGGTAGACGGGTACCATCACAGAGAGCTTACCTTCTTCCGCCCGGGTTTGTTTCTTCGGGGCGCGTTCCTTGCGTGGGGTGAGCGCGGTGACATTGTCAGTGGTCGGTGTTGAAGCGGGCGCGAGTGGAGCGTCGGACGGTTTGGTGAGGGATCCGACGTCGTTCTTGTCGGCGACATGATCCACGGCGGCGGCCATGGCGTCGAAGTCGGGCATCGGCTTCTTGGCGAGTGCGGATTTGAATCGGTTGGGTTGGGTCGTGGTCATGCCGCTTCTTTCTTTGGCGGTTGGATGGCGGTGTCTTCGTCGGTCAACGCGGTTTCGATCTCGGCGAAGAGGGCGTCGAGCTCGTCCACGGCCTTGGTGATGGCGGGCCGGGTTTGGTCAGCGAAGTGGGGTGGTAGACCGGTTCCGAAGATTTCCTTGTAGGCGGCGCGGTGGAAGATGAGCCTGTTGAAGCGGGGCAACTGCGCCTGGATCAGCTCGTCGAGGAGCGCGTTTTCAAAGGCACCCCTCAACGGCTGCACGTTGTTGACGAGCAGGCGGTGGATGATCGGTTTGTGTACGCGGGTTTGGATGTCGAGCAACTGGTCATGGATGCGGTTGGCTTCCACGATGTCGGGTTCGCTGAGTTGGACGGGGGTGATGGTGAGGGTCGCAAACACCGCGAGGTGGAGCATTTCGCGGGTGAGCTGGCCGGCAAGGTCGATGAGGACGAAATCTGCGGGATGGGACCAGAGGCCTTTTGCGAAGTCCGAGAGGTTTTCTTTGGGAGGAAGTTGGACCGTGAGGTTGGTCGTTGCGGTCGGCGCGGCCTTCTCCGTGTACCAACGCCACAGCGTTTGGGATTGGTCGAAGTCGATAATGTGGACGCTGTAGCCTTTAGAGAGGAGCGCCCCCGCGATGGCGAGGCAGGTGGTGGACTTCCCTGCCCCACCCTTGGGCGAGGCGAAGGCGATGATGGTGGGCGGTGTGGTGTCAGTCATGGGCTGATAGTGCGTACGCGGACGGTCCTGGTCAACGTATACCGCTTCCATACTGTGCATTCATCGTGAGGGGGTGTGGCAATCGGAACAAGTGCGCACCTGCGCAGGCGCGCAGGAGAGGACAAGCGCACGAGAGCAAGAGCGCATATGCGCATGTCCAAAAAGCCAAGGAAAGCGCGCCTATCAAATGATGCGCACATGCGCAGGTGCGCAGGTGCGCAGAAGCGGAGATGCGCAGGAACGCAGGTGCGCACGTCCACATGTGTAAGTGTGCAAGAACGCAGGTGCGCACGTGCGCAGCAGCGCAGGTGAGGACGTGAGTAGGTGGGGAGGAGCGCACTTGCGCACAAGCACAAGAACGCACAAGCGCAGGTGCGGAGATGCGCAGAATCGCACGAGCGTACCTGCGCACATGCGCATGTAGAAAAACGGCGCGCGGCGAAGGTTTGAAGCGGGGTAGCGGGGGGTAGCGGGCGGTAAGAGCGGGGTACTTGGAAATGATTCCGAGGCTTCCGCGCCGATAGGTAAACATTTGCTCACATCAGCGATGAGGAGCAAATGAGCGGCGACCGCCATGCGGTTTTGAAAAAGTTTTCGATGCTGAAGGTGGGGTCGGGATCGACGCGGCGCGTCGATTTCAAGGGCAATCGCGCCCGCCTCAACCTGCGCATCGAACCGGACGTCGCCTTCAATCTTCACATCGTGAAACTCGCCACCGGCGAGAACAAGAACAGCTTCTGCGAGCGGGTGCTGGCGGAGGCCATTGCCGAGAAAGTGAAGGAACTGAGGTCGAGGTATGATGATGCGGCGTGGCAGGCCCTGGCGGATTGCGCGAAAAAAAGAAAGCGGTGAAGGCTGGGTCCCGCACGCGGTGTCGGCGTTCGGGGTGGCGGTGAGCCTGGGCCTTGTCGTGGTCTCGGCGCTTCTCAATTTCCGCATGGGTTACCGGAGCGCTGACACTGAATTCGATGGCCTGGTGTACGGCGCCGGTGCGGCGTTAGGCGATGGCCTGAAGGCGATCTCACCGTTCATGGCCTTCTGGGGGTTCAGGCAACGGGACTGGATGGCGGTCGGCTGGGCGATGGCGCTTTTTACCGCGCTGACGTCGTACTCCTTCACGGCTGCCCTGGGATTCGCGGCCGAGCACCGGGCGGCGAAAGCGGCGCTGGCCCTCGGGGACATCGAGCATCATCAAGATGCGCGCAAGGAAATGGACCGCGTGATCGCAAGGCTTGATGAACTTGGGCCTCAGCGAACCCCCGGTGAGGTGGAAAGCGCCATCGACGCGCTGATGAAAAAACCCGTCGGTCGCTGGACGGTGGCGGACGTGTCGGCGAAGTGCACGTTGAACCGGATTTCCACACGGAAGGCATGCGCCGACATCGGGGCGCTGGAAGGGGAACTCGCAAGGGCGCGGGAGGCGGTGAGTCTCAGCCGGTCGGCGGAAATTCTTCGCCGGCAGTTGTCCAAGGAAACGGCGGTGGCCAAATCGGCGGACCCTCAGGTCGATGCACTGCAGCGCGCGGCCGAGGTGGTCTATGTCGCGGTGAGCAAGGACGACATTTCCTACGTGCTGTCGTTCCTTCTTGCGCTGTTCATTGAGCTTGGAAGCGGTGTCGGGCTTTACGTGGCGACGACGCCGTGGCGGGCGCGGGGGAAGGACGCGGGGACACCGGGAAATGGCGGGCCGGGGGAGGTCGTGGCGCTGAAGGCGCTCGGTGAAGTGGAAGCGTATGTGCTCGACCAGTTGGATGTGGACCCGGCGGCGGAGGCCGCGATTGGCGAGATTTATCTGGATTACCTGGTGTGGTGTCGGGTGAAGGGCTTCAGCGCGTACGGGCGCGTGGAGTTCGGGAAGAAGTTTGCGGAATTGGCGCGTGAGGCGGGCATGCGCCATCTCCTCCGGAACCGGAGCGAAGTCTACCAGCAGGTGAAGCTGATTGGCCGTTAGGGAGTGATGATGGAAGCGGAAAAGGATGTCGCTGTGGCGGAAGCTCGAAACCGTAGCGAGATTAAGCGGCAGCGACTGATGCTGGTCGGTCCACCGGAGAAACCGATGGAGCGGCTCTCGGCCGCCATCTTGGGGGCGATGACAGCGGGGCGGAAGTACGATGTGAGTTATCCCATGGTGGGCGTTGTGGGTGGGGGGGTGCTCAGTCACCGGACGTCGTCGCTGGCCCGCGAGGAGTTCTGGGTGCGGGATGCGAAGGGGCGTTGGCAGGAGCTTCTCGCGTTGTTCAATAATCCGATGGTGAAGGTGCGGCGCTGCCTGAAGGCCGGGCCCGGGGGGCAGTTCCTGATGGAGGTGAGGGAGCAGGCGTATTGGCCGGCAGGTGATGGAGAGCTTGATTTCGAAGCCAACCTTGGGGAGGCGCATCGCCTGGTTGCGCTGCAGGCGTGTATGGAAGATCCCTTCGCGGTCATTGACATGGTCGATGACGTGGTGAGGGAAGCATTGACGGCGGCGTATGCGTTACATCCACATGGCGCGGCTTTCCTTGCGGAAGTGGGTACGTACTATCGTTGGGGCGCGCGCTAAATCAGGCAGGCGCTGGGGGGAGGCTCAGCGAAAGAGATCGCCCTGCCGCCATTTGTACAGGGCTTGCGTGTACCGCGGATGATCCGCATCACGATCAAGCCATGAAAGGACAAAAGCGACGGCGCCGCCTGCCGCTTTCAAGTCATCCTCGTCGAGCTCATGGACGTGATAGCCATCCTCGCAGAAGGGGAGCGGGGCGCCGCGCGGGTGGACCACGCGGATCATAAGCTTTGACCAGCCATCGATCTTCCAGTCGGGGATGTGGTCCACCTGGCAGGTGACGTCCCGCCAGGTGATGGTGGTGGTTTCACGCGGCCGCATCGTAGGCAACCTCCGCTTTGGAAAAGGACGCGAGATAGCGCGCGGCTTCCGACGCTTTCGCCGCCGCGGTGAAGATCGCGCGGTTGTCCTCCTTCAAGACCTGGATCCAATTCTGGATGTAGGCGGCATGGTCCGGCCGGGGGGAAGGCGTGACCCCGAGTTCGGCCGCGAGAAACGCCGCCGTGAATTCGGCACAACATTCCTCAAGGGCGTAGGCGTTGTCCCCGAACCGCTTTCCGAACTCTCGGTGCAGGCGCTTTTCATGGCCAGTCCAATGGGCAAGTTCGTGGAGTTCCACGCAGGCGAAGGCTTCCCTCCGCTGGAGCGCATCGCCGGTGAAGCGGTCCTCGTCGGGCATCGTGATGCTGTCGGACGCCCGCGAATAGAATGCACGGTCACCGCCGATTTTCACCATGGCGCCGGTCGCCTTGACGAAGGCCTCGACCGCGGCAAGGCGTTCGATGGGTGGTTTGGGTTCTGGTGCATCCGGAAGGGCGAAGCCGTCGACCTGACTGCAATGGAACACCCAACTCGCCTTGGCGACACGGCGGAGTCCATCGTCCCCTTCCACGTCGGGGTCGGGGTCGCCATGATACTCCTTGTAGAATATGACCAGCGTCGCCTTCTCACCCTTCCTCACCTGGGCGTCGATGGAGGCCCATTGCTTATACGAAGCCCACAGCCCTTCGCCCGGGTAGTGCTTCAGCTCGGAAACGGCCCACAACTGCAATACGTTGATGCCGTTGTAGTGCCTTCCCGTGACGGCGTTCTTCGGCAGGAAGCCGAAGGATGAGCCTCCGCGCTGCCACGGCAGGATGACCTCGCCGGCGCCGTTGTCGATGGCAGCGATGATGTGGTCGGTCACGGTCTGGTGGATGTCGTGGGTGGAGGTCTTCTTCATGGCGCCACCTCCCACACGCGGCAGGGGACGATGGCGTCGACGCCACGGCCGGCACCGGAATGTCCGTGGTGGAACATCCAACACGAGACGCTGCGCGTGAGGCCGGTGTCGATCAACAGGTCTTTGAAGAAGACGTCGGCCCTGCCCCCGGAGTGGCTCATGGTGCCAATGTCGTGGAGGTGGAAAGTTCCCCCGTGGGCGAGCTGAACCCTGTCGTGGAGAACCGCACCGATGCGGCGGACCTCGCCGTTGAGGAGGACGCAGTAGTCGCCCACCAAGGGCTTCATCAGCGTGGCGCGCCATTTGATGGCGAAACCGAGGATGGACGCGTCCTTCTCGTCGAAGACGATGTCGTCGGTGACGGGGACGATCGTGGGTACTGTGAGGTGTTCGAAGGCGAGTGTATTCATCCCGCGACCTCCTCGTAGACGCGGCAGGGGATGAGGGCGTGGACTGCGTTATTCCCGCGCCGGATGTCGTGGTGGAAGAACCAGCAACGGCCGGTGCGTTCCTCACCAATCCGCTGGCGTAGCCGCGCGAGCGGAATCGCGGGATCGAGCCCGCCCGAGTAGTCCATGGCTCCGGTCGCATCGAGATAGAACGACGAACTGATGCCCTTCATCGTGACCTGGATGCTGTCGCCCCAATGGTGCGTGAAGCGGCGCTCGTCGCCAGTTTTCAAAATGCAGAAGTCGCCGACGCGCGGTCCGCTGATCTTGCTTCGGCGCGCCAGCCTTTCGGCAAGGATAGCGCTGTCGGTGTTGTCGAGATGTGGATTGCTCATCTCTCTCCTCCTCTTTGGCAGAGGCGGGCGCATCAGGCGCGCCGCCTGCGCCGGAGGAAGCCGAGGCCGCAAGGGCCCCCGCACCCGAAGGGCGCGGCGCAGCCGCGAGGGTTCATCCCTTGAGGGGAAGGCGGACCGGCTTAGGCGCATCGGGCGGCGGCGCGCCCCCGCTCCTCTCGACCACCATGTTCGAAAATCAGAAAATCCCCGGAAACCACGCTCATCTGCGAGGTTACGAAGACCGGGGTTGATTCATCCGGATAACTGGTCAATACGCGCCCATGCGCGTTGCCGGGGGAGGGGGATTCCGGCGACAATCGGCGCCAAGACAACGGGGACCAACATGAACGCCGTCGAAATCGAGGTTGCGGTATCGGAGCTGGCGGCGCAGCCCTATGCGCGCGCGGATTTTCCGTACCAATTCCTCACTGCCTTTGGTTTCAAGGAGACCACCGTCAGCAAGCTGCGTGCAACGGCTGCCAACACCTCCGACATTGAGAATGGCGTGCTGCTGCGCACCAACATCCATCTTGCGACTGCCGATGCGGGCAAGGCCAATGACGTTCTGGCTGCCCTGAAAACGTCGCCGAAGACCCTGAAGGGCAAGGTCAAGTTCATCCTCGCCACCGACGGCGAGATGATCGAGGCGGAAGAACTGGCAACAGGCGAACCGCTGTCGTGCCGCTACACCGACCTGCCGGACCACTTCGGGTTCTTCCTTCCTCTCGCCGGCATCTCCACCGTGGCGGAGATCAAGGACAACCCCATCGACATCCGCGCCACCGCGCGCCTCAACAAGCTCTACCTGGAACTCCTCAAGGACAACAAGGACTGGGCCACCGACAAGAAGCGCCCCGCGCTCAACCAGTTCATGGCCAGACTGATCTTCTGCTTCTTTGCGGAGGATACTGGCATCTTCAATCACGCCGGCATGTTCACCGAATGCCTGCGCCAGATGAGCGAAGCCTCATCTTCCAACACCCACGAGGTGATCGAGGAACTCTTCCGCGCCATGAACACAGCGCCGGAGGCGAGGAAAGCCGCCAACCTCAAACGCTGGGCCGAACCTTTTCCCTACGTCAACGGCGGCCTCTTCGCCGACGACATCGGCTGCCCGAAATTTTCGAAGATCGCGCGCTCGTACCTCCTCCGCGCCGGCGACCTGCACTGGGAACAGATTAACCCGGACATTTTCGGCTCGATGATCCAGGCCGTGGCCGACGACGATGAGCGCGGCTCCCTCGGCATGCACTACACCAGCGTGCCCAACATCCTGAAAGTCCTCGACCCGCTGTTTCTCGACGACCTGCGCCAGCAGCTGGAGGAAGCGGAAGACAACCCGCGCAAGCTCCTGAACCTCCGGAAGCGCATCGCCAACATCCGTGTGTTCGACCCGGCCTGCGGCTCCGGCAACTTCCTCGTCATCGCCTACCAGAAGATGCGGGAGATCGAAGCCGACATCATCAAGCGCCGGAAAGATGAAGACAAGAAGAGCTGGATCAAGCTCACCAACTTCTACGGCATTGAGATCAAGACTTTTGCGGCGGAGATCGCCCGATTAGCTCTGCTCGTCGCGGAGTTTCAGGAGAATGTAAAGCACATCGGACAGAGGGAAGCTTGTCTCGACGTTCTGCCACTCCACCAAACGGGTAAAATCATTAACGACAATGCGTTGGGAGTTGATTGGAAGGAGGTATGCCCGCCCCTCTCAAATTGCAAGGTCGTCGAAGAAGATCTTGCTGGGCCAACTGGCCGAATGTCTTTTGACGGTGAACCGCAGGGCCAAACATTTATATGCGGAAATCCCCCATACATGGGCCGCAAATTCCAATCTGACGAACAGAAGGATGAGTTGAAGTCGGCGTTTGCGGGGCGGTCGAAAGATACGCTCTCGCTAGACTATGTCACGGGATGGTTTGCGAAGGCAGCCGACTATATTGTTGGCAGCAATGCCGAGTCCGCTTTCGTGACGACTAATTCGATTTGCCAAGGAATACAGGTTTCAGCGCTCTGGCCTGCGCTTTTCGGCATCGGAGTGCGAATCTCTTTTGCCTATGTGTCGTTCAAATGGAGCAACCTTGCTTCAAACAAAGCGGGAGTGACGGTTTGCATCGTGGGACTCACCTCAAATTTTCAAAAAAGACGGAAGATTTTTGAAGCGGGCGAGAATGACGAGATTACGGTTCGGGACGTTTCGAACGTCAACCCTTACTTGATTGCAGGCCCGGACATCTATGTGGCTCCAAGGTCCAATGTGCCGGATGACCGGACCGCGATGCAATTTGGCAATCATCCCTACTATGCGAATGCACTGATGCTCACCCAAGGTGAAGCGAGAGAATTCCTGCGACAGAATCCGGAGGCGGAAGGTTTTGTTCGGCCGCTTTATGGATCGAAGGAGTTTATCGGTGGGCTGGCTCGGGCGTGTATCTGGATCACCTCTGCGAATCTGGATGCCGCCATGAGCATTCCGGAGATACGAAAACGGGTGGAGCAGGTGCGGCATGATCGGGGAGAAGTAAAAAAGGATGCTCAGGCGCAAAAGCTGGTGGCCACGCCGTACCGTTTTCGGGACCAATATGAAGCCAAGAGCGGCTTGATCGTGGTTCCAATCGTGAGTTCTGAGGAACGAGCATATTTACCGGTCGGGGTCGCGGAGGCGAGGGCCATTGTCCATAACAAGGCCTTCGCGCTTTATGATGCCCCTTTATGGAATCTTGCGCTGATTGCGTCTCGGCTTCATTGTTTATGGATTGGAACTGTGTGCGTTCGGCTTGAGATGCGGTTTTCTTATTCCAACACCCTCGGCTGGAACACCTTCCCCGTCCCCCAGCTTACCGAAACCGACAAAGCCGACCTCACCCGCTGCGCGGAAGACATCCTCCTCGCGCGCGAAGCGCACTTCCCCAAAACCATCGCCGACGTTTACGACCCCGACGAAATGCCTGCCGACCTGCGCGCCGCCCACGATCGCAACGACGAAACCCTTGAGCGCATTTACATCGGCCGCCGCTTCCGCAACGACACCGAACGGCTGGAAAAGTTGTTCGACATGTACACCAAGATGACCAAGGATGAGGTCAAGACGAAAAAAGCCGGTACCCGGAAGAACGGGAAGCCGGCGGAAGAGGGGGAAGGGGCATGACCGCGAAGATGACGCCGCCGTCGGTGTCGATGCAGTACGGGCAGACCGGTGCATCCACGCGCATGAACGAGATGGGCATGCGCACCATGCAGGAACGCGCGTACAAAAAGCGCGGCGAGCAATACCTTCTCATCAAGTCGCCGCCCGCCTCCGGCAAATCCCGCGCGCTGATGTTCATCGCGCTCGACAAGCTCAACAACCAGGGCATCAAGCAGGCCATTATTGCCGTGCCCGAGCGCTCCATCGGAGGCAGCTTTGCCGATGCCGATCTCACCAAACACGGCTTCTTCGCCGACTGGCGCGTGAAACCCCAGTGGAACCTTTGCAACGTCGCCGGCGTGGATGACAGCCGCATCGCCAAGTCCAAAGTGAAAGCCGTCGGGGAATTTCTCAAGAGTGAGGACCAGGTGCTGGTCTGCACGCACGCCACCTTGAGGTTCGCCATAGAGGAGCTGGGCATCCAAGCTTTCGACGGACGCCTCATCGCCATCGACGAATTCCACCACGTGTCCGCCGACGGCGACAACGTCCTCGGCCGTCAGCTTTCAGAACTGATCGCCCGCGACAAGACCCACATCGTGGCGATGACCGGCTCTTACTTCCGGGGCGACGCCTCGCCGGTGCTCTCCCCAGCCGACGAAGCCAAGTTCGAGCCGGTCACCTACACCTACTACGAACAGCTCAACGGCTACCGCTACATGAAGTCCCTGGACCTCGGGTATTTCTTCTACACCGGCTCCTACCTTGACGCCGTGGAGAAGGTGCTCGACCCCGACAAGAAGACCATCGTCCACATCCCGAACGTCAACGCCCGCGAAAGCACCAAGGACAAGCTTCGCGAGGCCGACGAGATCATGCAAAGCCTTGGGACGTGGGAGGGCAAGGAAGAATCCACGGGGTTCGACATCATTAAGCGTCCCAACGGCAAAGTCCTCAAGGTGGCGAACCTGGTGGACGACGATGCCGCCCACCGGGACAAGGTGGTGGCGGCCCTGAAGGATCCCGCGACCAACAAGGACCGTGACCGGGTTGACATCATCCTCGCGCTCGGCATGGCCAAGGAAGGCTTCGACTGGATTTGGTGCGAGCACGCCCTCACCATCGGTTACCGCAACAGCCTCACCGAAATCATCCAGATCATCGGCCGTGCCACGCGGGATGCGCCGGGGAAAACCCGCGCCCGCTTCACCAACCTCATCGCCGAGCCCGACGCCGGCGAAGACGCGGTCATCGATGCGGTGAACGACACCTTGAAGGCCATCGCCGCGAGCCTGCTGATGGAACAGGTGCTGGCGCCGAGGTTCAATTTCACGCCGAAGGACCAGGGGAAGCAGGACGGTTACGACTACGGCGAGAACGGCTACCGGGAAGGCGGCAAGAACATCGGTTTCAATCCGGAGACCGGCCAGTTCCACGTCGAGCTGAAAGGCCTGGCGGAACCGGAAAGCGCGGAAGCCAGGCGCATCTGCGAGGAAGACCTCAACGAGGTCATCACCGCCTTCGTGCAGGATGCCCGCACCGTCGCCAAGGGCCTGTTCGACGAGGAGGCCGCCCCGCAGGAACTGACTCAAGTGAGGATGGGCAAGATCATCAGCGACAGATACCCCGAGCTTAGCGAAAACGACCAGGAAGCCATCCGCGAGCGCGCCGTCGCCGCCTTCAACCTTATCCAACAGGCCCACAAGCAGATCACCGGCGACGGGAAGGATGACACCCCGACCGCCAACACCGCCCTGATCGATGGCGTGCGCCGCTTTGCCCTCGACGTGCGCGAACTCGACATCGACCTCATCGACAGCAAGAACCCGTTCGAGGCCGCGTACAATCTGCTCGCCAAGACCATGGACCCGGAACTCCTGCGCCAGGTGAAGGAGGCCATTTCGGCGCGGAAGACCCAGCTCACCCCGCAGGAAGCGCGGGAACTCGCGGTCCGCGCGGTGATGTTCGCGCGGGAGCGCGGCAAGCCGCCGGTCATCACCTCGGCCGACGCCTGGGAGAAGAAACTCGCGGAAGCGGCCTTGGCCTTCCAGCGCTACAAGTCGGAGGGGGCCTATGGCTGACATCACCGACGACGACATCCTTTCCGAGCTCGGCCTTGATGCCGCGCCGAAGAAGGAAAGCAAATACAGCCCGGAAGAGGCCCGCATCATCGCGGGCTTCGAGGACATCCTGCGCTTCGCGGAGGAACACGGCCATAAACCCGAACATGGCGAAGACAAGGACATCTTCGAACGCCTCTACGCCGTGCGCCTTGACCGCATCCGCGGCAACGCCGCCTACCGGGAACTGGTGAAGCCCCTCGACACGCATCGTCTTCTTTATGGCGCGGAGGATGACGTGTTGCCCGATGTCGAAAACCTTGACGACGATGCGCTGCTCGCGGAACTCGGCATGGACGTGCCCCGGGAAGGCAGCATCACGAACCTCACCCATGTGAAGCCCCGCGCCGACATCCAGGCGGCGGAAGATGTGGCCAACCGCATGGCCTGCAAGGATTTCGGGAAATTCAAGCCGCTGTTCGAAGCGGTGCGCGCCGACCTCGACACCGGCAAGCGGGAGACCCGGCCCTTCGGAAAGGATGCCGCCATCGAGAAAGGCGAGTTCTTCATCCTGTCGGGGCAAATGGCCTATGTGGCGAACGTCGGCGCGGAGGAACGCCGCACCAAGGATGCGCGCCCCGACCGCCGCCTGCGGGTGATTTTCGACAACGCCACCGAGAGCGACCTGCTGATGCGCTCCTTGCAGCGCGCGCTGTACAAGGACGAAAGTGGCCGCCGCATCATCGATCCGAATCCTGGCCCGCTCTTCGGCGGCAAGGCCGAAACCGATGACAGCGAATCCGGCACGATCTACGTGCTGCGGAGCAAGTCCGACCTTCCCCTGATCGCGCAGGGAAGGGACTCCATCCATAAGATCGGTGTCACCGGCGGCGATGTGGAAGCCCGTATCGCCAATGCCGAACAAGACCCCACCTTCCTCTTTGCGGCCGTTGAGGTCGTGGCCACCTACAAGCTCTTCAACATCAACCGCGCGAAGCTTGAGAACGTCCTGCACCGGTTTTTCTCGAGGGCACGGCTGGATTTCGAAATCCCCGACCGGTTCGGCAACAAGGTCAAACCGCGCGAATGGTTCCTGGTGCCCATCACCGCGATCGATGAGACGGTGAAGCATATCCGGGAGGGAACGATCGGGAGCTATTTGTACGATCCCAAGAGTGCCGACCTGAAGAGGGTGTGACCGGCACCGGAAAACAAATGGGGGGAAAATGGCCGGGGAACGCATCCTGCATCTGACGCTGCATCGCGAGTTTTTTGAACAGATCGCGGAGGGGGTGAAGCGCGAGGAATACCGCAACAGGACCGACTATTGGAAAACTCGCCTCGAAGGCCGTGATTACGACATCATCCGCTTCCGCAACGGGTACAGCTCTACGGCGCCTGAAATGGATGTGGAATGGAAGGGCCTCAATGCCCGCAGGAAGGATTGCTACGCGATAAGGCTCGGCAGGGTCCTCAACCTCAAGCATTGGCCCGCTTGACCGGGAGGACGGGAATGGAGGCGGAGCCGAAACGCAAGGTGGCGCAAGCGGAATGCTTCGAGTGTCACGAGATCTGGCCGAAGAATGAGATGACGCCGACCTTTGCGGTCTCCAGCACGCGCACGTCGATCTGCCGACGTGGGAGCATGAGCGCCAGCACCACGAAATCCCGGGTGTGGCGTTGCCCGAATTGCCAGCGCAGGATCGACGAGGCGTGGGAGAAGCGGTCCGCGGCGCTTGCGGGCTTCATGGGGCAGGCGTTGAAGATTGGCGCGGTGTTCGGAGTGCTCTATGCCGTGAAGGTCTATCTGTTCCCGCATCTCCATTCGGCGACGCTCACCCACATCGGCGCGATGCTGTTTCGCCATCATATTTGAGGGGGCGAACGTCCGGGCCGGGGCGGCTCCATGGGTGAGACGGAGCCGGGTCAGCGGCTTGGTGATTCGACGAAGTCCGGGGTGTGGAGAACGCCGGTGATCCCGGTGGACAGCGGAGCAGCGCGCGGGATGTGATGGGCGGGATGCAGCGATGGAGGGGGCGATGAACCGGTATCTGGTGGCGGGCGCCGTATTGGCGTTAGCGGGGGCGCTCTTTGTTATCGGCGGTTATCATGGACAGCAAACGGTGGCGGAGATGCTCAATGAGCGGTCCGTGCTGGCGGGCGTCGTATTGGTTTCTATAGGGGGACTGCTCTTGGGTTTTGGATTCGTGAGCCGACGAATTTAGCGCAAAGGCAGTGTTTTTGGTTGCCATCTGGGGTTCTTCTGGGGTCAGCTCATCGGATGGATGGACATTTTCTGGTGTGGCTGGCGCTGGCGCTCGTCGTCGCCGTGTGTGTGTGGCTGGTTCGCGCGCTTGTGCGGAGCAAAGTAGCGAACGAGGTGGCCGATCCCAGGAAGCAGTTGGGGTTTGTGGAGAAGGTCGCGTTCGAGGCACGGCCGTTGCTGAACCGGGGCGAATTCCAGGTGCTGGTGGTCCTCGAAGAGGCGTTACAAGGCGTGGGCAGCAGTCACCGCGTGATGGCGCAAACGTGTTTCGGCGAATTCCTGAAATTGAAGAAGGGCGAGAAGACGGCGGACGCGGAGCGTGCCTACCGTTCGATCAACAGCAAGCGTGCGGATTTTGTGATCATCGACGCGGCGGGCTACCCTGTCGTTGTGGTCGAATATCAAGGTTCCGGCCACTATCAGGGGACGGCGCATCTGAGGGACGCCGTCAAAAAGGAAGCGTGCCGTTCGGCCGGTGTTGCGTTGCTGGAGGTCATGCCGGATTTCGTGAAAACCGAACTTGCGGTGGCGGTGCGGGGCATTCTGGCTCGAGGGGGAAAACGTCGGGCGACCCTGTAAGGCAGAAACAACAAGGGCTGTTCGCGGGCAGAAGACGAATAAGAAGGGGGCCGGCCGAGGCCGCCACGCATGATCGCCTATTGATCGAGAGGGGACACGGAAATTGAAGCCGTCGCGGTCGCGGTCCTTGCGGCAACAGTCAAGTGGCGGTGGGGCACGGCCACGATTTTTAATGTAAGACGCTGAACGAAAATGATTTGGTCCTCGAAGTGTGGAAAAGCGCGCAGCCGATGAGGATGAGGGCGGCAAAGCCGTGGCGGAAGGCGTGAAGCTCTTGCCATAAGAGACATTTGGATGAGGTTTCCGTGTAGGCGGCAATGGCGGCGTATTCTTCTTTGAAAACGGCACGATTAAAAAGCAAGCGCGGTAGCATTGCACGCGGCAGCACCGCACCCCATACTGACGCCGTGAGTTCCGACGCCGGCCTTCTGGAACGCGTTCGCGTTGCCCTTGAAAATCAGATGAGGTCTGATCCGTCGGCGTGGAAGGATATCTCTCCAAAGGTCTTCGAGGAAATTGTGAGCGGCTGCGTGGTTGCGCTCGAGAATGTCGCACATCCGGAGGCAATGTTTGGGACAACAATTATCGACCCGGTAAGTGGGCTTGAATTGCCACCTAAGGCCGAATTGTTGTTTCAGGATCGGGCAAAGAAGTACGGCCGCAGGATTTCAATTGAGGAATTTATTGCAGGCGAAAAATGGCACGCCTATCGCGAGGCGGGGTTGCTTTATTCTGAGTTCATCCGGAATGCCGACGAGCCGCTTTATAAGGCGATCAATGACAGGGCCCGCCGTGTGGGCTCCGTGATGAAGGACTACCTGGGTCAGCTCGGTATCCTTTCTCGCGGTGTCGTATCGAATCCTCCGCCGGAACTTCTGCGCCAAGCTCGGTTGATCAAGGCTGCGCTTGTTGGACTCGAAAGAACGCGGTCGAAAGAAAAAACGCAGGAAGGGGACGAATTGGCGAAATAGGACAAGGCGATCGGAGACATCATTCAAAAATCGTAACTCACATTCGACCTACGACCGCGAATCAGGCAATACTAAATGCAGGCTCGAACCAGGAGGTTCATCATGGCCCGTTCAGGTGGTATTGCGCGCGTTTTGTCATTAGCCGTTGTCTTCGGCACTGCCGGAACGTCGGCACAAGCGTTTGAAATGAAGTCCCTGTCGCATTTTGAGCAGGCAGGCACGCACCTGATGGATTTTGAGAAGGCATTATCTGTTCTAGAAAGAATTGAGGAAGTCTTCGCGAAATTCACGGCCCGTGTTACGGTCGACGTTATCTTTGAATTTGGGAAGAAGCTTATCGGGTTTCTGAATGGGAAATCGGCTACTCCGCCTGACTGTCCCCGGCTTGACGATGTCTTGCCGCAAGCCGAAGCCGTTCCTGAGGCGTTAAAACTGCAGTTGGAAAGCGCGCTCGGTGAATTGCGTGCAATGATTGCGGATTTGCAAGAGCGGTCGCGTGCCTATCGCACATGCGGAGTTGGCATGAGCCGTCGCGCGGACGGTACCTGCTGGGACCATGCGCGATGAACCGGGAAAGCGAGAAGGATCATCTTTGGCTGTCATCGTTCGCGTCGCGGTATGCGGAGGGACAACTGGCGGAATTGCGGAACCGTATTGTGCTCCACATCTGCGCCGTTGCGCGGGAGCATGAAGCCGCGAGATCGGCGCACGGGAAGGCCGTGTCCAAGGCTTTGAGGGATATTTGCCGTACCATAAGGTCCGAAAGGCTGTGACAGTGGGGCGGCGCTGTCACGCCGCCCTTGATTTTTGAATACTTTCGGCATACATATTCCGCCTACTGACGAAAGCAAACCTCCTTGAAAATCAGCCTTGCGCTCGACGCCTCGACCGCCCTCAACTGGGCGGAGTCGAAGGACCGCGCGCTCATCCACGAAAACCTCCTCACCAATTCCGAAGTGCTGGCCGGGGAGATCATCAACGCGCGTTCGCCCGAAGAGCGGATGTGGTTCATGAACGACCTCGCCTGGGTGTACCGCCGGCTTGCGGTTTGTGACATGCTGGCGGCGCGGGACGTGGAGCGCAGGATGGACGACGAAGAGAATCGGTCGAAGTACGTGAGCTTCACGCTCGAAAAGATGGCGGACATGCTGGAGGAAGCGAACATGTCGCCTGCGGCCGGCATGGATAGGCATTACCTGGTGATTGCGAAGGCCTTTGCGATGCGCCTTGGCGAAGAGAAGGTGGATGGGTGGTTCACCGACGGGCCGTGGGGCGGCCTCGGCCGTCTCTCCGGCACTGTTGCGGCGATGGACATCGACACCGCATTGAGGGAACGGCACGCGTTCCCTGAGCTTATCAAGATGGCGCGCATGATCCCGCCGGGCCAAGGCGTGGATGAGGAAAAGATCGAGTCGCAGATTTTCCGCGATGGGCTTCGGTTGTTTCGCCGCCATCAGGGCCTTGAGAAATACCCTCACGAAAAATGAGTTGGACCGCTCTTTTCATCCCGATGCCCGGGCCGAAACTCTGCCTCGAATTGCGGCTTGAACCGGCACTCGACAACATGGCCGAGCACATCAACCAAGCGATCCATTCGGATCGCGATGCCGCATGCGCTTATGTGCTCCGAGCGAAGACGTATGCTGATGAGGCGGCGTTTCCGTTTGAGCGGCGCCATCATCGGATGCCGATCGGCGCTTCATTCCGAGTAGGATACTATGGAGGCCTCAGGATGCTGGCGTCTCTGATAGCCTGCAATGCAGATTATGTCGGTGGGCGCAACCGATATGACATGGCTCAGGTGGTGTGGTCGGCACGGGGGCTTGCGTCGCGTTTGGCGCCGATGGCGAAGAAGCCGCAAAACAGCCCTTTCCAGGTCGCTTATTGGCAATTCGTTTCCAAGCTCCCCAAGGAAAGTCACAGGCGTTGAGCCGCGTGGATGAGTGGGTTTTCTTTGACGATATTGGCCGTGAGGCCTATCGCCGTTGGCAAAAGCGCGAGGAGGTGAAGGAAGACGCCGTGCGAAAGGAGCACAACCGCTTGGTCATCGAAAACCATGATCCTGAAATGGAGCTCATGATTGCGGCCTTGGAAGAGGGTTGGCGCGAAGAACGGTAATGCGCAAGCGTGGTTCAATTACCAAGCCCATCTAATTGCGTGGACATTTAGGTAACAAAATCGCTTTCGGTGTGTCCTTGCCCTGGTGATGCCGGAAAGTCGGCAACATTTCGCCAATACTGGTTAACAGAAATTAAGCATCCAATTTGTCGAGTTTTTTGGCGGCCGCATCGCGGCCGTTCGCATCTTTATTGTCTCGCGTGGAGAATGCCCGTGCCCTACGTGTCGCCCACCCCATCGGACGTTGCTATCGCCAATGTCCTCATGAAAAAGACCGTCGAGGGCAAGGATATGCGCTACAAGAAAATTCATCTTTCATCGAAATTCAGAAAAACGGCTGAGGATGGTCTATCCGTTTTGGTGGAATCGCTCGGGGGCAGCAAGATCCAGCCAACCCTCACGGACGAAACGCACACGGCGCTGGCATGGAAAATAGCTGCCTATGTTGCCAATGCCCGTCCTGCAAACGACGTCAACTTTCATAACGATATGGCACGAGTGGGATATTTTCTTGCCCTTAATCCGGATCTCATTACCGGCCGGGCGGGATTGTCCGCCATCTTGAAGCAGTCGCTAAGGGAAAAGCGGCGGTCTCGCCGCAACGCCGCGCGCAATCCGAACTTTCTCGAGCACATCCAACAGTGGCGCGGCATGTCGGTTGGCAAGTCTTTTCCTATTGTTTGGCGCTCATCGGAACCCGGCTATTATGCTGAGCGCTTGACGTATGACAATCTAGTTGCGCTCGGCATGCCTTCTCAGGATTCCAGGCGTGCTGGTTTGGCGCATTTTCATTCCTTGGAAGAATTGCGGCGCGGCCGGATGAACATCTACCTGTTGCGTCGGGACACGACCCCGCTGGTCTATTTCATTGTGCTGGGTGCTGATCTCATAGACGTTTATCATCACCAGCCGTTCAACGAGCGATCCTGGCAGAAGCTTGCGGATGCCTTCGTTGCCGTCAGTAGGGGGTCTGGCCTCATCAAGCTGCGGCCTCAAGAGCAAAGCCGCCTTGCGCCATATATCGTGTCGGATTCCACAACAGCGATTTGCGAGTGAGCGTGTTTTGACTGGCGCTGTTAGTGCTCGGGCGGATAGGTTGTTGGAACGGTTTAAATCTGGCGCATTGGGGAGTGAACGAAACTTAGGCGGCATTCAACGATGAATACGCGGTGGCTGCCTTAGCAGTCCCATAGGCGATAAACACCCTCGGCCGTCTGGCGTGACCGCCAGCCACAACATATCGCCAAGGAAACGGTAGCGGGTGATGACCGCGCCGGAATTCATAGCGGTCGTCCGGGACAAAATTGTTGTCGCGCAGGTAACGGTCGAACCATGCCGCGCCACGGCAAAACGGTTCAAGCTTGGGGTCGATGCGGAGGGGTCCGCATAACATGGCGGTCGCCGTCAACGCAGCGACGAAGGTTTTCAGCACGGGCACGCGACGTGTAGGCACGCGTGTGTTGTTCGCAAATGGACGTGAAAGATCCGGCGTGGATAGCGGTGCGGGATGATGCGGAGCGGAAGTAGCAGAAACGACGCCGTCGCGAACAGCAGGAGATTGATGAACGGATGCCTGTTGCAGGGAAAGCTCATCGGCGTCTCCGCTTCCTGAAGATGCCTCCCCGCGCATGCACCTTGAGGGCTTTGACGGCGATCCTTCTTTTGACGCCGGTAAGGGACCGCAGGAACTGCCCGCTAAGCTGGTTGCGCCAGTAGTGATGTCCGGCAGACGCCTTGAGGCTGCGGCCCTTCATCAACCGCCAGATGTTGGACCAATACTTCATGCGCCCCATGGGCAGGATGGGCTCGTACTTGGAGGCGCCAAGGCCAAGCTGGTGCTCCAAGCGACCGAATTCGCGGATGACGTCGGTGTTATCCGAGCGGATGATGTGGGAGAGGAGCGTGAAGACGGTGGCGTGGTCGACAACGAGGCCATGCGGGGCCTTTGCCCGGCGCACGAAGGCGGGTAGCATGTCGTGGAAGCCGGCCGCCATGTCCTTGACGCGCGGCGCCCATCCTTCCCACTGCGTGTCTTCGGCGGCGAACACCGGTTCCACGCCCGTGGGCGTTTCCTCGAGGGCGATGGTTGATGGTTCCGGCGCGGAGAACAGGAATTCCGCGATTTCCACGCAATCGAACACCAGCTGCCAGTTCTCGAACGGGATGCCGTAGCTGAAGAACATGGCGTTGTGCTTGGCGTCCCTGGGCTCGTATTCCTTGCGGGTGCCGAAGTAGAGCCAGTTCCATTGTCGGGTTTCCGGGGTGGCGTGCCACAGGACGGAAGCGACCGTGCCACCCCAGCCGATGTCGGCCACCGCGACGCGGGAGGGATCGCGCAGCAGGTCGTGCTGTTCGAGGTAGCTGTAAAGCAGCGGGCGGGCGGTGCGCGAGATCTCGGCCAGGTCGTCCTTCGCTGCGTGGAAGAAGTCGACGAGCTCTTCCCGGGCGATGTCCTTGCCGACGATGGGGTCGCCGTGGAAATCTTTCGCGGCGCGCTGGAGCAGGGCATCGACGCCGTCGCCCAGGCGCCGGATGTAATCGGAAACCGGGGCGCTGACGCCGGAACAAAGCTGGTAGAGGACGATTTCGGACCTTGTGTCGAGACCGGCCCTGAGGGCGACGGCACGCGACAGGTGCACATAGGGCGTGGCGACGGCGCCGTCTCCGTAAAGCGCATGAAAGGCCTCGCGCGGCATGCGGCCGTCGCGGGCGGCGAAGGCAACGCGGTCGCAACCCGCCGCTTGGGCTTCGCCGTGGATCCATCGGGCGAAGCCAACCATCAGCGGTGTGACGATATATCGGCCGATGTCGGGCCAAAAGGAACCGACCCCGTCGCTGACGAGGGAATCGCGGATGACGCTTGCAACAGACGAGCTGTGGTGGGAGCCGTTGGACTCCAGTGCCCGCGTGAGGTCCGCCAAGTGATGGTTGTCACCGCTGCGAGGAAGTTTGTTGGCGACGAGGACGCTGCGGATGCCGAGGGCGGCGGGGGCATGGAAATCGGCGTGGGGGTTGTCGCCGAAGTGGAGGATGTCGCGGAATTGCACGTTGTGGCGCGACGCCAGGAGGCGGAATGCCGAGCCGTCGCCCTTCACCACGTCATCGGCCGAGGAGACGATGAGGTCGTCCACCGCGAGGCGGTGCGTGGCCAGGAGGCTCGCGATGAAGGGCTTCGGAAGGTACATGTCGGAGACGGCGACCACTTTCTTCCCCGCCGCGCGCGCCAGGGACAGCCACACCGTGACGTCGGTGCGGGGGTAGAGGCTGTCCCGTTCGAAGGCGAGTTCCCGGTCGATGGGATGGGGAAGCTGCTCATAGATCTGGGCGAGCGTGACGTCGCGTTGGGTGTGGTGTCGGATGCGGGCGCGCGCTTCGGCAAAGCGCCGGTCGCGGCCGAAGAACGGCGTTTGCGATGAGCAGCCCAGGGCGTCGAACAGATGGGTCGGTTCGGCATAGGGGCGCCGCAGCAAGGTGTCAAAGACGTCGAAGGACACGAGGGAGCTGCGTGCGATGGCTTCTTCGATGGTGCAGTGGAACGAGCGCTCAAGCACGTTGGGAGGCGTGGACGGATCAGGGTTGCGGCTGCGGGTGGACATGGATACGCGTCCTCGGACAAAGCGGGTGGCTAGGTGGTGCGCAGGTATTTGCTGTCGTGGGCGCGGCATCGCGCGAGGGTGACGTAGGCGGTGACGGCGTCGGCGAGGTTGCCGCGACGGAGGGCGTCTTTCCCGGCGCGGGTGATGAGGTCGTAGCGGATGCGGCGGGCGTCCCCGAGATAGCGGTCGCGGGCAAGGTGCGGGATGACGCGCGCGGCGTCGGCGGGGAGCGGGGCGTGGGCGCCGGAGGCCAGCAGCTCGATGGCTTCGTAGGCAAGGGCGAGTTTGCGGATGACCGGATGGTAGGTGGTGGATTGCAATTCCCGGTAGGAGAGCGCCGCGATGTCGGCGGTGGCGGGATCCATGCGTCGGGCGGCGCGTTCCCTGGCGGACAGCAGGGCAAGATCGCGGTTGAATGCCTGGCGCACTTTGTGGACGCGCGACACCTGGTGGGGATGGGTTCGGACGTGGAGCAGGCACGCGTCCATGTTGGAGACGGCGCCGGTTTCGGAAAGCCTCAGCCAGAGGTCGAAGTCCTCCGCGTAGGTGAAACTTTCGCGGTAGCCGCCGACGGCAAGGACGTCCGCGCGCCTGAGGATGACGGAAGGGTGGGCGATCGCGCAGCGGCCGCGTGTGTAGAGTTCTTCGCGAAGGCCACCGGGCGTGGTCGGGAAGGCGCTCCGTTTGGCGGAAGTTCCGTCGTCACTCATGGTTGTGACTTGGGTACCGGCCGCTGCGAGATGGGGATGGGCGTCCATCCATGAGATTTGCGCGGAAAGCCGGCCCGGGAGCGAGATGTCGTCGGCGTCCATGCGTGCGGCGTAGACGCTGGTGCTGGCGGCGAGGCCCCGGTTCAGCGCGGCCGCGATGCCCGATGGCGATTGGCGGATGATCTTGGTGCGTGCGCCACATAGATGAGGGCTCGCTACCTGCTGCCAATCGTCGGTCGATCCGTCATCGACGATGATGAGCACGCCGAGCGCGGGTTCGGCGAGGATGCTTTGCAGGGCGGGAACGATGAAGCGCGCCGCATTGCGTATCGGCATGATGACATCGGCGGTCAATGTCACAGCGGCGCTCCTTCGTCTGTGGTGGGCGGGCTGCGGAGGGTGTCGACGAAGCCCCGGGTCTGGAATTTGTCGCGGTTGGGGTAGGGGCGGCCGAGCAGTGCGGTGAGGAGCCTTCGTTTCAGGGTTTTGAGGCGCTTTGCGTTGGTGAGCGCCATGGTTTTTCCATGCGCGCTGTAGTGGAGGATGACGGATTCGGGCGTGGCGTATTCGGGGTCGCGGGCGATGAACCGCTTGTGGATGTTGTTGATCGAAAGCCCATCGGTCACGCCGAGGGCCAGCATCAGGATCTGTTCGTCGTCGGTCTGGACGCTCGTGCGCTTGTATTGGGCGCAAAGGGTCGACCAGTTCTCGATGAGGGTCTTGGCGGGAGCGGTTTGCTTGAAGGCGATGATGCGGGAGGACGGCAGGACCCGCAGGCGCGATTTGTTGCTGCCGTAGTTGAATTTGAAGCGGGCCCAGAGGCAGAGGGACATGTCGCCTTCAAAGCGCGCGGCATCGGCGATGTCGCCGGAGATCACGCAGTCGATGTCCATGAGGATGATGGTCTTGCCGGGGTTGTCGCTCATCGCGCGGGAGACGATCATCGGCTTGAGGAGGATGGCATTCTCCCAGGCCGAGGCGGGAACGTCGTAGAGCATGTGGGGAACACCGTGGGCGACGAGGTTCTGGGAAAACGCGATGGCCAGCGGTTCATAGTCGGGGGTGAAAAAGCCGGTGACGATGGCGTCGTTCCATCGTGGGTCATCGACATGGTGGGTGATCATGTGGGCTCCGGGTGTTGGAACATTTGGCGTGCCGTGGGGAAAGGGGGAAAGCGCTACGTGTCCGGGGGGCCGGAGATGAATTTGCGCCGGTATTCGGAGGGCGTGGTGTGGAACTCGGCCCTGAAGGCGTCGGCGAAGTGCTTTTCGCTTTTGTAGCCGCAGCGCTTCGCGATCTTGTGGATCATGAGCCGCGTGTGGGTGAGCAACTTGGTGGCGTGGCGCATGCGGGCCTTCCTGATGAGCTCCCCCGGCGGCGGTGCGCCAAGCTTGGCAAGTTCCCGCCGGAAAGTGGCTTCGCTCATGCCGTCGATGCGGTTGGCGAGGCGGTGGGTTGTGAGCGTCGCGTCGCGAAGACGGGCGTGGCGTTCCGGGGTCCATCCGTCTGAGGAAAGCGCTTCGGTACGGATGGCCTCCTTGCGCTCCCACTCACTCGCGATCCAGTCATCAATGGTCGCGTAGACGCGGCGGAGGAACGGGTCTGCCGGGGGAAGAATGCTGGCGAAGTGCAACGCGAAAAGCAGCAGGTCCTGTTTCATGCGACTGGCAAAATCCGGGCGTGCGCGCGAACGGTCCCGCTCGCGCCGTGGAAATGTCATGAAGGCAAAATGAGTCCCCTACCGCCGATAGGGGCGGTTAAGCGGCGTTATCATCATGGGGGTTCGAGTTCAGCATAATGAATGAAAAACACCCCTTGTTGAAGTGATCTGTGGGCCTGCCGACGGCATTTGGTCGGGGTCATGGGTGAATGTTCTCCGGGGGTTGCGGGCTGATCCTGTCGCCGCGCTTGGCGGGTGCCTCGGGGAGGAGGCAATCGTAGCCGCCGGTGGGCGCTTGGGGTGCCGGGTAGGCGCAGTCGGGTTCTGCCCCTAGCACCACTTTCCAGACATGGACGTAGGTGCGGGCGAAGTCGGGGGCGACGATGATCAGCGCAGGGACGATGTAGGAAAGCGCGGCGGCGAGGAGGATGCGCGCGATCCACTGGTTGAAGGAGTCAGGGACGAATTTTCTCGGGGTTGCGTCTTTCAACGCTTCCTCTTCCCGGGGCTCGTTGATGCGGCCGGGTGTATCGTTGAGATCGCGCGTGCCCTCCGTTTTTTCTGCGGTTGTGTGGAGAGGGCGCCTTGGGTCGCGCCCAGTCGCGCGGCGGCGCCGGAGAGCGTTGCGTAGCGTGCAGTGGAAGGGAACCTTGAACATGGTCATTTCTCCCGGTTGTGTTGATGGGGTGGGAGGCGTGGTGCGCAGGGCGGGGGTTGTTGATCTGGGCAGTCGTCCGGCGGGGCGTCGATGTCGTAGGCGGCGACCATTTCGCCATCGATCATGACGTGGGTAAGCTCGTCGCGGATGGGGCCATAGCGGCGTTCCAGTTCCGCGTTGACCATGTGCAGGAAAGCAAGGATGTCGGCGGGCGGGTTGACGTACTCGAATTCCCGTATGGCGCCGTTGGAGATTGAGAAGACGGCGCACAGGCTGTTGTTGCTGGTGATGGCGAACAGGTTGGCTTCGCCGCGCGCGATCCTCATCCAGTATTCGGGGTTGGGAAGTTCTTCGCCGGCGATGAGTTGGATGAGGCAGTTGTCGGCGCTTGTTCCGGCGCGGAGCAGGTGCATCGGGTGTACGAATTGGACGAGACGAAAGTGTCCATCCTGGAGCAGCACCGGGCAGGGCGGCTCGGGTACGGCCATGGCCGAGCGGAGAAGGTCGCGCTGGATGCGGCGGTGGTCGGCGGCAAGGACTGCGAGATGCTGTTCCCGTCGCCGCGCGGCGGCGTTGAAGCTCATCTTGGAGAGGAGATCGATGGGGTTGGTGGCGAACCACAACGTACCGTTGGTGAAATCGATCTGGTCGTCGTCATGGTAGCCGTGTCGAATGAGGTAGGTCGCCAGCTTCCTGATGAAGAGGGTGCGGGTGCGGTCGTCCTGCCACGCGCATTCTGCGAGGAAACGTCGGGACCAATGGAGCAGGACCTTCATGGCGGCGGGGTCGCGGGGGTACCCGATCGGTCCGTAGCCGCGCTCTCCCATCGCGGTGCGGCCCGCCAGGACGTTTTTGACTTGTTCGGGAAGGTTGGGCGTCACGTGGGGTCCTCCATGAAGAAGCGCCCTTCACGGGGATGGGGCGGGTTTGTCTCCGCCGGATGGCGGGGCCAGGATGTGGCGTTGAATGGTGCGGTGACAGGGCCGATGCGCGCTTCGATGGCGTCGGCGGCGCGGCGCATGGCGGCATGGAGTGTGTCCGGCGCGTTGACGGTCTCCATTTCGGTGATGCGGTTGTCCCTTATCGCGAAGACCAGGCAGAGCCGCCCTTCGTGCGTCAGGGCGTAAAGGTTGAGCGTGCCCGACTTGACGTCCCGCCAATAGGTGGGGTTGGGGAGCAGCTCGTCGCCGATGATCTGCTTGAGGCAGTTGCCGGCGGCGGTTCCCACATCCACCAGATGCCGGGCATGGACCAGTTGGATGAGCGCGTAGCCGTCGAAGGCCGCGAGGAGTGGCGCATCGACGTAGGGGCGGTTGAGGTCGGAGCGGAGAAGTTTGGGGTCGGCGCTGTGGTTCTTGGGCAGGCGCCCGTTGGATTGCTTTTGCAGGCGCATGGCGTGCCCGAAGCCCATGCGGGAGGTGAGCGCGCTCGGGTTGGCTGAGAACCATTGCGTGCCGAAAAGAAGGTCAAATTCCAATTGGTGGGAAATGTGTTGGCGCGCGATGTAGAGCGCAAACTTGCGGATGTAGGCGATGCGCTGCAGGTTGGTGAGTGAGGGGCGGATGAGGAAGAAAACGGCCGCGTGCCGCGTGACGATGCTGGAGGCGCGCGGGTCGATCGGGAAGCGGATGGGCGGGAATCCTTCCTTGCCGGCGATGACCCGCTGCACGAGAAGGGCGACTTCGGTGGTAGTCATGGCGCGCTCCCCCAGAAGGAAAAGTGAAGCTGGTTGGGGTTGGGGGGAAGGGGCAGCGGCGGTTCCGGCGGGATGGGCCATACCATGCTGGCGCGGGATGGCCAGAGGACGCCGAGGAGGCCGTGCAAAGTGGTGATGACGGCGGGCATGACGAATTGGAGGTCGTGAGCGTCGTCGAGGAATTCCTCTTCGGTGACGACACCGTCCACCACGGAGATGAGGAGTGATAGGCGGTCGCGGTGGCTGAGGGCGAACAGCAGCCGTGTTCCGTTCTTAATGGGGATCCAATACGCGGGGTTGGGGAGGATCGTATTGCGGACCTCGTGGATCAGGCAGTTATCGGCGAGCATGCCGGCTTCGAGGACGTGTTGGGCGTGGGCCAATTGGTGCAGCGTGTAGTCGCCGTGGACCATGAGGAGCGGTTTGGGTGTGAGCCGCGACTTGAGGTCGGTCCGTGTCGTGTCGCGCTCAGGCCCGTCGATCTTGCGGAATCGCGCGGAGGTGCTGTCGAACTCGCGCTTCATGGCGCCGCCGAAGGTGAGCTTGGTTTCGAGCGTGTGGGGATTTCGGGCGAAGTAGGCGGACCCCATCGCGTAGTGGGTGAAAAAGTAATGAGCCTTGCCCGTGCGCACGATGTGGATGGCGAGCTTCCTGATGAAGAGGGCGAGGTGGAGGTGGGATGCCGTCTCGCCCGCCTTTTCGAGGAACATGCGGGTCCACTTGACCACGGCGTCCATCGCCCAGGGGTCGTGCGGGAAGGCGATGGCGGGGAAGTCGCCGTGGCCGCTGATGAGGCGGTGGGCTTCTGCGCGGATGTCGTCTTCGGTCATGACAAGGGTTTCCCAGGCATGGGTTGCGGTTCCGGGTAGTCTTCGATCAGCGTGCGGAAGGCGGTGAGCGCGAGCTTCGCGAGTTCGGGCGATGAGGGATGGGTCAGCGCCACCTGCAGCTGGTCGCAAACCGCCATGATGCGAGAGAGTCTCCAGGCCAGGCTTTCGATTTGGGCGTAGGCGCGTTCAAGCTCGGTCATGCCTCGTCCTCTTCCGGGGTTGATCCGCTCGCGGAGGATGAGGTCGGCGGTGAATTCTCCCTTGCTCCACATGGCGGCGCGTTCCTGTGCTTGGGATGGATCCAGTTGGGCGGCTGGCCGGAGGGCTCGAAGCGCAGGCTTTCGGACTCGGGACGTGGCCAGAGATCGTTCCGTAACGGATTGAGATGGCCGGTGATGGCTTCGACGGCCGGGACACAGTCAGCCAAGATGCTGGAAAGGATGTCGTGAGGGACGAAGGTGTGCATCTCGGAGAGGGTGCTGAACATGGTGGTGAAGGCCACGCAGAGCTTGTCTCCGCGCCAGAGCGTGAAGAACCGGCGGTGTCCGGTGTGGGCTTGACCCCACATGCGCGGCTGCGGGTACCACTGGCGGCCTCGGCGTATGACGAAAGGGGTGTCGGCCACGCCGCCGAGGTCGGCGAGGTGTCGGGGGTGGGTCAGCATGGTGAGGCGGAAGCCGTCCTTCTCGAGAAGGACGAGCGGTTGGCAACAAGGCGCAGCCATCAGGCGTTTGAGTCTGGTGAACGCGACTTTGTCTTGGCGATTATCAAACTGGCGCCACATGAGTCCGTTCAAGCGGGCGGCTCCGGCGAAGCTGAGGCGTGTCCTGAGCGCGGCGCGGTGTTGGGCGAAGTAGGCGGTGCCACGGACAAGCGCGAAGCCGTCTTCGGGTTTTGGGTGACGCACGAGATACACCGCGACCTTGCGCGCGAAGCGTAGTCGGTCGTCGAGGGTGTGGTAAGGCGCGAGGCGCGCGAAGTCGGTCATCGCATTCATCAGGAGGTCGCGCGCTGCCGTCGTCGTAGGGAATGCGAGCGGCTTGAAGTCGGGTCCGCCGGGGATATGGCCGTTCAGGGCGGGGGCGATGTCGGTGAAGGAGATGCGCGGAGGCTCGGAAGGTGGGTTCGGGCGGGGCGCGCGGCGGGATAAACGGCGGGGCGGCGCGATAGGGGTGGCGGCAGGTGCAAGGGCAGCGAGGGAGCGGGAGAACGCGCCTTTGAGGTCGGGGTCTGGGGAGAGGATTGCGGCTTCGGTCACGCGGTTCGCAGCGACGAGAAAAACCATGCGGAGGGAGCCGTCCCGCCTGACTGCGTAGAGGCATGCGCCCTTGCGATTGATGGAAGTCCAATAGAGCGGGTTGGCGATCGGCAGGACATGCTTGTCGACCGCGAGGCAGTTTCCGGCCTCAGTGCCCGCATCGGCGAGGTGGCGGGGGTGGATGAGCTGTTCGAAGACGAAGGGGCCGTCGACGTGGACGACGGGCGGCGGCGCATACGGGGTGTCGGCGCTGTCCTTGAGGACGTCCCGCCGGCGCGCCTTGTTGTGCTGGTTGGCGATGTGCCGCTGCTGGTCCTCGGCGACGGCGATGGCGCCGGCGAACGAGAGCCTGGTGGTGAGTAGCTCGGGGTGCGCGCGCAGGTGATTGACCGCGCTGGCCGCGCGAAGGGCGTCGAATTTCCCCGTGCGGATCATGTAGTGGGCGAGCTTGCGGATCAGGGCCGTGCGCTGCGCGACGGTGAGCCGGGGCCCGTCCTTATCGAAGGCGGTGCCGATCCATGCCTGGAGCTTGAGAAGCTTCATCGGGCTGTCAGGGAACGCAATGGGCGCCCCGTAGGGTCGGCCGGTGACGTTTCGCCCTGCCAGCACATGGGTGACCTGTCGTTGGGTGACGCGGGTGATCATGCGGCGGCGCTCCCGCTTTCATCCCGTTCGAGTTCTTTGAGGCAATAGAAGAGCAGCCATGAGGTTGTGCCGCGCTGGTTGTTGCAGTGGTTGCAGGCCGCCACCTCGTTGGGAAAGCGGCGACTGCCGCCTTCGGAGAGCGGGGTCAGGTGCTCGAGGGTGAGGGCGCGTGGTGCGATCGGCCGGAGAAAAGGCTTCGGCATCATCGGTTCGCGGCAGTAGAAGCAAAGCCCTTCCTGCTCCTGGAAAAGCTGGGCGCGCCGGAGGGAATCATGCCTCGTAGGGTGGTTTATGCGCGGCGCCTCCAGAGGTCGGTCGGCGTGGGTGTTGGCTTTGGTCCCTGGCAGGACGAGGATGACGCGTCCATCCATCACGCTTCCTCCCGTTTAGGGAAGGTCAGCACCGTCGCCCCTTCGCGTTCTTCAATTTCGAAGTCCTCGTCCACGAGGGCGAGTTCGGGTTGCGCGGCGTGGAAGGGGTTGTTCTCGAAGAGTCCGGCGAACATCGCATCGTTGAGGTAGTTGGGGGTGCGCACCACAGTGCCACGCTGGCCGGGCCGGTAGAGCGCCAGCTCGTTGGGCTTGAGGGCGGTGACGGGACGCGGGCAGGTGTCGGCGAGGTAGTCTTGGAGCAGCCGGGCCGCCATGGGCGTCGCGGCGCCGAAGTATTGGTGGAAGCTGGAATTGTTGAGGATGGATTCCCAGTCGTTCGCGTAGGTGGCCTTGAGTTGCGAGAGGTCCTGCCAGAACGTCCACACCTTCACGCCGTAGCCGCGCATGAGCGTGATGGCGGTGGTGAGCGGTTTCAGTTCGCCGAGTTGGGCCGCTTCGTCGACGAGGAGCAACGTGGGAACACGGGGCGCTGTCCTGCGCTTGGACAACGCAGACATCAGCGTGAGGAGCCACAGCCGCAACAGCTTGCCGTGGGTCAGCAGTTTGTCGGGCGGCACCACGAGGTAGACAGTCATCGGGTCGCCGCGCTCGACCTTCTTCAAATCGATGGTGGAGTTGAACAGGCTGTCGCTGACGGCGCCGTCGGTGAGGAAGGCGAGGTGGTCGATGGCCGTCGAGGTGATGCAGGTGCGGGTCCTGTCCGTCGCCATGCCGCGCGGGTTGAACCCGAAACGGATTCCGGCGTGGCAAACGCGCGGCGCGTCGCCATGCCGGTCCACGCAGCACCACTCGTCATAGGATTCGACGACGATGCGGATGTCGCGAAGGTTGGGTTGGGTGAGACCGAGGCAGCAATGGCCGATGGCTTCGGTGATCAGCGTGATGGCGCGGTTGTCCCAGTAGGGGTCGTTGTTGCGGGAGAGTGCGCGTTCCTGCACGACGGATTCCGCGAGCACGCGCATGTCGTCCGCGGTAGCCTTCTTCACCGGCCCCAGCGTGTCGAAGGGGTTCAGGGAGGCGCGCTGGATGCAGTCGGTCACGCCGAAGGGGTCGAGGACATGCACCTTCTGGCCCATGGCGCGCCGCCGCGTCGCGGTGACCGCATAGTTTTCGCCCTTGGGGTCGATGACGATCGCGGGCCCCTGCCACGTGAGAAGCGCGGGGATGATGCACGAAACCCCCTTTCCGGCGCCCGTCGGTGCCACGGTGATGAGGTGGCCTTCCCGGTCGTCGTGCCAGACGGGCTTTGGAAATCCGTCCCGCTTTTCCTTTTCGGCCCATCCGAGCATCAGGCCGTGTTGTGGGCCGGTTTTGCGCTTCGCCATGAAGTGTGCCTCAACTCAAATTCGAAAATTCAAACAAGGGCGGTTCAGTGGGTCGGGGCGACACGGCGGGCGATGCGCCCGAGTCGTGTGGCGGTGAGCAATCCGAGCAGCTTCAGCCACCGCACCAGCACGAGGATCAGCGCGGTCCTGACGGCGTCGCTTTGCATCTGTTCGGGGATGTGCTGTTCGAGATCGCGGAACAGCGCATTGAGGATGAGGCCTAGCTGCCCGATTGCGAGGTTTCCGCCGGGCATGGCGATGGGGGCGCCTCGGACGTCGCCGTCGGCGGTGTAGCCTTGCATGACGTTCAAGAGCTGGTCGTAGACGTCGGTTTTCCTGGTCACGCGGAACCTCCCCCCAAGAGAAATCGGGTGGTGCTGCGCGCCGGTGAAGGACGCGTCGGGCGAGGCTCCGCTTGACGGGAGCCGGGGGGATGCTTGGTCGTGAGGAACCCCGTTGCCTCCGCGTACGCTTCAAAAGCGCCGCAGCACCGGGTTCGCAATCATCGCACGCAAACGGACGGCAATGTGGCGTAATTCCGATTTTGGGCGGGCATCTGAACTATGCTACACGCGCCACGCCGTGCCAGGCTGTGGATGAGTGCGGTGCGGATGATCATTATACATGCGGATTTGCGGCGATTTATGTGGGTGCCAAAATATTGCCCCTCGCGGTGCGCGGAGGACAGCGCCGTTGCTTGTTTAGAACTTCGCGGGATTTTTTTGGGGAGGCGAAGGGGCGATTTTCTTTCAAGCGCGCTAGCGGGTGAACGGGTCCGCAGGCGAAATCTCCAAGCCTTCGAGAAAAATTTCCGCGTTTCGCAGATGAAGTGCGGTACTGAGGCGCTGCGCCGGTGGCCGCTGCAGAACGAGGGAGGGTTGTCCCGCAATGGCGCGCGTGACGTTGGCGCGGTCGATGCGGAGGATGTCGGCGGTATCGCTGATAGCGTAGCCGGCGCGCGTGACGTGATTGCCGACGTTTCTCCACACAGCGGCGGTGTGGCGCGCCGAGATGCGGTAGAAGCTCCAATCGCGCTGTTCATCGTCCAGAAGAGACCGCGTGAATTCCGTGCGTGGTAGCGCCAGTGCTTGCTCGAGGAGGTCGAGGTCGTTGTCGCCGAGGATGATGCGGGCATTGCGGATGGCGAGCGCATCCGTGCGGTGCAGGCCCGTCGCCGCCGTGAGCGCGGACGCGGTGATGTTGAGGCGGTGGAGATGGAAGGCGACGCGCGCGGCGAGACCTTCGGGGTCTTGTCCCTCCTGGAGAAGGGGGAAGGGGCGTCGTGCCAGTGTCCGTGCTTTCGTTCGTCCCCATTATGAGGGGCTCCGAAAGCGGGGAAACGGACAGGGCCGGAAAGTTGCGCAAAGGTAGTGCAGGAAAAGCCGCTGGAGGTCGGCGGCGGAGTTTCGGGTTGAGGGAGTTTGGAGGGATTAACTGCGCAGCAAAGTGGCACGCGCGGTGACGTGTAAGGGATTTGGCGGCATATTTGACATGTGGGAATTTCGGGGAATGTCCGTCAGCTGACGATTGCGGCCGCAGGGCCGTCCAACGTCGCGCCGAGGACGTCTGCGCATAGCATTCCCGCAGAGCAAGCGTTGATCGCCGCGGTGATGGTCAACAACAAGCTCTACGACGAATTGGGCGGCAGTGTCCGGCCCGAGCACTTTTACATTCCGCTGCATGCCGCTGTCTTTGAAGCGATGGAACGCTTGATCAACGTGCGGGGCGTGGAAGCGAATCCGATCAACCTCAAGCAGGAACTGAAGGGGTCGCCCTTCGATGCGGAGAAGGATCTCTATCCTCATCTGAAAGACATGTTCGAGAGCGGCGCGCTCGCAAGCGACGTGAAGAGTCTCGCGGAAGTGATTCAAACAACGTACGTCCAACGGCAAATGATCGGTCTTGCCGACGGCGTGAAGAGTGCGGCCGAGAAGGCGGTGACGCCGGAAGACATTGGCCTGATCTTGAGCCAGGCTGGGGACGAGCTTTACCGGTTGTCGGAAACCGGAAGCACGAACACCACGCGGAGCGTCCGCGAAAGCCTCAAAAACATGATCGAGCATGCCGAACTGGCGCGCCAGAGCGGCACGGGCATCATCGGCGTGGCAAGCGGGTTTCCGGACCTGGACAGGTTGCTCGGCGGGTTCCAGCGCAGCGACCTCATCATCCTCGGCGCCCGACCCAGCATGGGGAAGACCAGCCTTCTCCTGAACATCGCCGAGCATGCGGCCGAGCGGCTTTCGGAAGGCGGTGATAACGGCGCGGCCGTCGGCATCTTCAGCCTGGAGATGTCAGCCGAACAACTGATGCAGCGGCTGACGGCATCGAAGGCCGGCATCAACAGCCAGCTCATCGCCAACGGGCGGTTGTCGGACAAGGACCGCGACCGGATGATGGCGGCGGCCGGGCAACTTGCGGACCTGCCGCTCTATATCGACGACACGCCCGCGTTGCCTATCAACGCCCTGAGGGCGCGTGCGCGCCAGATGAAACGCCAGTACGGCATCGGCGTCCTCATCATCGACTATCTGCAGCTCCTCACGTCACCGGGAAAGCGCAGCGAGGCGAGCCGCGTCCAGGAAATCTCCGACATCAGCCAGGGGCTGAAGCAGATCGCGCGCGACCTCAACATCCCGGTCATCGCGGCTTCTCAATTGTCGCGCAGCGTGGAAGCGCGGGACAACAAAAGGCCTCAACTCTCCGACCTGCGGGAGAGCGGGTCGATCGAGCAGGATGCCGACGTGGTCGCGTTCTTGTACCGCGACGATTATTATATTTCGCGGGCACTTGGGGGCGCATCTGAAACCGACCTGTCAAGCGACGCCGACCGGCGCAAGGTGATGGAGATGAAGGACAGGCTCGAGAAGGCGCGGGGCATCACCGAGCTGATCATCTCGAAAAACCGGAAGGGCCCCACCGATACCGTGCGGCTGTTGTTCACGCCCGAGACCACCAGCTTTTCATCGTACCAGTCGTACTGAGGGGAGAGGGTGTCAGGAGGTTTGTGGCGCCCTCCATGAGAAGGGGTCCGCCGAACACGTTGGCGGGGAACCCACAAGAAAGCATCTCTCATGGACCGCGACTACCTGCGCCGCTTGCGTGACAATGAAACCGAATTGACCGGCTCTGAACAGGCCGAGTTGTTGGAGAAGGCGGTCGCCGAACACGCGCTGCTGTTGAAGCATGATGAGGAAGTGGCGGTTCCGGATGACCTTCCCGAGGAAATCAGTCGTCGCCTTAGCCACGGCCGTGACCTTGCGCTGGCGCGTGCGGCGGATGTCCGTGACGTTGTCGGCAACATCGTGAACAGGGTGGGGATCAAGGAACTGCCTGATCGGTTCCAGTCCTTCCACAAGGACTATTGGAATACCGTGGCCAAGGACAAAACCGATGCCGCGATGATGAAGTTCGGTTTCGGGGACGAGGCGTCTCGCTAACCGCGCCGGGCCACGCGTAGGCGGGTCTCCTTCCTGTCTCTCGTCATCCGCGTATCGATGGAACGGGGTGAGCAGCCGATGATGTTCGCGGCCTGGTCGTAGGTGACGGAGAGGGTGCCGTCGGGCCGCATCAGTTTGGCGAGCCGTGCGTCGGCCTCGGGGGTCCATGAGAACCGCGGCCTGGCGGAGAGGTTCAATACCTGCATGGCGCGTCTCAGGACTTTTTCGGAACAGCCGAGCCGCATCATGACTTCGGGGAGCGGGCGGCGGAGCACGCCGTTGTGGCAGAAGGAGCGCAAATGCGCGACACGGGCTGGAGTCCATTCGAAACGGACGTAGCCGGGGTTTGTCAGCAGCACCAAGCCGAGGCGGAGGGACTTGCGGTCGCATGCCAGGGCGGCGCAGGCGTCCTTGATGGTCATGGAGAGACGGCCGTGTCCGTTGAGGAAGCCTTTGAGTTTGCGGAGGCGTGCCGGGGTCCAGGGTGATTTTGGCGTGGGGATCGCTCCGATGCGGGCGAGGCCTTCCCGGATTTGCCCGACGCTGCATCCGAATCGTTTGGCGGCCGTAGGAACGGGGACGGTGAGGATGCCCTTGGTGCACAGGCGCCGGAGGGCGGTTTTGCGTGGCGCGGTCCAAGTGAAGATGGTGCGGCGGGTTGCGGCGACGCCCGTCGCGATGACGTAGCGGTGGACCATCGGAGGACTGCAGTCGAGTTCCTTTGCGGCGTTGGCTTTGGACATGGTGAGGCGGCCATCGGTGGAGATGCAGGCCTTGAGCCCTTGGATACGGGACCGGGTCCAGAAGGTTTCGGCGGCCTTGCGCTTAAGGTCATCCTTCATCGGCCGCAGCGAGAGAATCTTCATCGCGTCTTCGACGGCATAGACGCTGTTGCCGATCCGCGCGGCGGCGACGCGTTCGGGCACGTTGAGGAAGCCGGCGCTGGAAAGCTGGAGAACGCCCTCGATGGTCCGGCGCTTGACGTCACCGGCGTTGTTCTTGGTGGCGATGCCTTGTCGGGCGGCCTGGCCGGCGAGGACCGTCACGGGGATGTTCAGGGCGCGGGCGATGGTTCCGAGGGGCTCCGTGAATTTTCCATCGACGACGAATGCGGATATCGCCTTCTGGTGCTCAGGCGTCCAGATGTTGGGCCACTTTGCTTTGATGTCGTGGAGCATGCAGTAAGTCGTGATGGATGCGCGGCTGACGCCGCAAAGCACGGCGGCTTGGCTGTGGGTGCACACCAGTGCGCCGTCCCGCACGAGGCCTTTGATGATGCGTAAGCGCGCGGGCGTCCAGACGGTGGGCTGCATGGATGCAGTCTGATCAAAGGGCGGCTGGTGTTCCATGCCCGTGCCTACGGAAGCGGCATTGGCGCGTCCGTGGTTGGGAGGGGTGGTTTTCTGTCAAACGGTTGAAGGGCGCAGTGCGGGGTTGTTAGGTCGTGCGAGGGGGGACCATGACAACACGGGCAATCTGGATTGTGGGGACGCCGTTTTCGGGAAGCACCATGGCGCAATGGCTGGTGGGCCGCTTCTCAAAGGTGTTCGTCGCGGGAGAGGTCGATCGGGTGAGGGTGTTCCGCATGCACCCGCATCTGGAAAATGATCCGAAGTGCTATTTGGATTACTGCGCGCGTTGCCGGGCGCACGACGAAGATTGCGCAGTGTGGACGCCAGAGCTGTTCGGCGATCTTGCGATGCTGGGCCCGGGCCCGGGGGTTTATGACGCGCTTGCGCGCGCGTCAGGTGCGGAGGTGGTGGTGGACGCGTCTAAAACCCCGTGGTGGTTTCTCAACGTAACCAATCATGCGGATTTCAGAAGTTGGAGCGGGAGAGTGTTCGTTTTGCATTGTGTGCGTACCCCGTTCGCTTTTGCGGTGAGCTATTCGAACAGGACGGGCCTTCCGCTGGAGCAGTGCGTGCTGTCGTGGGTCATCATCAACCGTGACGCGCTTGGCGTGGTTCAGCGCTGCGGAGCGTTCGCGCCAGTCCTCACGGTCTATCACAACAGGTTGCTTCGTGACCCGGAGGGGTTCCTGCAAACGATGTCGAACTGGTTGGATATTGGAGAGGATCTGGGTGGCGAACGGGATCATCATTTCCTGGGCGGCAACGTGGCGGCATATCCCTTCAAGGTGAAGGAGGAGCAGACTACTGAGGCCTTCGACGCGAGCATCGATCATTTTTCGAAGGTTGACGCGGTGTCGGATGACGATGGCCGTTGGCGTGGAAGGATCGATGCGGGGATGCGTTGGAGGCTTGCGGGACTTCCCGGGGTGAGGGAGACGTGCGCTGTTTTCGGTATCAACATCGATGCGTTGATTGGGTCATAAGGCGTGGAGTTGGCCCGCGAAGTGGGGTGATCAGTTCCGGCGTCGGAGATCTGCGGGAAGGCGATGGACGTTGTTGAAGGTCCATGACGCCGGTCGCTGCGGAGGGATGTCGGCGGCGCTGCCCCCTGCGGGGAGGTTGTGTGCGCCGAATGTAGGCAGAACTGCAACGCCGGTTGCCTTTAAACGCATCAGGTGCGGTGAAGTATACGCCGGAACTGGTTACGGTTTGGGTGTGAGAACGACCCTCGCCCCCATGTTGCTCGGCACGATGCTCTGCGCCGTGGCGGCGTGGTGCGCGATGGGCTGGGCGCTGGACAACGCGCCGCGCGAGAACGTCTGCGCGGCAGCGAACATCGGCATAATCAACAGCTGGGTGCAGATATGCCGCCCCGGCTGAGATCGCTTTCCAAGGTTGTGGGGTTGGCCGCCTTGGCGGGTTCTTTGCTGGTCGCCCAAGCGGTCCACGCGGCCAACGATTGGGTCAACTTCGCCACCGTCTCCATGACCAATCCGACCACCCCCAAGCTGACGGGGGGCTACGGGTGCTATACCGACGGCAAGGACATCCTCTGCGACAGCGCCGCTTCCGCCGTCAGCTTCGGCACCGGTGGCCTCATCGACTACGGCGGGATGACGGTGGTGGGCGCCGTCTCGGCCTCGGCAGTCAGCGCCACCTACGTGTCGGGCACCGCCATCCAGGTGGGGACGGGCGGCGGGCTTGGCTGCACGGCGGGGGTCAACGGCGCCATGCGGTATTCCAGCACCTCCAATACCCTCGAAATCTGCACCGGCACCACCTGGACCACGCTCGCGTCCGGCACCATCACCGGAAGCGGCATCAGCGGCGGCAGCGCCACCGCGGTCGCCTTCTGGTCCGGCCCCAACAGCCTCACCTACGAATCCGCCACCACCAGCGGCCTCTACTGGGACCACGCCAACGGCCGGCTCGGTGTCGGTACGAACGCGCCTTCAACCGAATTGCATGTATCGGGAACCGGTGTCATTCGGATTGCCGGTTCGAGCGCGCGCATAGCGTTTGAACCCTTCGGTTACGCCACGACCAACCTTTGGAATATCGATAATAGCGCCGGGAATCTTCGTTTTTTCACCGAAGATTATGATGGCACCAACGGCGCCTTGAAGATGATCATCACGAGTGCGTCGACTATTGGAATTGGGACGGCTTATCCCGGCAGTAGTTTGACCGTGGTAGGCACGGTGCTTTCTAAGGCCGAGTTGGTGAACAATAGGTCGGGCCTTGGGTCACCGAATGTCGCCAACTTCATTGCGTGGGCACCTGGAACGGCACAAGGCCAACTTGTGGGCATGTCGTTTTACCCGACATTCTCCAACACCGCTGACAACGGTCCGCGACGGGCAGCCGACATTTTAGCAGGCTTCAATGGGGGCAGTTGGGGCAATCAGTACCTCTCTTTCAATGTCGGGGGCGTTGGCGCGAATGACGTCGCGAGTACGACGACGGAACGCATGCGGATTACCAATACCGGCAACGTCGGCATCGGCACACAATCCCCCACCGCCACCCTCCAGGTCTCCGGCTCGTTCACGGTAAGCCAGACCGGCCAGAACACCGCCTCAGCCGCCTCGATGCTGGTGGACAACCGCGGCGTGTCGGTCTCCAGCATCGTCCACATCAACGGCAGCGCGTTCTCGCCCATCGGCGCGGGCGGCAACGTCATCCTCTCCGGCACCACGGCCGTTTCCACCAGCAGCGCGGGCAGAATCACGTTTTACACCGGCGGCAATCAACGGATGATGGTGGACAGCAACGGCAACGTCAGCATCGGCGGCACCGCCGGGGCCAATGCCAACAGCAAGCTGCAGATTACGCAGGCAAGCCAGGCCACCCTTGGCCTGCTCATCGGAAACGCGAGCTATTCGACCACGGCGTTCGATGGCTTGGGCATGCAGGTCAACGACGCGGGCACGGCCCTCATCCGTGGCGGCTGGAATACCGCGAAAAACCTCATCCTGAACGACAACGGCGGTAACGTCGGTATCGGAACCGCCGCACCAACGTCGAAACTCACCATTTCGGGAGACTCCAGCGGTGGTTTTACGAACAATGCCATTGAAATCAATGATACCAGCGCGAGCGGTCGTTTATATTCGATAGGTTCTCGTGGTGCCACTGGGTTTGTTCTGGGCGATGAAACCGCGCATGTAGGCCGCCTGACTATCGCTCCCAATGGTGTGGTCACGTTGGTGGGCGTCTCCACCTGCGCACTCGCCAGCGGCACCGGCACCACCAGTTGCACCTCGGACCGCCGCCTCAAGGATCGCATCCACCCCATCGAGGATCCTCTGGACAAGCTGATGCTCATCAAGGGCGTCACCTACCACTGGAAGCGCAAGGACATCAGCGGGCCCGAACACATGGGGGTCATCGCGCAGGACGTCGAGAAGGCCTTCCCGCAGGCTGTCAGCGAAGTCTCGGACACCACCATCGGCACTGCCAAGACGGTCGATTATTCCATCCTTGTTGCTCCGATCATTGAGGTCATCCGCGAGTTCAAGCACCGTTTTGAAGACAACGACGCCCGCATCAAAACCCTCACCAAACAGGTCGAGGCCCTGCAGGCGCAGGTGAAGCAGTTGGAGGCCAGGCCATGAGCCGCAACTTCTCCCTCCGCTTGTTGCTGTCGATGGTGGGCCTGCTGATGCTCGCCCAGGGAGCCTACGCCGCCTGTTCCAGCCCCACCGGCACCGGGGGCGACATGACCTACTCCACCTCCGCCAACGTCATGGCGTACTGCGACGGCACCAACTGGATTTCCATGAACGGCGGCGTCAGCCTCACCGTCAACACCTCGGGCGGCGGTACCGTCACACCCTACGGCGCCACCAATGACATCCAGATCAACAACGGCGGCGCCCTCGGCGGCGACACCGGCACCTTCACCTACAATCCCGGCACCGACACCCTTGCGGTGCCGTACGTCTCGGCCACCGCCATCAGCGCCATCAACCAGGGCACCTTCGGCGGGTTGCTGGTGAACGGCGGCATGACCGTCACGGGCGTCTCCAGCCTCACCACCGTGAGCGCCAGCATCGTCTCCGCCACGCTTATCCAGATCGGCAACAGCGGCGCGGCCTGTACAGGCGGCCTCGCGGGAGGTCTCCGTTATTCAACGGTTTCCAATACGATGGAATACTGCACCGGCACAGTGTGGATGAGCTTGGGGCCGAGCGCGACGGTTGTTCCGGCGTTCTTGGTCACCAAGGGAGGAGTCAACCAAACAGGGGTGACAACCAACACCAAGTTGACGTGGCCCACAGTAAAGCTCGACCCCTACTCCATGTTCGACACGGCGAACAACCGCTTCAAGCCGAATATCGCAGGCACGTATCTCCTCAACGCATCGGCCTATTGTTCGGACAGCACCGGATATTGCCAGCTTTTCATCACGAAGAACGGAAGTGGGATACCATCGGGCAACGGGTTGACGCGCGGGTCCAGCGTGGTTGTCGCGGGGACGGCAATCCTGACGATGAACGGGACGACGGATTATGCCGAAGTGAATGTCACGAATAACGGCGGAAGCACCGTAGCAGGCGCCGAAGGCGCAACGTATTTCCAAGGCTCCCTGCTTTCCATGGTGGGCGGCGGATCCGGTGGCGGCACCGCCAATCCGGCGGGCAGCACCGGCGATGTGCAGTTCAACACCGGCGGCTTGCTGGCGGCGGACACCGGCAATTTCTTCTGGGATAGCACCAACCACCGCCTCGGCATCGGCACCGACACCCCGGCGGCGGCGTTGCAGGTGTCGGGCGGGCTCATCGTCAGCGCCACCGGCCAGGACAGCCTCGCGTCGGCGTCCCTCGCGGTGGACAGCCGCGGCGTGTCGGTCTCGAGCATCATCCACCTCGGCAGCAACGCGATCGTTCCGATCGGAGCGGGCGGCAACGCCATTCTTTCCGGTACCACCGCCGTGTCCACCTCCAGCGCGGGAAGCATCACCTTCTACGCCGGTGGCGCGCAGCGGCTGGGAATTGATGCCAACGGCAACATCGGCATCGGAACTCTAACGCCCACCCAACCCCTCGAAGTGAATTACAACAGCAACGGAACCAAAGGCCTTTTGGTGAAGAGCGGCGCTACCGCTACCGCGCGCATCGATATTCAAAACGCGACAAAGGACTATGCGCTTCTTACCGGAATGTCCGCGGTCAACGATGATAAATTCGCTATCTATGATTCAACCGCAGCCGCTGCCCGCCTGGTGATTGATGGGAGCGGCAATGTGTTGGTTGGTTATATCTCCGGCTTGCCAAATCCTGGCGTTGGTCTCACTCCCGACGGCTCCTTGCTATTGGGGAAACACAACTCAGCCGGGGGTACGTGGTACACGGGGTTTTACTACAATGGTGGTGCCATCGGTTCCATCGCGCAGAACGGCACCACCGCCGTGGCCTACAACACCACTTCCGACCGCCGCGTGAAGGAGAACATCACCGACAGCCGCGGGGGCCTGCAAAAACTCATGCAGATTGGTGTGAAGGACTTCTCCTTCAAGACCGACCCCTCGCACACCATCGTCAACGGCTTCATCGCGCAGGACCTCAACAAGGTCTACCCCGAGGCCGTCACCACCAACGGCGACAACGGCGAGGTCCCCCTCAAGGACAAGAGCAAGATCTGGCAGGTGGACTACGGCCGCGTCACCCCGCTCATCGTCAAGGCCGTGCAGGACCTCAAGCACCTCTTCGACACCGACCACGATGAGGTGGTGAAACTTAAGACCGAGCTCAAGGCGGCGAACGACAATATCAAGGCGCTCACCCGCCAGGTGACGGAACTGCGAAGCGATGTGACGACGCTTAGGGCGGTTGGGCGCTAGTTCTCGGTGCCGAGCTGGATCGAGGTGAGACGGCAGCTCGCGTCGTCGAAGGCACCGCTGGCGACCTCGAGGTTGTAGCCGCCGAACCCGTTCTTGGCCCGGTAGGTCATGAGGATGCGATGTTGACCGGCGGTGTCCTCCGGCGTGATGAGGGTGCGCACGTGTTGGAAGCTGTCCGGGTCGCGCAAGGCGCTGGTCACCGCCATCACCATGGCCCGGTGGCTTCCGTCCCAGCCGCTGAGGCATTGGAAACCGCTACGGCCGCCCGCCTCGTGGTTGGCGGGGACACGCGGCGCGGAGAGGAGGAGAACGATGACCACGACCAGTCCCATGAGGGTCCATCCCTTCGGGCCCATGGCCTCCACTTTTTCGCCGATCCAGGTGAACATGGGAACTCGCTGAAGAACAAATGGTCAGGCAATGGTTTGGCGCCCTGTCGAAAAGGTTGGGAGGGCGCGGTTCCGATGGTGGCCTTATGGGGGTTAGCGGGCGGTTAAGGTGACGACCGGTCAGCTCACGCGCTCGGCGGGTCTGCAACAGGGCTGCGCGCAGAATAGGCGCCCGTAAGGCTCTTCCCCTCGCGGTATACGTTTTCACCCAATATCTTATGAGGCGTGACCCTCACGGTTCGCTCTTTTGGCGCGATGCTGCGCGTGCTGACGCTCCTGGTGGGGCTTTTGCTGCTGGCCGAATCCGCAAACGCGGCGTGCACCAGCCCGGCGGCTTCGGCTGGGGATATGACGTATTCGAACATCGCCAACACGATGGTGTTCTGCGATGGCCAGAATTGGGTGAGCATGGCGGGCGGCGTCTCGCTCACCGTCAACACCTCCGGCGGCGGGACGGCGACCCCCGCAGGTTCCGCGAGCGACGTCCAGTTCAATGACGGCACGAAGCTCGCCGCCGACACCGGCAACTTCACCTACAGCGCCGGGCTGTTCAAGGCGCCGAACATCTCCACCACCAACATCACCGCCACGGGCGCGGGCAACTTCGGGACCATCAACAGTAGCGGGCTTGGCACGCTGGGCTCGCTGATCGTCACCGGCGGCGCCACCATCACCGGCCAGGCAAGCATCACGACCATTTCCACCAGCCTCATCCAGGTGGGCGGCAACGGCGCGGCGTGCACCAGCAGCCTTGCCGGAGGCGTACGCTACAACAGTACGTCCAACACCATGGACTACTGCTCCGGCAGTGCGTGGCTGTCGCTGGGGCCGTCAGCTACTGTTGTTCCCGCCGTTCTCGTGACGATGAGCGCTAATCAAACTATTGCGGCCTCGACCGCCGCCGCCCTGAACCTGGACACCAAGGCTTTTGACACCAACAACAACTACGATACGTCGACCCAAAAGTTCACCCCCACCATTCCCGGCTATTACCAGGTCAATACGGCGGTCACCTGTGCGAGCGCGACCAGCGTCCTCAATGCGTGCATAGGGTATCTCTCGAAGAATGGGGTGACGTTGATGGCGCCGGTCAACCGGGCCGGGGAAACCGGCTCGCAATGGACCAGCGCGGGTTCGATTGTCGTCTACATGAATGGATCGACCGACTATCTCCAATTGAAAGGCTTCACCGAAGCGACAGGAGGCGGGATCCTCAGCGGAAGCAATATCGGCGGTACGTTTTTCTCGGCGGCCCTCCTCACCATGAACAGCGGCGGCTCCGGCGGCACGGCCACCCCGGCAGGCTCTACGGCGGATGTGCAGTTCAACAACGCGGGAGCATTGGCGGTCGATACTGGCAACTTCACCTATGCGAGCAGCACACTCAAAACTCCTTCGCTCCTTACCGGCGGCATCACGGCGACGGGTCAGGCGAGCCTCACCACCGTCAGCAGCACACTCATCCAACTCATCTCTAATACCATCACCGCTTGCAGCTCAAACCTCGCGGGGGCCCAACGCTACAACAGCGTGTCCAACACCATCGACTACTGCACCGGAACCGGGTGGATGAGCTTGGGCCCGTCGAGCACGCTTCCTGTCGCATTCATGGTCAACAAGGGGGGGACCGATCAAACGATTGCGACCAACACCCACGTTAAATTGACGTTCTCGACCAAGGAGCTTGATACCAACAACAACTTCAATACGTCGACCGGTCGGTTCACCGTGACAATCCCCGGTGTTTACCTGATCAACGCGTCGGTGACGTGTAGTGGCGCGGCCACCAACTGCCAGGCCGAGATAAGCAAGAATGGCACCTATAATAAACTGGCCATTACGCAAAACGCCAACACCGGGACTGGGACATCCCAAGCTTCTGCCGTGATGTATCTTGCGGCGGGGGATTACATTGAGGGTGGTGTCTGGTCTACGGCAGCCACAACCGTCGTGGGCGCCACATATGATACCTATCTTGATGGTGTGCTGATTTCGGCGTCGGGGGGAGGATCTGGAGGCTCCACGCCCGCAGGTTCCACCAACGACATCCAATTCAACTCCGGCGGACTTCTTGCAGCCGACACCGGCAACTTCACCTATGCCAGCAGCACCCTCCATGCGCCGAGCATCCTCACCGGCGGCCTCACTGCGACGGGGCAGGCGAGCCTTACCACGGTCAGCACCACGCTGCTGCAACTGATCTCTAACACCACCACGGCCTGCACCACCGGCCTCGCGGGGGCACAACGCTTTAACAGCGTCTCCAACACCATCGACTACTGCACGGGTACGGCATGGATGAGCATGGGGCCATCCAGCAGCCAGCCGGTGAGTTTCCTCGCCACGATGAGCGCCAACCAAACGGTGACGACCAACACAACGACCAAGGTGGCCTTCAACACAAAGAGATTCGACACAAACAATAATTTCGACACGACGAACTATCGGTTCACGCCGACCATCCCCGGCAAGTATCTCTTCATTGGGGCCGCGTTCTGTTCCGATGCGACGACCAGCTGTTACGTCATGATATACAAGGACGGCGTTGTCACCGCCCAGACGAATGTCGGCGTGAGTGCCGGCGCGACGCCGAAGAGCATGGCTATCGTGGATATGAATGGAGCCTCGGACTACGTCGAAGTCTATGCATCGAATAATGGTGGGACGACGATCTCCAACCAACCGTATGTGTCTTACTTCTCCGGCGTTTTGCTCTCGCCCCAAGGCTCCGGCGGCGCCAATCCCGCAGGCTCCACCAACGACATCCAGTTCAACTCCGGCGGACTTCTTGCAGCCGACACCGGCAACTTCACCTATGCCAGCAGCACCCTTCATGCGCCGAGCATCCTCACCGGCGGCCTCACCGCGACGGGTCAGGCGAGCCTCACCACCGTCAGCAGCACCCTTGTCCAACTCATGTCGAACACCACCACCGCCTGCACGGCGGGCCTCGCGGGCGGCCAGCGCTACAACACCACCAACCAGGTGATCGAGTTCTGCAACGGGACTTCCTGGACCACCGTCGGCCCCAGTTTTGGTGCGAGCCTCACGGCTTTCACGGCGCTCGTCTCTACTAACCAGACCGTCACGAACAACTCGGTGGTCCACTGGAATTTGACGATCACCAACAATGGCAATGCCTTCGACACGTCGACCGGCAAGTTCACGGCTCCGGCAACAGGTCTTTACTATTTCATCGCGACGTTGCTCACGGCCAACGACAAGACTTTCGGGGATTTCGTGCTTTATAAAAACGGCGTGAGCGCCAGTATCCGTTCATACGACGCCATTCCCGCCGCCACAAATACCGCTGCCTACGCGCCTTCCGCTTTGCAAGGCGTGCTCTATTTGGTTGCGGGGGATGTCGTGGACATCCGCAACGTCACCGGAAGCTCTGAAACCGTCGAAGGTAGCGTGAGCCGGTTCAGTGGCTTCATGCTCAATGCAGCGTCTGGCTCCGGCGGCACGTCCACCCCCGCAGGCAGCACCGGCGATGTCCAGTTCAACTCCGGCGGCCTGCTCGCCGCCGACACCGGCAACTTCACCTACGCGAGCAGCACGCTGCACACGCCGAGCCTCCTCACCGGCGGCCTCACCGCGACGGGTCAGGCGAGCCTCACCACCGTCAGCAGCACCCTTGTCCAACTCATCTCCAACACCACCACCGCCTGCACCACCGGCCTCGCGGGTTCCCAACGCTACAACAGCGTCTCGAACACCATCGACTACTGTACGGGCTCTGGCTGGTTAAGCCTAGGACCCTCCGCAACAGTGGTTCCGAGTTTTTACGCTATCTCCAACAATACGACATCTGTTCCCAACAACACGGCGACCAAGCTTGATAACCTGGGAACCGTGAAATTTGATACGAACGGCAACTACGCAAATAGTCGTTTCACGGTGACGATTCCTGGCACGTATATCTTCACGGCGTCGGCGAGATTTGCTTCCAACAGCAGCGCAAATTGGCTTTACATTACAAAAAACGGAACTCCTTTAAGCCAGAACCAAACCACGGCTGCAGCAGCGACGTGGAGTGTAAACGGCACGCTCATCGATCGCGCTGTGGCTGGCGATTACTATGAGGTATACGTCCAGCAGAACACTGGATCGACGATGACGATGCCTAGTACGGGGGCCGCAACTTACTTCGGAGGTTCGTTACTCAGCATGAACGGTTCCGGCGGCACGGCCAACCCGGCGGGCACCACGAATGACGTGCAATTCAACTCCGCTGGCCTGTTGGCGGTGGACACCGGCAACTTCACCTATGCCAGCAGCACCCTGCATACACCGAGCATCCTCACCGGCGGCCTCACTGCGACGGGACAGGCTAGCCTGACCACAGTCAGCACCACGCTGCTGCAAATGATCTCCAATACCACCACCGACTGCACGTCCAATCTCGCGGGCGCCCAACGCTACAACGGCGTGTCCAACACCATCGACTACTGCACGGGCACGGCGTGGATGAGCATGGGTCCGTCCAGCACCCAACCAATTTCATTCAGCGCGGCGAAGAACTCTGCGCAAGCGTTGACGGCGCTAACGTGGCAACAGCTTACGGGCTGGACGGAAGAATTCGATACCAACAACAATTTCGCTTCGGACTCGTACACCGTCACTGTGCCCGGAAAATACTTGTTCAACGTGGGCTCACGATTTGTGCTTGGGGCAAGCGGCGGCGTTTACGCTGTCGGGATCTATAAGAATGGTGTGCAGCAGAAGTACGTTAGTGGGTCCGCAGGGGCGAATGATCATCCGGGTGCCGAAGTCTCAGTAATCTTGGATGGCGCTGCTGGTGATGTGTTTACGGCGTATGTCTACGTTTCGACGTCCGGCGACAGCGTCTATACTTCGGACAGCAAGGGGAATTTTTTCAGCGGCGTTTTATTGTCCCCGCAAGGTGGCGGTTCCGGCGGCACGGCCAACCCAGCAGGCTCCACGGCGGACATCCAGTTCAACACCGGCGGGCTCCTCGACGCCGACGCCGGGAAGTTCACCTACGCGAAAGCCACCGGCACCATCTCCGTGACCACCGTCAGCACCACCATTGCCAACTTCGTCTCGGCCTCCACCTATGCGAACGTGGTGGGCGGGCTCGGCAATATGATTTCCAGCGGCTCGGCGGTGGTCTCCACCTCCAGCGCGGGAGGTATCGGCCTGTTCTCCGGTGGCAGCCAGCGCATGAGCGTTGACTCCGGCGGCAACGTGATGATCGGAACCTCCACGCCGTCCACGACGCTCACGGTCTCCAGCAGCACCGGCCTCACCGTCACCAATGGCGCCAAGGCGATGATCATGGACATGAGCGGCAGCGGAAACGACTTCCGCAGCGTGAACGCGCCGCTTTACATCAATAATGCCTTCTCCAACGCGTCGGCGACAATCATCAACGCGAGGAGCGGCAACGTGTTCATCGGGGAAGCCAGCAACTGGAACATGTCCGACGGCGTCCTGCGCGTCAAAGGCGTCCCCGGCTCGACGGCAGGGATGCTGGTCGATGGCAACACCACCGCAAACTTTGTCAATATCCGCTTCGCCAACAACAACGGCTCGGTGGGAACCATCACCACAAACGGCACCACCACGGGTTACAACACCAGCTCCGATCGGCGGGTGAAGGAGAACATCACCGAGACCCGCGAGGGCCTGCAGCAGCTGATGCGGATTCCGGTCCGTGACTTCGCCTTCCGCAAGGACCCCTCCCACACCATCGTCAACGGCTTCATCGCGCAGGAGCTCAACAAGGTGTACCCCGAGGCCGTCACCACCAACGGCGACAATGGCGAGGTGCCGCTCAAGGACAGCAAAAACATCTGGCAGGTGGACTACGGCCGCATCACGCCGCTCATCGTGAAATCGGTGCAGGACCTGAAAATCGAAAAGGATTCCGAGATCGAGAGCCTCACCACCCAGCTCAAGGCCGCCAACGACAACATCCGGGAATTGCGCGACGAGATGCGGGCCCTTAAAAGCGCTCTCCGGCGTTAGAGTCTTGGACGGAGCCGCGTAATGGCCGACTATTTTGAAGAGAACTTCGACAAATACCGCCCCCTGGTCGACAAAGGCAGGTACCCCGACGCCATCGAAGCATGCCTCGCGTTCCTGCAGGACTACCGGTCAAACAATTCCGACTACGAGACCCAGCACAAAGGCAGCCCGTTCTACGTGATGGGCTACGCGGCTTTCGCCTCGCACGACTACAGCGGCGCGAGCCTGTTCTTCGACGCGGCGGTGGAGGAGGACATCACGAAGTTTGGTCCCACGGCCGACAAGCCTGCCCTCAATTTCATGCGGCTGGAAGACAAGGGTTTGGAAGTCCTCGCCAGCGAGATCGTGCGCAACCTCATCCTTGCTACGGAGGAGCTGTTGACCGACTACAACGCGCGCCCGGGCGCGCAGGCGATAACCCTCTCCGAATTGCGTTCAAAGTTTTTGGTCTGGGCCCTGGGCGAGAAGGACGTGCACAAACGCGCGCTGATGACGACCTTCATCTCCTTCGTCGCCGAATGGAAATACCGCCAGCGCCTGATCGGCTTGCTGGCGAACGGGTCCAGGGAACCGTTCTTCGTCCACCTGTTCCGGGGTTGTGTCCTCTTCGAGAGCCTGCTGAAGGAAAACCCCAATCATTTCTGCAAGAAGGACATGCTGGGGCCTATCCTCGATGATTTCCAGACGCAGCTTAACATCACGAAAGTCACTACCGGCGGCGCGGCCTTCGACACGGTTCTAAAAAACTTGACGCCGGCAATGCCCGTCCAGCAAACGATCGAGGCGGCCGCCCGGCTGCGCAACACGGTGGGCCACAAGATCTCCTGGACCACCGCAAACCTCGACAAGGACAGCTACGAGCTCGCCGTCAAAGCCGTGGCGTCGTCCTGCATCCACACCATTTCTACGCTTTACTGACTCACCGCGCGCGAGCGCCATTTCCTTCAACAGCCCTGCCACACCGGTGCCGCGCATTTGAGCGGCACCGCTTATCGTATACGTGTTCTTCCAATACTTTATTCCCTGTGAAGACCCTGCTCCGCCGTCTTAGCGCGGCCTCCCGCGTGATGTTGCTCCTGCTGGGGCTCGCGTCGGTTGCGCAGACGGCGCAAGCGGCTTGCACCAGCCCGGCGGGCAACGCTGGCGACGTCGGTTACGCCGGCAACTACGGGACGATGGTGTTCTGCAACGGGACGCAATGGGTTTCGATGGCGGGCGGTGTCTCCGTCACGGTCAATACCTCCGGCGGCGGCACAGCTACCCCGGCGGGCTCCGCCAGCGACGTCCAGTTCAACGACGGGACCAACCTCGCCGCCGACACCGGCAACTTCACCTACACGAGCGGCCTGCTCAAGGCGCCAAGCATCTCGGCGACAGCCCTCAACAGCCAATATCTGTCCGCGACCACGGTCTACAACCCAGGGACCCTGAGCGGCAACACGGCGGCGTTCAACAGCGTGAGCAGCACGGCGCTGAGCGCCAGCACCATCAGCTCCACCTATATCCAGCTCCCGAGCGCGACGACGGTGCTGGCCTGCGGAAGCAACCTCGCGGGCACCATGCGCTACACCTCCGGCACCATGCAGGTTTGCGATGGCTCGGGCTGGACCAACGTCGGCATCGGCATTCCCACCGGCACCATCGCGGCATTCGCCGCAAGCTCTTGCCCCAATGGCTGGTCGGAATACACCGCCGCGCGCGGCCGCTTCCTGCGCGGCATCGACAACGGCGCAGGCGTCGATGCCGATGGCACGCGCGTTCCCGGCAATCAGCAGGCGGGCCAGAATAAGTATGAGATAAACCTTTATAATGGGTCCGGGTCCCAAAGCGCGCGCCGATGGCTTACCAACCAAGCGTTGAGTGGATGGTGGGCCGATATGGGTTCGAATCTCGATCCCCGTCCTGCCAACGTCGCCGTCACGTTTTGCGAGTATGATGGCTACCAGAGCCAACTCCAGACCGGCGTCGCCACGCTGGCGAGCCTCACCGATGTCTCGGTCGCGGGCGTCACCACCGGCCAAGTCCTCACCTACAGCGGCGGTACGTGGATAGCTTCCACCACCACCGGAGGTGCCACCGCCTCGGGAGCCGCTAACGATGTGCAGTTCAAAAACGCCGGCGGCAACCTGGCAGCCGACACCGGTCGCTTTATCTACACCAGCAGCACGGGCGTGTTGGCGGCACCCACGGTTTCCGCCACGTACCTCAACAGCCAGTACGGCAGCGTCACCACGCTCTCCAATTCCGGCACCTTCAGCGGCAACACGGCCTCGCTCAACAGTGTGAGCAGTACGGCCGTCTCGGCGAGCACAGTCTCCGCTACGATGATTCAGCTCGGCAACAACGGCGCGGCGTGCGGCTCGGGGATCTCCGGCGCGATGCGCTACACCAGCGGCACCATGCAGGTGTGCGATGGCTCGGGCTGGACCAATATCGGTCTGGGCGTTCCCCAAGGTACGATCGCGGCCTTTGCGCTGACCAGCTGCCCGGGCGGTTGGGCCGAATACACCGCCGCACGTGGCCGCTTCCTGCGCGGCATCGACAACGGCGCAGGCAACGACCCGGCCGGTACCCGTGCGCCAGGAAATGCCCAGACAGATATGGTTGGCCCCGTGTCGGTGACGCTAGGCCATACACAAATCCCCAATGGGACGAACAGCGCATGGGTTGTTTGGAATCAGGGTAACGTCGGTGGTTCTTGGGAAACCGCGACCGGTGGAGGCACAGAAACGCGTCCGAAGAACGTCGCGGTGATCTTCTGCCAATACCAGGGCTACCAAAGCCAACTCCAAACAGGCGTGGCCACATTGGCCAGCCTGTCCGATGTCTCTGTGGCCGGCGCGACCACCGGCCTGGTGCTCACCTACAGCGGCAGCGCATGGGTGGCATCGACCACGACGGCCAGCTCCCCGGCGGGCTCCACCGGCGACATCCAGTTCAACACCTCGGGCGCCTTCGACGCTGACACCGGCAACCTGTACTGGGACAAGACCAACCACCGCCTGGGCATCAACACCAACAGCAGCGCCTATGAACTGGAAGTGAGCGGCACGAATGGCTTGCGCGTGAGCCAATTCGCCAACGGCGTGCGCTATTCAGTCAACACCAACTCCAACCAAATCTACAGCTTAAATAGTCCGCTCTACATCAACTACAGCAGCACCTCCAATACGCTCATCAGCGCCAACGGGGGCTTTGTCGGCATCGGCACCACCGCGCCCAGCAGCACCTTGACGGTCTCGGGCACCACATGGACGAACGGCGAAATCCAGTCGGGTTACACGGGCAGCGGCGGGCAATTCCGTGCCATCGGCGGCAACTACGGCATGATGATCCGCAACGACGGCGCCAACACCTACTTCTTGCTCACCAACTCCGGCAGCCAGTACGGCACCTGGAACAGCCTGCGCCCGCTTTCCTTCAGCGACACCACCGGCGACGTCACCATGGGGACCAACGTAACCGCCGCAGCCTACCTCTACTCGTCAGACCGCCGCCTCAAGAGCGACATCACCGCCATGACCGGCGGCCTCGCCAGGCTGGACAGGCTCAACCCCGTGTCCTTCCGCTTCACCGCTGACCCGAGCCGCACCATCCACCTGGGCCTCATCGCGCAGGACGTGCAGAAGGTCTACCCCGAGGCCGTGAAGACCGACGACAAGGGCTTCCTCAAGCTTGACTACCCCTCGCTGATCGGCCCGCTGGTTGACATGCTCAAGGAGCTGAAGGTTCTCGTGCTCGGCGACCACGAGTCCCTCGCGAAGCTTCAAGCCGCGAACGACAACATGGCGTCCGCGATCAAGTCCCTCCAGGCAACAAATGCCGCCTTCAAGGCAGCCAACGACAACCTCGCCCGCCGCCTGGACGCGCTCGAGAAGAAAGCCGCCGCCCGGTGAAGGGTCGGTGCTTCGGGTGGTTCCGGGGGCAACCGCAGCCGCGACGCGGAGCTAAATTGGTCCTCCTGAAACAGGATGTGAATGTGTTTTAAGGTGCCAAGGGCCCTTCGGGGGGTAGGCGGGCAAGGAAGAAACGACGTGGACGTGTTCCACGGGCATTTCACGAGAAAAGGGATTAGGGCGTCACCGTAGCGGGCAGCAGCGGAAACCGCCGTGCCAGAGCTTGCGGCCGGTCTCGACGGGGCCGCCGACGATGGAAACCAGGACCATGCCTTATTAAAGCGCAAAAGGAACGTCAGGGCCTGTTGCGAAAAAAGCAACTAAGGCATGCGGTGGGTCAGGCTGATGATGCGGTGTTTGGAGACGATCAGGTCGAACATGGCGTTGCCGTCGGGGTGCGCGAGAAAGGGCAGTGGGATGGTCGGCTCGCGCGGCGTGATGTCGAGCAGCCGGCCGGAGGAACCGGCGACAACGGAGTGGGCCTGGAAGCGGGTCATCGGCCGGGAGGATAGGGGAAGGTGGAGGACGAACCATCCACGGACGACGGTGTCGGCGGGGTGGAGCTGAACCCAGCGGTCGGCGTTGGTGTGGCAGTCGTGGGGGTGTGCTTCGAACCCGCGTGCCACGCGCCGGGTGTAGCGGAGGGGCACGGCGCGGTCGCGCACGGCGTAGAGCTCGGCGGCGAGTTCGATGAGGTAGCTGTCGGTGGCCATGACAGAGATTATCACGCCAGGCATCGGGCCGGTCGGCGGATGGTTGAGCCGTAAGCAGCTGAGCGGGAGAGGGGCGCTCCGAAGGCACGGGGGAAGTGCTCGGAGCGCCTGGCGGTTTTGCTTGTGAAGCCGGATGCCGGCGACCGCCATTTCTTCCGTTAGCGGATTATGCGACCGACGGCGAGTGCAAAGGCGGGTATTCCGCCGTGAGCGGAGGTCTGTCAGTTTGGTTTGCGGGAGCTGGTATAACGCATTGACCCGCCCGAGCTCCGACGCATGGAGCTCTCCTTGTTCCTTGGGGCGGGTTACTTCATTCGAACATGGTGGTCTCGGAGCGATGGCGTGAGGCACGCCGTCAAAGGGGATCAGCGAGCCGCGGCCGGGGTGAGCGGGGTTACACCGCGCTCTCGCGCCCCATGCGCCAGAGCACTTCCGGGTCCTTGATGATATGGGGCGGGATGAAGGGCCTCTTGGGCCGGGGCGGGACGCCGGACGTGCCCGCCCAAAACCACGAGGGGTGCATGACGGACGCGTAAGAGATGGCTTGGATGGTTTCGTGGGCCACTTGTTCGTAGGTAAGGCCGGGCATCATTCGCCAAAGCGTGGCACGGGCATTGGCCGTGCAGATCCACTCGTAATGTCCCTCGCGGCGGCAAGCGCGGTATTCGACGCAGGCTGCGCGCCAGGCGTCGCGGAGGCGCGGATGGCGGGGAGCGGTTTTCTGGGCGGGGCCGTGGCTCATGCAAATGAGGGATAGAGCCAAATTCCGCGCTGTTCCACCCCTGTTCCCGTTGTCGTCGCGGAAGGCCGGGAACATCTTGTGGTCCACAGGTTTTCCACGGCCAGATGTAGCATCGTGAGTTTTGCGTCATGCCGAAACCCCGCGCCCGCGCGTACTGGAAAGGCCATCTTCGCCTCTCCCTGGTGTCGTTGCCGATCGAGATCTACAGCGCCGTCGAGAGCCAGGCGGAGGTCCGGTTCAACGAGATCCATAAGCCTTCCGGCCGCCGCGTCGGCCGCAAAAGGTGGGTTGAAGGTGTCGGCGAAGTGGGCTCGGCCGACATTGTGAAGGGCGTGGAAGTGGCGCCGGACGAATACGTGCTTGTGGACCAGGCTGAGATTGACGCTGCCAAACCCGAGTCCTCGAAGACGCTGGACCTGGTGCAATTCATCGATCAGTCGGAGATCGACTATCGCTACCTGGAACGGCCGTATTTCCTTGTGCCGGCCGACAAGCTGGCGGGCGAAGGTTATGCCGTCATCCGCGACGCGCTGAGGAAAACCGGCAAGGTCGGCCTCGGTGAAGTCACCATTTCCAACCGGACCTGGGTGGTGTCGGTGTCGCCGTTGCAGGATGGGCTGGTGATGGAGATGCTCCGCTTCGCGGATGAACTGAAAAAGCCCGAGGACTATTTCGACGAGGTGCCGCCGGAGAAGCCGCAGAAGGAAATGATTGACCTGGCGGTGCGGCTCATTGGTCAAAAGAGTGCGCCTTACAAACCCGAGAAGTTTGAAAATGCCTACCAGCAGAAGCTTCGCGAGCTGGTCGAGGCGAAGCGCAAGGGCAAGAAGATCATTTCTCACGTTGAGGCGCCGCGCCGTCTCGGCGGCAACGTGGTCGATCTGATGGATGCCCTGCGCAAGAGCGTGGGCGCGAAGGAGAAGGCAAAGACAAAAGCCAAACCCGCGAAGGGAAAGAAGTCGGCGTAAGGGAGACGATGCCCATGTACCGTAAATTCGAGGAACTGGGAATTACGCTCGGCGGGGCGAGCTACGGATTTTTCAGCGGTGAAGCGGAATTCGACGTCACCGGCCATCCGGTCGCGATCGAGGTGGAAGCGGCGGCGGTTGGCCAACCCGATCTCCGTCTGGACATTGCGGAGCTGGTGCGGGAGCGGATTGGCCTCAGGGACAGGTTTGGCTTGGGCTTCCTTGAAGACAGCGACGAGCGGGTGCGCGCGCACGTTACGAAGTGGATGCTATTCCATGCGCTGGCAGACAGCCTCGTGGAACGGTACCGGGAAGACATCGAGGACGAGCTCAGTGCAGCGAGGGCGTTGCGGGGCACCCATGCCGCGTGAGCGTAAGGTGGTGAACATCGAGGACGATGTCCTGCGCGCTGTTTCAATTTATGCGCGCGATTCAGGGACATCCCTCGACGACATCCACAACGAGGCCTTGCGCGAGTTGTTGAAGAGGAAAGGTCAGCCCGTGGGCTTGCACGAAGCGCTGAAGCAGAGCGCGAAGATGATCGCCGCGAATGACGGCAGCAAATCACGACGGCGGCGGGCGAAGTGAAGGGCGGCGGGCGCCGGCAGGATTTGAAGTTGGGGCCGGGGCGCGCCATATCAGGCGCATGCTGAAGAAACATCCGTTCATCCCGCCGATGCTGGCCACGGCGGCGCGGGCCATCCCGGCCGGCCCGGAGTGGACGTGCGAGCTGAAGCTTGACGGGTACCGGGTGCAGGCCCACGTCGAGGGCGATGCGGTGACCCTTTTCAGCCGGAACGGCAACGATTTGTCCCGCCGGTTCCGGACAATCCTTTCGGCCCTTTCGTCGTTTCCAGCAAGATCCGCGATCCTCGATTGCGAATTGGTGGCGTGTGGTGAGAAGGGGCGGCCGGATTTCGACAGGTTGGTCAGGGAAGGGGGGCGTTGTCCCGACCTTTCGCTGTGGGCATTCGATCTTCTGATGCTGGACGGCCGGCCGATGCTGAAAGAGGCGTTGGGTTTTCGGCGCGATCGGTTGAACAGGCTGCTCAATGCGGCCGATGAGGAAAGGCTGCAATTTTCGCCGGAGTTTGCGGACGCCGCCAAGCTCTTGGCGGAGGCGGAGAAGCGCGGGCTGGAGGGCGTGGTGCTGAAAAAGCGGGAAGGGATCTACGCGTCTGGCCGGAGCAGGGAGTGGCTGAAAATCAAGACGAAGGCCTGGAAGGAGAAGAACGCGCGCCAGCGGGCGGTGCTTTTCAACCGCGGCCGGGGGGCGGGGAATTAGCGGGTCGGCTCACGCAATTGTTCTTGCTTTGTTCGGGAGAGTGGCTACCTTGGCGCGCCATGGTTGAAACCCTTGGACAGGCGCTGGATTTGGGCTGGAAGGTCAAGGCGAAATGCGCCGCCGGCAAACGGGAGGGCATGAAGACCGTGAGGGCCTGCGTGCATGGCTATGCGCTGGATTTGCAAACGCTTGTGTGGACGCGCGGCCGGGATTTTCCATTGTCCTGGCTGGGGTCGAGGATGCGCTGCCCGCGCTGTGGCTCGCGCCAGGTCACGGTGTTTTTCGAACCTCCGGGCAACGCCGGCCGGGGAAGGGGGCCGGAGCGGCCGGCACCGGCATGGATCAGAATGCGGGACCAGACGGGCTGACGGAGTGGTCGGCGCGCACTTCCATAGCGATAGGACCTTGGGACGGAGAACCGGCCGTGTGCAATCTCTACAGCTGCTTGAAGGGCCCTGACAGCATCCGCCGGCTGTTCCGCGCGGCCCGGGCCTCGCCGGGCATCCCCCTTTCCTTTCCGGCCATATTCCCCGACACCCTGGCACCTGTCGTGTCCACGGCGGCTGATGGCGAACGAGAGCTTTCGATGATGCGGTGGGGATTCCCGCCGCCACCGAAGGGCAACCGGCCGGTGACCAACGTGCGGAATGTAACGTCGTCGTTCTGGCGGGCGTGGCTGAAGCCGGAGTGCCGGGTACTGGTGCCGGTAACGTCCTTCTGCGAATACACCGACAGCACACCCAAGGTGCCGCATTGGTTTGCGCTCGCCGAGACGCGGCCGTTGTTTGCGTTCGCGGGGATCTGGCGACCGTGGACGGGAACCAGGAAGGGAGAGACGGGGGAGCACCGGCTCTACAGTTTCCTCACCACGGAGAGCAATGGCGTGGTCGGGCCCATTCATCAGAAGGCGATGCCGGTTCTTCTCACGACGGAGGCCGAGTTCGATGCCTGGCTGACCGCGCCGACGGAGGAGGCAATCTTCGGCTGCAAAGGCCGTTGGCTGACGATGAGATGATGATTGTGGCGCGGGGTATGCGCGCGGATGTGGAACTGGCGGTCCGCTAGGATTGGTCCCAGGCTTCAATGTAGAGCCACTCGTGCGGCGCGCAGAGCGCTGCGAGATTGAGGTTGATGTCGGTGCGGCCGAGGTAGTGCGGGAGCAGGATGTCCCACGGGTCGCGGCGCCAGACTTTTTCGGCGAGGGGAGGACCGGCGATGATGGTCGGCAGAACGTCCTTGCCCTGCGCGGTGTATTCAAGGGGATAGCCGCCGTTGAAGGCGAGGAAGTGGGCGCTTCCGGCCGCTTTGAGGGCATCGATCCAATCCAGGCCATCGAGTCCCGTCTGCCAAATCGCGATGCGGCCGTCGCAGGCGCATTTGGACGTGGCGGGTTTGGATTTATCGCCGGATTGCCGATGAACGCTGATGCACCATCCAAGGGGCATAAAGGAGCCTTTCGATAGAACGCTCCTGGTGCGCCGCGTTCGTGACCGGATGAGGGAAGGGAAGGGGTGGTTTTCTTTCACGCAGGAATGTTGCGGCCAGGCGACAGGGGTATGGATGGAAACGGCGATAGGTTTGAAGGTGTGTACGTTGTGTAGGCGGGCTGCCTTGGCAGGGAGGCGAGGCACATCTAGCGTGGCGCTATGGAACGAGTGATGAAGTGTCTGCCGCCGGCGCTGGAGGTTATCGGTATCGTACTGCTGTGGTCGCTGAAGGCGGCGGCGCAGGTGTGCGGTTTAATCGTGGGGCTGCTCGTGTTGGTGTTGTGGGTCGCTGTCGTGGGCGTCCTCTTCGGCCGGTTGCCGCGTCCCATGATGCGGTATTTGTAAAGGCTGTGCGCTGTCGCAAGGCTGGATGGCGGTTTTGGTGAATATGATGATGGATTTGAGGTCGGCCAATTTCACGCGCCAAAAGGAACCGTCACGGCTTTCGCCGACGATGAAGGCGATTTGGCGGGCGTAGCGAGGGTACCAACTGCGGCCTTGTGCGGTGAACTCTGCGGGGCGCGGGGGCTTGCGGTGGCGGGGCACGGCGTTGCTTTCTTTCGGGGGGAGGTTCGGCGGTGGCCCGGGCATCGGCAAGGGAAATGCCTGCGGAAGAGGCAACGACGTTGCGCGTGTCATGCGCGCGTTGGATGGATCGGAATCATCGGTACGCTGGGAGAGCGCGGGAATCTGCGGAGAAAACCGGGTGAAGAGTTTGTCGGCTCGATGTTCCGTGTCTCGGAAAATATGCACGGTGCACATTTGTGGAGTCATGGATCGTGTCGTAATATATGCAGCGTGCAAACAATGACGTGTTTCGAACTTCGATCTGCGCTGGAGGATCTCGGCCTGACGCAGCGCGACCTGGGTCGCCTGAGTGGTGCGAATGCTTCGCAGGTTTGGCGGTGGTGCGATGGGTTCAGTCCGGTGCCGTCGTATGTGAGGACCATCCTCACGTTGATGAAGACGAACGATCGGTTTTCGGTGCGGGTTGGTCACCGCGAACGGTGGGAGGTGGAACGCCATCATGTGTTCCGCAAGGGAGCGACGTTCCGTGAATTGCTGCACCGGCGGCACCCCGACAAGAACAAGCGCGATACGAATGATGAAATGAAGATGGTGCTTCAGTTCAGGGAGTGACCCCGAGCAGCTGGCGAAGGTCGACGTTTAAGAAATTGGCCAGCAGGACGGCGCGCTCGGCCGAGAGGTGGGCGGTTCCGTGCTCGAGTCTCTGAACCATTTGGTACGTGCAGTCGAGATGATGGGCAACGGCGGTCTGGGAAAGGCCGGCGGCAAGGCGGGCGGCACGGAGGCGTTCGCCTTGGGCGATGGCCCACGGCGTTTTAGGGTGGTGTTTTGGCAAGGATGAGCGCTTTCGGCAGTTGAACGGGGCCACCTGGGTAAGGGTGGCCGGGGAGTTCAAAGCGGCCAAATCAACCGCGCAGCATATTGGCTTGCGCGTATTTTGCTGCCTCCCCAGCCATGGCTGAAAGGCAGTTTGATGTCGGCTGTGCGACAGCCGGATTTGGCAAGGCTTTGAAACCCGGCACTCTGTGGTGCGATGGGGACTATACCGCGTGTGGTTGATGTCGCCAACGGCGACGTGCTGCGCATCTGAATCGAGTGCGGGATTCGAATGGCGTTGTTTGGCGGTTATCTATTGGTTAGTGAAAGGGGACAGGTACGATCGAAAAAGACGTCGGGCGTGCGCGCCCAATCGCTTTACATAACTATCCTTATACGAACCGAAGTACCTGTATCGAAATACATTATTGTCGTCATATTTCGCATAATAACGGCGCACCCATCTGCACATCGGCGTCAAGGGCAAAAGAGTGAATGGGCTGCCGTCCCTTTTGGGTGTGGTGATGCTCAGTGGGGTGGAATTGTATTTTGCGTTGCGGGGATTAAGGGGCTGGGGGACAATGCGCGAAAGAGGAGAGAGCTGGGGATCGTTTACGTCAGCGCCAATTTAGGGGCGGCCGTGCGCGAGGCGCACCGGCGGGCTGTTGCCTTGAGCGGTGAAGATGGTGGCAAGGCCGTGTGGCCCGTGGAGATGGTCTTTGACTACGGGGGCAATGTTTTCAGCTGCGGCGCGGGCGATGACCCGTTGCGGTCCCTCAAGTGGGCGTTGAAGACAGGGCGCGTGAGCGAACTGGGATTCGTAAGTTGCTGGGATGTCGGCGACGATGGGAGGTTTCGGCATCTGCGGTACGCGGAAGGTCGGGGTGACACGGCAGAGGTCTGGATCCCGGTGGATGCGCTGGAGATTTATGCCGACAGGCTCGCGATGCTGGTCGACCTCTGCGTGCTCGAGGCGGCGACGATGAGCCTCCCATATACGTCGTTCGGGTTTTCACGGTTGAACAAGGTGCTGGGAGAACTCCGGGCCATGGGGAACGTGTTCGCGCCGGAGGTGGAGGGTGGTGATGTTCCGTGGCGGAAGAAGCCGCGGAGCAGGCGTTCGGTGAACAACGCGTGACAGGGCACTTCGTCATTTGACTAAGTGGCGGATGAGCGCAGGTGCAGGCGCTTATCCACGGGGAAATCGGCTCCGCTTGTGGATTTCGATTAAAAATCAGCGTTCAGACGAAGCAAGTGGAACCGCGGAACGAAGAATTGCTCGTTCCAACAAGGGGCTTGGTTTGGGGCGAGCATATGGCAGTTTAGAGGATGTTTTCTTTTCATTTCATCCGTATTTTCTGTCGTGCCGCCACCTCATGCAGATTCAATATGTTCTTGATGCTGCGTCCGAGCCGGAACTTTTGACCGCTTGGAATGCCTTCCTGACCCAATTCATTGCGGAAAGGAACGTCTTCGGTGTTTCCATCCGATGGGTGTTCTCGGAGGCGCCGTGCTTGTCGCGGTCTCTGACGAGCGGACCGTACGGCGAGTTTGTGGCGACAGTCTTGCAAGACCGGGCGCGGTTGTCGCTGGATTGCGCTGAGCTGCCGGTCCGGAACAGCGAGTGGACAACGGCGGGCGTGCTGCTGGCGGGCGTGCCGGCGGCGATCGGGGTGAGCAGCGAACGCGGGCCTTTGGCCGTGGAGGTTTTGAAGAAGGTGTGCGCGTCGGGGCGGTTCGTGGAGGCGGTGGGGCACAGCTTTCGGGTGCTGAAGGTTCAAATCGCGGTGACGAAGGCGATGGCGCTGGAGAGCAAGGATGCCACCGTCGTCATCGATGGGGCGGGTGTGGTGCACGGCCGGAACCAGGCGGCGATTGCATTGCTGCAAAACTTGGCGGGCGTGGTGAGGTATGCGGATGATCATCGGCTGCGGTTCGTGTCGCGGCATGATGAGGGGAAATTCCGCCGGGCACTTGAGGAGGTGTTCGAGGAAGGCGTGAGGGCGCGGCGACGGCTGTTGTTCGATAACGATCTGGTGGTTGTGTTGGGTGGTGCCTCAAATGGGTGGGGATCGGGAGAGCGGTTGGTGACGGCGACGATGAGGAAGTTATCGCTTGCCTTGGAGGTAGATGCGGAAGAGGTGATGGGGCTGCTCAAGGTATCCCCGTTGCAGGCCCGGCTGGCGCAGGCGCTGCTCAGGGGAGACACCATCATCGAGCATGCACGGGAAATCGGTTCGTCGGAAAGCACCGTGCGGTGGCACCTGGCGCGGTTGATGGATAGTCTTGGGTGCAGGAAGCAATCGGAAGTGGTCTTGAAACTCGCGAGAATGTTTGGATAACACCTCGTCACACCGTTCCCGAACAGGGTCAGAAGCGCGACTTATCGCATGGGCCCGCCATTTAGGCGCGCGGCAGCTGCCCCTCGTAAGTCTCGAACATGAAAATGCGGAAGGCGGCGTCGGTTTGGGCGTCCTTGGTGTTCGGGTTGAGGGCCCGGAACGCGCTCTTGTTGGCGCGCATCCAGTCGTCAAAACCGATATGAGGCTCGGCGGCGCTCGCGTAATAGCTCCGGTAGATGGGTTCAAAGGCGGATGTGGTTGTCATGGAGCGAAGCATGCGGTGGGGACGTCGCGTCGGCAAGCGAGGGAGGGAAAGAAAGATGCCGCCTTGGAGGGCATTCTCGAGCGGTTGGGGTTAAGAGGGCTAAAAGTCCCGGCTGTCTGCGGGCTTGACCGACAAGCGGGTGATGGGAACGAAAGTCTTGGGGTCGTGAAGGCATTTGCCGCAGGCGCCGTGGCAAAGGCCGCGGTCGGTTCCCATGCAGTGGTGGGTTTCGCACGTCGTGCAATAAAACGCCGGGGCCCAGGCACCGGAGAGCTTGGCGTTCATGCCGCAACAGGGGCAGACGAAGGAGGAGCTGTCGATCCTGTTGATGGCTCCGATGGCAGGGGCGGTCGGGGCTGCGTTCCTTCTGCGGCGGCGGGCAATTTAACGGCGTGGCGGAAGGTGAGCGTCCCCTCAGTGAGCGTGGCAATGATGAGGAAGGCTTCGCATTTGCTGGAGCAATAGCCATGGAACATCACTTGTTGTGCCATCCGTCCCCCCGGCGCGGTTGCAGCCTGGAGTTCAGGTAGCGGCGTCGGCGGCGATGGCGAATGCGTCGTTTGACGAAGTCGGAAGGGGTTTTTGTGGATGGCATGCGGATAGCGATTGGCGCTGGCAAAGCGGACAGGCGTGGTGGCGGCGGGGGTGGCGATGCCTGTCGATACCGGTGTGAAGATTTCCCCCTTCGGGGCGTTTCCCGAGACTGAGCTCACGCTCGCCGAATACCCGCAGTTTCCGATGATGGGGAGCTTGGCGTTGGTCCTGACCCATGAGGGAGAGGATGTGTGTGTTGCCACGGTCAATCCGTTCCCGGCAGATGTGCGGCCGCTGGATGACAATCAGGTATGGCTGAAGGGCTGGGGGGAGAACGAGGGCGTACCCGAAGCGTTGGAGAAGGCGGGCGTGGTGACGCGGACCGGGGAGAAGTCGGCAACGGGCTTTGCCGAGGCGGAGCTTGCCGTTGTTTCCGAGGCGGTGATGGAAAAGTGGCGTGCGGCTCACCCGGAGGTCGATGAAGAGAACGAGGAGTGGGAAGAGATGGGCCCATTCTGAATAAAAAAAGCCGCTTCCCCGAAAGGAAGCGGCTGTTCGAGAGCGCGGCGGATCAGGCAGCGGGTTGTTCCGGTTCGGCGGGGTCGGCGAGGAATGCCGGAAGGGCTGCGGGTTCGCTCACCGGTGCGTCGGCCAGGACGCGCGGAAAGCGCAGCGGACCGGGTAGCCAGCCGGTTCCGGCGAGAAGGCGTTCGGCCTCCATCACCATGCCTTGCTTTTTCATGCCCTCGATGAGGTGGGCGGTGTCGTCACCCTTGGCTTCGCGGACAGCGTCGATGATGTGGGTCTTGCTGACGCGCGACAGGTAGTTTTCTGCCGTCGGAATCCAGCCGGCCGCCACCATGTTGAGACCGAGGGTGTGCTGGAGTTTCCCCGCATGCCCGATCTGTTCCTTGCGCTGGGCGTGGCGTTCCCGCACGGCGTTGATGGTCGACGCCGCGCAGTAGGCGAAGAGGCGTTCTGACACCTCCTTGGTCAGGAAGAACAGCGCGTCCCAGAGGTCGCGGGGGTTTTCCGGCAGGAGGGCCTTGAGTTCGGCGCGGCGGGCGTCGAGGTCTTTCTTGGGCGCCCAACCGTCAAGTCCCGGGGCGTTCGAAGGAACCACATCGTTGGAGGTGATCTGGAAGCAGCTGTGGTAGGTCGAGTGGTAGAACCGTGCCAGGCACATGGCGTGCAGCACGGCGATGAAGGCCGCGCGGTAGTCCTTCATCGTCGCCTGCTGAAGGGCGACGGTGCGGAACTCGGTGAGGTCCTGCAGGAGCGCGTCGGACAACGGTTTGCCGTGTTCGACGGTGTCTTCGGGCGCTGAGGTGTTGACCCCGTCCTCGCCGTCGGAGGTATCGTCATCCTCGGCGTCCGCGTCGTCGGTGGATTGACTTCCCGCCTTCGGCATGTCCTCGGCGCGGACGAAGCCGTAATCGATGTCGAGCTTGCCGTCGCCGTCGATCTCGATGAAGACGCCGGCGCGCTTCATCTCCTTCTTGCGGAAGGTGGGGACCGGGTCCTCTAGCAAGCTGATTGCCTCGTCGATTTCGTCGATGCGCTTGTGGATTTGGTCGGCATCGCCGTCCTCATCGTTTTCGAGGTCCTCACGTTCATCCTCGAGCGCCTTGAGCCGGTTTTTGTCGTCGGCGGAGAGCTTGACGTCCAACGGCGTGATGCGAGGGAGGCGCTTCTGCTCGTAAGGGATGTCGACGGCGGCTTCGGCCCATTTCCACCCGGCCTTGACCATGTCGTCACGCACCAGGGCAAGTTTCTCATCGACCAGGCGGTTGAGGAGGTCGGGGTCCTGAAGGAAGCCCTCGCTCTGCTCGTTGAAGAGATCGCCGATCACGACACCGCCTGCGGCTTGGTAAGCGTCAAGTCCGAGGAAGATCGCGCGGCGGTCATCGGCGCGGACGGTCTTTTCGGTGAGCATGGAACGGATGGTGTGCTCGGAACGCTGCCACTCGGGCATTTGCATGATGCGCGCGAAGGCGTCTTCCTGCCGGGCGGCATCATCGATGACGCAGAACGCCATCAGCTCCTTGAGATTGATGTCGTCGGCGACGTAGGCGGCGATGAGTTTCGGGCTGGCGTTGGAGAGGCGGAGGCGTTGCTTCACAACGAGCGGAGTGGTGCGGTAGGCGGCGGCGATGTCCACCTCGCTCATGCCCTTGTCGATCATCGCCTTGAAGGCGTGGAATTCATCGAGGGGGTGCATGGCCTCCCGCATGACGTTCTCGGTGAGGCTGTCGTTTTCGGCGACGCCTTCGGGCTTGATCATGCACGGGATCGGCGCATCCGGCGCGATGCGCTTCTGCTTGAGAAGCTTCTGGAGGGCGCGCAAGCGGCGGCCGCCGGCTTTCACCTCGAAGAGTTCAACGCCATCGGCATTGCCGCAGGGTTGCAGCAGGAGGCTTTGCAGGAGGCCTTTTTGGGCGATGTCCTCGGCAAAGTCGTCGATGGATTTCTCATCGTAGATCTTGCGCACGTTGGAGGCGCTGAGGATCAGCTGGTTGAGGGGGATGTCGCGCGTCGGGTAAAGCGGGACTTGGGGTTTGGCAACCGTGCGGGTCTTGGGGGCGGTTTGGGTTCGTGCAGCCATGGGGCGGGTCTCCTTTGGGAACGGGCGAAGGCGAAGCGGGAGCCTTTCTCCCGCCCGGAACTTCGTCAGCCCTCGACCCCCTCCTCTCTTTCTCTGACAGGGGCTGGGGGCTGCGGCAGCTGCACGATGTTGCCGGCCCGGACGGCTGCTTCATGGTACCGGGAGAGTGGTCCGCGCGGGCGCCAATAGATGTCGCGCTCGATGCCGAGGCCGAGGCGGCCCTTGTAGGCGGTGATTTCGGCAAGGTCGATTTCACCGATCTCGGGGAACCCGATTCCAAGGTCGGCGAGGCCGAACGCGACGGCGCTGTTGGTTCCCGGAATGATTTCGGTGAGCAACCAGGTTGAAGCCCTGACGGGGTCGAAGAGCTTGCAGACCGGCCAAAGGTCCTGCTCGGAGGACGTTCCTTTGACGGCGGCCTGGGTTTCGCCGTTCTTGATGAGCTGGTCGAGGACAGCTTTGGTGAAAAGCTTCATGGTGTGGTCTCCTGTTGGGTTGCGAAACCGGGGCCTCGTCTTGCGAAGCGCAATTGCTCCCCGGGGCCCCTTCCCCTTTCTCTCGAGAATGAAGAAAGGCGGCGCCGAAGCGCCGCCGTGAAGGCTTATGCCGCCTTCCCCGGTGTTGCGGGCTTCGGGCGACCGGTGCGGTCGAGAAGCCGGATGCCGAGCTTCTTGGCTTTGTCGGCGAGATTGTAGTTGATGCCGTTGCCCGGGTAGACGATGACCCCGATGGGGTTACAGTCCAGCATGCGGTCATTGCGCTTGAAGGGCGCGGACTTGTCGTCCTTGCTGGTGGCTGTGGGGCGGAACGGCACCACGGGGACACCGCGGTTCGCGGCCCAAGCTTCAGCGATGCGGTCAGCGCCGCGCGGGTTGGCGGAGTGGCCGAGGACCATCTTGGGGTGGTTGGAGAGGACAGCGTCGAGGTCCTTGAAGATGCCGTCGATGTCGTTGCAGTCCTGGCCGCCGGAGAAGAGCACCAGCTCGCCCGGCGGGATGAGGACATTGGTCTCGGCGTATTTTTTGGCGGAAAGGAAAGCCTTGCTGTCGATGACTGCGGCAGTCTGGGCGCGGTGATTGACCATCGACTTGGTGCGGGGGCGCCAATGGGACCCCGTGAGGTCGTGGAAGGCATCGGCCGCGAGGTCGCGCATTTGTTCGAAGGCGTCGCGGCGCTCGGTGAGGGCACGGCCCTTGTCGATGAGCCGTTCGAGTTCCACCGACATGACCTCGGAGCCATCCTGCTGGTCCTGCGCGTCGCGCTGGCGGGCCTCGTTGTCGTGGAGGAAGCGCTGCACGCGGTCGGCCTTACGGTGGATGACGTCGACCAGCGACCAGCTGAGGTCCTCGATGTCGGGCTCAAGGGCGGTGTCACCGAACGGTTCGGAAATCGCGGCAAGGAGGGCGGTGACAGCCCCCTTCAGGGTGTCCGCGTCCGGCATCGGCCGGGTGTCGGGTTCGTCGTAGCCCGGGGTATGGCCGTAGAGGTCGAGGTTCGCCATGACACGCGCGGTGGCGGTGGTGCGGGAGGGAGAGTGGGACATGGATGATCTTTCCATTGGTTGTGGGAAGACCCGGCGCCCATCGCCGGCCTTTCCGGCGAGCCTTTGGCCGGAGGCAGGACCGGGCAGCACCGCGCCCCTGTCGGCGCGGCCGGAACGCAGTGGAGGACGGCAAGGCCGGGACTTTTTTGGTTCGCGATGCAAAGCCCGGCGGAGCCGGGCGGCGGAAAAAAGTCTCCGGACGCCGTTGCGCCCTAGGGACCGCCTCTGGCCTACTCGCCGCTTTAAAAGGCCGGGGGCCCGCGTCATTCCGGCCTGATGGGAAGTCTTTCTGCTCCCCCCTTCCCCCCGGTGCGTTGGGGCATCAGCCGGAGTGGAGGTAATGGATTCACGGCAGCCAGCAGACCGGCGCTAACTTTCTCGGAACTCCCGACGGTCGTCCGGGATGGGCAGCGTATTTCGTGGCACACGGCTGGCCGGTTTACGTGATTGACCAGCCGGGCCGCGGCAAATCCGGCTATTTTCCGAATGCCTATGGGCCACAGGGTCCTAATCCGAACCCGACGACCGTAAAGCGGATGTTTACGGCGCCTGAACTCACCAGTCCTCTCGGCTGGCCACAGGCAGCGCTTCATACGCAGTGGCCCGGCGGTGCCGGGAGCGGTGTGCCGGGCGAGTACGCCTTCGACCAGTTTTTCGCGTCACAAGTCGCGAACATGCCCAATGGCGATCAAGCTCTCGCACTCACCACGGCTGCGGTCGCGGCTTTGATCAAAAAGATAGGCCCGGCGAGACATGGGAAACCACGCCTGATGGACGTATGGGCTGGTACGAATACTTCACGCGGAAGGGCTTCAAGACCTACATGGGTGAACAAGTCGGCCGTGGGCGTTCGGGCTTCGATGCGTTGCAATACCAGAAGGTCCTGACGGGCGATGCGCCGCCCAGCTCCAACCCCGCTATTCTCATCGCAACAGACCAATTCGCCTGGAATGTTTTCCGCTGGGGCGACTATGCAACGAAGACGCCCTACAAGGATGAACGATTTCCGATGCAGACAGTGGGCGTCGGCAAAAACGCTACGCTGGATTTCTACAAGCAGGTCATCCCGGATCTGAACTCGACGTTGAGCGAGGCAGCTTCTCCCACCTGCGCAGATGGCAATTGCACGCCAGCCGACCCCAATGCGCCTTTTAATACTCCGGAGAACATGGCGCTGCTCGCAAATCAGCTAGATGGCGCTATTCTCGTTGGCCATTCCCAATCGAGCGGCTTTCCTACGATGGCTGCCCTCCGGCCCGGTTCAAACGGCGTGAAAGGAATTATTCAGCTCGAGACGGGGTGCTTCGCGAATCTCACGCCTGCGAATATTCAGGTCTTGAAAAACATTCCCATACTGATTATGGTTGGCGATCACTTCTCGACGCCCCAACCGACACCCGCTTGCGTCACGATGCAAAAGCAGATCAAGGAGGCCGGTGGCGATATGACATTTGTCGCGCTGCCGGATCTCGGCATCCACGGCAACAGTCATATGTTCATGCAGGATAACAACAACCTGCAGGTCGCCGATATCATCATCAGCTGGATTAGAAAGCATGTGAAATACAAAAATCATGGTCATGGCCATGATGGACACGGACACTGGTGATGTCGACGCCGACTATCGCATGTCGCCTCGGTTGCCGTTGGCAGACGGTTCATCGGATTTTTCCGATGAACCGTCAGTCAAGAATATCCGTCGTGCGGCGTCTCTATCAGACGATGCCATAATGCCTCTGGTTCGGGAATGGCACGGGCAGACGCATACTCCTGCGTTTCTTACATATGATCGGCTTGGCTAAGAAAAGCGAAGGTCCAAGTCCAGCATATAAATGTCCTCGGAACTTGCGGCGCAGGACGAAAGTCTTAGGCGCTGAAGTGGCACCGCACACATGCACTTTGTGCTGCATTGCACGCTTAGTGGCGGCGACCGGGATGGCCGAATTCAGTCGAAGTACTAAAGAAAAAAAGCATCTATTTATCTCTTTCACCTCCGACATCGAGAAATGGCTTAAAACTCAATCGAAAAGGCAATAGGGTATAAATAAGCAGCAATCCATTCCTGGGAAGGCAATCTATGAATAAAGACTTGGGAGACGGTGATCGCCTTGAACGGACGCGCTTCGCAACAAATGTTTGTGACACCGAGTATTGTACGGACAAACAAAAATTCTCTGCGTTCCGCGACGCGATTGCAAATATGGGAATGCCATGGCGTTTCGAAATTAGCCCGGAGGCAACATTTGAAGCGAGACTGACGAGCCTAGAATTCGAAAGAGGCGTCGTCGCCCGTTCGAAAGCGACGCCTCTCATTGGAGTACGGTCCGCGACGGAAGTTGCAAATTCGGACATCGATGGCTTCTACATTTGCTATCTGCTCACAGGTAACGCTCTCGTTGAACAAGGCGGTCGGGAAGTAGATGGCATTGGTGGAAGCTTGATGATTTTCGACGGCGGCTCCCCGGTTAAAGTCACAGCACGGGCTGAAGGTTGTTACGATGTGCTATCGTTATTCGTACCCAAAACTCATTTCAGCGATTTACCTCGGATCAACACACTGTTGCGAAATCTTTCGCTTCCCGCTGAGCGATTGGGACACCCTTTATCTGCCTGCTTGGCAACCCTGTGCGATACTTTTGCCACCGCTACGGCTGACGAAATTATTGCGCTGTACGAAGCCTCAATTGCCCTACTTCCAATTACGGCTGCCCGTTGGAATGACGAGGATGCGGATACGCTCCCACTGAACAATCGGGCGTCTCGTGAGCTTTTGCGGTATATCGCTGAAAATTTAGGGAATGCGGAACTTTGCCCAACGGCGGCGGCGGAACACATTGGTATGTCTGTGCGATACCTTCACCGGCAGTTCGCAATAAACGGTACAACGTTCGGCTCGTATGTAATGTCGAAACGTCTGGAGGGTGTTCGTCGCGACCTCATCTCCGAAACTTGCGAAAGACTGCCGATATCTGCGGTAGCATTTAGGTGGGGCTTCAACGATCTTTCGACATTCATTCGAGCGTTTAAGAAGCGATACGGCTGCACCCCCCGAAGTTACAGGGCCAATCAGTGATATCGCTCACCGCAAGTAAGTCGTCACGAAAAGAGAGAGTGGCGGCGACCGCCGCCACTCCGGATAATTGAACCTAATAGCTCGCGATGGTATCCCAGAAATCGCACTTGTAGTCGGCTCTGAATTGCGAAACAGGTGTCGTCGATAACGGAACATCCTGGACGAAGTATGCGCCTGAATTGCCAGCCGAGAATCGCGGCCATGGCGAATTCCCCGAGCCGTTCGGATTGCCGGTCTTCGCAAAATTCGTCCACGCCGCGACGAGCTGATCTGACAATCTGGTTTCCTTTCCGTTCAATTCACGGGGTTGGCCCGTAGCTTGATCCAGGTTCACACCAAGATTGCCACCGTGAAAACTCGCGAACAAAAACTGGATGTCGATCGTGTGCGATGCCAGGGCTTTGAATCCAGGCATTTTCGGGAAGTAGTACGGAGCATCCTGATAGGTAAAATCGTACGCGTAGGTTGGCACTTGCGGTGCTAGCTTCTGCAGGACGTGGACTTCTCTGCATTTCGCTGGATCGGTAACGACGCGCTCGTAAGCGAGCATCGGATCCCCACCGTAATTGGAAATTGGATAGAGATTCGCGACTCCCGAAGGCATTGCGCCACCCGTACAAAAGGCGCAAGGAGCACCCTGACTGACGGCAGCAGCGTATTGATCCGATGTCATCGGAGCCTGCGGAGTTGCAAAATACTCGCTGATGCCCGTCAGAAAGGTCATCTCATCCTTCGTCGCTCCGCCCATGACCGGCATTTTGTTAAAGCGACCGGATGACCATGCCTGTTCCGGTGTTAGTGGAATTATAGTCCCGTCTACGAATGGGGTTCCGGTTGTATACGGCCCGTCGGCGTTAGGAGTCCCCTGCAATTGCAGAATGCGCCCGGCCGAAAGTTTTCGCAGGCAGTTCGCTGCCTGCGCGCTTCCGGCCGGCGGGCAGCCGGCGGCTATCGCGAAATTCTTGCCGCGGGTCAGAGCATCTGAAGCCGATGGAAGCACCGAGAAGAAGCCAGGCGAGCTTTGAAATATAGCCCGATTGAATAACCCGTTGCTTAGCGGCGAGAGAAAATTAGCACCCGTGTTATACGCGCCTGCGGACTGCCCGCCAACAGCGACGCGAGTGGGATCGCCGCCAAATGCCGAGATATTGCGCTGAACCCAACGTAGCGCGGCCTGTTGGTCCAACGTGCCGTAGTTTCCCCAAAGGTGACCCTCAGAGTTGATGGCGGGATGCGAGAAGGTTCCAAAAAGACCTAATCGATAGTTCAGCGTCACAACCACGGTTGGTGTACCGTTTGGCCCCCCCGTTGCGAGTTTACTGCCATCGTAATCGTTGGATTCTCCGTCAACGTTGGCGCCGCCGTGAATCCAAACGATCACCGGGCGTTTCTGACGGTTGTTCCGTGCCCCAATCGTGAAAACATTCAGATAGAGACAATCTTCATTCGTGCTGGTCGGTCCAGCGAACGCACCCAGTGTCGTTACCTGCGGACAGGTGTTAGCATAGCTTGTCGCATCAAGAGGCGATTTCCAACGTTTTACAGGCTGCGGCGGCTGCCATCGCAATTTTCCGACAGGCGGCGCAGCATAGGGAATCCCCAAAAATATATTGACGCCATTTTGGGTATAGCCACGCACGGGTCCTTCAACCGTATTGACCCTCGGTCCGTGGTCTGACTCTCCGCCGTTGTGCGCCAGTGAAGGTCCAGCGATAAGTGCCGCCGAAAAAAGGGTAGCGAGAAAGAAGGATTGGCGTAGAGGACTTTTTTGGCTTTTTGACTTCGCGTCGCCGAGCATTGTTTCACTCCCAGTGGTTGGTTTTGTGTTTTTTCGCCCGAAGTGGGGCAAAAAAACTAAAGACCAAAACGCGAAGGCGCGCGTTGCGCAGGAGGACAATAATTTGCGTTGAGCGACGCCGACGTCGGATTTTTTCTGGCGGACAGAATCGTCCGCCGTAGCCGCAAAGCCTTTTAGACTTCCACCATGAGCAGCACGCATGCACCCAAGATGCCTCAGCCGCATCCTCAGCCTCAATTTGAGCGGTTGTCCGCACACGGGCTGAACAGGCTTGGGAAGGATCCCTTTGCCGCCCTTCGCTGCGAGCTCCTTCTGTATGGTTTCCAAATGATGAAGCGTCGGAGACCCGAAGTACGGCGTCGTGGCCATTGAGAACGCTGGTGGGACGATCCACCACGGAGAACTTGAAATCTCCAACCTTACAGCTAAAGCCCCTTCCCTTCGGGAGCGGCTGCGCGCTGGCCGTGACCTTACGCTGTGGGTCACCGAATCTCGTGACGAGATTGTTCTCCACACGTCCCAACAGCACCCGGCGCGCGCGAAGCTCAAGCTCCATTTCGGTTTCGGAAAGGTCGTTCACATCAACACAATATCAAAACGCCGCGTACGGACTTCGCGGCTGGCGCGGAAAGCCGACACTGCAATTGATGGCTATCCGCTCCCAGTGGACAGGCGGCTCAGCGTCTGCAAACTCGGCATCGCTTCGGGTTGGCGATTGGTAGTTGTCAACGGACCAACGTCTGCGTCAGGTCAAAAGCGCCGTTTCGCGTCAGCTATTTGAAGTCCGCTTGTCGTCCTGACCGCACTTCGCAATTTTTAACTGAGTGTTTGAATTCACTTATTTGCAGCGACAACAGCCCTCGACAACAGCACCCGCCCGCAAGGTGTCGCGTGATATCGACGAGGACGTGCGCGATCAGGTGCGTGCGCTCGCCAATACCGCAGTCTTCGAGGTCTCGCGTCGGGAACGTAAGAAGGTCGAGATGCGGTTCGCGCACATGAAGCGCATCCACAGGCTCGATCGGCTACGCCTGCGCGGACTGACGGGTGCGAAGGACGAGGTGCTGCTCACAGCGACGGCGCAGAATTTGAGACGACTGGCGAAGCTGCTCTGCCGATCGCCGCCCCGAGCCTCGAGGGCATGTGCCGCGTAAACGTTCGGTGGTGTCAGGAGTTGGTGCGCATAAGTCGATGCGGCCGCTCTGGAGCGAGGGCGGAACAGAAAGGCCGCTCAAAAATCAAATCTGAGTGGTCGCGCCCCGAGCAGACGGGTTTTGCAACACATTCCACCTTGATGCGGACGTAAACAATAGAAGCCCCGGGCGGTTCATTAGCTATTCGACGACTTCCGCTTCTGGCACTAAGCCGACAGCCTCTGACTCTCGCTAAGCAGAGAAAGCCGACGAGGACGACTTGGGCATAGTGCGTCGCATATTTGCGAAACGTCCCATGTGTGGACGGCACCCCGTTGGCAAGGACTTTTTGGTTTGTCGCGCAGTGCTGGTCGGTAGCGCCCATGTGTCCGGCCTTTTTTCTCGGCGCGAACACCGATGGCCTCCATGCTATCCGCAAGATCAGCTCCCGATCAAAAGCACGCGCTCAAGGCGCCCTGGGACAATTGGGTTTTGCTGATCTCGGTGGTCGACCGCTTACTGCATGACTAACCTTTTGGCGGTCCTGTTCGGCCAGCTGGGGGTGAAGACGGTCTCGCGTCATGTGGGTCCCGTCTGCGCGAAGGTCGCTGTTCCAGTCATCGAGGCGTGAGGCGAGGATGAAGACCTCGATGCCTTGGGCGGCGGCGGTAAAGATGAGGCGCTCGGTGGCGGACCTGCCGGCGCGGCCGGCCTCCATCGCGATATACAGGCGCTGGAGGGAACGCGGGAGTTCCATGGCGCCAAGGTGGGCGGCGGAGGATGCGGCGGCCATCGGCATTTTCGGCAGAAGCGATTTCAACGCGAGCATGGTTTCAACCCCTTCGCCTGCCGCCATGACGTCATCGGCGAGACCGAAGCGCACGGCATTTCCGAGGATGTTGCCCATGGACAGCTTGGGTTCGGTGACGGCGGCCTTCGTCGTTCCGTCTTCCGAGAGGTAGATCCTGAGGAGGCCGGTGATGTCGCCCGCAAGCGAGGTGACGCCCGCGATCAGCGCCGGAAGCTTCTGTAAGGTCGCGTTGTCGTTCCCCCGATAATAGCAGCCGGGGTGAAAGCGCAGCGAGGGGAAGTCGAGGGCGGTGGTGATGGAGCGGTTGCGGAGGTAGGTTTCGGCCGGTGTGCCGCGAAGGGGTGCGGACGCCTTGAACAGGCGGCGGGCGGCTTCGGGGCTGTTGCGCGGCGCTGGCGTGGTGGCCGGCCGGGTGATGTGGCGTGGCTCGGAGAGGAAGGACAGCACTTCATCGCGGATGTCGTCGTGGGTGGCGAGATTGCGGTTCAAAGCGATGAGGTCGATAAGGTCGCCGTGCTCACCGGTCGCCGCGTCGGTCCACTTTCCCGCCGCGCCATGGCCGTAGCTTGGGCCAACAAGGCGCACCCACATCGATTGGCCCGGCGCGTTCTGCACGTTGCCGACGATCCAGTAACGACCGTTTTTCTTGCCGTTCGAAAGATAGTAGGCGCACACCGCCTCGGCGTGGGCGGACAAGCGTTCTGAGAGCTGCCGGAAGGCCTGTGTCATGTCAGTTCCTCCCTTCAGTTGGCGACCGGGTATTTGCCGAGCAGTCGCGCCAGCACGTCCTGGGATTCGGCGCCGATGGGAACGAAGAGGCGGGTCTTCCAGGCGATCATCTCGGTGAAAAGGCCCATGGCCTTGAGGAGAGGCAGCGCGTCGGCGTCGAAGTTCTGAAGTTCGACACGGGATTCGCGCATCACCGTGACTTTCAGGAGGCGTTGTTTGGATTCGAGCATGACGATGCCGCCGTCCATGACCTTCTGCCAGATTTCGCCCTGGTTGAGAGGCCGCGACGTTGGGGTGGCGAAGGCGCTCAAGCACTCCGGTGGAACCAGGCGGCCGATGATGCGCTCCCCGGTTTCGGCGGTGAAGCGGTAGACGCGCGGGTTGTCGAAGGGCATGCGCTTCCAGATCGGCAGCAGCAAACCGGTGATGATGTGGAAGCGGCTCTCCTTGAATTCCGGCACGGCGGCGGCTTCCGCTGTCCACAGTTGCGAAAAGGTCTTGTGGTCGCAAGGTTCCCAAGCGGTCTCGTCAATTTCATCGCGGCCGATCGCTTGGTCTTCGGTCGGTCGGAGGAGCATGACGCGATGTTGGACCGTGCCATCTTTTCTCGTGAGACTTGACCACGGGATTTCGACGGCGGCGCGTCCCGAACGGGTGTTGGCGAGACGGCGGGAGGTTGACGCCTGGAGCAGCTCCTCGGCGAGTTCGAGGGTGCGGGGGCGGTTCCTGTCCTTGCGGGCGATCTCGAGGATCTCGGTCGCGGCGCTGGCGCTGGCCGAGGTGGCGATGCTGTTGCGGCCGATGATGGTGAGGCGCTCGGCGGTGATGGTTTCGAGGCCGACCTCGTAGCTTCCTGCAGCCATCGCGCTTTCGACATTGGCGGCAATCAGGTTCTCGAAGGTTTCGAACAGCGCGTTCTGAAGCCCGATCTCCAAGGCCAGCACCCGATTGAGGAAGCGGGAGATGGGGGGCAGGTCATCGAGGAGTTGCCCTTCGCGGGTCGTGAGGGTGAGGCCAGTGGCCTCGATGAAGCGCTTGAAGGAACAGCAGGTGATCTTGCCCTCGACGATGAGGGCGTAGAACGTGCGTAGCGCCTCGCGGGCATAGCTGTTCTCAAGGCTGTCGCTCGCCTTGAAAAGTCCGTGCCCGCCGGTCTTGCGTTCCCCGCGCGTGATGGCGCCGAGGGAATCGAGCCGCCGGGCGATGGTCGAGAGGAAGCGTTTCTCACCGCGCACGTTCGTGGTCACCGGACGGAAGCGGGGTGGTGACTTTTGGTTGGTGCGGTTGGTGCGTCCGAGGCCCTGCACGGCGGCGTCTGCTTTCCAGCCACCTTCCAGAAGATAGTGGATGCGCTTCCTTTGGTTCTTGGCGCCGAGGTCGGCGTGGTAACTGCGGCCGGTTCCGCCGGCGTCGGAGAAGATCAGGATGCGTTTCATGTCATCCATGAAGGCCTGGGTCTCGCCGATATTGGCGGTGGCCGGGCGGGACTGGACGGCAAGCACGTCGCCGCGCGGCGTGGGCCGCTTGACGATGCGCCGTGACCTTCCGGTGACTTCGGCCACCATGTCCGTGCCGAAGTGGTGGATGAGTTGGTCGAGCGCGGCCTGCACCGGGGGCAGCGCGGCAAGATGCTCGATCATGGTGTCACGCCGGTGCACGGCCTCGCGGCATTGGACCGGGTTGCCGTCATTGTCGTAGACGGGGCGGCAGCATTCGTTGCCCTCGTCATCGGTGTAGACCTCCTGGAGCTGCGTGGGGAATGAGTGCTTGAGGTAGTCGAGAACGTATTCGCGCGGCGTGACGTCAACCGAGAGGTCGTTCCATTCGCCGGGAGGAATCTCGGAAAGGCGGCGGTCCATCAATGCTTCGGACGTGGAAACCAGCTGCACCACCACGGCGTCGCCGCGCGCGAGGTCGTCCTCGATGGACGCAATGAGGGTCGGGACTTTCATTCCGGTGATGAGGTGCAGGAAGAACCTTTGCTTGGCGGATTCGAACGCGGACATGATGGCCGATTTGGCGCGGGCGTCGCGGGCTTTGCCCTGCTCGTCGTTGATGTTCAGGGCTTCGAGCGCCGCGGTGAGGTTCGAATGGATCATCTGGTAGGCGCCGGCGTAACTGTCGTAGATCTTGACCTGTGCCGGGGTGAGCGTGTGCTCGAGCATCTCGACTTCGACACCCTCGTAGGAAAGAGAGCGGGAAACGTAGAGTCCAAGCGCCTTGAGGTCGCGCGCCAGCACCTCGGCCGATGCGATGCCGCCTTCGTGCATGGCGGTGACGAATTTCTCCCGTGTTTCGAACGGAAGGTCGTTGGAACCCCATAGTCCGAGCCGCTCGGCATAGGCGAGGTTCTCGATGACGGTGGCGCCGGTGGCGGAGACGTACACGATGCGGGCCTGGGGCAGCATGCGTTGCAGCTGGAGGCCCTTGATGCCCTGTTGGGAGCCTTTCTGGGCGCCGCGCTCGCTGCGCGAGGGGGCGGCGTTGCCCATGGCGTGGGCCTCGTCGAAGACAATGACGCCGTCGAAGTCTTTCCCAAGCCAGTTCACGAGTTGATCGACCCTGGCGTGGTGGTCGTCGGTTTCCGAGCGCAGCGTGGCGTAGGTGGTGAAGAGGATCCCCTCGCGGAGCGTGATGGCTTTCGAGGGTTTGTAGCGGGATTGCGGAACGACCTGCAGCTTTTCCTGATGGAGCGCCGACCAGTCTCGTTGCGCGTCTTCCAGGAGCTCATCGGATTTTGAGATCCACAGGGCACGTCGCCGTCCCTTGAGGAAGTTGTCGAGGACGATGCCGGCGACCTGACGGCCCTTCCCCGCGCCGGTGCCATCGCCGAGGAAGAAGCCCCTTCGGTATTGGATGGCGCCGGGTTCGTTGTCCCAGGCGGCCTTGAGCGTGAAGGTCTCGGGGTTCAATTGCCAGTGGCCGGCGAGGAAGCCGGAATGGGCTTGCCCGGCGTAGATGACGGTTTCGAGCTGCGCGTCGGAGAGGAGCCCTGCCTCCAGCATCGCCGGGATGATGTGCGGGCGGTATTTGGGTTTCGGCGGTGCCACGGACGCCATAGCGGCGGATTGCACGAGCTTGGTCGGGTGGGAGCGGGCGCCGGCGATGGTTATGCGCTCGGGGCTATACGGTTCATACAACGCGTCGCTGATGCTCCGGGCCTGGGGGGCGTCGAGGATGTCATAGGCGAGTTCGATGCCGGAGGGCGGCGCGAAGACGACCGGGCTACAGCCGGCCGGGGACGATGTGGACGCGGCCGGAGAGGGTGCTGGGCGTGGCTGAACGCCAGGGGTGAAGGATGGGCTGACCGTGGCGCGCGGGGGGAGATGTTCGAGCAGCATGGCAAGCAGCTCGCGGGGGCCACCACCCTGGAACCGCATGTGCTGGTAGCTGTACAGGTGGGGCTCTGCGACCTTGTCGATGACGGTGAGGCGGGTCGCCATATTCGTCCCATGTCGTTTGAAGCCGCCGGCATGGAGGGCGAAGGTGAAGCTGACGCGCGCCCCCAATTCGGTAACGCGGGTGAGCATGGCCGCGTGGTCGGGCGCGAAGGGATTGAGGCCAAGGCTGGTGATCGCAACCAAGCGGCCGCCGGGCGCCAGGCGCGCGAGGGCGGAGCGCATGTGGCGGAAGTCGACGCCGGCATGGGGGCCGGTGACGTTGGGGGATGAGGAGAAGGGCGGGTTCATCAACACGACCGACGGGGAGAGGGCGCGCGGCAAGCGGTCGTCGATATGGTCGGCGTTGAAGCGGGAAAGATGCGCGTCGGGGAACAGGCCCTCGAGGATGTCGCCGCGGTCGTTTCCAAGCTCATTGAGGATGAGCTTCGCACCCTGGGCTTCGGCGAAGACAGCGAGCTGGCCTGTTCCGGCCGAGGGTTCGAGGACGACGTCATTGGCGGTGACGGCACTGGCGAAGGCCACCAGCCAGGCGAGTTCGAGCGGCGTCGAGAATTGTTGAAGCTCCTGGCTCTCCTCGCTGCGCCGGGTGTGCGTCGGGATGAGCGCGCCGAGTTTTTCCAGCATGGAAAGCAGGGGGGCCGGTGTTTTTGCACCCTTGGCCATCGCGGGCAGGTAGTGGCGCAGGAACAGGACCTGGGCGATTTCAACGGCCTCGTAGGCGTCCTTCCACACCCACGCCCCGGAAGCGTCTGTCGCCCCGAAGGCGGCTTCCATGGCGGAGCGGAGAATGCGGGCGTCCAGCGCCTGGCCGCCTACGAGCGATTTGAGGAGGGTTTTGCCCGCCGCGATGAGGGCGGGGGCGTCGGAGACTGAAGAAACGGCGGGAAGGCTCGGGGAAGGAAGGATGCCGGTGGCGGCGGGCAGGGCTGGGGTCATGGGAGAAGCTCCTCGGCTGGTTGAGGGCCGGGTGGAGCCTCGCCTCTCGAGACCCCTTCCGGCTCGGCCGAGGGCCCCTTCCCTTTCTCTCTCGGTGGGGTGGCGTCACCGCGCGCTGGGGACGTGGGGAAGATCAACGCCGAGGTCGTTGACGTTGGCGATGAAGATGACGTCGCCGATTTCAGAAATGACCCCCTCATCGGGGTTCAATGCCAGGTGGGCATTCGCGGCGTTGTCGTTGGCGAAGATGGCGGTGACGCGCACCGCCTTGCCCATGGTGGAGACGTAGATGCGGGTGTGATCGGGGAGGGCCGGCATGGTGGAGGGTCCTTTCTCATCGGCCATGGCGGTTGCAGTGGTGCCAGTTGGGCCAGCGTTGCCAGCCGTCGGTGTCGCCGGAGGGGTCGCGGTGGAACCATGCGGCGTCACCATTGAGGTAGACGTTCAGAATGGAGCCGTCGTCGAAGGTGTAGCGGGCCGAGGTGCCGTTGCGAGTGCGGTCCGTCACATGCGCGGTGGGGGACCACGCGTGGGATCCACGCAGTCGCTCCATTTCAGTGACGGCAATTGGCTGTAGTTTCATTGTGCCCATCATGAAACCGTTCCCGGCCCATCGACGGTTGGCAGGGACGCCAGTACGTGCTTCGCCTGGATGCGGATCTCGGTGATGCGGTCGACGGCGTCGGCACCAGAAAGGTCTTCATCGCCGTGGAGTTCCGGAAAGTCATTGTCAAGGCGGCGGAGGACCGCTTCCATGCGGTTGAAGAGGTCCATGAATGCCTCAGGCTTGTCGAACAGGGTTGCTGGTGTGGTGGTCATGGTCGTGAGTTCCTTTCAGGTTGCGGCGTCGGAAAGCTTCACCGTCAGCGCGACGCCTTGCGCTGGACGGTCGTGAGGACGATCTGCTCAGGCGTGAACTCCATGACCAGGTGCGTGGGCTCTTCGCGGCGGAACCTGATGAAGTCTTCGAGGGGAAAGAAGTCCACGCCGTCATCGCCGCCGAAGGAGGCGCGCTTGTTGGCCCACCATTCCTCGAACGGCATCTTCGTGGGATCGCACTCGAGGGCGTAGATCACGAACGGCTTGTCGCCCTCGCGGCGCTTGCTGTTCACCTCGCCATCGGTGGTGTTGGCCATCAGGTAGACGCCCTCATCGCCGGCGAGCCACAACCCCTTGCCGGTGACGTCGCCGTAAAGCTTGCGCGCGGTGGTGGCGGTGATGACCTCTGTGAGCAGCTTCTCGATGCCGTCCCAGGGAAAATGCAGCTTCATCGCTTGTCCTCCCCGTTGGCGCGCGGGGAGATGATTTCGAAGCCGAAGGTTTCCGGCCGGAACGAGTAGAAAAGCCCGGAGCCCTTGGCGGCGTAGGCGGTGCGCTTGCGCCCCCTTCCCCGCACGAGCACGCAGGTGAACTCGCTGTGGCTGGTGCCGTCGCGGAAGGTGACGGGACGCTGGGTGCGGAAGGTGTCGCCGGGCTTGGGCTTCGCCGCGCTGGCGCTGCGGGTCGCCTTGTGCCTGGCGCGGCAGGCCTCGCGCCATTCGGGGCCGAAGGCGCCTTGTCCCTCCTTGAAGGGCGAGGCCGCCCTGAGCAGCCGTTCGGGGCAATCCTTTTCGACCGGGCCTGCGGTCTCGCCGAGGTCCTTGTAGGTGAATTCGCCGCCGGAGCGGCTGGTCAGCACCACCAGGATGTAGCGGTGGCTGCCGTCTGGCTCTGTGACGTAGGGGCAGCGGTCCTCCGCGTCGGCGATCTTCAGGGTTTTCCTGATGAGCACGTAAACTGTGTTGCCGTGCTGGGAATGGTCGAGCCATTCCCATTTGGCGAAGCTGTTCTCGTCGGCCAGCTCTTTGATCAGCAGGTTGATGGTGTCGCGGCCCATGTGGGCGAACGAGGTCGAACCCATGGCGGGTTTCTCCTTAGTTGCGGGTTGGTGGTTGGGGTCAGTGGCGGTTGAGGGCGGTCACTGCGGCGATCGCCGTGTCGATGTCGGCCTGGGCGGACGCGAGGCGCCGGAGGGCTGTTGCGGCGTCGGTGCAGTCTTCGCCGCTGGACAGCTCGATCATCAGGAAGCGGAAGAGGCCGTCGCCGACGTCATCGAGGGCGTCTTTCCAGCGTGGGCTTCGTCGCAGGTGGCGGTAATCGCCGCCGCCGTACGTGGCGCACACGGCCGCTTGCCACTTGTTCATGAAGGCGCTCATGACAGCGCCTCCGTGCGAATGATGTCCCATGGAACGACACCGCGTCGCGGGGTCGTGGTCGGAATAGCGCACACCCCGTCGGGGCGGTCGTGGGTTTCGTAGTTCTTCCGCCAATCATCGACGGCCTGGTCGGCGGAGTGGGCCCAGGTGAACAGGTCGCGGTTGGCGTCGACGCTGGGGTTATCGGCGATGAAGAAGAGGATGAGGGGTGGCGTGGGCGTGTCGGGCATGGAAGGTTCCTTTCGCATGACCCGGCCTTCGGTCAGGACCTCTCCTGTGCCTCCGGCCGGTCACCCGGCCTCCCTCCTCTTTCCTCTCGGTGAAACCGCCGGAACGCTTTTGGCGGTCGCGGCCCGCGCCACAGGCGCCGCGCCACCGATCGTCACCCGGATGGGCGGAGACGCTAAAGCGGCTCCGGCCGCCCCGCGCTTTGCAAAAAGCGCGGCAGGCGGCTAGAGCGGGACCGCGCGCAGCGCGGGGGCGCACCATTTCGCACCTAGGAACTTGGCATGCCGAAAATCAGCATCATCACCCCGACCCTCAACCGTGAACAGCATCTGCCCGCGATCTGGGACTGTGTGCGCAGCCAGACCATTCAAGACGTCGAATGGCTGGTGCACGGCGACAGCGTGCAGGAATCCCAATTCATGAAGGAGCTGGCGGAGGAAGACGACCGCGTGCACTACCAGCATTCGAAAAATCAAATGTGGGTGGGGGCCAAGCGCAACGAACTGGTGTCCAAAGCCAAGGGCGACACCATCATCCACTTCGACGACGATGATTATTATGCTCCCGGTTACATCGAGGGCATGCTGACGTTCATGGCGAATAGCAACACCGACTTCGTGAAGCTGTTTGGGTTCTTCCTCTATCACCAGCGTAGCGGCTATTTCGGGTATTGGGACCTCGAAGTGGCCTTCCCGGTGCACTACATCATGGATCCGCGACTTGCCGATCTTCATGCGGGGCCCAAGCACCGCAACGATCAGGACCAATTTGGATACGGCTGCTCCTACGTCTACGCGAAGAAGGTGTGGGACAGGCAGCCCTTCCCTGATGTGAAGTTCGGCGAGGACCAACCCTTCGCGGAAGCAGCGGGGAAGGCCTTTGCCTGCGCGGGTATGCAGGACCACGGCTTCTTGATGGTCCACGTCATCCACAACAGCAATTCGTCGATCGTTTACCCGCAGCAGATATTGCCGCGCGATGTCGGGGTGCAGTTGTTTCCGGGCTTCACGCCGCCGGCGGCAGCGACGGTCGCGTGAGGCAGCGCACGGACAGGAGCCGTGGCTTAGGAGACGTCTCCTGTGGTGGGGTCGATGGCGTAGCGCGCGATGTGGTCTCCGAAGACGATGAGGTCCTTGTCGCCCATGCCGGAAAGGATGAGCTCGGCGACGCGGTCGGAGACGATCTTCCTGGTCAGCGTCTGCTCGTCGATGCCGAAGGTCACTCTGATGCCTTGGAATGGCAACGGCGTATTGTCCGAGACCTGGAGTTGCCAGCCATCCGCCGGAACGTCGATGGAAATGGCTTGGGGGTTACTGTCGCGGATGGCGTCGTTCATATGCGTGGTCAAGAACGCGTTGAATTGAACGCGCTCGCCGTCGCGGGTGAAATGGACGTCGTCGGTGTCTTTGACACCGTTGGTGATGCCGATGTCGGCCAGTTGAGCTTGGAAGCCGGCTAAGTGGTCTTCGTCGACGACGAGTGTGGCGTTCGCGTCGGCGGGGCGCTGGACGGTGATGTTGAGGAGGATGGTTTCAATGCGCCCTTCTCTGTCGCGTTTTTCGAAAATGCGCAGGATGGCGAGCGTGATGCCCTTGGACTTTGCGAATTGCCGGGCCTCCTTGGTGTAGTCATTGCACGTGATGACGACGGCTTCATCGGCGCGGGTGTCGGCGAAGACGGCCCAGAAATTGCGGATGATGCCGAGGTCGACCTTTGCACCTGAGAGGTCGAAGTCCTTGCATTCGATGATGATGCGCCGTCGTGCTTGGCCGGACACTTCCACGGTGACATCAATTTGGTGTTTGACCTCGGATTCGCCGCGGAGGTTGAGATCGTGGATGACCGCATGCTTGTCGTTGAGGGCCTTGAGCACGAGGGCGGCGAGCATTTCATAGCGGGTTCCGGCTTTGCTGGTGGCAAGCCGATGATATTTGTCGAACAGTTCGTCGTAGCGGGAGCGGGCGGGAGGCTTCTTGTCGGTCATTGCGATTACTTCAGGATGAACTTCGCCTTGAGGTCGCGGAGGAGCTGATAGGGCCCGATGCAAGGGACACCGAGGTCGGCACAGATGTCGGGGATTTTTACGACGCGGCGGGCATCGCGGTTGCTGGTTTCGTAGGTGACGACGGTGTGGCCGTGGGCGAGCGCAAAGGCGATGAGCCAGGGGTCGGCTTTTGCCATGAAGGTGGCGATGGCTTCATCGAACAGACGGCCACGCTGGCCTTCCACATGGCGAACGACGGTTTGGTAGGCGCGTTGAACCGGTTCCGCGTCGATTTTCATCAGCCAAGGGGGGCCGTTGCGGCCCTTGATCCAGACGGCCAAGTCATCCTTGCCGTCGGCCAGTTCGTCGTAGATGGCGCGGACGCAGAGAAGGTTGCCGGACGCGGCCTCGCGGTCGATCCAGTCCCAGTATGCGGGACAGAAATCGAAAGCGTAGTGCAGGTTTTTGGCTTGGATGAAGGTGTTCGCGTCGAGGCAGTAGGCCATGTCACCCCACTTCTCTTTGGAGGTCGCGGAGCTTCGACGGTTTGACGGAAAGAAGGGCCCCGGCGTCCCTTAGGAGCAACCGTCCCTCGAAGGCTTCGCGCAGAACGGCGCGGGCGAAGGTCGGGCTGTTGCGCAGCTTGGCCATGACGTAGAAATCCGGTCCTCCGCTGCCTTTTTCGTGGGTTGCTTCTTGGCGCGCTTCAAAGGCATCGGTTGCGGCGCGGACGAAGGCGGTATAGGCGCCGCGGTCGATGCGGCCTAGATCAAGGGCGCGTCGCGCGATGACGATGGTGCTCACCTTGAACTCGCGCGCCAAGGCGTCGGCGTTTTCCTGGAGGGTCAGGGTTTCGTTCCAGCGCTCGCGAAATTCCGCCTGGCTGACGAGGAACTCGGCGGCGACCTTGTTGCAGAAGACCTCGATGGGGTCGTAGCCCTCGGTGGACGTCGAGATGCCGAAATTGGAAATGGCGCTTTCGTTGATCCAGATGTGCACCAGCTCGTGGCAGAGCGAGAAGATCTGTGCTGCGGCGCTGTCGCCGGTGTTGACGAAGATGAGGGGTGCGTAGCCGTCGCTCAGCGCAAAGCCGCGGAATTCGTTGACGGACAGTTTGCGGTGGGTGTTGTTGCCGACGAGGCTGTTCCTGAGGACAAGAATGCCGGCGGTTTCGGTCTTGTCGACGAGGCCGCGGAACATGGCTTCCCAGTTGGGGCAGCCACGTCGCCATTCGGCATCGACACCAAGCGTTTCACGAATGGTCTGCGCTACGGTAATAGCGGAATCTCGTATGGAAGCACTGCCGACAAAATCAAGCTCGTCGGCGCCGCTGGCGATGAGGTGGTCGCGGTACCAGGCCTGCTTGTTTTTGGCGTCCTGGTAGACGGCCATGAAGTCGGCGCCGAGGGCCTGGGCGGTGTCGTCACCCAAGCGGCGGAGGTCGGCGATCGCCACAGTTTCGTGCGGCGGTTTTTCAAGGAAGAAGTAGCCGAAGGGGACGCGCAACAATTTTGCGAGGTCGCGGGCCTTGGCAAACGACGGGAGTCCTCTGTCCTCTTCCCATTCGAGCACATCCTCGGGCGTGACTTTGAGTTTGTCGGCGACGATGTCGACCGTGAGCCCGGCCCGCTGCCGGGCCCATTTTAAGACTTCGCCGGTGACAAGCGCGTGGACCATGGCGGAATCATACTGGAGGCCGTTGCGCAAGGGAATCCCGTCGCCGGCGGGAAAGGGCGCCCGATGCGGCAGTAGCGCCACGGCGGGGCTTACATCGAGTGTTCGTCTTCCTCTTCCGGTGGGAAATCGGCGTCGAGCGGCAATTCACACCGGCACCAGACCTGACCGCAGCCGTGGCACACGGGGTGAGTCTCGATCTCGTCTTCGTAAGGTGCGAACGTCGCGCTCTCGGCGTAGGCGACGCCGGGGTTAACTTCGGCCGGGCCCCGCTCCTTCTTCCCGGTATCCCCGTTGTAATCGGGGAACGCAGCGACGGCGGCGCTCTTCTCGTTTTCGGCATAAGGACCGGCGAGGAGCTTTCTGACGGCGCGGGCGCAATGGAGGTCATCGAGGACGGCGACCACCATGTCCTTGCCATGGTCGCGGGCGGCAACCAGTTTTTTAGCATCGCCGATGTCGAGCAGCAGGGGTTCTTTGTGGATGGCGACGCGAACATCCAGCGGGAATTGCCCGATACAGGGCTTGCCATTCCAGTCCGGGGCATAGCTGACTGTGACGCGGCCTCGGCCATCGAGGCCGTAAATGACCGCCCTGCGGTAGGTCATCGGCCCATCTCCTGTTCGTCCTCGTCTTCGAACAGCGGCCTGCCTTGTTCGTCGCAGATGCGGCAGGTGGTGACGTCGCTGGGGCGCTGGTCTCGTTCTCTGAAGATGCTTCCGATGGCGGACTTGTATTCGATCTTTGTGATGTCGCCCCGGAGGTATTCCCGTTCCACGGCGGCGAGCGCGCTGTCGATCGTCTTCATCGGCCTTGCTCCTGTTCCCGCACCATCGCGTCGAGCTGGCGGCGCTTCACCGAGTAGAGTTTCTTGATGCGGCCGGTGCGGAGTTTCTGGACCCGCTGGATGGCGCGCTTCTTGGCCATCTGGAACAGCTTCTCTTGGCGGGCGCGGAAGTGTTTCTCGTTCATGGAAAGCTCCGAAGGGTTGGGAAGAAAAAAGGGAGCCGGTGGTCCGGCTCCCTGGTCGTTGCGTGAGCCGGGTGGCTTACATGGCGCGTTCCTCTTCCTCTTCGTGGTCGTCGTCGGGGACGCGGGCGTGACCGGTGCGTTCCGGGCGTTCCGTTGCGGGAGCTTGTGCCTCCATGTCCTTCTCCATGCGCGGTTCCCACTTTTGGACATCGCCGGTCATCATCAGGTCGTTCTGTTTGTCGGTGCCCATCCATGAACCGATCGAGAGCAAGGGTTCGCCGTTGCCCGGGTTGGCATAACCGAAGTAGTTCGGCTGCTTCGGGTTCTTCTCGCGATTGGGGTTCAGGAACAGCACCACGTCGTTGGGCTTGATCTTCATGGGTTCGCGGTTGTCCTTCATCGCCATCTCGATGGTGTAGTCCTGCTGGGGCGCGGCGTTGGCGTAGAGCGCCATCTGGTCGTCGGCGCTGAGGCCGGTTCCCAACCGGCCGGTGAGAACGCCGGGGAGGTTGCCGTTTTCCTTGCCGGTGTAGTGCGGCCAGAGCGACACGTTGCGCTCAACCGTTGTTCCGGGTGGGAGCAGCTTGCCGGTGAGCAAGGGGCGTTTGTCGCCGGGTTCTTTTGACTTGTTGAGGAAGACGCGGAAGCGGAGCGGAGAGTCGGAGGTATTGGCCATTGATGGTCCTCATGGGGGCGGCGAACCGCCGTTGAACACCGACCGAAGTTCGTCGGCGCCCAAGATAGAGAACATCAAAAAAGCCTTATGCAATCGATGTTTTTTGACGATCGGGGTAGCGCGGGGTAGCGGGGGAAAGCGGGGGAGAAGCGTGACCATCACGTTTTCGTGTGAGGTCTTACGGGCGGTCGACGTTGTTCGGTTCAGCGAATCGCGTAGCTGCCGTCCGGCGCATATGGGGGTAGCCGGATACGAACGGACGGCCCCGTGGGGCCGTCCATGAACCGGCTAAGGCTTACCGCCCGCCGCGACGACTCTTGCCGGCTTTGGGTTCTTGGCCAAAGGGCGTGAGATCGGTGTCGTCTCCGGTGCGGCCTTCGCCACGGACGTCCATGTCAGCCAGTTCTTTTTCCATTTGGGCGAGGTCATCCGCGCTCATGCTGAAGTCCGGGCCGTCGGAAACTTCGGTCCCCGGCGCCGCTTCGCGTTCGAGCGGGAACTGGGTCTTCCCGCCGATGAAGAAGTAGCCTTCGCGGTCCTGGTGGTTCCAGCCGCCGATTTCCACGAGTTGGCCGTTGTGGTTCCAGTACCCGTAGTAATCCGAGGGCTTGGTGGGCTGGCCCTTGGCGTTGAACTTCTCCTTGCCTTCCTTGGGCTTCTTGTGCTCGTCGGCCTTTTCGAAAACGACGACCTGGCCCGGGCGAAGGGGCTTGTTGTTCTTGCCGTAGAACACGGTCTTGGAAGCATCGGCTTGCGCGGCGATGGCGTCGGCCTGTTCTTGGCGGGTCATCTTCGGCGAGATGAGGTCGGCGTTCCCGCCCAGCACCTTGAGCTTTTGGACGCTACCGTCAGCCTTGCTCACATAGTCGTATTCGTTCGAGTAGAGTCCGGCGCGGAAGGTCATGTCGGTGCCCGGCACGGCGAGCTTGGCGAAGTAGTGGGGCTTGCCTTCGGCCGCATAGCGGCGCGGGTTGGCGGTGAAGTTGCCTTCAAGGCGTACGGGTTGGTCCATGGCGTCGTCTTTCTTTGGTTGGACGCCGCAAGAGTTCCCTAAAGCGGGGAGGGTACACAACTCGTATGCACAGCGATTGGGCGAAAAAGCATACACGGCGCATGCCGCGCGCATACAAACGACGTGGGACCTTCAAGGAAATCCGCCATGACTTCGTCAAATGATGAAGTCGCAGGTGTGGAAGGGCTGTGCCGCCGGATTGACCACCCGGCTTCTGGTGTCGACACTTCGGCGCGATCCGGGGGAGAAGATGGCAATGGGTTGGTCCTGGTCGGTGTCAAAGGATAAGTCGAAAAAACCGGCGGACGCTGCGGTGGCGCTCAATTCTGAGTCGCGACCTCAAGCTGGGGCGGCACCTGCGCAGGGCGTGGGCTGGCGGCTTGCCACCTTCGCGAGCGAGTGTCTTGTCGAGGATCAGGAAAGCGGGGTGAGCATCACGGCCATTTGGGATGCCTATCTTCGCTGGTGTGGTCGCGGGCGCATGGCGCCATTGTCCTACCCGCTGTTCGTCGGTGAATTCACGGCAGTGGTGCAAGAGGCGGGGATTCCCCGGCGGCAGATCGGTGCCAATGTGGTGTTTCCCACGGTGGGGATGAGGTGAGAAGCATGGCGTGGGCGTCGAAACTGAAAGAGGTGGCCAAGGCGCGTGGCGAAACGCTTGCCCTCAGTCCCGATCTCGAGATGGCGCTGCTTTGTCAGGAACGCATGATGGGCCGGGTCGAAGAGCCCTACGACACCGCGCGCGCGGAAGCGGAACTGGAGAAGGTGCTCACGAACCTCGGCAGGAAAATTGATATTCCGAAGCCGGCGTTTGGTGCGTGGCAGCAGCTTGAACGGATGGTTGAAGCGTATCAAGGGCCCGCGCAGCAGGCAGTGGCGGAGGTCGAGAAGGTCGACGAGAAGCCGCCCGTGCCTGAGATCCAGAAGGTCACCGAGGCGTTGAGGACCGTCGTCGCAGCGGTTGCGAAGGTCTATGCCGAAGAGGCACGCGAGGAAGACGAAGAGGAAGAAGAACACGCGATGGGGCGTTAGCGCGCGCTCCAGCCTTCAAGGTAGACGGCGACTTCACGTTCGGTCAGCGGAGTTGCACGGAGCTTCATGCCCGGTATGCGGCTGGCCATGTTGTCGGCCCGCTCAGGCGAGACGAGGACGGAATTGGCCAACGCCCAACGGGTTGCGTGGCGGGCAAAGTCGTGGACGGTGCCTGGAAAACTGTCGGCGAGGGCATAAAGGCTCTCGACATCGACCTCGTGCTCATCGCGGTTGGTGAACGTGGCGTGCGCAAGGATGTGATGCAGGCTGCGGGCCATGAGGACGCTGCTCCTCGGGGTGATGGCACCGTCGCGGGCAAGGGCCTTGATCTGTTTCTGCCAAGGGTCGGTGTGGACGTCGACGGTTCCGTGAAGGACCGGTTCGTCGTTGCTGCTCTCGAGCGGGTTGCCCCTGGGGGGCAACGTGCCGGAGAGCTGATCAACGATGGACACATGCAGGTCTTTCCTTGGGGTGGAATGATGCGCCGACCCCAAGGTTGATGCAACCTGACCTAAGCTACGGATAAAATGAGAAGACGGTGAGGAGGGAAGAGTTCCCCTCCCGCTTACGGTGCGGAGAGCGGCTTGACGGTGGGCGGCGGCAGGAACATCGCCTTATCGGTTTGCCAAGCGTATTTTTTATCAAGCGACATGGGAAGCTCGCCGCGCGAGGTGACGATAATCTTGTCCTTGAAGGGCCGGCCCATCAGTTCGGCGGCGGGAGCAAGCGGTGAGTCGGCGCCGCTCAGAAGGTCCTTGGCGCGGCCGAGGTTGGGTTCGATCATCTTCGCGGCCTGGTTGTCGGGTTGCATGAAGCAGCGGACGCGGCAGGCATCGACGACGCCCTCGTAGCGGTTGTGGCCGAAGGCATCGGAGAGCTGGCCGAGCGATTGGGCGAACATCCAAAGTCTCAATCCGGCGCTTCGTCCGACGTCCTGCAATTCCAGGATGGACGTGAAATTTCCAAGCTGGGGCATTTCATCCAGGAAAAACGTGATGGGCTTTTCGCCGGGCTTGATCTGCATCTTCTGCATCGTGCGGGAGTGCTGCACCAGCATGGCGCGGATGACCGGCGCATAGGCTTTGAGCTCGGCGGGCGACAGGCAGATGTAGAGTGAGGTTCCGGGCCGGGTGCGGAAGTATTCCGGCCGCCAGTCGCTGGTGGCCATGGCTGCGGTCATGCGCGGACCACGGTTGAAGATGTTGATGAAGCGCCGCGCGTTGTCGAGAACGGATTCGAAGCGGTCCTTGGATTCCACGCCCTTGCGGATAGCGTTGGCGGTGAGGGCCATTTCGTTGACGCCGGTCTTCTGCGCAAGCTCCTCCATGATGTCGGCAAGTCTCAGGATGTCGGAGCCGGGCGCCTTGCTGGGAGGCGTCGCCAGCAGTTCCGCCAATCCCTGCACGGTGCGGACGGGGCCGCTTCCGTTCAGCGCGATCACCATGGCGTAGGCCCACATCATGTCGCGGCCGCGGTTGGTCCAGTAGGGGTCGGAGAGATTGGGGTTATCTTCGATCACCTGCAGCGAGAAGATGGTGCATTCGTTGGCGGCGTCGTTGGGTTCCTTCGGGATGAAATCGAAGGGGTTGTAGCGATGGGTGGCGCCGTGAGGGTCGGTCGGCGCGAAGCGGTAGACCGGTCCGTAGTGCTTGGCGCGGTAGCCGGCGGTGAGGTTCCAGAGTTCGCCTTTGACGTCGAGGATGATGGCGCTGCCCTCGTGGCGGAGCAGGTTTGGAATGACTTGCGCCTGGCTTTTGCCGGATCCGGGTCCTCCGATGGTGATGAGACTTTCGGCATCGGAATAGTAGACCGGGGAATCGGTGACGGGTTCGTAGCCGACGATGACCGACGTTGGCGTTTTGGTGTCCGTGTAGAAGGAGCTGGAGCGGATGTCTTGTGCGGTCATCCAGCGCGCACCTGGTGAGAGAATGTTGTGGAGCGGGGAGTTGGCGGCGAAGGCTTGGTTCTTTGCGGCCCAGGCGATGGCTTGCGCGGCGGCGGCGAAGACGGCGTGCTGGTCGGGGCGCTGGGTATTAAGAAAGTCTGTGAGGAGTTTTTGAAATTCCACGACGCGCGTGGGGTCACGGAAGGTGGTGGTGGGTTGTGGGACCGTATCGCCGTTGTTGTAAACGACGAGGGCCAGGAACGCTGCCCACTGTTGGGGCGTGTATTGGTTATGGGCGACGAGTTGCGCGACGCCGCGCATCAATTGCCGTTCCTTGTCGGAAAGGCTGATCGCCGGGCGGCTGATCTCGAAATTGAGGATGTCGTTGAAGGCGCCTCGGACTTTGTTGCGGTACTTGCGCTTGGAGTGACCGTGCTTGGCGGATTGGGCAACGGTCGTGAGGACAGGGCCGGTAAAGACGTTGATGAGGATGCCGGCAAATTCAAAGGCTGGCGGTTTGTCGCCCTCGTAATGGGTCCGGATGAATTGGTCGAGGCGGTCAAGCCCAAAGACCGCGACGAGGTCTTGGATTGGCAAGGTGAAGACCGCCGCCGGGTCCGTAAGCATGTCCTCGACGGCAGTTGGGAAGTTGGTGGTGGTATACTCCTCAAGGTTCCTGAGCGGGCGGCGCGAGGTTCTGAGGTGGCCGGTAGGCGATGAGGATGGAACGGTCATCTTTGTTTTCTGCCGGTTCTTTTTCCATGAAGAAGGTCATCACGTTGCCGATGAGGAGTGGACCCCAGGCGCCAAGGGCATCGCGAAGGGCGTTCGGGTAGGCCGGGTCGAATTCGTAGGTGTCCGGGCCAACTTCATCGGTGAAGAAGTTCTGGCCGCCGTCGGTGGCGAGGTAGATGCCATCCACAGCGGGGTTTCTTGTCTCGTTGGTGGCGAGGACGTCGAGCCATTTGGGTTCGATCAGCGACCATGTCTCGTCGGAAGCACCTGATTGCTTGGGTGTGACGAAGCCCGTGAGGTAACGGACGTCCTTGCCATCGTTCCCTTTGTGGGTCGAGCTGGTGGCGATGCTGGAATCTCCGATGGAGGCGGCGATGATGTGGTCGCCGTTGATCAGCGCCGCGGCGAGCGTGCAGGCGTATTCGTAGACGGGTTGCTGTTGGCGCTTGGCTAGGGAATTGAGCTCCCCGTGGGCGTACCCGATGGCTTCCAGCAGAAGCTTTTTTGAGGGTGGCGCGCCTTTGGTGATTTGATGGCCGAGGTAGTGCTCGATGGCGTGACAGGCAAGACGGCTGCCGTCATGGGAAAAGCGTGCGGAACTGACGCCGTCGGCGAGGACCAGCCAGGAGACCGTGCCGGCGCCACCGATCGTATGGGAATCCTCGATGGGTTCGCCGGCGTTGAAATGGCGGACGCCCTGTTGGGCCGCGCGGATCAGGATCCACGGCGGCCGCCATGCCGTTTCCACGCGCTGCATCGGGGCGAGATCGTAGCGCGGCGGCAGTTCGAGGAGGCTCATGCGCGGGCGGCCGCCTCCCCGATCTTCACTTTGGTGCGCTTGTCCGTCCCAGTCTCGGTGCGGGCCTGGTCGAGGGCCTGCTTCGCCGACAGGTTCTTGGTGATCTTGGTGATGACGACGGTGATGAGCTTGACCAGTTCCTGGAAGGTATGGATCTCGCTGCCCATCTCATAGACGGATTTCTCGCCGGAGAGTTGCTGGAGGAGTTCCTTGCCCGACATCTTCTGGCCTTCGATTTCCACCCAGTCGGCGATGAGACCTTTGGGCGAGATGAAGTTGAGGAGGGTCGCGTACTTCTTTTCCGGGTTGGCGCGGCCATCGATTTGGGTCAGCCGGTCCTTGATCTCGTTCCAGCGCGGTTCGCCGGGTTTGGTGTCGTTCATGGCGCCGTCGGTGAGATGCAGGATATGGGGCATGCCGAAGGGGATTTTGCGGGAGGGGTCGCGGTAGTAGCGCAGCCGCTCGGCGACCTTTTCAAGGGCGGCCTCGAGTGCCTTGCCGGTGGCGGTTCCGTTCAAGGGTTGCATCGGGGGGATGCTGGCCGGGAGGTTTTCGACGGTTGACCAGTCGAGGTACTGCGTGACGTTGTCGGAATAGGCGAGGATGGTGACGTCGATCTGGTCGACGTGCTGGGCCAGTTCCGAGGAAGGTGTCGGCTTCTTGAGCATGTCGAGGAGCGTGGCCATCGCCTGGTTGATGTGGTCGATGTCGGGATCGGGCGGCAGGCCGGTGGACCCCGACACATCGATCAGGAAGATGAAGGGGAAGCGTTTGACGCCCATCTTGTTGGGCTTGACGTTGCCCGCGCCGGGAAGGCCCGAGCCTTTGGCGAGAATATCGACGATCTTGCTCATGGTGTTGGTCTCCGGCTTGTCAGTGTTTGGGATTGGTCTTCATCACCCAGCCGTGCGGTGTTCGGCAGGCGTCGCCGCTGATGGTTGCGGCGTAGGCGGCGCGGTTGAAGGTGAGGTCGTAGGTGAGGCAGCGCCCCGGCGTATTGCCCATCTGCCAATAGGCCTGGGTTCCACCGGTGACGACGGCGCCCTCTTTCGAGAGCGTGCTTGAAAGGGTGTGGACGTTGGAATCCTCAACCAGCATGGCTTTGAGGCTTTCCGACAGGAATACGACATCCACGGGCGAGAGCAGCGTCAGCAAGGAATCCGGGGTGGTGGCGGGCAGCGGGAACCGCCCGGCATAGGGGCGCATCTTTTGGGCCTGGGCCTTGGCGGTGGTGAGTGCACCTTTGGCGGCCGTGGCGTCGGTGAAATGGGCAACACCCACGAGGCCCGCAAGGCTGTCGAGGTAGTCGGCGTCATGCCGGAGCTTCTCGGTTCCAGAATGAAAAGCGCGGATGGCGGTCATGAGCGCCCGGTCCTCCTCTGGAGGAATGACGTGGGGTGTGGTGATGGCCGGCGCGAAGTTCGGCACCGTGACCGTGACGGGGTGAAGGTCGGCAACGCTTGCAGTTTGCCATGGCGTGGGGCGGTCAGACGCCGACGCGGGTGGTGGTGGCGGCAGCGGACGTGCGACCTGAGCGGAGAAGATGGCGATGAGGATGGCAACGGAAGCGGCGTACCCATAGCGGATGTCGATGGTTGGCAGCCGCGCGGACACGCGGGTGATGAGATCTGGTGTACGGGATCGTCGGTGACGGATGATGTTGGGGAGCCGGGAAAGCTCTGGTGATGTGGTCGTCGCGACCATGCTGGGGCTGGGTCGTGGAGGTGTTGCTCCGGGAATGACGGTTTTGAGGCACCGCGTCGACGATGAGACGAGCGGGGCGACGTTAGCTTCGCCAAAGAGACCTCCGGTAGTTGGTGAGGAGCGGGATCCATTGGAGCGCTGTCACGGGGGTGTCTTTGGTGAAGGAGTGGGTGAATGCCTCGCGGATGTCGTCCGGGAGTTGGGCGTAGGCGTCCTTCATGAAGTTGTTGGTGTCGCCCGCGTCCATCGGGAAATGGCGGCGGTCGATGACGTCATCGGGGTCTTCGCCGTCGAGGGTGAAAGGATGGCATTCGAACCCGAGGTCCCGCATCAGGAGCTGGTAGATCAGGATGGCGAGGACGAAATCATCGTGGGTGGCGGTCATCTGTCGGTTGGCAGTGACGGCGGCGCGGCCGCCCGGCGAGGAATAATCCGGCGTCAAGCCGGACAGCTTGCAGTCGAAGGCGCCGTTGTCGAATTGGAAACTGTCCGTGTCGATGAACAGCACCTTGGAGAAATCCTTGGTGATGTGGATGTTCATCGGGCTCATGTCGCCGAAGATGAAGCCCCACGGGTGGCGGTGCATTTTCGCAAGCTGGTCGGCGAGCGTGATGGCGATGTGGATGGTGCGCTCGCGCGTGAGGTTCTTTCGGTCGATGTCCTTCCCAAGCAGGGTGTTCAGAGACTTGGTGCCGACCAGCATCTCCATGGTGAAACCGATGACGTGCTTATGGAGGTCGGCGGCGGGAGGTTCCTTGAGATCGAACAGGATGCGGCGGGGCCAGGATGCGAAGTCGAGGGTTTGATTGAGGCCATCGCGGTGCAGCGCAGGCATGATGATACGGAGGGCGGCCTCGCGGTCGCTTGCCATGCCGGCGCGGACCTCGGGGTTGTAGAATTTTCCGACCAGCGGGGGTTCGGTGTCTGGCGAAAGGGTGAAGACGGCGCCGGCTCCACCCGCGTTACCGACGGGTGCCACCACCTTGTATTCAAACCAGTCGTCGTCTTCCGTTTCATGGAGGCGCGCGCCCCATACCGTGGCGCCGGCGGTGACGCTCATGACCAGGCTCCGGGGGTCAGCCCGGCGGGGCAAGGGTCCCCTGCCCTAGCGGCCCATTTCTTCTTCGTCCTCCAGCTCGTCGTCGGGCTCGGGTGGTAGGGCGGGTGCCTTGGGTTTGCCGGAGGCATTGAGTGCCGCAAGCTTTTCAGTGATGGCTTTGTTGTTCCATTCGACCAGGGTTTGGTGCCGCGCGAGGTCTTCCTCGGCTTGGGCCACCTCGTCCTTGGCACGGTCGAGCTGGTCTCGGTCAGCGAGGGACCCGAGGGAGTAGGCGAAATCCAAGGCTTCACGGGCGGCCGCCAGTTTCTCGAAGGCTGCGCTTCTGGCGATCTGTTGTTCGTCCTGGGGTTCCTGCGCCATTGCCGGTTCCGAAACGGTTGCGGGGATGCGGTGAAAGTCGGGCTCGGCCGCATTGGCCTCGTCGTCTGAAGATGCCGCTGCGGCCGATTGGGCGCGGCGCTCTGCGCGCTGTTGCTCGCGCTCTTCGTCTCGGCGCTGGCGGGCTTCCTCGCGCAAGCGCTGCTTTTCATCGTCATCAAGGTCTCGCGTCGGTGATGCCGTATCGTCCTCTTCATAGGCCGCGCCGGGTTTGTCGCCGCCCGTTGAATGACGAAGTCGGGTCTTCTTCGCTGTGGGTGACGCGGGCTTATCAACAAGGGTTTCGTGGACGGTGGCGTCGGTGATGTCCTCGTCATCGGTGGCGGTGGTGGTAGGCGCCGTTGCCGTGGCAAGGTCGGTCGTGCGGCGGGCCTCGCGCGCGGTTGTGCGCTGGGCTTCGAGTTCCTCATGGAGGGCACGTCGCTCGGCGAAGGAATCGAAGCTTTCGTGGAAGATGGCTTCAAGGCCCTTGAGGCGAATCTCCTTCCCGAGGTCGGAGAGCTTCATGTAGCCGGACGCGTCGGCGATGATGATGCCCTGACCTTTCTTCGCGATGGTGAGTTGTTCTTTGGAGAGAAGCGAGGTGAGCTGGTCCCAGGAGCGGGCACCGGCGAAGATGGGTTGCAGTTGCAGGCGGCGGGATTTGATTTCATCCACAGTCCAGCGGTCCTTGGGGATGGGGCCGCCCTTGCGGCCGTGCATTTGGAACTCGCCATTCTTGACGCGGATCGGGCGGTCCTTCATCTGTTCGGGTGCGTTGTGGCGGCCGGGCACGTAAATGAGGTCGAACGTCTTGGCTTGCTTCGCGACGCTCTTTTCAATGCGCGCGTAGTCTTTGCCCGTGTGCCAGGCCTTGCCGGTGCCGGGGTGGACGCGGTTGATCATCAGGTGGAGGTGGCGGTGCGCGGTGTCGTTGTGGGCGATCATGACGACCTGGTGCTCGGTGAGCTCGAGGTCGGCAAGCGTTGTGTCCCCGCAAAGGCGCATGAGCTCGTCGGAGGGGTTCTCGTCGTGACGCCAGGAGAGGACCAGGTGGTAGGCGGGCTTCTCGCAGCGCAGGGATTGGGCCGCGACCGCGCGCATCTGCTTCGGCGCATAGTTGGGGTCGGGGTTCAGGAGATTTCTTGTTTCGGTCCAGGCGACGCGGTCGGGGTTGGGCTGTTCTTTTTTCCCCTGCATGAGGTAGCGGTAAAGGCCGCGAAAACCTTTCCCCCCGGCGGCAACCTTGCCGATCATGAAATCCGTTCCATCGCCGAGATGGTTGCGCTCATCGTCAGCTGGATGATGTTCTTGAGGTAGTCGCATTCCCGCGTGGTGAGCGGCAGCAACTGAAGGTTGGCCTGGTGGGCAAGCTGGTTGATGTTGATGCCGATCTTCCTGAGCTGCCAGTCCACCCGGTGAAGCGCGGCGATCACATCGTCGTCGCCTTTGCGCTTGGACTTGGGTTTTACGGTGGAGGGGGCGCCGATCGCAGCCAGTGTCGCCGCTCTGAGGAACGCCGAGGTGGTGAGGCCGGCGGCGCGGGCGTATTCGGCGATGCGCAATTCCTCTTCATCTGAAAAGTAGGCTTTGGCCTGGCTGCCACGGCGGACGCGGTCGACGGGTTTCTCGCCGGCGCCTGCCGATGGAGGAAGCGGCGCATCGGCGCCGATCACCGCGAGCACGCTCTGGCGCAGGAACGCGGCTTCGGTCAGGCCACGCTCCTTTGCCTTCACGGCCAAGCGCGCCGCCTCCCCATCGGTGAAGCGGGTCTTCTTCGGGTGACGTAGCGCACCTTTCTTCGCGTGCCCCTTGGCAGGCATAAAACTGGAGCCCTCCGGCGTTTGAGGAGCAAGCAAAACGCTTGAGGCCGTGAGGCCGAATGCGTTTCGCGTTTGGGGCCCACTTTGGGCCCAAACGCATTGCTTGCTCCACTTCGGAGCAGACTACAGTGATGTATTCAGGCCGTACATACGGCGCGTATTCAAGTTGCGCAAAGTTATCGCAACCATGGTGCCAAGATCAGAGACCCCCCGGGGGCTATCTGCCCCCGGACCCCCGAAGGTTTTTTTGGCGGTGAGCTGGACGAAAATTACCCCGCCAGACGAATCTGGACGCGTTTTACTTGAGTTCGAGCGGGGAATATAGGGGAAGCGCGGGGTAGCGGGGTGATTATCGTGCGGGCGTGCGCTTGTGGCGACGGCCGGTCCAGGTCGGGCGTTCCGACAGCACGGGATCACACACCAACGCCAGTTCGGACATCGAACGCGCAAGCACTTTGTCGATTGGGCATGAGAGACGTTTCGCGGCCTCGGTGAGTACGGCGGCACGGACGTGGTTGAAGAGCTCGGGTGTTGCCACATAGGGGCTGAGGAACTCGCCGGGCTCGGCGTGCAGCATGGTGCCACCGTCGCCGTCGTCTTCAAAGTACGTCACCACCGACGCCTGCTGCGTCGCATAGATGCGCACGTTACCGCGGCGGTCTGTTTCCTCAGTGAAAAGCATGGTGCCGACATCAAAGACACCAAGCCGCCATGACACCAAGACAGCATGCTGCCAGTTTAATCAGGCGGCATACATCCTGTACGCTCGTTGGCACCCCCCTGTGGCTTTGCTGCCAGCTCACATGTGCGGTTCTGAATCCTCGAGCAGCTCCCGCCAGGCGCTGCACAATGCGCAGTTCTCCGGCGCGTTGGCGAACATGGGTGCGATGTCATCGTGGTGGTACCCCGGGAGGCCGGTGCCGATGGCGGTCACCTCGAAGGAAAGCTCGGAATGGGATTCGGCGTAGCGGATGAATTCCGCGACGTGTGCGGCAATGGCCGGTAGGGGGAGCGTCTTGAGGGACGCGTCTTTGGTGGGAATGGCATAGGCATTGCCGGTGCGGCCGTTACCGACACCGTAGGCGGCGCCGTGGTGGTGGCGGGCATGAAGGGCCGCCCCTTTCCGTGCCGACCGGCGAGGTTGGAGCCGAAGACGAAAATGACAATTTTGGCCGATGGCGAGGTTAGAGGTTCTTATCCATCGGGTTCGCGGGTGGGGTGTTGCTCGCGGCGACTGTGGTTGGCCTGATGTTGGTGATGGGAGGCTCGGGGTCGCCGTTTTGGTTGGGTGGTGTCGGTGGCGGGTTAAGGTGCGAAAGCTCGTCGGGCAAGCGAAGGTCCAGCCAGTGCGGATTGATCTTGTGGTACATCTCCGGGGTCATGGCTGAGCCGGAAGGGAAGAGTTTGACCGCTGTCCCCATGCCCGTCACCGTGATGGCGGTCTGCCGTTCCTGCTCACTGTGCTGGCCGAGGTGAAAATTCCCCCGGCTGGCGCTGGCGAACATCGCCGAAGCGATGTTGACCGCCACCGCGGCTTTGTTGGTGAATGCGACAACGCCTTTTTCGAAACGGAAGGTGGTGTAGAGCACAGCGTCTCCGCCGAGGTGCCGGCACTGGAACCAGAGTGAGTTTTTCACATCCTCCAGCGCCGCATCGACGTCGGGTGCTTCGCGGCGTTCCGCCCCGGTGACGGCGGATGCGACAAGGGAATCCAAGATCAGGAACGGCATCCCTGCGTCGCCGGTGGAAATGCGCCTCGCCAGCGCCTTCATGATGTCCCTGGGCCGTTGATTGGTATAGGCGTCGTATTCTTTCTGGCGCTGTTCGTCCTTGGCCCGGGCTTCGGCGTCGCGCTGCTCTTGAATTGCTTGTTGACGCGCGCGCTCCCGTTCCGCCGCGGCGTCCGGGCTTCTGCGGAATGCGTTGATGATAGCCATGTGCGTCCCCCCGACGACTGCCGGAAGGTTAGTTCGAGAGGCATGGCAGCGTGCCCGTTGAATGACGAAGTCCGGTAGGTTTGCTGTGGATGGTGGGGCTAGAGCGCGGCTAAAGCATCGAGGATCGCCGCCAGGTTGCGATGGGCGGCGCGCATGCGGGTGATGGCTTGCGCCGTTGAGGTGCATCCTTCTTGGGCGGCAAGTTCAATCATGATGAAGGCGAACAGGGTGTCGCCGATCGTGGGGAGCTCCAGCGGCCAGTCCGGGTTATCGGCGAGGCCAGCGTGCTTTCCTCCGGCGTAGGTCATCGCGGCCACCATTTGGTAGCGGTTCATGCTCGTCATCGGCCGGCGCTTTCGTCGGCGGAGGAGGTGTGGGGAAAGGGGAATTTACGGGCCTGCAGAGTCGGCGCATAGGCTGCGCGCAAAATCCTGAGCTCCTGGTCGGCGCGCTCGGGGTCGTCGCTTGCAACAAGTTGCTCGAGGATCTCCTGGTGGCGTTCCTTGGCTTGGCGGATGTCCGGCGTGTCGTCATCGCCGGTGCCGATGGTGTTGTCACAGATCTCCAGCTGCTGGAGGAGGTGGACCGTATCGGTCTCTGAGTTCGTCAGGATGCTCGGGTAGACGCCGGCGTCGAATTGGAAATTGCTTTCGATGGTGGTCTGGCAGAAATCCTCCATCCAGTAGGCGAGGTCCGCGCCGATAGGGGGCTCGCCGTCCTCCTCTGCGCAACGCTCCCAAAGCTTCCGGGCTTCGGTTTCGGTCAGGGTGAGCGTCATCATGATTTTCATGGACTGGGCTTTCGTGGATTGACGGTCGCGGTACCTCACCGGCGCCACGCTCCGCCCTTCCGTCCCACCCTCTCCCTTGGCGCGGCGGCCACGGTGGCCGTCCCCCGCCCGTCAATAGACGTAATGCGGGTGGTCGGCGGCGTTGCCGCCCCATGGGCGGCGGCATTGGATGTACTGTTCGTCCTCGCCGTGGCCGATGCCGGGGTAAATGTGCCAGGTGGCGCTCAACGGGCCGGTCACGACGGTCCACCAATGGCGTTCGTCCGCCCCGGCGGGGGCGCGGTCATGGGTGATGTCGTGGGGCCTTTTGGGGATGGGCGCGAAACGCTGGTCGAACAGGCGGCGTGGCAAGGCGCGAGCCGATTTCTTGGCGGGCGGCATCACCGGGTCGTCCGTGTAAAGGGGGTTTCGCGTGGTGGGGCGAACCACGAATTTGCACTGGAGCATGTGGAGGCTTTCGTTCGTTGCGGCGCGCGCGGCGCAGGAGGACTTTCCACCCCACCGGTCGGCCGCTGTTTCTCCCCCTGCTCGACTTCTTGAGCGGTGCTCCGTTGGCGGAGTTTCCTGGTGGGCCCGCTGTGGTAGAATCCATGATTCGAACAGGAGGGCGACGTGATGCCGGAAATTCTGAAAGGGCTTGCGTTGGACTGTTGGTACAAGGTGGTGATCTGGATTGGGGGATGCCTCATCCTCGCGGCCTTGTTCGTGGATACAAAAGTGCTGACCAACAGTCAGGTGCTCACCTTGGGGGCCGGGTTGGCGCTTATTGGTCTCGGAGAATGGAAGAGTATGGTGCACGTCCATCGATTTAAGCCGGCCAATGCGTACACGGGGCCGGCCGGGTTTTTCCATTGGACGGAACGGCAACCGGACGTCATGGCGAAGCTGATGCTGTTCGCGGGTTATCTATGCCTCGCCGGATTTTTCGTGGAGCTGATTTGGATGTTCGTGCGTGTGTAGCCTAGTGAAGAACCAGGCTACTGTCGTTGCGTAGCTGGCGCTCAAACAGCGGGAGGGGGAAAGCGCCGTTGCTGCTGTCTTGCTGAGATTGCGCTAGGGGTCCGTGGCCCCACCGACAACGAGGCGCTCGAGCGTTAGCGCCGCTCAGGTCGCTCCTCTTCTACGCCTCGCAGAAGCGCCCGCGCAGATGTCTTCAAGGTAATCCCGCACATCTTCCGCGAAACTGTCCTGGAGGGCGTCCGAAAGGCCCTGGAAGAGAAACCACTTCCACGCATGGTCGCGCACGTCGCGATCAGTCGCCTCGAGAAAGCCCGTCCCGTATTTTTGGCGCAACGCAATCCGCTCTATCTCCTTCAGCCGGCAGCGGAGAGACAGAAGCGACGTGACCAGCCCATCTTCGGTTTTCCTCATCGCATCCCGGAGCGCCGGCTCCTGGCCGGGCTCGTGCACGTCCATCAGCAGCACCGCTTCCGCTTCGACCGACGTCGCTTCGTAACCAACTCCGCCACGCTGACTTTCACGAATGGCATGTTGACAGGGCTCAAGGCTGAAGATCCGAGCGAAATCGTCGGGTTCCTCAATCTTCCATCCGAGGTCGCGAAAACTGTTTATGTGGGCGTTCAATTCTAGCGCGTCATGTGCCCGAGAGCCGCGGTTGGCACTAGGACCCAAACCACACGTCCCCTTGGCGTTTTTTGCCGACAAGAGTTGCAGGAAATCTGAGCTTCGGCGGACCCCCAAAACTGGTGGCTGAGAGCGACGACTTCCGAAGAAGTTAGCGCGGCATTAACGTGGCCTATGCCAAAAGGCTTACAACGGGTCGAATCACTGTGCATGCGTTGAGCTGCAACTCATATTGGCGGGGCATTTTATGACAACGATTTCCAGTACGAACAATGCAACGGCGCTTTCGATCCTTCAGCGCATGAACGCTCCCGAAAACACGTCATCAAATACCAAGGCCAGCGCCTTAACAGACGTTCTGGGCCCTATCCAATCGATCAGTGACGCCAGCAAGCAGGCGGCGCAGCGGATCGTCGCCATTCTCCACGATAATGGCGGGACCATCGATCTGTCGTCGTACACACGTGCTTCGGCGGACGTTTCCGCTTTGAATAACGCGACGATCACGACTGGTGATGGAAATACCTCCATCGAGGCATTGGACCGCGCCACGATCCACAGTGGTAGCGGCAACGATCATGCGAATGTTCAGAACTACGCGACCATCTATGCGGGCGCGGGCAATGATGTCTTGCGAGCCTATAGCAACGCAAAGATCGATGCTGGTGCCGGCAACGATTGGGTAAGCGCCTATGATCACGCGACCGTAGATGGTGGTGACGGCAATGACGAGATCCGCACCTATGATTATTCGACCGTCGATGCCGGCAACGGTGATGATGTCGTAGTTACGCTGGGCAATTCCACGATAGAAGGCGGTGCCGGCAACGATACACTTATTGTAACCTCGCACCGCAGCGAGAAGAACTCGACCTTCGACAACGCCACTGTAGATGGTGGCGATGGCGACGACTACATCCAGGTCAATGGGAATTCGACTGTGACGGGCGGTACCGGAAACGACACAATTCGGGTGCTCGGCAATGGCACCACCATCAATTACCGAAAGGGTGATGGGCAAGATACTATTGGAATAGGTACCACCAACATCACGGCTCCGGCCAACACCACGATCAACATCGGCGGCTATAGCAAGAATGATGTCACCCTGACGCGTGGTGACACGGGTGTGACGGTAAGTTTCAAGGGTTCGGAGGACTCCCTCACACTCCAGTTTGAATACGGCTCAGCGCGCCTATCATTTGAAGATGGGGCGAGCCTTGATGTCACCCCGACCGATTTCACAAGACTTCAGCATCTGCAAGCATTCGTCGACGCCCCCGTCGGAGGAGGAGATCTTGAATGGCTAACCTGAGCCCTTCTATCAATTTCTACCCAAATTAGAAATGTTGCAAAGCCCCCGCCACAGCCTGGTGACGGGGGCCGAAATTTTTTAAGCGTAAGTAAGATCTGTAGGGCTACTCGTAAGAGTCATCGTATCCACACCGACGACAGTAATATCAACATCGTGAATTGCCGAGGTAATGTGGGCATACCCCGAGCTGTCGTCCGCGATGTTTATGTCGGTGTAGCTGAGTGGCAATTGGATGTTGTCGACGCCATCAGTGAAATCGTTGATGGTGCTGTAGTCGTGGTCTTGTGTCACCTTAAAGGTGTCATTTCCCGCATTTCCTGTCAGGGAATTGGCACCGGCACCACCATCAATTATATCATTTCCCGCACCGCCGAGAATATTCTCCGCAAGGTACACACCTGCATACATATTGCTGCTGCCGGTGATGGTATCGTTTCCAGATTGGCCGGTTATGGATGTAATGCCGTCTTCTCTCTGGACTTCAGAAAAATCGACATTGCCATCGACGAGAATGTATCCCGGCTGGGTGGCTGACGTATTAAGCAGGTACTCAACGCCGCTAATGTGCGTGAGTCCAGCCGCAGTCCAAAGATAACTCGTCGTCGAATTCAACGTGAGAATATCGTACCCGTTTCCTCCGTCGATGTAATCAAATCCCGTGCCGTATCCGCCTGGGTCCTGGACGCCGAACTGAAATTGATCATTGCCTTCTCCGCCGTACATATGATCATTTCCAGCACCGCCGTTGATAATATCGTCGCCTCCGTTTCCATAAAGGGTGTCATTGCCACCATAGCCATAAATGTAGCCTCCGGTATCGGTATCAGAATAATAGTTGGCGGAACTTGTCCCGTAGTAAGTGCCCATAGATTCTCTCCACTGTTTTGAAAGCGTCAGGCTCCTGCCTGCCGATACCGGCGCTGCGACGTCCCTCGCCCACACCGCCGGTATTCTTTGGGTCGGGCAGCGCGCCGCCCGACAAACTTATTCCTCGCGGAAAACTTGCGCCCGGCGATCCAGGATGGGTTTCATGAAATAGGAGATGACGGTCCGCTCGCCGGTCCGGATGTATGCTTCAGCCGGCATGCCGGGCAGAAGGGTCAGGCTGGCGATACGGGCCAGTTCGTTGTCCGGAATGGCGATCGTGGCCCGGTAGAACCTAGCGCCCGTCTTCTCGTCCGTATCGAGATCCGCCGACACGCGAAGCAGCTTGCCGTCGAGCTCCGGCGTGGTGTTGCGGTTGAAGGCGGTAAGCCGAAGGATCGTTTGCTGGCCGACGCTTAACTGGTCGATGTCTTTTGGATCGATGCGGCATTCGACGGTGAGCTTGCGCTTCTCGGGGACGATCTCCATCAACGTCTCGGCAGGATTGATCACGCCTCCCACCGTGTGGACCGAGAGGTCGTGGACGATACCCGACGCGGGAGCCTTGATGTCGATACGCTGCAGCTGGTCGGCCGCAGAAATCTCCTTCTCCGCGGAATCGGCGATCTCGTTACCGACATCGCGAAGCTCGGACGCCACATCGGCGCGCATCTGCTGGTCGACTTGCAGGAGCTGCAGCTCGATCTCGGCAATTTTCTCCTTGGCGGAAGCGATCTGGGCGATCAATTGTCCCCGCTCGCCGTCAAGCCGGGCGCTGTCGCGCTCAAGGCTGTTGAGGCGCGTGAACGGGGTAAGGCCCCTTTTGTAGAGGTCGCGCTGGCCTTCAAGTTCGACCGCGATCAACGAAATTTCCTTGGCCTTGGCCTGTTGTTGGACATCAAGACCCTTGATTTGCTCACGGTACTGCGCGGCCTGTTCCCGCAGCCGGTCTTTCTGGCCCTCCCGCGAAGCGCGGCGATCCTCAAACAGGCGGCGCTCATCGGCCATGATCGCTGCCGTGTCAGTTTCAGAAACCCGCGCTGCGAGTTCAGCTGGCACCCCTACGTTTGCACCACCGTCCCGCTCCGCCTCCAAGCGCGCGCGGCGGGCATAAAGATGGTTCAGCTTCTTGGTGATCGCGCTCAGGTTGGCCCGGGTGATCGTGGCGTCCAAACGGACGACGGTGTCACCCTCACTGACCGTTTGCCCTTCATGAACCAGCAATTCGGCGATAACGCCGCCAGTCGGGTGTTGCACTTTCTTCGCGTTGCCATCCACGACGAGGACTCCAGGCGCAATCACGGCGCCGGAAATTTCCGACGTGGCAGCCCAAGCGCCGAAGCCGCCTACAAGGAGGGCGAGGGCAGCGCCACCCCAGACGAGGTGCTGCCGTATCGAGCGGTTGAGCATTTCATTCGGTGCGCGGTTCATACGGCGTCTCCTGCGACAACGGCCAAGGCCGCGGTTTGCGGAGCGCGCACGGCCCGTGCGTTGCGTTGTTCCAGGGATTTGAGGACCACATCGCGCGGCCCAAAGGCTTTCGCAAAGCCGTCTTCCATGAAGAGCACGTGGTCCAGAACCGAGAGCACGCTTCTCCGGTGCGCAACAATGATCGTGATACCGCCGCGCTGCCGAATTCCGGCTATCGCCGCGGCCAGCGCTTGATCACCTTCCGTATCGAGATTGGAGTTGGGCTCGTCCATAACGACAAGGAAGGGATCCTTATAAAGTGCACGAGCAAGCGCGATGCGCTGGCGCTGGCCCGCCGAAAGATTCACGCCCCCTGGACCGACATGGAAATCGTAGCCGCCTGGCAGACGGACGATCATGCCATGAACACCTGCGGCTTCGGCCGCAGCGATGACGGCGGGATTGTCGCGTACAGGGTCTAGGCGGCTGATATTGTCGGCAATTGTCCCCTCGAAGAGGTCGACCGATTGTGGGACGTAGCCAATAAACCGGCCAAGCTCTTCCTCCGACCATTGGTCAAGGCTTGCGCCGTCGAGACGAACATGGCCGCGACCCGGCTGCCACACCCCGACGATGGCGCGCACCAAGGATGATTTGCCCGATGCGCTGGCGCCGAGGACGCCGATGACGGCTCCGGCATTGGCACGGAAGCTGACGTTCTGGACTGTCGCTCTCGTTTGGCCGGGTGGCGAGACGAAGATACCTTCGATGGCAAGAGACTTACCCGGCAGAGGCGGTGCCGTGGCGATCACCCTGGTCGCGAGGGATGTGAATTTCAGATGCAGCGACTGCCACGCCTGCCGCGCAGCAACGAGTGACCGCCATTGCGCGATGACCTGCTCGATGGGTGCGACGGCACGGGCGACGACGATCGAAGACGCCACAATCATGCCGCTTGAGATTTCGTTGTTGATGGTGAGGTAGGCCCCCAGCCCGAGCGCGCCAGACTGCAGTGAATAACGTACGGCTTTCGATACTCCGGATAGTGATCCGCCAATGTCGGCGGCCTGCCGCTGCTTGCTAATGAACTCCGCGTGCGCCTTGCTCCACCGCGCGAGCATCACGGGTGTCATGCCGAGGGCGGTAACGGATTCCGCCCCGCGATGCGTGGCTTCGCCGAGAATGTTGCGGTTTGATGCGGCTTGGGCGGCGGCCTTGGTCAGCCCTCGCGTCTTGACATCGGTAAGGGCGGCCAGGGCGATCAGGATCAGCATGGCGGCGGTCGTCAGCCCACCGATGAGGGGATGAAACAGAAAGCAGATGACGAGGTAGATCGGCATCCACGGAAGATCGAACAGCGCGAGAGGTCCAGAACCTGACAGAAACGTCCGGATTTGATCCAGCTCTTGCGAAGGCTTCAGTGCATCCGCTCCGGCCTGCCCCTTGAGTGGAGATTCCAGGATTAGCGCGAACACCCTTTTCGAGAGAATAGCATCCACCTTCGCCGCGATGCGCGTCATCAGGCGCGAGCGGATGACGTCAAGAATGCCGAAAATCGTGTAAAGGCCGAGTGCCAGAAGCAAAAATGCAACGAGTGTTGGAACACTATGACTGGGAATGACCCGGTCATAGATTTGCAGCATGAACATCGAGCCGGTCAGCGCCAAGATGTTGGTCACGCACCCGAAGACGGCAACGCCGACAAGCGCGGGCGTCAAATTCGTTGCTGCAAAGCCGACGCACGCATCCATTGGCGCGCAAAGCGGCGTTGCCCTCTCCGATGGCGAGGTCATTGATCCACCCATAAAGATGTTATTGTGCGTGGTCTCGCGCCGCACCCTGGTCAGGCGGACGAACGGCCGACGATTTTTTGTCTAGAAAGAATGATGAGCTTTAAGACGACCGCGGAAACTTGCTTACCGCTGCGCAAAATGAAAATGCGAATGCTTTCATGAAATGGCCTGACATCAAACTGTCCCCTCAACTTAATATCAACCCGGTGAAACGCGGATGCGCAACGCCGTGCAAGCAATGCTTTTGTCGATGGTCTCTCAATCTGCCTGCGACCAAAGTGCCCGTTCGTGCCGGCGACATTAAGGCAAATCGCAATCACAAACTTTGTGAGTTGAGCCTGCTTGCAATGAGTGGATGATATGCGCCGACCACGAAGATCATGTAACACACGCATCCTCTCAATCCGCAAAGCCGTTCAACATTCCTCACAGCGCCGTGTGTCGAACCATGGGCGCAGCAATGTATGGACCTTGGGCGTCGGATCGCGCGCGGCGGCTAAGAAATTGCCCGCAGTTGAAAAAGAGAGCGCCATGCGTCGAGCCCGGGTAGGTCAGAGTTTTATGCAGGGCACTTCACAAACAATCCTGACGGGTCAGGCAAATGCCCGCCGACGCGAGCAGACGGGCTCGCGTCACGCTGGCGTTATGGAGGGACGCCCAGCTGACGAAGTTTTCGGGTGAAGCCGTCTGGCGTGTTGAGCGTGTGGAGCACCGTCCCGTCGTTGCGCAAATAAGAAATGACGCCACCGCCGTCGATGCGTGCGACAATCACCAGGTCGCGCGCCGCGTCCGTCCGATGCACCGTCGTGGGCATCTCGCCGATGAGCTCCGAGATCGGCAAACGCGGAGTCCGGTTGTGGAGTGCGTAGCGGCCCGGGCAGTTGCGGATCGGCCGCCACTCCCATGCGGCAAACACGAATGCGAAACTGGTTGGCATCTTCCTCAGCTACTTGCAGCTCACGATCACGTCTTCGGAAGGGCCGGTGCGCCAGATCGGTGGAATGTCCAGCGCCTCAAGGCGCCTCGCCTTCGAACGCATCCAATGCGCCGTTCAGGCTTGCGCGTACGTTTTCCGGCATAGCGGGATCGCCGGCCGCCGCGCGCACAACGCCGAGGAAGGCGGGGATGCCCGCGCCGTTGATGATCTGGCAGGCTTTCTCGACGTAGGATTCCCACATGGCTTTGCCCTCGAAGCGCGTGTCGGCCGCATTGCCATGAAACCCACACAGCGCGCGGCACACGCGCTCCACCAACGGCCGACGCCGAACCACCATTTTGCACCCCACGCCATGTTCAATCTCCCTTCTTGGCGATCGCCCTCACGGGCGGAAGGGAGACGTCGCCGAGTCCCTAATCCTTCCTTACCGCCAGTTGGCATTGGCGCAACAGGGGTCAGCTCCGTTCCGCCCCTTCCCCTTGTCAGTTCTATTTTTGGGGAGCCTGATAAAGCTACGACAAGGAAAGCACCGATTGTGCGTGTTCTGGAACTTCTCGTTTTGCGCCGCGCTCTGCGGCAACGCCATGGCACTCGAGGCTTCCGCCGGGGCCGATACCGTCAACAGCAGCCAAATCGGCATCAACGCCAAGCTCGACGCGAGCAACGCCATCACCACGGCCGGGCTCAACTACATCTTCAACTGCGGCAAGGACGGCAAGTTCTTCGACTCCGTCCACGGCATCTGCATCACGGTGGACGAGCAGTTGGCGAAGAAGATCGCGACTTGCACGACCGCGCACGCATTCTACAACCAGGGCACCGACAAATGCGACACCGTCGTCATTCCGCCTGACGAGAGCACGAATGTTGCCAACATCCTGGCGTGCGCGAAGCAAGGTAAAGTCTTCAACGGCACCGCTTGCGTCGCGTTCAACGGAAGCAAGCCCAAGCTGGCCTACACGAAAAACGTCGCAACGTCCGTCGGCAACAACGTCGCGAAAGCTTCCGCGCTCGGCGTCCATGACCTCTGCATCGTCACCAACCACGACTACGGCAGCGGCAAGGGGCGCGGCGGTTGCTTCGATCAGCGTTCCCCCGGCGCCTCACGGACCGGCCATACCGTCAACCACGACGGTGGCCCGGCACACTCATGTGTGGCTTCTCTTGCTACGACTTTCAATAATCCCCGGGTCCTCTAGGAAGCCCCTCAGAGGGGCTTCTTCGGTATTCGAATATCGACTTCAACAGTTTCATCGATGCCTTCGGTGCGCACGTATCATCGAGCGACGCCGATATTGAGACCTCCGCCGGCGACAAGATTGCGTCGGTTTGCACGGCTTTTGTGGCGTCCGAATTGGTGACGTTCCATTCCACAACGTCCCTGACATAATCGCGCGCCAATACTCGCAGGCTTTTTGTCTTGAAAAAATTGAGGAGACCTCACGTGATGAAGCTCCGAACCCTGACGTTCTTGTTGGCGCTGTCCCTACTTTCTCCTGTTCCCGGCTATGCCGACGAACAGAAGAACAACGACGCCAACGCGGTCCCGCAATCGAGCGCGACGCCAGGCAGTGGCCAGAATGACGCCCGGGCCCTCTTCAAGGACGCCGAAGATGCGTATTACACGATGCAGGATTTCACGACCGCGTTCCAAAAATACAAAGCCGCAGCCGAACTGGGCAATGCTTCAGCCGCCAATATGGTTGGTCGCATGTATGCGGCGGCTGGCGGTGCGTTACCTGAATGGCGAAGGCGTCAACAAGGATGCCAACCGGGCGGCCGACCTGAGCTACAAAGCATTGATCAATGGTGTGCAACCGGCGCGCGATACTCTGCTTGACGCGCCCCGCGTCCATCTCACCGGCACCTTCCTCAAACATGTACAGGAATTGCTGGCCAAGGATGGATATTACAAGGGTCGTATTGACGGGAGCTTTGGTCCGCAGGTCAGAGACGCAATTACAAAAGCTTTTGACAGCGAAACGGCGGCCGCCGCATGTCTCTTCGGAGCATGTTAGCGCGTCCGACCACTGGCGCTGCCAGGCTGTGATGTCCTTCCGTGGAGCCCTGCCCGGGCCTGGTCTGCTGGATGATGTCGAGCGGAGCGTAACCATCCATCCGTAAAAGTCCTTTATCCGGGTTCTGCGTGAAAGGCCCGTGAAACGCGATTGAGATCGATTTTGGGGCGGGCGATGGAGAGGGGAGTCGGTTCCCCTGTTAGAACTCACTCCGAAGGCTTGCCAGCGGCTGGTCGTCACCACCAGGATGTAGCGGTGGCGGCCGTCGGCTTCGGCAACGTAGGGACAGTGGTTGTCCGTGTCCTCGACCTTCGGGGTTTTCCTGATGAGGGAGACGCGATCATGCCGACAGATTGCCCTCAGGCGATTGTGTTACTGACTGTCGTCCCCGTCATTCACATAAAACGGTAGCCCAATAATGCACCGGGAAATTCTTGGGCAAGCGTGACGGTTACTTGGTGGTCACTGCACTCGAATATCGCCTTGAAATTTCCGAAGGCATGGTGGTGACTTAGGTGCAGGTCGGATGGGAAGCGCTGTTTGCAGTTGCCTAAAAGCCTGGACACCGGTGACCACCGATAATTTGTCGGCACACTGACATGATCTGCAAAATAGATTCGATCGTACATCACCGTGAAAAATTTCTTGGTCACGCTATGCCCTAGAATGAGCCCCTCAAACTTTGCGTGTCTATTTAACTCTTCATTATGGCCTGGCTGCGTCTACTGTCGTTGCAACTCGTCAGCTTGCAACGGAGGGAAACATGACGGAAGCGCTTATGGCTGCTGCCGGTCCGGAGCAAACCCTAGGAACAAGCCTTCCACATTATTCAAATGCTTTACATCCTGCACTCAGCGACAGCGAAATGCAGAATCACGCTTCCGCGGCGGAAAGGTTTGCTAACGCGTTCGCCCACGCGGTTTTTGTTTTGATGAAATCAAAGGATTACAAGTCGCTTGCGATTTCGAACCTTCACGGGCTTTTATGGCCAGCTTTGAGCACGGGCCAGTTTGCAATCCTGAAGTCACAGTCGAAATCCACAGGGATTGTTGTCCCCGTAGCGTTTGTCTCTTGGGCGAAGCTATCGGAGGAAGACGACCGCCTATTCTCCCAACAAGCGGAAGCAGACAGGGCTTCGCCAAAAAACTGGTCGTCGGGCGATATTGTTTGGTTGGTTGACGCCGCGGGGGATCCCAAAATGTTGGCCGCTTTGATTGCGCGCTTGCGCGGTGATCAACTCAAGGGCCACACAATCAAGTATCATGCGCGGGCGGACGGGGACCGGCGGGAGGTCCGTACCATCGAAATTGAGGGAGAACGATTATGACTGGGGTCAGATCTTATAAATTTTTTTCTCGTAGCTGGCGCAGCCCTGGCGCGTTCAAACTGATTTCTAATTCAACTTTTGCTTAGGCGAGGGTCGCATGAGGGGCCTCGCACGAATCGTATTCTTTGGCGCGGTCGGCGCCGCTGTTCTTTACGGAGCTTACCTTTTGGTATTTCCGCAATACACGCACCGTTTCCGGATCACGATTACTGTTGATGACAATGGAAAGCCGAGAGTGGGCTCCGGCGTCGTCACCGTGACTTACCAGAATGTTGATGCGCTACTTGTGAATCAAAAGAGCTGGAACGTGTCTGCGAGGGGGCCTGCGCCCTGGGTGGACCTCGGACAGAAGGGTATTATTGCTGCCGCGATTTATAGCTATACGCCAGTGAACTACGAGCCGATGCCGTATTCGGCAGCAGATTTATCGTTCGTTGCTTATTATGGAGCAAAGCATCACGATCCAAAACTCTCAAAAGCCAACATAGAAAATATTTCCCGAGAAGCCGGCCTTCGCAAGTTGCGCCTTGACCAAATGCCCGAATTCATTTGGATCCCCGACGTCGCTAATCCGAATTCCGCCGAGCTGGTGCCGGCCGACAAGTTTTCGGAAATCATTGGTCCTGGCATTCAGCTTTCATCCGTCACCGTTGAGATCACGGATGCGGGGTCGGACAATTCTCTTTATCAAAAACTGCCTTGGCTTTCGGGCATGGAGCGCGATCAATATCGTCGCCTTGTGGTGAGCTCTATCCCTTTCAAACTCAATGCTACTTATCTCGTCGGAGACCTTCATCCATTTTAGAGGAGTAATTTGTCATGTCGGCCCCACCGAACTTGAAATGGCTATTCTCGCAATGGACGTCTACGAGCAGCAAACGGGCGGTTTAAACGTCGGCAATGGGATCGGGAACTTTTCTTTAGGACAAAATAGCGGGCAGTCGGGCGCGTTCTTCGCCCAGAGCTACACGTTCTCTGGCGGCACGGTCATTTCATATAGCGGCACCAACGGACCTGGCGATGCATTGCTCGGCTGGCCCGGTGGACTTTTCAACACTAGTACCGCTCAGGAATATATTGATGCCGCGCAGTTCTATCAAAGCATCAACGGCAACAGCACCGACCCAAACGCGAACATCTTTTTGACGGGCCATTCTCTCGGTGGCGGTCTGGCTGGCTTTGTCGGCTCTCTGTATGGCGTCAGTGCCGAAATCTTCGACAACATAAACTTTCTCGCTGCCGCTCAAGATGCTTGGGAAAAATCGCGGACCGTCGAGCTGTCGCCTGGAATTTACGGCCCCACCGTCGAAGCATTGCGTGAGGTCTACTATCGTGGCGACGAACCTCCGGTACCCGTTTTAACGGGACTTGGTCATCGAACTCTGCAATATGCGCGGTGGGGCGCGGATTACGGCCACCCTTCATCAAATATCTCTTGCTGATTGGTGTCGGCAGAAGAACATCTTACTCTGGCGCGCCGCAAAATCCCGTTGAAATGGTGGGGAATCCGCCCTATCCATTTAACACCATGATTTCGTGTGCTAATTTCTTGAAATTAGGCCCAAGCCAATAAGTGATAATTCGTAACGCCTTGAATTAATTGATATAGCGTAATTCGAGCGCTCTATTTGACAAAACAACATATCTAAGCAAATTATGATGCACCAAAAAGTGCGTATAGATGGATTTCTCGAAAGCTGAATTACTCGCCATCCTCCACGAATTCAATCCGTGGTGGACCCGTCAACCTATTCCCGAACTTCCCCCCTGGGAGCGTAAAGCCGTCAAGAAGGTCTGCGCCTGGGCCAGGGATAAGACCATCGCCAGAATGCTTCTACTGAGTGGGGCGCGGCAGACCGGAAAGACCACCATTTTCCGACAATCCATCGCCCATCTGCTTAAGGACGGCATAGAACCCACCGACATCATCTACGTAACCTTCGACCACCCAGTGTTGCGCCTTGCCGGCATCGAAAGAACGCTCGACGCATGGCGGGAGGCCTATCCCGGCGCCGAGGGTCGCCAGAGGTTCCTATTCTTGGACGAGATCCAATTCCTGAAGAACTGGGAAACATGGGTCAAGCATCAGGTCGACTTCCGCCGCCAATATCGCTTGGCCGCTACCGGCTCGGCCACGTCGCTGAAGGACGGCTCTATTGAGAGCGGTCTCGGCCGTATCGAAACCCTGCCCCTCCCGACCATGACTTTCCGGGAATACCTGCAATTGAAAGAGATATCGGAGCCCTCCTTGCCCGATGTCCGTAACCTGAGCGAGATCCATGCTTGGGGCGAGGGACAATTGGCCGAGGTCAGGCGGCATGTCGAACCGCTGACCGCCCATTTTCATGAATATCTGATCCGTGGCGGTTTTCCCGAGCCGGCTATCCAGCCCGATATTTCTCGAACCCAACGGCTCCTGCGCGAGGACATCGTGGATAAGGCCCTGAAGCGGGATATGACAGCGTACTACGGTGTCCGCCGGGTCCTGGAATTGGAAAAGTTGTTCCTTTATCTCTGCCTTCACGATGGGGGCATGGCGGATTTGCCGACCATCGCATCAAATCTTGAGAACACAAACCGCCAAACCGTCAGCAATTACCTTGACCTTCTGGAAGGCACGCACCTGATTTACCGGTTGAAACCCTACGGCTACGGCAAGGAAGTCTTACGCGGGCGGGACAAGATTTATCTCTCTGATGCCGCGATTCCCGGTGCGGTCACCCTGCTTGGGCGCAAGTTGCTCGAAAATCCCCGCAAGCTCGCTTCGGCTGTTGAGACCGCGTTTTTCAAGCACGTCTACACCCGTTACTACGGCGCGGCGCCGGCGTTTCGGTATTGGACGGGGAAGAAAGGATACGAGGTTGACGTGGTGGCGGACTTTTCCGACCGTGTTGTGCCGTTCGAGGTCAAGTACCAGGACACAGCCCTTATGGAATCGGACCTTGTTGGCCTCCGCCAATTCTGCGAAGCGCATAACCCGGAATTCGCTTACGTCATCACCCAACGCTGGACGGAATTTGGACGAATGGCGCTCAGTTCAGCCAAGCGGGGCTCTAAAGAACCATTGGCAGCAAAAGTTGTTCGCGTGCCCGCGCCATTAGCGTGCCTGTTGCTATCCTAAGTTGGCTCGGTGGGGGCCCCAATGGAATTCGATTACGACAACATCGATGAATGGGCGCCGGTCATCACCCAGCTTTTGAAGGACCTTCTTCCCGCGAATATTGCGGAGATAGTGCGGGATGCGTACCCAAAATACGTCGAAGACGCGCGGGATCTGGTGCTTGAGCATGGCGACCGGAATGCCATAGCCCTGGTAATCCTCGGGTGGCTCAAGTCTTCAACAGTGGCCGCGTACCACGGCACCCGCGTTACCGAGGAAGAAGCGGCATCCATAGGTCGGGAAGGGTTCCGTCCGCTGAAAATCGCCGACCGCAGAAAACGTCTAGAAAGGGCGCTTTCCGGTCATCCTGAATGGGAAAAAGCGGCGCGACGATTCGATGACGTCGTAACCAAGTTCGTCAACGGCTATGCGGGCCGCCGCGAGGGGCAAGTTCACTTCACCCTATCGCGCGCCGGCCTCGCAGGTTTCGACCACTACATCACCCATGGGGCTGAGGTGGACCAACATATGGCCAGGGAACTCATTGGGAATGATGGACTTCACCTTCTCGAAAATGACGGCACCCGGACAGTTTACAAGATCGGCGTACCTGGCGACGTGGCCATCCAAGCGACGCATCCCTTTTTCTCACCCGAGGATATGATGGATCGAGGCGATTTGCCGAACATGGTTGGGGAGATTTTGAACGCTTGGGCATTCCGACTTTCAAGGCCCGGTTATCAATCTCGAAGCTTGGAAATTGACTGTGGCCTTATCTTCTACAAGCCAGTTCCGCCCGAATATATTATCTCCAAAGAGCAGCTGTAAGGTTTAATAGCGGCCGCCTCATCAACAGTGACCGCTTAATGTCCTCGTAGGTTTCGGGGTGCGAGGAAGGCCAACCTTCGCCGTCATCACGGGCAATGGCGTGGAAAGTACCCTCGAGACCTTTGGGCGTATCGGTCCAGTGCTCGAGGCCCCAAAAGGCGCACCAGCGGAGGAAGCGTTTCTCGTCCTTCACCTTGAAGTAATTGCTGCGGCAGATGGAGACGTAATTGGCCATGTCACGTGTCCTCCACTCCGGACGTGGTGTGGGAGATGTATACGAACATGTCTAATCCCATGGTGATCCTTTCGGTTGGTCCGTTGCCCCGTCTTCGCTGCGGCGGCTCTCGCCGCGTCCGCCGGTTCACGTCATCCCCCCTTCCCTTTTCCTCGGGGCTCATGCCCGGAAGAGGGGAATGTCGCCGGGGAGGAACGCGGAGTGCTGGCTGAAGTCTGCAAAAGGCAGCGTGGCGGGCAAGGGGTCGTCGTGCATCGCCGGCGGTGACAGTGCGGGCGGGGTGGCGGATTTGAGGGGAATGAACCGCCCGCGGAGCAATCCTTTGGCGGAGGCGGATCGCAGCGCCTCGACGTTCGAAGGCCCGTAGGCAACGATGCAACTTGGCGCGTTGGCGGCGCCATCGGCTTCGCGGCCGTTGACGTGGAAAAATTTCAGGCGGCCCTTGAAGAAGAAGATGGCGTCGGCCTTGTTCCACACTTCGTTGTGGAAGCCCTTGGTCTCGGTGCGGGCGAAGATCAGGCACATGGCATTGCCATGCGCGGCGCCGCGGCTGATCCACTTGAAGGTTTCGTCACCATACGGAGGGTTGAGCCACACGCGACCAAACCAGGGAAGCTCCATGCCGTTGTCGGCGATGGAATAGTGGTTGTTCGCCATGTCCCAGGGACGCTTTACAGGCGCGCAAGGGTCGAGGTCGAATTCACCGAGCGCGCGGATGATGTCGGGAGGTGTCAGCCATTCGTCCTTGGTGGCGGGCGTGGTGGGGGTGTTGAAGGTGCGGCTGGTCATGGGAGGAGGGCTTTCGTTGTCGCCCGGTGCGGAGATGAAGCCCTCTCTTCACCCCCGGCCGGGCACCCTTCCCGGCCGACCTCCCTCTCGCCTTTTCGCCTCCCGGGAATGCCGTGGTCGTTACTCAAAGGAACCTGCGCATATGCGCAGGTGCGTACATGCGCATGTGATCAGGTGCGCTTTGCGGCGTGGTCGTCGCCCGTGAATCGCTGAACGGATTGCGTTAGTGGCGGGTGCTTCGCTAGGCGGTTAGTTGGGTTTTTCGCCCGAGGCGGCGGCGGTGTCGGCGAGGTATTGGGCAATTTTCATCTGGGTGGAAAACGGGCGGGCCTTGTGAACCAGGGCTTTGAGGGCGATGAGCTGCGCGCGGGCCTTTTGGGAGGCCTGTCTCAAAAGGGTGTGCGTGGCGGTGTCGATGGTCCAGGTGCCGGCGCGGTGGAGCACGGCGTCGATGGCCTCGATGTCGTCTTCCGCTGACCATTCGACATGGTCGAGGGCTTCGTCCGAGCGCGCGTCGTTTTCCGCGATGGCGCTCGTGAGGTCGTCGATGATTTCGCGTTCGGGGCTTGCCCATTCTTCCAATTGCATAAGCCATCCTGGGAGGTCGTTGGCGGAGGTGATGGCCTTTGGCGGGTTGGGATGGTCCGGCACGACCGGGGTGGTGTGGAGAAGCGCGCGCATTTCGCGCCAGGCGCGTTCGGTGTTGGCGACGCGCGAAAGCAGCTCGCGGACGTGTTGGGGTTCAGCGAAGCCGGCCGCCAGCCACTTGTGGAGTTCCTGTGTTCTGTCGGCGGCGCGTTCAAGGTTGCGCGCGATGACGATGTCGACGCGCTTGCGGATTTTGGCGGTCATGGGGGAGGTTTTGCTCTGCGCGAGCGAGAGGGCATAGGCGGCGTCGATTTCGGCACCGACCCAATAGGTGCGCATGTCATCAAGCGCGTGCGCAAGGTCGTCGGGGCTGTGGTCGAACGTCATGGGGTGGCGCCAAATTACAACGCGTACGGACGAATGCCAAGCAGGTTGGGGTGGGGGTGGTGAAGGACCTTACCGTTGTCAGCGGCCCATCTCGTCTTCTTCTTCCTGCTCATCATCGATGGCGCGGTGTCCGTGGTGGGGGTCGGGGCGGTGAGGCTCGGGGGCCTGGGTCTTGGAGGTGTCCGGTTGTGGCGTGACGGGGTGGCGATGGATGGCGGCCTGCTTCTCGGCCTGGCGAGCGAGGAAGTCGAGGTGGGTTGATTGGCGCTTGTTTTCGTCGTCGATCTGGTCCTCTGCGCGCATCCGCGTGGCCTGGCGGGCGAGATGGTCTTGCTTGTGCTGATAATCGGCGCGCCGGTTGCTGATGATGTAGTGGGCGACCACCCGGCGCTGGTAGATGTCGAGGTGCTTCGAGGCCTTCATGAGCTGTCGCTCGGCGGAGGTAAGCGGTTTGAAAAGGATTTCTTCGCGCGCAAGGGAGTGCATGCCCTCAAGCGGGTTGGTGAGGCTGGTGGAAGCGCTGGCTTGCACCACGCGGAGACGGCCGATGTCGTCGCGGTCGAGAATGATGTTGTGCACGGCAAGCCCCGGGAAGGACAGCAGGGCTTAATAGCAGCAGGTTAGGCAGATTCACTTGGTCATTTGACGAAGCGAGGGAGCGGAAGTGTTCACATCCCGCGTTCTTCTTCCTCTTCGTCGTCGTAATTGTGCTCAAGAGACACGTCCTCGTGGTCCATGTCCTCGTCTTCGCCGGTGTCCATCCAGTAGGCGACGTTTCGCTCGGGGTCGTAGACCATAGGGCGGCCGTTGACCATCACGGCTTTGGGCAGAGTGGGATCGGCCTCGCGGAGCTTCATTTGCTTTTCGGAATTGAGCTTGGAGACGTCGTGGCTGCTGGCATAGGCGGCGGTCAGGGATTTGCGCAACTCTTCGATTTCGGTCGGGCTTGCGGCGCGGGCAAGTTCCAGCAGCGCGGGATTGTCCCGCATGACGTCCAGGACGTGTTCGGGGCCATATTCATCGGCCATGTTGATGAGACGGTCCTCCGCCCCTTCCCGCGCGGCGAAATTGGAGAGCTTTGCGCTGAGCACACCACGCGACATGTTGAAGGCGATGAGCGCCCGGTTGAGGTCGCGTTCGATCGCGGTTAGGTCACGGTCCTGCTTCATGGTCGCCGTTGGTTGGGGGATGACGAGACGACCCTAGCAGATGACCGCGGCGATGTTTAGGCTGGATTTGATTGGCGCGGACGCGGGAACGGGGAATGTGGTGACGGGCGATGAACGGAAAAGGCCGCTTCCGGTGTTCCTTGAATCGGTCGAGGTCGCGGAAATGCTTCGGATTAGCGACCGGACCCTTGAGAATTGGAGGATGGCGAAGCGGGGCCCCAATGCCATTCGTTTGGGAAAGGGTGGACGAGCGAAAGTGATTTACAGTCTTGATGAGGTGTTGCGGTGGTTGAAAGAAGACGGGAACCGGGATTGATGGCGGTCACGTAGAAGTGAAATACACGCTACCCCGCTGTAGTCCGCGCTAGTCCCCGATACGCCGTCCAATTTAAAAATCGGTTTGAAAATTGGAATTGGACCGCCGAATGCTTGGGAATGGCATCGAACCCCGAGACTGTTCTGACCGTTGAAAAGATCGAATTCGCCCTGAAATATGCGGCGTATGTAACCGTGCACGTGAGCGAGGAATACGCGGTCATCTTGGAGATGTTGGAGCGCGCGCTTGAGGATGCGCGCAAGGATGATCCCATGGAACGTGCGCGGCGTATCGTGGCGTCTATATCGAAGCCGGTGGGGTGAAGGCGATTTTTTGCAGCCACGCGTGCCGATGCGCGAGTGTGGTTCCCTCGCCGTACGTATGCACGTGGCCTTGAATGTCTTCCTGGATATCTTTGGGGGCTTCCACGGCTTTGAGCCGGTCAACAAGTGTGTGGCGGAGGGAGTAGATGCTCTGCTTGGGGCCCGCTGGGCGGAGGTTTCGGGCTGTGAGGGCTTTGTTGAGCAGGGCGGTGAGGGCATCCGGTTTGTCGTAATAGCGAGGGAAGCCGTCGGGATGTTGTTGCATGGCAAGGAGAGCAACGCCGACGAGGGGGATAACGCGGACTGATCCGGCGGTTTTGGTTTCGCGGTGTTCGTTGGAAACTTCAATGAAGGGGACAGGGCAGTTGAGGTGGATGGTGTCGCGCGTGAGGGCACATGCCTCGGAGGGGCGCAATCCGGTTTCGACGATGAGATAGATGATGCGGCGTGCCTCGTGGTTGAGGTCCGCAAACATGTCCTGCGCAAGGAAATGATTCTGGACGAAGGATGGTGGGTAGGGAACGCGTTTGCCATCGCGGCCTCCGGGGATGCGGATAGCGGTAAAGGGATTTTTCTGATCGAGTTGGTGGAAGGAATGGATGGCTTTGTAGAGTCCGGCGACGGCGCGCATTCGTCGGTTCGCGGAGTTGATTTGCACTTGGCCTTTTATTGCGCGTTCTTGCCAGTGGGCCCTGAACCGGTGCGTGTGTGCGGTTGACAGGTGGGTCACGGCGCAGTCCTCGCCGATCGTTTCAAGGAACACGTCAAGGGCGGTTTGGCGATGGACTTTCCACTTGTGGCGTTGGCGAGGGGATTTCCTTGCGAGTGTCGTGGCGTTGATGCGTTCGAATTCTTCCAGCATTTGAGACACGCGCAGACCTGATGTCGTGGTCGGTGCTGCGGAGGTTGGGATACCGAAGGCAAGGGAGGGTGCGGACAAGGCCTGGTCCTTCGATGATGCGATGAGATCTTCTATGGGGCGGGCTGCGGTCGCTTTGAGGAGGCGTTCGATGACTGCGGCGACGCCGAGTTCGGTGACCTTGGGGAGCGAGAGCACCGGAAGGTCGACGTCCTGGCCACGTTGGGTTGCCTTCAACGCGACTGCGGCAGCGCGGGGGTTGAGGCCATCGCGGCATTGGCGCCAGAAGGTTTGGAGTTGGGCGTCGAGTTCGGCGACGCGTTGTTTGGCGAGGATGCCGCGAGGGTCATGGCGGACGCGAACGCCGGTGCTGATGGTGACCATGCCGCGCGGGTCGAACGTCGAGAATTCCTTCGGTACGCGGCGGACGAGATACCAGACACCTTGGCGATTTACAGGGGTCGCGTGTTGCGATTTGTGGCCCAATTCGATCTCCGTTTGATGGTCGCAACATGAGTGTCTGAGCCAGCGCTATGCTGACGTCTATGTTGACGACTTATTCCCCGCAGTACTCCCCCGGTACCCCGTTGAGAGACGAGCAAGGCGTTGTTTTCAAAAGGAAAAACGGTGATGGAATTGGCGCCCCGTAGGGGACTCGAACCCCTGTTGCCCACGTGAGAGGCGGGTGTCCTAGGCCACTAGACGAACGGGGCCGGCGCAGTGCGACGTGTAGTCGACTGTCGGCAGCCGATCAAGCCCCGTCAGCGCGGCAATCACGCCAAACCGACGCATCCGTTCGGCAGGCTGCGAACCGATCTGAAGTGGGAACAACAACTCATGCCCCCTCGATGTCCTTCGACAGTCTCATTGAGCAACCCCGGTTCAATTCCGCGGCAATGTCTCGGTCGGTTTCAATTCAATGACCCGTTGCCCGGTGTCCGTATCCAGAATTGTAATGCCGGGGCCCGATGGCCCGTCGTGTTGAATAGCAAGGCGGTTGCCTGACAGGGACATCGAAACGATCTTGGCGCCTTTGGGCAGTTCGAACGACACCGACGCATCTGTGCCAGGGACGGCTACGGACCGCGACACAGCCCCGCTTCCCGCCGGGCGCGTCGCTGTCGATATGATTTTGAAGGCGATGGCCGCTAATCCGGCAAAAATCATAAGCCCGAGAACGGCAATGACGATCTTCAGATTGCGTTGCAGCCGCTGTTCGCGCATCAAGTCGGCCGAAGGCGGCTCAGGATGGGTCATCTCTCAGGTTTTCTTTCTGGTAATCACGTGCCGATCGAGGAAAAAACAGCAAGCCACATCGACGTCGTCGCGGGGCCTGAAGATGCCGGCCAGCGTGTCGATCGATGGCTTGCAACGAAAATCGAAGGCGTCAGCCGCGCTCGCGTCCAAGCGCTCATTCGCGAAGGTCACGTCAGCGCGGGCGACACGATACGAGAGCCGCGCACGCCGGTCAAACCGGGCCTGACATACACGGTTAGCATTCCGCCTGCTGAAGAGTCTGGAGTTCAAGGCGAAGAGATCGCACTCGACATCGTGTACGAGGACGAGGACGTCATCGTGATCGATAAGCCGGCCGGCTTGGTCGTGCATCCGTCCGCCGGACACGACGCTGGGACCCTGGTGAATGCTTTGATTGCCCATTGCGGTGACAGCCTCTCGGGCATTGGCGGTGTCAAACGTCCGGGCATCGTTCACCGCCTCGACAAGGACACCTCTGGTCTTCTCGTCATCGCGAAGTCCGACGCGGCACATCAAGGGCTGGCGGAGCAGTTCAAAAGCCACGGCCGGGACGGCCGGCTGCATCGGAGCTATCTTGCGTTCGTCTGGGGTCGACTTCCCAAACCGGCCGGAAGTATCGATGCGCGCCTAGAGCGAAGCCGTGCCAATCGCCTCAAAATCGCCGTCGCGCGTGGAGAAAATGGTCGCGAGGCAAAAACCCATTACGAGGTTCTCGACGTCTTTCCAGGCGAAACGCCGTCCGGCGATATTTCGCTGCTTCGGCTCGTTCTCGAAACCGGGCGTACGCATCAGATACGCGTGCATCTCGCGCATATCGGCCATCCAGTCGTGGGTGACCCCACGTACGGCGCCGGCTTTAAGACGAGACTTGCATCGGTTCGTGCGAATGCGAAAGACCAAGCAACCGCGTTGATGCGACAAGCGCTACATGCTGAGCGACTTCAGTTCGAGCATCCGATTACCGGCAAAAAGCTGAATTTTTACAGCAAATTGCCATTGGACCTCGAACGTCTTGGAGAGGCCTTGCGGCCTATGCCATCAGTGCCGACGGATAAACGCCGCCGGCGGCGTTCGTAAAAGAGACAAGCTCCAAAACCTGGGGTTCGGTGACGGAGCATTCAAGTGGAAGTGACCGGAACCCCTGATGAAATTTTGGATTTTACTACTATGTAACACCCGACGTCGGGGGAGCGTACCGCTTCTCCGACACTGAGAAGGGAGCGCGGGGCCGAACCGGAAACGGGCGAAGGTTCTGCAGAGGGCAATGGCATCAGTAGCAAAAGGTCTTCCGTCCCTGGCCGGCGGTTCGCTCGGCCTGTCGCGGTATCTGGAAGAGATCCGCAAATTCCCGATGCTTGCGCCTGACGAAGAATTTATGCTCGCCAAGCGTTGGCAGGAACATCAGGACGCGGACGCCGCCGAAAAACTCGTGACGTCGCACCTCCGTCTCGTCGCGCGCATCGCGATGGGCTATCGCGGCTATGGCCTGCCGATCGGCGAAGTCATATCGGAAGGCAACGTCGGCCTGATGCAGGCCGTCAAACGCTTCGATCCAGACAAGGGCTTTCGCCTCGCTACATATGCGATGTGGTGGATCCGCGCGTCCATTCAAGAGTACATCCTGCGGTCGTGGAGCCTTGTGAAGATGGGCACCACCGCGGCGCAGAAGAAGCTCTTCTTCAACCTGCGGCGCGCCAAGAGCCAGCTGCAGGCGCTGGACGACGGCGATCTGAAGCCCGAACACGTCAAGACGATTGCGACTAAGCTGGGCGTTCCGGAAGAAGACGTCGTCAATATGAACCGGCGGCTTGGCGGTGACGCTTCGCTGAACGCGCCGATCCGTGCCGAAGCTGAATCCGGCGAATGGCAGGATTGGCTCGTCGACGATACGCCGACGCAGGAAGATCGCCTCGTCGAGGACGAAGAATTGCAACGGCGCAAGTCGTACCTGTCGTCCGCGATGTCGGTTCTGAACGATCGCGAGCGTCGCGTCTTCGAGGCGCGCCGGCTTGCCGAAGAGCCTGCAACGCTTGAAGAATTGTCGGAAGAGTTCGGCGTCAGCCGGGAACGCATCCGGCAGATCGAGGTCCGGGCCTTCGAGAAGGTCCAGAAGGCGGTGACGTCGACGGCTCGGCAGGCGGAAGCGCCTGCCGCCCTTGAGGCCCACCGCTAAAGGACAGTCTTGACGCCGCAACTCGCGGCGCATACGCGATGTCCCAATGGGTATTCTGGCGGCGCTGAACGGCGCCGCCATTCTCTTATGGGGTTCGCCACGCCGATGCGGCGCCGATTTGCACTTGTTTTCAACGCGACTGCGGGCGTTGCCCTGCCGAGGCTGCTCGACGGGGTGTTGGGTGCATTGCGCGCAAGAAATGCGGACGTGTTTCAGGTCCCGGCGCGCAGTGCCGAAGAAGCGGCGGACCGCGTGCGGGAACTGGCCCAACGTCATGTCTGCGACGCCGTCATTGCGGCGGGCGGCGACGGGACGTTCCGCGCCGTGGCGACGGGCGCTGCCGGCACCCAGCTGCCGGTGGGCGTCATTCCGATCGGAACGGGTAACGTCCTCGCCAACGAAATCGGGCTGCGCAGGCGGGCAGGGGAGGTGGCCGATGTGCTGCTTGCGGATACTGCGGTTGACGTTCGCGGCGGCCTTGTGAATGGCGCGCCGTTTTTCTTGATGCTCGGCGCTGGATTTGATGCCCGTGTCGTCGCCAAGCTCAGCTATCGGACGAAACGGGCGTTCGGCCGCGGGGCGTATGTCTATCCGGTTTTGAAAACACTCGCTGAAGGTCCGCGACGCTTCGACGTCGAACTGGATGGCCGCAGGTTCGAGGCGAGCTGGACAATCCTGTCGTTCGCCAGCCGTTACGCCAGCGTGTTCGAGCTGGCGCCGGACGCCGGTCTCGGACGCGACAGGCTGATGGCGGTCGTGATGGAAGCAGGGACGCGTCTCGAAACGGCAGCCAACCTCATCTCGCTGGCGTTCGGATGGATTGCCCGGCCCGAAACGCGGCCGAAGGGTGTGCACGTTCTGCCGGTCAATACTGCCCGCATCGGCTACTTTACGACCACGCCCGTTGAGATCGACGGCGACGATGCGGGCGGATCGCCGGTCGAGGTCAACGCCGCGGGAAAGCCGGTGCGTCTCCTCGTCCCCAATCGCTATGTTGCTGATCTCACGAAACGTCACGCGAATCGCTTAGCCTATGAGTCGTGAAGCGTTGCGAGGTATGCGGCTAAAGCATGTCCTTACAACATTGTGCGAGCGTCAGAGCGAGAACTAGGGGTCCATGCCCTTCTCTTCTCTGAACCGGATCCAGACGGACCGGCAGATGGCTTCGAACGGCGCGTGGCAGCGATGGACAGGGCTGCCCGAGGGAGCGTCGTTCGTGTCCAGGCTCCACGACTTCACGTCTCTGTCCAACCCTCCCCGCCCCGTCGATACCGAACCCGGAACGTTAGCGCGCCGCTCAGTGAGCCCGAGTGCTGGACGAGCGCGTGCGTTGTCTCGGTATCGGAAAATCCGCTCTATCGAGCGGATGGGCGGTTACCTGGAAGATGGAGTGCCTCATGCAGAAGCGCTGTCACCGGCCAATCGAATTTCTCCGATCCAGCGAAGCGTACTCTTCGCGCGATATGTCGAGGAAACGTTGGCTTATTCTGCTCTGGCGTCAACACCATAAGCATCCTCCATGTAGGAGATAACTGATGCACTGCGGGAGGTCGGTGCGACGATCTCCTGCCACACAAGATACCAAGGCCGGCTTTGATGAGCCGGCCTTTTTTATTTGGCGCTTCGCGACGCCGGCCGGAAGCGCCGAAATATTCGCTGCATCGTCTGCGCCGGCGGCCGGCTCCCCGGAGGGAAGTCGCCGGCGCAATCAAAAAAGCCAACTACATAGGCAATCTGGCGATGTCGCGTGAGAAGTAGTTGTCGATGGCGGCGACGATCGAATGCGCGACTTTCTCGCGCCATTCGTCTGACTTGAGATTGCTCGCGTCTTTCGGATTGGTGACGTAGGCCAGCTCGATCAGCACGGACGGGAACTGGGCCGTCTTCAGAACGCGGAAAGCGGCTTGCTGCTCCGGCTCATCGCGAAGCGGCGTGCTTTCGCCCATGTTCTCGATCACCGACTTCGCGAACATGCCCGTGCGTTCGTGCGTCAGCTCGACGTCCCGATCGGCGAGATCCGCAAGAATGTCTCTCACGGCATTGACGTCGCCGTTGACGCTCTTGACGGTATCAATCTCGTCCGGCGACAGCACGTTGCGTGCGATTTCGCCCTTCGCGGACCGCTCGAGCTTTTTGGCGACACCGTCACGCAGCGAATAGATTGTTGCGCCGCGTGCACGCGAACCGCCGTCCGAATAATCGGCATGGATCGCGATAAAAAGGTTCGCCTTGTTTTTTTCGGCAAATCGCGTGCGCTCGTCGAGCGGGATGAACGTGTCGTCGCTGCGTGTCATCAGCACTTTGTAGCGCCCGGTCTTCTCAAGCAGATCGCGCAACACCAATCCGAACGCCAGGACGACGTTCTTTTCGACGATGCCGCGCTTCTCCGCGCCCGAGTCATAGCCGCCGTGCCCCGGATCGAGCACGATGATCGGCTTGAAGGTCCGCGCTGCCCGTTCCTTGGGGCTTTCGGCGAGACGGGGAAGCGGCGGCTGGATGCTGAGAGGTGCAAGCCCCGTCCGTGTCGCCACGCCTTTGACGTCGCCTTTAAGCGCCGCGCTGGCCGGGAGGATCGCGAGGGAAATTCTATACTGTCCCTTGTCGTCTTTGGAGATCTCGGAATTCTCGACGACGACGGGCTGCGTGACCCCGATTACGACGCGCATTTTTCCTGCTGCTGCGAGACCGGCGCGCACGCTGCGGACGAGGCCGACGGGTGTCTTGCCGTTGAGTTCCGGCAGCCGGACGTTGACCTCCGGCAACTCGATCACGACCCGGTTCGGGTTCGAAAGCGAGAAGATCTGGTATTTGACTTTGCTGTCGAGGCCGATGACGAAGCGTGTGCCGGTGATGCGATGTGCGGCAACGGGCACCGGTGCGGGCACGGCCGTCGCCGCCGTTGCTGCGACCTGCAACTCATCGGCGTAGGCGGTGCACATCGCAGCGGCGGCAATGACTGCCGCGAAGACGCCGCTCAATGCGCGTCGAGCCAAACTACGCATTCGTTCCGTTTCCCCCAAGGCGCGCCCACCCAGCCCGTGCGCCACAGATACGATCTGTATGCCTACGGAAGATGGCGTTTTGGCGGTCAAAGTGGCACAAGGATTAAGGTTATCCGGCTCAGCCGGTTAAGCGGCCGTTAACTGCCGCGCTAAAATGCCAGCTATCGAAGCCTCGAAAATCTATTTGCTCCTTAGAGCCCACGCCGCGGCGGCATCCTCATCGCTTTCGCGGGCATCGACCCACTGTGCGCTACCGTCGCCAAGCGTTTCCTTTTTCCAGAAAGGCGCGCGCGTCTTGAGATAATCCATCAGATATTCGGCGCCCGCGAACGCATCCTGCCGGTGCGGCGCGCAGGCGATGACGAGCACGATGTTGTCGCCAGGCTTGAGTTCGCCGACCCGATGTATGATCAGCGACGCCGAAAGCTTGAAGCGCGCGCAAGCTTCCGTCTCGATGCGTGCGAGTTCCGCTTCCGTCATGCCCGGATAGTGTTCGAGCGTCATCGAGACGAGAGGCTGGCCTTTAACGTCGCCGCGAACCTTGCCGACGAAGAGCGCCACGCCGCCAATGCCCGTGTCGCCGTCCGAGAGTTTCGCCATCTCCTCGGAAATATCGAAATCGTCGGTGGAGACCCGAACGGCCACGGTATCAACCTCCCGTAACGGGCGGAAAGAAGGCGATCTCGCGAGCATTGCCGACGGCCGCCGTCGGCTTCACGTGGGCATGGTCGATGGCGACACGGATAGCCTCGGGTTTGGCAAACGCCTGGTCGAAAGGTTGCCCACGGCGCGCCTGCCAGAGGAGCAGATCGCGGACCGTCACGATATCGGCCGGCAGTCTCAGGCGCTCTTCGCTGACGCCTGCGCGCTCGCGCAACCACGCAAAATAGCGAAGCGTCACTTCGGGGGCTGATTGTCTGTCGGTCATGTCGGGCTCAGCGATAGATCGCGTGGCGGATACCGGCCTTCAGATAGTCATAGCCGGTGAGAAGCGTAAGGAGCGCCGCCACCCAAAGCAGCACCATTCCGGCCAGCGTCGTGCCGGGGAGTAGCTTCTCAGCGGCCGGCCCGGCCAGCAGGATCGCAAGCGCCACGAACTGGACCGCTGTTTTCCATTTAGCAAGCTGCGTCACATGCACCTTGACGTTCAGCTCCGCCAGGAACTCGCGTAGACCCGATACGAGGATCTCGCGCGACAGGATCGTCAGAGCCGCCCAGATCGACCAGCTGCCAATGGTGTCCGTATACACCAGCATCAGCAGCGTCGCGCCGACCAGCAGCTTGTCGGCGATCGGGTCCAGCATCCGGCCAAGATTGGACTGCTGCTCCCAGATCCGGGCCAGATAGCCATCAAGCCAGTCTGTTACGCAGGCGGCAACGAAAATCGCGAACGCCAGCCAGCGCGCAATTTCGCCCGTCCCGAAGAACAGCACGCCCGCAAGCACGGGCACGGCCGCAATCCGTCCGTAAGTTAGGATATTGGGCAGGCTCATTGACAGCGAGCGGTGCGCGACGTGATCCATGGTTTTGGGTAGCCGCAGCACCGCCGGGCCGTCAATCCCCAGTGAGCAAAGTGCGCGTCGATGGTGAACGGCTCAGGGCAGAAAGCCGCAGGAATTCGTTATGACGCCGCGGCCGAAGCCGGAACCGGGGGAGGCACAGGATCGGGTGGTGGTGGGGGGGACACGGCAGCTGGCGGTGCGAAAGCCTGCCGACTGACAATGCCGGCCTTGCGGAACGCCTCGTAGACTGCAATCCGAAGGTCCGATTGGACCTTCAGTGAATGCGTAATGTCGGGAAGCATGATCCGCAGGGTGTACTCGGTCGTCGTCGGCGTATAGCCGTCAAACGTCGCCAGCGGGGCCGGTTCCCGCAGGATCGTAGGATGCCGCGCAGCGCATTCGTTGAGGATCGGCAGGACGAGCCGGGGATCGATCTCGGCCCCGGCAGAAAATTTCAGCACCACTCGGCCGAGCGCGCTGCGGTGCGTCCAGTTCAAGACGCGGCCGGTAATGAGTTCCGAGTTCGGCACAATGAGGCTAGCGCGGTCGAACGTCTCGATTTCCGTCGAACGGACCGAAATGCTTCTCACCGTCCCCTGTTCGCTGCCGACGACGATCCAGTCGCCGACTTTGATCGGCCGCTCGATCAGGAGGATAAGGCCCGAGACAAAGTTATTGACGATCGACTGCAAGCCGAAACCGATACCGACCGACAATGCACCGGCGACGATCGCGAGGTTCGTGATGTTGAACCCGGCGTAAGAGATCGCCATCACAGCGGCGAGCGCCGTACCGGCATAGCCGACCGCAGTGTCGATCGAGTTCGCGATGCCCGGGTCCATTTTCGGCGCGATGAGAATGTTCTCGCGCAAACGCCGCTGGATCATTCGGGTAGCGACGATCACCGCGATGAAAAGCGCGATGCCAATCAGGATGCGCACGATAGAGATGCGGATCGAGCCGACTTCGAAGCCGAAGAATGCCCGTTGCATCCAGTCGCGAATGTCAGGAGCCGAAAAACCCCACTGAAGCAGGAGCACAGGCACCGTGATCAGCGCTACACCCAGGGTCAGCGCGGTTTCCGTCAGCCAGCCGAGCTGCTTGCGGCGGACGTCATCGAAGCCCATCCGAGCTTCGAGAAGCTCGCTGATATGTCCTCGCGACGTTGTGCTGCCGCGCGTAAAGGCGCGGATTGCGAGGATCAGAAGCATGGCTACAAGTCCGACAACACCGGTCATGACCAATTGCTGCGCCAGGAACCGGCCGAGCGCGATGTAGCCCGTGAGGCAAAGGCCGATGATGGACAACGCCGCAACCCATAGCGGCAGCTTGAGCCACAGCGGCTCACTGCGCGTAACCGGACGCGTGCGGGTCATCTGGTTGGACTCGAAGGGCGTCAGCAGGAGGCCGATCAGTACAAGCGCGAACGCAATGCTCGTGAACAGTGACTGCGCGACGCTCATCGAAAGCGGCAAATACAGAACCTGCGCGAACTTCGACAGGAAGAGATCGATCGAATAGATCAGCGCCAGTATGACGAGAAGCCGCGAGATGCGCCGCGCGCTGCGATCGGAAAGATGCATCAGCCGCCGCTCATGACTGCGCGGCGCGAAGACTGTAATGACCAGCGCGGACACCGCCACGAATACCAGCGATGTTTCAAGAAGGGCCACACCCACCGGAGCGGCGGTCGGATAATAGAGCAGTCCAAGATATTCGAGGCCGCCATAGGCCAGGAAGGCTGCTGCAACACCAGGAATCGCCCGTACCGGCGCGATCCATGCGGCGGAAGCTGCCCGCTGGAAGAACGTCGGCGGGGTTGCGCTCGGAGGTGCCCGATAGCGCGTGATCGAAACGATCACGGTCTTGAGCAGCAGATAGAGACCGATGACTGCGACGAGCAGGATCAGGGCACTCGTCTTCTGTCCGGTAACAGCGTTCCACCAATCCCGCGCGTTATAATCAAGGCGCCACTGAATGGCCTCCCTGTGCCTGTGGAAGTCGTTCCAGAACTCGGGAAAGACCGGACTCGTCATCTGCTCAGTGAGGCTGCGTACGAACATTTTGAGGCGCAGCTCGGTGATCTTGTCGATCGCCTGGCGGGCGCGCCACCAAGTGTTTTCGAGCGTCTTAATGGCTCCCGAGACGTCCGCCTCGCGCGCGTCGAGCCTCGACCGTTCCGCTGCCACGGCTGGCGTTTCCGACGGTTGGTCTTTCGCGGGCGGTGGACCAAGCCGCTTGATCTGCGTTTGAATGTCAGACAAGCGCGGACGCAGAGAATCTGCCGTTTCCGTCGTCTTTGAAATGACCGCGTCGAGCTTGTCGCGCAATTGCCCGAGGTCGTCGTCGGCGTTCGAGATGTTCGAAAGCGATTTCTCCGCCCCGTCCATCTGGCCGACGAGATTGGTGATCTCCGCGTTGACCTCCTGAGAAACCGCGGGCGGCGGCGGAGGAGCAGCTGGTGCTGCCGGAGCTGCGGTGGGAACTGCCGCAGCGGGAGCCGCTGCCGCCGGAACAGCTGCCGCAGGCGCCGCTGGGGCTGCAGTCGCCGCAGGAGCGGCTGCAGCGGGTGTTTGCGCCGTGGCAGGAGGAGGTGCTGCGGCGGGTGCCGCAGGCGCTGGCTGGGCCGCTGGAGCCGCCGCAGCTGGCTGTTGCGTCGGCGTGATAGTCTGAGCGGGCGCCGCTTGCGGCTTCTGCTGGGGTGCCGCCGCGGCTGGCGGTTCCGCAGATTGCGCCGGAGCGATCGGCTGTACCTGCGTCGTGGCCTGCGCCTGCGGCTGAGCCGGGGCTTCCTTGGTTTCCTTGACGGGATCGGCAACTGGTGCCCAGCCGTTCGTGGTGGCGTCCTGGGCGTCGGCCCGCGGTACCGCAAAGAGAATGGCTAAGGTGGCGATCGCAAGTGCACGTCTGAGCATCGGCAGAACTGGAGCCTTTGGAAAGTGAATTGAGCACAAGGGAGATGGCCCATCGCCCTCAAGTGCCGCGAAATTAGGGCGGACGGTGTGCAGCTGGCTAGCCTTTAAAGAGTCCCCGCGACTATCCCGCCCGTTCGTGGAAGAAGTCGTAGATTTTTTTGGCCATATCGGCCGAGATTCCATCGACGGCCTTCAAGTCTTCGACACCGGCGCGTGACACCGCCTTGGCCGAGCCGAAGTGTTTCAGAAGCGCCCGCTTACGCGTGGGACCAACGCCCTCGATCTCGTCGAGCGGATTGGCACCGAGCGATTTCGCACGCTTCGCCCTGTGCGTGCCGATCGCAAACCGATGTGCTTCGTCACGCAGACGTTGCACGAAGTAGAGCACCGGGTCCTTCGCTTCAAGCATGATCGGCCGGTCGCGCCCAGGAATGTGGAAATGTTCGCGGCCGGCATCGCGATCCGGACCTTTTGCGACACCGATCAATGCAATGTCGTGCAATCCGAAGCCGGCCAAGACTTCGCGCGCGACCGAAAGCTGCCCCAGGCCGCCGTCGATCAGGACGAGATCGGGCTTGTCTGGAAACACGCGTTCATCTGCGGTGTCATCCGGATCGTCGACAATGGGCGAAAGCGGACCGCCGCTGACGTCCGAGGCAATCTCTTCGACCTCGGTCTCGATCTCGTCCAGCACCTCGGCTTCCGCGATGCGCTTGAAGCGGCGTGTCAGCACCTCGCGCATCATGGCGTAGTCGTCGCCCGGCGTTGTCTCCGGCGACTTGATGTTGAACTTGCGATACTGGCCTTTGACGAACCCCTCCGGCCCCGCGACGATCATGCCGCCGACGGCATTGGTGCCGGAGATATGGCTGTTATCGAAAACCTCGATGCGGCGCGGCACGGCCGCAAGCGAGAACCGCTCCGCCACACCTTCGAGCAGACGCGCCTGCGACGAGCTTTCTGCGAGCTTTCGGCCGAGCGCTTCGCGGGCGTTCGCAAGCGCATGTTCGACGAGCGTCGATTTGGTGCCGCGTGATGGCACGCGAATTTCAACCTTGCGCTCCGCCTTTGTCGTCAACGCTTCGGCCAGCAGTTCGCGGTTCGGGATATCGTGCGAGATCAGGATCAGGCGCGGCACGGGCTTATCGTCGTAAAACTGCGCGATGAAGCTATCGAGTACGTCCTCGACGTTCAGCGAGCGATCCGCTTTCGGATAGTAGGCGCGATTGCCCCAGTTCTGTCCGGTGCGGAAGAAGAACACCTGAATGCATGTCTGTCCGCCGTCCTGGTAGGCGGCGAACACGTCGGCTTCTTCGACGCCTTCCGGATTGATCGACTGATCGGCCGTGACATGCGCCAGCGCCCATAGACGATTGCGATATGTCGCGGCGGTCTCGAATTCGAGCTTCTCTGCGGCTTCCGCCATCAACCGTTGATACATCTCGCGGACCGTCTGGCTTTCGCCGCTGAGAAAGCTTTCCGCTTCATCGACGAGCCGGCCGTAATCGTCGAGGCTGATCTCTCCGGTACACGGCGCCGAGCAACGCTTGATCTGATAGAGCAGGCACGGCCGTGTGCGGCTGTCGTAGACGCTGTCGGAGCATGAGCGCAGCAGAAACGCGCGTTGCAGCATGTTGACGGTGCGGCTGACGGCGCCAGCGGACGCGAACGGTCCAAAGTATCGGCCTTTGCGGTTGCGCGCACCGCGATGCTTCATGACGGCCGGCGCGCCGTGGTCCCGGCTGATGAGAATGTAAGGAAACGACTTGTCGTCGCGCATCAGCACGTTGAAGCGCGGCCGGAAGCGCTTGATGAGGTTCGCCTCAAGCAAAAGCGCCTCGGCTTCGGTGCGTACCGATACGAACTCCATCGACGCCGTCGAAAGGATCATCCGTGCGATGCGGTTCGTATGGCCATTGAGACGGGCGTAATTCGAGACGCGGGCTTTGAGCGACCTCGCCTTGCCGACATAGATCACCTCGCCGTCCGTATCGAGCATTCGATATACGCCGGGGCTCTGCGGCAGCAGCTTGAGATAGGCCGCAATGACCTCGGGCCCTGTCTTTGCGGGCGTTTCCGGGGGGGATGTCAATGTCGCGGGTTCTTCGGTCATGGCGCACCTAAAATTGGGCCGCCGCCAAGGTCAAGCAAGGCATTGCATGCTGCGCCACAAAATCACCATGCCGAGGGCGTGGTGTCCAATTTCATTGAAAGTTCAGGGAACAACGATGCGCCGAGGGGGGTGTCATGCGTCGCGTCATCGCCATTCTTGGCTTAGCTTGGTTCATTTTGCTGCCGGCGTTCGCGCTGGCGAGACCCGTGAAAGTGAATGATTTCACACTTGCCGGACCTGCTAAAAATTCCGCCGTCGCGAAACACACGAAAGGCAAGTCTCAGAAGCCGTTTCAGAATTCGCAAGAGCTTCTCAAGTGGATCAACGATTACCGCAAGAATCCTGATCCTCAACGCCTGCCGCAGGCCGTGAAGGCAATGTCGGATTTCGGCGTGACGAGGGATACCGATCAGTCCGGCGTCTACATCGGCTTCGTCGCCGGCGTGCTGGGCGCTAACCCAAAGATCGCCGACGAACTGATAACGAAGATGTTTCCGCTCCCGCCGGAAGATCAGGTGCTCGTGATCAAGGGCATCGCGTATTCTGGCCTGCCGCGTTGGCGCGATACCCTGAAGAAATACGTCGAGCGTATGCCGGCCCGCAGAGTGCTGATCGAGAAGTATCTCTACGGCAACAAGCCGACGCTGACGGAGATGTCGATCAAGGATGACTCCAGCGTTATCGATTTGAATTGGGGCTATTACTTCGCGACCGGCTGGGAAGCGCCAGTCCGACGCATCGTGACCGCGCTCGAATTATCGCTCGATAAGGACAAGGTCGATTATCTGACAATCGGCGCGATGGCGAAGTGGACGCTGGCGCAAAACGCCGCTCGCAACGATGATTTGCTGCGAATGTTGAAAAAGATTTCGACCGACGTCGATCCCAAACTGCGCAAGCCGCTTGCCGAAGTGATCGACGCGGCCGAGTCCTATGAGCTCGCCAAACTGCGCAAGGATGCGCTGGCGTCGATCGATCAGCTCAAAGCTCAGGGTCCTGAGAGCCTTCGCAATTACAACTGGTGGGGTCAGGCCGGGCAGACTGTGCTGGCGCTCGGCTGTGTCGCTGCCGGTGCGCTGGGGCAGGTTGAGGTCGGCATTCCCTGCGTCATAGGCGGTGCGGCATCGACCGCTGCGCTTAAGTATCTAGCGCCGACATCGACGCCGTAAAACGGGCGCGAACGGCGCCTCACTTGTCCTCAGGACAATTGACCTTGGCGTCGATCAGCGCCGATTCCGGTGACGCATATTCGCCGACGATCTCGGCACCTACTGCTTCCGTGCGGGCGTAGGCTTCGAACATCGGCTTTTCGAAACCGTCCATGATCGTCAGCGCCGTGTATTGAACTTCATCGCCGGAGCGTGAGCGGATCAGCAGTGTTTTCTTGCCGCCGTAGCTCGCTGTCAGCACCTTGCAGTGCGCTGCGGGCGCGTTTTCCGCGGCCTTCGCTGCGGCGCCAAGCTCCGCCGGGAGCGGACCGCCGAGACGTGACGGCTGGGGCGGCTCCGGCGCGATACGAAACGTCGGCAGCCACGGCAGGAAACTTGAGCTTTCGCTGTTCTCTGCAACTTGCTCTGTCGCTGGCGGCGCGGGAGCCACGGCTGGAGCAGCGTCCGCTCCTTCCTTGGCAATAGTCGTCTCGTGCGTGACTTCGGTCGTTGCAACCCAAGCCGATGTCGAAGTGTGGGCGCTCGCCAAGTGCGACGCCGTTTTCGACTTTCGCGCTAGTTTGCGAACTTTCGCTTTTTTCAGTGCATGTTTCGGCGTTTTCACCGCGGGCTTTTTCGGAGCCACCGCGGCGGGATGGGCATGATGGACCGGTGCAGCCGGTTGTTTCTTCGATTTCGCGCCCAAGGGCGGGACCTCGGGGGCGGCGCTGTCGTCTTCGGGCACTGGTCCGCCAAGTCCCGACGGCGGCCGGAACGGATACCGCCATTCACGCCGGATCTGTAACGGTGCAGGCGGCGGTACATCGCTTTCCGCTGCTTGCGCCGGCTGGTCGCAATAGCGTGAACGGAACAACCCGGCGACAATGTCGATCGACTTGCCGTAAGCGCGGTCTGCAGCCCATCGGCGGGCGAGATCGCCGAACGTCACCGGCCGTCCGAGCCGTTGGGCGAGTTTGATGATGTCGTCTTGATTTTCGCGTGTCCGCTTGGCAACCGGCGCCGCGAGACGTTCGCCCGAATAGGCGACGAGATGCTGGATCTGCGCGTGTACGCCGGTCTTCACATCCGCGAAGCGCTCGCCGCGCACGCCGCCGCCGGTCGCACCGATGCCTGCAAAATTGTTTTGGTTTTCACGAACGTCGCCGCGCTGTCCATCGCCCCGGCGATAGGACAGATAGTTCGTCTCCAGCACCATCTGATAGAACGCATAGTCCCACCGCACGTGCCAGCCTTCGCCGAAATATTTGTACCAGCGCGCGATCTCGCGGAAGCGCGGGTCAACGTGCGGATTGCGCTCGGCCACAAAAGCCATAAGGCGTTCCGGCGTGACGCAGGCGGGAACCTGATTTTGCGCACTCGTCCTGATCGGAGGCGCGGCTTTGGCACCGCTCGTCGTCAGGACGAACAGTGCCGATGCCAGGGCGGCGGTTAGATTCCGGAATGGAAGCGGCTTTGGTGTCGCCATTAAATAAGGCCCTCTGCGACGGTTTCTCTTCGCGATCAACCGTCAGGGCAGAGTTCGAAGGCCTTATCGAGGGCTTGCGATGGGTTCGAGTATTCGCCAACGGTCACGCCGCCCTTCGCGTACGCTGCAATGTAGGCTGCAGCCTCGCGTTTTTCGGAGCCTTCGTTGACGTCAAGCACCGTATAATTTTCCTGCGCATCCGCTTTGGCGCGGATAATAACCGAGTGGCCGCCGCCATAGCTCGCCGTCCAGACTTTGCACTTCGGCTTTACGCCTGCAGCCGGGATCATCATCGCGGTCTTGGTGCCGCCGGACAGTTTCGCGGCAGCAGACTGCTTCTTGTTCGTCTTCGACTTCAACGGCTCGACCTGAGCGGAGGTATCAGCAGTCGCGGCTTCATCGTCGGGCGACGTCGAGGCGTTGATGACCTTGAACGACGTTGTCGACGTATTGGCGGCCGGTTCGCCGACGGCGGGTGCATTATCCGCCGGCGGGATCAGCGATTCAGCGCCGAGGCCAGAACGCTCAAACGAACCGGATTTCCGCGCTTCCTCAACCGCGCGCTTGGCGAGCGCCGCGCCAGAAATATAGGGACCCGTGTTAGCCGAGCTGTCGTCGGCCGAGGCGACTTGCGTTGACGTGGTGTCCGCAGGCGGCGTCTGCGCGGCAACCTTCGTGCCGCCGCCCGGCTGGGCGAGGGCCATCAGTTCAGGCTGCGGATCAGGGCCGCGGCATGGGCTGCCGTAGAATGCTTCGACGAGCCCTGCGATTTCGCGGCTGTAGCGCCGCGAGCCGGGCGCCCATTGCTTTGCAAGCTGATCGTAGGTGACAGGACCGTGCAGTGATTTCTGCCAGTCCGTCAGAATACCCCACTCCTGAACCTTCCGCGTGCGCTCGGCGACCGGATTGTCGATGTGTTCGCCGGCGTACATCAAGAGATGCTGCAGATGGGCTTCGACGCCCGTCGCGACATTCGGAAAGCTTTCGCCGGGCACATTCTTGCCCGTGGCGCCCATGCCGGCGAAGTTGTTTTGCGTCGCCTTGACGTCGCCTTTGAACGTCAGGTTGCCGGTTTCGAGCATCATCTGGAAGAAAGCGATATCCCAGCGAATTTTAAGCTCGTTGCCGATCCGCATGTAATCGGCGGCGATCGTCTGAAATTTCGGATCGAGATCGCGATTGCGGCTTTCGAGAAAGCCCATCAAGCGTCCAGGCGTGGCGCACACCGGGACCTTGTTCTTTGCGCTGATTTCGACCTGAGGAAGTCCCGCAGCCTTTACAGGCAGCGACGTGGCAGCCAATGGCACGGCTGCAGCCAAAGCGAACGCAAAAGGCGTCCGAACGCGGCGAAGCATGGTTACACCCATTTGCACGCGGCACCCCCTGTCGAGGCGCCCAACAGAACTATTAACGTTCGTAGGCGCTTAACGTTAAAAAAGTGTTTATGAGCCCCCCATTTGGACCCGATTCAAAGGTCGCGAACTATTTGGGCGGTAATGAGAACAGCGCGCGGAGACATTGCGGCGGCGCTGAGGTATTTGCCGCGCAGGAAACGACTTAGTCGTGCTCAAGTCAGATGCTGGCCGCCGTCGAGGGCAATCATCTGGCCGGTGAGGGACGGCGTCGCGAGAATAAATCTCACGGCGGCGGCGATCTCATCCGTAGAGGCGCCGCGTCCCAGCAATGTCGACCGGCTCTCGCGCTCGAAATCATCGTCCGTCTGGTGAATGCTGCGCAAAACGGGGCCGGGACCGATGGCGTTCACGCGAACCCGGGGGGCGAGCGCTTGCGCCAGCGTTCGCGTCGCCGTCCAGAGGCCCGCCTTCGAGATCGTGTAGGAAAAGAAGTCCTGCGTCAGATTCCAAACGCGCTGGTCGATGATGTTGATGATGTTTCCTTCGCTGCCCTCCGGCAGACCCGCGGCAATCGCCTGGGCCAAAAACACCGGCGCTTTGAGATTGATGCCGAGGTGGAGATCCCAAGTCGCGTTATCGAGATTTTGAACCGTGTCGGGCAGAAACTCGGACGCGTTATTGATAAGCACGGTCGGCGAGCCGAAGACCCGCTTAACGTCGGCAACGAGGGCGCGAGGCGCTTCAGAATCGATCAGATCGGCTTGAAATGCTTGTGCACGGCCCCCCTTGGACTCGATTTCCTCGACCAGCAGCAGGGCCGCTGGCGTCGATTTCCGGTAATGGATCGCAATCGTCCATCCCGCGCGCGAAAGATCGAGGGCGAGCGCACGTCCAATGCGCCGCGCCGCGCCGGTAATGAGGACGGTACCGGGGGGGCTGTCGGGGTGATTCATGTCTTTGACGGCTTATGTGCGAGCGAAACTGAGTGCGTTGTAACTGCCACAGATGATTCCTGACGAGACGTCACGACGAAGCGTGTTCAGATAGTTTCTCATTTGGTGTTCAATTTGCTTTTGCTTTTTGCAAGGTGCCTCTAAGTTGGCTTTTGCCGCAGCACTGACGTGCTTAATTTCAAGGCATATCGACAACGCGCAGGCTTCTTCTCTCGGCAGCGTTGCACGCAGGTAACATACGCCTGGCAAGTCACACAGTGTTGCTCCTAATCGCTTGTGCGGTCCCATCAAAAAAGTTTTCCTAATCTCAGAGCGGTTGAGAGTCGCGTTGTCCGCAATAGAGCGGGTGTTGCGAGCCGCAGATCTGGGACGGGGGTTGTCTTATGAAGAACATTAGAAGTTTCTTGGGCGCTGCAGGCGTGGCGGCTGTCGCCGCGCTGGGCATGTCAACGGCAGCGCTCGCCGATGACGACGGGGCGAACAAGTTCGGTTACTCGATCACCATCTCGGGCACCTCGGACTACATGTTCCGTGGTATCTCGTTCACGAACGAAGATCCGGCCTTCCAGCCGTTTATCGAATTTACCTACGGCAATCCGAACCTTACCTGGTACTTGGATTTCTGGGGTTCGAACATCGCCGATCCGTTCGGCCCGTTCGAGTTGGATATTTATGCGGGTGTCCGTCCTGTGACCGGTCCGGTCAGCTGGGACTTCGGCATCCTATACTATACGTATCCGAACAACTCTATCGGTTCGCCGAAGGCATGTGCTTTGGGCTACTGCGCGGACAACGAAGGCGATTATATCGAATTGAAGGCTGCCGCGTCGATCACGCCCTTCACTAATTTTACGACCGGCGCAACCTTCTATTATACGCCGGATCAAGGCAACAACTACGGCGAGACGTGGACTATCGAAGGTAACGCAGCCTATACACTGCCAAACTTCTACATGTTCACGCCAGTTGTTAGCGGTGTCGTCGGCTACACGAGTGGCATCGGTGACTCATCGCCTGGACTCGGACAGCATGATTACACTTATTGGAACGCCGGTTTGAAGCTGTCAGTCGACAAGTATTTTATGGACTTCCGTTACTGGGATACCAGCATCGGAAAGAACGCTGCTGACGGCTTTGATAACGATCTGGCCGACTCGCGTTTCGTCTTCACGGCTGGCGTAAACCTCCCGTAATTACGTAAGTAAAACAGACCCTAATCCCGTCGCAGATGGCCGGAGCCTTCCTCAGGGCTCCGGTTCCATTTTGTGGCGGGATTGCTCTTTGTGCAGATAATGTTTTTCACCAAGCGAATTGCTCAAGGCCGCTTGAGAATTGCCGCAACTCAGCTCAGAGATTGTAGTGAGGTTTCTGGCATCGTGCGGTCCGGTCCGTGCTTCTAACGGTCGTTGCTCTCGTTTCTCTGACCACTATTGCCGCCGCGACCATCGTCGTGCCGCGGCTCGTGCCGCATCATGTCCGCTTGGCCGATAATCCAGACCGTCCGCGCGCCTTCGGGCACGATATGGCTTGGCTTGCGATCAAATCGAACGATCGAGCGGCCGTAGCGGCAGCACTCGGACTTGTCCGGCTTCGCCCTGCAAACTGGAATTCTGGCGTCGGGGCAATTTACGATTCGGAGATCTCGAACGGGCTCGTTTTCATCGCCCCTCCGATCAAGGGCTGGACTCTCGTCGCTGCCGAGTCGCTTCCTATTCCGTCCAGTGAGTCGTTTATCGATAAGATGACGCCGCTGCTTCGACATCTCGCGATCGAATTCCCGGCCGTCCAGTATTTCGCGTCGTTCCCGATCATCGACTTCTACGCCTGGGCGCGCTTTGAAAAGGGCCGGCGCGTCCGTGCCTTTGCGGTTGGCGATGGAGGCGTGATCTGGAATGCCGGCAAGCTGTCGCAGGAAGAACGTCAGCTCGGCCTGTCGTTCATCGAAATCAGGGGCATCCGCGACCGCCACGGTGACCTCGGCGGCGAGCTACAACTCTACCCGACCGAAGAGCACGTCTCCGCGATTTCCGGCGGCTGGAGCATCAATCCTATGGCGATCGAATCGCTGCGGGCGCCCACCAGCGTCGGCTGGATCGCCGATGCACCGCGTTCCTGGCGACCTGAGCGCATTCGCAAGGTCGCCTGACGCCGATCACGCGAGGAGCGGGGAAGGGCACGGCGCGCCTCGTTGGCCGACACCAATCACACGACCTTCGGAGCTTTACTGCGTGCTGCGCCCGTAATTGTAATTCATCTGCGGCCCTGGCAGATGGTCGCCGCCTTGTGCATTGTTTCCCGGTGGCGTCGGCAACTGGATCTGCTGTTGGTTCTGCCAGGTGCGCGCCGTCGAGCGGGCTGGCGGCACGAAGACTTGGTTGGCCGTGCAGAGATTGCGTCGCGTTTCGTTCTGGCCGCAACGGCGCGGTGCGCCGTCCTTCGTCAGGCAAAGCCGCACTTCCCGCAGCATGCCACCTGCGCCGCCGCAGACGACGGTCATCATATCGGGACTGAATCGAGGGTTGGCCTGCAGGAAGACCCGTTTGACGTCGGCCGCCGACAAGATCTGCGACTCAAACGGATTGTTGAAGCGCTCAGGAATGTTGATGCCGTCGAACAGGCGGCGTGCCAGCGCGAAGTACTGCATCGGGTTGAGACCCGAGCATGTCCCGTGGGCGCGGTACTCGTGAATGACCAAGCCACGGCTAGGCATGATGTCGAGCATGTTGTTGATCACGGGATCAGGAACGAACGGCCGCCTCGGCAGGCGGCAGTTCGACGGATAGCCGCTGTCATACTGTGGCCAGAGACCATGCAACACGAACGAGTAGCGACGGCCGTCGCGGCGATTGCACTGCGTGTCGTCATCGCGTCCCTGGTCGGAGCAGTAGGTCGGGCTCCATGAGAGAACCAGCGCGTAGTAATCGAACTGGCCCGGAACGTTTCGCTGATCGCTATCGTCGTCGGAGTTCTCGTTCCAACGGTCGTCGTCGTTGTACGCCTGTTTGTTTCGGGCATCGCGGCCGGAGCGATTGGAATTTCCGTTGCCGCTCGTACCGGCGCTGGATCCTGTTGTTCCTTTGCCACCGTCGGCGGTGCGGCCGGGCAACGGATATATCTCGGGCCGCTCGCTCATAAAGTGGGCAAAGTAAGCGCCGAGAGCCACGAGCACTAAAACCGTCAGAAATAAATGAGGTTTGAGCATTTCTCTTTCTCTGACATCGCACGCAAGATGCGGCGTGAGCGGACGGTTTCGGGAGCCTCACGTACCAGGTTTGGCGAGCGCTGCAAGAATACGCGCCCAGCTCCGCGCACCCTTCTCGAAGCTTCGGATATTGTATTTCTCGTTGGGCGAATGAATGCGGTCGTCGTCCAATCCGAAGCCGACCATCAGGCTGTCCATGCCAAGCGCATCGCGGAACGAAGAGACAATCGGGATCGAGGCGCCGCTGCCCATCAGCACCGTGGGCTTGCCCCATTCTTCTTCCAGCGCCTTGGCCGCCGCGCGCATCGTCGGGTCGTTGGTATCGAACATGATCGCGCCTGAGCCGTGATGGCCGAGCCAGGTCGCCTTGCAGTCGGCTGGAATAAGCGTCGCGACGTAATCGCGGATCGATTTCATGACGTGCTCGGGATCTTGGCCGGACACCAATCGGCACGTGATCTTCACCGAGGCTTTCGCCGGGATCACGGTCTTCGAGCCGATGCCCTGGTAGCCGCCCGTCACACCGTTGAATTCAAGCGTCGGGCGCGACCACAGTTGCTCAATGACGGAGCGGCCTTTCTCGCCTGCAGGCACTGACAATCCAACCGAGCCGAGGAACGACTGCGCGCGCACGCCAAGTGCCTGCCACTGCGCGAGCTGCTCTGCTGTCGGCTCTTGAACGCCGTCGTAGAATCCCGGAACGGCGATCTTGCCGGTATCGTCGTGGAGTGCGGCCATCACCTTCGCCAGCACGCGAATGGGGTTCGCGACGGGGCCGCCGTAGATGCCCGAATGCAGATCGCGCGTCGGTCCGGTAATGACGAGTTCGTCGCCGACAAGTCCGCGCAGCATCGTCGTGATGGCAGGGGTGTCCTTGTCCCATTGTCCGGTGTCACAGACCAGAACGAGATCGGCCTTGAGTTCATCGCCGTGCGAGGCGAGGAACGCCGGCAGCGACGGCGAGCCGCACTCTTCTTCGCCCTCGATCAACACCGAGACGGCGATCGGCAATTCGCCCGCGACCTTCTTCCAGGCCCGCGCCGCTTCGAAAAAGGTCATGAGCTGACCTTTGTTGTCTTCTGCGCCGCGCGCCACGATCACCTCGCCGTTGACGAGATCGCTTTCGATCCGCGGCTCGAACGGCGGCGTTTTCCAGAGGTCGAGAGGATCCGGCGGCTGCACGTCGTAATGTCCGTAGAACAGGACGTGCGGCATGTTGGGGTCGCGCTTCGGCCGGTCATGCGCCACGACCATCGGATGGCCGCTTGTTGGCACAACCTTGGCTTCCGCAAAGCCGATGTCTTTTAACGTCGCCGCGCACCATTCCGCAGCCCTGAGGCAACTCGCCTTGTGGCCGGGATCGGTCGAGATGCTGTCGATGCGCAGAAGCTGGAACAATCGGTCAAGTCCGGCCGATTTTGACTGGCCCAAGGTATCGAGAACGGTTTCGAGCTTGCTCATTGCGACAGACTTTCCGACGTGTTGCCAGCGGGGCAGGATGAGGCGGCGCTAGGAATGCGGGGCCTCATTTGCTATGGCACCTCTCCCTGACGCCCATCACTCCTGAAAGGAATGATGGGCAGCAAAAAGACCGCATCGGAGGTCTGATGGCACAGCCGAACGCCGACGGCAAAAAGAAATGGGTTTACGCTTTCGTACCTGGAAGGGCCGAAGGCAGCGCCGAGATGTCCGAACTGCTGGGCGGTAAGGGTGCCAATCTTGCCGAGATGGCGGCACTCGACCTCCCAGTGCCGCCCGGATTCACGATCACGACCGAGGTTTGTAAGGCTTTCTTTGCCGCAGGCCACCAGCTGCCGGAAGAGCTGAAAGGCGAGGTGCTCCAGGCGCTCGACGCCGTCGGCGAGACCGTGTCGGCCAAATTCGGCGACGAGACGCGGCCGCTGCTCGTTTCCGTCCGCTCCGGCTCGCGTGCGTCGATGCCCGGCATGATGGATACGATCCTCAATCTCGGTTTGAACGATAAAACGGTCGAAGGGCTCGCCGCGCTGACTGGCGACCCGCGCTTCGCGTTCGACAGCTATCGCCGCTTCATTCAAATGTACGGCGACGTCGTCCTGGGTGTCGATCACGGTGCGTTCGAAGATATTCTCGAAAATTTCAAGAACCTGAACGGCTTCGCCGCCGACACCGACCTCGACGCCGAAGCCTGGCACGAAATCATTGCCGACTATAAGGCCGCGATAGAGCGCGAGCACGGCGCGCCGTTTCCGCAGGACACCAGCGAGCAGCTCTGGGGCGCCATCGCCGCCGTCTTCAATTCCTGGGACAATCCGCGCGCGGAGACGTATCGCCGGCTGCATGACATTCCTGAGGATTGGGGGACCGCCGTCACCGTTCAGGCAATGGTTTTCGGCAACCTGGGTGACAACTCCGCGACAGGCGTCGCCTTCACGCGAAACCCATCGACGGGCGAGAAAGAAATCTTCGGCGAGTATCTTCCCAATGCCCAGGGTGAAGATGTCGTCGCCGGCATTCGCACCCCGCACGCGTTGACGAAAAAGAGCGCAGCCGGTGAGGCCGAGACGTCGCTAGAAGTCGCGATGCCCGACGTCTTTGCCGAACTCAAGAACATCTTCGACCGCCTGGAACGCCATTATCGCGACATGCAGGACGTCGAGTTCACTGTCCAGATCGGCAGGCTCTGGATTCTGCAGACGCGGTCTGGAAAGCGCACGACGGAAGCCGCGCTCCGCGTTGCCGTCGATCTGGCGGCAGAAGGCCTGATCTCACAGGATGAAGCCATTCTGCGCGTCGAGCCCGCGCAGCTCGATCAATTGCTGCACCCCGCGATCGACCCGTCGGCCGACCATGACCTGATCGCCAAAGGCTTGCCCGCGTCTCCTGGTGCCGCATCCGGAGAAATCGTTTTCCATTCTGAAATGGCCGAGGCTCTGAAGGCTAAGGGCCGCGACGTCATCCTCGTGCGCTCCGAGACGAGCCCGGAAGACGTTCACGGCATGCACGCAGCCGTCGGGGTTTTGACGGCGCGAGGCGGCATGACGAGCCACGCCGCCGTCGTCGCGCGCGGCATGGGCCGGCCCTGCGTCTCTGGCGCCGGAACCCTTCGCATCGATGCCAACGCCGGCACCATGCGGGCCGGCACGCGTACCTTCAAATCCGGCGACATCATCTCGATCGACGGCAGCTCCGGCCGCGTCTACGCGGGCAAAGCCAAGATGCTGCCGCCGCAGCTTTCCGGCACGTTCGCGACCGTCATGGAATGGGCGGACAAGACACGGCGCATGAAAGTGCGCACCAACGCCGACACGCCCCGCGACGCCCGCCAGGCCCGCTCGTTCGGCGCCGAAGGTATTGGCCTCTGCCGCACCGAGCATATGTTCTTCGAGGAAAAGCGCATTCTTGCCGTCCGCGAGATGATTTGCGCGGAAGACGAGGAGGGCCGCCAGCAGGCGCTCGACAAGCTGCTTCCCGTCCAGCGCGCCGACTTCGAAGAGCTGTTCGAGATCATGGCGGGCCTGCCGGTCACAATCCGCTTGCTCGATCCGCCGCTGCACGAATTCCTGCCGCACGAAGATCGCGAGGCCGCGCAGGTCGCGGCCGCGTTGGGCATGGATCTGATGCGCCTGAAAGCCCGCGTCGCCGAGCTTGAGGAATTCAACCCGATGCTTGGGTTCCGTGGCTGCCGTCTCGGCATCAAGTTTCCTGAGATCACGCGTATGCAAACGCGCGCCATCTTCGAAGCGGCGATCAATGCGCAGAAGAAAACGGGCGACGCGGTCCATCCCGAAATCATGATCCCATTCATCGCCTATCGTCGCGAGTTCGATATTTTGCGTGACGTCATCACGGCGACTGCAAAGGCCGTGGAACAGGAGACGGGCGTCACCATCCCCTACGCCGTCGGCACGATGATTGAGTTGCCTCGCGCGGCGTTACGCGCCGCCGATATCGCTGCAGGCGAGAAAGGGGCCGACTTCTTCTCCTTCGGCACCAACGACATGACGCAGACTGTGCTCGGCCTGTCGCGCGATGACGCCGCGCCAATTCTATCGAACTACCTTGAGCACGAAGTCATCACGACCGATCCGTTCGTTTCGATCGATCAGCTCGGCGTCGGCGAATTGGTGAAAATCGGTGTTGATCGCGGCCGGTCCGTCAAGCCAGGCATCAAGACTGGCATCTGCGGCGAACACGGCGGCGATCCGAGGTCGATCTACTTCTTCGAAACGGTCAATCTCGACTACGTATCGTGCTCGCCGTATCGCGTGCCGATCGCGCGTTTGGCAGCAGCACAGGCAGCGATCCGCAGGAAACGGCGCGAGCAGGCGGCGTCCTAGAGCGGCCCGTTTTCGTGCCTGTCGATTTCATCGAGTGTCGGCCGGCGCGGCCGCGGACCCTTGTTTCGCGGCAAGAGCAGCAGCCAAAGTGCGAACGGCGGCACCAGGAAGCTCCACGCTGTCCAGTACGACAGATCGCGATTCTTGATGCCTGCGAGGACGGCCGCAAAGACCGAGGCTGCGATTGCGATCCCGCCCCAAAGCACGATCCATTGCATTGCCATCGACATGCCGATTCTCCCAAACCCGCGCCCGAGACTCAGAGTTTCTACCACAGTCAGCCAGATGCGAGCCGACTATGGCGAATTCAAGCAGGGCGGCCGGAACTCTTTTGCGGTGCCGAGATGAAATCAAGTCCCAGGTCGAGAACGGGCGCCGAATGCGTCAGCGCACCGACCGAAATCAAATCAACGCCGCTTGCGGCAATTTCCTTGACGGTATCGAGGTTAACGCCGCCCGAGGCTTCGGTCAGGCAGCGCCCGGCGACCGTCGCGACGGCCGCTCGCAATCCCTGCGGGGTCATGTTGTCGAGCAGCACGCAATCGACCTTTTCCCGCATGACGACGTCAAGCTGTTCGAGTGTGTCGACCTCGACTTCGATCTTCGTCATATGACCGGCCGCGTCGCGGGCAGCCTTGATCGCCTCGGCGACACCACCGGCGGCGACGATGTGATTGTCTTTGATGAGGATGGCGTCGAATAGCCCGAAGCGATGGTTGTGGCCGCCGCCGCAGCGCACCGCGTATTTTTCGAAGACGCGAAGTCCGGGCGTTGTCTTGCGCGTATCGACGATTTTCGCCTTCGTTCCTGCCGTCGCTTCGACATAGCGCCGCGTCAGTGTTGCGATCCCGCACATTCGGCCCATGAAATTGAGGGCGACGCGCTCGGCCGTGAGAATGGCGCGGGCATTGCCGCTAATCCGGGCAACCGTATCGTCGGCAACGATGCTTGCTCCGTCGTCGATATCGACCTCAAAACTGCAATCGGGATCGAGTTCCCGGAATGCTGCTTCGGCGAGCGCGATCCCTGCAACGACGCCGGGCGTTCGCGCCACAAGCAGCGCATCCGCACGAACGTCGGCACGGACGGTCGCATTCGTTGTAATGTCGCCGCTGAGGCCGAGATCTTCGGCAAGCGCAGCGCGAACGGCGGCAAGAACAAGATTATGGGAAAGCATCATTGGCGAACTTGCGGGACTTTGATCATGAGCATGCGGCGAGGGGTGGCGCCTCGGAGCGTTGTTTTGCGGAGTCATTCATCGCATCGAGGTCGGCGAGCATTATGAACGTACGCTGCGCGAGAGCTGGATTGGTTTGCGGATAGTCGACGCGATAGTGGCCGCCACGGCTCTCAGTGCGAAGCAGCGCTGCCGCCGTAATCAATCGCGCGGCCAGCAGCATGTTGGATAGTACGCGATCATTGGCGTTGCTCGTCTCGAGCGCTTTCAGTTCGGCGAGTGCCCTTTTTAGACCGCGACTGGAGCGTTGAACGCCAACGTGCGTCGTCATGATATTGCGCAGCGTCTGCATCGCTTCCTTCCGCGAGGCCGTATCCGCCGCCCGGCCGCTGCCGGGAATGCGGTGCGGCACCACGAAATGCCCGACGCGATCATGCGGAAGCAGCTTGCGGATATCGTTCGCGACACGCGCGCCAAAGACGACGGCTTCCAGTAGCGAATTTGAAGCCAGACGGTTGGCGCCATGAAGGCCCGTCGATGCAACCTCGCCGACGGCCCAAAGACCCGCAAGGCTCGTGCGGCCACGCACGTCAGTTGCAATGCCGCCCATGTGATAGTGCTCGGCCGGAGCAACCGGAATAAGATCCTTCGACGGATCAATGCCGGCGCGCTGGCAATGTCCCCAGACGGTCGGAAATTCTTTTTCGAAATGCATGCCGATCGCAGCACGGCAGTCGAGATAGACACGGCGTCCGGCAGCGAGTTCGTTATAGACGCCGCGCGCAACGACATCTCGTGGGGCAAGCTCTCCGCGTGGATCAATGGACAGCATGAAGCGCTCGCCGTCCGAATTGACAAGCGTCGCGCCTTCGCCGCGCAATGCTTCCGTCGCCAGCGGAGCGGGATCGATGCCCGCATCGATTGCAGTCGGATGGAACTGCACGAATTCCGGATCGGCAATAACCGCACCGGCGCGCGCCGCCATCGCCAGCGCTTCACCTTTGGCGTAGGAGGGGTTTGTCGTCAGTGCGAACAACGCGCCGACGCCGCCCGTTGCCAGCACCACCGCTGAAGCAGGCACGAAGGCATAGCGGCCGTTGCCAAGCGCTGTCGGACGGATCAGCCGAACGCCTTCGATGCGGCCATCGGCGACGATGAGATCATCCGCTTCGTAACCTTCCAGCACACGGATTGACGGCGTCGCGCGAACCGCTGCGATCAGCGCCTGCATGATCGCCGCGCCCGCCTTGTCGCCGGAGACGCGCACGACGCGCTTTTCCGAATGCGCTGCTTCCTTCGAAAGCACGTAATGGCCTTCGAGATCGCGATCGAACGGCACGCCATAGCCAAGCAGATCGCGAATGCGATCGGGACCTTCCTCCGCAACGAGGCGCGCGACGTCCGGATCGACGATCCCGGCCCCCGCCTCGATCGTATCGGCCGCATGCTTTGCCGTGCTGTCACCTTCGCCGACAGCGGCAGCGATGCCGCCTTGCGCCCACATGCTCGATGCGCCTTCGCCGAGGGGCGCCGCGGCAATCACCGTCACAGGCAGCGGCGCAAGCTTCAATGCCGTAAACAGACCCGCAAGCCCGGCCCCGATAATGGCGACGTCACCGGGGCCGGGCTCGCCCGTGAAGCCTTTGAAGTCCGTTACGGAATAGCGCTTCTTGTGTGCGGCCATTGAATTGCCCTCCTGGGCGAAGTTGACCCCGGCGCTTCGTTCGTTCTCAATTCGTCAGATTGACCATACGCTCGACCGCACGGCGTGCACGGGCAGCGATATCGGGATCGACCGTCACCTCATGCTGCATATGCACGAGGCTGTCGTAGATGTTTTCCAGGCTGATGCGCTTCATGTGCGGGCAGAGATTGCACGGCCGGATGAACTCGACCTCGGGCGCCTCAACGGCCACATTCGACGCCATCGAGCATTCCGTGACGAGCATCACCTTGCGCGGATGTTCGTCTTTCACCCACTTAATCATGCCGGACGTCGAACCCGTAAAGTCCGCCGCCGCGATGACATCGGGCGGACATTCCGGATGCGCGATGATCTTAAGACCCGGCTCGTCTGCGCGCATGCGTTGAAGCTCCTCGCCCGTGAAACGCTCGTGCACCTCGCACGAACCTTTCCACGTGATCACTTCGACGTTGGTCTGAGATTGCACCCATTTCGCCAGATACTGGTCGGGTATGCACAGGACGCGCGGCACGCCGAGGCTCTCGACGACTTTCACGGCGTTCGCCGATGTGCAGGTGATATCGCATTCCGCTTTCACAGCCGCCGACGTGTTGACGTAGGTCACGATCGGCACGCCCGGATAAGCTTCGCGAAGCATGCGAACGTCTTCCGGTGCGATCGACGAGGCCAACGAACAGCCCGCATGCATATCAGGTATGAGAACCGTTTTTTCCGGGGACAACAGCTTCGATGTTTCCGCCATGAAGTGCACGCCGGCCTGCACGATCACCTTTGCGTCGACGCGCGCCGCTTCTTTTGCGAGCTGCAGCGAGTCGCCGCGAAAATCCGAAACGCAGTGGAAGATCTCCGGCGTCATGTAGTTGTGCGCCAGGATGACGGCGTTCCGCTGAACTTTGAGTTCGTTGATCGCCTTGATCAGCGGCGCGTAGTAGGGCCACTCCATCGGCGTGATGACGTGCTTCACGCGCGCATAAAGCGGCGCCATCTCCTTTTCGAGGGCAGGCGACCACGAATAGGGCAACGGCTTCCGAGCTTTCTCGCGGGTCGCGGAAGCAGGAGCCAATGTCGAAACCGCAGAAACCATTCTTCGTGCCCTCCACATATGCTCTAAGAGAGCATATTTAGCTTACGAAACGCGCCGGCAAACCTGCCGTGCACACCTCACGCAGGAATGCTCAAAAAGAGCATTCCTGAACGTGTTTAAAATAATAGAGTTGAGAACGAATTTCTAGGGCGGGGGTTCCGCCCCAGATATGAGACGAAAGTCGGATCAGTTCCGGCTTGGCGGCGCTGACACCCGAACGCCGGGAGCAGGGCGCTCCAAAAGCACTTCGCGACGGAACCGGAAAAGCTTGGCCGGTCGGCCGCCGGTGCGCGTCTTGACGTCTCCCGTGGGCTCCACGAGGCCCGCGCCTTCAACCAGGCGCCGAAAGTTCTGCTTGTGCAGGTGCGGGCCGAGAATGGCTTCCACGGTCTTCTGCAGCTCATACAGCGTGAACTCGTCCGGCATCAGCTCGAATACGACCGGGCGATACTTGATCTTGGCGCGTGTACGGCTGATCGCCGTCGCCAGGATCCGCCGATGATCGGCCTGCATCGGCAGACCGAGTTTTGGACGATCCGTCCACTCGCGCGCAGCCGCTCGATCGTCGCGCAGTGCTTCCTCGGCAAGACCTGCCTCGTAAAGCAGCTCAAACCGCTCAAGCACTTTCTCTTCGTCCCAGGCGGTGCCGTCGAGACCAAAGCAGATCCGCGCGCGATCTGCACGCGCGATCGTCGGCTGGGACGTGGCGGCATTGCCGGACGACCGTTCGGCCCATGCCTTGAGACGCGGCTCGATATCCCGGGCGATGATCTCCGGGCGGCCACGGCGCCAGTCTTCCCATGGGAAATACTGGTACCAGCTACGCCACAGCCCATCGGTCAGCCCGTGGTGGCCGATCGCCTGCGTTAAGGCGAGATAGCCGATCGAGATGAAATGCGGAGCCGTATCGCCCGGTTCGGGATGGCGGCCGCGATCGGCGAACGTATAGAGCTGCTCGGCATATCCGAGTTCCAAACCAGTTTGGTCTTGAACCCAAGATCTAAGCCCACTCTCGAGCGTGCGATGCGCACGCGGATTAAATGGCCCGTACGGCAGCATGTCCGTAGCGCCAATGCTGTCCGGTTCGGCACGGACGACCAGCGCCACAGGCTCATTGTCAGACACGGCGACGATCGCCGCGTTCAAGCCAATCCCGACAGACGGCTCATGATCCTGCTCATCTTCAGGAGCTCGCTGAGACTTGTCGGGCGTCGGTTTTCTCCGGCCAGAAAGTTCCATGTTCATGTGTATCTTCCCCGTGCTCCCCATGAGGCGAGCTAGTCGCCGATCATGGCGATTTTCAGATAAGCCTCTGAATGAAAACCGCGAAACAGCCCCAAAAACGCCAGATTGTCAGTGCGGCAACAATTCCGCGAACTTGGCAAGAAAGAGTGTTTGGGCATCACTCGCCGATACGGGTTTTAATACGGCCAGGGCGTTATGAAGTTCCGTTGGTAAATTCGGAATTTCAAAAAAAGTTTCCGCTTCCGACTTTTCGAAGCCCGCTAGACGAGTTGCTTCGTAGTAGGCCGCAACCGTATCCGCCTGTTTAATCGCGCCTGCTGCACTAAGGCTTAGTTCTCGAATTCCGAACCGGCAATAGATCGCTTGGAGGAGTTTGTGTTCGAAGGCCTTATAGTCCAGGCCGATTGCCGTTTTGAACGGACTAATAAGATCACCAATGACGTACTCTGGCGCGTCGTGCAAAAGCGCCGCAAGCAGTTCATTATGCGTGTATTCTGGCTGCAGCGCATGAACGATGTCGGTGACGATAAGGCTATGCTGTGCGACCGAGAATGCATAGGAGCCTTGCGTCTGCCCATTCCATCGCGCGACGCGGGCCAAGCCGTGTGCAATGTCTTCGATCTCGATGTCTTTGGGGTCGGGTGAGAGCAGATCGAGCCGCCGGCCGGAGAGCATTCGTTGCCAAGCGCGCGGTTTCGACTGGTTTGATGACGTCATAATCCGGGGATCTTGAGTTTCTTTTGAAGCTTCGCGCACTGATCATATCGAAAGCACGTCACGAGATGATCATTGACCATGCCTGTCGACTGCATGAAGGCGTAGAGCGTGGTCGATCCGACGAAGCGGAAGCCATCAGCCTTCAGAGCCTTGCTCATTCGTTTTGAGACGTCGGTCTCGGTGCGAATGTCCTTTGAGGATGTTATCTCGTTGACGATAGGTCGGCCATCAAGAAAACCCCACAGATATTGCGAAAACGGCGCGTGCTCCGACAACGTGAGAAATGCCTGCGCATTCGAGATCGTAGCTTCGATCTTGGCGCGGTTTCGGATGATGCCTTCGTTCTTCATTAACCGCTCGACGTCGCGCGCTGTGTAGCGCGAGATGCGCTCGGCATCGAAATTATGAAACGCAGCGCGGAAATTCTCGCGCTTGCGCAAAATGGTGATCCACGACAGGCCCGCTTGAAAGCCTTCCAGCACGAGCTTTTCAAACAGCGCACGATCATCAGTCATCGGCACGCCCCACTCTTCGTCGTGGTAGCGGATGTAGTCCGCGTCAGTGCCGGCCCACGTGCAGCGATGGATCTCTTTCGCCGCCATTACGATATCGGCCGTGTCGATTGGGATGCTCGCGCAGCGGCCGCGGAGCGATAGCGGTTCATCGCATCCTCATCGGGAGCAATCGCAATTCCCCCGGCCGTCAACGGAAGACTTTTCTGCTCTCCCTCGATAACGCGATCCAGCCGAAGCATTGCAATTGCATTTGTTCCGTCCGCCGTTCCGACACGTCCGACAGAAATATCGCCGAGAAGAATTTCCGAATTGGGCTCCAGCGGTGCGTTAGCGGAGATTTTGACGGCGCGCTTACGCACCAGTGTTTTGTTTTGCATCCGCGCGACCACTTCCTGCCCGATGAAACAGCCTTTGGTAAAGGACACGCCATTGAGCAAATCGAAATCGGCTTCATGCGGATAAGCATCGCCGAATTCGTAGTCTTTGCCACCTTCGGGAATTCCGTATTCAATGCGAAGTGCGTCGTAGGCGAGGCGCGAATCACCCTCCGATTCTGCGCCATCGGACGACAAAAAATTTTCATGGGGGCTGGCCAAAAGTCTTAGGCCGATGCCCCGATGACGCGGGTCCGGGAACGAAATGCCGCGCCCTTCCGCGAGCATTTTCGAATCAGTTCCCCACAGTGCGAAGACTTTGAAAGAATCCGAAACATCCGTGATCGTGACGTCGGCGCGGAGTTTATACATCGCCATCCGCTTGGCGAGTTCGGCCGCCTTGGCCCGCGCGACGTCGAGCAGATAGCCGTCGCCGTGGCGGACGACAAAAAAGTCGAAGAGAATTTTGCCCTGAGGGGCGAGCAGGGCGGCGTGCCGGGCCTCCCCCTCAGCGAGGCCCTGGAGATCGTTGGTCACCAGCCCCTGGAGCAGCTTTTCGCTGTCGGCGCCGGTCACGCTGACGACTCCGCGGTCGGCAAGTCGCGCTATCTTTGCGGCAGACATCGGCTCACGCTCGGTTGCAAACGGAAAGAGAGTTACGTATGCGGGGTTCCGCTTGATGGCAAGACTGAGGAGTTCCCCGACATGGCTGAGACGTTCGACCTCCTGATCCGCGGTGCGACCGTCGTCAACCATGACGGCGAGGGCATTCGCGACATCGCCATATCGGGCGGCCGGATCGCGGCAATCGGCGAGCTGGGCTCGGTGTCCGCGCCTGAGATCATCGAAGCCCAGGGCCTGCACATTCTGCCGGGCGTCATTGATACTCAGGTCCATTTCCGCGAGCCGGGCCTGGAGCATAAGGAAGACTTGGCGACAGGCAGCCGCGCAGCTGTCGCAGGTGGCGTCACGGCCGTTTTCGAGATGCCGAACACCAAGCCGCTGACGACGAGCGCCGAGATGCTGGCCGACAAGGTGCGCCGCGCCCGTCACCGCATGTTCTGCGACTTCGCCTTCTTCGTCGGCGGCACGCGCGACAACATCGCCGACATCCCGGATTTCGAGAAGCTCGAAGGCTCGGCCGGCATGAAGGTCTTCATGGGCTCATCGACCGGCGATCTTCTGGTCGATGACGGCGTCTCGCTAGACAAGATCATCGCCAGGATCTCGCGCCGTGCGTCGTTTCATGCCGAAGACGAGGCGCGGCTGAAATCGCGGATGCATTTGCGCCGCAAAGGCGATCCGTCTTCGCATCCCGAATGGCGTGACCCCGAGGCTGCTCTGATCGCAACCAAGAAGCTCGTCGGCCTTGCTGAGAAGCACGGCAAGCGCGTCCACGTTCTGCACGTCTCGACGGCGGACGAAATGGACTTCCTGATGCATCACAAGAATTACGCGACCGTAGAAGTCACGCCGCACCATCTGACGCTCGAAGGCCCCGAGTGTTACGAACGCCTCGGCACCTATGTGCAGATGAACCCGCCCGTCCGCGACGCGCGCCATCGTGCAGCGATCTGGGCCGCGCTCGAGTCCGGCGTCGTCGATGTGCTCGGCTCCGACCACGCCCCGCACACACGCGAAGAAAAAGACCACGTCTATCCCGATACGCATTCGGGCATGACGGGCGTGCAGACGCTGGTGCCGATCATGCTCGACCACGTCAATGCCGGACGCTTGTCGCTTCAGCGCTTCGTCGATTTGACGAGCCACGGCCCGCAGCGCCTGTTCGGCATTCGCGGCAAGGGCCGCATCGCTGTCGGCTACGATGCCGACCTGACCGTCGTTGATTTAAGCCGCACAGAGACGATCTCGAACGCCTGGATCGAGAGCCGTGCCGCCTGGACGCCGTACGATGGCGTCGAGGTGAAGGGCTGGCCGGTCGGGACGTTCGTCCGCGGCCGGAAGGTGATGTGGGAAGGCGAGATTGTCAGTCCCGCCCACGGGGAGCCGGTCGGCTTTCTCGAAGGCTACGCCGGCTAAGCTTCCAGGGCTCAGCCGTCACGGTCCGCAACGCGCGACAGGTTCCCCGGCAGCCGCTTCAGGACGTACACCGTCGTCCCGACATCGGCGATGCTTGCCAAATGCATCACGTTGGCGTTCGTCATGCGGATGCAGCCCGACGAGGATGCCGTCCCGATCGACGACGCATCGTTCGTGCCATGAATGCGATAGAGCGTGTTGCCGAGATAGAGCGCCATGGCGCCGAGAGGATTGCGCACGCCGCCCGACATCCGGACCGGAAGTCCAGGCTTTCGAGCCCGCATTTCAGCAGGCGGAATCCAGTCGGGCCACGCAACCTTCTTCGAGATCTTTTCCGTGCCCGACCAAGCAAAGCCCTGCTTGCCGACGGCGATCGGATAACGGTAGGCGGCTTTCGACGACAGCACGTAGTAGAGGTGCCGCCCGGCCGTATCGATAATGATCGAACCCGGCGCATAGCCGCTGGGGAACGAAACCTTCGGCGGCGCCTTGGCCGCGATGCGCGGCTGGCCGCCGCCCGTCAGCGATTGCTTGTTGTCGGCACGCTCGTCGTCTTCATCGTCGGTATCATGCGACTTTTGCGGGCGGCCCCAGTCCCAGCCCATGCCGAACAGAGCTTGGCTGTTGTCGGCATCGGTTTTCGCGCTGGGCTTGCGGGCGAATTTTTTCGGCGGAACGTAGCCGTACGTTTCGTCGGCCGGATGAAAGGCATAGGCCGGTGCGGCCAGGACGCAGCCAAAAATAATGGCCGCCAAAAGCGACAAACGTTTCATGAAACTAAACCCTCGCTCTTCACGTAAAATGTGACAAGCGGAATACAGTCAAGCCGCGGCGGTGACCACCCCTCTGCGGCAATTGGACGGCATATGCAAGCTAAGCAACGGAAAGCACCAACAGATTAGGTGCCCTTCCTAAACAGCGTCCATGTCCCATCGGCTGAAATCACGATGCGCCACCAGAGCCAGCGCTTCTTCTTGCGCATTTCCGCGGCGAGTTCTGGTGTCACCAGTCGATAGAGATCGACTTGTTCGGCCGGTGTCAGCTTGTCGAGCTGGCGCGTCGAGAGATATGGCCAGACGTAGATCAGATTATTCTCGATGTCGTTGCCGAACGGCAGTGTCGACGGCGGCATGTCCAGCATTTCGACGATCGCCGCGAGCGTATCGCGGCCCAGTGGATCAGCCGACCTGTCTTTCAAAACTTTAATGGGATCGGAGCGTGGCGAGATGCCGAGATCGGGAATGTTGCCGCTGACCTCGAAGGCCGATTGCAACTCGTTGATATCGCCCGAGCGCGCCGCCGTCAGGATTGCGTCGCGCACATCGGCCACATGATCGGGAAGCTTTGGACCGCGAACACCTTCCGCGTGCGCCCTTGAGACATAGACAAGCGCGCCGGCCGCAACTACGAGTAGGAGAGTGCGCGCCATTGTCGTCAAGGACGCTGACGGGACCAACTGCTGATGTCTTTTCCACACCGCTCGGGGGAGCGCTTGCCATCGCTGCTGCTGCGCTTTCCTCCCGTTCCGATCGATGCGGAGGATGCGCGTCTGCCTGCCGCCGCTGGTGAAGTCCACGTCCGACATCGAGCTTCTGCCCCTTGCTGAGTTACATCCCCAATCCGCTCATCATTCCGGTCGGCCTGATTGTCGGAATGCTCATTGCGGCCCCGGTCGGCCCTGTCAACGTTCTGTGCATCCAGCGGGCGATCGAACGCGGCTTTTGGGGCGGCATAGCGGCCGGCATCGGCTCGGTGACCGGAGACGCCCTGATCGCGTTGTGCGCTGGCCTGGGCGTCGGCTCAATCTCAGGCGTCGTCGAAACGCATCGCGCCATGATCCAGGTGGTCGGCGGCGTCGCGCTGGTGGCGTTCGGAATGCGTCTTTATTTCAGCGCCCCGCGGCTCAAACTGGACACCGATGGTTCTTCTGCCCGTTTGAAGGATTTTGTCTGGGACATCCCGCAGACTTTTTTTCTGACGATCACCAATCCGGGAGCCGTCCTCGGGCTTTTCGCGGTTTTCGGAGGCATCAGCACGTTCGTCGAGGTTCACTCGACGATCGATGTGCTTCTTCTGGTAGCGGCAATTGCCAGTGGCAGCATGCTGTGGTGGGTCGCGCTCTCGAACCTGATCGGGCGCTACCGTCACCACATCGATCTGCGCATGCTCAACCGCATCAACCGGATCGCGGGCCTGCTGCTCGCGATCTTCGGTGCGGTGCTGATCGCTGAAGTCATCTGGAAGGCTGGACGTTTCTGACGCCGCTTCCCCGATTGCGGCGCTTTACTGGTCGCGCCGCGCCAGCGTGAATTCCCCCTCGACGACGCGCTTCTCCAGACCGCGCGTCAAATGAATGACGGCGTCCTCGCCATAGATCGCGACGAGATCGGTGAGCGCAGTGAACAGAGCCGCGTAGGCCATCTGCTGCGGCTCAACGCCGGTATCCACCCCTTCATCCCAAGCAGCGAGGATTAGATCGAGCGCCTTTAACGTCGGATTTTTCGTATCGAGATCCTCGAAACACTGCATACCGTTTACAATCCTTCCCTCAACCCTGACCGCCACGCACGGGCGGCCCCCATCCATTGTCACCTAGCACGACAATTTGCGGTAGGTCGTAGCTGCCACTATTCACAGTAAACCGGCGAGAAACGATATGCGCCTCTCGCGACCGGCTTCACTGACGTTTAGTTGGGGAAAGCCTTCAGCATCCCATCCGAAAGCTCAGACCCTTCCGACAGAAATCGCGTGATGGCCGTTTGTGCCGACGGGCTGCAGGTATTGTAGGTTCGGCTGTAGCTGCGATACCCCTGGTTGAAGGCGCGCGTGAGTTTCGCGCGTCGCAGCGCCGTCGAGCCTTCGGCATTCATCAAGTCATGCATACGGTCGCGCCAGTATTGGCCTTCGTTGGCACCGCAGAGTTCGCGAAGATAGTGAATGGCGCCCAGAATTTCGGAAAGCCGCATCAGGCGGTCGTCATAGGGCTTGCTGTCGGATGCTGCGAATGCTTGCCCGCCGACTGCTGACAGGGCCAGCATCAGCATAACAAGGTATTGGCAGAGCTTGCGGCAGTGGCGTGTCACGCGGGCGTCCAGCACGTTGAGGTTCGCTCAGTCAAAGCCGTCCCTGGCGGCGAATCCGTCAACGCTTATAGTCCGGAATCATAAGGCATCAAAAGGACGGCCCTTCGTGTGTGCGCGCTTTAGTCTGATATCTTCACCGGAAGCTGTGCGCGCATTCTTCGACGCACCGGCCGTTGACGATTTCCCGCCACGCTACAACATCGCGCCGACGCAACCCGTTCTGATTGCACGCAACGATCTCAAGGGCGTCCCCGAGCTTCGGCTGGTGCGCTGGGGTCTGATCCCGTCATGGGTACGCGACCCGGCGGCGTTGCGTGCGCCATTGATCAACGCCCGTGCTGAGACGGCTGCCGAAAAACCAGCCTTTCGCGGCGCGCTGCGCCATCGCCGCTGTCTCATTCCAGCGACCGGCTTCTACGAGTGGAGCGGCAAGCGATCGGCGCGGCGGCCGCATCTTATCCTTTTGAAAGACCAAGATCTTTTTGTCTTGGCCGGGTTGTGGGAAGACTGGCTCGGTGCCGACGGCAGCGAGATCGAGACGGTGACGATCCTGACGACCGCTGCAAACGCTGATATGGCGCCGATCCATGACCGCATGCCTGTGATCATCACGCCAGAAAACTTTGAGCGCTGGCTCGACTGCCGCTCGGGCACGGCTGAGCATATCCTCGACCTGATGAAGCCTTTCGCCGCCGGGCTCCTCACCATCACGCCCGTCAACCCCGCACTTAATGATGTTCGCGCCGAAGGCCCCGACCTTCAGACACCGGCGGCCTTTGGTCCGCTACTTTAAGAGCAGGCCTTCTTGGCAACGGATTGGGAGGGAATTGCTGTGTATCTGCCGCTTGCGACTCGCCCCCGAAATGAAACGGCGCTAACCTAAATGCTGTCTTAAAAGTCAAGACCTTGCCGACATAGGCAGGTACATAGCTTCGACTTGCTTGGGGTGTTTGGGTTTGCGAGGCGCGCGGCGACGGACGGCGCGGAGCGACAGAGGGGAGACGACGACATGGCGTATCACGGCGAGGATCTCGATCTCAGGACGTCGCAGACCTGGACACCAAGCGAGGTCATTCTGCCGGCCGATGCGGCACTGTCGAACGGTAAGCGCGGGTCGCTTCTTGCCGGTCCTGTGCTGGTCGATGACACCGTTCTTGCCTGCTTCAATCAAGCCTATGACATCGCCGCAGCGCATCGCGCCGGAGAGGTTCGCGTCGAACATCTCTTGAATGCCATGACGCGCCTTGATGCCTCTGCGGCAGCCCTAGAAACACATGGCATCCGCGTCGTCGCCCTGAAACGCGAGACGGCGGCGATCATCGCGGGCGATATTCCGGCGATGCCGGGAAGTGGCCCGGTTTCCCCGCGCCGCTCGGAAGATTTGGCGGAAGTGCTGAAGTTTTCAGTTGCGCTCGCAGCACGTCGCAACACGGCGGTATCGGTCGACGACCTTTTACAAGTCCTCTTCGATCACCGCGGCGAATTCGGCGCCTCGGAACTGCTTTTGCGCTTTGTCGCGCGCGCCGAACCATTGCCGCCGCTGACGCGCCCTGAGCCCCGCTATGCGGCGCCACCGCGTTATGCGGTCGATTACGGGCGTCCCCTTTATCGCAACGAATATCTCGGCACTCAAACAGATGCGCTGCAGAATTCTCGCATTGAATCGCTCGAACAAGCTGTGCGGGCGCTGGGGCAGGATCTCTCCAACGAGCGGCACGCCATCGCGAGCCTTGTACGGGACTTCGCGCGCGATACCGTCGCCCACCAAGACGATCAGGGCCGCACCCACGCACTGCTGATCGACCGGATCGGCTCGCTCGAATCTGCGTTTCGCGAAGGGGGCGCCGCCGGTCCCGTCGCCGCCGTTGACACGTCGGGGCTCGTCGCAAAACTCGGCGACATCGAAGCCGCGCTTGAGCTTCGCCTTCAGGAGATGTCGCAGTCGTGGTCGGTGCTTTCGACGCGGCTGCAGGAACTGGAAGAGGCGATAAAGCAACGCCCTATCCAGACAGAAGGCGGCACCGCGCTCGAAGACATTCGTCAGGCCGTTGATTTGAAGCCAATCAGCGATCGCCTCGACATCATCGAAGAGGCGGTCCTCGGTAGCCATCAGAGCGGCTTCGTCGAATTGGGCGATCGCCTGTCCCGCCTCGAAGACGGCGTCGGCCAAGTCCTCGCGACGCCGACGGGCGATGGACGAACCGATGAAATCATCGGCGGCATCGACCGCATCCACGGACTGTGGGGCAACATCGAAGGCCTGTCGGGCAACGTCGCGAGCCTTGCAGGAAACCTTGAAAGCCTGACGGGGAACGTCGCCGGTCTATCGGAAAAGTTCGACGGCCTTTCCGGCAAGGTGGATACGCACTCAGGCTCGCTGACCGAGCTTCTCACCAATCTGTCGGAACGGGTGAAGGGTGCCGAAAGCGCGATCGCTGCCGAGATCGAAACGGCCGCGGCTAAGCATCAAGCCTACACGCAGGACCTCACCGAGGTTCATGAAGCGCTTCTCAAGGTCAATCAGAACCAGCACACGCTCGCCGGCGCGATGGATCAATGGCGCACCGATTCCGCAAGCGACGTCGCGGCCATCATGAACCGGCTCGGTGAGATCGACCGCGATACCGCGCTTCCGGCTGAGACCCTGAGCGCGTTGAACACGCACATGGACCAGATGAACAAGTTCATCATCGAGCGGTATCATCGCCGTCATCGGTTCATGTACTGGCTGTTCGGCACCGACGATTGGATCAGCGCCAGCTGGCCCTCGACGAAGGCGAAAATCGAGACGGATCAGCATCGCCTCAAGGTCGTCGAGCAAACGAAGGCCTAACAGCATCCTTCGTCCCATTCTGGAACACGTATTCACCATGCTTTGATTAAAGGCCTTGAGCCTGGCGGCACCCGCGTGCTCTCATTAACGAAGCGTTAACCGGCTTTGTTTGGGGAGCAGGAATGTTGCGTCGGTACCTGATCACGAACGGAATCAGCACGGCATTGCTATATGGCGGCATCTACGCTGCCATTCCCTCCATCGTGCATGCTTTGGGGTCGGTGCAGGACGCATTCAACGGGTTCGTGGCGCAAAGCCCGATCCTCGCACCGCTCGTCAATAAGATCGTTGTGATGGTCAGCAGCCTCTAGGGCTGCTCACGAGGCGCTGCCGCCCGCCGCAACCGGTCGTTGATAGCTTCGCCGAGGCCCTTCTGAGGAATAGGCGTCACCGCGATGGAGTCCGCCCCGGAGGCATCGAGCGTACGCAGCGTCGCAAAAAGATTTGCCGCCGCCTCGATCAAGTCGCCGCCCTCGCTGATGTTGACGAAGGCGCGTGCCGGGTGCTCCGAGATCGCACCGAACGCCATCACTGCTTCGCTCGGTTTCCACTCATAGGCATTCAGACGCAAACGCGCGCGTGGCGCATAGTGGCTCGCAAGCTGCCCCGGTGACGTGAGATGATCGCCTGCTTCTTCGCGCCGTAGCAGGCGCTCTCCGATAACTTCTTCGATTGCTTCCGCGGGGATGGCGCCGGGACGCAACAGCACCGGTGCACCGTCGACAAGACTGACCACCGTTGACTCGAGCCCGAGTTTCGTCGGGCCGTCATCAAGAATGAGCGCGGCCTTGCCGCCGATGTCGGCCGCAACATGCTCGGCGCGTGTCGCGCTGACGTGCCCCGAGCGATTGGCGGACGGGGCCGCCAGCGGACGATGGGCTTCCGCGAGAAGCGCGCGTGCAACCGGATGATCAGGAGACCGCAGTGCAACGGTCGGAAGTCCTGCCGAGACGAGCTGACTGACGTCCGTCGTCTCGGTGCGCGGCACCACGAGCGTCAAAGGACCGGGCCAGAACGCCTCTATCAGACGACGCGCAGCAGGCGAAAGCACGCCGATGATGAGTGCCTGCTCCAGTCCGAGAACATGTACGATAAGCGGATTGAAAATCGGCCGGCCCTTGGCTTCGAAAATGCGAGCGACCGCTTCACCATTGGTCGCGTCGGCACCGAGTCCGTAGACGGTTTCAGTCGGAAATGCGACGAGCGCACCCGCTCGGATCATTTGTCCGGCTTCGGCAATCCATTCTTTGTTGGCGGGTACGATCCTGCCCAGCATTTGGTATGTCACCTGGTTTGCTTGTACTTTCGTTCGGCTTAGTGTCCTGATGCAAAACCGAACGGCACCGAGAGACGATCCATGACCTATCAGGCTCCCCTAGACGACATTGTCTTTGCCCTCGAGACGGTGGCGGGCCTCAGCGATATGGGCGCTCGCGGCCTCTATCCGGGGCTTGACCGCGAGACGATAATCGCCGTCATCCAAGAGGCAGGAAATTTCGGCGCCGAGGTCCTAGCACCTTTGAACGCAATAGGCGACCGTATCGGCTCCAAGCTCATTGACGGAAAGGTGACAACCCCTCCGGGCTTCGCCGAGGCCTATCAGGCGTTCGTCGCGGGCGGCTGGAGCACGCTGCCATGCTCGGAGGCATACGGCGGCCAGGATTTGCCCGAAATCGCTGCCACACCTGTCGGCGAAATTTGGAACGCTGCGAATGTGTCTTTCGGTCTCTGCCCGCTTCTGACGCAGGGTGCCATTCATGCCATCGAAGCGGGCGGCAGCGAGGCTCTGAAAGCGAAATATCTCCCCAAAATGGTGGCGGGCGAATGGACCGGCACAATGAACCTGACCGAGCCGCACGCGGGCTCCGATCTGAGCCCGCTCTCGACGCGTGCAGTGCCGCAAGGCGATGGAACATACCGTATCACCGGCACGAAGATTTTCATCACCTGGGGTGAGCATGGGATGGCTGAGAACATCATCCATCTCGTCCTAGCGCGGCTGCCGGATGCGCCGGCCGGAACGCGCGGCATCTCGCTGTTTCTCGTCCCTAAGTTTCTTGTGGGTGACGACGGCTCGCTCGGCGAGCGCAACGACGTCATCTGTGCCGGTGTCGAACATAAGCTCGGCATCATGGCGAGCCCGACCTGTGTAATGAAGTTCGGCGAGAACGGCGGTGCGATCGGATATCTGGTCGGCGAAGAAAACCGCGGCCTGGCAAACATGTTCGTGATGATGAACGCCGCCCGGCTCGGTGTCGGCGCGCAAGGCGTGGGCGTTGCGGAAAGCGCGACGCAGCATGCAGTCACCTACGCCAAGGAACGTCTTCAGGGCAAAAGTTTCGCGGCCAAAGACCCCGGCAGCATGAGCCCGATCATCGAGCACGCCGACGTGCGCCGCATGCTGCTGACGATGAAATCTCTGACGCAGGCCGCCCGCATGCTCTGTTACGCGACGGCCAAGGAACTCGACGTCGCCCATCGCGCGACAGTTGAAAAAGAACGTGTCGCAGCCCGCAATCGCGCCGCTCTGCTGACGCCGCTCGCAAAAGCCTTCTCTACCGATATTGCCAACGAGGTTGCTTCTCTCGGCGTTCAAGTGCATGGCGGCATGGGCTTCGTCGAAGAGACGGGGGCTGCGCAATTCCTGCGTGATGCGCGAATCCTGCCGATCTACGAAGGCACGAACGGCATCCAGGCCATCGACCTCGTCACGCGCAAGCTGACGCTCGACGGCGGCTCTGCGATGACGAGCCTGCTCGGTGAACTCGGCGCCATTATCGCCGCCGTGCGCGCTGCAAAACGCGGCGAGTTCGGTCACATGACGGAACGCTTGATGGAAGGCTTGAGTGCGCTTCAAACGGCCACCCTCTGGATGGCGCAAATGCTTCCCGGTAATCAAGAAAAGGCGCTGGCGTCGGCGACGCCCTATCTGCGGCTCATGAGCCTCGTCACTGGCGGCACATACCTCGCGAAGGGTGCCCTCGCGAAAGACGCTGCATCGCCCTACATCGTAATCGCGCGGTTCTTCGCCGAAAATATTCTGACCGAAGCCCGCGGTCTGTCTGATGCCGTGCAACACGGCGCAGATGCCGTGCTGGTCGATGCGCATGGAGCGGTGTTCGCATGACAGCAGAAATCGCAATCTGGCGCGATGGCCCCGTCCAGATTCTCCGCATCGCTCGACCTGAGAAGAAAAACGCGCTGACCGCTGCCATGTACGGCGCGCTAGCCGATGCCATCGAAGCGGGAGACGCGGACGATACGATTGCCGCGCACATTCTCACCGGCTCGGGCGGCGTGTTTACGGCCGGCAATGACATCGGCGACTTTCTTGCCACAGCACGCGGCACCGGTGGCCTCGACAAGAATGTCGTGCGTTTCATTCGCTTGCTGCCGCTCATCAAGAAACCGCTGATCGCGGCGGTCGACGGCAACGCCATCGGCATTGGAACGACACTGCTTTTTCACTGTGACCTTGTTTACGCCGCGCCGGACGCCACGTTCGCCACTCCGTTTCTTGATCTCGGTGTGGTGCCTGAAGCCGCCTCAAGCCTGCTGATGCCGGCCCGCATGGGCTACACGCGGGCCTTCGCCATGTTGGCGCTCGGCGATCCGTTGTCAGCCGACGATGCGCTCGCTGCCGGTTTCGTCAACGCCATCGTGCCTGCAAGCGATCTTGAAGCCACCGCGCTCGCCGCCGCCAAGCGGCTCTCCGCCAAACCGCCGGAAGCGCTAGCCGTTGCGCGCCGCCTGATGCGTGGCGACCCGGAGATAATTCTTGCCCGCATGGACGAAGAGGTTGCGGCCTTCCGCGAACGCCTGCGCTCGCCGGAAGCCGTCGAAGCTTTCACGGCCTTTTTCGAGAAACGCCCGCCGAATTTCCGCAAACCCGTATAATTCGGAAATCCCGAGCCTCAGTCTTTACTGTTTAAGCAATCGAAGTCACCCCTTACCTAGGGTCCGCCAAGAGATTAGGCTACCCCCAGTCTGGCGTCGGAATGAGAGCAGTGGCATGGCGGCACTCAAGGGCAAGACTCTCTTCATTACGGGCGCGAGCCGCGGTATCGGATTGGCCATCGCGAAAAGAGCGGCCCGCGACGGCGCCAACATTGCCATCGCGGCCAAGACGGTCGACCCCAATCCCAAGCTCGAAGGTACGATTCATTCGGCCGCAAAAGAGATCGAAGCGGAGGGCGGCTCGGCGCTCGCGCTCGAATGCGATATTCGCAACGAAGGGGATGTCGAACGCGCCGTCGCGCTAACGGTTGAACGTTTCGGCGGCATCGACATTTGCGTCAATAACGCCAGCGCCATATCGCTGACGCCGATTGAAAAGACCGAGCTTAAGCGGTTCGATCTGATGTTCGCAGTGAACACGCGCGGAACGTTTCTGACCTCGAAGATCTGCCTGCCGCATCTGAAGCGCGCCGAGAATCCACACATTCTCGCATTGTCGCCGCCGCTCGATATGCATCCCAAATGGTTCTCGGGCCACGTCGCGTATTCGATTGCCAAGTACGGTATGAGCCTTTGCGTGCTCGGTCTCGCCGACGAATTGAAGCCCAATGGCATTGCCGTCAATGCTCTCTGGCCGCGTACGACCATTGCTACGGCTGCCGTGCAGAATATTCTAGGCGGCGATAAGCTAATGCGCATGAGCCGGACGCCAGAAATCGTGGCCGACGCGGCCCACCTTGTTTTTAACCAACCGGCGAAGACATTCACCGGAAACTTTCTGATCGACGATACGTTTCTTTATGATGTGGGCGGCGTCACAGACTTTGGATCCTATCGCATCGACAAGTCGGTGCCGCTGGCGCCGGACTTCTTTGTTCCTGCAGACAGCAAACCGCCGCCTGGCGTGCAGATCGCGCGACTTTCGGAATTGACCTCATAACGCTTCAGAGCCACCCTCGCGATAAATGACGACGGTCCTGATCACCCATCCGGCTTTTCTGGAACACGATACCGGCGAGCATCATCCCGAGCGGCCGGACCGGATGCGGGCGATCGACAAGGCGCTTTCTGCTGCAGTCTTCAACGAGCTTTTTCATCGCGACGCGCCGCTGCGTGAGGATGACAAAACCTATATCGCAATGACGCACGGGCCAGCGCACCTCGCTAACGTGACAGCCGCTATCGAGCATATTGATGGCGGGGCGCGCCATGTCGATTCCGATACCGTCGCGTCTGCCGGCACCTGGGAGGCCGCGCGCCGCGCCGTCGGCGCCGGTCTCGATGCCGTCGATCTCGTCATGGAAGGCAAAGTCACGAACGCCTTCTGTCAGGTCCGTCCGCCCGGCCATCACGCCGAGAGCAATCGCGCGATGGGCTTCTGTTTTTTCAATAACATCGCGATCGCAGCGCATTATGCTCGCGCGAAGTACGGCGCCGAGCGTGTCGCCGTCGTCGATTTCGACGTCCACCACGGCAACGGTACGCAGGAAATTTTCTGGTCCGATAAAGACCTGTTCTACGGCTCGACGCATCAGATGCCGCTCTTCCCCGGTACGGGTGCATTGAACGAGACCGGCGTCGGCAATATATTCAACGCGCCGCTGCGCTCCGGCGACGGGCGCGAGGCATTCGAAGAGGCGTTCCGCAGCCGCATTCTGACGCCTCTCCACAATTTCAGCCCCGATGTGCTGCTGATCTCTGCAGGCTTCGATGCGCATCAGCGCGATCCGCTTGCCGGGCTCGAACTTGTCGAGGAGGATTTTCGCTGGGCGACTGAAGCGCTCGCAGAGATGGCGCGGCGCCATGCAAAAGGGCGAATCGTGTCGATGCTCGAAGGCGGGTACGATCTGAAGGGGCTTGCCCTATCGACCGCCGCCCACGTAAAGGCATTGCTGGACGCAGACGTCTGAGCGGAATTTCGGTACATCCGCCCGTTTGCGCCACGAAAGCAGGACGATTATGACGACGACCACACCGGCTCCGGCAAAAAGCTTTGCTGACATCAAGGAGATGACCTTCGAACGCGCCTTGAAGGAGCTGGAGGTCATTGTCGGCAAGCTTGAACGCGGCGACGTCGAGCTTGAAGAAAGCATTGAAATTTATGAGCGCGGCGAAGCATTGCGCGATCATTGCGACAGACTGCTGAAAGCAGCCGAGGCCAAGGTCGAAAAGTTGACGCTCGGCGCTGACGGCACGCCGTCAGGCACTGCCCCACTCGACAAGAACGGCGATGCGCCATTTTGAGGCGTCATTCCGCTTTGGCGGTTCGGCCGTCAACTGGTTTTTTAAACGTCTGCGGCACGCGGGCGCATTACATCCGGTCCATAGCAGCGCTCTTTGGGGGATCGAAGATAGCCCAAAGGCATGCTAGCGTCCCTTTCGCACGGCCTGTCTCGGGCGCTTTAGGTCTAATGCCGATCGCCGCATCAAGGTTTTATTGTGAGCAAGACACCATTACTCGATAAAATTGCGACGCCGCACGAATTGCGTCAGTTGTCGGAAGATCAGCTGCCTCGGCTTGCGGCCGAGCTTCGCGACGAGATGATTGACGCCGTTTCGGTAACGGGCGGCCATCTTGGCGCGGGCCTTGGCGTCATCGAGCTGACGGTGGCGTTGCACTGGGTCTTCAACACACCGGACGATCGTCTGATCTGGGACGTCGGCCATCAGGCTTATCCCCATAAAATTTTGACCGGCCGCCGCGACCGGATTCGCACCTTGCGCCAGCCCGGCGGTTTGGCGGGGTTCACCAATCGCGAGGAGAGCGTCTACGATCCGTTCGGCGCCGGGCACTCGTCCACATCCATTTCCGCAGCGCTCGGCATGGCCGTTGCGCGCGACCTGACCGGCAAATCGAACAACGTCATCGCCGTCATCGGTGATGGCGCGATGAGCGCAGGCATGGCCTATGAAGCGATCAACAATGCCGGTGCTCGCAACGAACGCTTGATCGTCGTCCTTAACGACAACGATATGTCGATTGCGCCGCCGACGGGCGCGCTCTCGGCTTATCTCGCACGTGTGACGTCGAGCGGTACTTACGTTCACCTTCGCGACTACGCAAAGCAGCTCGCCAAAATGCTGCCGAAAGCGTGGGAGCGCCGCGCCGCGCGCGTTGAAGAATATACGCGTCATCTGTGGCAGGGCGGGGCTTGGTTCGAAGAACTCGGCTTTTATTACGTCGGCCCAATCGACGGTCACAACTTCGAGCAGCTTCTGCCCGTTCTGAAGAACGTCCGTGATCTTGAGCAGGGGCCGATCCTCGTCCACGTCGTCACGCAGAAGGGCAAGGGCTACGCACCAGCCGAAGCGTCGCCGGATAAATATCACGGCGTGAATAAGTTCAACGTTGTGACGGGCGCACAGGACAAGCCGAAGCCGAATGCGCCGAGCTACACGAAGGTGTTCGCCGATAGCCTGATTGCTGAAGCGCGAAAGGATAAGCGCGTTGTCGCAATTACCGCCGCGATGCCGTCCGGTACGGGGCTTGACTATTTTGGCAAGGAATTTCCCGATCGCACGTTCGATGTCGGCATCGCTGAGCAGCATGCCGTCACGTTCGCGGCGGGACTCGCGGCGGAGGGTTATAAGCCTTTCACGGCAATCTACTCGACCTTCCTGCAGCGCGCCTACGATCAGGTCGTGCATGATGTAGCCATTCAGAAGCTGCCCGTCCGCTTCGCCATCGACCGCGCCGGACTTGTCGGAGCTGATGGCGCAACGCATGCGGGATCGTTCGACGTTGCCTATCTCGCTTGCCTGCCGGATTTCGTCATCATGGCGGCGGCCGACGAAGCCGAACTCGTCCACATGGTCGCGACCCAGGCACAGATCGACGATCGCCCGAGCGCGCTGCGCTATCCGCGCGGCGAGGGCGTCGGCGTAGAGCTTCCGGCCGAAGGCATTCCGCTCGAAATCGGCAAGGGCCGTATCGTGCGGCAAGGCTCGAAGGTCGCGTTGCTTTCACTTGGCACCCGGCTCGCGGAGTGTCTGAAGGCGGCCGATCAGCTCGCGAGCTTCGGCCTGTCCACGACCGTCGCCGACGCACGCTTTGCAAAACCGCTGGACGAGGGCCTCATTCGCGACCTCGCGACCAATCACGAAGTCCTGGTGACCGTAGAAGAAGGTTCCATCGGCGGCTTCGGCAGCCACGTTCTGCAGTTTCTCTCGAACGAGGGCTTGCTGGATCGCGGCCTTCGCGTCCGTCCCAAAGTTTTGCCCGATGTCTTCATCGACCATGGCAAACCCGAAGCCATGTACGAAGCCGCACGGCTTAATGCCTCAGGCATCGTCGAGACGGTCTTTGCTGCCCTTGGCCGCGCAGACATGCTAAGCGAGCGGGCATGACGCGCACATCTGCGCGTTAACCAGCTCGCCGTTCGGGAGAACAAACATGCACGCGCTCGTCAGCTTGGCCGCACGGGTACTTCTGTCTGCTATTTTCGTCACGGCAGGGATCAACAAGGTATCCGGCTACGCGCAGACCCAGGCCTACATGGAATCGCACGGTCTGCCGGGCAACCTGCTCCCACTCGTTATCGCGCTCGAGGTCGTCGGCGGCCTTGCCGTGCTGCTTGGCGTCTTCTCTCGCTACGCCGGTCTGGCGCTCGCCGCGTTTTGCTTGGCAGCCGCCGCTGTGTTTCACAGCAACTTCGCCGACCAAGCCCAGATGACGAACTTCATGAAGAACGTCTGCATGGCAGGTGGCTTCCTTCTCCTGTTCGCGAACGGCTCAGGCCGTTACGCCATCCGGCCTGACTGACGCTGGCGTTTGACTGATGGCCCAGTGATGCGCCTCGATCAGATGCTGGTGACCCGCGGTCTCGCGCCGTCGCGCGCCCGCGCTCAGGACCTGATAAAGCGCGGGTTCGTCTCGGTTGGTGGCACCGTGTGCAACAAGCCAGCCTACGACCTGAAAGGCGATCTCGCCGTCGCTGTTGCAGCGGAAGCGCCGGGTTATGTTTCGCGCGGCGCAGAAAAACTGGCAGCAGCGCTTGCACATTTCGGGTTCGATCCGACGGGGCGCACTGCGCTCGATATCGGCGCTTCGACCGGGGGCTTCACCGAGGTGCTTCTGGAACGGGGGGCACGGCGCGTTTATGCCGTCGACGTCGGCACCAGTCAGCTGCACGCGCGCTTGAAAGATGATCTACGCGTCGTTTCACTCGAAAATATCGATGCACGTGCGCTGACGCCAAACGAAATAACAGAGAGCGTTTCCGCCGTCGTGGTCGATGTCAGCTTCATATCCGTCACGAAGGTTTTGGGCACTGTTTTGCCGTTCGCTTCACGTGGAGCTTGGGCTGTGATCCTCGTAACGCCGCAGTTCGAAGTCGGCCGCGACAACGTCGGCAGCGGCGGCATCGTACGCGATGAAGCCGCGCGTCTGGGCGCGCTGACCAGCGTCCGCGAATGGTTCGCCGCGCAGCCAGGCTGGACGGTCGTTGGCGATATGCCATCGCCCATTCTCGGTGGCTCCGGCAACGCCGAGTTCCTGCTCGGAGCGCGCTACGATGGCTGAGCGTGAATTCGTCATCAGTCGTCTCGGCGCGCAAGGCGATGGCATCGCCGAAGTCGATGGCCGGATGGTCTTCGTACCGTTCGCGCTGCCGCGAGAACGCATCGAAGCCGAAGTCGAAGGCGAGCGCGGGCGCCTCCTGCGTGTGCTCGAACCGAGCGCCGAACGCATCGCTCCGGTCTGCAAACATTTCGGCAAATGCGGCGGTTGCAGCGTGCAGCATTTGGCGTCGGACAGTTACGCGGCATGGAAACGCGATCTCGTCGTCAACGCCTTTCAAGCGCGCGGCCTCGAACCCGAGGTCGATCAATTGCAGCGCACCGCCGGGCGCCGTCGCCGTGCGGCGCTCAAGGCGATCCGTTCGCAGTTTGGCGTCGAGCTTGGCTTCCACGAGGCCGCCTCTCACGATCTCGTGGCCATCGAAGAATGTCCGGTGCTTGAACCGAAGATCGTTGCGGCATTGCCGGCTGTAGGAAAACTGATCGCGCCGCTGCTGCCGAAACGCGGTGAGGCGCGCGTCACGATCACGCTCACGAGGTCTGGCCTGGATGTCGAAGTCGATGGCACGGAACGCAAACTGTCGCCGGAAATCCGAACCGGACTTGCGTCCGCGGCGAGCGCGATGGGACTCGCACGTCTCGTCGTGGCCGGCGATGTCGTCGTCGAAACGCTACCCCCCTTCCTGTCATTCAGCTCCGTGGAAGTTCCGTTGCCACCGGCCGTATTCGTTCAAGCCGTTGAAGCCGCCGAGATCGAAATTGCTCACCGCATCGTCGCTGCGCTCGGAAAGACGAAAAAGGTTGCCGATCTCTTCTGCGGCCTCGGCGCCTTCACGTTTCCGATAGCAGCGAAGGCCCGCGTCTCCGCGTTCGACGGCAGCAAGGCCGCGGTGACGGCACTGGGCGACGGCGCAAAAAAAACATCTGGGCTAAAGCCAATTAGCGCCGTTGTTCGTGATCTCTTCCGCGATCCGCTATCGCCGCTGGAGCTCAATGAGCACGATGCTATCGTTTTCGATCCGCCACGTGCCGGGGCCGAAGCGCAGTCGCAGCGCTTGGCGCGCTCAAAGGTGAAGACTGTTATTGCGGTGTCCTGCAATCCCGCGACGCTCGCACGCGACGCGCGCCATCTTGTGGATGGCGGCTATAAGATTGAATCCGTTACGCCGGTTGATCAGTTCATTTATTCCACACACGTTGAGGTCGTCGCGGTCTTTCGCCGTTAGCGGCCGGCCAGAATACGATCGACGAAGGCCGGAACGATCTCGGTCGCATGACCGTAGATGGCTTCGTCGAATTGGCTCGCACCCTCCGACAGTTCGAGGTTGAGCTCCACCGTGCGCGCGCCGTGCTCACGCGCTTCCGCCACGAACCCGGCCGCCGGATAGACGTGCCCGCTAGTGCCAATCGACAGGAAAAGATCAGCCTCTCCAAGAAGCCCCGTGATCCGCCCCATCTGATAGGGCATCTCGCCAAACCAGACGACGTCCGGCCGCATTCCGCCCGGCAGCCCGCAATAGGGGCACGACGTATCGACCAGCAAATCGCCCTGCCACGGGACCCGATGCTTGCAGAACGTGCACAGCGCCTTGAACAGCTCGCCGTGCATATGAATGAGGGAACTCGATCCGGCGGCTTCATGCAGGGCATCGATATTCTGCGTAACGACGGTCACGCCGCCATGCTCGGCTTCGAGACGCGCCAAAGCGATGTGCGCAGCATTTGGCTTGATGCCGTGATGAGCGCGCCGCCGCGCATTATAGAAATTCAGCACGAGTGCCGGATCGCGTTGAAAACCGTCGGGCGTGGCGACGTCGCGCCAATCGTATTTCGCCCACATGCCGTTTGGATCACGAAACGTCGGGACGCCGCTTTCGGCCGACAGTCCCGCGCCAGTCAAAATGACGATCTTTGGATGCTGCGCGATGGGTCGGCCCTCGAAATTACCCGCCGATTTGGCCGCGATGCCGCAGGAAATGGTCCGCGAGCACAATCGCCATCATCGCTTCGCCCACCGGTACGGCGCGAATGCCGACGCACGGATCGTGGCGACCCTTTGTGATGAGCTCCGTCTCATGGCCTTGACGGTCAATCGTCCGGCGCGGCGTTAAAATCGAAGATGTCGGCTTAACCGCGAAACGGCAGACGATCGGTTGACCGGTCGAAATGCCGCCAAGAATCCCGCCCGCGTGGTTCGACAGGAAATCCGGTGCACCGTCGTTGCCGATGCGGATTTCGTCCGCATTCTGCTCGCCCGTTAGCTCGGCAGCTGCCATGCCTTCGCCGATCTCGACGCCCTTGACGGCGTTGATCGACATCATCGCGCTGGCGAGGTCCTGATCGAGCTTGCCGTAGAGCGGCGCGCCCCAGCCTGCCGGCACGCCTTCCGCTACAACTTCGATAATGGCCCCGACGGACGAACCGGCCTTACGCACCTGGTCGAGATAGTCGGCCCAGTGCTCTGCCGCCTGCTTATCCGGAGAGAAGAACGGATTGTTGCCGACCTCGTCCCAATCCCAGTTGCCGCGATCGATTTTGATCTGCCCGATTTGCACCAGCGCGCCGCGAATCTTGACGCCAGGGATGACCTTCCGCGCTACGGCGCCAGCGGCCACACGCGACGCCGTTTCGCGCGCCGACGACCGCCCGCCGCCGCGATAGTCGCGAATGCCGTACTTGGCGTCGTAGGTGAAGTCGGCGTGGCCAGGACGGAACTTGTCCTTGATCTCGCCGTAGTCCTTCGAGCGCTGATCGGTATTTTCGATTTCGAGCGCGATGGGCGTTCCAGTCGTCACCTGTTTGCCCGCAGCATCGGCGAATACACCCGACAGGATTTTGACGGAGTCGGCCTCCTGCCGTTGGGTCGTGAAGCGCGACTGGCCGGGCTTGCGCTTATCCAGATAGGCCTGGATCTCACTGGCTTCGAGCGCGATGCCCGGCGGGCAGCCGTCGACGACGGCGCCGATAGCCGGGCCGTGGCTTTCGCCCCAGGTCGTCACGCGAAACAGATGTCCGAAAGTGTTGTGAGACATTGCCTGAAATATGCGGAATTGGCCGGATGGGCGCTGGATGGCTCTGCAACGATTGTTGCCGGGCTGCGTCACCGCTCTTCTTAGGTGGCTGGCGGGGTGGCGGCAAGAGCGCATCGCGGCCAAAGCCGCGTGACAACCTTCCGCGACGCAGATTAACTCGACGAAGTACTGCGTTCGTCGGCAGTTCCGTCGCCCTGACGATGGGACGAGGCAGGTGTGAGTCCGTATTTGACCGGCAACTCGGCCGAGCCCGCATCCGCTGCCCGAAAGCAGCCCGCGGCGCATCGCAGGATCGCATGTTGCGAAGGCGGTACGGACAGGTCGCTCATTCGAACGACTGCGCCGTATGCCATGTCTCATCCATTCCAGGGCGAACGTCTCTGTCGGCTCATAAAAGCCCATTCCTCTCGGATTGAGCCCCGGGTCGAGGGGGCTTTCAGCATGCACTCCTTATCGAGTGCCGAAGAGCCGGAGAGCCGCATCTCCGGCTCTTTTGCTCTGATGGCATTACAGCCCTCACAGCCACCGCATCTTGGCGTCGGCGAGCTTCAAAATCTTATCCTGGGGCACTTCAAGGAATGGCACGAGAGTTCTGTCGATTCCGAGCAGAGCGCCGCGCGCGACGCGGCTGACGCCGCCATGTCCGACGGCAACCGTGTTCTGATTTAGGGTTCCGAGCCATTTCGAAACCCGGCCTTCGAGGTCGCGGTAACTCTCTCCATTGCGCGGCCGCCAGCCGTATGGGTCGGCCGCTTTGGCGGCGACGCCCTCGGGATCTTTAAGCGGCAACTCGCCCGCGAGTTCGCCTTCCCACTGTCCGTAGCTGAGTTCAGCAATGTCCGGCATAATGCGAAAGCCGTCCGGGTCGAGGCCAAGGCCTTCTCGGATCAACCGCATCGTCTCGATGGCGCGTTGCAGCGGGCTGGCGACGAAATCGAATTCGGCGATTGCCGGCATCAGCGTTTTCAGCACGCCGCCGTGGCGACGCGCCTGTGCCCTGCCGGTATCGTTCAAGGGAATGTCGCGCTGCCCTTGGTAGCGCGACTCCCGGTTCCAGTCCGTCTCGCCGTGGCGAATGAGATAGAGCGTGAGTCCGGGCTTCAACGACGCGGTCGTTGCCGCCCCACCACTCACGCTTCGTCGCTCTTGACGACCGAAATGTCGGGCGCTTCCTCGTTCTTCATGCCCTGCACGTGATAGCCGCTATCGACGTGATGAATCTCACCGGTCACGCCGCGCGACAGATCCGAAAGCAGATAGAGCCCGGCGTTGCCGACGTCGTCGATCGTGACGTTGCGGCGGAGTGCCGAGTTATACTCGTTCCACTTCAGGATATAGCGGAAATCCGCGATGCCCGAAGCAGCCAGCGTCTTGATCGGGCCGGCCGAGATCGCGTTGACGCGGATGCCGTTGCGGCCGAGGTCGGACGCCAGATACCGCACGCTCGCCTCGAGCGCGGCCTTGGCAACGCCCATCACGTTATAGTGCGGCATTACCTTTTCGGCGCCGTAGTAGCTGAGCGTGATCAGTGAACCACCGTTCGGCATCAGCTTCTCGGCGCGCTGGGCGAGGGCTGTGAACGAATAGCAGGAGATCATCAGGCTCTGCGTGAAGTTTTTCTCCGTCGTATCGACGTACCGGCCGTCGAGCTCGTTTTTGTCCGAGTAGGCGATGGCATGGACGAGAAAATCCAGGCTGCCCCAGCTCTTTTCGAGAGACGCGAAAACGCTGTCCATCGAGGCCGCATCGGTCACATCGCAGTGGAGAACCGACTTGGCGCCAAGCTCCGCCGCTAGCGGCTCGACCCGCTTCTTCAGCGCATCCCCTTGATAGGTGAGGGCAATTTCTGCGCCCTGGGCCGCGCAGGCTTTCGCGATGCCCCAGGCGATCGATCGATTGTTTGCGACGCCCATGATGAGCCCCCGTTTTCCGGCCATCAAAGTGCCTGGGGAAATGGACGTGTTCGCTTGAGGCCCCGCCATGGGCGCTATTTCCTTAGTTATTCCAATTTGGGATTGGTGAGTTTGGGCGCATCCTACACAAATGCCCCTTCCGGTCCAGATGCCCGGAGAGGGAGCGTGCGCGGCCATTGGCCCGAGGGACGGCCATTAAGGACTAGCCCGTCCATGCGTGCGCCCGAAAAGGCCGTCATTACAGCCTTTTTGGCGGGGGTTATCCCACCGCCACCCGAACGGGGGCATTTGCAACCTTTGGCCGCTCAGACCCTGCAATCCGGCCGTCGTCGATGGTGATGATACGATCGGCGTATTGCAGCGTCCGGTGGTCGTGGGTAACGGCCAAAACGGCCCGCCCGGTATCCTGTGCCACGGCTGCCAGCAATTCCATGACGGCCATGCCGTTCTGGGCATCGAGCGCCGCCGTCGGTTCGTCGGCCAGAATGACCGAGGGGGAACCGGCGAGCGCTCTGGCAATCGAAACGCGCTGCTTCTCTCCGCCCGACATTTTGGCCGGCATGGCGTTGATGCGGTGGCCAAGGCCAACCGCTTCGAGCGCTTCGACCGCCTGGCGGCGCGCGTCGGGACCGTTGAGGTCGCGCAGGTCCAACGCCAGCATGACATTTTCGACGGCCGAGAGCGTCGGCACGAGATTATAGGACTGGAACACGAAGCCGACATGCTTGCGCCGCAGATTGGCAAGCTGCTCCTTGTTCATGTTCCGCGTATCCATGCCGGAGATCGACAGCTTGCCCTGTGTGGGTGACAGGATGCAGCCGAGGATCGAGAGCAGGGTGGTCTTACCGGATCCGGACGGCCCCATCATCAGCGTCAGCTCGCCGGTATGCAGCTGAAGGTCGACGCCTTTCAAAACCTTGTTTTCGCCGGCTCCCGCGCCCAGCACCTTCACGATGCCTTCCGCTTCGACGATGACTTTGCTGTTGTTTGGCTCGGTCATGTTAAGTCTCCCTGGAATTCGGTTAGCGGCTGAACACGACGGCCGGGTCGATGCGGACGACCTTGATGATGGCGCTTATGGCGGCGAAGATGCACATGCCGATCGTTATTGCGAAAAGTTGGGCGGCAAGTGGCGCAGTCATGATGATTGTGAGCTTGGTGTCCTGCGCAAAATGAATGGCGGTCAGCGCCAGTCCCATACCCAGCACATAGCCGATCAGCCCTGAAAGCACGGCTTGAATGAGAATCACCTTGACGATGTAGCCCGCACCGGCCCCCAAGGCGCGCAGAGTGGCGAACTCGTTGATATGATCTTTCGTGCTCGAATAAAGCGTCTGCGCGACAATGACAATGCCGACGATCAGGCCCAAGAGCTTACCCGCATCGAGGGCGGCACCCGCGCCGGTCTGCTTCAACCAATAGTCCTGGCTGCGGGTGCGGAACTCCGCCTGTGTCAAAACTTCCGTGTCTGGAAGGCGCGCTGCGATTTCCTTACGCACCGTTTCGAGATCGGCGCCGGGCAGCAGTGTGACGCGCTGGTAGCTCGCCTGGTCCTGGTTGGCGCCGGACAGCTGACGCGCTTCGTCGATGGACGTGAAGACGAACGGCAGCGTCGTGAACGAACGCACGCGCTTGGTGATCGCCACAAGCTTGACCGCCGCGCCGTTGAGTTCGGCGTGCTCGCCGAGCCTGTTGACGCCCAGATCGTTGAAGTAGCTGCGATCGATCGCCACCGTATTCGGAGCTTCGAGCGCTGCGCGGCTGCCTTCGATGATGTTCGCAGGCAACGCCTTTGGGCTGTCACCTGACGTTCCAATTAGCTGGACCGTCGTTTCGCCGCCTCGCGGTTTGCGCCAGCGGGCGAATGAAACCAGCATGTCTTCCGAATTTTCAACGCCGGGTGCCGAGAGCGCCAGATAGCGTTCGCGGCCAGCGAGAAACGAGGGATCGTCGTAGCTCTTGGTGCCGAGCGGCACGATCCAAAGATCGGCCGGTGCCGCGTCGATGATCGTCGCGATCTTGTTTGCCGATCCGAGATAGATGCCGGATTGGACCGCGACCAGCACAACCGAAAACAGAATGCCGACGACGGTCACGAAGAAGCTTAGGCGATCATGAAAAAGATTGCGATAAGCGAGCTTCACGACCATCGGCACGCGAAATGCGCTTGGGCGTTTTTCCCGTGCGGCTGCTAACGGCTTACGCATGATGACTGGTGCTGTTGCGGCGAGTTCCATGACCTGCTCCCTCCTTGGGCGTTGGTCAGACTTTGAACGATGGCGTTGCGGTTGGCTGTTTCGCGGGGCACAGAGCTTTCAGCCTGCCGCCCGGTGTTGGTGTCAGGCTTAGTCGCAGGGAACGTCGATCAGCGCCGCGATGGCCGGCGAATAGCGCCGGCAGATGTGTGTGGTTGCTGCCGTCTCGGTATCCGATTTCGCAGATGAAGCACGAGTATCCGAAGCGACCTTTCCGCCGTTCACTGACGTTTCCGGTTTGGTTGATGCAATCGCCCCCGTCGTGGTAGCGGCGGCCGTCTTTTCTACCGCGGCAGTCGTCACGGTATCGGCTGGCAGCCTGCCTTCGAGCTTTACTGGTTGCACGGTTGCTGTCGCGGGCGGCTTGATGGCGGTCTCGGCAACGTCGGATTGCGCGGGACGCTTGACCTTTACGATTTTGCGAGGGGCGCTCTCCTTGACTTCGCGACGGGCGGAGCGTGGTCGCTCGACGCGCTGATAATCGCGGCCACTGTAAGTCTCGTTCGAATGCGCGACGAACGAACCGAGCGGAAAGCCAAAACCGACCCTGACCGCATCTGCGTTCGCGGCGCTTGTCATCGTCGTCCCTGCCAGCAGCGTCGCGGCGAGAGCAAAGGTGATCTTGGACATGGTAGCCTCCTGACGATGGTTTCTTGCTGGCCGGTCGCGCCGGCCATGTCGCAACAATGCCTCGCCGGCTGCGTGGTCGCTGTTCCGGCAGGAACACGGCCGAAGACCAGGAAATTGCTTTTATTTCAGCGTGTTGCTTTATGCAGCGAGAGGCAGGGTATGGGAACTCTGCCGCGGTCGTGCTGCCGAGGCGTCCAGCGCGAGCAGCATCTGCTGCGTATTGAACCCAAACCGGACGTTCAGTGGGCGCGCCGCGGCGTCCTGAGCAGCAAGCGCGAGCAACCGAAAGCCGCGCTCCAGAAACAGCGCTTTGAGGCGCCGGCCGGAGAAGGCGGTTAGCAGCGCCCGGAAGCGCAGCGCGACGGCGAGCCGGGCCGCGCCCTTGCGCGCATCATCGAACGCCACCCAGATCTCATCCTCGACCTCCCGGATCTCGTCTTCTCGCAGGCCGCGCAGCAGCGCCAATCCCTGACCGCGTTCGCGAAGAAGGTCGATGACAAATGCAAGGTCGGAAGCCTCGACGACCGGCACATCGGATAAATCGAAATGGGCTCGCATGGCTGGTTCTCCCGAAGGCCGATCAAAGGACGTTTCCGAATGCTGTCCATGGCGAGCCCGCAAGCACTATGATGTCGCGCGCTTTGCGTTCGCCGAGTTCGAAATGAACTTCATGGCCTTCGAGTTTTTCGATGCCATTGCGGATGTCTCCGCCTGCGAAACGGAAGCTGCGTCCATCCTCGCCGCGAATGATGCCGACGCCGAGATCGGCGCGGAATTTCTTGATCTCTCCGTACATCTGTCTCTCCTCGATCAGTCGGTGGGGTCGATGCAGAGATGATGCGAAAAACCCATGTTTTCCGCTGTTCCGGGTGAAACAGGATGTAGGCAGATTATTTTTTCGAGGTGCAGAGTAGGTCAAAGCGAAACGCGGCGGGGAGGCGTGCTGAACGGGACCGCATTCCCGTTTCCCACACCTCCCCGCCATCGGGGACCTGCGGCGCCTTCACTAAGGAGGAAGCGAGCCGCCGCAGGTCTTTCGAAAACCGCTACTTGAAGAAGGCGTCCGCCCGCATTCCCGGCAGCAGCGGCGGATTGCCCGCGAGATCGATGGTGACTTCGAGCACTTCAACATCGGTTGGGCGGCGTGCACCGCGCAGCGAGAACTGCGGCGAGGTCAAAGTCGGAGCAAGCTCGGCGACGGTGCCATCGAATTCTTTGCCGGGGTAGGCGTTGCTCTTCACGGTGACCTTGCCGCCGGTCTTGATCTTCGAGACGTCGATTTCGTCAACCTCGGCCTTCAGCCGCACGACCGACATATCGCCGAGCATGACCAGCGATTGCTCAGGAGAGGGCGACGCCATCTCGCCGACTTTTGCAGAGAGCTGCAGAACGGTGCCCGCAACAGGTGCACGGATGCGCGTTTTTTCAAGCATGGCTTCCGCAACAGCGACATCCGAGCGTGCAGCCTGCAGTGCCGATTCAAGGCGGTTCGGAGCCGGGATATCCGGTTTCGACTGGGCTTTGGCGTACGAAGAACGCTCTTTCTGCAGCTTGGACTTCGCTTTCGCCAGATCGTCGCGTGCGTCGGCAACACGCGCCGCGCTACCAGTACCTTGGCGCTCGGCCTGTAGTTCGTATTCGAGCCCGAAGCGTGCATTCGTCAGCGCCCGTTCGGCATCGAAAACGTTGTCCTCTGCGGTGCGAAGATCGTCGCGCGCCTTATCGAGCGGCTGCGCATCGCGTTCGCGCTTGCGGGATGCAGCTTCCGTCTCGGCGGCTTGCAGACGAGCGCGGGCTTCTTCATCATCGAGACGGATCAGAAGCTCGCCTTCCTCGACCTTGTCGTTCCGTTTCACGTTCACTTCGGCGATGCGTCCGACGAGCTGTGCGCCGACGCGAATGATGCCGGATTTCGGCTCGACACGGCCAGGTGCTGCGGCCACCCAGTCGATCTGCGGTGCGCTATCATTGTCCGCCTTGATGACGTCATCGCCGCCCGCCTTTGCATTTAGCAAATCGCTGTTCGTCACGGCGATGGCGCCAAACGCTCCGGCGCTTACTGCGACGAGAAAGAAAAAGGTTTTTACGAGAAAGCCGCCGCGTCGGGGGCGATAGGTTTCTTCGGTGCTCATGTCGTTGTCCTCCTTAAGGGCCAACCTTCGAAGCCGCGCCGTCGCGGCGAAAGGTCATGAGCAGCAATAGTCTCTGTGCATCAGGTTCGCTGTTTCGATCGGAACACATGCAAATTGCGACGAAGAAAGACGATCTCCTGGCAGATCATTTGGAAGGAGGCATCAAAAAAGAAAAGCTCCGGTGCGTTGCCGGAGCTTCAAAATGGAGGAAGAGGTTTGCGAGGAAACGAGGTGCTTACTGGCACATCTCACGTAGCGTCCAGCCTACGATCCGGCAGCTTTCCGTGCCGTTCGCGTTGATCGTGCACTTGCGGTTCGGTAGCCGCTGATAATCGCAGTAGTAGTTGTTCGAATAGCCGGAAAAGCCGTGCATCGGCTTCGAGAACTGATAGTCCTGCACGAAGAACTCCTTGGCGCTGCCCGCCGCGTTCGCGGCCGAAACGCTGGCGCCGAACGTCGCTGCCAGAATGGCGAAAGCCACTGCAACCTGACGTGTGCTGTTGAATGCCGACATATCGAAGTCCTCCTCGTGGTGCGCGTTCGCGCTGGTGTCATTCACTGGAGGCTAAGCTACGGGAGGGCGGTGCGCGTCGCTGTCCCGGGCGGAACAGCAGTTATGGCGGTCCGGCCTTGAACCTGCCAAGTCCTGGACTACTATAAGGAACCCCCCCGCAACATCGCTGTGACAGCGCCCTGCAGGCACGAGGTGAAAGGTGCGAAAGCTCTGGAATACAGGCGTCAATATCTTTTCGATGATGACCGCGAACAAAAGTACGGCGCCCAGCAACCAAGTGGAGGGGTCAGCCTACGACTTTGAGTTCAAAAGCATAGATGGCGGGCCGATGAAACTCTCGGACTGGCGCGGCAAACCGCTTCTGATTGTCAATTCAGCCTCGTTCTGCGGCTTTACCAAGCAATACGCCCAATTGCAGGAGCTTTGGAAGCGCTACGAGGATGACGGCTTAGTGGTCATCGCGGTGCCTTCGAATGATTTCGGCGAGCAGGAACCGCACGCTGACGGTGAAATCCAGTCATTCTGCCAAGGCGTGTTCGGCGTCACGTTTCCGATTGCGTCGAAGCATCCCGTCATCGGCCCTGAGGCGCATCCGTTCTATAAATGGGCCGCAAACGCCATGGGGCCCAGCGGCGTGCCGACGTGGAATTTTCACAAGTACCTTGTCGGCCGCGACGGTCAGCTCGTCAGATCATTTTCGACGAAATTGTCTCCGACCTCTCCTGAAATGGTCTCTTGGATCGAAAAGACCCTCTCAGAGCCTGTCCCGGCCGTCACCTAGCGGCGCTACAGCAGCGATGAAAAAAAGGCGCGCGATCGTCTCGCGCGCCTGTTCTCAACTGGAAGTCACGCAGCGCTCGTTACTTCGCCGGACCTGTCTCGATAGGCAGACCGTTCTCTTGGCCCCATTCGGCCCAGCTGCCGTCGTAGACGGCCGCGTTGGTCTGGCCGACCACGGCAAGTGCCAGGGCCAGCATCGAAGCCGTGACGCCGGAACCGCACGTCGTTACGACCGGCTTCGACACGTCGATGCCGACGCCCGAGAACAATTTGTTGATCTCGGCTGGTGACTTATAGGTTCCGTCCGGATTCAAGAGCTGCTGTGATGGAATATTCTTCGAGCCCGGTATGTGGCCCTTCCGGAGACCTGGTCTCGGCTCCGCGTCCTTGCCTTCGAAGCGTCCTGCCGGGCGCGCATCGACGATTTGGACGCCGTTCTTTTTGAGCAGCGCCTTCATGTCTTCGAGGTCGCGCAGGATCTCGGTATTCTGCAGCGGCGAATAATGCCGTTCTGAGCGCTTCGGTGGCGGCCCATCTTCCAGCGGACGTCCCTCTGCCTTCCACTTGCGCAACCCGCCGTTGAGCACGGCGACGTCGCGGTGTCCCATGGCGCGGAACGTCCACCACACGCGCGCAGCCGAAAAGATGCCGGTCGTATCGTAGACGACGATGCGGGCACCGTCTCCGATACCCATTTTCTTCATCCGCGACGCAAATTTCACGGTCGAGGGCAGCATGTGCGGCAGCGACGACTTCTCGTCCGAGAGATCGTCGATATCGAAAAACAGCGCGCCGGGAATATGCTCGGCGAGATATTCCTTCTTGGCATCCCGTTTTTCGGTCGGCAGATGCCAGCTGCCGTCCAGAATGATCAAATCCGGCGATGAGAGGTGATCGGCGAGCCAATCCGTCTCGACGATCCAATTCTTGGCGGTATCAGGCAAGGAATGTCCTACAGGTTCGACATGGCTTTATTTTGGGGCTGACTGCACATAGGCAAAACTTGCTGGCCTCGCAAGTTGGTCGCCACAAAATCAGACGGGGTGGCCAATTGGCCGAGCCTTACAGCCGCTATGCCGTACAGCCGTTTACGCGTTGTTTTCGGCAGAACTTTTCAGTATGACACCCGCTCCGCGGCAGTTTGTGGGTGCACCGCACACCTGCCGGGATGCAAAAGTGCGATATCGCGATAAAAGGCGGTTCGTTCAACCGATGCGGGCGTGGCGGAACTGGTAGACGCACTGGATTTAGGTTCCAGCGGCGAAAGTCGTGGGGGTTCAAATCCCTCCGCCCGCACCACTTTTGCGAAGATCATCGCGGCATAAAACTTATCCCGGGCACGCTCGGCCGCAGGCGCGAGCGCTTGCGGATTTGGCGAGGCGCCTCTAAAGGAAGCCCGGTCGGCAGCTACAACGCGCAAACCCGAAGGTTTTCCTGAGTTTACGCGTCATTCTCAGCGCGCTGGCAACGGCTTAACTAGCTCAGAATTGGACGGGGAATGTCTCGAAAATGGCTCGTCGCCGGGGGCGGCATATCGGGACTGGCGGCCGCTCAGTGCTTGCAGGCGAACGGCCGCGATTATGTCCTGCTCGAACGCTGCCCTGCAGTCGGCGGCCTGACGCGGACGACGCAGGTCGAAGATTTCTGCTTCGACTACACCGGCCACTTTCTGCATCTGAGGCGCTACCCATCGCCCGCGCAGGTTCCCTATGCGCATCTGAATGATGACGATTGGGCGACTGTCGACCGGAAGTCCTACTTCTACGCCGGAGAGCGCCTGATCGAAGCGCCCATCCAGTACCACCTGGGCGAGCTGCCGGACGGGCTTCGCCAGGACTGCGAGAAATCATATGACGAGCGGCCGAAAGCCTCGGGCGACGGCACCGGCTTTCGCGATTTCATCGTCTCGGGCTTTGGGCAGGTCGTCGCGGATCGCTTCCTCATCCCGCAGAACGAAAAGACGATGGCGACGCCGCTGAGCCGCCTGTCGATCGGCGCCGTCAAACGCTTCTTTCCGCCGCCCGACGAAGCCCGCATTCGCGCCGGTTTCGCCAATACGGGCGAGCGTTTCGCCGAATACAACACCACCTTCTGGTATCCAAAACGCGGCGGCATCGACGTGCTGACGCGCGGCCTCGCCCATGGCCTCACCAGCGTTGCGACGACGCAGGAAATCTCGCGGATCGATCTTAATCGTCGTGTCGCGACCACGAGCGCGGGCCTGTCCGTCGAATGGGAAAAGATGTTCCCCAGCATTCCGCTTAAAATGCTCTGCGAGTTGACAGGAGACGCGCAGCTCGCTGGCGCCGCCGCCAAGCTCAGCCATAGCTCGACGATAAGCTTCAATTTCGGCGTGCGCGGTAAGCTGCCAAGCGTCTTGAAAGATGCGCACTGGGTTTACGTTCCCGACCGCGACATCCCGTTCTATCGTTTCGGCTGCTATTCCAACATCTCGTCGGCGATGGCCTCGCATGGGCTGAATGCGGTCTACGTCGAGGTCGGCGTACCGGGCGAAGAAATCGACAAGATCGATATCGTCAGCAAGACGCAGAAAGACGTCATCGCGGCGCTGGAAAAACTCGGCTGGGTCAAAAGCGAAGACATCATCTGTGCCGTCACCCACGTGATTCGCTGCGCTTACGTTCACCACACGCCCGAGCGCGATCAGCTTGTGGACGAAATTCTTGCGCGGTTGAATACATTCGGAATTCACCCCATCGGCCGTTATGGGCTGTGGGATTATGTGGGCATGGAGGATTCGATCAGCTCGGCGCTGACGACGGTCGAGGCCCAGCTCTGAGGGAGATCAGCGTTTGAAATCTCTGATCGTAACCGCCGACGATTTCGGGATGACCGTGCCGGTCAACGAGGCCATCGAAGCCTCGCACAAGAACGGTATTCTGTCGGCGACGAGCCTGATGACCGGCGGCGAAGCCTTCGCCGACGCCGTCGACAGGGCCCGTCAGCTTCCCGAACTCGGTGTGGGGCTACACATCCATTTGGTCGATAGCCGTCCCGTCTTGCCGCCGGAGCAGGTGCCCGATCTCGTCGGGCCAGACGGGAATTTCTCCAACAACCCCGAGGTTTTTGGCTTCAAATTGTTCTTTTCGCCCGAGATGCGCCGCCAGGCCGAAGCCGAGATTACGGCCCAGTTCGAGCGCTTCGAAAAGACCGGGCTCGTGATGGACCACGTCAATGGTCACCATCATTTCCACATGCATCCGGTGGTGACGGACGCCATCGCCAAGCTGGCGCCGAAATTCGGCTCGCCGCCGGTGCGTTTTCCGGTCGAGCCGTTCGGCCCGTCGCTGCAGGCCGGTGGCGATAAGCCGATCCGGCGGTTCTTCAATTGGGCCTTCTACGCCGGATTGACGCACCGGATGCGCAAGAAGCTCGAATCCGTCAACCTGAAGCTGAACGATCACGTCTTCGGCGTCACCGACACCGGCGGGATGACCGAGGATCGCATTCTGGCCTATCTCGATCATTTGCCCGAGGGCGTAACCGAGCTTTACGCCCATCCAGCCATGGGCGGAGACGGCCGACCGCAGTCTTATCCTTCTTTTGAGGAATACCGTGGGCTGATAAGTCCGGCCGTCCGCGCAAAAGTTGCGGCACTTGGGTTGCACCCTCTCACCTTCAAAGCGGCATTTGCGTCCTGAGGGGTCGAAAGCCGCCGCATTTATGCTACGCCCGTGTTGCGTGATTACGGCTAGGTCGTAGTCGCCGCCACCTATGTCTTGGAGACGCCAGCCGAATGCACATGCCGATCGTGCTTCTCAATCCCTTCGTTATTGCCGGCATCGTTTTGGGTCTTGCTGCGCTCGCATACTTGGTTTTGGCGCTCTACTTCACGTGGCGATTCCGCGAACGCCCGGTTCCTGCCGCCGAAGGCTTTCGTCCGCCGGTATCGGTGCTGAAGCCGGTCCACGGCGGCCAGCCATTTCTTTACGAATGCCTGCGGACCTTCTGCGATCAGGACTGGCCGCAATACGAGGTCATCTTTGGTGCCCATTCGGAAACCGACCCGGCCGTAGCCGTGGTGAAGCGGCTGATGGCGGAATTTCCGGATCGCGATCTGCGCCTCGTCGTTGATGCAAACCTGGCCGGACCAAATCCCCGTGCCTCGAACCTTGCAAACATCTATCGCGCCGCCCGCTACGACATCCTGCTCGTCGCGGACGCCGATCTGAAGGTCGACAGCAATTGCATCGCGTCGCTCGCTGCTCCCTTCATCGATCCGAAGGTTGGCGCCGTCGCCTCGATTTACAAAGGGTTGCCCTACGGCGGCGCAGCGGCCGCCGATTTCGGCACCATGAACATCAGCGATTGGTTCGCGCCGTCTGTCCTCGTTGATGTCGGCCTGCGCGGCATCGACTTCGTTTTCGCGATGGCGAGCGTGCGTCGCGAGGCGCTCGACTCCTTCGGCGGCTTCAACCATCTGTCGAACTTTTTCCCCGATGACTTCGCGCTCGGAAATCTCGTCGCGCAGCGCGGCTACAAGGTCGAGTTGTCACCCTACTGTTGCGATACGATCGTGGCGGAGAAGAGCTTTTCAGAACTCTTCCGCCACGAAATCCTGTGGCAGCGCATGGAGCGCTTCTGCCGCCCGAGCGATCACTTCATGTCGGTGATCACGTGGCCGTTGCCGCTGCTTCTTCTGCTTCTGCTGCCGTGGCCCACGGTCATCGGACTGTCGATTATCGCAGCCGAAATCGTGCTGCGCATCGCACTCCACTATCAGGTGCGGCGCAGCTTCAAGATGAACATGCCCGCACAGCCCTGGCTCGTGCCGATCCGCGAATGCGTTTGCTTTTTCGCCTGGGCCTTCGGCCTATTCGGCAACAAGGTGAAGTGGGGCAAAAACATCTTCACCTATGAAGCCTTCCGCAAGCTCATCGCCGATGGACGCAACATTGGCGCCATCGCCGCCACGGTTGGAGAGAAGTGATGAGCGCCGAGGAGGTGTCGACACAGATGGGCTCGCGGACGGCCTTGTTCGCCGCTGCGACCTGCGGCGTGCTCCTCGCCGTCGGCCTGGTCGTCTACTTCGGAATTGGCGAGATCTGGGATGCGCTGTCGACCGCAGGCTGGAGCGGCATGCTCGCCGTCATGTGCGCCTATCTCTTTTCGCTGTGGTTCTGCGCCTGGAGCTGGCGCGTCCTCCTCGTCGAAAAATACCCGCAGAGCCGCGGTCTGATGTTTCTATGGGCGCGCTGGATCCGCGACAGCGTCGGCAACCTGCTCGCCGTCATTCCCGGCGCAGGTGAGGCCGCGGGCGCACGCGAGTTGACCAAGCACGGGTTGCGCGTGAACGTCGCCGCAGCGACCACCATCGTCGATATGACGACCGAGATGCTGGGCCAGCTCATCTACACGTTCATGGGCCTTGCATTCCTGTTCGCCTATCACCCGGACGAGCCAGCCGCGTGGTGGGCCGCGGCCGGCCTTTGCGTCGCGACGATCGCCGTCGTCGGCTTTTTGATCGCGCAGCGGAACGGCCTGATCCTTTTTCTCGAACAGCTTCCCGCGAAGCTCGGCTTCACGCGCGGCTGGGAAGGCATGTCGGACACGGGCAGCATTCACAGCGCGATCCAGTCCATCTACCGTGAGCGGAGCGCGGTCGCGGCATCGGTCGGCATCCACTTGCTCGGCTGGCTGTCGGGCGCTGCGGAAACGTGGCTTGCCCTCTATTTCATGGGCCATCAGCTTTCCGTCGGCGATGTTCTCGCACTTGAAAGCCTCGTCTTCGCGCTTAGAAGCGTGGCGTTCGTTGTCCCTTGGGCGGCGGGCGTGCAGGAGGGTGGCTATATCGTGATCGGCGCGCTGTTCGGTCTCGGCCCCGACGTCGCGCTCGCACTTTCCCTTCTGAAGCGTGCCAAAGAGATCATCGCCGGAGTGCCGGGTCTCATTGCCTGGCATATCTCGGAAGGCAAGCGCTTCTGGCAGGGCCGCCTTGCCGAGTCCCGAAAGTGAAGGCGAGGGCTTTCGGCGGCGGCGCGGCAACATCAAACCTTCATACGAACGCCGTATCGAGGTACCTCAGCGGAAAATCGCCAGCCGGATCTGTGCCATGAAACGCCTCGCCCTCGCGGGCCTGCTTGCCCTGACAGTTGCAGTCCCAGCAGCCGAAGCCAGACGCGCGCCGCGTTGCGATGGCAATTTCCAGTATGTCAGAGGTGGCTGGGTTTCGACGCCATACTGTCGTGCCGATCAAATCGCCCGCGTAGCGCGCGAACGGGGCATCCGCACGACGGCCGAGGCATTGCTGGCGCATCCGGCGGATGCCGAAGAGATCTGCAGGTTCGTCAAGGCGGACTATCGCGTGCATCCGGCTTGCGAAGAGATCTATTCCATCTTCCAGATCGACGCCGGCACCGGCGGGCTGTGGCTGCACTTTTAAGCGCCTGGCAGCAGATCGTTAAGATCGTGCATGCTTTTTAGCGGCAGGGCATCTTTCCGCCCGCGCGAAACTCGCTAGCATGGCGCGTGATGTCGTCAGCCGCCAGAGGACTGTTTGGAACTTTCAAAAGCCGCTCTCCTTCGCGATCTTCCCTCGGTCGATTCCGTTCTGAAAAGCGGAGTTGCTGCCGATCTTCTGGGACGCTTTGGCCGCACCGCCGCAACGGACGCCATCCGCGATGTCCTCGCAGAAACGCGCGCCACGCTCAAATCCGGGAGCACGACGCTACCGACGATCGAGAGCCTGGTCGCCATTGCGTTTGCCCGACTCGCCGAAAGCGATCGCTCGACAATGCGTCCGCTGTTCAATCTAACGGGCACCGTGCTGCACACCAATCTGGGCCGTGCGCTCATCGCCGAGGCCGCCATCGAAGCCGCCGTCGAAGCGATGCGCGATCCCGTGGCGCTGGAATTTGACCTTGCGACCGGTAAGCGCGGAGAACGCGACGACCATATCAGGGAACTGCTTTGCGAACTGGCCGGCGCGGAGGACGCGACCGTCGTCAATAACAACGCCGCCGCCGTGCTGCTCGCGCTCAACACGCTTGCCGGTGGTCGCGAAGCCATCGTTTCGCGTGGCGAGTTGATCGAGATCGGCGGCGCCTTTCGCATGCCGGATATCATGTCTCGCGCGGGCGCGAAACTGGTCGAGGTCGGAACAACGAACCGCACGCACGCGAAAGATTATCGCGCCGCCCTCACGGACGCGACCGGCGTCATTCTGAAGGTGCACACGTCGAACTATCGCATCTTGGGCTTCACCAAAGAGGTTGCCGCTCCCGAACTCGCGGAAATTGCCGCGGCAGCCCACGTTCCGCTGATGAACGATCTCGGTTCGGGTTCACTGATCGACCTTTCGATATTCGGCATGCAGAGCGAACCAACGGTGCGCGAAGCCGTCGCCGAAGGCGCGGGTATCGTTACGTTCTCCGGCGACAAGCTGCTCGGCGGACCGCAGGCAGGCTTCATCGTCGGCAAACGCGACCTGATTCAGGCGATCAATCGCAATCCGATGAAGCGCGCGCTTCGTGTCGATAAGATCCGCCTTGCGGCAATCGAGGCTACGCTGAAGCTCTATCGCGATCCCGACCGCCTGTTCGAGCGTCTGCCGACGTTGCGCCTGCTGGCACGGCCACGCGCCGATATCGAAGCCCAGGTGCGTCGGCTGCTGCCCGAAATTCAATCTGCAGTCGGACCGGACTTCGCGGTCGAACTTTGCGAATGCAAGAGCCAGATCGGATCAGGCGCATTGCCGCTCGATACCATCGCAAGCGCCGGGCTCGACATTCGCCCGAAAAGCGGCGGCGCGGCTCTTGAGCGTCTCGCGTCGGCGCTGCGCGCTCTGTCGCGGCCCGTGATCGGCCGCATCGAAGATGGCGCGCTCATTCTCGATCTCAGGTGCTTGACCGACGAAGCCGCGTTTCTATCTGTGCTTGGACACCTCAATCCGCAACGCCCAGCCTGATGAGGGCAGGGCAAATCGCAGCCGACAGATAGCACAATGATCATCGGCACTGCCGGACATATCGACCACGGCAAGACAGCGCTCGTCAAAGCACTGACCGGCGTCGATGGCGATCGCCTGAAGGAGGAAAAGGCGCGCGGCATCACCATTGACCTCGGCTTTGCCTATATGCCGGTCGCGGATGGTCGTATCATCGGTTTCATCGACGTGCCGGGCCACGAACGCTTCGTCCATACGATGTTCGCCGGTGCGAGCGGCATCGACCTGGCACTTCTCGTCGTCGCGGCCGACGACGGCGTCAAACCGCAAACGCTCGAGCACTTGGCCATTCTCGATCTCCTCGGGATCGGGAAGGGGCTGATCGTCATTACCAAAGCCGATTTGGCGAGCCCAGAGCGCTTGGCGGACGTCACCGCAGAAATCAAAACCGCCGTCGCCGGAACGGTGCTCGAAGGTGCAGAAATTTTGACTGTATCCGCCGTGACCGGGCGAGGCATCGATGCATTGCGCAGCCAGCTGATCGCCGCGGCGACGGAGACGCCGGCGCGCTCATCCGAAGGGGCATTCCGCCTTGCGGTCGATCGCGTCTTTACACTGTCCGGCATCGGCGTCGTCGTCACGGGCACCGTGCTTTCGGGCTTCGTCGGTATTGGCGCACAAGTTCAGATCAGCCCATCGGGCCTAATGGCCCGCGTGCGTTCCATCCACGCCCAGAACACGCCCGCGGAAATCGGTTGGGCCGGCGATCGCTGTGCGCTCAATCTCGCAGGGCCTGATGTTGCCAAGGATGCGATCAGCCGCGGCGATATCGTTCTCAGTCCAGCACTCCATGCCCCGACCGATCGCATCGACGCTGTTCTGCACGTCCTTCCATCGGAGGAGAAAGCAATCAGCCAGTGGTTTCCGGTACGATTGCATCACGCGTCGGCTGAGGTCGGCGCACGCATTGTTCTTCTCGATGACAAGGCCTTGCAACCCGGTGCGACGGCCGACGTGCAACTCGTGCTTGATGCGCAGATAGCAGCTGCCGTGCCCGACCGCTTTGTCATTCGCGACGTGTCGGCGCAGCGCACGATCGGGGGCGGAAAATTTATCGATCTAAGGGCGCCCGCGCGCAAACGGCGAACGCCGGAGCGACGGGCGCAGCGTGCCGCGCTCGCCATCGATGACCCCAAGGCAGCGTTCGCCGCGCTGCTCGATGCGCCGCCATTCACCGCGGACCTCGCGACCTTCGCGCGAGATCGTGCGCTTGCATTGGCACAGGCTGATCGCATTGCTTCCGAACTCGATCTCGTCGTCATCGATGCGGAGGGAGCGCGCGCATCAATATTGCCGGAGCGCTGGCGATCGTTCATCGCGACTCTGATCGAACACATCACGCTGTTTCACGCCAACAACCCTGACCTCCAGGGCGTCGGCCGAGAGCAACTGCGGCTGTTGCTTGAGCCGCGTCTGAGTAAGCCCGTGTTCGCTGCAGCGCTCTATAAAATCGCCGACAAAGGCGAGATCGCGCTCGATGGAGCGTTCGTTCGTCTCGCCGCGCATCAAGTGCGCTTGGCGCCGAGCGATGAGGACACTTGGAAAGTCATTGCGCGTCAGCTTGGCGGTAACGAACGTTTCCGGCCGCCTCGCGTCCGCGACATCGCCAATTCAACTAAAAGCTCCGAGCGCGACGTCCGCAGGTTGATGAAGCTCGCAAGCCGCCTCGGCCGGGTCGATGAAATCGCCCACGATCATTTTTTCCTGCGGCCGACGGTCCGCGAGATGGTCGCGATCGCTGCCGACGTGCAGGCGAAAGCCGAGACCGGCTGGTTCAACGCCGCCGAATTCCGTGATCGTCTCGACAACGGCCGTAAGGTTGCGATCCAAATTCTCGAATTTTTTGACCGCAACGGCGTGACGCTCCGCAAGGGTGATCTGCGCCGCATGAACCAACACCGGCTGGACTTGTTCGGAAGCATCGTGCATGCGTCCACAATGGCCGATGGAGGAGAATCGTCCCCGGTGGGGCGTTCGGACTTCAAATCCGAGTGGGGCAGCGAGCCTGCCCTTGGTGGGTTCGACTCCCATTCTCCTCCGCCAGGCGCCAGAACCCGCAAACCTAGCACATCGTGATCAATGCGGCCGATGCGGGCAATAACGCATATTGTAACGAATAAGGGCGGATGGATATCGGCGGGATGCTGCTAGCTTTTACCCAGTGATAGCTAGCCGATATTCTGCTCCGTCAATTGCATAACCAAATCTCTCGAAGTCAAGACGATACATTTTCGTAATCGCCTCGATATCACGTTCGTTTAATTTGTGATTGTCTCTGGATTTTTCTACCCAGTGATTAAATGGCCGTGAAACCCCTAGCTTCGCCTCGATGAACTTCATATCTTCGTCGAGTTGCTCGTATCGCGCTATAAAATCTAATGGCTCGTTGAGGATATTGCAGTAAACCGCGTTGGGTTGATGTCGGTCATTTAATAGCTCGCTGCGATTCGAAAAGCGATAATCGTGCTCCAGAACTATGTCGCGACCAAAATGTGAATGGTATTCCTCGAAAGAAATACCGCTTGGCGTTTGCCGCAAGCCAAAATAATCCGAATAGTGCAGGCATGATCGCGTCCGATCAATCGGGTTCCGAACCACGGCGAATTTGAAATAGTCATCCCACCAGTTGGCATAAAGCTCTTTGGCTTGGCTGGCTAAAAGATGCTTGGTGTGAGGCTCGAATTCCCACCAATCCTGATTGCACAGCCACGTCTCAATGCTTGTCCCTGCGCAGCGAGGAATGTGTACAAAAATACATCGATATTCGTGTGAGATCATCATGTCATCCGTACTTATGATCTACGCACTTTAAACAGGCCCATTGTTCTAAGTCTTCAGCGGGGCTGCGGAAACCAGTGGACAACGGGTTGATCGGACGTCTGGGTCTCCGATAACCTTTGCTCATTCTCGCTCGCCGTTGTGTAGTGTAAGTGTTGATCCATCCGGCGGAACGCTTGTTCGCAATATTGCGCGGGCAAGTGTCGTGTCGGTCCACATTGAAGGATGGTCGGGAGAATTAGTCTGACTATGCCATCGGCGTCCATCGCCGGAATTGCCGTCAAGCCGGAGCCTTTTCAGCGCGCTTGTTCCTGAAAGAGGGATATCGTTCATGGAGAGAAGAGACGCTCGTCATCGTTCAACATTGAACTTTTCTCGCGCATCATGCGCATAGCAATTACCGATAGTTGGCCCAATCTTCCTTGCACGGCTGAGCGAGAGTTCATTCGACGATTTGCGGTTGCGGCGAAGAATGTTGGCCACGAGGCAATAGAGGTTGTCACGTCGAATGATATCCTGACGTGCCAGCCCGACGTGGTGCTTTGCCTTCACGAATTCACTCCAAAATTGACCGGCTATCCTACGTTTGGAGTTATGTGGAGCCCTCCGGAGTTCTACCGGCACGATGCCTACCGTGTTCGTTCAATAAGAAGCTATGACGCGTATCTGGTAGGCTCTCCTGCCGTCAAACAATACCTTGACGATTTGGAATTCTCTTCTCGGGTACAGAAGCCGAAATCTGATTTTTGGTTCCTGCCGGTGTCCCCTCGTCAAAAGTTGATCCCGTCCATCCCCAGCACGGTTCGATCGCTTGCGTACATCGGCGTACATTGGGACGGCGCCCGACACGCGGACATACTGACAGATCTTGCCGATGACGGGTCTCTCGCCGTCTATGGACCGGAGTCGAACTGGACCCATCTTCAATCAGGCTATCGCGGTCCTGTTCCTTTTAGCGGAACGGCCGTTCATGACATCCTCTCGTCTCACGGCATCGCGTTATGCCTTCATAAGACAGAACACAGAGAAGCCGATACTCCGTCTATGCGCCTGTTCGAGGCAGCCGGGGCAGGTTGCGTGATCATCGCCGATGAAATTCCGTTTGCTAAACGGATGCTAGGGGATGCCGCCCTTTACGTCGATCTCCGACAGCCCGCAGACAGGGTTGTTGGCGATATCAGGAAGCATCTGGAATGGATCAATCAGAATCCAGGTCAAGCCGACGAGTTGGCAAGACGAGCCCATACCGCCCTGAACCAAGAATACAATCTCGAAGATCTGATTTCCAAAACCGTTGATTTTGCCACCGAAGTCGCATCTATACAGCGCCGCAACATGGAGGAAGTGAAGCGTTTTTATTCGGTTCAAGAGACAGGGTCATCGGCATCGAGCCCGATATCCGAGCCGCTCATAGATATTATTATTCGCGTGGGAGGACGCCCTCTTTCATATGTGGAGCGCGCGGTTCAGAGCGTCGAGAGGCAACTCGTCGGAACATTTCGTATTCTGTTGGTTGATTGCAAAAAGAGAGACGACATACGAGCTATTGAGCATCGCTCGTTCCGTAACTTGAAAATTTGCTACCTCGAATGTGAAGAAGACGGTCTTCGTAGTGCCGCGTTGTGGAGGGGGCTCCAAGCAGTAACCGCTCCTTTCTTCGCCGTCCTGGACGATGCGGATCAGATTGAACCCGCTCACTTCTCGCATCTGCTATTTGCGGCCATCAGGCATCCTGAAGCGGGCTTTATCTATGGTGGTGTAATCCGAACCGAAGAGGACGAAGGCTGCTTCGTGGAGGCTCGCAATTTCAGAGGGCCGGGCGGGAAACAGATCGAGGAAACACGTGAACTCAAGTTTCTTGATGAATTCAATCTCACTCGATTGATAACGGGCGACAATTATATTCATTCAAATGCTTGGATAGCTAGGAAGGAAGTTCTTGATTGGACCCTTCTTCAAGATCCACGACTTGAATTCGCCGAGGACGTTTATCTTTACAATTTGATAGCCTCGAAGACGCGATTTGCATTGTGCAATAGAGCGACAGCGGTATGGAATTGGCGGACGATCAGTGAAGATAACAGCGTATTTTTGGATAAAACTAGCGCGTGGATCGCATGCGACGAAAGAATAAGACTTCGCCTGCAGGAATTGACCTATCCCGGGACGGCGACTTTTTCTGAGTTGTTTCACGCTCAGAGGTCGTCAGCGGAGCTCGTTAACGCGCTGTCCTCGCGCCATCTTCAGGAGCGCCCTCAAGAGAACGACAGTTCTAATGCGATAAAAGACGACAGTCCCGAAACGATAAAAAACGATAACGCCAAGACGATTAAACAAGTGGGCCATTTTAAATCGTGGCTGCAAACAATTCCGATTTACAACTCCTATCGGGAAAATAGGCGGAGGCTCCGGCGAAACGCCAGATCGTTAAAAGAGAGTCAAAGTTCGCCGGAATGAGCTGGCCCGAAATCGGATGTTTGCGGTTCCACCTCGGATGAAGTTCTCGGGCGTCCGGTCGGCGTATTTTCCTGAATTCCTTCGCCGTCTCGAACCGCGCTGCCGCTTCGATTTGACCAAGGTGCGCTTCTTTTTCTGGAAGGACTTGTTGCCCGACATCAGTTGAGTTTCCTGTCGAGCGTCCGTCCTGACGGCGGCAGGATTCAGCGGATGCGAACTTGTGGCGTGCCGCTCGCAACCAAACCAATGATGCGCGCCATCGGATATCCGGCGCGTTCGATCTCGCTGCGAATGTTCTCGGCTTGATCTGCCGCACAGGCGACGAGAAGACCGCCGGAGGTTTGCGGATCGGTCAGCAGCGCTTGCTGCCATTGCGGGTAATCACCCGGCAAAACGACCTCATGGCCATAGCTCGCCCAGTTGCGCCCAGAAGCGCCTGTGATGAAGCCGCTTTTGGCTAGCGCTTCGGCACGTGATAGAAATGGCAACTTATCAAATGCGATCTCGATGCTGACATCGCTGCCACGCGCGATCTCGAGCGCGTGCCCCAGAATGCCGAAGCCGGTCACATCGGTAATAGCGTGCACATCTGCGTTCTCGCCAAGCGTCTGACCGATCCGATTGAGCAGTGTGGTGGACGCCATGAATTCTGCGTACGCATCGTCCGGCAACGCGCGCTTCTTGAAGGCGGCCGAGTAAATGCCGACGCCGATGCCTTTGGTCAGGATCAACGCGTCACCGGGCTTCGCACCGGCATTGCGGCGGACGTTCTGCGGCTTTGCAAGCCCGATAACGGCAAGCCCATAGATCGGCTCCGGCGCGTCGATCGAATGACCGCCTGCCACGGGAATGCCCGCCTCCGCACAAACGGACGCGCCGCCGGCCAGGATCTCGCGCACGTCCTCAACGGAGAGTTTGCCTAGCGGCATGCCGAGGATCGCCAGCGCCATGATCGGGCGGCCGCCCATCGCATACACGTCCGAAATCGCGTTGGCCGCCGCGATCCGCCCGAAGTCGCGAGGATCATCGACCATCGGCATGAAGAAATCGGTCGTCGCAATGATGCATTGGTCGTCGTCGATCTGCCAGACGGCGGCATCATCGCCGGTTTCGTTGCCGACGAGCAGTTGCGCGAAGGCCCCCGCTGCGGGCTGTTTGGCCAGAAGGTCCTGCAGGACGGACGGCGCGAGTTTGCAACCGCAGCCGCCGCCATGCGCGAGGTCGGTCAAGCGTTGTGTAGGGCCAGACATGTTTCCTGCTATGGTCGAGACGGATTGAGCCGTCGATATAGGCAGGCGCGCCAGTTATCGCCACGGCGATTTTTCGGAATGCGTAAAAAGGCGGACGCTACTGTCGCGCGTCAGCCGACGAGAAGCAGGGGATTGGGCGCATGCCGCGCCCAGCCGGCTTCTGACACCATGATATCGAGCCCGAGGGAAGCCAGATCGTCGGCGTAAGGATCGACCTTCGTATCTTTCACTTGGTAAAGCATCTTCGCGTATGTGTGGCAGTCGTCGCAAGTTTCCGCTTGGACGGCCGCCGAGCCGCCTTGAATACCTTTGAGCAGCAAGGCGCCGGAGCTTTCACACGTGATGCAGACCGCCCGCACGTGGTTCCACGCCGTCGAGCATAGTGAGCAGTAGAGGTACCGCGTGCCGGGCGTCGGCCCCGAGGCGGTGATCAATCCTGAAACCGGCGTCGAGCCACAGCAGGGGCAAAGTCCGCGCTGCGGCAGCAGGCGAAGCGTTGACGCATCGAGGCTCGCGGCAAGGCGCGTGAAGTAGACCTGCAAGGCGGCTGCAACATAAAGCGCCGCGCCGACGTCTCCCATGCTCAGAGCACCGCGCAGAAAGCCGTCCGCTAAATCTTCGACGTCATTTACAGGCAAGCCACGCATGTTGGCGATGACCGCCGCAGCAGATTCGGGAATATCTTTGCTGTCGAGTTCTTCGAACAGCACTGCCAGTCCGTCGCGCCATGCTGCATGCCGGTGATGGCCATCTGCCGCGAGGGGCGGCATGCGCGCAGCGACCGATTGCTCGATGAGTGAAGGATCGATACCGGGCATTGGCGGTAACGTCGCCGCGGCTTTGTCCTGCGCGTCCGAAAGAAGCGCCATGAAGCCAAGCCACTTCGTCATCGGGTGACCGGTTGCAAGCGCTCGAAGACGAGCGGCCGTCGCGGAGAAGCGTGTTGTCAGATCGGGCAGAAGCAGCGGCTCGGGCGTGCTGACGCCGCCAAGCGGACTGCCGACCCATTTGCCGGTCGGTGGCGCGCCGCCTTGCCTCACGCAACACTCCTTACTTGTGCAGACGGCCGTTCACGCTTGGCCGCGGTCCGGTTGAACCCGTCGTCGCGAGCGACCGGAACCATTTCCGATGGTGCCGCCACGCCCAGCCCGGCGTCACCCAGCCCTGCGTCATGGCCCGCATAGAACCGCGCACCCAGATCGCAGCATAGACGTGAACGATCCAGATGATAATCGCGGCAATGGCAGCCAACGAATGAATGAGCAGAGCCGCGCGCTGCGTCGGGATCGACGTATAGCTGCCGAAATAATATTCCCAGATGACGAGGCCAGTAAAGAACAGCACCGGAACGAGAAGCGTCATCGACCAGAATACGAATTTCTGTCCGGCATTGAAGCGCGCAACTTCCGGAACGCCTTCCTCTTTGTTCTCCAGAACCTTGTCGATGGCCTTCATCCACGCGACGTCGTCGCGGGTCCAAAGATTGTCGCGCCAGAACTGAATGATGAGGCCGGTATAGCTAATCAACAGCACACAACCGATCCACGGATGCGCAGCGCGCGTCCATTGCCCGCCGCCGAACAGGTTCGACAGCCAGTACAGCAGCGGATCAAACATCGACAGGCCTGACAGCATCAAAAGAATGAAGCAGGCGGCCGTCAGCCAATGGTTGAGGCGAGTGATCGTGCTGTTGCGCGTCAGCGTTCCATACGGGCGGCTCATGTCGGATGCTCCGTTCGCTGCGAACGGCCACCGACTTCGGGGAAGCGGTTGGCCTCAAGAACGTGCTTGGCTTCATCTTCGTCTTCCGGCTGCACTTCGTTGGGCCCTGCGATGACCCAGTGCAGGAAACCCGAGACCGCTGCGGCAGCGATTCCGACCAGCGCAACCGGCTTGATGAGGCCCTTCCAGAACTCGACAGTCGAGCTGATTTTTGGATTTTCCGGCAGTCCGGCATAGATCCCGGGCTTGTCGGCGTGATGCAACACGTACATCACATGCGTGCCTTGGACGCCCGGCGGATCATAGAGACCGGCATTTTCAAAACCGCGCGATTTGAGATCGACGATACGCTCTCCCGCCCAGTCCGTCATGTCCTTCTTCGAGCCGAACATGATGGCACCCGTCGGGCATGCCTTCACGCAGGCAGGCTCAAGCCCCACCGCCACGCGATCGGAACAGAGCGTGCACTTGTACGATTTGTGATCGACCGGGCTGATGCGCGGAATGTCGAACGGACAGCCTTTCACGCAATAGCCGCAACCGATACAATTCTCGCTGATGAAATCGACGATGCCGTTCGCGTACTGAACGATCGCTCCGGGAGCAGGGCAGGCCTTGAGGCAGCCCGGATCCTCGCAGTGCATGCAGCCATCCTTGCGGATGAGCCATTCGAGGTTGCCATCGGGATTTTCATATTCCGTGAATTTCATCACGGTCCAAGTGTGCGGATCCAGATCGAGCGGATTGTCGTACGTACCGTGGAACTCGCCGACCTCGTCGCGCAGATTGTTCCATTCCATGCAAGCCGCCTGGCACGCCTTGCAGCCGATGCAACGCGTGACGTCGATGAGCTTCGACACCTGGTCTTCCCAGCTGCGCGCATCGGGCGGTGTCATCGTCGTCGCGGAGCGGCGGATGTAGTCTTGCGATTGCAGATCAGACATCGGCTTCTCCGTCAGACCAGAGGTCCGTTGACACTTTCGATATTGACCAGGAACGCCTTGAACTCCGGCGTCTGCGTATTGGCGTCACCGACGGACGGCGTCAGCGTGTTGGCGCCGTAGCCTTTCCTCGCCTGGCCGGTGAAGCCCCAGTGCAGCGGCACGCCGATCACATGCGTCGGCTTGCCGTCGACCATCATCGGCTTGATCCGTTTCGTGACGTAGGCCTTGCATACGATGAAGCCGCGCTTGGAGGCCACGCGCACCCAGCCGTTCTGAGCGATGCCCTTTTCGTTCGCGAGAGCTTCGCCGATCTCGATGAATTCCTGCGGCTGCAGGATCGAGTTGATGCGGGCGTGTTTCGTCCAGAAGTGGAAGTGTTCCGTCAGGCGGTAGGTGGTCGCCACATAGGGGAACTCGGCTGGCGTTCCGAAATCGGCCCTATCGTCGGGGAACACACGCGCGGCCGGATTCGTCTGCACCTTTGGATGCAGCACATTGATCGCCGGCGACTCGAACGGCTCGTAGTGTTCCGGGAATGGTCCTTCGACCATCATTTGGCGCGCGAACAGGCGCCCGACGCCTTCCGCGTTCATGATGAAGGGACCGACCGAGTCGGAAGGCTTCACCGTTGGGCCGTAGTCCGGCACGTCGATGCCGACCCACTTCGAGCCATCCCACTGGATGATCGGTTTCGCCGGATTCCATGGCTTGCCCGCGGGGTCCGCGCTGGCGCGATTGTAGAGAATGCGCCGGTTCATGGGCCACGCCCACGCCCAGTTCGGTGCGATGCCTTGTTCGCGCGGATCGGATGCGTCGCGCCGGGCCATCTGGTTGCCCTTCTCGGTCCAGCAGCCCGAGAAGATCCAGCAGCCCGACTCCGTCGTGCCGTCATCACGCAGTTGCGCGAAACCATCGAGCAATTCGCCCGCTTTCTTGATGACGGCGCCGGACGCATCTTTGAGATCGATGCGCGCCCGGCCGTTCATGTCCTTCGCCAACTCGTCCGGGTTGGGCTCGACCGGATTGGTATAATTCCACGTGAGATTAAGGATCGGATCGGGGAACGCGCCGCCTTCCTTGCGATAAAGCTCGCGCATGCGGTGGAAGATGCCGGACATGATCCAGATGTCGGGCTTCGCCTGAGCAGGCGGCTCCGCAGCTTTCCAATGCCATTGCAGCCAGCGCGCAGAGTTGACGAGCGAGCCGTCTTCTTCGGCAAAGCACGTCGTCGGCAGCTGGAACACTTCCGTCTGGATCTCGGCGGAGTCAGCCGGGTTTTGTGGCCCGAAGTTCTCCCAGAAACGCGACGTCTCTGTATCGAGCGGATCCATCGTGACGAGGAACTTGAGCTTCGACAAGCCGCGCCGGATCTTGCCGCGATCAGGGAATGCTTGCTGCGGATTGAAGCCCTGGCAGATGTATCCATTCATCTGCCCCTGGTTCATCATCTCGAACGCTTTGATGATGTCGTAGAGCGGAATATCGAGCTTCGGCAGCCAATCGTAAGCCCAGCTATTTTCCTGGGTGGCGGCATCGCCGAACATCGATTTCTGGAAGCTGACGAAGAACTTCCTGTAGTTCGACCAATAGCTCGTCTGGCCTGGTCGCAGCGGCTTATAGAGCCGTGTCTTCATATAGTCGTCGAACGTAACCTCATGATCGGCCGCAAGCGTCATGTAGCCGGGCATGAGGTTCGACAACAGACCGACGTCGGTCAGGCCCTGAATGTTCGAGTGGCCGCGCAGCGCATTCATGCCACCGCCGGCGATGCCGATGTTGCCGAGCAGCAGCTGCACCATCGCCATCGTGCGGATGTTCTGCGAGCCGATCGAGTGCTGCGTCCAGCCAAGCGCGAACAGGCTCGTCATCGCTTTGTCGGGTGCCGCCGTCTCCGCGATCATCTCGCAGATGTGCAGGTATTTATCCTGTGGCGTACCGCAAATGCGCGACACCATCTCGGGCGTGTAGCGCGCGACGTGGGTCTTCAGAAGGTTCATGACGCAACGCGGATGCTGCCACGTATCGTCGACCTTCGCGAAGCCTTGATCGTCGAGTTCGTAGTCCCAGCTAGATGTGTCGTACTGGCCCTTCTCGCGGTCGTACCCGCTGAACAGACCGTCTTCGAAGGCATAGCCTTCTTTCACGATCAGGCCGGCGTTCGTATAGGCGCGCACATACTCGTGCTGGATCTTGTCCTTTTCGAGCAGATACCGGATCACGCCCGACAGGAAGGCGATGTCGGTTCCTGGACGGATCGGCGCATAATAGTCGGCGACCGACGCCGTCCGCGTAAAGCGCGGATCAACGACGACGAGCCGCGCCGCATTTTCTATTTTTGCTTCGACAACCCACTTGAAGCCGCACGGATGCGCTTCGGCGGCGTTTCCGCCCATAACGATGACCAAGTCGGCATTCTTGATATCCTGCCAAGTGTTGGTCATTGCGCCGCGACCGAATGTTGGAGCCAGACTGGCCACCGTCGGTCCGTGTCAGACACGTGCTTGGTTATCGAAGACCAACATCCCGAATGAGCGGGCGACTTTCCACGTGAGATACGACGTTTCGGTCGATGAAGCCGACGCCGCCAGCATGCCGGTCGAGATCCACCGGTTGACGGTGGTGCCCTCGGCATTCTTAGCGATGAAATTCTTGTCGCGGTCGTCCTTCATCAGGCGCGCGATACGGTCAAGCGCCCAGTCCCAGGAGACTTCCTCGAACTCGGTTCCGCCTGGCTTGCGGTACTTCGGCACCTGCAGGCGCGTCGGCGCGTGGACGATATCAAGCAGCGCCGAGCCTTTCGGGCACAAGGTACCGCGGTTCACCGGATGGTCCGGATCGCCTTCGATGTGAATGATGTCGGAGCGGGCGTTCTTGGCGCCGTCGCCGAGCGTGTAAATCAGGATGCCGCAAGCGACGGAACAGTAAGTGCAGGTGTTCCGCGTCTCCTTGGCGTGGGTGAGCTTGAAGGGGCGAACGTCTTCCGCGACCGCCTCACCGCAACCACCAAACCCGAGCGCTCCCATACTCGAAGTCGCAAGCGCCGCGCCTGTGAGCTTTATGAAGCCTCTACGAGTGAGATCCATGCCGGGCGCTCCATCTTCCATGCCTGCAACTTTTAACAGTTCTCGATGGCGGTCGTATAGCCCTCGTGAACATGGATCGGGGAATTGGCCGCAGTCTTTCAAGAACTTAGCTATAGTTCCGCGGAAATAATCGTGCGTTTTCGATAGACAACCCTTCGAACGGCTGTCCGTTGCAATCACCTCGGCGCCGAGCCTGTGTTTGACGGCCATGCGACAGCGTATTGCCAATCTCCCAGAAAGGCTGTTTAAGCCTCGGCATAGGCTTCCAGGCGCGTGATGCTGGCATTCCCGATGGGGCATGGCCAAGGATTCGTGGCTTGCGGTGGTTTAAAAACGTAGCAATTTCAAAGCAATATCTCTGGGGGCTCACTTCTGTCCGCACGAGTGTTGCGGCAGCTGGTGGCGTTTGGCGCTTTGTGGACCCGCGGGCGGCTTCCTAAATAGTCGGTCGGCGAGGTCGGGTGCCGCGCTTTGATCTCGAATTCAGGACACGGACAATGCAAGTCACGGAAACGGCACGAGAAGGTTTGAAGCGGACGCTCCAAGTGGTCGTCGGCAAGGCGGAGCTGAGCGAGCGCTTCGCGACCCGCCTCGACGAGATCAAGGACCGCGTGGAGATCAAGGGTTTCCGCCGCGGCAAAGTTCCGGTCGCGCACATCAAGAAGCTGTACGGCAAGTCGCTGATGCAGGAAGTGATGGAGCAGACGCTCAACGAAACGAGCGCGCAAGCCATCAAGGATCGCAATGAGCGTCCGGCACAGCAGCCGAAGGTCGAGCTCGTCGACTTCAACGAAGAGACGTTCGAGAAAATCGCGAGCGGGCAGGGCGATCTCGCCTACAACATGTCGTTCGAGGTCCTGCCGCCTATTCCGTTGGCTGATCTGTCGACGCTGAAGCTCGAAAAGCTCGTTGCCGACGTCGACGACGAAGCTCTCGACAAAGCGCTTGCGAACCTCGCCGAGCGCAACACGGCCTACGACATCGAAGAAGGTCGCGCCGCTTCGGAAGGCGATCTCGTAACGCTCGATTTCGTCGGCAAGATCGATGGCGAAGCGTTCGAAGGCGGCTCGGCCGAAGGCCAGAGCCTGGTGATCGGCAAGAAGCAGTTCATCCCGGGCTTCGAAGAAGGCGTGACGGGCATGAAAGCGGGCGACGAGAAAGTCGTGACCGCAACGTTCCCGGCCGAGTATCCGGTCGCGGCTCTCGCCGGCAAGACTGCAGAGTTCGACGTCAAGGTGAAGGGCGTTTCAAAGTCCCGCACCCCGGCTGTCGACGAAGATTTCGCCAAGGGCGTCGGTGCTGAAAGCCTAGAGCAGCTGCGCGGCTTCATCTCTGAGCAGATCAAGCGCGAGTATGATCAGGCGTCTCGGCAGAAGCTGAAGCGCGAGCTTCTCGACGCGCTCGACGCCGCTCACACGTTCGAGCTTCCGGCGTCTCTTGTCGATTTCGAATTCGACAATATATGGACTCAACTCGAGAACAATCTCAAAGCCACGAACAAGACGTTCGCCGACGAAGGCAAGACCGAGGACGAGGCGCGCGCCGAGTATCGGAAGATCGCCGAACGCCGGGTTCGCCTTGGCCTCGTGATCGGCGAGATTGGCGAGAAGAACAATCTGCAGGTCTCCCAGGACGAATTGCGCCGGGCTCTGGTTGAGCAGGCGCGCCGTTATCCTGGGCAGGAGAAGCAGGTGTACGAATACTACGAGAAGACCCCTGGCGCGCTGGCCGAACTACGCGCACCGATCTTTGAGGATAAGGTCATCGACTTCGTCATCGACGAAGCCAAGCCGACCGAGAAGAAGGTGACTCGCGACGAGCTTCTCAAGGCCGTCCAAGAGGCGACTGAAGAATAGAGAGCCGCAACCGCGGCTCCTGCAATCCAATACGCAATGCGTGCGAGTCAGGCAGGCGGGACCGGGGTGGTCCGCCTGCGAAATGAGGAAAGACGAAGGCGATGCGCGATCCGATCAATACTCTGACCAACACCTTCTGGCCCATGGTCGTCGAGCAGACGACGCGCGGTGAGCGCGGCTACGATCTGCCGTCGCGGCTTCTGAAGGAACGCATCATCTTCGTGACCGGACCGGTCGAAGATCACATGGCCGCATCGATCTGCATGCAGCTTTTGTTCCTCGAGTCCGAGAACCCGAAGAAAGAGATCTCGATGTACATCAACTCGCCGGGCGGTGTCGTCACTGCGGGTATGGCGATCTACGACACGATGCAGTTCGTGAAGCCGGCCGTCGCCACGCTGTGCATCGGCCAGGCTGCCTCGATGGGTTCGTTGCTGCTTTGTGCCGGTGCGAAGGGCATGCGCTACGCGCTACCGAATGCCCGCGTCATGGTGCACCAGCCGTCGGGTGGTTTCTCTGGCCAAGCGTCCGACATTGAACGCCACGCCGAGGACATCATCAAAATGAAGCGGCGTCTGAACGAGACCTATGTGAAGCACACGGGTCAGACCTACGAGATGGTTGATAAGACGCTGGACCGCGACTACTTCATGACGGCCGACCAGGCCCGCGATTTCGGCCTGATCGACAAAGTCCTCGAAAACCGCGACGAAGTCGAAGGGACTGTCTTCGAACCTGGCAAAATCGCCGACTGATAAGGCAAATTGCCAGCGCAACTCGGCCGTTCGCGGTCGGAACACCACGAGAGTGGGCGGCAATTCGCCCTCTCAGGAGAACAAACGCTGCACATCAGCGTGTGAGTTTAGGTAAATGCTCGGATTGAATCGCCGGTGTTGCCAGCTCGTTTATCAACTGTGGCAATAGCGCCGCTTGCGAGCTGTGGCCGGGTAGGCTCCATTAATCCAATCTTGATCTGCTGAACGATAGCGTGCTCAGATTGGCTATGGAGTTCACGTCGCCGCAGAATCGGCTCAGCGCCGAGCGTGAAAAGCGGGCCAAAGCAAGAACATCGCGTTGGTGGGTCTTGCACGGAAGGTGAGAACAAATGGCTCAAGAGAAGAACACTCTCTACTGCTCTTTCTGCGGCAAGAGCCAGCATGAGGTCCGCAAACTGATTGCTGGCCCGACAGTATTCATCTGCGATGAATGCGTCGAACTTTGCATGGACATCATCCGCGAGGAGAACAAGAACACCCTCGTCAAATCCCGCGACGGCGTTCCGACTCCGCAGGAGATTTGCGGCGTGCTCGACAGCTACGTCATTGGCCAGAACCATGCCAAGCGCGTTCTCTCTGTCGCCGTCCATAACCATTACAAGCGCCTGAACCACGCTTCGAAGAACAACGACGTGGAGTTGGCGAAGTCGAATATCCTGCTCGTCGGACCGACGGGTTCGGGCAAGACGCTGCTCGCGCAAACGCTGGCGCGTATCCTGGATGTTCCGTTCACGATGGCAGACGCCACGACGCTCACCGAAGCCGGCTACGTCGGCGAGGACGTCGAGAACATCATCCTGAAATTGCTGCAGGCTGCTGACTACAACGTCGAGCGGGCGCAGCGCGGCATCGTCTACATCGACGAGGTCGACAAGATCAGCCGCAAGTCCGACAACCCATCGATCACGCGGGATGTCTCGGGCGAAGGCGTGCAGCAGGCGCTTCTGAAGATCATGGAAGGAACCGTTGCGTCGGTTCCTCCGCAGGGCGGCCGCAAGCACCCGCAGCAGGAATTCCTGCAGGTCGACACGACGAACATCCTCTTCATCTGCGGCGGCGCGTTCGCCGGCTTGGAGAAGATCATCTCGCGTCGTGGCAAGGGTTCCTCGATCGGCTTCCAGGCCCGCGTCAGCGGTCCGGACGAACGCCGCACGGGCGAGATCCTGCGCAACGTCGAGCCGGAAGATCTGCTGAAGTTCGGCTTGATCCCGGAATTCATCGGCCGTCTGCCGGTCATCGCAACGCTGGAAGATCTCGACGAGTCGGCGCTCGTTCAAATCCTGACTGAGCCGAAGAACGCCATCGTCAAGCAGTACCAGCGCTTGTTCGAGATGGAAGACGTCAAGCTGACGATCACGCTTGATGCTCTGAAGGCGATTTCGCGCAAGGCCATCGAGCGCAAGACCGGTGCACGTGGCCTGCGGTCCATCATGGAGGGCATCCTGCTCGACACGATGTACGACCTGCCGACGCTTAAGGGCGTCGAGGAGGTCGTGATCGGACCGGAAATCGTTGAGGGCTCGGCGAAGCCACTGCGGATCTACACGGAACGCGCGGAAGAGAAGGGCTCGACAGCCTGAGCCGTCGCGACAATTAACGCTTTCCCGGGGCACTGCCCCGGGACTTGTTTGCGGGGCGCTGGTCCCCATTTGTTCGGAGGGAGTGGCGTCAAGCAGCCAGCCGTATTTCTCCGAAAACCGGTGTCTAGGGCTTGGGTCTCACCCCGCGCTCGCGCTCACGAGCATGCAGAACCGTCGCCACAAAAAGGGGCGGGACGCGTGGCTCCTAAAGTGGAACGGGTGTGGAATGTACCGGTAGGATATGACAGACCTTCGGTGCACGGCGAATAGGTAGTGAAATGAGCGAAGACAAAAAGACCAAGGAAAAAGCCGGCGGAAAAGAGCTGTTCCCGGTTCTGCCGCTCCGAGATATCGTCGTTTTTCCCTACATGGTCGTCCCCCTCTTTGTCGGGCGCGAGAAGTCGATCGCGGCCCTTGAAGAGGTCATGCGCGCCGACAAGCAAATTCTGCTCGCCGCGCAAAAGAACGCCAGCGATGATGATCCGGCGCCGGATGCCATCTACGAGATCGGCACGCTCGCATCGGTTCTGCAACTTTTGAAGCTTCCCGACGGGACGGTGAAAGTCCTCGTCGAAGGCAATGCGCGCGCCAAGATCACGCGCTACACGCCGAACGCCAACTATTTCGAAGCTGAGGTCGAGCGCGTCGCTGAAGTACCCGGCGCTAAGGACGAACTCGAAGCGCTGGCGCGTTCCGTCGTGACCCAGTTCGAAAGCTACGTGAAGCTCAACAAGAAGGTCTCGCCCGAGGTCTTGAGCAACGTTGGCCAGATCGAGGATTACGCGAAGCTCGCAGACACGATTGCCTCGCATCTCGCCGTCAAAATCTCCGACAAGCAGGACGTGCTTGAAACCGCCAGCATTTCCGAGCGGCTTGAGCGTGTCTACACGCTGATGGAAAGCGAGATCTCGGTTCTCCAGGTCGAGCGTAAGATCCGTTCGCGCGTCAAGCGCCAGATGGAGAAGACGCAGCGCGAGTACTATCTGAATGAGCAGATGAAGGCCATTCAGAAGGAGCTGGGCGATTCCGACGAGCGCGACGACATCGCCGAGTTCGAGGAAAAGATCGAGAACACCAAGCTGTCGAAGGAAGCCAAGGACAAGGCGCTCGCTGAGCTGAAGAAGCTCAAGCAGATGTCGCCGATGTCGGCCGAAGCGACGGTCGTGCGCAACTATCTTGATTGGCTGCTGTCGATCCCGTGGGGGATCAAGGGCAAGGTCAAGAAGGACATCGCCGAAGCTCAGCAGGTTCTCGACCAGGAGCACTATGGCCTGGAGAAGGTCAAGGAACGCATCCTTGAGTACCTCGCCGTGCAGGCGCGGACGAACAAGCTCAAGGGGCCGATCCTGTGCCTCGTCGGTCCTCCGGGCGTCGGTAAGACGTCTCTGGGCAAGTCGATCGCTAACGCGACCGGCCGTGAGTTCGTGCGCATGTCGCTGGGCGGCGTCCGTGACGAAGCGGAAATCCGCGGCCATCGCCGCACCTACATCGGCTCGATGCCCGGCAAGGTCATCCAGTCCATGAAGAAGGCAAAGCGGACAAACCCGCTCTTCCTCTTGGACGAGATCGACAAGATGGGCCAGGACTTCCGCGGCGACCCTGCGGCGGCTCTGCTCGAGGTGCTCGATCCGGAACAGAACCAGTCCTTCAACGATCACTATCTTGAGGTCGACTACGATCTCTCGAACGTGATGTTCGTGACGACGGCCAACACGCTGAACATCCCCGCGGCCCTTATGGACCGCATGGAGATCATTCGGCTCGCGGGTTACACGGAAGACGAGAAGCTTGAGATCGCCAAGCGCCACTTGATCCCTGAGCAGTACGGCGCTCACGGGCTCGAGCAGGGCGAGTGGACGGTCGAAGACGATGCAGTGAAGGAAGTCATTCGCCGCTACACGCGTGAAGCCGGTGTGCGTTCGCTCGAACGCGAAATCGCCAAGCTCGCCCGCAAGGCCGTGAAGGAAATCCTGACGTCGTCGAAGACCTCGATCGTCGTCACCGCGGAGAACGTTCACGACTTCCTCGGCGTGCCGAAGTACCGCTTCGGTGAAGCTGAGCTTGAGGATCAGGTCGGTATCGTCACCGGCTTGGCCTGGACGGAAGTCGGTGGCGAGCTGCTCACGATCGAAGGCGTTATGATGCCGGGCAAGGGCAGGATGACCGTCACGGGCAACCTCCGTGACGTGATGAAGGAGTCGATCCAGGCCGCGAACGCCTACGTGCGCTCGCACTCGGTTGATTTCGGCATCCATCCGTCGCTCTTCGAAAAGCGCGACATCCACGTGCACGTGCCGGAAGGCGCAACGCCGAAGGATGGACCGTCCGCAGGCATCGCCATGACGACGGCGATCATCTCGGTTCTGACCGGCATCCCCGTCCGCAAGGACGTCGCGATGACGGGCGAGATCACGCTGCGCGGTCGCGTGCTGCCGATCGGTGGACTGAAAGAGAAACTGCTCGCGGCTCTCCGTGGCGGCATCAAGACGGTCATCATTCCCGAGGAGAACCGCAAGGATCTCGCGGAAATTCCGTCGGAAGTGCAGACCAAGATGGACATCATCCCGGTCTCGCGTCTCGACGAAGTTCTGAAGGTCGCACTCGTCCGTGTGCCGGAGCCCATCACGTGGGACGAAGCTGCGGAAGCTGAGGCTCTGGAAGCCAAAGAAGCGGCCAAAGGCGGTGCGCGAATTACCGCGCACTGACCTTCGTCGGATAAGCGTAAATTTACGTTAAGGAATGCCCCTGCTCGGTTGCCGCGCAGGGGCATTTTGTTCTGGGCTGAATGAGCATTAGGATGCGCTTTTGTCCGGAAATACGGGCGTTTTCCGCTTGACGACCGGGGCGATTGAGCGCTTCTAGCCCTTCATGCGCGGCCCGCTTCTCCCCGAAATGGCCGCCTCGGGCTTCGAGCCCACGCGCCGAAGCCCCACCTCCCACATTAGAGGAAAGACGAGATGAGCAAGAAAGATTTGATTGATGCCGTTGCCCGTGATTGCGAGCTGACGAAGGAGAAGGCGAGTGGCGTTGTTGATGCCGTTCTCGCCCACATTCGTGCCGCGATGAAGGACGGCCATGAAGTGCGCATCCCGGATTTCGGCACGTTCAAGGTCGCTGCCCGTAAGGCGCGCGAAGGCCGCAATCCGGCGACCGGCAAAACGATCCAGATCCCGGCTTCACGCGTGCCGAAGTTCACGCCGGCCAAGGGCCTGAAAGACGCGCTGAACATCAACTAAGCCGCGGTACACTTTTCCACGCGCGCCGCGAAAGTGGCGCGCGTGTTTGTTTTGACAGCCTTTTGCAGACAGACTAGCAAGGGCGCGTCGGGCGGTTAGCTCAGTGGTAGAGCGCCTCGTTTACACCGAGGATGTCGGGAGTTCGACCCTCTCACCGCCCACCATTGCTTCGTTCCAGGCGACAGGCCTGTGAGACGGCGGCATCCCACTTCGCCAATCCCCAAGAAATAAGCGTGCGTAGACGCTGGCGCGAACTTAGCGCAGCTGACGCATGCCTTGCTGCCGCCGATCAATTGCAATACGTTAGTTCGGTACAACCGAACTTTAGAAGGAGGAAACACAATGGCTCTCTCATTGTACGACATCGCCGTCCAGACTTTTCAGAAGCAGCTCTCAGCGCTTGAAGCGTTCCTCGACAAGGCCGCAGAGCAGGCGGCCGCGAAGAAGATCGACTTTGCAGTTTATCTCGGCTCGCGTCTGTTTCCCGATATGTTCAACCTGACGCGTCAGGTTCAGCTCGCGACTGACTTCGCCAAAGCCGCGCCGGCGCGCCTCGCTGGCGTAGAGGTGCCGAGCTTTCCCGACGTCGAGACAACACTGCCGGAACTCAAGGCGCGCATCGGAAAGATCCAGGCGCTTCTCGCGGCTTACAAGCCTGAGCAGTTTGAAGGCGCAGACACGCGGGAATTGACGATCAAGACTGGCGGCCAGGACGTGACGATGACGGGACGCGAATACCTGCTCCACGTCGCGTTCCCGAACTTCTATTTCCACTGCACTACTGCCTACGACATCCTGCGCCACAATGGCATTGAGATCGGTAAGCGCGATTTCATCGGCCGAACCTGAGCACATGGCGCAAACGGCGAAAATCGGATCACGTCTGGTAATCGTTACGGGCGGACCTGGCTCCGGTAAAAGTTCGCTGGCGGCGGCCTTGGCCGACGCCGGCTTTCGAACCATGCCGGAAGCAGGACGGGGTATCATTCGCGACCAGGTAGCGATCGGCGGCGCGGCACTCCCGTGGGCGGATCAAAACGCATTTGCCGATCTCATGCTGAGTTGGGATCTGCGCTCCTATCGCGAAGCTCAAGCGGCTGCCGAAACAGGAATTGTCTTCTTCGACCGCGGTATCCCGGACGTCATCGGCTATCTGCAACTTTCTGGCTTACCGGTACCGTCGCAGGTGCAGCGCGCTGCAGAAATGTTTCGTTATAATGATCGCGTTTTCATAGCGCCGCCCTGGCCCGAAATTTTCACCCAGGATTCCGAACGCAAGCAGACGATTGAGGAGGCGGAAGCCACCTACCACGCCATGGCCGACGTCTATACTGGGTTGGGCTATGAATTGGTCACCTTGCCGCGCCTGTCCGTTGCCGAGCGTGCGGCCTTTGTTCTGTCGACTTGCGCCTGAGTTTCAATCGGTTGGAAGCGCTGTGAGCGCATCCAAATTCTATCAACCGGCCGCTTGACTTGGACGCCGCGAACACGTATCTCGACCGCTCGCATCGATGCTCTGCGCATCTGGATTGCGGGAGTAGCTCAGTTGGTTAGAGCGCCGCCCTGTCACGGCGGAGGCCGCGGGTTCAAGTCCCGTCTCTCGCGCCATTTATCAGTCCGATAAACGGTTTTCTGATGATGGCTTCGACGGTGGCCGATTTACAGCCACCGCAACACGAATTCCCACTCGCAATACCAAAAATGGGTCGGCATACCGCCAGGCCGAATGGCGTCTCAGGCAGAACTGGGCGTTTCTTTTGCCAGCGCCACGAGCACCGGCCTCAGTTCCGCAGCCGAGGAAAGCGGGCGGTCGAACCACAACCGCGCGGCGCGGTCGCCGGAGGCGAGGTCCAGACCCTCGGGATCGAGCGTCGAAAGCTTCCAGCCGCCCGGTTCCTCGCCGATCTTCGCCGCATAACGCTCTATCGCGGGGAGATGATCGGAATTCATATGTGAGACGGCACCATCTTCCATGTCGGCCAACGCCTCGACGCCATCGAGTGACGTCGCAAGATCGGCAGCTTTCATCGCGTAGGCCTTGCCGAAGCCCCCGTTCAAAGATGCGCGCGCCGTCTCGAAACGCCAGAACGAAAAATCCGGAAAGTCGACGTAAAGCGCCGCCTTCGGATTCCGCCTGAGATAGCGACTGCGATAAAGCGTGAGTTCGGCGCCTGCGGGAACCTGTTTAGCCGTGCCGATCAGCGTCATGCGCGGATGGGCTAGGGGATCGCCCTTGCCGGGTTCGCCGACGAGCAATGAGCATTTCCCGTCACCCATCAAGTTGGTGCAATGGGACGAGAGCCGGGAAATAAGAAATATCGGCGCGCCATCCATAGCGGTGGCAAGGCTGACGCGGCTCACCGACGGCGAGCCGTCGAGCGGATCGAGCGTTCCCAGTGCGCCATAGCGGGCGCTCCGCACAAGTGTCTTGCCGAGCCGAATAGCTGTGTCGTCGACGGGCTGCAGGACGTCGAGTTTCTTTTCTTCCATGGTCGATGTTCCTTGTATCGGTAGGCGCCCGCCCTGGCGCAGGCCCAACCCGTTTGTCTCAGGGGTCGAAACTACACAAATGCGCGCCCATCAGCTACAGGGGGCACCTTACCTGGCAGGCGCACGCACGATTGGAGAACTTGAACCGCATGCATCCCGTCCAAGTCTTCGAACTCATCTTCACGATGCTGCTCGCCATCCTCGCGCTCCACTGGGTCGCGCTGCGTCTGAAACTGCCTCCCGCTGTGGCGCTTTTGATCGGCGGCGGTGCAATGGCGTTCATTCCGGGGCTGCCGGTCTTCGAACTCGATCCCGAACTCGTGCTCGTGCTGTTCCTTCCGCCGTTGCTGATGGACGGCGCCTATTTTACGGCGCACGCCGAATTCCGCAGGCACATAGCCGGCGTCCTGTCTCTCGCCATCGGCGCCGTGATTTTCACGACACTCGTCGTTGGCGTTGTCACGCACTGGCTGGTGCCGAACATGCCGTGGGCCGCCTGTTTCGCGCTTGGCGCTATCGTGTCGCCGCCGGACGCCGTCTCGGCGCGGGCCGTTCTGCAAACCGTGAAGCTGCCGCGCAGGCTCTCGACGCTGCTCGAAGGCGAAAGTCTTCTGAATGACGCAACCGGGCTCGTGCTTTTCCGGTTCGCCGTCGCGGCCGTGTTGACCGGCACGTTCTCTGCTGGAGCGGCAGCCGGACAGTTCTTCGTGCTGGCGCTGGGTGGCGTCGCGGTCGGCGCGGGCATGGGCGGCCTTTGGATGCTCCTGCTGCGGCGGCTCGGCGACGACTATCTGACGATCGCCGCATCAATCCTGCTGTGCTGGGCGGCCTACATTTCTGCCGAAGCCGTGCATGTGTCCGGCGTCATCGCAACGGTCACCGCCGGGCTTCTGTTCGGCTGGTTTCAGCACACGGTATTTTCAGCCAGCATCCGCATGCGCGCCGGTGCATTCTGGCAGGTGATGGTCTTCATCTTCGAAGCCTTCATTTTCATCCTGATCGGATTATCGCTGCGCGGCGTCCTCGACCGCGTCGGTGGCATTGACGTCGTTCTGGCGCAAATGGCCGTCCCGGTCTTGGTCATCGTACTGGCGATGACGGTTGCGAGGTTCGCGTGGATCTTCGGCAGCGATGCCATCCTTTGGGTGCTGCGAAGCCTGGGCGTCAAACGCGCCCGGCCGCTCGGCGCACCGGCAGCGACCGTTCTCGGATGGGCGGGCATGCGCGGCGTCGTTACGCTCGCAGTCGCGCTGACGCTCCCAGATGCCGTGCCGGGCCGCGACTTCATGCTGGTGACGGCGTTTGCGGTGATCCTCGTTACGGTGCTCCTGCAGGGAACGACGCTCGGCGCTCTCATCCGCCTGCTCGGTCTCAAGGAAGATGAAACGCCTCACGCGAGACTATCGGCATCTCAGGCCGAAGAGGCGATGATCGTGGCGCAGAAGAACGCCGTCGAAAAGCTAGCTTACGATGGCGAGGGCAACCTCGTTCATCCGCAACTACTCGAAAGGTATACGCGTCGCGCCGCGGTAGCCGCGATTTACACGGGCAACGAAAGCGCACACACAGATCGGATCAATGCACATTTCGATGTCATCCTGGCAGCCGTCGCTGCCGGACGCAGCGAGCTGATGCGTTTGCATCGCGCTGGCGACATTGATGATGAAACGCTGCATTCGCTCGAACGTGATCTCGACATTCAGGAAATCGGCGCTTTAGAAAATCGCGTTTAGCCGAACCGGCGGAAGCCCAAACGATTTGTGCCGCCGCCCATTAGCGATGGACGACGGCACTTAATCGGCTTGCTGCCTTTCTTTTTACTTCGACGCTGGGGATTGCGTGCCCGCCTCGCCGCTGCTCGATCCGGTGCTGCTCGCAGGTGGCGATCCCGGCGACGACTGAGCCGTCGCTACGCCGATGGAGTTGAAGCGGGCTTTCTGCTCGTCGGAGAGGGACGCATAGAAGTCATCGACGGCGGGTTGAAGCTCGTTCGTCGCCTGCAACAGCGCATCGACCCGTTTCTCGACCGCATCGAGGCGCCCGCCGACGGTCGTCGGCATCGTCGAGATACAGCCGCCCTTGGAGATATCCGCCGCTTTCGTCGATGCTGTCTTCAGAGCATCGAGCTTACCGCGCTGGGTGTCATCCAAGTTGATCGCCCGTTCGATCTGGTCAGCGGGCAGATCGGCAAACGCCGGTCCGCGGTCGCCGCATAGCTTCGCCACGTCGAGACCTGCGGCCTTGTTGGCTGACTTGCCTTTCGGTTGCGACGCCAGAAGAGCCTTATCGAAGCGCCGCTGTTGGTCCTCGCTCAGCGCACTGTAGAGCTTATCGAGCGACGGACGAACTTCGCCAATCGCGGTTTTCATGGCGGTGAGCCGTTGGGTGACGGCCTGGAGCTTGGCCGGAGGCGTAAGCGGCGCCTCGGCGGGACAAGCCTGCTTCATGACGTCAGCGCCTTTGGTCAGCGCCGTGTCGAAGTCCTTCAGCGCGACACGCTGGTCCTCTGTCGTGGGTGCAATAGCTTTCTGGATGCGTGCAACCGGCAACTGAGCCACGCCGGGAGCCAGGCTGCCGCAAGCGTCCTGCCGCTGCGGCTCCGGAATGGACGCACTCGCGACGCTAGTCGAGCGTCGGCGCGGCGTGTTTACGCCATAGATATCGCCGTAGTCGTAGCTGCCGCCGTAATTGTAATATCCGGGTTCGCCACCAGGCCAGAATACGCTCGACAGGATCCAGTCTGAGCCATAATCCCAGAACGGATCGTAATAGTCATACGGCCACAGCGCAAAAGCGAATGCGTCCCCGTAGGCGTACGGCCAGAATACCGGGCCATACCATCCGTAGCCCCAGCCGCGATGCCAGCGCCCGTAGCGGCCATAGGCGTAGCGATTATGCCAGAAGCCGTTGCGGGCGAAGTGGTGGCCGTAGCCGTGACGACCGAAGGCATGTGTCATACGGCCGGTTGCTGCAAGCGCGCGGCCGTGGCTTGCGAACTGCTTGTTGCCTCGAAAGTGCCGGTTCGCGAAGCCGCGGTTTCCGACGCCACGATGTCCACGCGCGAAATGCGATCCGCGGAAATGATTGCCCCGAGCAAAGCCTCTATTGCCAAAATGGCGGCCTCCGAAGTGTCGACCGCCGAAGTGCCTGCCGCCAAAATGGCGGCCCCCGAAATGTCGACCGCCAAAGCCCCCGAAGTGCCGTCCTCTGAAGTGCCTGCCACCGAAGCCACCGAAGTGACGTCCACCGAAGTGTCGGCCGCCAAAGCCTCCGAAGTGACCGCCTCCGAAATGTCCGCCGCCAAAATGTCCGCCGCCAAAATGCCCACCGCCGAAGTGGCCTCCATGACCACCGCGCGCCTCAGCTTGGCTGGAAAACATCAGCGAACCCATCGCCAACACCGATGCGCTCGCGACGACGGAAATCATACGCACTATGCGAAACATGAGATTGGCTCCATTTCCCTGGCGCGGGAATGATTGAAACAAATACAACTATAATCGACGATTATTGAACACCATCCCACATAATCTGTTCCCGGAGCGGAACGACATATCGGCCATTCCGTAATCGTACGGAGCCGTGCTGCGACGCATCACGTCAGCCAATCCGGAAGGTCTCCGTCAGCCAGTCGAAGGGTGATGCGTCTCGCATTCGAATGCGGGCATTGCGACGGCGAGCAAAACGAAAACGGTCGGTCGCCGACATCACATGTTTCCTAGGCCAACTGGCTAGGCCGAGATTCCGGCGCAAGATCGATAATCTTAGCCCTCCATTAATGTGCAATATTGATCTTCATTCGAGCGTGTAACGGGCTCGGTGTTATCGCAATGCGTTTTGTCAAAATCGTTTTCGCCGGATGGATTGCGTCCCTGGCTGCGACCGCCGTATGTGCAGGCGAGGCGCAGCCGCATCTGCAGCATGTGATCCAAAATCTCTTTCTGGAAGAATACGGAACTGTCGCTCCTCCCGCCGCGTTCGTCCGGTTTTGCACCGAGTCTCCGAGCGAATGCGTGCTCCGCAAAGCGGGAAATGGCTTTGCGGAATCGGCTAAGCGCCTTGAACAGCTGGACGAGGTCAATCGCCGGATCAACCGCGCGATCACGCCGATGACCGATATCGAGCACTACGGGATCGAGGACTATTGGACCATCCCGAAAGACGGAAAGGGCGACTGCGAGGATTACGCTCTTCTCAAGCGCCACATCTTAATTTCTCTGGGATGGCCGACAAGCTCTCTGTTGATGACGGTCGTGCGTATCGAGAACGGAGAAGGGCACGCGGTTCTGACTGCAAGAACGAAATTCGGCGACCTTATTCTCGACAATCGTACGGACGACCTGAAGCCTTGGTACCAGACGGGGTACAGCTACAAAATGATTCAGTCGTCTAATGATCCTCAGGTCTGGCGCGATCTCGATCCCGATGACGACGTGTTGCCGACGCCGATTGCGGTGCCGCAACTTCTATACGACCTGACGCATTTGCACTGAGCGAGCGGCTCTCTGCACAGCTCAGAGATTAGTTTGCATGTTTGCTCTCGTTGGCTTGTTGCGCGCCCTGACTGCAATGCCAATCGCCCTTGTCTGGGTCAGGCAAACAAAAGTCGTCCAGTTCCAGTTCGCGGTTGTCAAGAGCACACGCGTTTCGTGCAGCTTCCTTCGCTGCGGTCTCACTGGTGCTCGATCCTTCGTAGGTTTTCTCGCCCATGCCGCTGAAGCGCCATACTGGCTTGCAGGTCCAAACGGCGCCCTCGGCTGAAGCCGAGAAGGGCATCGACAACATCAAGAGCGCGACGGCGGCATGGAGTTTCACGGTACATCTCCCCAAAGAATTTGGAGCTTGCCATTGCCGCGACGACGCCGCGATAGACTGCGTAGCCTAAAGGTGCCACGGCCGTCAGCGTCTGCAATACGTTGTCAGGAAGGATCGGCAATCCAATTGATAAGTCTCCAACGGGCGCATAGAAAATAATCCCTCGACACAATCAGCGCAGAGAACCTTTCTTTGATCGTCCGACCGAAAGCCTCCTTCTTCGACATCCTCTTTGCCGTCCGCGGATCCATCGCGGGCCGTGTCGCATGGCGCTGCCTTTTCATTACGGTGCTAGCCTGCGTCGTCGTCTTTACTGGCGATTTTCATCTGGAGCCGATGTCTCATCTGGGCACGGCGCCGTTCGGCCTGATCGGCATTGCCATTTCGATCTTCATGAGCTTCCGGAACAGCGCCGCTTATGACCGCTGGTGGGAAGGGCGCAAGCAATGGGGAGAGCTTCTCGTTCAAGTCCGGTCTTTGATGCGTGAGCTATCCGACCTTGATACGGAAGCCAAACGCCGCATCTTCATGCCCTTGATCGCGTTCGCCAATGCGCTCTCGGCGCGCCTTCGCGATGAGGATGAACTGGCCGCAGCCCGCCCGTGGGACGCGACGGTATCCGCCGGCCCCAACGTGACTGATGCCATTCTCAGGCAGGTCGGTGCGGAGCTGATTGCACTGAATAAATCCGGAGAGCTATCGGATTGGCGTTATTCGTCTGCTGCCATCCGTATGAATGGCCTCTCGAACGTTCAGGCTGCCTGTGAACGCATCAAGGCGACGCCGCTGCCATTCGCCTATACGCTTCTCATTCACCGAACGGTCTATCTTTTTTGCGTGTTGCTGCCGTTTGCGCTCGCCCCGCAACTCGGCTGGGGAACGCCCGTCATCGTGGCCTTCATAAGCTACACATTCTTCGGGCTCGACGCGATCGGCGATGACCTCGCCGAGCCGTTCGCCCCCGCCGACAACAGCCTTCCGGTCAAAGCGCTCGTGCGCGTCGTGGAACGCGAAATACTCAGCTCTCTGGACGTGTCGCCTCTGCCCGACGAGCTTCAGCCCGTTGGCTACGTATTGTCGTGAGGCTGAGGAACTCGCGCCGCTATTTGAACAGCGACGTGAGCGAGAACGACGAGGCGACGACGATCGGCGGGTTTTCCGCGACTTGAGGATACGGCTCGTCGATATAGGCGTTGACGCCCGTCGCGCGGCCAGCCTTGACCAATGACGCGACGTAAGCCCAGCCCTTCGGTTCCAGCCCGAGGCAGGCCTCCGACATCTCGCCCTTGAGGCGCTCGTGAATGGCGATGTTCCCGCGCGCGAGAATGGCGGCCGTCTGGCGCGGCGTGAACCTGTCCTTGTCCCAAAGCTTCCGGAGATAGATGCCGACGACGTTCCGCTTGGTCTTCGGCCCCCATGTCACGCGCTTGCTTGGATCGTTCGAGCCGAAGGCGTATTCGCCTGGCGGCAGCGGGCCGACGGCGCGCGTTGCAAGACAATCAGGATCGGGATTGTTTCGGCACATCTCTCGGCCGGAAATCGCCCACGCGATCGTTTGTCCGTTCGAACGTGGATCGCTGGAGATTACGAATAGGCGCCCGGTCCGGATCGTATAGCCGAGCCGGAAAGTTCCGGCGGTCGGCGGAACCTCGTGGATCACATCCTCGAACGGATTGCAGATTTCGCCGCCCGTCAGCTTGCGCGGATAACCGTTGAGCTGAATGGTGACGAAATCGACGCCAGGCGCGCAGTCCCACTGCGGAAGCGTTCGCTTGTTCGCGATGGAAATGGGCGGGCCGGTCGGGACCTTCGCGGGCGCTTTCGGCACGACGGGAGGCGGCGGTGCTTCGGGCTCATCCGTCGGCGCTAGGCTTGCGATCGGCCCTGGTTCCTTCGGCAGACGGCGGATGGCTTCGCACTTTGCGGACAACTTCGGCGGATGAATTTGCTTCACGGCGAGCTTTCGCGCCATGGCAGCGCTCGCGCCGGCCTTGATGTAGGCCACGATCAGAGCCTGCTGAACCTCGATCTGCTCCTGTGAGAGTTCGAAGATGCAATCGTCGTAGATTTGATCTCCGACCTCACTGAAGAAGTCCGCGATCTGCCCGGCTGCAGCCGCTGCTGCCGCCGAGGGATGCGTCGCGCCGGGCGGGGATTGCTGCGCCTGGCTATGACCGGCCGCAAGGAACGGCAGGCACGCGGCGAGCACTACGGTAGCCGCGTTGAACGCCACTCGCGCCCCGGTCAGCCCCGCGCGTGCGCCCCGCCGATGAGCAATATGGTTAGTCCAAATCATATGCCATCCCTAACCAAGAGTCGGGGCAACAGCGAGGCTGTCAGTAAAATTGCGCTCATTCGCCTGCGTCGCAGCGGTCGCGCTCCCCCAAAAGCTCAAAATTGGTCCCGCGCAAATCCGCCGAACGATCCAGTCGCGAGGCGCCTGACGCAGAAAGCGATCTGCGCGCCGATTGCCATCAGCGCGCAGGATGAACTCGAACGGAATATTTGAAAGAGAGCAGGGGGTTATCGCCAGCCGCGATGACCACCCCAGTGTCCACCGCGCCAACCACCGCCATGGCGGCCCCAATAGCCGCCGCGATAGTACGGCCGGCCGCCCCAATAGCCATAACGATAGGGATTATAGCCGGCCCAGTAGGGATAGGGTCGGTAATAGCGGGGCCCGTCGTAGTAGGTCACAACGGGGCCGTCATAATAATATTCCCGTACTGGAGGGCCTTCGACCACCGGACCGCGTTCGACATAACCGCCGTTATATCCGTCAAGGTCCGCTGCCTGCGCCGAAAGCGGCGTGACGCCAACAATGGCTATCGTCGAGAGCGCATAAATCAAGGTTTTCATGAGGATCTCTCCCTGGAGAACTTGCAGCAGAAAACACCTCTGGCTCTGAATGGTTGCTGAACACTGCTCGTTATCTTGCCTGATCTCGAAGCGCAAAGAACAATGCTCGCCGAATAGCTATCAGCAGAAAGTAATATTGTATTAATAATTGTGATCGGGTCTGCAATCACCCCGTACTGCAACGCCCTCCAATCGCGTTCGAACGAAAAAAGCTTCCGGCAATGCGGGGCGATGCAACTGTTTTGTCCTGCGTTTCTCGCTCAGGGCATGGTCAGAAGCAGGGTGTTGCGCCGCAGGACGGCGTGAGTTAACACCGCACAGAAGGCGCTCGGACACTTCGTGCAAGCGGACGCACTGCAATGATGGATCTGACTACGCAATATTTGCCGATAGCTATCTTTATCGGCGTGGCTCTGCTGATCGGCGGCGCCCTGATGATCGCGCCCTTTCTCGTCGCCGTCCGCAACCCTGATCCCGAGAAGGTCTCGGCCTACGAATGCGGTTTTGACGCCTTCGACGACGCCCGCATGAAATTCGACGTGCGCTTCTACCTCGTGTCGATCCTCTTCATTATTTTCGATCTTGAGATCGCATTCCTCTTTCCCTGGGCAGTCGCCTTCAAGGAAATCGGCGTCTTCGGCTTCTGGTCCATGATGGTTTTCCTCGGTGTGTTGACCATCGGCTTCATCTACGAATGGAAGAAGGGCGCGCTGGAATGGGAATGATAATGAAGGACGACGGCGCGTCTGGCCTGCTCTTCGATCGAACCTTTGACCGCGCCCGCGAAGGCGCGGCGGTGACCGGCGCTCCGGCGGCCGATCCGTTTTTCACCGACGTCTCGAACGAGCTGGCCGACAAGGGTTTTGTCGTCACGACCGTCGACGATCTTATCAATTGGGCGCGAACCGGCTCGTTGATGTGGATGACGTTCGGCCTTGCCTGCTGTGCGGTCGAGATGATGCAAGTCTCGATGCCCCGCTACGACGTCGAGCGCTTCGGCTTTGCGCCCCGCGCCTCGCCCCGGCAGTCCGACGTGATGATCGTCGCCGGTACGTTGACCAACAAAATGGCGCCCGCGCTGCGGAAGGTCTATGACCAGATGCCCGAGCCGCGGTACGTCATTTCGATGGGGAGCTGCGCCAACGGCGGCGGCTACTATCATTATTCCTATGCCGTCGTCCGCGGCTGCGATCGCATCGTTCCGGTCGATGTTTACGTGCCGGGTTGCCCGCCGACCGCGGAAGCACTGCTCTACGGAATTCTTTTGCTGCAACGGAAGATTCGCCGCACTGGCACGATCGAACGTTAGGCAAAAGCAAAAAATCACCATGGCCGGCTCATGCTGTCGGCCGCGCTGGGAGATCGCCGGCCGATGACAGAATTGTCTCTATTGCAGGATGCCGCGAATTCGCTTGCAGGCGCCGGCTTGCAGCGGTCGGCCATCGCTTACGACGAATTGACGATCACCGTTGCTCGCGAAGATATCGTCGGCGTGCTGACCAAGCTTCGCGACGATCCCAAATGCCTGTTTGAAGTTCTGATCGACATCTGCGGCGTCGATTATCCTGAACGAGCTGAACGCTTCGACATCGTCTATCATCTGCTGTCGCCGCGCCTGAACCAGCGTATCAGGGTCAAGATCGCAACCGACGAGGTAACTCCCGTCGCGAGCGTCAACGACGTATTTCCCGCTGCCAACTGGTACGAGCGCGAGGCCTACGATCTTTATGGGATCCGCTTCATTGGCCATCCCGATCTGCGCCGCATCCTGACGGACTACGGTTTCCAGGGCCATCCGCTGCGGAAGGATTTCCCGCTCACTGGCTATGTCGAAGTTCGCTATGATGACGAGAAGAAACGTGTCGTCTACGAGCCGGTGAAGCTCACCCAGGAATTCCGCGATTTCGATTTCGAGAGCCCGTGGGAAGGTCCCAGTCACGTTCTGCCGGGCGACGAGAAAGCCGGTCCGAAATCTTAAAGCCCGCAATCTGGCGTTCCGCTTTAAATGTTCGTTCGTTTAGTCTTGCCATCCAGTTGTTCAGCTGCGTTGCCCGAGGCGCCGAAGCAGGGGCATGCTCTCGAATTCAGAGGTCGGCGCGAAGTGCGCCTTTTCGCAGTTGCCGGTAACGAGGTTGTCGGAGGTGCGAAATGGCGGTGATGCACAGGACCCGGATCGCAATGCAACTGGAAGCTAGCGTCGCAATCGCGGCAGCCTTCATGACCATGGCCTTTATCATCGACTGGCCGCGCGCTGTGGCGGGCTTGGTTCTTGGTGCCGTATGCCGCTTTCTGCCCTACGGCACCATTGTCGTGCCGCTGGGCGTGATCTTCGTCTCCGCGCTGTTTGAGCTTCTCTATCCGTGGTTCGGACGCACGACGGGGCCGCACTTCTGGGGTTTTTTCGTTGGCCTGTTTGCAGTCGCAGGGACGGCTTCGAGCCTCTACATCACGATCCGCAATCTGAAGGATCGCGTATGAGCGGCGTGCCATGAAAGATACGCTTCATCCCGGCGCCAAGACACAATTCAGTTATCGCATTCCCGCGACGAAGACCGTGCCGCATCTCTACCCCGAGGCGCATGAGTTCCAGCTCATGCCGACGGTGTTCGCAACAGGCTACATGGTCGGCCTGATGGAATGGACGTGCCTACACATCATTGCGCCTCACCTCGACAAGGGGGAGGGCTCGCTTGGCATCCACATCAATGTTTCGCACCTCGCCGCCACAGTCCCCGGACAAACGGTGACGGTCGACGCCGAATGCACGAAAGTTGCTGGCCGCCGCCTATATTTTCATGTCAAAGCCCACGACGGCATTGACCTAATTGGCGAGGGCGAGCATCAGCGTATGGTCGTCAACTGGGAAAAGTTCGAGCAGCGGGTGAACGAAAAGGCGAAGATCGCCAGGCTTGCACCCATCACGCGCGGGACCGTTTGAACATGGCCGAGACTGAGATCCGCAATTTCAACATCAACTTCGGGCCCCAGCACCCGGCAGCGCATGGCGTGCTGCGCTTGGTCCTCGAACTCGATGGCGAGGTGGTCGAGCGGGTCGATCCGCACATCGGGCTTCTCCATCGCGGCACCGAAAAGCTGATCGAGCACAAGACCTACATGCAGGCGATCGGCTACTTCGATCGCCTCGATTACGTCGCGCCGATGAATCAGGAGCATTCGTTCTGCCTCGCAGCCGAAAAGCTTCTAGGGTTGGAAGTTCCGCGCCGCGCACAGCTCATTCGCGTGCTTTATTCCGAGATCGGGCGCCTCTTGTCCCATCTCTTGAACGTCACCACCCAAGCGATGGACGTCGGCGCGTTGACTCCGCCGCTCTGGGGCTTCGAAGAGCGCGAAAAGCTGATGGTGTTCTATGAGCGCGCATCAGGCTCGCGCATGCACGCCAAATACTTCCGCATCGGCGGCGTCCATCAGGATTTGCCCGATCAGTTGATCGACGATATCTACGCTTTCTGCGATCCGTTCCTGAAGGTTCTGGACGACATCGATGGTCTGCTGACCGAGAACCGGATTTTCAAGCAACGCAACGTCGATATCGGCGTCGTCTCGCTCGATGAAGCGTTTGCGTGGGGATTTTCTGGCGTCATGGTCCGCGGCTCCGGCGCCGCCTGGGACCTGCGCAAGGCGCAGCCCTACGAATGCTATGCTGAGCTCGATTTCGATATCCCGATCGGCAAGAACGGTGATTGTTACGATCGCTATCTCATCCGCATGCAGGAAATGCGTGAGTCGACCAAGCTGATGAAGCAGTGCTGCGAGCTTTTGAAGTCGGCCAGCGGCCAAGGCCCGCACGTCGCCCAGAACAAGAAGGTCGTGCCGCCCAAGCGCGCAGAGATGAAGCGCTCGATGGAAGCGCTCATTCATCACTTCAAGCTCTACACCGAAGGCATCCATGTACCGCCCGGCGAAGTCTATGCGGCCGTCGAAGCGCCCAAGGGCGAATTCGGCGTCTATCTCGTCGCCGACGGTTCGAACAAGCCCTATCGGTGCAAGATCCGCGCTCCCGGCTTCCCGCATCTGGCGGCGATGGATCACATCAATCGCGGCCACATGCTCGCCGACGTCTCGGCGATCCTCGGCTCTCTCGATATCGTCTTCGGCGAAATCGACCGCTGATTCGCCATGGCGCGCGTGATCGAAACGGCGGTGCTGATCCGGGCTGTGCCGTCGCGCGTCTGGTCCGTCCTGATGGACTTCCACGCCTACCCGAGCTGGAACCCTTTTATTCGCAGCATCTCCGGGGAAAAGCGTGTCGGCAGCAAGCTCGAGGTGGTTATCGCGCCGCCGGGCGGAAAGCCGCAGACGTTTCGGCCAGTCGTCGCCGAATTCGTCCCCGAACAACGCTTCTGCTGGCGCGGATCGCTTCCCATTCCGGGGCTCTTCACGGGTGAGCACCGGTTCGTGCTTGGCGCAGAGGGATCAAACACGCTTTTCACGCACTCGGAAGCATTTTCAGGTCTTCTGGTGCCGTTTGTCGGCGGTATCCTCGCCGCGACCGAACGCGGATTTCAAGCCATGAACGGCAAGTTGAAAGCGCGCGCTGAAGAGAGCTAGCGGTCGTCGCCCCAAAAAAACTTATCCCCCCGCGTGGGGGGGCCGGTATGATAGCCGGAGGATAGATTTCGAGGCATTGCGCAGAAGGACACCAACATGCTTCCCGGTGCAGCCCCCATGGTCGACAACCTATTCCTGCTTGCCGTCGCGTCGCTCGGCTGGGGCTTGAGCCTCGCGACCTATCGGCTTTTTGCCCGTTCGCGCGGCTGGCCGATGGGCGCGCTGCAGGCCGATCTTCCGTTCATCCCTGTTCTGATCGGTCTCGTCGGGCTCTTCTCGGCGTTGCTGTTCGCGACCGCGCGGGGCGCTGACGACGGCGGTTGGGTGATTATCGTGCTGGGGCTTCTCTTCGCGGCCATTTGGACGGGCTTCCTGCGTGTGGGATCGCAAGTCGCGCTCTTTCTGGCGCCGGTCGCGACGTTCCTGTTGTTGCTTGGCTGGCTTGCTGTGCCGCTCGGATTCTCCGAACGCAGATGGGCGACCGAGAAGCCGACCGAGACGTTGCAACGGCGCGGGCTGCTCCCCTCGGAATCGGCGGCGCCGCCTCCGTCTGCGACACCGTAATCTCGCGCGCGTATCGTCGCACCTGAACGCTGATGACGATCATCACTTGTCACATGTGACAGATGGACAAATGCTTGCTTTGCGTCCGCGATCCTCGTACTGGACCGCGTAACGAAGTGAGAGTTAATGTCGCCGAGTGATTAGACGTGAAGCATAACGGGCAAATCGTCCCGCGACGTTCGCTCATTATGCTCCGGCGACATTAGGATTGACGTTCGAGGGAGCCGTGAATGGCCGTTCGCCGACTGAATCCTGAGCAACCTGCCCAGTTCGCTTTCACGGCTGAGAATCTTGCATGGGCGCGCGAGACAATCGCGAAGTATCCCGAAGGCAAGCAGGCTTCCGCGATCATTCCGCTGATGTGGCGGGCGCAGGAGCAGGCGGGCGGTTGGCTTCCTGAGCCGGCGATCAGGCTCGTTTGCGATATGCTGGGTATGGCCCACATACGCGGCATGGAAGTTGCGACCTTCTACACGATGTTCCAGCTGTCGCCCGTCGGCAGCAAGGCGCACATCCAGGTCTGCGGTACCACGCCTTGCATGCTACGCGGCTCCGGCGATCTCATCTCCGTTTGCAAGAAGCGCATCAACGAGCACGCCCACGAAACGAACGCCGACGGTACGCTGTCGTGGGAAGAGGTCGAATGCATTGGCGTGTGCGCCAACGCCCCTGTCGTCCAGGTCCACAAGGATACCTACGAGGATCTGACGGCTGAGCAGCTGGACAAGCTCCTGGATGCCTTCCTCGCCGACAGTAAGCCGAAGCCCGGTTCCCAGACTGGACGCACCGCATCCTGCCCGTCTTCCGGACCGACGTCGCTGACCGACGCGACGCTTTACGACGGATCGACCATCGGCGCCTGGAAAAAGCGGTTCGAGGAATCGTCGGGTGGCGCCGAAGACCAGCCGAAAGAGTCGACGCCGCCTTCGGCTCTGGCTTCGCCAGCACACAAAGAGCAGGTTGCGACCGGGACGTCTCCGGCATCGCCGACGAACGCGCAATCCGGCAGCGCACCGCTGCATCCCGCGGCCCTGACCGCGATGGCGAACGCCGGTCTCGTCAAGGAACTCGAAGCGCGCGGCGGCGGCAAGGCATTGAGCGCCGGCGAGCTCGATAAGATCAAGTCCGACATGATCCGCGACCGCGCGATTGCGGCAGCTGCCGAGCAGGCGGCTCCGGCAATCGCTATCGTCCAGCCCGAGCTTCTCAAGGAGCCGCTCGGAGGCAGCGCGCCCGACGATTTATCCTTGATCTGGGGTGTCGCCGATAAGATGGCGGAGAAGCTGAACGCAATGGGAATTTGGCACTTCGACCAGATTGCCAAGTGGACGCCCGAGAACGTCGCTTGGTTCGAAAGTCAGCTTGACGGGTTCAAGGGCCGCGTTACCCGTGACAAGTGGATTGAGCAGGCTCAGAAGCTTGCTTCCGGGTGGCGTCCCGAAAGCAAAGCCGGCGAAAAGCCGAAGGGGTAGCGCGCATGCTGCATGATCGCGACCGGATTTTCCGTAATATCTACGGCTTCCACGATGTCAGCCTCAAAGGCGCGCAGAGCCGTGGCGTGTGGGACGGCACCAAGTTCTTCATCGACAAGGGCCACGACTACATCATCGACGAGGTGAAGAAGTCGGGCCTGCGCGGACGCGGCGGCGCCGGCTTCCCGACCGGCCTCAAGTGGTCGTTCATGCCGAAGGCGGATGCGCGCCCGAGCTATCTCGTTATCAACGCCGACGAGTCGGAGCCCGGCTCCTGCAAAGACCGCGAGATCCTCCGCCATGACGCGCATCTACTAGTCGAAGGTGCGCTTCTCGCATCCTTCGCGATGCGAGCGCACGCCTGCTACGTCTATGTGCGCGGCGAATACATCCGCGAACGCGAAGCGCTGCAGCGGGCCATCGATGAGGCTTATGCGGCGAAGTTCATCGGCAAGAACAACATTCATGGCTGGGACTTCGACCTCTACGTCCACCACGGCGCCGGCGCTTATATCTGCGGTGAAGAGACGGCGATGCTCGAAAGTCTCGAAGGCAAGAAGGGCCAGCCGCGCCTGAAGCCGCCGTTTCCGGCCAATGTCGGACTCTACGGCGCGCCGACGACGATCAACAATGTCGAAAGCATCGCGGTGACCGGCGAAATCCTGCGCCGCGGATCGGCGTGGTTCGCGGCTCTCGGCAAGCCGAATAATACCGGGACCAAGCTCTTCCAGATCTCAGGCCACGTCGAACGCCCGTGCGTCGTCGAGGAAGAGATGGGCATTCCGTTGAAGGAACTCATAGACCGTCACTGCGGCGGCATTCGCGGCGGCTGGGATAATCTGCTGGCAGTTATTCCAGGTGGTTCGTCGGTTCGCTGCATCACCGCTGAGCAGGCCGAAGCCGTGACGATGGACTTCGACGCGCTCGGCAAGCTCGGCTCCGGTCTCGGCACCGCCGCTGTGATCGTGATGGACAAGTCGACCGACATCATCGCCGCCATCCGGCGCATCGCCTACTTCTATAAGCATGAGAGCTGCGGCCAGTGCACACCGTGCCGCGAAGGCACCGGCTGGATGTGGCGCGTCATGGAACGCATGGAGCGTGGCGAAGCAGAAAAGCGCGAAATCGATTTGCTGTTTGAAGTCTCCAAGCAGATCGAAGGTCATACGATTTGCGCGCTGGGAGACGCAGCGGCATGGCCTATCCAGGGTCTCATCAACAATTTCCGCCCCGTGATCGAGCAGCGGATCGACGACTATAAAGCCAAACATGCTCGTGTGGCGGCGGAGTAAGCAGAATGAAAATCGAAAACGAGAAACACCGGCTTGAAGTCCGACGCGCCGTCATCTCGGGTTCGGTGTTTGATGACGTGAATCTGTCCGGCGCCACGTTCGAGAACGTGAACCTATCCGGCGGCCGGTATCACAACGTCAATCTTTCTGGATGTTCCTTCGACGATCTCAACATGTCTGGCTGGAAAGTGCACGACGTCAACTTGTCGGGAATGTGCATCGAGAAGGCCAATCTTGCTGGCGCCTCTATCAAGGACAGCTGCATGGAAGGCATGACCATCGAAGGAATTCCCGTTACAGAACTGCTCGCCTATTGGCGTGCCGGCCATGAAGCGGTTTGAACGCAAGGGCTCGCTGATCAATGTCAAAGCAACTCATAGTCGACGGCACACCGATCGAGGTCGAGGACGGCACGACCTTGATGCACGCCTGCGAAATGGCGGGCTCTGTCATTCCGCGCTTTTGCTATCACGAACGCTTGTCGATCGCCGGTAACTGCCGCATGTGTCTCGTCGAAGTGCAGGGCTCTCCCAAGCCCGTCGCTTCATGCGCGATGCTCGTCAACGATTTGCCGCCGAACAAGGACGGCTCGCCGAAAGTCGTCAACACCTCGTCCCCAATGGTCAAGAAAGCGCGGGAAGGGGTGATGGAATTTCTTCTCATCAACCACCCGCTCGATTGCCCCATCTGCGATCAGGGTGGCGAATGCGATCTGCAAGATCAGGCGATGGCCTTCGGCATGGGTGGCTCGCGCTATCACGAAAACAAGCGCGCCGTCGAAGAGAAGCACATCGGTCCGCTGATCAAGACGATGATGACGCGCTGCATCCACTGCACGCGCTGCGTCCGCTACATGACGGAAGTCGCGGGCGTCGAAGAGCTAGGCCTGATCGGCCGTGGAGAGGATGCCGAGATCACGACCTATCTCGAACACGGCATCATGTCGGAGATGAGCGCGAACGCCGTCGATCTCTGTCCTGTCGGCGCGCTAACCCACCGTCCGTGGGCGTTTGCCGCGCGGCCCTGGGAAATGGAAGCCGTCGAGACAATCGACGTCATGGATGCCGTCGGCTCCGCCATCGCGGCGGACGTACGCGGCGCGGCGGTCATGCGCATCCTTCCGCGCAACAACGATGCCGTGAACGAAGAATGGATTTCCGACAAGACGCGGCACGTCTCGGACGGACTGAAAACGCAGCGTCTCGATCAGCCCTACATCAAAAAGAACGGCCGCTTCGTGCAGGCAAGCTGGGATGAAGTGCTGGGCCTCGTCGCCGAGAAATTGAAAGCCGCTCCCGCCGACAAGATCGGTGCGATAGCGGGCGATCTGTCCGGTGCGGAAGAAATGTTCGCGCTGAAAGATCTTCTCACCCGCTTCGGCGCAAAATCGCTCGATTGCCGCCAGTCGGGTGACAGGCTCGATCCCAAGCTCGGCCGCGCGAGCTATCTCTTCAATTCTTCGATCGAAGGCATCGAGCAGGCCGACGCAATTCTGCTGATCGGCGCCAATCCGCGCATTGAAGCGACGGTGCTCAATGCCCGCATTCGCAAGCGCTGGCGGTCCGCGCCGACGAAGATCGGCGTCGTCGGCCCGAAAGTCGATCTAGCCTACGGCTACGACTATCTTGGCGCCGGGCCGGACACCCTGGCGGAAATCGCCAACGGGAGGCATCCGTTCGCCGAAGTTTTGAAAGCTGCCGCCAAGCCGATGGTCATCGTTGGCGAAGGCGCTTTTGCACGGCCCGATGGGCTTGCAGTGCTGTCGGTTGCAGCACGCATTCTCCTTGCCGCTTCGGCCGGAAAAGAAGCGAGCTGGAACGGCTTCAATGTCCTGCACACTGCCGCGGGGCGTGTCGCGGGGCTCGATCTCGGCTTCGTGCCCGAGAAGGGCGGCAAGGACACCGCAGGCATTCTCGGACCCGACACCGAGTTTCTTTATCTTCTCGGCGCCGACGAGTGCGATCTTTCCAAGCTCAGCCCGAAAGCCTTTGTCGTCTACCAGGGTACGCATGGTGATAAAGGCGCCGAACGCGCCGACGTCATTCTGCCGGGCGCCGCGTACACCGAAAAGAACGCGACCTACGTCAACACGGAAGGCCGCGTGCAGCAAACTGCCAAAGCTGTCTTCCCGCCGGGCAACGCCAAGGAAGATTGGACGATCCTTCGCGCCCTATCGCAGCGCGCTGGCGCCACGCTTCCCTATGACAATATCAAGGAGCTGCGCGCCGCCATGTACCGGGCGAGCCCGCAACTTGCTGCCCTCGACACGGTTGAGATGCGCGCCGTGTCTGGCTTGGAGACGCTCGCCAAGCTGACCGGTCAAACATCGTCCGAGCCTTTCGCTCCGGCCGTGCTCGACTTCTATCTCACGAATCCGATCGCGCGCGCTTCGGCCGTGATGGCAGGAATGAGCGCGTTGAAAGCTTCAAAGACGCAGCAACTCAAGGCGGCGGAGTAGGGACGGATGCTCGAATCGCTGCAGACCTTCATGACTGACTACGGCTGGAACATTCTGGCCCTGATCGGCTTCTCGCTGCTCATGCTCGTGGTTCTGCTCATCATAATCGCATTCCTGTTGCTCATGGATCGCAAGGTCTGGGCTGCCGTGCAGATGCGGCGCGGGCCGAACGTCGTCGGTCCATTCGGCCTGTTGCAGTCGTTTGCCGATCTTCTGAAATTCGTCCTGAAAGAACCGATTATTCCGGCAGGTTCCGACAAGGGCGTATTCCTGCTTGCGCCGCTGGCGACGGCCGTATTCGCGCTCGCTTCCTGGGCGGTCATACCAGTCAACGAAGGCAGCTTCTTCGGTCTGACCTCCGGCCGCTGGGTGATTTCAGACATGAACGTCGGGATCCTCTACCTCACGGCCATCTCGTCGCTCGGTGTCTACGGCATCATCATGGGCGGCTGGGCCTCGAACTCGAAGTATCCATTCATGGGCAGCTTGCGCTCGGCAGCTCAGATGGTCTCCTATGAAGTTTCGATCGGCTTCGTGATCGTCTGCGTGATCCTTTGCGTCGGCTCGCTCAACGTCACCGATATCGTCAATGCGCAGAAGGCCGGTATTGGCACGCGACTCGGCCTAACAAACTCGTTCTTAGACTGGCACTGGTTGCCGCTGTTCCCGATGTTCGTCGTCTTTTTCATCTCGGCGCTGGCTGAAACGAACCGGCCGCCGTTCGACCTCGTCGAAGCGGAATCGGAACTCGTCGCGGGCTTCATGGTCGAATATTCCTCGACGCCCTATCTTCTCTACATGCTCGGCGAGTACGTCGCGATCACCACCATGTGTGCGCTGACGACGATCCTGTTCCTCGGTGGTTGGCTGCCGCCGCTCGATATCTGGCCGCTCAATGCCATCCCTGGAATTTTCTGGTTCCTGATCAAAGTCGTGATGGTCTTCTTCATGTTCGCCATGGTGAAGGCAATGGTGCCGCGGTATCGCTATGACCAGTTGATGCGCCTCGGCTGGAAAGTGTTCCTGCCGCTGTCGCTCGTCATGGTGATCCTCACCGCCGCCGTGCTGCAATTCGGAGGCTTCCTCTCATGAACATGGCGCAGGGCGTAAAGTCGCTCTTTCTGACCGAGTTCGTCTCGGCGTTCTTTTTGACGATGCGCTACTTCTTCTCGCCGAAGAAGACGCTGAACTACCCTTATGAAAAGGGCCCGCTGTCGCCCCGCTTTCGCGGCGAACACGCGCTCCGTCGCTATCCGAACGGCGAGGAACGCTGCATTGCCTGCAAACTCTGCGAGGCGATCTGTCCGGCTCAGGCGATCACCATCGAAGCTGGCCCGCGCCGCAACGACGGCACGCGTCGCACGACACGCTACGACATCGACATGACGAAATGCATCTATTGCGGTCTGTGCCAGGAAGCCTGCCCGGTCGATGCCATCGTCGAAGGCCCGAACTTCGAATTCGCAACGGAGACGCGCGAGGAGCTTTTCTACGACAAGGACAGGCTGCTCTCGAACGGCGACCGCTGGGAACGCGAGATCGCCAAGAACATCGCGCTCGACGCGAAATATCGCTGAGGGGAGAGAAATGGCATCGGCTCTCTTCTTTTATCTCTTCGCGGTCCTCGCGGTCGCATCCGGCGCGATGGTGATCCTGACCAAAAACCCGGTGCACGCCGTGTTGTTCCTGATCCTCGCCTTCTTCAATGCCGCCGGGCTCTTTGTTCTCCTAAATGCCGAGTTCCTGGCGATGCTGCTCGTCATCGTCTACGTCGGCGCGGTGTCGGTGCTGTTCCTCTTCGTCGTGATGATGCTCGATGTTGACTTTGCGGAACTGAAAGCCGGCTTCATCAAAAATGCCGGAGTCGGCGCGGTAGTCGGCGGCATCGTTCTCGCTGAAATTCTGGCGCTCGTCGGCTATCGCGGTTTGACGGCTGCTTCGTCTCTCAACGTCGCGTCGCCGGTTCCTGCCGCAGGCTCCGGCATCACCAATACGCAGGCGCTCGGTGAGATACTCTACACGAAGTACGTCTACTTCTTTGAGGGCGCGAGCTTGATCCTGTTCGTAGCAATGATCGGCGCCATCGTGCTGACGTTGAAGCATCGTGTCGCCGTGAAGCGCCAATCGATCGCCGCCCAGGTCGCGCGCGGACCGAAAACTGGCCTCGAAGTCATCAAGGTCCCAAGCGGCGGCTCTGTGATCCCGCCCGCTGCAAAGCACCCGGAGGCAGCCGAATGACCATCGGTCTTGGACATTACCTCGTCGTTGCCGCGTGCTTGTTTACGCTCGGTATCTTCGGCATCTTCCTCAACCGCAAGAACGTCATCGTGATCTTGCTGTCGATCGAGTTGATGCTGCTGGCGGTCAACATCAACCTCGTGGCGTTTTCTCACTTCAACGGCGACCTCGTCGGCCAGGTCTTTGCGCTCTTCGTGCTGACGGTCGCCGCCGCCGAATCTGCCATTGGTCTCGCGATTATGGTCGTCTACTTCCGCAACCGCGGCTCCATCGCGGTTGAAGACATCAACATGATGAAGGGGTGAGGCGGGATGATCTACGCCGCCATCGTATTCCTGCCGCTCGCAGGCGCGCTCATCGCGGGCTTTTTCGGTCGCGCTATCGGCCCGCGGCCGTGCGAGATCATCACCACCTCGTTTCTGATGATCGCCGCGGTGTTGTCCTGGATCGTTTTCTTCCAGGACGCGCTTGGCCACCAGACGAGTGAGATCACGCTGATGCGCTGGATCACATCCGGCGAACTCGACATCTCGTGGGCGTTGAAAGTCGATACGCTGACGTCGGTGATGCTCGTTGTCGTGACGACGGTATCCTCCCTCGTGCACCTTTATTCCATCGGCTACATGCACGAGGACGACTCGCGTCCACGCTTCTTTGCATATCTGTCGCTGTTCACGTTCGCGATGTTGATGCTCGTGACTAGCAACAATCTCGTGCAGATGTTCTTCGGCTGGGAAGGCGTCGGCCTCGCGTCCTATCTGCTCATCGGCTTCTGGTACACGAAGCCGTCGGCGTGCGCCGCGGCCATCAAGGCCTTCGTCGTAAACCGTGTCGGCGACTTCGGCTTCGCGCTTGGCATCTTCGCCCTGTTCTTCGTCTTTCACACCGTCAATTTCGATACGCTCTTCACGGCTGTACCGAGCGCTGTCGGCAAGACGTTTAGCTTCGCCGGTCATGACGTCGACATCCTGACGACGATTTCGCTGCTCCTCTTCATGGGCGCGATGGGCAAGTCAGCGCAGTTTCTGCTGCACACTTGGTTGCCCGACGCCATGGAAGGCCCGACGCCTGTGTCGGCGCTCATCCACGCCGCCACCATGGTCACCGCCGGCGTATTCATGGTTGCGCGGCTATCGCCGATCTTCGAACTTGCGCCGGATGCCTTGGCGTTCGTCACGCTGATCGGCTCGATCACCGCGTTCTTTGCGGCAACCGTCGGTCTCGTTCAGAACGACATCAAGCGCGTCATCGCTTATTCGACCTGCTCGCAGCTGGGCTACATGTTCGTCGCTTGCGGTATCGGCGCTTATGGCGCCGGCATCTTCCATCTCTTCACGCACGCCTTCTTCAAGGCGTTATTGTTCCTCGGGGCAGGCTCCGTCATCCACGCGATGCATCACGAGCAGGACATGCGCGCGATGGGCGGACTGCGTAAGAAAATCCCGTGGACGTTTGCCGCCATGCTGATCGGCACATTTGCGTTGACGGGCGTCGGCATTCCGCACCTGACGGGCTTTGCAGGCTTCTATTCCAAAGACGCCATCATCGAAGCCTCCTACGCTGCTGCGACGCCGAACAACTATGCCTTCTGGGCCCTCGTCATCGCGGCGGTGTTCACGTCGTTCTATTCGTGGCGTCTGGTCTTCATGACCTTCTACGGACACACCCGCGCCGATCATCACACCTATGATCACGCGCACGAAAGCCCGCCCTCGATGATGATCCCGCTCGCGGTCCTTTCGATCGGCGCTGCGCTGGCAGGTGTCGTTTTCACGTCGTATTTCATCGGGCATGACCAGAAGGAGTTCTGGGGCGCTGCAATCTTTACCGGCGAGCACAACCACATCCTGCACGAGATGCACGACGTGCCGGAATGGGTCAGCTACTCGTCGTTCATCGCGATGATCTTCGGCTTCGTCGTTGCCTGGGTTTATTACATCGGCGCGCCCTGGCTTCCCGAGGCCACTGCAAGGGCATTCAAGCCGCTATACCTGTTCCTGTTGAATAAGTGGTATTTCGACGAACTCTACAACTTCATCTTCGTGAAGCCGGCCTTCGCGCTCGGCCGCTTGCTCTGGAAAGGCGGCGACGGAACGATCATTGACGGCGCGATCGACGGTACGGCGGAAGGCGTTGTCCGCGTCACCGACCGGGTCGTCAAACTGCAGACCGGCTACATGTATCACTACGCCTTCGCGATGCTGATCGGTGTCGCCGCCATCCTCACGTGGCTGACGTACAACGGGCTCTTCGGCGGGGTGCTCAAATGAGCAACATTCTCTCGGTCACGATTTTCCTCCCGCTCATCGGAGCGGTGCTGATCGCGACGCAAAACGCCGAAGCGAAGGGCAATGCGCGCTGGATCGCGCTTTGGACGACGCTCGTCACCTTTGCTGTGTCGTTGCTGATCTGGATCAACTTCGACAGCTCGTCTGCCGGCTTTCAGTTCGTTGAGGAATACAACTGGCTTGGCCCCCTGAAATACAAGATGGGAGTTGACGGCATCTCGATGCTGTTCGTCATCCTGACGACGTTCCTGATGCCGCTTTGTATTCTTGCGAGCTGGCAGTCGATACAGATCCGCGTCAAGGAATACATGATCGCGTTTCTGATCCTAGAGACGATGATGCTCGGCGTCTTCTGCGCGCTTGATATCGTGCTCTTCTATCTGTTCTTCGAGGGCGGCCTCATCCCGATGTTCGTCATCATCGGCGTCTGGGGCGGTAAGCGCCGCGTGTACGCGAGCTTCAAGTTCTTTCTGTATACGCTGCTCGGCTCTGTGTTGATGCTGCTCGCCATGATGGCGATGTACTGGCACGCCGGTACGACCGACATCCCGACGCTGCTGCAAACGAAGTTCCCGCCTGAAATGCAATGGTGGCTATGGATCGCGTTTTTCGCATCGTTCGCGGTCAAGATGCCGATGTGGCCGGTCCACACGTGGCTTCCCGATGCTCACGTCGAAGCGCCGACCGCAGGCTCCGTCATTCTCGCCGGCATTCTTTTGAAGATGGGCGGCTACGGCTTCCTACGCTTTTCGCTGCCGATGTTCCCGAATGCATCTGCCGATCTCGCGCCCTTCGTCTTCACGCTCTCGATCGTGGCGATCGTCTACACCTCGCTCGTCGCGCTCGTTCAGGAAGACATGAAGAAGCTGATCGCCTATTCGTCGGTTGCGCACATGGGCTACGTGACGATGGGCATCTTCTCGGCGACCCAGCAGGGCGTTGACGGCGCCATCTTCCAGATGCTCTCGCACGGCATCGTCTCGTCGGCGCTGTTCCTGTGCGTCGGCGTTATCTACGACCGCATGCATACGCGTGAGATCGCAGCTTACGGCGGCCTCGTCGAGCGCATGCCGAAATACGCCTTCGCCTTCATGGTCTTCACGATGGCGAATATCGGCCTGCCTGGCACCAGCGGCTTCATCGGCGAATTCCTGACTTTGCTCGCGGCGTTTAAAGCCAATACCTGGGTTGCGATCATCGCGACGACGGGCGTGATCCTCTCGGCGTCTTACGCGCTCTATCTTTATCGGCGCGTGATTTTCGGGGCGCTGGAAAAGGCGAACCTCAAAAGCATCCTCGATCTGTCGCCGCGTGAGGTTGCGATCCTGGCGCCGCTGATCCTGCTCACCATTTTCTATGGCGTATATCCGTCGCCGGTTCTGGACGTGACGGCGACGTCGGTGAAGAACCTAGTCGAAAATTATCAGTCGGCCCAGGCAACGGCGGCCGCATCGCTGACGACGCGAGGATACCAATGATCGATAGCACGGTCCTGCAAGTCGTCCTGCCCGAGCTCATCCTCGCGCTCGGCGCCATCGCGCTGCTGATGGTCGGCGTTTTCATGAAGAACGGCGAAGCGGCTGGCCGCGTCGTCTCGTGGTTGGCCATCGGCCTGCTGGTCGTCGTCGCCATCGCCGTCTTCGAGCAAAGCGGCTCCGCAACGGTATTCAATGGTGCGTTCGTATCCGACAGTTTCACCCGCTTCCTGAAGATCGTCATTCTCGTCGGTGCGGCGCTGACGCTGCTGATGACCTTCGACAACTTCACGCGCGCGAAGCTGCTGTTGTTCGAATATCCGGTGCTGGTGCTGCTAGCGACGCTCGGCATGCTGATGATGGTTTCGGCGAATGACCTCATCGCGCTCTATCTCGGCCTCGAGTTGCAATCGCTGGCGCTTTACGTCGTGGCCGCCTTCAATCGCGACGATGTCCGCTCGAGCGAGGCGGGTCTGAAGTATTTCGTGCTCGGCGCGCTGTCGTCAGGCATGCTGCTCTATGGCGCTTCGATCCTGTACGGCGTCACTGGCTCGACGAGCTACGCGTCGATCGCATCCGCTGCTGGCTTGCCGGAAATGGCGACGAACGTCGGCCTGACGTTCGGCCTCGTTTTTGTGCTTGTCGGCATCGCTTTCAAAATCGCCGCCGTGCCGTTCCATATGTGGACGCCCGACGTCTACCAGGGATCGCCGACGCCGGTGACGGCCTTCTTCGCCGGCGCGCCGAAAATCGCTGCGATGGCACTCCTGCTGCGATTCACGCAAGCCGCAATGCCCGCAGCTGCGCCGCAATGGCAGCAGATCGTCATCTTCCTGTCGATCGCGTCTATGGCGCTTGGCGCGTTCGCCGCCATCGGTCAGACCAATATCAAGCGGCTGCTCGCCTATTCGTCGATCGGCCACGTCGGCTTCTCGCTGGTGGGCCTCGCCGCCAACAGTCCCGAGGGAACGAGCGGCGTACTGATCTATCTCGCGATCTACGTCGCCATGACGCTCGGCGCCTTCGCCTGCGTCCTGTCAATGCGCCGCGGCGACCGCTACGTCGAAAGCATCTCCGATTTGGCCGGTCTCGCGCGCTCCGATCTGACGTTCGCGACGATCCTGGCGATTTTGATGTTCTCGTTTGCAGGCATTCCGCCGCTCGCGGGCTTCTGGGCGAAGTGGTACGTGTTCCTTCCCGCCATCAAGGCGGGGCTCTATCCGCTCTCGGTCATCGGCATGGTTTCGAGCGTCATCAGCGCCTACTATTATCTGCGCATCGTGAAGGTCATGTTCTTCGATGAACCGGCCGAGGCGTTCTCGCCGCGCGAAGGCCGAACCTCCGCTGTCATGGCGCTGTCGGCTGTTTTCGCGGCCGCATTCGTGCTGCCGTTCGTCGGTGGTGCCATCGTTGACGCTGCCACCGCCGCCGCCTCAGTCCTGGTGTCGGCGCATCCGCTTTAATGACTGATGGATGAAGTCCCGCCGCCGCGAATCGTCCACGTCGCCCAGACCGGCTCGACGAACGCCGACGCTACGCGCTTAGGACTGGCGGGTGAACCGCTGCCCCTATGGGTCATCGCCGACGTCCAGACCGGGGGTAGGGGGCGTTCCGGGCGACAGTGGGTCTCCCAGACAGGAAATCTTCACGCCAGCTTGGCCTTTCGTTGCACTGCGCCAATGGAAAAAGCGGGCCAATTGTCACTTCTGGCAGGAATTTCAGTCATAGACGCCATTCGAGCGACAATGGATCTTGCTTCGGAGGCCGAACTTCGCCTCAAATGGCCGAACGACATTTTGATTGGATTTGCCAAAGCCGGTGGAATTCTGGTCGAGAGCACGTCGTTACGGGAAGGCTCCGGCTTTTTAGCTATTTTGGGTTTTGGATTGAATCTTGTGACTTTTCCGGACGCCCTTGGGCGCGCTGCTACTGCACTCGGCCATTTCGGTCGACCACCTGAACCGCGTATCTTGCTCGACGTCCTGTCGGAACGCGTTTTCCATTGGCTGGATTGCTGGAACGCTGGAGCGAATTTTGCTGCGATCCGCGAGGCCTGGATCGAACGCGCCGGTCCGCTCGGGGAACGGATAACGATCAATACAACCCAGGGGCCCGTCTCCGGAACCTATCAGGGACTGGCGGAAACCGGTGCTCTGCTGGCCGAGGTCGGCGGCGCCGTCAGGGAAGTCAACTACGGTGACGTTGCCTTGGTCGGCGAAGTCGCGCGCGATGGGGATTCATGAGCGAACGTCCGACGTCATCCCCATCCTCCGGAAAGTTTAATTCAGACGAACTCGTATTCATGGCGCTTGGCGGTCTCGGTGAGATCGGCATGAACGTCTATCTGTACGGCTTCGGTCCACCGCGCGCGCGCTCGTGGCTGATGGTTGATCTCGGCGTGACATTCCCGCACGAGGGCGAACCCGGCGCCGACGTCATATTGCCTGATCTCCGCTTTATCGTCCCTGAACGGAAGAATATCGCCGGTCTCGTGCTGACCCACGCGCACGAAGATCACATCGGCGCCGTCATCGACCTGTGGCCTTCGCTGGAATGCCCAATCTTCGCAACACCGTTCACGGCAGGAATGCTGAAGACGAAAGCCGGCGAGTTCGGCGGCTCCGTTTCGCTTCCAATCAAAGAGGTGCCGCTCGGCGGCAGGTTCAAGGCGGGCGCTTTCGATATCGAACTCGTAAGCCTCACGCATTCGATCCCTGAGCCCAACGGGCTCGCGATCCGGACGCCTGCGGGCCTCGTATTCCATACCGGCGACTGGAAGCTCGATCCGACGCCCGTCGTCGGCCGTCCACACGATGCCGCTAAGCTGCAATCCCTGGGCGATGAAGGCGTGCTCGCACTTGTCGGCGATTCCACGAATGCTATGCGCGAAGGGCGCTCGGCCTCGGAAGAGGACGTCGCCAAAACGCTGAAAAAGCTGATCGCCGATGCGCCGCGCTGTGTCGCCGTCACGCTCTTTGCCTCGAATGTCGCCCGCGTTGCTTCGATTGCGGCCGCGGCTCAAGCAGCCGGGCGCTCGCTGGTTGTCGCAGGGCGCGCTTTGCATCGGATCATCGAAGTTGCGATTGAGACCGGCTACTTGCCGCCGAACTTCACGTATCTGGACCAGCAGCGCTTTTCCGATCTGTCGCGCAATAAAGTCGTCGTGCTGTGTACCGGCAGCCAGGGTGAGCCGCGCGCCGCCATCGCGCGTATCGCCGAAGACGAGCATCCGGACATTTCGCTCGATAAGGGCGATCTCGTCATCTTCTCGTCGCGCACCATTCCGGGCAACGAACGCGCCGTCTCGCGCGTGCAGAATGCTTTGGCGCGACTCGGTACCGAAATCGTCACCGACGCCGAAGCGCTCGTGCACGTCACCGGCCATCCCCGTCGCGACGAACTGAGAGATATGTATTCCTGGCTTCGCCCGAAGATTGCCGTCCCGATGCACGGCGAAGCGCGGCATCTCAGGGAACACGCCAAGCTCGCGCGCGCTTGCGGCGCTGAGCAGACGTTTACCATTGTTGATGGCGAAATCCTGAAGCTCTGGCCGGAGCCGGTTTCTGTCATCGATGAGGCGCCGGTCGGCCGTCTCTATCGCGACGGCAATCTCATCGTGCCCGACGTCGAAGGACCGGTGAAGGCGCGCCGCAAGCTATCGTTCGTTGGCATCGCCGTCGTTGCGATGGCATTGTCGCGCCGTGGCGAAATTCTGAGTGAACCCGGAGTCGTGCTCGAAGGCATTCCGGCCGCGGACCGAGACGGTGACTCGATGCGCGAGATCGTGCTCGATGCCATCGATGGCACGCTCCGCTCCATTCCGCCGAAGCGGCGGGCCGACCACGGCATGGTCCAGGAAGCCGTTCAAAGGGCTGTGCGCTCGGCCATTAACGAAGCCTGGGGCAAGAAGCCTGTTGTCAAAGTGCTCCTCTCCGTGGTGGATGGCAGGGGCTGAAGTCTCGAAACTTCGCCAAATCTCAATCCCACATCGGAGAACGGAGCATGATCGGACGCCTGAACCACGTTGCCATCGCGGTCAAGGACCTCGAAAAGGCCTCGGGCGTCTATAAGAACGCTCTGGGAGCCAAAGTCGGCGCGCCCATGGAGCAGCCTGAGCACGGCGTCAAAGTCGTGTTTATCGAGCTTCCGAACACCAAGATTGAGCTTTTGGAGCCGCTCGGTGAAGCTTCGCCTATCGCGAAATTTCTCGAAAAATCTCCTGACGGCGGTATCCACCATGTGTGCTATGAAGTGGACGACATCATTGCCGCGCGTGACCAGTTGAAGGCCCAGGGTGCGCGCGTGCTCGGCGACGGAACTCCGAAGATCGGCGCGCACGGCAAGCCCGTGCTGTTCCTGCATCCGAAGGACTTCTGCGGCACCCTCGTCGAGCTGGAACAGGTGTAAACCGAGCCTTTGGCTCTAGTTCGAAGGGTCTCGTCATGCGAACCTCGATCGCCGTCGCCACGTTCTTTTGCCTGTGGTTCATCACGCTTTTTACGGTCCTGCCATTCTTCGCAAAAACACAGGGTGAAGCGGGCGACGTCGTGCCCGGCACACCCGAAAGCGCGCCCCACAGAATCAACCCATTACGCGTCTTCCTCGTGAATACGGTCGTGACGTGCGTGGTGTTCGCGATCGTTTACGCGGTCGCTGCAAAGGTCGACCTTTTGCAGATCTCAACAGGCCTCATTCGCGTCGGCAACTAGGCGGCGAACCCGTCCGGCGGCCCTTAAGCGCAAATTTCGCACATAATTCCACCAATTTGGGGCCTGCACCTGCGCGACGTGTTGCAAGCGGCATTCCAAGCGGCTATGCGCGCTGATCCCTAGAATAGGCGGGGCCCGCGGCTATGGGTCCGCCAGAAGCATAAAGTCGATACGATGAGCAAGCGCGCGCTTTCCATTTCCCGCGAGGAGAACTTCCCCGAGTGGTATCAAGCCGTTGTCCGTGACGGCGACATGGCCGAGACGAGCCCTGTCCGCGGCTGCATGATCATCAAGCCATGGGGCTGGGGCGTGTGGGAGCGTATCCAGGCCGATCTCGATGCCCGCATCAAAGAGACGGGGCACGACAACTGCTATTTCCCGCTCTTCATCCCGATGAGCTTCATCGCCAAGGAAGCCGAGCACGTCGAAGGCTTCGCCAAGGAAATGGCGGTTGTCACCCATCACCGCCTGAAGAACGAAGACGGCAAGCTCGTCGTCGATCCCGACGCCAAGCTGGAAGAACCGCTGATCGTCCGTCCGACGTCGGAAACCATCATCGGCGACGCGTTTCAGCGCTGGGTGAAAAGCTATCGCGATCTTCCGCTACTGATCAATCAATGGGCCAACGTCGTGCGCTGGGAAATGCGCACGCGTCTGTTCCTACGCACGGCAGAATTCCTCTGGCAGGAAGGTCATACCGCTCACGCCGACCGCGATGATGCCGTCACTGAAACGCTGAAGATGTTGGAGGTCTATCGCACCTTCGCCGAAGACGTTCTCGCGATGCCGGTTGTGGCTGGCGAAAAACCGCCGAATGAGCGTTTTCCCGGCGCCGACAACACCTATTCCATCGAAGCCATGATGCAGGACGGCAAGGCGCTGCAAGCCGGTACGTCGCATTATCTCGGTACGCACTTCGCCGAAGCGCAGAACATCCAGTTCCAGAATGCGCAAGGCCAGCTGACCTATTGCCATACGACGAGCTGGGGCGTGTCGACCCGTCTCATCGGTGGTGTGATCATGACCCACGGCGACGACGATGGCCTTCGCTTGCCGCCGATGATCGCGCCGCGCCAGGTCATCATTGTCCCGATGCTACGCGAGAAGCCGGAAGACGCCGCACTTATCGAATATTGCGCTGCTATCGAGAAAGACCTGAAGGCTGCCGGCATCCGCACCCTCGTTGATCTGAAGCCCATCAAGTCGGCCGAGAAGCGTTGGAACTGGGTCCGCCGCGGCGCCCCCGTCATTGTCGAGGTTGGCGGCCGCGATGCTAGCGGCGGCAACGTCACGTTCATGCGCCGCGATCGCCTGCGCGATGGCGACAAGGTCATCTCGACCACCATGCCGCGCGACGAGTTCGTCGCCGGAGCCCCAGCACTTCTCAAGGATATTCAAGGCACTCTGTTCGCCGAGGCCAAGGCGCGGCTCGACGGCAACATCATCACCAACATGACGACGTTCGACGAGCTGGCTGACTATTTCGGGCCTGGCGAGGGCGAAGACGAGGCGGGCGCCTTCAAAGGCTGGGTCCGTGTCCCGTGGTCGCGCCCTGATGGCGAGATCCTGGAAGGAATCGCAGATCGCCTGAAGGCTCTGAAGCTTACGATTCGCAATGCGCCTCTGGTTCAAGACGCGCCCGCAAGTAAATGTTTCTTCACGGGAGAACCGGCGAAAGAGTATGTGCTTATCGCCCGCGCATACTAAAACGGCCGCAATGCGGTGAGATGGCCTTAACTGCGACACAGGGAGCTGCGATGCGGCGCGCAATGGGGCAACGACAGTGAGGGCACGATGACAGTTTCAGCGCACGGTGGGGTGTCCGCTGGAGTGCCCGCCGACCAAGGGGCCATAAGCGGGACGGCGCCGTTTTCCGCTTTCGAGTGGATGATCGCGGGCCGCTACCTCCGCGCGCGCCGCAAGGAAGGCTTCATCTCGGTCATCGCCGGGTTCTCCTTTCTCGGCATCATGCTCGGCGTCGCGACGCTGATTATCGTGATGGCGGTGATGAACGGCTTCCGACACGACCTGTTCTCCAAGATCATGGGCCTGAACGGCCACGTCATCGTGCAGAAGATCGGCGAGCGCTTCACCGATTACGACGCAGTCGCTGAGCGGATCAGCAAAGTGCCCGGCGTCAAAATCGCGATGCCGGTGATCGAAGGCCAGGTCATGGTTTCCTCCAGCACCCAGGCGCTTGGCGGACTCGTGCGCGGTCTGCGCGAAAGCGACCTCAAATCCTTGAAGCTCGTTTCCGGCAATATGCGCGCCGGAACGCTCGATGGCTTCGACAGCCAGCACGGCATCGCTATGGGCGTGCGCCTTGCCAACCAGCTTCACGTTGGCCTGGGCGATATGGTCACGCTCGTGTCGCCGCGTGGCGCCTCGACTCCCTTCGGCACCGCGCCGCGATCTAAAGCCTATCAGATCACCTCGATCTTCGAGCTCGGCATGTCGGAATACGACCGCATGATGATTTTCATGCCGCTGGCCGAAGCGCAGAAGTATTTCTCAAAGACGGGCGAGACCGACGTCGTTGAAGTGGTTGTCGACAATCCTGAGGACGTCGATCACTACGACGATCTGATCAAGAACGCGGGCGGCCCGACGATCGCCGTCAACGACTGGCGTCAACGCAACGAGACGTTCTTCAACGTGCTCTCAGTTGAGCGCAATGTCATGTTCATCATCCTGTCGCTGATCGTGCTGGTCGCGGCGTTGAACATCATCTCCGGCCTGATGATGCTCGTGAAAGACAAGGGCCGTGACATCGCCATTCTCAGAACGATGGGCGCCACCAAAGGCGCAGTGATGCGCATATTCCTGATAACCGGCGCATCGATCGGTATCGTCGGCACGCTCGCCGGTCTCGTCATCGGCGTGCTCTTCTGCTGGAATATCGAGAGCATCAAGAACTTCGTCTCGTGGGTTTCGGGTACGACCGTATTCGACCCGAGCGTCTACTATCTGACGAAGCTTCCAGCCGAGATCGATTTCCACGAAACCGGCGGCATTGTCGTGATGGCGCTCGTGCTCTCGGTCATCGCGACGCTCTATCCATCGTGGAAGGCGTCGAAGCTCGATCCCGTCGAAGCCCTGCGGTACGAGTAGGACGCATGGAAAACAAACCGATCGCACCAATTCTGCAGCTTGAGGGCGTCACGCGTTCTTTCCGCCAAGGCGAGAAGGAAGTCGTGGTGCTGCGCGGCGTCGATGCCGTACTTTGGCCGGGTCAGGCCGTGGCGCTCGTCGGCCCTTCTGGTGCTGGTAAGTCGACGCTTTTGCACATCACGGGCCTACTTGAATCGCCGTCGAGCGGTCGGGTCGTCATCAACGGACGCGACTGCGCCACGATGACAGAAGCCGAGCGCACACGTCTGCGTCGCAAGGAAATCGGCTTCGTCTATCAGTTCCACCAGTTGCTGCCCGAGTTCAGTGCGCTGGAAAACGTCGTCATTCCGCAGCTCATTCTCGGCAAAAGCCGCAAGGCTGCCGAAGCCCATGCACACGAACTTCTTGCGGGCGTCGGACTTGCGCAGCGTGCGGAGCATCGTCCGGCCGAGTTGTCCGGCGGTGAGCAGCAGCGCACTGCCATCTGCCGTGGCTTGGCGAACAGCCCCCGCCTTCTGCTGGCCGATGAGCCGACGGGCAATCTCGATCCGCACACGTCCGACCACGTTTTCGTGCAACTCGTTGACGTCATCCGCCGCCAGGGCGTTGCAGCCTTGATCGCGACCCACAATATGGAGCTGGCAGCGCGCATGGACCGCGTGCTGCAAGTCCAGGAAGGCCAGCTGATCGAAATTTCGCTGTCCAAAACGCGTTAAGGCGCCAAATGGCTTTCGACGCGAGCCAAACGGGTTGTTTTTGCCCGGTATTTTTGCGTCGAGACAGCCGCGTTTGAAGCGCGCAAAATAGGCTTATGAACGCTCCGATTCGCACCGCTCCGCACGCGCCAAAATTCATTCACCTGAAGGTCCATTCGGCTTATTCGCTGCTGGAAGGCGCGTTGCCGATTACCAAGCTCGCCAAGCTCGCGACGGCGATGAACCTTCCCGCGATCGGCCTCACCGATACGAATAATCTTTTCGGCGCGCTTGAGTTCTCCGAGAAAATCTGGGGCGCAGGTGTGCAGCCCATCGTCGGCACGACGCTCGATATTGATTTCGGCGATAACCGCGACAATGGCCCGATGGCATTGCGAGCCATGAGCAACGAGCCGCGCGTGAAGCCCGCGGGCAAGCTCGCGCTGCTGGCCATGAACGCCGACGGCTTTGCGAACCTTATGAAGCTGTCGAAGGCGCTGAATTTCGAGGCGGCGTCGGACGAGCCTGCGCATGTGAAGATCGCGCGGCTCGAGGAATTGTCAGCCGGATTGATCGCGCTGACGGGTGGCCCGCAAGGCCCGATCGACACCGCTTTGCGCAACGCTCAGCCCGATCACGCCGCCGAGAGGCTCGCGACGCTTGAGAAGATATTCGGCGATCGCCTCTACGTCGAAATTCAGCGGCACGGTCTTGCAGAAGAAGCCGAAGTCGAGCCGCAGTTGCTCGAACTTGCCTATGCGCGGCGCTTGCCGATCGTTGCGACGAACGAATGCTATTTCGCCTCGCGTGCCGATTACGAAGCGCACGACGCGCTGCTATGCATCGCCGATGGCCGTTATGTTGTCGAAGACGATCGACGCCGAGCCAGCCCCGAGCATTATCTCAAGACCGAAGACGAGATGGCGTCTCTCTTCGCCGATCTTCCCGAGGCGCTGGCGAACACGATAGAAATTGCGATCCGCTGCGCATTCCGCCCCGAAGGCAAGAAGCCGATCCTTCCACGCTTTGTTGCCGGTGATGATAGCCTCAGCGAAATCGAAAATTTCCGCTTAGAAGCCGCGGAGATGAAGCGTCAGGCGGTCGAAGGCCTGAAGCGCCGCCTCGAGGCACACGGGCCATCGCCAGGCTTCACGGTCGAAGACTACGAAAAGCGCCTCGCTTACGAGGTCGACGTCATCACGCAGATGAAGTTTCCCGGCTACTTCCTCATCGTGGCCGACTTCATCAAATGGTCGAAAGCCAACGGCGTGCCGGTCGGACCGGGCCGCGGCTCGGGCGCCGGTTCTCTCGTCGCTTATGCGCTGACGATTACCGATCTCGATCCGTTGCGCTTCGGCTTGCTGTTCGAGCGCTTTCTCAATCCCGAACGTATTTCGATGCCGGACTTCGACGTCGACTTCTGCCAGGAAAAGCGCGACCGCGTCATCGACTACGTGCAGAAGAAATACGGCGACGTCCGCGTCGCGCAGATCATCACGCACGGAAAGCTGCAAGCCCGCGCCGTGCTGCGCGATGTCGGCCGCGTGCTGCAGATGCCGTATGGTCAGGTCGACCGGCTCTGCAAGCTCGTGCCGAACAATCCCGCCAATCCCGTCACGCTCCGTGAAGCGATCGACGGCGAACCCAAATTGCAGGAAGAGCGCGATAGCGAACCGATCGTCGCCCGCTTGCTCGAAATCGCCGAAAAGCTCGAAGGCCTTTATCGCCACGCCTCGACGCACGCCGCCGGTATGGTGATTGGCGACCGTCCGCTCGAAGAGTTGGTGCCGCTCTACCGCGATCCGAAATCGAACTTCCCGATCACACAATACAACTGGAAGATGGTCGAGGCAGCGGGCCTCGTGAAGTTCGACTTCCTGGGTCTCAAGACGCTCACCGTGCTCGAAAAAGCCGTGCAGCTCATCAAGCGCGTGCGCGGCATCACCGTCGACTTGCCGAGTTTGCCGCTCGACGACAAGCCCGCTTATGAAATGCTGGCCAAGGCCGACACGGCCGGCGTGTTCCAGCTTGAAAGTACGGGCATGCGCGAAAGCTTGAAGCGGCTGAAGCCCGACCGCTTCGAGGACATCATCGCCATGGTGGCGCTCTATCGCCCCGGCCCGATGGATAACATCCCGACCTACATCAACCGCAAGCACGGCGAGGAGCCGGTCGACTACCTGCATCCGATGCTCGAAGGTATTCTAAAAGAGACCTACGGCGTCATCATCTACCAGGAGCAGGTCATTCAGATCGCGCAGGTGATGGGCGGATACACGCTTGGCCAGGCCGACATGCTTCGCCGTGCGATGGGTAAGAAAGACAAGGCCGAAATGGCGAAGCAGCAAGCGCGCTTCGTCGAAGGCGCTGTCAGCAAGGGCGTGAAAAAGGAAGAAGCGATCTACATCTTCGAACTCGTCGATAAGTTCGCTGGCTACGGCTTCAACAAATCGCACGCAGCCGCGTATGCGCTCGTCAGCTATCACACGGCGTATTTGAAGGCGAACTTCCGCGAGGAATTCTTCGCCGCGTCCATGACGCTCGATATGGGCAACACGGATAAGCTCGCGATGTTTGCGTCCGAAGCGCGCAAATCCGGCATCCGTATGCTGCCGCCGTGCGTGAACAATTCCGGCGTGGATTTCGGCGTTGAGCCGCCATCCGGAGATTCCAAGCTTGGTTCGATCCGTTATTCGCTTGCCGCATTGAAGAACATCGGGGCGAGCGCCGTCGAGACGATCGTCAATGAGAGAAACTCCGGCGGCCTTTATGAATCGCTCGCCGATTTTGCGTCACGCGTCGACGCCAAGGCTCTGAATAAGCGTGCGCTCGAGACGCTCGCCAAGGGCGGCGCGTTCGACTCGTTGAATTCCAATCGCGCGCTCGTTGCGGCCAACGCCGATACCATTCTGGCGTCTGCACAGCGCCGCACCGCCGACGAAGCTCAGGGCACGACCGATCTTTTCGGCACCGCCGGGAAGCCCGCAGATCTCGTTCTGCGCGCGACGCAGTCGTGGACCGCGATGGAGAAGCTATCGGAAGAGTTCCAAGCCATCGGCTTTTATCTCTCTGGCCATCCGCTCGATCAGTATGATCGCGTGCTGAAGAAGCTTGGCATCAAGAAATTCAGTGAATTCGAAATGCTCGTGCAGCGTGGCGCGACGGCCGGACGCCTCGCTGGCATCGTCATCGCCGCCCGCGAGCGCCGCTCGCAGAAAGGCAACAAATTCGCTTTTGCAACATTCTCCGACGCGACCGGCCAATTCGAAGCGGTCATATTTTCCGATACGCTTGCAGCCAGTCGCGAGCTTCTGGAGCCGGGCACGCCGGTGATCGTTTCAGTCGAAGCCGAGCGCGATGGCGAGACGATGAAAATGCGCGTGCAATCTATTGAGGAACTCGACAAGGCTGCGTCGGCAGTTCCCCGCAATCTCAAACTTGTTCTCGATCGAAAGTCTGTCGTGGCTAATGCTGCGCCGGTTTCGGACGTTAGCAAATATTTACGCCCGAGTGCGCGCGGCGGCGAAATTCGCATTGTATTGCCGCTCGAAGATCGCAATCGCGAAATGGAATTTATCCTCGCGGGGCGGTACGACGTTTCCCCGCGCGAAGCAATTCGCATTGAAGCGCTGCCAATTGTGGCGGAAATAATCGAAATCTAATACCGCTGGTTGCTGGCTCAAAAGTTACACTCAATTCGCGGAATATTTTTCGTCATCACCGACGGCTTTTCGCTGCGCTAAGCGTTAGAGGTTCAAGACGTGAGAGACCGCGTCTTTCTTTGAAGAAGATAGGAGCCTCTAATGAAAAAGAGCTTGATCGCAGCAGCTGTTGCCGCTGCCGTCACCCTCGGCGCTTTTGGCGGCGCTGCAAACGCAGGTGTCGCCGGCGCGAACCTCAACGGGATTGGCGTGCATGCGGATAAAACCGCCGTCGAGCACGTCTATTACAAGAAGCGCTACTACAAGCATCGGCACTACAAGCACCGCAAGTGGGTTTGCCGTTGGCATCACGGCCACCGCAAGTGCTACTGGCGCTATTGGCGCTAAGTGAAGTTGCGTTTTTAGTCGAAGGCAGCGCCGTGACGCTGCCTTCTTCTGACACAGTTTCAGCGCATAGCTCCGCACCCCGAGCTAGCCAAAAACGAGGCAAGAGATGTCAAAATTCCACGCCGCTTTGATTGCTGCTTTGCTGCTTGCTCCTGCTGCTACCGTCGCTCGCGCCGCCGACGACGAGAAAGAGCCGCCGAAATTGAGCGCAGCCGACATTAAGAAGAATATCGAAGCCGTCGCCTCCGACCCCGCGAAGGTGAAAGCCTATTGCGCCATGACCAAGAAAATGGACGAGGTCGGCGACGACGAGAAAAAGGCGGAAGCCGCCAGCGACGAAATCGACGGATATTTCAAAACGCTGGGCGAGGATTTCGAGAACGCCTGGGATGACGGCCAGGACGCCAAGGACGACTCGCCGGAAGCCAAGGCGATGGACGACGCCGTCTCGACGCTCGATTCCAAGTGCAGCAAGTAAACTGACGACGCGACGCGTCTCGCCTCGAACGCGGGGAGGGGCGAGAGCAGTAGCCGCATATCCCCTTAATCCATAATTCGGCGCGCCACGATCCGCTCATCAAGACGGCGGCCGTGGCGCGCGTTGCATTCGCGGCCTGGCAGGCGAGGCGCCGGAGGTGGCTGATACAAGTTTAGCCGCAGCCTAGGCTTGCACAAAAAGCCGATCCCCCGTATACAGCCGCCATCTCACACGCGAGACATTTGCGCCATGCGGATGAAAAGCCCCGCATCGTGCTCCGGTGGAGAAATGCTAAGTCTGTAAAAAGGCTTGCAAATCTCTTCTCAAGTCTCGCGGAGGTCTAACCGGAAAAGGAAACGTTTCGATGGCACTTCCTGCCTTCAACATGCGTCAGCTATTGGAAGCTGGCGTTCACTTCGGCCACCAAGCTCACCGCTGGAACCCCAAGATGGCGCCGTTCATCTATGGGTCGCGCAACAAAATCCATATCCTTGATCTGACGCAGACGGTGCCGTTGCTGCACCAGGCGCTGCTGAAGGTTTCCGACACGGTCGCTGGCGGCGGTCGCGTTCTCTTCGTCGCGACGAAGCGTCAGGCGTCAGACGGCATCGCTGATGCTGCCAAGCGCAGCGCCCAGTACTTCATCAACCATCGTTGGCTCGGCGGCACGCTGACCAACTGGAAGACGGTTTCGCAGTCGATCCGCCGCCTGCGTCAGCTGGATGACATCCTCGCCGACCCGCAGGGCCGCACGAAGAAGGAAATCCTGAACCTGACGCGTGAGCGCGACAAGCTCAACCAGTCGCTCGGCGGCATCAAGGACATGGGCGGCACGCCTGATCTTCTCGTCGTGATCGATACCAACAAGGAATCGATCGCCATCCAGGAGGCGCGCAAGCTCAACATCCCGATCGTTGCGATCGTCGATACGAACTGCGATCCCGACGGCATCGACTATCCGGTTCCGGGCAACGACGACGCTGGCCGCGCCATCACGCTCTATTGCGATCTCATGGCCCGTGCTGCGCTCGATGGTCTGGAGCGTTCGCAGGGTTCCGCCGGCGTTGACGTTGGTGCATCCGAGACGCCGCCGGCTGAAGATCTGCCGAAGGTCACCTTCAAGGGCATCGAAGCGCCGCGCGGCGAGGCCGACGATCTCAAGCGCATCACCGGTATCACGCCGAAGATCGAGCAGCGCCTCAACGATGCGGGCGTCTACCACTTCTGGCAGATCGCCGATCTCGACAACGATTACGCCGAGGCGCTCGATCGCCAGCTGAAGCTCAAAGGCCAGATTGCCAGCGAAAACTGGGTTGCCCAGGCCAAGAAGCTCGTCGAAGCCGCCAGCGTCTAAAGCGCGTTGGCAATTCGACACAAAACTGACGTGCTTTTGAAGCGCGAACGTGAATGAACTTTGATGAGGCGCCCGCCGGGGCGCCTCGAACCTCATAGGTGACAGGAATGACAACGATCACCGCCGCAGACGTGAAAAAGCTGCGCGACATGACCGGCGCCGGTATGATGGACTGCAAGACCGCGCTGACCGAAACGAACGGCGACATCGAAGCCGCCGTTGATTGGCTGCGTAAGAAGGGCCTTTCGAAGGCTGCGAAGAAGTCGGGCCGCATCGCCGCCGATGGTCTCATCGGCATCGTCGCGAAGGGCCGTGAAGGCGCCGTCGTCGAGGTCAACTCGGAAACCGACTTCGTTGCCCGCAACGAGCAGTTCCAGACCCTCGTCCGTGATATCGCAGGCCTCGCTCCTGCAGCGAAGGGCGACCTCAAGGCGCTCCTCGATGCGAATTATCCGGGCACCAAAAACACCGTCGAAGTCCAGCTTCAGGAAGCTGTCGCAACGATCGGCGAAAACATGACGCTGCGCCGCACGGCGGCCGCTGCGGTGAAGGAAGGCGTCGTCGCTGACTACGTCCACAATCGCGTCGCAGACGGCCTCGGCAAGATTGGCGTGCTCGTTGCACTCGAAAGCGCGGGCGATGAGCCGACGCTCTTCGATTTCGCCCGCAAGATCGCGATGCATGTGGCAGCTTCGCCGACCACGCTCGTTGTCAACGAGAGTGACCTTTCCCAAGAGGCGATTGACCGCGAAAGGGCGGTCTACGTCGAGCAGGCGAAGGCTGAGCCGCGCAACGCCGGTAAGTCGGATGACATTCTGGCCAAAGCCAGCGAGGGCCGGCTGCGCAAGGAATTCATCGGTACGGTTGTGCTCATGAACCAGGCGTTCCTGATTGGCGACGGCAAGGCGACGGTCGCGCAGGCCGTTAAAGAAGCCGAGAAGGCCTGCGGTGCGCCGATCAAGGTCGCAGGCTTCATCCGCTACGCGCTCGGCGAAGGCATCGACAAGAAGGAAGAAGATTTCGGCGAGGAAGTCCGCAAGCTGGCAAGCGGCGGTCGCTGAGATCGGCAAGGTCGAGCTCAAGGTCAACGGACGCCCGCTGGCCGGAATCGCCCGAGCAGGTTAGGTATCAACCGGCCGATCGCCCGTGATCGGCCGGTTTTTCGTATTATGATGGCTTTGGTGCTGATCGGGAGGCAACGGAATGGCGGACGCGCGGGGTCTTAAATACAAGCGGCTGCTGCTGAAGCTTTCCGGCGAAGCTCTGATGGGTAAGCAGCCCTACGGCATCGACATGAGCGTTGCCGAGCGGTTGTCGAAAGACATTGCGGATGCTGTTGCGGCAGGCGCCGAAATTGCGGTCGTCATCGGCGGCGGCAATATTTTCCGCGGCCTTTCCGGCGCAGCGAAAGGCATGGACCGCGCGACCGCCGACTACATGGGCATGCTCGCGACAGTCATGAACGCATTGGCGTTCCAAAATTCTCTTGATCGTCTCGGCGTCCCAGCCCGCGTGCTCTCGGCAATCCCCATGCAAACGGTCTGTGAAAGCTACGTGCGCCCCAAGGCGCTGGCCTATCTCGCGCGCCAGCAGGTCGTCATTTTCGCGGCAGGCACCGGAAATCCGTTCTTCACGACCGATACGGCAGCCGTTCTGCGGGGCATCGAGATGAACTGCGACGCCGTCATCAAGGCCACCCAGGTGGACGGCGTTTACTCTGCCGATCCCAAAAAACACAAAGATGCAGTACGTTATGATCGGCTCAGTTATTCCGAAGTTTTAGCGAATGATCTCAAAGTGATGGACGGAGCGGCCATTGCCCTTGCCCGGGATAACGGACTTCCGCTAATTGTGGTTTCCATCGAAGAACCGGGAAATCTCTTGAAGGCGCTGCGCGGCGAGGCTCGCCAGACCCTCATTGAAGGAACCGGCTGAAGGCCGCTCGATGCCGATCTGCGCCGCGTTTCGAGCGGGGCGCTGCTGTCCGGTTTTGCGCGCCGGGAAGGAATAGGAAATGTCTCAGACTGTTCACGACATCAAAGAAATTGAAAAGCGCATGCGCGCTTCGATCGACGCTCTGAAGCGCGAGTTTACTGGCCTTCGCACTGGGCGTGCACACGCCAATCTCCTCGATCCCGTACAGGTGATGGTTTATGGCTCGCGGATGCCGCTCAATCAGGTTGCAACCGTTTCGGTTCCCGAACCCCGCATGATTACGGTTCAGGTTTGGGATCGCAGCAACGTCATTGCCGTCGATAAGGCAATCCGTGAAGCTAACCTCGGCCTCAATCCCATCACCGATGGCCAGATACTCCGTCTGCCGATTCCCGCGCTGACAACCGATCGCCGCCAGGAACTCGTCAAGCTCGCCCACAAGTATGCCGAGCAGACGAAAGTTTCGGTTCGCAATGTTCGGCGCGAAGCCATGGATCTTCTCAAGAAACTTGAGAAGGACGGCAAAATGAGCCAGGACGAACAACGGGGAAACTCGGATAAGGTCCAAGAACTCACCGATCGCCTCATCAAGGAGGTCGACTCGACGCTCGCTACTAAAGAGGCCGAAATTCAAAAAGTCTGATGGCCACGGTCGTTTTGCTGGCTTGAAGTTGTCTGAAGATATGTGAGATCTCAATCCCAGAGGCCGTTTGACATTGGCGCCACCAGCGAAGCCGACAGACGAGCGGACCGGCCCTGTAACGCCGCCGAAGCACGTTGCCATTATCATGGATGGCAACGGTCGCTGGGCGCGCGAGAGGGGATTGCCGAGAACGCTCGGCCATCGTCAGGGCGTCGAAGCCGTCCGCCGTGCCGTGCGCGCCGCAATCGAACTGCAAATCACATATCTCACGATCTTCAGCTTCTCCTCTGAGAACTGGAAACGTCCGATCGACGAAATCGACGATCTGATGGGGCTGATGAAACGCTTCATCCGGCGCGATCTTGCCGATCTGCATAAGTCGGGCGTTTGCATTCGGGTCATCGGTCAGCGTTTGCACGTCGACAGCGAACTGATGACCCTGATCGACGAAGCCGTCGAATTGACCCGCAATAACGACAAGCTGACGCTCGTTATCGCTTTCAACTACGGCTCGCGCTCGGAGATCGCAGGCGCCGCGCGCAAGCTCGCCGAACAGGTCGCAGCGGGCCTGTTGGATCCGGCCGACATCACCGTCGAACGCATGGCGAATGCGCTCGATACTTCTGGTATTCCGGACCCCGATCTGCTGATCCGCACGTCCGGCGAAATGCGTCTTTCGAACTTTCTATTGTGGCAGACCGCCTACTCAGAGTTCGTCTTTCTCGACTGCTACTGGCCGGATTTCGACAAGACGGCATTTGAAAACGCCATTGCGGAATTTCGCTCCCGCGAGCGCCGTTTCGGCGGCTTGACCAAGCGCTCGATGGCCTGAGGATTGGCAATGCCATCAGAAAATCGGGACGGCCAGCAGCGTTTTCTTGGCGGCTTGTTCGACTTTATCCCCGCTGAATTGCGCCTGCGGATCGTCTCTGGTGTCGCCATTGGCGCCATTGCCTTCACCATGCTGTATTGGAGCCCAGGCGCTTTCGCGCTGCTAACCTTTCTGGTCGCTGCGGCGATGAGCTGGGAGTGGGGCCGGATTGTCAGGGGGCCGATGCCGGATAGCGGGTTGATCGTCCATGTGCTGGCGGTATTGGCTGCCGCCGTGCTGACGGCCCGAGACATGGCCGGAATGGCCATCGTCTCAGCCGTCGTCGGCGCCGTCGCCGTTGCGGCATTGGCGGCCGGTTCCGATCGAGCACGGCTGTCAGGAGCAGGCGTGCTTTACACCGCGCTGCCGGTCGTCGCGCTCGGATGGCTGCGAAGCGATGAGCCTCTGGGCTTTCTCGCCACGTTGTTCGTTGTTCTCGCAGTGGCCGTAACCGACGTCGCAGCCTTTGCCGCCGGACGCACCTTCGGAGGGCCGAAACTCTGGCCCCAGGTCTCACCGAACAAGACCTGGTCCGGTTTGATCGGTGGCATCACGGCTGCGGCTGCGGTGGGCGCGCTGTTCTCGGTCGTGTCCGGTACGGGCGGCGCGATTTGGCTCGCAAGCCTCGGATTGGCGGTCGGTTTGGTGTCGCAATGGGGCGATTTGGCTGAATCGGCACTAAAGCGCCATTTCGGCCTGAAAGATTCTGGAGGCTTGATTCCCGGCCATGGCGGTTTCATGGACCGTATGGATGGGCTTGTGACAGCCAGCGTTGCGGCCGCGCTCATCGGCTTTTCAATTGATGCGTTCGCGCCGGCGCGAGCTCTTTTATACGGATCATAATGATGGCAGTGACCGCAAGCGTTCCGAACCGGTTGCCCGATCGCGCCACGGCAGCGCCGCGAGGCGATGCAGCACGGCCGATGCGGCTCAGCGTGCTTGGAGCGACGGGGTCGATCGGGACGAGCACACTCGATCTCGTCTCGCGGACTCCCGAAAAATTCGAAATCGTTGCGCTGACGGCGCAATCGAACGCCAAGGAACTCGCGGCCCTGGCGCGCCGTCACAATGCCCGGGTTGCCGTTATCGGCGATGAAACGCGTCTTGGCGAACTGCGTGAGGCGCTGGCTGGAACGAGCATCCGCACGGCCGCAGGGCCGGAGGCGCTCGTCGAAGCCGCGCTTGAACCCGTTGATTGCACGTTGGCGGCCATCGTTGGCGCCGCGGGGCTCAAGCCGACGTTTGCGGCAGCCTCGCAAGGCGCCCGCGTGGCACTCGCAAACAAGGAATGTCTGGTCTCGGCCGGCCACGTCTTCACGTCGGCAATCTCTCGGGCTGGCGCCGAGCTCCTGCCGGTCGACAGTGAGCACTCCGCCGCCTTTCAGGTCATGGCCGGCGCAGACCCAGCGTCGATTGATAAGATCGTGCTGACGGCGTCCGGCGGCCCCTTCCGGTCCTGGACCCGCGACGCCATCGCTGCCGCTACGCCGGAGCAGGCGCTCAAGCATCCGAACTGGTCGATGGGCGCCAAGATCACCATCGACAGTGCCACCTTGATGAACAAGGGCCTGGAACTGATCGAAGCTTTCCATCTCTTTCCTGTGGGTGTGGATAAACTCGATTGCATCGTCCACCCGCAATCAATCATCCATTGCCTCGTCAGCTACGTCGACGGCTCTGTGCTCGCACAGATGGCGTCCCCCGACATGCGCACGCCGATCGCCGTCGCTCTGTCCTGGCCCGACCGAATGGCGGCGCCGACGGAAAAGCTCGATCTCGCCCGCCTCGCGACCTTGACGTTCGAAGCCCCTGACGAAGATCGGTTTCCGGCTCTGCGCGTCGCCCGGGCGGCGATGCGCCGCGGCGATACGGCTCCGGCAGTGTTGAATGCCGCTAACGAGGTGGCCGTAAAGGCATTTCTCGATCGCCGCATCAAAATGTTCGACATTGCCGCGCTCGTCGAAGAAACGCTTGCTGCGGCGGAGCGTCAGGGGGCCATTTGCCCGGCCCAAAGCCTCGACGATATACTGGCGGTCGATGACATGGCCCGAGCCTTATCTAACGAGAAACTTAGTGGCTATTGAGGCGCCTAGCGCCTAATCTCGGCGGCTAACGGTAATCCGAATCAGCATCGGGATCGCGGACCTATGGATTTTTTGGCGTCGCTCGCAGGTTGGATCTGGCAATACGGCGTGATGTTCCTGCTGGTGTTGACCCTCGTGGTCTTTATCCACGAGCTGGGGCATTTTCTGGTTGCGCGCTGGTGCGGCGTTACGGTCAAGGCCTTTTCGATTGGCTTCGGCCCTGAAATCTTTGGCTTTTATGATAAGTACGGGACGCGCTGGCGCTTCGCCTGGATCCCGCTTGGCGGCTACGTCAAATTCATCGACGATGAAAATCCGTCGTCGTTCGGCGGCGAAAAGCAGCTGAAGCCCTCCGAACGTGCGGGCGCATTCCATTCGAAGTCGGTAGGTGCGCGCGCCGCAGTCGTCGCGGCCGGTCCGATCGCCAACTTCATCCTCGCCATCGTTCTATATTCCGGCCTTAACGCCACGGTTGGCCTGCATATTCTGCCGCCGCTGGTCGATGCGGTTGTGCCCAATTCCCCCGCCGAGCGCGGCGGTTTCAAGCAGGGCGATATGATTGTCGCGATCAATGGCACGAAGATTGATCGTTTCGATGATTTGCAGCGAATTGTCGGCTCAAGCGCCGGCGAGCAGTTGACCTTCACGGTCGATCGCGACGGTAAGACCGTCGAACTCAAGGCGACGCCAAACGTCGATGAGCAGCGCGATGCGATGGGTCGGACGTTCCGCCGTGGCTTGATCGGCATCCAGCGCGCCATTGCGCCGGACAAGGTGCGGACAGTTCACGTCGGGTTGCCGGAAGCCGTAATGCTCGGCGTCAGCGAAACCTATGGCAACATTACCGCGACGCTGGCAGGGCTCAGAGATATCATAACCCGCCGGCAGTCGGCGGAGCAGATGGGCGGCCCGATTATGATGGCCGAGGTCACCGCAAAAGTCGCCGAACTCGGAATCGAGCCGATGCTGCGGTGGATCGCCTTCATCTCGGCCAATATCGGCTTCCTGAACCTGCTGCCGATCCCCGTTCTCGACGGCGGTCACCTTATGTTCTACGCATTCGAGGCGGTGCGCCGGAAGCCTGCCAGCGAGCGCCTTCAGCAGATGGGCTTCCAGGTCGGGCTGGCGTTGCTCATGATGTTGATGGTTTTCGTGAATTTCAACGACATTATGAACGTTTGGCGTCGATTGACGGGGGCGGGCTGATGCCGAGAAGAATCATTGGGGAGTGACGTAAACTTACAACTTTTCGAGGGCTTTCTGAATCGTTAAAAGCGGTATCCTGCGCAGCATGTTATGATTTCGACTCGGGGGGCCGAAGAGAAGTCAGACGGGAGAGGCTGTCGCAGAGCTGGGACGTCACCACGAACAAGACCAATAAGAAACGAGCCGACAAGAACGACAAAAAGACGACGAAAAAAGAAGACGCATGAGTGTGACGCTGCCGCCGACAGCGCGCATGTGAATTTGGGGGTCGGCGGCACACGGGGGCAATTCCGCGTATGCAGAAATTCAAGATCATCCTGGCGGGATTGCGCCTCTTACTGGCGCTTCTTGTCCTCTCGCCGATGGTCGCGATGGTGGATGCAACCTGGACGTCGGGTGCTGCGTTCGCTCAAAGCGTGATCAAGAATATCGAAGTTATCGGTAACCGGCGGGTGGAGCCGGAGACTGTTCGCTCCTACTTGCAGTTCAACGCTGGCGATCCCTACAACGCCTCGAAGGTCGACGCCTCAATCAAGGCTCTCTTCGCAACCGGCCTCTTCGCTGACGTTTCGATCGACTACAAGGGCACGACGATTGTCGTGACCGTGAAGGAAAACCCGGTCATCAACCAGGTCGCCTTTGAGGGTAACAGCGAGGTCGATACGGCCACGCTTGTCGGCGAAGTTCAGTTGAAACCCCGCTCTGTCTTCACGCGCGCCAAGGCTCAGGCCGATGTGCAGCGCATTCTTGACGTTTATCGCCGTCAGGGCCTTTTCGCCGCGACCGTCGAACCGAAGATCATTCAGCTTGAACAGGATCGCGTAAACCTCGTCTTCGAGATCAACGAAGGTGCGGCTACGAAGGTCAAAGGCATCAATTTCGTCGGCAACCACGCGTTCTCCGACAGCCAGTTGCGCGACGTCATCTCGACGACGCAGGTCGGCTGGTTCGACTTCCTCAAGGGAACGTCGATCTACGATCCTGACCGCATGAACCTCGACCGCGAGCTCATCCGTCAGTATTACCTCAAGAACGGCTATCCCGACGCGTCCGTTACGGCTGCTAACGCCGAAATCGATCCGGACGGCACGGGTTTCATCATCACCTTCGCTATCGAGGAAGGTCAGCCCTACACGTTCGGGGCCATCAACATCGAAAGCTCGCTTCCGGGAATCGATACCAGCACGCTGACGGGCGATCTCCTGACGCAGACGGGGCAGGTCTATGACGCCTCGCAAATCGACAAGACGTCCGAAAAGCTGACGCTCGACATCGCGGACCAAGGCTATGCCTTCGCGCGCGTTCGTCCGCGGCCGATCCCTGATGCAGCATCGCACACGATTGCGATTACCTACGTCGTTGACGAAGGCCCGCGCATCTACATCGAGCGCATCAACGTCATCGGCAATACGCGCACGAAAGACTTCGTGATCCGTCGCGAATTCCGCCTTGCAGAAGGCGACGCGTTCAACGCGTTGATGGTCGATCGCGCCAAGAAGCGCTTGCAGGCACTCGGCCTCTTCAAGAGCGTCGACATCAAGCGCCGTCCCGGTTCCGCACCCGACCGCGTCATCCTCGACGTCGAGGTGCAAGAACAGTCGACCGGCGAGCTTTCGTTCGGTGCGGGCTACTCGACGAGTGAAGGCGTCATCGGCGACGTCTCGATCTCCGAGCGCAACCTGTTCGGTAATGGACAGTACGTCCGCTTGAAACTTGCTGGCTCGTTCGAGCGTGCGCAGGTGGACTTCTCGTTCACCGAGCCACGCTTCCTTGATCGTAACTTGGCCGCGGGCTTCGACCTGTTCTTCAAACAGCTCGACTACACTGATCAGTCAGGTTTCCAACAGCGCAAAATCGGCGGTGACGTTCGTCTGGGCTTCCCGCTTGCCGAGCATCTCTGGATGCAGACGACCTACGCATTGTCTCGCGATGAGATCTTCGACGTTACGTCTTGGGCATCGCCTGCCATTAAGGAAGCCTGCGGTGCGAACTTCAACGGCGGCACCGACCAGAACGGCCTGTTCCGTTGTACCGATAAGGGTTACTGGACGTCGCTCATCGGCACGACCATCAGCTACGATCGGCGTAACAATGCGCGTAACCCGACCAACGGCTACTACATCGAGCTGGCCAACGACTTCGCGGGTCTCGGCGGTGACGCACAATACTGGCGTGTCAATGCGGAAGGTCGCTACTACTACCCGATCACCGACAAGATCACCTTCGTTGGCCGCGCAGTTGGCGGCGTGATCCAGGGCTGGGGCGGCGAAGATGTCCGCCTGCTCGACTCCTTCTTCAAAGGCGGCGAGACGGTTCGTGGTTTCGATATCTCTGGCTTCGGTCCGCGAGACATCAATTCGTCGAACAAAGACGCGCTCGGTGGTCAGAAATACTGGGCGGCAACTGCGGAAATCCGCTTCCCGCTGCCGTTCGTTCCTGAGGACATCGGTCTCAGCGGTGCGGTCTTCGCCGACGCGGGCTCTCTCTGGGATGCGACGGGCGGCGCCCACGACGCGCTTGATGGCTGCGTAGCGAAGAACGGTCAGTCCTGCTTGCAGGATAGCAGCGCCATTCGTTCGTCGGTCGGTGGCAGTATCATGTGGAACTCGCCGGTCGGACCGCTTCGCATGGACTTTGCCAAGGTCCTCACCAAGGAAAGCTACGACCAGACGCAGTTCTTCCGCTTCGGTGCTTCGTCCAGGTTCTAAGATCCGGACGCGAACGGTTTGAAATTATGATAAATTTGAGAACGGCGCCCCAACAGGCGCCGTTCTTTTTGTCGATCAGGCAATACAGCTTTGGGCAATTCCGTTCAGGGGCTTGCCATTATCTCTCAGGTCGTTCATTCAACGTCCCCACACCAATCATCTGAAACAACGACGTGCCGGAGGCGGCGCCATGGAGCATCCCGGTTTTTTCGAACGCACCGGGCCATATACGCTGTCTGAAGTCGCAAAGGCGGCAGGCGCAAAATTGGCTGAAGGGGCAAATCCCGATGCCCTGATCGACGACGTACGGCCGCTCGTCGAAGCGGCGGCCACGCATGTGTCGTTTATCGACAATAAGAAATATCTGCCGCAGCTGGCTACGACGAACGCTGGCGCTTGTCTGGTTAGTCCGGCACTCGCCGATCGCGTGCCGGCCGGAACGACGGCTCTAGTCACGCCGCAGCCCTATCACGGCTTTGCTTTGGCTTTGGCGCTGTTTTATCCAAGCGCTATGCAACCCATGGTGGCTGCAGTAGGCGCGCCGCCTATCGACCCGACCGCCAAGATCGAGGCCGGTGTCATCATCGAGCCGGGCGTCATCATCGGACCCGGCGTGCAGATCGGCAGCGGCACTCGCATCGCCGCAGGTGCGGTCGTCGGCGCGCGGGTAACGATCGGACGGGACTGCTTTATCGGCCCGCTGGCGACCGTCACCCACGCTCTTGTGGGCGATCGCGTCATAATTCATTCCGGCGTCCGGATCGGCCAGGACGGTTTCGGCTTCGCCATGGGCCGCGGTGGACATCTGAAAGTTCCGCAGATCGGTCGCGTCATCATCCAGGATGATGTTGAGATAGGGGCAAATACAACCATAGACCGCGGCGCCCTTAAGGATACGATCATCGGCGAGGGGACGAAAATTGATAATCTCTGCCAGATCGGGCACAACGTCCTGATCGGCCGCAACTGCATCATCGTTGCGATGTGCGGCATCTCGGGCTCGACCGAACTCGGCGATTTTGTCGTCATGGGCGGTCAATCCGGGACTGTCGGCCACATCAAGATCGGTAGTGGCGCGCAGGTCGGCGGGGCATCGCATCCGACGCACGATCTCGCGGCGGGCGGCCGATACTTCGGCACACCGGCAAAGCCGTTGCGCGAATCCGCGCGCGAGCAGGCCATGATCAAACGGCTTGTCGCGCGCGACAAGGGAAGTCATGACGACGGATCGTCAGGCTCGGACGCAAGCTGACAATTCGAAGTCGGCGGGTGCGCCCGTGCAGTCACAATTTTTTGGAGCAGACGACGATGGAAGGCAAGGCACCAGCGGGCAAGGTTCTCGGGACCGCGGATATCAATCGCGTGATGCAGCTATTGCCCCATCGCTACCCGTTCCTGCTCGTCGATCGCATCTACGATATGGACGGCGATGAAAGCTGCGTTGGCGTCAAGAACGTGACGATCAACGAGCCGTTTTTCCAGGGGCACTTTCCGCAGTTTCCGGTCATGCCGGGCGTGCTGATCATCGAAGGCCTTGCGCAGACGGCAGGCGCGCTTTGTGTCTCGAACGTCGGTCAGGATTACAAGGCCGAACTCGTCTACTTCATGGGCATCGACAACGCGAAGTTCCGCAAGCCGGTTCTACCGGGCGATCAGCTCCACTTTCACGTGAAGAAGGTCCGCAATCGCGGCCGCGTCTGGCGCTTCAAGGGCGAAGCCAAAGTCAACGGCAAGGTTGTCGCCGAGGCGGAGATCAGCGCCATGCTCGCCGACACGGCCGACGCCCGCGCATTTGCGAGCCAGAATGGCTGAGGTCGAAGTCCATCCGACGGCCATCGTCGAAGACGGCGCCTCGCTTGCGCCCGGCGTGAAGATCGGGCCGTTCTGTGTCGTCGGGCGCGAGGTCAAGCTCGGCGAGCGCGTGGAGCTCGTGAGCCATGTCGTCGTCGCCGGCACGACGGACATCGGAGCGGGCACGCGCGTCTTTCCGTTCGCCTCGATCGGCCATCAGCCGCAGGATTTGAAGTACAAGGGCGAGCCGTGCTCGCTGTCCATCGGTTCCGATTGCATCATCCGCGAAGGCGTGACGATGAACCCCGGAACGGCAGGCGGCGGCTCGGTGACGACAGTCGGCAACGGCTGCGCGTTTCTTGCAAACAGCCACGTCGGCCACGATTGCCGCGTCGGCAATGGCGTCATCTTTTCGAACAACGTCATGCTAGCGGGCCATTGTAATGTCGGCGACTTCGCCATTATCGGCGGTGGCGCAGCCGTGATCCAGTTCGCTCGCGTTGGTCATCACGCCTTCGTCGGCGGCATGTCTGGCCTTGAGAACGATCTCATTCCGTACGGCATGGCGCTCGGCAATCGCGCCTATCTATCGGGCCTCAATATCGTCGGCTTGCAGCGGCGCGGCTTCTCGCGCAACGACATCCACGATCTCCGCCGCGCCTATCGCCTGCTGTTCGCGGCCGAAGGCACGCTCGTAGAACGCATGGAAGACGTCGCCGAGGAATTCGCGGGCCACGCCTCCGTGCAGGAAATCCTGGCCTTCATCCGCCAGGGCGGCAAACGTTCTCTGTGCACGCCGAAGAACGGCGCTGAAGACTGAGCTTACGCGCGATGGGCGAGGCGACGAAGCGCATCGGGATCATCGCTGGCTCAGGATCGTTGCCGCTTGAGGTCGCTCGCAGCATCGCGCGTCAAGGCGGCAGCGTTCACGTTGTCATGGTCGAAGGCGCAGCCGATCCGGCCTTAGCGGCCTTTCCACATACGACCGTCAATTGGGCGCAGCCCGGTCGCGCGATGGCTGCGTTCCGCAATGCTGGCATCACTGACGCCGTGCTCATTGGCGGCTACGGCCGCCCATCGTTTGCCACGGCGCGTCCCGATCTCACGTTTCTGCGTCTCGTCCCGGCCGTCGTGAAGTTGCTGAAAGCAGGCGGTGACGATGCTGTGCTGCGCGGCGTGCTCGCGCAATTTGAAGCCCTTGGTCTTCACATCTTGAGCGTCGGCGATGTCGCACCGGAATTGATCGTTGCCGAAGGCGGCCTGACGAAAGCGCGTCCCTCCGATGGCGACACTGCCGACATCGCCCGTGGGTTCGATCTCGTTGCCGCGCTCGGCCGCTACGATATCGGCCAGGCTGTCGTCGTCACGCGTGGCGAGATCGAAGCCATCGAAGGCGCGGAAGGCACAGATCGCATGCTGAAGCGCGTCGCCGAACGCCGGGCTGCGCATGGAATGCGCGAACGCGCAGGCGTACTCGTCAAGCGCCCGAAGCCCGGCCAGGACATGCGCGTCGATCTTCCGACCATCGGACCCGATACGGTCGCGAATGCCGCCGCAGCCGGATTGGCAGGCATCGCCGTGATGGCCGACCACGTCATCGCCGTGAATCGCAACGACATGATCGCGGGCGCCGATGCGCAAGGCCATTTCGTGACCGGCGTGAAAGATGGCGAGCGCACCCCGCTTGCTGCGAATCCGCCGTCATCGCGCATGACCACGCTTGGTCATATGACCGCCTACGAAGCAGCCGATAAAGACGTGACGCGCGCTGCGGGCATTTTGTCGGCCCTCGAACATTTCGGCGGCGGATCAGCCGTCGTCATCGACCGTGGCCGCGTACTCGCTGTCGGCACGACTGAAGGCCCGTCCGACGTCATCGCCCGTGTTCGCGATCTTCGCGGCAACAATGCCAAGCGGCGCGGCTTGGTCGTCGTCGGCGCGGGGCAAGCTCTCACCCCAGATTTCATAAAGGTCGCCAACGCCGCGCATCTTCTCGGCGTCGTCGCAACCGAAGCAGTAATCTCTCCGCCTGTCATCACGGCGGCAAACGAATTAGCGATGTTCGTCGCAACGACTGCAGCACCGGCAACCGCACGAGGCACGGCTCGAACGATGACATCGCAATCGACATCGCGACCGTTAAAGATTTTTGTCGTCGCGGGTGAGCATTCCGGCGACGCACTTGGCGGAAAACTGATCCACGCGCTGAATAAGCGATACGCAGGCGACATCATCTTTGCCGGCGTCGGCGGGGAAGATATGGCGCGCGAAGGTTTCTCGTCCATCTTCCCGATCGAAGACGTCGCGGTCATGGGACCGCTGTCGATCTTGCCGAAGCTGCCGCGCATCGTACGCCGCGTCTATCAGACGGTCGATGCCGCGCTTCGCTTCGCGCCCGATCTCGTCGTCATCATCGACAGCCCGGAGTTCACGCACCCAATCGCAAAGCGCATCAGGAAGCGCGCACCGCAGATCCCGATTGTCGACTACGTCAGCCCGAGCGTTTGGGCTTGGCGTCCCGGACGCGCAAAAAAGATGCGCCCGTATGTCGATCATATCTTGGCACTGCTGCCGTTCGAGCCGGAAGCGCACGCGCGTCTCGGCGGACCTGCATGCACCTATGTCGGCCATCCGCTGATCGAAAAGCTTGCCGAAATCCAGAACGCCGACGCCGCGGCTCTTTCCGCGCGCTTGCATCTCGATCCGACGCGCCCGGTCCTTCTCGTTCTTCCCGGCAGCCGAACATCCGAGGTCGAGCGCCTGATCGACGTCTTCGGAGAAGCGGTGTCGCAGCTGGCCGGTACTATCGGACCGATCGAAGTCGTTATTCCAGCGGTGCGCCACGTCCGCGACCGCATCGTGGAAAAAACCGCAAACTGGACGCCGCGTCCGCACATCGTTGAGAGCGACGACAGATACGCCGCGATGCGATTGGCCCGCGCCGCGCTCGCCGCTTCCGGTACGGTGACGCTCGAACTGGCGCTCGCGCAGACGCCCGCGGTCGTCGCCTACAAAGTCGATAAAGTGATCGCGAACCTGCGCTTCCTGCTGAAGGTGCCGAGCGTCGTGCTCGCAAACCTCGTCATCGGTAAGAACATCTATCCGGAATTTCTACAGGAAGCCTGCACGGCGGAAAATCTCGAAGGCGCGCTGAAACCGTTGTTCGGCGAAACACCTGAACGCGCAGCCCAGCTCGAAGGCCTCTCGCTGGCGCCCGCCAAAATGCAGCTCGCCGCCTCAAGTCCAAGCGAGGCGGCGGCCGATGTTGTTCTGTCTGTCGTGAAAGCTTAGGCCGCCGGGAAATCGCGGCGTGCCGGACCTATGTAGAGCTGGCGCGGACGGCCGATGCGCTGCTCCGGATCTTCGATCATTTCTTTCCACTGCGCGATCCAGCCAACGGTGCGAGCCACGGCGAACAGCACCGTGAACATGTCGACCGGGAATCCCATCGCGCGCAGCGTGATGCCCGAATAGAAGTCGATGTTCGGATAGAGCTTCTTCTCGATGAAGTACTCATCCTGCAGCGCGATGCGTTCAAGCTCGATTGCGACCTTCAAGAGCGGATCGTCCTTGTGGCCGAGCGCGTCGAGCACCTCGTGGCAGGTCTTCTGCATCACCTTGGCGCGCGGATCATAGTTCTTGTAGACGCGATGGCCGAAGCCCATGAGGCGGAAGCCCGATGTCTTATCCTTCGCCTTCTTCACGTACTCGGGAACGCGATCAACCGTGCCGATCTCTTTCAGCATGTTGAGCGCGGCTTCATTGGCGCCGCCGTGTGCGGGACCCCAAAGACAGGCGATGCCCGCCGAGATGCAGGCAAACGGATTGGCGCCTGACGAGCCCGCGAGGCGAACTGTCGAGGTCGAAGCATTCTGCTCATGGTCGGCGTGCAGGATGAAGATGCGATCGAGCGCGCGAGAGATGATCGGATTGACGATGTAGGGCTCGCACGGAACGGCGAAGCACATCTGCAGGAAGTTCGACGTGTAATCGAGATCGTTGCGCGGATAGATGAAGGGCTGGCCCATCGAATATTTGTAGGCCATTGCCGCGATCGTCGGCATCTTGGCGATCATGCGCTGGCTCGCGACCTCGCGCTGCGCCGGATCGTTGATGTCGGTCGAGTCGTGATAGAATGACGACAGCGCGCCGACCGTGCCGACCATCACCGCCATCGGATGCGCGTCGCGCCGGTAGCCGGTGAAGAACCGCGTCATCTGTTCGTGAACCATCGTATGGTTCGTGATCGTCTTGCGGAAGTTGATGAACTCGGCGTTCGTCGGCAGCTCCCCGTAAAGCAGCAGGTAGCAGACCGCGAGGAAATTCGTGTTCTCGGCGAGCTGGTCGATCGGATAGCCGCGATAGAGCAATTCGCCCTTGTCACCGTCGATATACGTGATCGAGCTTTTGCAGTTCGCCGTCGACGTGAAGCCGGGGTCGTACGTGAAGCAGCCTGTCTCTTTGTAGAGATTGCCGACGTCGATGACGTCCGGGCCGATGGTGCCGGAGCGAACCGAAAGCTCGACCTGCTTGTTCTCGACCGTCAATGTTGCGCTGGGCTTCGCTGTGCCCTTCGCCGCCTTGTCGTGGATGTTCATGATCGCCACCTCGCCCCGGGGAAGACACTACCGACGCCTGAAGTAACTATCGCATTCCCCGACGGGTGGGCCCGTATGCTTAAGGACCCTGGAGAACGTTCGGCGGCCTTCACAGAAGCAATCGGCAAACCAGGATTTACCGGATTTTTTGCGGTGCGGCAAGAGATCGTTAAGTGGGATATGAATGCTGAAAACAGCCCGGATACAGTCCGTCTGATACGGTCATCCTGAAAGGCAAAGCCGATGATACAGTGCGGCCGCTCGCTAGTTTCCCGTTGATCTTCCGAACAAGCCCCGAGGATCGCGTTCGAAGTCGGAAATTAGCGTTTACGCTGCGGTATCGGCAATCCGGCCTAGACTTTCGTCGCGTCCCAGCACTTCGAGGACGTCGAAGACCGGCGGCGAGACTGCGCGCCCCGTCAGCGCCGCGCGCAGCGGTTGCGCGACGTTGCCGAGCTTTAACGCTTTCTCTTCGACGTAGGACTTCACCTTGGCTTCGAGCAACGCCGAGGTCCATTGCTCCGCGGAAACCTCCGAGAGCAGCTTGACCACTTCGGCGTTCGAAGCACGGCCCTCTGTATTTAAAAGCTTCGCCGCCTTGTCTTCGAGCTTCAGCGGACGCTGGGCGACAATGAACAATGCGCCGCCGACCAACTCGGCGAGCGTCTTCGAGCGTTCTTTCAGCGACGGAATTGCGCGCACGAACGTATCCCAGCCTTTCGCCGCGAAGAGATCAGCCAGATCTTTTCCTGACTGCACGGCCGGAAGCTGGCGCAGAACTTCGCGCGCAAGCACAATATCAGAGCGCGGCGGCGCTTTCGGATCGGGCGCGATCTCAGCAACCGCTGAAAAATTCAGATGCGGCAACATTCCGCGCACGTGCGCAGCCAATTCATCGTTGGAGGTCGCGCGAATGTAATGGCCATTGAGATCGTCAAGTTTCTTAAAGTCGAGCCGCGCCGCACTCTTGTTGATGTTATCGATGTCGAACCAGCGGATCAGGTCCTCCGTCGAAATAATCTCGTCGTCGCCGTGGCTCCAGCCGAGGCGGACGAGATAATTGCGCAACGCCACCGGCAGATAGCCCATGTCGCGATATTCTTCGACGCCCTGTGCGCCATGACGCTTCGAAAGTTTCGCGCCGTCCGCGCCGTGAATTAGCGGCACGTGCGCAAAATCGGGCACCGTCCAGCCCATGCCATTGTAGATTTGCGTCTGCCGCGCCGAGTTGGTCAGGTGATCGGCGCCGCGAATGACGTGCGTGATTTCCATGTCATGATCGTCGACAACGACAGCGAGATTGTACGTCGGGTTGCCATCCGATCTGAGGATAATCAGATCATCGAGATCCTTATTCGGAAAGGCAACGCGTCCCTGCACGTGATCGTTGACGATCGTCTCGCCGTCGCGCGGTGCCTTGAGGCGGACAGCGGGCTTTACGTCCTTCGGTGCGTCACTCGGATCGCGGTCGCGCCAGGGCGACAGGAAAATCTGCGGTCGCCCCTCGGCTTTGGCTTTCTCACGTGCCGCTTCGATCTCGGCGGGCGAAGAATAGCAGTAATAGGCGGCGCCGCGCGCCAGCAGCTCGTTCGCCACCTCGCGATGCCGGTCGGCGCGCGAGAACTGCGAAATCACATCGCCGTCCCAGTCGAGGCCAAGCCACTTGACGCCATCGAGGATCGCCGCGACCGCCGCCTCGTTGTTGCGTTCCCGGTCCGTATCTTCGATGCGCAGCAAAAAGCGGCCGCCACGCCCACGCGCATAAAGCCAGTTGAATAGCGCCGTCCGTGCGCCGCCGATATGGAGAAATCCGGTGGGCGAGGGTGCAAATCGAACGATGGGCGCGCTGGGTGTCATGGTCTCGGCCTTTGGACCTTTTGTTCTGTCTGCCATTGAGGGATTGAGGCTCCGCTCGTAGCATGTGAGATGGGACAAGTTAAGGGGGCGGAAAATTCCCGTTCCCGATGCGTCATGGACAGGGCATGTCGGTCGAAGCGCGGGGACCGGACGTCGCATTTCCAGGCTATGCCGACCACGGCATGAGCCGCGCTGCCCTGTTGTTTGAAGCTGAACGGCAGAGCTTTTTCCTTTGGGCGCCCGTTTGCCTCGGTGCCGGAATTGCCGCCTATTTCGCGCTCCCAATGGAGCCGGCGCTGATCGTAGCGTTCGCGCCGCTGGCACTCGCCGTGATTTTGCGCCTGACAGTGCGCTCCGGCACGCTCGCCGCGACACTGATGATGGCGCTGGTTCTGATCGGTGCGGGCTTTGGCATCGCCAAGCTGCGCGTCGAAGCGGTCCGCGCGCCGGTTCTGACCAAGGCGCTGCACAGCGTTGAAGTCTCAGGCACCGTGACAATGGTCGAGGCGAAGCTGCCGCGTGGCCAGCGGCTGACGATCGCCAACCCCAAAATCGCAAATCTCGCTGCAGCCGATACGCCTGCCGTCGTGCGCATCCGCACGATGTCGTCCAAAACGCGCGCCGCACCGGGCGACAAGATCCGCATCAAAGCCAATCTCTCACCGCCGGCAAAGCCAGCGCTTCCAGGCGGCTTCGATTACGCGCGCACCGCTTGGTTCGAATCTGTCGGCGGCGTCGGCTACGCATTCGCAGCGCCAACGATCGAAGGCCACCTCGACCCCAATAGCATCGTCCAATGGTATCGCCGCACCATCGAAAATATCCGTCAGGCGATTGCCGCACGCATCCGTGCGGCGCTTCCTGGCGAAACCGGCGAGATTGCACTTGCCCTTATCACCGGCGAGCGCGGCGGCATCAGTGCCGAGACGAACAACGCCTTCAAGAATTCGGGCCTGTTTCACATTCTCTCGATCTCCGGCCTGCACATGGTGATTGCAGCAGGCGCTGTTTTCTTTTCGATCCGCCTGATCCTCGCTGCGATCCCGCGCATCGCCTTGACGATGCCGATCAAAAAGATCGCCGCCGCGCTCGGCATCATCAGCGCGGTCGCCTATCTCGCGATTTCGGGAGGCCAGTTCGCAACCGTGCGCTCGGCGCTGATGATCTTGATCATTTTCGGCGCCATGCTGATCGACCGGCCGGCGCTTGCGTTGCGCAACGTCGCGCTCGCGGCGTTCCTTATTCTGTTGGCTTATCCCGAGAGCCTGCTCGACGCGGGCTTTCAGATGTCGTTTGCCGCCGTAACCGCGCTGATCGCCTCGCACGAATTTCTGAGCAGCCTGTTCAATCGCGAGCAGAAGCCGCATCCCGTCATGCGCGTCGTCGTCTTCTTCGGCGAGATCATCGCCTCGACGTTGATCGCAAGCGTCGCGGTCGCGCCGTTCGCGGCCTATAATTTTCACCAGAGTCAGCAATATGCCGTGCTCGCGAACATGATCGCCATTCCGATCTGCAACCTGATCGTCATGCCGGCGGCGCTCGTCGCGATGGTGCTGATGCCGTTCGGCCTCGAATGGCTCGGCCTGAAGCTGATGGGCTGGGGCATCGAAGGCATGACGTGGTGTGCGAACGAAGTCGGCGCGTTGCCGGGCGCTGTCGGACATATTCCAGCGATCCCCGAACTGGCTTTCGTGCTGATGCTCACGGGCGGCACATGGTTTTTGCTTTGGCAGACGCCGATCAGGCTTCTCGGCGTTGCACTTATCGGCGCCGGTTTGCTTGTTGCGCCTTGGATGCCGCGCCCTGATGTTCTGGTCGGTCAGAAAGGTTTGCTTGTCGCCGTGCGCGATGACTCGGGCAAGCTCGACGCCATGCCGGGCAAGGGCACGAAATACGACCTCGACCGCTGGCTCGAATACGACGGCGATTCCCGAACGGCGCGCGATGCCAAGACCGGCGAAGGCTTTACTTGCGACGCTGTCGGCTGCATCGCGCATGTCAAAGGCGCGACCGTCGCGGTCGCGCGCCATCCCGCTGCCGTGACCGACGATTGCCTCAACGCCGACGTGCTTGTGCTCGATACGCCCAAGCCCGGCAATTGCGCCGTGCCGCGAACGGTCGTCGACGTTTTCGATCGCTGGCGCAATGGTGCTTACGCCCTTTACGTCGACCGCGGCAACGACAGTCCGGAGCCCAAAATCCGTCTTGAAACGGTCGCGGCCCATCGCGGCGAACGACCTTGGAGCGAGACGCCGGAGCGAAAGCAGGTAGTGCTGCCGAAACCCCGTATTCTGCAGACCCCGTCCCCGGCGGGTGCCCCGGCTGCCGAACCTGCCCGGACGGTCGAAGCAGAACCCGAAACACGCACCTCAGCCGACGTCGATCCGGGGGAGGGGGCGGAACTCGAAACGGAAGATCTCACTGAGCCGGACGCCGAGAGCGGTCGTTAGCCATCGATGCTGCGCCGCGTCGCTCTAGCTCGGTCGACGCATGGCGGCGAACCGCCCCTCAATACCGCCGCATCAAGCCGACGAGGCGCCCCTGAATGTCGATCTGATCCGGTCCGAAAATCCGCGTCTTGAATTCGGGGTTCGCGGCTTCGAGCGCAATCGTCGAGCCCTTCTTGCGCAGCCGTTTCAGCGTCGCTTCCTCGCCCTCGACCAGCGCCACGATAATATCGCCGTTCTCCGCCGTATTGCAGCGCCGGATGATGACGGTATCGCCGTCATGGATGCCCGCCTCGATCATCGAATCGCCTTTGACCTCCAGCGCAAAGTGCTCGCCGTTGGTCAGGATGTCGGGTGGCACCGCAATGTCGTGCGTGTGGTTCTGAATGGCGCTGATCGGCGTACCGGCAGCGATGCGGCCCATGACCGGGATCGACACCGTCCGCGCGTCAATGACGTGCGACGGCGGCGGCGTGGCCACATTCGTCTTCGGCGGCCCGGAGCCTTCGATCACGCTCGGTTGGAAACCCCGCTGCGGTGCTGCGGCCGCGCTGGCACCCTGTGCCGCGGACGGCAAGCCAACCTGGTTGTCCGGCAGCTTGATGACTTCGATGGCCCGCGCCCGGTGCGGCAAGCGGCGGATGAACCCGCGTTCCACCAGCGCCGTGATCAGCCGGTGAATGCCGGACTTCGACCTGAGATCCAGCGCATCCTTCATCTCGTCGAAGGATGGCGGCACGCCGCGCTCCTGCATGCGCGCATGGATGAAGAGGAGGAGGTCTTTCTGCTTTTCGGTGAGCATAGCGGTTCGTCTCAAGCCTTTCCTGGCTGGCAAGCGCGGCGGGCTGAGACGCTGACCACCGAAATACCGCCCGCTCATTCACAGTACAAATCGTGTATGTACTCTAACCGTTCTCGTCTCGTTCCGCAACCCATGCAAGTCAATAGGTCGTGTCTCAGTTTGAATTTTTAGCGCCTGTTGCGCGTTTGCTTGCCCCATTCAGGGTGGCGCTCACCATCTGGGCCAATTTCCGAGGCGCAGTGACTGCAAACCAAAACTGTTACTAGGCCAGGAACCCGTAAGTCCGGCTGGAGAAAAGATTTTATGCCTTCTTGGTAGCAGGATGCACAAAGGCGATGACCGGGCTCGCCGTTGCGCATTTCTTCCCTCAGGACATAGGCCAAAACCTCATTGTGCCCGAACCTCTCCAGCTGATAGCGTGATGTCACCCAAGGCGGGAATAGAAACGAGCTTTCGGGACTGAAGCCTGACGATCTTATCTGCACGTAAGACGCACAATTTGCAGATTACAGTTATAATCACCTCGGCTATGCGCGGACAGAATCACGCGGCCATGCGACACCCAAAGCATAAGCGGCTTGATAGAATAGCATCACCCCGAAAACGACAATTCCCACACGCCGGACCATAGGATCGGCCAAATTCGTATCCAGCGTCCCACTTAAAACAGACAACAAAATCCAAGGAGCCACTCCGACTACCAACATCGTTAGTAGGCAAAAAAACAGAACTCCGAACAAACGGAGATAGGGAGACATCCCCAGCTTGCGGAAAGCGAAATTCCACCATTTTGCCCAAAGAGGGGCCATTGCCGTCCCGAACAAGCTAACGACTATAAGCCAACTGCTGTCCATGCGTCCTCCTACATTAGCGGCAATCCCGCTTCTTATAGGGTCGTCCGTCTTCCGGGCTTAGGCGCCGCTTCGCCCGTCAGTCCAATAATCTCTTCCATCGTCCACAGATGATCTGTGAGTCCCGTGGGCGTGGCGGCCGGCTCGCTAGAGGCGAGTCGGATGCGCCAGCAAAAAACGACGGAAAGACGTCGCATGTCTGTTTATCGACCCGGGCGTTTCATACTTTTGCCGTTGGGGTGGAGCATCGTGCGAACAATGCGAGGTTTGTTTTCTCAAATCATCATTGGGGTCATTGTCACCGTAATCGGGACGCTTGTGACCGACGCCATCACCGGCGGCAACATGAGCCGTCATTTTGTCCCCGGCGTGCACGGCTCCTGGCGCGGGCATTGATGTCCAGATCTGCGCGACTCCTCTGACGCTTTAATGCACGACGCTCCCGATGTGCGCATCGTGGCCGGCTCCCCTTTTTGATTGCGCCGGGACGACACGCTTTTGATTTGCGCATGGCGACTCCCCTGCGGGGTAGCCGGCCGCCATGCGCGGATTTTTTCGGCGCGCTGGCCGCCCGGCGCGTCGCGAAGGAAGAAGCTCCGGGCGTGTGCAACCGGCCGGCTCTGCGGAGCAGAGTCGGTTGCACCAAGTATATAAAGCACGAAGCGGACGGGTTCCGCGGCTGGGTCGTGGCATTTGAAGTCTCGGAACCGATCCGCTCCGTGACAGCCTGAGAACAGGGTCGCGAGCACGGCCACTTAATGAAGCGGGATGCTCCGCACACGGGTTTCTCACCCCGTGCGGACCGGCCGTTCGCCTTGTCCGGAAGCGCGCGTGACGCGCCGGGTCAGGCTGCCCCGTCCGAGCCCGACGCAACGCCTTGCGCGCGAACCCTTCACCGGACGGGCGAGGGAAGTATGCGGGCGGCTCGGAGCGCGGGGATAAGTTTTTTTGTGGGAGGCGCAGCGCCCCGCACGAGCTGACTGACCCACGCCCGAAGCTGACCCGATACCCGCTTTTCGATGGCTGGGAATATAACGGGAGCATTTTTAGGCGACAGGTTGCGGTGGGGCAGGGTCCGCCTTACATTTTTTGAATGAAGCCGAAGTAATCGGTTTATGGAACTCGCCATAGCGGCATTCCGAGCGCGTTTAATCAACAGCCAGCCAAGGAAAAAAGCCATGAACTATTATTCGGATTCTGGTCGCTTCTATTCTCCACGGCCCAATCGGACCGGCGCGATTTACGATGCGCTTGCCGTATCAGTCTTCATGTTTCTGCTGGTCTTCGGGATCGTCTCGACCTACGGCCTCGGCTAGCGCGCCGCGTGTAACCTCTTCCTTGAGGCTTAGACGGCGGAGCCCTCGGCGTTCAGCGGGACAACACCAGATGGGTTGCCAAACCCGTCGGGACCACCTCCGTTACGCGATACCCAAGGCTTGGCAGGTCGATGCCTACAAACAAGTTTTCACCGCGGCCCAGGACGATGGGCGACTGCACTAGGTGTAACTCGTCTATCGCTCTTGCCTTCAGATACTGCTGGACCGTCGAAACTCCGCCGCCGATCTTTACATCAAGGTCGCCTGCGGCGGCTTTGGCTTGAGCGAGAGCCGCCTCGATCCCATCGGTAACAAAATGGAACGTCGTCCCGCCGTCCATCACGATTGGGGCGCGCGCATGGTGGCTGAGGATGAACGTCGGAGCATGATACGGGGGATTGTCGCCCCACCATCCTTTCCAGTCGGGTCCTCCCCAATCGTCTCCGGCCGGGCCGAACATATTTCTTCCGAGGATGAAGGCGCCAAAGCCTGCCATTGCGGCGCTGGCGAACCGGTCTTCGGTACCGCCATCCTTCCCTATCATCGACCGAAAAGCCCGCGTCGGATAGAACCACTGGTGCAAGTCCTTGCCACCCTTTCCCATCGGGTGTTCCAGGCTTTGTTCTGGGCCTGCACCGAAGCCGTCGATCGATACCGCAAAGCCGGCCACTCGAACCCTGCCCATGAATTTCCCTTCCGATTGTGAAACTCGCCGTCTTGTTTGCTTTAAGGACGACCGACTAACCGCACGGCCGACATGCGGTTAGAAATTTATCCCTGCAAATCCCCGGCCTCGGCAACAGCAACCAGCAAACTAAACCATTAGTGGAGGGATGACGGTGCTCCTCAGCCGAGAACGCGAACTTGAGACGAGGCTTTCTGGCGCGCCAGCCGAGGCGTTCAGTAGCGCCACAACCACAGAAGGAGGGTTCCGACATAAGCCGTTGATAACCACGCAACGCAAACGGCGATCAGAGAGTTTCAGGTCCGGCAATTCGGAGCACACAATTGAACGCAGCATCATCGGAGGCTTCACCCCTCCGTATCCCCACCATCATCCTCGTCGCGATCGAGACGCTGGTCGCGATCTTCTACATCGCGGTCTTTCATCAGGCGGGGCGGAGCAATGCCATCGCCAACATCGCCGTCGATAGCGTGACGACGATTGTCGTCGCGATTTGGGTCGTGTTCGTGCTGCCCGCAATCGTGCTCGTCGTTCGCGACACGAAACCGGGATTGGCGCTGGGCCTGTCGCTCGCGGCAGTCGTGGCCTTTGCTGCGAACCTCGTCATTTTCTGATGCTTCGTCGGCCGGACGTCGCTCGTCCCGTGAGAGAAGCGCAACCGGCAGCGGCTACTTTTTAAATTGCGCCGGGACGACACGCCTACGGCGCGCCGGCCGCCCGGCGCGTCGCGATGAACGAAGACCCAAGCCCGCGCGTGCGGCCGGCTGCGCGCAGCGCAGTCGCACGCGCAAATAAAAAAGGCGACCGGAGGGCCGCCTTTTTCATTGGTCTGGGGGAGAGGTTTGGGGAAACTTATGACTCGATCTGCCAGATGCCGGTCGGCAAACGGCAGGCGACGATTTCGGTGCGCTTCGTGGCATGCACAGCGGTCAGCATGACGACGGCATAGCGGCAGACGCTGCCGTGCGTGTCTTTGAATGAGGCGAGGGGCGCCACGAGCCCGGAGAGCTGACCGTGGCCGCGATGCCAGACATAGTTGGCGCCGTCGGCGACTTCGGTCAGTGCGAATTGCACGCTTTCGAGCGCCGCATATTCGTCGCTCTGATCGAGAACGGCTTTCGCGCTCTTGATATCGGGCAATTTCGGTTTGATATCGACGGCGTTAGGGTACGCCTGCGTCGGCTGGCCGAAGCTCTGATCGGCGGCGAGCGTGTAGCTGTAGGGTACGAAAATGGCCGCAACCAGCGCGAATGCTGTTGCGCCGGCCGCGGCTAAGGGAAAAAAACACGGATTTGACGACATAACGCGACTGACCCTAACGCGACTGAAAAACTCGAACTCCGCCCAACAAGGCGGCTACTGGGATATAGTCTGCGCCGGTATGGTTAATACGGACTAAAGAGCGAGCCTTGAACGTCCTCAAACGGCGCAGGGCAGATAAGTGAAATCGAGCGTTGAGCACGCAACATGAGCAACACTGACGATACCCCGGCCGCGATGCCGGAAACGGCGCTGGACTTCTCAGGCGCAACCGATCCGTTTCAGCTCTTCGACGCGTGGATGGCGGAAGCCGGCCGCACTGAGCCGAACGATCCCAACGCCATGTCGCTCGCGACCGTCGATGCCGGCGGCATGCCGAACGTGCGCATCGTGCTGCTGAAGGGCGTCGATGCGCCGGGCAATGCCGACCGCGGTTTCGTTTTCTATACGAACTTCGAAAGTGCGAAGGGCCGCGAGCTGCTTGCCAACCCCAAGGCAGCATTGCTCTTTCACTGGAAAACGCTGGAACGGCAGGTGCGCATTCGCGGCCCCGTCTCGCTGGCCTCGCACGGTGAGGCGGATGCCTATTTCGCGTCGCGTCCGCGCCTCAGCCGCATCGGCGCCTGGGCCTCGCATCAGTCACGGCCGCTTTCCGCGCGTGACGTGCTCGAAGCCAAGGTCCAGCATTTCGAGGCGAAATTCCCCGATGAGGGCATCCCGCGCCCGGCGTATTGGTCCGGTTTCCGAGTGCTCCCGGTCGAAATCGAATTCTGGATGAGCCGCCCGTACCGCCTGCACGACCGCATCGTTTTCCGCCGCGACGCGCCGCGCGACTCCTGGCACAAAACCCGCCTCTATCCTTAACGAATCACAAAAACGAACGAGTTAGGGTAGAGAAGGCGGGATGTATCAGAGTTCGGGGACGGGAGCGTTTGGGTCGCGAATGGTGACGGATCGTATCGACGAACGCCGCACGCAAAGGCGGCCGCGCGATCGTTATCGTTCGTCGCGCATTTATTATGCTGTCGGCGAGCCTCCCTCGTTTCTGGCGATGTGGACGAGCCGCATCGCGATTTTTTGCGCTGCGGCAGCGGTCGTGACGGCGGCGCTACATCGGGTGTCGCTGTTGCAGACGCCTGTCGCGCTGACGATTGCATATCTGCTGGTCGCGGGCGCGGCGCTGGCGCTGCTGATGGCCCTCGTCGCCGGGCTCGATATCTGGGTGACAGGCAGGCCTGGGTCCGCGCGTGTCTTCGTGGGCGCCATCGTGGGCCTAGGCATTCTTGCGGTGCCGGTCGCGGTCTGGGCCATGAGCCTGCATTATCCCGCACTCTACGACGTGACGACCGACCTCGCCGAGCCGCCCGAGTTCACGATGGCGAAAGAGGAACGGGGAGCCGAGACCAATCCGATCAGCTATGACGGTGAGCGGTTCGCCGCGCTCCAGCGCCAGGACTATCCCGATCTCAAAAGCCTGACCATTCCGCGCGCCACGGATGAGACTTACGAACTCGTTCTGCAGGCGCTTCATAAATTGAAATTTAAGCCGACGCTTGAAGTCCCGCCCGACGATGAGGACGACTCTCCCGGCTTCATCGAGCTCTCCGAGCACACGCAAGTCCTGGGCCTGATCGATGATATCGTTATTCGCGTGCTCGGCAGCGACGACGACAGAAGCGCGCGCGTCGACGTCAGGTCCGCGTCGCGCTACGGCCCGACCGACTTCGGCCGCAACGCCGACCATGTCCGCACGATTTTGAAGGAAGTCGCGGCGCGCTTCGAAGCCTCCGTCCCCGATCCTGACAAGGAAGCTATGGCGGCGCGAAAGGCCAAGCTTAAAGCCGAGAAAGGTCGCGGTCGGGCGTCAAAGGCAGATCGGAAGCGACCAAACCTTTCTCGATCAAATATTCGACGTGCGCCTGAACGGAAAGCGTCGCGGCCGGGATCAGCTGGGGCGCGAGGTCGCGATAGACCTGGGGCACAATTCGACGAATAGTCGTAGCACCGCCCGTCAATGCATCGAGAACAGATTTCTCGCGCCAGTTCCGGTGCAGAAGATACGCTCTGACCGTTCGCTGCGGCTCGCTCAGGCGATCGCCGTGACCCGGTAGGAAAACGTCGTCGTTGCGATCGAGCAGAATTTCGAGCGACGCTTCGTAGTCGGCCATACGCCCCTCGGGCGGTGCGATGACGGTCGTGTTCCACGCCATAACGTGATCGCCCGAGAAGACGACCCGGCGGCCATCGACGGCAAAGCAAAGATGATCCGGCGCGTGTCCCGGCGTATGGATCGCCGTGAGACCCCAGTCGGCACCTTCGATCCTGTCGCCACCCGCGAGCGTAATGTCAGGTTCGAAATCGTAATCGACGAAGTAGCGCCCCGAGGGTGAATTTTCGAGCGCAACGCGCCCCGCTTCCGGATCGCGCGCATAGGCAGCGACTAGGGCGCCAGTTTCGGCCTTGAGCTTCGCAACGCCGTCGACGTGATCGCGATGTGCGTGCGTCGACAGGATATGCGTGATCGGTCGCCCGGCCGCGGCTTTCAGAATGGCCGCGCGATGCTCATCGCTATCGGGACCCGCGTCGATCACCGCAAGCGACGTCGAACCGATGAGATAGGTATTCGTGCCCTTGTGCGTCAGCGGGCTCGGGTTGGGCGCGACGAGGCGAACGATCCCCGGCCCCATCGGCGACGGTTCGCCATAGGTGAATACCATTTCCGTTTTGAATTTGAGAGAGTCCAAGCCCCCAAAACCTCTCGCGTAAGCCCTCAGTATTGCGCCCGGTTATAGAAAAGTCGGGCGAACGACGAATACCCCGAAATTCGCCGCAGGTTAACGCTGCGCTTTCAGCCGCACATGCTCGGGCCGAAAACCGAGCCCGATCAACCGTCCCGAAAGGTGCGCGAGGATCGGCCAGCGCGCGATGCCCCTGATGAAACCGGGCGGACCCGAGCGCGTCGCCGCATCGGCTTCGCGCTTGCACTTGTCGCTACGCATCATGAGCTGAATTTTCTGCGTCGCCTTCGTCGGAAACGTGCGCCGCTTCTCCACTGCTGCCAGATGCCGGTCCGACAAGCGTCCGTCTTTCAACGGACCTGCAAGGATGTTCGCCGCAGCGACCGCATCCTGAATCGCAAGGTTCACGCCGACACCGCCGATCGGTGACATCGCGTGCGCCGCATCGCCGATGCACAGAAGCCCCGGTCGCCACCACTGCTTCAGCCGGTCGATGCGGATGCTCAAGAGGTGCACGTCATCGAAGGAGGCAAGCTCTTGCACGCGATCCTCCGGCAGCGGCGACACCGCTGCGACCATGGCGCGGAAAGCCTCGATACCGCCCGCCTTAATATCGGCATACGTGCCGCGCCGCACGATGTACCCGCATTGCCAGTAGGCGCCGCGGTCGATCATCACGAAGCCCTGGCGCGGCCCGGCGTGGCCCATCGTGTAAGGCGGATCGGTCGCCAGACGCGAGAACTTCATCCACAGCACTTCGCTCGGGATGCCGAAGCTTTCGATTTCGAGTCCAGCAAGCGACCGCGCGATCGAGTTGCGCCCGTCCGCGCCGACGACGAGAGACGAGCGGATCGTCAGTGCGCCATCCGGAGACGTCGCGCGAACGCCCGCAACATTGCTGTTCGCGATGATGAGATCTGTCACTTCCGTTTGCATCAGCAGCCGGAAGTTCGGATGCCGGTTCGCCTCGCGCGCGAGAAAATCGAGAAAGTCCCATTGCGGCATGAAGGCGATGAAACGGTTCTTCGTCGGCAGCCATGAAAAGTCGGCGATAGTGATGTCCTTGCCGCCGATCTCGGCATGCAGCGAGCGTGCTTCCGTGTGCTGCAATTTCAAAAGCTCGTCGGCGAGGCCGAGTTCGTGCATGACTTGCAGCGTCGAAGGGTGAATGGTGTCGCCGCGAAAATCGCGCAGAAAATCGCCGTGCTTTTCGATCACCGTCACATCGACGCCCGCACGCGCCAGCATCAGGCCGAGCATCATCCCCGCCGGTCCGCCGCCGACGATGGCGCAGGCGGTGGTGATGTTTTGATCTGCCGCAGAACGAGATTCCGCATTCGCAAGTCCGGCGGATTTTGTACCCTCAGTCATGTCGTAGCCGACGTCTTGGGCCATGGGTCTCATCCCGAAAGCTGCCGTTGTTCGCAATATAGATAGGCGCTCGGAAGCAGGTAGCCAAATTTGTATATTTTCGAAGGGATTCGCTTGTTCTCAGGTGGCCGTGATTTTTTCCTCACGTCCCGGCGCAGTCCGAGATCCAGTCAAACCGCACCATCGAGCTTGCTGCTTGTTGTCTAATGGCCGCCTTCGCGTCTAAAAATCAAACGCCGTAATACGACCGGTACCACGCAACGAACCGTGCGATGCCGTCATCGAGCGATGTCGAAGGCCGGAAGCCGACGTCGCGCACCAGATCATCGATATCTGCAAATGTCTTCGCAACGTCGCCGGGCTGCATTGGAAGAAATGTCTTCTTCGCCTCGCGCCCTGTCGCCTTTTCTATCGCTGCCACGAAATCCATCAGCGCCACGGGTTTGTTGTTGCCGATGTTGTAAACGCGGTAGGGCGCATCGGATGTCGCGGGATCGGGCGCATTGCTGTCCCAGTTAGGATCGGGCGCGGCGATCTTATCAGCCGTTCGCAAGACGCCCTCGACGATATCGTCGATATAGGTGAAGTCGCGCGCATGATCGCCGCCGTTGAAAATCTCGATCGGCTCACCTGCCAGGATCTTTTTCGTAAAGCTGAAGTAGGCCATGTCCGGCCGTCCCCATGGACCGTAAACGGTGAAGAAGCGCAGCGCCGTGATCGGAAGCCGATACAGATGCGCGTAGGAATGCGCCGCAAGCTCGTTGGCCTTCTTCGTCGCGGCGTAGAGGCTGACGGGATGATCGACGTTGTCGTGCTCGCTGAACGGCATCTTCGTATTGGCGCCGTAGACCGAACTCGACGACGCCATCACGAGATGCTGGACGTCATTGTGGCGGCAGCCTTCGAGAACGTTCTGCGTCCCGACGATGTTGGAGTCGATATACGCGTGCGGATTGTGCATGGCGTAACGCACGCCCGCTTGCGCCGCGAGGTGAATGACCTTGTCGAAGCGCTGCACGCGAAAAACCTCCGCCATAGCGCTCCGCTCCGCGATGTCGAGATGCAGGAATGAAAAACCCGGCCTGCCGCCGAGATTGACGAGGCGCGCTTTCTTCAGCGCCGGATCGTAGTAGCCGTTGAGGTTATCGATGCCGACCACTTCGTCGCCGCGTTCGAGCAGGCGCAGACACGTGTAAAAGCCGATGAAGCCAGCGGCGCCGGTCACCAGAAATTTCATTGCGGCAGCCCTCGTTGCGAATTTCTCGCCAAGCCTGAAACGACGCCCGGTTTAGAGAGTCCGGTGTCGCTGTCAATCGCACTGGCGGCAAGCAGTAAATGAAAGCAATCAGATGTCATCCTCTGGCATCTCACCAAGGCCGCGCCAGCGGCCGGCTAGCTTTTTATCGGTGCTGGCGACTCCCGTCCCGGGAGCCGGCCGCCAGCACAAAATAAAAAACAAAAAACTTATCCCCGCCCTTTCGCCCGCCCGTATCTTCATTCCGGGAGCATGACAACGGACGAACGCGCGACGATGACCGATACGCCGAACCTCGCATTGCCTTACATTTTGCCGTCCCAAGCGCAGAAGCACGTCACGCACAACGAAGCGATCCGCGCTCTCGATTGTCTTGTGCAACTCGCGGTCGAAAGCCGTTCGCTGACCGCGCCGCCCGCAAGTCCCGGAGAAGGTAGCCGCTATCTCGTCGCCGCAGCGGCGACGGACGACTGGAGCGGCCACAGCGAGAAGATCGCAGCCTTCCAAGATGGCGCCTGGATGTTTTACGAGCCGCGGGAAGGGTGGCTCGCATGGGTTGCTGACGACCATGAACTCGCGATCTATTCGGCCGGAGCATGGACGGCGTTCACGTCCGGCGGAGACGGCGGTAGCGATCCGGGCGACATCACGGAACTCGATGATCTCGCCCACGTCGGCATTAACGCGGCAGCGGACACGACCAACCGTCTCACGCTGAAAAGCCCGGCCAGCCTCTTTGATAATGCGGGCAACGGCCACCAGCAGAAGATCAACAAGCACGCAGCGGGCGACACTGCATCCGTGCTTTACCAGACGAACTATTCCGGCCGCGCCGAAATGGGGCTCGCTGGCGATGATGATTTTCATTTCAAGGTGAGTCCTGACGGCGCAAGTTGGTACGAAGCGCTCAAGATCGACCGCAACACCGGCAAGCTCACTTTCCCGGTGACTGGCGGTCCGCGCGAAGTCTTGACCGCCCATCGCACCTACTACGTCCGCTCGGACGGTTCCGACAGCAACAACGGTCTTGCGAACACATCGGGCGGTGCATTTCTGACGATTCAGAAGGCACTCGACGTCGTCTACGGCACGCTCGATCTCTTCGGTTTCAACGTCACCATTCAGGTGCAAGCCGGAACGTGGACACAGAGCCTAAGCGTGCCGTCGCCGCAAGTTGGCGCAGGCGCCGTTACGCTTCTCGGTGACGCAACAACGCCGTCCAATGTCGTCATATCGACCACGAGCGCATGCATCACCGTGGCAGGCTCGGGCACCTCTCTCACCGTGCGCGGATTCAAGCTGACGTCATCAGGCAACAACTGCCTTCAGGCGACGCAAGGCGGCCGCATCAGCTATGGAAAGATCGAGTTCAGCGCGGCCAGCGCCTTCCACTTGCGTGCCGACAATGCGGGCGCAATCAGCTGCCCGTCAGGAGAAGCGTTCACGCTCTCGGGCTCTGCGCAGGGCCATCTCCTCACACTGTCCTACGGTTTGATCTCGATCCCGACGAGTGCAATCACCATCGCGGGCACGCCCGCTTGGGGCACCTCGTTTGTCAGCAACCAAGGTGGGCAGGTGTCGTTGTACGGCGTGACCTTCAGTGGATCGTCCACGGGCCGCCGCTATGACGTGTCTGCCAACGGCGTGATCAACACATTCGGCGCCGGTTCGGCCTCGACCTACTTCCCCGGCAACGTCAACGGCGTGACGGCAACAGGAGGCCAGCAGATATGATGATTGATTTCGATATGCCCGTCTTCTTGATCCGGGATTGGTTCTGGCAGATCGGCGCGGATGAGAGCCGCTACTGGTCGAGCGCGGCGGGCACGTATGTCGCCGAGGCGCAAGAGGGCCGGATTACGATGGTGCCCTCGCTCGAAGACTTGCAGGCGGCCTTGGCGCAGCTCGGACTATCCGCGCCGAGCGAATAAGTCAGTGAGCCGTGCGCGCCCTGTTGGCTTCACCATGCGATTGTTCGCGCCGCCCCGCATTGCGGGACGCAGCGTATCGCCGGCGCGAACGTCTCACGCAGCGTCGCCAGAAAAGGATTTCTTGGGACAATTTCCGAGGCACGGCTAGCGGATTAACTCGCTAACCCATTGAAAAGACTGGTCGGAGCGAGAGGATTCGAACCTCCGACCCCTTGCTCCCGAAGCAAGTGCGCTACCAGGCTGCGCTACGCTCCGCCCGACCGTCTATGCCTGCATTTAGGCTTTCCTGGGCGCCGTGTCGAGCGCCTAGGAGACGCGCTTATAGCGGCCTCGATCCCGTACCGCAAGCGTCTCAAAATACCGATTTTTTGAGGTGCCTCATGCAACTTCCTGATGAAAGCCCCGCCGGAGCTTGCCCGCTGCGGCGCGCCATCGCATCGAGTCTGTGAATCCGGTGGTGCGCTTTGCCGCGCGCCATTGCCCAGTCGCAAACGACTGACTATGGTGCGCTCCGCCGACGCTTCGGACGTCGGTTTTCCTGACGCGCTGGTGGGATGTAGCCAAGTGGTAAGGCAGCGGATTTTGATTCCGCCATTCGGAGGTTCGAACCCTCCCATCCCAGCCAACTGTTAGAAGTGGCGATAACTGCTATTTTTGCGCGGCATCGCCGGTCGGCATGCGGAACGCGGCGGCATGGCCGCTGTCGCCGAAATCGCTTTGCCGGCATTTGCCGTCCAGATTGCGAAATTCGGTGCTCCGCAGACCCGCATCGACAAACGCAACCCCGCGCGCGGAAGGCTCTAAAGCAAAAAGCACGATGCGGATGGCGCCGTCTGGCGACGTGACCGTTGGCGCTCCGTCGTCGTCGAACGCATAGGTCCAGACAGGGCGCTCACCGGCATCGAAGATTTGATTGCCGTCGCGCGTCGCTTGGCTGCGCTGATCGAAACGGGGCGGCGCACCATCCGGGAAGGCGATGGCAAAATCGAAGCTGACGACGATGTTCGCGTGCGTCAAATCGTAGAACACGCAATTGAGCGTCGGGGCCGGACTTTCCGGCGCCGTTGTTTGCTGCGGTGCGGCACCCTGGTGGGCGAAGCGCGCGATGGCAATACCAGCCAGGAGAACCGCCGCGGCACCAGCCCAGAACAGGAGCACAGACCGTCGGATGTGTATGACTGGCATGGCAGGCCACTAGCTCGTTTGAGTCTCAGGAGACGCCGGATGGAGATGCCCCGATTGATGTTGCCAATCAACCCTTGAGTGAAGGGTGCATCCATCACAGTTGCGCGTAAAGCCGCGATCCCATACCACGCATCCGGCATTCGCGGGGCAGCGAGAGACGTTTCGGACATGGCGGCATCAGAGGCGGCAAGCGATTTCGAGACGGTTGTCATCGGCGCCGGTGTCGTCGGATTGGCCGTCGCAGCCGAGCTTGCCGAAGCAGGGCAGAATGTGCTCGTCGTCGAGCGTCACGGCACGTTCGGCACCGAAACGTCGTCGCGCAATTCCGAAGTCATTCACGCCGGAATTTATTATCCGCCGGGCTCGTTGCGCGCCAAGCTGTGCGTCGAGGGCCGCGAACGCCTCTACGCGTTTGCTGTGAGATACAACGTGCCGGTCCATCGCTGCGGGAAACTTCTGGTCGCCACAGCCGAAAGCGAAATCGCGCAGCTCGAAACCATCGAAGCGAAAGCGGCGGCGAATGGCGTGCCTGATCTAAAACGCTTGACGCCGGACGAAGTCCGCCGCCTCGAACCCGACGTGCGCTGCGTCGCTGCAACTCTGTCGCCGTCCACCGGCATCATCGACGGTCACGCCTTCATGGCTGCGCTCGAAGCGCGATTGCTCAACGCCGGAGGCGAGATCGCGTATCATTCCGAAGTCGTCGGCACATCCGCCGGATCGGGCGATGGCTTTCGCCTCTCGATATCCTCCGCAGGCGATGTCTCTGAGCTTTCATGCATGCGCCTCGTCAACGCCGCAGGTCTTGGCGCCTCGCGCATCGGCCGCATGATCGAATATCGCAACGCCGGTTACGCCGTGCCCGGCCTTTTTCCCGCCAAGGGCCATTACTTCTCGCTAGCTGCAAAAGCGCCGTTCAAGCATCTGATCTATCCGATGCCGTCGCCCGACGCGCTGGGCGTGCACGTTACGCTCGATATGTCAGGCGCAGCGCGCTTCGGCCCGGACGTTTATTGGCAGAACGATCTCGACTATGCGTTCGTCTCAGCCGATGCGCGCCGCGAAACGTTCGCAAAAGAGATCAAGCGCTATTGGCCGTCGCTACCTGACGGTGCGTTGATGCCCGCATATACCGGCATCCGCCCGAAGATTTACGCCGAAGGTTCGAACCCGGCGGATTTCGAGTTTCATGGCGTCGAGCGGCACGGTGTTCCGGGCTTCGTCGCGCTTTACGGTATTGAAAGCCCCGGCCTCACATCCGCGCTCGCGATCGCGACGCACGTCGCGCAATTGCTCGACGCGTGACGAAAAACGCGAGGCCCGCACACCCTGCTGCAAGCCTCGCGCCGCACGCGACTTAGTGGTTCGCGTTGTCCGCGTCCGCTGCCTGCTTCGGCTCCGGAGCGTAAAGCCCGACCGGATTGCCGTCGGGATCTTCGATGATGGCGAGGCGGCCGACATCGTCGACGTCGGAAGGTGCTTTCAATACGCGTCCGCCTTTCTTGATCGCTTCGGAAACGGCGGCATCGACATTGCCGACCTGAATGTACGTCACCCAGCCCGGACGCGGATCGTTTGGCTTGCCTTCATATTTCGTAAGCCCGGCCTGTTCTGAGCCGTTGGCATTGAAAAGCGTGTACTCGGACTCGCCCGGAGCCGGAGGCCGCGAGTTGTCGTCCGCCGAAACGATCTTCGGCGTCCAGCCGATGACGCTCGCATAGAAATCGCGGGCCTTTTCGGGATGCGCGCTGACGAGCTCGCTCCACCACACACTCCCGTTGTCGCTGCTCGATGCCGGTGCCGCCGGGCTCTCGGCAAAAGCCGGCATCGCAACGCACGCGGCGAGCGCCACAGAGAAGACCGCGGCGACGCCGTGCCGGGAACGCGAAAGAGTACGGGACATTGCTTCACTCCTGGATCGGATAAAATCTATCAGGCCAGAAGCAAGTGAAGTGCCAAGTCGCGTAACCGTGCTATTTCGGGACGCACTGAAGAATATAGGTGAAGCCGCGAAAGCTTGCGTAATCTCTGCCTTGGACGAACGGAACGATCTTCACGTTGCCGTCTTTCGGCGGGTCGTTGAGACCCAACATGTAAAGCGGATCGATCAGCGCAGCGGTCCCGTTCCACCAGTCTTCGGCGCCGTAACGGTTGGGACGCCAGCTGATTTGATCGTCATCGACTTCCCAGACTTCCCAGTGCACTTCCGGCAGATAATTCGGGTTGCCGCCGGGCCGTGTCACGCGCGCCAGCCGCTCGCCGCGTTCGACGCGCTGTCCCTCTTTGAGATGCTTGATCTCGTCGAAATCGAGATGATCAAACTCGGAATAGTAATATTTCGGGCCGTCGGACAGGTTGACGTCGCGCCGGTCGTGCCGGATGAGCAGCGCGCCCTCGCGGCCCCATTTCCAGTCGGCCTTCCAGACGGCGCGCACCGTGCCGGACGCAGGCGCCACGATCCAGTCACCGAGCCGCCCGGCATCGATGCCGGTGTGGACTTCGTCGCGCCGCGTACCGTCGACGTCGATCCACGTCGCATAGGGTGACGTGATCGGCGAGCATTTGAAGTCGTCCGGATAGACCGGCTTCAACCCGGTCGGCTTGACGCCGTAGCCTTTTTTCATCGCCATTTGCGGATCGTCCTGCGGAGCGTTTGCCCTCGCGATGACGGCGAGCGCCAGGCACCCGAGCGCGAACGGCACAAATCGTCGTGTCAGTGAAAGCATGAGCTACATCGCGATCCGATGGCCGACGCGCAAGGCCCCGCAAGTCTTTTCGGTATCGGCCGCAACGAGCGGCATCGCGATGGCGTCAGGGCGGGCTGCCGCATTTACGTTAATATGAGCAATTTGATCGGTCATTCGTTATCGGTCCCTTAATGGGCTGGTCTTTGCAGAACACCGCACTGTGTTTGCGCCAGAAAGGCCGGCCCAGTGTTTGGTTTCGAATTCCTTGCAAGTGTTGCTCCAATTTTAGCTTACCGCGGTGAGGGCGGCCGGAGCGTTTCGGCACGCCGCGTTTCGGAATGCGCCAACCCTGTCTCGGGTCAGGAAATTTCGCCCGGTGTCCGGATCTGGTACGTGCCGCACCGCTCTGAGACGGGCGCGGGTCATTGTGCGACGACGACCGCTGACGATGCCGCCGAGTTTGCCGTTATTCGTGACGCCGCCATGCGCCGCCGCTCGCTCACGACGCGGGCCGTGCTGCGCTCCGCGCTGAGCGAAATGGTTGGCGGCACGGTCGCTCCGCACGCCTGGCGCTTCGGTCGGACGGAGAACGGCAAGCCCGTCCTGACGAATGGCCCCGATACGCTGAACTTCAGCTGCTCGCACACCGAGATAGCGTCAATAATCGTGGTTTCCGCGAGCAAAGAGGTCGGCATCGATATCGAAGCGGCCGCTATTCCCACGACTGAGCATTGGCTGGCCGATGTCTTCACCAAGACGGAACGCGCCGCCATTAATGCTTTACCGGCTCACGAGCGCGAACGGACCGTCGCCCGGCTTTGGACGCTGAAAGAGTCGTATTTGAAGATGCTTGGCACCGGAATTGCTGACCTGTTGGAAGTTGCGTTCGATCCCCGCAACGATTGCCTCTTGCCGGGACATATGTCCCGCCAGGCGGCGGCATCGTTTCAAACGTGGATCGTTAACTGCCAAGGGCAGCTTCTCTCCGTGGCCGTCGCCATCCGCGACCCCAAGAAGAAAGGCGCCTTTTGGCGTCAGTTGATTGGGGAATGCCGTGGCCGTTCACGAGCCAAATTTGTATCCGATGACAACCGCGCGCCCTCGGGAGCCGCGGCTGCTGCATCACTATTTCGAGGCGCAGGTTCGGCGGCGACCTGACCATCCGGCGGTTGAATTCGCGGGTGAGATGCTGACTTATGAAGAACTCGACCAGTCGGCCAATCGCATCGCCAACTATCTCATTGAAAAAGGCGTCGGGCCTGACGTTCTCGTCGGCATCTACCTGAAGAAGTCGCCGCGCCTTTACGCGACCATCCTCGGCATCCTGAAGGCGGGCGGCGGCTACGTGCCGATTGACCCGCGCGCGCCGCAGGAGCGCATCCAGGCCATCGCCGAAGACGGCAACCTGCATTCCATCGTCACGGAAGACGCGCTTGCCGATCAGATCGAAGGCAAGCTTGAAACGCCGTTGTTCCGTCTTGACAGCGAGCAGCGCGCACTCGCAGCGCAGCCGTCCGCACAGGTGCTGCGCGTCGACGCCGAGATCAGCAACAAGGCGCTGAGCTACGTCATCTTCACGTCGGGTTCGACTGGGCGCCCCAAGGGCGTCATGATCGAGCACCGCAACGTCGTCGCTTTCGTCAAATCGCTGCAGACCGTTTATCGCGTCACGGCGGATGATCGCGTCTATCAGGGCTTCTCGACGGCGTTCGATGCGTCCGTCGAAGAAATCTGGGCTGCGTTCTCGCGCGGGGGCACGCTGATCGTTCCGACCGAAGACGTCGAGCGCTCGCCTGTGGATGTTGCCCAGTTCATCGATGACATGGGCATCACCTATTATTCCACGGTGCCGACGATGCTGGCGATGATCGACCACGATCTTCCCACCGTCACGACGCTGATCCTCGGCGGCGAAGCCTGCTCGAACGAGCTCGTCGCGCGCTGGGCGAAGCCCGGCCGCCGTATGCTCAACACCTACGGCCCGACGGAAGCGACCGTCGTCGCGACGTGGCACGAGTGCGTCAGCGGTGAGCCCGTCGCCATCGGTAAGGCCATCCCTCAGTATTCGACATATGTTCTCGATGAAAACCTCAAGCCGGTGCATCCGGGCGAGAGCGGCGAACTGTTCATCGGCGGCGCCGGCGTCGGCCGCGGCTATATGAACCTCGAAGCCCTGACCGCGCAGCGCTTCATCGCCAACACCATCGAGCCGGAATGCAACGACCGCCTCTATCGCACCTACGACCACGTTCGGTTGGGGATGGACGGAGAATTGTTCTTTCTCGGACGCCTCGACGATCAAGTGAAGATCCGGGGCTTCCGCATCGAGTTGTCCGAGATCGAAGCGGTGCTGATGGAGCATCCGCAGATCAAGGCGGCGACCGTCGCCGTCATCGATCGCGGCGAAACGAAGGACCTCGCCGCTTACGTCGTCGCGAATTGCGCCGCCGACGAACTCGATCGCGCCGAGGTCGATCAGCTGCTTCGCCGCCGCATGCCCGCGTACATGGTGCCGCAGTATCTCGATGTCATCGACGAGATGCCGATGATGCCGAGCGGCAAGGCGGATCGCAAAAGCCTACCCGCGCCGAAATCGTTGCTGAAAGGCCATAAGGACATCGTCGCGCCCGCGAACGATCTCGAACGTCAGGTCGAAGCCGCATGGGGCGAAGCGTTCCGCTTGAGCAACGTCTCCGTAACCGATGACTTCTTCCTCGATCTCGGTGGCCATTCGCTGATGGCGTCGCGCTGCGCCAGCTTCCTGCGCGATAAGATCGATGGCGTGCAGCTTTCGGTCCGCGATTTCTACGAGCATCGCACGGTGCGTCGCTTGGCGGCCGTCCTCAAGGATCGCATTGACGCCAGAGGCCAGAACGCCGCCGCCAACGACAACGCCGGTGCGGATGCCTTCAAGAGCGTCCACCCGCTGATGTGCTGGACGACGGTTGCGCTTCAGGCTGTCAGTATCTCGATCTATTACGCCATCCTCGTCGCGCCCGTCGCCTATGCCATTCTGATGGTGACCGCCGTGATCGACGGCAAGGTCAACTGGGTCGATGCCGCGCAGATTTCGACCATTGTCGGCTTCGCGATCTGGCCGTGCATGCTGCTGGGCAGCATCGCGCTGAAATGGATCGTCATCGGCCGCTACAAGCCGGGCCGCTATCCGCTGTGGAGTTTCTATTATTTCCGCTGGTGGCTCGTCACGCGCTTCCAGGCGCTGAGCTGGGCCGAGATGTTCTCCGGCACGCCACTGATGAGCCTCTACTGGCGCGCCATGGGCGCCAAGATCGGCCGCGACGTGACGATCTGCACACCGCTCTGCGGTGCCTTCGATATGGTGTCGATCGGCAGCGGTACGAGCGTCGGCGTCGAGAGCCAAATCCTCGGCTATCGCGTCGAAGACGGCTATCTCATCATCGCGCCCGTTTCGATCGGCAATGATTGCTTCGTCGGCATGCACTGCGCGCTTGGGCTGAACACCAGAATGGGCGACGGCGCTCGTCTTGATGACATGTCGTTGCTGCCAGACGGCACCGAGATGGCAAGCTACGAATGCCGCCGCGGCTCGCCTGCGCAGCTATCGGCCGTCGTCGTGCCGGAAGCGAAGCGCGTGCGCGCTCCGCGGCTGAAGCGCTTTGCCTTCGGCCTGATGCACCTCGCGCTGATCTATGCGATGGGCTATTTTCTTCTTGCGACTATGGTCCCCTCGATCGTGCTGATCGCGGCCGGTCTTTGGTTTGCCGGTCCCGTCGGCGGCATTATCGCGGCATTCGTTGCGGTGCCGGTCGGCATCCTGAGCTACGCGTTCGGCGCAATCGACATGGTTCGCATTATCCGTCCCGTCGCGGCCGGCACCATGTCGCTCTATAGCGTCAAGTATCTGCGCCACTGGTTCGAGGGTTATCTGCTTGAAAACACCAAGACGATCCTGTCGCCGCTCTATGCGACGATCTACTGCCCGTCGTTCCTGCGCGCCCTCGGCGCTAAGATCGGCGCCGGATCGGAAGTCTCGACCGTTGCGCACATCACGCCGCATCATCTCGAAGTGGGCGAGGGCAGCTTCCTCGCCGATGCTTGCCTCGTCGGCGGCCAGCGCGTCTTTGGCGACGTGGTCGAGATCGGCGCTGTCCGCATTGGCGCCAAGAGCTTCATCGGCAACAGCGCGCTCGTGCCGGGCGGCACCACCATCGGCAACAACACGCTGATCGGCGTCGCTTCGACGCCGCCGTCGGATACGAACGTTGTCCCCGACGACACGCGTTGGCTGGGCTCGCCCGGTTTCGAACTGCCGCATACGCAACGCAACGTCTGCTTCAACAACGCCGAGATCTTTGCGCCGACGCGAAAGATGATCGTCGCGCGGGCGCTGACCGACGCAATGCGTATCCTGCTGCCGGGCGTCATCATGATGGCCGAGGGCGTCGGACTTGCGGCCTATCTCGTCGCTGGGTTCCGCTCCCTGCCGCTGTGGATGGTGATCGCCGGCATCCCGCTCGTCGCGACCGCGCTTGCGGCCGGTTCGGTGCTGATGACGGCGCTGGTCAAGTGGCTGGTCGTCGGTCGCATCCGCCCGACCGTCAAGCCGCTGTGGTCCCGGTTCATCTGGAACAACGAACTCGTCAATGGCGTGTTCGAGATGAACGCCGCAGCCGCCATGACACCGCTGCTCGGGACGCCGTTCGTCGCCACCTGTCTGCGGCTCATGGGCGCCAAGGTCGGTAAGTGGTGCTATCTCGAAACGACGCTCTTCTCCGAGTTCGACCTCGTCGAAATCGGCGACCGGGCCTGCTTGAACCTCGGCGCAACCGTCCAGAACCACCTGTTCGAGGATCGCGTTTTCAAGGCTGAGCGCATCAAGATCGGCAACGGCTGCAGCGTCGGCAACATGGGCGTCGTTCTCTACGGAACCCAGATGCACGATGGCTCCAGCCTCGGCGCTCTATCGGTGCTGATGAAAGGCGAGGTGCTGCCTGCAGCGACTCGCTGGCATGGCACCCCATGTGAACCGCTGGTCTCGCAACCCGCCGACATCGATGCGGCCATCATTAAGTTGTCCACAGCCGCAGGTTTCCGTGCACAAGAGTCTCGTTCGCGGCGACAGGCCAAGCAACACATCGAGTTACTGCCGCTCTCTGCATAGCGGCAGCCTCTCTCTGTGGCTTGGCGGTCATCCGAGCCACAGATTGACGCTTGACTATTGACACCATCCTCGACGGGCCGTCGCGAATCACGTTCCCTCATCCCAAATCGGGACTCTGCCAAACGCGTTGTTAAGGGTTTGGCGGCGACAAACAGCGCGACGCAAAAAAACGCGCCGAGGAATGGTGATGAAGAAATATCTGGTGTTGGTTGCGTGTGGAGCGGCAATGCCCGCATTGAGCGTACCTGCTTTTGCGGACGGGCCATTTTCGCTCAAAGATACGCCAGTTCAGGTTGAGGTTCCCAGCTGGACCGGATTCTATTTCGGTGTCGGCGCCGGATACGGCCATAACCACTCGAAGAACAACTATCACGATAACGGCGGCGGCGGCGATGGGCCGACAACCTCATCGAAGAATGAGTCCGCGGATGGCGGTTTCATTTCGACGATGTTCGGCTACGATCGCCAGATCAGCGATCGGTTCGTTGTCGGCGCCTTCGCGGATCTTTCGACGTCGGAATTCACGCGCGGCAATGAAGACATTCACGACGGTCTCGTCGTCGATCGCTCTTGGGCCATCGGCGGCCGTCTCGGCTACCTCATCAACGAACGCACGATGATTTACGCCAACGCCGGTTATACCCAGGCGCATTTCTCCAATGATGGCTGGTGGGACATCGACGCCAATGGCGTCGGTCCAACGCTCCCCGGTAAGGGCGGCAATTGGTTCAGTGGCTATTTCGTCGGCGGCGGCTTCGAACGCAAGCTGAACGACAATTTCTATCTTCGCGGCGAGGCCCGCTATTCGGATTTCGGCTCGGAAGTCACGAACACCGGCGACTTCGAAGGCACGCACTACGTCGACAAGGAAGTTCCGTCCATCGTCACGGGTGAGCTGGCGCTCGTCTATAAGCTCGACCGGCCGCGCATCCTCGGCGGCGACACGACGCCGATCGACGAAAATCACGGCCCGCGCGTCATCACCTATAACGGGATCGATGCGGCATCGAACTCGGTCTATTATTACGGCGGTACGGTCTTCGGATTGACCAACGACCTCTACCACAACGGCCTGCTGCTCCGTTCGGAGGGCGTCATCGCCGACTACAATTATGATGAGTCTGCTGCGCCCCACACCAACATCGACGCCGATGATCGTTCGCTCGATGTGATGCTGGGCTATCAGTGGGTGTTCCCGACTTGGAGCGCAATCGGCTACGTCGGCTACGAGGTGCGCAGCGTGCACCTGTCGCCGTTTGATCCGAACAATAACGTCGTCGGTGGTGAGAGCGGCTTCAAGGTTGCCGGCGAGTTGGAAACGGACGACTCGCTGCCGTATTACGCCAGCCTCGAAGGCAGCTACTCGACGGCATTCGACTCCTATTACGGCCAGGCGCGTGTCGGCTGGAACAGGGAAATGTCGTTCTTCGGACCGCGCACGATCACGTTCGGGCCTGAAGCCGCCGTTTACGGCGACGGCGGCGATTACGCCCCGCGCGTCGGTGCCTTCGCGACGATCCCGTTCCAGATGTGGTGGCTGAATACGCCCGCCAAGCTGACCTTCGACGTGGGGCAGCAGTGGACCGGCGGCAGCGATGGTGGCGAAACCCGAGCCGGCGGCGAGGGCGCCTATGGCGGCTCGATGCTCCGCATCGATTTCTGATCGCAAGAGGGGGGCAGAGATGCCCCTCTTTCTTTTTAAAGTCGCTCTAGCTTCAGAACCGGGCCTTGGCCCGGCGCTTGCTCGATACCCGTTGAAATGACAGCGAGTGTTCGACAATGAAACTGAGCAACTACAACTCACCCCGCCGCCCGACAATTGCCCCGAACAGAAATCTGACCGAGCGTGCTGGTTTGATCCGCGACGTCGCCAACATGCTGGGCATTGACGCGATCAAGATCGAGCTTTCAAATCTGCTGAAAGATGCGTTCCGGATCCAGTTCGACGACTGCACCGGCCGCGCTCAAACCCTCTTCATTCCCGCCGCCGCCAGCCCCGCCCGCATCAGCCAGACGCTTAGGCTTGTCTCGGGGCCTCGGCGCAGCAGTGGCCAATTCTGGCGGGGTTGAAGCAGATCTCGTCAATAAGCGCGGAGGGCGATCGCTCGCCTATTGCGGCCTTTCGACGAGCGCCTTCAGATCCGGGCGCGATCGCGACACGCAAAAGTAGTTGCAGAACTTAAAGTCCTCCATCGTCCAGTGATAATCCTGGAACGGCACGCCGCCTGGAAAGATCTTTCCAATCCAGAACGACTTGGAAAGCGTCGCAAAATAGTCCGCAAGCAGATGGCGCGTGTCGATCGCGAACGGCCCGTATTCGAACTGCAGACAATCGACTTTACCCGCGTCGAGGAAGTCCGAAAAACCTTTCAAGACGCGATACTCAGCGCCTTCGACGTCGATCTTCAAGAAGTCGATTTTTTCGATGCCGTTCTTTGCGCAATAGGTATCGAGCCGAACCATCTTCGCCTCGAACTGGACTGAGGTCAGGTCGTGCCGCGGCATATCACAAGTGAGTTCTGGCGCGTCGGCGAAGTAGTACATAGTTTGCGTTTCTTCAGTGTCAGAAACGCCGACGTTGTTCAGAGTGATCCGCTTGCTGTTTGCCGGAAATGCACTCTGTAAATCTCGAAACGTGTTGGGAGCAACCTCGAACGCGTGTACGTGAGCATTCGGCCAGTTTTCGAGAGCGGTTTGGGACCATTTCCCAACGTTTGCGCCGACATCGAAAATGATGTCGAAATTCGCTTTGCTCAACTTGGAGAGCACCTCTTTCTCGCCATTTCTCGTGAAGTCAGAGCCTTCATTCTCATATGCCTGCTCGATGAAGCGAGCGACGCTGTGCGCCATCCTTATGGGGTAGGTCGATCTGTTCTTGGTGATCGCCGATTTCACGGCCTCCTTCATCTGGCCGAGACGTAAAACCTTTTTGAGCGTGGTCATGACTGGAGACCTGTGTCTACGGGCTAGATGACGTTGATTGGGTATCAGGTATTAGGGTCAGCTTGCGGCGATATTCTATAGTTCGCTATTTATTTGGTTATTTACTTGAAGCCATTTCTGCATTGCCATCGCCATCAAGACGAAAAAGCCAACATACAGCATGCTGAGGTTCCTCATTTCGCCCTCGGCGCAAAAAAGGAAAAAGAGTGGAATGTTGACTATCGCCGCGATGGCGATGTGCGCCTTTATGTAGTGTGGCGTATTCGGCCAGCCATAGTAAGCGAAGACGGCGATCCATGCGAACATGATCAGGCTATAGCCTTTGAATAATGGAAGGCCGTAAGTCTGGTCGAAGCCGAAAAGATTGAGCGGATTGGCGTAAAACGACAAGTGTCTGAAGAATTGAAAAATCGCTGTTGATCCAGGATTTCCAGAATAGATTTGGTGGACTACCGCATAGGCCGCCAAGGAGATAACTAAGCTGCCGACAGTACCAATGAGCGCTTTCCTGCCGGAGACGCGATAAAGCAGAAGCGGCCATAGGCTCAAAGTAAAGAACGCGTACGATTCCTTATTCAGCGTCGCAGGCACGGCAAGGAGCAGAAGAAGGCCCACCTGGCCCGCCAAAGCGAGGCGTGCCGCCAGGGCGAACGCCAGCAATTCCGGATAGTCGTAGAAGTAACCGCCCCGCGTTTGGATTACAGGGATCATGATGGCAAACACGATCGGCGCAACGATTGCCGCTGGCCTTCCTGCACCGATGCATTCGCCGATCGACTTGAGCACGAACAACGCAGCCAAAAGCGACAGAAAGGTCAAGTAATAAACGATGCGATACCGCAAAACATAGCCGGTCTTGTTTGCGCCGATACCGGTCGGTGCTTTCAGCGCGCCATTAGCGTTTTCCAGGCGTGTGCTGATTGCGGAGCGTACCCGCTCGGGTAGCGCTTTCTCGATAAGGTTTGCCGTCGCCGGTAGCAGTTGTCTGTAGACGTATGGGCGATCCGCGATGCCATCGAGCATTGAGATCAAAGACTGCGAAGGCGTTTCGTCGCTCATCGTCCACTTCGAATAATAGCCTTGGAACGTAGCGGCGGCCGTTACGGCATAGAGAACGATCAGCACAAAATTAAACGCAACCGTTTGGGAAGTGATAGAAGCGCGGATACGCTGAAACACAGGGACGCCTACGTCTATTTGCGTTGTCATGCCCGATCCATTGCTGCTGAGGCGTGGTTCCATAGGTGCGTCGTTGTAATGAGAACCGTGGCGAGCCCGACCAAAGTTACCTCTGCGCGATGAGGAAGATGCCGATGAACACGAGGATCGTACCGCCAATGCGCGACGAACTCAGCGTGTCGCCAAACAGCAGATGTCCCGCAAGCGCGGTCATAACAAAGCCAAGGCCGACAAACGGATAGGCCTGCGAGAGCTGAACCTTGCCAAGCGCCGTGAGCCAGAGAAGGGTGCCAATGCCATAGCAGCCGAGGCCCGCGAGCACGCCGGGTGTGATCAGCGCATGCGCAAGTTTGCTGATGGCACCGATGTCGGATCGCTGGTCCATCCAACTCAACGAATTGAGCCCGAACTTGAAACAGATCTGGGCGAGTGCCGATAAACTCACGCTCGTGATGATCAGAAGCAGCGCAGAAATGGGCATGGAGATCCTCAGTAGAAAGATACAATTCCGGTCGCTGACGCGAACATGATAAGAACCGCAGTAACGACCACGCACCATGTAACCCAGTCGCGCGCCGCATACACGATCGGGTCATCGTGCATCCAACCCCGCATCGTTGCGAGCCAAAGCCGGCACTGCCAGAAAAGCATGAGCGGAACGAGCAGCCATAGAATCTCGGGCGAACGATATTGTTCAGATGCCGCGGAGCTGCCGACGAAGAGGGCCAGAACGACGCTGGAAGCAAACGTCGACGAGCAGCCGAGCATTTGAAGAAATGGGAGGTCTTCGGGCAGATAACCGCGCGCCGAGTTCGTTTTTCTGGTGGGCGATCTCTGTATGGCCATCAGTTCTTCTGTTCTCTTGACCGACGAGAGGCTCAGGAATGTGAAGCCCGAAAAGCCGAGCAGCCAAAAGCTGACTGGATGCGCAACCGCGATGCCGCCTGCGAGAACACGAAGCGTGTAAAGCGCGGCCAAAATGAAGATGTCGACGAGCGGCAACTTCTTAAGCCCGAGCGAATAGGACAAAGACGTCAGCGCATAGATGACGACGACCGTTGTCACGCCGGCGACATAGGACAGGACGAGGCCGATCGAAAGTGTAGTCAGTGAAATCGCGATCGCGATGGGGATCGATACGTCTCCGCTCGCAACCGCCCGCTTGCGTTTGCGTGGATGTCTGCGATCCGATGAAATGTCGATGATATCGTTGATGACATAGATCGAAGACGCGATCGCGCAAAAACTCAGAAATGCATATACGGCGTCGCCCCATGCGCCCAGATCGGTCCAAAGTCGCGCCGCAATGAGCGGGACGAAGACCAGTAGGTTCTTCGACCACTGATGAGGACGCAAAAGGCGCAGGCTGGAGACCAGGATATTCGGGCGGTCGTCGATGATCGTTTGAATGGTCGCCGATTGCTGCGCTTGGGCAACGACCGCCGGAGAGGCATTGACGACAATTGCCGCATCCGCAATTTTCCAGACGGCTAAGGCGTCTTGGTCATTTCCGACATAAATGAAACCGCTTTCACCGAACCGCTCTTTGAGACTGTCGACAATCTGATTTTTATCTGATGGGCCGTGTTCAAGAAAGATGACGTCGTCGAAGATTGATAAATGCTCCACCACCGCGCGCGCCAGCGGGTCTTCGGCCGTGGCCAGAAGCACGATGGGATGCCCCTTCGATTTTTCTGCTCGCAGAAATTCAAGAAGCTTCTCGTTGTATGGAAGTGTTTCTGCATCCTGCGTATCGAAGCGGGAGACGCACTCCCGGAGTTTGGTGGCCCCTCCGCCGGCGTTTGCAAGGAGCGCCAGCAGTCCGGTCGGCTTAAAGAGCATCGCCAGCAAGCGTTCTTGCGTAAGGTTCGCACGAACGAGGCCACCCTCCAAGCAGAGACAAATCGGTTTCAAGGCGAGAGTCCGCGAACCACCAGCCGGCGCGGGCGAGTGGATTTTCTGTGCGATGTCGAAGGGCTGACCCATCAACTTTCCCTCGGAATTAAATGGCGGCACCGGGCGTTGAAACAAAAGCGATCTCTTTTCCCGTCATGAGATCGTACGACCAGTGACATTTGGGCATTCATAGAACGGCTGAATAAAATTAGTCCTACTGCCGGAGTATTGATGGAATTTAAGAAATGTCCGGAATTGGATAGCTGCGGTCAACTCGTTAATCGAGCATTTATTGCCGAAGATCCGACGCTGTCGCTTCGGGCAGGAATAAAGGGGCTCATTCCGGCGAAGTATCAAAGTCGTCGTCCAGTTTTTTGCTTTTCGGCTTCGGCGGAGGCGGATGGGCGGGACCGGCCTCATAGATGAATTTCAAGCATCCCTGAAAGAATGCCTTTGAATGCCCGTAGCAGAGTGAAATGTCACGCGTGTCTTTCTCTTGACCGAATTTATAGCCGGCGACGACGTCGTCGCAGTCGTCGTCGCAGGCAATGCCATGAACGTCCCTGCTCAGCGCGGCTTGAGGCGCAGCAAGGGCGAAACCGACGAGCAGGAGTGTCACGGCTGTCTTTGACATGAGGTACTTTGAGAGAGTGATGGCAGATGTCTCTGTATCTAAAGTGCGCACGAACCCCTTAAGGAAGAGACCGTCAATCCGCGGCAACAGCTCAAAAAGGTAAGGGCCGGTACCGCTGGAATCGCTGGCGTGCAGACGAGCAGCAATCATGCCAGCGATGCGACATCGCATCGATCTCCTCCGGCGTTGGTTAATAGCTGTCTAAGATCGCTGACTACGCTACCTCTGTGAGACATCGAGATGACGAACTTTCAGCGCGCGGTCGGATACGATGAGACTAAATTAACTGCATTTCAAAAACGCATAAATTTGATGCATCTCAGGCGCAGGCGATTTACGCGCATTTGACGCTTGGCTGATTTTCTGGCCCGAACCTTTGACAACGCCATCGAGTGGGCGAGTCCATGCAGCGTTTGCAGTCTCCAAGCCCTGTCGAGGCGGCAGCGCACCGGCAACTCAATTGAGCAAAACAGTGGGAAATTCGTCTTTGCCGGAAGTGTCATCACAGTTCACCACTATCGTGATGCCGGCGTTCAATGAGGAATTGTACATCGCGGCAGCGATAAACTCACTCTTACAACCGCAAGAGCCGCGTGATTACGAGTTGTTGGTTTTGGATGGCGGAAGTTCCGATCGCACGCCGGCAATCGTTCAGGAACTCGCCAAACTTAATCCTCGCATAAAGCTCATTCACAATACGCGCCGCACCCAATCCGCCGCAATGAATATCGCTGCCTCTATTTGCGATCCGAGGGCGACAGTGCTGGTCCGTGCGGACTGCCACGCCAGTTACCCGCCGCACTTTGTTTCCGATTGCGTCGCGACGCTGCGTGAAACGGCAAGCTCCTCGGTCGTCGTTTCGATGCGCGCCGTCGGCCGCTCGCCGCTTCAGAAAATCTTTGCTGCGGCTCAGAACAGCCGACTGGGCAACGGAGGCTCCGCGCACCGCCGTCAATCGCAGTCCGGATACGTCGATCATGGCCATCATGCCGCGTTCGATCGACAGGCGTTTCTGTCACTCGGCGGCTACGATGAAACCGTCCAATATAATGAAGATGCCGAATTCGACGCCCGTCTCGTCGCGTCTGGGCGGAGAATTTATCACGATGGCCGCTTGCTGATAGACTATTATCCTCGCACGTCCTTCCCATCTCTGGCGCGACAGTACTTTCGGCACGGCAAGGGGCGCGCAAATACGCTGTTGAAGCATAAAATGCGGCCGAAGCTTCGCCAGATGTTACCGGTGTTCGTCCTTCTGGCCTCCGTGATTGCGCTCGCCGCTTACCCGTTCGTCGGATCCATCGCGTTGCTAGTTCCCGCTGGGTACATACTGGTGTGCATGGCGTGGGGAGCGTACCTCGCGGCCGAGTGCCGACAGCCGTCATTTCTCCTTATCGGGCCCGCGGCAATCACAATGCACATGAGCTGGGCCGCGGGCTTTCTGAGCCGATTTCTGCGCGGAAATTCGAACGGTCTTAACCATGCGAAATAGTTTTGCGGCGCGATTGGCACATCAATTGCTTCATCTCAACTGCTTGGTCGGTAAACCACCCCCAAGCGCGTCTAACGCGTATCTACCTCTTTAGTAGGCTTTCTGGTGGAGAGGATTACCCCAGGCGAATATCCCATTGGATCGCTAGGGAAATACTGGCGCCGTGATAGGATGTAGAGTGCAGTGGGAAGGTTTTTGGCGTTCGCCAAGTTTTGGTTGCGAGAGTCTCGGCGAAGAAATCCGCGCTGTTGTGCGTCCCGAATTGGGACCGCTGAAAGTAAGATTTCGGGACGAGATGGTTGTTTTGGGATTGAGTGCGGAGAGGGTTTCGCTATGAGACGTCGGTTTGGTTTTCTGCCATCCAATGCGTCCAGGTCATTCAAGCTCTGGGCCTCGATGCCGGTTGCATGCAGCTTCGCAACACTGATTGCCTTGGGGACAGTTATTCCCAACGACACGACAGCTGCTGCCGATCAACAGCGCGACGGCGCGCTGAGTGACGTAATCGCGCAAAGAGGCGTTGCGTCCAATCCGATGGCTGATTACCGGCTTGGTGTACGCGATCGCGTTCGCGTCCAGGTCTTCGAGTGGCGTCCTTCGCGTGACGAAGTCTATAGCTGGAACGCGCTCAATCAGGTCTATACGGTTGACCCGGCAGGCAAGATTTCGATGCCGCTTGTCGGCGTCGTGAATGCAGCCGGCTACACCACTGAAGAATTGGGGATGATTATCTCCCGCCAGTTGATGCACCGGCTTGGTCTTGCGACCCAGCCGGACACGACGGTCGAAGTTACGGATTTCCGTCCGATTTATATCACCGGCGCAGTCGAAAAATCGGGCGAATATCCCTTCGCGGCGGGCATGAACGTCCTCCAAGGCGTAAGCCTCGGCGGCGGCCTGTTCCGGAATTCGGCACTCGCCGGTCTGCGGCTTGAGCGTGAATTCGTTTCGACGGTCGGTAGCTATCAGGCGCTTGAGCAGGAGCGTCAGCGTCTGCTCGCCCGCAAAGCTCGGCTCGACGCAGAGCTGAGCGGAGCTGATCGCATCGCATTTCCCGCGGAACTTCAAACCGTCAGCGCGCCCCAGGCAATCGAATCCACGTCGTCTGTGATGGCGAAGGAACAGAGCGTGTTCGATCTGCGGCGGCGCGCCAACGAAACACAGCTAATCGCGCTTGATCAGTTGCAAGGTTCGCTCGAGCAGGAGGTCAAGACGCTGGATATGCGCGTCGACTCCCAGCAAAAGCAGATTGATTTGTTGCGTTCGGAATACGACGGCATCAAGCGGCTGAGCGACAAGGGGCTGTCCACTGCACCACGAGTTCTGGGTCTGCAACGGAACTTGGCGGAGCTTGAAGGTGAGAAGCTGCGCATCGAAAGCGATCGCACGCGTGCCGAGCAGGAAGTCAGCCGCACCAAGATTTCTCGTATCGAATATCAGAATAAGCGAGACAACGATCTGACCGTCGAACTCCAGACGACGGAAGCGCGCTTGCAGCAGATCGACCAGGAAGCAACTGTCAATCAGCGCCTTTTGGCCGAGACCAAGTCGCAGGCCGTTGCCTCGCCGCTCCATCTTGTTACGACGGGCGGCACGGCCCCTGACGGCAGCTCGACTCTAGAGCCGAAGATCCACTACACAATCGTGCGGCAGGTAAGCGGCGGTGGCGTGCTCAATATAGACGCAACGGAAGACACGCTTTTGCAGCCGGGTGATACGGTTAAGGTCGAGATGACGATGCCGGCAACGTCGAAAGATGCCATGTCGCTTGATGCCGTCCTTCGCTCTCAGAAGCCGGCAATTCAGGAGCGGTCCGTCCAGACGACGCCCATCAGCGCGCCTCCGAGCATGGTGCCGTCCACGGTCTTTCCCGCGCCGGATCATGCCTCGCTGGAACCTGTCCGGGCAGATGTGCTGCGGCCCGATTGATCCGCATTGTCATAAAATGAGACTTCGAATGTGTGGGGCAGCACCGTTGCTCCACACATTTCATTTTGGGATCGGGGAACTGTCGTCAGGTCGCTGGACCGTCAGCGTTCCGAAATAGACAGAGTAAATAGATTTCGCTTGATACGGGGCCTTTTCCCATTCGTTTTTCCCTCACCCTCGAAACCAGAAACGCTGTTTCCTCGCTGGCGGCGTATCCTGCGCGCGCGGACGAATTGCGCGAATTGTCTCTCTGCTGAATGGATTGTTTACATCGTTCGATAATTCGATAACGGATCAGAAATGGTGATGTGTTATCGATGTCATTGCGATGACGACGACGGCATTCGTCAAAAAAGCTGCCTGCATGTGCAATTGAGAATTTGAATGTCGAGCGTTCGCAGGGGACTGATATTTTCAAGTTTTGAGCGCTATAGCGTCCTCTTACTGGGGATGTCGACGACCATTGTAACGGCCCGCCTCCTGACCCCGGCGGATTTTGGTATCGCGGTCATCGGCCTAGCAATCTTCGGATTGATCGACATCTTCCGAGATTTCGGCAGCGGCACCTACATTATTCAAGTCGATGATCCGACACCGGAACGCGTACAGTCCGTTTTCACCGTTACGCTGATGCTCGCGCTTCCGCTTTTTCTGTTGACCTATTTCTTCGCCGGAACAATCGCAAAATTCTATGGTCTGCCGGGTCTCGAATCCTATTTGCATGTCACCGCGTTTTGCTTGCTGACGTCATCATTCTGTTCTCCGGCTTACGCGTTGTTGAACCGAAATCTTCAGTTCGACAAACTGACGATCCTGAGCCTGACGACCAGTTCCTTGAATGCCGTCGTAACGATCCTGCTGGCGCTCGCTGGCTTCAGCTATATGAGCTATGCTTGGGCACAGCTCGTATCGACGGTCATATATTTTGGGCTTTGCCTGATGTGGGGCCCGAAGTTTCCAATTTACAGGTTTTCGCTTTCGGAATGGCGGCCTGTCGTCAGGTATGGGGTGTATGATAGCGCCCGGGCGCTGTTGTTGCACCTTGGCGATGCCGCTCCTTTTCTTGCCTTCGGAAAGACACTCGGCGCAGCGTCTCTCGGTATCTATCAGCGCGCGTTGTCGATCAGCCGGCTGGCAGACAAAACGTTATTGTCTGGCTTCGCTCCCGTTCTCCAACCAGCCTTCTCCAAACACTCGCGCGAGGGGCGCGATCTCGGCAAGAGTTTCCTGTTGGGTATTGAGCATGTGACCGTGCTTCTATGGCCCGCATTGGTTGGAGTGGTCCTCCTCGCTCATCCGTTGGTCATGATTTTGCTGGGGGCGCAGTGGAGTAGCACCGTTCCGATCATCCAGGTGCTGGCGATGTCGTCGATGATTTGCTTCCCGCTCAGTTTGTGTCGTCCCGCTCTCATTGCCGCCGGAGGAGTTCGCGAGACAGCTATTCTAGCAATCCTGACTGTGCCTGTCGTTGTTGCCGTGCAGATCGCAGCTTCTTTTTGGGGGCTGATGGCCGTCGCTTGGAGCTTCGTTCTGACGAATATGTATACAGTTGCGGTCTCACTTCATTTCGTCAGTAAACACATCTCATTGCCTCAAAACGACGTTCTACGTGCTTTGAAAAAAAGTTTTATCGTGACCCTCGTGAGCGCAGTACCTTTGATACTCGCGGCAATCATTGCGGACGGAGCGGAGCAAATGCCAGTGGCGATCGGCGTCGGCGCGGGCATTCTCTCGGCCATCTCGTGGCTCTTCGCGATCCATTTGACGGGCCATCCCATTAAAAATGAGATAGATCGCTTATTGGATGCCGCAGCCGCGGTCTTGTTTTCACCAGCGACGGTGCAAAATTTGAAAGCTGTCAGGTTGGCTGTGGTCTCGCGGACGTCCGTGAGAAAAGAATAATCCAAGGATAGCCGGCCAGATGGGCGTCGTCGGATCGACAGCGGTAGTGATTGCAGCCAAGAACGCCTCGGCGACCGCGGCTTACGCCGTCAGTTCGGCTTTGCGCCAGTCCTTGGCCGGAGAAGTCATTTTCGTCGACGACGGATCGCGTGATGATACTGCAGCTGTTGCCGCGTTCGCCGATGATGGATCGGGACGACTTAAGATTTTGCGCCTCGAGCAGAATGTCGGGCCGTCCAGAGCCCGCAACATAGCAATCGAGTCCTCGACGTCGCCGTTCATTTGTATCCTTGACGCCGACGATTACATGGCGCCGGCTCGTCTTGAGCGGCTGTTTTCAGCGGGAGGAGACGACTGGGATTTCCTCGCCGACGATCTGTTCTTCACGGCTGATTACCGCGGCGAAAGCATCCTCGATAGGCTGTTGCCGAAGGCGACAAAACTGCCGCTTCAGCTCAGCCTAGATGCCTTTCTTGCTGGGAATATCTCACGCAAGGATCGTGTTCGCCGCGAACTGGGGTTTCTGAAACCCGTCATGCGGAGAGAGTTTCTGCAGACGCATGCCCTGCGGTATGACGAACGGCTGCGCCTGGGCGAAGATTTGATCCTGTATGCCCATGCACTCCGCCGCAACGCGCGATTTAAGCTGGTTGCGGGCTGCGGTTATTTCGCGGTCGAACACCCCACGTCGTTGAGCGGCTCCCATCGCACCCAGGACATCGCCGAACTCTATCGCGCCCTGACGGAACTCGATGCTGCATTGGGGCACGATGGGTACGCGCCCTCGCTCGAAAGATTGTTAGTTTCAACTCGGAACAATAGGGACTTCCGGATTTTGTTGGATGCCAAGCGCGAGCATGGGCTTGTGGGAGCGCTTGGCGCTATCTCGAAGTCACTTGCAAGCGTCCCCTATATGGCTCGCGAAGTCGCCGAGGCAAAGCTCAGTGCAATAAAGCGAAAGCTGAGCGCCTCGCCCTAGGCCACCCTCAGTTAAGGCGACCCAAATCGAATGACGCTCATGCCGGCCACGACGAGGGCCGGCCCGTGCCGTTGTGAAGTGTTCGGCAATAGGCGGTCCTACGAAAACTTCGCGCTCACGACGCCGAGAGGCGGCTGTCCGACGATTCGCATGCGTGATGCGACGTCCTCAAGTTCCGCCAAGCTTGTCTGCCATATTTCGGCAACGATGACGACGCCTTCGACGGCCTTCGTGACGACTTCGGTGTCCGATCCAGATGGGAGATGCACGAAAATATTTTCGTATGACCCGCTCAGGCTTTTGATGAGTTCGCTCAGTTTCGCGACACGCGGGAGGGTCCAGAACCCCGCCGCCTCTGTCTTGTTGATCAGAAGCAAGGAGAGGGCGGGTTCGATGTCGTACTGCACGATAGCCGCTTCCGGTTCTGCTCGGCCTTCTATCACGTCCTTCAGATCGAACTGGACATCGCCGACCAGCGAGGCTGCAAGATTTGTACGGCCAGGCTCCGTCTCGATCAGCAAAGTCGTCTTGCCAGCGCGCGCATTGAGAAGCGCAACGTTGCTGCAAACGGCGGCGTCATCGATTGCCTTGGAAATTCCGAAGACGCCTATGGCTACCGCACCCCTCGCTTTGGCTGCATCGTTGATGGCAGCCGCGGTCTTGACGAGTTGTCGGGCGTCTGGCGATTGCGGATGGCTTACGACGATTAGGGCGTTTCGCTTTCGTCGCTGCTGCCGGCCGAGGTGCTTTCCAACGAAGGGTAGCCGCGAACGCCATCGCGTATCGTCGATTTCACCAAGAAGGGGCGCTCCGATATGCCTCATAAGCTGGTTGGAGGACCGCACACGCTCGTTCAGAACAGACATGGCCAGCGCCGCTCCGGCGCCTAGAATGCCGCCAAAGATGAGAGAGCCGAGAAGAGTCAGCGTGCCTTTTGGGCTGCTTTTACGTTTTGGCGGCTGGGCTCGAGTGATGAGACGAGCGGACGTCGAAGGGTAGGACTGGCGCTGAACGGTGTCCGTGTAGGCGCGAAGGTAGCTCTCATAGATCTTCTGATAGGTAAGCGCGCGGGAGTCGAGCTCTTCGAGCGTCGGAGCCTCCTGAGGCGTCGTCGCCGGCTGATTATCCTTCGGCACCGGTTTGGGAGCGCTGTCTCCCGTTGCGGGGCTTGCCGGAGCTGTCGGTTTGGGCAGAAAATCTAGTCCGAGATTGCTGTCGCTGGATGTGGGACGGTCAGCCAAGCGGTAATCGCGGCGAGCCTTGAATTCCTGCACGTCGATAGCGGCTTCATTCATCAGTCGGCGGATTTCTTCGATGCGCGCCTCGAGCCAAAGGCTGTTGCGCCGAGCCGCGCTTGCGCGCCCGTCGATCTTGTCCTGGACGTAAGCATCTCCAAGTGTATTGACGATCTCTGCAGCCTTTTTCGGATCCGGATCTCTGTAGGAAAGCTCCAGAACATAGGAAAGTCCGACACGCTTGACGCCCAGATTGGATTGGATGGTGAGCTCGATCTGGCGCAGCTTTTCCGCTTCTTGAGCCGGCGTTGGCGGTGGGGGGGCGCCAAACAGAAGCCGTGACAGCCAGCCCCGCTCGCTGGTGCTGGCCGGAGGGGGCGGAGGCGTTTTGTCGGCTGCGTCTGCTTTCGCATCACCTTTGAGCAGTGTTTTCGCGACACGCCCGACAATCTGTTCCGAATTGAGAACGGCAATCTCACTTTCGATCTGCGGTGTATCAAGAGAAACCACCGCCTCCGGCGTCATAATGGTTGGCCCGGAAGCCTGATTGGTCTCGATCAAAAGCTGAGCCGTCGCCATGTATGTTGGCGTGGCCGTCAAGACATAAAGCAGACCTAATATTGCGGACGCGATTGAAGCGCTTGCGATGAAAGGCCAGAAATGCTTGAAAAATGAGATGACGTCAGCGATCGAGAGAAGCTCGCCATGTCGAATGCCGTCGTCATCCTGATGAATGTCCGCATTTTGAACGCTGCGCAAATTATCGAAACGCACCAGAGCGACTCCTGACCCAATCCGTATGTTCGAGCCAATATGACATGACGGTTGGTGTGTATCTTATGAAAATTTGCGCAATACCTGATGTCAGACGGTGACGCAGACTTTGACCATTTATTCGCTGTACGGAATAAAAATATCTTAAATTTTTAAGCGACGGCCTTATGGTGATCCGGGACGCAAATTTTCTGCTACGTTAAGTTTAGATTTCGAGGTCTTTTTTAAATCTTCAGGAGATAGATATTCGGCCACGACGGCCTAAGCCGTCGAAAGGTCAGTTAATGAAGTATTGCCAAATTGGGAACAGGAAATGCCGATCGACGGATCTGTGCGGCTGGGGGTGGACGTTAAAATTTATCACCCCGATCAGGTCAATCTTTACGGATGCACAATCGGCAATGGCACGAGAATTGGATCGTTCGTCGAGATTCAGAAAAATGCCGTTGTTGGGGACCGGTGCAAAATTTCGTCCCACAGTTTCATTTGTGAGGGTGTCGAAATCGAAGACGAGGTGTTCATAGGCCATGGCGTGATGTTTACCAATGACCTCTATCCCCGAGCGGCAAACCCCGACGGGAGTCCGCAAAGTGAGGCGGATTGGACGGTCATTAAGACACTCGTCAGGAAAGGAGCAAGTATCGGTAGCAACGCAACGATCCTTCCCGGCGTGACAATCGGATATGGCGCGCTTGTTGGCGCCGGTGCCGTGGTTGCGAAGGACGTGCCGGACCATACGATCGTGGCAGGGCCTGCCGCGACCATCGTTCGGAAATGTGATTGAGAGTTTTTCGCTTTCTGCTTCGGCAGGAGCGGGGGTGTCTTGTTAGCGGGTGGCGTGAGTACGATGATTGGTATCGGCGTAATCGGGTATGGCTATTGGGGGCCAAACCTCGTTCGAAATTTTGCGGAGCTTTCGCGGGCTAAGCTCGTTGGCGTTTCAGACCTTGACAGCAAGCGACTTGCCTTAGTCGCCGCGCGTTTTCCAGGTGTTCACACTACAACTGATTATCATGAGCTGCTTCGCGACCCGAAGATTGACGCGATTATTATCGCTACTCCGGTTTCAACGCACTTTCCCATTGCAATGGCGGCTTTGAAGGCCGGAAAGCATGTCTGGCTCGCCAAGCCGATGACGGAAACGTCGATGCAGGCCGCGCAACTTGTCGAGGTCGCTGCAAAGCGCAATCTCGTTTTGCTGGTCGATCACACATTCGTCTATACCGGCTCGATCCGGAAGGTCGGCGAGATCGTGCGCTCGGCCGATATGGGACAGTTGTTCTATTATGACTCGATCCGGGTCAACCTCGGCCTCTTCCAGCGCGACGTGAACGTCATTTCTGATTTGGCCGCGCACGACTTCGCAATTCTCGACTATCTGCTCGACGAAAAGCCCATTGCGGTGACGGCGGCGGGTTCGAACCATTTTCCCGGCTCGCCAGAAAATCTCGCGTACGTCACGCTATTCTATAACTCCGGCATGATCGCCCACGCCAATGTCAGCTGGCTTGCCCCCGTGAAGGTCCGTCAGATTCTGATCGGCGGAAGCAGCAAAATGATCACTTACAACGATCTCGAGCCGAGTGAGAAAGTCAAAATTTACGACAAGGGCGTCAGCTTCACGGACGATCCAGGACAGATCCAGGAAATGCGCGTCGGCTACCGCATGGGCGACATGTGGGCACCCAAACTGGACAGTAAGGAAGCTTTGAGCGTCGAGGGCGAACATTTCCTCGACTGTATCGAAAAGCAGCAAAAACCTATTTCAGACGGCCAATCCGGAGAGCGTGTCGTTTCGCTCATCGAGGCGGCAACCAGTTCCATGCGCGGCCGTGGCGAAACCATTTACATTCATCGGTAGGCTTTGATGATCCCGTTCGTAGACCTCAAGACCCAATTTCATTCTATCAAGCCGGAGATCATGAGTGCGATCGAAGGCGTTCTCGAAAGCTGTCAGTTTACGCTCGGCAAAGAAGTCGCGACTCTCGAAAACGAGTTCGCGACTTACTCAGGCAACAGCATCGGCTGCGGCGTGAACAGTGGTACGAGTGCCCTTCATCTGGCGCTCCTGGCGGCAGGCGTTGGTCCTGGCGACGAAGTCATCACCGTGCCGTTCACATTCGTCGCAACCGTCTCGGCGATCCATTATGCCGGCGCGAAGACCGTGTTCGTTGATATCGATCCACTGACCTACACCATGGCGCCGGACGCGATCGAAGCTGCAATTACGCCGCGGACGAAAGCAATCATGCCGGTCCATCTCTATGGCCAGCCCGCCGATATGGATCCGATCAACGCGATCGCGAAGAAACATGGCCTCGTCGTTATCGAAGACGCCGCTCAGGCGCATGGCGCGGAATATAAAGGCCGCCGCGTAGGCAGCCTCGGTGATCTTGCGTGCTTCAGCTTCTACCCGGGCAAGAATCTCGGCGCGTACGGTGAAGCCGGCATGGTCGTCACGGGAAACGAGAATTATGCACGCACGGTCCGCATGTTGCGAGACTGGGGCGCGGAAAAAAAATATCAGCATGAGCTCAAGGGCTTCAACTATCGCATGGAAGGCGTCCAGGGCGCCGTTCTTCGTGTGAAGTTACGCTATCTCGAAGGTTGGACGGAGAACCGTCGCGCGGCCGCTGAACGTTATCGAGATCTGCTTCAGGGCAGCCCCTATGCGCCGCCGCATGAGCGCAACGATGCGCGTCACGTTTATCACGTTTACGCGATCAGGACGAAGTCGCGTGCGGCGCTGCAAAGCTGGATGGAGTCCAAAGGCGTGCAGACGGGCATTCATTACCCGACGCCCGTTCATTTGCTGCCCGCGTTCCGGGATCTCGGATACGAGGCAGGTCAATTCCCGTACGCCGAAGCGGCCGCTGCCGAAGTCCTTTCGCTTCCGATGTATCCGGAGCTGAAGCCTGAAGCGCAGAAAGCCGTTGTCGATGCTCTTCTTGCATTTCCAGGATAATAGCGCCGTAATAACTTTGGTGACGGATAGGACAAGGCCATGTTGATCGAAGGTTCAAGAATACTCGTAACGGGCGGTTGCGGTCTCGTCGGCTCGACGACAATTGATCTTCTTCTCCAGCATCACAAACCCGAGAAGATTATTATTCTCGACAACCTGGAACGCGGCACCATCGGCAATGTCGACGGTGCGTTACGTGACCCCCGCGTCGAACTCGTCAAAGGCGATATTCGCGATATTGGCACCGTCCAGCGAGTGACGGATGGCATGGACGCCGTCATCCACATGGCAACCCTGCGTATTACTGCCTGCGCCGAGCAGCCGCGCGCCGCTCTGGAGACGATGTGCGACGGCTCCTACAATGTTCTCGAAGCGGCCGTCGCAAAGGGCGTGAAGAAATTCGTCACGGCCTCGTCGGCTTCGATTTATGGCCTGGCCGATGTCTTTCCGACCAAGGAAGATCATCACCCGTACAACAACCGCACTTGGTACGGCGCGAGCAAGATCATGCTCGAAGGCTTGCTTCGGTCGTTCAACGATATGTATGGGCTGCCGTACGTCGCGCTGCGCTACTTCAACGTCTACGGTCCGCGCATGGACATCTACGGCAAATATACCGAGGTACTGATCCGCTGGATGGAACGCATCGAAGCCGGTCAACCACCGTTGATCTTTGGTGACGGTAAGCAGACGATGGACTTCGTCTATATCGACGACGTTGCCCGCAGCAATATCCTGGCGCTGCAGTCTGATAAGTCCGATAATGTCTACAACGTCGCCAGCGGCACCGAGACGTCGCTGAACGATCTTGCCTATGCGCTGCTCCGCGTTATGGGTTCGAACATGCAGCCGGAATATGGTCCCGAGCGCAAGGTGAACCCGGTATCCCGCCGCCTTGCCGACACGACAGCCGCCGAAAGAGATCTCGGCTTCACGGCCGAGGTCGATCTCGACGAAGGGCTGCGCCGCCTCGTGAACTGGTGGCAGATGAAACGTAAGAGCGCCGCATGATCCCGATCATGCGCCCGATCATGGATGAGCGCGAGGCGGACGCCGTCCGCCGTGTCATCCTGAGCGGATGGACGACACAAGGCCCAGAAGTTGCAGCCTTCGAAAAAGAGTTTGCGGCGTTCGTCGGCGCGCCGCACGCTTGTGCTGTGTCGAGTTGCACGACGGCACTTCATCTTGCGCTGCTCGCTCTTGGCGTAGGCGAGGGCGATGAAATCATCACCGTCAGTCACACCTTTGTCGCGACTGCCAACGCCGTCCGCTATTGCGGCGCGACGCCGGTCTTCGTCGATATTGAGGAAACTGGCTTCAACATCGATCCAGAACTGATCGAAGCCGCGATCACACCGAAGACGCGTGGGATCATCTGCGTGCATCAGATCGGAATGCCGTGCAATCTCGAAGCAATCGCCGCCGTTGCCTCCGCTCACGGTTTGCCCGTCATCGAGGATGCAGCCTGTGGCATCGGCAGCGAGATCAATTGGAAGGGCAATTGGGAGCGGATCGGCAGACCGCACGGCGACATTGCCTGTTTTTCGTTTCATCCGCGCAAGATCATGAACACCGGCGACGGCGGCATGATCACCACCGCCAATCCGGAATGGGATGCGAAATTTCGCCTGCTGCGCCAGCACGGCATGAGCGTACCCGATACGGTGCGGCACGGCTCCGCTCAGGTCATTTTCGAAAGCTATCCGACCGTCGGATACAACTATCGCATGACCGACATTCAAGCCGCGATCGGCCGCGAGCAGTTGAAGCGCGTGCCTGAAGTTGTCGCCGCTCGCCGCGCGCTTGCAGACCGCTACACGGCACTATTTAGCGACAATTCCGGGATTAACGCACCGGTTGAACCGGCATATGCGCGCAGCAACTGGCAGAGCTATTGTGTCCGCCTGCCTGATGGACTCGATCAGAAAGCGGTAATGCAATCGATGCTCGACGCGGGAATTTCAACTCGTCGCGGCATCATGTGCATTCATCGCGAAGCCTCTTACTCCGGCACCGCGAACACGGTTCTGCCGCGCTCGGAAGCCGCCCAAGATCAATGCATCATTCTGCCATTGTACCCGCAGATGACGCATGCAGAGCAAGATCAAGTCATCACAACCTTGAAGCAATCCTGCACCGTAAACGTATGAGTTTTCTATCGACTGATACCATTGTTCCATCCGGCGCGCCGCCGAAAGGCGGACGGTCGCCAGGCTATGACTTGCGGCCTAGCCGTGGGCTGTTCGATCTAGAACTCGGTGATGTCTGGCGCGCGCGCGAGCTTCTGTTCGTCTTGATGATGCGCGACGTGCAGGTGCTTTATCGCCAAGCCATACTCGGCGTCGCTTGGGCGATCATTCAGCCGGTCTTCGCCGTAATAATTTTCACTATCATCTTCGGCCACTTCGCCAGAATTGCTTCCGATGGCCTGCCGTATTCAGTCTTCGCATTCGCAGGCGTTTTGATCTGGACGTATTTTTCGGAGTCCGTTCGCCGCAGCGCAACTGCGCTCGTCACCGATGCCGAACTCGTGCGCAAAATCTACTTTCCGCGGCTTATCATTCCGCTCGGAAGCGTCATTGCACCCTTGATCGAATTCTCGATTGGCTTTGTCATTCTGCTTCTGCTGATGTTCTGGCACGGGCTTTATCCGTCTTGGCATATACTCGCCATTCCACCGCTTCTGCTGGTGGCCGGCGCTCTGGCGCTGTCAATGGGACTTTGGCTTGGCCCGCTTAACGTGCGCTTTCGCGACATCAAGCACACGCTGCCGTTCATGCTGCAGATCTGGATGTATGCATCGCCCATCGTCTATCCGCCGAGCATCGTGCCGCCAGAATGGCGTTGGGCCTATTCGCTCAATCCTATGGTCGGCGTCATCGACGGTTTTCGCTGGGCCGTCTTCGGTCAGGGCCAGTTGAACCTCGATACCTTGGGCATCAGCGTGGTGATAATCGCCGCCCTTCTGGTCAGCGGCTTGGTCTTCTTCAAACGCCAGGAGCGCGTCTTCGCGGACGTCATATGACGACGAATGATATTGCCATTCGCGCGTGCGGCCTCGGTAAACGCTACCGGCGGGGACAGCGCAACAAAAGTAACTCGTTCCGCGAAGTCCTCGTGGATGGCGCAAAGTCGTTGTTCGCACCACGTGCGAAAGCGGATGACGATAGGCCTTCGCCCGACTTCTGGGCGCTTCGCAACGCGACGTTCGACATAGAACGCGGTGAAAACGTCGGCATCATCGGGCTGAACGGCGCTGGCAAGAGCACACTTTTAAAGATTCTATCGCGCATTACCACGCCGACCGAGGGTACGGGGCGCGTCGAAGGGCGCCTCGGTGCACTTCTCGAAGTCGGCACCGGCTTCCATCAGGAACTGACCGGCCGCGAGAATGTTTTTCTTTACGGCTCGATCCTCGGCATGTCGCGCGAAGAAATCGCCCGCAAGTTCGACGCCATCGTCGCCTTTTCCGAGATCGCTGATTTCATCGACACGCCGGTTAAGCGTTATTCGAGCGGCATGTACGTCCGTCTCGCGTTTTCGGTCGCTGCCCACCTTGATCCGGACATTCTTCTTCTCGACGAGGTTCTGGCCGTCGGTGATTTTACGTTCCAGCGCAAATGCATCGACTTTGCGCACGAGCTTGAAAGGAAGGGCGCGACCATCCTGTTCGTGTCGCACAACATGTTCTCGATCAAGTCGATGTGCCAGCGCGTTATCTATCTGCGGCACGGCGAGGTCGTGTTCGACGGGCCAACCGACGATGGATTGAAACTTTATGAGGCCGATTGCCGTCTCGCCGTTGCGCCCTGGTTCCACCCGGATCCGGATGCGCCCGCCATCGACATCACCGATATCGAGCTCATTGGTGAAGGCGGCGAGCGCAAGCAGATGTTCGATTTCGGCGAGCGCATGACGATCCGAGTACATTACGACGCCAAGGATCCAATCAAAGATCCAGACATACGCATCGGCATCAACCGCTCGGACGAAGTTCATTGCTGCACGTTCAGCAGTGTCGCTGACGATGTCGGCTTGAGCGTACTCTCAGGCCCCGGTGAAATAGAGCTGACGACGCCGCCGATCAAGCTCGTCTCCGATCTATACACGCTGACGATTGCGGTTCGTGAGAAAAAATTCGGCCGCTTGGTTGTCGCGCGCATCGGAGAAACATTTCACGTCCGCCACCCCATCCTCGCGTCGAATGCATTTGGCGTCATGCATGAGCATGGGGAATGGCAGCACTCGGGTGCAAAAGTCGTGGGTAAGATTGGGCCGCAGCGATGCGCATAGAAAACGTGGCTCCTACTGCCGATGAACATGGCGCATCGCCGTCGTCGCCCGGCGCGGATCGGCATGCGCAGAATGCGGACCGCCAGATCGCGCGCATGAAGAGCAATTACGCTATCTTCGATTCGTATGTCGCGAAGGCGCAGAAAAGCCTTGAGCAGGGAAATCTCGAAACGGCTGGCGGCTACGCGTTGATGGGAGCCTGGGTTGCGGCCCATATGCATTGCGGCTTCTTTGCGAGCCCGCGAATTGAGCGCATTCTGAATAAAATAGGTCGTCAAATTCCGTCTTCTCTGCCTACTACGGACAGAGCAGGGCGACCGGAGCAGGTGAAGCGCGTTCTCCATGTCAGCGGCGAAATCACCGCTGTAGGAGGGCTCGCGACGATGTTGCGGCGCTGGATTGAAAGCGATCCAGGCCGTGAACACTCGGTCGCCCTGACCCAGCAGTACGATCAACCAAGCGCCTTGATCACGGCGGCCGTTTCGCGCGCAGGCGGCAGTATTCATCTGCTCAGCCGTGCCGGCGGGCTGGCCGCCAAGGTAACAAAGCTGAGGCAGCTCGCAAGCGAGCACGATCTCATCGTCCTGCATATACCGAATTCGGACGTCGTTGCCCCGATCGCCTTCGCCGAGCCGAAGCGCTTTCCGCCTGTCCTTTTTCTCAATCATTCAGATCACATGTTCTGGATCGGATCGACGATCAGCCAAGTCGTCGGCAGCATGCGGAAAGCAGCTCTCGATATCTGCGAAAAGCGCCGTTACGTTGAAAAGAAGCGGAGCGTATTGCTTCCGATCCTCGTCAGTCCCACTGCGCGGACGAAGGACAGGGAGGCGGCGAAGGCGGCGTTGGGCCTCGATCCTTCGGCGCTGCTTCTCATCTCCGTTGCGCGGGCACAGAAATACCGAACGATCGGTGGTGTTTCATACGCGGATACGCACTCGGAGTTGCTCAAAAGGTTCCCGAATGCATTGTTGATGGTCGTCGGCGGCGGCGAACGGCCGGATTGGGCGGATGCGAGCGCAGCCGTTGGCGGTCGTATTCAATCACTGACACCGCGTGATCCGAAACCCTATTTTGAAGCCGCGGACATCTATCTGGATTCCTTTCCGTTCTGCTCAGCGACATCAATGATGGAAGCTGCGGGGTATGGGCTGCCTTGTGTTTCTCGTTTCGTGCTGCCCCCCGAGGCGCGAATTTGCGGCATGGATCATCCCGGCCTCGCGGGGCCACTGGTTGAATCGACAAACGACCAAGATTATATCGCAAGCCTCGAACGATTGATGTCGGATCCGAAGCTGCGCGCGCGCATCGGTGAAGCGACCGAGAAGTCCGTGCTGGATGCCAATGTCTCACCCGGCTGGAACAAGTACCTCGAAGCTGCGGTTGCGCGCGCTCTTGAATTACCTCCTGTCGATCTCGAAGCCATTCTCAGCGGCGACTTCACCGAGAAGCTGAACTTCGGCGAGCCTGACACGCGCCTCGAGGATATCTACGGCTTCGCGCCGCCCCAGGCTGCGATCTTGCGCCATCATCTCGGGCTGTTTCCGTTGTCAGAGCGCCTGAAGCTTTGGATTGATGTAGCGAGAGCGCGAGCGTTTCTCGGATGGAAGGATGCCGTAAAGGGGCTCTTCCGCGAAAGCTTGGTTTTCAAGTTGAAGGATACGCGCGCGGTCGCATTGTCGGTCTGGAGGCCAAGCCAGTGAGCGAGGTCGCCATTATCATCCCGTATTATCAGCGCGAACCAGGAATCCTTCGCACCGCAATTCGGTCCATTTATGCGCAGGACATCCCGCTGGGCGTGACCGTCCGCGTCGTGATCGTAGACGATCAATCGCCAGTGCCCCCCGAACCAGAATTCGCAGCTTTTTCGCATTCGGAAATCTCCGTTGAAGTCGTCAAGCGTGAGAACGGCGGCCCGGCGAAAGCACGAAATACCGGCTTGGACACAGTCAGGCATGCAGACGTCGTAGCGTTTTTGGATTCCGACGATTTCTGGGACCCTCACCATCTTGCAAAGGGACTCGCTGCACTCGCGCAGGGCGCGGAGTTTTATTTCGCGAACAACTTCTACGAGGACAAGCGCACCTGGTTCGATGGGCTCGAAGGCATCGACGCGCTTAAGGCCGAATCAAGACTCGGGGATGACGGCATTTATCACATCTCCGGAGCCGGCATTATGCCGTTTATGCTTCAGGACTGTCTCGCACACACATCGACCGTGATGTTCGACAACCGCATCCACGGCGCAATGCGTTTCGATGAAGATCTCGCCTTTGCCGGAGAGGACTATCTCTTCTGGCTAACACTGTCGTCCAAGGCGAAAGACGTCGCGTTTTCCGCAGCGCCGATGGCTGCTCGGGGCAGAGGAATGGACCTTTACCGCGGGGCGCTCGATTGGAACCGTCCGGAGTGCATCCGCAGACTTTTTTACGCGCTCTTGCTTCATAAGAAAGTTCGGGAGCGGTTCTGCACGACGAGTGCATCCAAAAGCGTGATCGACGCTAAGATCGTCAAGCTGCGTCAAGGCATAATCTATCTTCTGATCCGCAACGGTCTTGTCCATCGCCGTATCAGCGGATGGATCATTCGCGAGCTTGCACGCAAGGATCGTCGGTTCTGGGTCGAGTTTCCTCGGAACGCTTACCAGACGATCTCAGGTAAGTTGCGCGGAAACTTCGAATTTCCGATCGGATAGCAATCGAGTTAGAATTTGAGGCGCACACGTCTATCCGACGTTACCCTCTTTGGTTGCGAGATTGCGGTTGCGAAGCACAGATGCGAACAGTGCGGCTCGCAAAGCCGTTGGTCGAATGAGCCGGACAGCCGTCACATGTGGCAACGTCACAAATGCGCCGAACAACGCATGTCTCGCGCCTTTAAATTCGCCTGCGGTTGATCGCTTGACTGCTTGGCCGCAGAAATAATCGAAATACTGCCAGACCGACCCCAGATACGCGCGGTAGACTTTGCGCGCGGTAAGCCGCTCGAGCGGCGGCTGCCGCGATAGGAAAGCATGCCGGCGAAAAATGCGCTTCGTGTATTTCTGCCGTGTGCGTTGCAATTGATCGAAAGAGCCGGGATCCCGCTGGCGGAACAGTACGCACGGCATCTTGACGAGGCCGATCCTGCCGTTGCGAGCAATGCGCAGCTGCCAGTCCCAATCGGAATCGCCGATGAGGCTTTCGTCCATCAGACCGTATTTTGCGACGGCGTTGCCTCGGAAGACGCTGCCTCCCACCTGCGGAAAATATCCACTCAGCATCATGTCGAACACGTCGCCGTCGGAAGGCAGAGCGCCGGGCCAAGGCTCGCCTATTGGCTGCCGCAGAGTATTCGTACTCACGATTTGGCTGAAAACGGCTTCGTGGTCGGGATGCGCGTCGAGGAACGCGATATGTGGTCGGATATGCTGCGGAGTCCACAGATCATCGTCGTCGAGGAACGCGATGAATTCGCCTGTCGCGCGCCGCATTGCGAGGTTGCGTGCCGCCGCGCAACCATTCTTGTCCGTTTTCGCGTAGATCCCGCTGAATTCGGCAACGACGGCCGGCGTCTCGGGTGTCGTTCCATTATCTCCGACGAGAATCTCGAATGTCAGGTCCGGCCCCTCGAGCGCACGAATGCTCGCGAGAGCTTCGCGCAACAATGCGGGACGGTCCCGAGTTCCGATGACAACCGAAACCCGCCTGGGCGTTGTTGGCGTCATATCCATTCCTCCCAGCGGTCGAACACGCCGGCAAGCGAGGCACTGAAAATGCGCGTGTCGTCGAAATGGGTGACGAATGTGCGCGGGACGGTAGAAGCGGGCCGCGTCTCCTCCGCCTGCGCGTAAATGATCTCATATCCGGCTTCTCGCGCGGCGGTGGCCGCAGCGGCGGTCCAATTCATTGATTGACCGAGTGGAATGGCAAATGTCGTTGGCGCGACCCCCAATCTGTCTTTGATAATCTTTCGCGATCCAGACAGCTCGTCAGTCAGAAAGCGCTCGCTGATCTTGCCAAAGTCGGGGTGGGTACGAGAATGGCTGCCGATCTCGACGCCGAGGGTCATCAAGTGTTCGAGATCTTTCCAGGATACGATCCGCTCTTGGTGATAGGCATTCGTGTGGTCCGTCCAATCCGTAACCACGAACAGCGTCCACGGAATTTCGTATTCTGCAAGAATGCGGGCAGCGTGTGTCGCCACGCTCCGGCGACCATCGTCGAACGTAATCGCGAGGTCGCGTTCGCTTCCGAGGCCTCGCGCTATTCGCGACGGCTCGACGAACGTGTAACCCTTCTTGAGCGCCAGCTCGATCTGCGCCCGGAATTGCCGCTCGCTGACGTCATTGACGCCCATTTCCGGTTCGTCGATGGAGTGATAGCAAAGAATGCGGCCATGAGGCTTGAAGCGTTTCTGGCCGAACGTGGCGAGGAAATTCCGTTCCCCCCACATCCGCGCTGCCGCCACGTGTTTGCGTTCAATGCCCGCCGCTTTAGCCAGTGATTTAACCTGTTGCCGCATTCGTTCGGACCCCGTTAGCCCAGCTAGCGACTTCTATTCATTGTCCAGCCCGGTGCAAAGACTATGCCCATCGTAAGCTGGCAGACGATCATTAACGCGGCGTGGCGGTCGATGAAGAAAGACTGTCCCTATAGTACGGGAATTGCAACGCAGTCACGCCATGAACTTGGTGTATTAATTTGGGCTTCGGGTCCGATGTCCCACTAACCCAATCGGAGATCATGTTGTCCCAACGGATCAGGGGCTTTGACGGCCTGCGCGCGATCGCATTCTTGCTCGTTTTTGTCAGCCACAAAGTTATTATGCCGGTGACAGATCGCATCGGATCGCTGGCGGTTTGGATTTTTTTTGTTCTGAGCGGCTTTCTGATCACCCGCATTTTGGCGGGGCAAAGATCGAAGATCGAAACGGGACGAACGTCCCGTAAAGAGGCACTGCTGGGCTTCTATCTGACTCGGGCTTTTCGGATTTTTCCGCCCTACTACGCATTGCTGGCGGCGCTGGCCATCCTGGCCGCGAGCGGCCATTACGATCTTGGAGACGCCGGGCGGCAATGGGCTAATCTGCTTTTCTATTCGAATATTTATATCGAGCGTCACGGTTGGCGGGACGATCTCGGCCACTTTTGGAGCCTGGCCGTCGAGCAACAATACTATCTCGTCTTCGCACCGCTCGTACTGTTCCTGCCGCGCGCCGTCGTATCCAGATTATGCGTTGCCCTGCTAATCGTCAGCATTGCGGCAACTGTCTTGTTCATCGCTGATCGCCGTCCGCCCATTACCTTCGACGTTAATTCGCTCGTAAATATCGGACTGTTTGGCTTTGGCGGCCTGGCCGGACTTTTTGCCGACCGGCCTTTGCCGCGATGGCTGTTGAACGATTGGGCGATCGTGATCGTGTTCGCACTCGTCCTGTCGCCGCCAATTCTACTATCCAATCCCGAATTTGCTGAACTTAGCCGTCCGGCAGTCGGCATCTTGGCGGCCTGCCTTCTCGTTCAGATTACGCAATGTCAGGATGGTCTCGCCGTCAGAGCCTTGGATCTGGCGCCAATCCGCTGGGTGGGCGTGATCAGCTACGGCGCCTACCTCTTCCACCCAGTGATCCATTCCAACGCGTTTCTTGAATTTTTTGGCCTGCCAATTCCGCTGCTGCATCGGTGGATCGTGGTGCTCGATTTCTTGCTCACCATTCTCTTCGCGTCGGCATCCTGGCTATTACTGGAACAACCCTTGATCAGACTTCGCCAGAGGCTGACAACGCGGCGGCTCGATGGCGCGCGCGCCTTCCAAAAAGGCTGAGCGACGGTTTAGCCACCCCTAGCCATTTGCCGTAACGGCAGACCGGCGCGCATCTCACCACTTACATCTTTTGGTTCGGTTGGCTTTCACAGGGCAATATTTGACAATTGGAATGAGCGGAAGAGACCTAGTTCATTAAATTATAAGTGCGTTTTTGCGGGGTATATGTTCCAGATGTCTGTCGTTTCGCCGCGCGATTTTTCGGTAATTTCGCGTTCGGATGGCGGCGGCTCAGAGGCTAGGCTGCTGTCTGCAACTTTAGCTCGCACCGACGAGCGCGGACGCGTGGAGGTCGAAGGCGAAGCGTCTGTGACCCGCGCGCGGCGTCGCCTCTGGGCGCTCTACAGCATCAACGCCAGTCCTGAGCGGGCACCGCCGCCTGTCGGCGGCCGATTCAAGCGTGTGTTCGACGCGTTCGTAGCATTCACGGCTCTGATCCTGCTTGCCCCATTACTGCTCGTCCTCGCCGGCGCCATCAAGCTGACGACTGGCGGCGACGTGATTTACCGCCACCGAAGGGTCGGCTTTGGCGGCAAGTATTTTTCATGTCTCAAGTTCCGCACGATGGTGCTAAACGGCGACGCGGTTCTCCGTCGCCACCTCGAGACAAATCCTGCAGCAGCCGACGAATGGCGGCGGACGCGCAAGTTGGCCGATGATCCGCGGATTACGGCACTCGGATATGTGCTCCGTAAAACAAGCCTTGATGAGCTGCCCCAGCTGATCAACGTTCTTCGCGGGGAAATGAGTTGGGTCGGCCCTCGGCCGATCGTTGCCGAGGAACTGCATTTCTACGGCGACAATGCCGTCGAATATTTCAAGGCTCGCCCCGGCATTACCGGCTTGTGGCAAATCAGTGGTCGCAGCCTCGCAACCTACGATGAGCGCGTAAATTACGATCTTCGATATGTGCGGGATTGGTCGTTTGCAAAGGATCTCGTAATCCTGATCCGTACCATCCCAGCGGTTTTGAATACAGGGCAGGCGGCCTAGCTAGCGGCTCTCGATGGCGCAGCGCCATGTTTGGCAACTAGAGGTAGCGTCCAAAAAAGGGGAAGAGGGGGGAAATCATTTATTCCAGAAATGGGGCAGTGATCCGGATTCTGAGCAGTTTTTATTCAAATTACATTCATACCCACATCTGATGACCTATAATGAAACAAATCATAAAGCGTAAGTTGTAGAACTTTTGCGTGCGTGGTCTGATAATCAGCCATCGGAGATGGCAGTGTGCGCTATTTATATGGTAAACGAGCGCGTGTAAGACCTTGGTAGAAGAAACAAGAATGCTGTAAAATAAAACTTATTTACTCATGCAATTTCAGTAGCTTGGACGTCATGCATTCACGATGACAACAAAAAGCCGGCATATAAATGGCTTAGATCTGCGACTATGGCACCAATAATGCAATCCGAATTTATTAACGAGGTGCTGCGTTTTCGGTCCAATTGTAACTAAAATTGGTATAAAAGAGAGTGGGCCATACTACGTCATACACCTCATCGTGGCGGTAGGTTTGGAGTTTTTGTATCGTGCGTACGTCCTTCCGTGAGACCGGGCCCGTCGTTCCTTTGGCGATGGGCAAAACACCTTCAAATAACAACAAAGCGCCTTTGGAGAATGCGCGGTCTGAAACCGCGCAATTGAAGCAGCCCGGCATTTCGGTGCTAATTGTAATTGAGCCGCGCTCTTTCGTGCGCAACTGCATTGTTTCAAGCCTTTCCAATGCAACCGAAATAAAGGGCATCGGTGTCGGCAGTGTCGCGGAATATTTCGACAAGCTCTCCGATGTCAGGCCCGCAGTCATCATCGTATGCGCGATGGACGCCAGCAGCTCCGACATTTCGAGCCAACTCGAACAGCTGAAGAATGCCGGCGTTAACGTTCCGGTCATCGTTATGGCCGACGCGAATAATGTCGACCTCATTCTTACTGCGCTCAACGGCGAGGCTAACGGCTTCATTCCTGCAGATATTTCGCTTGAAATAGCGGCGCACGCTCTGCGGCTCGTTATGGCCGGCGGCAAGTATTTCCCAGTGAACGGCCTACTCGCGGCCCGGAAATCATCCGCGGCATCCGCGCCTCGTGAGGCGCCGCCCAAGACCACGCTTTTCACGCGGCGCCAGATTGCGGTCATCGACGCGCTTCGCAAGGGTAAGGCGAACAAGATTATCGCCTACGAACTGAACATGTGTGAAAGCACGGTGAAGGTTCACGTCCGTAACATCATGAAAAAACTTAACGCAAAAAATAGAACTGAGGCTGCTTATTTGGCGGGTGAGATGCTCTGCGCTGACAGCCGATAGTCAACCGGGCATTCGCAACTTCCGCATCTATGCGGCGAGTGATTTCTCCTCGGACGGAGAAGCCGATCGGCTTTAAGACATAAGTAATGCTTAGAGTTTCACCCGCGCCGACCGTCTCGGTTCTGATCGCCAATTACAATTGCGCTCAATTCCTCGGCGGCGCGATTCATTCGGCATTACATCAGACGTTGAAGCGCCTCGAAGTCATCGTCGTCGACGACGCGTCGACAGACGGAAGCCGAGAAATCGCGCGGGATTTTGCCGCTCGCGATCATCGCGTCAGATTGATCGAACTGCCTACCAACGCTGGCCCGGCCGCTGCGCGCAATGCCGGGCTTGCTGCGGCTGAGGGAACCTGGGTCGCCATTCTTGATAGCGACGATTTCATGCACCCGGAGCGGCTGCAAAGGCTCGTCGAGGAAGCCCAGGCCGGAGCGGAAATCTGCGCCGATGACCTGCTCGTATTCGGCGAGGGACGCCGTCCTGGCGAGCACCTTTCAAAAGCTCAGCGACAGATGGCCTATATCTCGCTCGCCGATTTTTTGAATTCGAACCTCATCTACGGGACCGTTCCGGCGACAGGCTACCTCAAACCACTTTTGAATTTGGCGTTCTTACGCAAGCACGCCCTGACATACGATACGGCGCTGAAGATTGGCGAAGATGCCGATCTTATCGCGCGGGCCCTTGCTGCGGGCGCCAAATACCGGCTGATCGACAGTCTTGGCTATTTCTACCGCAAGCATCCGAATTCGATTTCTCACCGTTTGTCACGCGATGACCTTCAGCAGATGCTCAACGGCGACATGCGCCTGAAGGCGTCGCTCTCGGCTTGTTCTGTTGAAGTCGCCGAAGCGTTCGCTCGCCGCCAAGCATCCATCGAACGCGCGTCGAACTTCGATCGTCTCGTTACGGCGATCAAATCTCGATCCTGGTCGCAAGCCCTACAGATTGCGATCCATCATCCCAACACGATCTCGGCTCTGGGGATGCCGTTGGCTGCGCGTCTCCAACGTCTGCGCCGAATTCAAGGTTCGAAAGACCAGTCGGAGTCGACCAAAAAGGCTTGTTTGATTTCAAGACAACGCATCATCGGGCCGACAAACGGCAGCTCCGCGTACATCCTGGGAATTTGCCGGGCGTTGCGAGACGATGGCTATGACGTAACGCTCGTATCGCCGAACGCCGGTACCATCGGGCGCTTGCCAGTGTTGCGTCTTCGTGCCGAAATGTCAGTCTTCAGCGAAATCTTTCTGCGCGGCGCCTGGAAGTTCGGAAATTTCTGCGTCAGCAAAGACCCGCGCATCGCACTTGCTGCATTGAAGGCCAAGATTGCACGCGTCCTACGGCGCTTCGGCGTGGAACGTCTCTCTTATTGGGATACGCCGGCGCCCTATGTCATTGGCGCGCCTTGGCAACGTGACGAACTTCTGTACGTGGCTCGGCACGCTTCGAAAAGTGAACTGGTCATCGCCGATTATGCGTTCACCACGCCAGCAATCCCGTTCGCGCTCAGCGAGCCGGCGCGCAGCTTGGTCGTCATGCACGACCTTCTTTCCGTGAGGGAAAGTCGCTTCAAGGACGCCAAGCTGCCTGACTCGGTCAAGACTTTGGACGAAGCCAGCGAGATGCAGCTTCTTGGTCAGGCCGATGCGATCATCGCCATCCAGGATATCGAGGCGAAACACGTCAAGGCGCGCCTTCCGGATCATACGGTACTCCTGGCTCCCGTCGTGTGCGCATCAGTCGATGCGCCTCAACCAGGCGCAGGCAAAAGCGTGCTGTTCATAGGCAGCAATACGGCTCCGAATGTTATCGGCCTCAGATGGTTTCTGGAGTTTTGCTGGCCGCGGATATATGCCGAAAATCCCGACGCTGAATTGGTTGTCGCGGGCGGTGTCGGTTCGCAATTTCCCGAAGGTGCGCCCCGAGCCAAGTTCTGCGGCATCGTCGATGACCTTGATCCTATCTATCGCGAAGCCAGCGTTATTATTTCGCCGCTGACGGTAGGCTCCGGACTGAAAGTCAAAGTCGTTGAGGCATTGGCCCAGGGCAAGGCCATCGTAGCGACTACGGTGTCCGTCGAGGGGATGGGGGACGACATCGCGTCGGCGCTTAATGTCTGTGATGACGCTGTCACTTTCGGCAATGCAGTCAGCGCGCTCTTATCGGACAATGAATTACGCCGTCGGAGCGCTGATGCCGCCTACACTTACTTCAAGCAACATTATTCTCGCGAGGCCTGCGTCCGTGAGTTGCTCGCCTACGTCGACGGTCGGTCGGACGTATCGGCGTCGACAGTTTGCAGTCTTGCTCCCTGCGCTCGTCGAGGCACGTCGATCGCGGTCGATTGTGTGCGCTGAGCGATAACTCCGAAGCCGGACAAAGAGATGCCAACAAGCTGCTGCATCGGACAGGACGAGGAGATCGAGCTTTCGTTTGATAAAAGCCGAGCAAGGCGTGCGCGCGAGAACATCAGCATCGCGTTTTTTGGACATGACTCGAACGAGAGCACCATCCGAAAGCGCGTTTGCGCATTGCAAAGAAATGGTGCCGACGTTACCGGTTTCATGTTCGATCGTCGCCGTGAAATGGCATTGCCTGCCCCAGATTGGAATAACATCAATCTTGGGGTGACCGAGGACGGGCATCACGGTCGTCGTTTGTTCAGCTTGATGCAAGCGATTGTAATTCTATGGTGTCACCGTGCGGTCATTCGGCAAGCCGACATTCTTTATGCACGCAACATCGACATGCTTGCGCTAGCTTGGTTGGGTCGCCTTTTGGCGCGCTCCCATGCACCGATTGTCTACGAAGCGCTCGATGTTTATCCGGCCTTTACGGGCCGCGGCGTCAAGGCAGCCATCCTGCGCCTCCTAGAGCGCCAGCTGTTGGCTTGCAGCCGACTGCTGGTTGTGAGTTCTCCCTATTTTGTCGACCGTTATTTCTCGCCGGTTCAGAGATACACGGGAGAGTGGTTTCTTCTCGAAAACAAGCTCGGGTCAGAGCATGAGACGGTTCGTCCTCTGGATCACATCCGCAATCAAAGCGACGAGCGTGCTTGGACGATAGGTTGGTTCGGTGTTCTTCGCTGCAATCGCAGTCTAGAGATTCTCCGCGCGATCGCGTCTCGGCTCGGGAATCGGATCGCCGTCCATATCAGGGGCGTTCCGTCGGAACCCGACGGGATTACCCGTGAACTGCTAGAATCTGTCGCGGCTGAAACACCGAATATATCCTATTTCGGAACATATCAAAATCCGCGCGATCTCGAGGAAATCTATTCCGCAGTCGATTTCGCCTGGGCGATCGACTTCAGCGCCTGCGGTGCCAACTCCGATTGGCTGATACCGAACCGGCTTTACGAGGGCGGGCTATACGGCGTGCCTGCGTTGGCACGGGCAGGTACGGCCACAGGCGATATTGTGGAGCGCGACGATCGCGGCTGGACGTTTCGCGAGCCAATGGAGGAAACGGTCTCCGATTTTCTTATTCATCTCGATGCCTCCGGCTACAACGAAAAAGCAAACGCGTTGCGTCAAACCGAGCGCGCTGTGTTTGTAGACGTGTCCGACACATCTCGGCTCTTGTCGCGGCTGAGAAACCTTTGTCACCTGGCGGAATCCCGCCAGCTTCCGGAACATCAGCCGTGATAAGAATCCCAGCAAACGCCACCGAGACGAATAACGGGCGCGAAACCAATGTGGTTAAGCGCATCGACACGATCGATTCTCTGCGCGGTTTGGCGATCTTGCTCGTCATCTGCTTCCACTATCTTGTTCGCTGGGCGCCTCCGTTCTTTCCCGACAACCTCTATCAGTATTCACAGGCCTATTCGCCGCTATGGGAACTCGGCCGCTTCGGCGTTGAATTCTTCTTCGTCATCTCAGGTACGGTCATCGCGCTAACGGTTGAGAGCTCGAGTAATGCAGTTGACTTCCTCTTCAGGCGGTTTTCGAGGATATACCCGGCGCTTATCTGCTCGATCTTCGTGACATTTTTTATCGTCAACGTTTTTGGCCCCGAACCCTTCCATCGCGGCGTCGTCGACATCATTTCAAGTATGCTGATGCTTCCCGCCGTTCTGCCGTCGAAGTGGAACTTTCAGTATGTCGATGGTGTGTATTGGAGCTTGGCCGTCGAATTTAAGTTTTATGCGGTGGTCGCTTTTTTTCTGATCCTCTTGGGCCGGCGGTTCTGGGCCGGGATCATTCTGTTCGGCATTCTGGGCGAAATTTGCTTTCACATCGCCCCTAACCTCGCTGATAAAATATTCATTCACCAATATATGAGCTTCTTTCTCTTCGGCGTCGCGATCGCCCAATGGCACTTCTCCCGAAACGTTCTCGCGGCCAGTCTTTGTCTGATGAGCGCGGTAATTCTTTACGTCCTTAATCTCGACTACGTCAGCTTGCTCGATCAGCCGTCCGTTGTGGCGGCGCTCTTCGTCGCGACCGGGGTCGTTTTGATGGGTGTTCTGATTTGTCTGAACGTTCCGCTCAGTTGGCGGCCGCTGCTGCTTGTTGGTCAGGCATCATATTCGCTGTATTTACTGCATGAAAACATCGGCATAACGATCATCTCAAATCTGAAGCGATTAGGCTTCGGCGACATGACCGCTATCGCGATTGCCTTCGCGTCGATGCTTGCGCTGGCAGTTGCGATGTTTAACTTGCTCGAAAAGCCGGCTCAGCGCGCCTTGCGGCAGATGTGGAAAGCATTTCCCGTCTTTAGCGCAGCCAGATCCAGTTCGGCAGCTTGAGGACGGCTGAAAGCGATGACGCGAAAACACAAATCTTCACAGCGATCGCGCCGCCGCCTGCTGAATTACCCGCTCGCCGCCACGACGTTTTTCTTTGCCATCTTCAACGTCCAGATTTTTTCGCTGATTATTCCATTGCTAATAATGGCGGTCACGGGCCTCTGCGCTCTCAAGTTTCACCGGGAGCTTGTGGGATATGGTGCCGAACTTAAGGTCGTGCTCATTTTTCCGGCGATTGTCATGCTGTCGGCGACCTGGTCAGACGTGCCGACCATCTCGCTTTGGTACGGTATCCAGCTGCTTGTGACGATCTTTGTCGGCATTCTCATCGGCATCTGCGCGACAAGTCGAGAAATTGTTCGCGGCATTTATTACGCGATGGCAATCGTGGTCATTGCTTCGCTCATATCCGGTCAAACTGGCCCGTCGGCGGCGGGTCCGGTACTCATCGGAATAACGGGAAGCAAGGACGCAATGGGTTTCGTGGGCCTTACGCTGTTCGCTGCGGCCTTGGGCGTGGCCACGGATGCAGGTCAGCCGACGTTCTCCCGCTTGTCGACACTCGTCTTTCTTCCGCTCGGCGCGGGCATAGCGGCCGGCGTCGAGGCGCTCTCATCGGCGCTTGCAGCCGTCGGCTTCGCATTGGCATTCTTGGGCTTCCTGACGCTCAAGCGGTTTGACCGATGGTCGCGCTGGACATTTGTGGTCATTGGGCTCATCGCTGTGATGTTCGCCGCCTTGGCCCTTGCTGGCATGGGGTTCTCGTCAGACCGCGTGCTTGCCGCCTTCAACAAAGATCCGACGTTGACAGGCCGAACCACGCTTTGGGACTGGGCCGATATCTGGATTTCGAGAGCCCCGTTGCTTGGACATGGATATAAGGCATTTTGGCTCGGCGACTCGAATGAAACGGCTTCAGTGCTGTCGATGTTCGGGCAGACCGATGGACGCGTCTTTCAGTTCCACAATACCTTCCGCGAAATTCTGGTCGACCTGGGATGGCTCGGGTTACTTGCGTTTCTGGCTGCTGCCCTTGTCTTTGTTTATTTCGCGTTGATGAACGTCATGAATTTTCCAAGCAGCACGACAGCATTTTTTGCGTCGATGCTATTATTGCTCGTCGCTCGCTCACCATTTGAATCGATAGTTCTGGTTTTTTACCCTTACACCGTTTTGTTTTACGCCTGTGGAATTGCCAGCTTGATGCCTCGGCTCAAATTGCGGCATAGGACACCGATGCCACGTTGGCCATCGTTGCCCAACGCTGAATTGACCCCCTCTGTTGGCATTCAACAAACCCGGTAGGTCGATCTCGGCCTGCGCCGAATTCGCCGCGAGAGCATGTATGCGTTTCATGAGTTTCCCCCACCCTCTGGGCGCAGTGCCGCTTGTGCTTGTCGTCTGCTTGCAGCTCTGCTGCGCCGTCGTCGCCAAAGCTCAATCGTCTGAAGCCTCCGGTACTGGGACGACCTATTATGTGTCGCCGACGGGGGATGATTTGAATTCAGGAATAGCGCCTGACGCGCCTTGGCGCAGCCTCGAGAGGATACAGCAGTCTGTCTATAATGCCGGAGATTCAATTCTCCTTGAGGGCGGCAAGACATTTGTGGGCTGTCTTCAGATTTCGCGCGGGATGCTGCGCGGTACCGCGGAACGTCCGGTAACGATCGGCGCTTATGGGGATGGAAAATTTGAGATCAAATCGAACTGCGCCGGGCGTCTCGTGGCAGCGATCGATATCGTCGGCGCCAGCGGCGTTGTCGTGCAGGATTGCACTCTACGCGGCAACGGCGGCAAGACGCCCTTTGGTGTCTGGATTCAAAACCCTTACGACAATGACGCCGCTCGAAACATAACAGTTCGACGATGCGACATTAGCGGGTTCTTCACCACCAGCCCCGGACAGAATGGCGCCGAGATTTTTGTTACTGGCCACCCGGGCGCCGGACTCGATGGTGTGAATGTCATCGACAATGTGCTGCACGGTTCTGACGGACCGACAAGTCCGGACAATAACGGGCTTTATGGCTTTGGACGCGACAAGAACGTCCGAAACATTCTGTATCAGGGCAATGTCATTTACGACATTGGAGGCCGGCCTGGCGGTACCAACGGGGCCGACGGCAACGGCATGATCGCCAATGGCGTTACTGGCGGCCTGATTCAAAACAACATTGCGTACAATCTCGGCGCCAATGTCGATACCTGCGGTGGGCCATCCGGTTTCTGGGCATATAGCTCAAGTCACATCGTCATTCAGTTCAACGAAGTCTACAACGCCAAGCCGAGCAAATTCGTCAAAGGCTGCGATTGGGATGGCTTCGATCTCGACGGCTACGTCACGGACTCGGTTCTTCAATACAACTATGCTCACGACAACTGGGGTTCCGGCTTTGCCGCATATATCGACGGCGAGTGGGGCCGGAATATCATTCGCTATAATGTCGCCGTGAACAACGCCACATCGTGGGGCGCTTCCTACTTCGGAAACATCGTAATTGCGAGGGGAGCCGACGCGCCCCAGCTCAGTATTTATAACAACACGCTCATTTCCAACGGGCCGTCGAACACAACCGCCGGCATTTCCATTCAGGGAAATCCCAAGGGCGCGATCATTGCAAACAATCTCATCGTAGCGCTGAATGGAGCGAACTACATCAATACCGGATCAGAACTGCCTGAGGTTCAAATCCTCTCCAACAGCTACTATTTGACGGACCAGTTCGCCATTCGGTGGCGCGATAGAAACTACACCAATCTTGATACTTGGCGGCAAGCGACGGGCAGCGAAACGCTCGATGGCAGGTCGACGGCATTCACCGATGATCCGCAAATTGACACCACCGCCCTGGGAGAGATTTGCGGCGGCTACAAGCGATCATGTCCGCGTGCGGCATTGCACGTCTCGCAAAAGCTGATGGGGCGCGGAATTGATCTAACGAAGCCGCCATTTAATCTTGATGTCGGATCTCGCGACTACTTCGGCAACAAGATTCCGCAGTCGGGATCGGGCACCGGATATGGGATCGGCGCAGTTGCTGTAGATAAGTGAACTGGGGTAGATGCGAAACAACAAGACAGTTCACGGCCTAGGTGCGTCTTGCGGGACCATTCGCGTCGAGCGCGATTTTCGTCGCCGCGCGAACCAAGCCTTACCCCGCTCCAGCATCAGGTAAATCACCGGCGTCGTATAGAGCGTCAGGATCTGCGACACGACCAGTCCGCCGATAATGGTGATGCCGAGCGGCCGGCGCAGTTCGGAGCCGGGGCCGATGGCGACGGCAAGCGGAACAGCACCCAGGAGTGCCGCGAGCGTCGTCATCAGGATGGGCCGGAAGCGCTGCAGGCATGCGTCATAGATGGCGTCATGCGGGGAAAGCCCAAGCTCGCGCTCGGCATGGATTGCGAAATCGACCAGCATGATGCCGTTCTTCTTCACGATGCCGATCAGCAGAATGACGCCGATGAGCGCGATCAGCGACAGATCCATATGGGCAAGTTCGAGTGCCAGCAGCGCGCCGAGGCCCGCAGACGGCAACGTCGATATGATCGTCAGCGGATGCGCGAGACTTTCATAAAGAACGCCAAGCACGATGTAGATCGAGAGCAGAGCGGCAACGATCAGCAGCGTCTGGGCGCGTGCTTGCTCCTGAAACGCCTTGGCATCACCAGCGGGCTCGGCCCGGATGCTTTCCGGCATATGCAGTTTCTGCAGCGCCTGATCGATCGCCTGCAGGCTCGTGTCTACGCTGACACCCGGCTTCAAGCTGTAGTTGATGGTGACCGCCGGGAACGGTCCCTGGTGATTGACGACGAGCGGCGCGATGCCTTCAGTCAATGTCACGACGCTCGACAGCGGAACCTGCCGCCTTCCATCAATCGTCGGTACATAGATGCGCGACAGATCTTTCGGCTGGCCCTGGAGATTGGGGTCCACCTCGATGACGACTTTATATTGATTGCGATCGGTGTAGATCGTCGAGAACTGCGTCTGCGAAAAGGCGTTGGATAGCGCGGTGTCGATATCGGCGATCGCCACGTTGAGGCGTGAAGCGACATCGCGGTTGATGTTGACGTTGAGCTGAAGGCCGCCCGACTCGCGATCTGAGCTGACATCGACGACGCCCGGGATGGCGCGAACCGCGGTGAGGGCTTTTGGCACCCAGGCATAAAGATCGTCGGCGTTGAGCGACCATAATGTATATTGATAGTCGGCTTTGCCCGATCGCGCGCCTACGCGAACGTCGCGTGACGACATCAACCGCGTCGCGAGCCCGACGATCTTGCCGAGCGGCTTCCTCAGCCGGTCGATGACTTCCGCCGTTGGAACGTTGCCGCGCTCGCTCAGCGGCTTGAGGCTGATGAACATCCGGCCCTGGTTCTGCGTCGGGTTGAAGCCGCCGGCGCCCATCGACGAACCGATGTTGTCGACGGCGGGATCGGCGAGGATGACCTTCAGCGCCCGGTCCTGAAGTTTTTTCATTTCGGCGAACGAGATATCCGCGTTGGCTTCGGTCGCCGCGATGATCAGGCCCGTGTCGTCCTCGGGCAGAAAGCCCTTCGGCAGTACGCTGTAAAAATGCACAGTCAGGAAGATCGTTGCGACGAAGACGCTCAGCATGACAAGCTGATTACGCAGCGCGATCCTGAGAGTGAACGCATAGGCGCGCACAACCATGCTCAGCACACCTTCGAAGATGCGGTCGGCGAGGTTGCGATGTTCTTCAGCGCCTTCCTTGATGAAGTGTGCGCAAATCATCGGCGTGACGGTCAGCGAGACGATCGCGGAAATGACGATGGCGAAAGTCAGCGTCATGGCGAACTCGTGCAGCAGCCGGCCGGCAATGCCGGTCATGAACAGCACTGGAATGAATGCTGCGACGAGCGAGACGGAAATCGATATGACGGTGAAGCCGATCTGGCGCGAGCCTTCTAGCGCCGCAGGAATAGGCTTCATGCCCTTTTCCATGTTGCGGTAGACGTTTTCGATCATCACGATTGCGTCGTCGACCACGAAGCCAACAGCAACGGCGAGGGCCATCAGCGTCAGGTTATTTATGGAATAGCCTGCCGCCCACATGGCCGCGCACGTTCCGGCAAGCGAGAGCGGCACCGTGATGCCCGCGGCGATGGTCGGCGTCGTGCGCCGCAGAAAGACGAACACAACCGACATGACGAGCAGGATCGTGAGACCCAGCGTGAACTGCATGTCGTGCACCGAAGCGCGGATCGTCGTCGTGCGGTCGGACAAAATGGAAATGTCGACGCCCGCCGGAATCCATTCCTTGAGCTGCGGCAGGATCGCCTTCACGCGATCGACGGTGTCGATGACGTTGGCATCGGCCGTCTTAGTGACGATGAGCAGGACGGCGGGCTGCAATCCATAGCGCGCCAGCGAGCGGGTGTTACGCGTGGCGTTGATGACTTTCGCAACGTCCCCGACCTTGACCACATCGCCGTTCGGCATGTTCTTGATGACGATGTCCTTGTAGTCCTCGGGGTCCGTCATCTGCGAATTGGACTGCAGCACGATGGTCTGGTTCGGTCCGTCGATGGAACCGATCGACGACAGATCGTTCGCCGCCTCGACCGCGTTTTTGACATCGTCGAAGCTGACGCCCATCGACGCTACAAGCGTTGGATCGACCTGAATGCGCGTCGCCGGCTGGTCAGCCCCGCTGACGGTCACGTCTGCCACGCCTTCTACCTGCGAAATACGTTGCCCGAGGATCGTATCCGCGGTGTCGTAGATGTCGCTGGTCGTCATCGTCTTCGATGTCAGCGCCAGAATGAGAACGGGTGCCGCCGATGGATTATATTTGCGGTACGTCGGCACCTGCGGAAGATCGCCGGGAAGATCGGCCGTTGCACTGTTGAGGGCGGCTTGAACGTCGCGCGCTGCGCCGTCGATATTTCGGCTGAGATCGAACTGCATCGCAATCGACGCCGAGCCGAGCGAGCTGGTCGACGTCATTTCCGTCACGCCCGCGATCTCGCCGAGTCGGCGTTCGAGCGGCGACGCGACGCTTGCTGCCATCGTCGCTGGGTCGGCACCCGGTCGCGACGCCATGATGCGGATCGTTGGAATTTCGATCGACGGCATGCTGGCGACCGGCAGCATGAAGTATGCGACCGCGCCCACCAGAAAGAGCCCGATGGCGAGAAGCGCCGTGCCGATCGGTCGTTCGATGAAGATGCGTGAGACGTTCATGCGCCTACTCCGCAGCCTCGCGGTTGCCCGCAGTGATCGCCCGTGATTGCTCCGGCGCAGCGGTAACCGGTTCGCCATTGGCGTCGAGCGCGCGGCCGCCGAGCCTGGCGCGCAGCCGTTCCATCGCCAAATAGATAACTGGCGTGGTGTAAAGCGTCAGCAGCTGGCTGAGCAGCAGGCCGCCGACGATGGTGATGCCGAGCGGGTTGCGCAGCTCAGAGCCCGTTCCGCTTTCGAGAGCCAGCGGCAACGCGCCGAACAGTGCCGCGAGCGTCGTCATCATGATCGGCCGGAAGCGCAGAAGTGCCGCTTCCTTGATCGAGTCTCGCGGCGACAGCCCACGCTCGCGCTCCGCTTCCAGCGCGAAGTCGATCATCATGATCGCGTTTTTCTTCACGATGCCCATGAGCAGGATGATGCCGATCAGCGCCACGAACGACAGGTCGTTGCCCGTCAGTTCCAGTGCCAGCGCCGCACCGATGCCCGCCGACGGCAGCGTCGTCAAAATCGTGAACGGATGAATGAGACTCTCATAGAGCACGCCGAGCACGATATAGATCGTGACGATGGCCGCCAGGATGAGCCACGGCTGGTTCTGCAGCGACTTGGAAAACTCTGCCGCGTCGCCATAGAACGTGCCCGATACCGTCGCGGGAAGGTCAATTTCCTTCTTCGCCGTGTCGATGGCCGCGAGCGCATCGCTCAACGACGCATTCGGCGCCAAGTTGAAGCTGATCGTGATGGCCGGGAACTGATCCTGGTGGCTGATCGCAAGCGGCGCCGTCTCGTACTTGATTTTCGCCACGGCCGTCAGCAGCACGGGCGTTCCGGCCGTCGTCGATGCAACGTAAAGCCGGTTGAGGCGTGACGGGTCGCTGCGATATTGCTCAGCGGCTTCCAGCACGACGCGATACTGGTTCGCCTGTTCGTAGATCGTCGAAACCTGCCGTTGGCCGAAGGCATTGCTTAGCGCATCGTTGATGGCCTGCATTGTGACGCCGAGACGTCCGGCGACGACACGGTCGACGTCGATCCGCGCGATCAGCCCGCCATCGACTTCTTCCGTCGCGACGTTGCGCAGGAACGGCGACGCCCTGAGCGCGTCGGCCATCTTCTTCGACCACTCGGTGACCTCGTCGCTGTCGGTGCTGGCGAGCGTATACTGATAGCGCGCGCGGCTCGACTGCGTTGAAATCTGCACGTCTTGGACCGGCTGGAAATAGACCATCGTGCCCGGCGCGGTCTTGACCTCGCGCTTCAGGCGCTGGATCACCTCGACGACGTTGGACTCGCGTTCGTCGCGCGGCTTCAGCATGATCTTAAGGCTGCCCGCATTCTGTGTCGCGTTGAGCTGTCCGATGCCGACGATGGAAGCAACGCCCGCAACGTCTCTATCCGTTGCGACGATGGCTGCGACGTCCTTCTGCAGCTTCGTCATTTCGGTGAACGAGATCTGCGGGCTGCCCTCGACGACGGCGGTGATGGCTCCGGTATCCTGGTCGGGCAGGAAGCCCTTCGGCATGATGACATAGAGCCAGATGGTCAGGACCACGGTCATCAGTGCCACGATAAGCGTCGCGCCCTGATGCCGGAACACGAATTCCAGCGAGCGGTCGTAACCGGCGATCACGCGCTCGATGAAGCGGCCGATGATGCCCGACTTCTCATCATGGCCGCCGCGCAGAAGCTTCGAACACATCATCGGCGTCAGCGTCAACGACACGATCGCGGAGACGACGACGGCAATTGTCAGCGTCATCGCGAACTCGCGGAACATGCGCCCGACGAGACCCGTCATGAAGAGCAGGGGGATGAAGACGGCGATCAGCGACAGCGTCAGCGAGATCACTGTGAAGCCGATTTCGCGCGCACCATCGAGCGCCGCCTTCATCGGCTTTTCGCCCTTCTCGATGTGGCGCACGACGTTCTCGATCATGACGATGGCGTCGTCGACGACGAAGCCGGTGCCGATCGTCAATGCCATCAGCGACAGGTTATCGAGACTGAAGCCGCAGAAATACATCACGCCGAACGTGGCGATCAGAGAAACCGGCAGCGCCACGCCTGCAATGATCGTCGCGCGCAGCGAGCGCAGGAACAAAAGCACGACCATGACGACGAGGCCGACGCTCAGGACGAGTGTGAACTGCACGTCGCGGACGGAAGCCTCGATCGTGCCGGTACGGTCGCTGACGATCTGCAGATTGACGCCGGCCGGCATCGAACGCTCGAAGCGGGGCAGTTCGTCCTTGATGCGGTTGACCGTATCGATGACGTTGGCGCCAGGCTGCCTCTGAACGTCGACGATGACCGCAGGCTTGCCGTTATACCAGCCGCCAACGCGTGTATTCTCCAGCCCTTCCGTAACCTTTGCGACGTCCTTGATGCGGACCGGCGCGTCGTTCCGATAGGCGATGATGACGTCTTCATAGATATGCGCCTGGTCGATCTGGTCGTTGGCGGCAATCGTGTAGGATTGCTTCACGCCGTCGATCGAACCTTTCGGCCCCGAGACGTTGGCGCTCGCAATCGCGGCGCTGAGATCGGCCATGCTGAGGCCGTAACTCGCCAGCCGCGAGACGTCGGCTTCGACGCGCACCGCAGGCTTGATGCCGCCTTCGATCGATACGTGGCCGACACCCGAGACCGACGCCAAGCGTTGCGCCAAAAGCGTATCGGCAAGGTCAGACAGCGACCTGAGCGATTGCGTATCGGACGTCAGCGCTAAGGTGACGATCGGCGTGTCGGCCGGATTGACCTTCGAATAGGTCGGCGGGTAGGGGAGGTTCTTCGGTAGCGTCGATCCAGCGGCATTGATCGCTGCCTGCACGTCCTGAGCCGCGGCGTCGATATCGCGGTCGAGGTTGAACTGCAGCGTGATGCGGCTCAACCCGAACGAGCTCGTCGAAGACATCGCGGCGAGCGATTGGATCTGTCCGAACTGGCGTTCGAGCGACGCCGTAACGAGCGTCGACATCGTCTCGGGGCTGGCGCCCGGAAGCTCGGTCGTCACCTCGACGGTCGGGAAATCGACCTGTGGCAACGACGAGATCGGCAGCGCGAAGTAGCCGAGAATGCCGCCGAGGATCGTCGCTACTGCAAGCAGTGACGTCGCGATCGGACGGACGATGAAAAGGTGCGAAACGCTCATGGCGATGCGCCGTTATCCTGGTCGTGGTGGCGGCGATGTTTGCCGTGGCGCGGTTCGTCGCCAGCTGTCGAGCCGGTAACGAGCGCGGCTTCCGTCGGCAACTGCGCGGCCTGCGCGTTCTGATCCGCCGAGGTCGACTTTTTGCCGTCCGGCGACTTCTTGTGGCGCGGTTTGTCGGCGGCAGGCGCGGACGTGCCGTCATTAATAGAGACAGTCGATCCGTCCTTCAGACGGCTGAAGCCGCTCGTCACGACCTTGTCGCCCGGCTTGAGGCCCTCGGCGATGACAGCGAACTTGTCGTCCTGGCGCGAAACCTTGACCGCCCGCATAGCGGCGGTGTTGTCGGGGCCGATGACGAACACATAGGTTCCATCCGGTCCGCGCTGCACGGCTTCCGTCGCCACGACCGTCGCGTCTTTGACGGTATCGACCAGCAACCGCACGTTGACAAACTGGCCCGGCCAAAGCTGACGCTTCTCGTTCGGGAATTCGGCCTTGAGCTTGATCGTGCCGGTTTGCTGGTCGACCTGATTGTCGATGACCTTCAGCGAGCCGGTTTCGAGTTCCGTCTGGCCGTCCGTCGACAGCGCCGTCGCGACCAACGGACCGGTCTCGATGGCTTTGATCAGAGTGGGCAACTCCTGCTGCGGCAATGTGAAAGTCGCCGTGATCGGCTGCACCTGGGTAATGACGACGATGCCGGTTGTGTCATTGGCATGCACCAGGTTGCCTTCATCGACGAGGCGGATGCCGGTACGGCCGTCGAACGGCGCCACGATCGTCGTATAGCCGAGGATCGCCTGCGCATTCTCGATAGCCGCGACGTCAGATTTGATCTGCGCTTCCTGTTGCTTGATCAGCGCGACTTGGGTGTCAATCTGCTGCTGGGAAATGGCGAGCGTGCCGACCTTCTGGTAGCGGTCGAGGTCGCGCTTCGTATTTGCGAGCAGGGCTTCGTCGAGCGCTTTCTTTGCTACGGCCTGATCGAGTTGCGCCTGGTAGGTCGCCGGGTCAATCTTGGCGAGCAGATCGCCCTTCTTGACGTCCTGGCCTTCCTTGAAGTTGACGCTCAAAATGCGCCCATCGACCTGCGCCCGGATGGTCGCGGTGTTCAGAGCTTTGACGGAGCCGACGCCTTCGAGATAGACCGGCACGTCAGCCTTCGCGGCGTCCTTAGCAAGAACGGCAACCGGGCCGCCGAAGCCGCCGCGCGCATTCCGGCCTTTGGCGCCGTCCTCCGGCGCTCCGCTGCCTCCGTGCATCGTATAATAGACGCCGCCCGCTATCGCACCGATAACGACGACCGTAGAAACCCACCGGAGTAACGCCATAGTCTCTTTGCTCTCGTAAGAACTTCGCATGCCGGGCTGAACGATTGGCAGGCGGAAGCTCTGTCCCATACACCCGGAGAAGAAAACGTACCGCCCTGCGGAATCCGTTGCCCTTCATGTGGTGCTTCTGCATCACATGGCCGGGGTAGGCATGGGCCACCGGCATGGCCGAAACATGCCGCAAAGGCTTCCGGGTCGCGGAGCCATAACGAAAATTCGCTCGGCGCCGCTTATGCTCTCAATTATTATATGGTGCTTGCGGCGAGTGACGCAGCGCAACACTCGGAAAGCGCGATTTTTTTTGCGAGTGCGGGAGCAACTTAACGAATTATCTGTCCTGGCGCAGCAGGATCGTTAAGGGCTCCGGCCTAGTGTGGCCGCCGTCTCAATGCGCACTGAGGCCTGGAAGTGAAATTTCTGCATGATGAAGGCGGGTGGAAGTGGTCATCCGTCCACAAGGAGCAACTTGCGAGTATCGCCCGGGCAACGCCAGCGGCGATGGCTGGTTACGCGATCAACGTCCTGCTGGCCACCATCGCATTCAGCGGCCTGATTCGATGGCCGGCGCTCCTGCTCTGGACGCTCTTTGCATTAGCGATTTGCAGTTTTGTCGGCATTCGGTCACTGCGTAACCGTGCTAATCACCGGACGTCTGCCAACGGCAGAAATACCTCGCGCCGCCCGGCACGAAACGCCTTGCTGTTTAGTGTCCTGCTGGCCCTGCCCTGGAGTCTGCTCGGAACGCTATGGACCGGGACGGTTGCCAACAGCGAGGTCATCATTGTTGCGCTTGTAGTCGGCATGGCCGCGAGTGGCAGCGTCTTGCTCTCTCCCATTCCTGCCGCCGCGATCCTCTATGCGGCGACGATCCTGATCCCGTTGGCGGTGAAGTGCGTGTTCATCACGCTCGACAACCATCTCATTCTCGCCGCACTGGCGCTCAGCTATTTCATGTTCCTCGTCGGCCTCATTGCGTCGAACGCCCGGATTTTCGCCGAGCGCCTGGAGGCCGTCGAAAAACTGAAGGACTCCTTTGCCGCCCTGGTGTCGGCGCGCGAAGAGACTGAACGTGCCGCGATGACCGACGGCCTGACGGGTGTCGCCAACCGCCGCGCTTTCATGGCCCGCCTCAACACGCTGGCCGCCGATCGCGACCAGTCACCGGAATACGGCGTGTTCTATATTGACCTCGATCGCTTCAAAGGCGTCAACGATGCCTTCGGCCACGCAGCGGGCGATGCGGTGCTGCGAATGGCGGCGTCGCGGATCGCGAAGGTCGTCCGCGACGGCGATCTGGTAGCACGCCTCGGCGGCGACGAGTTCGCTGTCGTCGCTCAGGAGATCTGCGGCCGCGCTACGGCTCAGGCCCTGGCTGTGCGTCTCGTCTCTGCTTTATGCGATCCGTTCTTTCTTGAAGGTCAGCGCGTGCAAATTGGCGCGAGCGTAGGCGTCGCCATCGCTTTCGAAAGCGACTCTACCGGCGATCAACTGCTGACTCAGGCCGATCTTGCGATGTACGCGAGCAAGTCTGCGGGCCGCAACGCGTACTGCGTTTTCGAGCCCGACATGCTGCGCTCGGTGGAAGAGCGTCAGGCTGTTGAGCAAGGGCTGCGGAGCGCGCTTGCCAAGAACGAACTGGAACTCTTTTTCCAGCCGATCCACGGCCTGACCAAGAATGAAATTGCCGGTTTCGAGTGTCTCATTCGTTGGCGGCACCCGCTGCGTGGTCTGCTGCCGCCTGCCCAATTCTTAAGTATCGCAGATGAAATCGGAATGGCGAACGATATCGGCGGATGGGTGATCGAGGCTGCATGCGCCCAGGCCGCGAAGTGGCCATCCGATGTCGTCGTCGGCATCAATCTATCGCCGTTGCAGATCGCCTCCGACGACGTCGCGCAACGCGTCGAGCGCGCGCTCAAGTCATCGGGGCTTCCGGCCAATCGGCTCGAAATAGAGATCACCGAGACGAGTTTGCTGCAAAACGATCCGGTGACACTCGATCAGCTCAAACGGCTGAAACAACTCGGCGTCTCAATCGCACTTGACGATTTCGGGACCGGCTATTCGTCGTTGAGCTATCTTGTCAGCTTCCCGCTCGATCGCATCAAGATCGACCGGCTGTTCGTCAGTCAGCTGGGGCGTTCGCGGGAAAGCGATCTCATTGTGCGCTCAATCACGCAGCTTGCGCGCAACTTGAACTGTACGGTTGTCGCTGAAGGGATCGAGACGGACGAGCAGCTTCAAAGGCTGCGTGCGCTTCATGTCGGGTTCGGGCAGGGTTATCTGTTGGGAATGCCGATGCCAGCCGCCGAGGCGACGGAATTTCTGGCTTCGGGCAAGAGCAACGCTCTCGCCCAAAGTGCTTGACGATTTGCTTGCTGACTAGGCGACCTTGGGCACGAACTTCAAAGCCACGCCGTTCATGCAGTAGCGCAGGCCTGTCGGCTTCGGTCCGTCTTCGAACACATGACCAAGATGTCCGCCGCAGCGGTGGCAATGAACTTCCGTGCGGGTCATGAAGTAGCTATTGTCGGTAGACGTCTCGACCGCACCATCAAGCGGCTTCCAGAAGCTCGGCCAGCCGGTGCCGCTATGATACTTCGTTTCCGATGAGAACAATGCAAGCTGGCATCCGGCGCAAAGGTAGGTGCCCGGCGCGTCGTTTGCATCGAGCGGCGACGTGCCAGCCCGTTCGGTGCCCTGCTTGCGCAGCACGTTGTACTGCTCCGGCGTCAGCTCTTTGCGCCACTCCGCGTCCGACTTCGTAACTTGGAATGTCTCGGCCGAACCTTCCGCCGCCAAGCCGGTTGCCGATTTAAGTGCTGCGACGCCACCGGCCAGGGCAAGCCCCAGCCTCGAAAAATCGCGACGTGAATACATCGATCGTCACCTTGGGTTTCGTTTCCTTGACCGGCGCCCTAAACGCCGTCTGCTGGAGAGTACGTTGCCTCTCTCTTGTGTGTTTCAGCCGTTGACCGGCCTTCTCGTTAAAGATCCGCAATCTCGATGCGTTTCTCAACTGCGATTTCTGTAGGGCTGAGCTGGCATTTATAGCACAGCATTTCAACACCTGATGCCGCAGCAGCCTGAAAAGCGGTGGCATATGCGGGGTCGATGTCACGCGCGAGCTTGAAACTCTCAGCATCGTTGCGCTGCACAAGAAAAACCATCACGGCGCGGTGGCCTTCGCCAACCATGTTTGCAAGTTCGCGCAAGTGTTTGGCACCGCGCGCTGTTTTGCTGTCGGGAAACTCGGCGAGGCCGTTCTCGCGCATCAAATGCACGTTCTTCACCTCGACATAGCAGTCGCGATTATCACGTCCGCCCGAAAGCAGCACGTCGATGCGGCTGTTGAGGCCGTATTTCACTTCGCGCCGCAACATCGGATATCCGGCAAGTTCGGCGATCGTCCCGGTCTCGATGGCTTCGGTGACGAGCGCGTTCGGTCGTCCCGTATTGATGCCGACGAGGTGCGGACCCGTCCCAAGGTCGGCCTCGATCATTTCCCAGGTATGCCGGTATTTACGCGTCGGGCTGTCGCTTTCCGAAAGCCAGACCTTCGAGCCGGGCTTCGTCAGGCCGAGCATAGAGCCCGTATTGGGGCAACTCGCGGTGACCGTGACGCCGCCAGCGGTTGTGACGTCCGCGAGAAAGCGCTTGTAGCGCTGGATCAGAATGCCGGGCACGAGGGGGTGTGTAAATTTCATGGATCAGGCCATATCGGCGTTCGGCGCCGCCCGGCAAGTATTTTCGCCGCGCGTTCGGCGGTGCTATGACGGCGGCTGAAAGCAGCGATGGACGAGCGAGCCTTGACGGAAGAACGGATTGTTACAGCAGCCCTCCTGGTCATCGGCGACGAGATTCTGTCGGGCCGCACCAAGGATGAGAACATCGGCGCCGTCGCCGAGCATTTGACGAACATCGGCATCCGCTTGCAGCAGGTGCGCGTCGTCGCCGACGATGAGGATGAGATCGTCTCGGCCGTCAATGCGCTTCGCTCCCGCTACACCTATGTGTTCACGACCGGCGGCATCGGTCCGACGCACGACGACATTACCGCCGACAGTATCGGCAAGGCGTTCGGCGTTTCGGTCGGCATCGACGCCCGCGCGGAAAAGCTGCTTCGTGACTATTATACCGGCCGCGGGCTTGAGGTGACGGCTGCGCGCTTGCGCATGGCGAGAGCGCCCGCAGGCGCCGAGCTGATTGACAATACTATTTCGGTCGCGCCGGGATTTCGCATCGGCAATGTGTTCGTGATGGCGGGCGTGCCGAGCGTCATGCGCGCCATGCTCGCAAGTGTGACGCCGATGCTGGAAACCGGCGCCAAGCTTTTGTCGATCACCATTCCCGTCGATCGCCCGGAAAGCGAGATCGCGGATATCTTCTCGACACACCAGCAGCGCTATCGCGACGTGGCGATGGGCAGCTACCCGCAATTGCGCAATGGCCGCCCGGTGTCCGACCTCGTGCTGCGGTGCTCGAATCCTCAGCGCCTGAACGAGGCGGCTGAAACGCTCAAGGCTGCGCTGAACCTTTGAGCGACGCTGGGGTCGGCCTATCAGGCGCCGCGACGGGCGCTGCGATAGGTGCCGGCGCAGGCTCGGGAGCGCTGGGCCTTATGGTTCCTGATGACTGTTTGTTGCAGTCCGGCGACCACGTGTAGGCGCTCCGATCGCCGCAGACATGCGGATCAAAGTCCTGCGGACAGTCGCACCTCTTGATGCGTATTGATCTCAGCACGGACGTGGCGGATGGTTTCGTCGCATCTGTGCTAGGTCTTGGCTTGGCCGGTATCGCCAGCGCGACCCGTTTCGCGTGCACGCGCTTTTTGATGGTCAGTCGCTCGACCGGCGGATCGCAGACACAACCGCTTAGAAACGGCAGCAATGCCAGCGCAATAGATCCCAGGAATAGACGCAAAATTTCCCCCGAAAATCCCCGTATTTGCGGCCCCCGCGCGAGATGAGACGCATACGCCCTATGCGGCGCAACCGGAGAATTTCGTCCGGCTTCGTATTACACTCCGCGTGATGCATATACGCCTCAGCAACCGTGGCCTTCGGGGCGCATGCGGCACACCGTTTCACCTGCATAGAAACGGAGCCAACTCAGTCACGCAACGTCATGAAATAACTTGTGATTGCGCGGGAATTGTAACGGCAATTCTTGGGTTGTCGTGGTGCATCGCAAACTCTATGGTCCGGCGCTGCAGTTGGTGTTTTGTTCCAAGGCGGATGGAACGCACGGAGGAGAACGGCGCGTAGGCCCGTGCCGAAGAAAGACGGGAGAGTAGGGATGTCATCGAGTATTCGTCGTCGTGCGCATGCATGCGCAGCGGCATGGGTTGCCTGGAGTGTGCCGGCAGCCGTTGCAGCGGTGTTGGCCTTCAGCGCCGCCCCTGTCGAAGCCAAGACGCCTGGCAAGACATACTGCTTCAACCACACCTGTCACCGCGTGCTGAGCATCGCCGAGATGGTCGCCATCGTCGGCCAGGACACGGTGCTCCAAGCCTCGTACTACGATGACTGTCGCCGCGACTGCTACAACCCATGCGGATTGACGTCATCTGGCGAAGCCTTCCGCCCCAACGAGGCCGATAGCGCCGCCAGCCCGATTTATCCAGACGGCACGATCCTGCTCATTCGCAACCCTGACAATGGCAATGCCGCCGTCGTTCGCGTCAACAACGCCGGACCGTACTGGCGTCAGCGCAAGCTCGACGTATCGCGCGCAACCGCGCACAAGCTGGGCTTTGCGGGAAGCGGCGTTGCGAAACTCGAAGTCCGCGTGATGTCTGCGCCGTCCATCGTCGACGCGACCTATAAGAGAAATCGCCGTTATGCGCCGGTCCCGGGTTCCATCGGATCGTTCGCATCGCTCGACCAGGCCCAAGGCGGCATGATGATCGCGATGGCGCTGGATGCCATGTCGACGTCGGTCTTCGCGCCGGTCGCCGGCAAGATGCTGACGGCGGTGAAAACCATGAAGCCCGCATTGGCCAACGTCCTGCGCACGGATTCAACCCGTGTGGCGTCCGTTGACGGAACTGTGCCGGCAAGCATCGCGGTGAATTTCGAAAAGTCGGCGGCTGCGGTTGAGAAGCCTGAGGCCAAAGCTGAGGCGCGTTCGCTTGTTCTCAGACGAGCGACTGTGGCGTCGCGCTCGGTCAAGCGTTCGCCTACCCGTTCGGCACGCGTCGCCAAATGGCGCAGCAAAACGCGCTGGGCGTCTGCGACGTCGCGCCGTCAGTTCAAGGGCAGCCGGTCGGCGTCGTCGAGGTCGAGCAGGAGCGTCCGCTTCGCAACCGGCGCCTCTTCGACGAAGAGATCGTATTGGACGTCGAGAGCATCAAGGAAGGCCGCCGCCATATCCAAGAGAGGCCCGAGAGCCATGCGCGCGGCGACCAGGAAGCTGTCGTCGATCGTCAGGTCCGACGCTTTCCGGATGGCCGCTGCATCGGGGGCGATCAGTCCGCGGCTGCGAACGTAGGCGATGATCTCATCGCCCGTGTCGAAGTCGAGTTCGCGCGCGTCGCCGCTTTCCTCGACCGCGTCGAGCAGAATGGCCGTGCCCGACGCAAATAACCGTCCGAGCGTGCGAAAACGCTCGTCGTATTCGGAGAGCGCGATGGCATGGCTGCGCGCCTTCAGAACGCGGGCGACGAGCATCAGCTCAAGGGCGCGGATCTCGTCGGCAATCTTGCGCTGACGCATCACGAAGTCTGCCGGCTCACCGGTGTGCTCGGCGAGTTCGCGCCACTGGCTGCCGCGCACCATGATGTCCTCGCCGGCGGCGAGTGCAGCATCGAGGTGATCGGCCAGCATATAGACCGATAATGGCGCCTGCGCCCCACCGAGTTTCATCTTCAACTCCGCATTATTTCTCAAGCACTTGGATACGACTGAAGCGTGTTGATTCGCTATTGCTGGGCGGCGTTTACCCAATGTGCAAAAGGAACGGGGAGGACTGAGGATAAGGTGTGGAAGCGCATTGCGGCTTCATGCTGGACACAATCAAAAACGCAACAAACAAGGCGTTAGCGGTCTTTCGCTGAGAATCACTGTGATTGATACGGCGTATACGTCCGATGAACGCCGAAATGTTTTCGCGCCTCGATGTGGCCGAGACGACATACAAAGCCGTCGCAAAAATGCGACGCGCGCCTCCAAGCGAGGCGGCCGTTCGAAGAAAATCTTCCGAGCATTTGAAGTCTTCTTCTTTCTCTTTTCGGGAACCGCCGCCTAGCGTCGCGTTGCAGCTCGAGACCGGCTGCGTCTCTGCTTGGGATAGAAGACAATGAAAATTGCACGATTGATTTTGCTCGGCGCCTTCGCTCTCGGCGTTGGCGCCACCGCTTCCGCCGAGGCTGCAACGACAGCGCCACGGCTATCCGCCTCGCACACCGCGACGCTCGTCACGCTGAAATCAAAGGACAAGAAAAAGGTCCACGCGCACCAGGCTGGCAAGCAGAAGGTCGCGCAGACGCACAAGACGAAAAAAGTGAAGAAAGCCAAGAAGACTTGACGCCGGATCGCGCGCTGGATCGGGGGGTCGGTTCAGTTCGCGGATCCACGCACCGCCGAGAGCACGCTCCGTTTCCTCGCATATCAGGACGCACGCTCTCGGCGGGTTGGTTTTAGTGGGATGTTTGTTCCTGGGGAATGGCGATTTTAAGAATACGGTCGTCTTCGACGAGCCTCACGCTGGATCCCCGAACGCGCATCGCAAAATACAGAGCTAGGCTTTAGTTGCGATATTGCGCGTCACGTTCTTTACCACTGAGTTTATCAATGTTTTGCTCTTCCAATCACGCGCTTTGACCATCTGGCGAAGCGCGCGAAGCTCGCCGGGTGCCAGGGAAAGCGCGTTTATAGAGGAAGTTACCTTTTTCACTTGAGAAAAAAACGTGTAGCCAAGCAAAAATCCGAAGCCCAAGGCAAAAAACACGACAAATGGAATTTCGAATATTGCGTAGTAGTCAGTCCCAAATGTCCAATTCCAAAAATCGATCCCAACGTCAAAAGCTATGAGAAGGCCGGCGATCGCAAGCACGCCCCAGAAGATATAGTTAAGTGCCTTTTCGCTTTCCTCTTCATCTTCGAGTTCAAGAAGCAAAAGGGCTTTGTTCACTCGAGCGCTTTTGAAGTCTGAGTCCGCCGCAGATGGGTAACTGATTAAAGGCTGAGAAGGGGCTGAGCGTCTTATCGGGTGAACAAACTCCACCGCAGAAGTTATCGCGCTGGCGAGAGCGACATGATCATCAAGGTATGGATAGAGGTCTACATAGCGGATGGCTTTTAAAAAGCCGATTGGGGAGACATCCTCGATCCGAAATACGATCAGCTTTTGGGATTTGTTTTCTGGGTCGTCCGTTAGCGGATAACGTGCCTCTTTCATGCAGTGAGGCTTTATCAGATAGCTCCCAGAAACCAATGCGATCACTCTGGCTCCGGCTTCGACTAGTCCGAACCCATCATCCATTTTGGCGGTAAAATCCGCGTATCCGAAATCGCGGTCCTGAAGGAAGGTCGAAAAACCGGCTTCACGCAAAACCGTGTCTACGGTGCGCGCAATAACTTTGTCTTCCCCGGCTCGCGAGATGAAAAAATCTACCATTCTTTACGCCCTAAAGACGCCGCCGAATTATCGGCGGCGTCTGCACTTAATGATTGCGCATCAACTGCACCCGCTCGTTGAGCCGCACGTGTCGCACTTCAGGCAGGTGCCGTTGCGGACCATCGTGAAGTTCTGGCACTCGGTGCAGGCGACGCCTTCGTAGCCGCGGAGTTTCGCTTCGGAGAGACGCTGCTTGTAAAGCTCCGACTTTGTCAGAACCGGCGATGACACCGCCGCTTGCATCTCTTCGCTTACCGCCGACAGTGCATTCGCGCCGTGCGTCAGTGTCGATTCAACGTAGCGTGCGCTGACGTCGTAGCTCGCGTTTTGCACGGCGGCCGCACCAAGCGACGACGCCTTGGGACCCGAAACGTTCGTCGTCGTGCGGCTCGCGAGGCGAACCACGTCGGCGCCGCGAACGAGGCCCTTCGACACCATCTTCGTCACGCTCTCCGGCAGGTTGAGCGACAACTGCTCATCCGTATCGTCGTCGCTGGAGCCCAGCCCCGTCTCGCCGACGATCTCGCGCGGATCGACGTGCGCCAGATCGTGACGGCCGAGGTACGACACCGCCAGCTCGCGGAAGATGTAGTCGAGGATCGACGTCGCGTTCTTGATCGTCTCGTTGCCCTGCACGAGACCTGCCGGTTCGAAGCGCGTGAAGGTGAACGCCTCCACGTATTCTTCCAGCGGCACGCCGTATTGCAGGCCGAGCGAGATCGCGATGGCGAAGTTGTTCATCAGCGAGCGGAAAGCAGCGCCTTCCTTGTGCATGTCGATGAAGATTTCGCCGACGCGGCCGTCGTCGTATTCGCCGGTGCGCAGATACACTTTATGCCCGCCGACAGCAGCTTTCTGCGTGTAGCCCTTGCGGCGGCCCGGCAGCTTGTCGCGGCCCTTCGCCTTCTCGCGCTCCACGTAGACGACGCGCTCGACGATCTTCTCGACGATCTTTTCAGTCACGGTCGCCGTGCGAGCGGCAAGCGGCTGGCTCATCAGAGCCTCCACCGCATCCGCTGCCTCGTCTGCATCATCGCCGAGGATCTGGCTGTTGAGCGGCTGAGAAAGCTTCGAACCGTCGCGATAGAGCGCGTTGGCTTTGAGAGCCAGCTTCCACGACAGCATGTACGACTGCTTGCAGTCTTCGACCGTCGCATCGTTCGGCATGTTGATCGTCTTCGAGATGGCGCCCGAGATGAACGGCTGTGACGCCGCCATCATGCGGATGTGGCTCTCGACCGAAAGGAAGCGCTTTCCCTTCTTGCCGCACGGATTGGCGCAGTCAAACACCGGCAGGTCGTCGGCCTTGATGTGCGGTGCACCTTCAAGTGTCATCGCTCCGCAGACGTGCTCGTTGGCGGCTTCGACGTCTTTCTTCGAGTACCCGAGGTGCGCGAAGATATCGAACGACGGATCGTTGAGCTTGTCGGCTGGAATGCCGAGTTTGCCCGTCATGAAGTCGTCGCCGAGCGTCCAGCGGTTGAACACGAACTTGATGTCGAACGCGGTCGCCAGACCCTTCTCGACCTTCGCCAGCACGTCGTCGGTAAAGCCCTTGGCCTTCAGCGTGCCCGTGTTGATGGCGGGCGCTTGGGCCAGCGAACCGTGACCGACCGCATAAGCCTCGATCTCGGCGATCTGGCTTTCGCGATAGCCGAGCGCGCGCAGCGCTTCCGGCACCGACTGGTTGATGATCTTGAAGTAACCACCGCCCGCGAGCTTCTTGAACTTCACGAGTGCGAAGTCGGGCTCGATGCCGGTCGTGTCGCAGTCCATGACGAGGCCGATCGTGCCGGTCGGCGCGACGACCGTCGCTTGAGCATTGCGATAGCCATGCTCCTGGCCGAGTTCGATCGCGCGATCCCAGGCGCGTTTTGCAGCGTCGCCGAGACGCGCATCCGTCAGAGCGCCGTGATCGAGCGGCACGGGAGCAACCGAAAGTTTCTCGTAGAACTCGGCTTCGCCATGAGCGGCGCGGCGATGGTTGCGCATCACGCGCAGCATGTCCTGCGCATTCGGCGCGTAGCCGGGGAACGGACCGAGCTCTTCCGCCATCTCTGCGCTCGTCGCATAGGCAACGCCCGTCATGATCGCCGAGATTGCACCGCAGATCGCGCGGCCTTCCTCGGAGTCATAAGGAATGCCCGACGACATCAAGAGACCGCCGATGTTCGCGAAGCCAAGGCCCAGCGTGCGATAGCGGTACGAAAGCTCCGCGATCTGCCGCGACGGGAACTGCGCCATCAGCACCGAGATTTCGAGCACAACCGTCCACAGGCGGCAGCCGTGCTCATACGATTCGATGTCGAACGACTTGTCCTCGCGGCGGAAGCGCAAGAGGTTCAGCGACGCCAAGTTGCACGCCGTATCGTCGAGGAACATGTATTCCGAGCACGGGTTCGATGCGCGGATCGGCCCCGACTGCGGGCAGGTGTGCCAGTCGTTGATCGTCGTGTGGAACTGGATGCCGGGATCGGCCGAGGCCCACGCTGCAAAGCCGATTTGCTCCCAGAGATCCTGGGCGCGGATCGTCTTCGTTACCTTGTTGCCAAGGCGAGAACGAAGGTTCCAGTCTTTGTCCTCGACGACGGCGTTGAGGAAGTCATCCGTCACGCGCACCGAGTTGTTGGAGTTCTGACCGGCGACCGTGAGATAGGCCTCGCTGTCCCAATCGGTGTCGTAGGTGTCGAACTCGATGTCCTTGTAGCCCTGGCGCGCGAACTGGACGACGCGCAGGATGTAGTTCTGCGGAACGCCGTCACGCTTGGCTTCGCGGATCGCGATTTTCAGCTTGGGGTTCTTCGTCGGCTCGAAGCAGGCGTCGCCTTCCGCTTCGCAGTTGACGCAAGCCTTCATCACGGCCTTGAGCCGCTTCTGGCAGATCTTCGAGCCGGTGACGAGCGCCGCCACTTTCTGCTCTTCTTTGACCTTCCAGCCGATATATTCCTCGATATCCGGGTGGTCGACATCGACGACGACCATCTTCGCCGCGCGCCGCGTCGTGCCGCCCGACTTGATGGCGCCCGCCGCCCGGTCGCCGATTTTGAGGAAGCTCATCAGGCCCGACGAACGGCCGCCGCCCGACAGCTTCTCATTTGCGCCGCGCAGCGACGAGAAGTTCGAGCCCGTGCCAGAGCCGTATTTGAAGAGGCGCGCTTCGCGCACCCAGAGATCCATAATGCCGCCCTCGTTGACGAGGTCGTCGGCAACCGACTGGATGAAGCAGGCGTGCGGCTGCGGATGCTCGTAAGCCGACGTCGACTGCACGAGTTCGCCCGTCTGATAGTCGACATAAAGGTGGCCCTGGCCGGGGCCGTCGATGCCATAAGCCCAGTGCAGGCCGGTGTTGAACCACTGCGGCGAGTTCGGCGCCGCCATCTGCATGGCCAGCATGTAGCGCAGCTCGTCGAAGAACGCCTGCGCGTCTTCCTCGGACGAGAAGTAGCCGCCCTTCCAGCCCCAGTAGGTCCAGGTGCCGGCGAGACGGTCGAAGACTTGGCGCGCGTCCGTCTCGCCGCCGAAACGCTCGTTCTCCGGCAGCTCGGCAAGAGCGGCGTCATCCGGGGCGGAGCGCCACAGCCACGACGGAACCTGCGTTTCTTCGCACCGCTTCAGGCGCTGCGCCACGCCCGCCTTGCGGAAGTATTTCTGCGCCAGGATGTCGGCTGCAACCTGACTGAACTGTTCGGGAACATCGAAGCCTTCGAGACGGAAAACGATCGAACCATCGGGGTTCTTGATCTCTGACGTCGCACGCCGGAACGGGATCGAGGCATAGGGAGAAAGGCCGGCTTTCGTGAAACGCCGTGTAATCTTCATGTGAAAGTGCCCCCGAATTGCGCGGCGCGCAGCGGTGTTGCCGAGCGCCGTATGTGATTTTTTGGACGCCACGCGCTCAGAGCCCTGCAACTCCGGCGAACGGCGGGTCGAGAACGCGGATGGACTGCCCTGAGGCGCCTCGTCGGCACTCAACACACCGGCCGCAGTTTCCCCGTGCCCGCGAAGACACCGAAAAGGCGACTCCGCCGGCCTCATGCCGACCCGAAGTGTGTGATTGCGACGAAGACTCGCGCGCTACGCTGGAACGCTACTGAACCGAACAGCTGCGAAGTCGTCGTCAACCGATCTCGAACGGTCCGTCTTACGAATGTCGCAACAGGGCCAAAGTTAGGAGATTCGAAGCCGACCCGACAAGGGAAATTAAATAGATGTTGGGGTGGCAGAGACAACAAGCACTATATCTAGTGGTGTTAACAACTTCCGGCCGGAGTTGGCATTTGCCGCGCATTCGTTGGGGTTTTACCGGTCATCTTGGCCGTTGGTGGTGTGGACAGGACTTAATTACGTCCGTTTTTTCGATCCGGCTGCTGACGAGCTTAGTGCGATTCCGCGTCAGCTATGTTGCATGCCTGCACCGGCTCAATGGCGTCTGGACATCACCGCCGAAGAACCGCTAATTCGTGATCAGGGTAGCAGCGGCAAAGGATGCCCAAACGATGAGCTTATTCAGCGAGATTTTCTGCTGGTGGGGCGGCAATACCTGGGGCACGCGCCTGTTTACGTGGCGCAAAGGCAAGCTCGTCGGCGAGGACCAGTTCGGGAATCGCTACTTCATTCAGAGAAGCGGCGTCGGCCCGTTGGGCGTCCCGGCGCGTTGGGTCATCTATCCCAAGCTCTCGGAAGCGAGTCAGGTGCCGCCCGAATGGCACGGCTGGCTGCATTATACTGTCGATACGCCGCCGACCGAAGAGCGCTATCACCCGCGCCCTTGGCAGAAGCCCCATCAGATGAACATGACGGGCACGGCGAAGGCTTATCGCCCCAAGGGATCGATCCTGGGCACCGGCCAGCGCGCGGCATCCACCAGCGACTACAAGGCGTGGAAGCCGAATTAATCGAGATTAATCCGGCAGAACGAAATATCGCCCCCTTTGGCGGGCAATCCGGCGAGGCGCGGTAGCGCGCCTCAGGGGAATGGATTTTTGCAGTTGAGACAGACGGACTTGTTAGATTTCGGGCGCTGCACGAAGGTCTGTCGCCGTGCGGGCGTGTTCGTGTCGGCGCTGCTTCTGTCTGGCACGCTCGCCGTCCTGACCGCGCCGCCCGCAGCCGCCGATCGCATTGAGAATCAAGTCGCCGTCTTTTCAGCGCTCGATAAGGTGACGGCGCACATCTCGAAGATCGAAGTCGAACTCAACAAGACGGCGACGTTCGGCGCGCTCAAGATCACGCCGCGCGCCTGCTATTCGCGCCCGCCCACCGACGAGCCCAAGACGGACACGTTCGTCGAGATCGATGAGTCTCAGGTCGACGGTTCCGAGAAACGTATTTTCACCGGCTGGATGTTTGCCGAAAGCCCCGGCATCTACGGTCTGGAGCATCCGACATATGATGTCTGGCTGACAAAATGCGAGAAGCCGATCCGCACCATCGCTGAGGACAATCCGAACGCTGGTACGGTCGCGCCGTCCGACGATCCGAACCAAGCTGGTGCTGCCGCGGCCGCAGGCGGCAACGCCCCTGCCGATCAGATCCCGCCCGACCAGGATTTCCGCCGCCGCGTTCGGCGCTAGCTTCTCACCGCCATCTCGGCCGAGCGCGGGCCTCACAAACTCGTCAGATCGAGAATGACGGAGCCCGCTACTCCGCCAGCAATTTCGCGACTTTGGGCGCGAAGTATGTCAGCACGCCGGACGCGCCCGCGCGTTTGAAGGCCAACAGGCTCTCGACCATCGTCTTGTCGGCATCGAGCCAGCCGCGCTCGAACGCTCCCGCCAGCATCGCATACTCGCCCGACACCTGATACGCGAACGTCGGCACGCCGAATTCGCTCGAAACCCGTTGCACGATGTCGAGATAGGGCATGCCGGGCTTCACCATAATCATGTCGGCGCCTTCGTCGAGATCGAGCGCAACCTCGCGCAGCGCTTCCTCGGTGTTCGCCGGGTCCATCTGATACGTGCGCTTGTCGCCCTTGAGCAGACCCGTCGAGCCGACCGCATCGCGGAAAGGCCCATAGAATGCGCTCGCATACTTCGCGGCATACGACATGATCTGCGTGTTCTTGAATCCCGCCGTCTCAAGTGCGGCGCGAATGATGCCGATGCGCCCGTCCATCATGTCCGAAGGGGCCAGAACGTCGGCGCCTGCTTCGGCCTGCACCATCGATTGCTTGACGAGCGCGGCCGTCGTCTCGTCGTTCACGATCTCGCCGCCGACGATCAGCCCGTCATGCCCGTGGCTCGTATAGGGGTCCAGCGCCACGTCGAGAATAACGCCGATGTCGAGCTTCGCAGCCTTGATCGCGCGCGTCGCCCGGCAAACGAGATTGTCGGGATTGAACGCTTCCTCGGCGCTCTCGCTACGCTTCTTGGGGTCGGTAAACGGGAAGAGGGCGAGAGCCGGAATCCCGAGCGCTTCAGCTTCCTTCGCCGCCTCGACGATCAGATCGACGCTCAACCGTTCGACGCCCGGCATCGACGCCACCGGAATGCGCTGGGCTTCGCCATCGACGACGAACAGTGGCCAGATCAGATCGTTCGGCGAAAGCAGATGCTCGGCAACGAGGCGGCGCGACCACGGACTTTTCCGGTTCCGACGCATGCGAATTGCCGGAAATCCGCCGGAAAGAGAGTCGGGCGGCGTGCCTGCATTGGCGGCGGAAGACGTGGGGCGCATGCGAGAAGACATGGGAAAAGTCCTGCTGACGTGTCGATCCGTTCCTGAGATGGCGGAACCGCGGGGACAATGGACACGTGCCGGGCTTCCGCGCAAGCCGCGTTACGCAGGTCAGATATCCGCAGGCGCCGCGCTCGTTCCCTCATCCCCTGGCCTAGAGAGGGCGGTCGGTCCTAATCGCAGATCTTGCCGAACTTCCGCTGGGCCATGTCGATGTGAAAATGGTTCCGGTGCGCGGCATTCGCTTCCGGTCCAAGCGTCGTGCCGAACGTCCGGCAGGCCGACGCGTGCGCCTCCCGCAGGAAGGCCTGCATTTCCGGCGGGGGGTTTCTGAGGCCGACAGGAAACGCCGCCTTGGGCGTCGCTGTTTCCGGGCCCGGTCCGCCGAGCCGGTTCACATCCGTGGCCGATGCCCACGACGACGTGACCACGACATTTGACACGCCTTCGATGATGGTCGAACGCACGAGCCCCGCCGCCGCCGCGCCCGCAGTCGATGGCACGATGGACGGCAACGCCCCTTGCGCCGGATTGCTGGCCACGTTCGTTTGCGCAGTCTTGGCGGCCGCGTCTTCCGCAGCCTTCTTCCGAGCCGCAGCTTCAGCGGCAATCTCGCGCTGCGGCATGCCCCAGTCGTCGAGCACCTCGGCCGTCTTCGCGGATCTGGTAACGAAACCGCCGATGTCGATGGCGTTTGCAAGCGCGTGTTCGCTGAGCTTCGTCGACTTGCGGCCATAGGCGTTGCGGCAGGAATAAGAACTCATCGTCTCGATTCGGACGATCGCCGATTTTAGATGCTTGCGCGCCAGGGGCTGCACGTCGTTTTCGAACCAATTCGCGAGCTGCTCGACGAGATCGCAGCGCACAATCGCGGGCGGCGACAGCGCGACCTCCGGACTTTGTCCGATGCTGATGAGTTCGACCGGCGCGGGAGCCCCGCAAGCGCCGTCGCGGATGGGCGCGTGCGGGAGCGCTACGGCATGAATGCGCTGCAGGATAACGGCGCAATGCGCGCGGGCGTCGGCAATTTCCGTTTCCGACCAGGTGTCGGCAGGTTTCGCTGCGGCTTGCGCGTCGGCCTTGGCGGGATTGGTGGCGGAAGGCGTCGCATTGGCCGGATCGGCAGCCGTCGAAGCCGCCGCAGCGTTTGTTTTCGGCGCGGCCGTTTGCTGCGTGGGCTTATGATGTTTCTTGGTGGTTGTCGCGTCCGCATCTGCAGCAACAAAGCCGATCGCAGCGGATGCGCACGCGGCAGCAGCCACGACGGCGCGCCAATACGTTCGTTTGGCCGAATTGCGCTCGTATGCTGTCATCATGATTGTCTGTATGCGGCCTGGTATTTCAACGCGGGCGAGATTTCGAAAGCCGATGCCAAGGTCAGGGCGCGACGCATGCCCGCGCAGTCACGCAATTATGATCATCGCAGAGTTTGCGTCCGCGGCCAAGTCATTGGCGTTGCACGGCAGTTACAAGTTCTGGACAAATTCCGTGAGCCTTGTGACCGATTGTGCTTTATCGCCGCAAAAACTAGCGAGCCCGGTGGAAACGGGGCATAGCATAACGATTGGAATCAAAGCACGTCTACGATCGAGCAGGCAGTGAACGAACCTAAGATCGCCATCAACACGGCCACACCGATGCAGGCTGAGAAAATCGTCGCCGCCCAAACACAGGCGTTGCAGACGTTCACGCTTGATCGGCCCTCGTCCCTCAATGCTCTCGACAATGAGATGTGCCGTGTGTTGCTTTCGGCCATTCCGCGTGTTGCGAGAAATCCCGACGTTTACATCGTTGCGCTCGTGTCGAGCAGTCCGAAAGCATTTTGCGCCGGCGGCGATGTTGTGGCGCTTTCCGCCGCCGCGAAAAGCGATATCGCGACGGCAAAAAGCTACATGCGAGACGAATATTCGCTGAACTGGTTGCTTGAATGCTTCTCCAAGCCGACCGTCTCTTTCATCGACGGGCTGTGCATGGGCTCGGGCGCGGGACTTTCGGCGTTCAATACGCACCGCGTCGCCGGTGAAAACTTCAAATGGGCAATGCCTGAGACGAAGATCGGACTTTTTCCCGATGTTGGGATTGCGCGCGTTCTGGCGAAAATGCCATGGCCGATCGGTCTCTATCTCGGCCTGACGGGGCGCTCGATCGGCCGCGCCGATGCGCAATGGCTGAGGCTCGTCACGCACTGCATATCGTCCTCGCATTTCGAAGATATTCGCGCCAAGCTCGCAGACGCCCTGCCCGTCGATCCGCTTCTCGATGATCTGAACCAGCCGCAAGTGCCGGGCGATCTGCAGAAAGAGCGCGGCCATATCAATGAGCATTTCTCCGAGCCGACACTGGACGGAATTTTTCGCTCGCTCGAAAGGGCCGAGGCGAAAGGCTCGGAATGGGCGCAACGCACGCTCTCTGGGTTGAGGAAGTGCTCTCCGATTTCATTGGCGATAACGCTGCGCCATATTCAGAATGCGCTTCGTTTCGATATTCGCGATACGCTGATTGAAGATTATCGTCTCGCGGTGCGCTGCCTTGAAAGTCACGATTTCCACGAAGGCGTGCGCGCTCTGCTACGCGATAAAGATGGCAAGCCCGTCTGGCAGCCGGCGCGTTACGAAGATGTTGCAGCCGACATCGTCGAAGGTTATTTCAAGCCGCTGCCGGAAGGCGATCTCGAACTGCCGAGTCGCGTGGAAATGCAGGCCGCGCGCGTCTGATTTGCGATGGCGTATTGCATCCAATTATCGTTGCGCAATTAACGCGAAAATCACCACAAACAAATTTCATGTTGCTGACTGGTTAAAAAACCCTTGGAAATAGGGCCTGTCACTATTCTTTTACTATATCTATTTAGGCGAAATTCAGTCCTTCCCATTATCTATTTGTCAAAACCCGGGGCAAACCGGGTGGCGTCAAAAACATGTGAGGCAGGGTAATGAGTTTAGCGTATGAAGTGGCACGTCACCGCGCGCCGATTCAAGAAGAAGGCTTCCGTGGTGAATATCTCCAGGCATTGCGCCTGATCGAACGCCTTCATCGGCTTTTGCTCGACGTCATCAAAGACGAATTCGATCGTCGTGGCGGCGCCGAACTCAACAGCGTGCAAGCGCTGCTGCTCTATAACATCGGTGAGAGCGAATTGACCGCGGGCGAATTGAAGACGCGCGGCTATTACCTCGGCTCGAACGTCTCCTACAATTTGAAGAAGCTCGTCGATATGGGCTACATTCACTACAAGCGGTCGGATACCGATCGCCGCTCGGTGCGTGTCAGCCTCACCGACAAAGGCCACGAGGCCCGCGACGTCGTCAGCAAGCTATATCTTCGCCAACTCGGCTCCGTTCAAACCGTCGGCGAAGTGTCGGGCGATGACGTCAAGAGCCTGAATAAGGCGCTGGTTCGCCTGGAACGTTTCTGGTCTGATCAGATCCGCTACCGCCTGTAATACGGACGATTGCGCCACTCCCCGGGTTTGCCATGCTGTTGTCCCGCAGCATAAAATGGGCCGTTCCTTAAATCCGGAGCGGTCCTTTTTCGTTTGCAGTTATTCGGTTAGACTGTCCCTGAGAAAAGCCGCCAAGGCGAGGGGCAGGGGGACGACGTGCATATCGGGCGATCGACATTTGCCAGGGCGGGCTCAACCGCCCGCAGAATCGCGCCACTGCTGGTCGGTATCGGTTTCGTGACGCTTTCCGCCGCCGCATGGACCGGCATGGGAAGTGCCGCCGCCCAGAGCTTCGGCTGGATCAATTTCGGCCCGACCGGAAACGACGCGCCGGGTTCCTCGCTCTCGACCAATCCGACCGACCCCGATTTCGTCCGCGAGTGGGAAGCCAACCCGCCGAAGGGCTTCGCCACGCTCGCGAAAGCGAACATCGAAGCGACGAAGATGGCCGTCCGTGAGTATCTGATGATCGTCAGCCGGGGCGGCTGGCCGCAGCTTCCGGTGCCGCCGAACAAGACGCCGCGCGATAGCCTGCTGCAGTATGGCACGACCGATCCAAGCGTCGCGCTTCTCCGGGCACGCCTTGCAGCGTCTCGCGATTTGCGGAGCGGCAATACAACTTCGACCTATTTCGATTACGAGGTCGACAAGGCGCTGAAGCGGTTCCAGGCGTCGAACGGGTTGACCCCGACCGGCATCGCCGACAAGCGCACGATCATGGCGCTGAACGTGCCTGCCGACGTACGCCTAAAGCAATTGAAGGCCAATCTGGCGCGCCTCCAGGAAGTCATCCCGACGACGCAGAAGAAGTACGTCGTCGTGAACATTCCTGCCGCCCAAATCGAAGCCGTCGAGAACGGACAGATCGTTGCCCGCTATGCAGGCGTCGTCGGCAAGGAAGATCGCCCGACGCCGTTGCTGCGCACGCCGATCACCGATCTGAGCTTCAATCCGACCTGGCGCCTGCCGCCGACGGTCATCGCTGAGGATCTGATTCCGCGCGGTCAGCAGATGCAGAAGAAGGGGCAGAACGTCCTGGTGAAATTCGGCATCGATGCCTACGACGGCAGCGGTAAGAAAGTCGATCCGGCGAAAATCGACTGGGACAAGGTCAAGCCCGGCACCTACCGCTATAGCCAGAAGCCCGGCAAGGAGAACCCGCTCGGGTTCCTTAAGATCAATTTCAACAGCGCCCACTCGGTTTACATGCACGACACCCCGTCCGACCGCATTTTCGGGCGAAATTTCCGATCCGAAAGCTCGGGTTGCATCAGGGTTCACAACATCGAAAATCTGGCGACGTGGTTGCTTGCCGGACAAAACGGCTGGAATGCCGACCGGATCGAGCAAATGAAAGAATCAGGCAAGCCGATGGACGTCCGGCTGAAAAAACCCGTTCAGCTGCTGTTTGTTTACATTAGCGCCTGGGCCACGGCCGACGGGGTCGTCCAGTTCCGCCGCGACATCTATCAAAAGGACGGCGTCGGCGAGATCGCTGCCTCATATTAGTTCAGAGAACGGTCTACATACCTCGGTATGGTTTGATGCGCCTCAAGGTTGGTTGTGGTGCTTTAGAATAATTGCAAAGGTTCTGGGCAGGAGCGTTGGGTGTTGAAGAAAGTCCTTGAACCTGACCAAAATTTCATGCAACTGCGCGACGAAACGGCACTGGTTCTTTGTGCCCTCCGGGGCCATAAAGGCTGAAAAATAAAATGAACGTCGTGCTTTTGGGAGCGGAAACCAGAAGATGAATTACGAGCAGAAGCTCTCCGATGCCCTCGATGCCGTCAAGAAAGAAGGCCGCTATCGCGTCTTCGCCGACCTGAAGCGCCGCCGAGGTTCCTTTCCCAAAGCCGAAGTGATCAAGGGCGAGGCTGCCAAGCCCATTACCGTATGGTGCTCGAACGACTATCTCGGCATGGGCCAGCACCCCAAAGTGCTCGCCGCCATGCACGAAGCGATCGACCTCGTTGGTGCCGGTTCGGGCGGGACGCGAAACATCGCCGGCACGACCCACTATCACGTCGAACTTGAAAACGAACTCTCCGACCTCCACGGCAAGGAAGCCGCTCTCGTCTTCACCTCGGCCTTCGTTGCCAATGAAGCGGCCCTGTCGACGCTGGCCACGCTCTTTCCAGGCTGCGTGATTTTCTCGGATGAAAAGAACCACGCTTCGATGATCGCCGGCATTCGCAATGGCCGCGGACCGAAGCAGATCTTCCTCCATAACGATCTCGCCGATCTCGAAGCCAAACTCAAAACGGTGCCGCGTGAGACGCCGAAGATCATCGCTTTCGAGAGCGTCTATTCGATGGACGGCCACGTCGCCATGATCGGCGCCGTCTGCGATCTGGCAAAGAAATATAACGCCCTGACGTATCTCGACGAAGTGCATGCCGTCGGCCTCTATGGTCCGCGTGGCGGCGGCGTCGCCGAACGTGACGGCGTCATGCACCGCGTCGACATCATCAACGGCACATTGGCCAAGGGCTTCGGTGTCATGGGCGGCTACATCGCTGCCTCGAAAACCATCTGCGACGCCATCCGTTCATATGCGCCGGGCTTCATCTTCACGACGTCCCTGGCGCCGGCTATCGCTGCTGGTGCAGTTGCTTCAATCCGTCACCTGAAGTCGAGCAGCACTGAGCGCGAAGCGCACCAGGAACGTGCCCGCACGTTGAAGCGCAAGCTCGCTGCCGCCGACCTTCCGGTCATCCAGGGACCGAGCCACATCGTGCCGGTGCTCGTCGCCGATCCGGTGCGCTGCAAGGCGCTGACGGACGTTCTCCTTGATCGCTACGGCATCTACGTCCAGCCGATCAACTACCCAACCGTGCCGCGCGGCACGGAGCGATTGCGCCTGACGCCGTCTCCGCATCACACCGATGCCGACATGGATCACCTCGTTAACGCCCTGTCCGAGCTGTGGTGCCAGTGCCCGCTGGCGCTGATGGAAAGCCTCGCCGAAGCCGCCGAATAGGGCGGGTTCGCCGAGCAGGACCTGACTACCCCTTTGAGCCAAAAGCCCCATCCGCGCCGATATTACGCGCCCGGGTGGGGTGTTGAGCCCTGGCGCCTGAGCCCTTACTATGGTTGAACCCGCGTCCGGCCGGGCTTGACTTAACGGTCCCCGCCAGCGCTACAAAAACATTTCCAAAATCAGGGGAAAGCTCAATGTCGACTGCACCGGCCGCAGCAAACTCGCAGACGTCGCGCTTCTTCAAGGCGCACCTCTCGGAGACCGATCCCGAGGTCTTCTCCGCCATCCAGAAGGAATTCGGACGTCAGCAGCACGAAATCGAGCTGATCGCATCTGAGAACATCGTGTCTCAGGCTGTGCTCGATGCTGCAGGTTCCGTTCTGACGAACAAGTACGCCGAAGGCTATCCGGGCAAGCGCTACTACGGCGGCTGCCAATACGTCGATATCGCCGAAGAGCTCGCGATCGACCGCGCCAAGAAGCTGTTCAACTGCGGTTTTGCCAACGTTCAGCCGAATTCGGGCTCGCAGGCCAACCAGGGCGTCTTCAACGCGCTGGCGAAGCCGGGCGACACGATCCTCGGCCTGTCGCTCGCTGCCGGCGGACACTTGACGCACGGCGCACCCGTCAACCAGTCGGGCAAGTGGTTCAACGCCATCCATTACATGGTGAAGCCCGACACGCACCTCATCGACATGGACGAGGTGAAGAAGCTTGCCCACGAGCACAAGCCGCGCATCATCATCGCCGGCGGTTCGGCCTATCCGCGCAAGATCGACTTCGCAGCGTTCCGTGCGATTGCCGATGAAGTCGGCGCGACGTTCCTCGTCGATATGGCCCACTTCGCCGGTCTCGTCGCCGCTGGCCTGATCCCGAGCCCGTTCCCGCACGCTCACGTTGTCACGACGACGACGCACAAGACGCTGCGCGGCCCGCGTGGCGGCATGATCCTGACGAACGACGAAGATATCGCGAAGAAGATCAACTCGGCGATCTTCCCTGGCATCCAGGGTGGCCCGCTGATGCACGTCATCGCTGCGAAGGCCGTCGCTTTCGGTGAGGCGCTGCGCCCGGACTACAAGGTCTACATCAAGAACGTCATGGACAACGCCAAGGCTCTTGGTGAAGTCATGGTGCAGAACGGCTTCGCGCTCGTCTCGGGCGGCACCGACACGCACCTGATCCTCGTCGACCTTCGTCCGAAGAAGATCACGGGCAACAAGGCCGAGAAGTCGCTCGGCCGCGCGCACATCACCTGCAACAAGAACGGCATTCCGTTCGACCCAGAGAAGCCGATGGTCACGTCGGGCATCCGTCTGGGTTCGCCTGCCGGCACCACGCGCGGCTTCGGCGTCGCGGAGTTCCAGGAGATCGGCCGCCTGATCTCGGAAGTTCTCGATGGTCTGTCGAAGAACGGCGAAGAAGGCAACGCAGCTGTCGAAGAGGCCGTGAAGGCCAAGGCGACGGAACTCTGCACCCGTTTCCCGATCTACGCTTAAGCGCGATGTAATGAAAAAGGCCGTGCGGCGCTCGCCCCACGGCCTTTTTTCATGTCTGCGAAGCTGAGTGATCGGGGCTTTACGCGCCCTTCTTCCAGCGCGCGGCGGCTTCGGCGATGCGGGCCCCGAAGAGCTCCGCTGTCTTCCTATCCTGTTGTGGCGGCGCTTTATCAGCGCCTTCGTCGGCATTCGCTTGCGTCATGAGGCCGAGAAACGATCCCAGGCGATTAATGGCTTCGGGCGTCGTCGTCGTTGAATTGTAACCCGGCATCATGCCCGTGCCGACCCAGACCATTCCGTGCTGACCGGCAAAAACCGCCAACTGGGTGAGCGTTGACAGCTTATCACCCGACCAGCTCGCCGAATTCGTAAAGCCGGCCGCGATCTTGTCTTTCCAGCCCCGCGTGTACCAAACCTTCGAGGAAGCATCCATGAACTGCTTCATGACGGCGGAAGCCGAGCCCATGTACGTCGGCGCGCCGAACACGATGGCGTCTGCATTCGCAAGCTCGTCCCAAGGCCCTTGTTCGGACGCGGTAAGGTCGTCAGCTTTATAAAGCCGGGCTGTGGCGCCCGCGACGGTTTCTACACCTTTGGCCACGTACTCCGCGACGACGGCGGTGTGGCCATATCCAGAGTGATAGACGACGGCGATAGTGGTCATTTAGCGTTCTCCGCACTTGCGATCTGCCCGGGTCGCATATACGGGTTAGAAACTGACGGTAAAGTACGCACCTTTTGGTAACTATGGGTCAAACATGCCAGGCGCCGATCCATTCAAGAGGTTGAAGGACGATGCGGAAAAGCGGGGTTCTCGCGCCGCGAACATCTATGCGGAAGCTTGCCCGTCGCGCGCCCTGCTTGAACTCGTGGCGGACAAATGGACGCTACTCGTCATGCCCGCGTTACGCCGCGGCCGAATGCGCAACGGCGAACTCATGCGGCTGGTTGAGGGTGTCTCGCAAAAAATGCTGACTCAAACTTTGCGTGCTCTTGAGAGCAACGGGCTCGTGCGACGCATCGATCGCATGGAAGTCCCTCCTCATGTTGAATACGAACTGACTGAGCTTGGCCTCTCTCTGGCCGACGCGATGCGCAAGCTTGATTCGTGGGTTGAGACGCATATCCAGGCAGTCGAAAAGGCCCGTGAGGAGTTTAAAAAGCAGAATCGGCCTAAGAGCCGGCAATCGAAGCTTTGAGTTCTCTGAACTCTTTTACCCATATGAATTTGGTTCACAAATGCGCTTCCGTAAGGGATAACGCGCCACTCCGTGCTATACGACGCACGTATTGAATTAAGGAGCAATCGGGATGCGCTGTCCCTTCTGTGGAAGCGAGGATAGCCAGGTCAAGGATAGTCGGCCGTCGGACGAGAACTCCGCGATCAGGCGTCGGCGTATCTGTTCCGATTGCGGCGGCCGCTTCACGACGTTCGAGCGCGTGCAGTTGCGCGAGCTGACGGTTGTCAAACGTTCCGGCCGCAAGGTACTGTTCGATCGCGACAAGCTCTCGAAGTCGATCTCGGTCGCGATGCGCAAGCGCCCCATCGAGCCCGAACGCATCGACCGCTTGGTGTCGGGCCTCGTCCGCCAGCTCGAAAGCTCCGGTGAAACCGAAATTACCTCGGCCGAGATCGGCGAACTCGTCATGGCAGCCTTGCGCGGCCTCGATCCGGTCGCATATGTCCGCTTCGCCTCCGTCTATCGCGACTTCCGCGATGCGGCGGATTTTCACGCCGTCCTACGCGAACTCGCGAGCGATACCCACGATCCGCTCGATCTTAACGAACGGTTCGGCACGCCCGTGCTTGATGAGCTTGCCGCCGAGAAAAAGCACTAAGCGACATGTCGCGAAGAAAAAGTTCTGCGTTCGACGCCGAGATGATGGCGATTGCGCTGCGCATGGCCGAGCGCGGGCTTGGTGCGACTGCGCCTAATCCATCCGTCGGCACTGTGATCGTCAATGAAGAAACCGGGGAAGTGATCGCGCGCGGCACGACGGCGCGCGGCGGCCGCCCGCACGCAGAACCTCAGGCGATCGCGCTCGCCGGCGATAAAGCCCATGGCGCGACGATTTATGTGACGCTGGAGCCATGCTCGCATTATGGCCGTACCGCGCCATGCGCCGACGCCATTGTTGCCGCTGGATTGAAACGCTGCGTCGTCGCTATCGAAGATCCCGATCCGCGCGTAGCGGGCCGGGGGCTCAATCGTCTCCGCGATGCTGGCATCGAAGTCTTGCGCGGCGTCGGTGTGTCGGAAGCCCGCTGGATCACGCGCGGCCACATCGTCCGCATCACCGAGCGCCGCCCGCTCGTCACTCTGAAACTTGCGCTCGATGCCAACGGCGAAATCGCGCGCGGCTCGGGCTCTGCGCCCGTCTGGGTCACGGGCGAACTCGCCCGCCGTCACGGCATGCTTCTGCGCAAGGAGTTTGACGCTATCCTCGTCGGCAGCGCCACCGTGCGCGATGACGATCCGGAACTCACCTGCCGCCTGCCGGGCCTCATGGATCGCTCGCCGGTACGTGTCGTGCTTTCGCGCGCTCTCGATCTGCCGCTCGCAGCCAAGCTCTTCAAAAGTGCCCGCGACGTTCCCGTCTGGCTGATGACGTCGGCGGCAAGCGACGCTGCGAAGAAACGCGCCATCGCCGACGGCGGCACGGAGGTCGTCGACGTCGGTGTCGTCGGCGACACGTTATGGCTGCCATCGATCATGGAGGCGCTGGTCGCGCGCGGCATCACCCGCCTCCTGGTCGAAGGCGGCCCGGGAATCTGGCGCGGCTTCGCGGATGCAGCGCTGGCGGACGAGGTCGTGCTCTATATGGCGGGCAGCCCATCAGACGTTGCCGCCGACAGGGCCATGCGGCGGTGGGTCGGAGACCTTGGAATGACCGCAGTCGAACGACGGACAATCGGCACCGATACGATGTGGCGCTATCGTCGCCTTGCAGATAGGGAAGGACGCTGATCGCATGTTTACTGGATTGATCACCGATGTCGGCGAGGTCATAGCGCGCTCTGGCGGCTGCTTTACGCTGCGGACGGCCTATCCCCTGAAGCCGGAAGAAACAGGCCTTTCAATCTGCTGCAACGGCGTCTGCCTGACGGCGACGGACATCAGACCAATTTCGGCCGGTGCCGAATTTACCGTCGACGTCTCGAATGAAACTCTGGCCAAAACCACCCTCGACAGCTGGCAGCCTGGCCGCCGCGTCAATTTGGAACGGTCGCTCCGGGCGGGCGACGAGCTTGGCGGGCATATCGTCTCGGGGCACGTCGACGGCGTCGCCAAAATTATTTCAATTACCCCGGACGGTGACAGCAAACGCTTTCTTTTGGAAGCGCCCGAGCATCTTTCCCGCTATATAGCGCCCAAGGGTTCGGTCGCGTTGGACGGAACCTCGCTGACCGTCAATGAGGTTGCGGAAACCCGGTTCGGCGTCAATCTCATACCGCATACCTTGACGGTGACGACCTGGGGCGCGAAAACCCCCGGCGATCTGGTCAATCTGGAAGTGGATGTTTTCGCGCGCTACGTCGCGCGGCTGATGGAGTTTCGCCCCTAATGTCGGGTCCTTCAAACCTACGGACTGTGCGCAGCGACAGCGTCCTGTCGTCGATCGAGGAGATCATCGAAGACATGCAGAATGGCCGCATGGTCATTCTCGTCGATGCCGAAGATCGCGAGAACGAAGGCGATCTCATCATCCCGGCGCAGATGGCGACGCCCGATGCCATCAACTTCATGGCCAAGTACGGCCGTGGACTGATCTGCCTATCGCTGACGCAGACGCGCGCGACCGAGCTCAATCTCGATTACATGGTTCGCCACAACGGCTCGCGCAATCGCACGGCTTTCACCGCGTCGATCGAAGCCCGCGAAGGCATCTCGACGGGCATCTCAGCGTTTGATCGCGCCCGCACCATCGCGACCGCCATTGATCCGACGAAAGGGGCAAACGACATCGTCTCGCCCGGTCACGTCTTCCCGCTGATCGCGCGCGAAGGCGGCGTTCTCGTCCGAGCCGGCCATACTGAAGCCTCGATCGATCTCGCCAAGCTTGCCGGGCTCAATCCGGCGGCCGTGATCTGTGAGATCATGAACGAGAACGGCACGATGGCGCGTCTTCCCGACCTGACAGCCTTCGCACAGTTCCATGGGCTGAAGATCGGTTCGATCGAAGATCTCATCGCCTATCGCCTGAAGAATGACCGCATCGTCAAGCGCGTCGCCCAGACGCCGGTGACGACGGCGGCAGGCGATTTCAATCTTGTCGTCTACGATACGACGGTCGAGCCAGGCGAACACTTGGCGCTCGTCAAGGGCGACCTCTCGAAGGGCGGCCCGGTTCTCGTGCGTGTGCATGCCGTCAATGTTCTCTCCGACGTCGTCGGCATTGATCAGCATTGCGAAGATGGCACCGCCATCGAGCAGGCGATGCGCGCCGTCGAAGCTGACGGCCGTGGCGTCATCGTTTTGATCCGCGATCTTCGTCCGAAGTCCGTTTCCGAATGGATTTCGCGTCGGTCGACGCCGGGCGCGGTGGCGGATGCGAGCAAGGAGCGCCGCCAGGTTGAAATCGGTATAGGTTCGCAAATTCTTGCCGATCTCGGCGTCAAGGACATGGTGCTTTTGACGACGTCCCCGCAACATGTGTACGTGGGCCTCGAGGCGTTCGGGCTGCGTGTCACCGGAACACGGAAAATCGAGTAGCCCGAGCCATGGTTCAGAAAACGCCAGCAGCGCCGCACGATGACAAGGGCGCCGGCCAGATTCGCGCCCACGTCCTCCTGATCGAGGCGCGCTTCTATGAAGATATTGCCGATCTGCTGATCGAAGGCGCCATTGCCGAGTGCGCCAAGCGTGGTGTCACGTTCGAGCGGGTTGCCGTTCCGGGCGCGCTTGAAATTCCGCAGGTGCTTGCTGCTGCCGCCGAAGCGCGCGCAGCCGGCCGCGCCACCTTTGACGGCGCCATCGCTTTGGGCTGTGTCATTCGAGGCGAAACGGGCCACTATGACATCGTCTGCAACAACGCCAATCACTGGCTGATGGATGTCGCGATGAAGCAGTGCATTCCCGTCGGCAATGCTATCCTCACCGTCGAAACGCGCGCTCAGGCACTGGCGCGCGCCGAAGGCGGCATCAACGGCAAAGGCGGCGATGCCATGCGCGCGTGCCTCCGCCTCATCGAGACGAAACGCGCATTCTGGGACGTGCAGGTATGACGGCCAAGGGCAAACCAAAGGTCGGAGAAATAACGCCGCGCACGGCTGCGCGCATTTCGGCTGTCCAGGCACTCTATCAGATGGACGTCGCGGGCACGGACGTAAACGACGTCATCGCTGAGTTCATCGAGCAGCACTTCGAAGGCGACAATCGCAACGAGACGCTGGCGACCGCAGATCGCGTTTTCTTCGCTGACATCTTGCGCGCGGTGATCCGTCGGCAGCGCGAGATTGATCCGATGATCGACGAGCAGCTCGCAGCCGGTTGGCGGCTCGTACGCGTCGATTCGATCCTGCGCGCCATTCTCCGCGCGGGCGTCGCGGAAATTCTGGACCGCAGCGATGTTCCCGCGCGCGTCGCCATCAGCGAATATGTCAACGTCGCGCATACCTTCTTCGACGAGGAAGAGCCACGCGTCGTCAATGGCATCCTGGATAAACTAGCGCGGCGCGTTCGCGGCCACGAATTCGTTTCAAAGCGCGTGACGCCGTCGTCCTGAGACGTCTCGCCCGCAGCCAAGCGTTGGGTTGAGAGCATGCCGCCAGCGCCGTCGAAAATGTCTGCCTCAGGCGATCGGATCGCGAACGAAACCGATCTGATCCAGACCTACCTCGCACCGCTGACGCGCGGCGCGCCGGGCGCATTTGAACTGCGCGACGACGCCGCGCTGATTGCGCCCGAGCCCGAAACCGATCTCGTCTTCACGAGTGATCCAATCATCGCGGGCGTGCACTTCGTTCCGACGGACAACCCTGCCGACATTGCGTGGAAGGCGCTCGCCGTCAACGCCTCCGATCTCGCCGCCAAGGGCGCGAAGCCCATTGCCTACATGCTGAACCTCGCGCTCCCCGAGCCGCCGACGCGGGAATGGATAAGCAACTTTGCGAATGGCCTGCACGCCGCGCAAGATCGCTTCGGCTGCCATCTAATCGGCGGCGATACCGACATGACGCCCGGTCCGCTTTCGATTGGCGTGACGATCATCGGAGCGGTGCCGACGGGCAAATTCGTTCGTCGCCAGGGCGCGGCATCGGGCGACCACGTGTTCGTCACTGGTACAATCGGGGATTCCGCGCTGGGTCTGCGCGTTCATGCCGATCCCTCGGCGTTCCCGCACCTGACGTCCGTTGAGCGCGCCTTTCTCGAAGACCGCTACTTGCGCCCGACGCCGCGGCTGGCGCTCGGCGAAGCGCTGCGCACCCACGCATCCGCCGCGCTCGATATCTCGGATGGCCTGATGAAGGATCTCACCCGGCTTGCGGGCGGCCTGGGGTTGAGGCTTCATTTCGATCTCATACCTTTGTCTAAGGCCGCAGCCTCGGCGCGGGCACATGATCCGGCCCTCGCTGAAACGATCCTTGGCGGTGGCGACGATTACGAATTGCTGGTCGCGGTAGCCCCGGCGGCGATCGCGGACTTCAGAAATGCGGCGCAAGCCGCAGGCATCGCCGTGAGTGACCTTGGTGCACTCGACGCGAACATTTCGCTGCAGGTCGTCGATGCGGACGGAACCCCGATGGCGATTGAGCGGTTTGGATACGACCATTTTTCCCGGTCGGCGCGATAGCAACACTCGGACCGCTTCCGCGCGGCATGTATGCCACATCGCATCGGCTTTCGCAGCGAGATCGAGACGGAAACGGCTTGGAAACGCGTCACTGTTTGGCCATATGCGTGATGACAGGTAAGTGGCTGAAATAGCACGACGGCGGCGTTTGAGGGCGGTGTGCGGCTGCAAGCCGACCGGGTGCGTATTATCTATTGGTGCGCGTCGAACGAGGTAGCCGGGCAAGCGGGGATGGAAGATTTGATTTCGACAACGCGGTTTGGGACTTCTGTTGTCAGAGCTGCGGTGCTTGGCGCCGTCGTTGCGTTCGCCCAATTCGTCCCAAGCTTCGTGACGACCGGCCACGCCCAAAGCCTATGGGAGCAGCTGCAGCGAAACTACGGCGCGGACACGAGCACCAACAGCGCACCGATTGACCGCGCGCCTCAGCGGCTCGACGACCTGCGGCCGGACTCGACGCCCTGGCGCAGCGACACGATGCTGAATGCGATTTCCGCGGCCATCGAACACTATCAGCAGATCGTTAGCGCTGGCGGCTGGCCGTTGGTCCCACCCGGCCGCATGATGCGCGAGGGCGACGACGACGACCGCGTGCCTATCCTGCGCAAGCGTCTTCGCATCACTGGCGATCTCTCCAGCAAAAGTACCTATTACGACTCGACGACGTTCGATTCCGAGCTGACCGATGCCGTGAAGCATTTTCAGAAGCGCAACGGCTTGCGCGAAACGGGTCGCATCGAGCGCTCCGTCTATCCGGTTTTGAACATCACGGCCGAGCAGCGCCTCGCTGAGCTGAAGCTCAACTACGATCGCATCAAGGGCCTGATGCAGAACGTCGAGGAGCGCTACGTCCTCGTCAACATCCCGGCGTTCCAGGCTGAGGCCGTCGACAAGTTCGAGGTGCAGCTGCGTTTCCGCACCATTGTCGGCCGCCCCGAGCGCGAAACCCCCGAAGTTGCGGCGATGATCCGGAACATCAATTTCTATCCATACTGGCACGTGCCGCAGAGCATCGCGACGCTGGACCTTATTCCGCGCCTCAAGAAAGAGCCGGGCTACCTCTCCGATGAAGGCATCCGCGTCTATACGGGTAATGGCCAAGAGCTTGATCCGAAGACCGTCGATTGGTCGTCGCCGCAGACGGCAACGTATCGCTTCCGGCAAGACCCCGGCGCGAAGAACGCTCTCGGTCTGCTGCGTCTCGATATGACGAACCAGTACGGCGTCTACATGCACGATACGCCGATGAAGACGCTGTTCGACCAGCGCAGCCGTCCGTTCAGCGCTGGGTGCGTGCGCGTGCAGAATGTCGTCGATCTGGCGGATTGGATCGCGCACAACGAGCCGGGCTGGGGCGAGCCGGGCAGTGTCCGCAAGCAGCTCGCCCTCGGCCAGCCGATGGAGCTGAAGCTGACGCGTCCCGTGCCGGTTCACTTCGTCTACATCACGGCCTGGGCCGAGCCCTCGACCGGCGAGGTGCAATTCCGCCAGGACATTTACGGCCGCGACGGCTCGGCGCTGAAGTCCGGCTACGAACGTGACGACGGCGACGCCCCCAATGCCGCCTCCGCTGCAGCGCTCGCGCCTTGATCTAATTGCTTCGTCCTCGGCCGAGCACGCCATAGGCGTGTCGAAGGCGGGGATCAGGCACAAAAATTACTTTGCAATATTGGGCCATCGGCGCATCTCACGCTGGATCTTCTCAGCGCAGCAGGCTGGACACCGGCAGCGAGCGGCTCGCGACTTCGCGCAGTACAAAGCTCGAGTGCAGCCGCGACACGCCCGGCAGCCGTGAGAGCTGCTCCTTATGGATGCGTTCGAAATCCGCTAGATCGCGCGCCAGCACCGTGATGAGATAATCGTCCTGCCCCGACATCATGTAGCAGGACACGATCGAGGGCGCCGCCGCGGCTGCCTTCTCGAAGGCCTCCAGCAGTTCCTGGCTTTGGCTTTCGAGGCTGATCTGGACCACGGCCATCATGCTGAGCCCCAGGGCCTTGCGGTTGACCCGCGCCTGGTAGCCGTCGATCACTCCGGACTGTTCGAGCGTCTTGATCCGCCGCGCGATGGCCGTCGGCGATAGAGGAACACGCTCAGCGAGGTCGACTTGGCTCTGACGGCCGTCAACCAGAAGGGCCGCCAAGATGGCCTTATCCAGCGCATCCAAAGGAACTTCAGCCATTTTTCTGCGCCTATCCCGCCATTTTCGCAGATTTTCATCAAAAACGCTGTTGAGCACAACAAAAATCGCAGAGTAACAGCCGCGGGCCTGTGTCAACCTACACTGTAGAAGATCGGAAGCTGCGCTTTACAGGAGCGGATCATGCGCATCGGTGTTCCCACGGAAATTAAGAGCGATGAGTTTCGGGTCGGCCTAGTGCCGGGTTCGGTTCGCGAACTGGCAGCTCGCGGCCACGAAGTGATCGTTCAGTCGGGTGCCGGTGCCGGCATTTTCGCCGACGATGCGGCCTACGAAAAGGCGGGCGCCCGCATCGTCAAATCGGCCGAAGAAGTTTTCTTCGACTCCCAGATGATCGTGAAGGTCAAGGAGCCGCAGAAGGTCGAGTGGAAGCGCCTGAAGCCCGATCAGATCCTGTTCACCTATTTGCATCTCGCTCCCGATGCGCAGCAGGCCATCGGCCTGATGGAATCGGGCGCGACGGCCATCGCTTACGAGACGGTCACCGACGCCAACGGCTCGCTGCCGCTTCTCGCGCCGATGAGCGAAGTTGCTGGCCGTCTTTCGATTGAAGCCGCAGCTCAGGCCCTGCGTCGCCCTACCGGCGGACGCGGCGTTCTGATGGGCGGCGTCCCGGGTGTGAAGCCCGCAAAGGTCGTTGTACTCGGCGGCGGGGTCGTCGGTACGCATGCAGCGCGGATGGCGGCCGGCCTCGGTGCCGACGTGTCGATCATTGACCGGTCGCTTCCGCGTTTGCGCCAGCTCGATGAGCTGTTTGAAGGTCGCGTGCGCACGCTCGCTTCGACGATGGAAACGATCGAGACCGAAGTTCTCGCCGCAGACGTTGTCGTCGGCGCGGTGCTTGTCGCCGGTGCGAGCGCGCCGAAGCTCGTCAATCGTGCGATGCTGAAAGACATGAAGAAGGGTGCCGTGCTCGTTGACGTCGCGATCGATCAGGGCGGCTGCTTCGAAACGTCGAAGCCGACGACGCACGCGCATCCGACGTTTGAAGTCGACGGTATCATTCACTACTGCGTCGCCAACATGCCGGGCGCCGTGCCTGTCACATCGGCTCAGGCATTGAACAACGCAACGCTGCCATTCGTGATGAAACTCGCAGAGCAGGGGCTTGCAGCATTCGATCGCGATCCCCATCTCGCAGCAGGATTGAATGTCAAAGGCGGTCGCATCACACACTCGGTCGTCGCTGCGTCTCTCGGCTTTGATACCGTAGAAGGCAGCCGGAACTTCCGTCACGCTGCTGAGTAGTTAGAACATCGAACCCCCGTGCCGCCGGATCCCTCACCGGCGGTGACCAGCCGGTCGCTTCTTCCCCCCGGAGCGACCGGCTTTCTTTTTTGTAATTTTGTAATTCACCGCAGCTTCATCGCGGAGAGAGTGTACTGCGCTCATCGCCTTCGAAATGTCGCGAAGCGAGTCCATCGTATTCGGCAACGAATCATCAGGACTTGTGATCATTTCAGGGCAAGCGACGGATCTCTCCCGTCCACCGCGTTAGGCGGATCAGACACTTCGTTACGGTGGAAACGTAATATGACGAAATTCAAAAAAGTTATCGCTTCTTCTCTCATTGCCGCCACCATGACGGCGACTTTTGCTGCGACTGAGCAAGCTGCTGCCGCGCCGTTCGGAACCGGCGTTCCGGCGCTTTCGAAAGACGCTGGCGCCGTCACCCACGTTTATTGGCGCGGCCATGGCGGTTGGGGCTGGGGTCCTGGCGCATTGGTCGGCGGCCTTATCGGCGGCGCAATCATCGCAGCCGCTATTTCCGAGCATCGCGCCGCACCGCGCGACATGGATCGCTGCGCGCGTGACTTCCCCGACTTCAGCTATCGCACGGGCACCTATATCGACCGCCGCGGCGTCGAACGCGTCTGCCCCTATCTCCGCTAAATCAGATATTCGGCAGTGATGCCGAATGAGCGACTGTGCGCTTTCCTTAAAGGAAGGCGCACAGCGCGGGACGTGCGCCGCCAGCGAGGCGGTGCGTGCAGGATCTCGTGTGCTTCGCCCGCTCGGTTTCTCCGGCCTTTCGAAGATCATTGTCCATAACGATCGATCAGCAAGGAGATGGTATGAGATTTTTGTTGGTGTTCGCCGCTGCCGCAACGCTGGGTTCTGCGGCATCTCTGGCAGCCGATAGCGCCACGCCTCCCAACGGCGGGAAAGGTGCCTGCAGGGCCGACATCCAGAAATTCTGCACGAGCGTTCCACACGAGAAGAGCAAGATACGCGGCTGCCTGACGGAGCATCAAACTGACCTTTCCGATACGTGCAAACAGCGCGTGGCAGCGTGGGCCGCAAAGGCCAAGTAACCGTTGCCGATTTTGCAAATGACGGCGGCGCCCGATCCCAAGGATCGCGGCGCCGCTTCTGTTTTTGTTCGGGTTTGTACGCTCAGCCGACGACGCGGAGCCGTGCGCTCTTTGCGGCGGCGTGACCGGAATCAGACGTCTTGAATGCCGTGGCGAGAGATTTGAGATCGCTCGTTTCCGACGCCAGCACGTTTGTCGACGACGTCAGCTCTTCGGCCATCGCCGCATTCTCTTGCGTGTCGTGATCCATCGTCGCGACGGCGCTGCTGACTTCGGCAAGCGCGGATGCCTGCTCTTGTGCTCCCGCCGCGATCTCGGCCATGACCGTGTTCACCTGTGTGACGGCTTTGGCAATCTCTCCGAACACATGTCCGGTGCTCGTCACCAGCCTCACGCCGTCGCTGACATTTTGCTGCGCCGTCGAAATCAGATCTTTGATCTCGCGCGCCGACTCGGCCGACCGCTGTGCGAGCGCGCGCACTTCCGATGCCACGACCGCGAAGCCGCGGCCATGCTCGCCCGCACGGGCGGCTTCGACGCCCGCATTGAGCGCTAGCAGGTTCGTCTGGAACGCGATGTCGTCGATGACGCTGATGATATGCCCGATCTGCTTCGACGAACTCTCGATTTTCGAGACGGCCTCGATCGCCTCATCGACGATCTTTCCGCCGTCGGACGCCTGGCTGCTGGCGCGCGTTATGATGTCCTGCATGCTGGTCGTCGAGGTCGCCGTGCTTTGCACCGAGACGGCGGTTTCTTCGAGTGCCGCCGCCGACTCTTCGAGAGAGGCGGCCGTGGTCTGGGCTCGCCGCGAAAGGTTCTCGGACGCCGCGAGGATCTGCTCGGTCGCTGCCGTAATGCCGCTGATGCGCTGTAGAACGACCTGCAAGGCTTGATCGAGCTGACCGCTCGCCGAATTGAAATCATCGCGCACGCGTTCGAACTGTGGCGGCAACGCCGCGCCGATGCGGTACGACAGGTTCTGCTTGGCAAGCTCTGAGAGGCCCGACGTGATCGCATCGAGGACGTGCGCGCGCTCGGCCGCAACCTCTTCTTCAACGCGCAGGCGGTCCGCGTCTGCTTCCCGCTGGCGCTTCGCGGCTTCGGCCTGTGTCTGCTGTTGCTCCGCCTCGGCCTTGAGCCGGGCGCTTTCCGCCGCCTCAATGTACGTCGAAATGGAATAATCCATGTCGAGCATCACCGCTTTCGTAAGCGCGATGAGTTTGTTGAGAAGGTTCTGATGCGTCGTCTGCTGATTGAAGGAGAGAAGGCTTTTTGGCTTATTCTCCTCGATGATCGCCGCGAAGAGGTGTTCAAGCAGCAGCGTGTAGCCGCCGATGTACCATCGCGGCTCAAGTCCGATCCTGGCGTGTGTTTGGCCGATGCGGCGAACATTGCCGACATACGTCTCATCGATCTTGCCCGCGCTTATCGCGCCCCAGTGACCGAGCTGAGCGGACTTGGCGCGCGCGATATGCGCGTCGTCAGCGAAGAAGCGCTTGAGTTGCGGCGTGGCTTTGATCTTCGCATAGAATTTATCGAGAGCGACGGGGAGATGCCGCATGAGAAGCGGCTTGAGGTCGCGAAGCTGCGAGGTCGTAAGCTCATCCAGTTCCAGGAAAGAAAGGCGGCCGTCGAGATCGGCGCCGGAATTTGCCGGGTGAGCGGTCTTAGCAGGTTGGTGCATTGGCAAAGGATCTCGCGAACTTGAGTTCATGCTGCGATGAACTAAGGACGCAGGGCTTGTGCCAGCCTTAAAGTCAGGAAGAAATTTCTGATGTGCCGCAGTACTTTAGAATAAGGAGGGAGTGAGCGGGCTCATCTGCCGCTCACTCATCCAATTTTACTTCAGGCTCGGAAAATTAAACTCCGCACCCTTGCGGATGCCGGCCGGCCAGCGCGCCGTAACTGTCTTGAGACGCGTGTAGAAGTGCACGCCTTCCGGTCCGTAAATCGCGTGATCCCCGAACAGCGAGCGCTTCCAGCCGCCGAACGAGTGATAGGCAACCGGCACCGGCAGCGGCACGTTGATGCCGACCATGCCGACCTCGATCTTGTCTGCGAACGCGCGTGCCGTATCGCCGTCGCGCGTGAAGATCGCGGTACCGTTGCCATATTCGTGCGTGTTGATGAGATCGGCGGCTTCATCGTAGTTCTTCGCGCGCACGACCGAGAGCACCGGCCCGAAAATTTCTTCGCGGTAGATCGTCATGTCGCGCGTGACGTTGTCGAACAGTGTACCGCCGAGGAAGAAGCCGTTCTCGTAGCCCTGCAGCGTCAGTCCGCGGCCATCGACGACGAGCTTCGCACCTTCCGCGACGCCCTTGTCGATCAGCGAGGTGATCTTGCGCTTTGCGTCTGCCGTGACGACCGGGCCCATCTCCGATTCAGGGTCCGTTGCCGGGCCGACTTTCAGCGCACGCACGCGCGGCGCCAGAGCCTCGACGAGCTTGTCGGCCGTCTTCTCGCCAACCGGAACCGCAACCGAGATCGCCATGCAGCGCTCGCCAGCGGAACCGTAGCCCGCGCCCATCAGCGCATCGACCGCCTGGTCCATGTCGGCGTCGGGCATCACGATCATGTGGTTCTTGGCGCCGCCGAGTGCCTGCACGCGCTTGCCGTTCGCGGTTCCGCGGCCATAGATGTACTGCGCAACGGGCGTTGAGCCGACGAACGAGATGGCGGCGATATCGGGATGATCGAGAATCGCATCGACGATCGTCTTGTCGCCGTGCACGACGTTGAACACGCCGTCCGGCAGACCGGCCTGCTGGAACAGCTCCCAGATCAGCATCGGTGCCGACGGATCGCGTTCGGACGGCTTCAGGATGAAAGCATTGCCGCACGCGATAGCGACGGGGAACATCCACATCGGCACCATGGCGGGGAAGTTGAAGGGCGTGATGCCCGCAACGACGCCGAGCGGCTGCCGGTCCGACCAGCTGTCGATGTCCGGGCCGACGTTGCGGCTGAATTCGCCCTTCAAAAGATGCGGAATTCCGCAGGCGAAATCGACGACGTCGATGCCGCGCGCCAGCTCGCCGAGCGAGTCGGCGTGCGTCTTGCCGTGCTCACGCGAGATCGCGCGCGCGATCTCATCGGCGTTCTTTTCAAGCAGCTCTTTGAACTTGAAAAGCGGACGCACGCGCTTCATCGGCGGCGTTGTGCCCCACGTCAGTGCGGCTTTCTTCGCGGCAGAGACGGCGGCGTTGAGATCGTCGACTTTCGACAGCGGCAGGCGCGCAACTTCTTCGCCAGTCGCCGGATTGAAGACAGCCTGCGTGCGCTCGGCGTGAGCAGGTGAGCGGCGCCCGTTGATGGCGTTCTCGATCATGTGCATTGGGAAAGGAATCCTCGTTTTGACTTTCGTCATCCTCGAACACGAGAGCGCAGCGATCGCGTTCGGGGATGACAAGTGAATTAGTTCGTCTCCTTCAGCACCTTCGTGAAGGTGTCGAACAACTGGTCGATCTCGGACTTCGAAATGACGAGCGGCGGCGACAGCGCGATGATGTCGCCCGTCTGGCGAACCAGAATACCGGCCTCGAATGCCTTGACGAAACGGTCGAACGCCCGCTTGCCGGGCTGCTCCGGATCGGGCGCGAACTCGACCGCGCCGATGAGGCCGATGTTGCGCACATCGATGATATGCGGCAGGCCCTTCAGCGCGTGGACGCGTTCTTCCCAGTAGGGTGCCAGCTCTGCGGCGCGCGTCAGCAGGCCTTCTTCCGCATACGTGTCGAGCGTGCCGATGGCGGCTGCCGCGGCGACCGGATGGCCCGAATACGTATATCCATGGAAGAAGTCGATCATCCAATCAGGGCCGTTCATGAAGGCGTCGTGGATGTGCGATTTGACGAACACGGCGCCCATCGGAATCGTGCCGTTCGTCACGCCCTTCGCCGTTGTGATGATATCCGGCGAGATGCCAAAATAGTCGGAACCGAACGGCACGCCGAGACGGCCGAAGCCCGTGATGACTTCGTCGGCGATCAGCAGAATGTCGTGCTTCTTGGCGATGGCTTCGAGGCGCTTCAGATATCCCTTCGGCGGGATCAGCACGCCCGTCGAGCACGCAACCGGCTCGACGATGACGGCGGCGATGGTCGAAGCGTCATGCAGCGCAACGAGGCGTTCCAGATCGTCCGCAAGCTCCGCTCCGTGCTCCGGTTCGCCGCGCGTGAAAGCGTTCTTCGCCAGATCGTGCGTGTGCCGCATGTGATCAACGCCTGCGACGAGCGCGCCGAACATCTTGCGGTTGGGGCCGATGCCGCCGACCGACATGCCGCCGAAGTTGACACCATGATAGCCGCGTTCACGGCCGATCAGGCGCACCTTGGTACCGTTGCCCTTGGCGCGATGATAGGCGATCGCCATCTTCAGTGCCGTCTCGACCGACTCCGAACCGGAGTTGGTGAAGAACACATGATCGAAGCCCTTCGGCGCGATGGCCGTCAGCCGATTCGCGGCCTCGAAGGCCTTGTTGTGGCCCATCTGGAACGTGCCTGCGAAGTCGAGAGTCTCGACCTGGGCTTTGATCGCTTCGGCAATCTTCGGACGGCAGTGTCCGGCGTTTACGCACCAGAGACCCGATGTGCCGTCGAGCACCTTGCGGCCATCGTTCGTCACATAATGCATGTCCTTGGCGCCGACGAAGAGCCGCGGATTCGCCTTGAACTGCTTGTTGGCGGTAAACGGCATCCAGAAGGATGCGAGGTCGTTGGGCTTGATCTGTACATTCATATGAAGAGTCCTTTGTTTGCTCCCGGCGATACCCCCTGCGGGACGTCAGCCGCCGGAAGCGAGTCCAAATATCAAGCGACCTTGGCGACGGCGTCGGTGAGTGCCGACTCGAACACGTCCATGCCCTCGCGAACGAGTTCGTCGCTGGCAGTCAGCGGCACCAGGAAGCGAATGACGTTTCCGTACGTGCCGCACGAAAGAAGAATGAGGCCGCGGTCGCTCGCCGCCTTGAGCAATGCGCTCGTCAATTCCGGCGCCGGTTCGCCGCTCGCCTTGTCTTTCACAAGCTCGACTGCGCACATCGCGCCGAGGCCGCGGACGTCGCCGATGCAGTTGAGGTTCGAATTGGCCTGTAGCGCCGAGCAGCGATCCATGATGATCTTGCCGATTGCGTTGGCGCGGTCGCAGAGCTTCTCGTCGTGAATGACGTCGAGCACGGCATGGGCCGACGCACACGCAACCGGATTGCCTGCATAAGTGCCGCCGAGGCCGCCGGGATTGGAAGCATCCATGACGTCCGCGCGGCCGACGATCGCCGACAGCGGCATCCCGCCCGCGAGGCCCTTCGCCATTGTGACGACGTCGGCCTTCACGCCGAAATGCTCCATCGCGAACATCTTGCCAGTACGTGCAAAGCCCGTCTGGATTTCATCCGCGATCAGCAGAATACCGTGGTCGTCACAAAGCTCGCGCAGTGCGACCATGAATTCCTTCGGCACGATATTGAAGCCGCCTTCGCCTTGCACCGGCTCGATGATGATACCGGCGATGTTCGACGGATCGACCGAATGCTTGAACAGCGACTTCAGGCTGCGAATGCTTTGCCCGGTACTGCCGCCGTGGAAGACGTTCGGGAACTCGACGTTATAGACGTCCGGCGGAAACGGTCCGTAGCCCTTCTTATAAGGAACGACCTTGCCCGTCAGCGCCATGCCCATCAGCGTGCGGCCGTGGAAGCCGCCCGCAAACGAAACGATGCCGGGACGTCCTGTGAATGCGCGCGCCACTTTGACGGCGTTCTCGACGGCTTCAGCACCCGTTGATGCCAGCATCGTCTTGGCCGGACCGGCGATTGGAGCAATGGCGTTGAGCCGTTCCGCAAGGCTCACATAGTTTTCGTACGGCGTCACCTGGAAGCAGACGTGACTGAAAGCCTTGAGCTGCTCCTCAATGGCCTTGATGAGGCGAGGGTGCTGATGGCCTGTGTTGACGACCGCGATGCCCGCACCGAAATCGATATAGCGCTTGCCGTCCTCGCTCCAGATCTCGGCGTTCTTCGCGGTCTTGGCAAAGATTTGCGTCACGTTTCCGACGCCGCGTGGGACAGCGGCGACGCGACGGGCCTGAAGCTCGGCTGAGGTAGCCATGGACGATCCTTCGTGGTTCGATGGGTGAGCGAAAGAGGGTTCAATGCTTTTTCGGCGGAGCATTAATCGAAATGCCCCGCCGAAACTTGACTGCTAGGCGTTGATGCCGCCAAGGGCGATCATTTTTGTCTCGAGATATTCGTTGAGGCCTTCGTCCGCGCCCTCGCGGCCGAGACCCGACTGCTTGATGCCGCCGAACGGCGCAACCTCATTCGAGAACACGCCTTCGTTGACGCCTATCATGCCGGCTTCGAGCGCTTCAGCCACGCGCCACGCGCGAGAGACATTCTGGCTGAATAGGTAGGCGGCGAGGCCGAACGGCGTGCTGTTGGCGATGCGGATCGCGTCGGCTTCCGTCTCGAACTTGATGAGCGATGCAACCGGACCGAAGATTTCTTCGTTCGCGATCTTCATATCGGTCGAGACGCCAGTCACGATTGTCGGCTCAAAAAAGAGCGCCCCGTGATTGTCCGGCTTGCCACCGATCTCGATCTTGGCGCCTTCGGAGACGGCACCGGAAAGCAGTGACTTCACCTTGTCGATGGCTTCCGCATTGATCAGCGGTCCGACCGTCGATTTGGCATCACGGCCGGGCGCCACGACGAGCTTCGCGGCTTCCTCTTTCAGGGCTGAAACGAACTTGTCGAAGATGCCTGCCTGCACGAGGATGCGGTTGGCGCAGACGCACGTCTGGCCCGCGTTGCGGAACTTCGACGCCATCGTTCCGGCGACCGCCTGCTTCAGATCGGCATCGTCGAAAATGATGAGCGGCGCGTTGCCGCCGAGTTCGAGCGTCAGCTTTTTGATGGTGTCGGCACACTGACGATAGAGAATGCGGCCGACTTCCGTCGAGCCTGTGAACGTCAACTTGCGCACGCGGTCATCCGCCGTCAGCACCTTGCCGATGCCGGGGCCGTCCATTGTCGTGATGACGTTGAATACGCCCGCCGGAACACCTGCGTCCTGCGCGAGCTTCGCAAGCGCCAGCGCACACAGCGGCGTCTCCTCCGACGGCTTCACGACGATCGTGCAACCGGCAGCCAGGGCGCAGCCAACCTTGCGGGTGATCATCGCGATCGGAAAGTTCCACGGCGTAATCGCCGCGCATACGCCGATGGGTTGCTTGATCGTGAGGTAGCGGCGCGAAGCGACCGTCGTTGGGATCGTGTGCCCGTAGGCGCGCTTTCCTTCTTCCGCGAACCACTCGATGAACGACGCGCCATAAGCGACTTCGCCGCGCGATTCCGTCAGCGGTTTGCCTTGCTCGGCCGTCATCAACTGAGCAAGCGCTTCGGTATCCGCGATGATGAGGTCGAACCACTTGCGCAGGATCTGCGCGCGTTCCTTCGCGGGCTTCGCAGCCCACGCCGGAAATGCCTTGTGCGCGGCGTCGATGGCGCGCTTGGCGTCATCCGGTGTCAGGTCCGGTACATCAACGAGCTTTTCGCCCGTCGCCGGATCGAGAACCGGAAACGTCTTGTTCGAAGTCACCCACTCGCCGTCTATGAAGGCGGCCGAGGGGAAGGGCGTTGACGATTTGATATTCATTGCACCGTCTCCAGGGCGTCAGAGTGTGATCGAGACCGATTTCAAATCGGCATACTTATGTAGTGCGTGCAGAGAGCGATCGCGGCCGAAGCCCGATTGCTTGAAGCCTCCGAACGGCATCGTGATATCGCAGCTGTCCCAGCCGTTGATCCAGACCAGTCCGGCGCGGATCTCGCGGGCGGCGCGGTGGGCCAGCGTGATGTCCTTGGTCCAAAGACCGGCGGCGAGGCCATAGTTCGTATCGTTGGCGATGCGGATGGCGTCGTCCGCTTCGGTGAAACGCGTAATGGCAAGCACCGGTCCGAAAACTTCTTCGCGCGCCAGTGTATTCTCAGGCGTCACGCCCGAAAACACCGTCGGCTCGACGTAGAATCCGCCGCTTCCTTCGAGCGTACGATTGCCGCCGAGGGCCAGTGTGCCACCCTCGCGCTTTGCCGTTTCGATATAGCGGAGTGCCGTCTTCATCTGTTCTTCGCTAACCATAGCGCCCGACGTCGTCGCGGGCTCCAAGGGGTCGCCAGCAACGATTTTTCGAGCAACCGATATGAGCCGATTGGTGAAATCATCGGCTATCGCGTCCTGCACCAAGAGACGAGACCCGGCAGTGCATACCTGCCCTGAATTATAGAAGATGCCCCACGCCGCTTCCGTGGCGGCGCGGTCGAGATCGGGGCAGTCTGCGAAAACGATATGCGGAGACTTTCCGCCGAGTTCCAGGCTCACGCGCTTCAGATTGCTCTGTCCCGAATACTGCATGAGCAGCTTGCCGACCGGGCCCGAGCCGGTGAATGCAATCATATCGACGTCATTGTGCAGCGCGAGCGCCTTGCCTGCTTCTGCGCCGAAGCCCGGAATAACGTTCAGTACACCCGCAGGAATACCGGCTTCGAGCGCCAATTCACCGAGCTTTAGCGCTGTCAGCGGCGATTGCTCCGCAGGCTTTAGAATGACGGAGTTGCCCATCGCGAGTGCCGGGGCGACCTTCCACATCGCCATGTGCAACGGGAAGTTCCACGGCACGATAGCGCCGATGACGCCCAGCGGATCGTGGACGACGAACGAGAACCGGTCCGGAGCTTCCGGCGCCACTTCGCCGTAAACCTTATCGAGCGCTTCCGCATAATAGCGCAGCGAGCGGATGGCATTCGGAACGTCGCCGCCGAGCGCGTTCGAGATCGGCTTGCCAACGTCGAGGCTTTCGAGCACGGCGAGCGTTTCGATATCGCGTTCCATCAGTTCGGCGAGTTTGAACAGAATGCGCTTCTTCTCGCGATAGTGCAGCTTGCGCCACGATCCCCCATCGAAGGCGCGGCGCGCGCTTTTGACGGCGAGATCGACATCCTCTGGCCCACATTGGGCGACATGATTAAGGACGCGCCCGTCGCGCGGTGAGACGTTGGCGAAGGTCTTGCCGGAAACGCTCTCCGTCAGCTTGCCGTCGATGACGGCTTCACCCGGAATTTTGATCGATCCGGCAACGGCTTCGAAGTGTGCAAGCGATGTCATGACCGTAAAGCCTTATGCAACTTGAGCGTACCATTCATAGTCGAGCGCAGTAACGACACGCTCGAAACTGATGCGTTCGGTCTCTTTCAAGCGATAGTAGACGTCCTGGAACGCCGGGCCGAAAGACTCGCGCACGATGTCGGAGGTGCGGAACGTCTGCAGAGCGTTCACCCAGGCGGTCGGCAGTTCGTTGCCGTCGAGTTCTTCCGCATTGCCTTCCGCATGCTGCCCCGGATCGACGCCATTGGTGATGCCATGGCGGACGCCCGCCAGGATGCTTGCAATGACGAGGAACGGATTGGCGTCCGCGCCTGAGACGCGATGTTCGATGCGCGTCGCAGGCCCCGAGCAGCACGGCACGCGCAGTGCCACCGTGCGATTGTTGAAGCCCCAGTGCGCCGACATCGGCACATAGGATTCAGGCACGTAACGGCGATAGGCGTTCGCCGACTGCGCCCACACCGCCATGAAGTCCGGCATGGATGTCCGCAACCCGCCGATCGCCTGCCGGAACATTGGCGCCATTGGATCGCCCGCAAACAGGTTGTTGCCCTGCTTATCGATCAAGCTGACGTGAACGTGCATGCCGGAGCCCGTCCAATCGTGGTGCGGCTTCGCCATGAACGTCGCTTCGAGATCGTGCGCATGAGCAGCCGCCTTGACCGCGCGCTTCAAGAGCACGCCGTCGAGAGCTGCCGTCATGGCCTCGCTGTGCTTCAGATTGATCTCGAATTGACCAGGGCCGGACTCCTGCATAACCGCGTCGAGCGGCAGCCCTTGTGCCTCAGCGATGCGATAGACGTCATCGATGAACGGCCCGAGCGTGTCCATTTCCTCAAAGCCGAACGTCATGGGCCGTTCGGGATCGGCGGAGAGGCCGGGCGGCGTCACGAGGCTGAAAACGCCGTCCGGCGGGCGCTTTGTCACGTAGAATTCGAGTTCGACCGCGACGATGGGCTTCTGCCCGGCATCCGCAAATCGCGACACCTGAGCGGCAAGCACACCGCGCGGATCCATATCGCAAAGATCGACAGGCACCATTACCGCTTGACCGTGCGAGCCCTTACCGACGGGGACTGGCTTCAGCGTGCCGGACAGCACGCGGAACGGAATGTCGTGATCGCCCGTCTCCCAGAGCCGGCCTGTCTCGGCAATCGAATTGCCGCGCGGATCGAGCACGTAAACGGACGCCGGAAGCAGCAGCCCGTTCCGCGCAATGCTGACGAGATCGCCGCGCCGGATGCGCTTGCCCCGCGGCATGCCGTTCATGTCGAACAGCAGAATGTCGATCCAAGACACGCTTGGATTGGCATCAAGGAAAGCTGCAGCTTCTTCGACGGAAATGAATGTATCGGTCATGCGGCCTGGCCTTTCGCGATCATACCTCTCGCGGCGTCGCCGAAGCGGCGGAACAGCGCCAGGGATGCTGGGTTGGATGTGTATTGCCATTCGGGGTGCCACTGCACACCGAGGGAGAACGTATTGCCCGCCGCGACGCGGGCGGCTTCGACCAGGCCATCCTCAGCGAATGCCTCCGCAACGAGCGGCTTGGCGAGATCGCGGATGCCTTGCCCGTGCAGCGAGTTGACGATGATCTGATCCTGGCCGAGCCACGCCTTGAGCTCACCCTTGAGCGTCACTGGGTGGCGCGGCGCGAACATCACGTCGAAGTCCGTGACCTTCGGCTCGCGATGGTCGGCATAGCCGTCGACGGTATGAACCGCCTGGTGCAGAGAGCCGCCAAGCGCGACGTTCAACTCTTGAAACCCCCGGCAAATCGCCATGATCGGCACCTTGCGTTCGACCGCCGCGCGGATAAGCGGCAGCGTCACCGCATCCCGGTCACGGTCGATGGCGTCAGGCAGAACGGGCTCTTCGAGGCCGTAGTTTTCAGGGTGCACGTTCGAGATGGCGCCCGTCAGCAAAATGCCCGAGGCAACATCGAGAACGGAGCCGATGTCGGAAAGGTTCTTGCCGACCGGCAGCAGCAACGGCTGGCAGTCGGCGCCCTCGGCCACGGCGGCGGAATATTTCCGCCCCGCCGCGTCCGAGGTCAGTCCGCTGACCGTCTCTGTACTGCAGGGTATGACGACGACGGGCCGCCTCATGCCGCCATTTCTCCCTGGACTGCCGAAAGCGTCTGATCGAGCGCCTTCTGGATCACGCGGCCCGCTTCCTCGAACTGCTGCTCTTCCCACGTCAGCGGCGGCGCGCACACCATCGTGTCCCAGACGGCCCGCATGATGAAGCCTTCCCGGAAGAAATGATCGCGACAGATAAGACCGACACGGCCGAGATTATCGAAGCGGCGACGCGTTTTCTTATCCGCCACGAGTTCGATCGCGCCCATCATGCCGACCGTGCGAACCTCGCCGACGAGCGGATGATCCTTGAAGCGATCAAACAGCTTCGCCAGAGCCGGGCCGGTGAATTCCTTCACCTTCGGAACGAGTCGGTCGCGCTCCATGATCTCCAGGTTCTTCAGCGCGACAGCGCACGCCACCGGATGGCCCGAGAACGTGTAGCCGTGGTTGAAATCGTCGTCCTTGGCCATCAGCGCTTCGACGATTTTGTCGTCGACGAGCACGCCCGACAGCGGGATGTAGCCCGACGTCGCCGCCTTCGCGAAGGTGATGATATTGGGCCGGATGCCGTAGAAATCCGAGGCGAACCACGTGCCGAGGCGGCCGAAGCCGGTGATGACTTCGTCGGCCAGCAAGAGGATGCCGTACTTGTCGACGATGCGCTGAACCTCCGGCCAGTAGGTCGACGGCGCGATTTTCACGCCGCCTGCACCCTGAACCGGTTCGCCCGCGAACGCCGCGACGTTTTCCGGACCGCAACGCAGAATTTCTTCTTCAATAGCCCGTGCAGCACGCAGGCCGAACGCCTCCGGCGTCTCGCCGGGGAAGGAGTCGCCGTACCAGTACGGGTCCATGACGTGGCGGAAGCCCTCATAGACTGGATAGCTGTGCGCATGCACGTGGCTCATGCCGCCCATCGAGCCCGCCGCAATGGTCGAGCCGTGATAGGCGTTCTTGCGGCTGATGATGATGCGCCGCTTCGGCTCGCCCTTGAGCACCCAGTAATGACGGATCAGGCGGATCGCCGTGTCGTTCGATTCCGAGCCCGACGAACCGAAGAAGACCTGATTGAGATGCGCCGGTGCGATCTCGGCCAGCTTGCGCGCCAGCTCGACGACCGGCGGGTGCGTCGTCTTGAAGAAGGTATTGTAGAACGGCAGTTCGACCATCTGATCGTAAGCGGCCTGCGCCAGCTCTTTGTTGCCGTAGCCGATGTTCGTCGTCCAAAGGCCGGCCATGCCGTCGAGAATGCGATGGCCCTCGCTGTCGATCACATACGGACCTTCACCTTTGACGATGACACGGACGCTGCCGCTGCCTCTCAGCGACTGATGATCGGAGAAGGGATGCAGATGGTGCTGCGCATCGAGTTGTTGGATCTGTTGCGTCTGAATACGGTTGGACACGAGGAAGCCTCCAGCAAAAGAAAAATGGCAATGAGCAGGCCTTGAGGGCCTGCTGAGAACTGAGCGCTCGGAGAGTTCAGTGCGGCGTGTAGCCGATGCGCGCGCAGAGCTTCAAAAGCTCGCGCTTGGGATGGGGAATGCTGCACATGGGACGCGGCACCTCGCGGCAGTGAGCGATATCACCGCCATCGTAATAAGCCGGAAACCCGATATGCAACAGTGTCATACGCGACGTTCCCTGGGGCAAGCACGACCCGCGCCTAGCTTCGACACTCAACCATTGACACGAAAGCGTCTTGCTTCTTAGAACGCTTCGAGTGTAAAGTCTACAGTGTAGAAGTCAAGAGGCTGGACGGATGACTGAGCCAAAATCGCGGGCACGGCGGGGCGTTGAGAAATCCGAGATCCTCCAGGCGGCGTTCGATTTGTTCGCCGAGGTCGGGGAGGCTGCGTTTTCCATTCGTAAGGTGGCGGCGATCGTCGGTGTCGATCCGATGACCGTTCTGCATCACTTCGGCTCCAAGGATGAGCTGTTGCGCGCCATCGCCGATCACGGACTTCGAAGCGTTGAGATGCCGACGGCAACAGCGAACTGGCGCGACGACCTAAGAGCCGTCGCGAAGGCCTACCGGATGCTGGCTCATCATCATCCGCGGGTTTTTCCGCTGCATTTTCGCTACAATGCAACCGGTCCTGCTGACCACATTTCGAGTGAGATCGTCTACTGTGCCCTGCGTCGTGCGGGGTTGACCGATACTGCGGCGGCAGGCCTTGGCCTTGCATTCTATGCATTCGTTCTGGGATTTGCGTTGGCCGAGGCAGAGGGCCTTCTGCGCGCGATCGGCCCGGCGGAAGAGACCGAGTTGAGTGCACTCGATCCGACTATGTATCACGCCACGCAGGACCTCATTCCTGTTCTGAAGACGCTCGATCCGAGCCTTGCGTTCGAAGACTCTATGGACGTCTTCATCGCAGGCGTCGCAGATCTCGCGAAGCTCAAACCCCGTCCGAAACCGGTCGTCGAGTGCGACGCCAAGTGTGCATGAGCGAAGCTGCTCCCTGATTGGGCGGCGGGTGGCACCATTTGATGCTTGCAAGCCGCTGATTGAAGGACATTATTGAACGAGCAACCGGCGAGATTGGGAGAGCGGCCATGTATCGGGTGCACGCGGGCGGAACAACCTACACGTTTTCATCCCTGAAAGAGCTGTTGGCGAAAGCCACGCCGCCGCGCTCTGGCGACGTGCTGGCGGGTGTCGCGGCAAAGTCCGCCGCCGAGAACGTCGCCGCCAAGATGGCGCTCGCCGACGTGCCGCTGAAGCAGTTCCTTAACGAAACGATCATTCCCTACGAAGACGACGACGTGACCCGTCTTATCGTCGACACACACGACGGCGCGGCATTCGCGCCAGTTTCTCATATGACGGTCGGCGAATTCCGCGATTGGCTGCTGTCAGAGAAGGCGACGCCGGAGAAGGTCTCCGCGCTGGCGCCGGGCCTGACGCCGGAAACGGTCGCCGCCGTCTCGAAGATCATGCGCAACCAGGACCTCGTGCTCGGCGCCAAGAAGGCACACGTCATCACGAAGTTCCGCGATACGATCGGTTTGCCCGGACACATGTCCGTGCGTCTGCAACCCAATCATCCCACCGACGACAAGAAAGGCATCGCCGCGTCGATGGTCGATGGCTTGATGTACGGCTGCGGTGATGCCGTCATCGGCATCAATCCGGCGAGCGACAACATCGGCGCCATCACCGATCTTCTGGTGATGATGGACGACGTCATCCGCCGCTTCGAAATCCCGACCCAGAGCTGCGTGCTGACACACGTCACGACGACGATAGACGCCATCGCCAAGGGAGCGCCTGTCGATCTCGTCTTCCAGTCGATCGGCGGCACGCAGGGCGTCAACGATAGCTTTGGCGTAAAGCTCTCGCATCTGCAGGAAGGCCGCGAAGCCGCTTTGAGCCTGAAGCGCGGCACCGTTGGCGACAACTGCATGTATTTCGAGACGGGGCAGGGATCGGCGCTCTCGGCCGACGCGCATCACGGCTGCGATCAGCAGACGCTCGAGGCCCGCGCCTACGCCGTCGCACGCCAGTTCAAGCCGCTGCTCGTCAATACCGTCGTCGGCTTCATCGGCCCGGAATATCTCTACAATGGCAAGGAGATCATCCGCGCCGGCCTCGAGGACCATTTCTGCGGCAAGCTGCTTGGCCTGCCGATGGGCTGCGATATCTGCTACACCAACCACGCCGAAGCCGATCAGGACGATATGGACATCCTGCTGATGATGCTCGGCGCTGCCGGCGTCAACTTCATCATGGGTATTCCGGGCGCCGACGACATCATGCTGAACTACCAGTCGACCTCATTCCACGATGCGCTCTATGTGCGCGAGGCGCTGGGCCTGAAACGCGCGCCCGAGTTCGACGCCTGGCTGACGAAGATCGGCGTCACCGATGCGAAAGGTCACCTCGCACCGCATCGTCCGGGCAATCCGCTTCTCACCCACGCTCAAGCATTGGCGGCGTAACATGACAGCGGATCCCTGGGCCAATCTCAAACAGTTCACGGACGCACGCATCGGCCTCGGCCGCTCGGGTTCGGCCATGCCGACGCACGAAGTCTTGGACTTCGCATTGTCTCACGCCATGGCGCGCGACGCCGTGACGACACCGATCGACTGGACGCCGATCGAAAAAGGCTTAGCCGATCTCGGTCTTTCCACGCTTCGCGTCGGCAGCGCCACGCACGACCGGTCGGAATATCTCCGCCGCCCGGACCTCGGTCGCAAATTGTCCGATCACTCGCGCGAGGCGCTGATGCGCGCCGCCGAGATGGAGGATGGCCGGCCCGATCTCGTCGTCCTCGTCGGCGACGGGCTCTCGTCGATGGCAGTTTCCGCCAATACCATTTCCTATATGGCGGCCCTCCTGCCGCATGTCGTCAAAGCCGGCTGGAAACTGTCGCCGATCTTGCTTGCCGATGACGCGCGCGTCGCGCTCGGCGACGAAGCCGGAGAGATCCTGGGCGGCAAAGCCGTGCTCGTGCTGATCGGCGAGCGTCCCGGCTTATCGTCGCCCGACAGCCTCGGTGTCTACATCACCTTCTCGCCGCGCGTCGGTATCAAAGACGCCGACCGCAACTGCATCTCGAATGTGCGCCAGCGCGGACTGTCCTATGAGGAAGGCGCCTTCAAGACCGCATGGCTCCTGCGCGAAGCCTTCCGTCGCGGCCTGACGGGCGTGAACCTCAAGGACGAATCTCAGTTCCTGATCGAAGGCCAGAAAGGCCCCGAGCAGATCAAGTAATTGCTGTCATCTTCGGCTTTGTCGAAGCTAGAACTCCGTCGACATCGAGAGGATGAATGTCCGCGGCGCGCCAAGGCGCAATCCCGTCGACGGATCTGCCGTTTCCCAATAGTTGGTATCGAGCACATTGTAGACGTTGGCGCGAAATTCGATTGGACGGTCTTCGAGCTTGTAGCGAACGCCGAGATCGAGCCTCGCCCAAGCGGGAAGCTCAAGCTTGTTCGCCGCGTCGGCATATTGTGTGCCGGTAATGACCGACCTGGCACTTAACGTTACGCCCTTGGCGAAGTAGGGATCCCATTCCACCCCGACGTTACCGTTCCAGTTCGCGACGCCGATCGCGTCTTTCCCGTCGTTTAGACCGCCTTGTGTCTTTGTCTGCTCCGGATCGAGATACGTCACGCCGCCAAGCAAGCGGATGCTCGGCGTCAGTTCTCCGAAGACGTTGAATTCCACGCCTTTGTTAAGTTGCTGTCCATCGATCGTGTAAATGGTCGATGCGGGCGTCGAGCCGGGGATGGTAATTGCGTTCGGCTGTTCGATCCGAAACACGCCGAGCGTCCCGGCGACCTTGCCGAAATCGACCTTTACGCCCGCCTCGGCTTGCCTCGTCTTGGTCGGTGGGAAGACTTCTCCGGCATTTTCGGTTCCCGCAGGCGCGGTCATGCCTTGGGTAAGACCCTCGATATAGTTTCCATAAAGCGAGACGTTGTGCCAGGGCTTCACCACGAGACCCACGGATGGCGTCGTCGCGGATTCGTCGTAGGTTGATGTCCGCGCACCGCTTGTGACATCGTAATTGTCTTGATCGACGTATTGGCGGCGAACGCCCAAGGTCAACCACACCCGGTCATCGGCGAACACCATCGTGTCGGCAAAGGCGACGGAGGTGAGATCGGTGCTGGCATTCTTTCGAGCGTCGGAAAGGTTCGATGTATCCGGCTTTGGGATCTCCGCAACGTGATAGAGATCGGAGAGACCGCCGCCCAGGACGTCCAGGCCGTATCCGACCTCGCTGCTCAGTCGCGTCGCGCCGATATTCCATTCGTGCCGCACGCTTCCGAAACGCAGAACGCCTTTGATGCCGCCCTGGTAGGACTCGCTGTCGGAATACTGCGGATAGTTTAGAATCTGCGTCAGAAGCGAGCCGGAATTGTCGTTCAGCCTGGAACTGGTGCGCAGATCGGCTTGGTCGTTGGTTCGCCCGCCAGCGGCGGCATAGACGGTAATGTCCCGCGTGACGTCGACCTCTCCACGGACGACGCCGTAGAGATCCTCATTGTCGATATATTCCCAGAGCTGCGCCGTTCGGTTGCTGGCATCGGGGGCGTCCGGAATATGCGTGACGCCGCCACCAATTCTTAGGCCGCCACCCCAACTGCTTGGAACGTCGGTGCGATCTTTCTGGTATCCGAGATCTGCTGAAAGTCGCACGGCACTGCCGCGGAAATCCAAGCCGAGCGTCGCCGATTGGACTTCGTTCGTCTGATCGTCAACAGCGGTATCGCCATTCTGATAGAGACCGTTGAAGCGCACCCCGAATTCTTTGCCGGTGCCGTACCGCCGTCCGACATCCAATTCTGCGCTCCCCGATCCCGAACTCTCAAAGCCGGTTGTCAGGCGCGTGAGCGGTTCATCGCCCGCACGCTTCGGGACAATATTAATGGTACCGCCAACGCCGCCGCTCGGTGACATGCCGTTGAGCATGGCATTTGGGCCCTTGAATATTTCGACCCGCTCCACGCCCGCCAGAGAGATGGTTCCAACCGGCAGGACGCCGTACAAACCATTGAAAGATGTGTCACTGTTCGGAACGGTAAAGCCGCGAATGGTAAAGACGTCGCCGCCACCATTATTGCTCCCCCGTCCATGGTTGTTGATTCGCACTGAGGGATCGGTGTCGACCACATCTGCAAGGGTCGAGGCCTGCTGATCGCGCAGATAATCTTCAGTATAGCTGGTTACGCTGAAAGGCGCGTCCATGACATCCCGGTTGCCGAGAATGCCGAGTTGCGCGCCGCTCGCCACCTGACCGCCGGCATACGCGGGAGGCAAATTATCGATGATCGCCGTTCCCGGAACCGAGGGAAGCTGCTCTGTAGCAGGGGTTTTCGGTGCGGCAGCCGCAGCTTTTGTCGTCGGCTTTGCCGTATGCTTTTTCGGCTGCGGTTGTTTCTCTACAGGCTTAGCTTCGACCGTGACCTCTGGCAGCGTGGTCGCTGCAGGAGCGGTCGTCGAACTGGCTGACGGAGGCGCCGGCTCGGGTGAAACAATTTGGTTCGCTTGTTGAGCACCTGCCGTGGATGCAGACAACAAAACTTCGCCCGCCAAAACGGCGGCAACAGACACGCGCATTTCCCCTCGAGCCCCCCGGCGTCGATGATTCCCCAGGCACACGTCGCCTCTCAAGGCGAGCCGTGCCTAGACCGAATGTTAAGAGATCGAGCTATATTGTCTACGAAAAAAGTATTATATATGGCCGCGACAATTTTGATGCGGTTCCAACGAAGATTGAAAACCTATTGAAGCCTTAAGATCGCGTGTGACGACTTTTATCTGAGGCGGTCACACCGGCAAGACGATACAAAAGGGGATCGCTCCTCCGTGCGGTCTTCCCGTCAGTCCTCAGCGTTGGCGCCCCCGCATCGCAGAACCGCCAACGCCCAAGGAACAACCTCACACCGCCGTAAAGCAGTTATCGACGAAGATGGACGCGCCGTTGACGAAGCTCGCTTCGTCGCTGGCAAGGAAGAGAGCCGCGTTGGCCACTTCTTCCGGCTTGCAAAGACGGCCCTGCTGCACGGCGAGCGCTTCCTCTGATGCGTCAACGCCGAGCTTTTGCAGCTCCGCCACTTCACGCAGTCCGTGTGGCGTCGCGACGAAGCCCGGTGCAACGGCGTTGCAGCGAATGCCCTTGTCGCGATATTCGACCGCAATCGACCGCGCAAACATATGGCAGGCAGCTTTCGACGTATTGTAAGCCGTCTCGAGCGGCGTCGCAGCGATCGCCGAAATCGACGACGTGCACACGATGGAGCCGCCGCCCATCTCGATCATGCCCGGCAGGACGGCCTTCGTCATGAGGAACATGCTCGTGACGTTGATGCCCATCAGCCATTCCCATTCCTTCAGCGTCATTTCGAGGAACGGCTTGATGATGATCGTGCCCGCGTGATTGAACAGCACGTTCGCCTGGCCGATGGCCGACGTCACCTTGGCGACGGCGTCGTTGACCTGGCCTTCATCCGCGACGTCCGCAGCCGCGAACACCGCCTTGCCGCCGGCGTTGTTGATCTGATCGACGATGGCTCGTCCTTCTTCCTCCCTCCGGTCGATAACGCCGACCGTGGCGCCTTCGGCCGCGAACAGCAGCGACGACGCCCCGCCCATTCCCGTCGAGCCGCCTGAGATGATCGCAATCTTGCCTTTGAGCCGGTCTGCCATCGTCAACACTCCTTGTCGTAGTCGTTTGGCTGAGCGGGTGTAACAGAAACGGGCCGGATCGTTTGATCCGGCCCGTACGATTTCTTGACATCTGACAGCGTGCCGCGGCGCGGTCTTACTGCGGCTTCATCCTGGCGAGCAGATCGGTGGTCGGCTCGAGCCGGAAAAGGGCCGCCTCGCTGCTGTCCTGCAGCAGGTAGATATAGCCATCGGGCCCGATTGCGACGTCGCGGATGCGCCCCATCGTGTGATGCAGGTAGCGCTCTTCTTTCACGACGCGGCCGGAGTCGATGTGCAGCCGGATTAGGCATTCACCCGCGAGCGAGCCGATCAGGAAGTCGCCGCGCCAGTCGTCCGGCATGATGTTCCCGTAATAGGAAACGAGGCTTGCCGCGGCGACCGAAGGCACCCAGTAGTGAACAGGGTCGATCAGCCCGGGGGCTGACGTCTTGTCCGAGATTATAGTCTCGTCGTAGTTGGTGCCGTAGGTCACGAGCGGCCAGCCGTAATTGCCGCCGGCCTTGATGAGGTTCAGCTCATCGCCGCCCTTCGGGCCTTGCTCGATCGCCCAGATCTGACCGTCGCCGACATTGCCGATGATGCCCTGAGGGTTACGGTGGCCGTAGCTGTAGATCTCCGGTAGTGCATCGGCGCGTCCAACGAACGGATTGTCCTCGGGGATCGAGCCATCGACGTTGATGCGGATGATCTTGCCGCCGTCGTCCAGCAGGTTCTGCGCCCGCTCCATCTGGAAGCGATCGCCTATCGTCAGATAGAGCTTATGGTCGGGACCGAACGCAAGGCGGCCGCCGATCTGATCGAGGCCCTTCGCAGCCGGCCGGCTTTCGAAAATAACCCGATTGTCGATAAGCGAATTGCCATCGAGTGTGGCACTCATAATACGGATTGTGCCGGCTTCCGCAGTCCCGTGCATATAAGTCAGGAATAGACGGTGATTGTCGGAGAAATCGGGATCGACCAAAACGTCGAGCAATCCCGAATGACTGCAGCACAGAACAGTCGGTACGCCGGAAATCGGCTGCGACTGTAATTGATCGCCGATGACGACGCGCAACCGGCCGGGCCGCTCGGTGACGAGCATGCGTCCGTCGGGCAGGAAGGCCATCGACCAAGGGCTTTCGAGCTTGTCGGCAACCTTGCGTAACTCATAGGGAAAATCCTTATCCGCGACGTCGCGCGGATCTTCCGGCGGCTGCAGGGCGTCGACCCGCGGCTCGTCCGAACCAATCTCCGCCCGGCTGACGTCCGGCGTTCCCAGGAGGAGAGCTGCGAACAACGCTGTTACGAAACCGGAGTGAATTCCGAGGCGCCTTCCAAGGGCTAATGTTCTATTTTCCAATTTGCCCCATCCCACAATGAAAAATCCGCCGTATGCGGATTTGTGATAGTTTTAAGACTATTCGGAATGTGGGCGTGAGCAAGCCCAAAAAATGAACGTTCAGTCACCCGCTTGGCTTAGGAGAGTTCGCGTATCTTGCGCACGTGTCTTTCAGTCCTAATACCGCACGTGCAGACCAAAGTTCCACGTCGGATGAATGCGTTAAGCTGAGGACCATGCCGCGGCCTTTGCCGTGGAGCAAAACCTGGATCGGAGCATGACTGCCGGATCGAATCGCCTTTCGCTCGCTCTGGTCATCGCCGCGATCCTGTTAACCGCTTGCGTCGCGATTCGCATTGCCGATCCCGAGCCGGTCGCGCGGCTTCGGCTGTCGGTCTTCGATACCTATCTTCGTAGTGCCCCCCGAGCCCTGGATAAGTCTTTTCCGGTTCGGATCGTCGCGATCGACGAAGCGTCTCTCGCGCGCATCGGACAATGGCCGTGGCCGCGCGATCGGCTCGCCGCCATCGTCACGAAGCTCGCTGCAGCCGGAGCTGCCTCGATCACGTTCGACATGGTCCTCGCCGAGCCCGACCGGCTGTCGCCCGACGTGATTGCTGAAGCCCTCGCAAGCAATCCGCGGGCGACGGCAATCGCGTCCGAACTGGCGGGCCTGCCCTCAAACGATGAAATTCTGGCCAAGGCCATCGCCCCGGCGCCCGTCGTGCTCGGCGTCGCTGGTGACAACGGCCGCGCGCGGAAGCAGGGGATCGGCCGCTACCCCGGTGCAATATCGTTCGCGGGCGACGATCCGGCGGCTTTCGTTCACGCCTTCTCGGGTGGTGTCGAGAACCGTCCGGAGCTGACGAAAGCTGCCCGCGGGATCGGCGCTGTCAACTGGCTGCCGTCCAGCGATCAGGTCGTGCGCCGCATTCCGCTGCTCGTTTCGATCTCCGGTGCGCTTTACCCGTCGCTGGCGCTGGAAGCGTTTCGCGTCGGTACCGGCCAATCGACGATTTTCATCAAGTCGTCGGGAGGCAGCGGTGTGCTGGCCTTCGGACAACAGACCGGCATCGACAGCATTCGCGTCGGTCAGACCGTTATGCCGACCGACGGACGCGGGGAGCTTTGGCTGAAATTCTCGCGCAGCGATCCGCGCCGCGAGATTTCGGCTCTCAAGATCTTGGACGGCACATTCGATCCGGCAGACGTGAAAGGCCGCCACGTCATCATCGGCGCAACGGCGACAGGCCTGCTCGATTTGCGCGCCACACCACTCGACGTTGCCGTTCCGGGAGTCGAAATCCATGCCCAGGCTTTGGAGCAAATTCTATCAGGTGATCACCTGGTGCGGCCGGCTTACGCGACCGGCTCCGAAATCGCATTCATCTTGCTTGTCGGCGGCTTCGTCGCATGGCTGATCGAACGCTCCGGCGCGCTTGTCGCCGCCATCGTCGGCGTAAGTGCGATCGCGCTGATCGTTGCCATCTCATGGTTCGATTATGCGTACATGGGCATGCTGTTCGACCCCGTCTATCCGTCTCTCTCAGTTGCGTTGCTCTATCTCGGTGTCTCGCTGACGAGTTATCTCAAATCGGAGGTGCAGCGCGCCGAGATTAGATCCGCATTCGGACACTACGTTGCAGCGCCTCTGGTCGAAGAACTGGCGCGCAATCGCGACAAGCTGAAGCTCGGTGGCGAGACGCGTGAGGTGACGCTGCTTTTCGCCGACGTGCGAGGCTTCTCGAAAATATCAGAAGGCATGCGCGCGGAGGAATTGATCCGCTTCGTCAATCGGCTCTTTACGCCGCTGACGGACGAAATCCTGAAGCACAACGGCACCATCGACAAATTCATGGGCGATGCCGTCATGGCCTTTTGGAATGCACCGTTGCCCGATCCCGCGCACGCTGCGAATGCCTGCCGCACAGCGTTAGCGATGCTGGATGCGCTGGCGCGCTTAAATGAAGCGTTGGAATCCGAATGCCTGGCCGGCGGCCAACCCTTCGTCCCGGTTCGCATAGGTATCGGCCTGAACACGGGGGAATGCGTCGTCGGCAACGTCGGCTCGCCGCAGCGCTTCGACTATTCCGTTTTGGGCGATGTCGTGAACGTTGCTGCCCGGTTCGAAGAAGCTACGAAGACATATGCCGCCGGCATCATCGTCGGCGAGCGGACGGCAGCCGAAGCGCCACAATTTGCATTGCTTGAACTCGGCGCCGTCACGCCACGCGGCAAGGACAGGCCCGAAATCATCTTTGCGTTGCTCGGCGACGAAGCATTTGCACGTTCGGAAGATTTTCGTCGCTGGGAAACGGCGCATGCAGACTTTCTGTCCGCAAAAAGTGACGGCGATGGAGATCGGATGCACGTCGCTATCGCCAATTGTTTGCAGTACGCAACGGGCGGCATGGCCGACTACTACAGCAAGGCGTTCGCGGACGGCACGGCGCGCTGCTAAAGGCCAAGCCGCGCGCGCCGAGACGCTCCTGCTCAACGGCCGCGATTGCCGCCATACCTACCGCCATCGGACCCGCCGCGATGTCCGCCCCCGAATCCGCCCATGCCGGCGCCGATGGCGATGCCCATTCCGGTCATGCATCCATCGCAGCCGCCACCGTACGCGCCGTCACCATTCTTCGGCTTGCGCGTTGCGACCTTCTTCTTCGGCGGCGTCTTTCTGGGCTTCTCGGCCTTCTTCGTCTTGATCGGCCTGGTCGGGATGATCTGCAGGTGCGGATTGAGGCACTTCTGATCCGGCTCGTCCGCAAAGTTCGCTTCGCTGATCTGCGCGCGTGACAGCAGCGGATTGGGATCAATCGACGGCGTATTGATCACGAACGGGAACGCGGTGTCGAACGCAACCGCTTTACTATCCGGCATTTTCGACCAGTTGAACGGCCCCGCGACGGCACCGTCCGCCCCGATGTGCATCATCTGGCCGGGCCGGTCGAGCACGCGGCACACGTTTCTCTTTCCGGTCACTTCGATGGCGCCTTCGTGCAGCAGCACCCACACGGATCTGTCCGGCAGCACGTAAACGTCGAAGATGGTCCCGCGCACGGTGATCGACGCATTCGGCGTGTTGATGACGTAGGTCGGCTTCGTCGCGACGCCGGTAATAAAGCGGAAGGCGCCCTTCGCCATGTTCAGGATGATCGAGCCGGATTTCTTGTCGCTGTCGTAGACGAACCTGTCGAGTACGAGGCGAGAGCCGGGGCCGAGCGCGAGCTTAGTGTCGTCGTCGAGCTTGAACTCGCCTTGAGCGTCGGTGTTGACCTCAATGATCTCGTCCTGCCGGACATCGTCGCCGCGCGCGAGGCGCCGCTCTTCTTTGGCGAAATCCGCCATGACGATGTTGGTGATCACGACCGCATCGCCGATCCGATCTCCGGACGCAGCGAAGGCCGGCAAAGAAAAAGCCGCCAGCGAACCGGCACTCACTGCGGTGAAGGCGAATGCAAACGACATCAACGAAGATCGCGGCATGTCACGGCTCCAGGATCAATGAATCCGAAACGCTATGCGCTTGCTGAATACCACAGTTGCGCAGCGTCCGCTCGTTTATGCCGAAGTTTGCGAAACTGCTGTGCCGGAGGTGACACGCGGTTTTCGTCCACAGGGAGCCGCGAGATTGCGATGGATTCGAAATAGTTGAAAAACTATAACGAAAACAGCCATCAATCGTAACTGAACGACGTATGGGAAGCGGCGCATGCGCATCGACGTGCAGGATCTGACGGAATTCAACGTTGAAACGGACGGTCGCAGCGTCACCCTCCATGTCGTTGATACGGACGGTACGCCCGCAGCCGTCAATCTTCAGGTGGCGCAGCTCGGAATGCTGGCCATGTCGTTGCCGAACTTCATCGATGCTGCGATCCAAGTCCAATATGGCGATGCGAGCTGCCGCTTCACGTATCCGCTGGCATCGTGGGTGGTTGATCAGGCGCTCGATCCGTCTCTCTTGATTGTGACCTTGAAGACCTCGGACGGCTTCGGTGTCCGCTTTTCGTTGCCGCGACAGAAAGCGGACGAAATGTCGGAATCGCTGGCGATGGCGGCGCAAAAGGAAGTCGAATTGCTCACCCACTGAGGGATCGTTCTGCGAAGATTTGCGTTTTTTGTTAATCGGCTCGTTGTAGCGAATATAAATGTCGATTATAATTTAAATAAAAAGCGCGTTCCGAATGGAAACGCCACGGCTCCTTGGAGGAAGCATGAGGTCACGGAAGCGAAAGGGCTATCTCGCAGCCCTCGCCATCGTTTGTTCATCTGCAGTTGCTGCTTCGGCGATGGCAGGGGACATGAAGCCGATCGCGATACCCGGCGATCAGGCTTATCCGGAAAGTATGTCGGCATCGTCTGACGGCACGATCTATATCAGCAGCATCGCGTCCGGTGGTGTCGCGCGTGTCAAGCCCGGCGAATCCAAAGCAGAGATGTGGATCAAGCCCGGCGCATTCGACACGCGCAGCACGTTCGGCGTTCTGGTTGACGAAAAAAACAGCACGCTCTGGGTCTGTTCAAACGACGTATCGACGATGGGCGTCCCGGGCCCCAGCACGGTTCCCGGCGCTTACCTGAAGGGTTTCGATCTGAAGACGGGAGAGGGGAAATTCAGCGCCGCATTCCCCGGCAAGGCCCATGTCTGCAACGACATGGCGATTGCATCTGACGGCACGATGTACGTAACGAACACGGCTGCGCCGCAAATCCTGCGCCTGAAGCCGGGGGCCAAGGAACTTGATGTCTGGCTTGAAAACGATCTGCTCGCACCGAAAAATGGAGCGGGGCTTGACGGCATCGCGTTCGGTAGCGATGGCAATCTTTACGTCAACACCTATGGCGGCAACGAATTCTTTCGTGTCACGTTGAAGGATGGCGCAGCGGGAAGCGTCACAAAGCTTGAAACATCCAGGCCCATTCAGAACCCTGACGCGCTCCGTCCTCTCGACGGCAACACGTTCCTGATGGCCGAAGGTGGCGGCACTGTCGATCGCGTAACGGTCAACGGCGATAAAGTCGATATCGAAACCTTGAAGGATGGCCTCGGCGGACCGACATCGGTTGCAAAGGTGGGCGATACGGTCTGGGTCGGCGAGGGCCAACTCACTCGTCTCTTCGGCGCCAAAGAGAACGGACCGCCGAAACTACCTTTCCAGGCCGTGCCGGTTCCTCTCGGCAAATAAATACAGCCGAGGCTTTATGGGCGTCGGCTTCCAGTCGAGACTTCCAGGAGAATGAACATGCAACCTGCTGCAACAGTACGCACATGGGTGTCTGCAGCACCGATGGCGTTTGTACTCGCGCTCGCCATGCCATTGGCCGGGGCGACATCGTCGCGCGCCGCCGAATGTCCGGGAGACAATGGCGGCCTCAGTTTGCCGAAAGGTTTCTGCGCTTCGATATTCGCCGACAAAGTCGGCCATGCCCGTCAGATGGCCGTGGCACCGGACGGCACGCTCTATGTCAACACGTGGAGCGGGCGCTACTATCAGAACAACGATTTGCCTCCGGGCGGTTTTCTAGTCGCCCTGAAGGATAGCAAAGGCACGGGCAAAGCCGATGTCATCAAGCGCTTCGGCGAAACGCAGGCCGAAGGCGGCCACGGCGGCACCGGTATCTATCTCTATAAGAATTACGTTTACGCCGAGATCAACGATCGCATCATTCGCTATCCGCTGAAGGACGGCGAGATCGCGCCGGAAGGAAAGGGCGAAACGGTGCTGTCGGGCATGCCTATCACCGGCGATCATCCGATGCATGGATTCATCATCGACGCAAATGGCAACCTCTTCGTAGAGATGGGTTCGGCGACGAACACCTGCGAAATCAAAAATCGCATGCCGCACTCGAAAGGCCACGAGCCATGTATCGAGCAGGAAACGCGCGCCGGCATCTGGAAGTATGACGCCAACAAGCTCGATCAGAAATTTTCGCCTGCCGAGCGCTATGCGACGGGTATCCGCAATGGCGAAGGCTTCGACTTCGATGCCGCGGGCAGGCTCTACGTCACCCAGCACGGCCGCGATCAGCTACATGAAGATTGGCCCGAGCTTTATACCGCGCAGCAGGGTTTCGATCTGCCTGCTGAAGAAGTGTTGGAACTGAAAGCAGGCGGCGACTACGGCTGGCCGCACTGCTATTACGACGGCTTCCAAAAGAAGCTTGTTCTTGCGCCGGAATACGGCGGTGATGGCGGCAAGACAGTCGGCGTTTGTGCCGACAAGCTCGGTCCCGTTGCAATCTTCCCAGCTCACTGGGCGCCGAACGACATGAAGATCTACAAGACATCGGCATTCCCCGAGCCTTATCACGGTGGCATGTTCATTGCGTTTCATGGCTCGTGGAATCGCGCGCCAGGTCCGCAGGGTGGCTACAACGTTGTCTTCCAGCCGTTCGCTGACGGCAAGACGACGGGCAACTTCATCGTCTTCGCCGACGGCTTCGCGGGCACGCAGAAAAATCCGGGTAGTGCTCCGCACCGTCCATCGGGTCTCGCGGTTGCACCCGATGGTGCGCTGTACGTTTCGGATGACGTCGCCGGTCGCATCTGGCGCATCACGTACGTCGGCGATCCGAACGCGAAAGAGCTTGAGGCAGCACCCGAAGTGCAGGCTCAAGCATCGGGCGACAAGAACGTCCTGCCGCCGGAAGGCATTCATCCGGATGCAGGCGATGCGGCATCGCTCCCCGTTCCGCCTGGTGCGACTGCCGATCAAGTCGCGCTCGGCAAGAAGATCTTCGACGGCGAGGAAGCCGGCGCAACGTGTGCAGGCTGCCACGGTGCAGGCGGTGTTGGCAGCCCGGTCGGTGCAGATTTGACGGCCGGCAAATGGCTCTGGAGCGACGGTAGCCTTGCAGGTCTCAAGAAGACGATCCTAGACGGCGTCGAAACGCCGAGAGAGCACGCCGGTGCCATGCCACCGAAAGGCGGTGTGGACTTGACGGATGCACAGGTGGACGCCGTCGCCGCCTATGTCTGGGCAATTGGGCATGTGAAGAAATAGATTGCGTCATCCTCGGCCGGGAGCAACGAATGGCGCTTCGAAGGCCGAGGATCCAGCGTGAGCCTCGCCGGAGCCGCGAAACATGAGGCGGCTCCGATGAATTTTATGTTGGATGCTCGAATGCGCTGTCGATGCTCAGGCATTCGAGGACGACATGTCTAGAAAAGCCGCGCCCCGTTCGGCACTTTGATGTCGGGCGCGAACAGCACGACTTCGCCGTTTGTGTCGGGAAAGCCGAGCGTCAGCACTTCCGACATGAACTTGCCGATCTGGCGCGGCGGAAAATTCACGACCGCCGCCACCTGTCGCCCGATCAGCGTCTCGCAATCGTAATGCCGCGTGATCTGCGCACTCGATTGCTTAATGCCGATACCGGCGCCGAAGTCGATCTTCAGTTTCAATGCCGGTTTTTTTGCTTCCGGATAAGGCTCGGCTGCGACCACAGTGCCGACGCGAATATCGACCGTCAGAAACTGATCGAACGTGATCGCAGGAGATATCGGCGCGTTGGGATCATGCACGAGATGCATCGTAAATTCCTTACTCCGGCTTGCCGCCAAGCTTGCCTGTTAGGAACTGCGCCTCGCCATTGCCGAACGACCAGTCGGCGTCGGTATTGGTGACGAAGTTCACCATAACGTCACTCGACGCGATACTGCAACGCTTCGACAACGCGTCAGTCAGCAGGCGGTAGAACGTCGTCTTTTCTTCGGTCGTACGGGGCCGCGTGGTCACAGAAACGAGAACAACCTTGTCTGTGCGCGGAATGTCGAGGCCCGTATCCTCAATGCGGACGCGGCTTGGCTCGTGCTCGTGCACGATCTGATAGCGGTCGCGCACCGGAACCTTGAAGGCTTCGAGCATCGCGTCATGTGCAGCATCGAGCAGCGCTGTGAGTTCTGCGTCCGTGCGTCCTTTGATGAGGTCGAAGCGAAGAAGGGGCATTGCAGTATCCTTGCGAAGCGGAGGGAGGGAGCTAGCGGGAAACGTCGATGACGATGCGGCCGCGGATCTTGCCGTCGATGAGATCGCGAGCAGCATCGATCGCGTCGGAAAGAGGGATCGTCTTGGTCATGGCATCGAGCTTGGCAAAGTCGATCTCGTCGGTGAGACGGTTCCAGGCTTCGATGCGGTCAGCGATCGAACGGTAGACCGAGTTGATGCCGACAAGCGTCACCCCACGCAGGATGAACGGCGCGACGGTAGCGGGAAAATCCATGCCCTGCGCGAGGCCGCAGGCGGTCACGACACCCTCGTCCTTTGTTTGCGCACAGACGTTTGCGAGCGTGTGACTTCCGACGCTGTCGACAGCGCCTGCCCATCGCGCCTTCTGCAGCGGGCGGCCGGGTGAGGACAGTTCGTTGCGGTCGATGATCGTTTTTGCACCGAGGCCTCTGAGGTAGTCGGATTCTCCGATGCGCCCTGTGGAGGCTGCGACCTCGTATCCAAGGCGCGAAAGGAGAAGCACCGCAACGCCGCCGACGCCGCCAGCGGCCCCCGTCACGATCACTTCGCCCTTCGCCGGCGTCACGCCTTGGCGCTCGAGCGCCATGACGCACAACATCGCCGTATATCCGGCAGTGCCGAGCGCCATCGCGCGCGCGGCGGTCATGCCCGGCGGAAGCGGGATTAGCCAATCGCTTCTGACGCGCGCATATTCGGCGAGGCCGCCCCAGTGGTTCTCGCCGACGCCGAAGCCGTTGAGAAGAACCGCCTCCCCCTTTTTGAAGCGTGGGTTGGCGCTATCCTCGACGATTCCTGCGAAATCAATACCAGGCACCATCGGGAAGCTGCGAACGATCGGCATTTTGCCGGTAATCGCAAGGCCGTCCTTGTAGTTCAGCGTCGAATGGCTGATGCGGACAGTTACGTCGCCGTCTGGCAGCGCCGTTTTGTCGACATCTGCGAGGCGGGGCCCTGAGCGCTCGCTGCTTTTTTCAATGAGAATGGCTTTGAACATCGATGTCTTCTCCCTCAGAGCTACGGCGCGTTTAGCCCTCGAAGACAGGAGACGCAACACGGACGGCCTAAAAAAACGCGGCCGGGAGTGCTCCCAACCGCGTTTTGCATGCGTGCTATGCGTGGAGCTTCACATCCGGACGCGTTCTTTCTTTGGATCGTAGAACGGGAACGGCACGACTTTCGCCTTGAAGCGCTTCTGCAAGCCATCGAGACGGCCAATTTCAACGGCCGTGTCGTTGGCGGCGTGAATGGCTTCGATACGTGCGAACGCCAACGTCTTCTTCAATAGCGGCGAGCGCATCGCGCTTGTCACGATGCCAATCTGTGCCCGGCCGATGTACACCGGATCGCCGTGCGACGGCTTCTCGTTGCCCTCGATTTCGAGACCGACCAGTTTGCGCAACGGGTGAGCACGGCGATTTTCGATCGCGGCCTTTCCGATGTAGTCGTCTTCCTTCTTCGTTGGCACCGTAAAGCTGATGCCGGCTTCGAGCGGATCAGTCGTCGAGTCGAAGTCATGTCCGCCAAACACGAGGCCGGCTTCGATGCGGACCATATCGAGCGCGTCGAAACCGAACGGCTGGATCTTGAACGGCGCACCCGCCGCCATGATCGCATCCCAAACGGCAGGCGCATCTTTGGGATGGCAGAAAACCTCGTAGCCGAGCTCGCCGGTATAGCCGGTGCGCGACACGAGTACCGGAATGCCCGCAACGCCTCCGATGCGTCCGATCGTGAAGCGGAAAACGCCAAGCTCCTGCATCGTCGGACGGCTGGGAGCTGTCTCGACGATGGATGCCAGGATTTCGCGCGACTTCGGGCCTTGGACGGCGACGTTATTGAGTTCGTTCGTTGCCGTCTTGAGGTTCACCTTATAGTTCGTCTTGGCGAGTTGCTCTTTTAGCCAGATGAGACTTGCGTCGTCACCGCCGATCCAGCGGAAGTTGTTTTCGCCCAAGCGGAACAGCGTGCCGTCGTCCACCATACCGCCGTGCTCGTAGCACATCGGCGTGTAGTAGATCTGGCCGACCGCAAGCTTGCGCACGTCGCGCGTGATAATGCCGTTGAGGAACTGCTCAGCATCCGGCCCGAGCACTTCCATCTTGCGCAGCGGCGACAAGTCCATGATGACTGCCCGCTCGCGGCATGCCCAATATTCTTCAATGGCCCCGGCATTCGCATAGCAGTGCGGTACCCAGAAGCCGCGATAGTCGCCGAAGTTGCGGGTGAGGGCTGACGTGCGCGGGTGAAATCCCGATTCTCTTGTCAGCTGCATTGGAGCATCCGGTGCCATTCTGTATCCGATCGAGCGCTTGAACGGGGTGTCCTTCGGGTAGACCCGAACTTGGATTTCGGTGAGGTTCCAGCCGTTCGAAGCGTCGATGTCGGCCGGGCAAGAGGATGTGCCGCAGACGAGATCGGTCAGCGCGCGCATCATCACGTAGTCGCCTGGACGCGACCACGGTTCGTCGGACCATATGTTGTTATGGCAGTCGACGTTGGTGTTGAAAAAGAAGTTGATCGCCGGCCAGCCTTTATAGCTGCCGATCGGATAGTCCTTCAGCGCCTCGTTGAAGTTGTCCGAGCAGTTCGGGTGGCCGAAGTAGCCCATGTCTTCATAATAGCGCGTGGTGCATGCAAGGTTGAATGTATCATGCCGTCCGACCGTGTCCTGCACGACTTCGACGAGAGGGTTGCGGTCGCGATCGAAGAACTTCGAGAACAGTCCGGGCTTCGGATAAGCCATGCCCGTCATCGTCCGCGTCGTCGTCGAGTCGAGGCCGAGCACATTGCCCTTGTCGAGCTCCTTGCGGTTGAATGCCAGGAAGTCCGAGCACTGACGGCCTTGCACGTCGATGATCTGAACATATTCGCCTTCGTGAACCTCGAAGCTTTCCGCACTTGCGATGTTGATTCGAATGTCGAGGCGCGGCTCGGCAATCGGATCGGGTAGTCTTGCTTCGTTCAGAAGTTTCGGATTGGCGCGCTGAATGAAAACAAGAACGTCGGTCGCAGGCGTCTGATCCCAGACGATCATCGGCTCCGCCGGTGCGCCGATAACGACGAGAACCGGTTTTTCAGCCTGAAGAGAAACGACGTCGCCGGGAAGGGATTCGGGGCCAAGCACGCGTGCAGCTTTGACCCGTCCCAGATCGAGGCCGCGCCGGAAAAGCCCAAAGCGCACGCGTTGTGCATCCTCGCTGTCGGCTTCAAGTGCCTTTTGGATGCCGGTCGGCGTCCCTTCGCCTTTGAGGCCGATTGCGCCGAGGTCACTTTTTCCGCCCGGTGCGAAAGCCGCGATCTCAACGGTCTGTCCGCCTTCGAGCGGACTGATTTCCACGCGGTCGCCCTTGTCGAGTTCGTAGACGGCCGTGCCACCGCCTTTCAAGACATAACGCTCGACACCGGGCAGCAGTGAGGATTGGCCCGGAACAAAAAGCTTGGGTCGTGCGGGGGACGTCAGAACATTGTCGCTCATGGTGTCCTCATCTCGCTGAAAACGATCGGTGGACTGACCGCTCCGTTGCGGCCAGTCCACGATCGGTCGTTGGCGTGTCGTAGGGCTTACTCAGCAGCCACCTTCGTGCCTGGCTGGTTGAGGAACGCTTCCATCGAGTCATCGAGTGCACGCATCCATGGCGTATGATGAACCGGTGCCTGCGTGCCCGTCAGAACCGATTTGTGCGAGCGGTCACGGTAGGTCAGGATGTCTTCCATCTTGTGATGCTCCCACTCCTTGAACATCTTCGCGACGGCGTCGACGTCGAGGCGCGGATAGTCGGTCGGAGCAAGAAGGTCGCGCATGTACTCGGTCTGGAAATCGATCGCGCCTTCCGCATCCGGAATGGCTTCTTCCATCTCCGTCCACTTGTGGATGTCTGCCATCATATCCGACTTCGACGGCAGCTTGATGCGGCCAAGCACGACGTCACGCGCATACCACGCCTGAGCATCGAACATGTTGAACGTGTAGAACTGATCCTGCATGCCGATGTACATCAGCTTCGGATTGTCGATCCAGAAGATGCCCTTGTAGAGGTTCGGCGGATAGAGTCGGTTACGCGACTTGAGGCGCAGCGAGTCTTCCATGAACGGGTGATGATGCAGATAGCCCGTGCACAGCACGATGGCGTCGACCTCTTTCGTGGTCCCGTCCTGGAAGAAAGCGGTCTTGCCTTCGACCTTTTCAAGGAGCGGCCGCTCATCCATGCGCGCCGGCCATTTGAAGCCCATGGCCCGCGTGCGGAAGGAGAACGTGACGGACTTTGCACCGTACTTGTAGCACTGAATGCCGATGTCTTCCGACGAATAGCTGGCGCCGACGCACAGAACGTCCTTGCCGGCGAACTCGTCTGCCGAGCGGAAGTCGTGCGAGTGCAGCGTGCGGCCGAGGAACTTGGTGAGGCCGGGGAATTCCGGAATATTCGGCGTCGAGAAGTGGCCACTGCCGCAGAAAACATAGTCGAATTCCGACGAGAAGATCGTGTCGTTCACGAGATCCTTGACCGACACTGTGAACTTCTGCGTCGTCTCGTCGTAGCTCACCCAGCGAACCGTGTGACTCATCTTGATGTAGTGCATGATGCCGCTGCGTTCGATGCGGCCCTTGATGTAGTCATGCAGCACGGCCCGCGGCGGGAACGACGGGATCGGCCGACCGAAGTGCTCTTCGAACGAATAGTCGGCAAATTCGAGCGCTTCCTTCGGGCCGTTCGACCACAGATAGCGATACATCGAAGCGTGAACCGGCTCGCCGAACTCGTCGGTTCCGGTGCGCCACGTGTAGTTCCAGATGCCGCCGCAGTCTTTCTGCCGCTCGTAGCAGACCATCTCCGGAATGTCCGCGCCCTTCTTCCGGGCGCTTTCGAATGCGCGCAAAACTGCCATCCCGCTCGGGCCGGCGCCGATAATCGCAATACGCTCTGCCATGTGTTGGTGTCCTTCCGACAAAAGTGGCGGCCTGGATCAGTGCACACGCAGGTTCGATCCCGGCCGATTCTCCGCGTATCGCCGAATGGCTTGCTGCCAACCACGGTAAGACCGCGGCCGACGCAATTAGCGCTTTGCTCTCGACGGATGCCATCGCGGCGCTGACGCCTGCAATTCGCAACTGGTCGGCGTTCCACGGCACCCTCGGCCCGGTGTCGTTCTCGTTCAACGCCGCGTTCTTCATCGGCGCAATCCTGATGCTGATTACCTTCGCTATTCAGCACCGGGGTATTCTCGGCACTGCGAGCGTGCAGAAGTACATCGGCCTCGCGGTCATCATCCCGATGCTGATCGTCGGCGTCGTGCCAATCATAACGGGCCAGATCGACTGGTCGAACTTCACACCCCTTGAACCCTTGAAAGCGGCGTATGCGCCGGACATGGGCTCTTGGGATATCGGCGGATGGACGCTGATCCTCGGCGCGATGTTCATCGCGGCGTGGTCAACCTACGGCTTCGAGACGGCGGTCTGCTACACGAGCGAGTTCCGCAATCCCGGCACCGACACGTTCAAGGCGATCTTCTATTCGGGTCTCCTTTGCCTTGTGCTCTTCACGCTGGTGCCCTTCACGTTCCAGGGCGTCCTCGGCCTGTCGGGTATGCTTGAGCCATCCATCGTCGATGGTTCGGGCGTCGCGGCGGCGATGGCCAACATGGTGGGTCATGGCAGCGCGTTCGTCACGAACCTGCTCGTCATGCTCATGATCCTCGCCCTGATGCTCTGCCTAATGACGGCGATGGCGGGTTCCTCGCGCACGCTCTATCAGGGCTCGCGTGACGGCTGGCTGCCGCGTTACCTCAGCCACGTCAACGAGCACGGTGCACCGACGCGCGCGATGTGGACCGATCTCGTGATCAACCTCGCAGTCCTGGCGATTGCCTGCGCGGATGCCACGAGCTTCTTCTTCATCCTCGCCGTCTCGAACTGCGGTTACATCATCTTCAACTTCCTCAACCTCAACTCGGGCTGGCTGCATCGCATCGATAACGCCGACGTTCCGCGTCCGTGGCGGGCGCCGACGTGGGTGCTTGCCATCGGCGCAGTGTTTGCTTTCGTGAACGCCGTGTTCATGGGAGCGGGCGCGAAGGTGTGGAATCCGTCGGCTCTGTGGGCCGGCCTGTTCACGGCGGCGTTGATCATCCCGGTCTTCTGCTTCCGCCACTACGTGCAGGACAAAGGCGTTTTCCCGGCACACATGCTGGAAGACCTCGGACTGCACGAAGCTGACTTCAAGAAAAAGAAAGCCGGCGCGCTGCCCTACATCGTGCTCGTAGCCGGTTTCCTTGTGGTCCTGGCTTCCAACTGGTTCTTCCAGTTGCCCGCCTAAAGAAAGAGCGGACCGGAGCGGTTCACATCGCCGCTCCGGTCTGGTCAAATCGCTTCCGGAAGTTTCCGGCAGGAAGCTCACCGGAATTAAGGAGCACTTGATGACGATCAGCACGAATAAAAGCCGTCCGATCTATCCGGGCCTCAGCCCGGACCTCAACGCCCGCAGCAACATCATCGTATGTGACAAGGGCGGCGCGGCCGCCGTCACAGAATTGTTTTCGCGCGCCGACACCGCCTTTGCAAAGCGCACCACGGTGCTTCTTGCCGACACGCTGAGCGACGCTGACATGCAAACAGCGAAGTCCGAGCTCTCGCCGGCGACAACCGAATTTCTTCCTTCACTTGCGCCAGCGATCACGCGACTTCGCGAGCTGCTCGAGGAGGCGCCGATGGGTCTCCGGCTGTACGCCGCCGGAACAGAGCCGCTGATCGGCTCGGTCGTACAGACCGCGGCCGACTATTCAATCGACCATCTCTCGATCCGGACAGAACACCGCGGCTCGCTGATGCGCCGCGTGCAATGCGTGCATTGCAAAGGCTTCATCGAGAACGTCACGACCAATCCCGTGACCTGCACACACTGCGGCCTGACGCTTCTCGTTCGCGACCACTATTCCCGCCGCCTCGCGGCATTCCAAGGCGTCTGCATCGACGCTGAAATTCCAGGCGATGTTCCACCGACGGAGGCACTTTATCAATGAGCGGTTCCCCTCTTCGCCGCGTCCGCGTTGCCGAGGTTGAGCAAGTCGCCGCCCGCATCAAGCGCTTTCGCCTAGTCGATATCGACAACGCGCCGCTTTCGGAATTCTCCGGCGGCTCGCACATTTCCGTCGTCATGCATTCGGGCGACCGCATGATGCGCAACCCCTACTCGCTGATGGGATCGCCGTTCGACACATCGAGCTACCAGATCAGCGTCCTGAATTGCGGTGCTGACTCGCGCGGCGGCTCGAAGTTCATGCACGAGAACGTCTCGGTCGGCACCGAGCTTGAGATCAGCGAGCCGCTCAATCTGTTTGCGCCCGTGAAGCTCGCGAAGAAGCACGTTCTTATTGCAGGCGGCATCGGCATCACCCCGTTCATGTCGATGATGAACGACCTCGACAGCCTGAAATCGAATTTCGAGCTGCACTACGGCGTGCGTTCGCTCGAAGAAGGAGCCTACTGTAAATATCTGCAGTCGCGGTACGGCGCACGGGTGAACGTCTATCGCCAGGACCAAGGACAGATGATCCCGCTCGAAAGCATCCTCGGCAATCAGCGGCTCGGCACGCACATGTACGCATGCGGCCCCAAGCCGATGATCGACTGGGCGCTGCAGACGGCGGAGCTGCTCGGCTGGCCTGCAGAAAACGTTCATTCGGAACAGTTCTCTGCCCCGCCGCCGGGCAAGCCGTTCATCGTCAAGCTCGCGAAATCCGGCCGCGAGATCATGGTCAAAGGCCATCAGAGCATTCTCGAAGCGCTCGAAGAACACGGCGTCGACGCACCATTCCTCTGCCGCGGCGGCGCCTGCGGCCAGTGCGAAACGGGCGTGGTCGCATGCGACGGCTACATCGAGCACAACGACCACTTCCTGACCGAGCCCGAACGGGTCAGCGGCAAGAAGATCATGATCTGCATGTCTCGCATTCAAACCGGGTCGATCACACTCGACCTCTGACGGCATCTTTCAATTCGCATTCGGGGAGGCACCGGCATGGCGCTGACTTTCAAAGACGAGACGTTCCGGGACGATTTCACCTATAAGAACAGCCCGTCGACGATCCGTCGATTTCCGTTTCCGTTCATCGAAGACAAGTACCGCTATTCGGTGAACATCGAGCCGCACACGCCAGGCCCTAAGGGTTCGGTCTACGAGAACGCCTTCGACATCGACGAGCACTACGTCTCGGAAATGCGCGATCGGGCGATGGTGCTGCAGGAAGATCCAGGCCGCTGCCAGGCCCTGCCGCACATGATGACGGCGCAGTGGGACATGCTCGAACTGGTCATGGTCTCGCTTGCACGCGACTATCCCGATCTTTTCACGTTGCGCCGGGACGGCGCGCACTGGCACTGGATCAACAAGCCGCTCAACATCGACCAGAAGTTCACGTTCGGTGAAGTCAACTCGCTGCCTTACGAACCGATGGAATATATCGGTCGTCAGGTGCAGGGCGATTTCTCGATCCAGGACCAGCGCGACAATCAGCTCTGGATGGATGCGGGCATCATTACCTCGCAGGCGGACTGGTCGCTCGATTTTGACGTCGGCATGAACTTCTTCGAATGGCACGGTCCCGTGCCACTGGCGCATGAAGCTGGCGTGTTCGAACGCGCGCTGAAATTCCTTTTGAACCTGCAAATCGGCAATCCGGTGCGCCGTCTCAACTGGACGATGACCGTCAATCCGCGTCTCGATACGAGTCCTGAGAACTATCCCAAGTGGGGAAAAGACCGGACAACGATCACGCCTGAGAACGTCGGAGAAAAATTGCATCTTCGCGTCGAGCTGCAGGGCCTGTTCCGGCTCCCGCGCTCGAACGCGATCCTGTTCTCCATCCGCGGCTATCTCATGAGCCTCGAACAGATCGCCACGGTTCCGAAGTGGGGCCGCCGTCTGCCGCGCGTGCTCAAGACGCTGCCGCCGGAGCTCATCGATTACAAAGGTCTCGTCCGTTATCGCCAGACCGCAATCGACTGGCTGGAGAAATACGATGACGGCGCGCCGACCTCGCCCGGCGGCGGCCCGGATTGAACCCTTCGTCCTCAAAGAAACGTCAGCCACAACCAGTTTAAAGACAGCCAAGAGGTAATGCTCATGTCACTCGCTCATCTGCCCCGGCAATCCATCCTCAACGATCGCCACCGGGCGAACGGAGCCGATCTGGATTCGGTTTCGTGGAACAACATGCCGCTGCCGCAGACCTATCAGACCGACCCCTATTTCGAGACCGAAGCCGTCCGCAACCGTGCAGGTCTGTTCGACGGCGCATCTGCCGGCGGGATCGGAGCCAGTGCGTTGAGGATGTAAGCGGCGGCAATGGAGCACCCGAGCGATAGCACGGGCGACCAGGCGAACCAGTTACACCAGACGGAGAGCGGTGCGATGAGCTTGGAATAACGCACCCAGGCGGCCGCGCCGTAGACTGAGGCGCCGCCTGATTTGTTGGGAAAGAGACCGGCGATTTCTGCGTAGGTGAAGGATTGAATGAATCCCATGATCATCGACGCGAACCACACGAGAAAGGCGACCTTTCCCGCAACGCCCGCGATACCGCCGATCGAGAAAAGGACGAGAGCCGGGACGCCGCTGGCGACCCAAAACGCACCTCTCCAATCGATCGCCCTAACAAGTTGACCGGACGTGGCGCTTGGCCCGTCCGCAGTAAGCGTTCCCGTTTCTGTTGCCATGTTCTCTCCCGATTGAGCCTTATCGGTTGATGAAAAACGAGCACCTCCCGGTCTCGCGGCTCAAGCCCTTGAGGGCCTTTGCCGATCGAAGCCGAAAGAGCGGCGGACTGCCGTCGAGCGCGGGCTTGGTTTGATGCAACCGGATGAAATGCCCGGAAACCAATTTAAACCAGAAAACACCGCAATTGCCCAACGGCGGCCATGTTAGGGGAAGGTGAATTACCCGCAAGTCAAAAAAATCACCATCAAGAAACCCTAATTGATTATTTCGCAGGCACAAAAAGCATATTTTATCGCAATACTTAGATGTTATCGCGGTTATCGCAGTTGCGAAACCAAATTGGGTATTTTTGGTCAAATGCGGTTGCATTTTGGTCCGCAAAGAGCGATTGCTGTGGCATGGGAGTGAGATAGAGAAGGATTTTCGCAATCGAGATGCGAAGCGCAGCGGCCAGCAAGTCTCGGAATTTGTGGGTGGAATCGTCGGTGAGTGGGTTCGATCGGATATCGCGCGCCCGGACCGAAGAGGCTGCACGTTGCTGGCTCGAAGCCGACGCCGTGTCGGCTGTGGAGCAAAGCGAATTCGATTCCCTGCGCGCCGTCTGTCGATCCAACGCTGGCGCTGCGCGCCTGCTTCTCGGGCACGAGCACGAGGCTGGGAATTGCTTTGAGGCGGCCGAGCTAACGTGGCGAAATGTTATCGCCGGCGTCGCCACACTCGATGTGCCGATGGGCGGCGCGAGTTCGTCTTTTCATTTCCGGCTCGCCGCAAAGGCGCCGGACGTTTTGATGGGCGCGCAAAGGGAGCGATATCGCCGTCTTGCAGAAGCGGCTCTCGCGATCACCCAATTCAATCGCACGCTGATCGGTCGCCGAACGCCAGACGCCGCATGCACCGCGGAGTGTGCGGCCGCGTTGAGGGCGACTTTACGAGACGTGCTAGGCTATGCGGCGCCGGAAGCGCGACTGCTCTCGGCTTGCATCGAGCCGAACGGCGACGCTGATATCTACGCGATTTATGCCGACAAACTCTACGATATTTCCACGCGTCAGCTGACGTTGTCGGCCGCGCTTTCCGAGACGTGCGCAAATTTGGAAAGCGCCGTGGCACTGACCGCACTTCTCGCACCCATGATTTTAGAGGCGATCGATCGTTCCGCTGACGACACGTGCGACGCCGCCAATCCGAACCAGCAGCTTGAGTTTGAATGATGTCTGATACCTACGACTTCGAAACACCGCCTTGGATCGATGACGTCTCGCGACATCCGCTCGTCACGCCGCGGGTCAAGGAGATTGCGACACGTCTTTTCGGGCGGCTCGCGTCGGGAGAATTTCCGTTCGGAACGCGAATCCCTGCCGAACGAGACTTGGCGGAAGCGTTCGGTGATAGCCGCGCAACGATCCGTCAAGCGCTCGAATTTTTGTCGGTTTACGGCATTGTTTCGCGTCGCCCTGGCAGCGGTACGTTCGTTTCATATCAGCGAAAACCACATGCGAACGGCAATGCGGGGGGACACTTCTCGTCGCATATCAACGTCGATCAGCTTGCCGAGACGGCCTCGCCCTTTGCCATGAACGTCGCGGGCTCCATTCTCGCGCCCGAGATGACGCGCCTCGCGACGATCTATATGTCGACACGCGATATCGCCGACCTCCAGAGTCAGCTTCAGCGCCTCGAAGCCATCGTCACCGAAGCTGAAATATTTGCTGCGCTTGAAGAAGAATTCATGATGACGATCGCGCGAGGCACGCATAATTCGCTCATCGTCGCGATGTACGCGATCCTCCATGAAGTTCGTCGCCATCCGCAATGGGCGGCCGCCAGGCGGCAGGTGCTTACGCCGGCCAAGATCAAGAGCATCCAGCTGATGTTTCGCTCGCTTTACGATGCTATTGCGCGGCGCAACGTCGAAACGGCCGTCGAGATCATCAAGCTTTACGTGGCGAACGCCCACGAAGATATGATCTACGAATCCTGAGCGGTAAGGCGTTCGAGCGTTTCCGCCGACGCCGCCAAATGCTCGCGCTGGTCCCACATCAGATCAAGCGCGCGCATATGCTTGACGAGTAACGAGCGGTTCTTCGCCCACCAGTCGGCAATCGAACCGAACTCCTGGATGCGTGCTTTGCCGTCAACGATGGCGACGACCGGCCAATCGCCGACTAGCGCGTTGTCGATGCCGAACAGATCCTTGCCCCACCACCGTGCTTCGCCGAACGCGTGCTGGCCGATGCCGCCGATCTTCATGGCGGCGAGCACTGAGAAGGGCTCGAACGCGCGGGCGCGCTGCACGGCAGATTTCCAAAGCTCCAGCGTCGAGGCGTATTCCCACGACACCGCGCTCCATGTGCCCGGAAAACGCCGGCAGAATTCATCGTAGAAGGCGCCGGGATCTTCGAAATTGATGTGCCCTTCATTGAGGCGCGGATCGTCGAAATCAGGGAACTGAAAGACGAAACCTTCCATGAAATCGCTGCTCGTCCGCCGGATCAACTCCTCGTAGTTGTCGCACGTGCACGATAGCAGCCGGCCCCGGAAGCCGCGCTTGAAGGCTTCAATCGTCAGGGCATGGACGAACGGCTCATAGGCCGTGTCCCAGCATAGAATGTCCGGGTTCTTCGCCATCAACTTATCGACGATCGGACCGAAATCGCTCGTATCCGGCTCGAACAGGTGCTCCGCAACGAGTTCAATGCCGGCCGCCTCAAAGGCCGCCCGATAGGTAGCGATCGACGGCAGGCCAAGCAGGTCGCGCTGCGCGCAAAGGGCCGCTGTCTTGATGCCGGGATGCGTCCGTTTGAGCCACTCGACGCCCGTGACGTTATAGATCGGATGCACTTCGCTCGGCGCAACGAGCGTTGGCGCGTCGGGAGACAGATCGCTCGGCAACAGCGTCGCGACAAGCATGCGATGCTGCTTGATCAGCCTGCGAACGTCCGTCGTGAGATCGTTGCCGCCGATCATCAGGATGAGTTTGACGCCTTCCTCGACGATCAGCTTCTTGGCGCCCTGAAGCGCCCGGTCGGGCTGATACATCGTGTCGTAAGGCACCAGTTCGAGCATGTAACGGCGGCCGCCGACTTTCAGTCCGCCGGCAGCATTCACGCGCTCGGTCCAGATGAGGCTGCCGTTATATCCGGGAACTGCCCATGCCTTCAGCGGGCCTGTAAGAGGCGCGAGAACGCCGATCTTGAGGACGGTTGAAGACCCCAACCCTAGGTCTCTCATCGCAACCGCCAGAGCCGATACAACGGCACTTCGGGGTCTAGCGGCCATAGCTTGAAATTACCGGACTTTGAGTTTGTTGCCGCACGAGGATTAACGTCATTGCATTCCAAAAGGCCCACGCTTGCACGGCGGGCGACAACTCTTCACACGCAAGAATGTTTAGCTACGCTAAATCGCAGCACGCATCTTGTCGATAGCGCCGGATCAATGACAGACCGTCCCAATTAGATGAACGGCCTGTTGTGCGGTCGCTATCGCGTTGCGCCGGTTGTTGCAATGGCCGAAGTTGCCAATGCCGTCGCAGGTTGCTCGGCGGGCTCTCCTGCAACCTGCATCTCGCTGCCGCGAACCGTCGTCAGAAAATGGTCCAGGCTCGCACCCCAGATGTCCCAGCCCTGGCGATCGTCCGCAATGGTGTGTCCGTCCGAGCCGTAGGGCGGCAGGATGTGTTCCTCGACGTTGCCTCCCCCGCTGCTCCAAGCGTGCGCCAGCTTCACCGCGAGGTTGGGTCCGAAATAGCTGTCATTTTCGGAATAGAACCAGATCGTGGGCTCGCGTGCCGTCTCGCCGTAGAAATGCGCCGCCGACAGAAGATCGCTTTCACCGCAGATCGCATTCGGCTGGCCATACGCGTGCCCGCCGCGTCCGCCGGCGAAATTCACGATGGCCTGGACTTGCGGAAGGTTGCGAGCCGCGACGGCCAGCGATGCCCATCCGCCGGTGGAGATGCCGGCGACGATGGCGCCGCGCTTGGCGATAAAGGGCTGTGCCGTCATGTAGTTGATCGTCGCCACGATGTCGTCGGCGGCGATGTTGCCGGATTCATAGTGATTGGGATTGGCGCAGGTGCCGACGGCCTCCGACAGTTGGCCGCCGGTGGCGCCATGTCCGCGGCGCTGCGGAAGGATGACGGCATACCCACGCTCGACGAACCACCGCGACAGCCAATAATAAACCGGCATCGAAACGGCGAGGCGCGTGGATTCATCAGTGCCGTGATTGATGACGACGAGCGGAAACTGTTTGCCCGGCGCTTTGGGATCTTCCGCGGGCCGGAAAAGGGTCGCGCGCAGCGAACGTCCGGGTTCACCGCTCGGCAGGATCCAAAGCTGCTCGCGCATGCGCGGACCTTCGGGACCAAAGCCGCCATAGGTGTTGTCCGCCGCTGATGCCGTGCCGCAAACGAGGGCGGTGAGGCCGATTACGGCGATGAGAAAAAGTCCGGTACGCTCCATCAATATTCGCAATCCGTCCCCCGCGTCGCGCGACACGCAAATTCCCTTCAAGAAAGCCATCAGAGGTTCCCCGTCTCGCGCAACTTCCGCGCTGCAACATTGGATGGCGGCGCGCCGCCATCGTCAAGGGCTGTAATAATGATCGCGGAATTGCGATTTATGCCTGTTTTTATTGACGAATTTTGACGTTCGCGCCGATGGCCCGCGACAGGCAGCCACCGAATTTCCCCAATTGCAATGGCCAAGCTTCGCTGTGCGCGGCGCGGCGGACGCTGCGATTCGTTTCCAATTTGCTCCGCCGACGTCAAAAAAATGAAAGCGCCGGAGAGCCTTCGGCGCTGTTCGTTCGTCAGATGTGGTCACCACCAGCACAGGCCGATGCAATAGCCCGGACGATAGCGGTAGGCGTACGGGCGGCGATAGGAATTATAGTAATAGTGGCGCCGGTATACGCTGTGATGGCGGCGATAGTAGCGGTTGCGCCAGTGGCGGTGACGCCAAGCGCGATGATGACGCCAGTAGCCATGCCGGTAGCCGCAATGGCGATATCCGTTCCGCCACCAGCAGCGGTAGCGGGCCTTTTCGACGAGATTGGCCTGATCGCCTTTCAGCGCCAGCACGCCGCTCGTCAGCGCACCGGCGCGCGCACTTGGTGCGTAAGCGCCGAATGCCAAGGCCATCGCGCAGCTGAGCGCGATGATCGAAAGCAGTTTCCTCACATTGTCCCCCTTTTACCCAACACGTTCGTCCCGAAGAAATTGTGATCCGTTGTGCTCCGGGTCCGGCGATACTGCATTCGCGCCATGTCAGTACAACCATAATCCGTCCGTTCAGCCCGCGTCGACGCGCACTTGTGGCGAGAGTGTGGCATGTGCGCGCCACCGCATGGCTCAGACGAGGCGGCTATCCACAGGCCGCGAAGTATCGCAGGGGGCGCCGGATGGCGCTTGGCGATGTGCTGCCCCGGTCTCGGCGCTAAATTGCTCCGCCGCGAGCCGACAGCCGTCGCCGAATTTCGCGTAGAAAAATCTGCGTCGGCACGGTCTGTTGTGCCTCGGGATGCGTGATCAGGTAGAGGCAGTAATTCGGCAGCGTCACCGACGGCAGCAAAGGCCAGAGGTGATCACGTTCCTCGCGTGAGACGAGAATGGTCGGCAGAAAGCCAAGTCCGACGCCCATACGGATCATGCGCTTGGCTTCATCCAGGTTTTCCGCTTCGCCTGACGGTCTCAGTCCCAGTCCATAACGCAGGCGGAAATTCTTCACCTCCATCGGCTCATCCGTGCCGGTCACAACGAAGCGTTCGGTGGCAAGTACTTCCGGACGGTTGACCGTCGCCCCATAGAGTGGGCTGGAGCGAGCGCAGTAGAGCTGCTGAAATTCGCGCACCAGCGGCTCGTAAAGCAGTTCGGCGCGCGGCGCGGCATCGAAAGAAATGCAGACTTCCGCGCGGCCCTTGGCCAAGGCCTCGACGACGATCGGACAAGGTGCAACTTCGATTTTCAGGCGGATGCCAGGGTGACGCCGCCGCATCGTATCGAGCGTCGCATCGAGTTCCGGCGATACAACGCCTGAGACGGTGCGGATCGTGAGCAGGCCCTGTACGTCGCCGGACGTCCTGGCGATATCGTTGGGCAGGGATTGGACGGAGTCGAAAAGGGTGTCGCAAAACTTGGCCAGGACGTGCCCCGCCGCCGTCAGCTCGACACCCCGCGGTGTTCGAAGGCATAATTTTTCACCAACGTGCTCTTCGAGACGGCGAAGCGCCAGGCTCACCGTTGGTTGCTGCAGGTTGAGCCTTCGGGCCGCTGAACCGATGCCTTCCGAGCGGCATATTTCGCGGAAAATCTTCAGTAAATTGAGGTCCAAGCGCCTGAAAAGCGAGGCGCCGGACGGCATCGTCTTTTTTCGCACAGCCAATGCGACACCACTCTTGATCGAGTCAGCCTACTCATAAATTCTATTTATGTCACAGATTGTAAAGCGATGGGTTCCCGGTCTCTGCCCGACCGCTGATGATGCGCGCGCCTTCAACAGTCGAATTCGACCTCCCGGGAAAGGATCGAAATTCCATGTCCCCTTCAAATATCGTCGGGTTTTCCTCGACGGAAACAATTGCCGACAAGCTCGCGACGATCACCGCCAAAATCGAGCAGGCGGCCGCGCAGCCGCTAGCCCGTGCGGTGACGTTTCCTCCGGCAGCCTATACCGACGAGGATTATTTCGCCTTCGAAGCCAAGCGCGTTCTTGAGACCGGCTGGCTTTGCGTCGCGCATGTCTCCGAGCTCACGGAGCCAGGCAGCTTTCTCGCCGTCGATCTGCTTGGTGAACCGCTGGTCGTGACGCGCGACGAACGCGATCAGATCCACGTGCTGTCGCGCGTTTGCCCGCACCGCTCTATGGACATCATCCCGGAAGGCTTTGATTTTCCGCGCCGTGGCACCGCGAAGCGTCTGACGTGCCCTTACCATCTTTGGGCGTTCGATCTCGATGGGCATCTCAAGGGCTGTCCGCACATGCAGCGTGTCGAGGATTTCAAAAAGGACGACTGGCAGCTCGCGGGTTTCCGTACCGAGGTCTGGAAGGGCTTCGTCTTCGTCAACTTCGACGGCAACGCGGCGCCTGTCGCCGAGCAATATAAAGACCTCGCGACGATGCTCGCGCCATGGAACACGGAAGACATGGAGGTCGTCATCACGCTCGACTGGGAGTGCGACTTCAACTGGAAGGTGATGATCGAGAATTGGATGGAATCCTATCATCACATCGGTGCGCACGCCGAAACGCTCAATCGCACGATGCCTGGCCAAAACACCTGGAGCGAGCCCGAGCACCCGCATTTCATTCGCGCCCATCTTCCCTTCAAGGAACGCATTCGCGAGGAGATGGAGGAGGCACTGGCCAAAGGCGAAACGCTACCCGGTTTTTCGCCCATCTCCGGTCTTTCGATGGAAAACCAGGTCGAATGGGGGCTTTATGTCGGCTTTCCCTGCTTCATGCTTCTGACAACGCACGACCGCGTGCTGTGGTATCGGCTGCTGCCGCTATCGGCCGGAAAGTGCAAGCTGCAGACAATGACGCTCGTCACGAAGGCTGCGATGGTCGCGCCCGACTACGCTGAGACACTCGCCGCCGAAACTAAAATGCTGAGTGATTTTCACAAGGAAGACATGCTCGTGAACGTCGGCGTGCAGCGCGGGTTAGCGTCACGAAAAGTCGTGCAGGGGCGCCTCAGTCATCTCGAGGAACCGGTCTGGCTTATTCAGCGCTACGTCGCTGCCCGGCTGAAAGGGACGTATCCCGAACGCGCCAAGCGCGCGCCCTACAGCGGTCCGCTCGCGGCCGCTGAATAGACGATATGGTCTCGGCTAGTTGCCGAAGATCTCGCGCTGACGGGCTTCGAGCTCCTGGCGATAGCGCCGGAGCGCGAACGCTTCCGTGATGTAGCCCAAGGCGTGCCTCGACGTTTCGTTGTCGACGATGATCAGGCGCTCTGTTTCGCGCTGTTCAAATAAATGCACGAGCATGTCGAAGCGCGTCGAGGCCATCACCCAGTCATTGCTATGCTCAAGCGACGACTTCAGGTCTTCCAGCGTGCTGCCCGGATTGTCGTTCAATTGGTCGACATGCAAGGCAGCGACATCAAGGAGGCCAACGTACGCCGCCTTTTGGTCCGCGACCGCTACGTACTTCGTCGAGCCGACAGGAAAGCGTGCGCAAAAGTCGGCGAGCGACATGCTGATCGGCACTGTATTCAAATCGCGCCGCATCAGATCGCGGGCCGTCGTCTGTCGTGCCCAGCCGACGTCTTCGCCGCCGAGGATCGCTTCGCCGCGCAGATGAAAACGCCACGTCGCAAACGAGTATCCGAACACTTGCCTGACGGTCAGTGTCGCGGCCAGAACACCGAGCAGAACAGGTTCGACGACCGTCAAGTCGCCGGTAACTTCGATCGCGAGCAGCGCCATCGCCATCGGTGCTCCGACGACTGCAGCGCCAAAGCTTGCCATGCCGACAAGGCTGATGATCGCCACATCGTTCGGCGCGACCACGCCGGCCATCACGCCGACGTTTCCGGCAATGGCGCCCGTGACGGCCCCGAGGAAGAGCGATGTCGAGAACAGGCCGCCACGAAACCCCGAGCCGAGCGACAGCGCCGAAGCCACAATCTTGCCAGCCAGTACGACGGCCAACAGCTTTACCGGCCATTCGTTATTCAGGATCAGCGCCATCGCATCGTGGCCGGAGCCGAGCAGATGCGGCACGAAAATGGCCATTAAACCGACCAGCAGGCCGCCTGCCCATGGCCGGAAGACGTCACGCATTTTGCTCTGTCGGAATATGCGCTCGACACCCGTCACGCAGCGCATCAAACCGACCGACAGTAGTCCGCAAGCGACGCCGAGAAACAGTGCCAGAATGGCGTAACCATCGCTGCCAAAGCCATTTGGATTGAGCGGAATGTGATAGGAGTGGCCGACCAAAAGTCGCGACGCCAGATGTCCCGCCACGGCCGCCGCAACGACGGGTGACAGCGTCGCGACGGTATAGCTGCCGACGATGAGTTCGAAGCCATAAGCGGCTCCTGCGAACGGCGCCGCAAAGGCTCCCGCGATGCCGCCTGCGCATCCTGCGCCGACGAGCATGCGCACGTCGTGACGACGACGGTTCAAGAATTGTCCGACTTTCGAGCCGACGGCTCCGGCAGCCTGCGTAAAGCCGCCTTCGATACCGAGCGACAGGCCGAAGCCGCTCGACAGCAGCGACTGCAAGGCCACGAACGCGCTGTCCCTGAACGACATGCGGCCGCCGTAAAGCGCGTTGGCTTCGATCGGGTCGACGATCACATGCCTCAGCCGCGACTGGTGCAAGTACGTTGCGCCGACAAGGACGCCGCCCAGCGTTACGATGAAAATCACCTGGGTGGGAGAGAGGTCCAATGCCGAGCTGAGCCGCTCTCCCGCATTAAGCCCAAAGAGATATTGGTGCGCGGTTTCCGAGATGAGGATCATCAGCGAAGCGATGGCGCCGCTGGCCGCGCCGACACACGCTGCTGCGACGACCAGGATAAAAGTGTTGTCGCGGAGAAGCTTGCGCAGGGACCCCCGGTAAACGCGGATAACGGCAACAGCCCATCTGAGCGGTCTGCGTTTCTGGCCGAAGGGGAAAAGGCGCATATGGAATTTAAATCGACATGAGGCTCCCAGCTGAGCCGGACCTAGCATACGCCGATTGTCTCTGTCATTGCAGAAGATGCCGTATTCGGGCGGGCGCAAGGCAGCCGAACTTGTACGCTGGGTCGCTTGTGCCAGTCTCCAGCAGAAGACAATGAGCGGTGGAGAGACGGCGCGAGAAGAAAAGAGTAGCTGGACAACTATGACGAGTCGTCGCACCCTGACGCTCTCTATGCAGACCATCAGGAGTCCCGGCCGAAATCCCCTGAAGTCAGGCCGGGGCTTTTCTCTGCCGATTGACGGTACGCCCCAGGACCTATTTCGTTTCCGCGCTCATCCCATAGTATTGCGCTAGAGAATGCATTTGCTCGGCCGTCAGATCTTTCGCGATCGAGCGCCTCCGCGCAAATGTATCATTGTATCTCTCGCCTCTCGCAAATTTCGGAGACGTCTTCGATCTGCCGATCTGTCAGAGCGTTGCCACCGGCGCCATGATATCCGACCGCCGTGCAGACTCCCACGACGCTCCGCCGGCGTGTCGGTGCTGTCCGAAAAGGCCGGACAGATTTTCCGAGCAGGGTACGGTAAATCCCAGAGCTCAGACGGCAAATTCGCTATGTAATTTGACCTTCCGGACGCTTCTGCTTAATGCGGCGTCGCTGCAATGCATTCGGGCCTGCCGACAACAGTTCTCGCGGGGGGCGGCGACCGCCGCTGCGTCATTGGCGCTTGGCGCGAGACCCTGTTATCTTCGGCATTCGGCGCCAGTTATGCTATTGGCCAGCCCACGAAAAGCGGCCGGATGGCGAGCCATCGTCCGCTTGATCTCCAAACGACTGTTACGAGCTCATTACGAGAAAGACCCTCGATATGCCTCCTTATCGTTCCAGGACGACCACCCACGGCAGAAACATGGCTGGAGCGCGCGGTCTATGGCGCGCAACCGGCATGAAGGACGAGGACTTTGGCAAGCCGATCATTGCCGTCGTCAACTCGTTTACGCAGTTCGTTCCGGGGCATGTGCATCTCAAGGATCTCGGACAGCTCGTGGCGCGTGAAATCGAACGCGCAGGCGGGGTCGCGAAAGAGTTCAACACCATCGCCGTCGATGACGGCATCGCGATGGGCCACGACGGCATGCTCTATTCGCTCCCCTCTCGCGAGCTGATTGCCGACAGCGTCGAATACATGGTCAACGCCCATTGCGCTGACGCCATGGTCTGCATTTCCAATTGCGATAAGATTACGCCCGGCATGCTGATGGCGAGCCTGCGGCTCAACATTCCGACCGTGTTCGTTTCGGGTGGACCGATGGAAGCCGGAAAGGTCGTCCACGACGGCAAGGAGACCGCGATCGACCTTGTCGACGCGATGGTCGCTGCCGCCGACGATCGCGTGTCCAACGAAGCCGTCATGGCGATGGAGCGTTCCGCCTGTCCGACGTGCGGTTCGTGCTCGGGCATGTTCACCGCGAACTCGATGAACTGCTTGACCGAAGCGCTCGGCCTTTCGCTGCCCGGCAACGGCTCAATCGTCGCGACGCATGCTGGTCGCAAGCGATTGTTCGTTGAAGCTGGCCATCTCATCGTCGATCTGACCCGCCGCTATTACGAGCAGAATGACGAGACAGCACTACCGCGGACCATTGCAGGCTTTGCCGCCTTCGAGAACGCTATGACGCTCGACATTTCGATGGGCGGATCGACGAACACGGTGCTGCATTTGCTTGCCGCTGCGCAGGAAGCCGAAGTGCCGTTCACGATGAGCGACATCGATCGGCTGTCGCGCCGCGTGCCATGCCTGTGCAAGGTCGCGCCCGCGAAGTCCGACGTGCACATGGAAGACGTTCATCGCGCGGGTGGCATCATGGCGATCCTCGGCGAACTCGATCGTGCGGGCCTGCTCCACACCGACGTTCCGACCGTCCACGCCGCCACCCTGGGTGAGGCCCTGTCGCACTGGGACGTCGCTCAGTCCAACAGTGAGACGGTCGCAGATTTTTATCGCGCATCGCCCGGAGGCGTGCCGACGCAGGTCGCGTTCAGCCAGGATCGGCGTTACGCCGAACTCGACCTCGATCGCACGAAGGGGGTCATTCGCGACAAGGCTCATGCTTTCTCGCAAGACGGCGGCTTGGCCGTACTGTTCGGCAATCTCGCCGAAGACGGCTGCATCGTGAAAACCGCGGGCGTCGACGACAGCATCCTGAAGTTCACCGGACGTGCCCGCGTTTTCGAAAGCCAGGATTCGGCCGTGTCAGACATCCTCGGCGGCCGGGTTAAGCCGGGCGATATCGTGCTGATCCGTTATGAGGGACCGCGCGGCGGACCTGGCATGCAAGAGATGCTCTATCCTACGAGCTATCTGAAATCGAAAGGCCTCGGCAAGGCTTGTGCCCTCGTTACGGACGGGCGCTTTTCAGGCGGATCGTCGGGCTTGTCGATCGGCCACGTATCGCCAGAGGCGGCAGCCGGCGGCGCTATCGCGCTCGTGCAGGAAGGAGACGAGATTCAGATCGACATCCCCGAGCGCCGCATTCATCTCGCGATCAGCGACGAGGAAATGGCAAAGCGTCGGGCCGCGCAGGAGCGGATCGGCTGGAAGCCCGCAGAAGCCCGAACGCGTAAGGTTTCGAAGGCTCTGAAAGCCTACGCCAGCATGGCGACCAGCGCTTCCCGGGGTGCCATTCGCGAAATTTGAGCCTTCAAAATCGGCGCCGTCTTCCTGAGAGGGAGGACGGCCGTTCTGGGCTTGCGGGAATAGGCCGTTTGATGCATCGACGTTCCGTTCCGACTGCAGCGGCACGCCATTATGCCATTCCTATACCGTCGCCCCTTCCGCCTTCTCGATTCCAAATATGGCCATCGCTACCTCTTCGTCACGAAAGGAGATGAGCCATGACATATCCAGGCATAGTACTGATTGGGCGTAACACTTGGGATCGACAAGACAGCGATAAGGGCGCGGCCCGCAAGATCGCGTACAACTTGTTCGCGGTCGTCGCGCTGATGGTTGCGGCAGGCGTTATCACAACTGCATATCATCCAACCAACGGATCGGTATCAAATCCGCGCTTCGAGTCGATGGGCGTGAACCATATCCCAACAACGTTTCGAGGCGCCCCACCGCCAAAACACGGCAGCTGATTGCGGCCAAGCTTCTTTAATGGCCGCTAGCCAGAAAGGTCGGACGACTTTGCTACGAACGGCGTCCGGCCTTTTTGAGCGTTGTTATTCCGAGCGCCAAGCTGCCGCCAGGGTTCTTATGGGATCCTTAGGAGATGACCCCGTGCCCCGCATGGCTTTCGAACATTGGTCACCCGAAATGAAAGTGGTGATGATGACGCGTTCGGAGGCTGCAGATGCTATTTAAGTCTAATTCTGAAAGCGCAGATCGACATGACTCAGCCGCCCTCTTTTGCCAAGCCCGTTTAATCGAACTGACATCGATCACGGATCGCGCGAGAGGCAGTGTTGTGAACCCTCCCACGGATGTCGCCGAGGAAGACCTGCGGAATAAGGGCCATGCCATCGGTCCAACGCACGATAGTCCGGCCGCACAGATATTCCATATGATCGCTCATCGGTCGGGGTCGTGGGAAATTCGCAACGACGAAGGCAGCAAGGCAGGTCTATTTCGCTCGCGCCAAGCCGCAATCAAGTTTGCCCGCGACGAGAGCCCTGACGGACAGTTTATCATCATCGACGACACGACGTGGGCGTAGCCGCACCTTCCACAGGGCCACGCGGGAGGTAGCGCTGCCCCGCATCGTTATGCCGTGCTGACTTTAACCGCCGACGACGCGGTTTCTGCTGCCTAGGGCTATAAGCGGTCTACGGCGGCGACGTCGATCAACTCCCAAGCTTCGCACTCGGCTTCGGAGGGATGCTCCCAAGCGTCGGACGCGGCTTCAAACAGGGCCGGCGGGACAATCTGGGTGAAGGGCTGAGGATATTGATTGCGTCGCGCTACCCGCTCCCGCCGCTCGTTGCGCGGCGCATCCAACATGTGAACGCGAAGAGGCAAATCCTGTGCGCGCGCTTTATCATAAAAGGCGTAGCGCTCTTTCGCGCTTACCAAGCCGATCTCAAGGAGCACATCGATACCCACGGCCAGTATGCTGAGGGAAACATCCCAAAGTAGGCCACGACAACGCTCCCGGTGCTCAATGTACCAGTCGATAACTTCATTCGTCGGACGCGTGTCGGCGCCATACAACCGAACCATGGAGCTATCGAGATCCAAGAATACGCCGCCTGATCTTGCGACGCACTGGCAGGCGTAGGTGGTTTTGCCGGCTCCGACCGGGCCGATGAGCAGATGAAGCGTTCCGCGCGGGTTCATTTGAATCCTCCCACCTGAAACTTGGCGGTAGTGCGACGTTCGATGTCATCCGACCTAGTCCGACGAGGTCACAACGAGACCTCGTTCCCGTAGGCGCGCCTCTATCCGCCCCCATTCGAAGACCGCCTCTCTCAACGAGAGCCACGATGTGACTTCGCGGGAGGCTCATACCTAGCCGATTGGATGTTTTTACCGTTAGGCCAGCCAACCAAAACTCGGCTGAACATACTTCCGGCTTGACATCGGTGCTCAGCGCCAGAGAGGCGTGATCCTGGATTCAGATAAGACGTTGAAAAATGTGATTTTTTGGCTCCGCGGGTAGGGCTCGAACCTACGACCATCCGATTAACAGTCGGACGCTCTACCACTGAGCTACCGCGGAATACCGGGGCTGTGCCCGGAAAGCGCCCCGCATAGCAGAACGAGTCTGCGCTGGCGAGAGGCTAGCTCGATTTTCTTTAGCGCATCCAACGACGCCGGACGGCGACAAGTCGAAGCACGCTTGGAGGCCACGGCCGGAATTGAACCGGCGTTCACGGATTTGCAATCCGCTGCGTCACCACTCCGCCACGTGGCCCCACTCGTATTCGTCCAACCGCCTCTCCGGATCGCAATGTGGTCGTGCAAATCCGGGCGCCAATCGATCGAACGGGCCGTCTAACACAGACGCCGCGCTTCTTACAAGCCGTTACGAAGATCGATTGAAATTGTTTCGGATGAGGCTGCCTCGCCAGGGTTCGAGACGCAACCGGAGCAAGGCCCACGAGGCCGGCACGCGGATGTTTCCTCCCCCAGGGGCAAATTAGTCAGTGAGTACCGTAGATAAGCGTTGCAAACCGCCCACATGCGACCGCTTTCCAGTCGCGCTAGGCTCATGGACTGCGTATAGAAAGACTTAACACAGGCAAGAACTCGGGCGCGGAGACAAGCGTGACGAACACTGCTTTGCAACGCAAGAATATGGTCGAAAGCCAAATCCGCCCGAGTGACGTGACGGACAGGCGCATCACGGCGGCCATGACGGTCATTCCGCGCGAAGCCTTTCTGCCCGCGAAGCTCGCAGACTTGGCCTATAGCGACGAAAGTTTGATGATCGCGCCCGGACGCGAGGTGCTGGCGCCGCGCGTTCTCGCCAAGCTCATTCAATTGGCCGAGATCGAAGAGGCCGACAATATCCTCGTCATCGGTGAAGCCGGTTATGGCGCGGCACTCGTCTCGCAGTTCGCGGCCAAGGTCGTCGCACTGTTGCCTGATGAGGAAAGCGCCAAGACCGCTCGGGCGGCGTTTGCGGCGAACGGCATCACGAACGCTATCGCCGTATCTGGCCCGGCAGCCGCTGGCTGGTCGGCCAAGGCACCATATGATGTCGTCCTTGTCGAAGGCGGGATCGAGCAAGTGCCTGAGACGCTGAAACCGCAGGTTCGCGAGAACGGCCGTTTAGTCGCCATCGCAACGAATGACCGGATCGGCAAGGCCGTCGAGTTTCATAAGCGGGGAGGAATCTTCGCTCTGCGTGAAGGGTTCCAGGCGTCGGCTTTGCCGCTCGCTGGCTTCTCGGTCGAGCGGCCTGCTTTTGTATTCTAAATGGGGATTTCTGGTGCAAAGGGGGCACAGTCGGAGGTCTTTTGACCGAGCTGATGCAGAGTTGCGCTGGAAAACGGATCGCCGAAGCTTTTGAAGAAAGACAGGGAAGTGCATTTCCTGCAACGCTTACAAACAAAAGCGCAGGCGAACACTGGCGTGACGTAAATACCGCCATAGATTACGCAGTGCGTTTATGAAGGGGAAACCCTTTAGTCGGTCGGGATCGAATCGGCTAGACGGGTTACAAACGGGGGTCCGCTCGCTTGTTCGGGGCAGCGAGTGGAATGCAGGTGCACACAATTGGCTAAGACAAAATCAAATCAATTGTCCCGTCGCGACGTGACTTCGGTCCAACGTCGCGCGTTGACTACAATCATCGCTTTAGCGGCCTATGCCGCTTTTTCGACTGACGTCAGCGCCGAGACGCTGATCGATACGCTCTCAGCGACGTACCAGTACAGCCCGACGCTCGATGCGGCCCGCGCCCAGCAGCGTGCGCGAGACGAAGACATTGCTCGTGCGAACTCCGGCTATCGGCCCGACATCAACGCCTCGGCGAATGTCGGCCGTGAGCGCACGAGAACGGTCTCTCCGGTGCCAGGAGCGACGGGGACGAACGTCGGCTCGCCGCGTGGATATGCAATTGATCTCGTGCAGCCGCTGTTCACTGGGTTTCAGGTCACCAACGCCGTCAACGCGGCCGAAGCGAATGACCGCGCCGGCCGTGAAACGTTGCGGAGCACCGAACAGCAAGTTCTGCTCGATGCGGTGACAGCCTACGGCGACGTCACCCGTGATCAGGCGATCGTCAAGCTGAATGAAAACAACCTCAAGTTTCTCGACGCCGAACTGAAAGCTCAAAGAGATCGTTTCGCCGTCGGTGAAGTGACGAAGACGGACGTTGCGCAGTCGGAAGCTCGCCGCGCTCTCGGTCAGTCGGACCTCGATCAGGCGCGCGCCAATTTGAAGTCGAGCCGTGCGATCTTTGAGCAGGTCGTTGGCCATCCGCCTTACAACTTGATTGAGGCCAATCCGAACACCAAGCTTGTGCCGCGAACGCTGCAGGACGCTATCGCGATCGGTACGAAAGAAAATCCGATCGTCGTGCAGGCGCTCTATTCGGAACAGGCCGCCCGCTACACAGTCGATCAGGTTCGTGGCCAGTTGCTGCCCCAGGCGCAACTCGAAGCCAACTACACCGATCAGTACGACGGGTCGGAAGGCATTGATCAAGGAACGTCCGCATCCGTTGTCGCCAGCGTTACTGTTCCGCTTTATGCGCAGGGCGGCGAAGTCTTCGCTCAGGTTCGCCAAGCCAAGCACAACCATATTGCTGCGCTTCAGCAGATTGAGGTGCAGCGTGCTTCGGCCCAATCGCAGGTGGTTCAGGCTTGGTCGCAGCTCGTCGGCTTCAAGGCCCAGGCTGAATCGGACAAGGCGTCGATTGTTGCCAACACCACCGCTTTGAACGGCGTCCGCGAAGAAGAGCGGGTCGGTCAGCGTACGGTTCTCGACGTCTTGAACGCACAGCAGGAATTGCTGCAGTCCCAGGTCAACCTCGAGACTACGAAGCGCAACATTCTCGTCGCGTCGTATACGCTGGTTTCGGCAATCGGACGCCTCAGCGTCTCGGAAGTCGGCGCCGCAACGGCCGTCTACAATCCCGAAGTCCACTACCAGCAGGTTCGTAGCAAGTGGTGGGGTATCGATATCACCCACGGCGACGGCCGCCGGGAACACGTGGATGTCGCACCGGCCAAGTAGCCGGATAGAGTTCTCAAGGGTTTATCGAGGCCGGATTTTTCCGGCCTTGATGCTTTTTTGCATTTCAGCGTCCCCACGCCGCCTTGAGAGTGCCGCTCTCCGGGGATAACTTCGGCGGAGATTGTTGCGGTTTTTCCGCAACCTGCCACCATTATGGCAATCGTTGATGGCGCGATGATTCTAGGCGAAACACCGGGCCTTTATGGTGCAGTCATCGCGTACGCTCGCGCATGCGGGCGGCTCAGTTGCGAAAAAGGTAGGGTATGTCGAGACTTGAATCCAACTCTGAGCCGAGCATGGAGGAGATCCTCGCCTCGATCCGCAAGATCATTGCGGAGGATTCATCCGGCCTAAGAGCGCCATCGGCGGCACCCAAACCAGGCACGCCCTATTCGCCAGCGCCGAAATCAGCCTCGCCTCAGCCGACTCAGGCTCCAGCGCCGACACCGCAGCGCGGGTTCATGTCGCGGGAGGCTTTTTTGAAATCGCCGCCGTCCTCGGAGCCCGAGACGCGGAAAGACACGGATGCGCCGTTTGGAGGTCCACGTTCTGCTGCGGCGGAGCGCGCTGACCTTTCGCCATCGTCGCGGCTTCGTCCGCGTGATGAACCGTCGCCCTTCGACAGAGTTTCGCCCTCTCTTCGCGATCGTGACGCGGCGCCGACGCGAGAGCCCTTCCGGGCGCGCGGTGACGAACGGTCGACTGAATCTGCGCCGACGAACGAATTCAAGGCCGAGCCGCAGTCGTCCGCATCATCGCAGCCGTCCATCTCGCGCAGCGACACGCTTTCGATCGACGCTCAGATTGCGGCCGCTCGGTCCGTGACGATCGAAACGGTCGAGGTTGTGCCCGTCGAGGAGGCGCTTCCGATCGTCAAGGAAGACTCGCCTGCAATTCTCAAGGTCGAGCCTGAGCCCGCAGCCGCCAAGTCCGTCAGCAAGACCGATACCGCAAGCATTATTGAAGCGCAGTTGACGGAACTCCTGAGCGAGGACCTTAACGCGCTCCGCCAGGGCCGCGCGAAGGCGCAAGCAGACGAAACGGCCGCAAAGCCCGACGAGCCGAAAATCGAGGCAGAAGAAACAGCCTCGGCGGAAGCGGCGAAAGACACGGCGTCGAAACCAGAGACCAGCGATCCATTCGCGTTCGATCTTGGCCCATCGCCGTTTGCGCCGAAGCCCGCTCCGCCGCAGCAGAAAACCGAAACGCAGGAAGCGTCAGCGCCTACGCCGAAGACCACATCGGCTCCTGCTGCGGAGGCGGAGCCAGCTCCCGTCGCAAAGGTCACGCCGTCACCGCAAGCATCCGCTCCCGTAGAGCCCGCGCCGCTGCCGAAATTCGAACCCGTCGCTCCGGCGCCGCAGCAGCTCCGCACTTCGGAACCTGCCTCCGAAGAGCCGCCGCACCCTGCGCCGCGCGTCACATCTCCTGAACCGAAACCGGTTGAGGCAAACAATCCGTTTGGGAGCGCTCCGTATTTCGGCCCGTTCGGGCCGCAAAGCGCCAGCCCGGCTGAAAAAGCCGTCTCGCCAGCGGCGATGACGGCATCGCCAATCGCAGCGCCTCCGCCGAAGTCCGAGCCGGAAGCGCCTGCGCCGCGCGGACGGCCTACCTTCGCGGTTCCAAGCGTATCGGCGACGCTGGGTCCGTCCCGCAAGCTGGAGCCGCTTGCAAACGCCTTCCAGCCTGCGCCGCCACCGCCGCCGAGCGTGATGGAAACGTTCGCCCCGGCCGCCGAAAGCGCGCTCGAGCGGCGTTCGTCCGCGGCACAGCAGTCTGCGCCGGAGCCGCCCTGGGCCGCGATTGCTGCCCGCACGGCCTCGCCCGAGCCGCCGTCGTCATCTGCGACGCCGACTGCTGACGACAAGCGCGACGAAACGGTTCTGCATTCGACGCTTCCCGCGACGACATCGGAAACAGCGCTTGACCGCCAGATGGAAGATGCCGTCGCCGATCTTCTCAGGCCGCTGCTCAAAACGTGGCTCGCCGAAAATATGCCGAAGATCGTCGAGCGCGCGCTTCGCCGTGAAATGTCTGAGCGTCTCTTGCCTGGGCAAAAGAACCCACGCGACTAGCCCATTGACCGAAGTGGAGAACGTCGTCTCGGAGACTGTGCTCTCCAGGACGCGATAACGCGCGGTTTGTCAGATCACGGGCCCTACAACAATTTTATTCTTGCCCGTGACTTTCGCCACACGGTTGCCTCGACCCCGTCCTAGCGTTGCCTCCAGCGGGGGGCCGCATCGACCGACAAGTGCGAAGTTCGGCTGCCCGTGACGTCACTGGGTTGGGCACGCGCGCTGCGGCGAACATCTCCAATCCAGCTACGACGAACCGGAGGGGCAACAACGGGGCTGCCGACGCGGTTCTGCGATTTGAAGTTTGTACGCAGAAGAGGATGCGTCATGACACAGATGAACGGAGCGAAACACGACGTTGAGGACATTCTGGCCTCGATCCGCACGAGTATTGCCGATCGCGCGCCCATGTTCGAAAGCGAGAAGCGGGAGGCGCGCATGACGGCATTGCGCGGTCGAAACGCTCTCGCGGAAGAAGCTGCGGATTTCGAGCTGCCGGCGATCTTCAAGTCTTCGGCGCAACCGACCTCCGTGCGGCCCAACTTACTCGGGAGGCTAAGTGAAGCTTTGGCATCAGCACCACCAGAGCGCGAGAGATCGCGCACGGTTATTCCATTCGAGCCGATCCACGGCCGCATGATCGAACCGCCGCCGGTCCGGCGCGAGCAGGCGGAGAAAGAGATTTCGTCGGTCGCAGCCGAGAAGATTGCGGCTGAAAACGACAGCCAGAGACGCAATATGCCGTCGTTCTTCGATACCCGCATGAACCGCATGAGCGCGATGTCGCAGCCGGCTGCCGAACCGCCGCCGGAGCCGGAGCCCGCGCCGCGCGCTCCAATGACCGATATGGCGCAGCCGCCGCGCCTGCCGGATTTCCCGTTTGGTGCTGAATCCGGCGGCGATGTCGAAGACGCCGCGGCCCAGCTTCTGCGGCCGATTCTGCGCCAGTGGCTGTCGGAAAACATGCCTAAAATTGTCGAGAAGGCGCTTATGACGGAAACCGGCCGGCCGACCCACGTCGGCCCCGTGCGCCGCTGAGCATGTCGCAAACGCGCGATGACAGGGTAGAAGGGAGCGAAGGTTGACAGCTGCCGAAGGTCGGCCTTACGACCGTGGTCCGAAAATCACGGCCTGACAGCTGAAAAGCGACGCTCCCTCCAATGCTTGAAAAGACATTCCGACCGGCCGACATCGAGCCGCGTATCAATTCCGAATGGGAGAAGGCCAACGCCTTCAAGGCCGGGCGCGCCGCGTCCGGCGGAAAGAACGCGGCGTACTCGATCGTCATCCCGCCGCCGAACGTGACGGGCTCGCTCCACATGGGGCACGCCCTCAACAACACCTTGCAAGACATCCTCGTCCGTTTCGAGCGCATGCGCGGCCGCGACACGCTCTGGCAGCCGGGCACCGATCACGCGGGCATCGCAACGCAAATGGTCGTTGAGCGCCAGCTCTCCGCCAACAAAGAGCCGTCGCGCCGCGAGCTTGGCCGCGAGGAGTTCTTGAAGCGCGTCTGGACGTGGAAGGAAGAATCCGGCGGCACCATCATCACGCAGTTGAAGCGTCTCGGCGCCTCCTGCGATTGGAGCCGCGAGCGTTTCACAATGGACGAGGGCCTGTCGAAGGCCGTCGTGAAGGTCTTCGTGCAGCTCTACAACGAAGGGCTGATCTACAAGGATAAGCGCCTCGTCAACTGGGACCCGAAGTTCCAAACCGCGATTTCCGATCTCGAAGTCGTGCAGGTCGAAGCGCGCGGAAAATTCACGTGGTCGAAAGACAGCGGCGAGCCGTTTGATCCGGCGGCGCTCGCAAAGGTGCTCGCCAAAGACCCGAGCGGGCACATGTACCACTTCCGCTATCCGCTCACGAAGAAAGTGCCGGGCTACGACAAGGATTACATCGTCGTCGCCACCACGCGTCCCGAGACGATGCTGGGCGATACCGGCGTCGCGGTGCATCCGGATGATGAGCGCTACGCTGCGCTGATCAAGGCGGGCGCAAAGGTAAAGCTGCCGCTGGTCGGCCGTGAAATTCCGATCGTCGCCGACGAATACTCGGACCCTGAAAAGGGCACCGGCGCGGTGAAAATCACGCCCGCGCACGACTTCAACGACTTTGAGGTCGGCAAGCGTCACGACCTTGCGCAGATCAACATTCTCGACGCCTTCGGCAAGATCAACGACGAAGCGCCCGAAGCCTATCGCGGTCTCGATCGTTTCGATGCGCGCAAGAAAGTCGTCTCTGATATCGACGCGCTGGGCCTGCTCGAAAAGATTGAGCCGACCGGCCACACTGTTCCGCACGGCGATCGTTCCGGCGTCGTCATCGAGCCGTGGCTGACGGACCAGTGGTACGTCAACGCGGGCGAGCTTGCAAAAAATGCCGTCTCTGCCGTCGAAAACGGCAAGACCGTGTTCGTGCCGAAGAACTGGGAAAAGACCTACTTCGAGTGGATGCGCAACATCCAACCCTGGTGCATCTCGCGCCAGCTGTGGTGGGGGCATCAGATCCCGGCGTGGTATGGGCCTGACGGTAAGTTCTTCGTCGCCGCGACCGAAGAAGAAGCGCAAGCTCTTGCGAACAAGCACTACGGCAGCGACGTTGCGCTCACCCGCGACGAAGACGTGCTCGACACGTGGTTCTCGTCCGCACTCTGGCCGTTCTCGACGCTCGGCTGGCCCGACGACACGCCGGAGCTTGACCGTTATTACCCGACGTCCGTCCTCGTCACCGGCTTCGACATCATCTTCTTCTGGGTCGCCCGCATGATGATGATGGGCCTCCACTTCATGAAGGAGGTGCCCTTCAAAGACGTCTACATCCATGCCCTCGTCCGCGACGAGAAGGGGCAGAAGATGTCGAAGTCGAAGGGTAACGTCATGGACCCGCTCGTCCTGATCGACGAGTTCGGCGCCGACGCGCTGCGCTTCACGCTCGCCGCGATGGCAGCGCAAGGCCGCGACATCAAGCTCGCGAAATCGCGCGTCGAAGGCTACCGCAACTTCGCGACCAAGCTCTGGAATGCCTCGCGCTTCGCCGAAATGAACGAGTGCGTGCGCCAGCGCGACTTCGATCCGAAGACGGCTGTGCAGACGTTCAACAAATGGATCATCGGCGAAACCGAGCTGACGTCGAAGGCCGTCACCGCCGCGCTTGAAGCCTACAAGTTCAATGAAGCAGCTGGCGCGATCTACGATTTCGTCTGGGGCCAGTTCTGCGACTGGTATCTGGAACTCATCAAGCCGGTGCTCGCGGGCGATGAAGAAGACGCGAAGTCCGAGACGCGCGCCGTCACGGCCTGGACGCTCGACCAGATCTTAAAGATGCTGCACCCGTTCATGCCCTTCATCACCGAAGAGCTGTGGGCGCACATGGTCGAGCACGGCGTGAAGCGCGATGTGCTTCTCTGCCTCAGCCAATGGCCGAATCTCGATGGTCTCGTCGAAGTCGATGCCGTCAACGAGGTGAACTGGCTCGTCAACCTCATCTCGGAAATCCGCTCGGTCCGCACCGAGATGAGTGTGCCCGCTGGCGCAAAAATTCCGCTCGTCATCGTCGGCGCCGATGAGGTCACGCGTCAGCGCGTTCGCCGCAACGACGAGACGCTGCGGCGCATCGCACGCGTCGATGAAATCGACTTCGAAGACGCCGCGCCGAAAGGTGCAGCCCTCGTTGTCGCCGGCGAGACGACGGCGGCCCTGCCGCTCGCCGGCATCATCGACATGGATGCCGAAAAACGCCGCCTCGCGAAAGCGATCGAGGGCGCAGAAGGCGATCTGAAGAAGATGGACGCGAAACTCTCCAACCCGCAGTTCATCGAACGCGCGAAGGAAGAGGCGATCGAGGAAGCGAAAGAGCGCAAGGCCGAGCTTGAAGCCGAGATCAAGCGCTTCTCCGCTGCCCTCAAACGCTTGAGCGACGCGGCTTAGGTTTGCTCAATCGGTCATCCCGGCGAAGGCCGGGATCTCGAATGCGTCAGTTGGAATGCTGGCTGTTGCCGCAGGTGGCTCAGAGGTAGCCATCCGCGCAAATCTCAATTGAGATCGGTGAATTTCTGCGCCGCGCTCTTCTCTGGCGTCAGGAACTTCACGCGCAACGACGTCAGCTTCCAGCCGGTGAGGCGTAATTCCAGCTTCCCGAGATAGAGACGCGACGCATCGTGCTTGTCTTCCATGTCGATCTCGAAGCTTGTCAGGCTCGTGAACTCGGCGCGCTTTACACGCGCCCACGCTCGCGAAACGCGCTCAAAGATCGGCAGCTTGCTCGCGTCATCATCGCTCTCGACATAGCTGCGATAGGTCTGGCGAAGTTTGAAAAGTTTAGGCAGCCCTTCGGGCGTCACATACTTATCGACAAGACCATCGACGACGCCCTGGCCCCAATAAGCCTTGAAGCGTGTCCAGTACCCTTGCTTCTCTGACGCGTCTTTCTCGCTATCGGGAAGGCTCAAGGCGATCTGCGCAATGGCTGGCTTCAGCGTTTCGCGCACGCCTGGCCACTCGATGGCGTGCGCCAGATAATCGGAATCGCCATCGCGCACCGCCTCGCGAATGCTCCACGCAGTCACGAACGGCGAGCCGACGTATGCGACCGCGATGAAGGCGAGCAGAGCGGCAATGACGGCAAATGGCTTCATCGTAATTCAATACCAACCAACGCGCGGTTATCGCAAAAGTCGCAAGCAATTCCGGCCAACATCGGGCTGAAATCAGCTCTTGTCAGCATCCTCTTTTGGATCGCGCGTCACCCGGCATATGGATTTCAGGTCCTCCCATTGCGTGGCGTCGAGTGCGGGCGTCGCCGGATAGGCAGCCTGTGTCCGAACGAGCCGCGCGCGTTCTGCAGGGAGCGGATGCGTGCGCAGCCACGATACCGCGCCCGTCGGGCTGCCGCCCTCCGTTTCCTTCTTCGTGACGCGCGTGAAAAAATCTCCGAGCCCTCTCTGAGAGATGCCCGCCGCCTTCAGAAGCTCCAGCGCGTGAATGTCGGCTTTGTGCTCGGCGCCGCGTGAATAGCCAAGCTGAGCCAGCATCAGCCCGACATTAGCGAGGCCGCCGCCCGCCGTTCCGCCGAGCATGATCTGCAGCGCCGCGCCGAGGCCGACACCGCGAATGAGGGCTGCCTCTGGGTCCGTCTCGATGCCGTGTCCCATCTCGTGCGCCAGAACGCCCGCGACTTCGTCCGCGCTTCCCGCTTTGTCGATCAGGCCTTTCGTCAGAACGATTTGCTCGCCCGGCACCGCAAACGCATTCATCAGCGGCCAGTCGTAAACGTGAATGTCGAACGTCGTTCCCGCAGGCACGCCTTTGGAGAGGCGCTCACTGAGCGTCTTCAGCGCTGCGACGCCCGCCGGATCGACGCATTCCTTGTAGCCTTCAGTCATCGAGTCGCGTGCCGCATTGCCGAGCCGCTCGCGCCAGCTGAGCGGCAAGGTCTTTGCGATCCATTTGGCTGGGCTCCAGCTCAGCACGAAGCCGGCCGCTACGAGCCCGGTGAAAAGCGCAAGCAGCGTTATCCAGATCCGCCTCCGCCGCAGTTGCCGCGCACGTTGGGACAGATGCGGCGCGCGCTCGCGCAAACCCGCTGCGAACGCCGAGCCCTGCACGAACAGCGATGCATTCGGTTCATCGCGCGACGTCAACAAGACGTCGATGGCGTTGGGCCTGATCGGCTCGTCGACCTTCAGCCCGGCATAGTGCCAAATGCGCCGTGGATTTCGGTCGGCGAGATCGACCTCGACGCCCCTCAGTCCAAGATAGGCGGTGCCGTCCATCGGTGCCTGTCCACGTCCCGGCGTGAACCGGCAATAGCTTGAGGCGGGGAGGGGCACTGCGGAACGGCCAGATGACGACATAGGGCTTGGCGCTGTTTCTCGATGCGGTGATCCGCCATGTAAGCACGGTCATCGGTGAAGGAAATGTCTTGCCGGTGACAAAGTCGAGCCTTTGTGCGGACTCAGTCCTAGGCGAAATGCGCAGGAGCCCGACCAAAAATTCGCAGGCCGTCAGGCTGCCGGGCAACGCAACATTAAGCATGAAGTGCCGGTCCGATGACCGATGTTGCCGTTAAGCAACTTCCCGAAAGGGCTACGCCACTTTCGAGCCACAATGACCGCGCACGTGCTGGACGTTAGTCCCGGCGACGCGGCAGCGTTTTTTTTGTTCGCTGTGCCTGTACAGCGGCTCCGCGACTGGCATCCTGGCGTCGTTTCGATCGCCGGATGAGAAACGGACATCGGCAGATGTCCGAAGAGGAATGAATGGACGCAAAGACGTTCGACAAATCGAAACTGCCGAGCCGCCACGTGACGGAAGGGCCGTCGCGCGCGCCGCACCGTTCCTATTACTATGCGATGGGCCTCAAGGAAGAGGACATCCACCGACCGTTCGTCGGCGTTGCCTCGTGCTGGAACGAAGCCGCGCCCTGCAACATCTCGTTGATGCGCCAAGCCCAGTCGGTGAAAACCGGGGTGACAGAAGGCGGCGGCACGCCGCGTGAATTCTGCACCATCACCGTTACCGACGGCATCGCGATGGGCCACCAGGGTATGAAGTCGAGCCTCGTTTCGCGCGAGGTCATCGCCGATTCGATCGAACTCACGATGCGCGGCCATTGCTACGACGCACTCGTCGGCGTCGCAGGCTGCGACAAGAGCCTGCCGGGCATGATGATGGCGATGCTACGCCTCAATGTGCCGAGCGTTTTCATTTATGGCGGCTCGATTCTGCCGGGCCGCTTCAAGGGCCGCGACGTGACCGTTGTCGATGTTTTCGAAGGCGTCGGCATGCACTCCGCGGGCAAGATGTCGGATGCCGAGCTTCATGAGCTTGAGTGCGTCGCCTGCCCATCGGCAGGTTCGTGCGGCGGCCAGTTCACCGCGAATACGATGGCCTGCGTTTCAGAAGCGATCGGCTTGGCGCTTCCCGGTTCGGCCGGAGCGCCCGCGCCGTACGAAAGCCGCGACGCGCTTGCCATAGAAAGCGGCAAGGCTGTCATGCGCCTCGTCGCCGATGGCCTCCGGCCGCGCGATATCTGCACGCGCAAAGCTTTCGAGAATGCGGCAATTGTCGTAGCCGCGACCGGCGGCTCGACCAACGGCGCGCTGCATTTGCCCGCCATGGCGAACGAAGTCGGCATCGACTTCGATCTGTTTGACGTCGCCGAGATTTTCCGGAAAACGCCGTACATTGCCGACCTGAAGCCCGGTGGCAAATACGTCGCGAAAGACGTTTACGACATCGGCGGCGTGCCGCAGATTTTGAAGGCTTTACTCGAAGGCGGTGTATTGCACGGTGATTGCCTCACCGTGACCGGGAAGACACTCGCGCAAAATCTCGAAAGCGTGAAATTCAATCGCGACCAAAAAGTCGTTTTTCCGGTTTCAAATCCGATCTCGAAAACGGGCGGTGTCGTGGGCCTCAAAGGCTCGCTCGCGCCTGACGGCGCAATCGTGAAGGTCGCCGGCCTCAAGACGCTGAAGTTTCGCGGCACGGCGCTGTGCTTTGACTGCGAAGAAGATGCGTTCCAGGCCGTCGATGACCGCAAGTACAAGGACGGCGACGTGATCATCATCCGCTATGAAGGTCCCAAGGGCGGACCCGGCATGCGCGAGATGCTCTCGACAACCGCGGCGCTCTATGGCCAGGGCGCTGGCGACAAGGTTGCGCTCATCACTGACGGACGCTTCTCCGGCGCAACACGCGGACTTTGCATTGGCCATGTCGGTCCCGAAGCTGCTGTCGGCGGACCGATTGCACTCATTCGCAACGGCGACGTCATCGTGATCGATGCCGAAGCAGGAACGCTCGATCTTGAGGTGGGAGAGGAAGAGCTGAAGAAACGGCGCGAGGCATGGAAGGCGCCGTCGAACATGTATCAGTCAGGGGCACTGAGAAAATTTGCGGACCAAGTGGGACCGGCCAGATTCGGCGCCGTAACCCATGCGGGAGGAAAGGCGGAAGTTCACTGCTATGCGGATATTTAAGCTTGCAGTTGCAGGAAGCGTTGCGTCCATTCTGATGTTGGGCACGGCGATGGCGGGAACGGTGGTATTCCGCTCGTCCGACGACGCGATGAAGCAAGGCATTTCGGCGTTCAACGGCGGCTATTACGAATTGGCGCTCCCGGCGCTGGAAGCCTTGGAAGCGACCAAGCCCCAGATCGCCCACTTTTACGAGGCGCGCATCTACGCCGATAACGAAGGCGCGTACACGGATCATGGCAAGGCCTTTCATCTCTACAAGGAGCTGGCAGACGAGCTGCAAGACGTCGACCCAGACGACGATGATCTGGCGCCAATCGCCGCCAAGTCTCTGACCGCGGTTTCGATGTATTTGCGCGATGGCATTCCCTCGGCGGGCATTCAGCCGGATGTCGAGGAAGCCAACCGCGATCTTCAGCGCGCCGCGCTGACCTTCAACGACGAGGACGCGCAATTCGAACTCGCCAAGGTTTATCTGCGCGGCGAGGGGCCGGACATGACGGTCACCGGTTACGACGATCCGGCCAGCAAGATCGAGAACGGCCGCCATTGGCTGTCGCGACTTTCGCAGGCCGGCCATCCCGGTGCTCAGGCGTTTCTTGCCGACTTGATGTGGCGCGGAAAGTTCGTCCAGAAAAACCAGGCGGCGGCGTTGAACCTGATCGACGTTGCGGTGGCCAATGCACCGCCGAGCGAGCGCGTCTGGATCGAGGACATCTACCAGAACATTTTCTGTAATGCCGGTGAAGGCGTTCGCCAGCAGGCCACAGGCCGCGTCGCCGAGTGGCACAATCGCTATGGCCGCAGCCCGGATCTGCAGGAAAGCCGCGATGGTTTGGACGATCTGACGGTCGAGCCGGTGCGGACTTGCGCGAATGGCGAACTCGTCCGCCCAATGAGCGTCCTAGCGACCGATCCGAAAAAGCCTATTCCGCAACCGCAGATGATCAGCACGCCGACGGCGCCGCAGCCCCGGCGCAGCTCGCTCATTCCGGCAGGCGCGGCCAGCATCCAGCCTGCTTCGGAGGCTGCCGCCGTGACTGCTCCGGTACCGGCACCCGTCGTCGGCCTGACACCGAATGGAGAGACTGCGCGCTAGTAGCCGGAGACGCACTCGCCCTGCGATTTTCCGAATGTCATCCTTGGGCTTGTCCCGAGAAACATCGACCATGCTCAAGCGGCGAGCTTTACCCACACCGGCACATGATCGGACGGCTTTTCCTGCGCACGCGTTTCCCGGTCGATGCCGGAGGAGCGCAACAGGTCGGCGGCCTGGCTCGAAAGCAGCATGTGATCGATGCGAATGCCGTCGTCCTTCTGGAATGCGCCCGCTTGATAATCCCAGAATGTGTAGATGCCCGGCCCCGGATGGCACGCGCGCGTCGCGTCCGTAAAACCAAGATTGACGAGCGCCCGCCATGCCGCCCGGCTCTCGGGCTGGAATAGTGCGTCGTTCGCCCACGCTTGCGGCCGCTTGGCGTCTTCGGGCTCCGGAATGACGTTGAAATCACCCGCAAGGATCAGTGGCATTTCCTCGGCAAGCAGCGCTTTGGCGCGTGCCTGCATGCGTTTCATCCAGGCGAGCTTGTAGGCAAACTTCTCTGTCCCGATGGGATTGCCGTTCGGAAGGTAGAGCGACACCACGCGGACCATTTTCGGCCCGAGCGCCACCGATGCCTCGATCCAGCGCGAATGCTGGTCGCTATCATCTCCCGGCAGTCCGCGCACCACATCTTCAAGCGGGGTCTTCGACAGGATCGCGACGCCGTTAAAACCCTTTTGTCCGTTCGTCGCAACGTTGTAGCCGATGTCCTGAAAGGCTTGCGCTGGGAAGCCGTCATCGACGGACTTGATCTCCTGCAGGCAGACGACGTCGGGCGCGTGGTTGCGCAAATAGGTCAGCGCCGCTTCGAGCCGCGCCTTGACGCCGTTGATGTTCCACGTTGCGATGATCATGCTCGCGCTACGTCCATAGAATTTCAATACACCATGGCGAGGCTTGCCCCGGCCATCCAGGAAAATAGCGCTAAATGAGAAGGGTCAGATCGAAAAGCTGGTGCCGCAGCCGCAAGAGGCCGTCGCCACCGGATTGTTGATCTTGAACGACGCGCCGATCAGGTCGTCGACGAAGTCGATCTCGGCGCCCTCCATATATTGCTGGGAAACCGGATCAATCACCACGGTTGCGCCGTTGTGCTGGATCACAAGATCGTCGTCGGCTTTGTGACCGACAAGATCGAACTTATATTGGAAGCCCGAGCAGCCGCCACCTTCAACCGAAACGCGCAACACCGGCGCGGCGGCCTCGTTGGCAACGATTTCCGCGATGCGGTTTGCGGCACGGTCTGTGACGGTGATTGTCATCGTACGATCAAATCTTGAGCGGTTAAAAAGCCCCAATCGCCGGCCGAGAAAGCTGGCATCCGGAACCCTCAAAAGATAGGAAGGCGGCAGTCGAAGTCAAATGCTTAAAGCTCGTGGATAATGGCAACCCAGGCTAAATCGCTGCCGGACCCTTTGGATTATGGGCAGAACCTCCGGCCGGGAGAGCGTAGGCCCGCGCCTTATGCCGCGAATGCTGTGCCGTCGCGGGGGCGCTACTTTCCCGAATCGGATTGCCCGACCCGCAGCCCCTTCCAGCGCGACCGCGACCGCATTTTGCACGCGACCGCCTTCCGGCGTTTGACCTACAAGACGCAAGTCTTCCTGCCGCATGAAGGCGACCATTTCCGAACCCGGCTGACCCACTCGCTGGAGGTCGCGCAGATCGCCCGCACCGTTGCCCGCCAGCTTCGTCTCGATGAAGACCTGGCCGAGACGATCGCGCTGGCGCATGACCTCGGTCATTCTCCATTCGGGCATGCGGGTGAACGCGCACTCGACGATGCTATGAAAGCCTACGGTGGTTTCGACCACAACGCCCAATCGCTGCGTATCGTGACGACGCTTGAACGCAAGTATCTGGCCTTCGACGGCCTGAACCTCACCTGGGAAACGCTCGAAGGTCTCGCCAAGCATAACGGACCGCTGTCGAAGGCCGATAGCGCGGTTGCCAAGGTCGTGCGCCACATCGAGGCTTGGAAATCGTTGCACCTCGATGCATGGCCGTCCGCCGAAGCGCAGGTTGCAAGTCTCGCCGACGACGTCGCTTATCTCTCGCATGACGTCGATGACGGTCTGCGCGCCGGATTGATTACGTTCGACATGCTGTTCGACGTGCCGGTGGCCGGGCCGATCGCGCGAGATGTTCAGGCCATCGCCCACGGTGCCGAACCGAGCCGGGCCATCTACGAGGTGACGCGCCGCATGATCACCGTCATGGTCGCCGACATCGTCACTGAAAGCCGCTGCCGTCTCGCGGCCATTGCTCCCAACAGCCCGGACGACATTCGCGCCGCAGGCCGAGCTGCGGTCGCGTTCTCCGCCGGCATGGCCGCCGATCTTGGCCGTCTCAAGAGCTTCCTGTTCCAGGCTGTCTACCACCACGGGCGCGTTTTGGGCGTCATGAAGCAGGCGGAGAAGGTCGTCCGTGACCTCTTCGAGAAATATCACGCTGACGCCGAAACGCTTCCCACAGGCTGGCGCGAAGCGCTTCCCGGCCTCGATGAGCGGCAGCGCGCGCGCCTGGCATGCGACTTCCTGGCCGGACAGACGGACCGATACGCGCTTGCCGAACACCGCCGCCTATTTGACGTCACCCCGGAACTGGGCTAGGCGCGAAGCCCCATTTCCGCGCTGGCGGCCGGCTCCCCGCAGGGGCGTTGCCAGCGCGCATCAAAAAGGCCTTTCATGAACGTTTTTGCCGAAGTCGCCGCCCGCGTAACGACCGCGCTCGAAGCTCTGAAATCAGAGGGCGTTCTGCCTGCGGATCTTCCGCTTCCATCCTTCGACGCCGAACCGCCCCGCGATGCGAGCCATGGCGACGTCGCCGTTAACGCCGCGATGATGCTGGCGAAGCCCGCTAAGATGAAGCCGCGCGATATCGCCGAGGCATTAAAGGCAAAGCTCGAAACCGCGCCGGACGTCGAGAAGGTCGAAGTCGCCGGTCCGGGCTTCCTCAACATCACGTTCAAGCCGGAAGTCTGGCAGCAGCTCGTCCGCACGATTTTGAAGTCCGGCCAGCGCTACGGTTCGGGCAGCGCCAGCCAAGGCGGCAAGCTCAATGTCGAATACGTGTCCGCCAATCCGACCGGACCGATGCACGTCGGTCATTGCCGCGGCGCCGTGTTTGGCGACGCGTTGGCCAACCTTCTCGTCTTTGCTGGTTTCGACGTTACGCGTGAATATTACATCAACGATGCGGGCGGGCAGGTGAACGTGCTCGCACGCTCGGCTTTCCTGCGCTACCGCGAAGCGCTGGGCGAAGACATCGGCGCCATTCCGGAAGGTCTCTACCCCGGCGAATACCTGAAGCCGGTCGGAGCTGCGCTCGCCGCCGAGCATGGTCCGTCGCTTCTCAATATGCCCGAAGAACGCTGGCTTCCGCTCGTGCGCTCCTTCGCGATCTCCAAAATGATGGAGATGATTAAGGATGATCTCGCCGCGCTCAACATCCGCCATGGAGTCTTCTTCTCCGAAGCCTCGCTCACGTCGAACGGCCGCGACCAGGTCAAGGCCGCCATCGAGGTCCTGCGGGCCAAGGGCCTCATCTACGAAGGCACGCTCGAAAAGCCGAAGGGCCACGACGACGATGAGTGGGAAGACCGCGTCCAGACGCTGTTCAAATCGACCGCCTATGGCGACGACGAAGACCGGGCGCTGCAAAAGTCCGACGGCAGCTACACCTACTTCGCGGGCGACGTCGCCTATCATTACGACAAGCTGCAGCGTGGCTTCCGCCATCTGATCAATGTTTTCGGCGCCGATCACGTCGGCTACATCCCGAGGATGAAAGCCGCGGTCGCCGCACTATCTGACGGCGAAGCCGACCTCGATATCAAGGTCGTCAATCTCGTTCGCCTGTTCAAAGGCGGCGAGCCCTACAAGATGTCGAAGCGGGCAGGCACCTTCGTGACCCTTCGCGATGTGGTGGACGAAGTGGGCCGCGATCCGGTCCGCTACATGATGCTTTACCGCAAGAACCAGGAAACGCTCGACTTCGACTTCGCCAAGGTCACCGAGCAGTCAAAGGACAACCCCGTCTTCTACGTGCAGTATGCTCACGCCCGGGCCGCCAGCGTCTTGCGGAACGCAGCCGAGCAGGTCGCCGGCATAGACGTGTCGACCCAAGCGCTTCAGAACGCTGATCTCTCGATCCTGACGGATGCGGGCGAAATTGATCTCGTCAAACGCCTTGCCGGTTTCCCACGCCTGATCGAGGGTGCCGCGGCCGCGCACGAGCCGCATCGGATCGCGTTCTACCTCTATGATCTCGCGAGCGCTCTCCACACCCAATGGACGCGAGGCAACGATTCGCCACATTTACGATTTATTCAGGCAAATGACGGGGTTGCGACTTCAGCCAGACTCGCGCTGATTTCCGCGACAAAGACGGTGATAAAATCGGGGCTTGGGATCCTAGGCGTCGAGGCGCCCGACGCAATGCGTTAAAGTCTCGACTCGACGATTAGGCGCAACCACTGCTTGCGCCCCACTCTAAGGGGGTTTCCGCGATGTCCTCGCAGAACGCATTTCCCGGGCAGAATTCCGGCAGGCCGCTTGCCCGCCCCACAACGCAGACGAGCAATTCCCAGCCATCCTGGGTCAATCCGCAGGCGCAGCCGGTCGGCCGTCCTCAGCAGCAGCCACAGCAGGCGAATGCGTGGCCACCGCAGCAGCAGCCGGCACAGAATTACCCTGATTACGGTCAGCAGGGGTTCGGTGGCCGCCAGCCCGCGCCTCAGCAGCCGGATTACGGCCAGTGGAGCGAGCCGCAGCGTGGTGGCACACAGTCGGGGTCACAGACCGGATACGGCGGCTATCCACAGGATAACGGCGGTCAGCACGACCCTTATGCGCCGCAGTTCGAGCCTTACGTTCCGCCGTCACGGCCCAATTACACCCAGCCGCCGCAACAGCGTCAGCCGCAGTCGGCGCCAAGCTTCACCCAGCCGCAGCAAACGTCGGATTACGGCACGCAGCCGCCGCAGACCCGCGCCCCGCAGTGGCCCGCACGCGAGCCGGAGCCGCGCGGCTTCGATCCGGGCGGTTTCGGCACGCCGCAGCAGCCGTCCTATCCGGCGCAACAGCCCGCCCATTCCGCGCCGACGTTCGGCCAGCAGCAGTATCACGAGAACGAGCTGAGCGCCGCCGACTGGGCCGGGCCGCATGATTCGTTCGGTCACGATCCCTATCAGCAGCAACAGCATGGTGACCCGCAGCTCGGTTTCGCCCAGGCCGAGGGCGGCGAGCTGGAGCCCGTCTATAGCGACGAAGAGTACGAATACGAGGACGAGGAGGTCGCGCCGCGCAGTCGCCGCCCCATGTTGATTCTCGCGGCTTTGGTCGGCGCCATCGTGATCGGCGGCGGCGTCGCCTACGGCTACAAAAAATTGACCGGCGGGAGCCATCCCGAAGGCGAGCCGCCGGTGATCAAGAGCGATGATTATGCCGCAAAGACCAAACCGGCGGACGCCGGCGGCAAGCAGTTCCCGTATTCCGATACCAAGATCATGGGCCGCCTCGGCGACGGCACCTCGTCGGCATCAGCCGAGGCCGCAAACGGTTCGTCCGATGGTGGCACGTCGCAAGACCAGGATGGCCCGCGGAAGGTTTCGACGCTGGTTGTAGGCCGCGACGGCAGCATCATGGCGCCCGCGACACCCACTCAAGATCTGGCAACGCCGCCGCAGCAAGGCGGAGCTAGCGTGCCCGGTACCGCGCTCGTGGATGTCTTCGGCCAGCAACAGCAGCAGGCAGCGGCCGCTCCGCCTCCGCCGCCCGCCGCAAATGACACGCCATCCGAACCAGACGATGCCGCTCCGCCGCCGAAATCAAAGCCGGTGAAGATTACGACGATCAATTCGCCGACCAGCGACAGTGCGCCGACGCCACCAAAGAAGAAATACAAGAAGGTCGCTCGTGCTGAGCCGACGGTCGAAACGGATGCGAACAGCGACGCGCCCCCCGTGACAACGCATAGCGGTACCGGCTTCGTCGCCGTTCTCGCCTCGATCCCGCACTCGTCGTCGAGCCGTATCGATGCTTTGAAGCGATTTGCGGATATGCAGCAGAAATATTCCACGGCGCTCGCCGGTAAAACACCCGACATTGCTTCTGCAAATTTGTCGAAGGGCGTTTATGATCGTCTCGTAGTCGGGCCGCCGGGCTCGCGCGAGCAGGCCAGCAACGTTTGCGTGCAGCTGAAAGCTGAAGGCTATCAAGGCTGCTGGGTAACGTCGTACTGATCTTCTGCCGCATCGTTATCTGCCCGGCTGGTGCCATCGCGCCGGCCGGTTGCGTTTCGTCGGCTGGCTTTGTTACGAACGGCCTTGGAGGGCCAACTTGCAATGACGGCAAGTCTGATCGCCGGTCTTTCCGGTGTCACGCTCACCGATGACGAGCGGCGCTTCTATCGCGATGTCCGGCCGGCCGGTGTGATCCTGTTCCGCCGCAACGTCTTCGACCGGGCGCAGATCGCGCGCTTGATCGATGAGACGAAGAACGCGGTCGGCAGCGATGATTTCCTCGTTTTGATCGATCAGGAAGGTGGTCGCGTTCAACGCCTCAGGCCGCCGATCGCACGCGCACTGCCGCCCGCTGCGGCCTTCGCAGATTTTTTTGCAGAAGACCCAGAGGAGGGGAAAGAAGCCGCCTTCGCGGTTGCACGCTTGACCGCGGAAGAGCTTCGCGCCTTCGGCATCACGATGAACTGCGCACCGGTCGCCGACCTGCCCGTCGAAGGCGCCCACGAGATCATCAGCGACCGTGCGTATGGCCGAGGCGTCTCCCAGGTCGTGGCGCTGGCGCAGGCGGTTGCCGACGGTTATCTGGCGGGCGGTGTCGTGCCGGTCGTGAAACACATCCCAGGCCACGGCCGTGCGACTGCGGATAGCCATCTGGCGCTGCCCGTCGTCATGACCGCGCACAAGACGTTGTCGGCGACCGACTTTGCCCCCTTCAAGGCGCTGGCCGCGCTGCCGGCCGCGATGACCGCCCACGTCGTCTATGCCGATATCGACGCCGAAAATCCCGCCAGCACGTCGGCTATCGTCACGCGTGATGTCATCCGCGGCGAGATCGGGTTCGACAACCTGCTGATGAGTGACGATCTGAGCATGCAGGCGCTGAGCGGACCCATGCGCGCCCGGGCCGAAGCTGTGATCGCAGCGGGCTCAGATCTAGCCCTTCATTGCAATGGCGACATCGACGAAATGCGCGCCGCCGCCGAGGGCGTGCCGAAGCTTTCGGGCCGCGCCGCCGAAAGATTTACCGCAGCCTGCGCTTGCGTCACGCCTCCGGAGCCATACGATAAAGAGCGGGCTCTGCAACTCTTGGCCGCACTCCTGGACGAGCAGACTCCGACCGTTTGAATCAGTGTAGTGTCCGGCGATGCGCCAGCAATTGGGCGCAGGCGCTTTACTGCGACAACGAAACCGAGATCCGATGGACGAGATGGCAGCCGAGGGCGAAGGAGAGGCTCCCGAATGGGAGGCTTCCAGCCTGGATGACATGCCGGCTGCAGGCGAAGCCTTCGTCGTCGATATCGACGGTTTTGAAGGCCCGCTCGATCTGTTGCTCGCCCTGGCACGGACGCAAAAGGTCGACCTCGCGAAGGTTTCGATCCTGGCGCTGGTCGAGCAATATCTTGCCTTCATCGCCGAGGCGCAGCGCCTGAGGCTCGAAATTGCGGCCGATTATCTCGTCATGGCGGCATGGCTCGCCTACCTCAAATCGCGTCTGCTGCTGCCCAAGGAAAAAGACAGCGCCGATACGGCGACCGCTGAAGAGCTGGCGCAGAAGCTGTCTTTCCGTCTCATGCGCCTCAACGCTATGCGCGACAAGGCCGCCGTGCTGATGACGCGCCGCCGGCTCGATCGTGATGTCTTTGCGCGCGGGCTGCCTGAGCACATCAAGGTCACGCGCGATACGACCTACACGGCCGCCGTCTATGATTTACTGAAGGCGTATTCCGACCAGCGAAAGCGCACCATTCGCGTCGTTCACGTGGTGAAGGCGCGCCGCGTGTGGTCGATCAAGGAAGCGCGCCTAAGGCTCGAAAAGCTGGTCGGTGCAACCGAGGGCCACTGGGCGCAGCTCGATCTCTTCCTGGAGCAATACCTGCCGAAGAACGAGGAAGAGCGCTCCGCGCTTGCAAGTTCCTTCGGCGCGACGCTGGAAATGGCCCGAGAAGGGTTAATCGAGCTTCGCCAGGACGAGCCGTTCGCGCCGATTTACATGCGCAAGCGCGAGGAAGGCGCTCAGTGGGAAAAGATCGGCTAATTGCGCCGCAAAGATCGTTATAAGGGGGCTGATAAAGCCATGGTTCCGCCGAGACTGACATTGGTGTCGGACAATACCCGCGAGAAGAAAGAAACGCCCGCGAGCGGCGCATCGTCAGAGACGCGCGCTGACGCTCCGCCTACCGCTTTGAGCGATCCGGAGAAGGTGGACGCGCCGGAGGTGCAAAGCCGCAATCGCGAAAAGCTTCGCCGGCTCGAAGCCATGCTGTTTGCAGCTTCCGAACCTCTCGATGTCAAAGCACTCCTGCGTGGCCTCGATGGTGATGACGACGTCAACGCGCTGCTGACCGAATTACAGGCCGAATACTGCGATCGCGGCGTCAATCTTGTGCGCGTCGCCGGGCGCTGGCAGTTCCGCACGGCGGATGACCTTTCCTTTCTGCTCGAACGCCAGCAGAAGGATGAGCGCAAGCTTTCCAGGGCCGCCCTCGAAACGCTGGCGATCGTCGCCTACCACCAGCCGGTAACGCGCGCCGAGATCGAGGAAATTCGCGGCGTCTCAACGTCGCCCGGAACGCTGGACGTCCTAATGGAGACGGGCTGGATTCGCCCGCGTGGCCGCCGTCGCGCTCCTGGGCGTCCGCTGACCTATGGAACGACCGAGGAATTCCTGGTCCACTTCGGCATGGACAGCATCAAGGATCTACCGGGTCTTGCCGATCTCAAGGCATCGGGCCTGCTCGATGCCAACCTGCCGCCCGGCTTCACGGTGCCGTCGCCGACCGACGTTGCCGCCCTGATGCCGGACGAACTTCCACTGACCGACGATGGCGACGAGGAGGAGCAGGAAGAACTCGCGCTCGACGAGGCGGATGAGCCTGAGACCGATGGCCAGACCGAAGCTCAGGCGCCTGACGACAGCGAAAAGTAATCCGGCGAAAATTACTTTTCATTAATTTGCGCCGAGCGGCGCCGCAAATGGCCAAATCCACAGCAATTCGAGCGAACCTTGGCATTTCGCCTGAGCTCCCTGAGCCGCGGTGAGGCGATGCGAACCTTGCCGCGCCTTGGAGGTTCTGCGATAAAGCCTTAAATACGTTGAGCAGCAGCCTTCCATCAACTCCAGGCTGCCGCCGAAAGGTCTTACGATGGGTTTCAGCGCGCAACACATTCTTTTGCTCTTGATCATTGCCCTGCTGCTGTTCGGCCGCGGCAAGATTTCCGAGTTGATGGGCGACGTTGCCAAGGGCATCAAGAGCTTCAAGAAGGGGATGGCCGAGGACGATGAGCCTAAGCCCATGCCGCGGACGATCGAAAACGAAGCAACCAATCCGGACCGTTCGAAGGTCGGGTGACCGCTTCAGGCTCGCAGCGTTGCGGCTGATCTCGACAGGGTTGCTCGATGTTTGACATCAGCTGGAGCGAGCTTCTGATCCTCGGGATCGTGACGCTGGTTTTCGTTGGTCCCAAGGAATTGCCGGTCTTCTTGCGCACCCTCGGCCGCTACGCCGGGATGGTGCGTCGGCACGCGAACGACTTCAAAGCTCAGTTCGACGCCGCGATGCGTGAAGCTGAGCTTGATTCGATGCGCAAGGAAGTCGAGCAAATGCAAAGCTCGATCAATTCCGAAGTCATGAAGGTCAAGAGCACGATCAACGATGCGGCGTCCGCCGCGAAGATCGAAGCGCCAGCCGCGCCGATATCTGCCAGCGCCGCAGCTCCTGCCATTCAGCCCGACACCACTGCTCCGCAGATGACTCCCCTTCCATCGCCGCCGATGCCCGCATCGCCCTCTGAGATGGCGGCCGCAGAAGCACGGCAAGCCGCCGTAAAAGCGGAGTCCTGACGTCATGCAGGAACGGCTGCCGACATCCGGCTTCGAGACCGAAGCGCTGCGCGACGGTCAGGATGAAATCGACGCCAGCAAAGCGCCGCTGCTCGATCATCTGATCGAACTGCGCCAGCGTCTGATCTACGCGCTCGGCGCCTTTGTCGTGATGTTCTTCATCTGCTTCTCGGTTGCGGGCCACATCTACAACGTGCTCGTCTGGCCCTACATGTGGGCGTCCGGCAACGATCACGTAAAGCTCATCGCGACGCACTTCCTCGAACAGATCATGACGCAGGTGAAGCTCGCCATGTTCGGCGCGGCGTTCCTGTCGTTTCCCGTCATCGCCACGCAGGTCTACAAGTTCGTCGCGCCCGGCCTCTACAAGAACGAGCGCCGCGCCTTCCTACCGTATCTCATCGCAACCCCGGTACTGTTTCTGCTTGGCGCGATGATGGTCTACTTCGTCGCGATGCCGGTCATCATCAAGTTCTCGATCGGCCTGACGCACACATCCGGGCCGGGCACGCCCGAGATCGAATTGCTTCCGAAAGTCTCCGAATATCTGTCGCTCATCATGACGCTGATTTTCGGCTTCGGGTTGGTGTTCCAGCTGCCGGTTGTCTTAACCCTGTTGGCGCGCACCGGCATCGTCACGTCTCAGGCTCTTGCTGCCGGACGGCGCTACGCAATCGTCGGGATATTCGCAGCGGCCGCGCTTCTGACACCGCCCGACGCACTCAGCATGTGCATCATGGCTTTCCCGACGATCGGGCTTTACGAAGCTTCAATCCTCGCCGTGCGCTTCGTCGAGAGGCAGCAGGCCAAGGCCAAATCCGACGCATAGCTCCTATTCGCTCATGACGGTTTATGCGCCGTCATGGCTGCGATGCGCGCTCGCTGCGCAATCTCGAAGCGTGCGCATCCCGCGATGAAACGGGGGATGCTGAGCGCCTTGTTCTGGATCAACAGAACAAGGCATATCTCCTATTCAAGTCAGCACCAAAACCTGTCGTGCGATCTCGAAATCCGAGCCTAACGGATCGAGATGACAATGCGTACATGTCTGCAAGAGCGGTCGCCAAGATGACGTCGCTAAGACAACGAACAGAATATCGAGGAGCAATCCGATGTCCGCATTTCTCAAGGTTTTTGTTGCAGTCGCTGGACTGACTGCAGCTTCGAGCAACCTCGCTTTCGCGAGCTATGAATCAAACCAGGTCTGTCAGGATCACGCCTACACGCACTGCCGTTAAGCTTTGCGTTTGATGGCGACCGCCGCCGTCACCGCGATACGAAACTCTCCGCCCGACAACAGAAACATTGCAGCAGCAGGAAACGAAATCCTGCTGCGGCACGAAGTTTGACTTGTCGCTGAGCGTGGCAAGTTACGAGGATCGGCCGCGAGATGTTCGGCGATTGAAGCTAATTCGAATGGCTAGAGCCAAAGGCCACTACTAAGGAACAATACCAATGACCAAAACATTCAAAGCAACATTTGCTGCGCTCGCGTTTCTCGTCAGCGCCACCCCGGCGACGATGGCGTTCGCCGCTACGGGCGGAAACGGTACGTATCAGGCGTGCGAGAACCACGAATATACGCCTCACGGCATCTGGGACTGCCGTTAATCGTCCCGCGGAATGATGGTGCGTGGACACCATAAGTTCGAAGACATTGCAGTGATCCAATCGCGCGACAAAGACGCGAGGGACGCTCCCAAAAAGTAAAAATGATGCTGTACGCCGATCTTTTGAGATTGGCCGTCGGCGGGGAGCGTGACTTGCGAGTGTGAAAGGACTGCGAGGCGTTCGAACGTTTGAGACTAACGTCAACTCAAAGGACCACGCACATGTCTAAAGCTTTGAAAATCGCCGTTGCAGTCTTTGCACTGTCCATCAGCGCCGCGCCAGCCACCGTCGCATTTGCGGCTTCGGCTGGCGATCAGGCCTCATGCACTTCGAGCCAGCCCACGCCGCACGGCGTCTGGGACTGCCGATAAATTGTTGAAATTGGATGGCGCCCGAAAAACGGACGCCATCCGATTGTCCCGGACTGGACCGGGTGCAGCGCATCGTATAGGACGGCCCCACAGTTACGACCGTGAAGGGGCCGCCCGTGTTCGACATCAAGTGGATCAGAGATAACGCCGAGACTTTCGATGAGGGTCTGCGTCGCCGTGGGCTCGAACCGCAAGCCGGGCGCATCATTGCGCTCGACGATAAGCGCCGCGCACTGCTGACATCGCTCCAGGAAGCCCAGTCGCAGCGCAACGCCGCCTCCAAGGAAATCGGTAAGGCGAAAGCCGCCAAGGACGATGCCACAGCCTCGCGGTTGATGGCAGAGGTCGCCGCACTCAAGGATACGATCGCCAGCGGTGAAGAAGAAGAACGCGTTCTCGATGCTGAGATCCGCGATGTCCTCTCCGTTATTCCCAATACACCGCGCGCTGACGTTCCCTACGGCACGGACGAAACGGGCAATGTCGAAGTTCGCAAGGTCGGCACGCCCGGCACATTCGATTTCGCGCCGAAGCAGCACTTCGAAATCGGCGAGGCGCTGGGCCTCATGGACTTCGAAGCCGCGCAGAAAATTTCCGGCGCGCGTTTCGTCGTACTGAAGGGCGCACTCGCGCGATTGGAGCGCGCCATCGCGAGCTTCATGCTCGATCTGCACACGGGCCAATTCGGCTACACTGAAGTCAACCCGCCGCTGCTCGTGAAAGATCAGGCCGCCTACGGTACCGGCAACCTGCCGAAGTTCGCAGACGACCTGTTTTTTGCCACGGGTGGCTCAAACGAACTCAAACAGCAGCTAGTCCAGCTTTCCAGAGAGGCAAAAGCCCAATCGGATGCGGGTCGTCAACCGCTGTCGTACCGCATCGAACTGATCGCGGACATGATTGAAAAGCAACGCTACTGGCTCATCCCGACAGCAGAAATTTCTCTGACGAACCTCGTCCGCGAGCAGATCCTCGACGAAGCCCAATTGCCGATGCGCATGACGGCATGGACGCCGTGCTTCCGCTCGGAAGCAGGCGCAGCCGGACGCGATACGCGCGGCATGATCCGCCAGCATCAGTTCTCCAAGGTCGAGCTTGTTTCCGTCGTCACGCCGGAGACGGCGCTCGAAGAACACGAGCGCATGACGTCCTGCGCTGAGGAAGTTTTGAAGCGCCTCGGCCTTCCGTTTCGCACCATGCTTCTGTGCACGGGCGACATGGGCTTTGCTTCGCAGAAGACGTACGATATCGAAGTATGGCTGCCGGGCCAGAACGCGTACCGCGAAATTTCATCGTGCTCTGTTTGCGGTGACTTCCAGGCCCGGCGCATGGACGCGCGCTATCGACCGAAAGACGGTGGCAAGCCGGTGTACCCCAACACGCTCAACGGCTCGGGTCTCGCGGTCGGGCGCACGCTGATCGCCGTGCTCGAAAACTACCAGCAGGCCGACGGCACCGTTGTCATTCCCGATGCACTTCTCCCCTATATGGGCGGATTGGCGCAGATCCAGAAAGCGTAGTTCTCTGAGGACCGACGAGTGCTTCGCCCTTACGACATTGTTGTCGTCAATCAGGATGTTGATGACGAAGACATTCGCGGCCTTGAGGGCTATGTCATCGGCGAAGTGTCGCCTGAGCAAATTGGCGTCTTCGTGTATGAACGAGAGCGGGTCTGGTGTCTCCATCCATCCAGCGTCCGTGCTACAGGCGCAAGCGAGGAAGGTGCACGGCATGAACGTGGAACTCCGCTTCGCGTGAATTCAAAGGGCGAGATCATCGGCTGAACAATGCGTATCCTCATCACCAACGACGACGGCATCAACGCTCACGGGCTTGAAATTCTAAAAGCGATCGCGCTGGGAATTTCGCCCGATGTTTGGACGGTTGCGCCGGAGACAAATCAATCCGGCACGGCGCACTCGATGACGCTGCACACGCCGCTGCGTCTGCGCAAACTCGACGAGCGCACGCACGCAATCACCGGTACGCCGACCGACTGCGTGATCATGGCCGTTCGTCATATCTTGCTCGATCAGCCGCCGGATCTCATTCTGTCCGGCGTCAATCACGGCTCGAATCTCGCCGAGGATGTGACCTATTCGGGCACTGTCGCTGCTGCGATGGAAGGTGCCATTCTTGGCATCCCCTCGATCGCGCTGTCGCTGATGATGGGCTTCGAAGAAGGCGCCCGCCGCGCGCTATGGGATACGCCGCTTGCTCACGCGCCGTCGCTGATCCGGAAGCTTCTTGATGAAAAGTGGGATCCAAAGACGCTCATCAACATCAACTTTCCGGACGCCGCCCCCGATGAAATCAAGGGCGTGGCCGTCACTTCGCAGGGCGTACGCGATCAGGGGCTGCTCGATATCGACAGCCGGATAGACCCCTGGGGCACACCGTACTTCTGGTTCGGTTTCGAGCGCCGCATGTCGACGCTCGTTCCCGGAACTGATATTGCCGCGATTGCCGAAGGCAAAATTTCCGTCACACCGCTGAGCATTGATCTCACCGAATATCGTGCGTTGGACGCGCTGAAGGGCAAGCTGGCCTAAGGCGCTCGTCGCCCGCGGCGATACCACTTCAAGCGCAAAAGCCGCGGGTTTGACGAAATCCTTCCGCGAAGTGAGCGCAATTGTCATCTAAGCAGAGAAAACTCGGAAGCGGTGTGCAACGCATCGGTTCCGACGTCTTCGACTTCTCCAAATGGACCGTTCACTCTGTGGGGCAGGGGCGGATGGTTCTCAGCACGACACGACAACTCGGGGCATCGATTTAAAATCGCGCGGCGGTGTTTACCGCCTGTTAACCGGTTAAAGGTTAATAGATGGTGCGAGTAGAGGTGCGTACCATGATGAGTTGTTTTGGCGTTGGCCAGTGCGGTCGCTTGTGCCTCAAGTCCGCGACGGCTTTTTCTCTAATATTCGCAAGCATTTCCATGGCCGGTTGCAGCGCGGATATCACGCGCTTCGACAGTACGTCATTTGCCCTTAACGATCCTCCGGAAACCGGCAGCAATCCGGCGCCGAGAGAATCCGTGTACAGTAATTCACTTAGCGATAACCAACCCGTCGAAGGTTCGACGCCGCGCGGCCCTTATGGCGCAGGCGCTTCGTCCGTGCAGGTTGCTGCTCTTCCTGATGCGAACAACGACCGCTCTTACGCGCCGCCGCCAGCGTATCGTCAACCGACGTATCAGCAGCCGGCATATCAACAGCCTGCCTATCGCCAGCCGACCTACAACGCGAAGCCGTCTATCCAGCCGCGCAGCGCCAACGTGCCGTCGCACGGCGCTCCGATTGCCAAGGGCGAAGCTATTGAGGTGCAACCCGGCGACACGCTTTACGGTCTGTCACGTCGCCATCACGTCTCTCTGGCGGAGCTGACGACACTCAACAATCTGAACAATCCGAACATTCATCCGGGCCAGAAGCTCTATCTTCCGGCTGCCGATGGCGGCGGTTACACACCGCGCTCGAGCGCTGCTGCCGCGAGCGCGGCGGTCGAAGCTGCGCGTCCGGCACCCGTTCCGCTTGCCCAGGCGACGCCCGACGTCGCCGTCCGCTACAATGCGAGCTACACGGTGCAGCCGGGTGACTCTCTCTATGGGATCTCCCGTGCGCACGGCGTGAAATTTTCCGAGCTGCAGCAGGTCAACGGCATCAGCGACCCGCGTCGCGTAAAGCCCGGCACTGTCTTGCGCATTCCGGGGCGCGGCGGCAACGAAGCACCGGCACGCATAGCCGCCAACACGCCGCCGGCGCCGCCTCTGCCGCCTGCCGCGCCGAGGCAACCTGAGGCGACTGCGCCACTTCCGCCGATTGCCGATGCGCAACCATCCGAACCGCAGCGCTATGGCGAGGCGACGACGACGCAGCCGACGATCATCAATGGCGAGAAGCGCGTCGCGTCGCTCTCGAACCAGACGAACGACGCATCTCCAGTCGTACCGCCCGTGCAGCCGTCGCCGCCTGAGCGCAAGCCCGAAGCAGCTGCGCAACCCGTTGCGCCCGAGCAGAAGGTCGCCATCGCAGCTCCGCCGCCGTCATCCGGCCCGGCGACCGTCGATAGCGTCAAACTGCGGTGGCCCGCGAGCGGCAAGATCATTGCTGGTTTCGGCAGCCGGCCGGACGGCACGCATAACGACGGCATCAATCTCCAAGTGCCGCTCGGAACGGATGTTCATGCTGCAGAGTCTGGCGTCGTCGCCTACGCCGGCAGCGAGCTCAAGGGCTACGGCAATCTCGTTCTGCTTCGTCACGACAACGGCTGGGTGACGGCCTATGCCCATAACGATGAGCTTCTCGTGAAGCGCGGCGACAAGGTCAGGCGCGGACAGGTCATCGCGAAAGCCGGCAAGACCGGTTCGGTTGATCGGCCGCAGCTGCATTTTGAATTGCGTCAAGGTTCGAGGCCGGTTGATCCGATACCGTATCTTGAAAAGCTTTGACGCCACGATCTAGCGCGGGGGCAACGCGCTGGCACAGAGGGAAGCATGGGGGCCGGGTCGCAAGATCCGGCTCTCTTTATTGATTGGCGCTGGCGACTCCGCTGCTGCATAGTCTGCGCTCGGCGGCCGGCGCGCGGAACGCGTGTCGCCGAGCGCCAACTAACGAGCGCCAACTAAATAGAAGTCTTATTCCGGCCTGCCAAATCCTGCACGTATTGCCAGGCGACACGGCCCGAGCGTGCACCGCGCGTCGTCGCCCATTCGAGCGCATCGCGTTCGAGTTCTGCGTCGCTCACTTTGATGCCGAAATGCTCGACATAGGCGCGCACCATCGCGAGGTAATCGTCCTGGCTCGCGTTGTGGAATCCGAGCCAAAGCCCGAAACGATCAGACAGCGAGACTTTCTCTTCCGTCGCCTCGCCTGGATTGATCGCCGTCGCCCGCTCGTTGTCGATCATATCGCGCGGCATCAGGTGCCGCCGGTTCGACGTCGCATAGAACAGCACGTTTTTCGGACGGCCCTCGATACCGCCATCGAGCACGGCCTTAAGCGACTTGTAGCTCGTGTCGTCGTGATCGAACGACAGGTCATCGCAGAACACGATGAACCGGAGAGGGGCCGCCGCCTTGAGCAGAGACAGGCACCTCGGCAGCGAGGCGATATCTTCGCGGTGAATCTCAACAAGCTTCAAACCGCCGCTGATGGCGAGAGCATCCGCATGGGCGGCCTTGACGAGGCTCGATTTGCCCATGCCACGCGCCCCCCAGAGCAGCGCGTTGTTGGCAGGAAATCCGGCCGCGAACCGACGGGTGTTGTCGAGCAGGATGCCTGCCGTCCGGTCGATGCCTTTCAACAGCTTAAGCGGCACGCCGCTAACCTCCGGCACCGGCTCGAAACTGTTGCTCTCGGCCTGCCAGATGAACGCGTCGGCGGCATCGAAGCTGACGGCGCGCAGCGGTGGCGGGCTCAATCGTTCCAGGGCATCTGCAATTCGCTCCAGAAGCGGGCGGTAGGCGTCGGCATCAGACATCAGGAAATCCAGAAAGGCGAAAACCCGGCTCGCTAGTGGCCGGAAAAACCGTGTTTAATCACTATGAAAGGCCGTGCCAACGCCATTTTGCCGGGGTTTGTGTGGTTGCAAATGGGCCTCGGACCACTATAGTCCGCCCGAATTTGAGGGGCTCTTTCCCCCGGCCCATTGGGTTTCGGGGCGGCAGTGCTTATTTCAATCGCATCAAGAGGACGTTCCTTCGCAATGTTTACGACTCCCGCGTTCGCACAAGCCGCAGGCGCTTCAAGTGCCATGGATCCGCTTGGCGGACTTCTGATCCCCATGCTCCTGATGCTGGCGATCTTCTACTTCCTGTTGATCCGCCCTCAGTCGCAGCGTGCCAAGCAGCTCCGCGAACGCCTGAATGCCGTCCGTCGCGGCGACACCGTCGTTACGTCCGGCGGTATGGTGGGCAAGGTGATCAAGGTCTCCGACACCAGCGACGAGATCGAAGTCGAGCTCGCAGACAACCTAAAAGTCCGCATCGTGAAGAGCACATTGATGGAAGTGCGCTCCAAAGGCGAACCCGTCAAAGAAGGCTAAATCTGTCAAAGTCGCAACGTGATCGCGATCGGTCCGTGTGCGAAAAGTAGGATGCGCCCGGTGTGCGGCTGTTGATCCGCACATCGCCTAATGCACGAGATCCGTTTCCGATGCTGCACTTTACCCGCACCAAAGTTTTTCTCATCCTGCTGACCTGTCTCGCCGGGATCTTGGTCGCGATGCCGAACCTCTTCTCGAAAGAGACGGTTGCGTCGTGGCCCTGGTATATCCCGCATAAGCAGATGCCTCTCGGCCTTGACCTGCAAGGCGGCGCGCACTTGCTGCTTGAGATGGATCAGAACGAAATTAAGAAAGATTGGCTGAACAATCTCCGGGATGAATCGCGCAAAGTGCTGCGTGACGCGCGTATCGGGTTCACCGGCATTGGCGCTCAGGGTTCACAGCTCGTCGTGAAGCTTGCAAAGCCTGACGAGCGCGACAAGGCGATCAAGGAACTCTACAAGGTCCGCCAGACGATCGGCAGCGCCGTGCTCGGAACCGGCGGCTACGATGTTGATGTCAGCGAAGGCAGCGATCCCGGCACGATCATTATCAAGCCGACCGAAGCCGGTTTGCGCGCCCGCCTTTCGAATGCTGCCGCTGCGTCGATCGAAACGATCAACCGTCGCGTCAACAATCTCGGCACCTCGGAATCGACCATCGTCCGCCAGGGTACCGATCGTATTTTGATCCAGTTCCCCGGTCTGAAAGACACCAAAGAACTGAAAGCGCTCATCGGTGAAACTGCGAAGCTGACGTTCCACGAAGTCAATCCGTCGATGTCCGCTGACGAAGCCCAGCAGACCAGCATTCCGACGGGCTACAAGATTTATCCCGCCGACAAGGACGACGGCGGTCCGCGTTCCTATTTGTTGCGCGAAACGCCGGTGGTGCAGGGTGAAGACCTCGCCGACGCCCAGCCGGGCTTCGACAGCCGCACCGGCGAACCCGTCATCAACTTCCGCTTCAATCAGGTTGGCGCGCGTAAGTTTGCGAACTTCACGAAAGACAATGTCGGCCGTCCGTTCGCCATCGTGCTCGACGACAAGGTTCTCTCTGCGCCTGTCATCCGCGAGCCGATTCTCGGTGGTTCCGGCCAGATTTCCGGTAACTTCACCGTCGAAAGTTCGACCCGTCTCGCCGTTCAGCTCCGCTCGGGTTCGCTGCCCACGAAGTTGACCATCGTCGAAGAACGTACGGTCGGCCCGTCGCTCGGCGCTGACTCCATCGCCGACGGTAAGCTGGCCGGCACGATTGGCGGCATCGCTGTCGTCGTCCTGACCATTCTTGCGTATGGGACGTTCGGCATTTTTGCCTGTGTCGGCCTCATCGTGCATTTGATCATGACGGTGGCTTTGATGACGCTCATCGGTTCGACGCTGACGTTGCCCGGCATCGCTGGTCTCGTTCTTGGCGTCGCGATGGCTGTCGACGCTAACGTTCTGATCTATGAGCGTATCCGCGAAGAACTGCGCACCGGCAAGACGCCGGTTGCAGGCATCGACGCCGGCTTCCAGCGCGCCTTCGTGACGATCGCCGATAGTCAGCTGACGACGCTGGCTTGCGCCATCATCATGTTCTGGCTCGGCTCCGGTCCGATCCGCGGCTTCGCCGTCACGCTCACAATCGGCATTCTGACTTCGATCTTCGCGTCTGTGACGGTCGTGCGAATGCTCATCTGGTTCTGGCTCAGGGCCCAGCCCAAGGGCCGCATTCAGACCGTTCCGGTCTAGGAGACGCCTTCCGTGTTGATGAAACTCATTCCCGTCTTCAAGGGCGTCGACTTCTTCCCGCACGACCTTCGCTTGCCCTTCATGAAGTTCAAGGGCCCGGCGCTCGCGGCGTCGATCATCGCCATGCTGATCTCCCTGGCGCTCTGCATGACGCTTGGCTTGAACTATGGCGTGGACTTCAAGGGCGGCTCTCTTGTCGAGCTCAAAACGAAGTCGGGTAAAGCCGATATCAGCGCACTGCGCGAAAAGCTTAATGGCCTCGGCCTCGGCAACGTGCAGATTCAGGAATTCGGTACACCTGACGACGTTCTCGTCCGCCTCGAAGAGCAGCCCGGCGGCGAAGCCGCTCAGCAGGAAGCCCTGAAAAAGGTGACTGCGGCGACGGATGCCGACTACGTGCAGAGGCGTGTCGAAGTCGTCGGTCCCGCCGTTTCGAGCGAACTGCGGATGACCGGCTTCATCGCCGTTGCGGCAGGCATTCTCGCTATCGTCGCTTATGTCTGGTTCCGGTTCGAATGGCAGTTCGCACTCGGCGCCGTGGTCGCGTTGACTCACGACGTGCTGGTCACGGCGGGCATATTTTCGCTGTTCCGGTTCGAATTCGATCTGTCGACGGTGGCCGCGCTTCTGACCATTCTCGGCTATTCGGTGAATGACACCGTCGTCGTCTCGGACCGCATCCGCGAAAACCTGCGCAAGTATAAGAAGATGGATCTCAACGAGCTTCTGAATCTCTCGATCAACGAGACGCTGTCGCGCACGATCCTGACGGGTGCCACTGCGGTCGCAGTGTTGCTTTCTCTCTATATTTTCGGCGGCGAGGTGATACGCAGCTTCAACCTTGCTATGCTCTTGGGCGTCGTGATTGGCACCTATTCGTCGATCTTCATCGCCGCGCCGCTATTGGGCTACCTTGGCGTCAAGCGTGACTGGAGCGATGCTGCCGCAAAGGCGATGGCTACGACGAAATCGAAGGCAAAGGCCTAAGCTCGAATGTAGGGCGGCGCCGTCATGACTCGCGACGTCGCCCGCTATCCCTACGAGACGCCGATAACCGCGTATGGCAACGGCGGCTTCCGGTTCGCCGACATGAGCCATCGCGGCTCAGTCCTGTGTCTGCCGTCGGGTGTCTGGGCATGGCCTGCGACAAGCGTCGATGCGCTGACCGACGGCGATATTGCATTCCTTCTGAATCTTGTCGAACCGCCGATCACCGTGCTGTTCGGCACGGGCGAAAAGCAGCTCTGGCCCAAACCGGAAATCTACGAAGCGTTCGCCAAAGCGGGCATCGGTCTGGAGCCGATGTCGACAGGGGCAGCGGCCCGCACCTACAACATTCTGATCGCCGAAAAACGCCCAATTGCAGCAGCCCTGATCGCCGTTCCCTGAGACGTCTCCATCATCCGGCCGCGCAGAGATTGAGTCAGGATGCTATTTACGCCCCGTAGTCTCCATCGAGCGGAAGCAACCGCGTGACCGACGCCGTAGCAACGACAGCATCCTTCGACACGGTGCGCACGAGCGCCCGCACCCACGCGCCCGACCGCTTCTATGCGGCGCTTTTTGCGCCTGCTGCCGCCCGCGATGACTTGATCGCGCTCGCAGCCTTCACCGGCGAAATCGAGCGCATCTCGCGTCAGGTGAGCGAAGCTATGCTCGGCGAAATCCGTGTTGCGTGGTGGCGCGACGCCTTTCTTAGCCGCGGCGAGAGCGGCCGTTCCGGCAATCCCGTTCTCGACGCCTTCGCCGAGGTCATCCGCCACCGCTCCCTGTCGCTAGGGCGGATTGAGAGCTATCTGGAGGCCCATGCAGATGCGCTCTACGCGGAGCAACCGGCGTCCGACCAGGATCTCATCGCCCGCCTACGCATCATCGACGGCACGCCGTTTTTACTCGCGGGCGCGATCCTTGGCGTTGACCTTGATGAGGCGCTCGTTGATGCCGCCGCCCGCGCGTCGGGCTTTGCCCGGCTCGGGATCGAACTGCCCTATGCACTGATGCACGGCCGCGCGCCCCTGCCGATGCCCAGATCGCCGAACCCTTATGATCAAAAAGAGGTGACCGACTGGCGTCCGCAAATCGCCTGGATGGCGGCAGAAGGCAGGCGCGGACTTGCCGACGTGCGGCGTCATCTCACGGGCAAACCAAGGCTATTTACGACCGCGCTTTTGCCGCTTGCCCTCGTCGAGCCCTATTTTCGCGCTTTGCAAAGGCCTCGGCATGAGCCGGCGCGCGAAATCGTGGACGTCGCGCCGATGGCTCGATTGTGGCGTATCGCACGCGCGCAGTGGTCCGGCGGCATTTGACGGCCGACGAAGAGGGCTGATGGCATCGATGTTGAAACGGGGGCTGCGAGCGATCGCAGCGGGGCTGTTCCTTCCGCTGGCTTGCTTCATTGCAGGACTTGCAATGCCGGGCCGCGCCGAGGCTGCACCTACGATTACGTGGCGTATCGAAAACCCGTTCCGCTTCTTCATCGACCCAAACGACACCAACGCCCATCGCGAGACCTACCGTTCATTGGGACCGCGCGAAAAAACGACGCCGATCCTCTCAGAAGAGCATTCCCTTCAGCGAGACGATCGCGACGGCTGGGCCGCGTCGATGTTCGACAAGACCTGCTGGAGCAACAACCGCTTCAAGTGCAAAGCCTACGACGATTACATCAATCCGACGCATCATGCCGTCATCGCCAAAATTTCCGGCATCGACAGCCCGTCGATGCTGTCGTGCACATGGCTGTCGGCGCCTCGCGGCGACACCAAGAATCCGCGCGGGGATGCCATCACGCAGCCGTGCAGCGAGCCCGCGCGCTTCGTTGTGCCGTATCCGGGCGGCGCAATGGTGACTGTCGAAATCGGTGGCCGTCAGATCGCGCAGATCGACATCAAGGTGCGCGACATTCTAATCGCCGGGATGGGCGACAGCTTTGCATCGGGCGAGGGCAATCCCGATATGCCGGTGCGTTTCTCACGCGAGCGAACTGCCGACTACAGCACGCTGGGTATGTACGCCAGCTTGACGGGCTATCCTGCTCGTATCGGGCCGTGGAAAGAGTTGGGCGACGCCGCCTTCATCAAGGAAAATGCCCGCTGGCTCGACCAGGCCTGTCACCGCTCGCTCTATTCCGAGCAGCTTCGCACGTCGCTTCAGCTCGCCATCGAAGACCCGCATCGCGCCGTCACCTTTGTCGGCGTCGCTTGTGCCGGCGCCGAGATCACGGACGGCCTTTTCTTGCGTTACAAGGGCAACGAATGGGTGCCCAACCCGCCACGCTATTCGCAGCTTTCAGCCGTCGCCGAAGCGCAATGCGGAAAGAGCAAAACCCAGTTGGTCAAGCTCACCGAAGCCTACGACCAGAACGGCGCGGTGCCGGAGCTACAGGATCTGATCATGCATCAGTGTCCACAGGATTCCGCGCGCAAGATCGACCTCGTATTGCTCTCCATAGGCGGCAACGACATCGGCTTCTCTCGCATTCTTGCGAACACGGTGCTCTCCAACGAGTCCCTGCTGCGCGAGCTTGGTGGCTGGCTCGGTGAAATTCATAGCGACGCCGAAATCTCGACCGCGCTTCAAAATCTCGGGCCACGCTATAAGGCGCTCAATCGAGCCATCCACGCGCTGCTCTACGTGCCGTGGGAGGAAAGCGATCGCATTTTGCTCGTCGCATATCCGGGCCTCGCGCTGCAAGGTGACGGCAGTCAGATCTGCGCCAGCGGCAATGCCGGCATGGACGTCGTGCCTGATTTTCAGCTCGATCGGACGAGGCTGAAGCTCGCGATGTGGTTCGCCGACAAGCTCAATCGTCAGATGCGGGATAGCGCACAAGAGTTCGGCTGGACCTACGTCGAAACGCATCGCCGCGACTTCATCGGCCGCAGCATCTGCGCGGGCCTTAGCGTCGAAGGCGTCAGCGAAGTCGACGATCTACGCCTTCCGCGCAAGCTAGATGGCATGTGGACGCCCTACAACCCGGCTGACTATCGGCCCTATGCCGCCCGCCAGCGCTGGTTCCGCACGCCGAACGATGCCTTCATGACCGGCAACTTCCACGCCGCCGCCGGCTTCCTGACGAACTATCTGAAGATCGAACCGTTCGCGCCCTTCCAGGCGATCCTCGCCTCGACCTATTCGGGCGCCTTCCATCCGACCGCGGAAGGACAGGCTGCCATCGCCGACGCTGTAGCGGACAAGGCGAGGGCCATTCTCGCGAAATACGGCGACGGTCCTGACGCTGCGACGGCAACGGGCTATACCGTGCCGCCGCCAGTTGTCGCCGCACCGCCCGTTGCCGAGCCGAACGTCGAGATCCCCGACGTGAAATCGGTCCTGTCGAAAAGCCCTGCGGGCAGCGGAGGCGCGGTCACCGGTGCAATTCCACCGGCCGCGACGGCACCCGCGCCGTTCGACGATAACGACATCGGCGCACCCGATCCCGAGGATACGCCGAAACCGATGGAAACGATTGGCGTGACATCCGGGCCGCCGGGCAGCGAGCCCCCTCCCGCGACCACTCCGAGCATCGGCACGCCAAGCATCACGGTACCGAGCACCGCCGCCGCGACGCCGGCCGAAGTGCCTGGCCAGACCATCGAACTGAGGCGCTCGGCCATTCCGGCCCCGGCGGCACCAACGGCGGCACCGCCGAATGCACCCGCTCCCGTCGCGACGACTGTGACGCCCGCAGAGAGCACGCTGCCACCTGTTGCCGCGCCCGCCGCGGGCCAAGCTCCCGCTGTCTCGCAATCGCCTCCGGCTGCTGTCGAAAGCAAGCCGCTTGCGCCGCCCACTCCGTCTGCGCCCGCCGCCGATGATGAGTTCGCGCCGAAGCCGTTCGCGCCGGCGGGCCAATAGTGGCTCTGCCAATTCCCCCTTGCGGGGAGGGGTCAGGGGCAGGTTCGCTTCGGTAAGGAAGACGATTTTACGCCGACTTCTTCACGGCCGCATCGTCGCTAAGCCACAGAGCGAGATCGGCAAGCGCTCGTCGCGACATGAGCCGCTTCTTCTCGCGTCCGCGCTCCGGTCCCTTGAGCTTCTGTCCGCTCTTATCGTGTGTCGGATTGGCGTCGAGATCCGGCAGCAGGCCGTAGTTGATGTTCATCGGCTGGAATGATCGCGCCGCGCCACGCTCGCCGTCATCAACGCTAAGATGGCCGCCCGTGATGTGATCGAGGAGCGCCCCAAGCGCCGTCGTCGGTGGTGGTGCAGCGGCGGCGACGCCGACTGCATCGGCTGCCGCGAACCGCCCCGCGAGCAAGCCGATGGCGGCGCTCTCTATGTATCCCTCGACGCCGGTCACCTGTCCCGCAAAGCGCAGCCTCGGCATCGCTTTGAGACGCAGCGAGCGGTCGAGAAGCTTCGGCGAATTGAGATACGTATTGCGATGCAGGCCGCCAAGTCGTGCAAACTCGGCATTCTCCAGGCCGGGGATCATCCGGAAGATGCGCACCTGTTCGGCGTGCTTCAGCTTGGTCTGGAAGCCAACCATGTTCCACAGCGTGCCGAGCGCATTGTCTTGCCGAAGCTGTACGACGGCATACGGCCAACGCCCCGTGCGCGGATCATCGAGCCCGACCGGCTTCATCGGCCCATAGCGCAGCGTATCGCGTCCGCGCTCGGCCATCACTTCGACGGGCAGGCAGCCGTCGAAGTAGGGGGTCGAAGCCTCCCACTCTTTAAAGACCGTTTTTTCGCCCGCCAGCAGGGCATCGACGAAGGCGTTGTATTCGTCCTTCGACATCGGACAGTTGAGATAGTCGGCGCCCGTGCCCGCCGGTCCCGCCTTGTCGTAGCGTGACTGGAACCACGCAATCGACGTGTCGATGGAATCGCGATGAATGACCGGCGCGATGGCATCGAAGAAGGCAAGCGAGTCTTCGCCGGTCAGCTTGCCGAGTGCTGCGCTGAGTGACGGCGACGTCAGCGGCCCCGTGGCGATGACGACGTTTTCCCAATCCTCCGGCGGCAACCCTTCGATCTCGCCGCGTTCGATGGTGACGAGCGGATTAGCCGAAAGCCTTGCCGTGACTTCCGCGGAAAATGCATCGCGATCGACAGCCAGCGCGCCACCAGCAGGCAGCTTGTGTATGTCCGCTGCCGCCATGATGAGCGAGCCTGCGCGGCGAAGCTCTTCATGTAAAAGTCCGACGGCATTGTTTTCCCAATCGTCCGACCGGAACGAGTTCGAGCAGACGAGTTCGGCGAAGCCGTCCGTCTTATGGGCTTCGGTCGAGCGCACGGGCCGCATCTCGTGCAGCACGACGGGCGTGCCCGTCGCTGCGATCTGATGGGCGGCTTCCGATCCGGCAAGTCCGGCGCCAATAACGTGAACAACAGATGAGCGAACGGTCTGCACGGCGGTCCTTCGGACGTGGAATGAGGATGGGTTCGTCGGCCGAAGGGGGGCAGGGGTAGCCCGGCATCGTCAGCCTGACGCGCCTTCTTACGCGTGGGCGCGGCGCAAGGCAAATCACGCGCAACTAGCCGATGAAATAGTCGTAAACCAGCTTCGCGTTGAGAATGACGATGGTGGCCGCAATCACGACGGCAACGGCCGTCAGCCAGCGCGGCGCAACGAGGTTGCCGAGCTTGCCGCGGCTCGCCGTGAATTGCACGAGCGGGATCACGGCAAACGGCAGCTGCAGGCTTAGGACGACCTGTGTCAGGATCAGAAGTTTACCCGTCTCCGCTTCCCCGTAGAGCAGCGTCACGCCTGCGGCCGGAAGCAGCGCGACGGATCGTGTAATCAACCGGCGCACCCAGGGCGCCAGCCTGATGTGCAGAAAACCTTCCATTACCGTCTGTCCGGCAAGCGTTGCCGTGACGGTCGAATTCAAACCGCAACAGAGCAGCGCGATGCCAAACAGCGTCGGCGCGATGGCCGAGCCGAGGAGGGGATGCAGCAGCGATTGCGCTTCGCTGAGTTCGACCACGTTTGTCTTGCCGGCCGTATAGAACGCCGCCGCCGCGAGGATCAAGATCGAAGCATTGATGAGCAGCGCGAGACACAGTGCCAGCGTCGAGTCGATCGTCGCAAACTTGAGGGCTTCATGCTTCTGCTCCGACGTCGTGCCGTAGTCGCGTGTCTGCACGATCGCGGAATGCAGATAGAGATTATGCGGCATTACTGTCGCGCCGATGATGCCGAGCGCGAGATAGAGCATCTCGGGGTTTTTCAAAATTTCCGTCGTCGGCGCAAAGCCGCGAATCACGGCGCCCCATTCCGGATCGGCCATGGCGATCTGTACCGCAAAGCAGATGGCGATGACGCCCAGCATCGTAATGATGAAAGCTTCGAGATAGCGAAAGCCGAGCCGCTGCAACAACAGTACGACGAAAACGTCGAGCGCCGTCAGCAGCACGCCGATTTCGAGCGGTATGCCGAACAGCAGGTTGAGGCCGATGGCCGTACCAATGACTTCCGCTACGTCGGTCGCGATGATGGCGATTTCTGCGAACAGCCATAGCGGATAAGCCGCCCACTGCGGATAGCCATCGCGGCAGGCCTGCGCGAGATCGCGCCCCGAGCCGATTGCAAGGCGCGCGCACAACGACTGCAAAACAATCGCCATGATGTTCGAAAGCAGCGCAACGAAAAGCAGGGCATAGCCGAATTTCGAGCCGCCTGCGATCGAAGTCGCCCAATTGCCCGGATCCATGTACCCGACGGCGACCATGTAGCCGGGGCCGAAAAACGCCGCGAGGCGCCGCCAGCTGGTGTTGTGGTCTGAGACACGGACAGTGCGAAAAACATCCGATAAGGATGGATCTTTAGCCGGACTGCGCCATGTTCCCTGATTGGGACGTTCAGATACTGTCGATGTCGGTTCTGCGCGGGCGTCCACGATCCATCCTGCTGCTGTCGCAAATGACAATCATTTGCAACTAGAGTGGTCGAGAAGCGTGGCCCCGTCAAGGCCTGCACAACTCTCTATCCTGTGACAAATTTGAAAATAAGAGCGAAATTGCGGATAATTGCAGCGAGCGCCACGCAACGACCGGCAACCACGAGACCGCTGCACTCTGGTCAACGGATTGTCGGCGTGCTCTTCAATCTCATAGCTAAAACGTATGTCGCTCCGGTGAAGAGACGAAATGTGGTCCCCTTACAAAAGACGCCTTCTCCGCGATCTTGATCGTTGGCAGTCGAACGGCTGGCTGAGCACCGAAGGGCGTGCGGCGATCGCTGCGGACGTTGAGAACGGTGCGTACGCCTTCAATTTGGCGTCGGCGCTTGGAATTCTGGCGAGCGTCCTGTTCGGCTTTGCGGCGCTGTCGTTCGTTGCGGCTCACTGGGAGGACGTTCCGCGCCTAGCGCGCCTCGCGCTGCTGCTGGCGTCGATCTGGGCAGGCTATGGCCTCGCCGGTTGGTTCGCCACGCGCGGACAACCCTACCTGGCAGACGCGGCCGTTCTGTTTTCCGGGGGTATGTTCGGCGCCAGCATCATGCTCGTCAGCCAGATGTACCACATCGCAGGCGACCCGTTAGATGGCCTTCTGCTGTGGTGGATCGGAACGCTCGTATCGGGCGTCGCGCTGCGCTCCAATCCGGCGCTGGCCCTGACGATGATCCTCGTCTGTGTCTGGTCGTCGATGCATGTCTCGGCAAGCGGCGACGTGCACTGGCCGTTTTTGATCGGCTGGGGCTTGGTGACGATGGCGTTCGTTTGGCAGCGCTGGTGGCCAGGGCTGCATCTGTCTGCTCTGACGCTGACGGTCTTCATCGTGTCGCTCGGCTACCTGATGGGACACGGGCATTCGCACGATCTCGTCGCCATCATCGGCGTACTGGCAGCGCTGGGTTTCGTCGGCCTTGAAAAAAGCAGGCCCGATCTCGGACACATCGTAGCGCCCTTATTCGTCTATGCAATTGCCATCACCTTCGCCGGGCTGTTCGCACTGCAATTTTTTGAAAGTCCATCGGTCGGGCGGCTCATCGTGCTCGCGATTATCACGCTCGTACTGCTGATCGCCGCCATTTCGCATGCGCTATCGACGGGCAATCGCGGCGCGCTTTGGCTCGGATACATCGCGTTCTCAATTGAAATTCTGGCGCTCTACGGCCAGACCGTGGGCTCGATTCTCGGCACCTCGCTCTTCTTCTTGATTGCCGCCCTGATCGTTGCGGCGCTCGCGTATGCAGCACTCCGCTTGGCCCGCAGAAGCACGACCGGAGGCCTGCCCGCATGATCGCCACCGGCAAATGGATGTGGCCGCTTCTTGGCGGCGTCGCGCTTCTTCAATCGGCGGCGCTCTTCAACATGATCCACGAGCGCGACCGGCTTTTGAAGTCGGGCCGCGAGGTGACCTTGGCGGTTCAGCCGCTCGACCCCCGCGATATCTTCCGCGGTGATTACGTGACGCTCGGCTACGACATCAGCCAGATCAAGACTTCGGCCACCGCAAGCGACCCTGTATTCACCGGCTTTGTGCCGGGCGGCGAAGTCTTCGTGACGCTGTCGGCAAAGCCTGAAGGTGGATGGCTGGTCAGCCACGTCAGCACCGTTTTTCCGCCGAAACTGGCGGCCGGAGATCTCGTGCTGAAGGGCAGGGTGCAATCGGCCTGGACAACCCAGAACCCGCCTGAAACCAACGCCAGCGTCCGTTACGGGATCGAGCAGTACTTCGTGCCCGAAGGTACGGGCATCGATCTGGAAAAGAAGGTCCGAGACCACAAAATCGAGGCGATCGTCGCAGTCGGCACCGACGGCACCGCGGCGCTCAAAGGTCTCGTCATCGACGGCGAGCGGCACGAAGACCCACCGCTGCTTTGAGGCTTCTGGCCGGAGCGGGCGCCTGCTATGAGGCGCCGGCAATCCATCCGCATACAGGAGACCTCAAGTGACCGTTACCCGCTACGAAACCTCCCCCGTCTATTCGAAGGTCACGGAGGCCAACGGCTTCGTCTTTACCGCCGGTGTCATCCCGACCGACCTGTCCAAGGATGTCGAAGGCCAGACCGCCGAAGTTCTGGCCGAAATTGACCGCCTGCTGGCGCTTGCCGGTACCGGCAAGGCGAAGATCGTGCAGGCGACTGTCTGGCTCAGCGACATCCGCAGCCGCGACGGCATGAACAAGGCCTGGAGCGCATGGCTCGGCGGCGAAGGCGCTCCGGCGCGCGCTTGCGTCGAGGCCAAGGTCATCGACCCGCGCATGCTCGTTGAAATCTCGGTCGTCGCCGTGAAGTAAAAGACAGCCAAACTCGGGCGCAGAAATAGAGCTTGTCCAAATTGCGAAACGCGTTGGCGACGTAGGACAAGAAAGCTGTGCCCGGATTGCCTCTCTCCTCCAATTTCTTTTCTCTCCCTTCGACAAAGCTTTCTGAACGGCTGTTGAATCTGCGAAATAGCCGGAATGGGGACTAGCCCCCATTAGTCTTCGGAGACGGGAACAGATGAATCGGTTCGGATGGGTGAAGCCGGCGCTCGCCGCCGCTGTAGTTGTGGCCTGCGCAGTTCCTGCGCTCGCGGATGAGACGGGATTAGCCGCAATTCACGCGCAGCAGCGCGAACGTGGCAACAAGACATGCTTCGTTGATCACTACCACTACGGTTCAAGCTCGGGCCGAGCCACGAAAAAGGCAGCAATCGCTTCCGCGATCAAGTCGTGGGCGGACTTCACCGACTTTGAATATGGTTCGACTTGGGCGCACTGGGGTCTGGCTTCGAGCAAGACTGTTACCTGCTCAGGCGGCGACGGCTCATGGGGCTGCGATATTAACGCTCGCCCGTGCCGCAAGGGCCGCTGACACTTCTGCATTTCGCCAATCTATCAAAGGGCCGGCCTTCGGGGCGGCCCTTTGCATGTAGGGGGGCTTTTCCCCGCGTTATCGCCGACTAAGTGCGCCCGCGAGAACCCGCCGGACCAGCGAGACGATCCAGCGGACGAGAAACAGCTTGATCATCGTCCCGACGACGCCGCTGTTCGACCCGAGTAGATTGCCCAGGATCGACCGGATGACGCTCTCCAGCGAGCCGCCGTCCGGGCCCGGCACGCGCTCGCCCCCGCGACGGACGATATCGGGCAATCGGCTATACGGATTATCGTCCTGACCCGGTTGGGGGTAGCGATTGCGACGTCCGACGCCCGGTATCGTGTCGCCAGGTACCGGCAGCGGATTGCCGGCATCGATCGGCCCGCGCGAGGCGCTGGATGCCGGTCCGCTTGGCAGATCGGACGAGGAATTGGAACTCGCCCCCCTGGGCGGGAAAACATCTCCAGGTAGCGGCAAGGGGCTACCGCCTGCACCGCCAAATCCCGGAAGACTTCCCGCGACCTTGGCGATCGCCGGACCCGATTGCCGCTGCAATTCGCCGACCAGCAAATTGGCGACCACCGGCAGCAACTTCTGGACCGTTATCGGATCGAGCCCTGTCATCCGCGCCGTGCGCAGGGCGATGCCCCGGCTCACATGTTTGCTGCCGATAAGCACTTGGAGGATGTCGTCGCCGTCCGCAGCGACCCCCGAGGTGGCAAGCGCATCAGGACGCGTAAGCGCTCGCTGCGCTGCCGGGGCTGTCACCAGCGACACGACATCGGCCACCCCCCCGCGGGACAGCATGGCGCGCTGGATCCGAGCGCTGAGCTCATCGGTAAGCAGCTGTACAGCCTCGGCCGCCTTTTGTTGGTCGACACCGAAAGCTGAGGCAACATTTGAGATGAGCTGCTGTCCCTCGGCACTTCGCAGACTGTTTTCGATCGTCACGCCCCGCCTCCGGTCGCTAAAGCGAATATCGAGCTTAACTATCACGCCTCGCGCTGGCTGACAGCAGGCGCGAAAAGACCGTGCGACGCACAACGAAAATGCGATCAGACATTCATCGGCTGTTCACAACAAACGGAACTTAATCCGCCTCAGGTCGAGACAATTTGCGATGTGTCTGTGAGGTTCGAGAAACGTGCGCGAACTCACGAGCGTTTGAAGTTCGCCGGCCCTGGGTCGATCCCATAGCCGTCCGAGGGCGACTGTCCCTTATGGAGAGACCAATGCGAAAACTTGTCATGAGTTTATCCGTTCTCGCCGGACTCTTTTTTGCGGGAACACTCCCGGCTTCTGCCAACGCTGCAGCCGGCTTGACGGCCATGCATGTCGACAAGGCCTCAAGCGTTGTCACCAAGACGGGTTGGCGTCGTGGCGGTTGGGGCCACCGAGGCTGGGGGTGGCATCGCGGCTGGCGCCGAGGCTGGGGCTGGCGTCGTCGCTGGTGGGGACCCGGCTACTACGGATACGGCTGGCCCTATTTTTACGGTGGCTACTACCCGAGCTATTATTACGGCGGCTACTACGGCGGCCCGTATTATGGCTATCGCCGTTGGTATGGGCCCGGCTGGCGCTATCGCCATTGGCGCGGTGGCTACTGGGGACACCGCGGCTACTGGCGCGGCGGGCGCTGGGGCCATCGCGGATGGCGCGGCGGCTGGGGCCACCGTGGTCATTGGCGCCGCTGATTCGCTAGCGTCTGCTGCTAGCTCCTGTCAGGCGAACGTTCGAATGCGGCTCGCGCGGGTCTCCCGTCCGGGCCGCTTCTTTTTGGGACGGGAGTACGTCTCGCACGAGTTGCAACCCTGCGACACTTTTGGCATGGTCCGCCGACCAAAACCGATACTGCAACAATCACAGAATAAAGAGTCGGGGCGGAAAAGCTGTTTCGGCAGCACCTGGAAGCACCGGCGATAGGGGTCCGATCAAAACGGGCCTCATAGGAAGCGTGCCAAAAGGGACCACTCATGACCAACATACTTTGGGCGATCATCGCCTGCGGGGCGTTGTCGATCCTCTACGCTGTCATCACTGCGAATGCGGTGTTAAGTGCCGACCAGGGCACCGCCCGCATGCAGGAGATCGCAGCCGCCGTTCGTGAAGGCGCGCAGGCCTATCTCAGCCGGCAATATCGCACGATCGCTATCGTCGGCGTCGTCATCTTCATTCTCGCTTGGCTGCTGCTCGGACCTCTGCAGGCCATCGGCTTTCTGATTGGTGCGGTTCTTTCCGGCGCCGCCGGATTCATCGGCATGAACGTTTCCGTTCGCGCCAATGTCCGCACGGCTCAGGCGGCGACGATCTCGCTGGGCAAGGGCCTCGACATCGCGTTCAAGGCCGGTGCCATCACCGGCCTTTTGGTTGCGGGCTTGGCGCTACTCGGCGTCGCCGTCTACTACACGGTGCTAACGGTCGGCCTCGGCAAGGAAGCGGGCAGCCGTGAGGTCGTCGATGCGCTGGTGTCGCTCGGCTTCGGTGCATCTCTCATCTCGATCTTCGCGCGTCTCGGCGGCGGTATTTTCACGAAGGGCGCTGACGTCGGTGGCGATCTTGTCGGCAAGGTCGAAGCCGGCATTCCCGAAGACGATCCCCGCAACCCTGCAACGATTGCCGATAACGTCGGCGACAACGTCGGCGACTGCGCCGGTATGGCGGCCGACCTGTTCGAAACCTACGCCGTGACGGTCGTCGCAACGATGGTGCTCGCCGCGATCTTTTTCGCAGGCCAGCCGAACCTTGCGGCGCTCATCACGTATCCGCTCGCGATCTGCGCCGCCTGCATCGTCACGTCGATCGTTGGCACGTATTTCGTAAAGCTCGGCAGCAACGGCTCGATCATGGGCGCACTCTATCGCGGCGTGATCGCTTCCGCTGTGCTGTCGATCCTCGGTCTGTACGTCGCGACGCAATACGTTCTCGGCGGTTTCGGGGAAGTCGGCACCGCAGCCGGCCAGACCATCACCGGCGGCAACTTGTTCCTGTGCGGTATCGTCGGACTGGTGCTGACGGGCCTGATCGTCTGGATCACCGAATACTATACCGGCATCGGCTATCGTCCGGTGCGCTCGATTAGCCAGGCGTCGGTGACAGGCCACGGCACGAACGTCATCCAGGGGCTGGCTGTTTCGCTTGAAGCCTGCGCCCTGCCTACGCTTGCGATCGTTGCCGCGATCATTGCCACCTACCAGCTCGGCGGCCTGTTCGGCACCGCCATCGCCACGACGACGATGCTCGGTCTCGCCGGCATGATCGTCGCGCTCGACGCCTTCGGCCCGGTGACGGACAACGCGGGCGGCATCGCTGAAATGGCCGGACTGCCGAAGGAAGTCCGCCGCTCCACCGATGCGCTCGACGCGGTCGGCAACACCACGAAAGCCGTGACCAAGGGTTATGCCATCGGTTCGGCTGGTCTCGGCGCTCTCGTGCTGTTCGCGGCCTATAACTACGATCTGCATCACTTCATTGATGAAGCGAACAAGGCAGGCGCCACGGGCTATCAGTTCTTCAAGGGTGTCGAAGTCAATTTCGGTCTTGAAAATCCCTACGTCGTTGCCGGTCTTCTGCTCGGTGGTCTCATTCCGTATCTCTTCGGCGGTCTCGCCATGACGGCCGTCGGCCGCGCCGCGGGATCGATCGTTGAAGAGGTGCGTCGCCAGTTCAAGTCCGATCCAGGCATCATGAAAGGTACGTCGAAGCCCGACTATGCGCGAGCGGTCGATCTACTGACGCGTGCCGCGATCAAGGAAATGATCGTGCCGTCGTTGCTGCCGGTGCTGTCGCCGATCGTGCTGTTCTTCGTCGTCAATGCCATCGCAGGCAAGGGTGCCGCCTTCTCCGCGGTCGGCGCGATGCTGCTCGGTGTGATCGTCACGGGCATCTTCGTCGCAATCTCGATGACATCGGGCGGCGGCGCATGGGACAACGCCAAGAAGAGCTTCGAAGACGGCTTTGTCGATAAGGACGGCGTCAAGCATATGAAGGGCTCGGAGGCCCATAAAGCGTCCGTTACCGGCGACACCGTCGGCGATCCTTACAAGGACACGGCAGGTCCCGCCGTGAACCCGGCGATCAAGATCACGAACATCGTTGCGCTGCTGCTGCTTGCCGTGCTCGCACACATGGCGTGACGATCACGAACCTACAGACAGAAAAGGCCCCGCGGTCGTTCGCGGGGCCTTTTTGCGTTCAGCACACTGTACAGATGTTTATCCGACGAGCTTGGGATCTTCGCTGTCGTGGACATGACCGATCGCGGCCAAAATGCGCTTGTCGAGAAGCTCAGGCTTCAAGAGCACCTTTTGCGAGTGCACGTCTTTCACCGCCGATAGCGGCACGACGAATTCACCTGCGTTCTCGACATAAAGCACGAGTGAGGTCGGCGTCACTTCGCGGATCGCGCCGATACCGTCTTTGCCGTCCACGAGAAAGGCCATGAAGCCCGCTTGGATTTTTTCGGTCATGGAATACCTGGATTTGTTGCGTTGGCCGACGTCTGGCCCTGCGCGCCGGCCATCCGTTTCATTTGCTGCCGACTCACGTTTTTTCAAGCGTGACCCGGCGGCACCCATCGCGATATAGCAGGTGCTGCCGCGCGAAACGAGCCCCCGGCACGGAGCGAAGTAAACGTCAGCCGCCGCCGAAGAGCTGTTGCTTGCCGAGATTGCGGAAGAGTCCTTTCAGAATGCCTTCGTCCTTGCCGCCCGGCGCCGGGGTCGTCCGGCTGATGAAGTCGAAGACCTTGCCGTCTTTCAAACCATAGTTCGCGATGTGGTCGACAGTCGCGCCCTGGTTGAAATAGACTGCAACTACCTGCCGGTTCTCTTCCGTCGGCAAGAAGAACGACTTTTCAGAGTCGGTACTGGAAATATAATAGAACGCGCTGCCATCACCCAGGACCGCCGTCGTGCTTGGCGTTCCGAGCGCGCTCCGCACTTGGTCCTTGCTCATGCCGGACTGGATGGCCTGCAGATCTGTCGGCCGAAATTCAATGCCGTGCTTGGTGATCGTCGGCGCGCCGCAGCCTGAAAGAACAGCAGCCGAAGCCAGCAGGCTCAGCAGAAGCGCTCCTGCACGGTACTGGCGCCTGGTCCCGTTCTGTTTCATTTGTACTTTCATTAGCGGGAATCACCTCGCCCTTTCGGCCACGCGTGTTTAGATTGAGTGCCGAAAAGCAGCAACTGCGCGCCCCCGTGGCCGCACGGCATGTTCCCCAGAATTCACTGGGTCACGCCGCAACCCTCTAGCTTATTAACAGTTGCCCCCAACATGTTGCGATGGCTGAACAAGCGGACGGAAACCGGGCGCAGAGCAAAAGAGCTTTATGGCAGCGTCGTGACCGCTGCGAGACAGCCGGACTTTTATGGTGCGATTGGCGTTCCGGACACACCTGAAGGCCGGTTCGAACTGGTCGCACTGCACCTTTATCTCGCCCTGGAGGGATTGCGCGGCACCGTGCCCGATGCCGCGGGCCTCAGCCAGCGCATGATCGAAATTTTCGTCGAGGACATGGACGATTGCATGCGCGAAATGGGTATCGGCGATCTTGCGGTGCCAAAGAAGGTTAAGCGCGCCGCCGCGGCATTTTATGAACGCGCCACGATTTACCAGAGCAGCGTCGCCGACATAGAAGATGGCCGCTTGGCTGCAAACCTTGAGCATTATGCATTGCCCGGCGCCGCAAAACGGCAGGATGCAGAGCGCGCGCTGGCAAACTATGTTCGCGCTGCGTCATCGGCGCTAGCTGTGGTGCCTTTTGACGTCTGGGTGCAAAGCGGTGCAGCTGCGCAACTCTTGGACGCGAGCACTTCAATGATCGGGCAGCACTCAATGATCGGAAAGACTGAGACTTGACGGACGCTTTGGATTGGACCGAAAAAACCACCGAAATTCCAGCGGGTGGTTTGAACCGCACGCGAGAGGCGACGGCTGAGGAATTGCAGGACGTTGCGAAGGGGCTAGATATCCTCAGTGTCGCGAGCCTGTCGTCGCGCTATCGCATCGTCTCGATTGCAGGCGGCGCGTACCGCCTTTCGGGGACACTCTCTGCGCGCGTAGAACAGGCGTGTGTCGTCTCGCTCGAACCCGTCGCTGGCAAGGTCGAAGCGGCGTTTGACGTCGAGTTCTGGCCCGACCTCAAGTCCGAGGAAAGTGATGAGGATTCCAGCGTTCTAAGCGGCAGCGATGTCGAATTGCTGGAGCATGGGTTGATTCCCGTCGGGCGCATCGTCTTCGAAACGCTGTCGGCATCCCTCGATCCCTATCCACGGCGCGAAGGCGCGGAATTCTCATGGGAAGATCCAAAATCGGGTCAGGAGAGCCCCAGCAACCCGTTCGCCGCTTTATCGAAGCTTAAGGATAAGCGCTAAACCGCGCGTTTGGTTGCCCCGGTCAGCACCCGGTCAGGCCAAGCTTACGAAGCCGTAAAACGGCTTCATGGCGCTATATGCGAATGAAAAGTCAAGGTAAAGTACTCAGATGTGAGTGGTTCTGTCACGAGGTGCGATTTCGCCTTGTGGGCGGGCTCCAAAAGGATATGGTCTCGCCGAATTTCGGGGACTGATAGGGCCGTAAAGCTGAGTCTGGTGCAGGTGCGCCGAACGCGGCGTTCGCGGCAATCGACAAAGAATGGCAAGCCCAAAGACGATCGCACTCGATGCCATGGGCGGTGATCACGGTCCTGAGGTCGTGGTCCCCGGCGCCGCGCTCTCACTTGAGCGCCAGCCCGCATTGAGCTTTATCCTTTACGGCCAGCAGCCGCGCATCGAAGCAGCGCTTGCGCAGCATCCGGCGTTGCGCGCAAAGAGCCGTGTCGTCCACACCGATCTTGTTATCTCGATGGATGAAAAGCCGAGCCAGGCCCTGAGGCGCGGCAAGGGTTCCAGCATGTGGCTGCCGCTCGAAGCGGTGAAAGCCGGCGAGGCAGACGCTGCCGTGTCGGCGGGCAACACCGGCGCGCTGATGGCGATTGCGAAGCTGGTGCTGCGCCCAATCGCAGGCATCGAGCGTCCGGCGATCGCGGCTCTGTGGCCAACAGTGAAATCCGAATGCATCGTGCTCGATGTCGGCGCCAACATCGGCGCGACGGCCAGTCAGCTCGCTGACTTTTCCTTGATGGGCGCTGCGATGGCGCGCGCCGTCTTCCACATCGAGCGGCCGTCCGTCGGCCTGCTGAACGTCGGCACCGAAGAGATGAAGGGCAACGAGGACGTCAAGTCCGCGAACGCGCTTTTGAAGTCGGTCGATGTTCTCCCGCTCGAATACAAGGGCTTTGTCGAAGGCGATCAGATCGGGCAGGGCGCCGTTGACGTTGTCGTTGTCGAGGGCTTCGCCGGCAATATTGCGCTGAAGACGGCGGAGGGAACAGCCAAGCAGATCAGCACCTATATTCGATCTGCAATGATGAGTTCTATCGTCAGCAAGATCGGCGCCTTCTTGGCGCAAGGCGGCTTCCGCGTTCTGAAAGAAAAAATGGACCCTCGCCGCGTCAATGGCGGCACGTTCCTGGGCTTGAACGGTATTGCGGTGAAGAGCCACGGCGGCACCGATGCCTTTGGATTTGCGAGCGCCGTCGATCTTGCGTACGAGATGGCCGATTCCGGCCTGATCGCGCGCCTCACGGCCGACATTGACGGTTTTCACCATAGGCTTTCGGCGGCGGCTGTCAGCAGCGCGGCACCTGTGCCACGCGACACGACCGGAAGTTTGCTTGGAAAGGCATAGATTTGGCAATTCTCCGCTCTGTCATTCGCGGCGTCGGCGCACACCTTCCTAAGCGCGTAGTGACGAATGATGATCTCGCGAAAATCGTCGATACAAGCGACGCGTGGATCCGCGAGCGCTCTGGAATTGTCGAACGCCACATCGCCGACGAAAAAGAGCTGACATCCGAACTCGGCGCAGCTGCTGCGAAGCAGGCGTTGATCCGTGCAGGGATCGACCCTGTCGAAATTGATCTCATCGTCTGCGCGACGTCGACGCCCGACCGCACGTTCCCCGCCACGGCGGTGAAAATCCAGACGATGCTCGGCGTCACGAAGGGCGCCGCATTCGACGTGCAGGCCGTCTGCTCCGGCTTTGTCTATGCGCTTACCATCGCCGACAATTTCCTGAAAGCCGGGCAATCCAAGCGCGCTCTCGTCATCGGCGCCGAGACGTTCTCGCGTATTCTCGATTGGTCCGATCGCTCCACCTGCGTTCTATTCGGCGATGGCGCCGGTGCGGTCGTGCTCGAAGCGCAGCCGCAGCGTGGCATGCGCGACGACCGCGGCATCATCTCGACGCTCATTCGCTCCGATGGCCGTTTTGAAGAACTGCTGTATGTCGACGGCGGCCCCGGCTCGACCAAGACCGTCGGTCATCTGCGCATGAACGGCCGCGAGGTCTTCCGCCACGCCGTTCAGAAGATCTCGGGCGTCATCGAGGAGACGCTCGTTCAAACCGGCTATACGCCCGATGAAATTGATCTCTTCATCCCACATCAGGCGAATAAGCGCATCCTGGATGGCATCGCCAAAAAGCTGAACGTCGCGCCCGAAAAAATCGTCATGACGCTCGATAAGCACGGCAACACATCGGCCGCCTCCATTCCGCTCGCTCTGAACGATGCTTTTGAGGCTCATCGCATCAAGGAAGGCAGCCTGATCCTGATGGAAGCGATGGGCGGAGGATTTACTTGGGGCGCCGTCCTGGCCCGCTGGTAGCGCCCGTTTTGGTGCGCTGCAGCGTAGAATATCGTTCTTTATCAGACGCTTGTTGCAGCGTACCCAGTTGACCCCGCGGCGAACCGCCGCTACCATCCCCGGCCGAAATGATGTTTCGAGATCATTTTCAAAGTGATGTTCGGCTGGGAGGAATTGGGATGGTGGGCAAGACATTGACGCGGGCTGATCTCGCGGAAGCCGTCGTGGAAAAAGTCGGTTTGCCGCGCAACGAGAGCCAGGATCTCGTCGAGCGGGTGCTCGAGGAAATTTCCGGCAGCTTGGCGGGTGGCGACGCAGTAAAACTGTCGTCGTTCGGCTCGTTCGGCATTCGTCAGAAAGGCGAGCGTGTCGGCCGCAATCCCAAGACGGGCGAGGAAGTACCGATTACGCCGCGCCGTGTGCTCGTGTTCCGTCCGTCCAATATTATGAAGGATAGGATCAACAAAGGCCACGCGAGTCGCTAACACCGCTGTTGCAAGTGCGCGAAACTAAGCGTTCAATTGCAAGGGGTTGTTGGGAACGCGAGGGGGCGAGCCATGAACAAGTCGGCGGAAGCATTTCGCACGATCGGAGAAGTGGCCGACGAGCTCCAGATACCAAAGCACGTGCTGCGCTTCTGGGAAGGACGCTTTCCGCAGATTCGCCCGATGAAGCGTGGCGGCGGTCGTCGTTATTACCGGCCGGAGGATATGGAGCTGCTGCGCGGCATCCGTGCGCTCCTCCATGCGGAAGGTTATACAATTCGCGGCGTGCAGAAAATTCTGCGCGAGCATGGCGTCGATCAGGTAAAGGCTGCAGCCCATCGAGTCGCTGCACCTCAGCCAGCACCTACGACCGTTGCGACAGGCCGCAAGCGCGGCCGCAAGCCGATCGCGAAGCCTGCGCCGTCCGTCGTGGCGATCGAGCCGCAGACGAAAGCGCCGGTTGATCTTGCTGCCATTACGAAAAGCCAGATTCAAAGCGCAATCCGCGAGCTTGAAATCGCCTGTGCTATTCTTCGCGGACAGCCTATCAATCCTGTCGCCGCACCCGACGATGTGAAGAAATCGCGTGCAGGGCGAACCTAAATCTCCTGCCAAACTCGCTCCGATCTCAGGAGTGCGCGAAGCACCCCCCGATATCCGGATATTCTTCGTCGATCTCGACAGCGCGGCTGCTGGCCTCGAAGTCGAGGAGGAACGGACGCCCCGGTTGTCGGCCGCCGATGTCGAGCGCGCGGAAGCGATGAAGAATATCGAGGCACGTCGTCTTTGGCGTGCCTCGCGCATCGCAACGCGTATCGCGCTCGAACGCATCGTCGGCCCTGGGCTGCGGCAAATTCCGTTTGAAATCGAGCCGGGCGGCCGACCGGTTCTACCTGGAAGAGTGGCGCACTTCAGCATCTCTCACACCGGCAGCGCCGCGCTTATCGCGGTGTCGACAAGCATGCCCCTCGGAGTCGATCTCGAAAGACGCGCCCGGCCGCTAAAGATGTCGCCCGATCGCCGTCACCGCATCGTCGCGGCCGCCGGACGTCTCGCAGCTCAGCCGTTGCTTTCAGCGGATAACGATGCGGATGTTATTGCTGCATGGGTCCGGCTCGAAGCTGTGGCTAAGGCGTTGGGCATCGGCATCGGCCGTTTGCTGACGCAGGAAGGAGTCGTTGGCGGCGAAGAAGGGAAGAAAACGGACACCGCGCGGCGCGTGGCGGTTCGACATCTCACGATTGATCCAGAGCATGTCGCCGTCGTTGCAGCCGAATGCCTTCCCGAAACGCTCGCCGTCGAAATTTTTCCCCATACGACGCTTGACGCATTCGTGCGCGGCTAAACGCGATCAGCCGCGGTCTCAGCTCGCTGGGTTTATGGAATGCAGCCGCGTTTACGGCCCGAAGAGCATCGGAAAGAAGGAGTTGTCGACCGATTTCTGCTTCCGGTAGCGATAGCGGCGCTTCGCAGGTTTGTCGGCCGCCGTTTCCGCCTTCCACTTCGAATTTCCCGACGCGCTAGTCTTGACGACCGGCGGCGTCGTCTCATTGAACGCCACCGCAGTCTCATCCTTGACGGCGAGCAGGACATTCGACTCCGAGGGCCGCCAACGATACCCAAGGCTGAAGTCGATCGGAGTTGTCTTGTCCTTCGCGAAAACCTCATTCAGCCGCGCCTGATACTTTCCGGCGAAGAGGCTGATCGGCCCTGCGTACCGCCCATAGGGGTGAAGCTGCCAGCCCTTGGCGAAGTAGCGGATCGGAATGCCGGAATCGTCTTCCAGCAGCGACACGCTATGATCCAGCAAGTACGTGCGCACGGTGGAGAAGTTGTCCTCATGCATGAGATAGGACGCGCTCTTGACGAAGCTGTCACCCTTTCCGAGCGTGTCGCAAAACGTCAGGAAGCCGCTCGACTTCAAGCCTCCATCCGAGAGATCGGTGCTGAAATAGTAGAGCGTCCGTTTGGCGCCGATGCTGGCATCGCCGAAGGTGATCTTGACGCCGCGGCCCGTAGGTTTCGCAATCTTCTCATCAACGGAATGCAACGTCCCATCGCTCGCCAAATCAAACAGCTCGGCGTCGTAAATCGTTTTGCCGGAGCGGGCGAGGAACGTCATCAGCACGGGCGTCGTGCCGTTGAGCTTGGCGCTGCCAAAGTCGATCCGCATGGAGCGCGTGCGGAAGAAGCTGTAGCTCAGCAATGAAGAAAGCGACGCACGAAGCTCACGAAGCGCGCCAGCCATCTCGCCGCGCGAATATTTCCGCAGGTCCGGAATTTGTCCTGGCGGCTCCAACCCTGCCATCACGTAAGTCTTGGCCGATGGAAAGAAAGCATCTGCGTAGAGATAGTCGGCGCCGCTGAAGAAATAGAACAGCGTCGGCTGCGGATTTGTGAAATCGCGCGACACGAGCATCCGAATTTTGCTCAGTTGACGCTTTTCCAGACCGTCCCAAGCTTGGTTGAAGCCCGCCGCGTACTGCTTCCAAAAGCCATCGTTCGTGTAGGCCTTGAGCGGCGAACCGTCGGACGGCTGCATGCCCGCAATGAATTTGGCGGTGTCGTCCAGGCTTGCGCGAGGTTCGGCACGTGCGGGAATCGACAAAATCGAAACCGCGAGCGCCGCGAAGGCGGTCGCTGCGGTCACGCGCATTCTAGCCATGTTGGGTCCTATCGAGATCCTGACCGAGCATCGGGCGCCGCTGCGCATAAGCATACACGGCTAAACCCGTCATCATAATGACGAGACCAGCCAGAGACTGCAGAGGACGCTCTACGATGAGGTGATACATCATGAAGGCAGTTACGCCGAGGAAGATAAACGGCGTGAGAGGGTAACCCCACGTCTTATACGGCCGCGGTAGATTGGGTTCTTTCCAGCGCAGGATGATGACGCCAATCACGGCGAGGAATGAGCAGAGCGTCAGGCTGAACTGAATCGTATCAAGCACAGCCTCGAAACTCTGCGTCATCAAAAGGACGCTGACGATCGCGAGCTGTAGCAGGATTGCATACGTCGGAACGCCGTTCTTGCTGGTGAGAGCCAAGGCGCGGAATAGCGCATGATCCTTGCCCATCGCCATCGTGACGCGTGGCCCGATCCAGACCATGGCGCTGATCGAGGAGATGAGCCCAATGCAAATGAGCGCGCCGACGATCATTCCGCCGAGCTGACCGAAGATGTGCTTGCCCGCGATCATCGCAACGTCGATCTGGCCCGCCATTGCTGAGATCGGCGTCGTGTACAGAAAGACGGCATTGAGCGCGACGTAGCAGCTGATGACGATGACGGTCGCGGCAATGATCGAGCGTGGCAGGCTGACGGCAGGCTCTCGAATTTCGCCTGCGATATAGGTCGCGGCATTCCAGCCCGAGTAGGCGTACATCACGAATACAAGGCTGACGGCGAATGGCGCGCTGGCGATGTAATTGAAGTCCACCGCCGAGGGCGCAAACGAGATCGGCTGCGGCACGCCATAGGCAAGTCCCGCGACGATCAACGCAATGATCAACGCGCCTTTGATGATCGTCGAGATGTTTTGGAATTTGCTCGAATGCTTGATGCCGCTCAAATGGATGAGCGTCACGGCCCAAACGACAGCGAGGCCCAGGAGGAGTGGGGAAGCATCGGGAACGAGGCCCTTGAAATACACGCCGAAAGCCATCGCCGCGAGCGCGATAGGCGCCGAAAAACCGAGCGTCGCCGAAATCCAGCCCGCCAGAAACCCGACGGCGGGATGATAAATGCGCGACAGGAAATTGTATTCCCCACCCGATCGCGGAAATGCGGCCGCCAATTCGGCATAAGCCAGCGCACCGCAGAGCGCCGCAATTCCGCCGACGACCCAGAGCATCAGCACCGAGAAGGCCGACGGAATGGTCGCGACCTGAAATCCGAGACTGGTAAAGACACCGATGCCGATCATATCAGCAACGGCGAGCGCGGTGGCGGTGACCGTCGAAACCGTACGGACATCAAGTCCGGATGTTACGGAAGACGGTGCGCTGATGGATGCGGCAGTTGTCATGATTGGGGCTTAACCAAGGCCAGCTTGCGGACAGTATTGACTCGGTAACGTTCCAACAACTGCCGCAAAAACATGTTAAATCCGAGTTGCCAAAATACATCTAAGAGGCGCGTGCGGAACGTTTTTCGAGCACGATTATGGCAATTGCCAAATTATGGTTGCCGCATTGGTCGACATTTGCCTCACGAATTGAACAATTTTGGACTTTAGAGCGACACATTCGTTTTTGCGGCGCGCTCCGCCCACTATTCTGTCAGAGGGTAAATGCGATTCGAATGATGGCCGTATCGAATGCGGGGGCGCTATGGCATCGCGCCGGCGGCAATGAATAACGGACGCAGGCAATTCCTCGCACGCACGCTTAGTGCAGGCGCCGCCTGGACGCTTGGCCTCGCCTCGGCCGACGCCAGCCAAGGAAAGCCGCGCCCCATCGTTCCATCGAAGACGCTGGTGCAGTCGCGCAGCCGGCCAACGAAAATCGACAAGACCGCTCTCGTACATTTCGATACTGCACCGTTCCCCTATCACGGCATGCTGCCGGGCACGAACGTGCCGTTTCTCAACGTCAACGAGAACGGCCGTTTGGGCCATCGCACCAATTCAGGGCGCCTGTACTGGGAAGATCAAACGTATGACGACAATCGGGTGCTGCTGCACATTCCGAAAGGATTCGATATCCGCCGCCCGGCGCTGATGCTGGTTTTCTTTCACGGCCACGGCGCGACGCTGCAGCGCGACGTCCTCGCGCGCCAGAAGGTCCCGGCGCAGATTACAGCATCGAACGCCAACGTCGTTCTGGTCGCGCCGCAGCTTGCCGTCGATGCGCGCGATTCAAGCGCGGGGAAATTCTGGCAACCCGGCGCTTTCGGCCGCTTTATCGGCGAAGCGGGTCAACATCTGGCGCGCATGTTCGGCGACCGCAGATCGCTGCGCACATTCGCCAGCATGCCGATCATCGTCGTCGCCTACAGCGGCGGCTACGTCGCGGCGGCGTCGGCCATCGAGAAGGGCGGTTTGAAAAAACGCGTGCGCGGCGTGGTGCTGCTCGACTCCCTTTATGGCGATCTCGACAAGTTCGCACATTGGATCGAAGCCGACCCGTCGGCGTTTTTCGTGAGCGTTTATCTCAGCTCGACGCGCAATCAGAATGCCCAGCTCGAAGACATCCTGGCTGCGCACGACGTTGATGTCAGCGGTCAGATCAACACGCGGTTGGCGTCCGGCGGCGTTGCAGTGGTTCCCGGCGGCGGGGGCCGTCACCGCGATCTCGTGACCCACGCCTGGGTCGACTACCCCATCATCGACCTGCTGCAGCGCCTGCCCGAGTATCGACGTTAAAGCATGCCGCCTTACCGCAGGAGAGTCGCAAAACAATGAGCGGCCGACCGACGCGGCGGGGGAGGACACCGCATCCGTCCTTGACGTGCGGATGCGTTCCGGGTACCCAACCGGCAGACCGGGACGGTCTTCCCATGCAATTTTGAGTTGCGGCGGCCGTCAAGATTTTCCAAATCGGAGCGTAGCGCAGCCTGGTTAGCGCACCAGTCTGGGGGACTGGGGGTCGGAGGTTCAAATCCTCTCGCTCCGACCATTTCTTTCAAAACATCGCGTCAGTACAACATCTGCGCCAAGGCAGGCGTGATGCGTTCCGTTAGGGCACGGCCGTCGAAGGACACGAACCGGGCCGCGAACCCATTTGCCGCTGCGAATGCTGGCCCTTCCTCAGGTCCCAGCACAGTAAGCGCCGTTGCCAGCACGTCCGCCGTCATGCAGTCGTCCGAGACGACGGTGACCGAGATCAGGTCGTGGGCGGTCGGGAATCCGGTCCGCGGATCGACCGTGTGGGCATAGCGGCGGCCGCCGTGCTCGAAATATCGTTGCTCGTCGCCGCTGGTCGCAACGGAAAGCCCTGCGAGCGCAAGCACGGTCTCGGGGCAGGTCCTATCAGCCGCCTGTGTGTGGCGCGGCCGTTCGAATTCCACCCACCAGGGCGACCCGTCCGGTTTTAGTCCTTCGCCTCTGAGTTCTCCTCCGATCTCAACGAGGAGATTGCTGACGCCCGCGACGCGCAGCACCGAGACGACCTCATCAACGGCGTAGCCCTTGGCGATGGCGCAGAGATCGAGCCGCAAGCCGCCGGGCTGAAACACGCGCCGGTTTTCCTTATCGAGTGTCACGCTACGCCAACCGGACGCTATACGCGCTGCATCGAGCGCCGCCCCATCTGGCAAACCGGGCGCAACGTGAAACGGACCGAAGCCCCACAGATCGACAATCGCTCCGACAGTCGGATCATATGCGCCGCCCGTTCGCTCCGCCCAGGAGAGCGCGCTGGAAAGCACCTTGAAGAACCCGTCAGCCAAAGGATGCCACGTTCCGGCGGGCGCAGCATTGAAACGCGAGAGGTCCGACGCCCGCTCCCACGGGCTCATCTCGGCGATCACCTGCGCCAGCACGCGTTCGATTCCGCATCGAAGGGCATCGACGTTGGCGTTGCGCGGGAGCGCCATCTTGGCGCTCCACGTCGTTCCCATCGTCTCGCCGCCGATCTGACACACCGAAAGTGTGCGCAGCGCTGCGAGCGTCGCGGGTATCGGCGTTCGGCGCGGGATCAAGACCCGCCGCGCCGAGGCCGTCATTCCGGAAGAACCTCAAGCGTTGCCGCATACGTCGAACGGCGCTTGCTCGCTTCCTTGACGCTGGGCTTGTCGTCGGTGACGCTCGCCTCCATCCAGTATAGGCCGGCTTCCGGCCACTTGACCTTGAACACACCGTCCTTGTCGGTCGTCACCGAGAAATCGCCCGGCTGATTGCGATAGCGCACGCCGCCAGGCACGATCTCGATCTTCATATCTGCTGCAGGCTTGCCGTCGAGTAGAAGCTTGAAGCTCGCTTCGTCGTTGGCCACGAGATCATTCGGGTGTGTGATTGGCTGCATTTCGAGGCCCTTGCCCGCGGGCTTCAGAGCGGTTTCGTCCGTCTTGCCCGCCGTCACGAACGTTTCCATGCGGCGCTGCGATTGGATCACGACAACGTCGCTCGCCGAGGCCGGGATTTCCTTCAGGTTTTCGACCTTGCCGCGCCAGCGCTTCTTCTCGCCATTTTCGGTATACTGCGCCATCAGGCGGTCGTCGACGAGCGCGATGCGATAGGTGCCGGGCGATTTCAGTGGAATGTCGAAGGTGCTGCGAAGCTTGCCGGAGTTCGCGTTTTCAGGCGCGATTGTCGATCCATCCGGCGCCGTGATCTCCAGGCCGTCGAGGGGAAGAGGACGGAATTCAAAATAAAACAGATCGTTCGAGACCGCTGCGTCCACGGTGACGAACTTGTCTTTGGCAGACAAAACGGTTGCTGACGGCCGCAACCATGCTCGATGGGCGTCGGCCGCTGCCGGAATAAGAAATGCGAACGCCGCTGCGGCGCATACGAGACGTTTCATGGTTCGCGGTATCCCAGATTGCATCATGGTTTCGTGCTGATAGTGACGGTTCCGAGTTCGTGCTCGCCTTTGCCGCTGATCGTCGCCCCTTTTTGCAGCGGCCATTGCACCGGGATCTTCACGACCTCACGCCCGCCGACTTCGCGCGCTGCTTCGACGACAAGCTGGTATTGGCCCGGAGCAAGCCCGCTCAAGATTTTGTTCTTGTCGTCGTCGATGCTGATTGAGTGCGTGCCCGGCGCGCGCGTTGCGCTGGTCAGTCCATCGGCCGGGAGCTTCAACTCGCGGCCGGCGCGACGCCACCATTGGCGGAGATCTTTAAGCCACTTTTCGCCTTCGTTGCGCTTGTTGGCGATGTCGTACCAGACGGCGAGGTTGGCAGCGACGTGCCGGTCCGGACCTTCAAGCCACACCGCCACGTACGGCTTGTGGTACTCGGCAACATCGAGGCGAGGGACCTCGACCGAAATTTCGAGATCTGCGGCGAGCGCCGGCGTTGCGGCAAGGCCGGTAAGCCCAACGGTCAAAAAGAGAGTTCGCATTCGTTTTGTTGCCTCGTGTGTCAGTGGATGAGCAAAATCGCAATCAGGATCGGGATGACCACGCCCAACCCGACGACCGGCCATGTGCTCGGTCGTCCGCGTGCGTACATTTGCAGGAGCAGGAGACCCGTCACGCAGAATGCGACGCAGCACAGCGCAAACACGTCGATGAAGATGCCCCATGCGGCGCCGACGTTGCGCCCTTTGTGCAGGTCGTTGAGATAGGCGATCCAGCCGCGATCGGTCTTCTCGTAAGTGAGTTCGCCGGTTTCGCGGTCGATCGAGATCCACGCATCGCCACCCGGACGGGGCAGCGTCACATAGGCCTCGTCGTCCGACCATTCGACATCGCGGCCGTCGACATCCACGCCGGTTGCGGCTGCGATCCCCGCCGCGGTTGCAGCAGGAAATGGCGACCGTCCCTTTGTCGGAGCGCTTTCCAGCGGCTTCAGGCTCGATTGATCAAGCGTTGCCTTCGCCGTCGTGACCGACGGCTTGGCTTCGATGCTCGCCGCATGATTGAGCGTAATGCCCGTCACCGCGAAAAGCAGCATCGTGACGAGGCTCACCGCACCGCTGATCCAGTGCCATTGCCGGAGCTGGCGCATCCATTCCGCACGTCGGTTGGAGCGTTCCGCGCGCCGCATCTGAGCATCTGGCACGTTGATATTCACGCTCGCGGCTCCCGCACCGTTGGGGGCGTATCGAGAGCAATCCGGCGGATCTTCTCAATTGGGTGGTTGCGCAGCATGGCGAGAGCATCGCGGCGGTATTTATCAGGCGCCTGCGCCAATGACGCGCGAAACGATTTTTCGGCTTCGTCGATGCGCCCGAATGCGACGAGATATCGTGCATGATGGAACTGGCCGCGGAAACATCCGCGCTGGGCGGCACGCGCAAACCATCGCGCTGCCGCTTGCGGCTTCGGCGCGCCGATCACGCCGTCTTCGCGAAATCGGCCCAGCATGTTCATAGCCTTGGGAACGCCGCGCCGCGCTGCGCTGACGAGCAACGATAGGGCGACGCGCGGGTCGCGATTGCCGCCGTGACCACGCGCCAGGAGCTTGCCGAGATTGTACTGCGCCCAGGCGTGTCCTTTATCGGCCGCGAGACGAAACCAGCGAATGGCTTCGTCCGGATCGGCAGCAACAGCCCAGCCGCACTCATAGCAGCGGCCGACCATGTTGAGTGCATCGGCATCGCCGCTGTGGGCTGCAATCCTGAACCAGCGTAGCGCCGCATCGGGGTCGCGTTCGACGCCATGCCCGTCGAGCAGCATATAACCCCACGCGACCTGCGCCTTCACTGACCCGTTCACGGCTTCGGAGCGCACATGTCGAGCCGCCGTCTCCGGATCGCGCGTGAGGCGAAGCGCGAAGCCCTCTTCCGTTTCGCGGATGTAGAGCGGCTGATACCGAGCGCCTGGCTCGGGGATCGACAGCTCGAAATCCTCATCTATTAAATCGTGTTGCATCACAGTTCAGCCCAGTGCCGCAACAGATTGTGGTAGTGGCTGGTCAGCCCCAATACGCCCGGCTGATCATCGGAAAGGACGGAGCGAACGTCTCGGATCGCTGCGTCGAGATCGAACAGCAATGCGCGCCGCCCGTCGTCCTTGATCATCGATTGGGTCCAGAAGAACGATGCCCAGCGGCTGCCGCGCGTGATCTCGGTCACGCTGTGCAGGCTCGTCGACGGATAGACGATGGCATGTCCGGCCGGAAGCTTCACGGTGTGCGAGCCATACGTGTCGACGATGACCAGTTCGCCGCCGTCGTAGTCTTCAGGTGGGCTCAGGAACAGCGTCGTCGAGACGTCGGCGCGCATGCGCATTCCGGCGCCTGGAATGGCTCGGATCGCACCGTCGACGTGCGCGTGGAATTTCATGCCCGCGTCATAGCGGTTGAACAGCGGCGGCAGCACGCGCAATGGCAGCGCTGCGGAATTGAACGTCGGATTGCGACCGAGTGCACGCAGGATGATATCGCCTGCCTCCATGGCAGCTTTAGAGCCTTCGCGGATTTGCCGATTATGCTTGGCACTGGCGGCCTGCTCGCCTGCCGTCTCTTTGCCGTCCACCCAGGCCGACTGTTCGAGAATGTTGCGGACGGCCGCGACCTCTTCCGGCTTAAGTACGTCAGGAATTTGAACAAGCATCGGTAACTCATAAAATGGTGTGCAGGAGGGCGTTGGGCGCCCTCCTGCTGGTTACGTTCGCTGAGATCGCCGTGGACCTCAGAACTTCTTGCCGATCGTGAACACGGCGCTCGTGCCGGCCGATGGCGTGGCGCGGCTGCCGAACGATTGGTCGTAGTTCACGCGGTCCGTCAGGTTGTAGCCGTTGACGGCGAACCGCCACACGTCGAGCTCATACGACAGCATCGCATCGAGACTGAACGTGTACGGGACGACGTACGCGTTGGTGTTGGAACCCGAGATGCTGAACATCTGGCTCTGGTAGATGAAGCCACTTCCGATGGTCCACTTTCCCGGACCTTGGATAAGCTCTTCCGACAGATTGTAGGTTGACCAGAGACTGACCGAGCTTGCGGGAACGCCGCCGATTTTGTTGCCGATGTTTGCAGGTGTCGTTGAGCCCGTCACCTCGCTGTCGAGGTACGTGTAGCCGACGTTTGCCGTCCATGCTTTCGTCAACTGGCCTGCGAGGCCGACTTCGAAGCCGCGAACGCGCTGGGACTCGCCCGTCTGGATCAGGTCACCCGTATCCGGATCGGGAGTGACGACGCCGTTCTTCTCGACTTGGAAGAGCGCTGCCGTTAGGCCAAGGCGATTATTGAGAAGGCTCCATTTCGCGCCGACTTCATAGGTTTCGTTTTCTTCTACCGCGTTCTGAGGGACGGTGAGCGTGATCGGGTTCGTCGCGTTAGTGACGAACTGCCCGACCGGTGATGCTGATTTAGACCACGAGAAATAGTACGTCTGAGACTTCGTCGGCTCCCAGATGACACTCGCTTTCGGGCTCCAGTAGTTGCCGGTCGAGGACGCATCGAGCGGCGGCGCAGCGTTGGGCTGCTGGAAGTTATAATCGAAAGTCGTCCAGCGGGCACCGCCGAGAATAGAAAGTTGGTTCGTCAGCCAGACGCGATCGCTGGCAAACAAGCCGAGTTCCGTGCCGTCGCTCGACCGATCATTCACCGGATTACGTTTGACCGGATAATACTGATAGAAGAACGAGCCCGGATCGCGGATCGGCGCACCCGCACTCGCGCCGGCAGTTCCCGACGGTCTCCCGAACTGCGAATATCCGGGGCGATCGTCCTCTTGATAGAATACGTCTATACCCGCGACGCTTTCGTGCTTCAGGCCGAAGGCTCTGAATTTCGCCACGCCGCTCGCGACGTTCTGGATGCCCCACGAATTCTGAATGATCGTCGGGTTGCCGCCACCGTTGGAGACGTTCGGATCAAGACCGGCGAAGAACTGTGACGCACACGTCGTCGTGCCGACAGGACCCGAAGAGCAGCCCGGAACGGTCGTCGCAAAATCTCGGTCGTAGAACGCCAATCGCGTGTCGTTATAGAACGTGATAGCGCTCGAAACGTCCTTGCGGAAATGCGACGTGACCATATCGACTTTCGTGTTGTCGTGGTCCGAAGCAATGCCGTAGAAATTCGAGCGATCGACCCCAAGCTCAGTTACGGGAAGGCCGCCCGTGGTCGCTCCCGGCCGTAAGACCATCGGCACGCCGAAGTCCGGTGTGCGATCACCTTCCTGATGCAGGTAGTTGAGCGTCCACGTCGTATCGGTGTTGAGACCGAAGGCGAGCGACCCCAGGAAGCCCCAGCGTTCGCTTTCGATGTGGTCGCGATCCGCAAAATCCTGGCTGTGGTACATGCCGACGGCGCGTGCCGCCGTCGTGTTGTTGATCTGTTTATTGACGTCGAGGACGCCACGATAAAAGTTATCGGTGCCGATGCTGAATTCGATGCTTGTGGCATCGCCGAGGTGAGCCGTCTTCTGACGAAGGTTGACGACACCGCCCGTTGTTCCCGCACCGAACGTTTCCGAAGACGAACCCTTGATGACGTCGATTTCTTCGGTTGCGAAGCTATCGCGCACATAGACGCCGAAGTCGCGCAATCCGTCGACATAGAGATCGCCTTTGGCCTCGAAGCCGCGGATGCGGAACTGGTCGCCGTTCATGCCGCCGCCACCTTCGCCGATGGCAACGGTGATGCCGGGAACGGCCCGCAACGCTTGCTCGACAGTAGTCGGATTCTGCTCGCGCAATTGCTTCTCTGGAATGACGTTCACGACCTGCGGCGTGTCCTGAACGCTGCCGGGGAGGCGGCCGATGCCTGTGCCTGCCTGTAGCGTATTGCCGGTGCTCGGGGTGAGTGCGTCAGTGGCCTGCTGAACCTGCTGCGCTTCTGTCGGCTGCGGAGCGACGGGCGCTGCCGCGACAGGCGCGGTTTTTTTTTGAACGGTCTTTTTCTTTGCTACCGCTTTCTTCTTCGCCGTAACTTCAAGCGGCGGCAGGACCGCCTGTTCCTCCGCCGGAGCTTGTTGCGCTGCCGCCCCGCCGCTCGCGAGAACCATCGTTGCGAAGCCGAGCGTTAGTGCTCCCAATTTGGTGGCGTCGCCTGAACCATATGACAGTTCGTCCTCGGGCGATCTTGCCTCCCAAAAAACTTCCATTGCATTCCCCCATTCCCAAACGCAAAAAACTGGAAGTCAGAAGAGTTTCCCCGGTCCCCCATCTGGTTCCTTACGAATTTGTAAACAAGGGTACTTTACTCCTTCGGTCAAGAATTAAAATACGCACGATTGACGAAGGTCTTAGATCGTTCCGATAACGCCACATTTTGTATGCGGTTCAGAATGCGGAACGGTGCAATTCAGCGGCCGGAAGACCTGTAACGCCGATCAGCGGACGTTGAATTTTATGGGAAGCGCGATCGTGGGAGCGGTATTCCCCGATGGCTGCGAAGCTTCTGCCATTTTTGGGGGCGCCGGCAACGGCGCGGCAGCCCGAAGCATGCTGACTGCTGCGTCATCGAGGATCGACGAGCCCGAACCTTTATAAATGCGCACGTTTGAAACGTTGCCACCGCCATCGATCGAGAAAATGACGGTCGCGACGCCTTCGACACGTTGGCTGCGGGCCTGATCGGGATAGCGCTTGAATTTGCTGATGTGCATGTAGAGCGCCTTCTGCCACGTCAACTCCGCGGCGTTCGGCTTGCGCGACATCCCTTGATTGGGTGCGGTTGCCTTCGGGCCAATTTCCTTGACGTCGATCGGTGGCGGCGCGGCAGCGAGCGAAGCAAGCATCTCCGGCTGCGCTTCCTGCACCGGTTTGTCCTGGGGCTTCTCTTTGACTTCCTCCGGCTTGACCTTCTCCAGCACGACTTCAGGATTTTCGACGAGCGGCGCTTCTTCCAGTTGCGGCAGATCTTCCTTGGGCTGCTCCTCCTTGACTTCCTCGGTAGCGGGCGTCGCGACGGAATCTTCCGAGGGTGCACCGATCGCCAGATTTTCTGATCGCTCGGGCAACGCAACCGCCACAGCCGCGAGTTCCATCATCATCGCGCCCTCGGGGTCGGCATCGTCTTCGACCGGCGGCGAATGCAACATGGCAAGCGTTCCGCCGACATGCAGCGCCACGACGACGATCGCAGCGATCGTCCACCGGAACCGGCCGTGCCACGCTGGTTCAAGGATGTCGAGCGTCGTCAGCATGTCATTGTTGGTTGGTCGAAACGGAGTTACCCGATGCAGAAGGGGACGCCGCGCCGCCCGACATATCTTCCAGCCCAACCATCGCGATCTTGACGTAACCGGCGGTGCGCAGCTGGTTCATGACTTTCATCATCTCACCGTAGGGCACCGTTTTGTCGGCGCGCAGAAAGACTCGCTGCTGACGGTCGGAGCCGGTCGCCGCATCGAGCGATGGCCCGATATCGCGGCGGCTGATCGGGCCGTTGCCGAGCGCCAGCGAGAGGTCGGCCTTGATCGTGAGGAAGATGGGCTTCTTCTGGCGCGGCTGCGGCTTGGCCTTCGCGACCGGCAGATCGACCGGAACGTCAACTGTCGACAGCGGCGCCGCTACCATGAAGATAATGAGCAGCACGAGCATCACGTCGATGAACGGCGTCACGTTGATCTCGTGGTTCTCGACGAGATCGTCGCCGCCGTCGTCCAGTCTTCCAGCCATAGCTGCCGCCTTGATTATTCCGCCGCCTGCTGCGCGAGTATGGGCTTCATGCCGCGATCGAGATCACGCGAGACAAGCCGCATCACTTCAGCTGAGGCTTCGCCGATCAACGCTTTGTACCGCGAGATCTGACGCGAGAAATGATTGTAGGTGATCACCGCCGGGATGGCCGCGATCAGGCCTGTCGCCGTTGCGAGCAGCGCTTCGGCAATACCCGGAGCGACGATCGCGAGGTTCGTCGTCTGTGTCTCCGAGATGCCGATGAAGCTGTTCATGATCCCCCAGACGGTGCCAAAAAGACCGATGAACGGCGCTGTCGATCCAATGGTCGCGAGCACGCCCGTGCCGCGGTTGATGTGCCGCCCTGCTGCCGCCGACAATCCGTCGAGCCGCGACTGCACCCGTTCCTTGATGCCGTTCTTGTCCGCGATATCGGCCGAAAGACGCAGCTCTGTGATCGCAAGATTGATGAACGACGACACGATGCAGCGTTTGGGGCGCGAACGTTTGCTGTCGCCGAGGCGTTGCGCGGCTTCGGCCAAGCTCGCCGTTGCGTTGATGCGTGAAAACGCCGAGACCAGTCGCCGCTTCGCAGCCGCAAGCTCGAGGGATTTCGCCAGCCAGACGGTCCACGTCGTGACGGACGCGAGGATCAGAAAGATCATGACGCCCTTTACGACGCTGTCGGCGGCAAGGAACATTTTCCACGGTGACAGGTCGTGCGGAAGGTCCGCTTTTTTCGGCGACGCGTCTTCCGCATTCGGTTCCGTCTCCGATAGCGCAGACGGAGCGCTGGTCGCCTCGGTCGATGGCGAAGCCGGTGACGATGCAGCGTTATCAGCCGCAGCAGGCGTGCTTTCGGTGACCGCAGTCGCGGGAGCGGGCGTTTCGGCTGGGGCGGGCGCCGTCATGACCGGGGCGGGAAGAGCGGGCGCTGTAGCCCCGCCATCTTGTGCGGCTGGCGCCCCGACGTCCTGCGCCGTCGCGGGCATGACGCTGAACGACACCGTGCCGGAGATGCAAAGAACGACCGCAACCAATCGCCAAATGCGGTGTGTTCCGAAAATACTGCGTAACGTCATTTTGTCAGGATGACCTTCTCTGGTCCCTCACTCTGCCGCGAGTGCGAAAAAGCATAAACAAAACTATACTGCTGTCGTCAAGTTTCCCGCGGGGCGCACGAGGCGAGGCCACACGCGACAAGGCGTCCCCCACAGGCGAAGGCGCCGGGCAGAGAGGCGTGGGCGATCCGCAGCACGCGAATCCGTGTCCGTCGCCGTTACACGTGCAAGCGAAAATACGGTCCGACGCAAAAAAAACGCCGCGGTTGACGCCCTGAGGCCGCGGTCCAGCCGCCCTTCGTGGCAGGAAGCAGGCAGATGCAGAAATTTTTAGGTTTGCGGGTGGAAAAAGCGTGGACAACCTGAGTCAAGGAGTTATCCGCGGCGCGCGGTTCCTGCATCATCGCGTCTGTGGTTCTGTGGCGACGCTGTAACCAAAATGTCTTGTTGTCTTAAAATCGATTAGTGGCCCCTGACAAGGAACGCGGCTAGGAGATACGGATATACTTTATATTTTTTTTGATATTAGACGCATTGAAAGGCATCCTGCATGAGCCGACTGCCAATTTCATGCTTCATTATTTCTAAGGACGAGTCTGATCGCATTGTTCGCACAATTCGTTCCGTCAAATCTTGGGTCGACGAAGTCGTCGTCGTAGATAGCGAAAGCCGCGACAATACGACGGCCCTGGCTTTAGCTGAAGGATGCCGCGTCATTACGCAACCGTGGCTCGGGTTCGGGCCGCAAAAGCGCTTCGCCGAAGATCAATGCAGAAATGATTGGGTTCTGAACCTCGACGCTGACGAGGTGGTGACGCCCGAGCTTCGCGACGAGATCATCGGCATGTTCTCGGCAGGGCATCCGGCACAAATTGCATACGCCATGGCTCTAGACCTCGTTTATCCCGGCGATCAGCGGCCGAGGCGTTGGGCGCGCGACCATTGGTACGTCCGGCTATACGATCGCCAAGTCGTCCGCTTTCGCAACTCGCATGTCCATGACACTGTCGTGATGGGCGGCCATGCCGTCGGCAGCCTTCGACATTCGGTCTATCATTATTCCTTTCGGAGCTATGATGACCTGAAGCAGAAGCTGGGGGAGCGTATGCTGCTCTCGGCAAAGCACGCACAGAATTCCTCTCAGGTGATGTTGCTTACGCGGCTTCTGCTGGAAATGCCCATCAATTTTTTCAAGTATTACATCGTCCGCCGACATTTTACCGGCGGCTTCAAGGGTCTGAGATACGCTTGGATCCAAGGCACATACCGACAAGTCAAGATTGTCCATATGTGGCGCGCACGATACGAAAAGAGCGCCTCGGCAGCGACCGTGCCGTGCAATGGGAACACCGGCCTCGAAGCACGCGCGGATGTTCAGGGGGCAATGGCATCTCCTCGGACGGATTTTGGATTGTACCCAAAAACACCGCCTGCGGGCGAAATATATGCTGAACGGGCCTAGTCCCGTCTGCCAAAGCGCACAGCAGCGGTCAGCGTCCCGTTCCCGCGAGCATCTGTAGCCAGTTCAGGACGTCGGCAGGCCCCTGAAACGAGGCTTCGTCCTTCGAGAAATTCTCGCCCGCGACTTTCAGACCGAAGCCGCTCAAATCCTCCGCCGCCTGGAACGCATCGACATCTGAAATATCGTCGCCTAGCATCACCGGCGTCTTGTTCGCAAACTGCGGGAGAGACGCAATTCGGCGCAGCGCCCGTCCCTTCGAGAAGCCGACCGGCAGGATTTCAACGACCTTCCGCCCACCGCAGATCTTGAATTGGTTGGGATAGAGCGGAAGCAGCGCTTCGAGAAGATCGGTCAACGGCTGTTGCATGTCGGGAACCAGCCGGTAGTGCAGGGCGATGCCGCTGCCTTTGTCTTCGAAGACGACGCCAGGCAATTCATGCACGATCTTCTTGATCGCAGCCTGCAGTCCGGGATCGAAGCTCGGCGTCAACGTTTCGATCTCGCCGTCAGCCGCAAGTCGCATCTGTCCACCGTGAACGCCCGCACCAATGAACTTCGAGGGACTGAGCAGGCGATCGGCTTCCATCAGCGGCCGTCCTGTGATGATCGCAACGGCGCCTGCAAGGCGCTGGGACAGTGAGCTGATGAGATCCGGCAAAATGGGCGGGACATGCACTGTTGATGGCGTCAGGGCGACATCGAGCAGTGTGCCGTCGATATCGAGAAAGATCGCAACCGGTTCCTCGGACGAAACAAGCTTCTCGACGTTCGCACGCAGTGCCGCAGCGCGCTCGCGCGGCGAAATACCCGTATCGGTTTGCTCGACCCTCAAATGCTGCATTCCGAATGTCCTTCCTAGATCGGGAAACTGAGAAGCGCAGCTTCGCTTTCGTGCGCCAGTTCTCGCTCTAACACCGGCCGGGATAAAAGCCCCGTCTGTGTATCAATATGCTGCACGACGCTCGCGGCATTGATCGAAGCTGCGCTGAGCGCCCGTACGGCATCGTTCGTGTCTGCTAGATAACATGCGAACGTGGCCGAGAACGCGTCGCCGGCCCCTGTTGTTGCCGCTGCGACGACATGCTGCGCCGCGCGGTAATGAAGATCTTGCCCTCTGGCGATGAACGCACCGTTCGCACCGTCCGTCAGCACGACGGCGCCGACGCCGAGTTCGATCAGCGCGCTCAGAAACTTGGCAAGCGTCATCTCGTATCCGCCGTTACGCAGGCCACGCTTGGCCAGCGGCGGCAGCGGATCGTCTTTGCCGACGATCAGCGGAGCTCCGCCGTCTCCGAACGATTGCAGCAGTCGTGGCATCAGCGTCTGCGCTTCCGCGCGGTTCACGCACAGAATGTCGATATGTTTGAGGCTTTGCCAGAAATCGTCGAAGCGCGCCGTAAGCTGACGGATGCCGGGATTGACCGCAAGCCGCGCCCCGGCGCTTTTCGCGCGTTCCACGACCAGCGGATAGCAATCTGCCGACTCATTGCTGAGATTGGCCACGTACACGAGCTGACGTCCGGCGAACGCTTCGGCAGGAAAATCCTCCGGTCGCAAACGCGTGTTGGCGCCGCGGTAGGTAAAGACGGCAGCGTTGCGATCATGCGATGAGATGATGACGGATGCGCCCGTTGGCTCACTCTCGTCGGCGGCTAGCCACGTGATGTCCACGCCTTCTGCGCGCAGCAGGCTGCGCACGATATCGGCTTTGTCGTCATGGCCGACTTTTGCGATGATGGATGTGTTATGGCCGAGCCGCGCCGCGGCCACCGCAGAGTTCAGCGCGCCGCCGCCGCCGCTCGACGCGATCTCCTCGACTTCGGTTTTCTGGCCCTCTTCGAGCAACAAAAACGAACTCTCAGCGTTGCGCATCTTGATCTGTTCGATCTTGTCACTTGCGATCGTGACGATCGTATCAACCATTGCGCCGCCAATGGTGAGGACGTTCATCGCTGTTCCGAAGCGGCTCCCATCAGATCGCTTGTCTTTCGGAACCATTGATCCATCTCCGGACGCCACAACCGCGCGCCGCCCGAAATGCCGGTGGAAGGCGGCACCACGCTAGCCCAGGGCGGAAGATCGAACGTCAGGCGCCGCGAGTTTCCGCCGCCGATGTAAAGCCGGTCAACGTTCGTCAGGCCCTGCACGGAACTCAAGACATACTTGGCACGCTCATTCCAAGCGTCGAGGCCGAGTTCAAGATAGGCCGTGTGTCCGATGTAGCGATCGTAGTTGATATCGTCGCGCGCGTGATGCTGTCCAAGCTCCAGCCCGAAGAAGGCCGAGCCGTTGACGAACAGCGCACATCCCATGCCTGTGCCGAACGTCAGGACGCATTCGCGGCCTGGCCCCTTGGCGACGCCAAGGCCGTAGACGATGGCATCGTTGAGCACGCGCACCGGTGCATTGAGCCTCTGAGTGAGCGTCAGTTCGAGATCGAACTCGCACCAATGCGGCGTTCCGAGATTAGGCGCGGTCTTGACGTGATGTCGCCCGACGACACCGGGAAACCCCACGGAAACACGCCCAAAAGCCGGAAGCGATTTTACGACGTCGACGATGAGATCGACGATCGTTTCCGGTGTCGACGGCTTTGGCGTCTGTGTCGTGATGAAGTCCGAGATCAACGTGCCGTTCTCGTTGACGGTCGCGGCCTTGATCAGCGTGCCGCCGATATCGACGCACAGGATATTTGGGCTTTTGATGATCTCATCCGACTTCGCAATGCTGATTTTATCTACCGTAACATTCATCATGTCCCCACATTTGCCGAGAGCCGGCTGTCAGTGGTGTTTTTTTTAGTTGCGCGTTGCAAGCGCTCGAGCGCCTTTCCCATTTCGGGTGGCGATTTCGGCGACCGTGCGATACGACGCTGACCCGCTTTAAGCAGCGCCGAGAAATAGCTGCTGCCCCACGCGTCCGCATCGCTCTTGCAGACCGTTTTCATCAGCTTCTGGTAACGCTGCCGCCGTTCGGCGGGAGACATCTCCAGTGCAGTCTTGATGCCCTGAGAGATATCGTTCAGGTCATAGGGATTAACGAGCACAGCGTCCGAGAGTTGCTCAGCGGCGCCCGCAAACTTAGACAGGATAAGCACGCCCGGATCGACGGGGTTCTGCGACGCGATATATTCCTTCGCGACGAGGTTCATGCCATCCATTAGCGGCGTAACGAGGCCGATGCGCGACGTTCGGTAGATATCGCGCAATTCGCTGCGCGGGATCGTGCGGTGAATGTAATTGATCGGCACCCAATCGAGTTCGCCGTAGCGCCCGTTGATAGAACCGGCGAGCGATTCAAGCTCGGCCTTGATGTCTGCATACGCTTCGACACTCTCGCGTGTCGGCGGCGCAAACTGCGAAAGCACGACGCTCCGGCGATACTCGGGAAAGTCTTCGAGAAATTTTCCGTAGGCTTTGAATTTTTGTGGCAGTCCCTTCGTGTAGTCGAGCCGGTCGATGCCGATGATGCGATGGATATCGCCAGCCTCGTTCGCCGCCAAGGCTTCCTCTTCGCCCGGCCCGAATGCAAAATCTTTCGGGTCGATACCGACAGGAAAACAGCCGATGTCGAGTTCGGTGTCATCGACGCGGATACGCCCGGAAGGCAACAGCCTGCCATAGACGCTCCGCTGCAAGAAATCGATCAGGTTGCGGACATCTGACTGCGTCTGCAACCCAATAAGATCATAGGCGCCGAGCGCCCGCGCAATCTCTTTGTTCTCCGGGATCGCAAGTAGCGACTGCGCCGGACCGATCGGGATATGCAGAAAGAAACCGATTGGATTTTCGACGCCGAGCTTGCGCAGCTCTCGCGCCATCGGCACCAAGTGATAGTCGTGTATCCAGATAACGTCGTCGGGCTTAAGCAGGGGCGCCAGATGGCGCGCAAACCGCGCATTCACTTCGACATAGCGCGCGTAATATCCGGCTTCGAATTGCGCGAGGTCGAGGCGGTTATGAAAGACCGGCCAAAGAACCGAATTTGAATAACCGAGATAGTAGTCGTTGTAATCGGCTGCCGTGAGCGGCTCTGTCACCGTGGTATGTCCACCGACAGTAATAGACTTGGGCCCGGGTTGATCGGTCTCTTCGATTTGACCGTCCCATCCAAACCAAAAGCCGCTTTGGCGTTCGAGGGTATTGTAGATCGCGACACCGACACCGCCTGCCTGTTGGGCAGCGTTGAAGTCGATGACGCGGTTAGAGACCATGACGAGTCTGGCCAAGAGACCTCCTTCCACGCGCGCGAGAAACTGATCTGATACCGGCCCCTCGCGCAGCACCACGAAGTATAAACCCGCGAAATTGCGACAGGTTCCCGGATTTGTTTATCGCCCGTTTATTTGTTCTTGATACGTTCTTTTGGCGCTGCAAAATGCCCACAGCGAGCCTGTGCTGCGACGTCCGTGTCGGTCTCGGCAACGTCCCGAACTCTCGCGTTCATCGGCAATTCATGCTACCGAAAAGCCTGTGTAATCTTTGGGGGGCTGGGGCGCCTTTGCTGCGTCACTGGCGTGGAATGCAAAATGGAGGCGCGGGCCGTTCGTGCAACGAATGGTTCAACTCGTCGACAACCTGATCGAGCGAGTTTTTCCGCGGCTACGACGTAAGCCGCAGTATGCATATCCGTTGGGGTTGGCAATTTTTGCTGTCGCGGCGCTAGCGCGACTGGCGCTGTCCCAATGGCTGCAGGACAATACGCCGTTTCTCACGTTCTTCATCGCGGTTCTGCTGGCGTCACTCATCGCCGGAACGGGACCCGGGTTGCTGGTGGTTGTCGCGTCCTTCTTCGCAGGATGGTATTTCTATCTGCCCGGTCCAGGCTGGCTACCGATAACCAATGCGACCGTCGTCGCGCTTGTAAGCTTTTCGATCCTTTCGGTTTTGATCGTCGCCGTGGTTCACATCTTGAACCGCAAGGTCGAAGGTCTGCTGAACGAGCGCTCGCGCAATGAAGCACTGCTGCAGGACAGTGCTCTGGGTGAAATGCAACTTGAACAACTCAATGTCGAACTACGCCACCGCCTGAAAAATACATTCGCCGTCATCGCTGGACTTGTGAGCCAATCAGCCCGCTACACGCGCGATATCGATCAGTTTGCCGCCGCGCTTGGAGGTCGACTTTCGGCGATGGGTAACGCCATGGATCTCGTCGCGACGCGCAACTTCATCGGCGCGCCATTGAGCGAGCTGATCTCCGAAACCATGAAACCTCTGGTGCCGCCGGGCTCAGCGCGTTTCGTCATGCGCGGGCCGGAAACGATCGTGCCGAGTGACGTCGCCAGCGCGCTTGCTTTGACGCTGCACGAATTGGGCACCAACGCCATCAAATACGGGGCCTGGTCGAACGATCGCGGCCGGGTCACCGTGACCTGGACGCTCACCCGCCTCGACAATGACGACAGCCAGTTCGAACTTTTCTGGAGTGAGCGCGGCGGCCCCCCCGTCAGCGCTCCCGAACGGCGAGGGCTCGGAACGACGTTGATCGACAGCGGCTTTCCGACCGCACAAGTCGAAAGACAGTTCAACGAAGATGGCGTCCAGTGCCGGCTCGTCGCCGTTTTGAAACAGGCCACGACGCGGCGCACGCGCGGCCGTGCTTCATCTCTGCATTGAAGCGTCTGCGGAACGTCTTATCCGTTGACGTCGAACGCTCCGCCGCCGTTGCTGCGTGTAACGGCGGAAACGATATCTCGCTCGCTTCGGCTCTGTTTGTTGCTGCTTTCGGCGTCATCGTGATGCGCCGCCGCTGATCCGGTCCATGCGTCTTCCCACTTCCGGGAGAGCGTCATGCCGGAATTGATCAGCCCGGCCATAGAATACGTCTGCGGAAGATTGCCCCAAAGCTCCCCCGTCGAGGGATGTAGATCTTCGCTGAGCATTCCGAAAGAATTCCGGTGACTTAGAATTTCACCGAACAGCTCACGCGCTTCATCGGCGCGGCCGATCGAGGCGAGCGCATCGATGTACCAGAACTGACAGGCGAGAAACGCCGATTCCGGTAATCCGAAATCGTCTTCGGCCGCATAGCGTAGCATCAGCCCGTTGCGCATCAGCTCGCGGCCGATGGTGTTGCACGTCTTGACGAAGCGCGGATCGTCGGGCGGCAGAAAGCCCAGATCGGGCAGCAGCAGAACGCTCGCGTCAAGCTCCTGATGATCGAACGCTCCCGTGAACGATTGGCGCTTGTCGCTCCAGGCACGCGCGAGAATTTCCGCGCGGATTTTCTCGGCGGCTTCCGCCCAGTACGCCATCCGGTCGCCGAGGCCGAGGATCTTTGCAATGCGCGCCAGCCGATCGCATGCGACCCAGCACATGGTGGCGGAATGCGTATGGATGCGTTGGCGCCCGCGATATTCCCAGATGCCGGCATCCGGTTCGAGATAGAGCAAGCGCGCCTGTTCGCCGAGCGCCTCAAGCTCGCGAAACATGCTGGCGTCGCCCATCCGGGGCAATCGCTGATCTATGAACATTTGCGTAGCGCCTAAGATCACACTGCCATAGGCGTCATGCTGCAGCTGGTCCGACGCGAGGTTGCCGAGCCGAACAGGCCCCATGCCTTGATAACCATTGAGATCCGGTGCGATCCGTTCGGCGGCAATATCGTTGTGTACGATGCCGTAGAGGGGTTTCAGCGGGCCTTTGCCGTCCGCGACAATGGTCGTGATGTAGTCGAGGTAATTCTCCATTGATTGCGTCGCGCCGAGGCGGTTCAGCGCACGAATGACGAAATAGGCGTCGCGAAGCCAGCAGAACCGGTAGTCCCAGGTGCGCGGCGTGTTAGGGGCCTCTGGAATGGATGTCGTAAGCGCAGCGGTTATCGCGCCGGTCTCTTCGAACGTGCAGAGTTTGAGCAGGATCGCGGCGCGAATGATTTCCGGCTGCCATTCGTAGCTGACGGCGAGGCCGCGCACCCACGCCACCCAGAAGTCGCGCGTGCGCTCCAGGAATTCGCGAGACAAAGCATCCATCGAGCTGTCGATCGGCTCATCGGAACCGATAACGAGCGTCATCGGATGCGTCAGGGCGAACGGCGTCTCATGCACGACATAGGAAATGGGAATGTCCGTCGTGACTCTAATGGCATTCGATCCGCACGTATATCGGACGTGGTTCGAGCCGTGCGAAGCGCTGGCTGCGACCTGCCCATAGCTGTGCGTCGGCCGAACGCGAACGGAAATGCGTGGCAAGCCGCGCAGCGGTTCGATGCGGCGCATGAGCTGCGTCGGATGAAACGAGCGGTCGAACCGCCAGAAACGCGGCGCGAAGTCCGTCACTTTGACAGCTGCGCCGCTGTCCGAAATGAGTATTGTTTCAAGGATGCAGGTATTGCGAATGTAGCTCGACGTTGCCGACACCTGGCCTTCGAGCACGACGTCGCAAAAACCTTTCTCCTCGTCGCCCGCAAGCAGACGGCAGAAAATCGGATCGCCGTCGAGCCGCGGAAAACACCACCAGACGATGCGCGCGCCTTTGTCGATCAGCGCCGCGACACGGCCGTTGCCGATAGCCGCGACATCGAGTGAAGAACGATAGGAACTGGCAGTCATCGAATTCCCCGCGAGACAGGCTTTGAAAACGAAAACAACGTCTGGAAACTAGCGCGGGTTTCCCGCACCGCACAATGTCGCATGGCCGCAGGTCGCGTGAATGCGCGTGAACGCCCATCGTATCGGCTGAAATTATCCTTCACGCGACCTGATTGGAGGTGCTGGCGGCGTGTTGCTCATCGGCGCGAAAGGCGAGCATCTTGATGAGATCCGTTACGTCGCCCGGATTGTACGGCTTCTTCAGATGTGGATATTCCCGCAAGCGCGGCGGCAGGAACACGAGGTCGTTGTAGCCGGTCGTAAAGGCGAACGGGATCATCCGCCGATCGAGAATCTCGGCAATCGGCGCGCTGTTATCGGCGCCGAGGTTGATGTCGAGCAGCGCAATATCGAAATTGGTTTCCGTCGCTGCACGCAAGCCTTCCGAAAGCTGCGCATATGGCCCGACGACCGTATGCCCTTCCGTTTCGAGATCAAGCTTCAATTGCATGGCAATCAAGGCTTCGTCCTCGACCAGAAGAATGCGGCAGCTCCGCGCGGCCGGGATGTTTGCAGCGGGAAGAGGCGTGCGCGCCTTTGGCACGATCGCGATATGGCGCGTGCCGACGAGTTGTGTGCGTGACGAAAGCTCGCCTTGGAAATCGAATTGGAATCCTTCGGGCGAGAAAGTCATCTCAGCCGTGCCGCCGCATTCCGATGCAGCGCTGCGGATCACCGCAAGGCCGAAACCATTGCGCGCCGGCTTGCTGCAATGAGGTCCTCCGCGCTCCTGCCACGAGAACGCGATCTTATCGCCTTCCGGCGTCGTGATGCGCGACCATCCAACGTTGACCTTGCCACCTGCTGTCGAGAGCGCGCCATGCTTGACGGCGTTGGTGACGAGTTCGTGCAGGACGAGAGCCATCGACTGCCCGAACTTGGACGTCAGGCGAATGCGGTCGCCGTCGACGATGATGTCGTTCGTGCTGCGAGAACGGAACGGAGCGAGTGCGCCCTGCACGAGTTCGTGTAGGTCGACGCCCGTCCAGCTGCTCTGGCGCAACAAATCGTGCGCCGACGACATCGCATGAATGCGCCCGTCGAGCGCGGACGCAAACGACGCAACCGAAACCGCATTGGCGCTTGAAAGCCGGGCAATTGCCGCAACATTCGCGAGGATGTTTTTAACGCGATGGTCAAGCTCGGCCATCAGAAGCTGCTGATGGCTCTCGGCCGATTTGCGTTCTGTAATGTCGAGTACCGTTCCGAGCACGCGCTGTGTTTCGCCGATGTTGATTGCGCGTCCGCGTGCGAGAATCCACGAAATGCCGCGTGCGCTCGTCACGCGATATTCGAGTTCCGCAATGCTGTCGGCATAGTTGGCCGTGCGGACATAGTTTCTGACCATCTCGCGGTCGTCATCGTGCACGACCGACATGAAGTCTTCAAAGCTTTGCTGTTCGGGAACATCGCGATGTAGCACGTCTGAAGTGTTCGCCGACCAGCGCAGCATCTGCGTTGTCGCATCGTATTCGAACGTGGCGAGTTTGGCGGCCTCGCTCGCGAGACGCAGCCGCTCGGAGCTTTCTTGCAGCGCCGCGTGTGACGCCTCAAGCTGTTCGGCGCGTTGCTTGACGCGTTCTTCGAGTTCGGCATTAAGGGCGTCAAGCTGCCGTGTCTTGCGATAAAGCTCGACGAAAATCTGTACCTTTGCCTTCAGGATTTCCGGCACGACCGGCACGGACACGTAATCGACGGCACCGGTTCGATAGCCTTTCAGAAGATCGTCCGTCTCAAGCCGCACTGCCGAGATAAAGATCACCGCCGTCTTTTCGTGGCGTGGATGGTCGCGGATCATCGCGGCAAGCTCGAAGCCATCGAGATCGGGCATGCACACGTCCATCAGGATGACGGCGATGTCCGTCTTGAGGAGCGCCGTCAGTGCTTCCTCGGCAGTCGTTGCTTTAATGAGCGTCGCGTCGAGCCCGTCGAGAATGGCTTCATACGTCAAAAGCTTTCCCGGCTGATCGTCGACCAGCAGGATGTTGACGGGTTCGATAGGTGCGTTTTCCGCAGGCATTAGTGTCCTCGTCAACGATGTAGCCACATTCTCAACGCCGACAAAAGTTGCTCAGTATCCACGGGCTTTGCAAGGTAATCCGAAGCACCCGCCTCAAGGCACTTCTCGCGGTCGCCCTTCATCGCCTTGGCCGTCAGCGCAATGATGGGCAGACGCTGGTTTTTCTCGCTGCTGCGGATCTTCTGCATAGTCTGATATCCGTCCATTTCGGGCATCATGATGTCCATCAGAACGATTGAAACATCCGTCGTGCTGAGCGTCTCGATGGCTTCGAGGCCGGTCGTCGCCGTCAGCACTTCCATGCCGCGCCGTTCGAGCAGGCTGCTCAGAGCGAAGATGTTACGCGCATCGTCATCGACGAGCAGCACTTTGCGCCCGACCAGATAGTCGTCGGTGTCGTGCAGGCGCGACAGCAATTCTCGCTTCTCCGCCGGCAACTCCGTGACGACGCGATGCAGGAAGAGCGCCGTCTCGTCCAGCAGACGCTCAGGCGACTCGACGCCCTTCACCACGACGGTGCGCGCATATTGCCGGATCTGCAGGTTTTCGTCGCTCGACAATTCGCGCCCTGTAAACACGATGACCGGAATATCGCGCATCGTTTCTTGCCGGCTCATGTGCTCCAGGATCTCGAAGCCCGACATGTCGGGCAATTTGAGATCCAAGACCACGCAGTCGACATTCTCCAGCCGGAGCGTGTCGATCGCCGATTTGCCGTCTTCCGCCGTCAAAATCTCGACGTCGCTTTCTTTGAGAAGCGTCGAAATGCTGAGACGTTCCGCCGGATCGTCCTCGACGATCAGCAATCTCTTGGTGGCGGTCGCAGAAAACGCCCCGATCTTGCGCAGCGCCGATTTCAATTGGTCCGCCTGCAAAGGTTTCGTCAGGAACGAATACGCGCCGCGCGCCAGGCCATGATGGCGATCATCGTCGAGTGTCAGAACTTGCACCGGAATATGCCGGGTGAGCGGATTGTGCTTCAACTGGCTGAGCACCGACCAACCCAAAATATCCGGCAGGTGAATATCGAGAGAAATCGCAGTCGGATTGTAATCCGTTGCCAGCGTCATAGCGTCGACGCCGCGTTGGCAGACAATGCCTTTGAAACCGGTGTCGTGCGCCGAGTCGAGAAGTATGCGAGCGAAATTCGGATCATCCTCGACGATCAACAGAACCTGATCGCCGGCAACGATACTGTCGCGGTCATCCTCGATCGTGGATGGCAACAACCCCGGATGCGGCAGCGCGACGGGCGATGTCATATTCGCTTCAGACTTCGTCCGGACATCACTCGCAAGCGAGGCGTAGCGCAGCGGCACGTAGAGCGTGAAGATGCTCCCGACACCGGGTTCGCTCGACAATTGAATTTCACCGCCGAGAAGGTGAGCCAGCTCGCGGCTAATCGCGAGGCCGAGACCCGTACCGCCGTACTTGCGGCTGGTGCTCGCGTCGGCCTGCTGGAAGGCCTCGAAAATAAGCTTCTGTTTGTCGGATGGAATGCCGATACCAGAGTCCTGAACCTCGAATGCAACGATGGTCGGAGCCGTCGATAGAATGGGATGCTCGGAATTCCACTTGTTGCCGTTGGCTGGTTTGACGGCCAGCCGCACGAACCCGTCACGCGTGAACTTGAAGGCATTCGAAAGCAGGTTCTTCAGAACCTGCTGCAGACGCTTGGAGTCCGTGAAAATCGTCTTACCGAGATCAGCATCAAACGTAACTTGGAAATCGAGACCGCGCCGCTCGGCTTCGTGGCGGAAAGGCCGCGCCACGGCTTCGATAAGACCGCCGAACGCGACCTCTTCCGCATCGACCGAAACGGTGCCGGATTCGATCTTCGACAAATCGAGAATATCGCTGATGAGGTTCAGCAGGTCGGTCCCTGCGCCGTGAATCGTGCGCGCGAACTCGACCTGCTTCTCCGTCAGGTTCTTGTCCGGGTTATCGCTGAGCTGCTGCCCGAGGATGAGGATGCTGTTGAGGGGCGTTCTAAGCTCATGAGACATGTTGGCGAGGAATTCGGACTTGTAACGCGACGTCAGTGCAAGCTCGGCTGCCTTTTCTTCCACCGCACGCCGCGCCTGATCGATTTCCTCGTTCTTGCGTTCGACTTCGACGTTGCGCTCGGCGAGCTGTTGCGCCTTCTGCGCCAACTCTTCGTTAGTCTTCTGCATCGCGCGCTGCTGATCCTGCAACTCGCCAGCGAGCTGTTGCGACTGCATCAGCAGGCTTTCCGTCTGCATCGTCGCTTCGATACTGTTCAAGACGACGCCGATCGACACCGAAAGCTGTTCAAGGAATGTCAGCTGCGCAGGCTCAAAGTTCTGCAGCGAGCTGAGCGATATGACGGCCTTCAGGCGGTCCTCGAACGTGATCGGATGCACGATGACGCTGCGCGGCGGCGCTTTGAACACGACGGAATCGATATTCGTCGTCGGTTGCGGAATGTCGGTCAGCACGCGGCGCTGCTTTTCGACGGCACATTGCCCGACGAGGCTTGAGCCAAGACCGAGCCGTTCGGGGTAGGGCGCTTGCGTATCATCGGCGTAGCTCGCAAGCAGCTTCAACTCGCTGTTGGTCGCATCGTACTGATAGATAACACCCTGATGCGCGTTGATCAGAGGCACGAGTTCCGACAGCAGTTTCTGCGACACTGTCATCACATCGCGCTGCCCCTGAAGCATGCTGGTGAAGCGCGCGAGGTTCGTCTTGAGCCAGTCCTGTTCGGTGTTGAGCTGCGTCGTGAGACGCAGGTTGCCGATCATCGTGTTGATGTAGTCTTTCAGTTCCGCGACTTCGCCGCGCGCTTCGACCTGAATCGTGCGCGAAAGGTCGCCGCGTGCGACGGCCGTCGTCACTTCGGCAATGGCGCGCACCTGTGTCGTGAGGTTGGCGGCCAGCAGGTTGACGTTGCCGGTCAAATCTTTCCACGTGCCTGCGGTGCCCGGCACGTTGGCCTGACCGCCAAGACGCCCTTCGACGCCGACTTCGCGCGCCACCGTCGTCACCTGATCGGCGAACAACGCCAGCGTTTCGGTCATGTCGTTGATCGTTTCGGCGAGTGCTGCCACTTCGCCTTTCGACTTCACCGTGAGTTTCGGTTTCAGGTCGCCGTTCGCAACCGCGGTCACGACCTTCACGATGCCGCGCACCTGTTCGGTAAGGTTCGCAGCCATGACGTTCACGGTGTCGGTCAAGTCCTTCCACGTACCGGCGACGCCCGGCACGGTCGCCTGACCGCCGAGCCGGCCTTCAGTGCCGACTTCGCGAGCGACGCGCGTCACTTCGGAAGCGAAGGCATTGAGCTGGTCGACCATCGTGTTGATCGTCGTCTTGAGATCGAGAATTTCGCCTTTGACGTCGACCGTAATTTTTCGCGAAAGGTCGCCGCGCGCCACAGCGGTCGTCACTTCGGCGATGTTTCGAACCTGCGTCGTGAGGTTGGCGGCGAGCAGGTTGACGTTATCGGTCAAGTCTTTCCATGTGCCGCCGACGCCCGGCACAACGGCCTGACCGCCGAGGCGGCCCTCGGTACCGACCTCGCGGGCCACGCGCGTCACTTCGGCAGCGAACGACCGTAGCTGCTCGACCATCGTGTTGAGCGTTTCTTTCAGCAGCAGAATTTCGCCGCGCACGTCGACGGTGATCTTCTTAGACAGGTCACCGCTCGCGATGGCGGTCGCAACTTCGGCGATGTTACGAACCTGGGCCGTCAAGTTGCCGGCCATGAAGTTCACGTTGTCGGTGAGGTCCTTCCAAGTACCGGCGACGCCCGACACCTGCGCCTGACCGCCAAGCTTGCCTTCGGTGCCGACTTCGCGGGCGACGCGCGTCACTTCGGAGGCGAAAGCATTGAGCTGGTCCACCATCGTGTTGATGGTGTTTTTCAACTCCAGAATTTCGCCTTTGACGTCGACCGTAATCTTGCGCGAAAGGTCGCCGCGCGCCACGGCCGTCGTCACTTCGGCGATGTTGCGCACCTGACCGGTCAGGTTGCCCGCCATCGAGTTGACGTTGTCGGTGAGGTCCTTCCACGTACCGGCGACGCCCGGCACCGCGGCCTGACCGCCGAGCTTGCCTTCGGTGCCGACTTCGCGGGCGACACGCGTCACTTCGGAAGCGAAAGCGTTGAGCTGATCGACCATCGTGTTGATCGTCGTCTTGAGATCGAGAATTTCGCCTTTGACGTCGACGTCGATTTTCTTCGACAAGTCACCACGCGCGATGGCGCCCGAAACCTCGGCGATGTTACGCACCTGTGTCGTGAGGTTCGACGCCATCGAGTTGACGCTGTCGGTCAAGTCTTTCCACGTACCCGCAACACCCGACACCTGCGCCTGGCCGCCAAGCTTGCCTTCGGTGCCGACCTCGCGCGCCACGCGCGTCACCTCGCCGGCGAAGCCGTTGAGCTGATCGACCATCGTGTTGATGGTCTCTTTCAACTGCAGAATTTCGCCCGAGACGTTGACCGTCACTTTCTTCGAAAGGTCGCCGCGCGCAATGGCGGTGGCGACTTCGGCGATATTACGCACCTGGCCGGTGAGGTTGCCTGCCATCGAGTTGACGTTGTCGGTGAGGTCTTTCCATGTACCAGCGACGCCCGGCACCGCAGCTTGGCCGCCGAGGCGACCCTCGGTCCCGACTTCGCGGGCGACGCGCGTCACTTCGGAGGCAAAAGCATTGAGCTGATCCACCATCGTGTTGATGGTGTTTTTCAATTCCAGAATTTCGCCTTTGACGTCGACGGTGATCTTTCGCGAAAGGTCACCGCGCGCCACGGCCGTCGTCACTTCGGCGATGTTTCGAACCTGCGTCGTGAGGTTGGCGGCCAACAGGTTGACGTTATCGGTCAAGTCCTTCCAGGTTCCGCCGACGCCCGGCACAACGGCCTGACCGCCGAGGCGACCCTCGGTTCCGACCTCGCGCGCGACGCGCGTCACTTCGGCAGCGAACGATCGCAGCTGTTCCACCATCGTATTGATGGCTTCCTTGAGCTGCAGGATCTCGCCGCGCACGTCGACGGTGATCTTCTTCGACAGGTCGCCGTTGGCGACGGCAATCGTCACTTCAGCGATGTTGCGAACCTGAGCCGTCAGGTTCGAGGCCATCAAGTTGACGCTCTCGGTCAGGTCCTTCCAGACGCCGGTCACTTCGCCGATCTGGGCTTGGCCGCCGAGCTTGCCCTCGATGCCGACCTCCCGGGCGACGCGCGTCACTTCCGAGGTGAAAATCGACAACTGCTTGATCATCGTATTGACGATCGTCGCCGACCGCAGAAACTCGCCCTTGAGCGGACGACCATCGACGTCTAGCCGCATCGGTTGCAACAGATTGCCCTGCGCGACGGCTTCGATCGTGCGCGTCACCTCGGTCGTCGGCTGCAACAGATCGTCGACGAGGCCGTTGATGGACTGTTCCATCTCCCCCCAGGCGCCGAGCGCCAGGCCGAGCCGCACGCGCTGGTTGGTCAAACCTTCGCGGCCGACCGCATGGCCCAAATGCTGAAGCTGATTGGCCATGCGCTGGTTTGTAATAATAATGTCGTTGACGGTGTCGGCGATCTTGCCGGCCAGGCCGTCCCAGTCGCCGCGCATGCGGACACTGAAATCGCCCTCCTTAACCGCCTGAAGTGTTTGGAGCATTTCGACGAGCACACCGCCCGAACCCGAAGGGTAGCGCTCGGATTCAACGGCGCTGATCTGCTCCGACATTCAAAACTCCCCTCGCGTCGCGTTTTAACCCCGAAGAACGCTTGAACCCGGCAGTTTGTTCCATTGCCCTGCAGGCGCTCTCGGCGTTCCCGCCGTTTATGATGACCGGTTCGGTAATAAGCATGATCGGCTGAGACGCGGTCATCGAACCGCCGGTCTGCCGAGACCGTGAAGAAACTGCCGCAGCAAGCAGAACGAACAAGGTGGCCAAAGATTGGCTGACGCAAACGCGCTATCGGCCTGACGAGCTTTTGACGGCGTCTTCATCGTCCGGCACAGCTTCGCCTGGGAGCTGACCGGTCATTTCCTCAAGAAGCCGATTGCGGGCGCGGTTGACGCGGCTTTTCATCGTCCCGACCGCGCAGCCGCATACGCGGGCCGCATCCTCGTACGAGAAGCCTTCCGCGGTAATGAGCAGCAGAGCCTCGCGATGGTCGGGCGAGAGCCGCATCAGCGCTTTCTGCATGTCGTCGAATTCAAGATGGGTAAGCTGCGGTGGTGGCACGCTGGCATTCATCGCCGCATGATCCTCATCGAGCTCTTCACGCTGGGATTTCCGATAGTACGTGAAATAGGTGTTGCGGAGGATAGTGAACAGCCACGCCTTGAGGTTCGAATCCGGCACGAAGGAGTCTTTGTGCGTCCAGGCTTTAAGCAAGGTTTCCTGGACAAGATCGTTCGACAGCTGCGCGTCGCCGCTCAGCGAATGTGCAAAGGCCCTAAGATTTGGGGTCGCCTCGATCAGCGCGTCCCCGAAACTCTTAGTTTCCGTCACTTCTGCTGCTCCTTGGCCTCGAGCTTGCGGACAAGTTCGAGGAGGTCGTCGGGGACGGGCTCCTGGGCGATGGTGTCATACATCGCCCGCATGCGTTGACCGATGAGCTGCGCGGCAAATCCGGGAAGCTGCGGAAGAGGGCCTTTTGCGGCCTCGGGTTCTGGCTGACCTTCCGGTTCCGGAAAGTCGCCGTCCGTTCTCTTGCAATCCTCGGGTGCGTCGAGGCGATGCTGCATGACGTGATCTTGAGCCCTGTTGAAGATTGCGACCGGCCCCGATTGAGACAAACTCCTGTAACATTGTCAGCAGGGGGGCTCGTCTGCCGAACGTGGCACAAGAGATTTTGTTCCGGGTGGGAACCATCTCTTTCACAGGTTCGTTGTTGTTCCGGTACAGATTGGCCATCGCGGAGGTTGCGCGGGCGGCATTGCCGCTCGCCAAGGATGAGTTTACTCATCCGCTTGGCTTGGGAGGTCCAAAGCTATGTCGATTGCGCAGACAATACGCGTGCACTTGCCTTATTTACGGCGGTTCGCACGGACCTTGACCGGCGCGCAGCAGACGGGCGACGCCTACGTTGCGACGCTTCTCGAAAGTCTGGTTTCAACGCCGTCGGACTTCCCGACGAACATGCCGCCGCGCATGGCGCTCTATCACCTGTTCCTGAAGGTCTGGAATTCGGTCCGGCTCGATTCGAGCGGCGGCGACGAAGTGACCAGCGCGCTTGTCGCGGCCCAGCGGAAAATAAACTCGATCAGCTCGCTGCCCCGGCAAGCGTTCCTGCTGGTTGCGGTTGAAGGCTTCACCTCGGCCGAGACGGCCGCCATTCTCGAAGTCACGGAACCCGACGTCGAGAAGCTTCTTGAAGTTGCCGGCCAGGAAATTGCTCATCAGGTCGCGACCAACGTTCTCATCATCGAGGACGAACTGCTGATCGCGATGGACCTTGAAACCATCGTCACCAGCCTCGGCCATTCCGTGCAGGAAGTGGCAACCACGAAAAACGAAGCGCTCGCGGCTGTGAAACGCAACAAGCCGGGGCTCATCCTTGCCGATGTTAAGCTTGCCGATGGCAGCAGCGGTCTTGAAGCGGCGAAGGAGATCGTTGCCGAAGACGAGGTTCCGATCATCTTCATCACGGCCTATCCCGAAAAGGTCCTGACCGGCGAACGCCCCGAGCCGACCTTCCTCATTTCAAAGCCGTTTCAGCGCGACACCGTCATGGCGATCATCAGCCAGGCGCTGTTTTTCGACACCAAGGCCCATCCTCGGACTGCCGCCGCCTGATATCTAAAGCCGGCGCTCCGAGTCTGGATATACAATCCAGGCAGCCCGAGCCCTTCCGGCCAGACTTTTTCCCATAGTAATAAAGTAACGCGCTTGTGAAGCCGGGTGTCCCGGCTTTTTCGTATGAGCGTTGGGACTGACAAAAAAACTTGGGAGTGAAGCGCAATGAAATTGGCACAGGGTCCTGTCTTCGCCGGACTGATTGCCGGACTGCTCGTGGGAACGCTTGGCGCCGTCACCGCCGCCAACGCGGCCAGCATTGCCGTCGGCAAAAAGCTGGAGCTCAAGGTCGACCCGGCAAAGATGAAAGAAGAGCGCGATCGTCTCTGGGCCAAGTACGGAGGATGGTGCGCGATCCAGGATTGGCATCCGGCTATCGCGAAATGCGAGGAGACCACCGAGGGCGACGCCAAGGTCCGCATCCTGACGCTAAAGGGCGGCGGCACGATCAAGGAAAAGCTGCTCGACGTGAAGCCGAACTTCTACCGCTATGAAATTCTCGAAAGCCCGCTGCCGGTCAAAAATTATCAGGCGCAGTTTGCTCTGACGCCGGATGACGACGACGAGGATGAAATCAATTTCGCTTGGTCCGCCGTATTCGATCCCGCGGACGGTAAGACCGACAAGGAATCCCGCGACGTGATCGATGGCATCTTCAAGGCCGGTCTCGACAACATCAAGAAAACGGCGGGCACCAAGCCTGACGATGACGACGACAAGAAATAAGCGTCACGCGAAACGGTTAAAAAGGCGCCGCGCAATCGGCGCCTTTTTTCTTTTCCTCGCTCGTCGGGCGATCATGCCTTCAGCGTTTCGATCGCGAGACGGATGAGGTCTGCGGTCCGGTCGACGCCGAGCTTCACCTTCATCTGCGTGCAGATGTTGGCGACGGTCTTGTAAGCGATCCCGAGACTTTCGGAGATCGCCGTCATGCTCTTGCCCTGTCCGAGCATCCGAAGAATCTCGACCTCGCGGATCGACAGCGACTGCAGCGGATCGTCCGACGAAATCTGGCTGACCGCAATGCGCGACGCGAGATCTCTGTCGATGTACTGCTCGCCGGCGCGCACCTTGCGGATCGCCGCGATCAGTTCTTCGACCGGCGCGCTTTTGCTGACGTAACCCCGCGCTCCGCCGCGCAGTGCGCGAACGGCATAGATCGGCTCGTGGTGCATACTGAAGACGACGACCCGCGCGTTGCCGTCAGCGGCGAGAATTTGCCTGAGAACTTCAAGGCCGCCGGCGCCTTCGAGATTGAGATCGAGCACCACGACGTCCGGCCGCTCTTGCCGGTAGACGGTGAGGGCCTCATCAATGCCGGACGTTTCCAAAACGTCCGCTTCGAAATGTGCCACGAACAGCTTTCTCAGCCCTTCGCGCACCACACCATGGTCATCGACAATAAGAATTTTCATGCTGCACTCGTGGTCATGTTTTGCTGGCCATCATTCTTATTTCGCGCCAGCGGCAGTGGAATCTCGACAATCAACAACACGCCTTTCCCCCCTTCGCGATCGGCAATGCGGAGACGGCCGTCAAGCGACGCCACGCGCTCTCGCATTCCTGCAAGACCAAATCCTCTCGTTCCATTCACCGTAATTCCCGAGCCGTCGTCCGATACGACGATCCGCAATGCGCCATCGACGCGCCGCGCCGTAAGTCCGATGGCGGAAGGCTGCCCATGCCGCACGGCATTGCTCGTGCCCTCCTGCAAAATCCGAAAAGCGACCTCCTCGATGCCGATTGGAAAACGCGCGTCCTCAATGTCCATCGTGAAGTTGATGTTGGGTCGTCGCGCCTTCCAGAACGCGACCAGCTGCTCGACCGCGATCACCAGCCCCTGATCGATCAGCAGCGCCGGCCTGAGGCGGCTCAGAATAGCGCGCAAATGCACCTGCATGTGCTGGACCGACTGGCGAATGGCCTTGCTTCGTTCGACGATCTCATCGGACGCATTGCGCGAGGCGAGGAGAGGGATTGCCTGCGCATCGACGTCGGCGGCGAAAAGAAACGGGCCAATCTCGTCATGGAGATCGCGGGCGATCTCGGAACGCTCTTCTTCCTGTACGGTCGAAAGCTGCTCGTTGAGGCGGTGGTTATCATGCTCGGACGCTTGCAACTGGTCGGCCATGCGGTTGAAAGCCTGATAGATCAGTTTCAGGTCTTCGGGACCGGCTTCGGCGACGTGGGCCGTGTAGTCGCCTTTTCCGACGCGGTCGAGCGCAGATGAAAGCTGTTCCAACGGTCGGAGCGCCCGCCCGAGCGTGGCGTAGATCAGCGTCAGCACGACGGCGCAGAAGCTCGCGATGATCAGGAATTTGAGCTTCAGATCTTCCCAGACCTCGCTGACTTCATTGTGCGGATCAGCCTGTATTCGAATCGTACCGAGATCTTGGACCCCTTTGGGAAGATCGAACGTCCGCGCTCGCTGCTCGCCGGCAAGAAGCCCGAACAGCCAACTTGGGGGAGGATCAAACGGCTTTTCGAGACGTGACACGCTCGCAATCTTGCCGGTCGGATTGACGAGGCGAGCAACGATGTGCCGATCGCCGTCGAACGAGGAGATGATCCTGCGAACCTGCGTGTTCGCGTCGGGTCCTGGCACGACGGACGTCAGCGCATCGCCGACGGCGCTGCCCGCGACTTCCATGGCCGACGACATTTCAAGATCGATCTTGCGCAGCCCATATAGGTACGTCAGCACGCCGCCACCGATAAGGCAAAGCGCGAGGACGAGCGCGACGAGCGCGAGAAGTCGGCGTCTCAAGGGCATTCGTAAAGCAATGCAAACAATTGTAACATTGTAACTTCTTGGCCCACGCCGATGTGTGCGTCAAGCAAAGTTGCCAAAGCTTCGGTCGGTGAATGGCAAAGAACCTGCATTTCATCGATTGTAAACGAATTCGAATGCCGGAGCGTACCATTCCATGACGCCGTATTTTCGTTCCTACGCCGCCAACTTCAATCGCATACGCCTATTGGAGATGATCGACCATCGCGAACCGCAAACGAGCCGTCGCGAAATGCAACATTTACAGACGATATGCGCGCAGGAACGGGAAATCCGCGCTTTTTCGGATATGCAATTCGCTGCTCACAAGAAGCGCAATGGCGTCTTGCCGGGAATTATTCCCTAATTTGCGGGAAAAATTTCCAGTCGCAAGCCGCGCGTCTTTACCCGGTTTTGCTATCGCGACGCTTCGATGATGCGCCCTGTGAATTTGGCGGGCGCGCGCAATTGTCTCCAATCTTTTCATTTCCATTAAGCACTTGCTAACTTCGCCAGACGCTTACTCGGGGCATTGCCGAAACCCCGGACTGAGCCCTGAAAGTAATGCCGTCGCGTGTGTCTGCGTTGCCTGAACCCCGTCAAGCGCCGACAATAACGGAAGCGCTGAAGCAGAAGGCTATGCTGCTCCTCCTGTTGAGCGTATTTGTCAGTGCAGTGACATATGCGGTGCTCTCGCTGATCGCGCCGCAGTATGAAAGCGAAACCGTAATCGCCATCGAGCCGGAAGGCGCCACGTCATCGACTGCGATGGATCAGGCAGCGATCAGCACCTACATCGGCGCTCTGGAATCGTCTTTCTTATTGCGCCCCATCGCTGATGAGCTCGCGCTCGCCAAGCAGCCCGAGTTCAACGGCGCGCTGGGGCCGGTCGATCTGCTTCATGCCGCGCGGCGCGCGGTCGGATTGGACAACGACGGCGGCGGTGCCAACGAATTGACGCGGGTCGTCACGGCTCTGCGCGACAGCCTCGACATCCACGGCACGAATGATCGTCACGCCATCGTCATTCGCGCGACGTCGCTTGATCCTGTGCGCGCTGCCAAAATCGCGAATGCCATCGCCGACAAATATGCAGCGATGCTCGCGCAAGAGGCCAAAAGCGTGCAGATGGGTTTCTATCGCGCACCGGATGCGCCCAAGAGCAAAGCGGCGGCACCGCCGGTCGCGCATATCCTATCGAAGGCCGTGCCGAACGCCGTGCCCGCCTACCCGAAGAAGATCGAGCTTTCGGTCGTGGCAGGCGCGGCCTTTGCGTTGTTTGCCGTCGCGTGGATCGTCGTGACGACCGCGCTGCGTGGACTGCCGAAGCGGCAACCTGAAAAACCATCAGCCTCGCACGCGGATGCGCCCGCGCCGAAGCCAGAACCGCTTCTGGAGACCAAGCCCGAGATCGCGGACGAGCCCATACTGGCTGAGAATATATCAGAGCCGGTTGAACTGCCCGCCGAGCCGGATGACATCGCCTCTGTGCCATCCGCCATGACGCACGATCAATCCACCGCCTTTACTGAAATCGAAAAGCTCGCCCTCCGCCTCAAGGCGCAGCGGCCGTCGGGAGGCGGACACCGCACACTCATCACGTCGGAGAGCGAGGACGTCATTCCCTACGAGCAAGCGCTGGAGTTGGCGAAAGTTCTCGCTGGCTGCGGTGCGCAAACAATCCTGATCGATTGGAGCCCGAGCGGAAAGGGATTTGCAAAGGCAGCCGGGGTCGAGGCTAGCGTAGGCTGGAACGATCTGTTGCAGGGCCGCGCAACCTTCGACGACATCATCCATCGGCTGCCCGGCAGTCGCGCTCAAGTGATTGCGAGTGGCGTTGCGCTTCCGTACGGCGGCCGCAAGCTGGATGCCGACCTGCTGAACTTGGCGCTCGATGCCTTGGACGAGGTTTATGACCATATCGTCGTGACAGGACGTCACAACGAAGCGCGTGCATTGTTCGAATGTATCGAAGGCCGTTTCGATGCCGGGATTACGGTCGAGCCGAATGGCGACGACACGTCATCGCCGAGCGACGCAACGACCTTCCTGAGTTTTGACGTCACCGATATCGATATCTTGCATTATCGGCGTCCCGAGCCGCCCGTTTCGGCCATGGCGCAGCGCATTGCCCGTGCGACGCGCGCGCGTGAGTTAGCCGTTCAGCACGCCTAGCCGCGTTCTCTGTTTCAGCGGTCGGGACGTTGCATCCAACTGATGAGCCACGCGGCCGGGAGCGTCCACAGCAGTCCGGCAACGGCGTAATAGGCAAGCTCCGCAAATTTACTGACGTTGCGAACCTGCAGGACAACCGCGACTGCGACCGCCAGGACTGCATAGATGCCCACGAGCAAAAGTAGAGCTACCGTGCCGAGAAGCTTTCTTTTGCGCTGCGTCATAGCCCGACAATCGCCCGCGTTGAAGCCCGCGCCGCATGGGCGCATTGCTCCGCCTCAATGAAAGAGTATCACACCCCGATTAAACGGCTTGAGGATATGCCCCGCCGATGAGCACGATGCAACTTTCCGATAATCGCGGCACGACAGCCCAAAACGGTAAAGACGCCGGCCGGCGCTCCGTTTCGCTCTGGCTTTGGTTCGTGGCCGCGCTGGTGCTGGCGATGGTCGTCGTCGGGGGGGCCACGCGACTGACGGAAAGCGGGCTTTCGATCACCGAATGGCAACCGATCCTCGGCGCGATCCCGCCGCTCAACGAAGCCGACTGGATGGCGGCGTTCGACAAGTACAAACAGATCCCACAGTACACGGCCATTCATGATGGCATGTCCCTCGATCAGTTCAAATTCATTTACTATTGGGAATGGAGCCACCGGCTGCTCGGCCGTGCCATCGGCTTCGTGTTCGCCATTCCGTTTCTGTACTTCTGGTGGACCGGCAAACTGAAGCGCGGCACGGGAAAGAAGTTTCTCGGCATCCTCGCTCTGGGCGGACTTCAGGGCTTCATTGGTTGGTACATGGTCAGCTCCGGTTTGAGCGAGCGCATCGAAGTAAGCCAGTACCGGCTCGCGCTGCATCTGGTGACGGCGTTTATGATCCTCGGTCTGCTCGTTTGGGCGGCGCTCGAAGAATGGCCGCGAGAGGAGCGCATCACGGGCGAGGTGGCGACGCCGTTGATCAAACGTATGGCCGCCATTATCGTTGCCACGGTTCTTATTCAGGTCATGCTCGGCGCCTTCGTGGCGGGGCTCAGGGCCGGATACATCTACAACACGTGGCCGTCGATGGATGGTCAGTTCATTCCAACCGACTATTGGATCAAGCCTGCGTATCTGACCTTCTTCGAAGGCCATGCCGCCTCGCAGTTCAATCACCGCATGGTGGCCTATCTCGTCGCCGCCTTGGCTTTTTTCCAGATTTGGCTGACGACGCGCACGCCGGTCGATGATCGCATCCGCCTGACGTCGCAATGGCTCGGCGCCGCGGTCGTCTTCCAGATTGCGCTCGGCATTACGACGCTGCTGCTGCACATGCGTCTCGACCTAGCCCTGTCGCATCAGGCAGGCGGCGCGATCGTTTTCATTCTGGCTATCGTGCATTTGCACGCAACGCGCCGCGCTGGGATCGTTCCGCGCGATTACTTCGCCGCTCGCGGTCGCGCATCGGCCTGACGTTCGCTCGCTCAAGCTTTCTCCCCTTGACGGGGAGGGGTGAGGAGCTGTCCGAACGAAAATGCGAATGCCGCTTACAGGCCGAGCATCAGTTTGATGTTCTGGACGGCCGCGCCGGCCGCGCCCTTGCCGAGATTATCGAGCCGCGCGACGAGCACCGCCTGATTCAGCGCAGCCTTTCCGAACACGAACAGCTCAAGCTTGTCCGTTCCGTTTAGAGCTTCGGCCTCCAGGCGGTTCATCTTCGCCGATGGCTCGGCGATAACGTTCACGTGCGCGCTGCCGCGATAGTGCTCTTCCAGCACAAGCTCGATATCGCGCAGGCACGGCTTGCCCGGCAGTGTATCGAGATGCAACGGCACGGAGACGAGCATCCCTTGCCGGAAGTTGCCGACGCTCGGCACGAAGATCGGCCGCCGCGACAGTCCCGAATACCTCTGTAGCTCGGGCACATGCTTGTGCTCCAGGCCGAGCCCGTAAAGCTCGAACGACGGCGCCGTACCAGCCTCATAGGCTTCAATCATCGTCCGTCCGCCGCCCGAATACCCCGACACGGCATTGACCGTGATCGGATAGTCCGGCTCGATGATGCCCGCGTCGACCAGCGGCCGCAGCAGCGCGATCCCGCCCGTCGGATAGCAGCCGGGATTGGCGACGCGCGTCGCCCTCCGGATGACGTCGGCGTGGCCGGGCGTCAGTTCGGCGAAACCGTAAGCCCAGCCTTCCGCGACGCGATGCGCCGTCGAAGCATCGACGATTTTTGGAGCCTGCGCGCCAAGCTCATCGGCCAGCGCCACGGTCTCTCGCGCAGCATCGTCCGGCAGGCACAGCACGACGAGATCGACGTCGCGCAGCATGTCCGCCCGCGCGGCACGATCCTTCCGCTTGGCTGGATCGATGCTTTTAACGTCGATACCGGCGACGCCAGCCAGCCGCTCGCGGATTTCGAGGCCGGTCGTTCCGGCCTCGCCATCAATGAAAACCCGCGCGAGCTTCGTTTGTGTTGCGGTCGTCATCCTAACCACATCCCGATGCGATGCTTGATGCCTTCCCAGATCGTTTCCGAGCAGCCGATGCCATAGTTGGCACAGGCGATCCGGTGGCTGTCGCGATAGATCATATCGAGTGCAACATACAGGATGATGGCAAGGCCGACCCAGGCGATCCAGGGATAGCGCGCGAGCAGCTTGGCGATGTATGTCGAGGCCACTGCCATTAGAATGATGGCGATCGCCAAACCGATGATGAGGACGAGCGTCGATTCACCTGCCGCGCCTGCAACCGCCAGCACGTTGTCGAGCGACATTGAAAGGTCGGCGAGGATGATCGTCCAAAGAGCGCCCCAGAACGACACAGGGTTCGGATGCGGCGCACCCGAAGCGAGGTTCTTTTCGACCTCGTGAATGGAATGCGTATCGGCTTCGACGATCTGCCTGTACATTTTCCAGCAGACGAACAGCAGCAGAAGGCCGCCCGCGAGCGTCAGGCCTATGACTTGCAGCATCTGCTGAGCGATGCCCGAGAAAATGATCCTCAGGATCACGGCGCCGAGAATGCCCCAGAAGATGACTTTCGTGCGCATCGACTTCTCGACGCGGGACGCCGCCATGCCCACCACGATGGCGTTGTCGCCGGCAAGCGTCAGGTCGATCATCAGGATGTTGAACAGCGGCACGGCATGGGTCCGCCACCAGTGCGGGGAGAGCAGCAAGCCGATGTCCGTTACAAAAACCGTCCATAGGTCATGAATGCCGTTTAATACTGCGTCCATTCTCTCTCCGAACCCCCCGGTCCTTAAGCGTGTGCCACAACGGCCGAAAGCCAGTGGCTATGTGGCATCACGGCGCCTCTGCGACAACCCTCCCGAGCCAGAAAAGCAAACAGCCCGCCAAGGTGGCGGGCTGTGCTTTCGTCCCAGGCGATCGCTGTTTGATTAGCGCTTCGAGAACTGGAACGACTTACGAGCTTTCACCTTGCCGTACTTCTTGCGTTCGACAACGCGGCTGTCGCGCGTCAGGAAGCCCTGCTTCTTCAGCACACCGCGCAACTCCGGCTCATAATAGGTGAGAGCCTTGGAGATGCCGTGACGCACGGCACCGGCCTGACCCGAGAGACCGCCGCCAGCGACGGAAATACGGATGTCATACTGCGTGGCGCGGTTCGCGAGATCGAGCGGCTGCTGCAGAAGCATCTGCAGAACCGGACGTGCGAAGTAGGCCTTATAGTCTTTCTCGTTGACCGTGATCGTGCCCTTGCCCGGCTTCAGCCAGACGCGAGCGACGGCATTCTTGCGCTTACCCGTTGCGTAAGCGCGGCCGAGCTTGTCGAGCTTCTGCGTGCGCACCGGCGCCGCTTCGGGCTCCGAGCCCTTGACGGCCGCGAGATCGGCGAGGGTCTTTGTTTCGGTAACCATGGATATTAGACCCTCACGTTCTTGCGGTTGAGCTTCGCGATATCGAGCTTTTCCGGGTTCTGCGCTTCATGCGGATGCGCGTTGCCCTTGTAGACGCGAAGGTTGCGCATGATCTGGCGATGAAGAGGCCCGCGGGCGAGCATGCGCTCAACGGCCTTCTCGATGATCCGTTCCGGATGCTTGCTGTCGAGAATCTGCTTCGGCGTCCGTTCCTTGATGCCGCCCGGATAGCCGGTGTGCTTGTAGTAGACTTTGTCTTCGCGCTTGGCGCCGGTGAAGACGACCTTCTCGGCGTTGATGACGACGATGTTGTCACCGCAATCGACGTGCGGCGTGTAGATCGGTTTGTGCTTGCCCTTGAGGCGCGTCGCGATGAGAGCGGCGAGGCGGCCGACAACGAGCCCTTCGGCGTCGATGAGGACCCACTTCTTCTCCACCGTGGCCGGCTTGGCGACATAGGTAGACATTATATTGAAGCTCCTTGGCGGATGGCTCCGCGCCCAGACGGCTGGTCGCGTGGCGTTCCGAGAAGCGGCGTGAATACGCAGAAATACCGATCCTTGGCAAGAACAATTTCTAGTTTCGAATATTATATAGCAAAATCAACCAGATAATAAATACGGTAAAATAACACCACATTACGGTATTAAAATACCACCTCACTCCAGCCCCATCCATGCCGCCGTGCAAGCCTTGTTCATGGGCGGTGCAGGGAGCATGGATTAAATCCCACACTGATCTTCGCGCGCCACACCGGGACCGAAATCTGAAAGCGGAACGGCGGAAGCTTTCTCGTTATCGTCCGAGTGGGCGTAAGAGGTCGCGGGGCAACAGGTCCGCGTGATGCGGAAAGTGTACTGGAGGAACACGATGTCGGTCTTTCTGGCCAAGGCGGCGCTGCGCACGATCATCGGAGGGCTCGCTCTCGCTGCCAGCGTGACACTGGCGGACGCCGAAGATGTCGCCGCACCGACCAATCCTCCGGCCGCGCAGGGCAATGCCAGCGGCTCGGACGCGCCTGCTCCCGACGATGTGAAGCAGATCAAGCTGACCGACGATCAAGTGACGCGCTTCATCGCCGCGCAGGCCGACCTCGCGGCGATCGCCAGCAAAATCCAGGCGGCGGGTGACAAGCCCGATCCAGCACTCCAGTCAGAACTCGAAGGCATCGCCAAGAAGCACGGCTTCAAAACCTTCGCCGAACTGGATGACGTGGCCGCGAACATCTCGATCGTCATGGCCGGACTGGACACCGGCACCGGCAACTTCGTCGATCCGGTTGATGCGCTGAAGAAAGAGCGCGAGGAAGTCGAGAAGGACACGACGATCCCAGACGCCGACAAGAAGCAGCTTCTTGACGAGTTGAATGAAGCGATCGGCACGACGCCGCGCCTCCAGTACAAGGAGAACGTCGAGATCGTGAAAGCGCATCGCGCCGAGATCGAGAAGGCGTTACAGTAGCGAAACGCTCGTTGACGGGCGTCACGCACGGAGTGCCCGAATGCAGGATCTTTCGCCCGTAGCTGCCCCGCTGGTCCTCGCCGAGACCGTTGAGCCCGGCATTGTACGGCTGACGCTCAACCGGCCTGCGGCGCGTAACGCGCTTTCCCGCGCTGTCATTCGCGAACTGCACGATACCGTCGAGCGTTTGGGCGCCGATCTGAGCGTCGCCGTCATTATTCTTGCAGCAAGTGGTAAGGTCTATTCATCCGGCCACGATCTGAAAGAAATGACCGCGCACCGCGTCGATTCCGATGGCGGCGAGGCGTTTTTCCGCGAAACGATGACGGCCTGCTCTGCAATGATGCGCGCCATCGTCGCCTGTCCGAAACCGGTTATCGCCGCGGTCGAGGGGCGCGCCACCGCCGCCGGCTGCCAGCTCGTCGCAACCTGCGATCTCGCCGTCGCTGCCGAGACGGCCGACTTCGCCACGCCCGGCGTGAATATCGGCCTTTTCTGCTCGACGCCAATGGTCGCGCTCTCCCGCAACATCTCGCGCAAGCGTGCGATGGAAATGCTGCTGCTAGGCGAAGCGTTGTCTGCGGCGGATGCGCTGAGCTTTGGCCTCGTCAATCGCGTCGTGGCGCCGGACAAAGTCATGGACGAAGCGCTGAGCATGGCGCGCATCATCGCAGCCAAATCGAAGGCGACCGTCGCCATCGGCAAAGCGGCGTTCTATCGCCAAGCGGAGATGCCGCTCGACGACGCCTATGCCTATGCCAGCGAGGTGATGGTCAACAATATGCTGACGGCCGACGCCGGTGAGGGGATCTGCGCCTTCATCGAAAAGCGCCACCCCGAATGGAAGGACAAGTGATCTTGTCCATTGACAGTTTGGACGACGCCGAAATCCGCGCCATCCTTGCGCGCGTCGAAACATTTGCAGTAGTCGGAGCATCTCAGAAACCCGAGCGGCCGAGCTACGACGTGATGCGGTTTTTGATCGCCAAAGGCTACACAGTGAAACCCGTCAATCCCGGCATCGCCGGTAAGACCATTCACGACCAATTGGTCCATGCGACGCTGGCCGACGTTCCTCCGCCCGCCGACGTCGTCGATATTTTCCGCAACTCCGACGCCGTTCCCGCGATCGTCCGTGAGGTGATCGCCGAGAAGGACCGTCTGGGCGTGAGCGTGATTTGGATGCAACTCGGCGTCATTAATGAAGATGCCGCAGCCGAAGCCCGCGCCGCCGGTCTGACCGTCGTCATGGACCGCTGTCCGAAAATCGAATTCAGCCGCCTGATGCGCCGATAATTCGACATTCTTTGGTTGGGTGATGGGCTATGCCCTGGATATAAAGCTTATTCCAATTCGGTCCGAAGCCCTCACCGCGTCATCCTGACGTCCTAAATCTTCCGCAAGGCTATGCCCATTTAATCGCGTTAGCGGATTTCGTGCCTACCTCGCTGTTCCCTGCGGAACATTCAAAAGGCCGCCGAGGTAGGAGACTTTGCGTTCGCCTCGCAAATGGGGCATATGCCTTCTGAGATCCCGGAGCGATATAAAGATGAAGTCGGGTGCCTTGACGTCCGTGAAACTGCCAGCCGATTGGTCGGTCGAGACCATTCTTCCCATCGACTTTCAGGGCAAGGAGTTGATGCTCGAAGCGCACGCCTATCAGGGCGATAGCGAAGAAGAGCAGGTCCTGGCCCTTATCCATCGCGACCCGACGGCCGTTAATGGCTCAGCGCCCGTTCCCGTGGTCCGCGTCCACTCCGGCTGCGTTACGGGCGACATATTCCATTCGCTCCGCTGCGACTGCTATCAGCAACTCCAGGCCGCGCTGAAGATCGTCAGTGAGGTGCCCTACGGCGCCATCATCTATGTGCCCTATCACGAGGGCCGGGGGATTGGCCTATTCAAGAAGATCCAGGCTTACGCGCTGCAAGACCAGGGCTTCGACACCGTTGAGGCCAACATCGAAGTCGGTGCTCCGATCGATAGCCGCGATTATGGTTTGACGGCGCGTGTCCTGCGCGACCTCGGCATGCCGGAGATCAAGCTGCTGTCGAACAACCCGGCCAAGGAGCAGGCTCTCAAGCAGCACGGCATCCGCATCGCCGAGCGTCTGCCGCTCGTCGCCGCGCCGAACAAGTTCAATCAGCGCTACCTCGACACCAAGCGCGCCCGTATGGCCCACAAGCTCTGACGCTTTTTCCTCTCCCGTGGGACAGGGCCATGCTTCCGCACCGGACCATCACGCCACTGGTTCTCGCGGCTTTTCCGTCGTCTTCGGCACCGTGAAGCCGCCCTCGGCCACGAGCCGGGAGAAGAGCCCACCCCGCTCCGCGAGTTCGGTGAACTGGCCATGCTCAACAACTTTGCCCTGATCCAGGACGAAGATCTGATCCGCATCCGCAACGGTCGACAATCGATGCGCTATGACGAACGTCGTCCGGCCTGTGCGCAGCGTGTCGAGCGCGCGCTTGATCTTCGCCTCGGTCTCAGAATCGAGCGCGCTCGTTGCTTCGTCGAGAATGAGGATCGGCGCGTCCTTCAGGATGGCACGGGCGATGGCGATGCGTTGGCGTTCGCCGCCCGACAAAGCCAGTCCGCGCTCGCCGATGACAAAATCGTATCCGTCCGGCTTGCGCATGATGAAGTCGTGCGCTTCGGCCAGACGGCTCGCGTGCTCGACCTCGGCATCCGTCGCGCCCGGTTTGCCGATGCGGATGTTCTCGCCGATCGAACGATTGAAAAGTCCCGCATCCTGAAACACGACGGCGATATTGCAGCGCAGCGATGCGAGCGTCACACCAGCGATGTCCTGCCCATCAATCAATACCCGCCCCGAGCTGGGTTTCAGGAATCGTTGGAGCAAGCCAATCGTCGTCGACTTGCCCGATCCTGTCGGTCCGACAAACGCAACCGTTTCGCCGGCCTTCGCCGCGAACGACAAGTCAGTGATGCCCTGCGGGCTGCCGTCGTAGCGGAAGTTGACATGGTCGAACGCGACGGCGCCTTCAACGGCCGCAAGCGGCTTTGCGCCGGGCGCGTCGCCAACCGCGCCGACTTCATCCATCAAATCGAACAGAGCCGTGATCGTCGGCGCTTGCTGATCTATGCGCACGGCAAAACCCGAAAGCTGATCGAGCTTCGAGATCAGCAGCGTCGCAAAAGCCACGAAGCTGACGATCTGCCCGACCGTCAGCTCGCCGCGTCCGACGAGAATGGCGCCCGCCGTAAAGATGACAACCATCGTCAGCGTTGCCGCCGAACGCTGCATCACGGTCAACACGCCCCACCACGTCAGCACCGGGTACTGAGCCGACAAAAGATCGTTCGCGAGTCCGCGCAGCGCATCGGCTTCGGCTTTCAGCCGTCCGTAGCTCTGCACCACAGTGACGTTGCCGACGACATCGACCACGCGGCTCGACAGCGCCGTCTCATGATCTTCGACCGCGGCCTGCCCGACTGCGGTCCGCTTGACGACGAAGACGTGCATCAACGTGTAGGCGCCGGCGAGCGCCACCAGGATCGTCGCCATCCGGACGTCCATGGCGAACGCTGTCGGCACCAGAAGGATAATGCCGAACACGGTCGCCAATTGCTCGCGCATGACGCCGAGCCACAACCAGAACAACGCGCTCATTCCCGACAAAATTGTTCGGATCGTTGCGCCCGAGCCGCGGGCCGCGTGGGCGCTTTGCGGCAACGAGATTGTCTTTTCGAAAACGCTCGCCAGATGCGCGAGCTTCTGCCGGTGCGCCAGCCGGTCGGCATTGATACCGACGATGACGCCGGCGATAATGCCGAACAGTCCCAGCAGCGCCCAAAGTCCGATATAGACGAAGGCGCTTTCACCTTTGCTCAGGGCATCGACGACGCGCCCGAACAGAATGGGCTCGGCAAGTTGCGTGACGGCGATGACGACGCCGGCGGCCGCAAGACCCATCGCCAGATATTTCTCGGATGCGAGCAGGGCGAGCGAGCGCGTGTAGATTGCGATCAGGCCGAGCGGTTTCGTCGTCATGTCGGGATGCTATGAGAGGATAATGGAGAGGGCATGGAGAACGCCGGTAACACAGGTGAATTGCGCTGCATGCAAATCAACCGTGGACGGCTCAATTGGCGGTTGGCTCTTCGGCTCCAATGCTCCTTGCGCTCGGTTTTGCACCTTATAGCACGCTAAGACTCTATGACATCCGCTAAAAACCATGAGACAGGGATGTTCGACGCCATTTTGAGCGCATCGCCTGAACGTCCGTTCATCGTCGCCCAGCTCGGACAATCCCTCGACGGGCGCATTGCGACGACGCATGGCGAGTCACGCTGGATCAACGGCCCGGCGGCCCTCGATCACCTGCATCGCCTTCGCGCCCACGTCGATGCCGTCGTCGTCGGCGTAGGAACGGTGATCGCCGACGATCCGCAACTCACCGTCCGCCGCGTCGAGGGTCAGCAACCCGTCCGCGTCATCATTGATCCGCGCGGACGCCTCCCGGCATCGGCCCGCTGTCTTTCCGTCAGCAACAGGCCATGCCTCGTTATCGGAGATCATGAACGCGTCGTTCCGGAAGGTGCCGAACTGCTGGTCGTCGCCTCAACGGAAGGGCGCCTGGCGCCGTACGCCATCGTCTCGGCGCTTTTCGCGCGCGGCTTCAGGAAAATTTTGGTGGAAGGCGGCGCCGCGACGGTTTCGAATTTCATCGATGCAAATATGGTTGATCGTCTTCATATCCTTGTCGCGCCAATGATATTGGGTTCAGGTATTCAAGGACTTTCGCTGTTGCCCGTCGACCGGCTCGGCGATGCGTTGCGGCCAGAAACGACGGTGCATGTTCTTGACGGCGGCGACGTGCTGTTTGATTGTGATTTGAGGCATCAACGGAGAGGATAGCGGCATGGCCCAAGATCCGAAATATGCTCTCCCGACCTACACGCCGACGGCGCGCGCCTTTCATTGGCTGATCGCGCTATTGATTTTCATTCAATTCCCCCTCGGCTTCTACATGTCGTACCGCGGCAATGAGATGCCGTCGGTCAACGAAAAGGGCGAACCGGTCAAAGGCGTGTGGGATGCGCTGACCGGCTATCTTTATAGCTCACATAAGTTGCTCGGATTGATTGTGCTGACGCTCGTCGTGCTGCGGCTGCTCTACCGGCTGACACAGGGCGCACCGCGCTCCGACCCGACCGTGCCACCCGCATTGACCGGCATCAGCCATCTCGTGCACTGGGCGCTGTACGCGCTGCTGATCGCGGTTCCCGTTCTCGGCTATCTGGCGATCTCATACGGCGACTTTCTCGATATCTTCAATTTTCGACTGCCGATGCTGACAGTGAAGAATGATGACCTCTCGAAGGAAATCTTCGAGTGGCACGAACTGGGCGCATTCCTGATCATCGGCTTCGTCACGCTGCACATCATCGCCGCCGTCTATCACTATTTCGTCCGCAGGGATCGGGTGGTCGAGCGGATGATCCCCAAGCGGGTCGCCTGATAAAGGAAGCGCTTACTGAGGCGCCGCGAAGACGTCGGTATGCCCCACGAACGCTGCGCTGCGCGGCACGTTCACCCACGTCACGATGGTTTTCTCATCGACGCCGCCGTCTTCCGTCACGGCGACCGCGTGGCCGCGCACCAGTTCTTCGATCAGCATGCGATCGGCGCGATCGAGCCGCCATGGGCTCTCACCGGACAGCGCCAGATAGCCGTTGATGCGAAATTGATCGACGAGATGCGAACCAGCGAGAGGACCGGCTGCAGAGCCGAAGCCTTTGTCGCCCATCTGGTGACGCTGAAACGCTGCCGTCATTTGATTGTCGGCCGGCCGATGCGGTGTCCACTTCTGCAAGCCGTTATAGACGAGCGTCGCGTAGAACGCCGCTTTAGCGCTGACGACGGCTTTCGCAAGTTCGCGGATATAGCTCTCGGACGTCAGGTCGAAAAACGCCGACGCCGTGACGAGCTGAACACCCTCCGCGATCAACGCTTGCGTATCGTGTGCCAGATCCGCCGATTTGAAAATGACGCGAATTTTGCGTCCGCTTTTCTCTAGCTCCAGCGCGTCGCCGTCGGTCGTGTGCGTGTCGGCCCAACGCGTGAGTTTCGTGCGCGCAGCATCGAGCAATGCCGCGTCGCGATCGACAAGCGTCCACGTTTGCCGCGATGGCAAAAGGTGCGCCGTCGCGCGAAGATTGGCGCCTGTGCCGGAACCAAGGTCGAGGACGTTCAGTTCGTCGCGCAACGCAAAGCGAGCGGACACGGCGTTTGCGACTTGCGGATTACGTGCGCGCCTATCGGCCGCTTCGCGCAGGTCGAGCCATTCGGCGGAAAAGTCACTCACGGTCGAAGTCCCAGAATAACGGCAGCGATCCGGCGAGCCGTTTCGTGCCAGGTCGGAAGCGTCCGGCCCGCTTCCCAGGCAGCATCAGCGAGCCGGTCGCGGAGTTTTTTGTCCGTCAACGCACGTTGCAGCGCTGCTGTCAGTTCCGGCACGTTGCCAGCTTCGACATGCAGTGCGGCGGCTTCGCCCGCTGTGTCGGCCGCAGCACCGCCTGCTGCGAGCACGATGGGCAGTCCACGCGCCATGGCTTCCGCCAGCACCATGCCATATCCTTCGAAAAGAGACGCCGAGACGAACAGATCTGCGCTCTCGTAAAAGCGGTCGAGCGTGGCCGGCACGACCTTGCCCGCAAGCGTAACGCGATCTTCGAGCCCGTGCTTGCGAATGGCCTCTTGCACCGATTCGACAGCTTGCGGATGACGGTCGAGCGCGCCCGCAATTGTCAGCCGCCAATCGATGTCGGCCAGCGGCGCCAACGCTTCGACGAGAAGATCATAGCCTTTGCGCGGCATCACAGCGCCGACCGCGAGGATCTGCAGCGGCGCGCCGGTTCCGGTTGCCCGCTGCGCCGGATCGGTTCCGGGCTGCGCGACGGTGATTTTCTCCGACGAGATACCCATGTGCTCGGTTACGATCCGCTTCGTCGCGCGGCTCGTCACGATGATGTGGCTGGCGCGCCTTAGCGCTTGTTCTTCGCTGTCTTTCAATTCGACTTTGCGCGCATGCGGCAGGCCCGTTTCAAGAAACAGCGGATGATGCACGAGGCCGACGACGCGGCCCTTGATGGCATCGAGCACGTCGTTGGTGAAGGCGCCGAACGCCAAGCCATCGACGACGAGCACGGAATTTGCGGGCAATCCTGCAAGCGCCTGCCGCGCGTCCTCCAGATCGCTTTCGGTAGGATTGGGAAACGACGCGGGCAGCGCCAAGACCGAAACCGGAACGCCGAACGCCGGAAGCAATTCCATCACACGGCGATCGTAGGCGTAGCCTCCCGTCGCCGTTTTCAAGTCTCCTGGAATGGCGAATACCGCTTCAGCCACCGATCGGTCCCTCGTAGCTCGCGCGCGCCAGATCCGTTTCAGACAGCGTGACACGGACCCGCGCAAGCGTCTTTCCGTCGTCACCAAGCGCGCCGGACAGCGCCGCCGCCGCCATCTGGTCGAAGATATATTTGCAAAGGAATTCGGTCGTCGTCAGCACACCTTTGAACTGCGGCAGGGTGTCGAGGTTCTGGTAGGCGAGGGGCTTCAACGTTTGCCCCAGGACGTCAAGCGCCGCGCCGATATCGACGACGACATTCTGCGCCGTCAGCGCTTCGCGGAAGAACGCGACATCGACCACGAAGGTTGCGCCATGCATGTTCTGCGCGGGTCCGAAAAACGGATCCGGCAGCGAGTGGGCGATCATAATACGGTTGCGGACTTCGACGGAGAACATCTGAGCTTCTTCACCTGATGAGATTAATAGCGAATGACCGGCGGCAAGTCGGATGACGACCAGATCCGCGGCAACACCGATGGCAAATCGTCGAAATGCACCTCTTCCGAAACGAGCGCATCGAGACGGGCGTCATCCAATAGGGCAATGGCGCGCGCAAGGCGATCGGCGTGCTTCAGTGTTCCGCGGTGGCTCGGTGCGACGTGCCCGACCTGAGACGATACGATTTTCAAGCGCCGGCTGTGAAACGCGCCGCCAAGCCTCACCGTCACGGGTTCCGATCCATACCAGCTCATCTCAACGACCACACCTTCGAATGCGCAGGCGTTCAGCGCCGCCTCTAGTCCGGCGCTGGTCGCACTCGCATGAAAGACGATGCGATTATCCGTTGGCGCGTCCGATGGTGAAACGAACCGGATGCCGAGCGCTTCGGCAAGTCGTGCGCGCGCCGGATTGACGTCTAGGATCGCGACCTCCGTGCCCGCAATCCGCCGGGCGAGATAGGCCGTCAGCAGACCGACGATGCCTGCCCCGACGACGAGCACGCGGTCGCCAAGCGTCGTGCCCGCGTCCCAGTGGGCGTTGAGTGCCGTTTCTATATTGGCGGCAAGCACGCCCCGGCGCGACGGCACGACCTCGGGAAGCAGCGCCAGCATCGTCTCCGGTGCTTGAAAATAATCTTGATGCGGATGCAACACGAAGGCGCGACGGCCGATGAGCGTATCGGCGCCCGCTGTAACGACGCCCGTCGCCGAATAGCCGTATTTGACCGGAAATGAGAATGCTCCAGCCTGCAACGGCGCGCGCATGCGAGACCATTCGCTTTCCGGCACTTGACCGAGAGCGACGAGGCGTTCGGTGCCGCGACTGATCGCGGAATACTCGGCGGCAATCCGCACATGGCCAGGAGGCGGCGGAGCTAGGCGTTCGGTCCGGATTTCGGCCACGCCCGGCTTGACGTACCAGAGAGCGCGCGCAACCACGATCTGGCCTTGGCTGCGGCGGGTCGGCCGGGCGTTGGGTTCGAAGGTGCTCTGCGGGTCATTCATTGCGAAGGATTGGGTCCGTAATGACGATCGGTGCCGAGCGCGACGGGATGTCGAAGGCTGATGCTGTGGCAATAGTCGAGTGCGAGAGCCTTACGACCCCGGCGGGTCTCGATGCAAGAGCGACGCTGGCCCGGCGGCGTTGCACCGCTTTCATATTGAACACTGCAACCTGGCTCCTCATCGTGCTCGTCGCGGCACACGCTCTTGCCCACGGAGGCTGGACGCTGACGTCGGCGATCATGGTCATATGCGTGGCACTCGGTGTTCCATGGCCGATTCTCGGCTTCTGGAACGCTGTCATCGGCCTGTGGCAGCTTCATGGGAGCAGAGCGCAAAAGCGGACGAAATCTAACGGTGAAGCGGCATTTTGGACATCCATCAGCGAACCGCCGCCGATCACGGTTAACACCGCCGTTTTGATGACGGTCCGCAACGAGGACCCGGCTCGGGCGCTTCTCCGACTGAAGATCGTCAAGGCCAGCCTCGATCGCACATCCGATGCCGCGCGCTTTTCGTATTTCATTCTGAGCGACACCAACCGCGCCGACATCGCGGCTGAAGAGGAACGTCTGATCGCCGAATGGCGCGCGGCCGACGCGGATCGCGACAGGATCGTTTACCGCCGCCGCACCGAAAACACAGGCTTCAAAGCCGGGAACGTCCGCGACTTCGCCGCGCGCTGGGGCTCCGACTATGAGCTGATGCTGGCGCTCGACGCCGACAGCCTGATGACCGGCGAAACCATCGTCGATCTCGTCCGTATCATGCAAGCGCATCCCCGTCTGGGCATCCTGCAAAGCCTCGTCGTCGGCACGCCGTCATCATCGGCGTTTGCGCGCATCTTCCAGTTCGGCATGCGGCTCGGCATGCGCACCTACACGATGGGGCAAGCCTGGTGGGTCGGCGACTGCGGACCGTTCTGGGGACACAATGCGCTCGTGCGCATCAAGCCTTATGTCGAGCACTGCGCACTGGACGGTCTGCTCGGCGGCAAACAGATCCTCTCGCACGATCAGGTCGAAGCTGTTCTGATGCGTCGCGCGGGCTACGAAGTGCGTGTGCTGCCGGTCGAAGCCGGCTCCTATGAAGATAATCCGCCCGATCTCATCGAGTTCATGCAGCGCGATAACCGCTGGTGCCAGGGCAATCTGCAGTATGTTCGGCTGATCGGCCTGTCCGGACTGAAGCCGGTGAGCCGTTTCCAGCTTCTCTGGGCAATCCTGATGTTTCTCGGCGTTCCGGCCTGGACACTGTTCGCCGCCCTTTTGCCCCTTATGGTCTTAAACGCACAAAATGTCGCCGACTTCCCGTGGCATGTCGTCGAAATGCTTTATGTCATGCTGATTGTCATGCACCTCGCGCCGAAACTTGCAGGAATTGCCGATGCGATCATGACGCCGGGAGAGGTTCGCCGCTTCGGCGGGAGCGCCCGTTTTTCGCTGAGCGCGGTCGGCGAAATTTTGTTTTCGCTCATTCTCGGTTCCGTCACGACAATTCGCACCTCAATGTTTATGATCGCGCTCGTGTTGGGGAAATCGATCGCTTGGAATGGACAACAGCGCGACGGCACGGGGCTTTCGTGGCGCACAGCCATAGAGGCGCTATGGCCGCAGCTCGTGTTCGGCATTTCGCTCTATCTGGCACTGGCCGTTATTTCTCCGCGACTGCTGCTCTGGAGCCTGCCACTGACGGCAGGATATCTGCTCGCCATTCCGTTTGCGTTTTTCACGGCGAGCCCGGCGGTCGGCCGCTTTTTCCGCCGCCACGGTATCGCAGGCATTCCCGAAGATTTCGCGCCGCCCGCCGAGATACGCGCCCTTGAGGCTGGACGGTAGCGGAATGGTCTCGCAAGCGTTGCAGGGCGTCATGCGATCGCTGCGGGTCTATCTCGGTCCCGATGCGCCGCGCGAGGCCATGGACGATCTCTATCGCCGCTTCATCGAGCCGGGCGCACTCGTATTCGATATCGGCGCCCACGTCGGTGATCGGGTCTCGTCGTTTCGACGTCTCGGTGCTCGCGTCATTGCGGTCGAACCGCAGCCGCTGCTGTATTCTGCGCTCAATCATCTGCATGGCCGAGATCCGCTCGTCGAGATCGTTGATCGCGCCGTCGGAGCCGATGCCGGCATGCACGAGCTGTTCGTCAACACCGCGAACCCGACCGTTTCGACCTTGTCGGAAGACTTCGTGCATCAGGCCGAAGGCGCGCGCGGCTGGGAAGGCCAAGTCTGGGACGCGCATCTGCTGATCGAAATGGTGACGCTTGATGGGCTCATCGCGCGTTACGGCCTTCCTGCGTTTATCAAGATTGATGTTGAAGGCTTCGAAGATGCAGCATTGCGCGGACTTTCGCAGCCGGTGAAGGCGCTGTCGTTCGAATTCACAACGATTGCCCGCAGTGTCGCGATGGCATGCTTCGATCGCCTTTCGGGACTTGGCGACTATCGCTACAACTGGTCACTCGGCGAAACTCAGAATCTCACGTTCGATCGATGGCTCACGGACGCCGAAATTGCCGAATACCTGAGCAATCTGCCGCACGATGCGAATTCGGGCGACGTTTATGCGATGCTCGCGCCATAATGAACGCGTGACCTGAAATCGGAGAATTGAATGCCATCGTACGTCCGCTTGCTTGGCCTGATGTTGATCTCGCTCGTTGTTCCTTTCTTATCGGTGCAAGCAGCGTCACTCGATGGCTTGGCCGTCGATGTCGAGAACCAAAGCGAGCCTGTGCTTTGCGCTGAGAAGGACAACGTTGCGGTCGCATTCTCCAATCCCGACGTTCGTTCGTTCCGTATCGAGGCCGCGCACCCGGTCTATCTCTCGTCATCCATGCGCAGCAACATCGAGCCCGACTGGACGGCTTGCGATATGTCTAGCGATCCCATCTACAAGTCTGCGGAAAAGCCAAAAAAAATCACCCTCGTCGGCGAACCGAACTTGTGGCTGGTAGGCTATACCTATCCCTCGTTCTGGCGCCCATCGACCGCGACCGTGCGGGTCGGCAAGAAGGTCTATAAGAATATCCATCTGCTGCAGGTGTGGGTCATCAAGAAGGGGCGTGCCGATGAGGTCCTCGTGCTCTATCCGCAGGATGGCTACTGGCGTCCGCGTCCGATGACGCCGCGTAACATGAGCATCACCGCCTATGGCTCGTCGTTTCTCGTTGGTCCGATCGAAAAAGACGGGCGGCCGCTCGTGAAAATCAAGGAAGCTGTCTTTGAGCCGCAAAAGCGCCAGTTCGACTTGTCATTCGAAAAAGGGGGCAGCGCCACGGTTCGCATCGCGAGCGTCGACAGCAACCGCTTAGCGCTCGACGTCGCATTCGATCATGGTGTCAGCGGCGGGCCGTTCGCGATGCTGCGCTCGATGTACGTCACGGAATTCAACAACGACACCGCGCGCATCGCAGTGCGCGAGCAAGGTGCCAAAGGCTGGCGCGAAGACAACATCATGAAGTTCGATCACGCCCGCGCAACCGACATCTGGATCGGGCGCCTGACACCGTCGCAGCACAACACGACGTCGCCTGACGTGGTCTTCAACAGCTTCTCGGATGGCCCGTCGCCGAAACGGCCAAAGTCCGAGGTGCCGACCGAAGTCTCGACCAAGCCGATCAAGTAACGCCGGCCGCTCTTACAAGGTGAGTTCGAGCATTGCGCCAATGGCGGGCGGCGCGTCGTCCGTGAACAGATCGGCAAGCTTCGTCGCCGACAGGTCGATGCCGTCGACCGTCTCGTGGCGGTGAATGCCCGACGCGATGAAAAGGGCGTCGCAGCCATAGTTCTGCGCGCCTTTGATATCGGTGCGGATGGCGTCGCCGATGACGAGGATCTTGTTTTTCTCGACGTTTTTGTCGCGAAGCCCCTCGGCCTTGCGATGCGCCGTCTCGTACGCGCTGAGATAAGGCTTGCCCGCCCAATAAACGACGCCGCCCATCTTCTCGTAGAGGTCGGCGATGGCGCCCGCGCAATAGAGCAGGGTGCCACCGACATCGACGATCAAGTCCGGATTGGCGCATACGAACGGTAAGTCTTTTGCAAGCGCACGTTCGAGGGTGCCCTGGTAATCTTCCGGCGTCTCTCGCCGGTCGTCGTTGAGTCCCGTGCAAATGATCGCTTCGGCATCCTCCAGCTCGACCGAGCGGGCTAGAAGCGCGGAGAAAAGCGCCTGATCGCGATCCTGCGGGCCGATGCAGAAAAGCTGCTGGAACTTCTTCTCCTCCAGGTGATGAAGCGCAATATCGCCCGACGACACGATGTCGTCCCAGGCGCTTCTGGGCACATGCCGGGAATCGAGCATGTCCGCCACACGCTTCTTCGGAACCGGCGCATTCGACACCAGAATGACGGTGCCGCCGCCGGCGCGAAATTTCTCAAGCGCGCGGCACGCACCCTCGAACGCCGTGACGCCATTGTGAACCACGCCCCAGACATCGCAAAAGATGACGTCGTAACGGCTCAATAGCGGACCGGCGTGCGCCAAGACGGGAGGGACCTTGGACGTGTCGCGAAGCGATGATGTCGGCAAATCAGATCTCAATGAATGATACGGCGCCTGTGTCCGCGTGTTGCTCGGCTCTCTGATAGCCAAGGTTGAGCGTCAGTTAAAAGCGGCACATTGGGCAGGCAAGTTCATTCCCGCCGTCTCCGTAGAGTGCGCCGCATCTGATCTTTACGGAAAGATCCGCCCAAATGCTGTTTCCCTCTGTCGTCACTCGCCGAGAGTCGCGTTAGGGTGGCGCCGCCTGCGGGAAATCCGCACGGAAGACGGGCCGAAGGAGAGGAAGCACCATGCTGGTCGTGACGACGAACGAGATTCAAGGCTACCGCATTGTCCGTCACCTCGGGCTGGTTCGTGGCTTGACGGTGCGCTCGCGCAGCGTCGTCGGCAATCTGGGCGCGGCGATTCAGATCTTTTTTGGCGGCAACATCTCGGTTTACACCAAGCTCGCCGAGCATGCGCGCCAAGAAGCCTTCGACCTTCTCGTCGAGCACGCCCAGAGCATGGGCGCCAACGCTGTCGTCGCGATGCGCTACGACGCCAACGAAATTGCCGCCGCAGTGACTGAGGTCCTGGCCTACGGATCGGCCGTCGTCATCGAGCCGGTGGATGGGCAGGGGAAGGGAACAACCCAAATCGGCGGCCCCTGGAGCGGCCCCGACGGTAGCCGATAGAAAAAAGGCGCGAGCGGGGCTGACAAGCCCTCAAACTTCGGTTAAGGGTGCACGCCCCGAAAGAGGCTGCTCGACGGCTGGCTCTTGCCTGCGTCAGTACTAGGGGTGTAGCTCAATTGGTAGAGCGTCGGTCTCCAAAACCGAAGGTCGGGGGTTCGAGACCCTCCGCCCCTGCCAGCCTCGTGGAGTTTGATCTGCCGACCGGCCCCGGAAAACACCGAGGTCGGGTGCGGCATGTTGTCGCTTATGCGCGCAGAAAGCAGTTTTGATGGCGAAGTTCAATCCCATAACCTTTATGCAAGAGGTTCGGCAGGAAGTCGCGAAGGTAACTTGGCCGACATGGAAAGAGGTGTGGATCACGACTTTGATGGTGCTCATCATGGTCGCGCTCGCCTCTGTTTTCTTTTTGCTTGTTGATCAGGCGCTGAGCCACATCGTGCGTTTGGTCTTAGGGGTGGGCACCTGATTTCGGCTCGCATGATTGGTTTAAGTGACGCGCCAGAGGGCCTTTGAGAATGGTTGTCGCGCAAGAACGCGAAGAAAAAGCAACGGTTGCCGGTACGCGCTGGTACATCGTGCACGCATACACGAATTTCGAACGCAAGGTGGCGGACGCGATCCGCGAGCGCGCGAAAGCGGGCGGCCTTGAAGGTCTCTTCGAAGAGATCGTCGTTCCGACGGAAGAAGTCGTCGAGATCAAGCGCGGCCGCAAGATCCCGACCGAGCGGAAGTTTTTGCCGGGCTACGTGCTCGTCAAAATGAAGATGACCGACGCGGCGTTCGTGATGATCAAGAACACGCCGAAGGTCACGGGCTTCCTCGGTGCGGACAACAAGCCGATGCCGATCCCGGAAGCTGAGGCAATGCGCATCCTGAACCAGGTGAAGGAAGGCGTTGAGCGGCCGAAGCCGACGATCACATTCGAGGTCGGAGAGAACGTCAAGGTCGCAGACGGCCCGTTCGCTTCGTTCACCGGCATCGTCGAAGAAGTCGACGAGGAGCGCTCACGTGTGAAGGTCGCCGTGTCGATCTTCGGGCGGCCGACGCCGGTCGAACTCGAATTTACACAGGTCGAAAAGATCGCAGCCTGACGGTGCTCAGCAGCGCCTAGGGCAAGACGAGAATTCCGGCGGTTCGCCGCCGGAGCCCGCATCGGGATTTTGGTTCGGATGCGGTCGATGTGCGGGAGGGCAGGCTTTCCACTTTGGGAGGCTCGCCCGTTGAACCGCTAACCCTGAGCATCGTGCCGTTTGGGTGCGGGCTCTAACAGTGAAGGGGAACTATGGCGAAGAAAATTGACGGCTTTATCAACTTGCAGGTACCGGCTGGGGCGGCCAATCCGTCGCCGCCGATCGGTCCCGCGCTTGGTCAGCGCGGCGTGAATATCATGGAATTCTGCAAGTCCTTCAATGCAAAAACGAAGGACCTGGAACAGGGTACACCGATTCCCGTGAAGATCACGGTCTACTCCGACCGTTCGTTCACGTTCGAGATGCGTCAGCCGCCGGCGACGTACCTCATCAAGAAGGCCGCTGGCCTGCGTCCGACGGGCAAGGGCGGTCAGGGTTCGAAAGAGCCGGGTCGCATTGTTGCCGGTCAGGTCACGATTGCGCAGCTGAAAGAGATTGCTAAGGGCAAGCTCAAGGACATGAACACCGACGATATCGACGCCGCCGCTCGCACGCTTGCGGGCAGCGCACGTTCGATGGGCCTCAAGGTGGTGGAGTAGTCCGATGGCAAAAGCTCAAATCAGCGCTGAAAAGATCAAAGAAACGCGCGACGCCGGTGGCAAGCGCATGCTTGTCGTCAAGCAGGGCCTCCCCGCGGGTAAAGCCTATGGCGTCGACGAAGCCGTGAAGATCATCAAAGAACGCGCCAAGGCGAAGTTCGATGAGACGATCGAAGTTGCCGTCAACCTCGGCGTCGATCCCAAGCACGCCGACCAGATGGTCCGTGGCGTGTGCAACCTGCCGAACGGCTCGGGCCGCACGGCGCGCGTTGCCGTGTTCGCTCGTGGCGCCAAGGCCGATGAAGCGAAGGCTGCCGGAGCGGACGTCGTCGGTGCGGAAGACCTCGTCGAAATCGTCTCGAAGGGCACGATCAACTTCGATCGCTGCATCGCGACGCCGGACATGATGGGTCTCGTCGGACGTCTCGGTAAGGTCTTGGGTCCGCGCGGCCTGATGCCGAACCCGCGTGTCGGCACCGTGACCATGGACGTCACCAGCGCCGTGAAAGGCGCCAAGGGCGGCTCGGTTGAGTTCCGCGTCGAGAAGGCGGGCATCGTGCACGCTGGCGTCGGCAAGGCGAGCTTCACCGAGGAGGCCTTGGTCCAGAACATCAAGGCGTTCGTCGACGCGGTCGTGAAGGCGAAGCCGACGGGTTCCAAGGGCACGTACCTCAAGAAGGTATCGCTGTCCTCGACGATGGGTCCGGGTTTGAAGCTCGACACAGCTTCGGTCGCGCCGGGACCGGCCGCCTAAGTTTGAAGAATTCCGGGGCAACCCGGAAAACCCTGGACCGGGGCGGTTTCGCTTCGGTCCGGAGCTGTCCGAGATTGTGGGTGCCGATCCGGCTTGCCGGTGACGCCTAAGTCTCTCCTCCGCGGGAGAGCCTGCATGAGACAGAAGTGGATCGGATTTGAGGCGATAAGCCAAAAAGTCCGGTTTGAACCTTCTGGGTCAGCACCGTGCCGCTACTCGCGGTCCACGGGAACGAGGACAGACTAACGTCGCCTGATCCCTCACCGGAGACGGCGGCAAAGGTGCAACCCGCGAGGCTTCGCAAATGAGGCTTCGCAGCAAGGAGACGAGACGTGGATAGAGCCGCGAAACGTGAGCTCATCGACAGCCTTCACACCACGCTGAAAAGCACGGGTGTGGTGGTCGTCGCCCACAACACCGGCATGGTGGCCGCTCAATCCGCAGAGTTCCGCAGGCGCGTTAAAGAAGCCGGCGGCTCTGTGAAGGTGGCCAAGAACAAGCTGGCGCAGCTCGCACTCAAGGATACCGACGCCGAGAAGCTTTCGGAGATTTTGACGGGGCCGACCATTCTGGCCTTCTCGCAAGATCCGATCGCAGCGGCGAAGGCGACCGTCACGTACGCCAAGGGCAACGACAAGCTCGTGATCCTGGGCGGCGCGATGGGCAAGACCATCCTTGACGCGAAAGGCGTGCAGGCCCTTGCCGAACTGCCGTCGCTTGATGAACTCCGCGCCAAGCTCATTGGCCTCCTCAACGCTCCGGCGACCAAGATCGCCCGGACCGTCAAGGAGCCCGGTGCCAAGCTTGCCCGCGTCATTCAGGCCAAGGCATCGAAGGAAGAGGCAGCAGCCTAACCCTCGGAAGTTGTGGGGCTTTGAGCCCTCGAAAAGCTACGCAGCACGGCCCAAAGGGGGTGCTGCAATTCAACCACTAGGTTCAAACCGGAAGGACACTATATATGTCTAAGATCGAGAAAATCGTTGAAGACCTGTCGGCACTCACCGTGCTCGAGGCCGCTGAGCTCGCCAAGATGCTGGAAGAGAAGTGGGGCGTTTCGGCTGCTGCTGCCGTCGCCGTTGCTGCTCCTGCTGCTGGCGGCGCTGCCGCTGCTCCGGCCGAAGAGCAGACGGAGTTCACCGTTATCCTGAAGTCGGGTGGCGACAAGAAGATCAACGTCATCAAGGAAGTTCGCGCCATCACGGGTCTCGGCCTGAAGGAAGCCAAGGACCTCGTCGAGGCTGGCGGCAAGACCGTGAAGGAAGGCGTTTCGAAGGACGAAGCCCAGAAGCTCAAGAAGCAGCTTGAGGATCAGGGCGCTGTCGTCGAAGTGAAGTAATTGACGATCAGCACCGGTCGGGTCGCTCCCGGCCGGTGCTGAGCCATGCATACCGCTCGTGGCGGCCGGCTCGCGGAATGCGAGTCGCCATGAGCAAACAAAACGGTTTTCCGGAGGGTCCTGGGGTTTTCGAGCCTCGAAAAAGGACCCTCCGGTGAACCGTTTCAAGAGGTCCCAGTTCTCCAGGGACCCTGAGCGCGTCGCATTTGGATCGCGGGACTACCCGCATACGAGAGCACGAAGGGACCGATATGGCTCAAACCCTCACCAGCCGCAAACGCCTCCGGAAGCAGTTTGGTTCTATCGGAGAAGTCGCGGAGATGCCGAACCTCATCGAGGTTCAGAAAGCGTCTTACGATGACTTCTTGATGGTCAAAGAGCCCCCGGGCGGCAGGCCGGATGATTTCGGCTTGCAGTCGGTGTTCAAGGGCGTTTTCCCGATCTCCGATTTCGCCGGCAAGTCGACGCTGGAATTCGTCAGCTACGAATTCGAGCCGCCGAAGTTCGACGTCGACGAGTGTATGCAGCGCGACATGACATTCGCAGCGCCGCTCAAGGTCAAGCTGCGCCTGATCGTGTTCGATGTGAACGAAGAGACGGGCTCCAAGTCGATCAAGGACGTCAAGGAGCAGGACGTCTACATGGGCGACATGCCGCTCATGACGTCGAACGGCACCTTCATCATCAACGGCACCGAGCGTGTGATCGTCTCGCAGATGCACCGCTCGCCGGGCGTCTTCTTCGACCACGATCGCGGTAAGACGCACTCGTCGGGCAAGCTGTTGTTCGCAGCTCGCATCATTCCGTATCGCGGTTCCTGGCTCGACTTCGAGTTCGACGCGAAAGACATCGTCTATGTCCGTATCGATCGTCGCCGCAAGCTGCCGGTGACGACGATGCTCTATGCCTTGGGCCTCGACGACGAAGAGATCCTCGCGCACTTCTACAAGCACATCTCGATCAAGGAATCGAAGCGCGGCTGGAAGATGCCGTTCCTGCCCGAGAAGTTCCGCGGCGTTACTCCGCAGTCCGACATCGCCGACGCTAAGACCGGCGAAGTGATTGCGCGCGCTGGCGAGAAGATCACCGCACGCCGTTCGCGCGAGATTGCCGAAAGCGGCGTCAAGGAAATCCTCATCTCCGCTGAGGACCTCGCAGGCCGCTTCATCGCCGAAGACATCGTCGATATGGAGACGGGCAAGATCTTCGCCGAAGCCGGTGACGAGCTTGATGAGAATCTGTTGGCCGAGCTCAAGGAGCAGAAGGTCAAGGAATTCCACATCCTCGACATCGACTACGTCAACACCGGCGCGTTCATCCGCAACACGCTCAACATCGACAAGAACGCCAATCAGCAGGAAGCGCTGATGGACATCTACCGGGTCATGCGCCCGGGCGAGCCGCCGACCATCGAAGCGGCGACCGCGCTGTTCCATGGCCTGTTCTTCGATCCCGAGCGTTTCGATCTCTCGGCCGTCGGCCGCGTGAAGATGAACATGCGCCTCGAACTCGATGCGCCCGATACGATGCGCGTGCTGCGCCGTGAGGACATCCTCGCGGTCGTGAAGACGCTTGTCGATCTGCGCGATGGCAAGGGCGAGATCGACGACATCGACCACTTGGGCAACCGTCGCGTTCGCTCCGTCGGCGAGCTGATGGAAAACCAGTATCGCGTCGGCCTGCTCCGCATGGAGCGCGCCATCAAGGAGCGCATGTCGTCGGTCGATATCGACACGGTGATGCCGCAGGACCTGATCAACGCCAAGCCGGCAGCGGCCGCGGTGCGCGAGTTCTTCGGCTCGTCCCAGCTCTCGCAGTTCATGGACCAGACGAACCCGCTGTCGGAAATCACCCATAAGCGCCGTCTCTCGGCTCTTGGACCGGGCGGTCTGACGCGTGAACGCGCGGGCTTCGAAGTCCGCGACGTCCATCCGACGCACTATGGCCGTATCTGCCCGATTGAGACGCCGGAAGGCCCGAACATCGGTCTGATCAACTCGCTCGCGACGTTCGCGCGCGTGAACAAATACGGCTTCATCGAAAGCCCGTACCGCAAGGTCATCAACGGCCGCGTCACCGACGAGGTTGCGTACCTCTCCGCCATGGAAGAGATGCGCCATCACGTTGCGCAGGCGAACGCTGCCATCGATGCCAAGGGCAAGATGACGGAAGACCTCGTCACCGTTCGCTACCAGGGCGACGTGATGCTCGTTCCGACCGACAAGGTCGATTACATCGATGTGTCGCCGAAGCAGCTCGTGTCGGTCGCGGCCGCGCTCATCCCGTTCCTTGAGAACGACGACGCCAACCGCGCGCTCATGGGCTCGAACATGCAGCGTCAGGCCGTGCCGCTGATCAAGGCGGAAGCGCCGCTGGTCGGCACCGGCATGGAAGAGCGCGTGGCGCAGGACTCGGGCGCTGCCATCGCGGCACGCCGTACGGGCATCGTCGACCAGGTCGATGCAACCCGTATCGTTATCCGCGCAACGGAAGAGCAGGATCCTTCGAAGCCGGGCGTCGACATCTATCGTTTGCGCAAGTTCCAGCGTTCGAACCAGAACACCTGTATCAACCAGCGGCCGCTGATCAACGTCGGCGATCACGTCAAGGCAGGCGACATCATCGCTGACGGTCCCTCGACCGAACTCGGCGAGTTGGCGCTCGGCAAGAACGTGCTCGTCGCGTTCATGCCGTGGATGGGCTACAACTTCGAAGACTCGATCCTGATGAACGAGCGCGTCGTCTCCGAAGACGTGTTCACCTCGATCCACATCGAGGAATTCGAGGTCATGGCTCGCGATACGAAGCTCGGACCTGAGGAAATCACGCGCGATATTCCGAACGTCTCGGAAGAAGCGCTGAAGAACCTCGACGAAGCCGGCATCGTCTACATCGGCGCCGAAGTCCATCCGGGTGACATTCTGGTCGGCAAGATCACGCCGAAGGGCGAAAGCCCGATGACGCCGGAAGAAAAGCTTCTGCGCGCCATCTTCGGTGAAAAGGCGTCCGACGTTCGCGATACGTCGCTGCGTCTGCCGCCGGGCGTCGCCGGCACGATCGTCGAAGTCCGCGTCTTCAATCGCCACGGCGTCGAGAAAGACGAGCGTGCGATGGCGATCGAGCGCGAAGAGATCGAGCGTCTCGCAAAAGACCGCGACGACGAGCTTCAGATCCTCGACCGCAACGTCTACGCCCGTCTGAAAGACGCGCTGATGGGCAAGGAAGTCGCGAAGGGTCCGAAGAACGCCCGCAAGGGTACGATCATCGACACCGTGATCCTCGACGACATTCCGCGCAGCCAGTGGTGGGAAATCGGTCTTGCCAATGAGAAGGCGCAGGCCGAAGTCGAAGCCATCCAGAAGCAGTACGAAGACGCCAAGAAGGGCCTCGGTCTGCGTTTTGCCGACAAGGTCGACAAGCTGCAGCGCGGTGACGAGCTGCCGCCGGGCGTGATGAAGATGGTCAAGGTCTTCGTCGCGGTGAAGCGCAAGATCCAGCCGGGCGACAAGATGGCCGGCCGTCACGGCAACAAGGGTGTCGTGTCGATGATCGTCCCGTCGGAAGACATGCCGTTCCTCGAAGACGGCACGCCGGTCGACGTCGTTCTGAACCCGCTCGGCGTGCCGAGCCGCATGAACGTCGGACAGATCCTCGAAACGCATCTTGGCTGGGCGTGCCGCGGCCTTGGCCGCATGATCGACGATGCATTGCATCAGTTCCACGAGAGCGGCCAGGCGCAGGCTCTCCGCGAACAGATGGAGCGCGTTTACGGTCAGGACGTCATCAAGTCGTCGTTGAAAGACGATGAGCTTGTGGGCGTCGCTCAGAACCTGCGGACGGGCGTTCCGATCGCGACGCCGGTGTTCGACGGCGCGCGTGAGAAAGACATCGTCGAAATGCTGCAGCTCGCAGGTTTCGATACGTCAGGTCAGGTGACGCTGTTCGACGGCCGCACGGGCGAGCCGTTCGATCGCAAGGTCACCGTCGGCTACAAGTACGTTCTGAAGCTGCACCACCTTGTCGACGACAAGATCCACGCTCGCTCGATCGGTCCGTACTCGCTCGTCACCCAGCAGCCGCTGGGCGGTAAGGCGCAGTTCGGCGGCCAGCGCTTCGGCGAAATGGAGGTCTGGGCTCTGGAAGCTTACGGCGCCGCCTACACGCTGCAGGAAATGCTGACCGTGAAGTCGGACGACGTCGCCGGCCGCACCAAGGTCTACGAGGCGATCGTCCGTGGCGACGATGCGTTCGAAGCCGGCGTGCCGGAAAGCTTCAACGTGCTCGTCAAGGAAATGCGCGCGCTGGGTCTCAACGTCGAGCTCGTCAACAGCGAGCTGCCGCAGATCGAAGCAGAAAACGATCAGCCGGAGACGCCCGAGGAACCCCAGGCGCAGCTTCCGCCAGCGGCTGAATAACGAACATCGAAGACGATCTCCGCCCCCCGGGAAGGGCGGAGATCGGCAAAACACGACCACTAAATTCCACGGGCACGGTCACCCCAGCCGCGCCCATGAGGAGACAGCCGATGAACGAAATTACCAACATCTTTAAATCGCAGGCTCCCGCTCCGGTCTTCGATCAGATCCGGATCTCGATCGCCTCGCCCGAGGACATCCTGTCCTGGTCCTATGGCGAGATCAAAAAGCCCGAGACGATCAACTATCGTACCTTCAAGCCCGAGCGCGACGGCCTGTTCTGTGCGCGCATCTTCGGACCGATCAAGGACTACGAATGCTTGTGCGGCAAGTACAAGCGAATGAAGTACAAGGGCTTGATCTGCGAAAAGTGCGGCGTGGAAGTGACGCTTGCAAAGGTTCGCCGCGAGCGCATGGGCCACATCGAACTTGCGGCTCCCGTTGCGCACATCTGGTTCCTGAAGTCGCTGCCCTCGCGCATCGGCTTGCTGATGGACATGGCGCTGAAGGATCTCGAGCGCGTTCTTTATTTCGAGAACTACATCGTCATCGAGCCGGGCACGACGCCGTTCGCTGAGCGCCAGCTGCTGACGGAAGAACAGTACAACCAGGCGATCGACGAGTACGGCGCAGACACCTTCACCGCCGGCATTGGCGCCGAGGCGATCCGCGAGCTTCTGTCCGCCATGGACCTGCCGAAGATCGCGCAGGATCTCCGTCAGGAGATCGCCGAGGCGACGACGGAGCTGAAGCCGAAGAAGCTCGGCAAGCGCCTGAAGGTCATCGAAGCCTTCATGGAATCGGGCAACCGTCCGGAGTGGATGATCCTGACGCAAGTTCCGGTCATCCCGCCGGAACTGCGTCCGCTTGTTCCGCTCGATGGCGGCCGCTTTGCGACGTCGGACCTGAACGATCTCTATCGCCGCGTCATCAACCGTAACAACCGCCTGAAGCGGCTGATGGAGCTGCGCGCGCCGGATATCATCATTCGCAACGAAAAGCGCATGCTGCAGGAGGCCGTCGACGCTCTGTTCGACAACGGCCGTCGCGGCCGCGTCATCACCGGCGCCAACAAGCGTCCGCTGAAGTCGCTCGCCGACATGCTGAAGGGCAAGCAGGGCCGCTTCCGTCAGAACCTGCTCGGCAAGCGCGTCGACTACTCCGGCCGTTCGGTCATCGTTGTCGGTCCGGAACTCAAGCTGCACCAGTGCGGCCTGCCGAAGAAGATGGCGCTTGAGCTGTTCAAGCCCTTCATCTACGCGCGCCTCCAGACGCTCGGCCAAGCCGCGACCGTAAAGCAGGCGAAGAAGCTCGTCGAAAAGGAAAAGCCCGAGGTTTGGGACGTCCTCGACGAAGTCATTCGCGAGCATCCGGTGATGCTGAACCGCGCCCCGACGCTTCACCGTCTCGGCATTCAGGCGTTCGAGCCACAACTCATCGAGGGTAAGGCGATCCAGCTTCACCCGCTGGTTTGCGCTGCCTTCAACGCAGACTTCGACGGCGACCAGATGGCCGTGCACGTTCCGCTGTCGCTCGAAGCGCAGCTCGAAGCGCGCGTCCTGATGATGTCGACGAACAACATCCTGCATCCCGCGAGCGGCCAGCCGATCATCGTGCCGTCGCAGGACATCGTGTTGGGTCTGTACTATCTGTCGATGATGCGCGACGGCGAACCCGGCGAAGGCATGATGTTGGGCTCGATCAACGAGGTGCTTCACGCCCTTGAATCGAAGTCCGTCACGCTGCACGCCAAGATCAAAGGCCGCTATCACGCGATCAATGATGAGGGCGAGGAAGTCTCGGAGATCCACGAGACGACCCCGGGCCGTCTGCTTCTCGCACAGCATCTGCCGAAGATGCCGGGCATGAAGTTCTCGATGGCGAACCAGCTTCTGACGAAGAAGAACATCTCCGGTCTGATCGATTTGGTCTACCGTAACTGCGGTCAGAAAGAGACGGTCATCTTCTGCGACCGGATCATGGCGCTCGGCTTCCACCACGCCTTCAAGGCTGGCATCTCGTTCGGTAAGGACGACATGCTCATCCCGGAGACGAAGGAGAAGATCGTCGAGAAGACCAACGTCGAGGTCCGCGACTTCGAACAGCAGTATCAGGACGGCCTGATCACGCAGCTCGAGAAGTACAATAAGGTCGTCGACGCTTGGTCGCGCTGCACCGATCAGATCGCCAAGGAAATGATGGACCGCATTTCGGCGGTTCAGAAGGACGCTACGACCGGACGCGAACGTCCGATCAACTCGGTCTACATGATGAGCCACTCGGGCGCGCGCGGTTCGCCGGCGCAGATGAAGCAGCTCGCCGGTATGCGCGGCCTCATGACGAAGCCTTCGGGCGAAATCATTGAGACGCCGATCATCTCGAACTTCAAGGAAGGCCTGTCGGTTCTCGAGTACTTCAACTCAACCCACGGTGCCCGTAAGGGTCTTGCAGACACCGCCTTGAAGACGGCGAACTCGGGCTACCTCACGCGTCGTCTCGTCGACGTCGCGCAGGACGCCATCATCTCCGAGGTCGATTGCGGAACCGATGCCGGCATTAACGTGCAGGCAGTCGTCGATGCCGGTCAGGTGATCGTGTCGCTCGCGGCGCGTTCGCTGGGCCGCACGGCAGCCGAAGACATCAAGCACCCGACGACGGGCGAGATCATCGTCGCCAACGGCGAACTGATCGAAGAAAAGCACGCCGATCTCATCGGCAAGGCCGAGCTTCAGGAAGTTCGTATCCGTTCGGTGCTGACCTGCGAGACGGTCAACGGCGTGTGCGCCAAGTGCTACGGCCGCGACCTTGCTCGCGGTACGCCGGTCAACATTGGTGAAGCTGTCGGCGTCATCGCCGCACAGTCGATCGGTGAGCCGGGCACGCAGCTGACGATGCGTACGTTCCACATCGGCGGCACGGCCAACTTGGTCGACTCGTCCTTCATCGAGTCGAACTTCAACGGCACCGTGAAGCTGAAGAACCGTGCGATCGCCAAGGACTCGAAGGGCCAGAACGTCGCGACAAGCCGCATCATGTCGGTCATCATCGTCGACCAGACGGGCAAGGAACTCGCGACCCACAAGATCAGCTACGGCTCGCGCATCTTTGTCGATGAAGGCGATACCGTGAAGCGCGGCACCAAGATCGCGCAGTGGGATCCCTACACCCGTCCGATCCTGTCGGAAGCCGACGGCTTCGTCGACTTCGAAGACTTGATCGAAGGCTCGTCGGTCCGCGAACAAACCGACGAAATGAAGGGTACGTCGAACCGGGTCATCATCGACTGGCGCACGTCTCCGAAGGGCTCCGAGCTGAAGCCTGCCATCGTGATCAAGGACTCGAAGGGCAAGCCGATCAAGGTCGCGCGCGGCGGTGACGCTCGCTACCTGTTGTCGGTTGAAGCCGTTCTGTCGGTCGATCGCGGCACGGAAGTGAAGGCGGGCGACGTTCTTGCTCGTATTCCGACGGCGTCGGCGAAGTCCGGTGACATCACCGGCGGTCTACCGCGCGTCGCGGAACTCTTCGAAGCCCGCCGTCCGAAGGATCACGCGATCCTCGCGGACATCTCGGGTACAGTTGAGTTCGGCAAGGACTACAAGAACAAGCAGCGCATCACGATCAAGCCGGACGATGAGTCGGCCGAGCCGGTCGAATACCTGATCCCGCGTGGCAAGAGCCTTGCTGTTCAGCCTGGCGATCGCGTTGAACGTGGCGATTTCGTGTACGACGGCAACCCGGCGCCGCACGACATCCTGGCGATCAAGGGCGTCGAGGAACTCGCGAACTACCTGATCAACGAGATCCAGGACGTCTATCGACTGCAGGGCGTGACGATCAACGACAAGCACATCGAAGTCATCGTTCGTCAGATGCTGCAGAAGGTTGAAGTCACCGACGCCGGCGAGACCGAACTCATCAAGGGTGAGCAACTCGATCGGATCGAGTTCGAGGAAATCAACGCAGCCGCTCAGAAGGCCGGCAAGCGTGCGGCGTCCGCGAACCCGGTTCTGCTCGGTATCACCAAGGCTTCGCTGCAGACGCGCTCCTTCATCTCGGCGGCGTCCTTCCAGGAGACAACGCGCGTGCTCACGGATGCTGCCGTCAACGGCAAGTCCGACACGCTCGAAGGTCTCAAGGAGAACGTCATCGTCGGCCGTCTCATTCCGGCCGGTACGGGCGGCATGCTGCGTCAGCTCCGCAAGGTCGCGATGCAGCGTGACGATCTCATCGCCAAGGAAAAGGCGAAGACTTCGAACCTGCCGTCGCCTGATGGCGCCTCAGGCCCGGCTGGACGCCGTCGCCGTCGCCCGGCAGAGGAAGCAGCGGAGTAATCTCCGCTCGCTTCTTAAGAGCATTCTAATGCCAACGGCCGCCTCTCGGGGCGGCCGTTTTCATTTGTTGAGAACCGTTTCCTCGCCCTTGTCTCGACGGGCCATTTCTTATCTGTAGGGGCGGCGCAATGGGTCCTCGGCTGAAGCCGCGGATGACACCTCGAAATTTCCTCGGGAGAGGGCTGCCGACCGGCGCAAAGCAGCCTGGACGATGCGAGTCCTCTTTAAAAATTTTCAGCGATTCCCATTTAAGTGCGGTGCCCACCCAAAAATTTGGTTTTCCGTCGGTTTTAAAGCGTTCTGCGCGCCCGAGCCGACAACAGGTCGCAGGTTCGGTTTGCCTTATGACGGCGAATTCGGCGAAAATAATTTCGCAACCCTGCGGCGCGCCTGTTGACCAATATGGCGGGTGTGTATATAGCTCCGCCCACTCTCACGGGTTGGTGGTAGGTCGCTCGGCGCTTCAAGCGCCTATTTTGCTCCTAAACGCTCCCGTTCATAAAGCAGAGCATATCGACGGGCCATGATCTGTCACCCCAAAGGGCGGCACGATCCTCTGGTTTTTTCTTGCTAGGGGCGAACTTCGCGCACCTGGCAGGTTTGCTTGGCGCATTTCCGCTGTCGGGAATGTGTCCCGAAGTCAGGATTGGGCGAATGCCGACGATACAGCAGTTGATCCGGAAGCCCCGGGTAAAGCCAGTCTACCGCGAGAAGTCGCGCCACATGGAAGCGTGCCCGCAGAAGCGTGGTGTCTGCACGCGCGTCTACACGACGACCCCGAAGAAGCCGAACTCCGCTCTGCGTAAGGTCGCCAAGATCCGGCTGACCAACGGCTACGAGGTGATCGGCTACATCCCGGGCGAAGGTCATAACCTTCAGGAGCACTCCGTGGTGCTGATCCGCGGCGGCCGCGTGAAGGACCTTCCCGGCGTCCGCTATCACATCATCCGTGGTGTGCTTGATACGCAGGGCGTCTCGGCGCGTCGTCAGCGGCGTTCGAAGTACGGTGCGAAACGGCCGAAGTAATCGGTCTCGTCCGGGCCGGCGGTGTCGGCCTGTAAGATTTAAAGAGAATTCGAAGCGAAGGGCCTGTCAGGATGTCTCGTCGTCACGCGGCGCAAAAGCGGGAAGTGATCCCGGATCCGAAGTTCAACGACGTCGTCGTCACCAAGTTCATGAACGCGGTGATGGAGCACGGCAAGAAGTCGGTTGCAGAACGCATGGTCTATGGCGCGTTCGAAAAGATGGAACAGCGGGGTAAAGCGAACCCGATCGATCTTTTCCGTCAGGCGCTCGACAACGTCATGCCGTCGGTTGAGGTTCGTTCGCGTCGCGTCGGCGGTGCCACGTATCAGGTTCCGGTCGAAGTTCGTAACGAGCGCCGTCAGGCTCTGGCGATCCGCTGGTTGATCTCCGCTGCTCGCGCTCGCAATGAGTCGACGCTGATTGACAAGCTCTCGGGCGAATTGCTCGACGCCGCGAACAATCGTGGCACTGCAGTTAAAAAGCGCGAAGACACGCACAAGATGGCTGAAGCCAACCGCGCCTTCTCGCACTACCGCTGGTAGGACAAGTTACAAGGATTTCGAGGCAGACATGGCCCGGCAATACCCGATCGAGGATTATCGCAACTTCGGCATCATGGCTCACATTGATGCTGGCAAGACGACCACGACCGAGCGAATCCTCTACTACACCGGCAGGTCCTATAAGATCGGCGAAGTCCATGACGGCGCCGCGACGATGGACTTTATGGATCAGGAAGCTGAGCGCGGCATCACGATCACGTCGGCCGCGACGACCTGTTTCTGGACCGGCCGTGACGGCAAGAAGCGCCGCCTGAATATCATCGACACCCCAGGCCACGTCGACTTCACGATCGAAGTCGAGCGTTCGCTGCGCGTGCTCGACGGCGCTGTTTGCGTTCTTGACTCGAACCAGGGCGTCGAGCCGCAGACGGAAACCGTCTGGCGTCAAGGCGACAAGTACAACGTTCCGCGCATCATCTTCGCCAACAAGATGGATAAGATCGGCGCCGACTTCTACATGTGCGTCGACGACATCAAGGCGAAGCTTGGTGCACGTCCGGTTCCGATGCAGATTCCGATCGGTGCTGAGTCGAATTTCCAGGGTGTCATCGATCTCGTTAAGATGAAGGCCATCACTTGGGACGGTGACGGCAAGGACGCGAAGATGGTCGAGGGCGAAATCCCGGCCGACCTCGTCGACAAGGCGAACGAATATCGCGCCGCCATGATCGAAGCTGCCGTCGAAATGGACGACGCGGCACTCGAGGCATTCCTCGAAGGCAAAGAGCCGGACGAGGACACGCTGCGCAAGCTCATTCGCAAGGCGACCGTCAAGGGCGCCTTCTACCCGATGTTCTGTGGCTCGGCCTTCAAGAACAAAGGCGTTCAGCCGCTGCTCGACGCGGTCGTCGACTATCTGCCGTCGCCGCTCGATCGCGAAGCCTACAAAGGCATTGATCCCAAGACCGGTGACGAGCTGCTCCGCAAGCCGTCGGACACCGAACCACTGGCCATGATCGCCTTCAAGATCATGAGCTTCGAGCATGTCGGCTCGATCACGTTCTGTCGCATCTACTCGGGCAAGCTCGAGCAGGGCATGGCGCTTGCGAACACGACGCGCGATAAGAAAGAGCGCGCCGGCCGCATGTACCTGATGCACGCCGCGGATCGTGAAGAAATCAAAGAAGCCTATGCTGGCGACATCGTCGCTCTGCAGGGTCTGAAAGACACGCGCACGGGCGAAACGCTTTGCGATCCGCAGAAGCCGGTCATTCTCGAAAAGATGGACTTCCCGGAGCCCGTCATCGAGATGAAGGTCGAGCCGAAGACGAAGGCCGACCAGGAAAAGATGGCGATCGCGCTCAACACGCTGTCGCTGGAAGATCCCTCGTTCCGGGTCTCGGTTCACCCAGAGTCGGGCGAGACGATCCTCAAGGGCATGGGCGAGCTTCATCTCGACATTAAAGTCGACATCCTGAAGCGGACCTACGGCGTCGAAGCCACGACGGGCGCTCCGCAGGTCGCCTATCGCGAAACGCTCGCGCGCCCGGCAGACATCGACTACACGCACAAGAAGCAGACCGGCGGTACGGGTCAGTTTGCTCGCGTCAAGCTCAAGCTCGAGCCGAACGAAGTCGGCAAGGGCAACGAGTTCACGACCTCGATCGTCGGCGGTACGGTTCCGAAGGAATACATCCCCGGCGTCGAAAAGGGCGTGAAGTCGGTCTGGGACAACGGCATGCTCATCGGCTTCCCGATGGTCGACATGAAGGTCAACCTTTATGACGGCGCCTTCCACGAAGTGGACTCGTCCGCGATCGCCTTCGAAATCGCGACGCGTGCGGCCATGAAGGAAGGCTGCGAGAAGGCTGGCGTTAAGATCCTCGAGCCGGTCATGGACGTCGAGGTTGTGTCGCCGGGCGAATTCGTCGGCGGCATCATCGGCGACATCAACTCGCGGCGCGGGCAGATCCGTACTCAGGAGATGCGCGGCAACGCGACGGTCATCCGTGCGTTTGTCCCGCTCGCGAACATGTTCGGTTACATCAATACGCTGCGTTCGATGTCGACGGGTCGTGCGCAGTACTCGATGCAGTTCGCACACTATGCGGACGTGCCGCGCAACGTGGCGGATGAGGTCAAGGCCAAGTACGCCTAAGAAGTTGAACCTGGCCGGCGAGAGTATCCGTCCGCTGGGTTCTAAAAAATGAAGCCTGAAATTCCCGGATCGAAAGAGTCGGGACCTGATAGTAGGACTAAGGAGAGCCAACGATGGCGAAGGCAAAATTCGAGCGGAACAAGCCGCATTGCAACGTCGGTACGATCGGACACGTCGACCACGGCAAGACAACGCTGACCGCAGCCTTGACGAAAGTTTCGGCCGACCGCGGCTGGACGGCGACTTCGATCGCCTATGACGAAGTTGCCAAGGCTTCTGAAAGCCAGGGCCGTCGCGACCCGACGAAGATTCTGACGATCGCCACGTCGCACGTTGAATACGCGACCCCGAACCGTCACTATGCGCACGTCGACTGCCCCGGCCACGCCGACTACGTCAAGAACATGATCACCGGTGCAGCCCAGATGGACGGCGCGATCCTCGTTGTGTCGGCCGTTGACGGCCCGATGCCGCAGACGCGTGAGCACATCCTTCTCGCTCGCCAGGTCGGCGTGCCGAAGATCGTTGTCTTCTTGAACAAGTGCGACATCGTCGAAGACGAAGAGCTCCTCGACCTCGTCGAAATGGAAGTTCGTGAACTTCTCTCGAAGTACAACTTCCCGGGCGACGACACGCCGGTCATCCGCGGTGCAGCCGTCAAGGCCCTCAACGGTGAGAAGGGCCCGCTCGCTGACGAAGCGATCATCAAGCTGTACGAAGCCATGGACGAGTACATCCCGATCCCGGAGCGCCCGAAGGATCAGCCGTTCCTGATGCCGATCGAAGACGTGTTCTCGATCTCGGGTCGCGGCACCGTCGTCACGGGCCGTATCGAGCGTGGCACCATTAAGGTTGGCGAAGAAGTCGAAATCGTCGGTCTTCGCGACACGCAGAAGTCGGTTGTCACCGGCGTCGAAATGTTCCGCAAGCTGCTCGACTCGGGTGAAGCTGGCGACAACGTCGGCTGCCTCCTGCGCGGTATCGACAAGGAAGCTGTCGAGCGCGGCCAGGTTCTCTGCAAGCCGGGCTCTGTGAAGCCGCACAAGAAGTTCGCTGCTGAGGCCTACATCCTCAACAAGGAAGAGGGTGGCCGTCACACGCCGTTCTTCACGAACTATCGTCCGCAGTTCTACTTCCGCACGACCGACGTGACGGGCACTGTTAAGCTCGCCGAAGGTACGGAAATGGTTATGCCGGGCGACAACGTCTCGGTCGAAGTCGAGCTCGTTCAGCCGATCGCCATGGAAGAGAAAGTTCGTTTCGCTATCCGCGAAGGCGGCCGTACGGTCGGCGCGGGCGTTGTTACGAAAATTATCGAGTAGAAGGCATTTCCGGGGAAGCGTTCTGAATAGCGCGCTTCCCCAAATCTTTTTGCGAGAAGTGAAAGCACAAAGCCATGCACGGCCAAAACATCCGCATCCGGCTCAAGGCGTTCGATCATCGTATTCTCGATGCATCGACCCGCGAGATCGTGAACACGGCGAAGCGTACCGGTGCTGAAGTTCGCGGTCCCATCCCGCTGCCGACGCGCATCGAACGCTTTACGGTCAACCGTTCGCCACACATCGACAAGAAGAGCCGCGAGCAATTCGAGATGCGGACCCACAAGCGTTTGCTCGACATCGTCGATCCGACGCCGCAGACGGTCGACGCATTGATGAAACTCGACCTCGCCGCAGGCGTCGACGTCGAGATCAAGCTCTAAACAAGAACTTCCGGGCCCTCTGGCGGTAACGCGAATGGCCCTAACGATAGGAAGGAATGCAAATGCGTTCCGGAGTGATAGCACAGAAGATCGGTATGACCCGGATCTTCACCGACGCGGGCGAACACATCCCCGTCACGGTGCTGCGTCTTGAGAACCTCCAGGTTCTCTCGCACCGCACCGAGGAGAAGAACGGCTATACCGCCATCCAGGTCGGCGGCGGCACGAGGAAGCCCTCGCGTCTGACGAAGTCCGAGCGCGGCACCTTTGCGAAGGCCGAAGTCGAACCGAAGCGGAAGATCGCAGAGTTTCGTGTCAGTCCTGAGAACCTCATCGATGTTGGCGCGGAAATCACCGCAGACCACTTCGTTCCGGGCCAGTTCGTCGACGTGACGGGCACCACCCAGGGTAAAGGTTTCCAGGGCGCCATGAAGCGCTGGAACTTCGGCGGTCTGCGCGCCACCCACGGCGTCTCGGTCACGCACCGTGCTCACGGTTCGACCGGTCAGCGCCAGGATCCTGGTAAGGTCTTCAAAGGTAAGAAGATGGCCGGCCACTTGGGCGACGAGCGCGTCACGACGCAGAACCTCGTTGTTGCCAAGATCGACAAGGAGCGCGGCCTCGTGATGGTTCGCGGTGCTGTCCCCGGTTCCAAGGGTGGCTGGGTTGTCGTTCGCGACGCCGTGAAGAAAGCTGCGCACGCTGATGTTCCGAAGCCTGGAGCATTCAAGGCGCGTGGCGAAGCGAAGAAGGAAGGCGCGTGATGAAAGCCGAAGTTACCAGCCTCGATGCCGGTAAGTCCGGCGACATCGAGCTTGCCGACGACATTTTCGGTCTTGAGGTCCGCAACGACCTCATCCACCGCATGGTGCGCTACCAGACGCTGAAGCGCATGGCCGGTACGCATCATGCTCAGGACCGCTCGGAAGTCGCGGTCACGGGCAAGAAGATGTACAAGCAGAAGGGCACCGGCGGTGCTCGTCACGGCGACAAGTCGGCTCCGCAGTTCCGCGGTGGCGGCAAGGCGTTCGGACCGAAGCCCCGCTCGCATGCCATTGAGCTGCCGAAGAAGGTGCGCGCTCTGGCGCTCCGTCACGCGCTCTCCTCGAAGGCGAAAGCCGGCGAGATCGTCGTGATCGACAAGGCGACCTCTGCCGAGGGCAAGACGACCGCGCTGAAGGCGCAGTTCGCCAAGCTGTCGCTTGAGAATGCGCTGATCATTGATGGTGCCGAGCTCGAAGTGAATTTCACGCGCGCTGCTCGCAACATCCCGAACATCGACGTGCTCCCGATTCAGGGCATCAACGTCTACGACATTCTCCGTCGTAAGAAGCTGGTGCTGACCCGGGCCGCCGTCGCCGCGCTGGAGGAGCGCTTCAAATGACGATCAAACGCTCCGCATACGACGTCATCGTTGCGCCGGTCATCACGGAAAAGGCGACGCTCGCCTCCGAGGCCAACCAGGTGATCTTCAAGGTCAAGCCTGACGCGACGAAGACCGAGATCAAGTCGGCGGTCGAAGGCCTGTTCAAGGTCAAGGTGAAGGCCGTCAACACGATCGTCCGCAAGGGCAAGCAAAGAACGTTCAAGGGCATCAAGGCCGTCTTGAGCGATACGAAAAGGGCGGTCGTGACGCTCGAAGATGGTCATTCCATCGACGTGACGACGGGGCTCTGAGGATAAGTCATGGCGCTTAGAACATACAACCCAACGTCGCCTGGTCGCCGTCACCTTATTCAGGTCGACCGCTCGACGCTCTGGAAGGGCAAGCCGCTCAAGACGCTCGTCGAGGGCAAGACGAAGACCGGTGGTCGCAACAGCGACGGCCGTATCACGTCGCGCCACATCGGCGGCGGCGCGAAGCAGGCCTACCGCAAGATCGACTTCCGTCGCCGGAAGTTCGACGCGCCGGCCAGTGTCGAGCGCCTTGAATACGATCCGAACCGCACCGCGTTCATCGCCCTCATCAAGTACGAGGACGGCACGCAGGCTTACATCCTGGCGCCGCAGCGTCTGGGCGTCGGCGACACGGTCGTCTCGGGTCCGAAGGTTGACGTGAAGCCCGGCAACGCCATGCCGCTGTCGGCCATGCCGATCGGCACGATCGTTCACAACGTCGAGATGAAGCCTGGCAAGGGCGGTCAGGTCGCACGTTCGGCAGGCTCATTCGTTCAGCTCGTCGGCCGCGACTCGGGCTACGCCGTTCTGAAGCTCAACTCGGGTGAAACCCGCAAGGTCAGCGCCGAATGCATGGCGACTGTCGGTGCGGTTTCGAACCCCGATCACATGAACACAGTCGTTGGCAAGGCGGGTCGCACTCGTCTGCTCGGCCGTCGTCCGACCGTTCGCTCGATTGCTATGAACCCGGTCGATCACCCCAACGGTGGTCGTACGAAGGGCGGTAAGCACTGGGCAACGCCGTGGGGCAAGCCGACCAAGGGCTTCAAGACACGCAAGAACAAGACGACCACGAAATATATCGTCCGCTCGCGCCAGAAGGCGAAGAAGAAGTAGTAGCGGCGCTCTGAAGGAGATTCGACTTTGACACGTTCAGTATGGAAAGGTCCGTTCGTCGACGGCTACCTCCTCAAGAAGGCGGAGAAGTCGCGTTCGTCCGGCCGCAATGAGGTGATCAAGATCTGGAGCCGTCGCTCCACGATCCTTCCCCAGTTCGTCGGCCTGACCTTCGGCGTGCACAACGGCCAGAAGCACATCCCCGTCGCTGTGACGGAAGACATGATCGGCCACAAGTTCGGTGAATTCGCTCCGACCCGTATTTTCCACGGCCACGGCGGCGACAAGAAAGCGGTGAAGAAATAATGGGCAAGCCAAGTCATCAGCGCCGCCTCGCTGACACCGAGGCTCAAGCGGTTGTCAAATCGCTGCGCATTTCTCCGCAGAAGCTGAACCTCGTCGCGGGCCTGATCCGTGGCAAGAAGGTCGATCAGGCGCTCGCTGAGCTTGAATTCAGCGAGAAGCGCATCGCGGGCGACGTCCGCAAGTGCGTGATGAGCGCCGTTGCGAACGCTGAGAACAACCACGCACTTGACGTCAACGATCTGATCGTTGCTGAAGCCTACGTCGGCAAGAACCTGGTCATGAAGCGTTTCCACGCTCGTGGCCGTGGCCGCGGCGCCGCGATCCTGAAGCCGTTCTCGCAGCTCACCGTCGTCGTCCGTCAGGTCGAAGAGGAAAAGGCCGAGAAGAAGAAAGCTGCAAAGAAGTCCGCGCCGAAGGCTGCGGCCAAGGAGGCCAAGTAATATGGGTCAGAAAGTCAATCCCGTCGGCCTTCGCGTTGGCATCAACCGGACCTGGGACAGCCGCTGGTTCGCCGCTCGCGGTGAATACGGCAGGCTGCTTCATGAAGACCGCGCCATCCGCGCCCACATCATGAAAGAGCAGCGCGAAGCCGGCATCTCGAAGGTCGTCATCGAGCGTCCGCACAAGAAGTGCCGCGTCACCGTCATGACGGCGCGTCCCGGCATCCTGATTGGCAAGAAGGGCGAGAAGATCGAGCGTCTGCGCGCCGATCTTGCGAAGCTGACGAGCTCGGAAGTTCACCTGAACATCCTCGAGATCCGCAAGCCAGAAATCGACGCCACGCTGATCGCCGAAGGCATCGCTCAGCAGCTTGAGCGCCGCGTTGCGTTCCGCCGCGCGATGAAGCGCGCTGTTCAGTCGGCTCTCCGTCTCGGCGCCGTCGGCATCCGTATCAACGTCGCCGGCCGCTTAGGTGGCGCTGAAATCGCCCGCACCGAATGGTATCGCGAAGGCCGCGTGCCGCTGCACACGCTTCGCGCCGACATCGATTTCGGCTACGGCGTTGCACGCACCGCTTACGGCATCATCGGCATCAAGGTGTGGGTCTTCAAGGGCGAGATCATCGAGCACGATCCGATGGCCTCCGACAAGAAGCTCACGGAAATGCAAGAGAGCGGCGCTCCGCGTCCGCGTCGTGACGATGGCGACCGTCAGGATCGTCGTGATCGTCGTCCGGGCCGCGGTGGACGCGGTGGCCGTGGTGGCGCGGGTGGCGGCAACGCACCGGCCGCTTCCGACGCTACTCCGTCGGCGCCCGAAGCGTAAGGAATTCAGAGGCACACAATGCTGCAACCGAAACGGACCAAGTTCCGCAAGCAATTCAAGGGCCGCATCCACGGCGTCGCTAAGTCGGGCACCACGCTCGCTTACGGCGAAGTGGGCCTCAAGGCCATGGAGCCCGAGCGTCTCACCGCTCGGCAGATCGAAGCTGCGCGCCGCGCTATTGCTCGTCACACGAAGCGTGCCGGCCGCATGTGGCTGCGCATCTTCCCGGACGTGCCGGTGTCGAAGAAGCCTGCCGAAGTCCGCATGGGCTCCGGTAAGGGTTCGCCCGAGCTTTGGGTGGCGCGCGTGAAGCCGGGCCGCATCATTTTCGAGCTTGGCGGTTTGAATCCCCAGGTCGCTAAAGAAGCGCTGGCGCTCGGTGCTGCGAAGCTGCCGATCAAATGCCGCGTCATTACGCGAATTGAATAGGAGTTGAGGAACAGTCATGGCCGACGAATTTAAGGGCATGTCGATCGATCAGCTCGACGACCAGCTGGCGAAGCTGAAGAAGGAGCAGTTCAACCTGCGCTTTCAGAAGGCCTCGGGCCAGCTCGAGAACACCGCGCGCATCCGGACGGTCCGCCGTGACATCGCGCGCGTCAAGACCGCAGCCGTTGCCCGGCGCGGTGGCAGCGTCAAAAAAGGCGCGTAAGGGAGAACGAGATTATGCCGAAGCGCGTGCTGCAGGGTGTCGTGGTATCTGACAAGAACGACAAGACCATCGTCGTTCAGGTCGAGCGTCGCTACACCCATCCGCTGCTGAAGAAGACCGTGCGTCGTACGAAGAAGTACCACGCTCACGATGAATCGAATTCGTTCAAGGTAGGCGACCAGGTCGAAATTCAAGAGACCCGGCCGATCTCCAAGAACAAACGTTGGATTGCCGTCGCGAATTGAGGCATAAGCCTCGCTTCGCTAAGCGATCGAACGCTTACGTAGAGCGCCTTTCAGGCCGTCGGAGAGTTGGGAATTGCCCCAAGACCCCGCGAGCCAGTTGGGAAAATGATGAGATGGGCTTTGAGAGTATGCCTCTCGGAGCCATGAGAGAAGGAATGACGCGATGATCCAGATGGAGAGCAATCTCGACGTCGCCGACAATTCTGGCGCGCGCCGCGTCCAGTGCATCAAGGTGCTGGGCGGCTCGAAGCGCAAGTACGCGACGGTGGGTGATACCATCGTCGTCTCCGTCAAGGAGGCGATCCCGAAGGGACGCGTCAAGAAGGGCCAGGTGATGAAGGCCGTCATCGTCCGCGTCGCGAAGGGCATCCGCCGCGCCGACGGTTCGCTGATCCGCTTCGATCGCAACGCCGCTGTGCTGGTCAATGCCAACGGCGAACCCGTCGGCACCCGCATCTTCGGACCCGTGACGCGTGAGCTTCGCGCCAAGAACCACATGAAGATCGTATCGCTTGCGCCGGAGGTCCTCTGATGTCGGCTTTTAAAATCAAGAAGGGCGACAACGTCGTCGTCCTCGCCGGCCGCGACAAAGGCAAGCGCGGTGAGGTGATCGAGGTTCGCCCGAAAGAACACCGCGCCCTCGTGCGTGGCGTCAACATGGTGCGCCGTCATCAGCGCCAGTCGGCGACCCAAGAAGGCGGCATCATTTCCAAGGAAGGTCCGATCGACCTCTCGAACATCGCGCTCGAGGATCCCAAGGACGGCAAGCCGACCCGCGTCGGCTTCAAGGTCCTCGCCGATGGCAAGAAGGTCCGCGTCGCGAAGCGCTCGGGCGAGCAGATCCCGGAGAAGAACTAAGCCATGGCTAAGGAAGAAAAAAAATCCGCAAAGCCGCAGGGCGGCGCTGCCCAGGGCGGTGACAAGAAGGCGAAGGCCGACAAGAAGGCCGCTTCGTCCGAACCGCGTGCGCCTGCTGCGCCGCGTCCGGCCGATTATAAGCCGCGCATGAAATCGCATTACGAGAAGGTCGTCCGCAACGCTCTCAAAGAGAAGTTCGGCTACGCCAACGTGATGCAGATTCCGAAGATCGAAAAAGTCGTCATCAACATGGGCGTTGGCGAAGCCGTCAACGATCGCAAGAAAGTTGACGTCGCAGCTTCCGATCTCGCGCTCATCGCCGGTCAGAAACCGGTCGTTACCCGCGCCCGCAAGGCCATCGCAACGTACAAACTGCGCGAAGGCATGGCGATCGGCGCCAAGGTAACGCTCCGCGGCGACCGCATGTACGAATTCCTCGACCGGTTCGTCACCATCGCGCTGCCGCGCGTGAAGGACTTCCGTGGTCTGAACCCGAAGAGCTTCGATGGCCGTGGCAACTACGCGACCGGCCTGAAGGAGCACCTCGTGTTCCCCGAAATCGACTACGACAAAGTCGACAACGTTTTGGGCCTCGACGTGATCGTTTGCACGTCGGCCAAGACCGATGACGAAGCCCGTGAATTGCTCAAGGGCTTCAACTTCCCGTTCCGTAGCTAGAGGACCTCGGCACTCAAAGCCGAAAGGCCTTTGGAGGAGAAGAAATGGCAAAAGTCAGTTCGATCGAAAAGAACAACCGCCGCCGCAAGATGGTGGCGGAGCAAGCCCCGAAGCGTAAGCGCCTGAAGCTGCTCGCTAAGGACAAGACCAAGACGCCGGAAGAGCGTTTCGCTGCCCGCTTGAAGCTGGCCGAGATGCCCCGTAACGGCTCGAAGGTGCGCATCCGCAATCGCTGCGAGATCACCGGCCGCCCGCGCGGCAACTACCGCAAGCTCAAGATGTGCCGCAACCAGCTCCGCGAGCTGGCGAGCCAGGGCCGCATCCCGGGCATGGTCAAGTCGAGCTGGTAAGAGGAAGCATCAATGTCCGTGAATGATCCCATCGGCGATATGCTCACTCGCATCCGGAACGCCCAGATGCGTCGCCGTCCGAAGGTTGCGACCCCGGCCTCGAACCTCCGCGCGCGCGTCCTCGACGTTCTCGCTGAGGAAGGCTACATCCGTGGCTATAGCCGCGTCGAAATGAAGGGCGAACTCCCTCAGTTCGAGATCGAGCTCAAGTATTACAATGGCCAGCCGGCCATCCGTGAGATCGAGCGTATCTCGAAGCCGGGCCGCCGCGTTTATTCGCCCGTGAAGGGCATCCCGACGGTCGCCAACGGCCTCGGCGTCGCCATTCTGTCCACGCCGAAGGGCGTCATGTCGGACACGAAGGCGCGCGAAGCCAATGTCGGCGGCGAAGTCATCTGCAGTATTTTCTAAGGCTGGGGCTTTGGCCTCGGCGAAACAAGGTTTGAAGAAGCCATGTCGCGCATCGGTAAGAAACCCGTTCCGGTCCCGTCGAACGTAACGGCGACGATCACCGGTCAGACCGTCAAGATGAAGGGACCCAAGGGCGAACTCGCCTTTGTTGTTCCCGACGCTTTGAAGGTTCAGAGAACGGACGAAGGCATCGACGTCAGCCTTCTCGAAGACACCAAACTTGCACGCTCGAAGTGGGGCATGTCGCGCACTCAGATCGCGAACCTCATCAAGGGCGTGACGGACGGCTACAGCCAGGATCTCGAAATCCATGGCGTGGGCTTCAAGGCGTCCATGAAGGGCAAGGATACGCTGACCCTTTCGGTCGGCTACAGCCACGACGTCGTGCTGAAGATTCCGGCCGGTGTCGAGGTCAAGGTTGGCGGCGCCAAGCAGGAACTGGTCAACGTTTCCGGCATCGACAAGCAGGCGGTCGGCCAGGTGGCATCCGTCATCCGCGCCTCCCGCAAACCTGAGCCTTACCAGGGCAAGGGTGTGCGTTATAAGGGCGAATACATCCTCCGCAAGGAAGGTAAGAAGAAGTAGGATCGGCACCGATGGCCAATATGAACCAAAAACTTGCGAACCGCCGTGCGCGCGTTCGCCGTGCCGTCAAGGCAGCCTCCAACGGCCGCCCCCGGCTTTCTGTTCACCGCTCGTCGGAGAACATCTACGCTCAGGTGATCGACGACGTGAAGGGCGTAACGCTCGCCGCTGCCTCGACGCTCGAGAAGGACGTCAAGGGTACGCTGAAGACCGGCGCCGACAAGGCGGCCGCTGCAGCCATCGGCAAGCTCGTTGCAGAACGCGCTGTCAAGGCCGGCGTCACCGAGGTCGTTTTCGATCGCGGCAGCTTCCTGTTTCATGGGCGCGTCAAGGCGCTCGCCGATGCCGCCCGTGAAGGCGGTCTGAAGTTTTAAGATATACTCGAGAGGAACTAGATCGTGGCACGTGGACCCCAGAGAGAGCGTGGCAGAGACCGCGAGGAACGCGATAGCGAGTTTTCCGATAAGCTCGTGCACATCAATCGCGTTGCGAAGGTCGTCAAGGGCGGTAAGCGCTTCGGCTTCGCTGCGCTGGTCGTCGTCGGCGACCTGAAGGGCCGCGTCGGTTTCGGCCACGGCAAGGCGCGTGAAGTGCCCGAAGCGATCCGCAAGGCAACGGAAGGCGCCAAGCGCAACCTTCTCCGCGTGCCGCTGCGCGACGCTCGCACGCTTCATCACGACAGCGTCGGCCGTCACGGCTCGGGTAAAGTGATCCTGCGCTCGGCTCCGGCCGGTACGGGTATCATCGCCGGTGGTGCAATGCGCGCCGTCTTCGAGATGGTCGGCGTTCACGACATCGTCGCGAAGTCGATGGGCTCGACGAACCCTTACAACGTCGTTCGCGCCACGTTCGACGCGCTGAAGGCCCAGGAAAACCCGCGCGGCGTCGCAGCACGTCGCAACAAAAAGGTTTCCGATATCGTATCGCGCCGTCGCGACGGCTCGTCGATTGCCGAAGCCGGCGCCGACGTCTGATAGAGAACAACGAAAGCGGCCGGTTGTGCCGTGCCGCTTTGCTATGGGATTTTGAGGTTACGACATGTCGAAGAAAACGATCACGCTGAAGCAGGTGCGCAGCCCCAATCGGCGCCCCGAGCGGCAGGCTGAGACGCTGATCGGCCTCGGGCTGAACAAGCTCGGTCGCACCTCGACGCTCGAAGATACCCCGGCCGTCCGCGGCATGCTGAAGAAAGTTCAGCATCTCGTCCAGGTCGAAGAAGGGAAATAACCTCGCTCGGCGGCCGGCTCCCGGAACGGGAGTCGCCGAGCGCAAGCAAAGAAGGATCTGGGTCCCATGCGGCTCAATGGCATTAAAGACAACCCCGGCGCCAAGAAAACGCGCGTCCGCATCGGCCGTGGTATTGGTTCGGGCCTCGGCAAGATGGGTGGCCGCGGCGGCAAGGGCCAGACGGCCCGTACCGGCGTCGCGATCGGCGGCTTCGAAGGCGGCCAGATGCCGTTGCATCGTCGTCTGCCGAAGCGTGGCTTCAACAAGTGGCGTCCGCAGGATTTCAACGAGATCAACGTCGGCTCGCTGCAGCAGGCCATCGAAGACAAGCGTCTCGACGGCTCGAAGCCGGTTGACCTTGCGACGCTGATCGAGGCCGGCATCGTTCGCCGCCCGAAGCACGGCCTGCGCCTTCTGGGCGACGGCGAGATCAAGGCCAAGATCTCGATCACGGTCAACCATGCTTCCGCCAAGGCGAAGGAAGCGATCGAGAAGGCCGGTGGCACGATCACGCTGATCGAGCCGAAGGTCATCGCCGCCGACGAAGAAAAGCGGAAGAAGTCAGAGGCCAAGAAGGCTGCTCAGGGCAAGAAGCCCGGCGCCGCGAAATCGGAAGATTAATCGCGCGCCCGGCCGGAGCGGGGGACTGGTCCCGGCCGAGCGTTCGAGGCTGGAAGGCACTGGAAACGGCGCGTTCCGGACCCAAGTTGTGGTTGGGCCTGTCGGCCATCGCCACAACGGTTAGGAGAAGAGACCAATGGTTTCCGCTGCCGAGCAGCTTGCTTCGAACCTGAATTTCAGCGCCTTCGCAAAGGCGGAGGATTTGAAGCGGCGCCTGTGGTTCACGCTTGGTGCGCTGATTGTCTTCCGCCTGGGCACGTTCATTCCGCTGCCGGGCATCAATCCGGCCGCATTCGCCGAGACCTTCAAGTCTCAGGCGGGCGGCATTCTTGGCATGTTCAACATGTTCTCGGGCGGTGCGCTTCAGCGTCTCGCCATTTTCTCGTTGAACATCATGCCGTACATCTCGGCGTCGATCATCATGCAGTTGATGAGCTCGATTTCGCCGAAGCTCGAAGCCCTCAAGAAAGAGGGTGAGGCGGGCCGCAAGCAGATCAACCAATATACGCGCTACCTGACGGTCGTGCTCGCAGCGCTCCAGGCTTACGGCATCGCTGTCGGCCTTGAAGGCTCGCGCAACGCCGCCGGCGCCGTCGTCATGGATCCCGGCCTGTTTTTCCGCGCCACGACCGTTATTACGCTGGTTGGCGGCACCGTGTTCCTGATGTGGCTCGGTGAGCAGATCACGCAGCGTGGCGTTGGTAACGGCACGTCGCTGATCATCTTCGCCGGTATCGTCGCGGGCCTTCCCGGCGCGCTGGTACAACTTTTCGAGCTGTCGCGTACCGGCTCGATCTCGCCCGGCATTCTCGTGTTCTTCCTGGCGCTCGCTCTGGCGGTCGTCGCGGCCATCGTCTTCTTCGAGCGCGCCCAGCGGCGTCTGCTCGTCCAGTATCCGAAGCGACAGGTCGGCAATAAGATGTTCCAGGGCGAGGCTTCGCACTTGCCGCTGAAGCTCAACTCGTCGGGCGTCATTCCGCCGATCTTCGCCTCGTCACTGCTGTTGCTGCCGATCACGGTTGCCCAGTTTACGGCAGGGCAGGGGCCGGAATGGCTCAACGAGGCGGTCGCCGCGCTCGGTTCAGGCCAGCCGCTCCACATGCTTGTGTACGCGCTGCTGATCCTGTTCTTCGCGTTCTTCTACACCGCGGTTGTGATCAACCCGAAGGAAACGGCCGACAACCTGCGCAAGTACGGCGGCTTCCTGCCCGGTATCCGCCCTGGCGATAAGACCGCCGAGTATATCGACTACGTTCTGACCCGCATCACCGTCGTCGGCGCACTCTATCTTGCAGCAGTCTGCGTTCTCCCTGAGATCCTGACGTCCTACGCCGGCATCCCGCTCTACTTCGGTGGCACCTCGCTGCTGATCGCCGTCAGCGTCACGATGGATACCGTCGCTCAGGTCCAAAGCCACCTGATCGCCCAGCAATACGAAGGCCTCATCAAGAAGGCCAAGCTTCGCGGGGCGCGCCGATGATCCTGATGCTGTTGGGTCCGCCAGGAGCGGGCAAAGGGACGCAGTCGCAGATCATTTCCGAGAAGCTCGGACTGCCTCAGCTTTCCACCGGCGACATGCTCCGCGCGGCCGTGAAAGCCGGAACGCCGGTCGGCCTCAAGGCCAAGAAGATCATGGCGGAAGGCGGCCTCGTCAGCGACGAGATCGTGATCGGCATCATCGCCGACCGCATTTCCGAGCCGGACTGCGCCAAGGGCTTCATTCTGGATGGTTTTCCGCGCACACTGCCCCAGGCCGACGCGCTGGACGATCTGCTAAAGTCGAAAAACCGCCATATCGATTGCGTGATCGAGCTGAAGGTCGACGACACCAAGCTCGTCGAGCGGATCGAGACCCGCGCTCGCGAAACGCTCGCGGCAGGTGGCACAGTCCGCGCCGACGACAATGCGGAAGCCCTGAAAACGCGCCTGATCGCCTATTACCGCGAGACGGCGCCGCTCATTGGTTACTATTATGCTCACAAGCTGCTGAAGTCGATCGACGGCATGGCGCCGATCGCCGACGTAAGCCGCCAGATTGGTGCATTGTTGAATCAATTCCAGGATGCTTGACAAAGAAAAAAGCACGCATTGACGGAAGGGAAGACCCGAGGTAGAACACGCAACTTTCTTCTAGGGCTCAACTTGATCCGACCAGGGCTTGAACCCCCGGTTCTGCGGTCGTTGCGCCTTTTGGCACTTGAGAAATATCGAAGACGGCATCGTTAATTCGACACGAGATTTATAGGCAGGAGACTAGAAGTGGCCCGCATCGCAGGCGTCAACATTCCGACAGGCAAGCGCGTTGAAATCGCGCTGCGTTATATTCATGGCATTGGCCCCAAATTCTCGAAAGAGATTTGCGAGAAGTGCAGCATCCCGCCGGAGCGCCGCGTCAATCAGCTGACCGACGCTGAGGTCCTGCAGATCCGTGAAACCATCGACCGCGATTACACGGTCGAAGGCGATCTTCGCCGCGAAGTTCAGACCAACATCAAGCGCCTGATGGACCTCGGTTGCTACCGCGGTCTTCGTCACCGCAAGGGCCTCCCCGTTCGCGGTCAGCGCACGCACACGAACGCCCGCACCCGCAAGGGCAAGGCTGTTCCGATCGCCGGTAAGAAGAAGGCGACGAGGTAGTTCGTCACCGCAAATTTCTGCGCGCCGGTCTGGTTTTTAAAATCTCCGGCGCGCGCAACGTTTTTAGCCTCATCGGTTGAGGCATGGAGCAACGACGGTAATGGCCAAGGAAGCAGCAGCGCGCGGCAAAGTCAAAAAGCGCGAGAAGAAGAACATCACGTCGGGCGTCGCGCACGTCAACGCGTCGTTCAACAACACCATGATCACGATCACCGACGCGCAGGGCAACACGATCGCCTGGTCGTCTTCGGGCACGAAGGGCTTCAAGGGCTCGCGCAAGTCGACGCCCTACGCTGCTCAGATCGCTGCCGAAGATGCCGGCAAGAAGGCCCAGGAGCACGGCATGAAGGTGCTCGAAGTCGAAGTCTGCGGTCCGGGCTCGGGTCGTGAATCGGCACTCCGCGCGCTTCAGGCTGTTGGCTTCCAGATCACCTCGATCCGCGACGTGACGCCGATCCCGCACAACGGCTGCCGTCCGCGCAAGCGCCGTCGCGTCTAATACGAAATTCTGCCAGCGCGCCGCTCGTCCGGCGCGCGGCGATGCATGCACTGCTCAAGAGATTCCGCGGCCCGCTCCCCCGTCCGCGCCAAACTAAACGAGGTATCTCGTGAACGTTCTCCAGAAGAACTGGCAAGACCTGATCAAGCCGTCGAAGCTTGAAATTCAGACCGGCCGCGATCGTTCGCGCATCGCGACGGTCGTCGCTGAGCCGCTTGAGCGCGGCTTCGGCATGACGCTCGGCAACGCGCTCCGCCGTGTGCTGCTTTCGTCGCTCCAGGGCGCCGCCATCAAGACCGTGCAGATCGACGGCGTGCTGCATGAGTTCTCGTCGGTCCCCGGCGTCCGCGAAGACGTGACGAACATCATCTTGAACATCAAGGAAATTGCGCTCCGCATCCACTCGGAAGGCGTGAAGCGCATGGTGCTCAAGAAGGAAGGCGCAGGCCCTGTCACCGCCGGCGACATCGAGATGTCGTCCGAAGTCGAAGTTCTGAACCCTGACCACGTGATCTGCCACCTCGACCAGGGCGCCGCGATCCGCATGGAGTTCACCGCCGACATCGGCAAGGGCTACGTCGCGTCCGACCGCAACCGTCCGGAAGATGCGCCGATCGGCCTGATCCCGGTCGACAGCCTTTATTCGCCGGTCAAGAAGGTCTCCTACAAGGTTGAGAACACCCGCGAAGGCCAGATCCTCGACTACGATAAGCTCACGATGGTCGTCGAAACCGACGGCTCGGTCCGCCCGGAAGATGCCGTCGCGCTTGCCGCACGCATCCTGCAGGACCAGCTCGCGGTCTTCATCAACTTCGAAGAGCCGAAGAAGGCCCAGGAAGAGCAGCGCCATCCGGAGCTCGCCTTCAACGCCGCGCTTCTCAAGAAGGTCGACGAGCTCGAGCTTTCGGTCCGCTCTGCGAACTGCCTGAAGAACGACAACATCGTCTACATCGGCGACCTGATCCAGAAGACGGAAGCCGAGATGCTGCGCACGCCGAACTTCGGCCGCAAGTCGCTCAACGAAATCAAGGAAGTCCTCGCCACGATGGGTCTCCATCTCGGCATGGAAGTTCCGAACTGGCCGCCGGACAACATCGACGAGCTGGCGAAGCGTTTCGAAGACCAGTACTAAGAATTCCGGCTGGCCCGCGGTTCGTGGGCCGGCCGAATACCCGGATAGCTCAGAGAGCACCGGGTCCGATGAGCGAAGGTGAGGCCACAGAAACTCCCGCGCTCAGACCGGACAGCAATCCGCTGACGGTTGCTTTCACAATGTAAGGATGAAGACACGATGCGACACAAAAAGCTCGGCCGCCGCTTTGGCCGCCACGTTGGTCACCGCCAGGCGATGTTCTCGAACATGGCGGCTGCCCTCATCAAACACGAACAAATCGTCACCACGCTGCCGAAGGCAAAAGACCTGAAGCGCGTCGTCGATAAGTACATCACGCTCGCAAAGCGCGGCGACTTGAACTCGCGCCGTCTGGCTATCGCGCGCCTGCGTGACGAAGACATGGTCAAGAAGCTCTTCGACGTGCTCGCTGCACGCTACAAGGACCGCAACGGCGGCTACACGCGCGTGCTGAAAGCCGGTTTCCGCTACGGCGATAACTCGCCGCGCGCCGTCATCGAACTCGTCGATCGCGACGAGAGCGTGAAGGGCGCCGAGGACAAGGCCCGCCACGAAGCCATGCTCGCCGAGCAGGCCCAGAGCTAACTCGCGCTCGAAGCGACCAGCACGAATTTGCTATGGCCGGGCTTGCTCCGGCCATTTGCGTTTGTAGCTCGCAAGTTATGGCGTTGATGGGCTCGTTAGACTGGCAGCCAAAATCAAAAACCCCGGCGCTGAGAGCTGCGCCGGGGTTTTGCTTTGGGGGCGATATGATGTGTAAGCGTGCGTAGGAGCGGGATTAAATCCTGCAGGCTCAGCACATCGAGAAATTGCGATGCCCCCTCCAGCTCTTTCGCCGAGGTTGTCGCTCATCTGCATTACACGTGTGTGACGCGAGCCCCGCAGACTGCATTTTATCGTCGATCTGACGTTGCCATCTGGACGCTTTCTGCCCGACTATCGTCTCTATTCGGTGCGCGAGGCGCGTGCCGCCTTTGAAACGGTTGGTGCGTCACATGCCTTCGGATTCTCAGGTCGTCGTCACCGGCGCAACCGGTCTTGTCGCCAAGTATACGATTGCCGAGTTTCTGCGTCGTGGACACAATGTTCGCGGCACGCTGAGAAACATGGGTAAGGCGGACGGCGTTCGCGCGGCGGTGACGCGCCTCGGTGCTGATGCTTCGAAGCTGTCGTTTGCGGTCGCCGATCTGACTAGCGATGCCGGCTGGGACGACGCCATCGCGGGCGCCAATGCCGTCGTTCACACCGCTTCGCCGTTTCCGATTTCGCAGCCGGACGATCCCGATGACGTGATCTTGCCGGCGCTCGATGGCACGCTGCGCGTTCTCCGCTCCGCCACGAAGGCTGCCGTCACGCGCGTGGTGCTGACGTCATCCACCGTCGCGATCTTCTACCCCAGTGGCGTGTCGGCGGGGCACATCTATTCCGAGCAGGATTACAGCGACGAAACACGCCCCGATCTGACGCCCTACGTCAAATCGAAAACCATCGCCGAAAAGGCCGCGTGGGACTTCGTCGAGTCGACACCCGGTGCCCCCGAGCTGGTCGCCATCAATCCGAGTTTCGTGCAAGGCCCGGCCGTCGATGCCGATCTTTCGACCTCGCACGAGCTTTATCGTATCATGGCGAAAGGGACCTATCCGGCAGCTCCGAGCATAAGCTTTCCCGTGACGGATGTGCGCGACGTCGCCGCAGCGCACGCGGAAGCGGCAGTACGCCCCGGCGTCGGCGGCAGCCGCTATCTGGTCGGCGAGGGGCGCTTGAGCCTTTATGAACTGGGCCGCATCATGGCGCGCGAACTGCCGGATCTCGCGTCCAAGGTGCCGAAATTCGAGCTTCCCGACTTTGCCGTGCGAATAGCTGCCATATTCGACAGGAAGTTGCGGACCGTTCTGCCTGAGCTCGGCGAAAAGAAAGACTACACCAACGCCAAAGTGAAGGCAGAACTGGGCCTTACGCTCCGTAACGCCGACGACGCCGTCGTCGCCGCGGTTCGATCATTACGAGACCTTAGGTTGATCTGACCGTACCCCAGACCTTATCTCTGCGATCGGATTCGTCTCGCCGGAGACGGTCGAGCATCAACTATGGGGCGGTCTTGCAAGACCCATCGCGAAGAGCTGATCGATGACAATGAAGAAATGGATCCTCGTCTGTGCTGCCATCGTCGCTGGTGCGGCCGTCACACCGAAGATCTTCAGTCCGGCGGAAACGGCGTCCGCCCAAGAGAAGATGCCGCCGCCCTCGCGCGAGGCTATCCAGTATTCCTACGCGCCGATCGTGAAGAAGGCCGCGCCTGCCGTCGTCAACGTCTATGTCCGCAGCCGCGTTCGCACGTTCGACTCGCCCTTCGCCAACGATCCCTTCTTCCGTCATTTCTTCGGCGACGCTTTCGGCCGTCCGTCAGAGCGTGTGTTGAGTTCGCTGGGCTCCGGCGTCATCGTCAATCGCGAGGGCCTCGTCGTCACGAACACGCACGTCATCAAGGGCGGCAGCGACGCCGCCATCCGCGTGGCGCTTGCCGATAAGCGCGAGTTCGACGCCAAGGTCATCGCGCAGGACGACAAGGCCGACATCGCCGTGCTGAAGATCGAAGGCGGCGACGGTAATTTCCCCTATCTGCAGTTCGATGATTCAGATTCGCTCGAAGTCGGCGATCTCGTGCTCGCCATCGGCAACCCCTTCGGCGTCGGCCAGACCGTAACGAGCGGCATCGTCTCGGCCTTGTCGCGTTCGGAGATCGGTCAATCGGACAGCCAAGTCTTCATCCAGACCGACGCGGCCATCAATCCCGGGAACTCCGGCGGCGCGCTGGTCGATATGTCCGGCCGCCTCGTCGGCATCAACACGATGATCTATTCGCAGTCCGGCGGTTCTGTAGGTATCGGCTTTGCCATTCCGTCGAACCTGGTTCGCGTCTATGCCGAAAGTGCGGAGAAGGGCCGGAAGGTCGAAAAGCCGTGGCTCGGCGCTAAGATCGAAGCCATGACGCGGGACTTCGCCGAAGGCCTCGGCCTCGATCGCGTTTCGGGTGCCGTCGTCACCCGACTTTACGATAAAGGGCCGGGCGCAGACGCCGGCCTTCAGGCCGGAGACGTAATTACGCATGTCGATGGCGTTGAGGTCGTCGATGCGCGTGCCGTCTATTATCGTTTGATGACGAAAGGCATCGGCCGCACGGCGAAGCTGACCGTCATTCGCAACAAAAAGCCGGTCGATATAGAGATGCCGCTCGTCGCTGCGCCGAAGCCTGGCAAGGGCGACGCCAAGAATCTCTCGGGCAATCACCCGCTCGATGGTGCGCGCATTTCCAACATCCTGCCGTCCGTCGCCGACGAGTATAATCTCGATCAAACTGACGGCGTCGTCGTGACGTCAGTGCGCGACGGTTCGCTGGCTCAGCAGTTCGGCTTCCAGCCGGGTGATGTCATCGTCGCCATCGGGAAGAAGAAGATCGCCAACGTAGACGAGGCTGACCAAGCACTCGAAACGCGCCAGCAGCTCTGGCAGATCTCCGTCAAGCGCGGCAACCGCGTCCTCCAGCTTCAGGTGCCGGGTTAGGGATCGCAGCCCTGGATGTTAACCTCGATTGCCGCGCAACTGTCGAGAAGCTGACAAAATCATGGCCGAGGTTACGCCTCGCGGCCTCCACGGTCGCGCCCTGTAGGCGTAACGGAGTGAGCCGATGTCCGAGAACCGTGGCGTGCTGATCATCGGCGAGGACGCCGTCCTGAAGGGCGAGGTCACTAGCGGCCAGCGCGTCGAAATCTGGGGCTACGTCGAAGGCGGCGTCACGGCTTCCGACGTCATCGTGCAGGAAGGCGGCAGGCTCTTCGGCGCCATCAATTCCGATACCGCAGAAATCCGCGGCACCATCCAGGGCGACGTCCGCGTCCAGCAGCTCATTCAGATCAAGAGCACCGGCCACGCCGCAGGTAAGATCAAATACGGCCGCTTGTCGATGGAAGAGGGCGGCGAACTCACGGCCCACGTCCGTAACATCCCGCCCACCCTTGGCGGCGATCTCGACCTGACCGTCACGAAAGGCCGTTCGGTGCGCATCACCACGGCCGACCTCAACGCCCTTGATCCCGACGACCGCCCCGAAAATCTGACGTTCCATATCTCGAACGCGTCGGGCGGTTCCGTCGTCCTGTCCAACGATCCTGCGCAGGCCGTGGCGACGTTCTCGCAGGCTGACCTCGAACGCGGCATGGTCTATTTCACGCACGATGGCTCGGACGCGGCACAGGCCCGCTTCGACGTCGAAGTCAGCGACGTCTCCGGCGCCACCTCCGGCACGCCACAAACGGTCAACGTCGCTGTACGGAACGATTAGCTAAAATCGGACACCCATCTCCAACTGCCATCATCCCGGCGCAGGCCGGGATCCAGACAAGTCGCGACAGCCGTTGGGTGCCGACCTTCGTCGGCATGACAAAGGGTGAAGCGAATGTCCGCGCCCAGCGGCCGGCTCCGCGGAGCGGAGTTGCTCGGCGCAAATAAAGCACTCGGCCGGCGCGCGGGACGCGTGTCGCCAAGCGCCACCAAAAGAGCCTTTGGACGCCAGCCGCGCGGCCTTATATAAGGCGCGTATGACCAATCTCTTCGAAGCCGCCGGACTGGAAAAGAGCGCACCCCGGCCGCTCGCCGATAGGCTGCGCCCCAAGACGCTGTCGGAAGTCGTCGGCCAGGAAGATATCGTCGGACCCGAAGGCACGCTGACGCGGATGCTGAAGAGTGGCCGCGTGCCGAGCCTTATTTTCTGGGGGCCGCCCGGCTCCGGCAAAACAACGATCGCGCGCTTGCTCGCAGGCGAAACGAACCTTGTGTTCGAGCAACTCTCGGCCATCTTCTCCGGCGTCGCCGAGTTGCGCAAAGCCTTCGACCGTGCCAAGATCATGCGCGAGCAGGGCAAGGGCACGCTGCTCTTCATCGATGAGATACATCGCTTCAACCGTTCGCAGCAGGACAGTTTCCTGCCCTACATGGAAGACGGCACGATCACGCTCGTCGGCGCCACGACCGAGAACCCGTCGTTCGAACTCAACGCCGCTGTCCTTTCGCGCGCGAGCGTGCTCGTTCTCAATCGCCTCACGGACGAAAATCTCGAAACGATACTGGAGCGCGCCGAAAAAGAAGTCGGCCGGACGCTCCCGCTTGACGACGACGCACGCGACGCGCTGAAGGGCATGGCTGACGGCGACGGCCGATCGATCCTCAACCTCGTCGAAGACGTTTTCGCCGCCGTTCCTGCGAAAGGCAAACCGCTCAATCGCGAGGCCCTCGTCAAACTCGTGCAGCGCCGCGCGCCGCTTTACGACAAGTCGCGCGAAGGGCATTACAACCTGATCTCCGCGCTGCATAAGGCCGTGCGCGGTTCCGATCCCGACGCCGCGCTCTATTATTTCTGCCGCATGCTGGATGGGGGCGAGGATCGCTTGTTCCTGGCGCGCCGCATCGTACGGATGGCCGTGGAAGACATCGGCCTCGCCGATCCGCAGGCGCTTGTGGTCGCGAATGCTGCCAAGGACGCCTATGATTTCTTGGGCTCTCCTGAAGGCGAACTTGCGTTGGCCGAAGCCGTTATCTACGTCGCGACGGCGCCGAAGTCGAACGCCAACTACGTCGCCTACAAGGCCGCGATGCGCGCTGCGAAAGAGCACGGCTCGTTGTCGCCACCGAAGACGATCCTGAACGCGCCCACCAAACTGATGGAGGAAGAGGGCTACGGCTCCGACTACCTCTACGATCACGATCAGCCGGACGCGTTCTCGGGGCAGAACTATTTTCCAGATGCGTTCAAAAAGCGCCCGCAATACTACGACCCGCCCGAGCGCGGCTTCGAACGCGAAATCAAGAAACGCCTCGATTATTGGGCCAAACTCCGCGCCGAACGGAGTAGCAGATAGGCCTCCCCGCCGAGAGGCCTTCCCGCGATTTACAGTTTGGTAAGTCCGCGAACGGTTCGAAATCCGCTACGACTGTTGCGACGTTAGAATGCCGACCTCCGAGGATCGTCAGATGGCCGAACAATCGATAGAACCAAACCCGCGATCGCCGCAGCCGCTGCTGCATTCGATCGCCATTGCCGATCTGCGACCGACGCAGATGACGGTCGGCATGCGCGAGGTCGAGCGCAAACGCGCCGAATGGAAGAAACTCGCGCCGACAAAGACGGGCACATTCCTCGGCCGCCACATGATCCCCGTCGTCCGCGGCCCGAAGAACCGCTACTACGTCATAGATCATCATCATCTAGGCCGTGCACTGCATGACGAAGGCGTGGAGCAGGTTTTGATTTCGCCGGTCGCCGACCTTCGTGCGCTCGACAAAGAAGAGTTCTGGCGCTTCATGGACAATCGCGGCTGGATGCATCCGTTCGACACCGACGGCGAGCGCCAGACGCGCACGGAACTTCCTAAGTCAATAGCCGAACTGGCGGACGATCCCTATCGCAGCCTCGCGGGAGAACTTCGCTTTGCGGGTGGCTACGCGAAGGATGCAACGCCATTCAGCGAATTTCTTTGGGCCGATGCACGCCGCCGCCGTGTCGATGCCAAGATCGCCAAAGGCGATCCCGAATCTGCGCTGACGCAGGCACTTCAGTTCGCCAAAAGCCCCGAAGCATCGTATCTTCCCGGTTGGTGCGGGCCTCATGCACGCTCATAACGATAGCAGGTAAGAGAGAAACATGGCGACGACCGAGCAGCACGTTGTAGAACGCGTTGGCTGGCTTCGGGCCGCCGTCCTGGGCGCCAACGACGGCATTGTCTCGACGGCAAGCTTGATCGCTGGTGTCGCTTCGGCCGATTCCTCGCAGCAATCTATTCTCATTGCGGGCGTCGCCGGCCTCGTCGCCGGTGCGCTTTCAATGGCTGCCGGTGAATACGTGTCAGTCAGCTCCCAACGGGACGCAGAAAATGCCGACCTTGCCCGAGAGCGCAAAGAACTCGTCGAGCAACCGGATTTCGAGCTTCAGGAACTCACAGACATCTATGTTGCCCGCGGCGTTGAGCCATCGCTCGCGCGTCAAGTTGCGCAGCAACTGATGGCGCGTGATGCGCTTGGGGTCCATGCCCGAGAGGAACTTGGCATTTCCGAGTTGACGACGGCACGCCCCATCACGGCTGCGCTGGCATCGGCTGCGTCTTTCGCCGTCGGGGCGGCAGTTCCTGTCCTGGTGGCGCTTTTCTCGCCGGAAGGCCGCGTGACCTGGCTCGTCACCGCCGCCTCTCTTGTCTGCCTCGCGGTTCTCGGCGCCATCGGAGCCCAGGCCGGCGGAGCGAATATTGGGCGTGCCGTCGTGCGGGTAACCTTCTGGGGCGCGCTGGCGATGGCGATAACCGCGGCCATCGGCCATCTTTCTGGGGCCGCCGTTTAGCGGCCGTTTATCTTACCGCCCTTCCTAGCCGCCCGGATCGGCGCTATACGGAATTCCGCTAAGGATTCCTCTTATGATCTTCGCACTTCGCTTGCCACCGGAATTTTCTGGGGCCGCACGACGTTGGACACTCCGATGACCGACACGCCTTCAAAAGTCGAAACGCTGCGCGTCGCGCACGGCGAGGCCGATATGCGCCTCGACCGCTGGTTTCGCGTGCATTTCCCGGAGGTCGGCTACACCTATCTCCAGAAGCTTCTGCGTTCGGGTCAGGTCCGCGTCGATTCCAAGCGCGCGCAGGCGAACGACCGTCTCAATGTCGGCGCAGAAATCCGCGTTCCTGCGATCGTTCGTCAGCCCAAAAAGTCGGGGCCGGGACTGCAGGCCCCTCCCGGCGTCTCAAAGGGCGACCGCGATACCATCGAAAAGATGATCCTGTTCGAGGACGACTACGTTCTCGTTCTAAATAAGCCGTTCGGCCTCGCGGTCCAGGGCGGCACCGGTACGAAGAAACACATCGACGGCATGCTCGAAGGCATGGCTGATCGCTTTGGCGGCGAGCGTCCGCGCCTCGTCCATCGCCTCGACCGCGACACGACCGGCGTGCTGCTCGTTGCGAAAACGCGCGAGGCGGCAGCGAAGCTCGGCCGAACGTTCCAGACGCGCTCCGCTGCGAAAACCTATTGGGCGCTCGTCAAGGGCGTTCCGAAGCCGCCGCAGGGCAAGGTCGAAGCCGCCCTCGTCAAAGCGTCAGGCCCTGATGGGGATCGCGTGCGCAAGGCGAAGCCCGGCGAGCAGGAAGTCGCGATGCACGCGACGACCCATTATTCGGTTGTAGACCGCGCCGCGCATAAGACGGCATGGGTTTCGCTGAAGCCGGTGACCGGCCGCCAGCATCAATTGCGCGCGCACATGCATCTCATCGGCCATCCGATCGTCGGCGACAACAAGTACGAGGGCGACGTTCACATGCCCGCCGAGAACATCGATAAGAAGCTGCACTTGCACGCACGCCGTCTCGTCATTCCGCATCCGAAAGGCGGAAAAACCATCGACGTTACCGCGCCGTTGCCCGATCACATGCGGCGCACGTGGGAACTTCTGGGTTTCGACGAAGAAAAGTTCGAGTAGAAAGCGGCGCGCCAGCCGACCGTTTTGGGGCTGCAGCATAGGCTCAATCAATTCGTGTCTGGGCGGAACGCGGTTGATACGTTCGCAACGGCTACGTCAGTATAGTTGACAAGGAAACTTTATCCATAATATGGTTTCCTTGTAAATCATATTGGGCAACGATGTCTCGAAAGATTCCCGTATCCGACCTAACCGATCACCTTGGCTATTGGCTGAGGTTGGTCTCCAATAACGTCTCGACCACCTTTGCGCGCAGGCTGGTTGCAGAAGACGTAACCGTTGCGGAATGGGTCGTCCTGCGGGTGCTTTTCGACGTCGACGAGCTTGTTCCCAGCAAGCTCGCGACGAGAATGAGTATGACGCGGGGAGCGATCAGCAAGCTCTCCGACAGATTGCTGGCCAAACAGCTGATCGAGAGGAAGGAAAATCTCGATGACGGGCGGGCACATACGCTCAAGCTTTCCGGAAAGGGTAGGAGCCTTGTTCCTCGGCTGGCCAAGCTCGCGGACGTCAACGATCATCAGTTTTTCGGCGTGCTGAACTCAGAAGAACAGTCAGCGCTGAGGCGAACCTTAGAGAAAATCGTTAAGCGCCACAGACTGAATGATATCCCAGTCAATTAATCGGAATGACACCGACAACCCGGGAGCAAGGATGAAGGAGAAACAGACAGCCACTGCCATAGCATCCCTTGCGGCGGCGTATGATGCGAGCATGGACTTTCCGACGATTGTCGGAACGCTGATCGCAGCGGGCTTTGAGGGATATAGCGTCGATTATAGGCGCAAGGTATGCGCTTATTATCTTCCCGACGGAGATAGCATCGAACTCTCATTGCTCCCCGACGAAGAGACGGTAGCACCGGAGTTTCTCGGCGAGACGGTGAAGGCGGCGATCCACGAAGCGCAGAGCGGGGCTCCCGGATACACTTACAAAGGATTTTGCCGAAAGGTGAAAGCCGCTGGTTGCGCCGGCTACATCGTTTCGTTTTTGGGTCGCCGAGTAGTATACTTCGGACGTACCGCCGAGACGCATGTTGAGCACTTCCCCAATTTCTAACGCTTGCCGATGCCTGCGGCCGGAAGGAACGCACCTCTCTCGTCGGGCTTTTTGCTTCAAGTTCCTCTATTTCAATCATTAGAAAATTCGAGCTTTTCCCATAGGGCGCCGTCATGATCGCGGAAATCATCAGGTTCGTTCTTTCGAATTTCACGCTCACGTTTCTCGTTATTGGACTTCTGTTTTCGCTCGCGGCGATCATGCGTGCTCCCAAACCCGTGACAGCGGCCGTGGTCGTCGAGAAGTTGATTTCGTGGCACGTGTTCTGGGCCATCGGCGTCTGCTTCTTCTACAACTTCGTGATGCATTCCTTCTTCGGACAAATGGCGGCTCAGTTCATCGGCTGGGCCGATAGTCCGTTTCAGTTCGAAGTGGGCACGGCGAGCCTCGGCTTTTCAGTCGTCGGGTTTCTGGCGGCGTTCCGAAGCTTCGACCTTCGTCTCGCGGCCATCGTCGGACCGGCATTATTCGCGCTCGGCGCGGGCTTCGGCCACATTTACCAGATCGTGACGCAGCACAATTTTGCGCCCGGCAACGCCGGCGTGATTTTCTATCTGGACTTCCTCATCCCGCTTTTCGGCTTCCTGTTGCTCTGGCTCCAGCATCGCCTCGGCCGGCCGGCCGCCTAATCCGCGCTCGGCGACACGCGTTCCGCGCGCCGGCCGCCATGCGCCACCTAACGGGCGAAGAAAGTTACAAAAATCATCCGGCGGCCGGCTCCCCGTAAGGGGGGGGCGCCGGGTGCAAACTAAAAATCCCCATGCTAAAACGCCCCCATGAAACTCGTTGTTTTTGATTGCGACGGCACGATCGTCGACAGCCAGGCGGGCATCGTGCTGTCGATGGTGCATGCCTTCACCACGCTCGAGATGACCCCGCCGACGCGGGAGGCAACGCTCTCGGTCGTCGGGCTTTCGCTCCCTGAGGCGTTTGCAGTGCTGGCCCCCGATGTTGACAAGGCGACGCGCGCTGCGCTCGCCGAACGCTACAAGATGGCGTTCCGGGAGCTGAAGCACGATCCGGCCGAAACCGAGATCCTGTTTCCGCAAGCCAAGGAAACGATCGCCAATCTTGCCGCGCGTGACGACCACCTTCTCGGCATCGCGACGGGCAAGTCCCGTCGCGGCATCGACCGCCTGTTCGATCGCGAAGGCTGGCACGGAAGTTTCGCAACCATCCAGACTGCCGACGATCATCCGTCCAAGCCGCATCCCTCGATGCTTCAGCGTGCCATTCTGGAAACCGACGCAACGCCCGAAATTACGGTCATGATCGGCGACACGACGTATGATATGGCGATGGCACGGACGGCTGGCGTGGCGGCAATTGGCGTCGCTTGGGGCTATCACACGGTGGCGGAACTAAACAACGCCGGCGCTCATATTATCGTCGAACGTTTCGAAGATCTGCCCAAAGCCATCGACGATGTCCTCGCACTTGAAAGCAGCGCCGCATGAACGACGAGAACGGAAAAGGCAAATCCGGCGCTGGGCCTGCGGCGCCGCGGCCATCCGGGGGGCCGGGCAAAGTCCTGAGCGATAGCCTCGCCAAACCACTGCCGCGCCGCTTCTACAAGGAGGTGAGTGTCAGCGACACGGCACCTTTTAGCGTCCTGCTCGATGGTCGCCCGATCAAAACGCCGAAGAAGCGTGCGCTCGCCTTGCCGACGCACGAACTCGCGGAAGCCATCGCCGAGGAATGGCGCGCCCAGGCCGAGCATATCAACCCTGCGCATATGCCGTTGACGCGTTTCGCCAACACGGCCATCGATGCCGTCGCCGATACGCTTGATGCCGTTGCCGATGATATCGCCGCTTATGCCGGAACCGATCTCATCTGCTATCGCGCAGCGACACCAGAAAAACTCGTCGAATTGCAGGCCGAGCATTGGGATCCGATCGTCGCGTGGGCGAACGAGACGCTCAACGCCGAATTTCGCGTCGTATTCGGAATTGTGCACGTCGCCCAGCCAACCGCTGCGATCGTCGCTTATGAGCAAGCATTGGAGCCGCACAACGCTATGCGGCTATCGGGCCTGCACGTCATTACGACGCTGACCGGCTCTGCGCTGATTGCGCTCGCCATCGACCGCGAGTGGCTGAGCCCCGACGCCGCCTGGAAAGCCGCGCACGTTGATGAAGATTATCAGATCTCGCTTTGGGGTGAGGATTCCGAAGCCCTCGCACGCCGCCGTGGCCGCCGGGCCGAGTTCGACGCTGCCGTGCGGTTTCTGACTTTGTGCAGAAAAGCTACGTAGGAAGTCTGCGCCGCAACGGCACCAGACGGCTTGCGAGCACCTTGTCGATACGGCGCGCATCGAGATCGACGACCTCGAACCGCCAGCCGCTGATATCGACGTGCTCGCCCGTCTTCGGCAAATGCTGCAATCCGGCAAGCACGAATCCGGCGACCGTTTCATAGGAGCGGTTCTCCGGCAGCACGATGCCGATCTTGTCGGCCATTTCGTCGACCGGCATGCCGCCGGAAAACAGCCACGACCCGTCGTCGCGCTCGACCGCATAGGGCTCAAGGCCCTCGGCATCGGATTTGAAAACGCCCGCAATCGCTTCGAGAATATCGGCGGGCGTGACGAGGCCTTCGAAGTCGCCGTATTCGTCGTGGATGAGCGCCATCGGCACTTCCGCGTCTCGCAGCACCGACAGCACGTCGAGTGCCGCCGCTGTCTCGGGGATCATCGGCGCCTTGCGAACGAAGGACTTCAGATCGAAGTTGTTGCCCGAGAGGAGGTTCGACAGCAGCTCGCGCGTTTGCACCACGCCGATCAGCTTGTCGGTCGAGCCTTCACCGACAGGCAGACGCGAATGCGGCGTAGAGATCAGCCGTTCCTTGATCGCTTCGTCCGACGCAGTGATGTCGATCCAGACGACGTCGGTGCGCGGCGTCATGATGCCGACGACGGCGCGATCTGCCAGACGCATCACGCCCGAAATCAATTCGCCTTCGCCCGTCTCCAGTACGCCCGCCGTCTCGGCTTCCGCGATAAGCGTCTTGATCTCTTCATCTGTGACCTTGCTCTCGCTTTCCTGCGACAGTCCGAGAAGACGGAACACGAGGTTCGTCGAGGTATCGAGAAGCCAGACGATGGGCGCCGCGATCTTCGCAAAACCCGTCATGATCGGTGCAACGAAACAGGCGATCGCCTCGGCGTTGCGCAGCGCCAGCGTCTTCGGCACCAATTCGCCGATAATGACCGAAAGATACGTGATGACCGCGACGACGATACCGAAGCCGGCCGGGTCGGCAATCTGTCGGCTGAAGCCGAGGCTTTGCAGATAGAGGGAAGCGTCCTCGCCGAACGTCTCGCCCGAATAGGCGCCGTTGATCGTGCCGATCAGTGTGATGCCGATCTGGACGGCCGACAGGAAGCGGCCGGGCTGCGCCGAGAGTGCCAGCGCGCTGTTCGCGCCGGAACGGCCCGATGCCGCCATGGCTTTCAATCGCGGCCGGCGTGCCGAAACAATCGCAAGTTCGGAAAGCGCAAAAAGGCCGTTGAGAAGAACAAGGGCCAGAACGATGAGGGCTTCGGTCACGATGTTCGCGGCCGACGGATGTGCGTCCAAGCCACTCCAAGTTGTTGGGAAGCGTTATGCTATGGGCACGGACGGGGCAAATCAAGGTCGCCTTTTAGGTGCCCGCCCCCAGATTTCTGCATCGTCCCGGCCAATGTACTGGACCTAATGCGCTGGGATACGTGCCTCAATGCGTTCCTTAAAATGCGCCAGGACATCAGAAATGCCGGTCGACGAAAAAACACCGTTCAAGCCGGTTGATGCTTCTTCCGCGGCCGGCGTCGCCCGCGCGACCATCTCCGCTTCATAACGCGCAACGGCCGACCAGCCGTTTTCCGCTGTCAGCGCATCCGCAAGATCGACGGCATCGGCGAGCGCGAGATTCACGCCTTCGCCCGCGAACGGAGACATCAAGTGCGCGGCATCGCCCAGCATTGTGAGCCCAAGTCTGCTTGCCCAATGGTGGCCAACCGGCAGCGCATACAACTGGCGGACGCCGATGATCTGTCCGTCTTCGATCAACCGGGTCAACATCGGAGCCCAACCGTCGAACGTCTCCCGGACGATTGCGCGCATCTCGGCGGTCGATCTTTTTGCCAAGTTCTGAGCCTCAGCTTCCGTGATGCGAATACCGGCGTAGCCGCGGATATGCCCGTGACCGTTGCGCTGGGCGATCAGCGCGCGGTTGTTGCCGACCGCAAACATTTTGCCCCTCCCAACAAGGGTATCGACGGACGGGTGGCGGCTCGCATCGAAGCCGAGTTCGATAAAGGTGACGCCCTCGTAATCGGGCGTGGCGTCGGAGAGCAGGGGACGGACGCGAGACCAAGCGCCATCGGCGCCGACGACGATGTCGAAGTGTTCGCTGATTCCGTCGCTTATCACATCGTAACCGCCATTCTCTGTGGGGCGGACACCCGTGATCCTGCAGCCCCAACGCATCTCCGTTGTGGAAAGGGAGCCGAGCAGGATGCGGCGAAGTTCTGTGCGGTCGATTTCGGGCCGGTCGTCGCCAACACCGTCGTAGTCGAACAGGAGCGTTCCGTGTTCGTCGTACAAACGATCGCCCTGGTCTTCCGGTCGGGCTGCAGCACGAAATTCCGCCTCTAACCCGGCGCAACGCATGGCGCGCTGGCCGGACTCGGCATGAAGGTCGAGAGAGCCGCCTTGCGGACGCTCGCCGGCGTGAGCGTCGCGTTCAAACACTGTCGCAATCACCCCGCGGAGTTCCAGTAGACGGGCGAGCATCAATCCGCCGGGGCCGCCGCCAATAATTGCGATCCGTGAACCGATTGCCATTTCCGCCGCCTCCGATTACATAGGGTCCTATGTTATAAACATAGGACCCTATGTAATGGCAAGCGGTAAGTGGAAGCCGATGGAGACGCCCGGTCATTATTTCAGTCGAATTGCGCGCGGCTTGGCGCGGGTCGGCGACACGCGTCTCCGCGCGCTGGGCTTTGCCTCCGCGCATCTGCCCGTGCTTAGCGCTCTCAAAGACGGCAATCGAATGTCGCAAATCGAACTGGCGCGTTTGGTAAAAGTTGAGCAGCCGAGCATGGCGCAGCTTATCAATCGCATGGAACGCGATGGCCTTGTGCACCGGGAACCGGATCTGACCGATCGCCGCAGCAGCATGATTTCGCTTACCGAAAAAGCTTTGGCGAAGCTGCCTCAGGGGCGCGAGATTCTCCTTCAAGGCAACAAGGAAGCGATGGAGGGGCTAACCGCGCAAGAGGTCGAGACGCTGATGGGCCTGTTGCGTCGAGTGCTGGCAAATGTCGAAGCCATGGACAATTGAGGCGCAGACGTCGCATCGAAAACACAGAAGAAAGAACCGAATTTAACACGAAGGATTATCTTTACCCGAGACCTCCTTGTCCTCGCGTCGCGTTTCAAGAACACTTGCAGGAATGATTCGGGGTCGGTGACCAATGCTCAACGCGCCGCGCATTCCAGAGCTAGCGCAACGCGACCGCTTCGTGCGCCGGGCGGTGGCCGAAGGGCGTGTGCTCACGCTTGCCGATGAGGAAAACGCTTCCGTGCCCTCGCAGAAGGTCGCAGGGCGAACGGTTCAGCTTTTCTGGTCGAGCCCGATCGAGGCAGGGCGCTGGGCCGAGGCACTGGCGGGAAACCGCGAGTTGCAGGATATCTCTCTGGAAGTATTTGCAACTGATATTCTGCCTGGCATCGCGACCGCCAAGGGTTTCGTCGGCACCGACTGGGTTTCCGATCCGATCGAAGCCGAGATCGACCCGCGCGATCTTCTGATCCGCCTCAAGACCGAGGCGATCCCGCTTTATGCCGCCGCCGCCCGTGAGAAGCGCGAAATTTACCTTGTCGGCAATGCCGAGGGCCCGATGCTGACGCCCGGCACGCAGAAGCCGCGCTCGGCCGACAAGCTGCACGTTTTTTCGCACCGGCCTGACGCCGAAGCCCACATGAAAAAGATCGCCGGCAAGCGCGTCATCGTTGAGCCGATCGCGAATTTCATCGCAACGACGCTGCCCTGGGCCGCAGCCCAAAATCATCCCGTTCTGATTGAGCCAGTTCGCGGCGCCGGCTTTGTCGAGGTCAAGGCGGCTGATTTGTCCGCCCGGCTGGCCGCGCCGGCAGCCGAGCCCGCCGCAAAAAGCGCCTGAGTTTCCGGGCCTTTGCCTAGGTACGGGGCTTGGCTCTGGCATCGCGACAACTCATCGTTTGCGCTGCATCGGAGCCATGCTAGAGAGCCCTTTCGGCACATTCGGCCCGAGCCAGGCAAGGGGTTCCATGAAAGACATTATCGATGAGCTTGAGAAGCGCCGCGACAATGCCCGTCTCGGCGGCGGCCGCGCCCGGATTGACGCGCAGCATGCCAAGGGCAAACTGACCGCCCGCGAGCGCATCGAACTTCTGATGGACGATGGCTCGTTTGAAGAATTCGACATGTACGTCGAGCACCGCTGCACCGACTTCGGCATGGAAAAGACGAAGGTGCCGGGCGACGGCGTCGTCACTGGCTGGGGCACGATCAACGGCCGCGTCGTCTACGTCTTCGCGAAAGACTTCACGGTGATGGGCGGTTCGCTGTCCGAGACACACGCCAAGAAGATCACCAAGATCCAGGATATGGCGCTGAAAAACCGCGCCCCGATCATCGGCGTTTTCGATGCCGGCGGCGCACGCATCCAGGAAGGCGTCGACGCGCTGGGCGGCTACGGCGAAGTGTTTCAGCGCAACGTCTTGGCCTCGGGTGTCATCCCGCAGATTTCCGTGATCATGGGGCCGTGCGCGGGTGGCGACGTTTATTCGCCCGCTATGACCGACTTCATCTTCATGGTGAAGGACACGAGCTACATGTTCGTGACCGGCCCCGACGTCGTGAAGACCGTGACGAACGAAACCGTGACCGCAGAAGAGTTGGGCGGCGCCAAGGTCCACACCACGAAGTCCTCTATCGCCGACAAGGCCTACGAGAACGATCTCGAGGCGCTGCTGCAGATGCGTCGCCTGATGGACTTCCTGCCGTCGAGCAACCAGGCGGGCGTGCCGCTCATCCCGACGCACGACAGCCCCGATCGCATCGACCATTCGCTCGACACGCTAATCCCCGACAATCCGAACAAGCCCTACGACATCAAGGAGCTGATCCTAAAGGTCGTGGACGAGGCTGACTTCTTCGAAATCCAGGAAGCGTTTGCGAAGAACATCGTGACCGGCTTCGCGCGCATGGAAGGCTCGACCGTCGGCATCATTGCCAACCAGCCGATGGTACTGGCGGGCGTGCTCGATAGCGATGCGTCGCGCAAAGCCGCGCGCTTCGTTCGCTTCTGCGATTGTTTCGATATTCCGCTGGTGACGTTCGTTGATGTTCCGGGCTTCCTGCCGGGCACCGCGCAGGAATACGGCGGGCTCATCAAGCACGGCGCGAAACTGCTGTTTGCCTATGCGGAAGCCACGGTGCCGAAAGTCACGGTCATCACGCGCAAGGCCTACGGCGGCGCTTACGACGTCATGAGTTCGAAGCACATCCGCGGTGACGTCAACTATGCGTGGCCGACCGCCGAAATCGCCGTCATGGGCGCGAAGGGTGCTGCCGAAATTCTTTACCGCTCCGAATTGTCGGACCCGGCGAAGATTCAGGCCCGCATCGACGAATACAAGAAACGCTTCGCCAATCCGTTTGTCGCCGCCGAGCGTGGCTACATCGACGAGGTCATCACGCCCTCAGCGACGCGCAAGCGCCTTTGCCGCGCGCTCAACATGCTGCGCAACAAGACGCTCGAAAATCCCTGGAAGAAGCACGACAACATTCCGTTGTGATGGTTCCGCCGCTTCCGGTTGTCTGTGCGCAACATAGTCGGAAGCGGCGAAACAAAAATGCCCGGCGCGCGCAACGCGTGTCGTCTGGCGTTTCAAAAATTCTGCAAAGAACGAAGCATCAAGCAATGTGCCCGGCGGCCGGCGCGCGGAACGCGTGTCGCCGGGCACAAAACTAATTAGAGATTAATCCACACGCCGCCGCGCCAGTAGCCGCGGCCTTCATGCTCGCGCCAACGATAGTGATCGTGGTCGCCCCACTTCCATGAATCGGGGAACACGCGCAAATGCAGGCCCGGTTCGTACTTGTAGTGCCCGCGCACGTGCCAGCAATCGCCCTCCCTGTTGCAGACAATTGCCGCCGAAGCCGTGGTCGCGGTTAGAGCAAGCATGCCGGCGCCAAGCAGTGCAGAGGTTGTGACGAATTTCATGAGACTTACCTCTCGTTTGTCGATAGGACGGTCTTCAAACGGGATCGAGAGGTAATGGTTTCCCGCGCGGACGCAGCTTGTAGATTTGTAAAGAACATGAACCGCAGCTGGAGGGCGGCGTCGCCTTATGCTCGCGCCGTTTTGAATGATATTATCAATGCGCCGAATAAACGCCGTTGGCGGAACGAACGTGCTGAAGAATTTTCCTCAGCACACTGGCCATCAATTCATTGGCGCGTTCATTGAGCGAGGCTTCCGAGGTTTCAGTGATCGCCCGGCCGCGATTGTGCGCACGCCGATAACCGAGGCGCTCTGGTAGCGAGCCAATGAGCGGCTTATAGCCGGTCGTTTCAAGGTAATGCCGCGCCCAGCGTTCTTCTTTTGCGTCCAGGATCCGGCAAAGGGCAACACACAGCCGATCTTTCGATAGCCCCCTCTGCTCCAGTTCATAGAGCAGCAGCGTTGTTGGATGGAGATCGTCCGAACTCGTGCCTGTCGGCAGGACGATAAGATCCGACGCGCGCGCAATTTCGAATGTCTCGGGTGAGAGATGGCCGGGTGTATCGATGACGACAAGATCGGCGTCCGACGTATCCTTCAGCGCATCGGCGACCGACGAAAAAGCCTGCGCGTCGATGGTCCGAAGCGTACGGCTCGTTGCGCGCGTCGTCGACCAGCGCACGGATGTCTGTTGCCCGATATCGAGATCGAGCAGCTTGACCCGTAGATTGCCTTGCGTCGCGACGACCGCAATCGCTCGCGCCAGCGTGCTTTTTCCCACGCCGCCTTTTTGGCCGATGATGGATAGAACGACAGGCATGGCAATCGACGGGCCAATTAAGACGTTCACGATAACTCTTAGGCTAGCTCCGAGTGTTAGGCTGGCCAAGCCATCTTTGCCGCCCGGCCGCGTCCCCGGCGTTAATCTTTAACGAACGGGGCAAAAATGTCGAACGACATCGCTGAGGGCGAGCCGTGAACGGCTCTGTTATTCCGGCCCCGCATTGGCGGCGAAACTGGGAGCATGGCCGCGCTGGGGCCGTGCTCTCCGCTTTGCGTTTGCTGGGATGACAGGCGAGGGCGGCCGGCTCGCGGAACCCGTGTCGCCGGGCGCAATCAAAAGCCGGGCCTAAGCAAAAAGGAACTTAAAAACGCCGGCGTGCGTTCGCTTTGCAGACATTTGAGCATGGAGGACCACAATGGGTGGCAGCCTGATTTATTACGCGATCGTCTTCTTGGTCGTCGCGCTTATTGCGGCGTTTCTCGGCTTCGGCGGCGTAGCCGGAACGGCGATGTCTGGCGCGCATCTCTTGCTGATGGTGGCCGTCGTGTTCGTGATCATCGGCCTTGTGGCCGGTGTGTTGCGACGCGGTGTATAGTTTTCTGTCACCGTTGGCAGCCCCCGGCGCTCGGAAGCGTTGGGGGCTGGTTCCAATTCACTTCGGCACCATCAGAGCGTAGCCAGCCGCGTTCTTGAAGTTCTGTCGTTCCGCGGATGAAAACAGCGCACGCGCGACGGTGGCGACAATTGCAAGGAAGGGCATCCGGATTTTGCGACCCAGCCGATCGCCTTCCTCGCCGAAATAACGAATTTCCTTACGGTGCCAACCATGTTGGTCGAAGAAACCAAACCAGTCGGTGGGGCGGAATAAAAACGGCGCGTTCTGCATTTTGCCCGACATCATGCCCTCGCGGAACTTGAGAAGCTGAGGCGAAAGATAATCGACGATCCAGTAGGCCGCATGATCGAGCGCATGGAGATCATCGGCCAGAGCTCCGGCAGCATCCATTGTCAGATATGGAACGACGCCCTCGGTCAGGACCAAGAGTTTCCGAGATTTCGCATTGACCTCTGAGAGCACGGACTTGCGTTCCGCATCGTTCGCGAGATCGCATGTCACGCGTGACAGACCGAAGCGCGGCTTTTCTTGCGCGAGCAAGCTTTTCTTGTAGTCGATCATCGCCGGATAATCGGCTTCGATCCAATTCAGCGTCGGCGGCAGATCCATCCGATAAGGGCGCGTATCTAGGCCCGCCCCGAGGTTCAAAACCGTATCGACGCCGTTGTCGACCGCACCATGAATGAACTCGTCGATGATGCGAGTGCGTACAGCAATGACCCATTCCGTCAGGAAAGGGCGCGGCATGGCTTCAGCGATGGTCCGCCCGCGATCTCCTGCCAGCACTGCCGCGAGGGGATCATGAAAGAGAGCATCCGCGCGCTTGCTTTCTATGCCGCGATAGTGAGCGACCCAGAATGCCGTATCCGAGACGTTCTCGATGATTGCGCTTGTCACGGGGATATATCCTTGAGCCAATTGAGCGCCGAGCGGCATAAGCCGCGATTGCGTCAGCGCGACGACCGCAAGCTAGACATAAATCATCTTCACGCTCATGCCGCCGTCGATGATGATGTTTTGCCCGGTCATGAAGCCCGCATCGTTTGCGAGAAACAGACATGCCTTGGCAATGTCATCCGGTACGCCGACGCGGCCGACAGGATGCTGCGCTTTGTCGGTATCCGAATGATGCGGGATTTTTGCGCGTCCTGAATATTGCCAGTCGCCGGTTTCGATCCAGCCGGGGCTGATCGCGTTGACGCGAATGCCATAGCCGCCGAGGCTGATCGCCATGCCGTGCGTCAATGCGATGATCGCGCCTTTTGATGCCGTGTAGGCTTCGGTGTTAGCCTCCGACATGAAGGCGCGCGTCGAGGCGATATTGATGATTGCACCGCCCCGCTTTGCCTTGACGAGTTCACGCGCGACGGCTTGCGTGCAGAGCACCGCACCACGGACGTTGACCGCCTGCACATGATCGAAATCCTCGATCCGCAATTCGAGGAATGGCTGATTGGCATTGATCCCGGCGTTGTTAACGAGCACCTCCGGACAGCCGAACGTTTTGATGGTCCGTGCGATCCAGCGGTTCACGTCTTCCTCGCGCGACGTGTCTGCGCGCTCGTATAGCGCGCGCCCGCCGAGCTTGCTGATGTATTCGACGGCCTCTTCGCCTGCGTCCGCGGCCGGATCGGCGATGGAAACAGCATAGCCCGCCGCCGCGAAAGCATACGCGATGCCACGTCCGATGCCTTGTCCGCCTCCCGTAATCGCGGCGATTTTTGCATCCATGTCATGCGGTCCTGATGTGGCTTCGGATTAAAACGTCATAGAACGGCCAACGTGCGAAACGGCGCAGCGTTGCACGCACGCCATGCAAACGCCGCAAGCCCGAACGATAGCAGTTGGAACGAAGTCTATTTATACATTGAAGAATGCGGGGGAGGAGCATGGCGCAGCCAGTCGCGATCGTGTTCGTGCACGGTATTCATACGTTTGCGCCGGGTTATCACGCAGGCATGCAGTCCGCAATCGAGGCCTGCCTGCCCAAGCGCGTCCGCGACGTCGCGACGTTTCGGTCGGTCTTCTGGGCGGAGCGCGTGCGCCAACGCCAGAAAGAATATCTCGATGAGGTGGCAAAGAGCCGCCTTTTCCCCGTAACGCCGTATCGCAGTTTGGTCGTCCAGGGTCTCGGTGACGCAGCCGCCTATCAGAAAACGAAGAGCTTCCGCAATTCCTGCTACTACGAAATTCAGTCCGACATTCGCGCCGTTCTCGAAACGCTCGACGGCGACGGCCAGCCGAACCGGCCGCTGATTTTCATCGGCCATTCGCTCGGCTGCCATATCGTCTCTTCGTTCATCTGGGACGTAAATACGATCAAGAACTGGGACGATGCGCGCCTCGCACAAGAGGGCGACGATATCCGAGAATTCGCCGATTACTTGAAGAACGGCTCGTCCTTTCGCCGCCTCGACACGCTGGCAGGCTTGGTGATGATGGGTTCGAACATGCCGCTCTTCACGTTCACGTTTGGACCGAGCCGCATTCTGCCGATCACGACGTCCCGCGATCCGAACACACCGCCAGCTTTTCCCGGTAGGGATCTCGACGCCGATATGCGAGCGCGCACGCGATGGCTCAACTTCTATAGTCGCAACGATCTGCTCGGCTATCCGCTGAAGCCGCTCAACGAAGCTTATGCCAACGAGCCGCTGCTTGACGATATTGAGGTTGCATCGGAAGGCATGCTTCTTCGCGCGCTCGGTTATCTGTCGCAACCGATGGTCGCTTATCATGCTCACACCGGATACTGGAACAACCGCCGTGTGGTTCGCGGCGCCGCCGATTTAATTAGCTCGCTTGCAACCGCTGGCGAGCCCGTACGCAAGCGCAGATTTGCATTCTGGCGACGACCGGACGAGGACCTCGTGACGGCCTCGTAGGAACGCCAAAAATCAACGACGCGTTAGCGTGGCGGGCATGCCGTATTTCGGTGGCATCGTGATTTGAGGCATGATGTCGATCACCGCGTCGGGGGCGAGCGTGAACTTGAATTGTTGCCCCACGGTCGCGAGCACGATGGCCGCTTCCATCAATGCGAAGTGCACGCCAATGCAAAGCCGCTGGCCGCCGCCGAACGGATAGTAGGCGAACTTCGGCAGACGCGATGCGAGGCCATCGAGCCATCGCTCGGGAAGAAAGCGCTCGGGCTCTGGAAAATACTTCGGGTCGCGATGGTTGACCCACTGGCTCATCAAAATCGTGTAGCCTTTCTTGACGCGATAACCGCCAAGTTCGAGGTCTGTCGTCGCCTCGCGCCCGATGACATAGACGGGGGGATAAAGCCGCATCGCCTCGTTGATGACAGCTGCCGTATACGTCAGCGCCGATAGATCGCTCGCACGCGCCGCGCGTCCGCCGAGAACACGCTGCCATTCGGCGACGAGCTTCTGTTCGACGTCGGGATGTTGCGACAGCAGATACCAGCTCCACGTCAAGGTGAGTGCCGTCGTTTCATGGCCCGCGAGATAGAGCGTCATCGCTTCGTCGCGCAGCTGTTGCGCCGTCATTTGCGTGCCGTCTTCGCGCTGTGCTGCAATCATCGTGGACAGCAGATCGTTGCCGGGAGGCGCCGCCTGCTTCTGTGCAATGAAACCGTCAATCACTGCGTTGACGTCTGCGATCGCCCGCTTGAGGCGCAAATTGGCCGGCGTCGGAAAAACGAGCGGCACTTGAAACAACGAGTCGAGACGATGCGTCAGAAGCTCGAACGTCAGCCGCAGGCTTTCATCAACGCGCACGCGATCGCCGTGATCGTCGAGGCCGAATAGCGTCTTCAGTGCGATGGCGCTCGTCAGTGCGCTGAACTCGAATGCGATGTCAACAGATGTTCCTGGCACCCACTTCGCGAGCATCGCTTCTGTCAATTCCGCCATGACCGGAGCATAGGACAGCACCTGTGTTTTGAGGAAAGCGGGTTGCAACAGGCGGCGTTGCGTCAGCCAGAAATCGCCCTCGCTTGTAACGAGGCCGTTGCCGAGGACTGGCTTGAACGTCCGCGCGCCGAAATGCTTGATGTAGGAACGTGCGTCCGTCACCAGCACCTGCTGGATGAGTTCGGGATCGCTAACGAGAAAAAGCCGCCATCGTCCGGCGCGGAAGCTGGCAATCGGACCATACGTCTGCGCCAGCATTAGAAAGAAGTCGACGCGTCGCGGCCCGATCTGCGAGAGGTTGCCGCCGATCCAGGTACCTTTCGGACCAGGCGGTAGACCCTTGTGTGGCGTCGCCGTGTGCGACGTTGCGATCGACGTGCTCATGTCCGGCTCCGAAATTCGACAACGCATTCGAAATTTCGAAATAGGCACGGATACCGTTCGGTTCCAGCCTATGCTGACGATGCTATCGTTTTGCGACCTTCAGTGTAAGCTCGAAACGGCGCGGGAGACATGCGCAAAGGTGAGGGAACTCAGGCGATGCCTGCATCTTTCGCCGCGAGGCGGCCGACGGCCGACCAGTCGAGATCATCGCCGCCATTTGCAAGAAGCGTTAGAAAGCGGTCGCGCAGGAGACTGGCGATGGGCAACGGTACTCGCAGTTCCTCGCCGGCGGCCAGCGCCAGCCGAACATCTTTCAGTCCGAGGGGCGCTGCAAACCCAGCAGGCTTGAATTTTTCGTCCGCAATTAGATTGCCGTAAGTCTTGTAGATCGGCGCGCCGAACAGCGTCGAGGTGAGGATGTCGAGAAAGTTGTGTTTGTCGATGCCGGCCTTGCTTGTGAGCGCCAACGTCTCGCCGAGCGATTCAATCACGGTCGCGATAAGAAAATTACAGCTGAGCTTGACGACGTTGGCGGCGTCGGCCTGCTCCGAGACGACGAATGTTCGTTGTCCGATAACATCAAACAAAGGCGTTACGGCTTTCACAGCGTCAGCCGCGCCCGCCGCAACGATAAAGATCTTCGCCGCCGCTGCCGCATCAGGACGGCCGAGCACGGGCGCTGCGACGTAGCGCTGCCCGGCCTTCGCATGCGCCTCCGCCAGCCCCTTCGAAAGGGCCGTACTGATGGTGCTGAGCGAGATATGAACGGCCTTGCGGTTCATGCTCGCGAGAATGCCGCCGTCGTCGAAAACAACGCTCGCAACGGCGGTGTCGTCCGCCAGCATCGTGAAGACGGCATCACCCGTCGCTGCTTCGCCCGGCGTGCTTGCGACCTTGGCGCCCTGCGACGCAAGCGCTTCGGCTTTCGCCCGCGTGCGATTGTAGACGGTGACGTCGTATCCCGCCTTGAGCAGGTTCGCGGCGATGGCCGAGCCCATATGACCGAGCCCGATGAATCCGACTTTCAT